>NZ_CM136760.1:0-2948740 GCF_054401105.1 Corynebacterium sp. S7
CGATCGGCCAGAACACTGATCCACAGCCAGGATCGGTCGGAAAAGCCCGATCGGCATAAGTAGTAATTAATTTTTGTTTTAGACAGACTCGAGGTCTTAAGTGGCGGATCAGTATCAGCAAGTCGACGTGCTTTGGCGCTCAGTCGTCGACGAATTGTTGGAGTTATCAGAACGGCCAAATTCTGATGTTCCAACGTTCACTCATCAAGAACGGGCATATCTTCAACTTGTTCGTCCAGTGATGATTGTTGATGGTTACGCGATTTTGAGCGCACCGCACACCGCCGCAAAGGCAGTGATCGAAGAAACTTTAGGCGAACACATCACTGCTTCTTTGTCGCGGCATTTGGGGCATCCCACCACCATTGCGGTGTCGGTCCAGCAACATCAACCAGAGGTACCCCCTGTCCAAACTGCACCACAGGCACCACAGGCCCAACCTCCAGTCCAGTCTCAGGTACAACCTCAGGTACAACCTCAGGTTCCGCACACCCCGCAGCAATACCAGCAAGCACCACAGCAGGCGCCCCAACACGATGAGTGGACCGCAACCTACAGCGATACTCAGTATCCCGAGGTCGGCAATCAGTACTCCTTTGGCATCGAGCAGCTTTCACGCGCTCACACTGAACCTGCGAAGCAGCCCATCGCCGATCACCGCTCGCACCCGATCGTTGAGCAGCCGCAACGCCTGCCCCGCGAGAAGCCGGCCCACGACCCGGACCGGGAAACCAGCCTGAATCCGAAGTACACTTTCGAGAACTTCGTCATTGGTTCGTCAAACCGCTTCGCGAACGGCGCAGCGGTGGCGGTGGCGGAAAATCCCGCCCGCGCCTACAACCCACTTTTCATCTGGGGTGGTTCCGGTCTGGGCAAGACGCACCTTTTGCATGCGGCGGGCAATTACGCGCAGCTTTTGCAGCCTGGACTGCGCATTAAGTACGTCTCCAGTGAGGAATTCACCAACGACTACATCAACTCAGTGCGAGACGACCGCCAGGAATCCTTTAAGCGTCGCTACCGCAATCTGGATATTTTGATGGTCGACGATATCCAGTTCCTTGAGGGCAAGGAAGGTACTCAGGAAGAGTTCTTCCACACCTTCAATTCGCTGCATCAGTCGAATAAACAGATCATTTTGTCCTCAGACCGTCCTCCAAAACAGCTAACTACCTTGGAGGATCGTCTGCGCACACGTTTCGAGGGAGGTTTGATCACCGATGTTCAGCCACCAGATCTTGAAACTCGCATTGCGATTTTGATGAAGAAGGCCGCAGCCGACGGGACACACGTCGATCACGCTGTTTTGGAACTGATTGCTTCGAAGTTCGAATCGTCGATACGCGAGCTTGAAGGCGCCCTGATCAGGGTTTCGGCCTACTCTTCGCTGATCAACGAGCCGATCACGATGGACGTTGCTCAAATTGCGCTGCGCGACATTCTGCCCGAGGGCGGGACTGTGGAGATCAACGCCAGCACGATCAAAGAGGCGGCCGCGGAGTATTTCGATGTTTCGGTAAGTACGTTGACCGGTGCGGGCAAGACTCGTGCGGTGGCGCATGCGCGCCAGATTGCGATGTATTTGTGCCGTGAGCTCACTGAATTGTCCCTGCCGAAGATCGGCGACGAATTCGGCGGCAAGGATCATACGACCGTGATGTACGCCGATCGGAAAATCCGCAAGGAAATGACCGAAAAGCGCGACACTTATGACGAGATCCAGGAACTCACGCAGATCATTAAGAATCGCGGTCGCGTGTAGTTAGGATTTTTCGCTTCGCGACGATTTCTTCTCCCATAACCCCCAATTTCTCCTGTAATTAGTACCTTGAACAGGAGAGATGGGGGTTTTCCACACTTTCCACAGAGTTATCCACATCCGTGTAATTACAGACTTGTAATTTAATGACTTTGCACACAATGTAGTCTGAGTCACATCGCACTCTTGCCTGTGGATAACTCCGTTTTACCTGTTAAACAATGGTGGATGAATCCATTAATCCTGTGGAGAATCACTTTGACTCGAAATCTATCCACAGAGGGACCGATTTATCCACAAGTTATCCACAGGCAAAATCACACGCCGAAACGCCGAGATAAGCTTGCGAAACAGGGTCTCATCCACAGATCGCACAGGACTTACTGTAGTTACCAAATTTTCTACTAATAATTAACTTGTAGAAGAAGGGGATGGGGACAACTTCGCGGTGAGGCTTCGAATTACAAGAAATCGCCAGAGTGACAAACTTTCACCTTCCGACATAGAGTGGTGATCAATATTTGTTATTTCTGGGTGCTTGGCATGCCAAAAATCCCGCAGCATGAATCAGATTTCAAGGAGTTCGAAGCAAACTATGGACGGCAACAACGTGTCATTCCGTGTTCACAAAGATGATTTGTCGGATGCGGTGGCTTGGGTTGCCCGTGCGCTTCCAACGAAGAACACCCAGCCAGTTCTTCGCGCAGTTGTAATTACCGCAGACGATGCAGGTTTGGAATTCGCGGGATTCGACTATGAGGTTTCTTCCCGCGTTCGCATCGCGGCCGAGGTGGATCAACCAGGGCGTATCGCAGTGGCCGGCAAATTGATGGCAGACATCGTGGCAAACATGCCCGCAAAACCAGTCGAGGTGAAGGTTGTCGGTGGATCGAAGCTTTTGCTCCAGGGTGGATCGGCACGCTTCGAACTGCCTTTGATGCCATTGGATGATTACCCTCAGCTGCCAACTCTGCCGGAAACCACGGGCCGGATCAGCCCTTCGCTTTTCGTCAGCGCTGTCACTCAGGTGGCATCTGCAGCGGGTAAGGATGACACACTTCCCATGCTCACCGGCGTTCACATGGAAGTTAACGGCTCCCATGTTCAGCTGGCTGCAACTGACCGTTTCCGCCTGGCGCTGCGCACCCTCGAGTGGGAGCCAGTCTCACCGGATGTGAAGGCAGACCTGCTCATCCCTGCAAAAACTCTGCTGGATAATGCTCGTACTTTGGATACTCACCTTGATGAGCCAATTGAGATCGCTGTGGGCACCGGCGACAATATCGGCGCCGAGGGTCTGTTCGGCCTGCATTCTGCGAATCGCGAAACCACCACCCGTATGCTCGATGCGGACTTCCCGAATATTCAGCCACTTTTGCCAAAGACGCACACCTCGATGGCAAGTATCGAAATTACGCCGCTGCTCGAGGCCATCCGCCGCGTCAGTTTGGTGGCTGACCGCAACGCCCAGCTGCGCATGGAATTTCGCCCAGGCGAGCTGAGCCTCTTTGCCTCTGGGGCAGAATCTGGCGAGGCCAGCGAAACCATTCCTTGCGCTTTCACCGGTGCAGATGAGCTGGTCATCGCATTCAATTCCGGCTACCTGAAGGACGGGTTGAACGTCATTGACACCGACCGCGCGGTATTCGGCTTCACCGAGCCTTCGCGTCCAGCAATTATGATCCCGGAGCCAGAAAACATGCCCGAAGCCGAAGCTGATGGCACGTTCCTCACTCCGAAAACAGACTTCACCTACCTGCTTATGCCGGTACGCCTACCAGGCTAAAGCAGCGTAGATTCAGCGTGTATTTACGGCATCTTGACTTGCGCGATTTTCGCTCCTGGCAAGAACTTTCACTGGATCTGACCCCGGGAGTAACAGTTTTTTCGGGGCGCAATGGCTTCGGCAAAACAAATATCGTCGAGGCCATTGGCTACATGGCTCATTTGTCCAGCCACCGTGTGCCCTCCGATCAGCCGCTGATTCGCAGCGGCGCCGACAACGCCAGGATCTCCACTACCACGGTCAACGACGGCCGCGAGTTGACTTCCCATCTACTGATCAAGGCTCAGGGTGCCAACCAGGCGCAGATCAATCGCACGCGCCTGAAGTCACCGCGCGAGTTGCTTGGCGTTTTGCACACCGTGCTTTTTGCACCCGAGGATCTGGCGCTGGTCAAGGGCGAGCCCGCCGAGCGGCGCCGATTCATGGACGATCTCATTGCTATTCGCACGCCTCGCTTGGCCGGAGTGAAGGCCGATTATGACAAGATCATGCGCCAGCGCAATGCGCTTTTGAAGAATTCGGGCTTTGACCTGCGTCGCGGCTACGATCACCCCGACGGCGCGAGCGCGCTGACCACGTTGGATGTCTGGGACGCACAGTTGGCAAGTCACGGTTCGCAGGTCATCGCCGCACGACTTTCGCTTATCGACGAGCTTGCGCCACTCATCCACGATGCTTATTCAGCAATCGCTCCTGAATCCCGGCCGGCGTCGGTGTATTACTCCTCGACAGTTGACGATGCTGTGCGCCACATGGCCGGTGAATCCACGCGGGATCCGCAGGTCATCGAGGCCGCGATGCTCAGTGAGCTCGGCCGACGTCGCCGCAACGAGATCGACCGCGGCCTAACCCTTGTGGGGCCACACCGCGACGACCTGCATCTGATCTTGGGCGATCAACCCGCTAAGGGTTTCGCAAGCCACGGGGAATCCTGGTCATTCGCATTGTCGTTGCATCTTGCGGAGTTTCAGCTGTTGGCCTCGCATGGCTCAGACCCGGTGTTAATTCTCGACGACGTGTTCGCCGAACTCGACACTAAGCGCCGCCAACGCTTGGTGCACGTTGCTGAGCAGGCCGAACAAGTTTTAATCACGGCTGCGGTGGGCGATGATCTGCCGGAAAACTTGGCCGACGCAGTTTCCGCGCGATACAAGATCGACATGGTTGATCTGCCCGCGTCGCAGGACTCAGAAGGTTCAGTGCCACAGCGCATTTCTCGGATCGAGGAAGCCTAATGGCCGAAGAAAATGACCTAGTCTCCGAGACTTTTGAAAATCTGCGAAAAACTGCAAAGAAGCGAAACGGCAAGGTTCCTGATTTGCATCGGCAGGGCAGAAACGTCGTCCCCAAGCGCGCACTCGGCCGTCTCACCGAGGAATCTGCAGATGAAGGAATCCGGGTGCCGGGCATCGATCTGGAGAAACCCGGTGCGCAAAAGAAGAGCCGCTACTACGGGCCAGGGCGACCCAGTGGCCCGGATGGTCGAGCTCCGCGCCGCAGCTACCAGGTAAAAGGCTTCAGTGACGTGCTCAAACAAGAGGTGCGCAACCGAGATTGGGCAAAGCCACTCGCTCTTGGTTGGGTGATGGGTCGCTGGGACGAATTGGTGGGGGAGAAGATCGCACAGCACACCACCGTAGAGATGGTGAAAGAGTCGACCTTATTCATTTCTACTGATACGACCGCCTGGGCCTCACAGCTGAAAATGATGAAACCTCAGATCCTGCGCAACATTGCCGAGAAAATTGGTGCTGGTGTGATTACTGACCTGCATGTTTACCCGCCGAAGACGAAAAGTTGGCGTTATGGGCCACTACACGTCAAGGGTCGTGGTCCGCGCGATACTTATGGCTAAAATCTGACCTGGGAAAACGCCGAATCCGGCGCAGTAATGGCCCTGAAACGCACTAGACCCCTGCCACCATAGGTGCCCCTTAGAGTGTAAGATCGATAAGGTTAGAAGTCCATAGCGCGACAGGAGTACTAGGTTTCACGTGGCTAACAACGAATCACACTATGATGCCTCATCGATCACCATCCTTGAGGGTCTCGAAGCCGTGCGCAAGCGCCCAGGCATGTACATCGGTTCGACCGGACCACGAGGTCTGCACCACCTGATCTGGGAGGTCGTAGATAACTCCGTCGATGAAGCAATGGCTGGTTACGCGGATCGCGTAGATGTCACACTTCTCGCCGACGGTGGTGTCCAGGTCGTTGACAATGGTCGTGGCATTCCGGTGGAAATGCACCCTACAGGTGCCCCAACGGTTCAGGTTGTTATGACCCAGCTGCATGCTGGCGGTAAGTTCGACTCGGATTCCTACGCTGTCTCCGGCGGTCTGCACGGTGTGGGTATCTCCGTGGTAAATGCTCTTTCCACGCGCCTTGAGGCTGATATCAAGCGCGATGGAAAGCACTGGATCCAGAACATGAACAATTCGGTTCCAGATCCACTGATCGAGGGCGGCAACGCTCGCGGTACCGGCACCACTATCCGCTTCTGGCCGGACCCGGAGATTTTTGAGACAACTGAATTCGACTATGACACGATTTCGCGTCGCCTCCAGGAAATGGCGTTCCTGAACAAGGGCCTGACCATTACGCTCAAAGACGAGCGGGTTAGCGACGAAGAGCTGGAACTCGAAGCACTCGCGGAAGCAGGAGATACAGCCGAGGCCATCGACGGTGATTCTTTCGATGATGCCGCGGTAGAAGAAACTGTGGCTGATGAGGCAGGAGCAGAAATTGCTCCTAAGAAGCTGAAGAAGCGTGAGAAGAAGGTCACCTATCACTACCCAGACGGTCTGGTGGATTACGTAAAGTTCTTGAATAAGAACAAAACGGTTATTCACCCTTCCATCGTTGGTTTTGAGGCCAAGGGCGACGACCACGAGGTCGAAATCGCGATGCAGTGGAACACCGGGTTTTCGGAGTCCGTGCACACCTTCGCCAACACGATCAACACCCATGAGGGCGGTACCCACGAAGAGGGTTTCCGTTCCGCATTGACTTCGTTGATGAACAGGTACGCGCGCGAGCACAAGCTGATCAAGGACAAGGATCCCAACCTCACCGGTGAGGATTGCCGTGAGGGTCTAGCCGCTGTCGTGTCCGCACGTATTGGTGATCCGCAGTTTGAAGGTCAGACGAAGACGAAGCTGGGCAACACCGAGATCAAGAGCTTCGTGCAGAAGGCCGTCAATGAGCACCTGGCGTTCTGGTTCGATGCCAACCCTGCCGAGGCAAAGGCAATCGTCAATAAGGCGGTATCGTCCTCGCACGCTCGTCAGGCTGCGCGTAAGGCTCGTGACCTGGTTCGTCGTAAGTCCGCTACGGACATGGGCGGCCTGCCCGGCAAGCTCGCTGATTGCCGTTCCAAGGATCCGGTGAAGTCCGAGCTGTTCATCGTGGAGGGCGACTCCGCAGGTGGTTCCGCAAAGCAGGGCCGTGACTCGATGTACCAGGCAATCCTTCCGCTGCGTGGCAAGATCCTCAACGTGGAAAAGGCCCGCATGGACCGCATTTTGAAGAATGCCGAGGTCCAGGCGATCATTACCGCGTTGGGTACTGGTATTAATGAAGAGTTTGACATTAAGAAGCTGCGCTACCACAAGATTGTGCTGATGGCTGACGCTGACGTCGACGGCCAGCACATTGCAACGCTGCTTTTGACCTTGCTCTTCCGCTTCATGCCGGAGCTGATCGAGGAAGGCCACGTCTACCTGGCAAACCCACCTCTATACAAGCTGAAGTGGCAAAAGGGTGAACCTGGTTATGCCTACTCCGATGCCGAGCGCGATCAAGAGCTCGAGGAAGGCTTGGCTGCGGGTCGCAAGATCAACACCGACGATGGCATCCAACGCTACAAGGGTCTCGGCGAGATGAATCCGAACGAGCTGTGGGAGACTACGCTCGATCCCGAGCATCGCATTCTGCGCCGCGTGGACGTTGAGGACGCACAGCGTGCCGACGAGTTGTTCTCGGTTCTGATGGGCGATGATGTTGCGGCTCGCCGCTCCTTCATTACTCGTAAGGCGAAGGACGTCCGCTTCCTGGATGTATAGGGATGTCTAGGGACGTCTAAGCAGAGCGAAATTTCAAGGCGATGGCATACAAGCCATCGCCTTGTGGCATTTCTGAAGGTTTGATTCAGCGTGGCTCAATTCGTTGTCCGTGCGCACTAGTAGATCGTACGGTATTCCATTACCAGACTAAGTAGTCTAGAAATGGAGTATCAATGGCTAATAACCGCCACATTCTTTTCAATGCATTCGATATGAATTGCGTTGCCCATCAGTCGCCCGGCTTGTGGAAGCACCCACAAGACCACGCCCGCGACTACAACACGATCGACTACTGGGTCAATCTTGCGAAGACCTTGGAAAAGGGCCTTTTCGACGGGCTCTTCATCGCAGACGTGCTGGGAACCTACGACGTGTATGGCTCCAGTAACGAAGCGACCTTGCGTGCCGGCACCCAAGTCCCCGTCAATGACCCAATCCTGCTGGTCTCGGCGATGGCTCATGCCACCCAGAACCTAGGATTCGGCATCACAGCGGGTACTGCCTATGAACATCCCTACCCATTCGCGCGCAGGCTCGCTACCATCGACCACTTAAGTGAGGGGCGTGTGGGCTGGAATGTTGTCACCGGCTACCTTCCCTCAGCTGCGCAAAACATGGGAGAGACTGATCAGCTTCCCCACGACCAGCGCTACGACCGTGCCGACGAATACCTCGAGGTCATCTACAAGCTCCTCGAGGGATCATGGGAAGACGATGCCGTGCAGTACAACAAGGAAACCGGCGTCTTCACTGATCCGAAAAAGGTGCACGCTATCAACCATCATGGCGAGCATTTCGACGTGCCAGGAATTGCGATCACAGAGCCGAGCATTCAGCGCACCCCAGTGATTTATCAGGCGGGCGCATCGCCGCGTGGCCTTCGCTTCGCTGGTGAAAACGCGGAAGCAGTGTTCATTAATTCCAATACCGTTGAAACGATGAAGGAAACCGTAGCCAAGATTCGTGCTTCGGCAGTTGAGGCGGGACGCGACCCATATTCCATCCGAGTCTTTGCAATGGAAACCATTATTACGGGTGCGACGGAGCAGGACGCCTTGGACAAACTTGCTGAATACAAGCAGTACATCGACCCCGTTGGCGGTTTAACCCTCATGTCCGGATGGACCGGTGCTGATCTGTCGCTCTACGACCTGGACGAGCCAATCACCAACATCGAATCCAACGCAATCCAGTCCACAGCAGCAACCATCAGCAATGGCACAGGTGAAGGCGCATGGACCGTGCGCAAGCTGGGAGAATCAACCGGTATCGGCGGATTCGGACCGGTACTTGTTGGTTCGGGCGCCCAGGTTGCCTCTGAACTTGCCCGCATCCAGGACGAAACGGACCTGGATGGTTTCAACTTCGCCTACGCCATTACTCCAGGGTCTTTCGAAGACATCGTGGAATATGTAGTTCCTGAGCTGCAAAAACTTGGGCGTTATAAAACTAAGTACACGCCAGGCTCATTGCGCAACAAGCTCTTTGGTGCAGGTGATCGCCTTCCTGACAATCACCGCGGGGCAAGCTACCGCATCGGTCGAGAAAATTCGACGGCTGCAGCGAACCGAGAGGCAGTGGAGGTAAACGCATGAGTACCGTACAGAATGTAATTGAGCAGCTCACACCTGTTTTCGAAGAGATTGCGAGCAGTGCCGCCGAACGAGAGACAGAAAGGAACTTCAGTCGGGAGCTCGTCGTAAAGCTAAAAGCCGGAGGATTCACGCGCCTCCGTGTGCCCACTGAATATGGAGGTCTAGGGCTGTCTTTGCCCGAGGCTTTCGAAGTGCTCGTCGAGTTGGCCGCGGCTGATTCGAACCTAGCGCAAGGGCTGCGCCCGCATTTCTTGGCGGTGGAATCGCTCCTGGTTGCGCCCGAATCTGAGTACCGACGGAGGTGGTTAGCCAAAGTAGGATCCGGGGAGATCGCCATCGGCAACGCGTTAACCGAGGTGGGCAATACTGCCGGCGAGCTAAACACCACGATTCGTCGCGAAGGCGATGAGCTGCTTGTTTCCGGAACCAAGTTCTACAGCACGGGTAGTTTGTATGCCGATTGGATCCAGGTGCATGCCCTCGATGAGGAGGGGCGGGACGCGTTCGTGTTCATCAATCGTGATGCGCCAGGAGTTTCACTTTTCGACGATTGGGACGGCTTCGGACAGCAATTGTCGGCATCCGGAACCAGCATTTTTGAGAATGTGGTTGTCGATCCACGTGATGTTGGCTATCGCGAATACTCGGCACCTGGCTCCTTCCAAGCAACGGCGCAGGCACACCATTTGTCTACGCTGACGGGGATTTCACGCTCGGTGGTCCGCGACTTTGTGGAGTACGTGAGGGGACGCACGAGGATTTTTAGCCACGGTAGTGGCGACCTGCCGAGACATGATCCTCAGGTGCAACAAGTAGTTGGCGAGGTGAAGGCTGCATCCTACGGGGTGGACAAGGTTTTCGAAGGTTTTGTGCGCGAGCTCGACGAGGTATCTGAAAAGGCGCAGGCGGGAACCGCAACCGATGCTGACTATTCGGCCATTGACCTTGCTGCCTACCAGGCCCAACTCACCATCGCTCCCGCCGTTCTTACTCAGTCGACGAAAGCCTTCGAGGTCGGGGGTGCTTCCGCAACGTCGAAGAAACTTGGCCTTGATCGGCATTGGCGCAACGCGCGCGTGCTGGCGAATCACAACCCCATCATTTACCGGGCCCGCCTGATCGGAGCCGATGCCCTAAACGGCGGCCATGTAGCCGCGCAATACACGATTGGATCTCACGCATGACAACAACATTTGAGCAGCTCATCGACCGTTTTGGTCCTACCTTGGACAAGATCCGCGCAGGTGCAGCAGAGCGCGAATTGAACCGAAGGCTGCCGGAGGACGAAGTCAAGCAGCTCCGTTTGCTGGGCATCACGGGATTGCGGGTTCCGCAAGAATATGGCGGAGAAGGCGCACCACTTGAAGCAGTGGTTGAGCTCTACATCGAGATCGCCTCGGCCGATTCCAATATTGCTCAGGCGTTGCGCGGCCACTTTGCTTTCACTGAGCAGCTTCTTGAATCACCCGAGAGCGAATTCAAGCATCACTGGCTCACCGAAATCGCGAGCGGAAAGCTCTTCGGAAATGCAGAAAGTGAGCGTCGCGGAGTTTACGGTGATCCACACACATTCATCGACGAAATTCCAACCGACGATGGCGCCAAACACGTTCTTCATGGAACGAAGTTCTACACCACGGGGACGTATTTCGCTGACTACACCTGGACAACAGCTTTGTGGCGCAGGGCAAATGGCGACGAACACCTGGTCAGCCTGCCTGTCAATGTTCGCGCACCTGGCGTTGAGATTATCGACGATTGGGCAGGCTTCGGCCAGCGCCTGACAGCTTCGGGAACCACCACTTTCAACGATGTCGAGGTGGATCCTCGCTGGATAGTCATCCGCGAAACGCACTCCTCGTTGGTATGGTCCTACCTGCAGATCAACCTCCTCACAGTGCTTGTAGGTAGTGCCGACGCTGTAGTTCGAGAGGTCGCGGAGCAGGCGCGATCGTCGTCACGCAATGCCTGGAATCCAGGTGTTGAGCACCGCAGTGACCCCGCAGCGACGGCGGCGCTGGGAGACGCGCGCAGCCGTGTCACGCTAATCCGCGGGGCACTGATAGACGCTTCACGACGAGTCGCCCGGGCAGCTGCAATTGCTACGCCTGAGGCGTTCAACGAGGCAGATGCAGTCATCGCAGCACTATGGTCCGTAGTCTCTGAACAGGCACTTTATGTCACATCGCATGCTTTTGACGCAGTGGGAGCATCGGCGACTCTGAAGGACCGCGCCATCGATCGGCACTGGCGTAATGTGCGCACGGTGTCCTCGAACAATCCAGTCTCGTTGGCGCAAAATGCGGTGGGTGAATACGAACTCAACGGCACACCGGTAGGCACCAATATCGGTAAGGCACTGGAGCGTCCAGCTGCAGTTTCTGTTTAAACAAAATCCAGGGGCTCCTGCCACAGCGGCTGGAGCGCAACCTGGCGGGCGGCATCGATCAACACGTTGCCGCCCGCTTTGCGCAGCCGCATGCTGCTTGGGGCGCCGCCAAGCTCACGCAGATCCTGGACTACTACTTTGAGTCCCTGTGGGTCGGCGGTAAAGGCTTCACCGGCAAGTACTAGTTTTTCCGGGTCCACGATATCTACTGCGACGGTAACGGCGCGGGCAATGCGGTGGGCGCGGGCATCCAAGACTTCACGGGCGCGAGGATCGTTGGAGGCAATGAGCTCGGCAAGGGTGCTTTGATTAAGGCCGCGGGAGCGTGCGTCGTCAAGCGTAAATCTTGTGCTCAGTGGGTGAGCTCCGTGTGTGGAGACGCTGCCATCGGCGAGCGTGCGCAAGGCGACGGTGGGTGTGCCGGAGTGCGCGCGGTGCACGGCGCCGTTGAAGATCCAGGCGTGTCCGACCATTTCGCGGACATAGAAGTAAAGTGTGGAATCCATGCCAACGGTGCTGAGATCGTTGGAGGCCAGTTCGTAGCCGGCCATCGCGGTCACACCGGTGGAGTAATAGACGTGTGCACCGAAGCGCCTGGACATTTCGTCTCCGATGGCTACGTTTTCCCAGCCGAATTCGGCGCTGGTCACGGTGCCAGCGTGGTCGATGTGGGCACTTGTGGCAATACCGATTGTGCTGGGCCCCGGGTGGGTGGCGCCGAGTGCTTTGAGGCGATGCGCGATGAGATCGAGGGAATCTTCCACGGGATTGTCCGGGATGGATAAGGCGAGCGTGGCGTGCTCGAGGAGCCTGCCAGCACCGTCTGCAATGATGATTTCGGTGGAGCGCAAACCCACGTGGATGCCCCAGACGCGCAGGTGAGAGGCATCGATGCGCAAGCCCAGGGAGGGGCGACCTGCGCGGCCGTCAATTTGGGTGGCGGCTACCTCGGTGACGAAGGATTCGCAGATCAGCGAGGACACTGTTCGCGCGACGGTGGGCTGCGACATCTCTAACTGGTCGCGCAATTCCGAGCGCGTGACGCCTGGTTGATTGCGGATCTGGTGGAGAATCCGTGCGCTTCCGGAAGTGGGCACGGCGAATTGCACGGGCGTGCTCAGTTGCGTGGCGATGCTCATAGAAGGAAATAATAGACCAATTTGTCTATGAATCTTCTGAAGGTTAGTTAAATGCGAATTAATATGTTGTGAACTGCATATTTAGCATGAAATTAAAGAGTACGATGCGGGGGATTAATTCACGGCGAATCAAACTCTCGCGAAAAATATGGACAGCATGGTCTACTACTCGTCATGACTAACACGATCTCATTGCATTGGTTCCTACCCACCTACGGTGACTCCCGCGGCATCACAGCTGGCGGGCACGGCGCTGGATTTCATACGGGTTCGCGAACTGCAGATTTGGACTATCTCACACAAATTTCGCTCGCTGCCGAGAAGGGTGGCTTCCAGTCGGTCCTAGTTCCCACTGGCCTGTGGTGCGAGGACGCCTGGATCACCACCGCGGCATTGATCGCGCGCACCAGCAAATTGAAGTTCCTCGTGGCGGTGCGCCCGGGGTTGGTAAGTCCGTTGATCATCGCTCAACAAGCGTTGGCGTTCCAAAAACTTTCGGGCAACCGGCTCAACATCAACGTTGTGGTCGGTGGGGAAGACCACGAGCAGCGCGCATACGGTGATTACTCCACGAAGGAGGACCGCTACCGCAATGCCGACGAAACTCTTGAAATCCTTGACCACCTCTTCCACAACCCAGAGCCATTGGATTACCAGGGCGACTACCAAAAAACTGAAGGCGCGGTCCTGCGGGATCGACCGGAAGTGGCACCTCAAGTCTTCTTCGGTGGCTCCTCCCAGCTGGGCATCGAGGTGGCAGGTCGGCGCTCCGATGTCTACCTCACCTGGGGTGAACCGACTGAGGCAGTAGTGAAAAAGATTGAGCGGGTCCGCGAGCAGGGTGCCAAGAATGGTCGCGAACTTGAGTACGGTATTCGCCTGCATGTGATTGCCCGCGAAACCGAAGAAGAGGCTTGGGATCAGGCACAAGAGTTGCTCGATCAGGTTGACCCGGAGGAGGTAGCGCGAATCCAACAAGGCCTGGCCAAGTCCCAGTCGGAGGGCCAACGTCGCATGAGCGAACTCCACAATAAGGGAGGTGGTTTTAAGGCTGGCACCGATGCGCGCGAGCTCGAGATCTCGCCAAACCTGTGGGCCGGCATTGGCCTGGTCCGCGGCGGAGCCGGCACCGCGCTGGTGGGCTCCTACGAGCAGGTGGCCCAGCGCATTGCAGAGTACCAGCAGATCGGTCTGACCCACTTCGTGCTGTCTGGGTACCCGCACCTCGAAGAGAGCTACCACGTCTCCGAAGGTGTCGTTCCAGAGCTGATTCAGCTGGGCGTGGATGTTGCAGGCCATGAAGCTGGCGCTGCTGAAGCATCTGTCACTACAACCCCATTCGCAGCACGATGACCGCAATAACAGAGACGACAGCAGCTGCAGCACCGGCGAAAGAGCCGGACAACAATTCCGCTGTACAAAAGAAGATTCCGCAGAAGAAACAACGCTGGGTTGCCCACGTTGGCCTCTTCGTTGCCATCATCGCCGTGTGGTGGGCAGCAACGAAGATTTTCTCCATCAACCCCGTGGTTCTTCCTGGACCACAGCTAGTACTCAAAGAAATCATCGATGCCTCTCGCTGCGTCCCCGTTGGCGAGGGCAGTGCCCGACTCACCTGTGGCGAGCAAGGATATTTTCTCTGGCAACATCTCGCGGCCACCTTACAGCGCATCGCCGTAGGCCTCGGAGCAGGCATTATCGTCGGAGTGTTGCTGGGCTGGGCACTCAGTTCCGCACCTCGGGTGCGCTCCCTTGTCGAGCCGTACATCACGTTCATCCGCGCCCTGCCACCTATGGGCTACATCGGCCTGCTCATCGTCTGGTTCGGCATCGGCGACGGTTCCAAGATTATTCTCCTGTTCCTTGCCACATTCCCAATTGTCACAGTGGGCACTCTCGGCGGCTTTCTCGGAGTGCGCGAGGATTGGGTCCGGGCAGCGCGCACTCTCGGCGCGAAACCCATAGACGTGTTCCGCACAGTGAAAATCCCTGGTGCAGCTCCCGAGATTCTTTCGTCGATACGCCTTGCCTCCTCGGCCGCGTGGGCGTCGATCGTTGCCGCAGAAATCAACGACGGAATTCCCGGCATTGGTGGCCTAGCCTACGTATCGGGCACTTCGCTGAACACCGCGATGTCCATCGGCGCGATTCTGATTATTGGTGTGATCGCGCTGCTTATGGACCAGTTCATCGTGTGGATCGACCGCCGCGTGAATCCGTGGCGCGGAAAGTAACAAGAATGAAAAGATACTTATCGACGACAGCCCTCGTGGCACTTGCCGGACTCGCATTAGCGGGGTGCGTAGGCGCCCCGGCAAGCTCATACGAAATTTCGCAAGACGTGACATGCCCAGTGGCACCTGCAGAAACAACAGGTAAACTGCGCATTGGCTACCAGGTAATTGCGGGATCGACGCTGTACCTGCGAGACCAAGGCCTAGTCGAGGCCTGCTATCCCAATGCCGAAGTGAAGTGGGTGCGTTTCCCCACGGGCCAAGATGTCGTGCAGGGTTTTGCATCTGAGTCCATCGACTTTGGTGTGCTGGGATCGCCACCGGCGGCCAACGGACTGAGCCAGCCCATTGATGTACAGGGCAAAATCATCCGCACGAATAATGTCACCGGCTCTGGCGAGGCACTCGTCGCCCGCAACGACACCGGGATTACCTCCATCCAGGAGCTGCGGGGCAAGCGCATCGCCACAGGTGCGAATTCCACGGTGCATTACTCGCTGCTCAAGGCATTGGAGGCCGAGGGAATTGACCCGGCATCCGAGGTAGAGATCGTTCCGATGTCGCCCGACGTACTACCGGGCGCATGGAGTTCGGGAGACGTCGACGCGGCGTATATTTGGGGCCCGGCACTTGTGGAAATCCAAAAGACTGGCACCACGTTGATCGATTCTGGACAGGTGGCTCAGGAGGGTGCACCGACATTCCAGTTCACCATGGGCACCGACAAAATCATCGAGTCCAACCCCGACTACATAGATGTTTGGAGCAAGCTCGAAGACTATGCCGTGGGCATCTACCGCACCGACCCCGAGCCGTTCATCCTGGCCAACTCTGTGCAGACCGGTTTGTCTACCGAGGACACCGACCGGCAACTAAAAGGTGCCGAGCAACTCATTGCGCCGGAAGCAGCTGCGATCCATAACGAGATCACCGATGCCCTATTTAATACTGCGGAGTTCTTGGATCAACAAGGTATTGCCACTGCAGTCGAACGCAGCCATTACGAAGATGCCGTGTTGGTACCCGACACCTCGAGCTAATCCCAGCAGAGCCATTTAACTTCTAAGCTCAACTACCAAGAAAGCCCCCTCATGCTCACCATCTCGCAACTTCAACACACCTATTTCACCGAAGCGGGCGATACTGTTAACGCGCTCGACGGGGTAAACCTCACGGTTGGCAACGGCGAATTCGTTTGCCTGGTCGGGCCCTCGGGCTGTGGAAAATCAACGCTTCTGCGCCTCATTGCAGGATTTGAGAAACCCACCTCGGGCTACATCGCCACAGCAAGTTCTGAAGGATTAACCGAGGTCACAGGACCTGGAACCGATCGGGGAGTGGTGTTTCAACAACCCAACCTCTTTCCCTGGTTAAGTGTCCGCGACAACATTCACCTTGCCGCCAAGTACCAATCCGACCCGGAGATTGCCGACCAGGCCGACGCGCTCATTGACATCGTGGGCCTCGCTGACGCCGCCGAGCGTCTGCCCCACGAACTCTCCGGTGGCATGCAGCAGCGCGCCCAAATTGCACGCGTTCTTGCAGCGCAGCCCGAAACCGTACTGATGGATGAGCCTTTCGGCGCGCTAGACCCCTTTACCCGTGAGGTGTTGCAGGCGGAATTATTAGGGATCTGGAGGCGTTACAGCCCAACAGTAGTCTTTGTTACGCACTCGGTAGAGGAGGCGATTTTGCTTGGGCAGAGGGTCGTGGTCATGGGTGCTCATCCAGGGCACATTATCGACGAGATTGCGGTGCCGAAGCAGCTGCACCCACACTCAGTCGACGAATTTGCCGAGGTAAAAGCCTCACCCGAGTTTGTTCAGTTACGCCACAACGTGACTATGGCAGTGCACGCAGCGCACCGTTAGTTTTTAGTTTTTCTCACCACGATTCGAACTATTGTTTAGGAAACAGACCGCATGGTCTACTGATGCACATGAGCAACCAGACACAAATTTTGAACTCCACCGCGATTCGTTCCGTATTTACCCACATTCCTACTCCGCTTGTCGTTGTCGCAGCTGACATCAATGGTGAGGCGACCGGCCTGACCGTCGGTTCCTTCGTTGGCCAGTCCCTCGAGCCAGCCCTGGTCAGCGTGAGCATCCAGGACACCTCTACTACCTGGCCTCGCCTGCGCTGCGCCGACCATATCGGCATCTCGGTGCTTAGCGAGGATCACGCACACCTCGTGCGTCAGTTCGCCGGGCCTTCCTCCGAACGCTTTAAGGACGTCAACCTGGAAGAAGACGGCTCCGCGCTCCTGCTCGCCGAAGCAGGCGCCCAGCTGACCTGCCGGCTCGTCGACGAGATCCGCATCGGCGACCACATTCAGGCCATCCTCGAGGTCATTCGCGTAGTAGAGCGCCCTGGCGCAGGCCCCTTGGTGTACCAGGGCCGCAAAATCAGCAACGCCCGCGCCATCGACCTCTAGAATAAACTCCATGCAATTGAGCCGACCATCCACCGACTTCCACCGCAGCTTCCTGGAAGTCTGGCAGGGCGAAGATGTCGGCGAGGGCCACGGCATGAGCCTCGAGCTCGCAGAGGGCCTAAATCTCAATCAGGCGAGAGATTTCGCCACGTGGGTGCACAAGCTTATCGACGAAGAGCGCTCACCCCAGCCCGGCCGAGTTCCTTCCACAAACCTCTGGATGACAGAAGGCTCCACCTATCTCGGCAGTATTCAGCTGCGCCACGAACTGGGAACAGAGTACCTGCGCGCGCGGGGCGGTCACGTGGGATACACGGTGCGATCGTCGTCACGCGGAAAAGGCCTAGCCACTGCCGCCTTGCTGCAACTGCTGCCTGTGGCCCGCGAACGTGGGCTGGAAAAACTCCTAGTGACCTGCCTCGATGCCAACCCGGCCTCCGCGCGCGTGATTGAGAAAGCGGGAGGCGTCTACGAAATGACTACCGATCGGCTGCGCCGTTATTGGGTGGAACTCTAACTATCGAAATGCTGATTCGCCGGTGAGCTTCTGACCGATAATCAAGGTGTGAACCTCGTCGGTTCCCTCGTAAGTGCGCACAGATTCCAGGTTGTTTGCGTGCCGTAGTGGCGAATAGTCAAGAGTGATGCCATTGCCTCCCAAGATGGTGCGCGCTTGACGGCAAATCTCAATTGCGGAGCGACAATTGGTCAACTTTGCTACCGAGATCTGGTGATTCTCCAGCGTGCCATTGTCGTGAGCGCGCCCGATGTGAAGTGCTAGAAGCTGGCCACGGTTGAGCTCCACAGTCATGTTGGTGAGCTTTTCTTGGGTGAGTTGGTACGCGCTGAGGGGCTTATCAAATTGGATGCGGTTGTTGGCATAATCCAAAGCAACTTCGATGGAATCACGGGCTGCGCCCATGGCACCCCAGGCAATACCGAAACGAGCCTCGTTCAGGCAGAGGAAAGGTCCCTTGAGACCCGGGTTCTTTGGCAAGATGGCATCGGTGGGGAGATGGACCTGCTCGAGTGAAATGTCGCACTGGATTGATGCGCGCATCGACAATTTCTGCTTAATCGGTTCGGCCTTGAATCCTGCAGTCTCAGTAGGAACGATGAATCCGCGGATAGTTTCACCTTGTTTGTTACCGTCCCCCTCGAGCACACCGGCGGCCCGGGCATCGTCATCACTGACCTTTGCCCAGATAATGGCAACCTGTGCGTTGTTGGCCAACCCGATCCACCTTTTTGCGCCATTGAGCACCCATTCGCCTCCTTCGAATGAAGCGCGCGTAGCCATCGATGAGGGGTCAGATCCAGCGGTTGGTTCCGTCAATCCAAAGCAGCCAATGACTTCACCTGTAGCCATCTTCGGCAACCATTCTTGTTTTTGTTCCTCGGAGCCATTTTTGTAGATCGCCGTCATTGCCAATGAACCCTGAACTGAAACCACGGTGCGAATTCCCGAGTCGCCGGCTTCAAGCTCTTGCATGGCAATGCCATATTCCGTTGCGCTTCGCCCGCCGCAGCCATAACCCTCAATGTGCATTCCGAAAAGGCCTTCAGCAGCCATATCTGGAATGAGATCTAGCGGTAGAGTTGCCTGATCAAACCACTCGGCAATATTTGGGCGGATTCGACGATCCACGAAGTCAGCGATCCTATCGCGGGTGGCCAACTCCTCCTGAGACAGGAGAGCTTCCAGATTGATCAGGTCAGTTGCGTGCTTGGGCATGAAAGGCTCCTTGATTATGAGAGTGAAACCAAAACTAGCGGGAGTACTGAGAGACCCGGTGAGGAATAGCTCAAAGATTCAAACTAGGTTTAGTGGTTTGCGACACAATAACACCGTGAAAGTGTGCTGAATCCCAAATTATGCAGTGGATGAACTGCCATTCATGCCTTGACCTGGATTATTGCTTATCTGGCCATAAAGTAGACATAGATGGTCAATTTTCGCTGTTCTACCTCCCGTGATCAACGGTCTGAAGGCTTGGAACCTGCATCTTCTCTCAGCGTATTCAGTGACTCGATAACTTTGGCGACCGATGGGTTTGGGTTCCTTTTTGCCCAGGCCAATCCAATCCGCATTGGCGCGGTTTCGAGGTTGGTTATTGGGCGGTACACCACATCGCGCATTGACATCATCATCGTCGATTCGACTACCAAGGCAACCCCGACACCCGCACCGACCATGGCCAAGAGGCTGTACGGGTCAGTCGCTTCGTAAATTCTGGACGGGCTTGCTGAAGCCTCGGCAAGTAACGACATGCCCTGGGCGCGAACAGAGGAACCATGACCAGCGGGGTAGCTGACCAGCGGTTCGCCATCTAGATCGGGAAGTTCAATTGATGGGGATGATGCCAAGGGATGGCTGGCGGGCAGCGCTACAACAATGTTTTCATCTCGCACCGAAATTGCTTGAATCGAACGACCGACGGGAAGTGCGACAACTCCGAAGTCTATTTCACCGGTTTCGATCAGTTCTCGAGCATGTTCAGAATAAACCTGTGGCCTGGGTTCCAGTCGAATCCCCGGGAATGCCGTACCCACAGTGCGGACCAAATGCGACAGGGCTCGATAACCAGAAGCACCCCCGAATCCAATGCTTACCACCCCCGTTTCACCTCCGGCTGCGGACCGGGCAACCTCTTTGCATTTTTGCACTTCCGCTAGCACTATCCGGGCGTGTGGAACCATCGCTTCTCCTGCTATGGAAAGCGTAACTTGCCTGGTAGTGCGGTCAAACAGCTGGACGCCAAGCTCGCTTTCGAGTGCACGAATAGAGCGGCTGAGTGGAGATTGTGCGACGTGTAAACGCTCGGCTGCTCGCCCGAAATGCAGTTCCTCCGCTACGACGAGAAAGGCTTCCAGCTGTCGAAATTCCACTTTTACTCCTAAAAGTACTTCACGACCTCGATTCATTCCTCTGAGGTCTTAATTGATTCCTTTTTGGTAATTGCACGGCAAGGTTTTGGGGTTGATAGTAGGTTACACCGCAATGAGACCTAGGTAACACTTCAAATAAATGGAGACTTACATGACATACACACAGAATCCCGTAGCACCGGCCTCCGAGCCGGAGAGCTCTGAGGACAACAACAGCACACCTTTTTACAACTCAAAGCAAGCACGGAAAGCTGGAATCAGTGCGTTCGTTGGCACCACCATCGAGTGGTACGACTTTTATATTTACGGTACCGCCTCGGCACTTGTCCTGGGCAAATTGTTCTTCCCTGACGTTTCGCCAGCAATGGGCACACTAGCGGCATTCGCTACATTCGCCGTCGGATTTATTGCCCGGCCGCTGGGCGGAATTGTCTTCGGCCATTTCGGGGATCTGTTCGGTCGCAAGAATGCCGTTGTTATTACGCTGATCCTGATGGGCGTAGGTACCGTCGGCGTCGGTCTCCTGCCCACCTACGACATGATTGGCATTTGGGCCCCTATTCTGTTGGTCCTTTTGAGGCTGATCCAAGGCATTGCCATGGGTGGTGAATGGGGTGGTGCGGTTCTTATTGCCACGGAATCTGCGCCAAAGGACAAGAAGATTCTCTACGGTGCCTTCGCTCAACAAGGCTCCCCGGTTGGAAACTTGTTGGCTACCGCAACGTTCCTGCTTTTGACCTTTATGTCTGATCAAGTCTTCGAATCATGGGGTTGGCGTATTCCGTTCGTTGCCTCCATCGTCCTAGTGGCTGTGTCCCTTTACATCCGTCTCAAAGTCACCGAGACACCTGAAATGCAGCAGTTGGCCAAGAACAACGAGAAGCAAAAAACACCGATCGTTGAAGTCTTCCGTAACCACTGGGGAGTTGTTCTCCTCGGTATCGGATCAGTCGTTGCTGGTGTTGCTCTGACATACATCAAGACAACATTTGCGCTGTCGTGGGCTACAGCTGATCTGAACTATGACCGCTCAACCTTCCTCACTGTCATCACTTTCGCGCTGATTGTGCAGTGTCTTGTCCAGCCGTTCGGCGCAATCCTTGCCAGCAAGATTGATATTCGCAAAGCAATGGTCTGGATGCTGCTTCCAGAAGTAATCTTCCTGCCTCTGATGTTCTTGTTGATCAACACAGGTCAGCCAATACTCGCTGCTTTGGGCATGGCACTGGCTACTGTTCCACACTCCATGTACTACGCAGCCCTTGCTGGCACCCTTGCACAAGTTTTCCCAACAGCGATCCGATACACAGGAATCTCCGTTGCTTACCAGGGCGCAACTGCGATCTTTGCAGGCACAGCACCATATCTCTCGCAGTACCTACTCATGCGATTTGATTCGATCATGCCAGTCGTTGTCCTCGGTGTTTTCTACTCAGTTCTCTCGCTCGTTTGCATGCAGATCCTGCTTTCCCGATCGAGCGCTTTCCAATCCACCACTCAGAAAGAAGCAGCCTAATGACCACCTCCGTTTCTCCTCTCTCCAACGCGATCACCGCAGATACCGCAGGCCTTAGCGAACTGTCTTCTACTAACTGGGCACAGCGCGATCCCGCATTAGCAGCCGTGGTGAATCGCTGGATCGGACCAGAAATTCGTTCAACCACCGAGGATTACCTGACGCACTTGGGCGAAGACGCAGTACGACGATTAGCACCGCTTGCAACAACGGCCGACAAAAACCCTCCGGTTCTTCGACAATTTGATCGTGAAGGGGAGCGTATCGACGAAGTCATCTGTCACCCTTCCTATCTCGAGCTCAACACAGCTGCTTACGAAGAATACGGACTTGCTGGTTTGTCGCATCGTCCTGTGGCGGGCTTTGAATCTGCACCTCCCCACATCGTGAAGTACCTCGCCTCCTATCTCTTTGTGCAGGCTGAATTCGGCCTAGCCTGTCCGGTCTCGATGACCGATGCCGCGGCCAGGACACTGCGAATGTTCGGTGATCCGGAGGTCTTTGGCCCGTATATCGACGGACTGACCTCGACGGAAACCGGCAGGCTTACCGGTGCGATGTTTATGACCGAGCCTCAAGCGGGAACAGACATCGCCCAGACCGACACTCGAGCGCAGCTCTGCGAAGACGATGTGTCATTCGGCTACGAAGGAGCCGGCCAGGGTTGGCTGCTGACTGGCCGCAAATGGTTCGCCTCAAATCCTGATGCCGACGTCATCATCACGCTGGCTAAGTACCCAGGTGGCCCGGAGAACTCCACCCGCGGCGTGGGCATGTTTATGATTCCGAAGACTTTGCCGAACGGGAAGCGGAACAACCACCGCATCAACAAGCTGAAGGACAAGTTGGGCACCCGTTCCATGCCGTCGGGTGACGTGACGCTGGAAGGAACGTGGGCCATCCAGGTTGGCGAGCTCGATCGAGGCTTCCGACAGATGGCTGAAATGCTGAATACTTCCCGCCTTTCTAATGCGATGCGTGCTTCTGCATTGATGCGTCGTTCGATTCGCGACGCAGCGGATCACACCCGCAATCGCGTGGTATTCGGTAAAGCTCTCTTCGATCAGCCTTTGATGCGCGCCACACTGTTGCCACTCTTCCTCGAGGCGGAAGGATCTCTAGCACTCATCGGATATGCAGCAGATACACTGCGGCGCTCCGACGAAGGCGACGAGGCCGCAACTCCAATCATTCGCCTTCTTACCCCAATGGCTAAGCATTACGTGTGCAAGCGCGCACGCTCGGTCACGGGCGAGGCGATGGAGATTCGTGGAGGTAACGGCTACATCGAAGACTGGGACTTTGCACGCCTGCTGCGCGATTCCCACCTCGGTTCCATCTGGGAGGGTTCCTCCAATGTCATCGCCCTTGACGTGTTGCGCTGCATGAACAAGATGGATTCACACAGGCACTTAGCGGCAGCCATGCACGCGACATTGAGCTCGCTTAGCGACGAATGCGCGCCAACAGCCCAGGCGTTGATCTCACGGTGGGAGAACTTGGAAGCACGGGGAGTCGAGCTTCTGGCCATGGACAACGATGTTGCCCAGATGCTTATCGGACGCTACACCGACGAACTCGCTCGAGCCGTTATCGCAGTCCAGCTCCTTGATTTGGCCGACAACGAGATCCGCACCAACGGAAACTACCGATCACTCCTTGTTGCCCAGGCGTACCTGGATGACATCGAAGGCGAGTTCCACGCTGGGGCACTTGAGAATCTGGATTCCATCGTTGAAGGAACCCCACTTTCGGCAGATGAGATCAACACTAAATCGCGCTAGAGGAAGTAGAAAGAACATGTTTAATCCGAATGCTCAAGGTCCCAAGCCACTGGCTGGAATCAAGGTACTCGATTTGTCGAAGATCCTGGCGGGGCCATATCTCACAATGATGTTGGCCGACCTCGGAGCTGAGGTAATCAAGGTAGAGCACCCCGACGCAGGCGACCCAACGCGGATGTGGGGCCCACCGTTTATTGGAGACGACGCTACTTATTACCTCGCGATCAATCGCGGCAAAAAGTCCGTCACCATTGACTTGAAGTCTGACGAGGGCCAGGACGCAATTCATAGCATGCTGGAAGAATGCGACGTCGTCGTGGAAAACTTCCGCCCAGGAAGCGGTCTGCAGAAAACTTTCGATTATAAGTTGCTCTCTGAGCAATACCCGCACCTGGTGGTTTTGCACATCTCGGCCTTCGGCGAGGAAGGACCGCTTCGCGACGAGCCCGGCTACGACATTGTCGCTCAAGCCGCAGGGGGCTTGATGTCATTGACGGGCGAGCCAGACGGCGCTCCCATGAAGGCCGGCTGGGCAATGGGCGACCTAGGCGCTGGAATGTTCGGGGCGATCTCCTTGCTTGCAGCGCTGTACGAACGTACTCAAACTGGGCGCGGCCAATACGTCACCACCTCTTTGTATGAGGGCCAACTGGCCATGCACGTCAATTGGGCCACGAACTATTTTGCCAACGGACAGCGCCCGCATGCCCTGGGTTCGGCCCACGCGAACTTGGCTCCTTATCAAGCCTTTCCTTCCTCTGATGATTACTTCGTCGTGGCAGTAGGCAACGATGCTCAATGGGTGAAGCTGTGCCACAGTATTAATCGATCGGACCTAGCCGAGCGAAAAGAATTCGCTTACAACCGAGGCCGTCTGACCAATCTTGGAAGTTTGCAGGAGGAGCTTTCCCGGACCGTCAAAACTAATACTGCGCAGCATTGGATTGAAACATTAAAAGCAGCGGGCGTACCAGTTACTCCGATTAAGCATCTCGACGAGGTGTATGCCGATCCGCAGACCGAAGCTATTGGCATGATCCAAACGGTTGACCACCACATGGGGCCGTTGAAGCAGGTGGCATTCCCGGCCTCTTTCAACGGGAAGCGTCCGCAGATGACTACGCCACCGCCTATGCATGGTGAACACACCGATGAGGTGCTCAACCGGTTTCGACGACCCATCCGACTAGCTCGATAAAGGAGATTCCATGACCGTTACCCAACCACGCGTGGCCATTGTCACTGGTGGAGCCCAAGGAATTGGCGCAGCAATCGCATCCAAATTAGCTAAAGCGGGTCACACCATTGCCATCGTTGATCTCAATGAAGAAGCCTGCGCAGAAATGGCAGAAAAAATCAGCAACGAGGGCGGTACAGCAGCGGCATTTCCGGCGGACATCACTGATGAGGATTCGGTGACCAATGTTGTACAGGAAATCGTCGTAAAGCTTGGTGCACCAACAATCCTGATCAATAATGCTGGCATCACTCGTGACAACCTCATCTTTAAAATGCCCGCTTCGGACTGGGATTCCGTGATGAATGTGCACCTGCGTGGAGCTTTTTTGATGACTCGTGCCGTGCAGTCTCACATGGTCAGTGAAGGATGGGGTCGCATCGTCAACATGTCAAGCACGGGTGCGCTGGGCAAACGTGGGCAAACGAACTATTCCACGGCGAAAGCTGGAATCCAGGGTTTTACTAAGGCACTCGCCTTTGAGCTTGGGAAGTTTGGCATTACAGCAAATGCCATTGCACCTGGATTCATTGAGACGGCCATGACGGCGAAAACTGCAGATCGCCTTGGTGTGAGCTTTGAAGAACACAAGGCGAATGCAGCAGCGAACATCCCAGTTGGCAGGGTAGGCACTCCGGAGGATATCGCTGCGGCGGCAGCTTTCTTCACCAGTGAAGATGCAGGATTCGTTTCCGGTCAGGTGCTTTACGTTGCTGGTGGGCCGAAGGGGTAGGGCATGAGTCAGCCAGTGATTTTTTCGACGATGAATGAAATTGAATCTGCTCTTGGAACCACGATCGGACCGGGAGAATGGGTCACTATTGATCAAGAGCGCATTGATGCGTTTGCCGATTGCACTGAAGATCACCAGTGGATCCATGTGGATCAAAAGCGTGCTGGGACCGGCCCTTATGGTGCACCGATAGCGCACGGATACCTGACGATGTCGCTTATTCCTAAGCTGGTGGGTGAACTCTATCGCATCGACGTTGGTTCGGCTCGCATTAATTATGGGAATGATCGGGTGCGTTTTCCGGCTCCAGTGCGCGCAGGGTCTCGGGTCCGTGCTCGCGTGATACCCGAAGCTCTGGATCAAAACGGCGCTCATACAAAGCTGTGCGCAACGGTGACTATCGAAGCCGAAGGGGAAGAACGTCCTGCTCTGACGGCCGAAGTGCTCACACTTATTGTTGAATAACTGCCGGGTGCCACCTCGTCCTAGAATAGCTCCATGGTTCATATCGCAGCATTCGCAGATCTTCACCTTGGCGCCGCCTATAGTCCGGGTAGCCAGTGGGTGAAGGACGAGTTGCAGGCGCGTCAGGCCGAGGTTGTCGTGTTTGCCGGCGATCTTTTTGACCGTCACACCGCCACCGAAACCAACGAGCACGAAGGTGCCGAGCTCATGCGGTGGATTACGCAAACTTTGCAAACCCCGGTGGTGATGATCTGGGGTAATCACGACGTGGCCAAGGGATTCGAATTCCACACGCGCTTCCCGCGCATCGACGGCGTCTACCGCCCCGCAAGCTTCGACGTCGAAGAGCTTCGCGTCCCAGGCATTCCGCTGGCTTTTCATGCGGTCAATGTGAAGAAGAAGCGCGATGAGCGATTGCTTATCGACGATTTCCCCACCGCCACAGGCCCCGGCCATGTTGGAGTGTTCCACACCGGGCTCGACGGCAGCTATACAAACAACAACTGCCTGCCGGCCACTGAATCAGAACTGCGCGAGAAAAACTACGCCACCTGGATCATGGGACACGTGCACAAACCCACGACATTGTCCCGGGAGCCCTATATTGGCTGGCCAGGTGTGGGCGTCATGGAAGATCTTCACATCGCCCCACTGGCCTAATTAGCGTATGTGACCAGCTACTTCATGTTCTTTTCAATGGCATCCCCAAATTCAGGGAGTGCCGGTGCCACGATCTTGGAGGCCTTGCCCCGCAGCGTGTTGTAAACCTTACCCAGCACGTTAGGGGCCTTTTCTGCGTTGCGGTCGGCGACGCTGAGGAAGGAATCTACGACCTTTTCGTCGTTCTGTGCGAGGTAGGCGCCGAAGCTGCTTGCCCCTGAATCGGCCCCTGAATTGGCCTCGTAGGCGGTCCAATATGGCTGAAGCTCGCCGAGAAGGTCGGGCAGCACGCGGTTGACGATCTTTTCCATCAAGTCGGAATCAATCTTCTTGGCGGCACTCACGCCACCCTTCAAGGTGACGCCGATGACGCCGGACTGAGCAGCAATTGCGTTTTCAGCGACCTGAGCTAGATCGGTGACAACGTGTGGGCGCTTTTCTTCGTTGAGAAGCGCGGACAATTCGGGCATGAGGTTATACCTTCCATAGTTGAAATTCAGCCTTTACTGTAGCGCGAAAAAGCGATTGCTACGGGGTATCGCACCCGTAGCAATCGCTTTTGTTGTTGCAGTTCTTCCGCCACAGCATTTCTTCTAGTCACCTTGGCATCTAGAATCCCTCAAACCCCTCAAGTCACTGCAACCACAACGATCACAAATTTAACAGATTGGGTCCGGTTCTGGCCACTTAACGAGCAAGAAATTTTTCTGTGCCGAGTTCTTGCAGGTAACTATCGTTTGCCCACCTGCGATAGATCTCCCCGGTCGCGGTGGCGAACTCGTCATTGCGCGAGGTCAACGGGTGCAGCTTTCGGATTGCGGCCTCTAGGCTGCGCGCCGCTGCCTCAACGCTTGCATGTACGGCGATCCCGTGGAAGCTGGCTCCAGGTATGGCAGCGATGGCTGCCAGGGCGGAGAAATCACGCACAGCCACGCGCGCGTGGGCGCAAAACTCGTCGGCCACGATCAAGAGTTGTTCGGAGCTTAAGGCTTTCATGATCAATCCTCGAAGGAAATTGAGGTCCGGGCCTGGTTGACGCGGGCTTCTAAGGCTGCGTGACCTGGGATGATGTCGCGGGCAAGGGTGGCGAGTTGTTCGTCGTCAAGCAAACGCGTTGCGGTGGTGACCACCGCACGCCTGGCCGCCTCCTGCTTGCTGCAGCCCCACGCGGTGGCGAGCAGGACGAGCGCGCGATCTTCCTCTGTGCTTAATCTGAGCGTCATAGCCATGGAAATACGGTATCACTTTGATACCAGTTTGAAAGGGTGAAATTGGCAGGTAAGGGGTAAAATGGGCGTGTCTTAGAACTCGAAGAAAGGTCCTAAATGAGCGACGACACCACCAATGGTGGCGACAGCGGCGACAGCGGATACGACCGGATTCACCCCATTGACATCAATGAGGAGATGCAAACTTCCTACATTGACTACGCAATGAGCGTGATCGTGGGCCGTGCTCTTCCTGAGGTCCGCGATGGTATGAAGCCGGTGCACCGCCGCATCATCTACGCAATGTATGACTCGGGCTACCGCCCAGAGCGTGGCTACGTGAAGTCTGCCCGTCCGGTTTCGGACACGATGGGCCAGTTCCACCCTCACGGTGACTCGGCGATTTATGACACCTTGGTGCGCCTCGCGCAGCCATGGGTAATGCGCTACCCGCTGATCGATGGGCAGGGTAACTTCGGCTCCCGTGGCTACGACGGCCCGGCTGCCATGCGTTATACCGAGTGTCGCCTGACGCCGCTGGCCATGGAAATGGTCCGTGACATCCGCGAAAACGCCGTGGATTTCTCCCCGAACTACGACGGCAAGACCCAGGAACCGGACGTCCTGCCATCGCGCGTGCCGAACCTGTTGATGAATGGTTCTTCCGGCATCGCCGTGGGTATGGCCACCAACATTCCTCCGCACAACTTGAATGAGTTGGCTGAGGCAATTTTCTGGATTCTGGACAACCACGAGGCCGACGACAAGACCACGCTCGACGCCGTGATGGAGCGCGTGAAGGGCCCAGACTTCCCAACGGCTGCGATGATTGTCGGCGACCAGGGCATCAAGGATGCGTACACCACCGGTCGCGGTTCAATCCGTATGCGTGGTGTGACCGAGATCGAAGAGATCGGCAATCGCCAGGTCATCACCATTACCGAGCTGCCGTACAGCGTGAACCCGGATGCGTTTATCGCGAACATCGCGGACCAGGTCACCAATGGCAAGCTGGCTGGTATTTCCAAGATCGAGGATGAGACCTCGGACCGTGTGGGTATGCGCATCGTCGTCACGCTCAAGCGCGACGCCGTGCCACGTGTGGTGCTGAACAACCTGTACAAGCACTCCCAGTTGGAGTCGAACTTCTCGGCGAACATGCTCTCCATCGTCGACGGTGTGCCACGCACCCTGCGCCTGGATCAGATGCTGCGCTACTACGTGAAGCACCAGATCGAAGTCATTGTGCGCCGCACCCAGTACCGCCTCGACGAGGCCGAGAAACGCGCCCACATTCTGCGCGGCCTGGTCAAGGCCCTGGACATGCTCGACGAGGTTATCGCCCTGATCCGTCGCAGCCCAACTGTCGACGAGGCCCGCACCGGCCTGATGGACCTGCTCACCGTAGATCAGGTGCAGGCAGATGCCATCTTGGCTATGCAGCTGCGTCGCCTGGCAGCCCTTGAGCGCCAAAAGATTATCGACGAGTTGGCGTCCATCGAAGAAGAGATCGAGGAATACAAGGACATCCTGGCTCGTCCTGAGCGTCAGCGTCAGATCGTGCACGACGAACTCGAAGAGATCGTGGAAAAGTACGGCGACGAGCGCCTCACCCGCATCGTGGCAGCAACCGGCGATGTGTCCGAGGAAGACCTCATCGCGCGCGAGAACGTGGTAGTGACCATCACTGCCACGGGATACGCGAAGCGCACCAAGGTCGATGCCTACAAGTCGCAGAAGCGCGGCGGCAAGGGCGTGCGTGGCGCCGAGTTGAAGCAAGACGACGTTGTGAAGAACTTCTTCATCTGCTCCACCCACGACTGGATTTTGTTCTTCACCAACTTCGGCCGCGTTTACCGCCTCAAGGCCTTCGAGTTGCCGGAAGCAGGCCGTACCGCACGCGGCCAGCATGTAGCTAACCTGCTGGAATTCCAGCCGGAAGAGCGCATCGCGCAGGTCATCCAGATCCAGTCCTACGAAGATGCCCCTTACCTCGTCCTGGCTACCCAGCAGGGCCGCGTGAAGAAGTCGCGCTTGACCGATTACGAGTCCGCCCGCTCCGCAGGTTTGATTGCCATCAACCTGTCTGAGGGCGACTCTCTGATCGGCGCCTCCCTGGTTAACCAAGACGACGACATCCTGCTTGTCTCCGAGCAGGGCCAGGCCATCCGCTTTACGGCCGATGACGATCAGCTGCGCCCCATGGGCCGCGCCACCGCCGGCGTGAAGGGCATGCGCTTTAAGGGCGATGACCAGCTGCTTTCAATGACTGTGGTGCACGATGGCGAGTACCTGCTGGTGGCCACCTCGGGTGGTTATGGCAAGCGCACCGCAATCGAGGAGTACAACCCACAGGGTCGCGGTGGCATGGGCGTAATGACGTTCAAGTACACCCCGAAGCGTGGAAAGCTCATCGGTGCCCTCGCCGTGGAAGAGGAAGACCAGATCTTCGCCATCACCTCAGCTGGCGGGGTTATCCGCACTGAGGTAAACCAGATTCGTCCGTCCTCTCGTGCCACTATGGGGGTACGCTTGGTAGACCTCGACGACGATGTCGAGCTTCTGGCAATTGATAAGAACGTCGAAGACGAAGGCGAAGAGGTTGCAACGGCTGTAGCGAAGGGTGAAAAGACCCCGGAGGAAGCAATGGATTCCACCGGAGCCCCAACCGCTAAGTCTGATTCTTCGGTGGACTCTTCCACAGATTCTGACAAGGAGTAGACATGGCAGCTCGAGAAGTTGAGCTTCGACGGATCGCGCCAGCCTCCGCCTTCAAGGTGGGGTTGATCCTCGGTCTCATCGGGATGGTGATCTGGCTGATCGCCGTCACCATCTTGTACGTAGGCATGGACGCAGCCGGCATCATCGGACAGGTGAACTCCCTGATCGGTGGAGTTGGCGGCGGGCAAGGTGTTACTTTCGGCCTCGCCTTCATGTCCTCGTTGCTGGCGGGTGCCATCGGTACCGTGCTCCTGGCCGTGCTCGCGCCACTGACAGCCGTGATCTACAACCTTGTCGCCGACTTGCTGGGTGGCCTTCGCGTGACCCTTAGCGACAAGTAAGGCTGCTTTAGCTCCCTTGCTTTCGGCACTGCGCCCGTACCCCCGAATGTGGTTCATTCGGGTGGTGCGGGCGAAACTTTTTTCAAGCTATGTTGGTGCATTATGCGTTGCTAAATACATGCCTTGACCAGGCGATTTGTTTTGTTTTCAAATCGTGGGTAATGTTCTATTTCGTTCCCAGCGCCCGTAGCTCAGTCGGTTAGAGCGCATCGCTGATAACGATGAGGTCGCAAGTTCGATTCTTGCCGGGCGCACCACGGAACAATGGGGCATTAGCTCAGTTGGTAGAGCACCTGCTTTGCAAGCAGGATGTCAGGAGTTCGATTCTCCTATGCTCCACAGAATATACCGCCTCCCACATTGTGTGGGAGGCGGTTTTTTGTTGCTACTTAGCCCGCATTATCGACCAACCGAGAATTTTTGCTGATATGGCCACAAATGACCTGGGGAAACACCGCCCAGAAAATTGCGGAATTTCGGTTGGTCGATAATGACGAGCGCAGACCCCAAATCACCCCAGGCTATAAGGCAAAATTTGTGTACTTTAGGAACCAAAGGAACCAAGTCCCAGAACTGGGGCGGTTTTCAAGTAGCAACGCAGAAAGTGGTGTGAAATGGGCATCTTTGACAAGGCAAAAGACCTCCTCGGCGACGAGGGCCAGACCGATGCTGTACTAGATAAGGCTCAACAGCTCGCTACTGAGAAGCTCGGCGCTGACAAGGCTGAGCAGGTCAGGCAGGTGCGTGAGGAAATTGATAAGCGCGTCGGTAACGGAGAAACCCCAGCACAGGACACCCCACAGCCCTAAGCCAGCTTGTGCGCCCCGGGGCCCGTCAGCAGGTCCGGACGGATTACCCGGCCAGAAACCGCCAGCAAGAGGTCAATGGCGCGTCCGCTGACATCTTCACCTTGGCCCCAGGAGGTGCCGTTCTCGGAATCTATGAGGTGTAGCCCCTCGGCGCGCTCGCGGCCTCCGTCGAAAGATGTGGAGGTGCGTAGCTGATACACCAGCGCCTCGTGGATTGGCTGGTCGGGGTATTCAGCGTGGATAGATAAGGGTCTGCGGATGTCTTCGGCGTGGACGATCATCTCCACGAGGCGTGTCGAGGGGTGCGCGGGCGGGAGCTTCGTCGTAAAGCGAGCCTCTAGAAAGTCGTGCAGCGTTTCGCGCGGGTCTTCGTGTTTCCAGCGCTTAATGCCATTTTCGTTGGCGAGGTGAAAATTTCCCCGGGCCCGCCACATTTTGCCCGCGAATTCAAGCTTGCCGGTGTGGGCTGTATCTACGAGGTGGGCAAGTACGTCGTGCACGCTCCAACCTGGGCAAAGAGAGGGCGTTTCCCACTGTTTCCCTCGTAGGTTGCACAGGTCTCCGGCAAGGTCGATTCGTTCTGCGTGGATATAGTCCCACATCTCGGGCATGGTCATCTTCAAAGGTGGTCGCCGCCTTGGTCGGATGAAGCTACAAAAAAGTACTCATCAAGCCTGAGAGTACGCAAGAGCTGCGACTAATATCACTGAATCTACAAAGTATTCTTATGCGTGGTCAGCGGCCGCAGCACAAGCGCCACCAGCACGCCGGCCACAGCAGCACCAATGGCCACACGCGCTGCGGTGAATGGCATCGCTACCAGCCCAATCAGGGAGGCAGCCGGGGTCATACACAGCACCACGGCGGTCAAGATCGCAGCAATCGCCCATGCCGGGAACCATGGGTTCGCCTTCCACGACAGGCCAGGTTCCGCGCGCAAGGTCCAGGCAATCAGCGCGTGCGAGGCCAGCCAGGCAAAGAGGGCGGCACTGCGCGCGATCAACTCGTCGCTAGAGTGCGTATGCACAATCAAATACGCTGGCAGCGCCGCAACCAGAAGCGCCAGGCCACTGCCCACAAGGGCAGTTACAAGAGGCTTATCGACGAAATGCGCCGCCGGATCCCTCGGTGGTTGGTGCATGGAACGCTCGGAGGCAGGCTCGTAGACAAAGGCAATGGAGGCGCCGATATCCATGAACAGTTCAATCAGCACGATCTGTGCCGGGCTGAATGGCGCCGGGTATCCCATCAGCAGCGCAATCAGAGTGATCAGTACCAGAGCCACCTTGGCGCCTAAGTAAAACGCGATTGCTCGGCGCAGCTGCGTGCCCACGTTGCGACCGGACTTGATAGCTTCCACGATCGTGGCAAAGGAGTCGTTGGTCAGCACCACATCAGCGGTCTGGCGCGCCAGGTCGGTGCCTTTCTCGCCCATCGCGATGCCAACGTCGGCGGCAGCCAGCGCGGGAGCATCGTTGACACCGTCGCCGGTTACGGCCACGCGGTAGCCCTGTGCTTGGAGCCTGCGCACGATGGTGAGCTTGTCGGCAGGGGTGGAGCGACCAACCACGGTGCCGTTGACAAGCTGGTTATCGCCCACCTCAGCAAGGTGGCCGCCAGTCAGTGTGGGGCCTTCAGGGATGCTTGCCGACGACGCAATGGCCCGGCCCGTGACGGGGTTGTCGCCTGTGACCACAAGGGTGGAGATCCCCGCCGAACGCAGACTTGCCACGGCATCGGGGACCTCTTCGCGCAGCGGATCCTCGAACCCGACGAGACCGAAGACGGTGGCACCGGTCTCGAGATCTTCAACGACCAGCTCTCCTGAAAGCTCTTCTTTGCTCAATGGACGAGAGGCGACTGCCAGAACTCGGTAGCCCTTAGCGCCCAGATCGGCTGCCTCCGATTGCCAGTGGCCGCCCTCGCTATCAAGCGCGATAACTGCTTCCGGCGCTCCCATAATGGTGATGTTTGCGGCCCCTGAGGAGTCGGTGAAAACGCGGGCGACACGGCGACGCTCTGAGGTAAAAGGCCATTCGGCAACCGTGTGACCTGCTGCGATATTCTCCAAAACGGTCTCGGGGACCACCTTGCGGGCATGTTCGGCGACAGCGTGGTCCATCGGCTCTGACGAGGTGGGATCCTCGCCTCCTTGGGCGATGAGGGCGGTGGCCAGGACGGTGGCTTCGTCGCCACGCACTTCGCGAACGTCCATCTTGTTGTGAGTGAGTGTGCCGGTCTTGTCGGTGACAAGGTGGGTAATGGAGCCGAGCGTTTCGCCGGCACCCAGGCGACGCAGCAGCGCGCCCTTGCGCGAGAGCATCATGCCGCCGATGGCCAGCAGCACGGTGACCAGGATGGGCAGTTCTTCGGGGATGGTGGCAAATGCCAGCGTCAGGCCTGTCAGGACCATTTGCTGCCACGGTTGACCCATGAGTAGGCCGATAATCGGTACCGCCACGGAGACAATGATTGCCAGGATCAGAACGTATTTTGCCAGGTCACGAGTAGTTTTTTGCAGGGGAGTGGCGGGTGGCTTCTCGTTGGAGACCATCGTGCCCAGCTGGCCGACCTCGGTGTTTTTGCCGGTGGCTACAACCACTGCGCGCCCGGTGCCCGAGGCGACCGAGGTGCCGGAGTAGACCATGCTGGAGCGCTCCGCTAGGGCGGTGTCCCCGGCCACTGATTCGGCGCCCTTGACGCTGGTGGCGGGCTCGCCGGTCAGCGTCGATTCGTTGATGCGTAGGCCGGTCGCCTCGAGCACACGCGCATCGGCGGCGATAATGTCGCCGGCCTCAAGCACAAGAATGTCGCCGGGAACGACTTCGGTGGCGGGAATTTCCACGGGGGAATCGTCGCGAAGCACATGCGCTCGCGCCGCCGTGAGGGTGGCGAGCGCATTGATGGCTTTGTGCGAGCGCATTTCGGAGAGCGTTTCGACGAGCACGCTTAGGATGATCACCACCAAAATCGCAATGCCGTCGATCATTTCGCCGAAAATGAACGACAAAATGGCCACCACAATGAGCAGCAATTGGAGCGGTTCGGTGAATTCTTCTAGAAGTTCGTGCCAGAAGGACTTCTTTTTCGGTGGTTTGAGTTGGTTCGGTCCCGCCTTCTCGAGGGCGGCGGTGGCCTCTTGGGTGGTTAGGCCTGTGGCGCGGGAGCCCAGTCCGGCGAGCGCTTCGTCGGCGTCGACTCCGTGCCACGTGCTGATGGTTTCGGCCATCTCAATCTCCCTAGTTACGTGGTTTTGTTACAAGCGTAACATTGGGGTGCAACGTTGGCGAGGCTCAGTGACGAAGTAGGCTCAAGGCATGAGTGAACCACGGGAATGGCTATTGATTGCGATCTCCACGGCAGGCGCGCCAGCCTCCCTGCGCGTGACGGTGTGGCGCAAACTCAAAGCGCTCGGCGCCCTATATATCCAGCAATCCACCTGCCTGATCCCGGCGACGCAGAAAACCACTCGCGGGATCCGCACGCTCGCGGCCAAGGTCCAAGACGAAGGCGGCAGCGCCCGGGTGCTGTCCTTCCGCTTCACCGAGCCCGGCGAGGAGGCCGAGGTTGTGGCCGAGCTACAAGCAGCGCGTGCCGACGAATACCAGGAACTACTTACTCGCATTCAAGGCTTCTTCGCCGAACTCGACGAGGAGCTGGAACAGGGCAGAGCCACCTATGAAGAGGTAGAGGAGTCGGAGGCTGACCTGGCGCGCTACCAGTCCTGGTTTGAGAAGATTGCGGCCCGCGACTACGACCCGCCTGCCGAGCAAGAAACCGCGCGCGCCGAACTCGAGCGAGCCGAGCAGGCCCTCGACGACTTCACGAAGGTGGCCATGAAGGGCCTGCACGAGGAGTAGTTCGTGCTGGTTGTGGGGCGATTTTTCTCTTGGCAGGGTGTGGGAGTAATGTGAATTCCTGCACGGGGCATTAGCTCAGTTGGTAGAGCACCTGCTTTGCAAGCAGGATGTCAGGAGTTCGATTCTCCTATGCTCCACAGTATGAACCGCCTTCCACATTGCGTGGGAGGCGGTTTCTTTGTTCTTTCTCTGGATTACACTGGCCGCCATGAAAACCGTCCCCCTTGGAACCACCGGCACCCAGGTGCCCAACATCGTCGCAGGAATGATGCGCATCGCAGATAAGACCGACGACGAAATCCGCGAGCTCTACCAAGTAGCCCGGGAGTCCGGCATCACCTTCTTCGACCACGCCGACCTGTACGGGTTCAATCATCCAGGTGGAAGGCACTGGTGTGAGCGCAGATTCGCCGAAGCCCTGCACTTGAGCTCCAGCGAACGCGAGCAGATCACTCTACAGACCAAGACCGGCATCGTGCTAGATCCCTGGAGTTACGACCACTCATATGAGCACATCATCGCTTCCGTCGACGTGTCCCTGCAGGCCTTGAACACCGATTACATCGACGTGTTGTTGCTGCACCGCCCCGATGCCCTCGTTGAACCCGAAGAGGTCGCCCGCGCCTTCGACGAGCTAGAGTCCGCCGGCAAGGTCCGCGCATTCGGCGTGTCCAATCACACCCCGCGCCAAATCGACCTGCTGAAAACAGCAGTCACACAGCCGATCGTGGCCAACCAAGTGCAGCTATCCATCACGCACTCCACGTTGATTGCGCAGGGTCTCGCCTCGAATATTGCGGGTGTCGACGATTCCATCACCCGCGACGGTGGCGGACTCATCGACTACTGCCGGATCAACAAGATTACCGTGCAGGCCTGGTCGCCGTTCCAGGCGGGCGACCACACAGGCGTGTTTTTCGATTCTCCCGAATATCCCGAGCTCAACGCCGAGCTGAACCGCCTGGCAGAAAAGTACGATGTCACTCCGATGGCGATTGCCGTTGCCTGGATTACGCGGCACCCAGCAGGAATTCAGGTTGTTTTGGGAACTACAACCCCACACCGCGTCGTTGATTCAGTGGCAGGCTCGGACATCCCGCTGACCCGTGGCGAGTGGTACGGGTTGGTGAAGGCCGCAGGTCACCACCTGCCTTGAAGCCGCGAAAGGAAAGCTCATTTCAGCCAAACGCACAACATTAGCCGCGATACTTACAACCAGCCTCGTGCTTGCTAGTTGCTCCTCCAAGGAGCCTGACTACGTCAAGCAGGGCTACCCAACAGCACCTGAGCAAAGCCAGGCAGAACCGGCCGCCGACACCAATGCACAAACGCCGATTGCGCAGCTCGCTGATCCTGAGTGGTTGGCCGAGACCTCGTCGACAAGCGGAATCCCCGAGCGCGCCCTTGCAGCGTACGCGGGCGCGGCCTTGCGCATCGCCGATGAGCAGCCGAAATGCGGGATCGGCTGGAATACGCTCGCCGGTATCGGCCAGGTGGAATCGATTCATGGTTCTTTCGGCGGAGCAAGTATCGACGAGCGCGGGCAGGTCAGCCCCGCGATTATTGGTGTGCCCCTCGACGGGAGTGAGGGCGTTGCGGAAATTGCCGATACCGACGGTGGCGTGCTCGACGGCGATAAGGAATACGACCGCGCTGTGGGCCCCATGCAATTCATCCCGAGTACGTGGCAGCTCGAGGGGCGCGACGGCAACCTCGACGGGGTGACGGACCCGCAAAATATCGACGACGCGGTACTCACCGCGGCTTCCTACCTCTGCGGCGAGGAGCGCGATGTAACTTCCGACAATGGGTGGAATGCCGCTGTGACCACCTATAACCAGTCGCGAACTTACGCGATCAATGTCGCTGAGTACGCCGGCCAGGTGCTCGTGGTTTAGCGATCTCACTGTGCCGATACGCGAGTATCCTGGTTGAATCCGGCGAGCACAGTAGTGCCTGCGGGAACGAACTTGAAAGGAAGCTCACTCATGCCAGAACTTGATTCGAACCGTTTGCTTGTCATCGGTGCCGGCCCCGGTCTCGGAGCGTCTATAGCCAAGCGCTTCGCTCGAGAGGGTTTCGCCGTCACTCTCGCGGCACGCACACCGAAGAACCTGGATCCTATTGTTGCCGAGCTCACCGATATGGGCGCAGACGGTGACACTCTGCAAGTTGATGCCGCCAACATCTCGGGCTTCGAGGCCGAGCTGCAACGCTATGCGCAACACCGCGCACCAGGAGTGGTGGTGTACAACGTAGCAAAATTCGTGCCCAACCGGATCCTAGAAACTCCGCTGGCAGAGCAGGCAGCTGCTTACAACACGGACGTCCTCGGTGCCATCGCCGCAGCTCAAGTGCTCTCGCCGGCAATGGTTGAGGCGGGGCGCGGCACCTTCATCATCACCGGTGGCGGTTTCGGGCACCATCCGAGCCCCGAGTATGCAACCCTGTCCATTGGTAAGGCTGGCGTGCTTGCGACGTCGGCCATTTTGCACGCCGAGCTTGCTCCGCACAACGTGCACGCCACGAGTGTGACCGTGCACGGTGCGATTGCGCCAGGCACCGCGTTCGACCCAGACACCATCGCCGAGACCTACTGGCAGTTGCACACCCAGCCAGCAGAAGAATGGACTGCGGAGACTCTCTTTTCTGGGGAGTAGTGGTTTAGTGGCGCTACCTCGGCGGATCGCTCGATTACTTCCCCATTGCTCGACGCAATCCAGCCTCGTTGGTATTCACCAAGCAGCCCGGATTGCCCCACTCGAAGATCCGACCCGATTCAAGATCACCCGTGGTTACAGGTGCGCAGCCAGCGTCGCGCACTAGCTTTTCGACGAGTGCTACCGCCTCTTTATCGTCACCAGCGACGGGGACACCAAGCGGCTGGGCATCATTGCGACTCGACACCACGTTCCACGCGTTAATTGAACTAAAAGCGCGCACCACACGAGCCTCTGGCAGGTAGCGCTGGGTGGTCACTCCCATACCGTCGCGCCGAGAAGTTTCTGAGAGATCGTCGTAGTCGGAAGGGTTGGGGTTTGTTGCATCGATGATCACCTTGCCAGTGATGTACGGATTGAGTGTGCGTGCCACGCTTGGCAGCGCGCGGTACGGGGTGGACAACAAAAGCACATCGGCCTGCTCAGCTGCTTCCTCGACGGTGGCCACGCGGATTCCCGCGAGTGGGCGCAGACGGGCAGGGTGTCTGGAGGAGAAGATCACCTCGTGGCCGCCCTCCGAAAGAGCGCGTCCGACCGAACTGCCTAGGGAACCTGCACCGATGACTCCGATAATCATAAGTGTGTCTCCTTCAAGGGTGGATTACATGAAGGCGCCATTATCGACGGTGAGCACGCGGCCAGTTATACCGCGGCTCATGTCGCTGGCTAGGAAGAGAATGGCATTCGCTTGGTCCTCAGGCTGGGTCGATGCCACCTCAGTATTTGTATAGATGTCAGAGTACTTCAGCATCTTGTCACCACCGGCGAGTTCGCCAGCGGCCCAAGCCTGGGACATTGGAGTATCGGTGATACCAGGTGCAACTGCATTACAGCGGATGTCGGTGCCAGAGAAACGGATGGCGATATTTTTCGTCATCGTGTTCACTGCACCTTTAGTTGAGGTGTAGGCAACACCGCAGATGGGTAGCTCGCCATTGACGGATGACACGTTTACAATAGTGCCTTTGCCACGCGGTATGAAGTGCTGGACTGCCTCGCGACAGTAGCGGAACACACCCGCAAAGTTGATCTGATTGACCATTTCAAAGTGGTCATCGGTGGTCTCCTCAATGGAAAACATGTCGCCGTAGCCTGCGTTGTTTACCATGATGTCCACCTGGCCGAATTTCTCGATCGCCTTGGCAAAGACCTCTTTCGGGGCCTTTGGATCGGCGGAGTCCGCGACCACACCAATAGCCTTACCGCCAGCAGCCGTGATGGCTTCAACGACGGCATCCAGGTCCTCTTGGTGGCGGGCGGTGAGGACGACGTTTGCACCCTCGCGGGCGAATAGTTCTGCCGTAGCCTTACCGATTCCTTTGCTTGCACCGGTGATGACTGCGGTTTGGCCTTCAACTAGTTTTTCCATCTTCTTGCTCCTGCTGATTGTTTTGTGCTGATTGTTTTGTCTTATGCGAAAGTGATAACGATTTTGCCCACGGCCTCATTGGATCGCAGACGCTCGGTAGCCTGGTCGAGGTCGTTGATAGCGAATGTCGAATCGATGATGGGAGCTATTTTCCCTTCAGCTACGGCTGGCATTACCTCTCCATTTAGCGCTTCGAGGATGGGGACGGTTTCCCAATCGCGGGAGAAACCGAAGGACACGCCGTGAATTGTGAGGTGGCGGAAAGATAGTGCGTCCAGATCGATGGTCGAAGCGGGACCTGCCACGCGCCCGATGTTGACTACATGTCCGTCGATGGCCGTTGCCGGGAGACAAGCAGCGAAGGTGTTGCCAGCGACGTGGTCGAGGACGAGCTCGACGCCTTTATCATCGGTGATATCAAGTACGGCCTGGGTGAGGTCATTGTTTTCGTCGGTGACAATGACCGTGTCAGCGCCGAGCTTGGTCAGCAGCTCTTTCTTCTCTACGCTGCGGGTTGTTGCGATGATCTGCGAAGCACCGAGAGTCTTCAGGATCTGCAAGCCAATCATGCCGATACTCGTCGACCCACCAGTGGACAATACGGTTTGACCTTTCTTGAACCCGCCAATACGCAGAGCGCCGAACTCAGTGAGCAGCGCAGTTGGCAGCGCACAGGCAACCTCGGGCGCGAGGTTTTCCGGACGCATGAGTACGAAACGGTGATCCGCCACTAGGTATTCAGCCCATGCAGATGGGAAGGTGCCCATCACTGGGTCGCCAACTTTCCAATTGCCAGCGTTCTCGCCGACGGCTGCGATTTCGCCCGCGTACTCGTAACCTGCGATGTATTCTTGGCCGCTACCACCGTTGGTGGGGTCAGCGCTTTCCAGCGAAGGGAGATCGGCATTGTTGGTTGCCGAGGCGAAGTTCTTGATCAAGACCTCACCTGGGCCCGGCTGAGGCACTTCTACCTCCGCGATTTCAAAGTCAGGGCCACGTCCGCCGATGATGGCGCGCATTGTGTCAGTCGTGTTAGTCATGGCATTCTCCTATCCACTCCAATTGGCTCCGATACGTCTACGTCGGATGCCCTTTATGATCCCGATCGTAGGATTCGATCACCATGACATGCAGCGGAAGAAATTATCCTAGGATATTTCTATCCCTCCCAAGGAATGTGTTACTGAACAGGGAAATTGGACTTTGAAACAAATCGGAGTAAACCAGAACTGGTCAGGGGCATTAGCTCAGTTGGTGGCTTGCTTCCATCCCGGTTGCTCGAAAATGGATGCGATGGGTTTTCCAGCAACCGGCACACCGCCGTCACTGGGGTCTCAGGCAGGCCAGATTCCCGAGGATCCGCGCCGGTGTGAGTCAATCAAGTGGGTATCCACGAGGCCGATGGCCTCCATCAGCGCATACATTGTTGTCGGCCCGACGAATGAAAAGCCTTCCTTCCGCAGTGCTTTAGACAATGCGAGGGATTCAGGCGACTTCGTGGGAATCTCTGCGATTGTCCGCGGAACTGGAGTTTCGTCAGGTTGAAAGGACCAAACGAATTCGGCCAAGCCGCCATGATCGCGCAAGCGAAGAGTGGCGTTGGCATTGTTAATCGTCGCTAAGATCTTGGCTCGATTGCGCACAATGCCTGCATTGTCCATGAGGCTGGCGAACTCGACATCGCCGTAGCGGGCGACTTTTTCAGGGTCGAAATCATCGAAGGCGCTACGGAATGCGGGGCGCTTGCGCAGAATCGTCGCCCAGGACAGACCTGCCTGGAATGCCTCGAGGCTGATCCTTTCGAACACACCTTGCTCGTCGCGGACAGGCATGCCCCATTCTTCGTCGTAGTATTCGCGCATCATGGGATCCGTGCTGGCCCACTGTGGGCGGGCTAAACCGTCCTCGCCGACGACGATTCCGTTGTCTGGTTGGTTGTCCTGGCTCGGTGTACTTTCCACTACTTACCCCTCCAGTCCTGTGACGCGCATGGTGATGTTGTGATCCGTCCGGAATCTAGCCCGCAGCCCTCGGGAGAAGTTCCTGGGTAGATCTTTGGAACGCCATGGTACGCCAGACGGGAAGGTCCGCCGAAGACGAACAAATCGCCCGATGCGAGATCAATATCTTGGTACGGCTTGGTGCGGGTCTCCGTATTGCCGAATCTGAACTTGCAGGTGTCTCCGATGGAAAGCGACACTACTGGTGCGAGCGACCGTTCGTCTTTGTCCTGGTGCATCCCCATGCGGGCTGCGTCATCGTAGTAATTCACTAGGGCGGTGTCCGGTGTGTAATCGTCGCCGGAGTGCGGGTCGCCGGTGGCAGCGACGAGCGCTTTGCGTCCGAGGCGCACCATCCAATCCGGGAAATCCAGCACTCGGTTGCCGTTGACGTCCACGGCTTCGCGTGTGTACTCGTAGGGGCGCCAATGCCAACCGAGGCAGACGGTGCGCACGCTCATTTCGTGCCCCCGGACTTTTGCCGAGCGAATCGGGACTGGGCCAGCAGTCCATTCATGGAAACGTCGGACGATCCAGATTTGTTGTTCGAGCGTGAGCCACCGGGGTACGTAACTCGCTCCCTCTGGGAGTTCGGGTACTGGGGGATCCGTTAGATCGTCGAATAGTGTGTCCAAAGATTGCTCCTGTCTGCTCATGCTGCATTCTCTAGGTTCAACAGAGTGGTTTTCGCCTCCAACCCGCCGATATAGCCACCAAGACTGCCGTCGCTGCGCAGCACGCGGTGGCAAGGAACTACAACGGGAAGTGGGTTCGTGGCACAGGCGGTACCCACGGCACGAGACGCTTTCGGGTTGCCGACGTGCTCGGCGACTTCTTTGTACGATTCCGTGTGGCCGTATTCGATGTGAGGCAGGTAGCGTTGCACGCTTTGACGAAATCCGCTGGACATCGAAAAATCTAGGGGGACGTCGAAGGTGAGCCGTGTGCCTGAGAAGTATTCATCGATCTCTTTGGCGACTGTATCTAAACGACTTGGTGCTTTAAGAATGCGGGGACTGATCTTTGATGCCAATGAGTCAAGCACCGCACTGAAATCTTCTTTCTCATACGCGACTCGAACAAGGCCTGCGTCGGTAGCTGCTAGTAGTAGCGGCCCGACCGGGGTATCAATTGTTCGGTATGCCACGTCGACGAGCCCACGCTCCTGCGCCTCCACGGCGAGCCGAGCTTTCAATTCGGTCAACGTGGCAGAGTCAATGGGGAACTGGGTGCTATCCATCGTAGGACTTCCTTAATTTCTTCATGCCGTCGGCTGTAGCGCGGCGCACGGCATCTGCGCTGCCTCCGATGAGTTCTGCTGTTTCTGCGTGGGGCAGTCCGCCGAGGTAGTGGTATGCGATGGCCAGCCGCTGCCGCTCGGGCAGCGCTGCTACTTCTGACCACACATCGTTGTCTCCCGGAGCTCGATCCGTGGAAGCCTGCTCCGGAAGCTTGTCGGTGGGGACCGCGTGGCGAGCGCGCGCTCGCGTGATATCGATTGCTTTACGACGAGCAACACGTACCAACCATGCCTCCGTATTCGTTTCCTCTGGCAATTCCGGCCACGCTTTTAGAGCTGAGAGAAAGGTCTCCGACCAGGCGTCATCAGCATCCGCGCCGGGGCCTAAAACGGCACGGCAAACGCGCAGCACGGTTGCCCCGTGTTGTTCCACAGCGTGATCGAATGGCAGTTTCATAAGCCCTAGAAAAGTCTCCCACTGTCTGCCGCAGTTGGTTCCTCTAATTCCAAAAGGTATCTTTTCCGTTCCAATCCTCCCGCGTAACCGGTCAACGATCCATCGACACCGAGCACTCGATGACAGGGGATGACGATGCTGACGGGATTGTGGCCGACGGCCTGGCCCACACGCTGAGCAAGCCTTTTATTGCCTAAGCGCTCGGCGAGCTGGCCATAAGAAGTAGTTTCACCGTATGGGATCTCACGCAGGAGTGTCCAGACTTTTTGCGAGAATTCATCGCCGCGGGTCTGTACAGGAACATGAAACTTTTGGCGTTCTCGGTCAAGGAACTCTTGTAGTTGATTCTCAACAGTGGACAAAGTCTCATCTGATCCAACGTCTACTCGCTGGCCAACATCAGAATCCTTCGGGGGGTACCGATGTTCGGGGAAGTAAAGCCCGACAAGGTTTTCGTCCTCCGCGACCACAGTCAGCCGGCCAAGCGGGGACTCCACCTGTGTATGTCTTACAAATGTCATGTTTCTCACCTCTCGTCCTTCATTATGCAGACGTTTGGGCGAGGCGAAACGTGAGATGAGACCGGAAACTATTTCGGCACGTAGCGCAACCACACCACGCCGTGGCCTAAGTTCTCCACGGAAGTTAGCTCAAAGGCCCTATCTTCGACCTGCGAGTAGGGCTCCCGTGCAGTGAAGAACCTGGCCGCGTTCGGGTCACCGTTGGCGATGGGCGAAAGGACCACGCTGACTTCGTCGACAAGCCTTTGCTGCATAAACGACCAATTGATCGTGCCACCGCCGCCGACCATGAGCCTTTTAATGCCCATGGCACTCAGCTTTTCCAGCATGAGCTGGTAATCAATCTCGCTCTCACCTGCGATGATGTAGGAAATACCGAGACGGCGCAGGAAGTCCTTATAGGCGTTGCTGGCGGTATTGGTAAGGACTTCGAGCACGTGGGAATCCACGCCGCCGTAGCCGAAGGAATTGAACTCCCAGGCCAGCTCGCCACGCGGATCGACCGAGACGTAATACATGGGCGCGTCGGGGTGCGCGAGGAAATCACCGGTGGGGACCGCGGGGGCGTCGGAGCGCAGCGAAGGAGTGCCGTAATGGGTGATGTTGTCCTCGGTGGAAATCTTGCCGTTGAGGTAGGCATCTATATTGAATTGCTGCGTTGCCGGGCGCAGCGCAATGTCCTGGTAGAGTTCGCTGCCGGCTTCGAATTCGGGCAGGTCCATGGACAAAATGTTGCCGTCAATGGAAGTGTGGGTGTGGATAATTGTGTATGGGCGTGTCATTTACATAGCTCCTTAGGCGACTTAAGCCACGTATCCGCCATCGACTGGCAGCGCCACACCGGTGACATAACTTGCGGCATCGCTGCACAGCCACAGCACGGCCTCCGCAATTTCCTCAGATTTGCCGTAGCGCCCCATCGGGGTAATGGCCAGCGTCGCATCGGTGTCCAACTCGCCAGACGAGGTCATTCGATCAACCATCGGAGTCTCAATCGTGCCTGGGCACACGACATTGACGCGGATTCCGCGCGCGGCATACTCCACGGCCACGCTCTTGGAGTAACCAATCACGCCGTGCTTAGAGGCGTGATATGCAGCACGCCCAGGCCCACCACGCAGACCACCCAGCGAGGAGCAATTCACAATCGTGCCCGCGCCTTGTTCACGCATGAAGCGCAGCTCGTGCTTCGTCGATGCCCAGACACCCCGCAAATTGATGTCCACCACTTGGTCGTAAGCTTCGCCGGTTTCCTCGGCCGCATCGACCGGGGTATTCATGATTCCGGCATTGTTGAACGCCATGTCGATGCGCCCAAATTCGCGCACGGTAGCCTCGACGGCCGCAGCAACCTGCGCCTCGTCCGTCACATCGGCCTCAAGAGCAACGGCGCTGTAGCCCTGCGCGCGCAGCTCGTCGGCGACAGCTTGCACAGCGCTTTTTTGCTTATCGACGAGCGCCACCGCCGCACCCGCCCCCGCGAAAGCGCGGGCCGTGGCCAGACCCATTCCGGATCCGGCACCCGTTACCAACGCGACTTTGCCCGAAAAGTTGTAGGTGACTTGCTTGTTTACCGAAGTATTTGCCATGGTGAACTCCCTGTTCTAGTTCTTGGTTCTTCATTCCAAGTCAACTAGGTTGCCTAACAAAGAGGGAGCCCTCAGTAGGGCCACTTAGGCGGGGAGATACACCTCGAGCTCGTTACCGTTGTCCCGCATCAGTGCGCTTTTCGGTTGCTTCAACGCGGTGGAAGCCTCGATGTAGTCGCCGGAAGAACCCGCGAAATTCAGGGCTAGCAGAATATAGAAGGTCATCCGGAAGTCCTCTGGCACGAAAAGGAGTGCCATGAGAAGAACAATGCCCCAGAGTACTACGGGAGCAAGCGCAACCACGGCGAGATCTTTTCGGGATAAGAAACCTGCGTTGGAGGTACGGAGGAATGGGAAGGAAAAGCTATAGCTGGAGGGAGTTTTGGTGAGCCACTTCGCGACGATTCCGTGTGTCGCTTCGTGGAGCGCGAGGTAGATAAGGACCGCAATAATGGTCACGACAACAACTAAGGCGGTGTTCCAGCCCGAGTTGATCGGTAAGTCGAAGAGCAAGGCAATAGCGAAAGCCACTAGTGCGATGGCAATGAAACCGCCTTGAATTTTAGTCTTATCGTCTTTTTGAATATTGATGGAGCTATCGAGCACGTAGTTGGCGGGAAGTTGGCGAATTGCGGAGCTGCTCATGATGCATCCTTTCCAGCTCCAACTTTACGCACGTCAAAGCCACTTTCAGGGGCAAGGTGACGCAATACTCTGCGGTTGAGCGGGGAGCGGTCCGAAAAAGTGCAGCTCGCAAGAAAAACCTCTTATTTTGCCTCGTCTGTTTGAATTCGTAGGGCCGCTTAGGCCCCGATCCGGCGCTCCAACAGAACCACACCATCGCCCTCAAGCTGGTCGAGATACTGCGGGCGACCCGCCATTGTCATCACCAGTGGCAGAAGTTCGCCCTGCACGGTGGGCCCGGTGCCGGCGCGGAAATCGTCGTCAAGCGCTTTAATGCTTAAGTCTTTGACCAGGCTATAGCTGTTCACGGCGAAATCCTTGACCGTGAAATAGCGTGCGACCTCGCGCAATGCAACCTTGTTCGGCACCAGATTGACGCCCAGTGGCTGGGCAATGTCCTGGCCGTGCACGACGACCTCGCCGAGCCAGGCCCCGTAGTCCTTCGTGGGGGCAATGGTATTGGGCACTAAACGACGAAAGGTGTGCACGGTTTCTGCAGGTGTGTCACCGAGGTAGCGCGCGAGCTGGCGATTGTTGTGCTTGGCTGGGTCGAATCTCGAACGGACCATGCTGGTCATCCACCTGATGGTTCCCGTGTTTGCTGCAGCAGAGAGGTGGGCTACGACTTCTTCGGTAGTCCAGTCCTGGCAGAGAGACTGCGCGCGCAGTTGTTCGTCCGAGAGATCCTCGGCCATCCCGGCCACGCGGGAGCGCTCGGTGTGGATCAGCGACCAATATTGTGCGGCGCTTCGGCCCACGCGGCGCGGATTTGGTGTCGTTTTAGGCATGATGCCTCACTTCAAATTGACAGTTTCTGCAAAACTCACCTTGGATAGATCGCGAGTTTGCCCCAATCGTACGGCAACAATGGAAAAGGCACCGTCGAGAGAGACGGTGCCCTAATCGGTGCCATAATAGGTGCGGTTTTAAGCAGCCAGCGGAATCACGCCGACGAAGATGCCCACGGCAAGCATGACCAAGGACACGATGGTTGCGCGCCACAGAACCTTCTTGTGGTGATCACCCAGGCTGACCTTGGCCAGGGAAACCAGCAGCAAAATCGCTGGGACCAGCGGGGACTGCAGGTGCACCGGCTGACCAATGATGGAAGCGCGGGCCATTTCTACCGGCTCGATGCCGAAGTGGGAGGCGCTTTCTGCTAGCACGGGGAGGATGCCGAAGTAGAAGGCATCGTTGGACATAAAGAAGGTCATGGGGATGGAAAGCAGACCGGTAATAGGGGCAAGGTAGGCGCCCAAGGAATCCGGAATTACCGTGGTGATCCAGGCGGCCATTGCGTCAACCATGCCGGTGCCGGAGAAGACACCAACCAGCACGCCTGCCGCCAGCACCATGGACACCACGCCCACGATGGACGAGGAGTGAGCCAACATTTCCGAGGCCTGATCCTTGACCTTCGGGAAGTTCACTGCCAATGCAACGGCGGTGCCCACCATGAATACGAAGGCCAGCGGGAAGATGTCGGCGATCAAGAGCACCATCACAACGATGGTCAGAATCAGGTTGAACCAGGTCAGCTTGGGGCGCAGGGTTGCTCGGTGTGGGTCGAGCATGCTGTCGGTCAGCCCGTCGTGGGCGTTTTCGTCTTCGTGAATGGTGCCCACGGAAACGTGCTGTTCAACCTTGGTTTCGCGCTCGTCGATAAGCACTCCGCCACCGCCGGACGGTGTCGTGCCTGTATCCGTGCCCGAAGGCCGCGGCGAACCCGTGCCACCGGTGCCGCCGATGCGGGAATCGTCGATCGCGCCGCCGAGGCGCTTGCGCTCGGAGAGGCCGAGGAACCAGGCGAAGATGAAGACAACAGCAATGCCAACGGCCAGCGAAGGCAGCATCGGAACGAAGATTTCCGAAGGTTCGACGCCAAGAGCTGCGGCCGCGCGCACTGTTGGTCCGCCCCACGGGACGATGTTCATGGTGCCGTTAATCAGGCCGGCGACCACGGTGAGTACGACTGGGCTCATGCCAAGGCGTAGGTAGATCGGCAGCATGGCCGAGGTGGTGATGATAAATGTGGTGGACCCGTCACCGTCGAGGGAGACAACACCGGCAAGAATTGCGGTGGCAATGACCACCTTTGCGGGATCGTTGCCGAGCGTGCGGGTGATCAGGCGAATCAGCGGATCGAAGAGTCCGACGTCGATCATTATGCCGAAGAACATGATCGCGAACATTAAGAGGGCAGCAGTAGGTGCCATCGATTTGATGGCATCGATGACCATGTCACCGATACCGAGGCCGGCGCCCGCGATGAGTCCGAATACCGTTGGGACGAGGATCAATGCGACCATTGGGGTGGCGCGCCCCAGCATGATTAACGCCATAAAGGTCAATACCATGACGAAGCCCAGCACGACGAGGATCCCGTCGGACAGGGTATGGCTGGGCGCATATTCAGCGGCCAGCATAAAAGCGGATTCGGATAACATCCGGACTCCTTCTCTGAAACGAACGTGAGCGGTTTAGTGCAATCTGTTGTGCGATAAATCTCAGTGCCCTAGAAGACAGCGCTCAGTCTAAAGTGGTACCGGTCACGTTCAAAGGGTTCAGTGCGTTAGATCGTGAAGTGTGCATTTTCATCGTTTAGCGCGTTTAGCTCACGCGGTTTTGTCAGGCGATTTATACGTGCTGAAATGGAGTTTTCCATTCGCCCATCAGAGATATTTCAGAGGTTCGATGCAAATGCGCTTTACCACTCGGGTCTTAGTGTTGCAGCTGCTTACGGTGGTCGCCGTCGTTGCCACAAGTACGGCAGTGTTCATCCTGTTGAGTATTTCGCAGCTTCGCGACGAGGCCGAGAACACAGCACTGATGATCGCACGCACAGTTGCCGCAGAACCCGAGGTGCGCACTTCGGTGGCCGAAGATTCCCACACAAACGCGCATCCAACCAAGGAGGAACTTGCCCAGTCGCCGCTCCAGCACTTCGCCACCGCGACCACCGAATCCACCGGCGCGCTTTTCGTGGTGATCACCGATGACACCGGAATTCGCCTCACCCACCCCGATCCGGAGCGACTCGATCAGCAGGTTTCCACAAGTTTCACCGCGGCTATGGAGGGCAGGGAAGTCATCGTCTGGGAACGCGGCACGCTAGGGGAGTCCGCGCGAGCCAAGGTGCCCATCTTCGCCCCAGATTCCCAGGAGCCGGTGGGCCAAGTCGCCGTTGGTTTCGAGCGTGCCGGGGTACTCAAGGAACTGCCCAGCATTCTCATCTACATTGGTGCGGCCGCGTTGTTGGCCCTGGCCATTGGGTTTGCCGCCGCGCTGCTATTGCGCAAGCGCTGGGAGCAACTGACCTTGGGTCTGCAGCCAGAAGAGCTGGTCGTACTGGTACAAAACCAAGCTGCTGTGCTGGATGGGGTTGGCGACGGCGTGGTTGCCTTGGACACCGACGGTGTGATTCGGTTGAGCAATGGTGTGGCGAACCAGATATTTGAAATGCGCAACGCTGTGGGGAAAACGCTTGCCGATCTGCAGCTTTCCCCAGATGTTGTAGAAGATCTCGAGGCCGGCGGTGCCCGCGACGGGGTCGTTTCTCACGGCCGAGTCCTGTATTTGGAGTCGCGCTCCGTCGATCGCGGTGGTCAGTCGTTGGGCTCGGTCATCGTGATCCGTGATCGCACCGACATGGTCGCACTGAGCGAACGCCTCGATTCGGTCCGCGCGATGACCTCGGCTCTGCGCGTGCAGCGCCACGAGTTCGCAAACCGCATGCACGTTGCCGCGGGCCTCCTTGAGGCGGGCCGTACCGAGGAAGCCAATGATTTCGTCCGCACCATGCGCGACCGGGGGCCCGTGGAGTATCCGCTGGTAGGTGCCGATTTCATCACCGAAGCTTTCCTGCAGTCCTACCTCGGCGCGAAGTCGCTGGAGGCCGCCGAGCGCGGGGTCTCCCTGCAGATCCGCGAGACCACCCTCGTGTTGGGCACAGTCGTCGAGGTCGAGGACGTGGCCACGGTGCTAGGAAATATCGTCGACAACGCGATCACGGCGGCATCGCGTGGCGATGAGCCGCGGTTAGTCGAGGTCACGCTTCTCGACGACGCCCGCGACCTGGTCATCATCGTGGCCGATTCGGGGCCGGGTATCGAATCTGGGGTAGACGTATTTGCTCATGGCACTTTTGCTCACAGTCCTGAAGTATCGCCTGACCAAATACACGGCCGTGGCATTGGCCTGACCATTTCTCGCGACCTAGCCAAGCGACGTGGCGGAGACGTCTGGGTAATTGAATCCGGTGGCGCCGATTCAGGGCGAGGCGCAGTTTTCGGCGCGAGGTTGCCAGGAGTCGTGGAGCCGGGGGAGTATGTGAACTACCGAGAAGTGGACGAGAAGTAGAGGAGTGACATGGCAGATCGCAGCTGGTCAGTGTTGATCGTCGATGATGATTTTCGTGTCGCCGGAATCCACGCCGATATCGTCGAGGCCGCTCCGGGCTTCAGCGTGAACGATTCCGTGCGCACGATCGCAGAGGCGCGCGAGGCGATCCGATCGAATCGCCCTGAGCTCATGCTTGTCGACGTTTATTTGCCCGACGGAGATGGAATCGAGCTAGTCCACAGCTCGGGCATCGATGCCTTCGTTCTCAGTGCTGCCGACGAGGCCACCACCGTGCGCCATGCCTTCCGCGCCGGTGCCCTGGGTTATTTGGTCAAGCCCTTCCCGCGCCAACAGCTGCTTGATCGCCTTGACCGTTACGCCCGTTATCGCCACGTTCTTCAAGGCAAGCGTGGCCTGCGCCAGGAAAAGATTGACCAGGCTCTTTCGATCTTGCATGGTGTCGCGCCAACTGCCCCGGTATCTAGTTCCTCCACGGAGCAATTGCTTCTCGAGGCCTTGGGAACTGATGAACTTTCCGCCGCTGCAGTCGCCGAAGTTGCTGGAGTCTCGCGCGCTACCGCGCAGCGCCGACTTGCTGCAATGGCAAGCCAGGGCGTGGTGCGAGTTCGCTTGCGCTACGGAGCAACGGGCAGGCCTGAGCACCTATATTCCAAGTTGGCTTAGGACTCTGCGCCTGTCTTATTAAGATAGTTAGCCACCGGTTCGCTCGGGTTGATTTCTTTGATGATGCGTCGCCCAATTTCACTCAACGTGCGTATCTGAGTCTTCGTTAGAGGATCGATGACTATGCGACGCACCTCTTCGGCGTGCCCGGGGGCAGTAGCTACTACTTTGTCCCAGCCCGCTTCTGTGAGTGTTGCGATGGTGTAGCGTCCGTCTTCTGGATCGGGGACGCGATCAATCCAGCCTCGTTTTTCCAACCGGGCTACTACCTGGGACAGGCGTGGAAGCGCGGAATCGACGAGGGTGGCTAATTCACTCATCCGCAGCTGGCGCTGGGGGCTTTCGGACAAAGTAGACATCACTCGGTAATCGAAATGGGTGATGTCGGCGTCGCGTTTTAACTGCGTGTCTAATGCGCTGGGTACTAGCAGCATCATGCTGGCTAATGCATTCCACGCTTCACGCTCTTCCGCGTTGAGCCAGCGGGGCTCTTTCTGGGGCTCTTTTTTGGGTTCCTTTTCCGATTCCATAGCCCCTATTCTAACCTATTTGACTTCACGGTTGAATTAAAACTTGCAGAAAATACTTGCATCTTGAAGTCAAGGGGGATATATTTAACTTCAAGCTTGAAGTGAAAACAAGTGGGAAGAACAACTTAGGAAAAAGGAAAGACACAATGCCTGCAGTACAATTCACCGAATATGGTTCCACCGACAACCTTGTTATCAATGACACCCCTGAGCTGGGCGAACCAGGCGAGGGTCAAGTCCTTGTCCAGGTTGCAGCCACCAGCATTAACCCAATCGATAACGCGATCATCGCGGGCTACCTCGCCGAGATGCTGCCTCTCGAGTTGCCTGCCACCGTTGGTGGCGATTTCTCGGGAACCGTAGTGAAGGTAGGGGCCGGTGTTGATCACCTCTCCGAGGGTGACAAAGTTATCGGCCAGGCAGGCCTCCTCCTTGGAGGCGCAGGATCCTTCGCCGATCAGATTCTCGCGCCGGCTGCTTTGACCGCACTCGCACCAACCGAGCTGAACATTAATGAAGCAGCGGCACTGCCCCTCGTCGGCGCCAGCGCAATTCAGGGCCTGCGTACCCTGAATATTGGCGAGGGCTCGACAGTAGTGGTGCTCGGCGCAGGTGGCGGAATTGGTAGCGTCGCTGTTCAGGTGGCCAAGGCAAAGGGTGCACGCGTAATCGCTAGCGCAGGAGCTGACGATGTCGACTACGTGAAGAGCCTCGGTGCTGATGAGGTGCACATTTACCAAGAGACTTCTTGGGCTGACTCGTTGCCAGAGGTTGATGGAGTCTTTGACACCGCTTCGGCCGGTGTCGATCCGGCACCGTTCTACAAGGCACTAAAGAAGGGCGGTCGCATGGTGTCTATGGGTGGCACCCAGCACGACGAGGAAGCTGCCGCAACTGTAGGCGTTGAGGTTTCCGCTCAGATGACCCAGCCTTCCACTGACATCGTGAACGAGCTGGTGGACCTGGTAAATGCAGGCAGAATTACTCAGCGCATTACCAACACGTTCCCGCTTTCCCAGACGAAAGAAGCATTTGCTGCGAATGCAGCGTCAAAGGGCAAGACCTTGGTAGTTGTAGGCGCATAAAGCGCGATTAAGTAATCAGGCCACGGAGTCATCCTCCGTGGCCTGTTTTGCATTTTCACCTGGCACGCGGACCTAGACCTCACGCGGACCTCATGCAGACCTCAGGCGGACCTAACGCCTGGCGAAATATAAAACCGCAGGTCAGTGAAAAGTAATATCTTGCAAAGTGCACCTTTCTGGTCGACCATTTTTCACCCAGGGCTAGACAGATCACACAATTCTGTTTACTATGAGGCCCATCACAAATTAGTACGTATACGGACTAATAATCGTGTGGTAATTCCGAAACTCCAGAAAGGCCTCGCAATGCCTGAAGCGAACACCGCCAATAACGCAAGCAACGCAAGCAACCTAGACACCACCCAACTCATTAACGCTGGCATCACCGTCCGCACCGAAGGACAGCCAGAATACGACGATGCTCGTCACCTCTGGAACGGCATGATCGATCGCCATCCGGCGTTGATTATTCAACCGAAGAACACCCAAGAAGTCTCCGAGGCTGTGAAGTGGGCGCGCGCGAATAACCAACCCCTCGCGGTAAAGGGCGGCGGGCACAGCGCTCCGGGCCACTCTATGTGCGACGACGGCGTCGTGATCGACCTGGTTAACATGCAAGAAGTCACCGTCGATCCAGACAAGAAGGAAGCCTGGGGCCAGGGCGGCGCGCTGCTCGGCGACCTAGACAAGGCCACCGCACCGCACAGCCTCGTCGTTCCCGCTGGTGCGATTTCCCACACCGGCATGGGCGGGCTCGTGCTCGGTGGCGGTTTCGGCCACATTATGCGCAAGTTCGGCCTGTCCATCGACAGCCTCCTGTCCTGCGAGATCGTGCTGGCAGACGGCACCATCAAGACCGTCGACGAAAACAATGACCCCGACCTGTTCTGGGCGCTGCGTGGCGGCAGTGGCAACTTCGGTATCGTGACCGAATTCCACTTCAAGTGTCATGATTTCCACCCCGATGTCTACCTGGCAGCGCTGGTCTTCGATCTCGATGACGCACGCGAGGTAGCCAAGCTGTGGCGCGAAGAGATGGCCCAGGCTCCAGAAGACTTCGCTTGGCTGACTTTCTTCCGCGGCTGCCCCGACCCAAGCCAGCCAGGCTTCGAATGGATCCCTGAAGACCTGCGCGGCAAGCCTATTTTGCTCACCCCGATGATCTGGGCTGGCGAACACGAAGAAGGCCGCGCCTATATCGAGGCCTTGCGCAAGCGCATTCCAGAGCCAGTCGCCGCCACCGACGGAGTTCTTCCTTACGTAGTGGTCCAGCAGCAGTTCGACGAAGTCTTCGAGCACGGCCCGCGCCACTACGCCAAGGCCGGCTTCCTGGAGGAATTCCCTGACGAAGCCATCGACGATGTCATCGAGGCGACCCGCAACATCCCTCACGTACGCTGCCAGATCGAGATCCTCACCCTCGGAGGAGCGGTCGCGCGTGTTGACAATGACGCCACCGCCTTCAACCACCGCCACGCAAAGCACCCGGTGAATATTCTTGGTCTGTGGGACGATAAGGAAGACGATGAAAAGAACATCGCCTGGGTCCGCGATATCTACGCCAAGCTCGAGCCACACATGAGCGGCGGCGCCTACATTAACTACTTCGGCGGCGACGAAGAGGGTGGCACCGAGGCAGCGTACGGCGGTACCTGGGACCGCCTCGTCGAGCTCAAAGAGCGCTACGATCCAGAAAACGTCTTCCGTTACAACGCCAACATCAAGCGCAAGTAAGCAAGTAAGAGAGAAATCAGCATGACTATCTTTCAAGTCCACATGGTTCCCGCAGGTGTCGACGAGCAGTTGGCTACCGTGGAGAACCCCCAGCACCGCCACATCTTGAAGAACTACCGCCGCCACGGCCTCCTCGAGGTCGCCGGTCGCTGGGAGGAAATCCTCATCCCGGAGATGACCATCGAGTCTCCCCAGTACCGCCTCCAAGATCACGGCCAGACCCTCGTGCTTGACGGCATGGCTGACGTGGCAAAGTTCTACGGCACCACCGCGGCCAACGGCGACAACGTGTTCGGCCCAATCGAGGAGCACGTGGCCGTCTCTGACCACGGAATCTTCTCCGAGGGCGTGTTCGCGTGGGTCGTTCCAGGCACCCATGACCTGCTTGCCGAGGACAACGTGGATCCCTCCAAGACCTACCAAATCACCCAGAACATGGCCATGGTGTGGCCTTACCAGGGCGGTCGCCTCTACGGCGAGCACGTCTACGAGGACCTCACCAGCCGCAAGGTTGAGGAGGTCCCGGCCTCCGCGATCACTACGCCGGAGCAGTCCCGCGCGCAGACCGCGCCGTTGATCGATCAGACTCCTCTCGAGGAGATCATCGCCGGCCTCAAGCTCTTTGAAAGCTAGGGTGACAGCAATGGCAATCGAGTCATTTCAGGGCAAGGTAGCAGTGGTCACTGGTGGCACGTCGGGTATTGGTAAGGCGCTTGCAGCCTCGCTTATCGACGAGGGCGCTACCGTCGTGATCACCGGCAGGAATCCCGAGACGCTCAATTCTGTGGCAACCGAAATCGGCGCGCACGGCATCCAAACCGATGTCACCGATGCGCAAAGCGTGCAATCGTTGGCTGACCAGGTAATTGCCGAGCACGGCCGGGTGGATATTCTGGTCAACAATGCAGGCGTTGGTCCGCTCGCACCGTTCAAAGAGCTCACGCTGGAGGATTTCAAGTGGGTCATGGATACCAACTTCTGGGGAGTCGTCCACGGCTTGAAGTCCTTCCTGCCTCACCTCGAATCCAACGCTGAGGGCGGGCACGTGGTCAACACCTTGTCGGTGGCCGCGCTGATGCACGCGCCGGGAACCAGTGCTTATGGCGCGTCGAAGGCGGCATCGCTCGCACTCGGCGAGGTTGTTGCGAAGGAATACGCTGACAAAAATATAAAAGTGTTGAACGTGGTCCCGGCCCTCGTCGATACGCAAATCAACGAAAACGCTACCTCACGGCCGAGTCACGGCCCGGAATCGTCGAAAATGGAGGATTTCTTGCCACCGCTTCCGGTGAAGAATCCCCGCGACGTCGCGGCTCTGGTGATCACGGGGCTGCGCGAGGGCGCCGAGTACGTGTTCACGCACCCGCAGACCCGCGGGCCGATTGAGGCGCGGGCGAAGAAAATCAGTGAGGCCTTCGACCGCATCCCTGAGTAGGGTCTACTCAAGTCCGACCGATTGACGCAGCAACGCGACTAGTTCGCGTTGCTGCTTCGCGTCGAGGTGAGTGGCTAACTGCTCGTTGACCGCCGTGACCTTGGGCAGGGCTTCGCTGAGCTTCTGCTTTCCCTCCGCGGTCAAAGTCAAGATGTAGCGGCGCCTATCGGCATCGCTGCGGTTGCGCTCCAGGATGTTCTGCTGCACCAGCCGGCGACATACGTCAGCAACTGTCGAGGAGTCGATCCAGATGTTCTCGCTGAGAGTGTGCTGGTCAAGGCCGGGATTGCGGTCAAGTTCAATCATGATGGTGAACTGCGCCATGGTCAGCTCGGGGCCGACGCTTGCCCAGGCCGTACTGAGTCGGTTGATGCTGCGCCGAAGCAGATAGCCCAACGAATGCTCGAGGGGCCACTGATTTGTCACCGGTTCTTGGTGGCTCAGTTCGCCTCGCTCGGACCCTGCTTCAGACACTATCGACTCCTATTCCACGGGCTGTTCCACGCTCTCAAAGATATCGTCGCCACGGCGTAGAGCATCGTAGCCACCATCGACGAAGAATACCTGGCCGGTCATTCGCGCATTCCGTGGATCCTGCAAAAAGGCGTGCACGATGCCGATATGCTCGGGATCCGAGATGCCGTTGTATGGCGTTGGCATCGCGTCGGCTGCCTGCTTGCGCCCTTCCTCGGAGGCGAAAAGCTCCTTGGTCATTCCGGTGCGGACCTGGCCGGGTCCTACTGCATTGATACCAATGCCCTGACCTGCATATTTTTCGGTCGGTGCGACGCGGCGGACCCAGCGCGAGATAGCGCGTTTCGACGAGGAGTAGTTCGCGTAACCGGCCTGGGGGCCCTGCTTGCCCAGGTAATCGCCGCGATCAATGGCACCTTCAACATCGTTGTTCAGCAGTAACTCCACCAATCCAGGATCATTGCCTTGCAGCGTGGCCGCTGACGTGGTGACCGAGACACGTGGGTTGTCCGACTTGGCTAGGGCTGGAACGAGTTCCTCGATGAGCTGGACCGTACCGAAATAGTTAATCCGAAGTGAGAGAGAATTTCCTGCGGTCACACCGGCGTTGGCGACAAGCCCGTCGAGGGTGCCTCCAGCCTTTTCGACGATTTCATGTGCCACCCGCGAGACCTCGTATGGGTTAGCGAGATCTCCAGTGACGTCTCCTTCTGTCAAGTCAACGCGGATGACGGTGTCTCCGCGTTCTTCGAGAATCTCTGCGGTTGCTTTGCCGATACCCGAAGCTGAGCCGGTGACAGCGATGGTCCGTGCCATTTTTCTTCCTTTGGAATAAGTAAGACCTATGTGGTTGTTATAACCAGTGTGGGGTATTTACCCACTACCTTTTAAAGTCTACCGAAATTTCGCCCTAAGCGAACAACGATCATATGATTTGACTAAGAGCAAATCGGGGGTACTATAAGGGGTAGAGCGAAGAACACTCAAGTATCACCTAAGTTCAAGTAGCTCGCAGATAATAAATTTTTAAATTAAAGGAGAACACAACATGGCCGACATTTCCCGCTGGGACCCATTCGCAGAACTTAACTCTCTCCAGAGGACCCTTTTTGGAGATTCTTTTACCTCGGGTCTACGCCACAGCACTAGCCCAACCACAGACGTTTACTCGCGTGACGGCGCGATCGTAGTAGAAACGCATCTGCCAAACTTCAAGTCCGATGAAGTTGATGTAGACATTGATGGTCGTACCCTGACTATCACTGCTTCCCGCAAGAAGAGGGACGAGGATTCAGACCGTAAGTACGTAGTACGTGAATCTTCCGCAAGCTTCCAGCGTCGCGTGACACTGCCGGAGAAGACTGACACCGACAAGATTGAAGCAGATCTGAACGATGGTGTTTTGACAATCACCATTCCAACCCCAGATGCAAAGAGCTCCAAGAAGAAGATCGATATTAAGACTCCAAACGAGATTTCTTCCGAAGAAGAGATTGATCGCTCCGAGTAATCGAGTAACACAGTAGCTAAATAGTTTTGCCCCGCCCGACATCCTGGCCCACAAGGCCAGGGGTCGGGTTTAGTCTTGCTTGCGGTCGTTCTTTGGCTTCGGCGCCTTCTTTGGTGGTGGTGTTTGTTTCACAATCCCAATGCCAGCACCCACGATCAACCCCAGGATCGCACCATAAATTAAGCCCATAGCAACGCTGCCGATGAGCAAACCCACAACCACGCCGAGACCAATGCCGATAAGTAGACCATTGCGCACGGCCACGGATACGAGCTGCTGGTTCTTCCGGTGTACTTCGGGGTCGATTTCAGGCTGCATAAGTGCGAACCTACCAAAACCTAGTAGCTCTAGTAGCTGTGGCCTGCGCCGATTTCGTGCAGCAACCGGTGGACGCGATCGTCGGAAATGCCATAGCGCATCGAGCGACCGTCGCGCGCGCAACTGACAATGCCTGCGGATTCCATCGAGCGCAGCGCGGCCGAGGTAGTGGCCACGCGCAGATCAGTTGCAGAAGCGAGTTCGCTCACAGTCAGCTTGTGCTGTCCAGCAAAGTGGATGGCGCTGAGTAACTTGAGCCGAGTGGGATCGCCCATGATTTTGAAAGTGGGAGACCACGTCTCGGCAATAGCGAGGTTGCGGTCCAAATGGGTCATACGCACCATTATTCCAGAGCCACATTGGTATTGGTATTACTCTGATATTCAATTGACCGTTTGATAGTATTACCCCGTGAACAACACCCAGGACCAGCTCGGCTTCGCCGCCCAGCAGCGCCGCACGCTTATGTGGACAGTTGTCCTGGTGGGGGCCCTCTTTGTCACGTGTCTTGCGGGGCTGATGCTGGGTCCGACACAGATTCCCATCAGAGATACGCTTGTGGTTCTCGGCCGTAACATTTCCAACCGGCCGATTCCTCCGGAGCTAGCCACCGCCAACGCGATTGTTTGGGAAATCCGCGTGCCCCGGACCATCCTTGGTATCGCGGTTGGTGCGGGCCTTGCTGTTGCTGGTGCCGTGCTCCAAGCGGTGGTGCGCAACATGCTGGCCGACCCTTATATTTTGGGCATCAATTCCGGAGCCAGCACTGGCGCGGCTCTGGCAATTCTCTTCGGAGTCGGAGCGGGATTCGGTGAATTCGCGCTGCAGGGATCGGCGTTCATTGGCGCAGCATTGGCCTCGGCACTCATGTTTGCCGTGGCCCGATCCGCGGGTCGTCTCACCTCGATTCGCCTGCTCATGGCCGGTGTTGCCGTGGGTTACGCGCTCTCTGCGCTCACTTCCTTTTTGATCTTTGCCTCCGATTCCGCGGAAGGCTCGCGCTCGGTGATGTTTTGGCTGCTGGGCTCTCTAGGTCTAGCGAAGTGGAACGCGGTGCTCGTCGTAACGCTCGTAATCGTCGTGCTTGTCACCGTCATCCTCACCGCGCTCGGTCGCAACATTGATGCCCTGACCATCGGCGACGATATGGCGCTGACCCTCGGCATTAATCCGGATCGTCTGCGCGCCGTGCTGGTCATTTTGGTCAGTCTCATCGTCGGCGCGGTGGTGGCCATGGCCGGGTCGATCGGATTCATTGGCCTGGTCGTCCCGCACGCCGCGCGCCGCCTGGTTGGGGGAGCGCATCGCCATCTCCTGCCTGTGTCCGCGCTGCTCGGCGCCACGCTGCTCATCATCGCCGATATCGCCGCGCGCACGCTGCTTGCCCCCCAGGAAATTCCGATCGGTATCTTGACTTCGCTGGTCGGAGCGCCATTCCTGCTCCTGCTCGTCCGTCGAATGGGAGCACAAAAATGATTAGTGCCCGCAACCTTTCCTACCAACCGATCCTGCACAACATCGACCTTGACATCCCCGACCGGGGCATCACAGGCCTCGTGGGCCCCAATGGCTCCGGAAAAACCACCTTGCTGCGCTGTCTCTTCGGCGCGCTGAAGCCCACTTCCGGCGAAATACTTATCGACGACGTGCCCCTGCAAAAACTTCCCCCCCGTGAACTGGCGAAACGCCTCTCCGTGGTCAGCCAAGATAGCGGCGAGCCTCCCCAGATGACCGTCGCTGATGTGGTCCGCCTGGGCCGCCTCCCGCACAAGGACAACGACGAGACCACGGTCCTCAACGCCCTCGAACAAGTCGGGCTCACTGGCCTGGCCACCCGCTCGTTGCCCACGCTTTCCGGCGGCGAGCGCCAGCGCGCGATGATCGCTCGAGCGTTCGCCCAAGAGACCCCGCACATGCTTCTCGACGAGCCCACCAACCACCTCGACATCCGCTACACCCTGGACGTTTTTCACAACATTGCAGGCCATCCGGGCAGCGTGACCGTGGTTTTACACGATCTCAACGCCGCCCTTGAGTACTGCGATTACGTCTATCTGCTCAACGAAGGACGCATCGTCGCATCCGGTCCTCCCGACGAAGTACTAGTACCCGAAATCCTTGAACCCGTCTACAACGTGCGTGTCCATCGCACTGAACACCACCTGCATTTTGAAAGGCTCACTCCATGAAAAAGCTCGCACCCGTAATCGTTCTCGCACTCGGTTTGGTCGGCTGCTCTGCTACTTCCGAGGCTGCAGATTCGGCCATTTCGGTGGAGAACTGCGGGAACACGATCAGCCTTGACGCCGTACCCCAGCGCGTGGTGCTTCAGGATGCCTCCTCGGTAGAAACCCTCTCCGAGCTGGGAGTTTTAGATACCGTAGTGGCTAAGGCGGGCTTCTTCCCCGAGGTGTACTTCGACGATGCGACGAACGCTAAGCTTGCCGAAATCCCCACTCTTTCCGACCGCCTGAACACCACCGGCCACCTCGAAATTTCCAAAGAAGCCGTCATGGCGAACAATCCCGACCTGATCATCGGCTACAGCAGTTCCGTCAGCGCCGACACGGTCAGCGACGTGCCCGTAGTCAACGAGCCCGGCTTCTGCGGCGAGGTCCACGACGCATCTTGGGAGGACGTCAACGACCAGATTGACTTATACGCCACGCTTTTCGACGAGAGCTCCCGCGCCGAAACTCTCAAGCAATCCGTTGCCGAGCGGGTAGCCGCCCTGGATAAAACCGTGGGGGAGGGCAAGACTGTTGCCGTGGTCTACCCGGGCATCGAAGGGGCCACCATGTATGGCTACGGCAAGGACTCCATGTCGAACCCGATCGTAGAATCAGTTGGCCTGACCAATGTGTTCGGTGACCAGCAGGATCGCGTCTTCGAGATCAGCGCCGAGCAGCTCGTGGCCGCCAATCCTGACGTCATCCTGCTGCTGCACTCGGGTGAATCCGGTGCAGTGGACGCGGTAACTTCCTTGCCGGGCGCCGATGCAATTACGGCTGTGCGAGACAACAAGATCCTGCCTCTGGAACTGGCCTTCGCCGAGCCACCAACACCGCTGGCTGTTCAGGGTGCTAAAAAGCTGGAGGAGTTTTTGCAAACCGAAATTTCTTAGACACCCCAGAGCGTGTCGCCCTCGAGACGTTCAGCCACGATGTCGGCTAGCTCCCACGGCTTCGTGGCCTGAAAGAATGCAACTTCTTCGACCTGCCATTCTTCCCAGAATCGGATGGCTTCTGCGCGGCTACCGTTGACGCCGGTGGCTACGTCGCGCTCGATGGCGCGGTCGCGTTGTTCTTCGTAATCGCCCTGGATCCACACAGAGAGATCCGAGAACTTAAGCAGGGATTCGCGCACCGAGCCGGAGCCTTCCACGATCAAACAAGTTGTGTGAGCGGGTATGTGTACGCTGCCTTCGCGCCCTTTGGCCACCCAGCCAGGCGGGCGATAGTTGACTTCTTGGCCAGCAAGAAAAGGTTCCAGGACGTGCTGGATGAGCACATCATCCCAGTCGAACAACGAATAGTGCCAGGCGATATCGTCGGTGTGGAGGACAGTGGAATCGTCGATAAGCGATGCGATCTTGCGTGCCACCGTGGTCTTGCCCGCGCCCCCGCGACCGTCGATGAGGATGACGCGCGGGTTGCCTTCGAGCAGGTCAGGTAAAGAAATAGCCCCGAACGGACCGAGATACGGTTCGCCGGGGCCGGGGTTGAGCGACATGGGGCTACTTGGTGCCTTCCTGGCCCAAATCGGTGAAGTCGTCGCGGTAGAAAGCAGTCGGATCGGAGGCTGCGTCCTTGCCCTCTTCCTTCAGATCGTCGGCTGCGCCGCCATCGTCGGCGAGGGTTTCCAGCTGTTCCTCGAGGGAATTCAAAAGCTCATCGTCGCGCTCGGCAGGCTCTTCGCCCAGTGGGCCCGCAGACTTTTCCGCAGACTTGTCGGTGGTGGTGGAGTAGACCAACTTGGAATCCTTCTCGGTGGAGTGCTCCTCCACACGAGGAGGGGTCGTGCGCTCTTCCTTCTTCTTGTCCTCGGAGGCGCAGAAGAAGTAGTACACAGCAGCAGCGATTGCGGACAGTAGTGCCACAATGCCCAGGGTGGAAAGTGCGCGGCGGGTGTTCTTACGACGCTTCGCGCGCTTAGCTTCCTTGCCGGTGACCTTGTCGGCCACCAGAGTTGCACGTGCTTCTACCTGCTTGGATGCGTCCTGGGCACGGTCGGCGAGCAAAGCTCGGGTCTGATCGAGGCGGCGATGTGCTGCCTGGGTGAGCTTGCCGGCTTCGCGGCGGGACTCGTCGTAAAGATCTTGTCCGCGCTCGCGCAGCTCGTCCGCGTCGAAGCTATCGGCGGCTTCCTGCAACGCGTCGAAGGCCTCGCGCTGCTTCTGCTGACGGTAGTCGTTCACGGTATCCAAAACATCGCGGGCGACGGAGTAGCCCTGCCTAATGAGTGCCAGGTTCATCATGGACCTACTTTCTTTAGCTTTCTTTAGCTCAATTACTGTACGCAAATCCAAGAATACCGGTGTTTGGGAGTGCGCGAGAGGTGTTGAATCCGGCAGTGTGACATTAATTATATTCATGATGAAATGGCTAGTCAGCGACATAATTGCTGGTCACACCAATTGTTTTCGATTGAACTTGTCAAACGAACTGGGATAGATTCTCTCCAACGCAAGTGCCGAGCCCGGCCGCGACAACTACACGACGAACATCCTGACTTGAAAGGACACTTCAAGTGTCTGCCCCATTTTCGTCGTCGCGGCTGTCAGCTCGGCTTTCCGCATCGGCCCCGCTTGACTCCCTCGACGAACCCGCACCGGAGGCGCCGAAGCGCCGCCGCCTCGCCTTGAGTTTCGAGGTAATCCCGCCACGCCACGACGCGGACGAGGAGAAAATAGAGAACCTGCTTGCCACGCTCAATGCCTACAAGCTGGACTACATCTCCGTGACCAGCTCGGCACGTTCGCACTGGTTGGAAGGCACCACCAACTTCATCTCGCGCATTAGCCGTGAGACTTCGGCGCGCACCATCGCCCACTTGGCTTGCACGGCCGGTACCCGTGAGGAGCTCACCGAATGGATTCACACACTTCTCGACGCAGGCGTGCGCGGCTTCATCGCCCTGCGCGGTGACCTGCCCGAGGGCGAGACCTCCTTGCCCGCCGACCACCTCCAGCACGCGACCGACCTAGTCAAGCTCATCCGCGAGATCGAGCACGAGGAGGAGTGGCGCCTGGCAGCGGGCAACCTGGCCATCTCGGTGGCGTGTTACCCCTCGGGCCACGCCGAGTCTTCCGGTCTCGACGAAGATCTGGATGTGCTTTTGGCAAAGCAGCGCCTGGGTGCTGATTTCGCGATCACCCAGCTCTTCTTCGAGGCCGAGGACTACCTGCGCTTCGTCGAAAAGGCGCGTCTTGCTGGCGTGAGAATTCCGTTGATTCCTGGCATCATGCCTATGACCAGCCTGAAGAGGGTTGAGCGCATGGGCGTGCTGTCGGGAATCAGCGTCCCCGACCGGGTGGTCAAGCGAATGCAGGCCGCCACGGACGAGTACGAAGAGGGCATGCAGATGACCGTCGAACTGGCCCGCACCATTTTGGATGCCGGAGCTGGCGGACTACACATCTACACCCACAACAACGTCGAGGTGACTCAGGATTTTCTGAATCGCATCGGCATCCCGAACCCACTTGCTAGCTAAATAGCTGGTAAGACCTGCACGAACCGGAAGCCTCCGCAGGAATGCAGAACAAGACACTTGTTAATCGACTCCTTCACAAGGACTTCCTTCCATGACTTTTCCTCATGCAACCATCGAGGGCTACCCTCGCATCGGCCGTAACCGCGAACTCAAGCGCGCGCTCGAATCCTACTGGGCTGGCCGCATCGACCAGGAGACCTTCCTCTCCACCACCCACGCACTGCGCATTGACACCTACAACCGCCTGCGTGATCTCGGCCTGACCGAGGACTACGCCATCCCGGCCGACGTCGCCTACTACGACCAGGTCCTCGAGACCGCTCTGACCGTCGGCGTGCTTTCCGCCGCTGACCTCGACGAAGAGTTCGCACTTTGTCGCGGTACCGACGAGCGCAACCCGCTCGAGATGACCAAGTGGTTCGACACCAACTACCACTACCTCGTGCCAGAGCTCTCCGGCGACGCCTTCCACCCAGACGCATCCCGCATCGTGCGCATCGTCGAGGAAGCCAAGGCCGCTGGCCACATCGTGCGCCCATATCTGGTTGGCCCAATCACCCTACTTGCGCTGTCCAAGCCAATCGATTTTTCGCGTCTCGACGAGCTCACCGCCGCCTACGCCACCGTGTTGGCGGAACTTCACGCCGCTGGCGTCGAGTGGGTCCAGATCGCAGAGCCAATCCTCACCGCTGACATTGAGGTCGAAGACGCCGAGCTGGCGAAGTATGCTCGTGAGGCTTGGACCGAGCTGCTTTCTGCTACCGATCGTCCAAAGGTCTACCTGACCACCCCTTATGGTTCCCTGCGCGAGGGCCTTTCCGCTGTTGTTGAGGCGGGCCCTGAGGCTTTGCAGGTTGACCTGGCTCCAGCCACCCTGGCCGCAGATCCTGAGTACCCAGCACGCATCGCCGCTGCTGTTCCTGATTCCATCACCCTGGTTGCAGGCCTGATCGACGGCCGCAACATCTGGGCTGGCAACCTGCGCCAGAAGGAAGAAATCCTGGAGCAGCTGGGCACCAAGCACGTGACCACCTCCGTTTCTCTGCAGCACGTTCCACACACGCTTGACGACGAGAAGTCCCTGCCCGTCGACGTCGCCGGCTGGCTTTCCTTCGCCGACGAGAAGATCGGCGAAGTTCAGGCACTCGTCGCTGGTCGCTTCGACGCAGCAGAGGCTTTTGCTCGCTCCGACCGCGCCGTGCGCACCCGTGCCGAGTCCACCAAGCTGCACAACCCAGCAGTTGCTTCGCGTGTAGCTGCTCTGCCAGAAGGCCAGGTCAAGCGCCAGCCAGAGTTCGCAGAGCGATTTGAAGCACAGAAGGTCCTTGGCCTGCCACTGCTGCCAACCACCACGATCGGTTCCTTCCCACAGACCGCCGAGCTTCGTCGCGCCCGCACCCAGCACCGCAACGGCGAGCTTTCCGACGCTGACTACAACCAGCGTCTTCGCGAAGAGGTCAAGTCCGTCATCGAGTTGCAGGAGCGCCTCGGCCTAGACGTTCTGGTTCACGGCGAGCCAGAGCGCAACGACATGGTGCAGTACTTCGCGGAGCTCCTCGACGGCTTTGTTACCACCGACAACGGCTGGGTCCAGTCGTACGGCTCCCGTTGCACCCGTCCACCAATCGTTGTTGGCGACGTCTCCCGTCCAGCACCAATGACCGTCGAGTGGGCAAAGTACGCTCAGTCCCTGTCTGATAAGCCAGTTAAGGGTATGCTCACCGGCCCAGTCACCATCCTGGCCTGGTCGTTTACCCGCGACGATGTCACCCTGGCAGAGTCCGCAGACCAGATCGGTGTTGCACTTGCCGACGAGGTCACCGACCTAGAAGCAGCCGGCATCAAGGTCATCCAGATCGACGAGCCAGCGCTTCGCGAACTTCTCCCACTGCGTGCAGACGCTCGTCCTGAGTACCTGGATTGGGCAGTGCGCTCTTTCCGCCTCGTTTCCTTGAACGCGGCACCAGAGACCCAGATCCACACCCACCTCTGCTACTCCGAGTTCGGCCAGATCATCGACGCCGTCGCCGGCCTGGACGCAGACGTGACCTCCATCGAGGCTGCTCGTTCCCGCATGGAGCTGCTGGAAGACATCGACGACCGCTTCCATTCCGCGATCGGCCCTGGCATCTGGGACATCCACGCCCCACGCGTGCCTTCCGTTGCTGAAATGGCAGAGCTGATCCGTGCAGCTCTGAAGCACGTTCCGGTTGAGCGCCTCTGGGTCAACCCAGACTGTGGCCTGAAGACCCGTGGCTACGCAGAGGTCGAGCCGGCCCTGCGCAACATGGTTCTGGCGCGTGACGAGGTTGCGTCCGAGGTTTCGGTTAAGGCGTAGTTTCACTTTCACGCCATCGTGAACGCAAACTAACGGTTGAGGATTGCCGGAAACGGCGGTCAGAGCTTTGGGATTACCAAAAGGTTAAACCCTCTGACCGCGGGAACCGGCAATCCTCAACCGTTAATTTGTGCTAGCAGGGCGTGTGATGAAACCAAACCGGTGTTTCGCCAGTCTAAGTGAGTATGGCTGATACTAAAAGCATCGATGAGCTCGCCGCAGAGATGATCAACCTGCGCACCGTCCAAACCAGCAACGATTCAGTGTGGGATGCGATCGCGCGCGGAGATCTCGTACCTATTTCATCCCAGTGGTACCTGCCGTCCTCTTTATATAAGGACCTGGAGTGGTTCCGGATCAAACTTCTCCGCGCCATAGCGGTGGGACTTACTGCGCGTAAGGCAGTCATCGCCGGACGGTCGGCTGCGCGCCTCCAAGGGATTTGGGTTGTTTCACTTACGGAAGAAACCGTCGAACTCATCGTCCCTTCAGGTGCAGTCCCGGCCAAAAGGGACCGGGGGAATGGGATCACCTATCACTACGCCGTTTTGAAACCACACGATTTCGGTGAAGTTAAGGGGGTTCGGTACACCGTGGCCCTCCGAACGGTGATCGATATCTGCCGGTTTCACGGTGTGGTCGAGGGGATCATCGCCTGCGATTGGGCCTTGTCCAGAGGATATGAGAAGCAACAGCTTACGTACGAACTCACCCTGATGGGACGCAGGAAAGGCGTGGCGGCCGCGCGAACCAGTATTGCGGCAGCGATTTCGACGTCGGAATCTCCCTTCGAATCTCTTGCCCGCGCACTCCTCATTGAAGCAGGAGTCACTGGAATCATTCCTCAGGCGCAGGTGGACAATTTTCGCGTCGACCTATTAGTCCAGGGTTTCCTCATCATTGAAATCGACGGCGACACGAAGTACGAAGGCGATCAACGAGAAGAGGCCATTTTCCAGGAACGTAACCGTGAGAAGAATTTGCTCAACAAAGGATTCCGCGTCCTTCGGTACCGCCCGCGGGACATGCTTAAGGATCCGCAGAGACTCGTAGCCGATGTCCAAGCTGCCCTCGCTGCAGAGGCTCGGCGCCGCGGCCAAACTAACGGTTGAAGATTAACGGGAACCGATGTCAAAGCGTTTTGGTTGTGGTGCTACCAAAGCCCTGACCGCCGCAACCGGCAATCGTCAACCGTCAATTAGCGAATAGGACTGATCCACATGCCCCACCCAACCTCCATTACGCCCATAGCGAACAACCCCACGCGCAGCCGCACCCCGCGGAAAACTTCTCTAGAATATCTAGCATGACTCAGAAGACCGCTACTGCAACTTTGCACACCAACCTCGGTGACATTGTCATCGACCTGTTCGGTAACCACGCACCTCAGACTGTGGAGAACTTCGTTGGCCTGTCCAAGGGCTCCAAGGATTACTCCACCAAGAACGCTTCCGGCTCCAACGAGGGCCCTTTCTACAACGGTGCAATTTTCCACCGCATCATTCCTGGTTTCATGATCCAGGGCGGCGACCCAACCGGCACCGGCACCGGCGGCCCGGGCTACGAATTCGCTGACGAGTTCCACCCAGAGCTGTCCTTCGACCGCCCTTACCTGTTGGCAATGGCTAACGCTGGCCCAGGCACCAACGGTTCCCAGTTCTTCATCACCGTGGATGCAACCCCATGGCTGACCAACAAGCACACCATCTTTGGTGAGGTCACTGATGCAGATTCCAAGGCTGTCGTCGATAAGCTTGCTAATGTGCAGACTGGTCGCATGGACCGTCCTGTCGAGGACGTTGTCATCGAGTCCGTAGAAATCTCCGAGTAATTCGCTCACCCTAGCCCCCGCCACGCGCGGGGGCTTTTGTGTGCAATAAAGATATGAATACTGCAATTCGCAATTTCACGCGGCAAGCCCCGGCCACCACGGTGATCGCGCTGATCTGCGTGGGCGTTTTCCTGGTCACGGCGGTGCAGTCGCGCTCGCTCGGCGATTTGGTGTGGGGCTCGCAGCTGGGCATCCACATGGTGTTGTGGGGTCCGTTCGTATCGTCCGAGCCGCTGGGTGCGCTGCGTGCGATCACGTCGATGTTTTTACACCTCGATATTGGGCATCTCACCCTGAACATGCTCTTTTTGCTGCTCATCGGTCGCGAGATTGAGCGGTATTTGGGCACGGCGCTAGGTTGCGTCCGTTAGCGTGGTGTATCTGTAACTGCCGGTGACAACCCTCATGAATGCACGAGGCGACCACCGCAGTACCTTTCGAATCAACTCCTACATCTCCTCGAAAGGGACACCACGATGGCCGCTGGCCCCCATTCTATCGACCCCACCACCTATCTCGACGACCTGCTGTCTCAAGCCTCCCCGGACCTGATGAGACAGATGCTCCAGGGCTTCATCAACCAGATCCTGTCCACCCAGGCCGACCAGATCTGCGGCGCCGAATACGCCACCACATCCGAGTCCCGCACCAACGTCCGCAACGGCTACCGCCACCGCGACCTCGACACCCGGGTTGGCACCATCGACGTCGCCGTGCCCAAGCTGCGTACCGGTTCGTTCTTCCCCGACTGGCTGCTGGAACGACGCACCCGGGCCGAACGGGCCCTGACCACCGTGATCGCCACCTGCTACCTCAAAGGTGTCTCCACCCGCAGGATGAACGACCTGGTCGCCAGCTTGGGGATCAACAACCTGTCGAAATCACAGGTGTCAGAGATGGCCAAAGACCTCGACGTCATGGTCGAGGACTTCCGGACCCGGCCCCTGGATACCGGACCCTACCTGTATGTTTCATGCGACGCGCTGACGATGAAGGTCCGTGAAGGCGGCCGCGTGGTCAAAACCTCCGTCCTGCTGGCCACCGGCGTCAATGCCGAAGGCTACCGCGAGTTACTCGGTATGCAGGTCGCCACATCCGAGTCTGTGGCCTCCTGGACCGGGTTCTTCCGCGACCTCAAGGCCCGGGGCCTGGATCAGGTGTACCTGGTCACCAGCGACGCGCACCTGGGCATCCAGCACGCCATCAGCGACGTCCTGCCCAACGCGTCCTGGCAGCGGTGCCGGACGCATTTTTCGAAGAACCTCTCCGGCCTTGTGCCCAAGACGCAGTGGCCGACATTGTCGGCGATGTTCCAGACGATCTTTCAGCAACCCGACGCCCAGGCTGTGTGGGATCAGGCACGGGAGGTGGTGGGCTTCTGTGAGCAGAAGTTCCCCCATGTCGCGGACTACCTCGAGGAGTCCCTCGATGAGCTGCTGGCGTTCACGAACGCGCCGAAGGCCGTGTGGACGAAGGTGTGGTCGAACAACCCGACCGAGCGGTTGAACCGGGAGATCCGCCGGCGCACCGATGTCGTCGGGATCTTCCCCAACCGCGACGCCGTCGTCCGCCTCGTCGGTGCCGTGTTGGCGGAGCAGCACGATGATTGGATCCAGCAGAAGCGCTACATGTCGTTGACGAGCCTGGAGCAGACGAAGGCGATGATGGCCAGCTCTGTGATCGACGCCAGGGAATCCACTCAGGAGGTTGCATGAGCCCGCGCCAGCATCGAGCTCGTGCCGGTCCCTGAGGTCGTCACGCTGCTTGTTTTATCGAAAGGCAGAAACACCACTCCCGCGGACTTGACCCGGCGCTATTTACCGCCACGTATCTGGTCGGCGGTTTAGGCGGTTCGGCCGCGATCTTGTTGATGACACCGGACACGCCCACGGCCGGGGCATCGGGCGCGCTGTACGCACTGATGGCGGTGCTCATTGCAGTCGCTTCACGACGATCCGCTGACCTGCGTGCGCCCCTCGTCCTGTTGGTAATGAACGTGTTGTACACCCTGATCAGCCCTGGCGTGAGTCTGTGGGGTCACCTCGGTGGCCTGATTGCAGGTGCGCTGATGGCCTGGCCGGTGACCTCTCGCTCGAAGCTTATGCGCTGGCTATCCGTGCTGCTTGTCGGAGGTGTGAGCCTAGTGATCATCCTGCTGTACTAGCTCGCTCGCACCCCCTGATCCCACATGCGGACACTGTCTGTGTGTGGGATTTCTGCTTTCTACATGCACCCCAAGAAACATCCAAGAGCAGACTGTGAAAACTCGGGGAGTTATCCACGTGTTATCCACCGGTTTTCCCCAACTGTGAGTTATTCACAAGAGTTGTCCACATTGTGGATAAACACATTCTTGTAATTTACCGAATATTCTAGCGAACCCACATGCGCTAGCCTGCCTAAACAGTGCACTATCAGCACTTTTAGTCACCCGGTGGAAGTAGTGCACAGAGTTATCCACAGGCTGTGGAATTGGGGGATTTCGGGTCTGTCCACAATTTCTTCCACACCCTGTGGATAACTTAGCTCATTGGGTGGACAAACAGTGGGATAACACGCGGTGAACAAAGTACACAAAAGGGGCAGAAAAGGCAGACAAAAGACCCCACGCTACTCGCTAAGGAGTGGCGCGGGGCCGGGGGTCTAGCTGGGGAAACTAGGAAAACAGGAAACGGCGTTGAAGGAGTTAACGCCAACCCATCGTCATTAACAAACCGATAATCAGGCCACCGAAGCCGATCAGGTAGTTCCATGGGCCAAGATCCATCATGAATGGAATCTGGGTACCAGCGAGGTAGTTGATCAACAGCCAGGCGAGGCCGAAGATCATGAAGCCGAACATGATCACCTTGTACCACATTGGGGTACCACCGGTGTTGATCTTAACCGGGGTGCGGTTCGTGGTTGAGCTCGACTGAGTTCCAACCGTTGTCTTAGTTACTTTTGCCTTTGGCATAGTGTTTCCTCGATTCCTTCGTTTCCTTAAGCGTTTACCGCGTTCTAGTTTCCAATGTTAGCAGCCACGATCTAGAGGCCCGAGGGGAGCAGCGCCGCGGCATCGAAATGCCAGAGGCGAATGGTGATCGTGGAGCTTCGACGAATATCGGAACCAGCCTGTGGGGTGAACGAGCCGATGAGGCCCTCGTCGACAAGTGCTCCCGTGGCAATCGTTTCGCCCGTCTGAAGCTGGCCGGTCCAGCCTGCCTGCGAAAGTGCGGTGCGTGCTTGCTCTGGGGTCATGCGCCCGATATCCGGCATGGTCATGATCTGGCCGTTGGAGATCTGAATGTTCACGGTGGAACCCTCTTCGACCTCGGTGCCTTCGCCGGAAACAGAGAGGACTTCGCCTTCGGGGCGCCTGGAATCGACTGGTTCGAAGCGTGCCGATAGCCCAAGTGACTTCAGCGTGGCCTCGGCCGACGATGAGGACATGCCCACCAGCGATGGGATGCGCACCTTCGGCGTTTCAGTTGGGGAAGTGGTTGTTGGCACCGGACCCAAGGACACAACAACAGAAACGGAGGCGCCAACTGGAAGTTCCGTCCTCGCGGTCGGCGTTTGGCGCATGATCTGGCCGCGCGCCACCGAGGTGCTATTTTCCTCTTCAACGTTTTGGTCGAGTGTGAGGCCTGCATCCGAAAGCACCTGGGAGGCCTGCTGCGCCGACATGCCGGTGAGATCGGGAACCGAGACAACCTCGGTGCCTGACGACACCGTCATCGTGATCTTTGTGCCTGATTGCAGCTGCGAACCGGCGGACGGGTTCGTGCGGATAACGTGGTTTTCCTGCACATCCGAGTTGGCTTCGTGCGTGACATCTACTTCGAAACCAAGATCAATCAGCATGGTCTGGGCTTCGCTGCGCGTCATGCCCGTGACATCGGGGACAGAAATCATCGTCTCGGCGATCGGCTGTTGATCGCTGCTGCGGAAGTAATCCACGGCGAAAAAGATGCCGAAACCAAGCGCAATCAGAGCCAACAGAGCGGCGATCCACTTGAGCCAACGGTTCGTCGACCGCGAATTCTCCGCGCGATGTTGGCCATAGCGGGTCTCGCCGTTAGCAGCACCTGCATCACCAGAAACAGCAGTGACCGGAACCGCCCCTGCGATCTCGGTCGGAGCATCACTTGGGTCGGTGACATGGCTGCGCGCGGCGTTCGTCACAGCACCCCGCTCGAGGCGCAACAAATCCTCGCCCATCTCGGTGGCGGTCTGGTATCGATCCGCCGGATGCTTCGCCATCGCCGTCAAAATCACAGAATCAACGTTGACCGCTTGCTGGGGAGTCAGATCCGAAATGAAACTGCTCGGCTCCTCCGGATCGTCCTGAACATGCTGGTAAGCCACCGCAAATGGAGTCTCACCCTGGAAGGGAGGACGCCCCGTGATCGTCTCATACATCACACAGCCCAGCGCATAAATATCGCTGCGCGCATCGGCCGGCTTGCCCCGCGCCTGCTCCGGCGAGAGGTACTGCGCGGTACCAATCACCGCGGACGTTTGCGTCATCTGCGCGGTGGAATCGTCCAGCGCACGCGCGATACCGAAGTCCATGACCTTCACGTCACCGGTATTGGTAATCATAATGTTGGCCGGCTTCACATCGCGGTGAATAATCCCCGCATCATGGCTGGCTTGCAGCGCCTGGGTCACCGGGTAGAGGAACCTCGCCGCTGTTTCCGGGGTAAGCACCCCGTCCTCGCGGACGATGTCGCGCAAATTCCTGCCGTTGACACGCTCCATCACAATGAAAGGCACGTCAATTCCGTCGACGTTATAGCTGCCCGTGTCGTAGACAGCCACGATATTCGGGTGGTTCAGGCGCGCAGAGTTTTGCGCTTCACGACGAAAGCGTTCCCGGAAATTTTCGTCCCGCGCCATGTCGACTTTGAGCATTTTCACGGCGACTTCACGGCCGAGCAGAGTGTCGGTGGCTGCGTACACATCACTCATGCCACCGGTACCGATACTCTCTTTGAGCTCGTAACGGTCTCCAACCAATGTCATTTACGCACCCCCTGGAGTGTCTAGAAAGGAAGCCGCGCCACCTGCACCGCCCGTAGTGCCAGCGCCACCAGCGGTGCCAGCACCATTGCCATTAGGTGTGGCCTGTGGTGGCTGCGTTCCGGCGCCAGTTCCGTTGCCATTCGTAGTACCACTATTACCCGTGGGCGGCTGCTGCGTTTGCTGGGTTGGCTCTGGGGCCTGAGTAGGAACCTGCGTTGGAACCTGCGTCGCCGAAGTTGGCTGCGGCTGACTCGTTGGCTCCTGAGTGGGAACATAAGTCTGCTGCGTAGTCGGCTGGCGCGTCTGGGTCTGGGTAGGCACACGAGTAGTTGGCGGAGCATAGGTTGGCTGCTCAACCGACGAGGAGGTTTCGCTCGTTGGAGTTACTGTCTCCGTGACAATGACTTGAGTTGGCAACTGCTGATTATTGCGTGAAGAAAACGCATCCGAGACAAACGCCCAGACCAAACCACCGACTACTGCAATGAGCAACAGGATCAACACAACCCAAGGCCATGCCGAATTCTTCTTCTTTTGCTTGGTCGAGGCCGCTTGAGTCGCAGCCGTCTGTGTCGAGGCCACCTGCGTTGCATCAGTAGCTGCACCCGCACCGGTGACCAGTCCTTCCGGTTCCTTGCGTGCGGCCGGGTGCAACGTGGTCGGCTGAGCCACCGCAGCCAACTGACGAGTCGACGCCGTCGGCGAAGGTTCCTCAGCTTCCTGGTTCATCGCAGCGCTCGCCGGCTGTGGCGGGCGCTTGCCCTCGCGCACGGCAGCAATCGCAATGGCAAACTCGTTGCCATCGGCAAAGCGCGTTTCTGGATTCTTCCGCAGCGCAATCTCAATGAGTTCGCGCGCAGGCGCCGACACGCTCGTGGGCAGCGCAGGCGGCACGTTGTTGACGTGAGCCAGAGCCACGCTTACCGACGAATCACCCGTAAACGGACGCTCACCCGCCAACAATTCGTAGCCGACGACTCCCAAGGAGTACACATCGGAGGCAGCAGTGACTTCCTTGCCCTGCGCCTGCTCCGGCGAAACGTACTGGGCGGTGCCCACGACCATGCCCGTGCGGGTCAAAGGGACGGCTGCGGCCGCCTTCGCAATGCCGAAGTCCGTGATCTTGACCTGCCCGTTTTGGGTGATCATGATGTTGCCGGGCTTGATATCGCGGTGCACCAAGCCCATGTCGTGGATCACCTTGAGACCATGCGCGGCTTGCTCCAGCACGTCCAAAGCCAGAGGCTCGTCCATCTTGCCTTCGCGGGCAAGCAGATCAGCCAGTGATTCGCCGCGGACGTATTCCATGACAATGAAGCACACCGTGAAACCACCATCGGATTCCACTTCGCGGTAGTCGTAGGTAGCCACGACATTGTCGGATTCGATGCCCTCAGCGGCGGTCGCCTCGTTGCGAAACCTCGTCAGGAACTCTTCGTGGGAGGAAAACTCCGGTTTCAACACCTTGATCGCAACTTCGCGTTCGTGGATGTTGTCGTCGGCAAGCCACACCGTGGACATCCCGCCGTGGCCGATGATCCACTGCAACGTGTAGTCGTCGCCAATGAGCTCTTGCAGGCCCTCGAGGTTATCGGGGTGCATTACTTAAGCACCTCCAGCAGGAGCGGCGCGCAGCACAGCGCGACCGATCGGCGATGCGACCTGACCGCCGGTTGCACTCGAGCCGAGGCCACCGCCATCCTTCACAACTACTGCTACTGCAACGTCTTTGGCGGGGTCGAAGGCGACGTACCACACGTGGGGTGGAACGTTGTCGCCGTGCTCAGCGGTACCGGTCTTCGAGGCGAAGCTGTTGCCGTCGAAGCCGGAGGTGTTGCGCTCAGAGGCATACATCAGATCGGTGATTGTGCCGGCTTCTTCAGGGGTAATCGCCTGAGTGATCTCAGTCGGGCTGGTTTCGCTGCGTACCTGAAGCTGCGGGCCAAGGACACGATCGACGAGATAAGGCTCCATGCGGAGACCACCGTTGGCAACGGTCGAGGCCATCACAGCAGCCTGCAGCGCGGTCATGGTGACATCACGCTGACCAATCGAGGATTGCGCGGTAGCGGCCAAATCTGGCAGCTCGCCAAGCGAACCCGAGGCGGTAGGCACGCCAAGATCGTAGGACTCACCCACGCCGAAGGCGGTGGCCGTTTCGCGCAGCTTATCGGTGCCGATCTGGGTGGACATTTCCACGAACGCGGTGTTGCAAGAATAAGCGAAGGCCGTTTCCAGGGTCACCGAACCGCCACCACTGTTGGCACAGGTTTGACCACCATAGTTGGTCAGCTGAGTAACCGTGTCCGGCAAGGTAATTGACGAAGCACCAGTGAGCTGGGAATCCGGCGTGTAGCCACTTTCTAGGCCTGCAGCTGTGGTGATGATCTTGAAAATCGAACCCGGAGGCAACTGCTCCTGGGCCGCATGGTTCAGCAGTGGCTGGCCCGGGTCACTATTGACCTCGCTCCACGCCGCCTCCGAGGTATCAGGATTAACAATCGCATTCGGGTCGAAGGAAGGCGTCGAGGCCATGGCCAAGATCGCACCAGTCGACGGACGCATAGCGACGACGGCGCCATCGTAGCCATTATTCGAAAGCATGTCATACGCCGTGGCCTGGGTATTTGGGTCCAAGGTCAGATCGATCGAGTCGCCTTGGCGGTGCTGCCCGGTATCGAATGCACGATTATTCAGGAAGGACGTGGAATCACCGTTGAGCACATCGTTGTATCCCTGCTCGAGGCCAGCGGTGCCATAGGTCGTCGATGCATAGCCAATTACCGACGAGAAAGACACCGGCATGGTTGGGTAAGTGCGCGAGTAGAAACCACTGTCATTAGCGACGGACTGGGCAATAATCTGTCCACCAGCGTTAATCTGGCCGCGCTCGGTCTCGCGCATCATGTAGTAAGCACGATTGTTCAATGGGTTCTGAGCGTACTGCTCTTCCTTGAATCCACCCTGAATCACCGTCTGGTTGATCAAAAGGGCAAGGATCAGGATCAGTGAGAAGATCGCTCCGTTGCGGATGCTGCGATTCATCGTGCCACCTCCGCATTAGAATCTTGCGCTGCTGGGAAATAGGTAGTGCCGGGGGCCTTCTCCTGCGCTGCGTCGAGCTCTACAGGTTTGCGTGCGCTATTGGAGATGCGCAACAAGAGGGCCACCAAGATGTAGTTCGCCATTAGCGACGAGCCACCCGCGGACATAAACGGTGTGGTCAAACCAGGCATTGGGAGCAACCCGGAGACACCGCCCATGACCACGAAGATCTGGATGGCAATGGTCAGCGCCAGGCCAGCAGCCAGCAGTTTTCCGTAAGAGTCGCGCACGTTCATTGCTGCGCCGAAGCCACGCGTGATCAAGATACCGTAGAGAATCAGCACGGCACCGAGACCAAACAGGCCCAGTTCCTCACCGATAGCTGCGAGGATGAAGTCCGAGTGCGCAACAGGGACATCGCTAGGGTAACCCATGCCTAGGCCGGTGCCGGTGATCCCGCCCCATGCCTGGCCAAATAGGGACTGCGCGAGCTGATGTCCACCGCCCACATCGTGGTAGGTAGCAATCGGGTCCAAGAAGTTAGCCACACGCGACTGGATCTTGCTGGAGACCGAGTACACCGCGGTGGCGCCGATGGCGACGAGACCGAAGCCGATCACCAACCACGCCGCTCGTCCAGTAGCGAAATACACCATGCCCAGCACCGTGGCGAAGAGCAACAGCGCTGGACCGAAGTCGTTGGAGATCGCCATGATCAAAATCGCGATTGCCCACACCACAAGGATGGGGGCCAAGTCGCGCAAACGAGGAAACTCAAGGCCTAAGAACCGGTAGCCCGCCACGGTAAACAGCGCGCGCTTTTGAGCGAGCAGTTGAGCGAAGAACATGAGCAGCAAGATCTTCGAGAACTCCGAAGGCTGCACAGAAAATGAGCCAATGGTGATCCAGATTCGTGCGTCAGCGAATTCATCGCCGCCGGGCTGCGGCCACACCAGAGGAAGTGCGAGCAGCACAAGGCCTACTAATCCCAGGATGTAGGAAAAACGACTGAGCAGTTTGTGATCAGTCACGATAATCAATGTGGCAATCAGCAGGACGATGCCGACCATCGTCCACATGACTTGGCGAGATGCCAGGTTAGTTTCATTGGCAATATCGAGGCGATAGATCATCACCAGGCCCAACCCGTTGAGCGCTGCAACAACGGGCAGGATGATCTGGTCCGAGTACGGTGCCGCGAATTTAATCACGATGTGCGCCACCGCAAAGAGACCAATAAAGCCGGCGATGATCCACCCCGTCTGGCTGGTGATCGCATTGCCCTGGGAAAGCTCCAGGCTGACCAAGGCTAATGAAATCACCGCGGTGACGAGGAGCAATAATCCAATCTCAAGCTTGCGTCCAAAAATGCGTGACATCACTTCACCTCCCGGCATTCGATTTGTCGCGGTACATTGTTATTCGCTTCCTGTGGGTTATCGACCTGTGGAGTATCGACGCACACTGGTAGTGCCTCTTTCGCCAGCCTATTCAGTTGCTGGGTGACATCGTCGTAGGAACCGCTAGGAAGGTTCTGCACCGCAGTCTTTGCAGATTCTGGCAGATCGTCCGTGGAGAAAGTCTGGCAATCATTAGGTACTGCATCAATATCAACGAATTTCAGCTCTTTATTATTGTCGATGCACGTCAGCTGGATAGGATCATTCAACCGGTTACCGAAAATTGAGAAATCCACGCCGTGTTCAACGACAAATTGGTTTTCAGCATTAACGCTAACAAAGAACCGGTTTTGGATAGCTCGGTTTGCGGTTATCCCGCCACCGAGAAGCACGATCAGAACCACCAACAGCGAGATGATTACGCCCCAGCGTCCGCGACCGTTCTTCTTGCGCCTAGTGCGTGGGTTCGCTTCGTGCTTAGGTGCGCCCGCGGGGTGAACCTCCTCATCGTCGTCGCCGGCTTCGGCAGCAGCTAGCCGCGAATGACCCTCTGCGTTTTGGTTCGGAGGAATCACCTGCGGTTTGCGTTTCAAGGCGGCAGCGCGGCCTGCGGCGGTGTCTGGGTGCGTGTCGTTCTGCTCGAGTGCAAGCGTGCCTGCGAGAACAGGCTTCGTCGGCACCGGCGTATCAGAATCACCCTCGATCACGTCTGCGATCACGATGGTCACGTTGTCCGGCCCGCCGGAACGCAGCGCAAGTTCAATGAGCACCTGCACCGCTTCCTCAGGGGTGCCCTGATTCAGCGCGGCCTCAATGGTGGAGCTAGTTACGGGATCTGACAGTCCGTCAGAACACAACAGCAGGCGGTCGCCTGGCTGCGCGTCCAGGATCTGCAGGTATGGCCTGACCGGGCGACCGGTATAAGCCTTCAAAATCAGCGACTTCTGCGGGTGCGAAGACACATCATCTTGGTTCAGCTTTCCCTGCTGCACCAGCGATTGAACAAACGTGTCGTCGACAGTAATCTGTTCAATCTTTTTGTCCCGCAAACGGTAACCACGGGAGTCACCAGCGTGGATGAGCCCGAATTCGCGCCCATTAAAAAGCAGGGAAGTCAGGGTCGTGCCCATGCCGTCTTGCTCTGGGTGCTCGCGAATCGAGTCAGCAATCGCCGCATTGCCATCATCAGCAGCGGCGCCGAGCAGCGCGAGCATGTCGTTGTCACCTGGATCGCGATCAAGGTGTTCCATGTGCTCGACCATGAGCTGGGAGGCAACCTCGCCAGCTGCGTGACCACCCATTCCGTCGGCGAGCAAAAGCAAATGCGGGCCTGCGTAGGCCGAGTCTTCGTTGTTTTCGCGGACAAGCCCACGGTCGGAGCCAGCTGCGTAATTAAGCTTCAAGGGTTTTACGGTCATGGCACCAACCTCACGATCGTGCGTCCCATCTTGATATCAGTTCCCACCGACACGCGCTCGGGTTGTTCGATGCGCGAACCGGCCACAAAAGTGCCATTGCGAGAGTCCAGGTCCTCAACGAACCAGTCACTGCCGCGCCGGAAGAGGCGCGCATGGCGTGACGACGCGAAATCGTCGCCAAGCACAAAGTCATTGTCCTCGGCGCGACCGAGCGTGAATTCCTCCACGCCGGAGATATCCATATGACTGCCCTTCAGTGGGCCTTCAACGACCTCGATCGAACTGGCCTTTTCGCGCCGGATTGGATTCGATTGGGTTTTCGAGCGACGCACGCCGCTGGATTTGATGACGTCCTTGCCAAGCGCCCACACCACAACGATGATGAGTGCCCACAAGAGTGCGAGCAGGCCAAACCGAACAATAAGAAGAAGCACTGTTTCCACGATTGATAGGCCCTTTCGTTAGCGTGACTGTGGTTCAACGATGCGAACCTCAATGTTGGAGTGGCCGATCGTGATCACATCACCATCCTGCAACAGCCAGTTATCAATATGTTCTTCATTGACGGTAGTGCCATTGGTCGACTCAAGGTCGGTGAGCACCGCATCGCGGCCATCCCACGTGATCTCCGCGTGCTGGCGCGAAACGCCCGTGTCGGGGAGGCGGAAGTCCGAATCATTCGAGCGACCAAGGATGTTGGATCCCTCGTGCACCAGGTAGGTGCGGGACGATCCATCCTGAAGCAGCAAGCTCACCGTAGCCTCAGTGTCATTGACTGGGGTGATGGAATTGGGTTCGGACACTTCTTCCTCCTTGTTGTGCGGGGCCGCAGCCGCGACGGCCGAAGGAGCTGGTTGAGGCTTCTTCGGTTTCTTCGCCGCGTCGGAAACAATGGCATCGAACCCGCTAGCTACATCCGGATTCTCGTCAATATACGAAGACACCCGGAGCTGGCCAGTACGTAGCCCCGATTCTTCAGCAATTCGCACAACGGCCGGACCCACAAGAATCCAACCCTGGTTACGAATGAAACGCATCAATTGTTCAGCGAGGAACTGCGGAGTTTCGCTTTGCTTGGACAAGTTCTCCAAGTCCTTCGAGGAGACACCCACCGCATATACGTTGGGAGCCACTTCGCGATCGTTCTCGTCGACGGTGACATTGTCCTGCGCTTCCTGCTTCAGCAGTTCTTCAATCTCAGCAGGGACAACGCGCCCCCCAAAAACTGCAGCGAAGCCATTGTCTAGGCCCCGCTGTAAAGATGAATCTAACTTTGAAAGACGATCAAAAAACGCCATTTACCGCACCTCCTTCCAAGCAATGATGTTGCTATATAGTTTTGGGCAAAAGTTTTCTGGTTCAGTATAGTGCCCAAACCCGTGTGATTCCTATATTCACGCCGTGGGAGAGGCTTAGAAAAGCCTGTGCTTGGGAGGTAGAAACACGGTTTACCATGTGATTTGTTGTTTTATTCGCTAGTGCACTAAAGTTAAGCGCGTTGCCCGCCCGGGTGGCGGAATTGGCAGACGCGCTGGCTTCAGGTGCCAGTGTACGCAAGTACGTGGGGGTTCAAGTCCCCCCTCGGGCACAGTGAGCGGTTCTCGAACTGAACCGGCCGGAGGTCACAAACTCGAAAGGGTTTGTGACCTCCGGTTTTTCTTGTTTTTGAGGTCGGGGTGTTGCCTGGGTGGGTGAGCTGGGATTTGCGCGTGCAAGTTCTTGTTTTGGGTTGTTTGATTGTCCCGCGCTGCGGGCTTCCGTTGCATGAAACTTCGAGCGCGAAGGAACAGAATCGTCACTTGGCATTCAATTGGACAAGTGTGCTTGTACTCAAGTTGATTGGTCTTTTTGTGCTGGTAGGTTCCGCGAACGGTTTATCTGCTCGGTGACTGCAGCGGATAAAAATCCAACTCGTTACACGCAAGGAGTGCGTTGCGCTCGTCGAGGGAGTTTGTGCATACGACCAATCGGGTCAGGTCATCGACGAATATCAGCCACCGATCGTTGGCCCAACAGCAGCTAGAGCCATTACTGGATCCAAACTTGCCATCAGTTGTTTCGCCAATGCATTTGCCGACAAAATATCGGTAGCCTTGGTGTGTGCGTCGGATTACGACATCGTGGTTGGGAATCGGGCTGACATACTCATTTGTTTTGGCGTCAAAATGGAATTAGGTGTTATAGCGTCTTCGGGGGCGGAATGATCTACTGGACACCCTCGGCGGGAGCGCATGCGGTTAGTGGTGGGATACTGGCTTCGTGGTCCGCCCAGGGCTACGAAGCCAGCGGTTACGGGTATCCCGTCGGTGATATGTTTATCAACGATCAGGGAGCTCAGCAGCAACAATTCGAGGGCGGGGTCCTCTATGCGGACCCCAATGTCTTTTGGCAACCTTTCTCATGCTTCAATGCCGTTACTCGAATTGCAGCAGAATACGGAATTCTGGGTGGAGTGCAGTATATGTGCTCAAATCGCGGGATTTCATTTAGTGTTAATGGCATTGACTACTTTGGAATGCCTACGGTAGAAGACGTAGCTAAAAGCTTGCCGGTCGCCAATTTGCAAGCTGCGGGAGGGGCTGCGGATCCCACAGGAGTCGAATGCGATGTGTATGAAGCTGGTCAGATTTGGGGGCCATACCGCTACTCGGATTACAGAGTCGGTAAAGAGATCGAATTTTGTATTGGGGAAACAAAATCAGTATCACCGGTCGCTCCTGTAGAACCCAAATAGTCGCGAGAATTTGCGTGGACCGTTACTAATACGTTGACTCAACGAAGGCATGGAGAAGTGATAACGAGTGTCAGTACCTTGGCTTTACCTAGCTTCACTTTCCAGGTTGATACCCGCCTCAGGGAAGATCTTCGTGCTCGTCCCGATCAGACGGAAGATGATATAACCAGCACGGTTACCCGGCCCGGCCCGAACAATGCAAGCTACTTTCCGTACGATATTCCTGAAGAACCTGGTACATATTTTACGGAGGTAGATGACATTAGCCTTGAGATCCCCGAATGGGGTTACCAAGCTAATTATGGCGGGAATAGGTTTACGATTAGCTGATTTGAATGCCCCCAGTACTCTTATTACGGAAAACTTTGTATTTTCACCAATCCTGTTGACGATTACACATAGGCGTGATTAGTAGAGAGACTGAATATGTATAGTGCATTGTGGGATGACTTCTGCGAAAACCAGGAGCTAACTGAGTTCGAAGAGATTACGGATCTGTGCTCTTCTGGAGTGCTGAAGAGCCTCATGACGCACAACACGTCGACAGAGGTCACTTTCGATTGCATGAAATATCGTGGCGGCACTACTGACGAACATGGACCGTTTACTAACTACACGGCCTACCGTGTGCATTCCTATCCCGCCCAGTCCGAGCACATCTACTTCCGCGACGGTGAAGAAATCGATCACACCGGCCCAGAAGTTCGCAACAATCAACTTATCTACCGTGCCCAATACACGTCCGGCAGTGGGTGGCCAACTGTGCTGCTGTACTACCAGGGATACCCCGAGTTTTGGGGCAGTGGCCTTCAGATGCCACCATGGGCACACTACCCACGTTCGTTTACCCGAGCAGGAAAACCACTGGAGCGCAGCCGTTACATCAGAGTTGTTAGTTACTCTGACGAGGAGATGCTGGAGCATCAAATGTGGAAAGAAGCTGTTATCGATACGGAATTTTCGATGGCAGTCCTCCTAGCCCGCCACTTCGGATCTGACATAGATGGCGTGTGGACCATGCTTCACGTCGACGAGCGTAGTGACCGTCGGAAGCCAGAACACAAGATAATGGACTATCACTGGTCCTTCTAGCATCGATGAATATGACGGAGTCCTAGGGAGGTCGGTGCCTTCTCGTTGTTGCTCGGAAGCTTGGTTTAAGGCTCTGCCAAAGACGTAGTTGGTTGTCACCACTGTCGACTAGAGCATGTGCGGCCATGAGTCGCTTGGTGTCCCAGCCGTCTTTGACGGCGGCGCGGACGAGTTGGGAGCGGTAGACGCGGTGCTCGCTGCCTGCCTCGCGTTGGTTGCCGTGGTGGCGACTGCGAAAGACAGCCCAGTCGATGTTTTCTGAATGCATCTTCATGGGAGGCCTTTCGGTCGATAGTGGAGGTACCTGAGTGAAACAGCGGATTGCTGGACGACACTAATTATGGGTTGCGTCTGAACAAGTCGCTTAGCTTTCAAGGAGAAAATTTAATCAATCCCAATAGACGACGAAATTCATTCACTATAATTTATGTATTTAAGTGATTTTATTGGCAAAAGTAATTTGTGTAATCATATTTTGAAAGTAACAAAGAATTAACCTAATTTGGGGGCAATATATAGGGTGATATTCTTATTATTTAACATTAAGCAGACGTGACCCCCTGTTTGTGCTGATTCAAATATTCATTAATTGTTTCTAGGCTTGAAAAAGTTCAATATTCCGGAATAATAAAACCATGGATGAAAGTATTGAAGGTGAAGCAAAGGGTGTCGAGGGGCCAGATTTTGGGGACACTCCCTTAGAGCAACGAGTGGCAAAATTAGAGCGGACTGTCGCCGAACACTCTGCGCTCTTATCTTCTCGGCAGGTCTATGTAGATGATCTCCATTCCTCAGTGGCGGGGGAAGATGGGGCAGTAAGTTTTACTGGGTTCTGGAATCGGAATGATGACTCTCTTTCTTATTCATGGGTCAGAGATCCTGATGCACTTATCGAGGTGTCTTGGGACGACTCATTTCGGCGACTATCTGCATTAGCCCATCCGCAGCGAGCGGCCTTCTTGAAACAATTGATTAAGGCGCCAGCCACGGTATCGGACCTAAGCGAACTGGGACTGACGTCGTCTACGGGCGCTGCGTATCACCACTTAAATGACCTTGAAGCTGCTGGTTGGATCCGCAAACTTCCGAAAGGGCACTATGAAGTTCCACCTGAGCGAATCATTCCACTGCTGGTTATTGTGGCAGCATCGGAGGGACATTAAATGAAAAATCGGCGGTATGCGGTTTTTGGAATTATCGGAGTTTTACTGTTCGGTTCCGTCTTTGTTACTGCAGTAGTAAGAAAGGATGATACTTGCCGTGAATTACCGTCATCAGGAAATTCACGGATTACTGGGGTATTAGAAAAATACGGGAAAGATGGGCGGTGCCATCGACTATCTGCTTTTAAGGTAGAAGGTGAAATCACTGAGTTCGGCGGAGTTGGTGCTAGCGCCTCTGACGAGTTTGAGGTTGCCTCCCTAACGAAGGTCTTTACTGCTCAATTGCTGGAACTTCAGCTAGACGATGGAAGGATTTCAGCGAATACTACTGTCGGTAGTGTGCTAGGGCCTTCAGTTGCAGGGAATCCAATTGAAGACGTGACCGTTCAGGAATTAGCAGATCATACGAGCGGACTATCTCGAATCGGCAAAATAGGTATGAAACGTAAGCTTGCCGTCTTTTTTGATAAGAATCCGTATGGTGATATCTCAGCTAGCGATGTTATTGATTTGGCAGGGAAAGAAAACCTGAAAAGAAGAGGAGAGACTTCCTACTCTAACTTGGGATATGCCTTGTTAGGCCAGGTCTTAGCACAGAATGCTGGCACAAATTATAGCGATCTTTTGGAGAATGAAATCCTGAAGCCGCTAGATCTCGATGAGACTTACCTTATGAAGGTGGGGTCAGTTTCAGGTGATGCACCGAGGGGGTTTACTGCGGAAGGCCGGGCAGCAGAAGCATGGGAGATGGACGGATTCTTGCCTGCGGCAGGTCTCAGATCAACTGCACATGATATGGCACTTTTTGCACGATTTTTATTAGATCGGGGTGTGCCGGACTTTACATGGCAGAAAGTAGAAAATGAGAACAATGTCTACTGGCATAACGGCGAGTCATTCGGTTTTAGTTCCGTAATGTTCATTGACCAATCCCAAAAAACGGCAGATTTCGTTGCATCGGATACCGCACGATCAGTGACTACTGCAGGGTCTGATTTATTGAAAGTTAGAGTAAGAGACTAAGTATGACGAACGATATGAATTTTGTCGAACAAGACGATTCGACAGAGTATCGCTATGAATTCCCATCGGTGTCCCGTCGCATTTGCGCATCGATAATTGATGTATCTTCTTTCCTTTTTATCGGGCAATTAGTCTCATTTCTATGGGGAGCAAATGTTCTCGAACCCGTTCCGTCATTGGCGGTAACTGTATCCATGTGGGTGCTCAAATCAATTATGGAAACAAGAAGCGGAAAGACCCTGGGGAAGTACATCTGCAAGATTCAACTACTGACCCGTAGACCAAGCAGTCGGAGCAGGTTCCCGGGACTGTCAGATTCACTACTGCGGAATTCATGGCTCTTAATTGAACTTATTCCCATTATTGGCACTGTCCTTTCGCTACTTGTTTCTATTGTTTTGATCATGAGTATGGTTAAAGGCGAAACAACTATCGGGCTGCATGACCGTTTAGCAGAGACAACTATTCGGTTCAATAGCCATGAAAGAAGCAGTAATTAGTGTGATGGTGGGAAATTACTATCTATTTGCTATATGGCTTACATGGAGTTCGGTGACATCATTCTCGGAGAATACACAATTGGATTAAGATTAATTTTCCGCTGTGCAACCTCTACTGAACCGGGCATCGATACGAAACGCACGCTAGCTTAATTTTGATTCAATCGGCGAGTCCGTTAATGAAACACTGCAAAAAGTATTTCCTTTCGCCTCCGGAGAACCTAGGCGATTAGGCGTGAGTAGTTGGCGAATAAGACTTCTTGGCGTTGTCGCTCAGTGGTGAGTTTGCGTGGTGCGCCCATTCCTTTATCGACTTCGCGATCGAGTGTGAACTAGCCCCCGAAAGTTGGACTGGTTTAATTCTAGGTGGTTTGGTGTTCAAGGGTCTGATTCCGATATTGCATCGGGGTCAGGCCCTTAAATCGTGCTTGTAAACGTTCGTTGTTATACCAGGCGATGTAGTCATCGACCGCGCGGTAGAACTGCTCACCATCGGTAAAGAATTCACCGTGATACATCTCAGACTTCAGATGACCAAAGAAGTTCTCGACGATCGCATTGTCATAACAGTTGCCCTTACGCGACATAGATTGCACACCTCCTATTGACACGACGAGACCACGCCAGCTCGAATGCTGATACTGGAAACCCTGATCAGTATGAATAACCACACCCAGAGGTGGGGCATGGCTTTCCACTGCATCGTGTAAAGATTTCGAGGTAAACGCAGTATGCGGTGAACTCGACAATTCGTAAGACAAGATAGAGCGGTCGTACAAGTCCATAATCGGCGATAAATACACTCTGCGGCCAGCTACCCGAAACTCGGTGACATCGCTGACCCACGCCATATTTGGTGCCTCAGGGGTGAAGTTGCGATCAAGAATGTTCTTAAGCGATATGGCTCAGCGTTCCTTTATAGGAGTTGTACTTCTTTTTGCGCCTGACCTTGGACGCAAGCCCCAGCTGGCGCATGAGTTTGTAAACAAGCTTGTGATTGACAATCCAGCCGTTATGGCGCAACGCCAGGAGTACTCGGCGGTAGCCGTAGCGCTTTTTCGATCGGTGAAAGATCTCGGTGATTGCTTCTTTCAACCGTGAGTGTTTATCCGGGTCCCGACGTCGTTTTTGATGATAGAAAAAGGTTGAGCGGGCAAGACCCGCGGCTTTCAAAAGATCATCGAGTCGATGGTCTGACTTGAGAATGACGATTACTTCGGCTCGTAGCCTCGCCTCTGGTTCCTCAAGTCCCGCAATTTTTTTAGATACGCGTTTTCCGCACGCAACCGTTCGAGCTCTCGGCGTAGTCTGTCTTCCTCCGTCGCAGGCGTGGCTGGACTAGTACCTTTCGGCCGGCTGTTGGCCTTTGGTTCAAGCCCTGCAAGTCCGTCTTTGCGCCACGCACGAACCCACCCTGAAACGAGTTGGTCAGAGGATAAGCCGAATTCGGCGGTCAGTTCCATCTTGGATTCACCAGCGTTGAAACGCTCGACGACTTCCTTTTTCACCTCGAAGGGGTACTGCTGTTTAGTTGGTTTCTCCACAAGGCACAGCCTGCCATGAAGTTTGAATCGACGCTCCAGTCTTCGAGCAGCATCACGACCGAGACCGCATTGCTTTGCTGCTGCCCGGCTTCCGACTCCTTGTTCAAACAACAAAACAAGTTGCTCACGTTGATACTCACTTAAAGAACTACGTGCTCTCATAAAACTACTCCCCACTAGTTGATGTCTGATTTCTCAGTCCAACTAATGGGGAGCAGTTCAATATTGGGGCCACTCTTTTTTGATTCTGGCGTTTTGGGCCGGTGATATCACACTATATCGTTCCTATTCCCGGTTGTGCGGAACGATGTCGTGCAACCTTTCACACCCTCGGGCTACTTTTTGGTCAAAGTTTTGCCAGCCTCTGATCTCTAAGATGCTGGCCTAGTCATTCTTCCGCGACACTTGAGCCAAAAGCTGTGAGCGCAGGGGCTGGGTGGCAAATACCGCGGCTGCAGCAGCGATCCACCCGCAGGCGAGCATTCCGAAGGCCGCGATTATGCGGCCGGCAAGATTAACTTCGGCAACCATGCCCAGGATGGCCAGCCCCAGTAGGCCTCCGAGAGCGAATCCGGCAAGCGAGATGATGATCATCGGTGCCAACACTTCCAGCACCGCCACACGAACGTGGAAGTGTTTATTCACGCCCACATGGTGGAGTGCACGTGTAAGCTCGGCGTCTTCATACACTGAACTGGTCTGTCCGAGAAAGACTGACATAGCAGTCAAAGTAAAGCCGAAGACCAGGGCAATGATGGAGCCGGTGGAGATGTCTTGCCAGAGAATGCTTGCTTGCCTATCCGTTGACAACTCCAGGCTGAAGCCATCATTGAGCAGCGGTGAGGTGACTAAGAACCCTGCGATGATTCCGAAAAATGCCATGACGCCGCTGCGTCGCCACGCTAGACGCCCATTTGCCACCACACGCTGAGTGGCTACGTAGTGGCTTGAGCCGGGTAGTAAGGAGGCAATGCGTGACAACGTTTGGAGCAGGAACGGCATGATCAGATTCAGCATAGCGATAGCAAGTAGCAGAGGGACCAGGACAGCAAGTGCTGCTTGGGTGGAGGAAAACAGGTTGATCTGAACCATGACCAGCATTGCCCCGGCCATGATCAGTAGACCGGCGACAAAGCGTCCCGCCTTCAAGGTTGCTGGTACATCCTTTTTCGCCACACCGAGGGGAGAGACACGTACACGCTGCATACTCCATGCAGAGGAAACCACTACCAGGATTATGAGGATGAGTGCGACAAGCAGATATGCCCACCACGGCAGTAGCATTTCACGGGGACGGATGTATTCGCCTTGGAAGGTAAAAGCAGGTGCGAAGGGCAGGCAGGCCAAACTCAAGACGAAGCCGAACACGATACCAATCATCGCTTGAATACCGGATTCATACACGGTCATGCGCGTGATCTGGCGGGCAGAAAGCCCAAGAAGGCGCAGCGCGGCTAACCGGTTTTCCCTGCCGGACACACCTAAAACGGCAGCTTGGGAGGCCAAACTGATAACACCCGGGATAAGCAGGGCACCGGCAAGCACCGCCAGGATTAACCAATTATCCAGGAAGTTGAAGCTATCCGAGACCGAAGACAGCTCTACCAATAAGCCGAACGGTTCTTGGGAGCGCTGATAGAACATCCACGTTCCACCGGCAAGCAGGAAAGCTGCAAATGACGTCACAGTCATGGCGATAACGGCCACAATACTGACTACTGCGCTGCCAGTACGTGCTTGCCTGCTTCCGCGAGAGAGCGTCGAAACCAATACGGCAGTATTCATCGGACACCTCGCAGCAGGCGATCATCGTGCACAATTCCATCACGGATTTCCACGCGGCGGTCCAACCAATTAGCCACGTTAGAGTCGTGTGTGACTACGACCAAGGTGGAGTCAGCTTGTTTGACCAAGGTAGTTAGCATTTGCATAACCTCTTGGCCGGTAGTTTGGTCGAGCGCGCCGGTGGGTTCGTCGGCGAAGATGATGCCAGGTTCAGTAACCAGGGCACGCGCAATAGCTACGCGCTGTGCTTGACCACCGGAAAGTTTGCCTGGGCGGCGTTTGGTGAAATCTTCCAATCCCAATTGTCGCAGTAGGTTGAATGCGCGCTGGTGAGCCTCGTAGCGTGGCACACCAGTGAGCATGGCGGGAAGAGCCACATTATCCAGGGCAGTCAGCTCCGGCAACAACTGCCCATCTTGGAAGACAAATCCGAAGTGGTTGAGGCGAAGTGAGGAGCGGGAATCGTCGTTAAGCGAGCTCAAGCACGTCTCACCATAGTGAACCTCTCCATGTGTGGGCACCAATACCCCTGACATACAGTGCAAAAGCGTCGACTTACCGGAACCAGATGGTCCCATGACAGCAACAGTTTCGCCTGGATTAATGGACAGTGTGATACCGGATAGGACAGTGTTGTCACCAAAATTCTTGGTGACATCCTCTAGTTGAAGTGAATTACTCATGCTTCCTATTTCACTGTCGATGGTGCGAAAACAACATGGTCCCAGCACTGAACTTGAAGGTAGTGCTGGCGCTACCCCTGACTAATGCCGATATGTTTATTATGGAGCCATGTTTCGTCGCGCCACCCGCCCGGCGCGCCGGGCCACGCAAAAAAGCCACGAGCAGCTGCAAGCGGAAGAGATTGCTGAGCTGACTAAATCACGCCGTGCCGTGGCGGATGCCTACGAGATTGAAAGGCAACGCATCGAGCGGGACCTTCACGACGGTACGCAACAATATCTCGTGGCGGCGGCGATGAAGATCGGTGAAGCACAGTTAGAAGCCACAGGTCAGGTGCAAGCACTCTTGCAAGAAGCTATGCAGGACCTTCACCATGGTCTTGATGCTTTGCGCGCCACTGTGCACGGCATTAGCCCTCAGGTGCTGTACGAACGCGGGCTCATCGCTGCCATCGATGATATTGCTGCGATCTATGGTCCGCACGTAGAGGTACGCTGCCCACATCCTTTGCCCACCCTCTCGCCATCGGTGCTGGCTGCAGCATATTTCTTCGTTACCGAAGCGCTGACCAATGCCGCCAAGTACGCGCCGAATGCACCCGTCAGCGTTCTGGTGATGGCGGACGCGCACTTAAGTATTTCCGTTGTCGATGCGGGGCCGGGTGGTGCAGTGCTTATCGACGAGCGCGGCCTGGCAGGGATGCAGGATCGCCTGGCGGCTTTCGGCGGTCGGTTGACCTTGTCAAGTCCTCCTGGAGGGCCAACCAGGGTAAATGCGAGTATTCCTTTGTTGTTGGACCGGGGTAACACCGGATTAGGAGAGCATGTATGAAAATTGTGGTGGCAGATGATTCCGCATTGTTGCGGGAGGGTTTAGCAGGATTGTTGGAGCGCCAAGGCCATGAGGTCAGTGCACAGGTTGGCACCGCTACGGAGTTAGTCGAGCTGATTCAAGCCGAAGAGCTGCCCGACGTGTTGATTACCGACGTGCGCATGCCCCCAAACATGTCCGACGATGGGCTCAAAGCAGCACTAGTTATCCGGGAGGAGTTCCCGGAACTTCCCGTCCTCGTTTTAAGCCAGTATGTGGCACCGGTGTATGCAGTGGAACTTTTTCATTCGGCTTCTGCCGGCACGGGGTACTTACTGAAAGATCGTGTATCCCAGGTGGCAGACTTCCTGCAAAGCTTAGAGCTGGTAGCCAGCGGCGGCACTGTGATCGACCCTTCAGTGGCCAATGCGCTGATGCGGGCGGGACGCGGTGGTATCTCGCAGCTCACCCCGCGAGAAACAGAAGTTCTTGAGCTGATGTCCCGTGGAAAGTCCAACCGGGAAATATCTGATGAGCTCGTGGTTTCATCGGCGGCCGTGGCTAAACACGTCTCAAATATCTTCCTCAAGCTTGGTTTGGATCCTGCCGAAGAAAACCGGCGAGTAAAAGCAATCTTGGAGTATCTTTCTTCTGGGTATCCCGCGGGTGATGATTAATGACCGCTAGTTTTATTTGAACCTTCAAATAGGTGCACTTCGCAAGATATTACCATTATTTGACCTGGGCTTTTGGTTTTCGCAGTGCGTTAGGTCCGCGGAAGGTGTCGTCGTGAAGCGAAAAACCGGACCTAACGCACTGCGAAATATAAAACCGCAGGTCGCTGTGAGGGAAGTCGTGCGAAGTGCACCTCGTGGGGCGGGACCAAGGAAATTAGGGGTCGTAAAGTCTAGTCTTCCAAGACGTTGAATTCGGGGGCCAGGGTCGATCGTCCCGTCGTAGCCAGAAGCAGATGTAACGTTGATCCGGCGAGGCAATGCGAGTGTCCATGTCTCGAGGTATACGCGTGGACCATTAAGCCCCGCATCCGTACTCAGCTTGCAGCCACTCCCGCGCTGCAGCTTCCGGGTCCTCGGTGACCTCGTCCGGCGCGACAGGATCGTCCCCGTGGGTTTGCCCGGTGCGGTCACGATCGTAGGAAGTTGTGAGCAGCACCTGGGCGCCATCGGGCATCTCGAACGCAATATTCGCGGAGGCATAACCAGCAGTGGGTTGCCCGAAGCTGCGGGAATACTCTAGGCCGCGGAAGGCAAGCATGGTGGCTTCGCCTGAGCTTGCAGTTCGCTTATCGACGAGCACCGCCACGGGCAGGTTGTACTTTCCGTAATTATTTACGGTCACTGGGCTGCCACCGCCTTTGACGGAATTGCCTTCGATGGTTACAGGCGTGGAGTAATTTGGAGTGGCGAACTCGAGGGCGGTTCCGTCTGGGAGCAGGCTAGTGAGGCCTCCGACCATGGGGCCCATATCTCCGCCGGTGTTTCCTCGCAGGTCAACAACTACGCCGCAGATCCCGGAGTCGACGGCATCGTTGAGCCCGGCTGCGAGTGTGTCGGCGTAGGCCTGTTGTTGCCCACTGAATCCGTCGAAGGCGGGAACTGTAGCTGTGGCAATAGTGCCGTTGTGAAGCACTTCTGGGCTCTGAGCAGGATTTTCCTTGTTGTACTCCTCGACTTCTGTAGGCGTGATCAAGTTGGAGTGTTTTCCGCCGGCGGCTTTCAGGGCCTCTTTGAGCGGGGTGTAGATCTCGTCGAGAGTGTTCGCGGTGCGGGCGGCTTCCACGGCCCGGTCGCGAGCTTGGGAGTATTCGGCGGAATTGGCGTAATAACCCTGGTTGTCGGCCACGGTGAGAATGGAGCTTGCGTATCGCTCGGGCGTGACGTGCCCCATGAAGAATGGTCGGCCAAACATGGCGCCCACCGTGGGCCCAAGGAAATAGGCTGCCACCGCAACAATTACTGCCAGGACGGCGAGGCTGGTTGTGCAGCCGATGCCGATCTTCCTCTTCGTATTCATAATTGCTTACGATAGCGAAGGGACTTCGCGAAGTCTGGGTATAAAACCGGACCTAACGCACTGCGAAATTTAAAACCGCAGGTCGCTGTAGAAGAAGTCTTGCGAAGTGCACCTATTTGAAGATTCAAGCACTACTTCTTTGCCGAAACCCACACATCGATCTCTGCGACCACGGGTTTCTCGCCGGCATCGTCGATGCAGTCGATATAGACGGTGACGAGTTGGCCGCCGGTCTCGCGGGTAATCGTCGAAAAGTCCGGGAAGTCTGCCGTTGCTTTGACGGTCAAGCTGCCTGTGGACTTGGCGGGGTAATCGGCGCGCATGCCACGCGGAATCCAGCGGTGGGTATCGGGCACCGAGCACTCGCAGAGCAAGCCCATTGCGGATTCCGCGCCGTTGAGTGCGGCGATGACGTGGAAGGTGCCGATGTGGTTTTGTACTCCCCACCATTTGCCCAGGCGCACGGTGGCGAAACCTCGGCCGGCATCTTGGACTCGGGGCAATACAGTGCGGAAATATGGTGCCTTGAGGGCGTAGAGCGTGGAGAAGATGCCGCGCTTTAGGGCGGTATCGCTGTACTTTTTCCAGAGCCTAGCCGTTGGGCCCGGGCGGAAAGTGGAGGTGGTTTCTGTGATGCTCGTCATAGAAACTCAGTGTAGGGGTACGATTGGCCATTCGTAAAGGGGTATGGAAGCGAAAGATATCGCGACCATACCCATAATTTTCGAGGATCTACTTTTCGTAGATTGTCTTATTTGAAACCGAGCCTAATCCCTCGATGGTGACGGTGACTGTCTCGCCATCCTGGACGAAGATGCCTGGTTTATGGGCGTTGCCTACACCGCCCGGAGTTCCGGTAGCAATGACATCGCCGGGATCCAATGGGTAAATGTGGGAAATGAATTCAATCAAGTCTTCTGGCCCGAATACTAAATCGTCTGTTGGGCTCGACTGCATCTTTTTATCTTCGAGGTAGGTAGATAGTTCGCTGCCTAGCTCATAGGAATCGGAAGTTGTCATCCACGGGCCAAAACCTGAAGATTTTTCAAGTGATTTACCTTGATGCCATTGAAGGGTGCGGTGCTGGAAGTCCCTCAGGGTGTAATCATTCATCACCGCATAGCCGGCGATATAGTCGCCTGCATCGTCGGCTTTCACTCGACGCGCGCGCTTTCCAATAATGACACACAATTCACCTTCCCAGTCGATTTTCGAAGTTGCCCATTCGGGAACAACGACATCGTCGTACGGTCCGACGAGAGCGTCTGGAAACTTAACGAAAAGGGTGGGAACTACGGGTTGATCGCGACCCATCTCCTTGATGTGGGTCGCATAGTTCAGGCCCACGCAGACAATCTTTTTTGGAGCAGGGATGACAGCATCTAGGTCTTCCTTCTTGAAGGAAACAGGTGTTCCCGATGCAGCTTCAGCGATCTCGCGCCAGTTGTCGTTTTGCAGTAGGTCCCCGACGTTGTCATACCCGTCGATTTTGGTCGCGGTCGTTTCGTCGTCTTCTACTCGGGCGGCGAAAGTGCCCTGGTTCGAGCGAATAGTTGCAAGGCGCATGGTTATTAGATTCCTTCTGGGGTGTAGGTGCGGTTCAGGTTGAGAGCTTCGAAAATTGGGTGATCGGAGAAGCAGAACAGGTCCACACCTTCGTCACCTGCGCCGATGGACCACTTCTTCCATGATGGGATATTGACGATGTCGCCGTGTTGCACGTCGAAGACCTTATCGCCGACGTTAATCGTCGCGGAGCCCTCAAACACTTGAAATACGCGGTTGCCAACCTCGTGGATCGGTGTAGTTTCTGCTCCCGGGCGGAGACGATGGAATTCTGCACGGAAGGTGGACATGACATCCCCACCGGTAGTTGGATTGCTGAAGCGGATCGCCGCATGTCCCGGTGAGACAACGCCGGGGAACCCAGCGTCTTCCAGGGCGAGCTGATCTGCCAGCGCTGCGTCGGTGTGCTCCCACGCATAGCGGCCAATTGGAGAGTTCGTTCTCTCGCCTGGGTAGGCCACTGGGCGAATGCCCGGATGCGCCCACAGCTTCTCCGACCTAGAGCGGTCGGGTGTGGAGTCGTCGGTAAGTGTCTCCGATCCGTACTCGAAGAAGCCGGTGTCCATCTGGTAAGCGAAAGGAATGTCCAAGCCATCGAGCCATGCCATGGGCTCCGTGGCGATATTGTGGTGGCCATGGAAAGCCCAACCCGGAGTCAGAAGGAAGTCTCCGCGACGCATTGGAACGGCGTCGCCGTTAACCACAGTCCACACACCTTCGCCCTCAATGACGAAACGAAAAGCATTCTGAGAGTGCCTGTGCTCTGGAGCATTTTCGCCGGGAGCTAGGTACTGAATCGCGGCCCAGAATGTAGGCGTAATAAAAGTATTTCCACCCAAACCCGGATTGGCCAGACCAATAGCGCGACGTTCTCCACCGCGACCTACGGGGACCAACTCTCCTGATCGCGCAGCGAGCTTGTACAGCTTTTCCCATTCCCATTTGTGGGCCACTGCCTGTGGATCCGGGTAATCCGGCATAATGCCACCGAACTGGTTCCACAGTGGCTTCATGTACATGTCTTCCATGTCCTTGTACATGGCTTGAAGTTCTTTTTCCTCCTCTGGGGTAGGAGGTGGAACTTCGGCATTTTCTTGAGTGGTCTGAGTTTCTTGGTCAACTGAACTTGTCACTGGAAAGCTCCTTTCTGAGTGCTGCGGGGGATCACAGCGCTTGACAATGTGACATTGACCATAGAAGTCCCAGAAGGTGCGCTCAACGAGATTCTTGTATATGGAATTTCGAGTTTTGGGGCACGCGGAGGGTTTTAGCGGTCAGATACGGGTGGTCTGAAAGATTGCAGCCGTCGGTTGAGATCGCGTGAGTGCTTCATAAGAGATTCTGTACATTCCAGTCGAACTGAGCGGAACCGCGAGGTCGGAATGGCCACCGTCAGCGCTCCTAAAGTGTCACCCAGATCGTTGCTCAAACACGCCCCAATCGCAGAAACATCATGTTCGAAAAGGCCATTATTGATGGCGTATCCGCGTGCCCTTACGCGGCGAAGAGTTCGTCGCAGTTCGGTGAATACGTCTTCTTCCAGGGAGGGGTAAAGTGCACGTAGATCACCCTGAGAGAGCTCGGAGAGCATTGCCAGACCACCCGAATTTTGCTCGGCCGGCATCGAATGCCCTTGTCGGTACCCAACCCGCAATGGTTTTCTACCTTCAACTGTGTACAGAAAGTGGATCTTGTTGCCCATAGAGACCAGTAAATTGACGGACTCCGACGTTTCTGCCGAGATGGCTTCCATGTGGCTTCGGCATGCGGCAATCAACTCAGCGCCGGCGCCTGGTTCAAGGTTCGAGTTCGACAGCGAGGGGCCTGGCAGGTAGGCGCGGGATTCGTTTCGGGTGGCAAACCCCCTGTAGGCCAGCATTGCAAGTGAGCGATGTGCGGTTGATTCGGCGATTCCGAGCTGTCTAGAAACCCCAGAAACAGTCAAGGAACCTCTCTCTCGCAGCATCAGAATCAAGAGCAAAGCTAGATCTACGGATTGCAGGTAGTGATTCGGCAACGGTCCGTGGGTTGGGCCATGGAGCATTTCAACATCTCTTTCTTCTATGTGGAAAGTTATTGATTGTAATCTACATCACTATGAAGCTGTGCCTATGACCCACACATCAGAAACTGGAATCAAGCGCGATTCCGTCTCAGAAATCAAACCTGACAGATTCGATAGCGGCACATCAAGAATTCGAATTCTCGGAATCGGTGGCCGACGCCTAGCAGCAGTACTACTTGGTTGGTTCTTCGTAGTCTTCGATGGCTACGACCTCATCGTCTATGGCACCGTCCAAGGCAAAATAATGGAGGAATGGAACCTATCCGCCGGAATTGCCGGAACGATCGGTTCAACAGCCTTCCTTGGGATGGTGGTCGGAGCAGTTTCAATCGGACGCATCTCCGATCGAGTTGGCCGCAAAGCGGCGATCATTAGCTCAGTGCTAGTGCTATCGGTGTTCACTCTCTTGTGTGCCTTCGCCCCAAATCCTTGGGTATTCGGCTTTATGCGTTTCTTCGCCGGAATCGGGCTTGGCGGTCTGGTCCCTGCCGTCAACGCAATGGTGTCGGACCTCGTTCCGCGAAAATCTATGTCGAAGTGGTCCACCGTCATGATGTCGGGTGTGCCCATCGGTGGTTCCATCGCCGCTGTCCTAGCTCAGTTTGTTGTCCCATCTCATGATGAGTGGGGCTGGCGCATGATGTTCTTGTTTGCATTGATACCCATTGTTTTTGGTCTCCCACTTGCAATGAAGGTGATCCCCTCAGACAGTGAGCTCGCTGCGGATCGAGCCGATCGATTCGAGATCGTTGACGAAGCCACGATGCCATCGAAGAAGGGATTCAAGGATCTGCTGGGCTCGCGCTACCGCACCGTGAGCATCTGGTTTGCGGTTGCTACTTTCTTTACCCTTCTTGCCTGGTACGGCCTTGCGACCTGGTTGCCGAAGCTGATGCAGGAAGACGGCTACGACCTCGGAGCAGCCCTGAACCTTACTCTCGCTCTGAACCTTGGCGCGGTTATTGGCTCAATCATTACCGCCTGGGCTGGAGATCGCTTCGGCCCATTCAGGTCGGGTGCCGTGGCTGCAGGTGTTGCAGGTCTTGCACTCCTCGTCCTCGTGGGCAATCCAGAGGTGACAGTAGTTTATGTCGTACTCATCCTTGCAGGTATCGGTACTCACGGCACGCAGAATTTGATCATCGCCGCGATTGCAACCTATTACCCTCATGATCTTCGAGGGACCGCGCTCGGCTGGGCTCTCGGTGTGGGGCGCTTCGGAGCGGTCTTGGCCCCACAATTGGCCGGCCTGCTTCTTGGTTGGGGCTTCGGCGTTGATTCCAACTACATCTTGTTTGCCTGTTCAGCTCTGCTCTCTGCCACGTCGTTGGTGATTCTCCAGGGGCTAAGCAGCCGAAACACGGCCCCCGGCGTGACTACAAAATCCGCAGCCTAATCAGTGAACTTCAATACTCAGTAAAGGTACTTTCATGTCTGAAAACAACTCTATTAAGCCAGATGCACTCGCAGGCCAGAAAATCATCATTTCGGGAGGTGGAATCGGCGGAGCAGCCGGAGCTCTAGCTCTAGCCCTCCGTGGTGCGGATGTCACTCTCTACGAACGCGCCCCTGAATTCAAGGAAGTCGGTGCCGGACTTCAGCTGGGACCCCATGGAATGAAAATGTTGGAGAAATGGGGCTTGCGTGAAACCGCAATCAATGCCGGGTATCTTCCCGAGCGGATCCAGTTCCGCGACGCGGTCACTCGGGAAACCATTCTCAAGCTAGAATTCGATGAGGACTTCAAAGCTCATTATGGTGCAGAGTACCTGGTAATTCACCGCTCGGATTTACTCTCGATTCTCCTGAATGCAGCGAAAGAAGCTGGCGCGAAGCTTCACAACGGCGTCCAGGTCGAGGGTGCAACGACCCGACCCGATGGGGTTTCAGTTCATCTGACGCACCGGAAGGACGGGCGCACGGAGGATGTCGATGCGGATCTCCTGGTTGCGTTTGATGGCATCCGCTCGGTGTTTAGAAAAGAACTTGTCGACGATGAACCTGTCGCATCCTCGTATGTCGCCTACCGGGGGACTTCTGAGCTAGCTTCCGATGAAGAAATGAAAGACCTGACCGATGTCATTGGCTACATTGGCCCACGGTGCCACTTCATTCAGTACCCTTTGCGCAGTGGCGAAATGCTTAACCAGGTAGCCGTATTTGAGTCACCGCGCTACCTTGATGCTCTGCGCCAGGGCGTAGAAGCCCCAGAGGACTGGGGAAACAATGATGAATTCCGCGACTCGTTCGGTCACACAAGTGAGTTCCTGCAAGGGCGCCTGGACCGGATGTGGCTTGATACTTGGTGGCAGATGTCTGATCGAGAACCACTTGACAACTGGGTAGTCAGCGACCGCATTATTGTCATGGGCGATGCGGCTCACCCACCACTGCAATACATCGCCTCCGGAGCGGTTATGGCACTTGAGGACGCAGAGTGTCTCGCACTTTATGCAGAGCAAGCGGCGCAGAAAGGCAACCTGAACTGGGCTTCTGTGTTGCGCGAGGTTTCGGCAGAACGTGCTCCGCGAACCGCGCGAATCCAAACCACCAGCCGGTTCTGGGGCGAATTGTGGCACGCTGATGGATTGTCCCGCCTCATCCGCAATGAAGTTTTCCGCCAGGCCGACCGGTCGGGTTGGTATCACTACGCTGATTGGCTGTGGAAGTACGATCCTGAGCGCCGTGAGTACTTGAAGGATCCTTCGAAGGGAGAAATGCCGAAGGAAATCAAGGAATGGGAGTACCACTTGAACACTCTGAAGCAGGAACCCGTTAATGCCTAGGCAGGCGGTTTAATGCGGCACGCACGATAAATAGCCTTGACATTGACACCAGTGTCAAGGTTTAAAGTGTGGGCATGTCGCAACTCGTAGAGTCCAGTTACCAGCAGATCGATCACGCCTTTTCGCAGCTTCACCAGCACATTCTCAGCGGAAACGCGCAGGCCCTCACAACACTATTCGCCCCGGATGCGCGCCTGTTTTCTAGCCATCTCGGTGAGGCGACGGGGGCGGAGGCAATCGTCGTAAAGCTGCTTGATGGCTATGGCCACCTGCAGCCGTGGCTCAACGTGACCAACTCGCACGTGCGCATTCGCGGGGACGACGCGGCGCAGTCGGCGTATCTTTCTGGCGGGATGCGCACGCCGGTGGCGCTGTTCGGCGGGCATTACACGGTGCGATGGTCGCTTGACGACGAGGCGTGGCAGATCAGCGAGCTGCGCTTCGTGCTCGACTATATCCAGGCGCAAGAATCGCCGCTTGAGATTCCGGGGTGGGATCTCGCGGTGCGCCCCGAATTGATTGTCAGCGATTTCGATGCGCCCTGGCACGTAATTCCGGACAGCGAGCCTGGTCGCAGCATCGAAGAGGAAATTATTGGTACGTATATCCGGTACGCGTGGGGGATTGATCAGCAAGATATTGCGCTGCTGGCCAGCGCTTTTACCCTGGATGCCACGGCTGACATGGTGCCTTTTGGGAAGATGGGATCGGGGCGAGAAATCGTCGGCAAGCTGAAATCCTTGCGCAACGGACAGCCGTGGATGCAGCATTCATTGGGGCGCGCGGAGGTGCAGCGTATCGACGACGGCGCAGGCACCGCGACTATGCACATGTATCGCGATGTGCCTGCGTGGGATCCGACTCCGTCGGCTGAGAAAGACAACTACGGTGCGTGGTATTCCGCGGAGCTGCGGCGCGAGGGGGAGGCGTGGAAATTTACCTCGCTGATTTATTACCCGCAGCAAGTCCAAGCACCTTCGAGCAAATAGGAGACAATACAGTGGCACACGTGACAACCCGCACCGATCGAGACATTATGTTCACGCCAACTACTTTTGGTGCGCTTGAACTGCCGAACCGCCTGGTTATGGCCCCGTTGACGCGCTTGCGTGCCGGAGATGATGGGGTTCCCGGTGAGTTGATGGCGCAGTATTATGCGCAGCGCGCGTCGATGGGCCTGATTATCACCGAGGGCACCTGGCCCGTGATCGAGGGGCGCACCTGGACGGGGCAGCCGGGGATTGAGACTGCGCAGCAGGTAGCTGGCTGGCGTGTGGTTGCCGATGCGGTGCACGCGGCTGGCGGGCGCATTGCCATGCAGATCATGCATGGTGGTCGCGTCTCACATCCATTGCTTACGGGAACGGGTCGGATTGTGGCACCCAGCGCCAAGGCTGGCCCGAACCCGATTCGAGTACCAAGTGGCAAGGCGCAACCACCGGTTCCACACGCTTTGGGCGAGGAAGAGATTCCGCTGGTAGTGGAGCAGTTTGTGACGGCAGCGCGCAATGCCATCGATGCCGGCATGGACGCGGTGGAGCTTCACGGCGCTAACGGGTACCTCTTGCATCAGTTCTTCTCGCCTGCAGTGAATGTGCGCGAGGATGCCTACGGTGGAACGCCTGCAAATCGGGCGAGTTTTGCGGTGGAGGTGACCCGCGCCGTCGTCGCAGAAATCGGGGCGGAGCGCACCGGCGTGCGGATCTCGCCCGCGCATCCGATCCAGGGCATGGACGAACACGATCCTCTTGATGTGCAGGAGACGTACTGTGCCTACGCGCGCGAGGTGTCTTCTCTCGGGCTCGCGTTTTTGGATGTCCTGCATGAGAATCCGTCGGGCGACTTGGTGCAGAATATTCGCAGCAGTGCGGGAGCGCCTTTGATTACCAATACTGGGTTTTCCTCGCCAACTTCTCGAGAGGAAGCGATTGCGCAGGTAGTCAATGGGTGCGCCGATGCGGCTGCGGTGGGTCGGCCTGTGATTGCGAATCCCGATCTCGCCGAGCGTTGGCGCGCCGGGTTGCCGGAAAATGAAATCGATCCGGCTACTTTTTACACCGGCGGGGCGCGGGGCTACACGGATTATCCGCGGTACGAAGAGTGAGGCTGGCGGAAGGCGGACCTAACGCACTGCGAAAAACAAACGCCCAGGTCAGATAATGGTGATATCTTGCGAAGTGCACCTATTTAAAGTTTCAACTTAAAGTGCCCATGATAATGAGCAGTACCACGGGTATAAGGATCATACCCATCAGGAGCCACGAACCCGGGCGTGCCCAATTCAGAGTGGTGCCCAGACCATGCTCGACCATCGTGCGTTCATCATCGGGGTTGTAATAGAACATGCCCCAGCGCATGTGGCTGGTGATCTCATCCGGCCCAACCAGCTCCACCACCCTGCGCTGGGCAGCCATCAGGCCACGAACAAACCACACCAGGACCAGCACGATTCCCGCGATGACCAGCACCGTAAGCAATGGTCCACTAAAGAATCCAAGCAGCCCAAAAGTAACCGCACCAATCACAAGCGCCGTGATTACCAGCATGAACTTTGCCAGTAGCGGAACCATCTCGTTGGCCGTGGCGCGGGCGCGGTTGACCTCGTCGACCGTCTTGCGCGGTAGTCCCTCGTGGGCATGTTTTGCCTGGTAATGCGTCGCATACACCACCATAGGCGCAATCACCCCGAGAGGAATTCCGCCGGCCGCGACCATCCAAAATACCGTGCTGGGAGTCTTCGCCTCGAAATTATCCGGCTGACCACTGAATCCCCAGTGAGTGGGCATCGGATCCGGAATACGATCCCAAAATACATACAGCAGCACGGCGGCAAGCACGAAAATCCCGGCCAGCAGATACAGCCACCTGGTGGGTACAGGTTTGAGTTCGATGTATTCGGAGTCCACATTCACCTTTTTGCTTTACGACGATTGCCAACCCTCAACATAGCAACCTGCGCGTATCCTGGGGCGCATCGAAAACCAACCAAGAACCAAAGGAGCAAAAAGATGAGTGAAGAAACTGGATTTAGCCAAGCCGAGCGCGACGCGATGAAGGCGCGTGCCGAAGAACTGCGTGCCCAAAAGGGCGGGAATAAGAAAGCGAAGAATCTAGAAGCTCTCGAGGCTGCGATTGAAGAACTGCCCGCAGGTGACAAAGAAATCGCGGTGGCATTGCACCAGATCATGACGGAAGTTGCCCCCGACCTAGCACCGCGCACCCGGTACGGTATGCCAGCTTACGAGGATGAGGAAGGAGTGGTGGTATTCCTGCAGGGAAGCAGCAAATTTGGCTACCGCTATTCCACCCTAGGATTCAACGAAGGCGCACAACTGGACGAGGGCGATATGTGGCCCACAAACTACGCCATCACCGAGATCAACGATCAGGTGAAGGCGAAAATGACCGAGCTTGTGACTAAGGCCGTGGGCAAGTAGTCAGAAATCTTTACATTTGGACTGAACCCACGGGAGTAGCATTAGAGAGGTAAAACAGGTACTCACGAAAGGCCCGCCATGGCCACCGTAATTAGTGCAACTGACCTGCAGAAACGCTTTGGAAATCACGTTGCTGTCAACGGGATTAACTTGGCGGTGGAGCAAGGCTCTATCTATGGCCTCGTTGGGCCAAATGGTGCAGGAAAAACTACAATTCTGCGGATCCTCCTGGATATTCTGCGCCCCTCAGGAGGAACGCTGAGCGTCCTTGGTACCGCGCCGAAAGATGCAGGTCCGGAACTGCGGCGTCGCATTGGTTACCTGCCGGGCGAGCTGAAGCTCGATGAGCGAGTGACCGGTAAAAAGCTGCTGCGCCAACTGGAAAGAATTAGTGGACCGGTGGACCAGGCATTCGTCGAAAAGCTTGCGAAGCGTCTTGACGTCGACCTTGCGCGACCCGTTCGGGCGCTGTCGAAGGGAAATAAACAGAAGATCGGGCTGATTCAGGCATTTATGCATCGCCCTGAGCTGCTAATTCTCGACGAGCCCACCAGCGGCCTTGACCCACTGATGCAGCGGGAGTTTCTCGCCCTTGTGCGCGAGGCGCAAAATAACGGGCAGACGGTGCTTCTGAGTTCGCACATTTTGAGCGAGATTCAACACGCGGCGGATGAAGTCGCGGTGCTTGCGCACGGCAAGATTGTTGCGCATAACGATGTGACCTCGTTGCGTTTGGCCAGCGTGTCGCATGTTCGTGCGATCCTAGGTGGTGCCAGCGTTGCTGAAACGAAGGCTCGTTTGGAGGCGCTGCCGGAACTGTCGAAGGTGAATGTGGCTCGCACAACCGGGGACTTGGTCAGCATGAGCGCGGCGCTCAAAGGCGAGGTAGACCCCGTGATTAAGGCGTTGGCGGGATTCCATGTGGTGAATTTGTCCATTGAGGAACCGGATCTAGAGGAATCGATTCTGAATCTCTACGAGAACAAGGAGACCGGGCGATGAAAACGCTACCGATTTTCACCGGTGATATTGCGGCTGGTTGGCGCGCGCTTCTGGCGTGGAGCATTGGCATTATCGCTGTGTTGTTTTTATATTTGCCGATTTATCCTTCGATGAATACGCCTCAGCTGACGCAATTGGTTCAGTCTTTGCCAAATGAACTTGTGCAGGTGCTGGGGTACAACCAGATCGCAACCGGGCAAGGCTACACGCAGGCAACATTCTTTGGACTTGTGGGTTTCGTGTTTGTTTCGATAGCTGCGATTTCCTGGGGAGCGTCCATGATCGCGGGCAAGGAGGAATCCGGGCAACTTGAGCTCACCCTGGCTCACGCGGTGGGAAGGGTGCAGTACGCGTTGGAGATCGCGGGAGCACTCGTCGTAAAGCTAGCAATTCTTGGCGTGGTTGCTTTCGTCGGGATTTCCGTGCTGAATTCGCCATCTGAGCTGGGGATTGTTACTTCCCACTTGCTCGCCGAAGTCTTAGCCTGGGTAGGCCTTGGCCTCTTGATCGGGTCCGCGGCGCTGGCCGCTGGCGCGGTGACTGGCAGGCGCACGTGGGCGATCGGCGCGGGCGCGGCGGTGGCCGTTTTGGGCTATGTGTTTAATGCGCTGGGCAATATGAGCACGAATTTCGAGTGGCTGAAGTACCTGTCCGCCTACGACTGGGCGTACAGAAATACGCCGCTGATCAACGGATTCGATTGGGGTGGCCTGGCGCTACTGTGGGGGCTGTCCCTGGTGCTGATCGCGGTGTCGGCTGTGGTTCTGTCGCGGAGAGATATTAGGGGGTAGGCAGCGGTGGAGTCTGACGCTGAGTTGAAGTGTCGGTATTAAGAGGCACCCGGCAAAACTAAGAATCCTGGAAGTTGAGCCAGAATTGCGCAGAGGTTCCAAGGGCAGCCCCGATCCGAGCTGCCGATTCTTCCGTAATCTCCCTTTGTCCAGAGATTATTTCTGAGACAAATTGGACGGGGCTTTCTAGGACATCGGTAAAATCAGCTTGCGACCAACCGCGGGCATCAAGCTCATCTGCGAGAATTTCTGCAGCAGGAAATCGCTCTTCAGAAATTGGCGAAGTCATGAGTTCACCTCATCCAGTCTCGAAATACCTTGCTCGGCTCAGTGAACGGAACTCGCGTTAGTAAACTGATGCTCATCACTCTTCATGTGAAGAACCATATTTAAGTATTGAGCTTTTGCAAGAGTTAAATCTTGAAGTAGCCCTTAGATGTTGAGCTCAGGGGGCTGAGCCAAGAACTAATCGTCCTGCTTCTTCGTGCGCAGCATGTCCAGACTCATCGTGGCACCGAGGAGAGCTGCGTGCTGACGCGGGTCAAGGCCGGGGCGAATGGAGAGCAAGTAAGTGTTTTTGCCGAACATGTAATTGCTCAGTCCGGTCCAACCAGTGGTCACCCGAGCGAGGGGTTGGCCTTCGGAGGTGATGGAAAAGTCGAGGTCCCAGAAGTTTCCGTTGATTTCAACGTCGGGAAATCCAGACATGGTCAGCGACAAACGAGTTTTCAGGAAGGAAAACTTCTGGGTAATCACTGCCAAGGGCTCTTCTTCATGGGGGAGGTAGACCTCATAGGTATCGAAGACGAAATTTGGCGGATCTTGGATGATCAAAACGGGCTCAGTAGAGTTGCCATCGATATCTGTGGCCGCCACGGTGAGTCCGCGGGAGCCCATGAAAAAGTCTTTGAGCTCGGTGGATTGTACGACGGTGCCTACTGGTGAGCCGTTTTCGTCGGAGATGGAAAACTCGTCGACGAAAAACGACTTGGTCTGGGAGATAACCAAGCGATCTAGCGTGAGCAGGGCGGGGTTCATGACTGATCTCCTCGAATTTCAATCGTCGATCCGGGTGGCAACGCTTCCAGCATCCGGATCTTGGCCAAGACAGGATTCTGCTCGAGAACCTTCGCGCTTGCCAGGCGAGCGCGCGTAGTTTTCACCTCATTGCGGGCGCGTTCCAGGTCTGTCTCGGAATTCACCTTGGCAACTACAGCATCCTGTAGCGCCGCGGAATAGCTTGCAGGCAGACTGACATCCTTCAGAAAGGCGGCATTGACCTCCGCACCAACCAGCGCGGCCGCCGACTGCGCGGCAGCAAGTACGGAGTCAAGATCAAGACGCGTGCCGACGAACGAATCCAACGTTTGCTCCATGACAAGTTCACGAAGGGCAATCTGCGCAGCAAGATAGATTTCTTCGTCGGGGCCCTGTGCTTTGGTGGTGAACTTCATGGGATCGACCGTGCGCGCTGCAAAGGCCAAGGTAAGGGTCACCGTCATGCCTTCGGCGGTCGGGATTGTTTGCGGGTGCATCTGGATTAGGCGACGCCGAAGATCAACTTGCAGGAAGCGGTCACCAGGACGTGCGATCTCGCGCTTGCTCAGGCGGGTGATTTTTCCATCGCGTTGACGCAATACGGCATGGCCCGCCTGTTCAACTGGTGAGCGCAGTGACGCAGGTTGCCATGACTCGCCGTCCGCCAAAGGGGCGTACTTCGCCCACCCGGGAGTATTTGCTCGAGAACGAAACAAAGCCATGTGATTACCTCTAGATGTATTGGAGGGAAGCCACTGACCGGGCCGGAATTAGCGGAGCATCGGTGCGTCCCCCGTACCTACGGGCATGGGTTCGGGCCGAGCCACTGGCTGCAACCGGATGATTCCGGACAGCGACAACCCTATTTAGTGGAGAGGGGACTTGAACCCCGTTGGCTCCGTGGAGCCGTGCCACAGCGATCCGCATTTGTTCAATCGGGAACACCCCGGAAAACCGGAAGCGCCCAGCAACCGGGATGCGGTGCTGCCACGAGGATAGCGGAAATTGCCTTTCGCTAACGTCGAAATCCGCCTTCGGTGTTCAAAACTTGGCCGACGACCCAGCGGCCTTCATCGCTGACAAGCCAGGCGATGAGTCGTGCGGGGTCATCAGGGCTGCCGAATTGGTTACCGGGAAACTGGGCAGTCGATTCGGCGATTCTCTGCTCACCGAACAGGACGCCCGGATCCAGATAGCCGGTGTTCACGGGCCCAGGATTGACCGCGTTGAGCACGATGCCTTTGTTGATGAGCTCGTCGGCGACAGTCTTAATTAAGCCCGCCAGAGCAGCTTTCGAAGCAGCGTATGCAACTTCACCGGGCATCGGCCCTAATTCTTGGCCTGAAGTCATCCAGATCACCCGGCCACCGGCGCGTGTATCGTCGTGAAGCTGCGAAAATGCTTGAGTAAGCAAGATCGTTGCGCGCGCATTAATTGACCAATGTAAATCGAGTTGAGCAGCAGTAATCTCGGACAGAGTTCCGTCGCTGCCGGACAGAGCTTGATTGCAGACAAGGATGTCGAGCGGGCCAGCGAGTTCCGTTGCAACCCGAATGAGTTGCCTCGGAACATTTGGGTCGGTGAAATCTCCCGGGAGGTCGTGCAAGGTAGCACCGTCGACTAGGAAATCGTGAAGTTCGTTCTTGAGGGATCGAATATCGTCAGCGCCCCATGGTTGAGCTTGGTCGTGAGCGCGGTGGTGGTGGATGACTACGGACGCACCCATCGACGCAAGTCGGCGTGCTACTGCAAATCCAATGCCACGGCGCCGACTTACCCCGGTAACTAGGGCAGTGCGCCCAGCGAGGGGGAGATTGTTCATCATGCGCTCAGAGTATAGGAATGAAGAAGTCCCTAGGACCTTGTCAGGGTAGTGACTTCACGGCCCCCACACTCTATTGTGGTGAGCACCATGAACGAGCAAGCACCCCAGCAACAGCCGACGTTCCTGCGGTTCAGCACGCACGGAATCGTCCCGGACAACCGCGTGCAAATGTGGGAAGGACACAACGCGAAAGCGCTGATCCCGCTCGATATTCGCACTATCGACGAGCGACCGCTGCAGGCGTCCGAGACGAACCTGTACCTTCCCTCGGTGCGGATGGCCAGCGTGTTTGGCACCTCGCAGATTGTCGAGCGTTCCGAGAGCTTCATCGCCGACAATCCCACTGGTGTCGTCGCGATCTTCTTCGCCACCGAGGGCGATGCGTTTTTCTTCCATCGCGCCGGGCATATTTCACTACGTCCTGGTCAGGCCATTGTTTATGATGCCGACCGACCCTTCCTCAGGGGTTTTAATAACCGCTTTCGGGAGCTCGTTCTTACCATTCCGAAGCAGCGCTACCGTGAGATTGTTGGGCCGAAGGGCCCTGAACTTCCTGCAGTTTTCGAGTTTGGCGCCACCGGAAATCCCGGAGAACAGGCGCTCGCCCGCTTGGTCAAAGAGTCCCTGGCCCGCATCGAGGGCGGCCAGATGCAGCACGTCGATTATTCAGAGCCACGGCCGTGGGGAGGCCTCGAGGACGAGGCGATCGGGCTGATTCGCAATGTGCTTGGCGACGATTTGAGCAGCGAGGAAGGCTTGATCTCCGCTGCGAAGAACCACATTGAGCTCAATATCGGCGACCGCGGACTCTCGCCGGGTCAGGTAGCCGCCGCCGTGGGGATCAGTGAGCGCCAACTTAGCCGAATCTTCTCCGAGGCGGGTACCACTGTGGGCCGCTACGTGCTGAACAGGCGGTTGGGTTTTGCGAAGAATGCGCTGTCCACACCGGAACAGGACCTGCTCTCGGTGGGGGATATCGGCAAACGTTTTGGTTTTGCTTCTCCCAGCCATTTCAGTCGCACCTTCCGGGAGAGGCACGGTGTGACCCCGCTGCAGTGGCGCAAGGAAGCACAAAAACAACGCCTGCAGGGTTAAAACGTACAGTTTTATCCCCAAACAGACATGAAATTGTCCGAGGCGGACGATTTAGCCGGTCACACTATCGCTAATTATGTGATCTGAACTACATTTCGGGGTACTCCAAGGAACCACACCTGAAAGGACTCGAACAATGCAGTTTCACTACGACGGATACGCAACCGGCGACCCAATGGAAATGCGCGCGGAGGGCGCCGGAATCAATCGCCCCGACGATCTCCCAGAGGTCATGGACGTAATGGTTGTCGGCGCAGGCCCGGCCGGCACCATCGCGGCTGCACAGCTGTCTCGCTTCCCGAATGTAGTCACCCGCCTTGTGGAGCGCAGCGATCGTCGTCTAGAGCTCGCGAACGCCGATGGCGTGCACTCCCGCACCATCGAAACCTTCCAGGCATTCGGCTTCGCACACGAGATCCTCGCCGAGGCCCACGAAATCACCGACATGGCTTTTTGGAAGCCGGACCCAAGCAACCCGAGCCAGATCATTCGCGACAGCAGCACTCCTGAGCTGCCCAAGCACATCAGTGAATTCCCGATGGCGCTTCTGACCCAGACCCGCATCATCGACCACTTCAACCGCTTCATGAAGAACGCACCGACGCGCATGGAGCCGGATTACGGCTACGAGTTCGTCGACTTCGAGGTGGCAGACGATGCGGATAATATCGAGTATCCAGTCACCGTCACCTTGCGACGAACCACTGGCCCCAAGGAAGGCAAAGAAGTTACGGTACGCACCAAGTACTTGGTTGGTGCCGACGGTGCACGCAGCCAGGTGCGCAAGTCGCTGGGCTACCGCCTCCAGGGCAAGCAGGCGAACCATGCCTGGGGCGTGATGGACATCCACGCGAACACCGACTTCCCGGATGTGCGCAAGAAGTGCACCATCAAGTCTGACTCCGGCCGCACCATTTTGCTTATCCCACGCGAGGGAGGCTACCTCTTCCGTCTCTACGTTGACCTGGGCGAAGTTCCCGACGACGGCAGCAGGGCAGTGCGCTCGACTCCGCTGCAGGACGTCATTGATACCGCTAACGAGATCTTGGCGCCGTACACCGTGGACGTGAAGAACGTGGTGTGGAACTCCATCTACGAGGTGGGCCACCGCGTTGCCGATCATTTCGACGACCGCGTCTCCGATACGACCACCGGCGAGCACCCACGCATCTTCATCGCTGGCGACGCCTGCCACACGCACTCCGCGAAGGCTGGCCAGGGCATGAACGTGTCTATGCAAGATGGCTTCAACCTGGGCTGGAAGCTAGGTCACGTGGCCAGCGGAAACAGCCCGCGCGAGCTGCTGCAGACCTACGCCGAGGAGCGCGAAGACATTGCCTACAAGCTCATTGAGTACGACAAGAACTGGTCCTCGCTGATGGCTAAGCCGTCCAGCGAAATGGGCAGCGCGCAGGACTTGGAGGACTTCTACCGCGCGAACTCCGAGTTCAACGCGGGCTACATGACCCACTACGAGCCTTCCTCGATCACCGCGGATGGTACACATCAGGACCTTGCGAAGGGTTACCCAATTGGCCGTCGCTTCAAGTCCGCCATGGTGGGCCGGGTTTGTGACCTCGTCGAAACGCATCTTGGACATCAGGCAACTGCCGACGGCCGCGTGCGCGCCTACGTCTTCGCGGGCGCCGACGCGTTGCAGGACGGCACCTCTGACCTGGATCGTTGGGCTTCGTGGGCCGAGGAGAAGCTCGACCCGACGCTGGTGGACGCGAAGGTGATCTACCAAGCGCCGTTTACCTCCTTTGACATCTCGCAGGTGCCAGCCGCGTTCAAGCCAGCCGTGGGTATTTTCGGCCTGACCAACGTGGAGAACTCCTTCGGAGTGACCGCGACTTCCGATATTTTCGAAAGCCGCGAGATCTCCCGCGAGGGCGTCGTGGTGGTTGTGCGCCCTGACCAGTACGTATCTGGGATTTTCCCGCTGACCGACACTGCAGGCCTTGAGGAGTTCCTCCTCAGCTACTTCCCGCAGATGCAGGGCGTGGGCCACGAGGAGATCACGGAGCTACTCGAAGCTAAATAAGCAAAACTTCTAACTGATGGCGACCAACCCAATAGGGGCTGGTCGCCCTTCTTTTTGTTCCCCTGAGCAGTAAAGTTGACCTTATGGTCCCCGAGATCCTCGCCCTGGATGAACTGGAAATCAACAAGACTAAGGCTTCAATCACGACTGAGTACTCCATCGCCGATTTTCAAGGCACGCCCGTTGGGTTTGTGGAGGAGTTGTCCAAGCTCAAAGATGCTTTACGACGAGCGCGCACCTTCATGGTGATGGGCGTTGATAGCGCGGGGAACCACACGGAACCGGTTTTCGGCATGAAAGCCTTTCCGCGGCTCATCAAGGAACACTATGAGGTGTACTTGCCTGGGCAGGAAGAATCCCATGTGACAATCGAGCAATCGCGGGCGATGACGAAAGCTACGTTCCTGCTCATAATGGATGGCTATCCCGATATTGTGCTCAGCGGCAAATTCTGGGAGCGAGAATTCGTTGCCGAGTCGGGTTCGCAGAAGCTGGCCACTGTGGATATGAGCTGGGACGGATTCAAGCGCTACCTCGGCGGGAAGATCACTTATCGCCTGAAGTTTTCTCGTGGCCTTGACGCCAACCAACATTTGGCGATTTTGGCTGGGGTTATTGGACTGGATATTTTGCATACAAAATGGGTGGAGTCCACGAGCAGCTAATATAGGTGCATAAGGCTCAGTGACAGCGATGCCAATGAGGAGGCACCCATGCTTGTCTGCGAAGAACTTTTCCTGCTGCAGGTCAACGACGAAGGTCGTTCCGAATCGGGTGTCGACTTTCAAAATGAATCATTATCGGCAGCGATCCTTTTCGACCTCATGTCTGCTTCGCTCATTTCTGTCGGTCTGGGAAAGCGCGACAAGGTCCAGATTGTTAATTCCCAGGCAGACCACCCTGTTTTACAGTGGGCGTTGGACACTCTCGGGGAAAAGAAGAGGCCTCCCACCGTGAATGCCGTGGTTGATTCTGAGTGGTTTAAACCCAAGGAAGTCATAGGCAAAAACTTCGCCCGCGAAGGGTTCGTCGAATTCACCGAGAAGAAGTGGCTTGGCATGGTTCCCGCAGTATTCCGAGTGGTGGATCCTGAGCCGGAAAAGGCGCTGCGCTGGCGGTTGGCCGATGTGCTCAATGGCCACATTGCACCGACTTTCCGCGATGCCGTCATGCTCAACATCCTCGAGGCCGCCGAAAGCGACTACCGGGTATTAAAAAATGACGTGCCGAACCTCAAACGCCGTCAGTTGACCAAGCGCATCAAAGAACTTGGCGATCAATTCCCCGACGACATTTACAGCCCGGCGGTGCGTCGGGCTGTGTGGGAGTTCTACTCGGTCGTGACTTAGGGTGCATTTGCTTTACGACGAGTCCTTGGTCGCTGCACACGTCTGAATCAAAAGTGTTTTTCAAAGGGAGATGAGAAAGAAAGGCCCAATATGCAGGATCAATCGGTTCGGCTCCCACGTTGCTTGGACGGCACAAGAGAGCAACTTCTAGACGAAAAATCGCAGGCGATAAAATATCTACGGTCTTATTATCGGGCCCGACTGGAACCAGAAGCTCATTCTGAAACCTCAAATTGGTACGCCGGAGCATTCTATGACCCGTGGAACTTCGATTCTGTAGAAATTGAGAACCCGACACGATTTACAGCAGACGATATCGCCGCAGTTCAGTGCTTGAGTATCAAGTTTGAAGCGAAATCCGTTGCTGAAATCTTGTACCTTCGCAATGACGACTTAAACGGTTGGCTCAAGAAAGCCGTCGAAGCGTGCGCTCCTTACTCCAAGCTAAGTGACATTCCCCCGAGCGTGACGGACTATCAGGGTAAGACCAAAGACCTTTCAGACGATGCTTGGGCACCATTTGTGCTTGATAAGAAGCTGCGGGAGATCGACGATGTCGAAGTAGTTACTGCTTCTAAGCTCATCGCTCGGAAACTCCCGCATATCTACACAATTTGGGATAAGAAAGTCACGAAGCTTGCAGATGTGAAAGATCGCTACATGAGGCCCCTTCAGCTCACACTGCAAAATGATCCTTCAATTGAAGAGAAATTGGAGGGTTTGAGGTCAGCTGCAGGTCTGCCAATTAGCGTGTCATTGATTCGGATTTACGACGTACTTGCTTGGATGGAGCAGACACATGATCCTAGAGCTGTTTAACCACACTTCGATATCAGAGCTTTGGCACATGGTTTGTGTAAGGAATCCCAAGTTCTTCGAGTAAGTCAAGTACTTGCTGGGAGGCCCCCACCTGGCTAGTGGTTTCGCTTGGTAGGAAGTGCCAGTGGGCCTGATCGATATGCCCATTCTTAATCAGAAAGGCATCTGATCTGATCTGCCTTTCAATCCCCGGAGTTAAAGTCACGTAACCGACCTTCGACTCGTGTGCGACCCCATCTGCTAACACATCGATGACTCGGTTATTGGAATTACAGTGGAGCTCGCACACGTCGGTTTTAAAGACTATTTGAGTTTCTACCGACTTATTCCTCTTGCGCAAACTTTCTTCTATGAATTTCTCGCCATCTTTCCAAGACGCAAGGAATTGAAAGAAGCACTGACCCAGTCACGACGAATGGCGTTGAATACGAAGTCTCGAAGATCGGCAACGGTACCGAATGCACAACCGACCGCAGGGACAATTCCGAGGGCGGTGGCGGCGAGAGAACCAGAAAGCCACGCCAAGCTATCGTTTGGGCCGCTTCACCGAGAATTGCGCCCTTGCCAGCGGGAGGTGGCTCCGTCGTCGGACGTAGGGCGGAAGCCAACTACAAGCGTTGTAGCAATTGCAAGCACAAGAAGCAACGCAATGCCCGCAATCCAAGCGCCCCGATGCGAAGTAAAACTGGCTCGGAAGCTGTCCCAAGGACTTTGATGAGGAGTGCCCTGGGCACCCGTTTGTTCAGTTTCCATCGCAAATAATCAAGCCATAGAAACTCGATGTGCGCAAAAGCTAATGGGTCATTACCCAAATAAGGGGCCTACCCCAGCACGACCTGCACCAAATCTTCAACATGCGGATCCATCGTGTCCAACGTCGGGATCGGGGACGTGGAATCGTCGAGAAGCAAAGGCAGTTCCGTGCAACCGAGTATGACCAGCTCGGCGCCCTCCTCGGCAACAAGGCGCGCAATGATGTCCACGAAGCCCTGGCGGGTGTCGTCTTTGACTATGCCGAGTTCGAGTTCCGAGGCAATCTTGTCCTGGATGTATGTGATTTCGGAATCGTTCGGGAGGATGACGTTGAGGCCGTCTTCGCGAAGCGGTCCTGAAAGAAAGTCCTCCCGCATGGTGAACTCGGTGCCGAGCAGTACAACATTGTGCACACCACGCGCGCGGATTTCGCGCCGCGTGGACGTGATTGAGCTAATCAGCGGCAGGGGAGAGGTGGCTTCGAGCCGGTCGAAGACGACGTGAGGCGTGTTTGCAGTCAGGCTTGCGACCTCGGCACCCGCGGCCTGCAGGTTTTTAATGCCCGCGAGCAAGTATTCGGTCAGGCCGTCCCAATCCCTCTGACCTGCGTATTTAAATACTTCGAACGCGCTAAGCGATTCGATGTTCAGGGGCGCGAGGTTGTCAGGGCCCGTGGCAGCCTGGACACCTTCGATGATGCGTTTGTAATAAATCACCGTTGATTCGGGTCCGGTGCCGCCGATGAGTCCTAACTTTTTCAATCTCTGAGCTCCTTAATTAACCGCCTGGTTTGATCTGTTCAGCGAGATCCTCCACGGAGAGCTCGCCGGAGTGGTTCTTGCGCGCCGCCTCGCGAGCGGCAGGAACCGAATCCCAGGTATTCCACAAAAGTACGCCTTGGACCTTGTCCCCGTCGAGGTACCACACCACGGCGGCAGTGTGATCGTCGTTCCAGAACTCCTTCATTTCCAACCGTGTAGACAACAAACCAATGGCCTCGTAGCCGTCGGAGAACAGGTCCGAGAAAAACAGCGGGGTGTAGTCGTAGTCTTCGCCCGCCCCGGCCATGTTCTTGCCTGCAGTGGTGCCTGATGCCCACGCGTTATCCACGTGCTCGATGTGGCGCGAGCCAAAGAGAGGGTCGTCGAAGTGCGCGATGTCGCCGGCAGCCCAGATGTCCTCGGCGCTTGTGCGCAGTTGCTTATCGACGAGCACCGCACCCTTTTCCATGGCCAGACCTGCAGCTTCGGCGAGGTCCGTATTCAAAATGGCGCCTAGGCCGAGTACTACAACGTCGGCGGTAACGGAATCACCATCGGCTGAGGTCAGCGTAATTTCTTCACCCGCGTCGATGGATTTTAAGTTGAAGCCCGGGACAAGTTCGATGCCGTGATCCTTGTACACCTTTTCTAGGTGGTCGACGATGCTTTCGGGGAACATGTGCTCGAGGAGGCGCTCACCTAGGAAGTAGTTGGTGATTTTCGCGCCGGTATGGGTCAGGCCCGCAGCAATTTCGGAGCCGATATAGCCGCCACCGATAATGGCTACGCGTGTTCCTTCGGTGACTAATTCGCGCAGCTTGCGGTAATCGGCGACGGTGCGCAGATAGACCAGGCGATCGTCGTCAAGCGTGCCAAACTTGCGTGGCGTGGAACCTGTAGCCAAAAGGAGCTTGCCGTACTCGACGGTGGTGCCGTCGGCGGTGGTCACAGCGTGATCTGCGGGGCTAATGCTGGCGACCGTGGTGGAGGTGAAAAGCTCCGCACCGGTGTCTGACGCCGTGGCCAAATCCTGAGATGCGGGATCGGGATTGTCGCCGTTCCACAAATCCTTGGTCAGCGCTGGGCGGTAAACGGGGCCGTCGGCGTCGGTGGAAATAATTGCGATGGTGGCATCCGGTTGGGCCTCGTGGATCGCGCGCGCGGCCTTGTCGGCTGCGACTCCACCTCCAACAATAACGTGGTCGTACCTGCCTTGAAGCTGTGCCATGATAAACTCCTTTAATTTTAAACTATTGACAGTCTCCATTGTAGACGCGGGCGTGAGGCCCTGCAATGGTGTGCTGGTGGGGGGTTAATTATGGCCTCCTACGTGTGCTTCTACGCGCATACGTTCCACCATGTGCGGGTAGTGCAGCTCGAAGGCTGGGCGCTCCGAGCGGATCCTCGGCAGCGAGGTGAAATTGTGGCGTGGAGGTGGGCACGACGTTGCCCACTCCAGTGAATTGCCGTAACCCCACGGATCATCCACGGTGACAACTTCGCCGTAGCGCCAGGACTTGAACATATTCCAAATGAACGGAATCACCGAGAGGCCGACCACTAGGGAGAAGACCGTTGAGATCTGGTTGAAGAGGGTGAACCCATCCGAGTCGAGGTAATCCGCATACCTACGAGGCATGCCCATATTGCCTAGCCAGTGCTGGATCAGGAACGTGCCGTGGAAGCCGATAAAGGTCATCCAGAAGTGCATCTTCGCCAGGCCTTCGTCGGCCATGCGCCCAGTCATCTTTGGGAACCAGAAGTAGAGGCCCGCAAAAGATGCGAACACCACAGTGCCAAAGACGGTGTAGTGGAAGTGAGCGATCAGGAAGTAGGAATCCGCCAACTGGAAATCAAGTGGTGGCGAGGCGAGCATGATGCCGGTTAGGCCACCGAAGAGGAAGGTGCCCATGAAGCCCAATGCCCAAATCATTGGCGATTGCCAGGTGATATGCCCGTTCCACATCGTGCCCACCCAGTTGAAAAACTTCACGCCGGTGGGCACGGCAATTAGGAAGGTCATGAAGGAGAAGAAGGGCAGCAGTACCGCACCCGTGACGAACATGTGGTGGGCCCAGACCGACATGGACAAAGCAGCAATGGCGAGTGTGGCGAAAACCAGGCCAACGTAGCCAAAGACTGGCTTGCGGGAGAAGACTGGGATCACCTCGGAAATGATGCCGAAGAAAGGAAGTGCGATGACGTAGACCTCGGGGTGGCCGAAGAACCAGAATAGGTGCTGCCACAAGATGGCACCGCCGTTGGCGGAATCGAAGATGTGCCCGCCGAGCAGCCTGTCGTAGAGCACACCAAGCGCGGCTGCGGTGAGCAGCGGGAAGATCATCAGTGCCATGATGCCGGTGATGAAAATGGTCCAGCAGAAGACGGGCATCCGGAACATGGTCATGCCGGGGGCACGCATGGTCAGCATTGTGGTCATCATGTTGATGGCAGAGGCGATGGTGCCAATGCCCAGCATGCCCACGCCGAGAATCCACAGGTTTGCGCCGACGCCGGGTGTGCCCTCTGACGACGAGAGCGGGGCGTACATGGTCCAGCCGAAGTCAGCCGCGCCACCTGGAGTCAGGAACCCGGAAAGAATAAGTATGCCACCAGCTGTTGTGATCCACAGGCCGAAGGCGTTCAGCCTTGGGAAGGCAACGTCAGGCGCGCCGATTTGCAGCGGGACCACAAAGTTCGCGAAACCCCAGACGATTGGGGTGGCAAATCCCAGCAGCATCATGGTGCCGTGGATTGTAAAGAGCTGGTTGTATTGCTCGTTCGACAGAAACTGCAGGCCAGGGCTGAAAAGTTCGGCGCGCATGAGCAGCGCCATAAGGCCGCCTGCGAAGAAGAACATAAACGACATAATTAAGTAGTAAATGCCCAGCTTCTTGTGGTCGGTAGTGGTGAGTGCATCCCAGAAAACGGTGCCTTTGAGTCCTTTTCCGCTAGGTTCTGGCCTGCTAGGCAGGGTTCTTTCTATTTCTCTTGGAGCTATGGCAGTCATCCGATCCTCCTTTGGTACGGGCAGTCCCGGGGAGTCGGGGCCGTCTCAAAAACCGATTGACCTTATCTGTGACCATAGACCCCTTGTGTGTCGCAGGCCACAGTATTTTGCACGGAAACAATATTGTTAATCAATCGTGATGTGAGAGGGCGTAGAATTGGGAATATTATTCTGTCTTTTAGGCCATTTAGGCTGGGAAGGGTGCTCTATGTCAGGCAATTCCAAAGTGCTGGTCACAGGTTCAACAGGTGTAATCGGGCGCAATGTTGTTGAATACTTCGTTTCTAAAGGTTTGACCGTGCGCGGTATTACGCGCTCCGTTCCTGATGAAACCGAAGGCTACGAGCACATCGCAGGTGACCTGCTGGACTTAGAATCGGCTACCAATGCCATGCAGAAAGCTGCGGACACGACCCACCTTGTGTTCGGCGCTTACATTGAAAAGCAGGATCCGCAGGAGCTGATCCAGGTCAACGTTGACCTGCTACGCAACACCCTTGATGCGCTAGACAAGGTGGGTGCACCACTAGAACACGTCACCTTGTACCAAGGCATGAAGTATTACGGTGCGAATCTGGGCAGGTTTAAGACGCCGGCGTTAGAAGACGACAAGCGCCTCATCAGCCCGAACTTTTACTACGACCAGCAAGAACTCTTAGAAAAACTGGCCACCGAACGTGGTTTCAAGTGGACCATCTTCCGGCCCGAAGGCGTGCAAGGCTATGCCCAAGGCACCCCAATGAACCTGCTCATGGCATTGGCAGCCTACGTTTCCATCACCAGCGAACTGGGAATCCCACTGCGTTTCCCAGGGTCGCGCACTACTTATGACCAGGTTTTCTACCAGGTCACCGATGCCGAGTTGCTGGCCCAGGCCACCGAGTGGGCGGGACAGACGCCGGAGGCTTATGGCGAGGCATTCAATCTCACCAACGGCGATGTGATCCGCTGGAGCCACGTCTTCGCCGCCGTCGCCGAGCACTACGGCCTTGAGCTCGACGAGCCACAAACCATGACACTGTCCGACCAGATGCCAAGCTACGCTGGCCTGTGGGACGAGATTGTAAAGCGTCATGGCCTGCGCGAAGTTCCTTGGAACCGCGTCGTGGACTGGAACTTCGCCGACATGATCTGGAACTCAGAGTGGGACAACATCAGCTCCACCATCAAGTTGCGCAAGGCAGGCTTTGACGGCTGCCACGACACTATTTCGCGCACGCTAGAGCTTCTCGACGATCTCATCGCGCGCAAGATCATCCCGCCGTTGGGGAAGAAGTAGGTTCCCAGGGAAGATTTACTTGGTGGTATCGCGCCTGTTAGCCTAGGCGCATGGGCGTAATTATTTGCCGCATCGCGCGGATTTGGTTGATCCGCTAAGGCGGTTCACCTCAAAGATTTTTAAGAGGATGTACCGCACCGGTCATATGAGCCGGGCGGTCAATTTTTCATGCCCGGCTCCAAATCTCTTGATTTTTGGAGCTCACTTGTCTGCTTATCACTCAGGCCGTCACGAATTCGGCCAAAATTTTCTTACCGACAACCAGGTGTTGTCGCAAATTTCCTCCCTCGTCGCCGTAACCAAGGGGCCAATCGTCGAAATTGGTCCGGGAGAAGGTGCAATTACCAGGTACTTAGTTAAAACGGGGCGCGATCTCACTGCTGTCGAGATTGACCCGCGGCTGGTTGGCAAACTGCGCAAGAAGTTCCCTGACCCGCAGGTAACCATCATTCAGGGTGATTTCTTAAAGTTTCATCTCCCGCATTCCCCGCACGTTATCGTCGGGAATATTCCTTTCGATATCACGACAGCAATCCTGCGCCACCTACTCCGCGCTCCCGGGTGGACCGACGCCATCCTTGTCATGCAATGGGAGGTCGCCCGCCGGAGAGCCGGTGTTGGATCCTCAACGATGATGACAGCCCAATGGGCTCCGTGGTTCGAGTTTTCTCTCGAAGGTCGAGTCCCGGCACGCGCATTTACCCCGCGACCCAATGTCGATGGTGGGATTTTGACCATGCGCCGCAGGTCCAAACCGCTTCTCGAGGCTAGGGAGCGGAAGCGATTTCAGCACGTAGTGCATGGAATCTACACGGGGAAAGGGAGAGGCATCGCGGAGATTCTTTTCAAGCAAAAGATTTTCGCTTCGCGACGAGAGGCTCAAACCTGGCTGAACGAAATCGGAGTTCGGGCCTCTGCACTGCCTTCGGGTCTCACAGTTGAGCACTGGGTAGCCCTTTACTCTCTCACTCGGTCTAGCAGAGGGAGCTGAGGCAAGGGACGACTTTCCTACTTTTCGCAATCAAGGAGGATCTTCCCGATGTGCTTGTTGGAGTCAAAGTATTCGTGAGCTTCGACTGCCTTGCTCAGCGGGAAGATTCGGTCGATCACGGGTTGAATTTGGCCAGATTCGAGCAGTGGCCAAACGATCTTGTGCGTCTCACGCATAATTTCGGCTTTCTCGTGCAATGGACGATCTCGCAGCAAGGTTCCCGTTACCGACGCCTTCTTTTTCATTAGAGTGCGGAAGTCCAGTGGGGCAGCACCGTCATCTTGCCTACCAATCGTGACAATTCGCCCATTCGTGTTCAGAGCTTGGAGATTTCTGTCTAAGTAGGGCCCAGCCACGGTATCGAGAATGATGTCAGCCCCTCCGAGAGAAGCAAGGATCTGAGAGAAATCTTGGTCTCGGTAGTTGATCAGGATGTCAGCTCCGAGGTTTGCGGCGAACTGCAATTTTTCGTCTGAAGACGCAGTTACTGCAACTTTTCCTCCTAAGGCTTTAATCAGTTGGATTGCGAAAGTTCCAACACCTCCGGTCGCACCGTGAATGAGCACGGTTTCTCCTGGTTGGAAATGGCCGATCATGAAGATATTTGAAACGACCGTGGCTGCGACTTCAGGAAGCGCGGCCGCTTCCAACACCGTGCTCGACTGCGGCTTAGGAAGTACCAGCTCCTTGGGCGCGGAAACGTACTCCGCATATCCGCCAGAAGAAAGTAGGGCGACGACTTCTTCACCGGTGTCGACGATTGTGCCCGAAACTTCCATTCCCAAAATATCGGTGGCTCCCGCTGGTAGGTTGCCTCCGCCTTCTCGTTGGAGGGTGTCGGCCCTGTTCAGCCCGGCACCGGACACTTTGATCAGGACCTCGTCGCCGCTAGGGCGAGGAATTGGGACATCTTCAATCCGGAGTGTCTCGGGGCCGCCGGGGTGGGAAACTCTTATTGCGCGCATGTTAAGCACTGTAAACTAACGTGAACTTGTGGAAATTCGAGAACCGCGTGGATTCTTCGCTGTTTCGATTCCGAAGGAACGGAAGTCATCGGTGCGACGGTTTGCCCACATATTCCACCAGTTCTCCTCGGCACCCCAGATAACTGGGTCGCGGTCGTCGTCGTAAATTTGCTCAAGGTCTGTATACAGTTCAACGACAGCACCGGATGTTTCCACGTAGTAGGCAGCAATGTTGTGGCCAGCTCCGTGACGGACTGGTCCCCAAATCAGTTCGCGGCCTGCTCGACCGAGCCTATCTCCAAGCTTTGCAAGGTCATTGACCGATTGGGTCTGCCATGCGTGATGGTGCAAGGTGCCGCGCCCTTGAATCAAGGCGATACCGTGGTGATCTGAATTGCAACGCATGAAATAGGCGAAATCATCACCAATGATGTCTGAAAGTCGGAAGTCAAGAACTCGACGCAAGAACTCCATCATGGCCTTAGCGTTCTTCGGGTGAAAGTTGAAATGCCCGTACCGATCTGGCCCGAAGCCCTGGAGCCCGGGATCGGTTTTTTCCATCCCAATGTAGATCTCGAATACCCAGTTTTCGGGCCCCACAAACGAGAATCCGTCTTGCACTCCCGCTGAAGTCGGAGTCTCGCTAATAACTTTGAGGCCTTCAGCTTCAACTCGCTGACGAATTGTTTTCAAGGCTTGAGCGTCGCGAGCGACGAGGCCTAGAGAATCAATACCATTGACAGTCGAATCCACGTAGACCAATTCGTGGTGCCGATCATTTGACGAGAGATAGACTTCGTTTTCATTCTGCTCGGTTACGTGCAACCCTAGAAGCTGCGTTGCGTCGAAAATTGAGCCATCGACGTCGGTGGTTTGAATGGAAATGTGTCCCATTTCAGAGATTAGTCCCCAAGACATTGACTGACCTTTCTGTTTGGAAGTTAGAAGAATTTCACCTTTTAGAAGGCAAGCGATTGGTTTCTAGAATTCAGCGATGGAACTTGTTTAGCTAGCTCGTTCAAAGCAACGGTTTCTTGGGATCGTGGAACTGCAGCCGCCACGTACCTATCTGGACGAATGATCAAGGTTGTGTTGTGTGGAATTTCTGCGAATTGACCGTCGGAATCAATTGCGGAAACCTTTTTGCCTGGTTCTTGCAGGGAGGCGATCTCAATGTTTCCTGCACCTTGAATACGAACGAGTGACCAGCCGTTTCCGAGGAGTCGGTCCATCGGAGTCTTTTCGCCGTCCGCCGTGGTCAAAGAAGGCTGGGGAACTGCAGAACCCACAAACTTTTGAAGGGTTTTGTCACTAGATGGAACCACGCACCCGGAGGTGTAGTGGGGCTGCTTCAAGAAACGCATCCCAGTAATCCACTTTTTCAATGGGGGAATTAGTCCCGACGCATTGACCGCGACATCGCGAGCCAAGACGAGGTAGCGGTTGGTGGCCATGACTACTTTGCCGATCAGGTGCGACAAGCGCACCATGTCAGCCGCGTGGGGTCGGCGTTCCTCCTCATAGGTATCGATTAAGGATTCAGGAGCTCCATGTTGAACAATTTCTGAGATTTTCCATGCGACGTTAGCCGCGTCGCGAGCTCCAGCATTGAGCGCTTGACCAGCGAAAGGAGGCATGAGGTGTGCTGCATCACCGATGAGAATCGTGTGCCCACGTCGGAATGTAGCAGCGATGCGTTGGTGAGCAACATAGACTGCCGCCCGGCGAATATTGGAGGCGGAGATCTTTTCGAAAGGAGAGACGAGATCGATGATGAAATCATCCGTGGTAACCACCTCCTCTGAATCTGAAGGAAGAAGCATGAATTCGTATCGGCGCCGGCCATTAACCCCTGGAACCACCACGACAGGACGTGAACCGTTGCAATGGAATTCAGAAAACGCTTCGGACTTGATTTCCGAATCGACAATGTCGAGGACGATCCATTTCTGAGTCTGCGTGGATCCTTCCAGGGTGATTCCGAGTTGAGCTCTCATTGGGCTTCGCCCACCGTCGGCTGCCACGATCCATTTCGCATTGACAGTTGTTTTGCCAGTGCCGTCGATGAGATCTGCTTCAACCCCGCTCCCGGTTTCCCTGACGCCGAAGACTTCGGTATCGAAGCGCAGATCAATCTTATTGCGTTTTTCAGCTGCTTCGAGAAGCAAGGCTTCCATTACGGGCTGATCAAATTGGCTTTTTCCGGGTTGCCCCAAGACCATTCGTGCAGGATGTACTTCGGCGAGTAGTTGGTCATTTCGACCGAAATAGCGGGCTCCGGTATTCAGCAGCATTTCAGGAGCGAGCTTGTCTAGGATCCCAATTTCTTCCATGATCCTGAGGGTTTCGTCGGTGGCACTAATCGCGCGGGGCAGATCCGAAGTCGTATGGTTCTTTTCTGCGAGGATAACGTTTAGTCCCTGGTCTGCCATGAGGTTGGCAGCGATCAGGCCGATGGGTCCCGCTCCGACAACTAAGACATCGGTCTTGTCAACGTTAGACATTTAATCCACCGCCTTGACAGTGTTCTTGAGGATACCCAGTCCGGTGATCTCTACTTCCACTTTGTCGCCTTCGCTAAGAAGTGCCGGAGGATCCATAAACAGGCCCACGCCGCCTGGGGTGCCAGTGATGATTACGTCGCCTGGGTTCAGCTTTGTGAATCCGGTGATGTGTGCGATCAGTTCAGGAATAGAGAAGTAAAGATCGCTCATCGACGCATGCTGGCGGACTTCGCCGTTGACGCGGGTTTCGAGGGTCTTCGAATCGAAATCCTCAATATCGCTCAACGGAATCAGATATGGGCCGAATGCACCAGTTCCGGGGAAGTTCTTTCCGGGGATCCACTGCGTGGTTTCGCGCTGCCAATCTCGGCAGGTGAAATCGTTGTAGATGCCATAACCAGCAACATAGTCCATGGCCTCCTCGGTGGAAACACGATGAGCCGGCTTGGAGATGACTACAGCAAGTTCGCCTTCGTAGTCGAATTGAGTTGTGTTGGAGGGCATCTCTGCTGGTTGCAGGTGGCCGATCTGGCTGTCAGTGAAGCGGGTAAATACTGTTGGAACCTTCATATCTAGGCCCTTGCCCGTTTCCTTCTGATGGGTTCGGTAGTTAACGCCAATACAGAGAATCTTGACAGGATCTGGGACTGCGGGGAGGAAAGTGACCTCAGACTCGGAGATTTGTGGGGCTTGAGAAAGTTGCTCCTGAGTCACGGTTCCGAAGACACCAGCTTGGATTGCGCCTTTCACAGATTCTGCGAGGTTGAGCCCGGATGGGCCTAGGTCGTAGACGGTTCCCTCATGGGAGATTCCCCAGGTATCGGTTCCGGCAGGGGTGCGGTAGGAAATGTAGTTCATGATAGAGACCTTTCGATTGGTAGAAATGCGATTGAGCTGGGAATTAAGCGTTCAAGTTGAGGCGAGAAGATTCCCGGCTCAACAAGACAGCAATTGCACTGATAGCGGCAATGATTGCGACATAGATTGCAATAGGAACGGCTGTGTGCGTACCGGCCTGGTTCAGAAGAGCAGTAGCGATCATTGGGGAGAAGCCTGCGCCAAGGGTGGCACCCAGCTGGTATCCGAGCGATGCGCCGGTGTAGCGCGATCCCGTACTGAACTGTTCGGAAATGAATGCACTCAGCGTGCCAAGCATCATGCCTACGAGCAGGCCGTAGCCGATGAAGTAGCCGACGTAGATCAATGTGGTTTGGCCAGAGCCGATGAAACTGAATACTGGAAGTGCGAGTAGAGCAGCAAGAATGAGGCCGGTTAACAGCACCGGTCGGCGTCCGACGCGGTCGGAGAGTGCGGAAAAGAGTGGCAGGGTGAAGATGTTGACCACGGAAGCGGCTGCCATCGCGAAGAGTGCCGTTGTGCGGTCCGCACCTCCGCCAACTGCAAAGGTGAGGGCAAATGTTGCGAGTAGGGATTGAACGCCGAGCGGTGCGATACCGGAACACATCGATAGCAGCAGTGGCTTCGGGTGACGCAATACCTCCACGATAGGCGGGCGTCGTTTCTTGAACTTTGCCTCTGCCTCTTCAACCTTTGCCTGGGCTTCCTTGAAAACTGGAGATTCTTCTACTCCAAGACGGATCCACAGTGCGACAGCAACGAGGGCGACGCTGATCAGAAATGGAATGCGCCAGCCCCAAGACAAGAACTGTTCGTCGGGAAGGAAGGAGAAGATACCCATCACGACCGAAGCTAAGAGAGCTCCGGTAGGTGCGCCGGCATTCACAATGCCGACGGAGAAACCACGTTTATTGGAATTAGAGTGCTCGAGAGCCATGAGAGTAGCTCCGCCCCACTCGCCTCCAACTGCAATACCTTGAATCAGGCGAAGAAAGACCAGCAGTAATGGTGCGGCCATACCGATTTGGGACTGGGTAGGAATCAAGCCGATACAGGTACTCGCAACGCCCATGAGGACCATGGTTAGAACGAGCATTTTCTTTCGGCCGAGAATGTCTCCGTAGTGTCCGAAGATTGCGCCGCCAAGGGGTCGAGCTACATAGCCAACCGCCAATGTCGCGAACGACATGATCGTGCCCACGAGTGGGGTGAGGTTACTGAAGAACAATTGGCCGAAGACGAGACTGGCTGCGGTGCCATAGACCAGGAAGTCGTAGTACTCAACCGAGCTACCAAGGTAACTAGACAGCAGAACTTTTCTGACTTGCGCCTGCTTTTCTTTGGAGTCTGATTCTTGCGCCTCGAGCTGAGAGTCATTTGCTTCAAGAGTTTCTTTCATGATTCCTCCTTTAAATGTATTCCGAACGACAAAGTACAAAGTCTGTGATCTGCGATACGTTGTATCGCTTGCACGAAGATTATATGTAAATAAAACACTAGTCAAGAGAAAATATATTATTTACCGCAAGTGCATTGTTGGGTTAATATTTAAGTATTTAGTAACGAAGCGGGTGAACGGAGGAGAAATGGCTAATGCCCGGAGCGCAACACTCGATTCCATTAGACGTCTAATTCTCAGTGGAGAATGGGCACCAGGCACTCGTCTGCAGCCCTCTGTACTGGCAAAACAACTTGATACAAGCACTACTGTTGTGCGGGAAGCATTGGTTCACCTGACCGGAACGGGCCTCGTGGTTTCTCGTCCGAATCGAGGCTTCTTTGTGCGAGATTTAGAGCTCCAAGAACTCGAGGATCTCACTGAACTGCGTATCCAAACCGAGGCGTTGGCTCTTAAACTGGCTATTGAACGGGGCTCGTTAGATTGGGAATCCGAGATCATTGCCGCCAATTATCAGTTGGATAGGACCCCTCGCCGCGATCCGGAATCTCCAGATCGAGTGAGCTTTGATTGGCAATCGCTGCACAAGGTCTTTCATTTGAAATTGATTGAAGCATGCAACTGCGAGCCAATGATCCGCATTTCCTCAGACTTGTTTGATTCGACGGAGCTCTACCGATCGTGGGCCGCAAAGCATGTCGCGCCGGATAGTCGAGATGTCGAGGGTGAGCATAAAGAAATTCTTGATGCAGTAATCGACAAGGACGTTGAGCGCGCGACACGCGCATTGAGGTTGCACTACGAAGCAACAGTTGAGGTCGTATTGGACTCGGGATTAATCGCGACCCCAAGTTTGAATAAGTAATAACGGGCAATCCCATAAACCGCCCTTTACTCGTCAACGCACTCTGTGTAGTCTCATAACCGTCCTGTTGTCGAAGAAAGGAAAGGCATAGTGCTCATTCGTCTCGCATTCGCTTAAAGAATCCGAACTGCAGAAAAGACGATCACGCATGCCTATAAATTTTCAGAACCTTTCTTTGACGTGGCCTAACGGCACCCCTTGTTTCACTGATCTCAGTGGTACCTTCGGCAGCCATTTGACGGGCCTGGTTGGTGATAACGGCACCGGAAAATCCTCGCTGCTCAAGGTGCTGGTGGGCCGCCTCGAACCAACGCTCGGAACCGTGCAGGCACCCGACAACATCGCGTACTTGCCACAAGACCTAGGCTTGGATACTGCGAGTACCATCGCGGATATCTTCGGCATTACCCAGATCCTGAATGCGATAGCCAAAGTCGAAGCCGGCGAATATGAACCCGAGCTCCTCGACATCATCGGCGATCAATGGGACGTGGAAGAAACCGTCACCGCCAAGCTCACCGAAGTTGGCCTCGACCTGCCCCTGACCCGCACGGTGGGCACACTTTCCGGTGGGGAAGCGGTGTCGATCGCGCTCACCGCCGCCCTTTTTCACAACCCCGACTTCTTGGTCCTCGACGAGCCCACCAACAACCTCGATTCGCAGGCAAAAGAGACCCTGATCAAGCGGGTCACGCACTCGTCGATACCTGTGCTCGTTGTTAGCCACGACCGTGACCTGCTCGCGCACGCCACCCAGATCGCGGAGCTGTACAACGGCCAACTGCGCTTTTTCGACGGCAATTATGTGGCTTATCGCGAAGCGATCGAGCAGGAGCAGGCTAGCGCGGTGCAAGAGGTGCGCGAGGCGAAAGCCGACGAGCGCAAGCAAGTCCGCGAGCGGGAGGCGATGCAGACCCGCCTGGCTAGAGACGCGCGCCGGGGCAAGAAGTTCGCCGCGGAGAAGAGAAAACCTCCCATCGCCATGGGGATGGATAAAAACAAGTCGGAGAGGTCCTCGTCGAAACGCGAAAATGCGCACGCAGAAGCTGTGGCGAAGGCCCGCGACAACTTCGATGCGGCGCAGCGCAAAGTGCGTGATAGCGACCACGTGTTCATCGAGCTGCCCGAGAGTCATTTGGCGAACGGCACGCGCGCCGTGGCCGCTGGCGAGCTGACCATTGTGGGCCCGGAGCGCGTGCGCATTGCCGGGCCGAACGGCAGCGGAAAAACGACGCTGCTGAATCAGATCGACCGCGGCGAGGTGGACTATGTGATCGGGGCGCATGGCTATCTGCGCCAACGCATTGAGCTGGATCCTTCAAAGACGGTGCTGGAGCTGGTTCTCGATGCGAACCCCGACACAGACCCGCAATACGTGCGCAATCAGCTGGCGCAACTGCTCTTCCGCAACGACGAGGTGCACGCGCAGGTGGGCACGCTCTCGGGTGGCGAGCGCTTCCGTGTTGAGTTTGCCCGCGTGCTGCTGAGCACCCCCGCACCGCAGCTTTTGCTTATCGACGAGCCCACTAACAACCTTGATATCTCGACCGTAGATTGGCTGGTCTCGGCGCTAGAGGGCTATGAAGGTGCGCTTGTAGTAGTGAGTCACGATGAGGATTTTTGCGCCCGGATCGGTATTGAGCGCGTAATCGAGCTTGAGTAGCTACCCCCGCTTCCTGGCAATGCAATTGAGGGGAGTTTTTGGGGCGCTAGCCTGCGCCTTATGTGTGATCTCGGTGGGTTTATAAAGGTCACACTTATTTATTTGAAGCGTTTTACTTCATATGGAAACCCATGTGGCCTATCTCACATTTGCAAGTAGGGCGAGGGGCTACCCCCGTGGAGAAAGTGACTCAGGCCATAAGGTTCGGAATAGATAACACGTATCACCATTTGTGTGATTGAATGCTTTTCAATCTGTTTGACTACAAATCTTTCGAATGGGAGACCCCCGTGAGTACGACCCAAGCAACTCCAGCGCCCACAACGGTTGAGCGCAATGTCCGTCCGTTTGGTATCCGCGACAAAGTCGGCTACATGTTCGGTGACTTCGGTAATGACTTCACCTTCATTCTGCAGTCGACCTTCTTCATGATCTTCTACACCAACGTTGTGGGCATCACCGCTGCTCACGTTGGTGTTCTGCTGCTTGTCGCGCGCATCTTCGACGCCTTCACCGACGTGGTCATGGGCATCATCGTTGACCGCCTGCCTAACAAGCACGCCGGCTACAAGTTCAAGCGATGGATCAAGTGGATCGCAATCCCAGTGGCCATCGCTTCGGCGCTGATGTACATGGCCTTCGTTGCGGACTTTGATTCCTACACGGCCAAGGTCGTGTGGATGACAGCCACCTACTTCCTCTGGGGCTCCTTCTGTTACAGCGCCATCAACATTCCTTACGGCTCCATGGCATCGGTCATCTCTCCTAATCCTGATGATCGTTCGCACCTCTCCGTATGGCGTTCCACTGGTGGAACCCTGGCGAACATCGCGATCTCTTCTGTGCTCCCTCTGGTTGTTTACGTCACCAACGAAGCTGGCGTTTCCATCCTCTCCGGTGAGCGTATGCAGTGGGCGGCAATCGTCTGCTCGATCCTCGCAGTTGTCTGCTACGCGATCTGCTACAAACTGGTTGAAGAGCGCGTTGTTGAAGATCCAAACGCGAAGAAGGAAAGCATTGGCATTGGCAAGATGCTTGCTTCGGTTGTGAGCAACCGTGCGCTGCTGGGTCTGATTGTGGCGGCGCTGTGCCTGCTCCTGTCCATGATGTTCCTCGGCGGCATGCTTGGTTACCTGTTCCTTGAGTACTACGGCAACGGCAAGCTGCAGTCCCCAGCGAACTTCTTCGGCCTCGTGCCATCCCTGGTCCTGATCGTGCTCTCTCCTTGGTTGGCGAAGAAGTTCGGTAAGGCAGAAACCGGCATCGTTGCAATGTTCATCGGTGGTGTTGTCTTGATCGCGGCGTACTTCCTGAAGGTCTCCAACCCAGTTGTCTGGATCGTCTTCTACTCCGTAGCTATGTTCTGCATCGCCATCTTCAACTACTTGATCTGGGCATTGATTACCGACGTCATTGACCACCAGGAAGTGACCACTGGTTCCCGCGACGACGGTACCGTTTACGCTGTCTACTCGTGGGCTCGCAAGCTCGGCCAGGCTCTCGCCGGCTTCCTCATCGGTGCGTCCCTCACCTGGGTTGGCTTCGACTCTGCACTTGCATCTAGCGGTGGAGCGCAGTCGCAGGCAGCTCTCGACGGCGTGTATGCACTTGCCAACCTGGTTCCAGGCATCGGCTGCGTCATCGTTGCCTTGGCCCTGATCTTCCTCTACCCACTGAAGAAGAAGAAGGTTGAGGAGAACGTTGCAATCCTCGCCGCACGTCGCTCTGAGTAATTAAATCCCTCCCCTTAAGCCCTGCCAGTTGCTGCTGGCAGGGCTTCAGCATGCTCGGGCAACATCGACGGATATGCCTTTTTAACCCCTCAGAAGGGCCAAAACCCTAAATCGGTAGATAGTAGAACGCGAAAAGCCCGGCTCCCACGAAGGGAGCCGGGCTAAAAGCAGTACTACCAGCCGATTGAGTTCAGGTACTCGCGTGAGTCCTTGATGCAATCGAATGGGTCACGGCCATAGGTCAGGTCCTGCTCGATGAAGAAGTACTCCGCACCTGCGTCCTTAGCCGCAGGCAGCAGCTCAGGCCAGTTCATGTTGCCCTGGCCAACCTCAGCGAACTGCACAATGTTGACGAACTTGTCGTAGCCTTCCTCAACCTTGCCCGCCTCCATCAGCTCCATGGCTTCTGCAGGCAGCTCGGTGACGCGGAAATCCTTCACGTGGATCAGCTTGCACACGCCCGAGTACGCCTTGAGCATGTCCAGTGGCGCCATGCCACCGCGCTGGACCCAGTGCAGGTCCACTTCGAAGTAGAGCGAAGGAGCTACACGACGAACGATGTCGAAGATTCGCTCCTCGCCGAACTTGTGCAGGTCAACGTGGTGATTGTGGTAGCAAAGGGTGAGGCCCTCGTCGTTAAGCTTTGCTGCATACGGCTCAACCTGTGCCGCCCATGCCTCCGTGGCCTCCTTGGACACCATGGCAGAAAATGGCATCATGCCGATGCGGAGGAACTTCACGTTCAGGCGCTTGGAGTCGGCGACAATCTTGTCGAAGTTCTCATCCAAGTTGTCCAATGTAGGGTTCCCGGGGCCGAGTGCGACGGAAAGCGCGCCGACCTCGATGCCGAGTTCGTTGATGCCGCGCTCGAGACCCGCGGTGTTTTCTTCATTCATGGGGATCTGGGAAACCTCAACGCTTGCGATGTTGAGTTCCTTCAGGCGCTCCAAGACTGGGTACATGCCTTGTTCGGCGACCTGGTCCTTGAGCATCATCATTTGTACGCCAATATCAGCCATTAGTTACGCTCCTCAAACTTTCCTTCTGCGCGGATGCGCTTGTTCAGTTCTTCCAGGTAGGTTGCCTCGTCGAAGTTGACCAGGTCTACTTCCTTGCCCAGCCAGGAAGACAGGTGGATGCCGTTGGCCAGGCGCACGCCGTTGATGCCGTCGCTGCCCGGTGCGAGGAGTTCTTCCTCACCGTTGACGGCCGCTGCGAAGTTGCGCAGAACCTCAACGTGCTGCTGGCCCCAGACGGAGTCGTACTCCTTGACCTCGGTGGTTATGTACTTGTCCATGTCCATTTTGCCAGTGAAAAGAAGCTTCACGTCTTCCATGCTCATGTCCTTGGACAGGATTTCCTCGTTTTCCACGAGGCGAGTGATGGTGACCTTCTTCGAATCCTCGACAACGATCTTGCCCTTGTCCAGCAGGATTTCCAGGCGGTCGGTGCCGACCATGTCGTGGGTCGCGGTGATGAAGGTGCCGGTCGCGCCATTCGGGAAGGACACCAGCGCGTTGACCTCGTCCTCGACGGCGATGTCGCGCTTGAAGCCATACTCGGCGCGGGCGAACACGCGCTCCGGGGTGCCGCACATCCACTGCCACAGATCCAGCTGGTGAGGTGCCTGGTTGACCAGGACGCCGCCGCCCTCGCCGCCCCAGGTCGCGCGCCAATCCGACTGGTTGTAGTAGCCCTGCGGACGCCACCAAGTTGTGATGATCCAGGAAGTGTGGCGCAGTGCGCCGAGCTCGCCGGAATCCATGATGGCCTTGATGTCCTTGTACAGCTGGTTCGTGCGCTGGTTGAAGAACACGCCGAACTTCAGCTCTGGCTTGGTCGCAGCGTAATCGATGAGCTCGTTCGCTTGCTTGGTGTAGACGCCAACAGGCTTTTCGACGAGTGCGTGGATCCCTTGCTCCAGCGCATAGATGCCCATTTCTGGGTGCAGGTAGTGAGGCACGGTGGTGACTACTGCATCAACATCACCCGAGGTGATCATTTCCTTGTAGTCAGCGTAGAAAGGCACGCCGTACTCGTCGGCCTTTTCCTTCTTCTCTGGCAAGATGTCACAGATCGCACCGATTTCCATGTTTGGAACGCGGCCCTCGTTGAGGAAATCTGCGTACATGCCACCTTCGGCGCCGAGGCCGATGATGCCGAGACGTACTTTGTTGCTCATGGTTCTCCTTATATATAGGTATAGGTGTGTTTAGTTGTCGGAAGCTGCGTAGATGCCTTTGGCAATTCGCAGCGAGTTCATTGCTTCGGCTGGGCCGATCCAGAATGGCTCCGGGTCGCCCAGGTGCTCGTAGAAGTCTCGGATGAGCAGCTCGTGGCTGACACCCCAGTAGCTCCTGCCCTCGGTTTCCTGGGTGCGTTCCTCGTAGCGGTCGACACGGCCGTCCACCCAGGTCACGGTGAGCCCGTCTCGTAACTCGACGAGCGCGGCCTCACAATCAAGCTCGATTTCTACGTCGCGATGGCGCGAGTTGGTCAGCGTGCCGTAGAAGCTTGAGTGAACGTCGCCGGGGTGGGCGATATAGGCGTGGGCAGTGTCCTCGACGTCGATGACATCGCCGTACTTGCAGGTGGACACAGCTCCGTCGATTGAGCGGGCCGGGCCCAAGAACCACTGCAGGAGATCCAGGGTGTGGATCGCCTGGTTCATCAACAGACCACCGCCGGAGCGCACCTTTTGTCCGCGCCACGGCTTTGTTTGGTAGTAACCAGGGGTCCTGGTCCACACCACTGAGGCGTACGCGCCCTTGACCTGGCCGAGCTTGCCTGAATCAAGCAGGCGGCGCAGCTGCTGGGAGGACACGTTGTAGCGGTTCTGGAAACACACGGCGATCTTCGGTGCATCCGGGTGCGCGTCCAAGTAGTCCACCAAGCGATGCGCCTGATCGAGTTCGTTGGCCAGCGGCTTTTCCAAGATGACGTTGACGCCGGCCTGCAGCGCCTCGAGTGCCAGATCGATGTGCTGGTCGTGCGGGGTGGTGATGTGCACGACGTCGATTTCTTCGTTGGCCAGCAGATCCGTGAGGCTTGCGTAGGCTTTCGTGGAATTCTTTTGGGCGAAGGTTTCTGCAGCCACTTCGTCCGTGTCGGCGACGGCAACGAAATCGATGCGGAGCTCGTCGTGAAGCGATTCAAGCGCCTCGGCGTGGACGGTGGCGACGTCGCCGCAGCCTACAAGGGCTGCCTTAATAGTTGATGTCATGATTGTTTAATTACTTGTATGAGGCACCGATATTGTTCAAGATGCCGGTCAGGCCCTCGTAGGCGGTGGTCCACAGGTCGGGGCCGCACAGGCCGCCGAACTCGTCGAAGTCGCCTAAGTGGGGTTCGATGGAAAGGAAGCCGTTGAATTCAGACTCGTTGAGCTCGGCGAGCAACTCTGGGTACTGGCCGTCGCCCTGGCCTGCTGGGGTGATGATGCCAAGCGGCTCATCGGCGGTAGGGATCGTCGCATCCTTGATGTGGATGTAATCGACGTGATCGCTCACGATTGGCCAGGCCTCGTTGAACGGCTCGAAGCCGGTTTGAACGTAGTTGGCTGCGTCGTAGATCGCGCGGTAATTCTTCGAATCGACGGTAGTAATGAGGTCGTTGACCCGCTCGGGCGCATCGCCGTAGATGCCCTTCTCGTTTTCGTGCAGCAAGGTGATGCCGCCATCCTCGGCGAGCTTCACCATGGCATTGGTGCGGGCCATGACTTCGTCGCGGTAATCGGCAGGATCTGCGTCTTCGGGCATGAAGAAGGAGAACATGCGGATGTAATCGGTGTCGAAGTACTGTGCCACCTCAACTGCATGCTTAGCGCGTTCGAGATGGTCCTCGAAGGGGTCGGTGATCTGGATCTTGCCCAGGTCAGAGCCGATGGAGGAAACTGAAATGCCCGCCGCTGCGAGCTTTTCTTTCGCGGTGGCGAGCTGTTCCTCGGTCAGGTCCAGGATCTTTGTGCCCCAGGCACTCCTGAATTCAACGTGGGAGATGTTGAGCGTATTTAGCAGTTCGATTTGCTCGTCGAGATCATGCGCGATCTCGTCGGCGAACCCTGTGATGGTGAACATATTGACCCCGTTCCAGTGAGATTTTCGCTATTTAGGTCAGTCTACAGAACACAAAAGCAGTTAGGTGTGATCTTTGACGTATTTTCGGCTTTGGGGCTACATTTTTGTTTCGTTGCACGCGAAAGTGGGCAGGGGGATTTAGGGGAAGGCCCAGTTAGGTCGCTAAATTGAACACTGTTTTGAACACTGTTCAAGTTTGGTTTAGGGTATCTAACAATCACCCATTTCCGACCCAAAAGAGGCACAATTCATGTCCATTCTCGAAACCGCCCGCGTCCAAGTGCTAGAACAAGGCGAAGCGCTGACCCAAGACCAAATTCTTGAAGTGCTGCATCTGCCTGAGGACGAAATTTCCCAACTGATGGAATTGGCCCACGAAGTGCGCCTGAAATACTGCGGCGAGGAAGTTGAAGTCGAGGGCATTATCTCGCTGAAAACAGGTGGCTGCCCCGAGGATTGCCACTTCTGCTCGCAGTCGGGCCTGTTCGAATCCCCGGTGCGGTCGGTGTGGCTAGATATTGCGCAGCTCGTCGAGGCGGCGAAGCAGACGGCGAAGACCGGAGCTACCGAATTTTGTATCGTCGCCGCAGTCAAGGGCCCCGACGACAAATTGATGGCGCAGATGGAAGAAGCCGTTGCCGCAATTCACGCGGAGGTAGATATAGAGGTAGCGGCCTCGATTGGTACGCTCACTCCGGCGCAAGTCGAGAGACTCAAAGCCGCCGGCGTGCACCGCTATAACCACAATCTGGAAACGGCCAGGTCTTTCTTCCCGCAGGTAGTTACAACTCATACGTGGGAGGAGCGCCGCGAGACCCTGCGGTTGGTGGCCGACGCCGGCCTCGAGGTCTGCTCCGGTGGCATCTTGGGCATGGGTGAAAGCTTGGAACAGCGCGCCGAATTTGCAGCCCAGCTCGCAGAATTGAACCCGCACGAGGTGCCCATGAACTTCTTGGATCCGCGCCCGGGCACGCCTTTCGGCGACCGCGAGGTGATGGGTAGCCGTGACGCATTGCGTGCGATCGGCGCATTTCGCCTGGCCATGCCGCGGACAATGTTGCGCTTTGCCGGTGGTCGCGAGCTCACGCTTGGCGACGAAGGCGCCGAAACCGGGCTGCTCGGTGGCATGAACGCGCTGATTGCCGGAAATTACCTGACCACTCTGGGCCGGCCAATGGAGCAGGACTTGGACATGATGGACCGGCTGAATCTGCCCATCAAAGTGCTGAACAAGTTCATCTAATGCGCTTTACGACGAACGATTCCCTGGCAATCGCGCTCCTGACCGGCGAGGAGCCCGTTTTCCATCCCATCACCGGCCAGCCGTGTGGAGCCGAGCAAGTGCTTTCGCCGTCCGCGCGCGTCGGGCTTGAGGTACCGCGGTACTGCCAGATCTGCGGGCGGCGGATGAAAGTCCAGATCCGCCCCGATGGGTGGTCCGCGGAGTGTTCGCGGCACGGGGCGGTGGACTCTTCTGATTTGGGTCCGACCTAAGTCCGACCTAGTCTTCTAAATCCGACTCCAAACGTTCCACGTCTGACTTGTAGCGCTGCTTGAACGCGCGGGGAATCACGAGAATGGCTAGGCCCGCGCCGAGGATTGCCCCGATGACCATACCGCCGGGGCCTGCCCAGGAGTGATCGGCGGCGAAGAAGGAGTTATAGGCCATGCCAGCAAACATGACTATGCCCGGGATTAAAGCGAGCAGCCAGTACTTCCGGGGCGAGGTGTGCTTCGGCCGCGGTGCGTAATTGCTCATCCAACCCTGCGAGGCAAGCTGCACAATCAAGACTGCGAAAAGGGGCAGCAGGCTCCACAGGGAATAGGTTGAGGGCAGGACCCAGGCCAGGATCGCACCGCAAACAATCGCAGCAAGGGGCATCATCCACATGCCCACGGTGTCTGCTTTGTGCGTCATGGACGCTTGGTATTCGTCTTCCGAGGTGCGCTGGGTCCAGTCAATTGCCCAGTCTCCAAATTGCTTGATCATTGTTCTTGTTCCTCTTGTTGGGTGCCGAAGACTTCTTCGACGGTCTTTCCGAGTTCATGACAAATGTTGAGGGCTAAGTGGACAGAGGGGGAATAGTTGCCTTTCTCAATGTTGGCGACGGTCTGCCGCGAGACACCTACGCGATCCGCGAGTTCCTGCTGCGACAGCTCGTTCCAGCGACGCCACTTCCGCACCATGTTTGTAAATGTTGGATCACTCATGCGGGAGTCCTTTCAGTCAACTTCCTTAGCCTTAGTGTAAATCTAACTTTAAAAAATGTAAAGAATACTTTACAAAATGGGGCGAAGAAAAAGCCACTGAGAACAAGCCCAGCGGCTCTCTTCCTTGAAACCTTAAGCAGGCCTCAGCTCAATATTGTCAATCAAGCGCACCGGCCCCACATAAATCGCACCTACCACTAGCGCCGGTCGATCCAGTACACCATCAACCTCAAGTGGCTCCAGGGTGGAAGCGTCCACGATCTCCAAGTGATCCAGGCGCACCCCCTCACTTGCGCCTAGTTGCGCGCGCACTCCCGCCAGGTCCAACGGCTCGCCTGCCTGCGCCCGCTTTTCCAAGGTAAAAAGCGCACGCGAGAGTGCCAACGCCTGGTTGCGCTCCGAGGCTGAAAGGCGCTGGTTTCTGCTGGATTCCGCAAGTCCATCAGCCCCACGAATGATGGGTACGGGTCGAATCTCCACAGGAAAGTCCAGGTCAGCCACCATACGGCGAATCACGGCAAGTTGCTGCGCGTCCTTTTGCCCGAAATACGCGCGATCCGGTTGCACAAGATGAAAAAGCTTTGCGACGACCGTTGCCACACCATCAAAATGGCCAGGACGGCTCGCACCTTCCAGCCGCTCACCCATCTCACTCGTGCGCACCCACACCAGAGGCAGGTGATCCGCGCCGGGGTACATCTCTTCCACAGAAGGCGCGAAGACCACATCCACGCCAGCCTTCTCCAACAGTGCACAATCCGCGTCGAGCTGGCGTGGGTAATTACGGTAGTCGTCGCAATCGCCCAGCGCCTCAAACTGTAAAGGATTAACGAAGTTGCTGGCCACCACGGTGTCGTTTTCTGCCCGCGCCGCGGTAACCAGGGAGGCATGCCCGCTGTGCAGTGCACCCATCGTGGGTACGAGGCCTATCGACGATCGCCCCTCAAGAACTTGAGCCAACTCCGCCTTCGTAGAAACAACGTGCATTAGAAAGACTCAGCCTCACCAGGGAAAGCGCCGTTGGACACCTCATCAGCATAGGACTTCGCCGATTGCAGAAGTGTCTCGCCGATGGAGGCGTACTCGCGCACGAAACGCGGCTTTCGCCCCCGGTTGAGGCCCATGGCATCCTGCCACACCAGCACCTGGCCATCGGTGCCGTTGCCAGCGCCGATGCCGATGGTGACAATGCCGAGCTTCTCGGTGACCTCAGTGGCAACGTCGGCGGGGACCATCTCAAGTACTACTGCGAAGGCGCCGGCCTCCTGGACGGCGAGGGCGTCGTCGATAAGCTTCCTTGCACTATCCCCGCGACCTTGCACCACCGCACCGCCGAGCTGATGCTCCGCCTGCGGGGTGAAGCCAATGTGTGCGCAGACTGGGATGCCGGCACTCACTATGCGACGAATGGTCGGCGCTATCTCAACGCCACCCTCGATTTTGACTGCGGACGCGTCGGTTTCCTTCATGACTCGCGCGGCTGACTCGACGGCCTGCTGCTCCGAGGCTTCGTAGGAACCGAAGGGAAGATCGACGACGACGAGTGCGCGCTTTGTAGCGACGGTGACTGCTTTTGCGAGCGTGATCATCTCGTCGAGAGTGATAGAAAGGGTACTCTTTTGTCCAAGGACGACGTTGGCGGCGGAGTCACCGACGAGCAGCATATCGATTCCAGCTTCGTCGAAAATACCGGCCGTGAGTGCGTCGTAGCTGGTCAGGGCTGAAATTTTAGTGCCGTTAGCTTTGGCTTCGTAGAAATGGCGAGTACGAACTCTTTTTGCATCTATTCCGGACATGCGGATTATTATAGGTGTTTCGCACTGCTCATATGAATAATATTCATATGATCTGCCTGTTTCGAGACTAGCGTTAGCATAATTCTGTTGAATGTGTGTCCGCAAAGGAGTCCTGCACACTAAGCTGAGGTGCAGTTGGCATCATATTGTATTTTCAATTCAGTCTCAGCAAGTGAAAGGCCGTTGATCCTGTGACCAACAATCAAGGTCCGCTTCAAGCCTCCATAATAATGGCAGAGTACAACACAGAGCCATCCAAGCTTGTTGCTTCAATTCAGAGCATGCTCGATCAAACTGTCCGTGATTTCGAGCTGATAATTATTGATGATGGTGGTTCAAACGACGTAGAGGAAATCGTTTCGCAGTTTAATGATTCCCGGATTCGTGTAATCAAGAATGATCGCAATCGGGGGCTTCCGTACTCGCTTAACAGGGCAATCGACGAATCATCGACGGAAATACTCGTTCGGATGGACACTGACGATGTCTCAGTGCCAACCCGTCTTGAAAAGCAGCTTGCCTTCCTGGAAGGCCACCCTGAGTATGCCGTCGTTGGGTCTCGAGTAAACCAGATCGCCGACGGGGAGATCGCGGGTTCTACTAAAGCTGCTGGAGAGAAGTTACCTCGCGATGTTATGCGAGGTAATAGCCTGTTTCACCCCAGCACTGTCATGAGAAAATCAGCGGTGCTGGAGGTAGGAGGTTATCCCGATAGGAAACGAGCCGAAGACCTCGCACTGTGGTGCGAATTATTACTGGCTGGTTTTCGGCTTTATGAGATGGACGATATCTTGCTGAACTATCGGGTAGATTTTTCGGATTATAAAAAGCGCTCATTGAAACACCGCAAAGGTGAGATTCAGACGAGACTTTATTACTACCCAAAACTGAAAGCTGGGCCAAGGGAGTACTTAAAAATAGTCCAAAGCATTGTTGCGGGCTTGGCCCCGCCTCGCTTGGCGCAGGCCTACCGTCACCGCTTTGGCCTCAAAAAATAGCTGCAACTTCAGTGGTTGAGCTCGGCTGCGGCCTCCCATGCGCTGCCGCAATAAGACCTAACGGATAATTGAAGGGAGGCCAGGTGGCAACAACACAGGTGGCTTCATCACAGTCAGACAAGGGCGCAAGAGTCCTAGTGACTCTAAGCATGCTGAGCAATGCCTTTTCTAAGTGGTTCTTAGTCTGGCTTTTCGCCCGAACCGCAGGCGGAGCAGAGGCAGTGGGCACGTACAGCCTGGTTCTCGCGGTCGGCACACCAATTTTTGTGGTGGCCCAAATGGGCTTGAGAATGATCATTGTCTCGCTCGAGAGAACCCGGCCATGGTCCTATTACATCTACCTCAGGTGGATTGGAGTCATCCTGGGGGCAGTTGTCCTCTTGGGATACGGCGTGGTTTCGGACAGCGTGCCGTTTTCTTTGGTTGCTGCAGTAACACTTTTGAAAGTGTGTGACTCCTTCGACGACATAACGTATGCGAAGCTGCAATATTTTAATCAAATGCGCACTATCGGCAGCTTGGGCATCCTTTTCTCCTGGATAACGGTTGTTGTCAGCGCGATACTTGTATATTTCTTCGGATCAGTAGAAATCGCAGTCGTGGGCGCAGCAATAATTGCCGCAGTGTCAGCTCTGGTCGGGTGGAAATTATCCACCAAGTTCGAATTTGAACGCGAAGACAAAGACGGGGCTTTCAAAGACATTCTCCGGGCTGCCGTACCGATCACCGGGGCAGACCTGTTAGGGAGTCTCCTCTTCCAGATCCCAGTTCTCATTGTTGGTGCCTTGGGCGATCCGGAGTCAGTAGGTGTGTTCGCAACAGCGGCATATTTGCTCACGTTGGCAAGCCTGTTAGGTGCGGCAGTACAAAATGTTGTGATTACCCCCTTCCGGATTCTGCGAAAAGAAGCCGGAGCCGGGGAGATTCAACGCCGAATCGGAAAGATGGGGCGACAACTTATGGTGCTTTCGGCAATCGCAATTGTGGTGGTCATCGCCTTTGGCTCGGATGTGCTCGTGCTTATTTATGGTGACCAGTTTGCCATTGATACTTTGCCACTGACCTTTATGGCCTTTGCCGCCGCCGCGACAATTATCGCATACATTTACAGCGTGACCCTGAACGTATTTAATCGCTATGGGGCGGTTACTTGGTCGTTCTTACTCGCTTGCATTCTCACGGTTGTCGCATCCTTGATTGCTCATCTCGCTGGCGCTGATGCGATCTTGGCGGGTTCTGTCGGCATTGCAGGAGGGGCGTTTACCCGACTGATTGTTTTGTGGGCATCTACCCGAATTGAGGTGCGCAAACTGGAAGCAGCAGCATAGCTCTGCAACTCTACTGCAACTGATCTGCAACAGCACGGAAGCGCGAATTAATATTCCTGCAAGTAATTTCAAGTTCCAGACCTTCAGAATTGATACTCTAGACCTCATATGGTTGGAAACTATTTTTGATCAGAAAGGCTGAGAGCCAATGGAGCTACGCGAGTATGCCGGCATGCTGCGCAAAAGTTGGATACTTGTTGTAGTTTTTACCGTTCTTGGTATTGCGCTAGGAGCTGCAGCATCATTACTTGCCACACCGAAATATCAATCCACCACACAGGTATACGTATCAACGCGTGCTGGGCAAGGATCAACTAACGAGCTCGTGCAGGGCGCGGATTATTCACGCCAAATGATCAATAGCTACGTCACCGTGATTACCACTGGCGTTGTCCTCGACCGAGTGGTTGAAGAGCTTAATCTTGATATGACAGGGGAGGAACTATCTGCGCAGGTCAGGGCTAGCTCTCCGACAGATTCAGCGCTGATCAACATTGAAGTTATGGACCCGTCCGCCGAGCAGGCAGCTTTGATTGCCGATACGGTGCGACAAAAATTCGAAGAAGTGGTTGTCACTCAGCTCGAGTCGGCAGGACCCGGAATTCCAAGCCCGGTCACTATGACGACAACGCAGGCGCCGCTGGTGCCGGACTCTCCGATTAGTCCGAATTACACCCTCAACCTTCTGCTTGGGCTCTTGGGAGGTCTGGCGGCTGGCGTGGCAGTGGCCGTTATCCGAGGGGTGATGGACAACCGAGTACACGGTGTCCGTGAAGTCCAAGAGGTGACAGACAGCCCGGTGATCGGCTCCATCTTTAATGGTCTCAATGCAGAAGAAAATCGGCTGGTTGTACAGTCCTTGCCTAATTCTGTCCAAGCTGAATCGTATCGAACACTGAGGACAAACCTACAGTTCCTGAACGTTGATTCTAAACGACGAGTGTTCGTGGTTTCTTCCGCGAACGAGAATGAAGGTAAGTCAACAACTTCGTTGAACTTAGCCTTGTCGCTGGCCCAGGCTGGCGAGCGGGTCGCCGTTGTCGAAGGCGACCTTCGTAAACCCGTATTTGCTGATTATCTTGGCATCGAGGGAGGAGCTGGCTTAACCGATGTGCTGATCGGGAAAGCTGAGATCAACGACGTCCTGCAGCGATGGGGCTCGGATGAGTTCTACGTTCTTCCTGCAGGCAGGATTCCACCAAACCCCAGTGAACTTTTGGGCTCTGAATGGATGGCTGAGACAGTTCGTGCACTCGAAGAGAGCTTTGACTATGTCATCATCGACGCACCTCCAGTACTTGCTGTATCGGACGCTGCTGTTCTAGGAAAACTGGCAGTCGGCATTCTTATGGTGGTTGCCTCCGGGGCGACAACGAAGCGAAATCTCGAAGTGGCTTTGGAAACCTTGGGCACTTCAGGCAATCGCGTCCTCGGCATCGTGCTGACGATGCTTCCTACTACGGGAGTGGAAAGCAAGTACTACTACACCGCTAGTTATGGGCGTGGAGAGGAAGAATCCAATGAATCCCATGAACGCCATGAACGCGGTGCACGCGGAATCAAAAAGAGGACGCCGTCGCACCAATTGAGGAAGGATCATGATGGCGCTCGATCAAGCTAAACTTCCCGAAACTTTTTCGATTTTGTTCGTGTGTACAGGAAACATCTGTCGCTCACCTCTTGCGGAATACTTGCTGAAACGAAAAATTGTCGATCTTCATGAAGTGACTGTGAGCTCTGCTGGCACACACGCCCTAGTGGGCGCACCGATGGATGAACAAACCAGTGGCATAGCTTCCGTATTAGGCGTGAATGATACGGCGAATCATCGAGCAAGGCAGCTCAACGAGAAGTTATTGGAGTCGTCGGAACTAGTTCTGACGATGACCCGGGATCATCGTCGAGAAGCTGTTGGACTGAGCCCGCGGGTCACTAAAAAAACCTTCACCCTGCGAGAATTTGCCAGGCTCGCCGACACAGAAGAAAAGGAATCCAAGGCGAGGGGACGCACCTTAGGAGCTGGTACGGGACGCGATAAGCTTCGCGAAGCCGTGAAAATTATTCCAGAATACCGAGGCGTTCTTGCTGCCTTAGAGAACCCTACTGACTATGACGTGATCGATCCCTACCGGAAAAACGAAGGAGTGCATATCGAATCCACGAATCAAATAACACCTGCAGTGGACTCGGTGGAACGGTGGATTCGTCGTCAATTGGGAAACGGTTTGTAAATACGAAACAGCGACAATAGCTGAAGCGCAATCGAACGGCCTGGCGTTTCAGAGGATTCCTGAAAGGAACCCACACATGAACATCGGAATTCTTACTAGCATCGGCAGTACCGTTAACGCCTTCTTCCCACCGTTGATTCAGCGGTGGCAGGAACTTGGCCATGAGGTATTTACGGCGGCCTCTACTCCTTCGGAGCATGAGGAGCACACAATCGTTGGCTCCGTGAGCCGGAAGCCTTCGCCAAGAAACTTGCGTGCGCCTGAAGAGATTAAGGCGTGGGCCGAAAAAGAGAAGCTAGATGTCATTATTACCAATACCGCGACCGCCTCGTTCTTGGCACGGTTGCGGCCACTACCTGTACCAGTAGTTTATTTCTGCCACGGGCTTCACTGGAATGTGGGCAAGGACCTGAAGAGCCGTTTCTGGCAAACTCTGGAGCGCTCGGCATTGAGAAATACCGCAGGTGTCATCGTGATCAACCACGATGATGAGCAGTGGTTTCGCTCAAAGTTGCCTGCAGAGATGATTCTGCGCCTACCGCAGGGCGTCGGCGTTCCACTTGATGATTTCCCCCGAAGCCCAATCCCTGCGGTCAACGGCAAAATTGAGCTGGTCTGGGCCGGAGAATTCTCTGACCGCAAGCGCCCCTGGCTTGCTGTCGAAGTAATTCATTCACTGGTTTCCAAGGGAATCAGCGTGCATTTGACCATGTGCGGCGAGGGCGAACACATGGAAAGAACAGCATCGCTTATCGACGAACGCGGCGTGGCAGATTCGGTGACGATGGTTGGTCGCAGCTCGCAGGTGGCGAAGTATTTGGCCGAATCTCAAGGAATGCTACTGACCTCGACATGGGAGGGCCTGCCTCGGATTGGCCTGGAAGCCCTTGCCATTGGAAGGCCCGTTTTCGCCTTTGATGTGAAGGGTACTCGGAGCTTGCCAAGCGTCTATTCAGCTCCTGACGGTGACGTTGAGCAGCTGGCGCAGTTGATTGCGGACCACTCTTCGACAGGATTTTCCGACATCAACTTGGTTGATCCCGCCGAGCTGAGCCCCGATCGGGCGGCAGAAGAAATTGCAAGTTTCGTCGACGCTACAGCTTCGGATCGAAGGAGGTAGCAGACATGTCGGCTACGCAAGCGCAGCGGTCCACACTGAAACCGGAAGTTGATCGCAAGAAACAGCTGACTGATATGAGCATCATCGCACTGCTTGTCGGGATGATGGCAATGTTGCTCAACCACACGGACCAAATTGCCGGCCTGAATATGTCTCTCGCTGATCCCTTCTTGGTCCTTGTGTTGTTCGGATTCGTCGTTACCAAGCGCTTTTTTGCTTTCCGCTACAGTGTGATCTTTTTCTGTGTGCTTATTGCCGTTAGCGTCGTGACCACACTATTTATCACACCCTTGAGGTTTGAGGTGCTGCTGGGCATTAGAGGTGTGATGGGAGACTTTATTAAGCTCATCATCTCATTTATGTACTTCATTGTTGGAACCAACATTGCGCGCTCAGGATTAACAAATGTGGCCTTGAAGTGGTTTGCTGTCGGCGCCGCGCTGGTTGCTTCCATCGGTGTGTTGTTGGAAGCAGCAGGAATCCGCGCATTCTGGAGCCTGCTATATTTCAGTGATTTCCGTTATACGGGATTCATGTCTGACCCAAACTTCTACGCCGTCCTTGCCTGCGCAGGTATTGCCTATTTCGCATATACAACGCAGTTTCATCCGTTCCTCCGCGGGCTTGCAATTTTCGTCCTTGCAGTCTCGGTAATTCTGTCTGGCTCTAAAACAGGAATGGTCTCACTGGTCATTTTGACCACCTTGATATTGGTCACGCGCACTACCCGATCGGGCAAGATCGGTCCTGCGGTTGTATTGGTCGGTCTCGCAGTGGGTTTGGTTGTGTTTTTCAACCCCATCTTGGAAACTTTGATTGCATTTTCGAACCGCTATAGTACAGAATTTCCGCAGCTTGAGCGCTTGTCGTCTCTGCTTGGCGACGACCCAACTGAAAGCATCTCAGGCAGCGGATCCCAGCGCGCAAGTATGTGGAGTGCAGGGCTTGGAATTATCGGTTTGTCACCCATCTTTGGAGTCGGAATTGGCACCTACACGCAGGTCAGTCGAGTTTATTTCGGAGTGTATAACTACGCCCATAACACCTTTATTCAAATTGGCGCAGAATGGGGCCTAGTACTCGCGTTTATACTTTTCGGTTGGATTCTCTACTTGCTGTTCCGCGCTTCCCAGCGCTCTTCCGACAAAGCGTTAGACGTGAATACGCTGATTCTGCGCGAGACAATTGTGGTTTTCTTGATCGGATCGATGTCGCTGTCACTTAACAATGCCCGGATGTTTTGGATGTTCTTAGGCATCCTGGCTTACCTCTGCTTCGTCAAAGGCCAAATGAGGAAGGCCTCACCATGACTCCGAGTGGACGGCGCGTGCCTCGGTGGATAAGCCGCTTTTTCTTTTGGATATTACTGCCAGCTCTTGTCATTATTGTCGCGGTTGTGGCGCTTCTCGCTTGGATTCTTTTTCCTCCGCAGCGAGAAGCACAATCGACCGATGTGGTGATGGTCCTCGCCGGAGCCAACGATGGCAGACACAAATATGGTGCCGAGCTTGTTAACCAAGGTCTGGCACCAAATTTTGTTGTTTCTAATCCCAGCGGAACGCGCGACATTGTCGGCACTTCCTACTGCCAAGGGGCAAACCAACCAGAATCAGCTGAGCAAACCTGGTGCCTCAAACCGAACCCCATATCAACGACCGGGGAGGCGCAAACCCTTGAAGTGCTAGCCCAGGAGCAAAACTGGGAGACTGCGACAATCGTGACAAACCGGACACACGCACGTCGCGTCCAGCAGAATTTCAATCACTGCACTGATCTGGACGCGACGGTGGTGTGGGTTGACGTCGTGAACGAGGACATAATTGAATATGTCCTCGCTCACGAAGCCGGGGGATTAATGCAGCTGTGGTTCACTGACCATTGCTAATGATTAATTGTCTTGGGCAAGGAACCAGCGGGTCAGCGAGGCAAAGCGCTGCGGTTGTTCGATCTGAGTCCAGTGACCTGCATGCGGCATGACATGCAATTCCGCATTCGGCAGGTGAGTAGACATGTAGTAGCTCGCCTCCACCGGAATGATCTCGTCCTCCCGACCATGAACAACCAGCGTGTCGTGAGTGATCTCGCCAAGTTCCTCAGGCGAGTAGTTCACAGGAGAGTAGTCCGGATTGAACGTTGCCAAGTGGGAGCGCCGGATGTCGTCGCGAAGCGCAAACTGCGTGCGATCGGTAGCGATCTCGTCGAGACGATCCGCGAAGTGATCTTTATTTGCAACGAAGCTTGGCAACATTTCCTTCATGTTTTCTACCGTTGGGTTCTGGTAGAAGGTGATCAGCCGCTTCAGACCATCGGTGGCGGGAATCGGTGCGCCACCGGTGCCCATGAGCAGGATGCGGTCGATCCGCTCTGGTGCGATCTGAGCTAACCGAAGGGTGATCATGCCGCCCATGGAATTGCCAACGAAGTGTGCCTTCTCGAGGCCGAGCGTGTTCATCATTTCCACGATGGTGCGGGCTCGGAGGTCGGTAAAGGCGGACATTCCGGCCGGAGCTGGGTCTGGGTGATCGGAATTTGCGAAGCCGAGCACATCCGGGGCGACGCAGTAATAGTCGCTGCTGAGCAGTGGCATCAGTTCGGACCAATTGGATGTAGCACTGACACCAGGGCCGGAACCGTGGAGGAAGATGATCGCTGGTGCTGTAGGGTCGCCAGCTGTGTACACGCGCAACCTGTAATCGCCGGATTGGACGTCTTGGCTGTCTAGGGCGGTAGACGTAGTCATAGAAGAGCTCCTTTCTAAAGGAGAGCAGGTAGAGGTTTTAGTCATAACTAGGCTTAGTCATGGCTAGGCGCCGGGCATTACCGGAGCAAGAGGTGTCAGCGCGCGGCCGAGTGCGCCTGCGTCCTGGTGGCCCCACTCGCTGAGTTGGTCGTAGTGGGTAACTTCCCAGTTCTCTTCGTCCTCGATGATCAGCCCGCCCCAGCCGTACTCGATGGAAAAACCGGATGGGCTGACTGCGTAGAAGGAGACCATCTTGTCGTTCGGGTGCATGCCAAGGGTCATGGACAGTGGGACACCGGCCTCGATGATGCGGTCGTAGTTGCGGCCAACTACGGAAAGATCATTGACCTCGACCAGCAGGTGGTGGAGTGCGACTGGGGCATCAAGTTCAGCGAAGGCCAGGGTGTGGTGGCGCCCGTTGCAGTGAGTGAATGCGCCGTCGATCTCGAGACCTGGTGCGATCTTCTCCTTGATGTAGTCGGACAGGGTGAACCCGAGGAGCGCGTAGTAGTCCAGCATCTGCTCGCGGGTGGACTTGCGAGACAGGAGGAACATGTGGCCAGCACCGATGCCCTCAGTCTTGAAACCCGATGGGTTAACTTCGCTGGAAAATGGGGTGTCAGCATCGGCGAAGCCGAGAACGAGCTCGACCTGGTTGCCCTCTGGGTCATGAGAAATCACGATGCGCTCGACACCACGAGCTGCAGCAAGTTCAGCAGATCCCTCTTCGGTCTTGTGGCCGTTGGCGTGCAGCTTTTCAATGATGTCTTCGAGCTCTTCGGTGGAAGCTACCTCGTAGCCAGCGAATGCAAGGTCATCGTGGTCAGAAGCTTCGACCAGGATGCGGTGGATCTTGTTGTCGAGACGGTAGGTCTCACCGTTCTCGGATGTAGCGCCAGGCATCATGCCGAGCAGGTTAACTGCGAAGTTGTGCCACGCAGGAATGTCCTGGGTTGCGATGCCGATGTAAGAGAGTTCTTGGACGCTGGAGTTCATGATTTTTCCTTCTTGAGTATTTTTTGAGATGTGAAGTGGGGGTTTGAAACGATTAGACGGAGACTAGACGGAGACGGGCTCGGATTCCTGTTTGGAGAAAGACGGCACCGGAAGTCGTGTGGTGCCAGCCGCTGCCACGAATTTGTCTGGGCGGACGGCGACAACCTTGACTCCAAGATCTTCCATCCAGGAGATCAGGCTGCCGTCGATATCGATGAGGTCATCCGCGCTCTCGCTGGATTGATCTACTCGACGAACGGCGTGGACTCGAGCACCGAGCTTGCGCCACTGTTCCAGATCGTCCGCATCGACGAATTCATTTGGATCTGCGCCGGCGCCGAGGACGACGAAGTCCTGGCCGAGGTAATCGTCGAGTAGACCGATCTCGCCACGTGAGTTGGCAGCCCGGGGCTGTGGGATGAGCTTGCCTACTGGACTGTCATCTCCGATTTCACCGGAGAACCACCCTGCTGGGTAGGTCGGTGGCCACAGAAGTGGATGTGGTTCTTTCGGAGCATCCGATTCCAACTCTTCTTTCATGGCAAGCTTTTCTTCGTCAGAAAGCTGCTGGGTAATGACTCGACCCAGTTCTGCCGACACCTGGGTTAGGAATGCAACATTCGGCTCCCGCTCGGCTTGGTAGGTGTCCAGGACCTCGTCGTCAAGCTTTCCGTTGATTACGGCGGCGAGTTTCCATGCGATGTTGAAGGCGTCGCGAATGCCGGACTGCATTCCTGAGCCAGCCCACGGTGGCATCATGTGCGCGGCATCGCCGAGGAGGAATACGCGGCCGTCGCGCCAGCGCTCTGCTGAACGAAGGTGATGGTTGTAGAAAGCGTGTCCAAAGATTTCCACGTCATCGTGGGAAACGCCCATACTTTCTAGGAGAGGCCAGACCTTCTCGGAAGTATCGAAATCGGAATCCTTTTCGCCTTCCTTCAGCGGGATTTCCCAACGGTGGTTGTCGCGTGCCAAAGCCATGTCGACAACCGGACGGTCTTCATCGGACCAGAAGGTGAGCAGGTGGCGGTTCGGCCACCAGCGCTTGACCTTCGCATCAATGACGACCCAGCGAACGCTTAAGGTATCGCCTTCGAGTCCAATGCCGAGGTCTTCTCGGGTGGCGCTCGAGCCGCCGTCGCAGGCGAGTGCGTAGCGAGTGCGGACGGTGCGCTCGGAGCCATTTGTTAGATCTCGAACGGTGACGGAGACACCGTCGGAGTCTTGCTTAAGCCCGATGACCTCGGTATTGACATGCAGCGAAGACTTGTCGTGGTAACGCTTGGCGCCTTCGCGGAGGGTGTTTTCAAGGTAGGGCTGGTAGATCCCGTAATGAGTGTCGTGGCCAAACTGACCTTCCTCGAAAGGGATTGACATGAGCTTCTCGCCCTTGTAATTCAGCCACTGCAGGCCCAGGACCGAATCCATGTCTGCCTTGGCTGCATCGTCGAGGCCTACGGACTGAAAAGTCCTCATTGTCCAGTCGTTGACGGTAACTGCGCGTGCTCGCTGATAGATGGACTCGTCCCGCTCAAATGCGATTGTGCTGATTCCCAAACTTCCGAGGGCATTCGCCGCCGCTACTCCGGAAGGTCCGTAACCGATGATCGCTACATCGGCATCAAATGTGTCAGACATGTTTGTACTTCCTTGTGTGTGATCAAGTACTACTGCGGTTGAACTGCTGATTGTTCTGTAACGAACGTTCCAGTCAATCCGGTGTGATGAGTACAACATGGCCTACATCACATTGTCAATAGGAAAGTGATTTATGGAGTGAATGTGCAGGAGAGAGGCCTAATTCTCTTGGCTGGAGTGGAACCCTAACCGGGGGTAAACACCGGGTAGAATCCGAAGGAATCACCAATGAGAGGCAGGGACATGAACAAACGTGAATTGCAAGGCGAGCAATCGCGAGTGGAGATTCTGGACGCAGCGTTGAAACTCATGTCCCAAAAGGGATTTGACGGCACCAGCATTTCCGACATCGCGCGTGAGTCAGGCTTGCCAAATAGCTCAATTTACTGGCATTTCGGATCCAAGCTAGGGGTTGGAGCAGCCGCCACGAAGGTCGGTGCGGATCGCTTTCTCTCAGCTATGACAGCACCAGAATCGGCGCCGGATGAAACGCCGGGAGCGTACCTGCAACGTGCCCTCGGCGAAGCAGGCGAACTATTTATCACCCAGCCAGAGTTTCTTCGCCTGTTCATTCTTTTCGCGCTCGAGCGAAAGGAGGAGGAATTCCGCACGACAATCAACGAGATCAGGGGACGGGCACGCGAAAATCTCAAAGAATTCATCCGGCAAGCCTGGTTGCATAGCGCTCCTGAGCACTGCGATTTGCTTGCCGACGAGCTCGTGGAATTCATCCTGGCCGGCTTCGACGGAGCATTCCTGTCGTTAGAGCTCAACGGTGAGGAAATGCACCGGAAGCTGATGAGACAGCTGGCTGCGTCGGTTGCTGTGTTGGGCGAAGAGGAGCTGCAGGGGTTGCGTGGATAGGAGAAATTGCCTGTTGATAATTCCGATTGATTTTGGGAAATCACCCTCCTTGCTATCGATAACAAGTGCTGTGAATTGACAAAATGAGGAAGTGTTCAGCTGATCCAGAACATGATTAAGCACCTCCCAAACTTTTCTCGGGGAGAATCATGGCTGGTGTCGCTCGCACAATAGTGCCTTGTTTACTGACAATTGGCAGCCTGATTTCGTGTCGACAGGTACCGCTTTCGCTAGCTTGTTCACCCCTCAAGTTGGGATCGAGTCCCTCTTGGGGTGTGAAGATCCGCGTAGATAAGGCAGACTCAGTGGCTACCCACTAGCGCTCGAGCATGGTTGCCGATTGGTCGTCGCGCGGGGAGCTATCGCAACGAGCCAACTTGAAAGGTTGTTGTGTGTCATGAGGCTGCCATTGAATCCTTACGGGCGACCGTATACCAAGTAATGGATCTGGGATACGAATCCTAATTGCGGACAGATTTGACATCAGCTGACGGTGAAAGCGCTCGCGATGCGGCCTTGACATCACTTGCTTCTTCGTGAAGTACACAAAGGTGGAGGAACAGGGGTGGCGATATTGGTTGCAAAGCGCAAAAAGAACTAGGCATTAACTGGTGGTGCCAGTTTCGTTCCGCCCTTTGGAACACGGAAAGCTTTCCCCCTCGATAGTTGATTTAATCTAGATCACATTCTCATTCTGTTTGGTTTAGAGCCACAGCATGGGAGAAGTGAACGCAAGAACCTCAACGACGGAGAAAAATGTGACTACCGAAAGCCCCCAGCTTCCAACCGGCGGCCTCGACCGCCCAGAAGGACTGGATACGATTCTTGATGTCAGCGGCATGATTGACGCTGACGGTGGCCGAGTAGATCGTCGCGTTTTTGCAGACGAGAAGATCTATAAGCAAGAAATGCGTCGCATTTTTGCCCGCAGCTGGCTGTTTATCGCACACGAATCTCAGTTTGAAAAGCCAGGCGACTTCTTCCAAACCTACATGGGGGAGGACCCAGTTATTGCGACCTTGAACAAGCAGAAGGAGATCCGCGTTCTCCTCAATAACTGTCGCCACCGCGGTGCGCGCGTGTGCCGCGCAGATCTTGGTCGTACCAAAAACTTTACCTGCACCTATCATGGTTGGTCTTATGACCTAGATGGCAATCTGGTCAACCTGCCTGGCAAAGAGCAATACAATGAGGACTTCAAGCGCGAAGAGTGGGGCTTGATTTCTGTTCCACGCGTTGAATCCTACAAAGGTCTCATTTTCGCTAACTGGGATGAAAATGCCGAGCCACTTGAGGACAATCTCGGCGACATGAAATGGTACATTGATGCCTTCCTCGATCGCGATGAAGCAGGCAGCTACGCCGTCGGAAGCGTTACCAAGTGGGTTCTCGAAGGCAACTGGAAGCTCGCAGCTGAGCAGTTCGCTACCGATTGGTATCACGTGAATATGTCGCATGCTTCCGCGCTTATGGTGATGTCTCCAACTGGTAAAGGCCCGAAAAAGGAAATCGCAGAGCGCACCGGCAGGCAGTTCTCCTCCGAGAAGGGCCACGGCGCTGGTTTCCCGGTCCACCAAAAGAACCGCTTCGACGCGCAGCCGGTCCACGAGTACTACGATTACGACTTCCTGCGTGAGCGCCTCTCTGAAGAACAAGTCACAGGTCCACTGACCAACGGCCACGCAACCGTTTTCCCCAACTTTTCGTACCTGCCGGTGAATGGTTCTGTCCGTATCTGGCATCCAAAGGGCCCAAACAAGATGGAAGTTTGGGCGTGGACCATCCTCGATCGCTCGATGCCCGAAGACGTTGCTCGCGCGCAACGACTCTACAACCTCCGCACCTTCGGTCCTTCCGGCATCTTCGAGCAGGATGACGGTGAAAACTGGTCCGAGGTCCAGGCGAACGCAGGCGCGTTCATGGTGTCGAACACTCCGCTGAACTACCAGATGGGTCTTGACACAGAAGGGGAAACCGAAGGGTACCCGGGTATGACCTCAGAGCTGTATTCCGACGCAGCTGGACGCAACTTCTACCGCCGCTGGGCAGAGCTGATGTCTACCCCGGCGTGGCACGAGAAGTAGTGACCGGATTTTCACTTAAAGCAGAAAGGTTACTCCTATGACTAGTTCCACCGAAGCTTCCCAGCCGATCCATGTTGCTGATCTTGATGACATTGAGCAGGAAGAGGCAATTGTCGTTGATACTGACGTAACCGGATACCGCGAGCCAATCGCTATTTTCCGCACCGACGACGACGAAGTCTACGCCCTTAACGATACGTGTACCCACGAGACTGCTTCGCTCGCTGATGGCTGGATCGAAGGCACAATGGTTGAGTGCCCAATCCACTCATCAAGTTTCTGCCTGAAAACTGGTGCGGTCCAATGTATGCCAGCTACCGAGAATGCTCCGACACATAAGGTTGAGCTGCGCGACGACGAAGTGTGGCTATACCCGGGCATCCCAGCTGAAGGAGCAGCTCAATGAGTTCGTCCACCACAATCATTGGCGGTGGAATTGGTGGGTTCACGCTTGCCCAAGAGCTGCGCAAGGCAGGCTACGCCGACCCAATTGCCATTATCGACGAGTACGGCTTCCCCTATGACCGACCCCCACTGTCGAAGGAAGTGCTCAACGGTACCAAGACTGCCGAAGAGATCCGCTTTGTTCCTGACTCTTGGTACGAGGACAACAAAGTCGAGATCGTCCAAGCAAAGGTTGAGCGCGTTAACGTTGACACCAACATGTTGGTACTGAAGGACGGTACTCAACGTCCTTACGACAAACTTGTGTTGGCCACCGGTGGCCATGCGCGCCGCATCAATGGACCTGGCTTCTACCATGAATCCGTTATAGTTCTCCGCACTCTAGAAGACGCGAAAAAGCTTTCTGAAGCTCTGATTCCCGGGGCACGGGTTGGCATCGTTGGCGCGGGTCTCATAGGTGCCGAGGTTGCCTCCGCAGCTCGCGATCGTGGGTCCGAGGTTGTTCTCGTCGATCCAGCTCCAGTGTCGCTGGTCCCAGCGGTTGGCCCTGAGATCGCTGAGCGACTCCACGCGCTGCATGCCAAAAACGGCGTTGAATTTATTAACGGCATGATCACTGCGATCCAACACGGTGACGATGGACGCCACACTCTTGAAGTTGACGGTAAGGGCTCCATCGAAGTCGACCATGTTCTTCTATGTATCGGCTTGGTTCCCGACGAGTCACTGGCGGACTCCGCGGAACTTGACGTCGATGGGGGAGTACTCGTCGATCACGAGCAGCGCACGAGCGCTCAAAATATTTGGGCTATCGGGGATTGTTCCCGAACGCGTAATGAAGATGGCACCCTTGAGCGTCGCCATGAACACTGGGATGCAGCGGTGCAGGATGCAGCTCGCGCTGCAGCGTCGATTGCTGGCACTCCGATTCCTGCGGAAAGTGCCTCATGGTTTTGGTCCGACCGCTACGGCATCCACGTCGAAGGAACTGGATCGATGGTCGCTGAAGGCACCACCATCATTCGTCCTGACACCGACGGCGCAGCAGACGTTGCATTTCGTGTGACTCCTGATGGCAAGCTTGCCGGAGCGGCTGCATACGACGACTCGAAGGCGATTCGTGCAGCTCGACGCATTATCGACCGCAATATCAGCGTCGACCCAGCCCAACTTGCAGACCCCGCAGTTTCTCTCAAGAAACTGACCCGCTGATCTACATTTGAAACGAGTAATCCATGACTGACTACTTGCGAAACGAAGACATCACGCTCGGTGACCGCGTTGACGCAGATCTGTACTACAAACTGCAGAACTTCTACTACGACGAGGCGTACCTCCTGGACGAAAGCCGCTATGTCGACTGGCTTGAATGTTTCGACGAGGACCTTTCCTACTGGGCTCCAACGCGCACTAACCGTTTGAGAAGGCAACAGGCGCTTTCAATCTCTGAACGTGACGGCTTAGCGTTCTACGACGAAACCTACGACTCACTTGCATGGCGTATTCGACGCTTCGATTCTGGCATGGCATGGGCAGAAGATCCACCATCGCGTACCCGCCACCTGATCACAAACATTGTGGCTTTTCACGGTGAGGATCCAGAGGGTAACAAAATCGTCGAAGTTCGATCGAACTTTCTTGTGTGGCGGACCCGTCTCGAGCGTGAGCAAGACACGTTCGTCGGTACCCGTACCGACCTAGTGCGAGTCAACGATTGGGACATCAAGGTATACGACCGCCGTATTCTGCTTGACTTTAACGTTTTGCCATCCAAGAACATTTCCACCTTTTTCTAGGAGTAACCATGCTCAATGGGCACACCACCTTTATTACCGGTGCTGGTTCGGGCCTCGGAGCAGCACTTACACAAAGATTTGTTGACGAAGGCTCAAATGTAGCGATCGTTGATGTTGACCTTGACCGTGCTAGGGAGACCGCGCGCTCTCTGGATTCGGACAAGGTACTCCCCCTTGCCGCCGATGTCCGTAAGCCACAGGATCTGCACAACGCAGTAGATCAAACAATTGAAAAGTTCGGCACCTTGAATACGGTCATTCCAAACGCTGGGATTTGGGACTACAACCGTTCGGTCACTCGTATGAGTGGGGAAGAGCTATCGGAGATTTTCGACGAAGTAATGGCCGTCAACGCGAAAGGTTACCTTTTGACGGTAGAAGCGACTTGGCGGCATCTTGTCGAAAAACATGGTTCGATCATCATGACCTTATCGAACTCCGCGTTCTATTCCGCTGGTGGTGGCCCTGTCTACACCGCGAGTAAATTCGCCGGCCGAGGTCTAATGCTCCAATTCGCGTACGAACTCGCGCCGAAAGTTCGAGTTAATGCTGTTGCGGTTGGAGGCATGAGTACCAACTTGAGCGGTCCCAGCGCAGCTGGATTAGACGAGAGAAGAATAGCCGACACTTTTGCGAAGAGAGGAGATGGCGGGAATCCCTATATACCACTACACGATATCTCGCTTGACCCAGCAACATTTACTGGTCCTTACGTAATGCTCGCATCGCCTAAGGAAGCAGGAAACATTACAGGCACCATTATCAATGCTGATGGCGGGATCTCTGCTCGAGGGTTCGCTAAAACTGCAGGAGGTGACGACTTATGATCGTCAATGGAGTAGAGCACAATGCAAGCCAATTCAATATCAGCCCATGTACACAGCTAAATAAGTACGCCGAATACCAGCCAGAGCTGACGGCGCTGATCTATGAAGAACGCGCATATAACTACGAAGAGTTCACGAACCGTGTTCGCCGATGGGCAGCGCACCTTGACAAGGCGGGAGTGCAACCAGGTGATCGTGTCGCTTATGTCGGCATGAATTCAGAGTCGTTTATGTTTGCAATGTTTGCGACATGGTGGATTGGTGGCACGTTTATGCCTTTCAATTTCCGCTTGTCGGCACCAGAAGTAGCTCAACTGTTAATGCAGGGCACCCCACATACGGTCGTTGTTGAAGGCTCCCACTTGGAGATGGCACAGAGTATTTTTGGTATCGAGCGTCACCATGTGTTGGTTGTTGATGATGAGCCATCTGCGATGCCCACAGTGGACGTACCCATCTACTGGTCGAAGACTTCATCTCTTGATGAAATCGACACTGCAGGGGTAAACAAGCCGATGGCCCGCGTGATGAGCGATCTGGCATTGCTTTTGTTCACGTCAGGAACGACTGGATTACCGAAAGGTGTTCAGCTTACCTTTGGCAACTTGTGGTGGAATTCTACAAATGTGGACACAATGGTGGACACGAGGCCGGGAGATGTTACCCTCGCGGCTGCTCCGCTGTTTCATGTCGGAGCATTGAACTCTTTTGCAATTCGTTCCTTTTACCGAGGAAATACTCTTGTTGTTCATCGGAGCTTTGATCCTAACAAGGTGATCGAAGATGTTGAAAAGTATCAGATTGGTTCTGCGTTCTTAGTGCCAGCGCAATTGCAGGCGATGTATCACGCAGAGAGTTTCGAGAGTGGCGATTTGTCGTCGTTACGTGCGATTATTTGTGCTGGTGCTCCCGTTCCTCCTTCATTAATTAGAAGGTACATGGAAAAGGGACTGGTGGTTCAGCAGGCATGGGGGTTAACCGAGACCTCACCGTTTGCTACGTACTTGCCGCCAAGGATGACCGAGGAGAAGTTAGGTTCCTGCGGAATCCCGATGCCCTACACCCAAGTTAAGCTGGTTAATCCAGATACGGGCGAAGATATTACTGAGATTGGTAAGACCGGCGAAATGTGGGTTAAGGGGCCAAATGTTGCCACTGGCTATTGGAATAACCCAGAAGCTACACAGAAGGCTTACACAGCAGGATGGTTCCACTCAGGTGATCTTGGTTATGTCGATGAAGATGGGTACTACTTTATCGTTGATCGTCTGAAAGACATGATTATCTCTGGTGGCGAAAATGTCTACCCAGCTGAGGTAGAGCGTGTTCTCGCTGAACACGATGATGTGATCGGAAGTGCGGTAGTCGGTTCTCCAGATGAAAAATGGGGGGAAATCGTTGTTGCAGTTATTCAACCAGTAGCTGGAGTCGACGTTACACTTGAAAGCATTCGGGACCACTGCGGTAAGCACCTTGCGCGTTATAAACTTCCACGCAAGGTAATGCTTGTTGACGAAATTCCACGTAACTCTGCAGGTAAACTCGACAAACTAAAAATCCGCGAAATGGTACGTCAAATGGTTTCTAACGAGTCCATAGAACAAAACCAAGTATCGAAGGTGTAGGAGAAATGTCTAATTTTACCTTGATCCAAAATTCAGAACTACGCCATACGTACCCGTACGGGAAGACGGACATTGAGGTACCTTTCGGTACCGTCGACGAGCTCCGAGAATCAATAGATAAGGTGTACCAGGAGTTTCCGGAGTGCCGTCGGATTGTTGTCGCCGTTGAACAGGACAATTTAACAGAAATCGGTATTTGTGAGGACGCTGGGCTGCGTTACGCGATTGACGTGCAAACCCGCGATGGCCGAGAGTCATCTCTCATGGTCCATGAACCAACGTGGGTTAAAGAAGAACCGAGTGAAATCGAAGATTTGGAGCTTTCATGACTTTTCAAGAAGACTGGGACAAGTTTTACGCAACGGTTACAGATGTAGCCCAGACACTAAAGCTCTACCCAATTAGTCGCACTCCAGAAGAACTTCGCTTAGGGATGCCGCTGCATACTGAGATTATGCAACCCGCAGGGATGTTTTCAGCGCCATCGTTATTCGGGCTAGCCGATCTTTCAGGAACTTGGCTTGCGATGCAGCATGTCCCTGAAGGATCGTTTCCCTTGGCCATCTCTTCATCCATCAACTTGCTAACAAATCGAAAAGAAGGGGACGCAGTTTCGGTTTCCCGCCTAGTCAGAGCAGGTCGTACGATTATTGTCACGGACACGGAGATTATCTCTTCGGTCGATGAGGCATTGCTAGCAAAAGTAATTTGCACCTATTCGGTGCCAGCGCCGCGTACGTAATAGTTGAAATTGATAGATCGCCACAAAAGAGACTCGGACTCCAAATTTGGAGTCCGAGTCTCTTTTCGTTTCTCTGAGACGAAGCGCTCGGGGCCCTATCGCAAGCTTTCTAGATTTGGTTTGCGCTTTGGAGGAATCCGAAGCGCGCTAGGCCCAGGTCTGATTAGTGCAATTGAGAACTGACTGTGACCGTTGATCTCTTCTTTTTGCGGCAGGTTTCTTTCTCGATAAGGTAAGCGATGCATACATACAACTGGACCAACGCCAAAACTCAACAAGCGTGCTAGGACTCTGTGATCATGCTTTCAAAATTGTTTTTCTCGGGAAAAATCTAACGAATCAAGAGTCGTTTGTACCGAAGAGGCGCATACGAAATCGCATTAAGGGCATAACCCCGATAGAGTATCGGGGTTATGCCCTTCAAGAACCCAAACTAGCGTGGAACGACTAGTCGCTATACTTTTGCATCAGCTCCAACGGGTTCAGAAGTTATGATTTTATTCGTGTAGGAGTTGTACTTTGGCTTTTCTACCGCAGCGATAGCAACTGCTGCGATGATCAAGAGGGCGATGAAGTACATGGCGATGTTATAGGCGCCCCAACCGTTATCAAGAGAAACGAGCCAGGTGGCCATCATTGGTGCAATGCCGGCACCCAAGATAGATCCTGTCTGGTACGAGATGGACACGCCAGTGTAGCGGTCTTCAGGTGCGTACTTGTCAGCCAGGAAGGATCCGACAGGACCATACGTAGAGGCCTGAATAATTGGGTTACCAACGATGAATCCCAGTCCGATCAGCCAGATATTTCCTGAGTTGAACAGCATGAACATTGGGAAGATCAGCGCCAGCGAAATTATGATGCCGATCAGCATGACTCGTCGACGGCCGAAGCGATCGGAAAGCGATGCGAAGAACGGGATTGCGAAGATATGCAGGAAGGACGACAAGGTTAATAGCATTAACGCTGTCTGACGATCAACAGCACCGGTTTGGACAACATATGGAACTACAAATACACCCAATAGTGCTTGCATAAACAGTGGTGCCGCAATAGTCAGTGCTGAGAGAATTGTTTGCTTAGGGTAGACAGTGAAGATTCGCTTAATAGGGACTCCTGTTTGGGTGTCACCGGCTTCACGTGCTGCTTCAAATTCAGGAGACTCGGTAAGGCTATAACGCATGTAGAGCCCAATAATTACCAAAACTGCGGAAAGAAGGAATGGTATACGCCAGCCCCAGGTCAGGAATTGATCCTCAGGAAGGCCTGCGAAGAGTGCAAGTACGAGTGTGGACAAAACTGAACCTGCTGGACCACCTGCAACCGCGATGGAAGCAGCGAAGCCACGAGAGCCCGTCTTCGAATGCTCTGCTGCCATGAGCGTCGCACCAGCCCATTCGCCACCAACGGCAATACCTTGAACGATACGAAGCGTCACGAGAATGATTGGTGCAGCAAGGCCGATGGAAGCGTAGCCGGGAAGCAAGCCGATCGCGATCGAGACGAAGCCCATGACCATCAGCGTGACGAATAGAACATTCTTGCGACCATACCTGTCGCCAAGATGGCCGAAGAGTATGCCACCTATAGGCCGTGAGAGGTAGCCAGCAAACAGGATGACATACGACAATAGCGTGCCGATGAACGGGTCAATTGAGTCGTCGAAGAATACATATGGGAAGACAAGGCCGGCGGCAGCGCCATACAGCAGGAAATCGTAGTACTCAACTGTCGAGCCGAGAAAGCTAGAAATCAAAACCTTTCGGCGTTCACGGGGTGTTGTTTCTTTCGCTGCTTCGCCACCTTGGGGGGCGTTCTTAGAACTAGTTATTGACATTTGTCACTCCAGGGACATAGACGTTACTTGGATCACAGTGAACTGGACGCCTTTGATTTCAGCGGAAAAAGTATCTGCCGACAACTTGCGTTCCGGTATATGGCACAGAAGGAATTACTTGCAAGTGCAGGCATGATTGCTTTTTGGTCTAGATTTATTCGAGAGCAAGTTAATTTGAATATGTGCAAGAGTCTTGTGTGCCAATGGGTGGAACGGTGTGTGCATGAGCTCTTTACCCCAGTGATAATGATTCAAGTCACAAGCATTTAGTAACAAGGAAGTAGTTCTATGTCTCACTCAAAAAAGACCGATGTTCTTATCGCAGGAGCCGGTCCCACCGGTCTCGTCCTGGCAAATCTTCTTGGTGCCCGTGGGGTCAACGTGTTGCTTGTCGATAAGCGGGCTGATCTCATTGACTATCCACGCGGAGTGGGACTTGACGACGAGTCCTACCGCACAATTCAGGCTATGGGACTTCTCGATGAGGTCGAGCCGTACACACTGCCACACCACGTAATGCGCATTGTAAATGGCAACGGTGAAGTGATTATGACGAATGATCCGCAGGGGGAGCCTTTTGGATTCCCAAGGAAGTTTGGATTTCTACAGCCTCTGGTGGACCGGGCTATTTTTGAGGGTTTGGAGCGATACCCCAATGTAACCGTAGCCTTCAGCCGCGAGCTGTCCGAAATTGAAGATCATGGAACCGGAATTACGGCGACGTTGAAACATGTCTCGGGAGAAGAAGGAGAAATAAGCTTAGATGAGACTTCCACGGTGAATGCTCGGTTCCTTGTAGGCAGTGAGGGAGGTCGTTCCCTGACACGAAAGTGGATGGGTGTTAACTTTGAAGGCGTATCGCCATCGACTCGTTGGGTCGTGGTGGATGTACGTAACGACCCACTTGGTTTTCCCAATGTCTACCTTGGCGCAGACCCTGCGCGTCCTTATGTATCGATTGGTTTACCTCACGGGGTTCGACGCTTTGAATTCATGCTTTTTGATGACGAGCCAAATGAACGAGTAGAAGACAACTCCTTCGTGACGCAGTTGCTTCACCAGCATCTACCTGAAGGTATTGAGCTCGATATTATTCGCCGCCGTGTCTTTACCCACCATGGTCGCGTGGCATCTGACTTCCGAAAGGGAAATGTCATGATTGCTGGGGATGCTGCGCATTTGATGCCGGTGTGGATGGGGCAGGGCTTTAATTCTGGCGTTCGAGATGCAACGAACCTGGCTTGGAAGATCGATGCTGTCCTCAAAGGGCAAGCAACAGATAAATTGTTGGATACATATAGCCAAGAGCGGCTTGAACATTCGAAGGCCATGGTTGATCTTTCCTTGACCATGGGCAACGTCATCAAACCGACGGACAAGAAGGTTGCATTTGCTCGTGACATGGGTGCCCGTGCGATGAACCTTTCTCCACGGGTCCGAGACTACTTTTCGGATATGAAATTCAAGCCGATGCCACGTTATAGTCGCGGAGTAGTGGTGGATCAAGAATCCCTCACAGCGGGCACAGCCGAGCGTCAGATTAGCAAGTCGAAGACTCCCACCCTGATTCCGTTACGTAACGCGTTACGGAAAGAATCCACCGTTGGCACCCAGTTCATCCAACCTTGGGTAACTTATTCGGGAGAGAAAGTTCGCTTGGATGATGCACTTGGAACGGGTTTTTGCATCTTGAGTTGGGGGTTGGACCCCGCAAATCTCCTGAGTGAAGATAACCGATCCAAAGCAGCAGCGCAAGGATTCGAGCTTATCTGCGCTGTATCACCCAACCAAGTCTCTTGGGCTGAAGAAGAGTGCGAGAGCACTGGCACCCGCGTAGTTTCCGATGATTCGGGTGCGATAAAGAAATGGTTTGACCAAACCTCAGTCGGTTCTGTAATTCTTCGCCCTGACCGCTTTATCGCATCAGCGTGTTTGAATGGCAATCTTGAGAAAGCCATCCAGGCTGTAAACAAGGCTGGTCACCTGTCAGCCCATTAGTGTTTGAATACCGGCAAAGTTGCAAAATTCCGAGTGCCTCGATCGCCAGATTATTTCTGGTGATCGAGGCACTCGCTCATTTGGCGCAAACTCGGAGCATGAAGCTTAATTTGCTGCGATGAGAATAGACTGGTTTGCCGTCCCGATTGCTCCAGTCTGATCATAGATTCGACTAATAGTTACTCCGATACCGTCTGGGCCGTAGTTGGCGTCCGGCAAAATCCCAATCCATTCTCCCTGCGGCAAGCGATTGAGGTAAATGGAGGTGTCCACGTTCATGAAGCTCCAATTCTCAGGAGAAAGACCTGTTCCAAGCCCATTTGCGGAATCGACAATCTTTGCCACAGTGAGCCAAGGCGTATCTGCATGACCTGAAATGGCTGATGGGTTTGCCTTAACCCAGTAAAAGTCCCCAGCTTCCCAGACTTCGGTGAGAGCACCGTCGAAACTGGGTACCGGAGTCCGGCTTGAAATATCGTTTCGAGCCACGCGCGCACGTCTCACTTCGATTGAATCGATGTAAGCTCCACCCCAACGTGCGTAAAACGAGTCATCGCGCTCGGTATCCGCTGGCGCAGGGATTTCTGGGGCAAGTTCCCTCCGTAATTCTGGCAGCTCTTGTGTGTGAAGCCACCAGGCGCTTCCTTTGATTACATCTCGTCCAGAGGCTGGGTCGTGGACTACTGCTTCTAACAAGCTAATACGTTTGCCCGGGCGGACAACCCGAGCTGATGCAGTCAATGGTGTGAGTGGGACGGCAGCAAGGAGCTCTGTGGTAACTCTGCTAAATCGACCATGTGAAAGCCCAGTCTTCGTTGCCTCGAGTTCGAGTACGTGGGTGAGCAGGGCAGCAGGAGGAGCGCCATGTTGCAGCGTTGGGCCCCAAGGGCTGGCGGTGTGTTCAGTAGGGGCGAACTTATAATGAGTGAGCCCATTTTGCTCCGAACTTCCTTCTGGAACAAAGTATGCGATATTTGTGCTGTTCATTCCTATACTTTCCATGCGCTAGATTAAGGACTTTTTGGGCTGCTAGATTCAGGTTTCTTAAAAAATAGTGGGCCCACCTCAGTCGGTAGACCCACATGTATTAGACCGGGTTAGACTTATCGAACCACTAGACTCGGGAGGACAGCCAAAGCTTCACAACATCATTGAATTCCGAGGACTTCTCCACCTGCGACCAGTGGCCGCACTGGTTGAAAATGTGAGCGTCAGAGGTCGGAATGGTGTTGAGCAGATCCCATGAACGCTGGACTGGAATCACAACATCTTGCACACCGTGGATCAGTAGCACTGGAACTTCCAACTTTGCCAGCACATCAAAGTCGAGTGGGAGAGCGTCGCGGTCGCGGTCGCGCGCTGCAACAACGTCCTTGAGACGGTCAGAAGCGGTGTCATTGAGCGCCGACTGGTAGCGCAGGGTAACCAGCTCATCGGTAATGAGGGATTTGTCTACGACGAACTTCTCAAGAGTTTCGCGGATGCCCTCTTCAGTCAGCTGTGGGTTGGAGTGGCTCTTCAACGCGCCGGTGAGCTTTGCTCCGCCGGTACCCATGGAAATGATGCCCAGAAGACGCTCCGGGTAGTCAATGGCGAATTGGAAAGCCAGCCAGCCACCGAGGGAGTTTCCAACAATCCAGGTCTTTTCAATTCCAAGTGCATCAAGCACACGGACTGCATGGTTAACCCATTCGCGGATGCCGTACTCGGTGCCTTCTGCCACGACTGTCTGGCCGTAGCCGATCGAGTCGATGGCAATGCAACGACCGACCTCAGAGATTTCAGGTAGGTTGAGCCACCAGTTGGCGGCTGCAGTGACACCGGTGCCAGACCCGTGAAGGAAAAGGATTGGGGCACCTTCGCCCAGCTCATGATAGTGAGTGATCTCGCCAGGTGCAGTTTCGAGCCACTTATCTTCAAGGCCGAAAAATTCGTCAGTTTTGTAATCAGGGATAGATGCGTTGGTCATGACACCACGGTACTCAAGGTCACATTTAAGGTGGACTTGTGTTCCACACAATGGCACGGGAATACTAATAGGAACGCCAGGCGGAGTAGATTCGCTGAGAATACGAGAGGTAAATAGGTGCAATCGTGGTCGAATCAGATACACGGAGTTCCGTAGATAAGGCATTTAGCTTGTTGCGCGCGTTTGAACCCGGTGATGCCGCAGGAGTGGGCGTGAGCGAGCTAGCTCGTCGTGCAGATCTATCAAAATCTACAGCTCATAGGTTGCTCAACACACTAGTGAAAAACGGTGCTGTCCAGCGAGCCGGAGAAGTGTATCGGTTGGGCACGTTATTTACTGAACTTAACCGGGAAGAAACTACAAAGCAGGGTGAACTGGTCTCCGAGATTTTGACGCCCTTCCTCGCGGCGCTATTTGAACGCACCCGCAATACAGTGCATTTGGGCTATTTAATTGGCACCGATGTGTCCTATGCAAACAAATTGTTTTCTGTCTCAGGTGTGTCCACACCCTCGCGCATTGGTGGGCGCGTGCCGGGCTATGCCACCGGCGTTGGGAAAGCGATTATGGCTTGGGATAAGGATCTGATCGAGGCCACGATCCACAAGGGCATGTCCAGTTGGACCCCAAGCACAATCACCGACCCGGATGAATTCCGCGCGGTGCTGGCGAAAGCGCGGGAAGAGGGCATTGCCTACGACCGCGAAGAGATTTCAACTGGGCTTAGTTGCGTGGCAGCCCCGATATTTGGTCGAGGCCCAATTCCCGTCGCAGCAATGTCAGTGTCGGGTCCGACCGATACTTTTAAGCCGGAAGAACACATCGCAGTATTGAAGAAGATCTGTGCAACAGCTACGAAGGCTTACCGTGCTGCTACCAGAGAGAAAGAAGCAGATGGTCTTGCTTAAGTTATTTACGTTCTAAGGGAAGCGAGCAAACAGAAGTCCCGCACCTAATAATTAGGTGCGGGACTTCTATATGCCTATATATAAAGCCTTAGCTGACTGTGGCGCCCTGGCGCTGCAGGTCAACCGCAACGTCGATGATCATGTCTTCTTGTCCGCCGACGTAGCCACGCTTACCTACCTCACGCAGGATGTCCTGGGTAGGGATTCCGTAGCGCTCGGAGGCGCGCTCTGCGTGGAAAAGGAAGGAGTTGTACACGCCCATTTGTCCTTGGACGATGGAGCCACGGTCCATCATTGGAAGGCGATCAACCATCGGGCGGAGTACATCTTCCGCAGCGTTCTGCAAACCGGTGACGTCAACATCGCCGATATCAATGCCGAGGCGCTGGAATGCAGTAGCAAGGACCTCGATCGGAGCGTTACCTGCACCAGCACCTAGTCCGTAGAGAGTGCCGTCGATCTGGGTGGCACCGGCGCGGACTGCTAGGAGGGAGTTTGCAACGCCGAAGCTGAGGTTCTGGTGGCCGTGGAAGCCGACCTCGGCTTCGTCGCCAATTTCGTCCTTGACGGCCTTCACGCGGTCGGAGGCTTCTTCCATGATGAGGTGGCCGGAGGAATCAACGACGAAGACACACTGGCAACCAGCATCAACCATGATGCGAGCCTGCTTTGCCAACTCAGCTGGTTCGAGGCGATGCGAGAGCATGAGGAAGCCACCGGTCTCCAGACCCATCTCGCGTGCTGCCTGGAAGTGCTGGATGGAGACATCTGCTTCAGAGCAGTGCGTGGCAATACGCACGATGGAGATGCCACGATCCTTGGCTTCCTTGAGGTCCTCGACAGTGCCAACACCTGGCAGGAGCAGAGCTGCGATCTTGGCGTTCTTAGCTTCGTCGACGGCTGCCTCGATGAGGTCGAGCTCATTAGTCTTGGAGAAGCCGTAGTTGAAGGTGGAGCCACCGAGTCCGTCACCGTGGGTGACTTCGATCATTTCCACGTTTGCGTCGTCGAGAGCGCGGACGACCTTGCGGACCTGGTCGGTGGTGTACTGGTGGCGCACGGCGTGTGAGCCGTCGCGCAGGGTGGAGTCGTTGAGGCGAATCTTAGTCATGATATTTCCTTTTAAGCGTTAACTGCGAGGAGCTCGGCGTAGCGGTCGGCGGTTGCTACAGCGGCGGAGGTGATGATGTCGAGGTTGCCGGCGTAATCAGGCAGGTAGTCGGCGGCGCCACGGACCTGGATCAAGACAGTCACGCGTGCCCAGCCGTTCCAGTCGTCGCGTGCCTCGTCGAATTGTGGCTCAGCGGTGAGATGGTAACCAGGAACATAAGCCTGTACCTCTTCGACGCGCTTGGCAATGGCATCCTTGATGGCATCCTGGAGTTCGCCTGGCTGGCCTGCTTCTGCGGGCAGGGAGCAGTAGACGGTGTTGCGCATCAACATTGGTGGCTCAACAGGGTTGAGCACCAGGACGACCTTGCTGTCTTTTGCACCGCCAAGTTGCTTGAGGGCGTTCTGGGTGGTTTCGATGAACTCGTCGATATTTGCGCGGGTACCAGGGCCTGCAGACTTCGATGCGATCGAGGAAACTACCTCGGCGTAATCAACATCGACGACGCTGGAAACGGCATTGACAATCGGCGTGGTGGCCTGGCCACCACAGGTGATCATGTTGACGTTATCAACGGTGGCCAGCGAGTCAAGATTGACTGATGGGCAGAGGTAAGGGCCGACTGCGGCGGGGGTCAGGTCGATGGCCCGGATACCTGCTTCGCGGTACTTCGGAGCGTTTGCCGTGTGGGCGCCTGCGGAAGTTGCCTCAAAGACGAGGTCTGGCTTTGGATCCTGCTTGACCAGCCAGTCGACGCCTTCCGCGGAGACGGTCAGACCGAGGTCTTTAGCGCGCTTGAGGCCATCGGAGGAGGGATCGACGCCGACCATGTAGATGGGTTCGATGTGCTTCGAGTTGTTGAGCAGCTTAATCAGCAGATCGGTACCGATGTTGCCTGGGCCGACAATCGCTGCCTTGAGCTTTGTTGCCATGAGAGTTGTCCTGTTCTTGAAAAGTTCTGGGTGATATGAGTGAAAAGTATTTAGATAAAGTCCAGCGTGAGAGTGCCGTACTCGCCGAAGTCGACGGAGACGTTCTGGCCTGCCACTACGGGTGCCGCCGCACAGAAGCTACCGGTGAGAATGATGTCGCCAGCCTTCAACGGGACTCCCTGTTCGCCGAGGACCCCGGCAAGCCACTGCAATGGGGCAAGCGGATGACCCATCACATCGGCACCGGTGCCTTCGCCGGAAGGTTCGCCTGCAATACTCATGCGAGCTGTGACCTGGGGGAGATCATCGGAGGCGATAGCCAGGTTCTCCTCACCGATGACGATGGCGCCGCACGAGGCATTGTCGGCAACGGTGTCGACGAGTTTGATGTCCCAGTTGGCAACACGGGAGTCGATGATCTCTACTGCGAGGCGAACCTCACCGACAGCAGCGACGGTCTGCTCGAACGTGGCATCCGCAGCGAGATCGTCCTTGAGAATGAACGCAAGCTCTGGTTCGACCTTCGGGGCGATAAACTGATCGACCTTGACTGAGTCGCCGGACTTGAACACGAGATCTTCGGTAAAGAAGCCGAAGTCGGGGCTGTCCACGCCGAGTTGCTGCTGCATGGCAAGTGAAGTCAGTCCGATCTTGCGGCCTACGACCTTTCGGCCCTGTGCCACGAATGCTTCTTCCTGGATTTGCTGGATGCGGTAGGCGCCAGCAAGGTCGAGATCGGAGATGACAGTGCGCGGTGGTGCGATTGGATTTCCAGACTCGTAGGCATCGAGGAAGTCCTGTGCAACCTGCTCAAGGGTTTGCGTTGAAGTAGCGGAAGCGTTTTCTGACATGGGTTTTCCTTAATTCAATTACTGCAATTCAATTACTGCGCGGACATCATGCCGAAACCTGCAACGAACTCAGGAATCGGGCGGTAGAACTCGTAGTTCACGGTGAACTCGCCGTTTGCAGCGGACAACGCGGAGAATGCTGCCATCCAGGTACGGACCTCGTGCGAGGAGTGGCCTGCATCGCGGTCCATGTCGTCGGCGTTGTAGGAATCAAATACCTTAGGGTCTTGGGCTGCAGCCGCGCAGTCAGCCATGAACTGCTTGTCCCACTCAGGGTTGATATCAATGATGCCGGTGTCCGCGGTGCACTTCTGACCAGCAGCAATGACACGAGCTTCACGTGCATCACGGTCTGCCTGATCTGGGTGACCGTGCAACATGAAATCCTTCTGCGGATCGGTCGCGGTGGCCCACTGTGGCAGTGGTGGGTCGTGGGACAGACCGCCGGAGGCAATCATCAAGATGCGTTCGTCGCGGCCCTTGGCCCATTCACCAATTGCTTCGCCGAGCAAGCGAACGCGCTCGGTCTGAACGAATGGTCGTGCAACACCGTTGACGAAGACAGGAATAACAGGCTTTGCGTCCAAGCTGCCAAGCAGGATCTCCAGCGGCTGCGCGCCACCGTGGTCGAGCACCATTTCGCGGGAGATAGCAACGTCGACACCACGGTCGATAATGAACTGGGCGAGTTCGCCGGACAGTTCTTCGGGAACATTTAGTGGGCCGGCGGTGGACTTGTAATCGCCCATCGACTCTGCGGAGTAACCCACACAGAATGGTGGCATCAGGTCGTAAAAGAATCCGTTGAAGTGGTCAGGTGTAAAAACAATGACCAATTCGGGATCGAATTCGGCGACCTTCTTCTTCGCGGTCTCGAATGCCTCGTTGAGAGCATCGTTGATCTCTGGTTGTGGATCGTTGATACCCAGAAGTGGGCTGTGTGACATGGCCAGTAGTGAAACGCTCATCGCGATGGCTCCTCAATCATTTAGATTTGTTTATTACACGGTGTCACAGAAAATTATTTGTGTGATCGTGTGCACAAATTTGATTGTAGGAAAAGCGCTTCAACTTGCCGAGCCTCGTTCCAGCCACCGGAACGAGGCCCGAAACCAACCACGCGGGAAATCGTCGTTAAGCTTCCTTGCGAAACGTGCTTTCGGACAACGCCGCAAGCTGCGTCAATACCTGTCGCCATCCCTGGGTGTTCTCCTCGATGGCCTTAATTCGTGCGTCCTCGTCGAGGCGGTCAAAGCCGGATTCGCTGACTGAAATCTCGGTGGCTCCAGAGACATCACGCAGGGAAAACTGCACCAGCGAGGCGTTTTCGCCGGGGGTCGAGTCGTGCAATTCGCCCCAGAGAAAATCAAAATGAGTCGGCTCGTCGTGGCGCATGATGCGGATGGGGAAGAGACCGTGGCCCACCCATTCAAAGGTCCCTTCCGACCCGACCGACATGCCGTTGGGGAAGTTCGCGGGATGCTCCCACCACTTGCCAATCGCGCTCGGCGAGGTCAGCGTCTCCCAGACAACCTGCTGGGGAGCGTGCGCCAGACCGGTTAATGTGAGCTTTCCGTTGTTGTAGTTTTGAGAAGTTTCCATGCGCGGGCTCCTTCAACTTTGGGTGCAAGTGCTCCCACTGTAGACCCGCCGAGCCCGTTAGCGCATCAACAAGTGCAATCCCTCTGCTGCGGATTCGACGACATGATCAGTCTCAGATTTCACCCGATCCGGTGACCAGGGAAAAGCGAAGGATTGATTGGCGATTTCGTGCATAGACATGTCGTTCCATGAATCACCGAAAGTAAATACCTCCACGTGCTCGCGCGAGACGCCGAGGTGATTTCCCAGCCATTCCAAGCCGGCTCCCTTTGTTGAGCCTTGTGGGATGACGTCCACAAATGTCTGATTGAGCACACACTCAACCGGGAAAGTCGAGGCAATCCAGTCACGAATCTCAGTTTGCAGCCCAGGATTATCGGGCACCCAAATTGGCACACCAATGAACTCTTGACCAGAAATATCTGCAATCGACATGTCATCGAAGCCCCGCAAAATGTTCGTTTCCAAGCCACCCTTAATTGTGGTGCTGAAACGCGAATCGCGTTCATCGAGGCGCGTGCCGTAGACAGCAATTCCCTCAACGCCAGATAGCTTTTCGACGATTTCCTGTACCACCGCAGCATCTATAGAAGAGGTACGCAGTGCCTTTCCCTGCGCATCCGTCACCACCGCGCCGGTAAATAACACGGAGTAGTCGAAGGTGAGGTCAATGCCAGCAAGTGCATCCCGAGCTGCAGATTTTGACTTTCCGGTAGCTGCAACGGCGAGGTGGCCGGCTTCTTGCCACGCGTGGATCGCCTCGAGGTCCGGGACTGAAATTCCGTCCTTGAATAAGATCGTTCCGTCGAAGTCAAAAGCTGCGAGCTTCATGCCTTCAGACTAGTTGTCGTGGTTGGCAGGCGCGACCTGCTGCGATAACACTTCTCGCTACCGTTTTTCTGGGGTAATTACAGATTTGCCCCATAAAATATCCTTCGAATTCAAGATTCTGTTGCTTTGAATCTGTGTGAAATCTGTCTGCGTCGCAGATCAGCGCATTAAAATCGATGGACCGGCTACTCGCTGAGCCCTGCCAATTTTGATTAGGTTATTTCATTTACACAGCTATGTTTTTGCAATAGATTGAATGGAATTCTATTTTCTAACTTCAGCTGGCAAATAGGTCTTGAAAAATTGATTCGAGACAAAGTAACGCAGGACGCCTCGGAGGATTGGCCAAAAGTATGATTGCTAGTGTTCAACGAGCCGATCAGATTCTAGATCTGTTTTCTTCTGAGATTCCATCGTGGACCGTCACAGAGGTCGCTCAAGAGTTAGGACTGTCAAAGTCTATCGTTTGGGAATACTTAAAAACTCTAGAGCACCTAGGCATTCTTCGTCGTGACGGTTACGGACGGTACAGACTCGGCTGGCGAACTTTTGAGCTGGGCAGAAACGCGCGAGTTACTTCTGAAATTGCAACGTCAGCTCGGCAAGAGATTTCTAGACTTGCAAGTAGGTTTGGCGAATCATTTTTCCTTACGACTCGGCATCATACGTCTGCGGTCGTTTTAGAATCTGCCGTACCGGCAGGCGGACTACGTCCCAAATTTGCCCAAATCGGGGATAGGATGCCGGCCCACGCGACTGCTTGTGGCAAAGTCTTGCTCTCACAACTTACGGAAAGTGATATTTCAAACCTTTACCCGAACTCTGACCTGGAACGGGTTACAGACCATACATTGGAAAATCGAGAATCACTGATCAAAGAACTCGAAATAGTTGACAGCAATGGTTTTGCGGTGGATCGCGAAGAGTTTGCGAAGGGAATACAGGGAATTGCAGCCCCTATAACTAATCATTTGGGGCGGGTTTCATGGTCATTGAGTGTAACTTTCTACAGCTATAAGTCAGGCTCGTTGTCTGAGGCCTACCGTGAAGCTTTGATCTCTTCTGCGAACTATTTGTCTGATGTTGCTTGGGAAAACTCGAAATCGTTGGATTTCGGTGATTGATGCCGAGAACCAATGAACAATTAAAGAATCGAAGCTGGACCAGAAAGCAATAGATTTACCTGCGGGTTCGGGATATCCGAACCAAATCTTGCCCACAATGTTTTGTGAGATTATCGTCCCATTCACATCAAATGAGATGTAGGGCACAGTAATTTGACTTGTCCTCCAGGATTCTCCGACTGGATGAATCACACTTGCAAAAGAGGATGGGATATGTCGACGGTAACTGAAGCGGATTTGTCAACGAGGTCCAAGGTTGGCAGGAGAGTTGGAATCGACATTGGAGGAACATTTACAGATATGTTCCTCGTCGAGCCAAATGGCGAGAGTCGAATTTTCAAATCTCCCACTACTCCGCATGACCCTTCGGAAGGATTGATCAATGTCCTGCGTAAGGCTGCGGTGGAAGTAGGCGAGGAATTTACGGAATTTCTCGCAACGGTTGAAACCATTGTTCATGGAACCACAATTGCTACAAATGCAGTCCTAACAAGGCAAGGTGCTCGCACTGGCTTCGTGACCACCGAGGGGTTCAGGGATTTACTGAACATGCGCCGTGGAATTCGAAGTCGCCAGAATGACTCGAAGTATTCTCCGCCACAACCATTAGTTCCACGCCACCAGATTGCTACGGTAAACCAGCGTCACGACGTGAATGGTATGGAGATTACGCCATTAGACGAGCAAAAGGTGCGCGAAATAGCGAAGGATTTCAAGGATAAGGGGATCGAGGCGATTGCGGTATCGTACTTGTGGTCCTTTAAGGATCCTTCGCACGAACTGCGCACTGCTGAAATCTTGGCAGATGAGCTTCCGGGAGTATTCGTTACTACTTCAAGCGAGGTACTGCCACAAATTAGAGCGTATGAGCGGCACAGTACAACGGTGCTCAACGCATTTACAGGACCTAAGCTGCAAAACTATCTTGCCAATATCGAGAATCAGTTAAATCAGTTTGGCTTTTCGGGAACGTTGCTGATCGTCCAGTCAAACGGGGGAGTTATGTCACCCGAAGTAGCGAGTCGATCGGCCGCCAGCGCGCTTATGTCCGGCCCTGCGGCAGGACCAGAAGCAGCATTGCGATTTGCACGCAGGCATGGTTCTGAAGATGTCATCACAATAGACATGGGAGGAACGAGCTTTGAAGTCTCTTTGGTTCACAATGGTCAACCACTTCTGACAGAGGATAGCGAAATTGGTGGTTATCGCGTCGCGCTGCCGATGCTTGATATTCACACTGTTGGCGCTGGTGGCGGGTCATTAGTATGGATCGATAATGGAGGTCTACTTCGTGTCGGACCCCAAAGTGCTGCTGCAGATCCAGGCCCAGTCTGCTATGGGCGTGGCGGCACTATACCGACTACGACTGATGCCGATCTGCTGATGGGATACTTAAATCCTGACTTCTTTGGGGACGGCGCTTTTCCTCTCGATATCGATGCGGCCCGCCTTGCTGTGGAAGAGAAAATCGCGAAACCGTTAGGGTTAAGCCTAAATGAAGCAGTGAGTGGAATCTATCGAGTCGTTAATACAACGATGGCGGAAGCTGTAAATGAAGTTTCTGTAAAGCGTGGGTTTGATCCCCGAGAATTCACGCTTGTCGTCGCAGGTGGTGCTGGACCAATCCACGCAGTGCCAATTGCTCAAGAGCTTGGTATCGAGAAAATTATCGTGCCACGTGAGTCCTCGGTGCTGTGTGCAGTTGGAACGCTTGTAAGCGATCTTAAACACATGTTTGCCCGAACTCTGGCAGAAGAAACTTCAAAGCTCGATCACGTTCGGGCTTCAATGATCCTAGGAGAAATGCGCACAGAGGCCGAAGAGATTCTTAGGAGCGAAAGTGTGCCTGAAGATCAAATTGAACTTCGCTTTAGCGCGGACATTAGATATGTGGGCCAGTTCGATGAAGTGGAGGTTCCACTGGAGCTTTCCGGAGAATTGAATGCCAAAAGTCTTCGCGTGGCCGTAGCCGAATTCGAACGTATTCACGAGCAACTTAATGGTTACTCCATGCCTGGTGAACCCACCGAATTGATCACCCTGAGACTGACGGCGTTGGGGCATACTCCAAAACCAACAATTTTCGAGGCAGCCTATGGCGGCGAAAGTCCAGATCAAGCCTTGAAAGGCACGCGGCTCGCACTCTTTAACGGATTTGAGAACAAAGTTGATGTCTTCGACGGCCTTCGCCTGAAGCGTGGCAATCGGATTTTGGGCCCAGCGATCGTTGAACAACCCACTACAACCGTTGTGTTAATCGATGGGTATGAACTAACGGTTGACCCGCAAGGCAATTACATTATTGAGCCAGTTAAGCGCTGACATTCGCTTTCACCCACCGTTTCATCACTACTGACGGAGAAAATTCAGATGACAAATTCAGTTGACACTGTTGACCCAATTTTGGTCGCAGTAATCGGAAATGCCCTGGACGGGATTACTAGGGAAATCGGCGAAACGATGTTGAGGACGTCACGGTCCCCAATCTTTGTTGAAGCAAGAGACTTTGCGACTTCGATTTTCGACCCACGTGGAAAGCTCCTGGCACAAACTCATTACATACCGGTCATTGGAGGAGCGACCCCGTTTGCGCAGAAAGCAATCATCGACTTTTTCGGCGATGAGATTGAAGACGGTGATGTCTTTATCCACAACGATGCATATAGTGGTGGAACCCACCTGCCCGATATTACTATTACCAGGCCGGTCTTCTGGGATGGAGAAATCGCCTTTTGGGCGATGACAAAGGGACATAATGCAGATGTTGGCGGTGCGGGTGTCGTCGGCTTTAACCCCCAAGCCCGAGATATTAATGACGAAGGTGTTCGCATTCCACCGTCGAAGATTATCGAGCGTGGACAATTACGCCGCGATCTTTGGGAAACAATTCTAAGCAACGTGCGGATGCGCGCGCTCGTCGAAAGTGTCTTGAACTGTCAAATCGGTGCCACAGCGATTGGGGAACGACGTCTTCATGCATTGATTGAAAAGTATGGATTGCGAGATATTTATGCTGCGACCGATCGACTAATGCAAGCAAGCGAACGCCAAGTCCGCCAGCAAATTCAGGAACTTCCCAATGGTGAATATCAGTCGGAAGCATGGCTGGATAACGACGGGATTGACCGAGATGAAAGCCATTGCATCAAGCTAAATTTGATTGTTAATGATGAAAACGTCATCTTTGATTTTGGCGAAAGCGATGCGCAGGTCAAAGGGTTTATAAACAGCCCTCTAGCAAATACAGTAGCGTCGGCTCACCTGGCCTTCTTCGGAGCGATTGATCCTGACATTCGATATAACGAAGGCGCGACCAAGCCTATTACCGTGATTGCGCCCGAGGGATCCATAGTAAATCCGCTAGAACCGGCACCTGTAGCGGCATGTACGGTTCCAACATGCGAGACTATTGCAGAGTCTGTCTGGACAGCTCTGTCCAAAGTGCAGCCCAATATTGCTAATGCTGGCTGGGCACGTTGGTGTACCCCTGCCACGGCGGGCGTGAATCCGCGCACTTCTAGGCCGTTCGGCGACCTCCACTTTCTAGGAAAGGGAGGAAGTGGGGCGACCCAGGGATTTGATGGATGGGATCACCTATCACCAGCAAACACGCTTGGGGGGTTGAGAACGCCCGATCCTGAATTGCATGAGATGGACACGCCATACTTGCTTGAAGAGCTTGAGTATCTGGAAGACAGCGCGGGCCCAGGCAAATGGAGAGGCGGCCTCGGAGTCCGGTATAGGTGGCGAGTTCTTGCGGACAATATTGCCTGCGCCACATATGGAAGTGGCTTCATCGAAGAGACCAGGCCGAAAGGACTTCTTGGCGGAAAGGCTGGAATTCGTCAAGAAATTACCCTGACGCGGGCAGACGGCAGCATTGAAATACTCGAGACAAACCAGTTCTACACGCTCAATGCCGGCGATACATTCGAGGTCTTGGCAAGCGGTGGTGGTGGTTTCGGAGCTCCCGATCAACGCGCACCGGATTTGGTGGCGCAAGACGTCATCAATGGCGTTGTTTCCGCCACGGTAGCGAGGGAAGTTTACAAAGTTGCGGTTGATCCTGCTTCTGGCGAGATAGACGACGAAGCGACCCGCCAACTTCGATCCACAAAATAGTTCGAAATCCACGTAAGGAACAGAAAAATGGGAAAGATTACCTTAGCAGTCGCGGCGAGCCATGCTCCTGGACTGATTGGAATGCTCGACGATGCACCCGCAGAATCTCGTCAAATGGTGCTTGATTCGTACGGAAAACTGGCCGAAGAACTTCGTGAAAAGAAGCCGGATGTTCTTATCATGATCGCCAATGACCATTTGGCGAACAATCGAATCAGTGATTATCCAGACTTTCTAGTCGGGTTGGCGGATACACATAAGGGGCCGTCGGAATTTTTTAAAGGCTGGTTGGCGTGTGACGAATACGAGGTACCGGGGCGACCTGATCTGGCTTCGATCCTATTTAATGGCTTGAATCAGCGGGGCGTGCGTGCATCGGGTCGACGGGAAAACCTGCATTTCGACGACAATATTTCAGTTCCACTCGTTCGGACTGAAATTGAAGAAAGCGGAATACCAATAATTCCTGTGCTTCAGAATGTGACGGTACCGCCGGTGCCGGATCAATTTGCTTGCTACGAAGTGGGCAAAGTGATTGCAAAGATTGTCGAAGAAGACTTTCCAGATGACATATCTGTGGGACTATTCGCGACTGGTGGATTGAGCCATGAACCGGGAGGATTGCGAGATTTTTGGATTGACGAGGAATTTGATCGCTGGTTCCTGCAACTTCTAGCTGACGGCGACCATAGGAAAGTGCTTGAGGAAGTAACGCTTGAAAAGCTGAACGAAGCTGGAGAAAGCGGCACAGGCGAACTTCTTAGTTGGATTGTTGCGATGGGGGCAATCGGAGAAGTCGAGTGCAATGTGCTCGGGTATACGGCCTGGGACCAATGGCGATGTGGCATTGGGGCAGTCAGCTGGAATGTCAACCGACAACTGACCTTGAAAAAGTAGGGAATTCAAAATGTTCTTGGAAAATATCAATCGTGCATTAGTAACTAATGATCTCGTTCAAGATCTTAAATGGGATGCTAAGTTGCGGGAACAGTTTGCAGATGAGCAGGACAAAGTACTTGATAAATACGAACTTTCTCCTGAGGAGCGAAAAGCTATCAAGGAGAAGGATTTTCATACGCTTTATCAACTCGGTTTACACCCGTACTTAGGAGCACAGTTCGCCAGAATTCTTTTTAGTAACAATGAATCCGGAGCAGTGCCCGCTGTGCACCACCTTCTTGCATCCATTCGAAAAGAACCATTAAAGGAGGAATAGAGATAATGGCCACGCATGTACTTCCAGCGACACCCGAAAACGTCAGCGTTGGTTACATTGATCCGCTCGCGGCCTCGGTTCTAGAGATCGAATCTGGCGACGAAATTATTCTTTCCACCCTTGGGAACTGGGGAGGAAAGGTAACGAGTGATTTGCAGTATGAAGATTTTGGGGCTGTAAAAGACAGTTTCCCGAAGGCCTTAGGCCCTCATTCATTGACGGGTCCCGTGAATGTTAGGGGAGCCGAGCCGGGTGATTCTATTGTTGTAGAGTTTCTCGAGATATATCCAGAGCCACATGGCTACAACATGGTTGTCCCCAGTCCGAGAGGGCGGGGCATTCTGAAGGAACGGTTTTCAGATGGAAGGCTGACGCACTTTGATCTTGACCGTTCAACGATGACCACGAGTTTAGGAGACACGACAGTTCGATTACGCCCATTCATGGGATGTGTTGGAGTTGCGCCACCAGGGAGCAACGTAATTAGCACGGTTGAACCGGGGCCGTTCGGTGGAAACATTGACCTAAATGAGCTAGTCGTCGGAACGCAATTGGAGCTTCCAGTTTTTCACCAAGGTGCGGGTTTCTTCTGCGGAGACGGGCACGCTGCACAAGGTGATGGCGAGATCAATCAGATGGCTATTGAAGTCGGAATGGAAAGGGTAAAAATCAGAATTACTTTGAAAAAGAATACCGGCCTTCGCATGCCACGAGCGGAGACGGACCGTGCGCTAATCACCTTGGGATTCGGAACTACGCTTGAAGAGGCAGGAGGAGTGGCGGTGGATAGCATGGTCGATGAGCTGGTAGATCGATATGGCAAGAACCCCGATGATGCCTATACTCTTTGCTCAATTTCCGGGGATTTGCGGGTTACCCAAGTGGTCAATGGCGTAGTAGGAATGCATATGAAGTTTCGAAAGCCCGAGTCTTCGCAGCACTAAATGAAGATGAATAGTTGGTCACAGCTGATCCATCTTTGAGATGCAAATGATAGCCACCTCGCAGCTTTAGCAAAGCAGGACAAAAGCTGCGAGCTTCATGCCTTCAGACTAGCCAACTCCGAGTACCCCCACGTGGCTGGCGCCAAGGCACAGCTGCGACTCAGTACCAGAGACTGGGACAACGTGCAGTGTCGATCCGCCACCAGCGACACGGACATAGACCTGGTTCAAACCGTGTTGCAACGGAACGCGTACCTGCTGCCCGTCGAGAGAAACATCGGCAGTCATGTCGGCCTCTGCCATGTAGTTGAGTAAGACTGTCCACTCGACGTCGAAGAGGGGGCCGTCCAACGCGAAGGATTCCGTGCCACAGGTGGTTTCTTCGGAGGAACTGCGCTGGGTGAACAACACAGCATCGTGAATATGGCCCTGATCGTCAACAAGCGTGGGTGCCCGCGTGGAGGAAGCCACGGCCTCGGGCAGCTGGTGCGATAAAAGATTGTGCGGGTACGTCACGGGAAGCAGCACATCAAGGGGAACTTGCTGGTCAAGCAGGGGTTCGCTGCGTGCCTCGAGATCGGCCTGCAAGTTGTGGAAGTACGTCCGGGAGGGTTGCTCGGACCATACCTGGGCGTAGGTCACGCTGCTGACCAGCGAGGATGCAACGAAAAGTGCCACAGGGATCCGCGGAATCTGTAGGTGGCGGCTGAGATAGGCGAAGGTCAGGCTGACAACAACGGCGAGTTCGGAGAAATGGCGCAGCGACTGCACGATTTCAAGGGCAGTGTCTGAGCCTGAGCGAGCGACCATGATGGCCACGATCGGCAGCAGGGGATAGACGAGCGCGGGCAACCACGCAACGAGGTAGCGCCTGCTCCACCACGCAACCAGCGCAATGACAACCAATCCGGCGACTACCGCGTACCACTGCGGTGCGGCCCAGGGAGGGGAAGGCTGCCAGCGCTCCCAGTGCCAGGGACCACCGGCGGCCGTAGGTACGAGTGCGTCAAGATATGTGTGACGGGCCAGTGCCCAGAAGGACAAAGGTTCGCCAGCGGCAGGGCGTTCGACAACCCAGAAATACAGAGCGGACCAGGCCACGGCGGGGATCGCCAGCGCGACCGTCAAGCGACCGATGCCAGGGAGGGAGGCAGGCAATCGTCGTGAAGCGAGTGCGAAGCACAGCAACATCCCCACAACAAGGGGCACCGCGAAAAGCGTGCGCTCGTTGAACAAGAGACCGATGACCAGCCACAACGCGGCCATCGCGGGCCGCGAGCGCCAGGCATAACTCAACATCATTGCGATTGCGGCGTGCATCGGCAACGCGTTGACGGCGGCGGCGAGCCAGGTCGTCGACGGCAAGGTCAGGGGAGTGACCACGTAGATCAGCACGGGCAGCAGCGCGCGTTTGCCCGCGATCACCTGGTTCGCCCACGCCACTGAGCCCACGGCCCACAGCTGCAAAATCGTCAGCACAGCGACTGCCACCGGCCAATTCAGGGGAGCAAAATTGCCCAGAAACCACTCGATGATCCACGCCGCGGGCATGAAATGGCCGTCGTGGGTCTGTAGAAGCAGCTCCCCGAGAGGGGCGCGCGCCTTCGATTGGAGAATCAGATCGTCCCAATAAAACCAACCCTGAGCTGCAACGATGGTCCGGAAAATGGCACCGACGACCACCACGGCACCGAGCAGTACCGCAGGGCTTTTAAGTGCACGTAAGAATTCGATGGCACCGAGTGTAGTTCCTACTAGGCTTGGGTTCATGATTTGGATTGATGCCACAGCCGGAGTTGCCGGCGATATGCTCCTCGGTGCGCTGGTTGACGCCGGAATCGAAATGTCCGCGCTGCAAGCAGCCATCGATGCGGTTGTGGCGGATTCCGTTCGCCTCACCGCCAGGGAAGTCACACGCGGCGGGCAGCGTGCCATGAAGGTCGACGTTGAGATGCTTAACGACGATCCCCCGCACCGCTCATGGACCACCATCAGGGAGATGCTCAATGTATCTTCGCTTCACGACGACACCCGCGCCTCCGCCCTGGCAGTTTTCGAACTCATCGCAATTGTTGAGGGTAAGGCCCACGGCGTCGATCCTGAAACGATTCACTTCCATGAGGTCGGTGCCCTAGATTCCATCGCCGACATCGTGGGCGTGTGTGAGGGGATCCGCCTGCTCGGGGCTGGTGAGGTGAGCGCTTCTCCGATCGCACTTGGATTCGGGCGCATCACCGCAGCTCACGGAGATATCCCAGTTCCAGTCCCTGCGGTGGCGGAGCTGGTGAAGGGGTGGCCGACGATGTCTGGGGAGATTATGCAGGGTGGCGGGCACGGGCATCATCACCATGGTCACTCTCATGACCACTCGCACCATCACGAACCTCAGGCTCCCGGTGAGCTCGCCACTCCGACCGGCGTGGCACTGATCCGCCATTTTGCGAAACACGCTGGCCCATTGCCCACCGGCATTGTGCGAAACATTGGGCTCGGCGCGGGCACGAAAGAGACTCCCGGCCGCCCCAACGTCGTGCGCCTCTTTGTTGTGGAGGCCTCTGCGCAGGCAGAAACGAATCCTTATACGGGCCAGCTTGTCCAATTGGAAGCCAATATCGACGACTTCGACCCACGCAACTGGCCGGAGGTGATCGCCGCCCTTATTGCTGCCGGCGCCAAGGACGCCTGGCTCAGTGACATCCAGATGAAGAAGGGCAGGCCCGCCCACACTGTGCACGTGCTCGCTGCGCCCGCTGATGTCGAGGCGATGAAACAGGTTTTGTTCAGTTCGACTTCTACTTTTGGGGTGCGCTCCTGGAGCGTTGACCGCGAAGGTCTGGATCGTCACCACGAGACTGTGGACATTGACGGTCACCAGATCCGCATCAAAGTAGGCACACGCGCCGGTGCTGAACTGACGCGCCAACCGGAGTTCGAAGATGTGCGTGCAGCAGCTCAGGCGCTGGGCACGAGCACCAAAGATGTCCTTGCGCGAGTATTGCGCAAGGATAATTAAGCTCACGTTTTTTCTATGAAGGGGTAGCATGACCGGTGGCCCGCTGAGCCGTCCGAGCATGAACAGAATAGAAGTAGGCCCCGATGAGTTATGTCGCCGCATTTGGCACAAAGGTGCAGAACAATATGTTCTACCGCCTTTTTGTGCGCGTAGGCCTCATCGTCTTCGGCCTGGTCTACGGCTTGCTCGGCGTTCTAGTTCTCCAGGTCGCATGGAATTTCAACGACAGTTACCATGACGCATCCTTCGTGAGCGTTCTCGCAGGTATCGACGAGTTGCCACTCGGAAACCTGCTCCTCATCATCGCAGCTGTCGGCCTGTTTGTGATTGCCTTATGGCAACTAATCGAATGTTTATTGGGATACACGCACCTGGGGCGGATCCGAATGTTCAATCGTCGTATAGCGTCTGCTGGCAGGGCGATCATCTACTCCAGCGTGGGTTTTCTGGCGTTGTTTACCGGGCTGCATATCCGCGGTCCATTCGGTGAAACAACTATGGCCGGGATCGTGGCGCACCTGTTGGAATCGACAACTGGGCGCTGGATTGTTTTCGGGGTGGGGTGCGTTGCGGTCTCGATTGGCATCGGCCAGATCGGCCGAGGGTTGGGGCGGATTTTCGTTGACGAGATGGTAGGAAAGGTGCCGCGCTGGGTGGTTGTGCTGGGGATGATCGGCTACGGAATGTTGGGGCTCTCGCTGGTACTCATCGGCGCCCTGGTGGCGTGGTCGGCGATTAGCGCTGTGCCGAGCTACGCGGGAACGATGGACACGGCGATTCACTTCCTAGTTGGCCTTCCGCTCGGCTCGATTATGGGCACCATTGTTGCCGCAGGGTTTATCTGCTTCGCGGTGTTTTGCATGGCGTGGTCGACGCGGCCGCTGCACGCCACGGCACGGTATTAGTAGACGAGACTACCGCTATCTGTGCTGTTCGCGCTAGAATTCTTCCAACTCTTGTTCAGCCAGATCGGGAAGGACCCCACACGTTATGGGAACTGGCTCCTCTATTACTCGCACTATGTTTAAGTCTAAGATCCACCGCGCGACTGTTACACACGCTGACCTGCACTACGTCGGCTCTGTGACGGTCGACCTAGACCTGCTTGATGCAGCGGATATCCTGCCTGGCGAGCTCGTTGCCATTGTGGATGTGACCAATGGCGCCCGCCTGGAAACCTACACCATTGCAGGTGAGCGTGGATCTGGGGTGCTCGGCATCAATGGCGCTGCGGCGCATCTCATTGATATTGGGGATACCGTCATTTTGATCACCTACGCCCAGATGACCACGGAACAGGCCAAGGCTTTCGAGCCAAGCATTGTGCACGTGGACGCGGACAACCGCATCGTCCAGATTGGCAACGATCCCGCGGAGGCTATCAGCGACGACACGCTGACTCCTCCTCACGCAGTACCCACGCGCAGCTAATTAGCGTGCGGCGATTTGCGCTGCCAGGTGGCCGGCGCCGTAACCATTATCAATGTTGACTACCCCGACACCCGGGGCACACGAATTCAACATGGTCAGCAGAGGCGCGATGCCACCCGCGCCCGCACCGTAGCCAACCGAGGTAGGCACGGCGACTACAGGTGCAGCGACCAACCCGCCGACCACGCTTGGCAAAGCGCCGTCCATACCGGCCACCACAATAATGACTCCAGCCTCGTGCAGGGTGTCCTCGTGCTCGAGCAGACGGTGAATGCCTGCCACGCCAACGTCGGCAAGCAAATCCACCTCGCGCCCAAGGTAGCGTGCCGTGTGCATGGCCTCTCGTGCAACCGGCAAATCAGAAGTGCCAGCGCAGACCACTAAAACAGAGACACCGGTGGGTTCCGGTGCCTCTGCGGGATAAGCAATCAGGCGAGCGAGTGGATCATAGAACGCGTCGGGCAGAACCTGGAGGACTGCAGCTGCCTGCTCACTGTTAATCCTGGTAAACAGCGTGGTGTGGGTATCGTCGATCGCGCCCGCGATGCCCTCGATCTGCTCGAGTGTCTTGCCCTCGCAGTAGATAGCCTCGGGGTAGCCACGGCGCTGCACTCGATCGACGTCGAGCCGAGCGAAGTCACCGACCTTGCGTGTCTGCTCCGACATAATTGAGCTTCCCCTTCTTATTTAATGCAGCCAAAGTCATTGCGCCCGATTGGATCCCCTTCAGGTCCACCACAGCAAATGTAAATCCCGCGGCAAGGGCAGATTCTCTAATCTTATCGGCGATTTCCGGCTCCATCGCGCGAGCCATCTCATCCCGAGGAAGTTCAATGCGCGCGATCGAATCATGGTGGCGCACACGCGAATCCGAGAAACCTAGCTCATACAGCGTGAGCTCGAGCGCCTCGATCTGCGCCAGTTTTTCAGGATGGACTTGCAATCCATGCGGCACCCGCGAAGCCAAACATGGAGACGCTGGCTTTTGGGCCACCTTCAGCCCGAACGCCGCCGCGATCTGGCGGACCTCGGCCTTGGTAAGGCCTGCGGCTGCCAACGGCCGCAACACATTATGCTCAGTAGCAGCACGCGCGCCGGGCCGATCCACGCGCACGGCATCGTCGGCATTCTCACCGTAGGCAACAGCGACAAGATCATGCTTATCGACGACCGACTGGTCGATAACCTCGAACATCTCGTCCTTGCAGAAGTAACACCGATCGACATCGTTGGCAATATATCCCGCGATCTCATCCTCGTGCGTTTCCACTTCGATGACCTTCGCCCCGATTTGGGCCGCGGTGTCCCGCGCCATCGCGCGTTCGCGCGCCGCAAAGGAATGGGAAATCGCAGTAATGCCAAGCGTTCGCTCGGCTCCTAGTGCATATTGCGCGATGGCGAGCAACGTCGCAGAATCAACGCCACCCGAGTAGGCAATGCCCACGCGACCGTGCTGCGGAAAGTGGGGAACCACTTTGTTTATCAGTGCCTGCGCCACTGGATCAGGCTGGGTTAAAGACATACTTATTACCATAGGCCTGTATTCACTAATAGGAAATAGGGTCTAAAGCTGTGATGTAAGCCTTCGATGCTGCAGCGCAAATGCGTCGAAGGTCACTGACATAAGTTTCTTGATTATCAGGAGTGAGTATCTCAGTGGGAACAGATACCGACATTGCAGCGACAGGGAGATTGTTCCTTCCGAAAATGGGTGCGGCCACACAGCTAAGTTGAGCGGTGTTTTCCTCATGATCGTAAGAGATCCCAGTGGCCCGGATCTGTGCCAGCTCCTGTCGGAGCACCTCTGGATCAGTGATCGTATTCGGAGTGACGGGGTGAAGTCCTCGTCGAATAGTTTCCTCTACAAGAGCCTCGTCATAGGCGAGCAACGCCTTACCCACGCCCGTACAGTAAGCCGGCACCCCACCACCGATCCAGGAGGGGGCGGTGACTCGGTTAACCGAGAACAGTTTGTTGACGTAGTTGACATCGGGGCCTTCCAAGCAGGCTAGATGCACAGTGTGACGGGTGCGTTCAAACAAAGCCGCGAGGAAGGGGGTCAGAATCTCAGCGATGGCTCGTGACTGTTGCGTCGCTCGCCCGAAGGCCTTTGAGGCTAATTGTTGGAAGACCGGTCCGAGACGGTAACGATGGTCGATCCGGATAACTGCACCATTGTTCACCAGTTCCCCGAGAATGCGGTGTGTAGTGGATTTGGTGAGGCCCGTTTGCTGGGCAATCTCCGAGACTCCAATGTCTACCGATTCGGTAGAGCCGAATACTCGGAGGACGAGAAATACCTTGTCCACTGCTCCTGGAGGCGGAGTTGGGGTGTTGTTCATTGCCATTCCTCTCTATCGGTGTCTCCGGAGAATTCTGCTAGGAAATCCATGCTGGAGGGGTTGGCGTCCTGCCTCACGGGAAAAGACTTCATTAGTGTTGCGCATCACCTTAACCTCATCTCATGTCCTAGCCCTCATTCGGTGGGCTGAGTAAAAGTAAAGTACTTGAGATGAAGGAAGTGCAATGGGAATCAACTTCGATGAAGTGAAAGAGCCCGTTTTCGATGTTGCGGGTCTCGCGGCAATCGAGCTCAATAGCCCCGACCCGGAGGCAACGGTGTGGTTTTTCAAAGAATTGCTCGGGATGATCGAGACAGGGCGCAGCGAGGACTCCGTGTACCTACGCGGATGGGATGATCCCTACCGGCACTCGCTCAAGGTCACTCGCCACGAACACCCCGGGCTTGGCAGCGCTACATGGCGGACAACCTCCTCGAAAGCTATGGAGCGACGCATCGAGGCTCTTCGCGGACTCGGGTACGACGGAAACTGGGTGCCTGCGGACTGCGGAATGGGGCCAGCGTGGCAGTACACCACAGCTGACGGAGCTATTCAACAGCTAGTGTGGGAAGTCGAGTACTACCAAGCCCCCGAGGACGAGCGCAGCATCGTACTCAACCGTCCGCAGCGTCGACCGCTGCGTGGTGTCCCAGTCAAAGGCCTCGACCACATCAATATTCTCTCCCGAGATGTCGCGGCAAATAGGAAGCAGTTCGAAGAAGGTCTGGGTTTTCGGCTCAGCGAACAAATCATTGACCATGACGGCACCGAATCCGGAGCTTGGTTGCGCGCTCAGACACGCAGCCACGACATTGCGTTAGTCAAAGACGCGGCCGGAGACGGTGGACGTCTCCACCATGCGGCTTTCCTCTTCGGCAATCTCCAGCATCTCGATGACGCATGTGATGTGCTCACCGACCACGGTATTGAATTCGAAGCTGGACCGGCCCGCCACGCTGTGAGCCAAGCTCAATTCATCTACGTCCTCGAGCCCGGTGGCAACCGCATTGAACTAGTCGGGGTCCCTGGATACCAAGTTTTCGATCCAACGTTTGAAACCGTGGTTTGGCAACAAGACACCCTGGATAACGCGATCATCTGGTTCGGGTCTCCGTTGCCCGAGGAATTCGATACCTACGGAACGCCGATTGCAGCGCCCACGAAGTATCGAACTCCCAATCGATACGTTTTGGCCGAGGCGGAAGCCATAATGGAATCAACTCGCTGATCACAAAGATCCGAAAATATATGAAAAAGGACGGAAATGAATAGCATCAGGCAAGACATTATTGAAAACCACGCGGGGACACTGGCTCGGGCGGTTGATACCGCTACCGATATTCATGGGCTTGGTGAATTAAGTATCGACGAGGCCTATGCCGTGCAGTGGCTGGTAGTTCAGCACCGGTTATCCAAGGGTGAGAAGCTGTCTGGGCTCAAACTTGGGTTCACCTCTCGGTCGAAGATGGAGCAGATGGGAGTGGATTCGATCATCGTCGGTCAGCTCACTGATGGAATGCAGCTGGATCCGGCTGACCCGATTGCTTTGGATGGATACATCCACCCCAAACTCGAGCCGGAGCTAGTTTTACATCTGGCCCGCCGAGTCGATTATGGCCCAGAGACGACCGTGGCTGAACTAGCGGAGGATATCCGATCATCCGTAGATAAAGTCGCAGTGGGGATGGAACTGATTGACTCTCGTTATATCGATTTCAAGTTCACCCTCACCGATGTCATTGCCGACAATACTTCGGCAGCCGGCTTCCTGATCGGGGAGTGGCTTGACTATCCCATGGAGCTCGCGGGGCGCTCGGCTGAGTTTCTTGTCAAAGGTGAGCTGATCCACGAAGCGTCTACCGACGCGATCCTTGGCAACCCTGAGAATGCGTTCCCCGAGCTGGCCAAGATGGTCCTCAGCCAAGGATTTCTCTTGGAGGCGGACAGCGTCATCCTCGCTGGGGCGATGACGCCTGCGGTTTTGGTGGAGCCAGGCCAGACATTCACTGCTCGGGTGGCCGGTTTCCCCGAGCTGAGCGCGCGTATTGCTGACTGACCAGACAGCTTAAAAACATAGAAAATTAGAAACATTAAGGAGATCTGCGATGCCAATTATTCAAGTAACCCTCGTTGAAGGTCGAGAAGATGAGGTAGTGGAGAACTTTATCCGGGCGGTGGCTAGGACGGCTTCCGAGACGCTGGATACACCGTTATCCACCATTCGCGTGATGGTTAATCAAGTGCCGCCCAACCGGTTTGCTGTCGGCGACAAACTAAAAAGTGACTAGCTACGTCGGTGAACTGGGATAAAGCCGGGAGTGGACGGAGCGTTCTTGGTCAAATAAGTCTTGACTGTGAAGAAGGAAGATAAATACCCCCAGGGGTATAAGAGTTTCGGGGGAGCGTCCAGGCTGCTACCTTAATTCGGGATACCCTACGGGGTATAGGAACTTTCCTCTTTAAGCGCAAGGAGCGCAACAGTGATTAAGAATCTCGGCGAAAAATATTCGCCACTCTACTTCCTCGCCTCGTTAGGTTTCGGTGGAATGTCGGTCTTCTTCTTCATGATCTTCATGCACATCACTCCCCACCCTGACACACCGATGCCCAACTTCGAGACCATTTCGGCGGCTTATTCCTCTGGCGATGCGTTCATGAAGTCCGCGATCATCGTGGGTTACATCGGATTGATTATCTTCGTGACCATTCACTTCTTGCTTCTCGCCTGGAACCTGAGGGAGTATGCAGCCTTCCGGAAGACGGACGCTTACCGAAAGCTGCGCACCACCAACGCGGAAGTCACCCTTATGGCGGTGCCACTGACTCTTGGTATGAGCATCAATGGCATCTTCGTCGCCGCGCTTGCACTCATCCCTGGTCTCTGGGATGTTCTTCAGATACTCATGCCATTTGCGCTTTTGGCCTATGCTGCCGTGGGCTTGCTTGCGCTGAAGACGATGCTGGATTACCTCCTGCGCCTGGTCAAGGGTGAATTTAGCTTCGAGGCTAACGGTGGCCTCAACCAGCTGCTCGCACCATTCGCATTCATCATGGTCGCGGTCGGATTCGCGGCTCCTGCTGCGATGGGTGAAGCGACTTGGGTTGTAGCAGCGGGTCTCAGTGGCGCGATTTTCTTCGGTGTCATCGCCTGGACGCTGGCCCTGGTCTTTCTGATCATTGGCGTTCAGAGCATCTTGCGCTATGGCCTGGCAACCGTGAACTCTGCAACGCTATGGTTGCTGGTTCCGACAATAACGCTTACTTCGATTACAGTGTTGCGTTCCCGCCACGGGCTGCAGACTCTTTCCGATCTTGGGCCGGCTGGCCCGCAGGAGCACCCCGCTAGTTCTCCGATTCTGATGATCTTCCTAGCAACGATGATCCTCGCCCAATTAGGGATCCTCGGTATCGGGCATGAGATTATGCGTCGCAACGGTTTCTACCGCGATTACGTGCTCGGCCGAGAGATTAAGTCCCCAGCGGCCTTCACCCTTGTTTGTCCCGGAGTCGGATTGAGCGTGCTGTCGATGTTCTTCATCAATGTCGGCCTGATCCAGAATGGCATTGTGGAGAAGTTCTCTGTTGGTCACTACACACTTCTCGGCTTAAATGCAGTTGTTGCTGGTGTAACCATTTGGCTGATGATTACGCTGGTGCGCAACCAGCTGATGACACGTCCTGCAGATAAGGCTGCAACGGCGTCAGCGAAGGCAGAACAGAAGGTGTCCGTCTAGGAGTCACTGACAGTTCCAAGCCCTGCTTTTGCATTCAACTCTCACAATGGTGCCCGTCCCCGGGCACCATTTTTTGTTGCTCATATTCAGGGCGCGCAGGCGCCAGTGAATCTATGCGCGGGCTCAAGCATTTAGCGACGCAAACTTTCAAACTTTGATAGGACTGGAGGTAGCTCGAAAATTCAAGTAACCAACTCCACTTGTCTCAATCGCAAAGGACACCTTGGCTATGACCACGGCAGAACGTCCATGGATGGACGAATCACTCTCAAACAAAGAACGGGCTGAAAAGCTCGTCGAATCTATGACCCTGGAGCAGAAGATCGCGCAGCTCCATGGTGGCATGGAGACCATTAACATCTACGGCATTTCCAACTCCATGGGCGATTCCGATAATGATGAAGAGATGGAGCAGCTCATGGCGCAGGTGCAGATTGAGCGCCACGTCCCAGAGCTGGAAGAACTCGGCATCCCACGCTTCCGTATCACCAACGGTCCAGTCGGTGTTGGTATGGGCGATGGACACCCATCCCCACCTGCAACCGCTCTTCCGATGACCATCGGCGTGGCGGCTTCTTTTGATCCAGAGCTGGCATACGAATACGGAAATATCATCGGTCAGGAAACCTCCGACTTGGGCCAGCACGTACTCGAAGGTCCAGGTGTGTGTCTGCACCGCACTGTGACCGCTGGTCGCAACTTTGAGTACTTCTCTGAGGACCCGTACCTTTCGGGTGTGATGGGCGTGGAAGTTACCAAGGCTATCCAGAACCACAATGTCATCGCCATGGGCAAGCACTTCGTGGTCAACGACCAGGAATATGAGCGCTTCCGTACCAACGTTGAAGTTGACGAAGATGTCCTGCGTGAACTCTATCTTCTGCCATTTGAGATGTTGGTCAAGGATGGCAAGGTTGCCGCCATCATGAGTGCATACAACCGTGTTCGTGGCACTTACGCCACGGAGAATCGCTACCTGCTCAACGATGTTCTGCGCAAGGATTGGGGCTTTGAGGGCTACGTCCAGTCCGACTTCTGGTCCACTCGCTCCGCGGCACCATCGATCAACGCTGGCCTCGACCACGAGATGCCTGATGCCAAGTGGCTCAATGAGGACAACATTAAGGCTGCTCTTGAGGACACCTCGCTCGAGATCGAGGTCGTGGACCGTGCTCTCGTGCGTCGCTACACCCAGATGTTCCGCTTCGGCCACTTCGATTCGGTTTACGATCCCAAGGAGATCGACGCGAAGGCCCACGGTGCCACCTCCCGTAAGATCGGCGCAGAGATGGCTGTGCTGCTCAAGAACGACGACAACCTGCTCCCACTGAGCAAGGACGCAGGCAAGATTCTCATTGTCGGCCAATCCAAGTTTGCCGAGTTCGCCTGCCAGGGCGGTGGCGGTTCCTCCAAGGTCGATCCGCTCTACACAGTCGATCCAGAGCCGGGCTTAAAGAATGTCATCGAGGAACTCGGCGGAAATTCCGAGGTGAGCTCGTTTATCGTCGATAAGGATCTGTCCAACCTCGACGACGCTGTCGCTGCTGCGAAGGATGCCGATGTCGTGCTCGTCATGGCGGGCCTCATTGCTACCGAAGGCGCAGACTCCGAAACTATGCTCATGCCAAACGGTCAAAATGACATGGTAGCCAAGCTGCTTGGTGCAAACGACAAGACCGTTGTGGTACTCAAGTCTTCGGCGCCGATGGTGATGCCGTGGCTCAAGGATGCCTCCACAGTGCTTGAGGTCTGGAACCAGGGCGCAGAAGACGGCCATGTCGTCGGTGACCTTGTCTTCGGTACCGTCAATCCGTCCGGCAAGGTTCCAACTACCTACCCGGCCACCGAGCAGGACTGGATCGGTGAGGGCCACGAGGAGCGTTACCCGGGCGTCAACCTGGGCGAAGGCTACGAGACTATTACCTATTCCGAGGGCCGCGAGATGGGCTACCGCTGGTTCAACGCGAACAACGTCACCCCAGCCTTCGCCTTCGGTTATGGCCTGTCCTACACCTCCTTCGAGCTCTCAGATGTCACCGTCGACGGCTCCGCAGAAGGAGTAAAGGTCACGGCCACGCTGTCCAACACCGGCGATGTTGCAGGCTCAGAAGTTGTCCAGGTCTACCTGGGCGTTCCTTCCGAGGGACAGCCTCCGAAGCGCCTGGTGGGCTTTGCCAAAGTCGCGGTGGAACCAGGTCAGTCCACCACAGTGGAGCTGGACATCGACGCGGCTGCAACCCACCACCCACTTGGCGTGTGGGATGTGAAGGCGCACGATTTCGTTGTCCCGTCCGGTGAGTTCACCGTTTATGTGGGCACCTCGTCTGACGACGACACCAACGTTTCCACGTTCTCCGTCTAAGGTCAGCGAGCACGACCTGCCACCGCTCCCAGCCGGGGCGGTGGCAGTCGTCGTAAAGCGAAAAAGCGTTAGTTGGCTGGGATGGTGAGCTCGGCGAGATCGTTGCGATCTGCGTCGTCGAGCTCGATCTCCCAGTTCAACTGGCCGTCGTCCTGGTCAAGCTCGGCTTCGTCGAGGATGCCTTCTGGATGGCTGGCAAGTGCTTCGCGGATGGCATCGGCTGCCGTGACGGTCGCGGCCGCGACTTTCTAGATGTCATCGTCGTCGCCTTCGCGCTCATCCTCGCGAATGTCGCCGGTGGTTGCGTCGACTTCGAGTTCGATGACTTCATTGCCGACGACAACATCGATGTCGAAGAGCTGGGTGGAATCCTCGCGGTCGACGTCGACAATGACGCCGTCTGCGTGCTGGGCGAGGACGGCATCAATCGCGCTGAAGACTGGATCGTCGCCCAATTCGGCGATAGTTTCTTGTTCGGATTCCTGCGGAGTCGGGGCGGCGGCCTCCGCGGTCGTGGTGACGGTTGCCGCATCGGTAGGCGAATCAGTCGTTGCGGAATCATCAGAGCACGCAACCAGCGCGAAGGCCGTAGTTGAGGACAGGGCAAAGGCAGAGAATCGTGACTTTGTCATATCAAACTGTTTCCCGTGCTCGAATTACTTCTGCTGAGACTTCAGGCGGTGCAAGATTTCGCCCGCGTGCTCAACAACCAAGGTATCTGGGTCCTTTTCGAACTCGTCCCAGTCCAAGGTGTCCGGGTCCGCGTAGTTGAGGTTGTAGGCCTCGCACACCTCGCGTGGCACACGCGATGCCAAGGTGATCGTGGTGCGCAGCGTCTCTTCGCCGGTCTCTTCGTTGTATTCGCCCAGGCCACGGACGTGCGTGGAGTGTGCAATCTCGCCCCACGGATGATCCTTGAACTTGTCCCACTGCTTAATGAAGTAGTCGATGCAGTGGTAGCCGATGTCGGCTAGGCCCGGGTGCATCTCGGAAATCTGGGTGATGTGCGGGGCGTAGACGATGATCTCGCCGCCGTCGGCGCACACGGGCTCCATCTTGTACACGCCCTTTGCACCGGTCCAGAGATCCTCGTACATGGTGGGAACCTTGGACACGATGCGCTTGACCGGTTTGTCCAGGAACTTGATGTGGGTTTGGTGTGCAATCTCAGCGTTCGCAGCCCACGCAGCCTCGGTGGTACCCACAGCGATGGAATTCAGCGTCACAGTATCGTCCGGTGCGGTGGTGGCCACATAAGTTACGGCTAGGCGCTCGCCCGGGATCATCTCCGAGGCGGTGTTGACCAGCTGACGCACAGGAGTAATGCCGAGCGTGCCAATGATCTCCGAAGCCGTAATCAGCGCGCCGACCCAGTGGGAAATATCAATCACGTCGTGCACCGAACAACCGGGGAAGAAGTACTTATTGCCACCGGACATGCCCACAACCTCGTGCGGGAAGATCGGGCCAACCACAAGGTTGACATCAGCTTCAGCCACGAGCTTATTAATCTGCACGTCCATCGCGCGATCGGTAAGCAGCCCCTGGGTCAATCGGGCAATTTCCTCAGCCGGCACGGTACCCAGCGAGACGATTGCCTCTGGATTCTGCCAATCGTGGTTGAGCACCTCCGCCTTGGGGAAGCGGGTTTTAATCTCGCCCGGACCCACCCCCAGCAGCTTCTCAATAGAGGGTTCATCCATGGCTGCGTGCGTACCCAGCGCAATAAGAATCTTGATGGATGCCGCACGATCCGCAATTGCGTCATATGCCGACTGAATCATCAGCCCGTGCGGACCGGAGCGGGTGCCATCAGGAATGACCACCACAACGTTCTTGCCATCGAAGTCAAGCTTATCCAGCTCAACTCGTACGAATTCGCGCGCCTCTTCATCAGAAAGCGAGCTGGTAGGGGAGCCAAGTAGTGCCGCCTGCTCGGCAAGGCCCTCGGGGACAGGGATGGTCAGATTCTCCTTAGTCATACCCTTAGTTTCCCCCGTTGAGCGGTGGGTTTCAAGGCTTTGACAAAACCCGCTTTACGACGAGCGGCTGCGCGCGCAAGGTGCAACTTAGACGTTTGGCCATCCCTCTGGTCGAATCATCTGAATCGCATCGACAATGACGGTGCGCCCGCCGAGCACTCCGGCGACCTTTTCTGCCTCATCGCGGCCACGGGTGAACACGGAAATCAGCTCATTGGATCCGCTTTCGACGGGCACCGTGTCAGATAACGTGATGCGGTGGGTGGCCCCGATGCGCGGGTAGACCGGCAAATTCTCCACGCTGCCTCCGAGGGAGAGGACACGTGTGCGGGTGACCTCACCTGCACGAAGCTCTTCAACGTTTTCCACGATGGCAGAGAAGCCGTTCTCGACATCGAACATGTACTCCTCATCCGGTGCCAGTTTCGCCTTCCAAGCTTGATGCGCCCATGCGGCTTCTTCGCCCTCGGGGGAGCTAAAGAATAACTCGGCAATGCCGTGGAACTGGTCCCAGTGCCACTGATTGTCCACGGGGCGGTTTTGCACGTAGCCGACCACGTCGGTGACCGGCATGACGAACTCGCCGTGCGCGTTATTCCAGTGCTCGTGGAACTTGTCCATGGCCTCAGGACTGTCAGTGGGGAAGGTGTCTTCTCGAGGGATCAGAAATGCAATGCGGTGGTGTAAGTTCATGATTTCTCCTTCAGTTAAAAGCGATAGTTTTTAAGCGATATAGGGCGCAATCGGTGGAGTCACAATCGGGGTTGGGGTGACTACCAGAGATTCGATGTTGTCTGATTCGCCACCGAGCGCATCCTTGACCTTGAATGCATCGGGCTCAGAAGCCGTCCAAACTGACAAGATGCTCTTTGCTCTAGTGTGGGTCTCTGCGTCATCGAGGTGGAGGCGGCTGACTCGCACAGCCAGACCTTCGGGGATGCGCTTTTCGTCGCCGTCGAAGATGAAGACCCGGTTCGCAGTCTGGCGACCCTCAAGTTCCACCTGCTCGTCGACAAGCGCTGAAAACGTCTCTTCCTCCACCATGAAAGAGTGCTCGTGTTCGCGAATGATCTTCGACTGGTGCGAGTCGAAGGCCTCTTGCTCGAGCTCAGCGGAGTCGTAGTACAACTCGGCGATGCCGTCGTAGAGCCCGCGACCCCACTGTGCTGCTACCGGGCGATTCTGCACGTACCCCTTCAGGTTGACGGTGCCCATGAGCAAGGGAGCGTGGACCATTTGCCAGTCGAGATGGAACTTTTCGTAGCTGGTAGCAGCGATTTTCTTGACAAAGACAATGCGGTGGTGCATGGAAATTCTCCTTAAAATTTAGTGCGATTTAGTTTGTCTGTTAGTTTGTCTGCGCTATGGTCTGGCCAGCAGGGAAGTGCGGCAGGATGTACTCGGCCATCTCGTCGAGGACCTCTCCGACAGGGCGTGTCGACGATTTGAAGTTGATCATCAGCTGATCGATGCCGATGGACTCCCAGTACTTCAAGAACTCAAGCAGTGCTTCACGGCCGAGGCGTAGGCCCTGGTGGATCTGGGTTGGTGTGGCCTTAGGGTCCTCGACGATGTCGAAGTAGGTGGCCTGGTTGAATGGTTTCCAGCCTGGTTCACCCTTCGGAGCAGTCATTTGGCGCCATGCCTCAATGTTCTGTGCCTGCTGCTGCGGAGGCAGGGTGTAGTAGAGCCAGCCGTCGGCATTCTTGGCGATCCACTCCGGGGTCTGGCGTGAGGTGCCGGTGACAAAGATTGGAAGTCGCTGGTGGGTTGGCTTGGGCAGGAGGTCAGCGCCGCGCATGGTGCCAAGAGGAGAGTTGATTTCGGGGAAAGACTCATTCTGCGCGCGCTGGATGAATTTCAGGGATTCGCGGAACAACTCTCCGCGGTCGGCGTGATTCTTTCCGTAGGCAGGGAATTCCACGGCGCGGTCGCCACTAGCAACGCCGAGGGTGAAGCGGCCGCCCGAGAGCTGATCCACGCTGGCAGAGGCTTTCGCAATGTCGAGGGGGTGGCGAAGTGGCAGGACTGAACTTGCTGTTCCGAGTGCGATCTTCTCGGTGATCGCAGCGAGGTAGCCCAGGTAGGTGTAGGTGTCAAATACTTGGCCGGTATCTCCGAAGCGGGGATCCAGCAGCGGAACGTCGCGCACCCAGAACTGGGCGATGCCACCTTCTTCGGCCTTGCGGACTAATTCTGCATGGTCCTTCATGGTGGGCACGGGGCCCTGGAATCCTTCGAAGGGGGCAATCACACCGATAGTCATGCCGTTGGGGTTGTATGCGTAGCGCATCCCGGGGTGCTCGGAGAGGGGTTTTTGGTTTGCACCGGTGAGGTTGAAATCCTGGTTCGTTGTCATGATGCACAGGTTAAAGCTTGACACCGGTGTTAAGGTCAAGTCGAGTGATGGGATTCACTGCGAGAAGGTTCCGGAGAGGGTAGAGATGAAGATCGGCGAATTGGCAGAACGGACTGACACCACGCCGCGTCAGCTGCGCTATTACGAGCAGAAGGGCCTGATCAGCTCGGAGCGCTCAAGCAACGGCTACCGCACCTACGCCGACGACACCATCGAGCAGGTCCGCCAGATCCGTTGTCTGCTTGACAGCGGATTTAATACCGAGTTGATCGCGCGACTTTTGCCCTGTGTGCAGGGCCCAAAGGCAGAACTACCGCCTGCCCCGGATCCGGAGATGGAGCGGGAGCTGCGCGTGCAGATGCGCAAGATGGAAGAGCAGATCCAAATGCTGACCCACTCGCATCATCAGTTCGAGTGCTATCTCAAGCGGGTTGAGGCAGTGGCGGGAGCCGATACTGAGAAGTCCGCCTAGCGGTTACAGCTCCAGACTGCCGCCTGTGCCACCATCACGGGTGGTCCACACGTTTCCTTGGAGAAAGTCCTGCGTGACCCACTTGCGGCGGACCTGCGTGAGAGAGTCAGCATCGCGGGCGTAGACGGCGGGGAGGAACTCGATGAACATGGTTTGGTAGTTCATTGTGTAGCCGCCCACGCGGTAGAACACTAAGCGGTCACCTACCTGGAGCTCTACTTCGTTGTAAAGAGTGGTGATGCGATCGTCTTCCATGGCGGTGAAACCACCGATGACCTGTTTGTCTAGCCTGTTCGTCGCTTTCGCATCGGTGGACATCAAGAAGGGACGGACGCGACGGAAAAGTGGGTCGATGTCCGTACGGCTGGCATCAACGGTAATGAATGTGTTGTCCCCGACCTTCTTTACGTCGAGGACGCTGGAATGCATCTCCAGCGGGATGGCCACAAGCGACGCGCCGGGTTCGACGATAAGCCGGGTGCGATTGATATCCAGCACTGGTGATAGGCCCTCGGCGATGACCGTGACGTATTCGTCGAAAGTGGGAGAGCCCTCGAGGTTGCCGAAGTAGCCACCTCCCATATCGATCCAGTCAAGCTGCATGTTGCGCGAGGTAATTAGCTCGGAGGCGACAGATGCCGAAGCCCTGAAAACGTCAAGGCTCTGTACGAAAGAATTGCGATGCATGTGCAGGCCGACCACGCGGACTCCGGCGTCCTCGAGGTCCTTAATGGCTTGGTCGAACTCACCGCTTTCTGGGTTGAAACCGAAGCGGCTGGCGTCTTTTCCTGCGGTACTTTCTCCGGGCACACGTGACTCGAGGTCCCAATTCACACGGAGGCCCACCGCGAATTCCCGCTCCGGCATCTCGCGGGCGAGCTCAGCTGTCCAGGCTACTTCGCGCTTGGAGTCGAGGTTGATGATCGAGCCTTCAAGCAGCGCGGAGCGCAGGCGATCGCGGCCTTTGATCGCACCGTTGAAGACGATCTCGTCAGGGCCGAAATCCAGGGCGAGTGCGAGGTTGTACTCGGTGTCAGACACCACTTCTGCCCACAAGCCTTTGTCTCGCATGAAGGAAATCAGCCACGGTAGAGAGTTGGTCTTGCAGGAGTATGCCAGGATCGAATTTGGCCAGTGGTCGTTCAGTGCTTTTTGGAACCGGCCAACAAGTTCTTCCAAAAGGAGAACATCGAATATAAACGCAGGGGTGGAGGGGAGCATGCTTGGGGGTTGTTTGAGCTGGTCCATGGGTGGTTCCTGTCGCTTAGGAGCACTAAATTGCTATTGAGCTAGTATCGCATATGAATACATTGGCTTGGGTGATGTTGAGGAAACCGACCGCAAGGTTTCTCGCGCCTTTAGGGCGCCCAGGTAGTTTTGTGGGCAGTACTTTATGTCCAATATACGTCCCAGCAGCTCAGTGTTTCCGATAGTCTGAGCATCAGCTTTAAAAAAATCCTCAGTAGATATGCCGGATTCGAACTACCAGCGAGAGCCATAAGGAGCTCCACGTGACTACTAAGAGTCTAAAAATTGTTATTGCGTCCTCTGGGCGCCGTGCCCATTACATTGATTGGTTTAAGGAGGCGCTGCAGAAACAGGGCATTCCTGGAGAAGTCATTGCAATGGAGTACCGGGCAACGGCCGTGAGCCTGCGCCTAGCCGATCGAGGTGTCACCACTCCAGCCTACAACGGGCCGGAGTACCCTACCTTCATCCGGAACTGGGTGGAGAAGGAGCGCCCTGACCTTTTCTTTTCCATGAACGATTACGAACTCGGCATCCACTCTGATGGCCTCGCCAACGAGCTGCGCGAACTCGGCTGTATTGTCGGCGGCATCGACGACAAAGCCCAGGAGCTGGTGCTGGATAAATACCGTATGGCGCAGGCTCTTCAAGAGATAGGTGTCGGAGCTGCGGAGACTTTCCTTGGCACGCAGGTCGATGAAATCGTTGCATCTGCTGAAGAGGGGGCCAAGTTTGTGGTTAAGCACCGCTTCGGCAGTGGCTCGAGTGGTCTCTTCATTGTTACCGCGGATCGCCTCGCGGCTTCGGTTGCTCAGTCTGCGGTGACCGCATTGAACGAATACGGTAGAAAGTCGCCGGAGGCCGACTACGTCATCGTGCAGGAATTCCTGCCAGGTCCGGAGTACGGCGTAGACGGCATCTTTTCGCTGGATGGCAAGCATGAATTGCTCGGCGTGCTCGCCCGCCGGACCGAAGTCATGTTCGGTGGGGACCCCGATCTTGCTGTGTCGGCCGACGGTGGCCAGTTCCGGAAAGAGATGGAAAAGCTCGGTGAGCTGCTGCGCCCAATCGGCCCGGTAAACGCCGACTTCAGGATGAACGAGGCTGGCGAACCGCACATCATCGACATCAACCCACGCTTCGGAGGTGGCTACCCCTACTGCCACGCCGCGGGTGCGGACATGCCCTCCTTCCTGGTTCGACTGGCCGCTGGCCTAGATGCAGACCCAGAGTTGCTGGATTATGAACTTGGTGTCACCGTTGCTCGCCGTGAGGCTTTCCAGGCCGTTGGCGAGGTCACCTGGGGCTAAGCCCCGCAAATCAGGTGGGGTCGGGAGCTACTTATCCTGACCACCACCAGCACAATACGTACACTGAGCTCCATGCATACCCCGATTCCTGATTTCTTGAATGACATCCTTGAAGAAGTCCGCGATCAAGATGGCGGCGAAGTGCTCGATGGCGTCCCCCAAATCAAGTACGCTAACCCCGACTCATTGTCTTTGGCACTGTGCACCACCAGCGGGCACGTGTATTCGGTCGGCGACGATGACGTAGAATTTTCCATCCAATCCATTTCTAAGCCGTTTACTTACGCGCTCGCGCTCGAGGAATTGGGCCCTGACGAGGTAGCAAAAGTCGTGGGTGTCGAGCCCTCCGGCGAGGCATTCAACGAGCTCAGTTTGGAGGAGTCGTCGAAACGCCCTGACAACCCGATGATCAACGCGGGCGCGATCGCTGTAAACCAGCTGATCAACGGGCCCGACTCGACGGTGGAAGCGCGCATCGAGCGCATCGAACAGCTTTTCACCGATCTTGCCGGGCGCGAGATGAAGATCAATCAAGAGCTGACTGACGACGAGATGAAAATCGCCGATCGTAATCTCTCTATCGCGCATATGTTGCGTAGCTACGACATTATCGGCAACGAGGCGCACGACGCGGTGTACAGCTACATCGCTCAGTGCTCGTTCATGCTGACCACGCGTGACCTCGCGGTCATGGCGGCGACGCTAGCAAACGGCGGGATCCAGCCAGTGACAGGCAAGCGGGTGTTCGGCGAAAATGCTTCACGACGAACGCTTGCCGTGATGAGTTCCGCCGGTATGTATAACGCTGCTGGCCGCTGGATGGCTAACGTGGGAATTCCCGCGAAATCCGGTGTTGGCGGCGGACTGATTGGCACCATGCCTGGGCAGTTAGGTATTGCCACTTTGTCGCCTCGCCTTGATGAACAGGGCAATTCGACGCGCGGTGTGAAAACCTTTGAGCGTCTCTCTGAGGAAATGGGACTGCACCTAATGAGCCCGTCGTATTACACGGTGCCGGGTATCCGCTCGATCGAGCGCGAGGGAGATGCCACGGTCGTCGCACTTCAGGGAATGATTAACTTCCCGGCCGCCGAAAATGTCCTGTATGAACTTGGCGAACATCACTTGACCAGCGACAAGATTGTACTGGATACCTCACGCGTGACCGGGTTTAACCGGATGGGGCGCAGGATAATCAAAGAGGGGCTGCGCTTGCTGCGTGAAGATGGCTACAGTTGTGCCATTTATGATCCAGACAGCATGATGCAGGATCTGGAGTACTCCGACGGAACTCAGGCCGAAGAGGTGGAAGACTTCCACATCACCGTCTCCATCGATGCCCCTGTGGAAAAGGTGTACGAGGCCATCGCGGATCCTTCGAAGTGGTGGATCAGCGCGATTAAGGGAAAGGCAGAACATGAAGGCGAAGTCTTCGAGGTCAACGAGAAAGATCAGTTCTCCCAGTTCCGTGTCGTAGAGGCGGTTCCTTATGAAAAACTCGTGTGGCACGTTGAGGAGACGGGGCACAATTCACCGGTAGATGAATTTAATGACACAGACCTCGTGTTCGAGTTTGAAGTAAAGGGCGATGCCACCGAGTTGACCTTTACGCACCGCGGCCTGCAGGAGCATATGGATAATTACACCGAGGGCACCAATGAGTGGATGCAATTTATCCGCGAAAGCCTCGTTTCTCTGGTGACGGAGGGCGTGGGCAAGCCGGTGGCTGCCGTCTAGGGTTTTAACCGCCCCAATCGCCTAGGGCGCCCTCGAGTGAGCCGAGGGTAGCATCGATCAACGGGCCACGGTCCTGCTGAGGGCAGCCCGCATCCGACCAGTCGTGGCAGGCTGCATTGAGGAAGCCGATGAATCCGGCTATTGCATACCTGCCGCGCTCGCTGCCGGGATTGAGCAGGGCCACGAGCTCGTCGTGAAGCTCGTCGCGGATTTCTAGCCTGAGATTGGTAGCTTCGCTTGGTTCATCACCGCCGCGGTGCGCAATGGACCAGGTCAACGGGTTGGCTTCGATGAAATCCAGGTAGGTTTCCAAGCTGATGCGGATCTGGTCGCGCCGGGAGGTGTTGGGGGCTACGGTGGTGATGGAGGAACGCAGACTATCAAGCAGTGCGCGCAGAACCTCGGAGACCCAGGTGGCGTAGAGGTCGGCTTTGGAACCAAAGTAATGAAAGATGAGCGCCTGTGATGTGCCTGAGGCAGACGCGATGGCCTGGGTGGAAACCTCGGAGTAGGTAGAGGTGCTAAAAAGGGTGCCAGCAGCAGAAATGATACTTTCCTTTCGCTGTTCAACGGTTAAGCGTCGCCGTGGGGCTGGGTCCGGTGTTGAGGCCATGGTGACAATTGTACATCTACTGAGTTAAACTCAATAGCAATTACTGAGCAAGACTCAACAAGTTCCTTCTGGAAGGGGAAGATCATGCTCGAAAGTACTATCTGGTGGCACGTCTATCCGTTGGGTTCAAGCGGTGCGCCGATTAGGGATCGCACCGGCGATGATGCAGGCCACCGCCTCACCAGCCTTGAGCCGTGGCTGGATTATCTGGTCGGTCTTGGCTGCAACGGGCTGCTGCTTGGGCCGATCTTTGAATCGGTTAGCCATGGCTATGACACCCTGGATCATTTCTCCATTGATTCCCGCCTTGGCAACGAGGCTGATTTTGATTCGTTGATGGAAGCCTGCAACGCCCGCGGCATCAGAGTGATGCTTGACGGCGTGTTCAACCATGTCGCGGCCACCCACCCGGCGGTGGCGGAGGGGCTTGCCGGTGAGACGAGTTGGGAGGGCCACGAAGAGCTGGCTACTCTCAACCACGCTGACCCGCGGGTCCAGGACATGGTTGTAGAGATCATGGAATACTGGCTGGCTAAAGGAATTTCCGGGTGGCGCCTCGATGTGGCTTATTCCGTTCCTTCGGAGTTTTGGCGCTCTGTGCTCGGGAGGGTGCGTGAGCACTATCCGGAGGCGATCTTCCTGGGGGAGGTGATCCACGGAGACTACGTAGCAATCGCGAAGGATGGCACCTTAGACTCGGTGACCCAATACGAGCTGTGGAAGGCAATCTGGAGCTCCCTCAAGGACGAAAACTTCTTCGAACTGGTCCACGCGCTGGGTCGACACAATACATTCTCGGAAGCGATGATCACGAATACCTTCGTGGGAAACCATGACGTCGACCGGATTGCTTCAACTGTTGGCCAGGACAAGGCGGTACTTGCCGCGGCGATCCTTTTTACCGTGCCCGGAATGCCCAGCATCTACTACGGAGATGAGCAGGGCTTTACGGGTGTGAGGGGCGAAGGCTTTGCTGCCGATGACCCAGTCCGGCCACCGCTGCCCGAGACCCCGGAGGACCTTGCCCCGGCGGGGCAGTGGCTGTATGAAATTTACCAGCAATTGATTGGCATTCGTCGTCGTCACGCGTGGCTTGCCACCACGCCGGTCGAGGTGCTAGAAAACACCAATGAAACGCTGAGTTATAAAACCGGCGAGGTGCAGGTCGACCTGTGGGTCAGCCCGAAGCCAGGGGTGAAAATCACCGATTCGAGTGGCACGCTCTTTTCTTGGGGCTAGTCCCACGGCCTCAAGCTGCCTCAAGGCTCCTACCTACCGCCGATGCCTCCGTCGGCGGTTGTCCACTGGTTCCCCTGCAAATAGTCGTTGACACCTAATTTCCGACGGACCTGAGTGAGGGACTCCGCGTCCCTGGCATAGACCGCGGGGAGGAAATTGATGAAATTTGATTGGAAACACATCGTGTAACTGCCGACGCGATAAAACACGATGCGATCTCCAACTTGGAATTCGACCTCGTCTTCAACTGTCGTGATTCGATCGTCCTCCATGCAGGTAAAACCGCCGATGAGCTGCTTTCCAATACGGTTCGGAGATGTTGCGTCAGTGCTCATCATGTACGGGCGTTTCCGACGATAGAGGGGATCGATGTTGGTTCTGCTCGCGTCGGTAACGATGAGGGTGTCATCGTCGACCTTCCTGACATCTAGGACAGTGGAATGAAATTCCAACGGAACGGAGACGAGGGAGGCCCCTGGTTCGATGATCAGGCAGGTTTTGTTGATATCAACTACCGAAGAAAGACCTTCGGAGATGACAGAGACGTAGTCATCGAAGGAAGGTGAACCTTCGAGGTTGCCGAAGAAACCGCCGCCCATATCTATCCAGTCGAGCTGTAGGTTGCGCGAGCTGATGAGTTTAGTGGCAACGGCGGAGGAAGCCTTAAACACATCAAGACTTTGGGTGTAAGAATTGCGATGCATGTGAATTCCGGCGATGCGGACACCAGCATCCTCGAGCTCAGAAATGGCTTGGTCAAACTCACCGTTTTCCGGGCTGAAACCGAAGCGGCTGTTGTCTTTGCCCGCGGTGCTTTCACCGGGCACAAATGACTCTAGATCCCAATTGACGCGCACCCCCACCGCGAATTCCTTCTCGGGCATTTCACGGGCAAGCTCAGCGGTCCATGCGATTTCGCGCTTGGAATCAAGGTTGATCACAGAGCCTTCCAGCAGAGCCGAGCGCAAACGCTCACGACCCTTGACAGGACCATTGAATACAATCTTGTCTGGCCGGTAATCAAGGGCGAGGGCAAGCTCGTATTCATCATCAGACACGACCTCAGCCCAAATTCCTTTGTCTCGCATGTACGAGATTAACCAAGGCAAAGAATTCGTCTTGCACGAATAGGAGAAGATCGAATTTGGCCAATGGTCGTCGAGCGCTTTTTGGAACCTTCCGACGAGCTCATCCAGAAGGAGGGTATCGAACACAAAAGCTGGGGTGGTAGGGAGTAACTCGGAAGAAAGCTGCAAATGATCCATAATGTGTTCCTGCCAAACAGGTTTCGGCTATTCAGAGTAAGTTTTATTAGTATGGCAGATAAAAATATTTGCCGTGGCGATGCTCTGAAAGTTTGTCGGATCACTTTGAAGGCTTTATGAATTTCGACAGAGATTGATGGGGCTAGTCTTTGCCCTCAATGCGTGGCATTCCGGTGACGTACATTGCCTGAGCTAAGTGCTCGATTGCATCGATGAGTAGGGAGACCGTGCGGACAAAGCGGGTAATTTCTTCGCCGTTGTACTCGCCGATGACAACGTTCCAGTCCTCGTCGGACCACTGATTCGCTTGCTGGGTAATGCCGTCAAGCACGGCAATAATATAGGCGTTCAGCAGGGGCTGATCTGTGGTGGTGATCTTGGCTGCTTCCTCGCGGGAGTGGCCATAACCGATGGAATCGCCGGTGGGGCCGAGATCGAACCGGGAATTGAAGCCCTGCGAAGACCAGATCTCGGCGGAACCAGTAAGGTGAGCGAACTGGGCGTCCATTTCGCGGCCAGCATGCCAGAGCAACCAAGACACGGAATTGGGATGGCCTGCAGGGTGGGCAGTGAGCTCGATGGGGGTGAGCTCGCGGATCCCCTCGAGGGAGCCACGAGTGCGCTGAACAAGGTCAAGAATGAATTCACTGATGTTCATGGGCCTCACGGTACGCCTGTTAGCGCAAGTAGTCGCGCGCAACCTTTAGAGCCACTGTGAGCAGGCCATTCCACCTTTTTGCCCCAATGCTTTCGGGTCCAGCAATCGGGGTGAGGCGTTGGTCGGCCACGGTGCGTGCCTCCGTGTACTTCAGTAAACCACCATCGCCGTGCCTGCGGCCAGCACCTGATTGCTTCCACCCGCCCATCGGCGCATCCAGGCTGGCCCAGCCAGCGGCGTAGCCTTCGTTGATATTGACGGTTCCCGCCTCAAGCTGCGAAGCGATGGCGCGCGCCGTTCTCGAAGGGCCGAAGATGGACGCATTGAGGCCGTATTCGGTGTCGTTGGCCTTCTCAATTGCCTCCTCGTGGGAGCGCACAACTTCAATGCGGACAACTGGCCCGAAGACTTCCTCGCTGAAAAGGCGTGCGGATTCCGGGACATCAATCAATACTGTCGGTGCGTAGAAAGCCTCACCGAGTTCGGGCAGGCGCTTGCCACCAGCCAGAACCGTCGCCCCCTTGGATACTGCGTCCTCGACGAATTCGGCCACATTGTTGGTGTGCTCGGGGCTAATCAACGAACCCATGTCCGTATCCCAGGAGTCGTCGGCGGCAATTACCATCGAGTTCACTGCCTGGGAGAATTCCGCGATGAACTCTTCGGCCACGTTCTCGTGGACGTAGATCCGCTCGATGGAAATGCACAGCTGGCCGGAGTTGGAGAAGCAGGCATCGCGAACACCGCGGACGATGGCTTTGGGGTCGGCGTCGGCGGTGACGATCAAGGGGTTCTTGCCGCCGAGCTCGCCAGAAAATCCGATGAGGCGCTCGCCGGCCTGGGCTGCCAATCGACGTCCCGTCGCCGTGGAGCCAGTGAACATTAAGTAGTCGCACTCAGCGACGATTGTCTGACCCACCTTGCTGCCCGAGCCAGGAACAACATTGAATACGCCCCCAGGAAGACCCGCTTCAGCCAGCAGTTCCGCACCCAACAAGGCAGTCATCGGAGTGTTGGAATCGGGTTTCAGAACGACGGAATTGCCCGCCAAAATGGCAGGGATTGCATCAGACATGGACAGGGTAAGGGGGTAATTCCAAGGGGCAATAATTCCTACGACTCCGACGGGAGAATGCTCAATTTCGGTCTTCGTCAGGATCGGGAGGGCGCCTTTTGCACGCTTAGTTTTCAGCAATCGCCCAGTCGCGTAGGCGTAGTGGCGGGCGGTGATAGCGTTCTCCAGGACCTCTTCAAAGGCCGAACGGCGATTCTTCCCGTTTTCTGCTTGGATCAAGTCCATCAGCTGGTCCTGGCGTTCCAAAACTAGGTCGTGATAGCGTAAAAATATCTTTTTACGCTCACTGATGGGCACCTGAGCCCAGCTTTTTTGGGCCAGCCGAGCCTTGTGGAAAACCTCGCGAGTCGTGGTTTCGTCGTAGAGCGGTACGTCTCCGATGGACGCTCCCGTAGTTGGGTTTGTCACAGAAAGTGTCGCGGAAAATGTGGCCTGTGTCATAGGCTCAAGCGTATGCGATCAATATTTATTTCGGGTGGTGCCCAAGGCATCGGACGTGAAGTGGCGAAAAAATTCGCCGATGCCGGCTGGCTTGTCGGCATTGGTGACCTCCAAGAAGCGGACTGGGCCCAGGGCGATGATCGGTTCATCGCAACGCACCTCGATGTCACAGACGCAGAGTCCTGGGACAAGGCACTAGCCGAGTTCACCTCGCACACCGGCGGCACCCTCGACGTGTTCGACAATAACGCCGGCATCATCATCGATGGGCCCGTTGCCGACGCGGATCCGGAAAAAGTACAAAAGATCGTGGACGTCAATGTCACCGGAGTTACGTTGGGCGCGCGGGCAGCGCACCCGTATCTCAAGGCCGCCGAGGCAGGCCAGATGGTCAGCATGAGCAGTGCCTCCGCCATTTTCGGCCAGCCCGACATCGCTGTGTACTCGGCAACGAAGTTCTACGTCTACGGCATGACCGAGGCGCTGTCTTTGGAATGGGAGAAAGACGGCATTCGCTGCGTTGACGTCATGCCTTTGTGGGCGAAGACGAAGCTATCCCACGTGAGTGCATCGTCGATAAGCAAACTCGGTGTAAACCTGACCCCTGAGCAGGTCGCCGACGCTGTCTGGCGCGCGGTGCACCCGAAGAATCGCTATGACAAGGCCCGGATGCACTACGGCGTGAATGCGGTGGATTCGGGCTTTTATGTTCTCAGGCAGTGGGTGCCGGATCGGGTGGCAAGGTCGTTGATTAAACTAGTGGCAGGTTAACGGCGGCGGAGGAAGGTGGCGGTGCATGAACGAGGCGCCCGACTTCCTCGCACGCTATGACAACATGAGCTGCGCCGCTGCTCATCAGGTGATCAACGCGTATTCCACAAGCTTTTCCCTTGCAACAAAACTCCTCTCCTCCACAGTGCGCACCGATGTTCGTAACTTATACGCTATGGTGCGCATCGCCGACGAGATCGTCGACGGCACGGCACGCGCCGCGGGGGTCACCGACGTTGCATCGCTTCTCGACGATTACGAGGCGCAAATCTTAGCCGCTCCTCAGGAGCGATTTCACGTAGATCCCGTTGTGCACGCTTATGCGCTGACGGCGCGTCGTTGTGAGTTTTCCAACGACCATATTCGGGCGTTTTTCGCCTCCATGCGCAGGGATCTCAACCAAACCAGGCTGAGCGCAAGCGAACTTGATGCCTATATATACGGTTCCGCTGAGGTAATTGGCCTGCTGTGCTTGAGCATTTTCTTGGTCGGGCGTGAGGTGAGCGCCGATGATCGTGCCCGGATGGAACAGGGCGCGCGAGCACTGGGCGCGGCATTTCAAAAGATCAACTTCCTGCGTGATATCCACGAAGACTCCGAAGTGTTGGGCAGGGAGTATTTTCCTGGTGTCGATCTTGAACACTTCACAGATGCCCAGAAGTCCGCCTTGGTTGCAGAAATCCGGGCTGACCTAACTAAGGCCCGCGAAGTCATGGGCATGTTGCCGATGGAGGCGCGCGTAGGAGTTGTCGCCGCGACCGACCTATTTACCCAGCTCACTGACCAGATCGATGCAGTGCCAGCAAGCGAGTTAGCCCAGCGCAGGATCAGCGTTCCAACCCATAAGAAGCTTGCCATTGCTGCGCGTGCGTTGCCGGCGGCGAAAAAGATGTCGCGCTAGAAGCGCCCTGAGAAAGTAACCCTGAGAAAGTAGATGAGCATGAAGAAAGCCACCGTCATCGGTGCTGGTGTTGCAGGCCTTGCCACCGCGGCCCTGTTGGCCCGCGAGGGCTATGACACCACCGTGGTGGAGAAGAACGACACTGTGGGCGGCAGGGCAGGCGAGCTCACCGTTGATGGATTCCGCTTTGATACCGGGCCTTCGTGGTACCTCATGCCCGAGGTATTCGAGCACTTCTTCAACCTGTTCGGCACCTCCACGCAGCGCGAACTTGAAATGGTTGACCTGACCCCGGCCTACCGGCTTTTCTCTGAGGGGGAAGCCCCAATCGATGTGTATTCGGGGAAGGAAGAAGCGGCCGAGCTTTTCGAATCCATCGAACCCGGCGCAGGCGATCAACTGCGCGAGTATCTGGATAGTGCAAGCGACATTTATCGCATCGCCGAGGAACGCTTCTTGTACACCACCTTTACTTCGCTGTGGCCTCTGCTGCACAAGGATGTACGCGACCGCCTTGGACTCCTCGTTGCGTTGCTGACCAGGCCACTAGATAAATATGTGGCGGCGCGTTTCAAAGATCACCGACTGCGCCAAATGCTTACCTATCCTGCAGTGTTCTTGTCCTCGCACCCACAGCGGACCCCGGCGCTGTATCACCTGATGAGCGAGACCGACCTAGTCCAAGGGGTGCAATACCCCCAGGGCGGATTCACCGCGGTGATCAAGGCGATTGAGAAAATCGCGCTCGAGCAAGGCGTGAAGATCCAGCTGAACACAGAGGCCACAGCGATCACTTCAACTGGCAAGCGTGCAACCGGTGTGCGCGTGCGCCGCGAAGACGGAACTGTGGAGACGCTGTGCTCAGACATCGTGGTCTCAGGAGCGGATCTTCACTTCACCGAAACCAAGCTGCTGCCACCAAAACAGCGCACCTATCCGGAGAAGTTCTTCGCCACCCGCGAACCGGGGTTGAGTGCTGTGCTGGTCATGCTGGGGGTGAAGGGCAAACTGCCACAGCTCACCCACCACAATCTGCTGTTTAGCGAAGATTGGGACAAGGATTTCTCGGTGGTTTTCGACGGGCCAAATGATGCGCGCCCGTTGAATTCCTCGCAGTCCATCTATATTTCGATGCCGTCTGCGACCGACCCATCCACGGCACCGGACGGCGACGAAAACCTGTTTATTCTCGTGCCCACTCCGGCGATGGAGGAGCTCGGACGGGGCGACGCCTACGCGGAGAAGGCAGCACCGGCAGTCGAAGCAATTACCGAAGATGTCATCGACCAAGTGGCTGCGTGGTGTGGTGTGGATGACTTGCGGGAGCGTATCGTCGTGAAGCGAACTCTTGGACCTCTTGACTTCGCCGAGCGCTATCATGCCTGGCAGGGCGGGGCGATTGGGCCTTCGCATACGTTGCGGCAGTCGGCGTTTTTCCGGGGGAGCAATGCCTCGAAGAAGCTGCGTGGGCTGTACTACGCCGGGGCGACGACTGTGCCTGGAGTGGGAGTGCCGATGTGTTTAATCTCCGCGGAAAACGTGGTGAAACGTCTTCGCGGAGATTCCTCGCCAGGCCCGCTGGAGAACTGAGCTGGAGAACTGATCTGGTACTAAAGCGATGATCCCGTCAGCGCAACTGCCGGCAGGGTGATGTTGAAGGTTGCCAGCAGCTCCTGGAACAGCTTTGCCACATCAGGAAGCGTGATGGTGGCAACGTTGGCTACCGGAATGTTGATGGAAGGAACGCCCTGTGGCGCGAGGCTGATGACCTGGCCTTGAGGTGCAGACGGAGCAGGCTGGGAAGGGGCAGGCTGGGATGGCGCCGCGTTGCCACCGGTGCTGCCACCCTTGAGGCCGCAACGATTCGCAGCCTCGTCAACGCGGGAGAGAGCTGCGCGGATCTCATTGCCACGGGAATCGAACATGGCAAGTGCGTTGGCCTGGGCGACCTTGTTGTTGTAATCGGCGTCGTTGGTCCAGTAACGCTCAGCTTGTGCACAGGTAATTTGACCAGAAGGCAGGGCGTTGAGGACATCATCGACGGCATCGGCGTTTGCTACGGCAGGGGACAGGGCGACGGCGGTAGCAGCAGCTACTCCAGCGATTACAGTACGCAGTTTCATGCCTCGAAGTATTCCACAAAAGTAATATCTGTGAAAGTGATAGGAAAAATTACATAAGCGGGCGTGGTGATTATTGAACTTTGAGGTGTTTGATCTGGGTCAAGGAAGTCCGCGCCGGTGAGCCATAACGTTGAAGTTGTTCAAGAAAAGTACCTACATCACCTTGTAGAAGGTGGGAGCTGAGAGCAATGACAACGAATTTTTGGAAGACATGGGGTGCGTCCATCGTCTCGGGCGCGCTGATCCTTATCGCCTTTATGACCGGGGAAGTCGACATCACCGGCTCCCACCACGGCGGTGAATTTAATCTTGCCGCCGGCCTCCTCATCGCGGCCACGGTGGTGGCCGGATACCCGATTCTAAAATCGGCGATTCAGGCACTGCGGGTGAAAAACATCTCGATTGACCTGCTCGTCTCTATCGCCGCCATCGGCGCGCTGCTGTTAGGCAACTGGTGGGAGGCCGCCGCGGTCACATTCCTCTTCGCCATCGGCGGCGCCTTAGAAAAAGCAACACTCAACCGCACTCGCAAGGCACTGTCCGACCTGGTCGATGCCGCGCCCGAGACCGCAACGAAGCTTCACGACGATGGCTCGACCGAAACCCTCGAGCTCTGGGAACTCGAAGTCGGCGACATCGTATTAGTACGCAACGGCGAGCAGGTTCCCGTTGACGGGACCGTGATTTCCGGCCATGGCGGTGTCGACGAAGCCCAGATCACCGGCGAATCCGTACCAGCAGAAAAGGTTGAGAATTCCGAGGTCTTCGCAGGTACCTGGTTGCGCTCCGGCGTACTTCAGGTCCGCGCCGAGGGAATCGGATCTGACTCGACGCTGGCGAAAATCATCCACCGTGTCGAAGATGCCCAGGACGATAAGGCTAAGTCGCAGACCTTCATGGAGAAGTTCTCCAAGTGGTACACCCCGGCCGTGATTGTGGCTGCCGCTGTCTTCGGCCTGATTACCCAAGACATCGAGCTCGCGCTGACCCTGCTGGTCATCGCCTGCCCTGGTGCGCTGGTCATCTCGATTCCAGTCTCCATCGTGGCTGGTATCGGACGCGCAGCCCGCGACGGTGTACTAATCAAGGGCGGCGAGTACCTTGAGACCGCAGCCAAGGTCGACGTTGTCGTGGTGGACAAGACCGGCACCATGACCAAGGGTCGCCCATCGCTGACTGACGTAGCCGTACTCGATCCTGCATACACCGAAGACGAAGTGCTGACACTGGCTGCACGCGCGGAAACCGCCTCCGAGCACCCACTCGCCGAGGCCATCATCCAAGGTGCCAAGGCTCGTAACCTCAACGTTGAGCTGGTCGAATCCGCCGAACCCGTCGCCGGCAAGGGCATTCGAGCAAACGTCGACGGTCATACCGTTGCCGTAGGTTCCGCAGACCTCCTTGGTAGTTCCGAGGATAGTTCCGTGGATGATGAGCCGATCCTTGAACTCAACGAGCAAGGCAAGACCGCAATGTTCGTTGGCATCGATGGGCACGCAATCGGAGTGGTCGCCGTAGCCGACACAATCCGCGACGACGCCAAGGAAGCCGTTGACGCACTACACGATCGCGGGATCAAGGTCGTCATGGCCACCGGTGATGCCGAAGCCGTCGCCCGCAACGTCGGTGCCGAGCTTGGTATCGACGAAGTCCGCTCCGAGCTCATGCCCGAAGACAAACTCACCATCGTGAAGGAACTGCAAGATCAGGGCCACACCGTGGCCATGGTCGGTGACGGAGTCAACGACACCCCAGCCCTTGCCACCGCAGATATCGGCGTGGCCATGGGAGCCGCCGGTTCCCCAGCCGCCATCGAAACCGCCGACATTGCGCTGATGGCCGACCGCCTCCCGCGTCTGCCTTACGCCTTCGGCCTCGCGCGCCGCACAGTGCGCACCATGCGCGTCAATATCGCGATCGCCCTGTTCACCGTTGCCGTGCTCTTCATTGGCGTCTTCGCCGGCGACGTGACCATGTCGATTGGCATGCTTGTCCACCAGGCATCCGTCCTGCTTGTCATCGGCATCGCAATGCTCCTGCTGCGCCCAACGCTGAAGGAAGACAGCGCCACCGACGACAAGATCGAGCGCGTGGGCCACAAGGTCTCAGCATAAGAGCTCTTCAGAGCATCGCTTTACGACGAGAAAACCGCCGGCCTCCTTTCTGAGGTCGGTGCTTTTTGGTTGAGTGAGCCTATTTGTCTCTGGGGTTTGCTACCCTCGCCACTATGACTTCGGACACACAAAACGTCTATTTCTTAGCACTTGGCAACGACCGCTATATGCCCACCGCACACGCGAGTGGGGCCTGGCGTGAAGATGAACTCCACCTAGCACCCGTTGCCGGTTTAGTAATCCACCACATGGAGCAGTGGCGTAAAGCGAATGCTGATCCTTCGCTGACTTTTAGTCGTTTTAGTATGGATATCCTTGGCCAGATTGGTCGCGAGGAAATCCACTTGAGCACCGAATTGCTTCGACCAGGTCGCACGATCGAGCTCATTGAAACAACACTTGTTATCGCAGGCAGATCCGTCATTCGGGCGCGCGCTTGGCTGCTTCAAAATGGTGATACGGCTTCAGTTGAAGGCGAAGAATTCGATGCTCTTCCGCCCTTGGAAGAATGCGAAGATATGACCGGCAAGCTGGGCTGGCCAGGCGGCTTTATTGCAAGCCTGAGTGCTGCGCAGGCTCCCGGGCGGCGTCCGGGGCGAAACAAGATTTGGATCACCTCCGAGCTCCCGTTGGTGGAAGGGGAAGAAGCGCAGCCCCTAGCGGAATTCTGCAAGTACTTGGATACGGCAAATGGGATTGCGGTGCGCCAAGAGCCGGGCGAGTGGATGTTCCCCAACGTCGACCTGACATTCCACAAGTTCCGCGAACCGGTGGGCATTCAGATCGGTTTTGATACCCGCGTAGCTTTCGGGGCCAACGGCATTGGACTAACTAGCTCTGTTGTCCATGATGCCGATGGCCCTGTGGGCACGCTCAACCAATCGCTGACGCTTAGGCAGTCCCTGTAGCGAAACTACTTCTCGCCGTGAGGCACGATCACTGCTCGTCCGGCGATTTTTCCTTCGACGAGTGCCTGGTACGCCTCAAGCGCATTGTCTAGGGAATACGTCGTGACCTGCGGAGAGATCTGGCCTAGCTTGTACATGTCCACGACCTCGTGGAGCTCCTCGACGGTGCCCCAGTATGTGTTGACAAGCTCTGCCTCGTATGGGGTGGACAAGAAAGCCCACTCGTAGGTGGAGAGGTCGCCGATACCAACGATGGTGACGCGGCCTTGGCGGGCAACAGTCTCCATTGCCGTCTTGACAGTCGCGCCGATTCCGACGAAATCGAATACCGTGTCCACGCCCTTCCCGCCGGTGATTTCGCGGATCTTTTCTACCTGGTCGGGGCCTCCAGGAACGGTCACCGCTCCATTCTTTTCGGCCTCTGCCATAGCTTCCGGCTTCATGTCGGTGGCAATAACCGTGGCACCGGTCAGTGCCTTGAGGATCTGCACCGCGATCTGGCCCAAACCGCCGAGACCGATGACAAGCGCTGTCTTACCGCCACCGTTGAGGTGGGGAAGTGCCAGCTTAATGGCGTGGTAAGGGGTCAGGCCTGCGTCGGAAAGCGGTGCAGCATTGATCGGGTCAGCGTCGCCGAGAGGAACCAAGTTTCGCGCCGGGGCAATGACGTACTCCGCCATGCCTCCGTCGAGCCCGAGACCCACGCCTGCGTATTCCATCTGTGCTGCATTGTCACAGTAGGTGTCTTGGCCGCGGGTGCAGGCTCGGCAGACTCCACAACCCACTGGGCCGTAGACCAAGTAGGCAGCGCCGAGTTCGATGCCCTTGACGCCTTCGCCGAGCTCCTCAGCCCAGCCAGAGTTCTCGTGGCCTAGCGTGAATTCTGGGTCCATCTGCGGATTCATGCCTTCTTCGAATTCATTAAAGACGGCTACGTCGGAGTGGCAGGCACCGGCGCCTGCCACTTTTAGGAGGACCTCACCTGGTCCTGGGGTTGGTTTTTCAATGTCCTTGAGCTCGGGGAAAGTTTTGTAGGCAACGTGGCGGACGGCTTTCATGGGGATCTTCCTCTCAAAAAACTCGGGAGAATTACACCTTCAACGCTACTTACCTTAATGAAAAACCGCAGGTAGATGGCTTTTTGGAAACTATTTTCAGAATTCACTTTACAGGTGTACACTGAGTATGAAAGTATGTTCCACATCACAAACTGATACCTGATGTGGCTGCACCTACCGTGTGGCTCTTCTCAAGACTCAAGGAAAATCATGAGTAGCCCCACCGTTTCCAAATGTCCTTTCGCCCACGGCTTTGACGCAATGGGCGACGCCTACTACCGCGACCCCGCCTCTCACTTCGCGGAGTTTCGCGACGAAACCCCAACTTTCTTTTACCCCTACCTCAACGCGTGGATCGTCAATAAGCACGAGGACGCTATGACTGTTCTCGGTGACTGGAAGAAATTCTCGTCCGCAGCAAACTCTTCTACCATCGAGGTCCCCGAGAAGTATCAAGAATTCATCTCGGGCGAGCTCATTTCCCGAGTTCTTGTCGGCTCCGACCCGCAAGGCCACACCACTGCTCGAGGTGTTGCACAACTCGGCTTCCTGCAGGAAGACATGGATGCACTGCAGCCCGAAATTGAGGCTCGTGCCCATCGCATCATCGATCGTTTTGAAAACAACGGCTCCGGCAACCTGCTCGAGGATTACTGCCTCGAGCTGACCACGCAGACACTGCTCGCGCACATGGGTTTGGACTACTCCTGGGACTCAACTATTCGCCAGCTTCGCGACGACTTCTTCGCGGTCCTGGCTTCCGCTCAGGAACCACTTCCTGAGCCACACCGCTCCGAAGTCTGGGAGCGATACGTAGACGGCAATCTCAAACTGCGAAAAGTTGTCGAAGAGCGCCGAGAGTCCATTGAGCGTGACCTGATCTCGATTATGGCTTCCCAAAAAGACGAAGACGGAAACTACATCCTCGATGCAGATCAGATCGCCATTCACCTCACCGAGTTCTGTGCAGCCGGTACCGACACCACCGCCCAAGCCATGGCCAACGCGGTGCTTTTCTTGAACAAGAACCCTGAGGCACTTCAGGATGCCTTACTCGAGCCAGAGCTGTGGCCACGCGTGTTCGAAGAAACTGTTCGCCGCCGCCCCTCGTCTACTTTCGCGTCTCGACAAGCAATGATCGACACCGAGCTTTCCGATGCCAAGATCGAAAAGGGTGACATGGTCTGGATCGCCCTCTCTTCGGTCAACACCGATCCCGAGTATAAAGATCGCCCCTTCGAATTCGACATCCACCGCCCTGACCCGCAGGATCACATGGCGTTTTCCACCGGCCGTCACAAGTGCCTGGGCAACCCGCTAGCTCGCGTCCAGGGTTCTACCGGCCTCAAGGTGCTCTTTAACCGTCTCCCATCAGTCACTGTCGACGACGCGGATTCCCTCGATTTTGTGCGCATGGCATTACTGCCCGCACGTCGTTCCCTAAACGTCCATTGGGACCTCGAGGACATCGAGCGCTCTAAGCAAACCACCGTGCGTACCCTCGATCTGCGGATCGCAGAGCGTATCGACGAGTCCGAGGGCGTCATATCCCTGCGCCTCGAGCACCCAGATGGTGGAGAGCTGCCACAGTGGAAGCCAGGCGCACACATTGACCTACACCTGCCAGGGGACCTGGTTCGCCAGTACTCGCTGTCTGGTGACTGTGACGATCGCACGTCCTACCGCGTCGGCGTTCTACGCGAACCAGCTGGCCGTGGCGGATCTGCTGCCGTGCACGACGAGCTCCTCGCGGACGGCAATGTGACGGTTTCTTGGCCACGCAACAACTTCCGTTTTACGGATTCCCCTAGCTACCTCTTCATCGCCGGAGGCATTGGCATCACCCCGATCTTGGCCATGATCAAAGAAGCCGAGCGCAATGGAAAACAGTGGCACCTGCTCTACGGCGGTCGGACCCGTAACTCCATGGCTTTCCTCAATGAACTAGCTCCTTATGGCGATCGCGTTACCTTGGTTCCGCAAGACGAATTGGGTCACCTGGACTTGCCATCGGTACTCGATGAAGTCGCATCGGACACTCTGATTTACACCTGTGGACCGGAGGGCTTGTTGCAAGCTGTAGAGAATACATCCGCGCACTGGCCAAAGGGCAGTCTTCGCCTCGAGCGATTCGCCCCGAAGAAAATTGAGCGAGAGGGCGACGATACTTCCTTCGAAGTCGAGTTCTCTTCAACCGGGGTGACTTTGATGGTGGATGCGAAGGAATCGATTCTGGAAGCTGCCAGCCGCGCGGGGGTCAAGGTTATCTCTTCTTGCGAGGAAGGTACCTGCGGCACCTGCGAGACCCGCATCATCTCGGGTGAAGCGGACCATCGCGATTCCATCCTCACTGAGGATGAACAATCCGGAAACGACACGATGATGATCTGTGTCTCTCGTGCAGCAAAGGGCTGCAACAAGCTGGTTCTCGAGCGCTAGTTCCTCACATATTTGAATTTCAAAAAATTAGGAAGAAGAAATATTTATGAGTGATCAAAAGCTGACAGGTAAGGTAGCGGTCGTTTCTGGTGCAGGTTCAGGGATGGGCTTGGCCACCGTTCGAGCGATGATCGAACAGGGCGCAATTGTCTACGCACTGGATGTTTCGAAGGAAAAGCTTGACCAGGAATTCAGTGATGGTTCCGCGACACCGATCGTGGTGGACATCTCTGACTCCGCATCGGTTAAAGCCGTCTTCCAACGCGTGGAGGACGACAACGGCAAGTTGGACATCTTGGTCAACGCGGCAGGTGTGGCCATGCCCACCCGCGAGGCTAACGAGCGCGTCGATGCCATCAACCACGCGATGATCGAAGCTGCGAAGAAAGGCGAGTCCTACAACCCAGAGTTCTTCGAAGGCATTAGCGACGAGGAATTCGACCGTGCGATCCGGATCAACCTGCACGGTACCTTTTACATGATCCGCTCTGCCGTCCCCCTCCTGAAGAGGGCTGGCGGCGGCGCGATCACCAATTTTGCCTCCGTGGCAGGCCTTGTCGCCCTGCCCATGCCGGCGTACTACCCAGCATCGAAGGCAGCAATCGTTGGAATGACGCGCTCGTCGGCAGGCGAACTTGCGCCCTTCAATATTCGTGTCAATGCACTCGCTCCAGCTGGCATCAATACGGCATTGCTCAAGCAATCAGGAGACGAGCACGTGCAGGCACTCCTTGCGATGCAGCCACTGAAGCGTGTTGCTGATCCTGAAGAAATTGCCCAGACCCTCGTGTTCCTATCCTCAGATGACGGAGCGCACTACACAGGCCAAATCCTGTCGCCTTCTGGTGGCGCATTCCTCGCCTAAAAGCTAGAACCTAAAACCTAGAACTTATATCAAGGAGAAACCATGGTATTTGATAAGAAACAACTACAGCGGGTTGAAGACCAAATCCAGCGTGACATCGATACTGAGCTGTGCGATGGAGTCAACGTCATCATCGCACAAGGCGGAGAAATCGCGCTGCAGGGCACCTACGGATTCGCGGAGCGCGCAATCGGTCGTGAATCAAAGCGCGACGATATCTACCGCATCCTTTCTCTGTCAAAGGGATTTACCAACGGCCTCGTCTACCGCGCGTTATCCGAGGGCAAGCTAGCCCTGTCCACTCGTGTCATCGACGTGATCCCAGAGTTCCTCGGTACCGACCCGTTCCATATGTTGCGCAAGGACCAGATCAATGTGTGGCACCTGCTCACTCACACTGCGGGTATGCCATCGACACCGAATCCAGGCCTCGGCCCAGACCGTTTCGGCGTACTCGCTGATGTTATCGAGGCACTTTCCACTGTGGATGCCGTCTTCGATGCAGGTACTAAGGTGAACTATTCGCCATCGATCAACCATGCTCTGCTGGGTGAGATGGTTCGTCGCGTCTATGGCTACGACCATTTCCGCGACGCCGCACGCGAGCTTCTCTTCGAGCCACTAGGCATGAATGAGACCGCCTTCGGGCTGCCAGCTGAGCGCGCGGATCGTGTCGTCCCGTTGAAGGTCTACGTTCATCCAGAGGGCTTCCTGTCCGCGAATGACATCGAGATCCTCAACGATGTCATCGTTGGAGACAACGAGATGCCATGGGTCGGCGCTACCACGACTATCGACGATGCGTTCAAATATGTCGAGCTGCTGCGCAACAAGGGCAGCCACAACGGTGAGCAGCTCATCGGTCGGCAGATCATTGAGGAAGCGACCCGCATCCAGACTGGCGACATGATCAATGAACTCTACGCAGGTGTCAACGCAGGACGCGGTTGGCTTCCACCTAAGGGCAACTTCGGGCTCGGTGTTGTCATGTCTGGCACCGGCCACGCTCCGAATTTCTTCGGTCCGTTTACCTCGCCAGATGCCTTCGGCAACAACGGTGCAGGTTCCACCCTTTATTGGGTCGACCCCACGAATGACGTGTCCTTCGTGTTCTTGTCATCGGGAGTCTTGGACGAGGCAGACAACGTCGAGCGCTTCCAGCGCTTGTCGACGATGGTGTCTGCCGCGATTAAATAAACCGCGCGAAGATCACTCTTTTCGAGCACTGGGCTCAGACAAAGCTACGACCCACTGCTCGATCAGGTTTTCCCTGACAAGTTTCTCATTGTCGAGGAATTTCCGACCGTAAAGGAAATAGAAACTGCGATCGGTACCGAGGAAGAGGTTGACGAATTTTAGGCGAAAGCCTTCATCTTCGCCTCCCGGAAATTTCTCCGCAATGGCGTTAATCATCGTCAGCCATTCTCGAGCGACATGTTTATCCTCGGATACCGCTTGTTCGATGGCTAAAAATATCTCGGAGCTGTGAACCCAGGTCTGAGCTAGGCTTTCGAGCCACGGCGCCACATACTCGGCTGAGTATTCCGGCGCGTTGCCTAATTCCAGGACAGTGTTTCTCAGATCAACACGAACCGTGCTCAGATACTCCAACACAATCGATGGTTTATTAGGAAAATGCTGATATAAAGCGGTACGGCTAAAACCCGCGCGAGTGGCAATCTGATTCATACTCGTCGCGTTGTAGCCTTGTTCCTGAAATAGGTCGAAGGCCGTGGTGAGGAACAGCTGATGAGTTTCAGCCTGTTGTTTTTCCCGAAGATTCATTGCTCATCAGAGTACTAGAACGAGCAGGCTTTATTTCCCAGCTCCAAGGTCAAAACGCATCTCAGTGAAATGACCAACCTGGCGGATCTGCGGGGCACCCAATTGGTCTGCCTCAATTCGGCGGGGCAGGGTGGGCTTGCCTGCAGGCAGAAAGACCGGTGCCACGGTCAGGATGATTTCGTCGAGCGCTCCGATATCGAAGAACTGCCCGGCTAAATCACCGCCGCCCACGACCCACACGTTTGTGCTCGCAGGAGCAGAATCTGTGATCTCGCTAAGTGCGTCGGCCACCGACGAGTTGATCACGCGAATATTCGTCCCCTCCGGAACCGGTAGATTGCGGCTGGAAAACACCCAGGTCGGGCGAGTGTCGTAGGCCTTAGTCCAGGCGGAGGAATCGTCGAGAAGCTTCATCTCGTCCAACAGCCATTCGTAGGTGGTCGATCCCATGACAATCGCGCCAACGCCGGCCATAAACGTCGCGTTGTCCGCTTCGGCTTCGGGGGCGCCGGGCACGTCGAAGAGCCATTGTAGTGAGTTTTCTTCATCGGCGATAAAGCCGTTGATGCAGGTTGCGGTGTTGTAAATTATTGCCATTTCTTTACGGTACCGGGTCGGCGAAAAATCTACCATGGGGCCATGGGAATCAAAAGGCTAGATAACGTGGCCATTGTTGTGGAAGATTTGGACGAAGCGGTGGAGTTTTTCGAAGCGCTGGGTATGCGCCTCGATGGCCGTGCCGATATCGAAGGAACATTTGCCGACGAGGCAGTGGGCTTGGAGGGTATTCGCAGCCGAATTGCGGTGTTGGAAACCCCTGATGGGCATAGTCGAGTAGAGCTGACCACTTACCTAAATCCGCCACCTGTTCCGGCGCAGCCCCCTGCCCAAAATGCTATGGGTATGCACCGGATTATGTTCGCCGTGGACTCCATTGAAGAGTCTTTGGCGGCAGTCGGCGGGGAGCCGTTGGGCAGTATTGCTAACTACGAAGACACGTACTTGCTGTGCTACCTGCGGGGCCCATCCGGGATCATCGTCGCGCTTGCGGAGGAGCTTTTTTAGGCACCTAGTTCCGCACCAACAAACCGAGTGACCAGGCTGTAATAGGCCTTTGCCGTCAGCTCAACGTCTTCAACCTCCACGTATTCGTCGTGGGAGTGCAGTTGTTCCAGTACTTCGTCGAACTGGCGCTCTTTCGCATGCATCGCAAAGCCGTAGCCAACGCCGCCGAGACGACGCGCAAAGCGCAGGTCAGAGCCGCCCGCCGAGATGGTGGGAACCACTGCCGCCTCCGGGAAGAACTCGTGGAAGGTCTCGGTGATGGCCTCGAACAAAGGGCCCTCGGTGGGAGAGAGCGTGGCATCTTCCGTGATCAGGTGCTCAATTTCTACCTCGTCGGCAAGCTCGCCCAAGGCGTCGCGGAGCAGATCGTCGATCTCTTCTTGAGTCTGGCCCGGCAGCGGGCGAATATCAAGCTCGATCCACGCATGAGACGGCAGCACGTTGATCGCCTCGCCCGCACGCAGCACCGTCGGCGCAACCGTAAGGTGGCTCATCGCGTGCGAGTAGCGCGCAAGATCGCCCAAGGCTTCGTAGTTCTCGCCCGCAAGCAGCTGCTTTTCGGTCTCGGGGTCGAACTTGAAGGCGCGGACGTAACCTTCCCAGAGCGAGTCGGACTTCACGTCAGGTTCAAACGCCGCTAATCGACGAGCCACCTCGGCAATCTTGGCCACCGTAAAATCACGGTGATACGGCGTAGATCCATGCCCCGGCTCGCCATGGACATGAATCCGGCGCTGTGCTGCGCCTTTTTCACCAACCACCACAACTACGGCATCGGAGCCATCGCGCACGGGCAGGTGGGAACCACCGGTTTCCGAGAGGCAGTTCTTCCACGAAATGGCCTCCGGCTGGTTCTTCGATAACCACCCGGCTCCCAAACCTCCGCGCGCTTCTTCGTCGGCAAGCCCGACGAACGTCAACGTGCCCTTCGGCTTCATTCCTGCGACCTCGCGGGTCACTGCGGCCATCGCTGCCGTAATGAATAACATATCGGTGGCGCCGCGACCATAGATCTTGCCGTCGACGATGTCGGCGCGGAAGGGATCCTGGGTCCACTTCGGCTCGTCGACCGGCACAACGTCGGTGTGCCCTAGCAAGGTGAGCGGTTCGGCGTCGGGGTCGCTGCCTTCAACAGTGAATGCTATAGAGACGCGACCTGGTTTGGGCTCGAAGCGCTGAATTGAGACATCAGTATCGGCGAAGAATTTCTCCAAAGTGTCCGCATTGCGGTACTCGGCACCGGAATTGCCGGTGAGATCGTTCACGCAGGCATTGCGGATGAGTTCTTGCAGAAGTTCGATAGTCGCATCAGTCAAAGACATGCTCACTAGAGTACTCGTTGCGCTAAATATCTAGCAGGCCTATGAGCTCCGTTAGTGCGGACTGGGTATCCTCTTGAGATCCCGACAATGAATCGGCAGCGATGGCGATACCGTATTGTTCGCCACCGACCTCGATGAAACCGAACTGGCGAGTTTGGAAAGTGCCTTCTTCAGTATCTGACCATCCGCCTTTGAACACCGCGCCGTCGATCTCCCCGATGCCGAAGCTTTGCTCGTCGATAACATTGCTCATTCCCTGGATAACGGGATTGTCCGAGTCGAGTTCTGTTAAGGAGTACCCATAGCGGGCTTGGGCGGCAACCGACCACTCGGTCATCCCGTAGGCCGGGGCAATATTAATAGAAGTTCCGCTTTCGGCGACGACGTCTTCTACCAAATCCTTTGCTTCGTCATCGGTGCCAAGGCATGTCCACAGAGAATAGGCGGAATCGTTGTCGGACCACTCGAGAGAGTCGGCGATGAGTTCGTCGCGAAGCTCGTCATCGTATGAGCACTGCTCAAGGGAGGCCAAGGCGATGGGCACTTTGATGGTGGACCACGCGGGCATGGTTGCTATCGATCCGAGGGAGACATTGCCATTCGGCGAGTACACAGAAATGGCGACAAGCGAGTCGAATTCTTCTTCAATCTGCGTGATTTGCTCTTTGAAGGCGGAAGAATTGATGGAATCGATAAAAGCGGTGGTGGATTCTTGGGACACCAAACTCTCAGCCCGGAAACCATCGATTGTCCGCGGGCTTGAAGCACAGGAAGTCAGGAGCAACGCGGAGGCCAATACGGTCGCCGTTGCAACCTTGCGAAGAGACACAAAAAGAGATTATGCCACTATTCTTTAAACCCGCACATATTAGTGACACGTCACACAAGTTTGTGACGTGCAATTATTAATGCCTTATACATCGGAAGCGTCGGACTCCGCCTTTTCGGACTCCGACTCGAGGGCGCGCCACTGCCGGAGCAACTCATATCCATCGCGGCCACTGATTGTGGGAGTATTCGGGTAATGCTCGGGTTGTGCCAAGGCGGAAGTTGTACCGTGCGAGAGAACATGTTCTTGCATGCTGAGTTGGCGCATCGCGACGAGCTTGATGCGGTCCGGATGCTCAAAAATAGCCTCGCCGTAAATCAACGGATCGTGCTGCCCGTCATCGCCGACCAAAATCCAATCGATTTCCGGGAACTCAATGAACAAGTTCCTCATCTGTACCTTTTTGTGCTCCTGACCAGACCGAAATAATCCCGTGGGGGTCGGGCCCCAGTCGGTGAGCAGCAGCGGACCGCGTGGCAGATTGTGCTTGGCAATGAAGTCAACGAGCGTGTCGTAGGTATTCCACGCGCCGGTGGAGAGATAAAACACCGGGGCATCAGGATCTTTTTCAAGCAATGCGGCATAGAACTCGTCCATCCCCGGCACAGGCTGACGAGTGTTGGTTTTCTTTACCCACGAGTTCCATGCGGCCAGCACGGCGCGGGGCAGCATCGTGACAATGATCGTGTCATCGACATCGGAAATCACGCCTACCTTGGTGTGATCCGAAATGATCTGTACCGGCGCTTTGGCAGCATCGGCGGCACCGTCAATGACCGAAATTTCCGCCTCGTGCCACCCAGGCTCCAAGTTATGCCCGGTCAGTAGCACATCAATATAGCCATTGGAATTGGTTTTCGAGCGCACTTCCGCATCCCCGAGACGCACCAATACATCAACTCCGGGGACCTGAGTGGTGAAGAATTGCCGGTAGCCGCGCATGACCAGTGTCCGTGGCTGGGATTCCTGCTCCATGAGTACGCGGCCAAGGACATGAGCGCGTTGCGACGAGCCGTAACCCGTGTATCCAGACGGCGTCGGGACCCACCCTTGCTCAGACTTTTTGCGCACACCACGGCGATTGGTTCGAGTTTCAATTCCTCGAACGATGTCGGCAATTCCCATGCCTTGGAATTCTACTTAATGCCTCGAAGGGTTGCGCGGACGAGACGGATTGCGTGCTCGCTTTCCGGCATCTCGTCGTGAAGCACTTGTGCCTTTGGTTCTAAGTCCTGGATCCAGATGTTGCGAACCTGGCCCTCGACATTTGAGTTGAGGAAACACGACTCCGGTGGCTGCACGATGGCATCCGAGCGCGTAGCAATACAGGTGTAGGAGACACCTTGTTCTACGTCACCGCCCTCGTTGGTCTTGCGCAAGAAGTCGGAACCGGCGATCTGCTGGAAGGCCGCCGCGCCGAGTGCACGCTCGATGAGTGCGTGCATCGTTTTCTCCGCGGTTTTCGTAGTGACGAGGGGACTAGCGATGCCACCAAAGGTGGTGCCATGGTTTGGCGACGCAAGGCAGATGAGGTGGCGTGTTTTTGGAGCTCCGCCCAGGTGGCGCATCCAATAACGCAGCAGGAGCCCACCTTGAGAATGGCCGACCAAGACGGCCTTTTCAGCTTTCGTATGTGCAAGCACACCGGAGATATAAGCATCGACTTCGGTGGCGGAATCCTCAATTAAGCGGGTTCCGTGATTGCCGAAGTTGAGGGCATAGACTTCCCAGCCGTCCTCGCGAAGATTTTCCGCCAGCGACTGCCAGACGTCGCGGTCCGAGCCGGTGCCGTGCACCAAGATCACTGGGTAGTCCCGCTCACCTCGGCGGTAATCGTCCTCGAAGTAGCGGCGCCCGCGAACCTTGGGCACTAGCGGGAGGTCTTTATCCGATTTCAGGTGAATATTCAGTGAGGACATCGCCTCGGCGACATCGTCGGGGATTTTATCCACGGTGACATTTTTGGCATGCTCGACCAGATTCTCGGGTAGATCTTGGGCATCCACCCGCCAGAACTTGGCTAATTGATCGCGAAATGATGAGGCATCCATTGGGCACGATATTACTGAAAAAGGGTTCGCTCGTGCTCAGCGCTTGTGCTGAATACAGCTCGGCATGCAGCCCGGCACGATCCGGAGAAAATAGCTAGGGTGTGCACTATGGAGCAAGTGGAATCAGTTGACGCAGCAGTTGATGCACTCATTGAGATGTATCAACGTTCGTGTGCGCTGGCCAAAGAAGTCCTCAACAGTCAAGACTACGCTGGATATGCCCAGGTTCTGTACCCGAAAGTCCGCGTTGAGATTAATGAGTGGAAACCCATCGATCGCACCGAGCCCTTCGGCTACGTGGACGAAGCTGGCACCTATTCCGCAGTAGTCTCTCGCCCGGATCTGATGTCGGCGTATCTGCGCAATCAGCTCCACCGCTTAACCAAAAACTATCCTTCGACTATCTACGTTGGCTACTCCGAGACGTCGATCCCGCCGGAGTACATCCGCGGTCTCGGTGATGTTACCGAGGCACGTCGTGCAGGCGTTGGCTCGTCGTCGATACCTCGCCCTACGCTCGACGATGTCCATGACGCGATCATTGACGGTGAGTGGGATGCCTTCCACGGTGAGGAGAAGCCGCTATTTCATTTCGGCCCACAGCGCTTTGATATTGCGTGTGCGCGCATTGAGCATTACACCGGCATCGAAGTAGATACTGTGCAGCGCTACATATTGTTCACGAACTACGCCATGCACACCACTGAGTTTGTCCGCTTCGGGCTCAACGAGATTGCCAATCCAGAATCGCGCTATAGCTCTTTGTTGCTGCCGAACGGGCAGAAAATCACCCGAGCGCAGGCCGAGATTATCGATCTTGACCAGCTTGATCTGGGCTCGCGCAACCAGATGCCCCGCTACGACCTGGTTGCGGAGGATCGCACCGGAATCACCATGATCAATATTGGTGTGGGCCCCTCGAACGCGAAGACCATCACGGATTGTTTGGCGGTGCTGCGACCTGAGGCGTGGATCATGATCGGGCACTGCGCAGGCCTCGATGCCCGCATGCGCATCGGAGACCTGATTCTAGGCAACGCCTACGAGCGCAAGGACCACATCCTCGAGCACCACATCAAGTCGGACCTCCCGGTTCCAGCGGTGCCTGAGATCCAGCGCGCGCTGGAGAAATCGGTGAAAACGATCTACGGAGATGCCTCGTCGCTCATGCGTACCGGCACCGTCTTATCCACCGATGACCGCAACTGGGAGTGGCAGACCCCGCAGGACCTGTGGGAATGGCTGCGCGGTTCCACGGCTGTGGCGGTGGATATGGAATCGTGCACGCTGGCCGCCAACGGGTATCGCTACCGCGTTCCCTACGGCACCCTGCTTGCAGTCAGTGATTTGCCGCTGCACGCGGTGCCGAAGCTGCCAGCAGCAGCACAGGCCTTTTACTCCAACTCGAAGGAAGCCCACGTGATGTGTGCGGTGCGCGCCGTGGAATCGCTGACGGAGAACCCGGAGCGCTTGCGCACTCGTAAGTTGCGTCGCTCGCTGGGTGAAGTACCGTTTCGTTAAATGCAGGAGCAATTTCAAGACCCGCAGATCCAGCGCATTCACAACAGTGCGCTGCGCTCGATTGCGCGGGTCGTCGATGAATCCACTACGCCCACTGACCCTGACCAGGCGAAAGAGCAGATCGCGGAGCAGCTGTCTCACGGCCCGGCCCTCGTGCTCACGGGCGCGGGAATGTCCACCGATTCCGGCGTGCCCGACTATCGCTCGCCCGGCGGTAGGTTGTCCACTGGCCGTCCCATGACCTATCAGGAATTCGCCCACGATCCCGTCGCCTCGCATCGCTATTGGGCGCGCGCATACGTGGGCGTGAAATACATGCGCGAGGTCGATCCGAACCGCTCGCATTATGCGCTCGTCGAGCTGGAGCGCGCCGGGCTGATCAATGGCATCGTTACCCAAAACGTCGATGGCCTGCACAAACGCGCAGGCACCGAGAGCCTAGTCGCGTTGCACGGTGACATGGAGACAGTCACCTGCCTCGATTGCGGTTACATCGAGCAGAGATCGCTTTTCGACGAGCGCCTGGCAGCCGCGAACCCCGGGTACCTAGACGGCCTTGGCGAATATCAGATCAATCCTGATGGTGATGTTGAGCTGCCCGAGGAGAAGGTCGCTCAATTCAATATGGTCAGGTGCATCAATTGTGGTGGGAGCAGATTGAAGCCCGACGTGGTGTACTTCGGTGAGTCGGTGCCACGGCCTCGTCGTCAAGCAACTGCGCAGCTGCTCGAAAGCGCAACCTCACTGCTTGTCGTGGGCTCCTCGCTGGCTGTGATGAGTGGATACCGGATTGCCATCGAGGCAAAGAAACAGGGCAAACCCGTCGGCGTGATCAATGGTGGGCCGGGGCGCTTCGACCCAAAGGCGACTACGGTGTGGCGGACCCGGATCGGGCCTGCTTTTGACGAGCTATTAGACGAGCTGGATCTGTAAGCTTGCCCCCATGACGGCTTTCGAAGACCTCAAAGGCGTGGGCAAGCCCGCATCCCGTGCGCTGACGCAGGCTGGGTACCCGGATTTGGAATCGCTCGATGGTGCGGATTGGTCGGCGGTGCTGGGCCTTCATGGCGTGGGCCAACGCGGACTTGAGCGCGTCCAAGCGGCTTTAGTGGAGCGTGGCATGGGGATGAAGGGCGCACCGGAGCCGAAGGTGCGCAATGATGAATTCACCCGGGGTGCGACGGGCACGAGCGATTCACAGACTGCAATCACGAATGTAGATCCGCGCGACTACATCGACTCCATCGAGGGGCGCCGGAAGGAACACGGCCATATTCTGCTGGATGTTTATGGGCGCGCGACTGGTGCGCAACCTGCGATGTGGGGCCCGACCATGATTGGTTACGGCGAGATGCACTACAAGTATGAGACCGGGCGCGAGGGCGACACGTTCATCGTTGGATTTAGCCCGAGGAAGGCGAAGATTTCGCTTTATGGGATTGATCCCGTTCCTGAGCTGGGGAAATACACCACAGGGGTGTCGTGTACCTATGTGAATAAACCTGAAGACATCGACCTGGAAGTCCTTGAGCACCTCGTTCGCCAGGCGTGGGAGAAGGGGCCAGACGCATGTTAAGCAGCGAGCTAGTAGGAAAGCAGATCCGAGGGTTTGGCACGGAGATTGAAATCGACGATTACACCGGCGCCTTTTCTGGGTACCTGGCACTGACAGGTGCAGATGAAGGTCAGTTTATTTCGGTGGAGTTTCTTGAAACGGAAACCGATTTCGGCCCGGATGGGACCAGCTTTGAACCGGAAATGACGCTAAGTTACGTCGATGACCCGGGAGGGGAGTTCTGGGAGTTAGACGGCGTGATCACTTCCGTGCAGGACGTTGTGGAAACCATTACGGCTTTCGACAATGGTAACGAGGTGTGGCGCTGGGAGCGCACCGCCGGGCTGATTCTTGGACTCGGCGAGAATACCGACAAGGACACCACCTTGAGCTTCCACTGCGCATCTCCGCGTGCCCCCGAAGTGGTAATGCGTCTAAATAAACCTCTCCCACCTGTGGATACGCACGTTTATCAGCAGCATCAGACAAGGAAATATTCTTACGAGAGAACTGTGGCAACGCAGCAGTAGATTTTTTCCTAAGATCGAAATTATGACTGCTCTGTTGTTTGACCTCGATGGCGTGGTGATGCGCCAGCGCACCGAGTCGGATCGGTTGCGCATCGAACGTGCAGCCGGCACCACTGATCCGGAAGCGTTCTGGGATGTCTACGAGGAACTGCGCCCAGCGTATGAAGCGGGTGATGTTTCCGATTATCGGTGGTGGCAGCAAGTTGGCCTGCGCGCCGGGCTGGATGATTTAGATATTGCCGAGGCGATCGTGGCTGATTGGGAATCAGCGACGGTGGCGAACCAGGAGCTGGTCGATGTCCTTGGCAAACTCCGCGAGGCCGACTACACCTGCGGGATCGTGGCCAATGTGACCGAGACAATCGGGGACAAGCTGCGCTCTAAGTACTCCTGGATCGATGAGCTCGATGCAGTGATTTTCTCCTGCGATATCGGCATTACCCAACCCGATCCGCGGGCCTACGAGGTGGCAGTTGATGCCCTTGGCGCGAATATGAAAGACACCATCTTTTTCACCGCCACCCCCGATCATCTCGCCGCGGCGCGCGAAGCAGGTCTGCAGGCACGGCCATATACCTCGATTAAGGACATTCATGATCTACAGCTTTGAGGGCAAAAAACCCACGATCGATCCGACGGCTTATATCGCCCCAGAGGCCACAATCATCGGCGATGTCACCATCGGCCCCGATGCCTCGGTATTTCCTGGTGCCGTCATTCGCGGAGATGTCGGCCCGATCAAAATCGGTGCCAGGACCAATATCCAGGACGGTGCCGTCTTGCACGTAGACACCGGGGGAAAGACAGTGCTTGACGACGATGTCACCGTCGGGCACCTTGCGTTAGTGCATTCCTGCCACGTCGGCGCAGGAACGCTCGTGGGCATGCACTCGTCGATACTCTCGCGTGCCACCGTCGGGGCTGGCTGCATTATCGGTGGCGGGGCCGTGGTGCTTGAAGGCGCCGACATCCCCGCCGGCCACCTGGCTGCGGGAGTCCCCGCGAAGGTGCGCCGCGAAGTTACCAGCGAGGACCAGGCGGGCCTTGTCGAGCACGCCGGACGATATGTGGAGCTAAGTCGCCAGCACCGAGAGGGGCTCGTGGAGGACGTAATCTAGGGCAACAGCTCGGGCAATATCGCGCACCACCTCGCGGTGGGTGGGAATCATCCGCAAGTTTAGTTTCGTGTTCTCCGGCAGGCTCGCACGGACTTGGCGGGCAAATAAACCGGGGGCTTGGGGGTCGTCGAGAAACGCGGAACCAGCCACCACAAATGTCGACGGTGAGTGGCTCCGAATCAGTTCGGCCGCCACACTGCCCAGCTCTGTGGCGCGTCGATCCAAGCAGCCGCGGGAGGCAGGGTAGTTCTCGCCGAGCTCGACTGCATCTTTGAGGGTGTGCAGGTCCGGATTGTTGATGCCAGCGAGAAGACCGTCCGTGGTGAGGTCAGGGCGGTCGATGTTGATCGATGTGACCCCGTCTTGGCCCGAGACTGCAGCACCGATGGAGTCGTCGGCAAAAAGTGACATGATGCCCGAGGGGTTCACCGACTCGCTGGATTGAATTTCCGAGCCAATAATGCCTGGCACGATCCCCGAGACTGTCACTGGGACTGAAAATTGCTCTCGGAGCTGGGCTGCAATGTTGACGTTTTTCCACCCCAGGTTGGAGGCATTGACTACGCCGTCGCGAGAGACGGTGCCCGAGGTGGTCACTCCCACACTCGATATCGGGCGATCCATACCCGCGGTGAGGCGATTGAGCCCGGCCATAATGTGCTGGACGAAATCATCCGGGGTCAGCGCTGCCACAGGTGTAGAAATATCCGTGTCGCGCAGGGTGTGGCCCTTGATATCGAATAATGCGATATACGTAGAAGTGGTACCAACGGCAATACCGGCGTGGATGCTGTGTGTTTCTGCGATCTCGAGTGGAATCGTCGGGCGCCCGCGACCCTGTGAGCGGGTGAGGTCATTGCGCTCTACAGCGTATCCGGCCTTGATGAGCGCGGACATCGCGCGGGTAATGGTGGGTTGGGAAAGACCGGTCGCCTCAACGAGTTCGCTACGCGAGGTCACCGGATTGAGCCGGATGAGATGCAAGCACTTGGCCACTGGCGTACGCAGCCGAGAAAACGGTGGGTGGGACGAGGACATGTGAAGATAATACGATGGAACTAGACAATCCTGTCTTTATTACCCCCGGTGTTTCTAGACTGCTTATTCTGGTTTTGGTTTGGAATAGTTCCAGAATTTGGGGACAGCCAGCATAGATAGCACCGTGCCAACGATGACAAGAACCCCGCCGATGAGGGTGGTTAGTCCTGCCCCCATGAACTCGCCAGCCCATCCATGAGCCAGATCTGCAATGCGCGGACCGCCCACGACGATGATGATGTACACGCCCTGGATTCTGCCCTGCATCTCTGCGGTGGCCGACTGTTGCAGGATCGCATTACGCAGGCTCGCCGAGAACATGTCAGCTGCACCGCCAATGACCAGCATTGCAACCACGAGCCACGCCCAAATACTTAGAGTCGGTGGGCTGACCATGGTAAACAGGCCAGCCAGCGCGACTGCTCCGCCCCATACCGCAACGCAGATAGCTACCGCCTTGCCCTGCTTGGCAACGCGAGAGACCCAGCCAGAAAACACACCACCGATCACCGCGCCCACGGCGATAGAGGAGTACAAAAGCGACAACATCAGTGGCGAGCCACCGAAGTTCACCTCAGCCATCTCTGGATACAGTGCTCGTGGCATGCCGAACACCATGGCGATGGCATCGAGAAGCATCGCGATGAGGAGCACTGGTTGCGCCCACAGATATGTCAGCCCACTTGCGATAGAGCGCAGGCCCGGGGATTCAACCTTTCCTGCCGGGGGTAGTGAAGGCAGGGCCAGCACTGCCCCGAGGGTGGGAATTAAGAATGCGACATCGAGGAAATAGACCCACGAAAATCCGGTAAAGGGAATCAGGGCACCGGCAACGAGTGGGCCAATCACGGCTCCTGCCTGCATCACCAGCATGTTCAGGCTTGCACCGGCGGCGAGCTGATCAATGGGCAGAATTGAGCGGAAGGTTGCCGTCCTCGTTGGCTGGTTGATGGCAAAAAATGCTTGCTGGAGGGCGAAAATGCTGAGCAGCAACCAAACATTAGTGTTTCCCAGCATCGAGACAACGAAAAACGCACCGGAACTAATAATCATGCCGAGTGTAGAGACGATGAGCACCGCGCGCTTATCAAAGGCATCGGCAATAGCACCGCCGTAGAGCCCGAACAAGACGAGAGGGACAAGGCCGAAAAGCCCGGTCAAGCCGACGTATCCCGACGATCCCGTGAGGGAATAGATCTGGGCCGGCACAGCCACGACCGTCATCTGGGCGCCGAGCTGGGTCAAAATATTGGCGACCCAGAGCTTTCGGTATGCCGGAACTTTGAGCGGTCTCGTATCCGCAAACATCTCACGCATGAGGTGAAATGTTAGGCGACGAGCTCGGGCAACACCTCAGCGGCCGTGCCTTGCAGGACAATCGATGCCATCGGACTGAGATCGGTGCGCTGAGGAGTCACTTCGATAATCGGGGTGCCAGCCTCATAAGCAATTACGGGTAGACCCGCTGCCGGATATACAACGCCGGAGGTTCCAACGATGATCACAAGGTCTGCCTCGCGCATCCGTGCCTCTGCCACGTCCCATTCTTTGTGCGGAAGTCCCTCGCCGAACCACACCACCCCTGGGCGCACCAGATTCTTACACAACGGGCAGGTCGGCGGTGTCATCCGAGCAACGGGCTCGGTGGGAAAGTCAATCTTCCCCTTCCACGGTCGAGAACAAATGGAACAGCGAAAATCGAACAGAGAGCCGTGGAGGTGAATAACGTTGGTGGATCCCGAGCGCTCATGCAGGTTGTCAATGTTCTGCGTAGTCACGGTAACGTCTGCGCGCTGTGCTAATTCAGCGATCGCATCGTGGCCAGCATTGGGGGCCGCGCGACTTACAAGCTCAGCGCGCCAGAGATACCAGGCCCACATCGGTTCTGGGTCGCGTGCCCACGCATCAATGGAGGCCATCGCCTGGGGGTCCACGTTTTCCCATACACCGGTGTGCGCGTCTCGGTAGGTGGCAATGCCTGAATCGGCAGACATACCGGCACCTGTAAAGACCTCGATTTTTCCCGCCATCTTTCCGCCGCGAGCAGTGACTTGGGAAACAAGATCGTGAGCTTGGAGCATTCCGTCGACCATGCTTATTAGGATAGGTGCTTTGTGTGCCCCTTTTCATTACAACATTGACGTGCCCTCGGAGGAATTTGAAGACTCCTCTGACCTGCTAGAACAATTTTCCACCTGGGTAAATCCTTGAATCAAGTGGGCAGAAGCATAAGAATTGATTAGACTTCCTAGCCATGACTTCATCGTCAACACCGTTTTCTTCTGACCGCGATTCCCAGGAACCTATCAAACGTCAAACGTCGCTGCTAGACGCGACATGTGAGAACTTTGTCTACGACATGGCAGAGCACACGCCGACCTTGGCAACCGAACTAGGAATTGTTGGATACGACGGAGACCTGCAGGATTTCTCACCTGAGTATTGGGAAACCGTGGCGGAGCGCATCCGCGACCTCATGGCCGATGTGGATGCCCTCAATGACGGCACCGATGATTCTGACGACGAGGATGATTTCGACGACGTCGACCATGTCACTGCAGCAATTCTGCGAGACCGCATGGGATTGGAACTAGACCTGTTGCACCAGGGAGAGTTCCAAGCACAGCTCAACAACATTTCGTCTCCCGTTCAGACAATCCGGGACACGTTCTCGCTCATGGCATCGGATACCCCTGAGCAGCGCGAGGCAATCGAATCTCGCCTGTCGAAGGTGGCGCAATCCCTGCAGGGCTACCGCGAGTCGCTTGCAGATGCAGCGAGCCAAGGCCATGTCGCAGCGCACCGCCAGATCGATGCCGTGATTGATCAGTGCGAAAACTTGGCCGACGAAGGCAGTCTCCTCGAGTCGCTAGGAGTTGATCCCGAATCGGCAGCCGTTGAGTCAGCCAAAAGCGCCTTCGGCGACATGGCAGATTGGCTCTCCACCGAGCTCAACCCTTTGGGGTCAATGGAGGAAGCTTTTGGGCGTGAGCGCTACGAGCTGCTCTCTGAGTATTTCGTTGGCTTCCAGGTGGACCTCGATGAAGCCTACGAGTGGGGCCTTGACCAGCTCCACCGGATCGTCAGCAAGCAAAAGCAGCTGTCGCGAACGCTCTTCGGCGACGATTGCCCCGTGCGCGTGGCCTACCGCCGCCTGAATGAGGACCCACGCTACACCCTCAACGGCACCGACGAGCTGCAGAATTGGATGTACAAGGTCTCGCGCCGTGCGATCGAAGATCTTGACGGAACGCATTTCACCATTCCTGACGAAATCAAAGTGCTCGAGTGCAAGATCGATGCTGCAGGCTCGGGAGGTATTTTCTACACCCCGCCGGCCGACGATTTCTCTCGCCCCGGCACGATGTGGTGGTCGGTGCCGAGGGGCCAGACCAAGTTCCACAAGTGGCAGGAACTCTCTACCGTGTTCCATGAGGGAGTGCCGGGACACCACCTGCAACTAGGCATCACGCTGACCGAGAAGGATAATCTCAACCTGTGGCGCCGGACCATGAACTGGCATTCCGGCCACGGCGAGGGCTGGGCACTCTACGCCGAGCAGCTTATGGAAGAATTCGGCTACATGCGCGATCCTGGCATGCAGATGGGCCTGCTGGATTCGCAGCGCCTGCGCGCCGCCCGCGTTGTGCTCGACATCGGTGTGCACTTGGGCAAGAAGGTCCCCGAAGGCTCTGGTGTGTGGGACGCTTCCTACGCTAAGTCCTTCCTGCGCGACAACACCGCGATGGACGAGGCCAACCTCTCCTTCGAGCTCGACCGTTACATGGGCTGGGCAGGTCAGGCACCGTCGTACGCTTTGGGTCAGAGGGCATGGACATCGCTTCGCGACGAGGCGCTTGCCGAAGGCCAAACGCTTACGGAATTCCACGACAAAGCGTTGCGCTTGGGCTCGATGCCGATGGACTTGCTGCGCCGTGAGGTCTTGAACGACTAAAGTTTTTTCAAGATTTTCGGGAGCCATCCGGCCATCAGCAAGATGGAGATCAACCGGATCAGCTGGATGGCCACCACTGCCGGTCCAGCACCGCCCTCTGCCGAGAGCGCGAGAACCGTCTCTAGGGCGCCGGGACTCGTCGCTAAGTATGCTTCAAAATAGGAAATGTCGAGCCACTGCGAAACAACCCAGCCCATGGCTGCGCAGGCCGCCATGACAACTGCGATGAAGATGAGCGTGGCGGGTAGCAGTTTGCCGAAGCGCTTAAGCGCCGGGACTGAGAGCGTGCCGCCGCAGACCCAGCCGATGGCGAGGAAGGAAATAATCGACAGTGGTTCGGGCACGACGACGCCGCCGTCGATGAATTGGGACACGAGCACAGTCAGCAGCAGGGGTCCGAACACACTGGGCACGGGAAGCCGAATGAGCTTGGCCAGTGGACTGCCCACGACTGCGATGGCGATGACTACCAACCACATCCACCACGGCACGCTGGAAAGCGGCGCGATGGTGGTTTCGCCGGGCCTGTCAAGAAACGATGCGACAAGCGGCAGCGTCATCGATACGGCGAGCAGGCGCAGGTATTGGGTAAGAGCGACGTAACGGGCATCGGCACCGAGCTCTTGGGCGATTGCCGGCATGATGGAGGCGCCTCCCGAGAGCATGGAGAGGATGCCGGTCTCGCGGGAGACACCATATCTAGATAAGAGGATCCCGCCGCCGAATCCGATGCCGACGGTGACTGCAGCCACGGCAAGCCCAGCGGGGAGGTAGCTCACTAGCTGCATCACAGGAACGCCGACAAGGGGCACGGCTGCTAGCACGCCGATGATGCCGCGCCCGAAGGCGTAGAACTCTTTATTGATCACAAGTTCTCGGCCGGTGCCCAGCGCCATAGCGCCTGAGGCGATGATCGCGGCGAGGATCCACGCTGCAGGAACATGCAAGGCGGAGAATGCAAAACCGAGCCCGAGGGACGTTGCGATAACAATTATCCACCTGAACACGTTACTTACACTACCGTTAGTGACATGAGCCATTACCTTTTGAGCATTTATCATGATCCAGGCGTGCACGCAGCTGGCACTGCCTACCAGTCCGAAGAGGAGATGCAGAACGCATTTTCCAAGGTAGAGAAGTTTAATGAACAGATTATCGCTGACGGGCAGTTCGTCTACGCCTGTGGGCTAACACCTCCAGAATCTGCACGCCGTGTGGGCACGGATGGCAGCGTCCTTCCTGGGCCAGCCTCGCCAGGGGATCGCCAGTTGGGCGGATTTTGGGTCATTGATGTCGCCGACGACGAAACCGCACTTGCTGTTGCAGAACGCGGTGCCGCCGCATGCGGGCAGCAAGTGGAAGTCCGGTCTATGCAGTGATAGTTCTTCTCCTGGCCGCGGCAGCCGTCGCCGGTTGGGTCGATGCAGTCATTGGGGGCGGAGGGCTCATTTTGATTCCCGTCCTCATGGCTTCTACTGGCCTGCCCGTGGCGAGCGTGCTGGCCACGAACAAGGTGGCCGCCGTCTTTGGCACGGCCTCTGCCGCATTTACGCTCGTGCGCAAGGTTGGCGTGCCCCGCAGGGTGTGGGGATATGCCGTCGTGGCGGCCCTGTGCTCTGGGCTGGGAGCCCTGGCCGTATCGCTTATTAGCGACGAGGTCGTGCGCCCCTTCATTATCGTGCTGCTCATCGCGGTGGGGATTTTTGTCGCCTTCAAACCAAACTTCGGGCAAAGCGACGCACAAGTCGAAGTAACCCGCGCACGAGTGTTGCTGGGTCTCTTGCTCGTCGCTGCAGTTGGTTTTTATGACGGAGTCTTTGGCCCCGGCACCGGAATGTTTCTGATCATGGGTTTCACCGCGATCTTTTCGCAGAATTTTCTCCGCTCAGCCGCGATGTCCAAGGTGGTCAACACTGCCACAAACCTGGGCGCCTTGGCCGTCTTTATCGCAGGTGGGCATGTGGAATGGGGATTGGCGCTGGCCCTTGCCGTAGCCAACGTGGTTGGCGCGCAATTAGGTGCGCGCACAGTCCTTGGAGGTGGCACAAAACTGGTCAGGTACGCCATGCTGACGCTGGTTGTCGTGCTCACGATATACCTGAGCATCCAAGAGTTCAGTGGTTAGCAATACGTAGAGTTCGCTGCCGAAGCGAGCGAAACCTACAGTCTTTTCACACGCCGATTATCAGGCACCGAGCAGATCACTTCTTTAACATTGAGAACATGCAATATCCAGAAGGCGTTATTGAAATCCGCCTTGACCACAATGCCGACAACGAAATCGATGAAGAATATGCCTTGCGATTCATCGATGCCTCGCTAGAATTTGCTCGTCGCTATCCGGCGCAAAAGATTCATATCGTCGGCACTACAGAGTCGATGCCGAAACTCGCACTCGCGCTGAGCATGCAAGACGAAATCGTCGACAATGTTCAATTGGTCGAACACGGCCATGAGTGTTCGGACCACCGCATCGTCTTGTCGGCGGACTACCTGATGGAAGGTGCGCTAGTCGTCGTCTAGCCGCGGTTCTTTGTCCGTGCCGTGGCGCGGGCACTCCAGGGGTCCTCGGGCCAGGGGTGTTTCGGGTAGCGCCCGCGCATTTCCTTGCGAACCTCCTGGTACGGGCCATCCCAAAAACTCGCCAGGTCATCGGTGACGGCAAGCTCACGTCCCGCGGGCGAGAGCAGATGGAATAACACACGCTGGCCCACCACTTCTGGCGAACTCGCCAGCCCAAAACACTCCTGCAACTTGACCCGCACAATAGGCCTGCCCGTGGAGTAATCGATGCGTGGGTGCGAGCCACTGGGCACATCGAGGCGCTCCGGCACGAGCTCGCCGAGCTTGGCTGCCTCTGGCCAGGGAAGTTGGCGCTGCAACGCCGGATACACATCGATCTTTCCAATCGGGTTGCCCTTGGCCACCTCCATGAGCTCTGGTGTGTAATCTCCCTGGGAGACATCCGGGCAGGGCGCGCCGACGCGTTCGTGCAGGTAATCTAGCCGATCCTTCAAGCCCTGGGATTTCTCCGACAGCGTGAAGGCCTCGAGCCCCACGCCACGCAGCGCCTCGGCGGCCTCGGTGGGGGAGAGCTTGACCGGGGTGGAACTGAGCTCAATTGCCCCGATTGCCTTCACCCTGCGCCCACGCACCTTCCCGTCGACTAGGCTCGCCCGAGTTTCTTCTGTGATCATGTGCTCGGGTGCGCCACCCAGTGCCGCCGCAGAGCGGATGATCGCTCCGCGCGCGGTGAGCTGCACCTCGGCCGCCGCGATCCACTCCGGCGCACCCATCTCCACGCCGAGGGTGGCGCGGGTGCCCGCTGCCAGCAAATATTCGGAGCCCACACGCTTGCCCACCCAACCAGGGTAGGCGGCAGCGACCACGTCGCCAGCGGGCACCGGAGCTGACTTATCGACGAGTCGAGCCAGCCTGGACACCTGCTGCTTCGGAGCGCGCAGCCGCGCAAGATCACCACTGAGGCCCTCGGCTAGTACTGCTACTGTTTCTGCTGCACCCGAACCGTATTCCACGAGTGCGTTGCCCAAGCGAGGATCCAGCGGCAGCTGCGCGAGGTGAGCGCCGCGGTCGGTGACGTGGCCGGATTCGTTGACGGCCCCGAGCTCGCGCAGGGTTGCTTCGGCATCATCGAGCGCTGATTCGGGCGGGGTGCTGAGCAGTGGGAGCCCCTCGCCACGGGGCGTGCCCCAGGCAGAAAGGGTTAGCGCCGCATCGGTCAGGTCCGAGGTGGCAATCTCCGGGGTAATTTCGGCAGAAAAGTGCTGGTAGTCGTCCTGAGAGTAGGCCCGAAGTACTTCACCTGGGCCGAGTCGGCCCGCACGCCCGGCGCGCTGATCGGCACTTGAACGGGCCGTGGAGACAGTAACCAGGCCGGTCATCCCGCGGGCTGCATCGCGCCGGGGTACGCGTGAGAGCCCCGCATCGACGACGCGGTGCACACCGGGCACAGTGATTGAGGATTCCGCAATTGTTGTAGAAACCACCACCTCGGCGTTTCCGTTCAGCGCTTCGTCTTGTTCCTTACTGCTCAGTCGGCCGTGAAGGGGAGCTGCGTGAATTTGCTGGGCGGTCAGGCCGGCGCACACGAGCTCCACCTCGCGCGCACCGGGGACGAATACAAGGGTGCGCTGGCTGGTGTCACGCGCGGCAAGATCGGCGACATGCGCGTAGAACTCGCGGGTGCCACGGACCCGACCCTCATGCGGGTGATAGGAAATATCCAGCGGATGAGTGACAGCATCGGTGGAAAGAATCTGCGCACCCATGTGCTCGGCGAGGCCGCGCGCATCGAGGGTGGCGGACATGGCGGCTAGGTAGAGGTCGTCGCGAAGCGCTGCGACTTCCATGACCATGGCTAGTACGAGATCGGTATCGAGTTGGCGTTCGTGGACCTCGTCGATAATCACGGCACCAACACCGGTCAGTTCTGGGTCGCGCAGCAGCCGGTTGAGCAGGACTCCCGGGGTGACGAACTCGACGCGGGAGCCTGCGAAGTGTTCTCCGCGGATGGAATATCCGACGCGGTCGCCCAAGGGGGAATCGTCGAGAAGCGAAAGTCTGCGTGCCGCCGCGCGGACGGCGACGCGACGTGGTGCCGTGACCAAGGTCTTGCCTGCAATATTGCTGATGGCGGGCGGCAGGAGGGTGGTTTTGCCTGTTCCTGGGGGTGCTTCGACGACGAGTGGGCCAGTGGGCGGCAGCTGGTCGATCACATTGGCAACGGGGAGGCCGGCGCCGATACGGGTGAGGTCGAATGGGGCGGGCATAGGTGTCAAGGGTAGTGGAGTGGGCGACAAAAGACGCCAATTGTTCACTGTCTGCTGTATGGTCAGTGTGTGCTGACTATTACTTCGAAGCTTGACGTGATGAATCGTCTCGGTCGTGCGATGGCCGATCCGACTCGCTCGCGCATTTTGATGACCTTGTTGGATGGGCCCAGTTATCCGGCTGAATTGTCCCGAGATTTGGGCCTGACCAGGTCGAATGTGTCGAATCACCTGACGTGTCTGCGCGACTGTGGGATTGTGGTGGCGGAGCCGGAGGGGCGAAAGACTCGTTACGAAATCGCGGATCCACACCTGACCGCCGCGTTGAATTCCCTGCTTGAGGTCACCCTTGCGGTTGACGCGGATGCGCCATGCATCGATGCGTCGTGCGAGGTGCCAGGTTGTGAAAGCGCGGGGGCAGCGAAATGACCGAAGTATTGAAACCTCAGGTTGAGGGCGACGACCTCGACGATGACGATGATGACGACGACGGCCCGTGGTGGAAAGACCGTGAGGTCATGCCGGCAGTTTTGTCTGGTGTGGCGCTGGTTATAGGCCTGATCTTAGAGTGGACTGGTTTTGAAACCCCAGCTCAGATCCTGTTTTGGGCCTCGCTGCTGCTGGGTGCCTCCACCTTCACACCCGGTGCGATTCGGAATCTGTTTAAGGGCAAGCTGGGCATTAGCCTGCTCATGACAATCAGTGCGGTCGGCGCCGTAATTTTGGGCTACGTGGAAGAGGCCGCAGCGCTGGCGTTTTTGTACTCGATTGTTGAAGCACTCGAGGACAAAGCGATGGACCGGGCGCGCGGCGGGTTGCGCTCGCTACTGAAGTTGGTGCCGGAGACGGCGACGATTAGCCGTGGCGGTGTGCGTGAGGAGATCCCGGCGAAGGATCTGGAAGTCGGCCAGCTGATGCTGGTCGCGCCGGGCGAGCGGATTGCTACCGACGGAATTGTCCGCTCGGGCCGGAGTTCTTTGGATACCTCTGCAATCACCGGCGAATCCATCCCGGTGGAGGTTGTTCCTGGCGATGAAGTCTCGGCCGGTGCGATTAATAGTTCGGGTGTGCTCGAAGTGGAAGCCACTGCGGCTGGCACGGACAACTCGTTGACCACCATCGTTGAGCTTGTCGAACAAGCCCAAAACGAAAAGGGCGAGCGTGCGCGCATTGCCGACCGGATTGCCAAGCCACTTGTTCCCGGTGTGCTCGTCCTTGCCGTGTTAGTGGCAGTGATTGGTTCGATATTGGGCGATCCAGAAGTGTGGATCACCCGTTCGCTCGTGGTACTCGTTGCAGCCTCGCCGTGTGCGCTTGCCATCTCCGTTCCGCTGACTGTTGTGGCTGGTATCGGCGCCGCAAGTAAGTTCGGGGTGGTGATCAAATCAGGCGCAGCATTCGAGCGCCTCGGCACAATTAAACACGTCGCAGTAGACAAGACGGGAACTCTGACCCGCAACGAGCCAACGATAACCGCAGTTGTGAGCGACGACGGGGTTGAGGAACGCCAGGTGCTGGAATGGGCCGCGGCCCTCGAGCACAGCAGCTCGCACCCGCTGGCCACCGCGATTACCAACGCGGCACCCGAGGTGACTGCCGGTTCTGATATTTCCGAGCAAGCTGGCCACGGCATCGAGGGCACCGTCGATGGTGCACGCATCACCGTGGGCAACCCGCGCTGGATCGACGCAGGCGCGCTTTCCGGCCGGGTGACGGAGCTAGAGAACCAAGGGATGACGGTGGTCGTCGTGAAGCGAGGCGACGACGTAGTCGGAGCTATCGGTGTGCGCGACGAGCTTCGCGACGAAGCCCCGCAGGCCGTAGCGGACCTGGCAGCGCAAGGCACTGGTGTAACCATGCTGACCGGCGATAACGCGCGCACCGCCGCGGCCCTGGCGAAGCAGGCGGGAATCAGCGATGTGCGCTCCGAGCTGCGCCCCGAGGATAAGGCGAGTGCTGTCGCTGAGTTGTCGCAGCAGGCTCCTGTGGCGATGATCGGTGACGGGATTAATGACGCTCCGGCTCTAGCGAGTGCCGATGTGGGCATTGCAATGGGCGTCTCTGGTTCGGATGCGGCGATGGAGTCCGCGGACGTGGTGTTCACCGGCAGCGACCTGCGCCTGATCCCGCGCGCTCTGGAGCATGCGCGACGTGGCGGGCGGATTATCAACCAGAATATTGCGCTGTCGCTACTGATCATTGCGGTGCTGATGCCACTGGCGATCACGGGCGTACTGGGGCTTGCGGCAGTGGTGCTGGTGCACGAAGTGGCCGAGATTTTCGTGATTCTCAACGCGTTGCGTGCCGCCCGGGTTTCGAGCTCTGTCTCTCTCTAACCTTGGCCTCCGCGCCCTGACCGTGCCCTGACTTTGCGGGGTGCGGGTGCTAGAGTCTCCTCTGGATTCTTGCGGGTTCTTGCGGTTTGAGAAGGAGATCTGGGATGAAAAAGTGGCTCCTTTTGGGCGGTGCGATCGCCTCGGAGGTCACCGCGACGCTGTCATTGCGAGCCAGCGTGGACCAACCCGCGTGGATTGTCGTGGTGGTGATTGGCTACCTGCTGGCCTTCGGATTTTTGGGGCTGACACTGCGTGAGGGCATGAGCGTGGGCGTGGCTTATGGCATTTGGGGAGCATGTGGCGTGGCCGCGATCGCGCTGCTGGCCATGGTCCTCTTCGGAGAAATGCTGAGCACTGGTGCGCTTTTGGGCATCATCTTCATCATTATCGGCGTTGTCTTGGTCGAATCCGGATCCTCTGAGAACACTCAGGAGGCCCGCTCATGAGCTGGATTTGGCTCCTATTATCCATTGCTGCTGAGGTTACGGGTACTTTATCCATGCGCGCCAGCGATGGGTTTCGAAAGAAGAAGTGGCTCATTCCGATGACGCTGGCCTATGTTGTGGCCTTCTTTTTCCTTGGGCTGACGCTGAACACGGGAATGCCCGTCGGTGTGGCCTACGGGCTGTGGACCGCTATCGGTCTTGTGGCCATCTCGGTGCTGGCCAAGCTGATCTGGAATGAGCCATTGACTCGCCGCATGCTCGTGGGCATGGGATTCATTGGGGTCGGCGTGCTGCTGGTCGAACTGTCCTGATCGGAGTGTTCTAATCCATCTGCAACACGGTGCGAAGCTCTGCAAACATTTCGGGGAGAATGCGGTGGGTGACGGTACGGCCTTCCTTCTTTTTCTCGATGAGGCCGACATCGGTGAGCTTCTTCAAGTGATGTGACACCGTGGGCTGGCTCAATCCCGAAAGCTCCGTGAGCTCATTAACCGTCATTGGCCCACAGTTTTTCTTCGTGAGCTGTGAGAGCAGGCGCAGCCGGGCGGGATCCGAGAGGACCTTGAACAGCAGTGCGTAGCGCTCGGCCTCGTCTTCGGTCAGCGGGCCAGCTCCGAGGGAGCAACAATCGTTCAAGTCAGTCAGGGGAAGGATTGTAGGGGTGGACATACCCCCACTATAGATTGACACTCATCAATGCGAAACCTAGCTTTAATATCGATATGTATCAATATTATTCGGTATTTTTTCGGTATGAAGTGAAAGGGTGCAATGAGTACTCGAATGTCATTCCTTGACCGGTACCTGCCGGTCTGGATTCTTGTGGCCATGGCTGCGGGTCTGATGATTAGCCAAGCGTTCCCCAAGATCGGCGATGCACTCGGTGCGATGGAGGTCGGGGGGATTTCCATTCCGATTGCCATCGGCCTGCTGGTCATGATGTATCCGCCTTTGGCGAAAGTGCGCTACGACAAAGCAGTAAAAATCGCGGCAGATAAGCGCCTCATGCTGGTTTCTCTCGTACTGAACTGGATCGTCGGCCCGCTATTGATGTTTGCACTAGCGTGGATTTTCCTGCCCGATCAGCCCGAGCTGCGGACGGGACTGATCATCGTCGGCCTTGCTCGCTGCATCGCCATGGTGCTCGTCTGGTCGGACCTCTCATGCGGTGACCGTGAAGCCACCGCCGTTCTCGTGGCAATCAACTCGGTGTTCCAAGTCCTCATGTTTGGCGTGCTCGGCTGGTTCTACCTGCAGGTCCTGCCCGGCTGGTTGGGTTTGGAAACGGCCTCAGCCGATTTCTCTTTTTGGGCGATCATGAAGTCGGTTCTTGTATTCCTGGGCATTCCGCTAGTAGCTGGCGCACTGACCCGCATTATTGGCGAAAAAGCCAAAGGGCGCCAGTGGTACGAGGAGAAGTTCATTCCGAAGATTTCCCCATTGGCTCTCATCGGTTTGCTGTACACAATTGTGCTGCTATTCGCCCTGCAAGGCGATCAAGTCCTTGAGAATCCGTGGGCAGTTGTTCGCGTCGCCGTACCGTTGGTCTTGTACTTCGTGATCATGTTCGGCATCGCCCTGTTCGCTTCGCGGAGCTCGGGAATGAACTACGCGCAGTCCGCGTCGGTTTCCTTCACAGCCGCCGGAAACAATTTCGAGCTGGCAATCGCCGTGGCAATTGGTACATTCGGAGCTACGTCGGGCCAAGCTCTCGCTGGCACGATCGGTCCACTTGTTGAAGTGCCGGTACTCGTAGCACTCGTCTACGTCATGCGCTGGCTTGGCCCGAAGCTATTCCCAAGCGATTCGACCCTTCCACCCCAACAATCCCAAGCAAAAACCACACTTCCCAAGGAGAACTCCCATGTCTGAATCTACAAAACCGCAGGTCTTGTTTGTTTGTGTCAGTAACGGCGGAAAGTCCCAGATGGCCGCGGCCCTGGCCGAAAAGCACGCCGGCGACACGCTTGATATCCATTCGGCTGGCACAAAGCCGGGTACGAAGTTGAACGCTCAATCCGTGGAGGCGATCGCCGAGGTCGGTGCCGACATGTCCCAGGGCACCCCGAAGGGCGTCGACCCGGAGCTGCTGCGCACCGCCGATCGCGTGGTCATCTTGGGCAAGGACGCACAGCTAGAAATGCCCGCAGACGCCCACGGCACCCTTGAGCGCTGGGAAACCGACGAGCCCTCCGAGCGCGGCATCGAAGGCATGGAGCGGATGCGGCTTGTGCGCGATGACATCGACGCACGCGTGAAGCAGCTTATCGACGAGTTGTAGTTCCTAGCTCCCAGGTAATAGACGAAAGCTGCTGAGCCAACCCGAGAATCGTATGGCCATCGGCCCTGATCGCTCCCAGCTGGATACTTACTGGCCCTTTTTCCGCTCCAAGATCCAGTGGCACGGAAATCGCTGCACCTCCACTCATATTGAAAATGGAACCCCACGGAGTCCAGCGGGTTTGAGCAAGGAAATCGTTCTCAGGGCCGAGTTTTGCAAACGATCCAATTTCTGGGGGCTCATGGGAAAGCATCGGAGTAAGCAATACGTCCACCGGCCAGGCAGCTTGGAGTTCCTGGGCGGAGCCCTCGAGCCTGGCGATATCCTCTTTTGGTGGCGTGCGGTGGGAGTGGTTGCGAAACCACTGCACGATCTCGCTTGCAGGTACGTCGTCGTGGGGGACTTTCGCGCTAAACACTCGCTGGAAACTCCCAAATAGCCCGGCAGCATCAAGCGCCGAGCGCTCAACTTCTACGACATCGTGACCTGCTGCGGCAAGGGTGTTCGCTGCGAGTTCTGTGGCTCGAAGCGCTGGCGTATCCACGTCGGATCGCATCATATTTTCGGCCAAGAGGGGAGAAGTGAGCACGCCGATGCGCAGTGGCCGAGGCGGCTTAAGTTGCTGAATATTGTGGGCAAAAAGAGTGTCCGCCAAGGTTCTGGTCAGCACTCCTTGGGCGCTCAGCATTCCACCCACAGCGTGATGGGAAGGTTTGAATCCAATCAATCCACACGCAGCCGCGGGAATACGAAGCGAGCCTCCACCATCAGAACCGTGCGCGATATCGACGAGCCCCTGTGCAACCGCCACCGCAGCACCACCAGAAGAACCTCCAGGCGTACGCGCCTGCCCTGGCCACAATGGGTTATGCGGTGCGGGAAGACCAACCGGTTCGGTATAACCGGTCATCCCTAGCTCGGACGTGGCCGTTTTACCTGGAATGATCGCGCCTTCTGCAAGTAGCTTTGAAACCAATTCCGCAGATGAGGTGGCTCGGCGGCGCAAGTGAATCGAGCCATAGGTGGAGGGCATTCCAGCCACATCGGCCAGGTCCTTGATCGGGATGATTCGGCCGTGCCAGCGCCCGCGCTGTTGCGGTGGAAGCGAGTCCAAATGCGTTGCACGTTTCATCGACGTGCCGAAATCAACGTGGCTGAAGCCGTGTTCCTCCGGCGAAAGCCCAGAAATCTTGTGAATAAACGCTTTCACATTGTGCGTGGCACTTGTCGAACTCAATATTCTCCAGGCTCCAATTCATCACGTTCCAACGCGTCGCCAGGCTGGTTCAATGTGCGGGTGACTTTGCCTGGAACGCCCATGACTAGGGAGTCGTCGGGAATGTCCTTCGTGACCACGGCCCCTGCTGCAATTACGCAGCGATGGCCAATTGTGACACCGGGCATCACCATTGCGCCTGCGCCGAACCAGCAATCGTCGCCAATTGCGATAGGGCGAGCACGCTCCCACCCCTTGACGCGCATCTCCACGTCATTTACCGGGTGCTCCGCGGTGATCAGCTGGCAGCCGGGGCCAAAGAGTGTGTTGTTGCCCACTGTTATCGGAGCGACGTCGACGATGATGCAATTGAAATTCATGAAACACCCGGTGCCGAAGGTGGTGTTGATGCCGTATTCGAGATGAAGGGGAGCAAAGGTTTCCGGAATGCCTGACCCAGGTGCCAGCGCCTCCGCGAGAATTGCTTCGCCTTGGGCCATATCGGTGTTGGCAAGGTCGTTGAATCGCTTCATAATGGACCGGTTTTTCTCGTGCTGTTGCACGATCTCCGGTCCTCCCGCAATGTACCACGAGCCACTTTTCATTCTGTTAAAATCGTGCATGTCACCAATCCTACAGATCCTACCTTTTTATTAGTGTGACCTGCATTAATGAAAATACTTTAAATTTCTACTATGGTTGGTGATGTAACAACAAACTGTTTATTTTAGAGGAGTTAACATGGGTAAATTTGACGGAAAAGTAGCTCTCGTTACCGGCGGTGGCTCGGGTATCGGCGAGGCTATTGCCAAGGAGCTCGCAGACGGCGGCGCGAAGATCATTGTTGCCGACCTTAACCTTGAGGGCGCACAGCGCGTCGCTGACGAGATTAAGCAGGCTGGCGGCGAAGCAACCGCATTCGAGATGGACACGTCCTCCAAGGAAGACAACAAGGCAGCGGTTGACTTTGCTGTTTCGACCTACGGTTCCCTCGAGTTGGCAGTCAACAACGCTGGCATCGGCGGCAAGAACGCGCCAATCGCCGAGCTTGACCTGGACAACTGGGACAAGGTCATCGACATCAACCTCAACGGCGTGCTCTACGGCAACCACTACCAGATCGCGCAGTTCCTGAAGCAGGACAATACCGACAAGACCGCGATCGTGAACATGTCCTCCATCCACGGCGTGACCTCTGTCTGGGGCAATGCGGCGTACGCTGCGGCAAAGCACGGCGTGATCGGCCTGACCAAGAACGCTGGCGTCGAGTACGCATCCCAGGGCATTCGCGTCAACGCGGTTGGTCCTGCTTACATTGAAACCCCACTGCTTGAGAATATGTCGAAGGAGGCCTACGACGGCCTCGTCGCAAAGCACCCAATCGGTCGCCTTGGCCAGCCGGAAGAGGTAGCAAAGCTCACCGCGTTCCTGCTCAGCGAGGACGCATCCTTCATCACCGGTTCCTACCACCTTGTTGATGGTGGTTACACCGCTCCATAAGCGCTGGATTGTTAGCGCCGGTCAGCGTCAGGTTGATCGGCGCTTTCGCATTTTCGCTTCACGACGAGGCGCTAAGGTCTAGAACTCATTGCAGGAGTACAAGTGATCTGGCACACTCGTTTCTATGGCAAACAAAGTAGCAGTAGTAACAGGTGGTTCCGCGGGTATCGGCGAGGCAACCGCACGCGCACTGGCCGGCGACGGCTGGACGGTGTACGTGGCGGCTCGTCGTAAAGATCGCGTGGAACAGATCGCGAACGAGATCGGCGGTGTCGCCGTTGAATTAGACGTAACCAGCCAGGAGTCTGTGGACGCTCTGGTGGCAAAGCTCGATCGCGTGGATCTGTTGGTGAACAACGCCGGTGGCGCGCGAGGTGCTGACCCACTCCGCGACGCAAACGAAGACGATTGGCGCTGGATGTACGAGGTCAATGTTCTCGGCCTAGTCAGAATAACTAAGGCTTTGTACCCGCTGCTGCTGGAATCCGAAGGCCAGATTATCAACGTTGGTTCCGTGGCTGGATTCCGTGCTTATGCAGGCGGAGCAGGTTACAACGCCGCAAAGTTCGGCGTGACCGCGCTGACCCGTGCGATGCGCTTGGAGGAAGAAAACAACCCGATCCGCATCTGCGAGATCGCGCCGGGCCGTGTGAAGACAGACTTTGCCAAGAACCGCTTCAAGGGCGACGAAGAAAAGGCCGACGAAGTTTACGCCGACAAGCTCAACCTCAGCGCAGACGATATTGCCGAGGCAGTGCGCTGGGTTTCCTCGCTGCCTAAGCATATGAACATTGACACGATGAATATCATGCCGCGAGATCAGGCGCGGGTGTAATTAAGGCGGTAAGGGTACCCTCTTCTCCATGACCCTTGCCTCATTCGCTGCACTGATCGGTGTGTGGCTAGCCGCCATCATGAGTCCTGGCCCCGACGTATTTCAGATTATGCGCGTCGGGGCTCGCTCGCGTCGCAATGGAATTTTGTGCGCATTGGGCATCGTCTTTGGTAACACGTTGTGGCTGATTGCTTCGCTGGTCGGTTTGTCGGCGTTGATTCAAGCAGTGCCAGAGATCCTGGCAGTATTGCAATTGGCTGGCGGTTCCTACCTGATCTACATGGGCTTTGGCGCAACTCGAAGCGGAATAGCTGCGCGAAGGGCACCTGCGACTACAACTTTACGGGGCCCGGAAATGACGGGTGGGCAAGCGTTTTGGCTGGGTGTGCGCACGAATCTGGCGAACCCCAAAGCGGTGCTGTTCTACGGGGCGGTGTTTGCCCAGTTTGTGCGCCCCGAGATGGGGGTGCAGTGGATGTTTATTATTGCTGCCACCCTCATCCTGATTGCGCTGGCGTGGTTTACCCTTTTTGCTGTGTTTATCCGCGCCATTGCGAAGCCACTGGAAAAGTACGGCTTCATTGTTGATATTGTTGCTGGCTTTATCTTTATCGTGCTGGGTGTGTGGATGATCGCGGAGGGCGGTATTGGTCTGTTTGGGGCGGTGGCATCGATCTGACTCTTCGGTTGGGTAAGTGCTCAAGTAGGCTGAAGCACTATGGACGTAGCTATCCACGGAGATTCCATCAAGTTGGGCCAGTTTCTTAAACTCGCCAACCTCGCCGACACCGGCGGACATGCTAAAGAGCTCATTGCCACAGGCCAAGTTCACGTCAACGGCGAAGAGGTAACGCAGCGCGGCCTCGTTTTGCGCGACGGCGACGAAGTGCGCGTTGGCGGAGTGAGCGCCACTGTGATTGCGAACTCCGAGGACACGGACTATTTCGACGAGCGCACCGCCGACGATGATTTTGACCCAGAAAAGTGGAGGAACCTCTAGCCAATGCCCGCATTTGAAGCCCGAACCGGCATGCCCTACTGGATTGAAAAGACCACCCAAGACAAGCAAAAGTCCACCTATTTTTACTCCAAGGTGCTTGGGTGGGAAGTCTCCGACGATGCTTATAGCATGGCGCGCATCCAGGGCCTGCCAGTAGCTGGTTTTGTTCAACAGCCCAAGGAAGCCACAGTGAACGACACTTGGGTGACGTACTTCCTCTCGGGCGATATTTACGGCGATACCGCGAAGGTAGAGGAGCTGGGTGGCCAAGTTCTTTCGCAGCCGTCGGACGTCTCGCTCGGCGTGATGAGCCTGTGCGCTGACGTCGCGGGTGGGCTTTTCGGTTTGATTCAGCCTGCGGGCGAAGAAGCTTTCGTTGCTGCTGGCGAGCCTGGCACCCCGGTCTGGCACGAGTACACCGCCAACCGCTCGTTTGAGAAGGTCGCCGACTTTTACCGTGGCCTTTTTAATTGGGAAACGGTCACCAAGGATGGCTACGCACTCGCTGTCGAAGACGGTGGGGCATTCGCCGGCATTTGGGATGCAACCGGCCAATTCCCGCTGGAAGTACCAGGTTTTTGGCAGTCGTATCTGGGAGTGCAAGATATCGACGAGGCCGCGCGCCGGGTTCCTGCATTCGGTGGCGAGGTCATTCGTGGTCCCCAGGATTCCTCCTTCGGCCGCCTGCTGCTCATCGCGGATTCAACAGGTGCGACCGTGACCTTATGTGAGGTAGATGAGCCAGTTGAGGAAGACGACCTCAGCGAGGCGGATTCCATTTTGGATCTATAGGTCCGAAACTTGTGAGCGTGCAAAAGCCGTGGGTGGAGCTGCCGGATTACGCCGAGCGGGTTTTGGCAATCGTCGATACGCTTGGCCCTGGTCAGGTAGCTACCTACGGTGAGGTGGCGGTCGAAGCCGGCACCGGGCCACGGCAAGTCGGCTCCGTGTTGCGCAAATGGGGAGACTCGACGAACTGGTGGCGTGTTGTCCGCGCCGACGGAACTGGGCACGATCCTGTCCGACAGATTCCGCTCTGGGACGCCGAAGGGATCCCACACGATGGGGCTCGTGTGAGGTTTCAGTAGCACCCGACTAAATAGTGTTCAGCTGCATAGTGCAATTGCGCGTGAATCTGTTTAAAGTTACCTGCGTAGTTTCGCCGAGCGTATAGATGGTGTATGCTCGCGTGACTTCGGTGAAGGGTGGAGGACGGTGGACATGAAAAAGTTATTGGGCGTATTTCTTGCGCTGCTCTTTGTCATGTCCGGTGTACCTGCGGCCAACGCGCTTCAGCTCGATGCCGAGGACGTTGATGAACGCACGGCACTGGTGCTCGTTCACTCTGATGGCACGGTGGAAGCAAGCGAAAACGCTGAAGAATCTCGGCCTTCGCTGTCGCTGAGCAAGCTCTACCTGGGATATTGGGTCATCTACAACGGCTCGGACGAACACAAAGATCAGGTCGAGGAAATGCTCCGGCTATCCAATGACGATATGGCCTCGGAGATGGATGCTGCCTACCCCGAGGCTATCGACGAGGTCGCGGAAGATTTTGGGCTGGAGAACACCTACCGCAATGGCTACTGGGGAGTAACCCGGACATCGGCATTAGATGTGGCAACATTTATCGCCGAAATTAGGTGGGACCCGCGCGCTAAACCGATTTTTGAAGCCATGAGTGATTCAGCGCAATACGCACATGACGGATTCGCGCAGGACTACGGAACCTCACAGCTGCCTGGTGTGAAGGGAACCAAGTTCGGCTGGTCGAATGACCATGAAACTACCGCGACGGTCTCCTTCGGGAAAGAATGGACAGCCGCATCGATGACTTTCGGCGATACCTCGGCGATTACGAAAGATACTCTCAAGGGGTTCACCCCGTCGTTGGAGATCTCCGGCAAGGACGTCGAACTGATGGCGGAAGGGTGGTTGCTGGCCCCAGCCAAGGTGGAGTCCGTTGACCAGCTCTATCCGAAAACTACGGAGAACAAAGAACAGACGAAAGCACCAAGCATCTTTTCCCACGGTTGGTTGCGCTCCATCGGGGCACCCAAGAAAGTAATTAAGATCGACGAACTTAGCGATCTACGCTCTTCAGGAACTCCGCAACATCAGTGATTTTCTGCCTGTTCACCTCGGGTGTAGCAATGCGATGGGTGGAGTAATATTCCTTGACCTCCACATTGCTCGCGCCGTCCACGTTCGGGCGGGAGGCGATCTCGTCGTGAAGCGCTATTTGTAGGAGCGTGCGCGGCCAACTTGAGGGTGGCGAAATATGGGCTGCGCCACGGATTTCAGCGGGAAGATTAGCCAGCGAGTCCAAATCGGGGAAGGTGAGCACAAGCCCGTCGACGAGTGGCGCGACAAGCGTGGCAAGAGCTGCACCCGAGCTATACCCCCACGCGGTGATCGACGAAGGGGAGTGGTGCTTGGCATAGCCGATCGCCTGCTCGACAGTGTCGCGCATCGCGGCGACCTTGTACTTCGGGGCGAGCGGATAATCAACGTCAAGGATTGTGGTGCCGGAGAGCTCCGCGGCTGCTGCGACCTCAGGGCGCCAGGAATGCTCCAGGGCATTGCCAGAGCCACGCCACCAGCCGCCCGAGTGCAGCGAGATAGCCCACCGGCCCGTTGGCTCGGACGGAGTGAACTGGCGGGCGCCGATGGTGAGAACATCTTCGACCTGGACATCACCGGCAAAAGCCACACCGGGCATGGAATGGTCAACGGCGGTGCCGAGCATGAGCATCGAGGCATGGGTAATCCGATCCGGCAATAATGCGGTGTACTGATCCGCGGGGTAGGGATCACCCGAGCCACCCTTCCACGGCGGAGTGAAGTCCGGCAGCGGATAAGTAGCATCCATATAGGACACTAGTTGCTCAAGTTGCTGCTTTTCCGGAAGTGTGCGACGGACCCCTCCGACATTAAATTCGGCCGAATTCTGCTCGTTAACGGGGTAATTATCGTCTGGATCGCCGGGCTGCAGTTTAAGAGGTGGAGTCATACTTACAGCGTAGGCGAGAATTGAGCGCTAGATTTGAAAGTGGACAGAACTTCTTGAGGAGGAAGCCATGAGCGGGACCGCAAAAATCTACGATGCCGACGTTTATCCAACCAAAAGCCAAATCGCTAAGAAATTCGGAGCCATCACCGATCTAATCGGCTCCTACCGCTTCGTCGACCCCGAAGACGTGGTCGGAATCGAAGTCCTTGTGGGCAGGGACATGGAAGGGCGCTTGATGCAGCTCCCACTCGTGTACACCTCTGATGTCATCGAAGGCGAAGCACTGATCAGCACAATGAAGCACTCCATTCTGGGCAAGCGCTACGTGGGCGTGGCCACGGCCAGCCCAGCCGCCGTCAAGGAATTCATCCGCGTGATCCTCAACGGCGACAACGGAGCCGCCTACTCCGACGGCTCCGGCCCGCAGGTAGAGGTCAAGGGATCCGGCGACCTCGGCGTTGAGGTCGGTGATATCAACATCCGTGAGTTCACCCGTCAGCGTTCTACAGGTTCAGTGCTTATCGACGGACGCTCCCGCTCGTATTTCCTAAGAATTCCCAACCTGCTTTTGCGCAGCCACGAAACTGCCCGCGGCCACACAACGTCACGGATGCGCCTGTCGGGTTGGCGCCCAGAAAACCCAGCAGATCCGCGCGTCATGGCGGAACTCTCTTGGGGTGACATGCTGAAGTAAAAGCAGAACTAAAAGCTAGTCCCGCTACCAGATGGTTACGCGATCTTCTGGGGTGATCCACATCTCCGAATTCTCGTCGACCTCAGGGAAGGCAACGTAGAATTCGGAGATATTTGATGAGATGACGTTGCAGCGGAACTCGGCAGGCGAGTGCGGGTCAATGGCCAAGTACTGCTGCGCCATCTCGGGGCGAATTGCTGTGCGCCAGATGCGTGCCCACGACAGGAAGAGGCGCTGCATGCCGCCGTACTCGTTCTCGTAAAGCTCAGGGCTGGCGCCCTCGATCTCGAACTTCTGAGTAGGCCCGTCTTCTAGGCCCTTGTCTGCCAGATACATCTTGTAGGCGATCACAGCGATGCCAAGACCACCAAGATCACCAATATTCTCGCCCAGTGTGAACTCGCCGTTGACACCCTCAACGCCTTCCTTGCCCTTGAGCGCGGAAGGAATCAGGCCATCGAACTGGTCAACCAACTTCGATGTCAGTTCGTCGAAGGCATCGCGGTCTTCGTCAGTCCACCACGAGTTCAGGTTGCCCTGACCGTCGTAGCGCGAACCCTGATCGTCGAAACCATGCCCAATTTCGTGGCCGATGACCGCACCGATGGCGCCGAAGTTCTCCGCAGCGTCGACCTCGGTGGAATAAAACGGTGGCTGCAAGATGGCGGCTGGGAACGTGATGTCGTTGACCACCGGGTTATAAAACGCGTTGACGGTTTGCGGGGTGGTAACCCACTCGTCGCGATCCGCGGGCTTGCCCACCTTGCCGAGCTGGTACTCGTGTTCAAATTCGGCGCCCTTGCGCACATTTTCGACGAGGTCACTACCGGAAACCGAGAAGTCCAAGCCCTCGAAGCTGCGCCAAGTGTCCGGATAGCCGATCTTCGCCTTGAACTGGCTCAGCTTTTCTAGGGCCTTGGTGCGAGTTTCTTCGGTCATCCACTCGAGCTTGCCAATCCGCTCGCGGTAGGCGCGCACGAGGTAGTCAACCAGCTCAAGCATGTCGTCCTTGGCCTCGGGGGAGAAGTACTCCTTTACGTAGGCCTGGCCAATATCTTCGCCGACGATGGACTCTGCAAGGCCGACCCCACGCTTCCAACGATCGCGCTGCTGCGTCGCACCAGAGAGCTGAGTGCCGTAGAACTCGAAGTTTTTCTCGCCGATATTTTCGGCCAGGGTGCCCGCGCGGGAACGCAGGATGTGCCAGGTGGCCCACAACTGCCAGTCCGCCAAGTACTCAGGGCGCAGCATGCGCGAGAGATGCTCGGTAAAGGTTGGCATCATGTTGATCACGCGGCCATCCTTGACACCAGAGCCGCGCAGGAGAGTTTGAATAATTTCAGGAAGATCTCCGAGGTCAACCGGGTTATAGGTTGCTACAGCATCGCGGGTGCGCACGACATTCCAGTGTCCTGCCGCCAACTCTGTTTCCAGATTGACGATGCGTGTTGCCGCCGCCTCAGTGGGGAGCCCAAAGAGGTGGACTGGGTCGATGAACTCGAGCATTGCTGCAATATGAGACCGGTAGGCCGTGAGAGTTTCCTTGTGGTTCTCGGAGCGGTAGTAAGCCTCGTCCGGCAGGCCAAGACCCGATTGAACCAGGTAAGGCACAGAATCCTCGCCCTGAGAATCCTTCTCGATGTAATAAGTAATAGGCGCACCGATGCCGATACGCTCCAAGCGACCCAAGTTTGTGGCAAACTCTTCAATGTTGGCCACGGAAAGTAATTCGAAGTCTGCTTCCAGTGGGGCAACACCGGTGGCATTGATGGATTCCGTGTCCATAAAGGATTTGAATAAATCGGTAGCGCGCCCGGCGCCCTCAGTGACAAGATCGTGGACGTGGGCCTCGGCCTCGTCGCGAAGCGCATGAAATGTGCCGTCGACGCCGCGATCGTCTGGGATCACGTGGTTTTTGAGCCAGGGGCCATTGACAAACTGATAAAGGTCGTTCATGGTTCTACTCTAACGATTAGGCTGACCCTATGCCCCACTATCGGTTCGGTCCCAGAAAAACTGGCAGCCTTTTTACAGTTTCAGTCCTAGTGACCGTGCTTTTTCTTGCCATTCCGCAGATAGTGACAATGCTCGCTCCACCCGTGCAGATGGATCGCGAGCGTGTTGTCATTTCGAGCGAGCGAAGCGATTGGGCGGTTGAGTTTCCCACCCTCGATTGCTATTGGGACCCGTACGGTATGGCGGGCCAAGCGTGGTGGTGCGGTGATTCTAGCGATACCTATGTGCTTGGCTCGTCGACGATGTGGACTGACGACCCAGAAAAGACATTGCGCAGGCAGGTGCGCGCGAACTCCCTTGATCTTGATGGCTCGGCGGGAGTGGTTGTGGAATCCGGCGACAACCTGATGTATTTCTTCATGCCTAACCAAGGAAGCCTGGGCAGCCCGACCATGGCGATGGCCGTCCGCGGTGGTGGGTCGAGTGGTGGAAAAGAGAACGAGGTCCTCTTCGCGATGGTAGAAGGCACTAATCTCACCGAGCTAGCTTCTCTGGGAGCAGACTTATGGGAGGGTCTAACGGGCACGCCGATGCAAGATGAGCTCCGAAATCATCCGATGTTCGAGCAGTGGAATGCGCCGACGGATCCGTCAGTGCCATCGGACCCATCGGCGCCGTCTGTTCCGTCAGTTCCGTCAGTGCCGGAAATGAATGCGCCACGGAATCACGAATTTGCAAGCGCGAAGGAGAACCATGTCGCGGCTATTTAGAACCACCATGATCGTGCTTCTGGCAGTGTCCGTGCCACTGACTATTGTGACCTTGATTTTTCAGGGGGTCTCCTCTCCGATTCCTACTATCGTGAGTTATCTCATTGCTGCGGCCTACATCCTGATCTGTCTGGCGATTCTGCGGAAAACTCCGCTCTGGCCGAAATGGGACACCACGGGTATCTGGTGGGTACTCTGCGCACTTTTCTGGGGCGCGGGAGTCAGTTACTCCGTCGCAGGAGCCGTGGGTTATTCGGCCATTGACTTATCTCTAGTCCTGCGTTGGGAAGACGCGTTGATGTCCTTCGGCGGGGCTTGGCCGGAAGAGGCCGCAAAGGCGATCGGGGTGCTGTTTATCTTGATGTCGTTTAGGCGCTTCAACCGTCCGTGGCATGGATTCCTGGTGGGCATGATCATCGGCCTGGGCTTCGAAGCACTGGAAAACGCGATGTATGGCTCGATACTTGGCATGTACCACCCTTCAAGCGACATGGTTGGCATGTTGCAGGGGTGGGGCATCCGCATGGTGTTCCTGCCCTTCTTGCACATCGCCTGGACCGGTGCGGTGGGCTGGGCCATCGGGCTGGCGCTTTATAGCGCGGATCACACGTTGGGGTGGAGGGTTCGCGTGGTGGCAATCTACTTCGTCTACGCCTTCGCTTGCCACTTTGCCTGGAACTATTCGCTGGATGATTTCACACTTTTCGTGGTGAAGAACGTCATTGTTGGCGTGGTGATGTACGCGGTGTGGATCTTCGTGTGGCTGAAGGCATGGCGCGCAGCAAAGAATGATCGCACCTACGTGTTTACGCGCGAACCACTCCGGTCCATTGCCGATATTGAAGGAAATACTGGGGGTAATTCCACCCCAGAATTAAGTGATGTGCAACACACAAAAACCGTGTGACCGGCCCTTTTTCTATCGGACAAATGGTATGTCTTGCGTGGTAGTGACGTTATATTGTTTTCTATAGAGCGATAGACAGGCGATCAGTAAAGGTGGACCACAATGCGTCAAACAGGGCTCTACAACCCCGCCTACGAACACGATGCGTGTGGCGTGGGTTTTGTTGCTGACATTAAGGGACGACCAAGCCGTCAGATCATTGATAATGCGCTGACGGTCCTGGATAACATCGATCACCGTGGCGCCGCCGGAGCGGAAGAAAACACTGGAGACGGCACCGGTATCCTGCTCCAAATCCCCGATGCGTTCTACCAGGAAGTCACCTCCTTCGACCTGCCTGCAGCAGGCGAATACGCCACGGGCATTGCCTTCCTCCCGCAGACTCGTATGGCCGAGCTCGACGCGCGCCGCGCAATCGAGGACATCGCCGGCGAAGAGGGCGCCAAGGTGCTGGGGTGGCGCGAGGTGCAGGTCAACCCCGAAAGTCTGGGCAAGATGGCACTTGCAGCCATGCCGACTTTCGCGCAACCTTTCTTGTCCGTGCCGGGTAAAAAGGGCATTGAGCTCGACCGCGTAATGTTTTTCATTCGCAAGCGCGCCGAGCGCGAACTCGGCGATCAGACGGTGTATTTCCCATCTCTATCTGCACGCACCATTGTGTACAAGGGCATGCTGACCACCAGCCAGCTCTCCGAGTTCTACGCAGATCTCTCCGATCCACGCATGGAGTCGGCGATCGCGCTGGTGCACTCGCGCTTTTCCACGAACACCTTCCCATCGTGGCCGCTTGCGCACCCTTACCGTTTCGTTGCGCACAACGGTGAAATCAACACCGTCACCGGCAACGAAAACTGGATGCGTGCCCGCGAGGCCTTGATCAATTCCGAGCAGCTCGGTCCGCTTGACCGTGTCCTTCCGATCTGCACCCCTGAGGGATCGGACACAGCGCGTTTCGACGAGGCACTGGAACTGCTCCACCTTGGCGGCTACTCGCTGCCCCACGCGGTCAGCATGATGATTCCGCAGGCCTGGGAGCACTCCACCGAGTTAGATCAGGAACTGCAAGACTTTTACGAATACCACTCCTGCCTGATGGAGCCATGGGACGGCCCAGCCGCTGTGGCCTTCACCGACGGTAGGTATGTGGGTGCCACCCTGGACCGCAATGGCTTGCGCCCAGGCCGCATCTGGATTACCGACGATGGCCTCGTCGTTATGTCCTCTGAGGCTGGCGTACTGGATATCCCGGCGGAGAAGATTGTCAAGCGCACCCGCGTGCGCCCCGGTCACATGTTCCTGATTGATACCAAGGCCGGGCGCATTGTCCCCGATGCCGAGATCAAGCAGACTTTGGCTTCCAAGGAGCCTTATGGTCAGTGGATTGAGGAGAACTTCACCCCGCTGAGCCAGTTGGATCAGGTCTACTACGAGTACATGCCACACAACCGCGCGGTTTTGCGCCAGCGTGTCTTTGGCATCACTGAAGAAGACGTGGATTTGATCATTCGCCCGATGGCGCTGACCGGCGCAGAGGCAATCGGCTCCATGGGCTCGGATACCCCAATTGCTGCGCTGTCGAATCGTCCGCGGATGCTCTTCGACTACTTCGCGCAGCGCTTTGCCCAGGTGACCAACCCGCCGCTGGATTCCATCCGCGAAAAGAACGTGACCAGCATGTACACGCTGTTGGGTGCGCAGTCCGACGTGCTTAATCCCACAGCTGAGGCGGCTCGGCGGATCCGGTTGGATTCGCCAATCATCGACAACCATGCCTTCGTCACCTTGCTTGAAGCAGGCGAGCCCTTCAAGTCCCGCATTATCTCCGGGCTCTACTCCGTCGCTCACAACGGCAACGGCATGCGCGAGGCTATCGAGCGAGTCAAGCGCGAGGTCTCCGAGGCCATCAACGACGGCGTGAGCCTCATCGTGCTCTCGGATCGCGATTCCGACGAGCGCTTCGCCCCAATTCCCTCCCTGCTGCTCACCTCTGCGGTGCACCAGCACATGGTTGCTGAGCGCACGCGCACCCGCGCATCGCTTGTCATCGAGTCCGGTGACTCCCGCGAAGTCCACCACCTGGCCATGCTCATCGCTTTCGGCGCGGACGCCATCAACCCATACATGGCTTTCGAATCCATCGACGAGCTGCGCATGCTCGGCCAGCTCGGCGAGCTTGAGCTCGACGAGGCCTGCACCAACTACGTCAAGGCAGCCACCACCGGCGTGCTCAAGGTGATGTCGAAGATGGGCATCGCCACCGTCGCGTCCTATCGCGGCTCGCAGCTCGCGGATGTTACCGGTTTATCGCAGTCGCTTCTCGACGAGTACTTCGGCGGGATGCCCGCACCGATCGGCGGAATGGGCTTGGATGCCGTGGCAGAAGATGTAGAAAAGCGCCACCGCGCAGCATTTTTGCCACGCCCTGAGGAAAACGCCCACCGCGAGCTCGAACTCGGCGGTGAGTACAAGTGGCGCCGCGAAGGCGAGTACCATCTGTTTAACCCAGAGACGATTGCCAAGCTGCAGCACGCCACCAAGACGGGCCAGTACGCAATTTTCAAGGAGTACACCACAGTGGTGAATAACCAGTCCGAGCGACTGGCCACCCTGCGCGGCATGATGGACTTTGATTCGCCACGCCCAGCCATCTCGGTGGATGAAGTTGAGCCGGTAGCCGATATTGTCAAGCGTTTCTCTACCGGCGCAATGTCCTATGGCTCGATTTCGGCCGAGGCGCACGAGACCCTGGCTATTGCCATGAACCGCCTGCACGCAATGAGTAACTCCGGCGAGGGTGGCGAGGACCCAGCGCGCTTCGAGATGGAACCTAATGGCGATTGGCGTCGCAGCAGCATTAAGCAGGTCGCCTCCGGTCGCTTCGGTGTGACCAGCCACTACCTGAATAACTGCACCGACATCCAGATCAAGATGGCTCAGGGTGCAAAGCCAGGTGAAGGCGGCCAGCTGCCGCCGAACAAGGTCTACCCCTGGATCGCCGAGGTGCGAATTACTACCCCTGGCGTGGGTTTGATTTCCCCGCCACCGCACCACGATATTTACTCCATCGAGGACTTGAAACAGCTCATCTTCGATTTGAAGAACGCCAACCCGGATGCGCGCATCCACGTGAAGCTGGTTGCTCAGGCTGGTGTGGGCACCGTTGCTGCTGGTGTTTCGAAGGCTCACGCCGATGTTGTTTTGGTCTCCGGCCATGACGGCGGTACCGGCGCGTCGCCACTGACTTCGCTCAAGCACGCCGGTGGTCCGTGGGAGTTGGGCTTGGCAGAAACCCAGCAGACGCTGCTGCTCAACGGCCTGCGCGACCGGATTCGCGTTCAGGTTGATGGCCAGCTGAAAACTGGTCGCGACGTGGTTATTGCGGCACTGCTTGGCGCCGAGGAATTTGGTTTCGCCACCGCACCGCTGGTGGTGGAAGGCTGCATCATGATGCGCGTGTGCCACTTGGATACTTGCCCAGTGGGTATTGCTACTCAGAATCCTGACCTGCGTAAGAAGTTCACGGGCCGGGCCGAGCACGTGGTGAACTTCTTTACCTTCATTGCGCAGGAAGTTCGTGAGATCTTGGCTGAGCTTGGTTTCCGTTCCATCGAGGAGGCCGTGGGCCAGGCACGCGTGCTGAAGCAGAAGGAGAACACGCCGGGCCGCTCCGAGATGCTGGATCTCTCGCCGATTTTCGAGCAGCCTGAATCTGAGTTCTTCCGGAATCAGAACCCACGCCAGACTCGTGAGCAAGATCCTGGTTTGGAAGGCACCCTTGACCAGCGCATTATCAAGGATTCTCAGCTGACTATTGATGCTGCGGCGGCAGCGTCGTCGTTAAGCGCCCCTGCGTGGATGAGCTCTTCGGACGCACCGTCGATCCGCCTGAAATATCCTATCCGCAACGTGGACCGCACGACCGGGACCATGACGGGCTCGCAGCTCACTCGCGCTGCTGGGCGCGATGGGCTGCCGGAGGATTCGGTGAAAGTGACCTTCACCGGTTCGGCGGGTAACTCTTTCGGTGCGTTTGTGCCTGCGGGCATGACGCTGGATCTGGTTGGTGATGCGAACGACTTTATGGGCAAGGGCTTGTCGGGTGGTCGGATTATTGTGCGTCCGCACCCGGATGCGCCTGCGCAGGCGAACTTCGACGAGCCGGACATCATCGCCGGAAACGTGATCGGCTTTGGTGCGACCAGCGGTGATATGTACATCGCCGGTGAGGTGGGCGAGCGCTTCTGCGTGCGCAACTCGGGCATTACTGCCGTTGTGGAGGGTATTGGTAACCACGGTTGCGAGTACATGACCGGCGGGCGCGTAGTTGTGCTTGGTCCGGTCGGCGAGAACTTCGGTGCCGGCATGTCCGGTGGCGTGGCCTACTTGGCACCGCAGGAGAACCTTTCTGCACGCGTGAACCATGGCCTCGTGGACTTCGAGGAGCTGGATGCAAAGGACATCAGGTTCCTAGAAGAGGCCGTGGCCAAGCACAAGGAGCTGACCGGCTCACAGATTGAGGTGGACGTGACCACCCTGGTCAAGGTCATGCCTCGCGATTTCCGCAAGGTTTTGAACATCACCGCAAAAGCCCAAGCACGGGGCGAAAACGTTGGAAAAGCAATCATGGAGGCAGTGAACTAATGGCCGACCCACATGGATTCATGAACTACGAGCGCAAGGAACCGGCACACCGCCCCGTTCCGCTGCGACTGATGGACTGGCGCGAGGTGTACGAAAAGGCTCCCGACGGCCAGATCCAAGAACAGGCCACGCGCTGCATGGACTGCGGCGTTGCGTTCTGCCACGAGGGCTGCCCGCTGGGCAACATCATCCCGGAGTGGAACGACCTCGTGCGCCAAGAGCGCTGGCAGGAAGCCTACGACCGCCTGCACGCGACCAATAACTTCCCGGATTTCACAGGTCGTCTGTGCCCGGCGCCGTGCGAGGGCGCGTGCGTGCTAGGCATTAACGACGACGCCGTGACCATTAAGAACGTCGAGTTGGACATTGTCGAGCGAGCTTTCGACGAGGGCTGGGTCGAACCGATCCGCCCCACCATGCAGACCGGCATGGCAGTTGCCGTGGTTGGTTCCGGGCCTGCAGGTATGGCCGCTGCTCAGCAGCTGACCCGCGCCGGGCACCGCGTGACCGTGTTTGAGCGCGATGACCGCATTGGTGGTCTGATGCGCTATGGCGTGCCGGAATACAAGATGGAAGCGCGCTATATTGACCGCCGCATCCGCCAGATGGAGCTGGAGGGTACTGAGTTTCGCACCGGTGTTTCGCCAACCGCGCGTGACCTGGCAGGTTTCGATTCCGTGGTGCTGTGCACCGGCACCGCTGTGGCCCGCGAGCTGGCTGTAGACGGCCGTGACCTCGAGGGCATCTATCCAGCAATGGAATACCTCACCGCGCAGAACCGCGTGAACGAGGGCGACATGGAAGTCTCGGCGATTAGCGCCAAGGGCAAGAAAGTCGTGGTCATTGGCGGTGGCGACACCGGTACTGACTGTTTCGGTACTGCGTTGCGCCAAGGTGCTGCGAATGTGACCCAGTTCGATATCCGTGCTCGTGCTCCGCAGCACCGCGCTGCCTCGACTCCGTGGCCGATGTACCCGCTGACCTACCGCGTGGCCACTGCTCACGAGGAAGGCGAGTACGTGGTAACTGGCGATGAGTCGGCAGATGAGATTGCAGCACTTGGCCTGGCCACCCGTGGCGCGGGCGAGGCTTTGGGCAAGCGCATCTACTCCGTGAACACCGTCAGCTTCGACGGTTCTGATGGCAAAGTGGAGACGATCCGAGGCAACGAAGTCGAGGTCATCGACGGTAAGCGCACCCCGATGGAGGACACCGACTTCGAGTTCGAGGCCGACCTAGTACTCATCGCGCTGGGCTTCACCGGCCCGGAGCGTGGCGGCCTTGCTCACGAGCTGGGCATGGAGTTCGACGCTCGTGGCAGGATGGTTCGCGACAACGAGTACCGCGCTACCGTGCGCCCACTCGTGCCAAACTTCAAGCCACAGGTCTATGTTGCTGGCGATAACGGCCGTGGTCAGTCGCTGATTGTATGGGCAATTGCCGAAGGCCGGGCGGCTGCTGCCGCAGTGGACAAGGATTTGATGGGTGAGACGGCTTTGCCGGTGGCGGTTTCGCCGTCGACGGCGCCGATCAAGCTTTAATTGCTAGTTTGGAATCGACCACGCTGGTTTTATGTCCGTTAGAACAGGCCTAACTGGCCTATTTTTCCGCATGGTCGATTCCGCAGCGGGGCGAGAGGCAGCCCCATGCAAGCTACCTGTGCTCGAGCAGACCCAGCAGGTGGCGGCGCATCTCGCCGGTATCCGATTCCGCGGCACCGTGGCGTGGCCGGCGAATATCCACCTTGAGATCCTCAATGATGGTGGCATCTGGGCCGGGTGACATGACCAGGATGCGGTCGGAGAGCAGGATTGCTTCCTCCACGTCGTGGGTGACCATGACCACCGTGCGCCGGTTGGTTTCCCAGATCTCCAGCAGGAGGTTCTGCAGCTCGCGGCGGGTCAAAGCGTCGAGGGCGCCGAAGGGCTCGTCGAGAAGCAAAATCTTGGAATCGATGGCGAAAGCTCTAGCGAGACCCACTCGCTGCTGCATGCCGCCGGACAGCCGCGCGGGGCGACGGTCGGCTGCGTGCGAGAGGCCGACGCGGCCCAGTACGTCGTCGGTGCGCTTGGCGCGCTCGGCGGCGCTGAGCTCTGGGTGGGCGGAGAGTAGACCGAAATCGATGTTGCCACGGGCGGTTTTCCAGGGCAGCAGGGCGTGGTCCTGGAAGACGAGGCCGCGCTCGGGGCCGGGGCCTGTGATTTCCTTGCCGAACGCGGACACCGTGCCGGTGGAGGGAAACGCGAGGCCGGCGATCATGTTTAAGATCGTGGACTTACCGGAGCCAGATGGGCCGAGCAGGCTGACGAATTCGCCCTCGGCAACATCGAGTGAGGTGGGGCCGATGACGCGGGTCTCGCCGTAGGACTTGGTGATGTTATCTACTGAAATAGTGCTAGTCATGGTGTTAGTCATGGCGGACTACCTTCTGGATAGAAGCGACAAGGTGGTCGAGGATCAGGCCGGTGATGCCGATGAGCAGGATTGCCACAACGATGGCGTCGATGTCCAGGCGGTTCCACATGTTCCAGACGAAGAAGCCGATGCCTTGCCCGCCGACGAGCATCTCGGCGGCCACGATGACCAGCCAGGAGGTGGACAGCGAGAGGCGCATACCGGTGACAATCCCGGGCAGCGCCGCGGGGAGAAGCACGTGGCGCAGGGTGAGCCAGCGACTCGAACCGAGGGTAGCCGCAAGATTGAGATAACGCGGGTGAATGTCGTGGACGGCCGAGATGGTGTTAATCAGCGTCGGCCACAGTGCGGAAAGCACGATGACGAAAACGGCGGTGTTCTCGGCGTCTTGAAGCAGGGCAAGACCCAGAGGCAGCCACGCCAGGGGAGAAACCGGCCGCAAAATTTGGATCGCCGGGTCTAGCGCGCGACGCAGCGTGGTGGAAGTTCCCAGCAAGAAGCCCAGTGGAATGGCAATAATCATGGCGATGGCGAAGCCAATGAGCACTCTGCGAAGGCTGGCTAGGAGGTGCCAGAAGATACCTACAGAGGCGGGCCCGTTGCGATAGAAGGGGTCGGAAAGGATTTCCACGCCACGCTGCCAAGTGCGCGCCGGGGTAGGCGCGATGTCAGAGAGCCAGCCAGCGGACACGGCAATCTGCCAGAGCGCGAGGAAGGCCACAAACAGCGCGAGACCAGTGACAACGGCATGCCACACAGGGGGAGAGGACTTCTTTGTCATGTACGTTTCCTAGCGATATCCAGCAGTCGGGCGGGTCGGGTCGAAAGTGCGGCCATTGATGGTCACCGGCGCGTCGTCGGTCACGGCATCGCGGGGCAAAACCGCAAAGGCGGCGTCGCGGATGGCGGTGTCGTCGAAAGTTAGGCGCGAGCCACCCAAATCCCATCGCGCGAGCTGCGCAGCCATCCACGTCAGTGCCGTCGAGGAGGTGGGGTCACCGTAGCTCAGGTAGTTCGGGTCGGTGCTCTGCTCGCCCGCCCAGTTCACATAGGTGCCGCTCAGCCCCGCCGCAATCAGTGGTTCCTGCTGGTTGAGGTACTTTTCCGAGGCCAGCATGGGCGCGGTCTCGTGGACGTGGGCAGGGTCGTCGACAAAAGTTGCGGCTTCGTGCAGCGTTGCGACGATCGCATCTGCCATCTCCGGGTGAGTCACACGGAACTGCTTGGACATCACCACCGAGCAGCACGGGTGGTGATCCCACATCTCGCGAGTGAGCATGAAAATCCTGCCCGCCCCGCTTGCCAGTGCACGCTGATTGAACGGCTCCGGGCCGATAAATCCGTCGATGGTGCCCACAGATAATTGCGCCACCATGTCGGCGGGCCTGAGCAACCGAAGTTCCACGTCGGCAACTGGGTCGAGCCCGCCGGCTACCAAGTAGTCGCGCAAAAGCAGCGCATGCACCGAGTACTCGAAGGGGATACCCAGGACCATGCCACGCATATCCACAGGTGAATGCACGTGTCCGTGGTGCTTCGCCGCCAAAGTGAGCGCCTGACCGTTGGTGTTTTGGGTAAAGGAGAGTTCGGTTGGGCGCGCAGCGTTGGTCGCCGCAGCATCGAGCGCGATCGGCATCGGCGAGAGCATGTGCGCTACGTCGAGCTCGCCGGTGGCATACGCCGTCCACAAATCGGCCCAGCCGGAAAACTTCCGCAGGCTCACGTTCACCCCGTGCTTATGAAACAGATCCAAGGAATCGGCAACGAGTAGCGGAGCCGCGCAGCCAATGGGCACGAAGCCGATGGTGACGGCGTCTGCAGAGGAGGCTTTGCTTTGCGACGACGCGCTGCCGCACGCCGCAAGCGTACCCAGTGCCACTCCGGCCCCTGCGACACCAGTGGCGCGCAGCAAAGTACGACGGGAAAAGGACGGCTGCATCGACTCTCCTGGACATGCCTGAATACTTTTTATAGACCGAACGGTCTTATGAACTTCACACACACTATGTGCTGAAAATATAAAAGTCCATCTTCGGAAGAGGGGAGAATAAAAATCACAGTACAGACCACTTAGTCTATGAATTTAATTCCGTGCGGCCCTTGGGTGGAGGCGAGAAAATCGTCGATAAGCGAAATTGACACTTGTGCAGAAAGTGTCAACATGTACACTGTGCCCATGGTCACAGGACAAGGAGTTTCCGTGCCGCTGCCTCCTATGGAGCCGCAGCTGTGGGGCACGCGCGAGGAAGCGAAGCCACTCTCGCCCTCGATTTTGCGGATGCTGGACAAGGCACTCGGCGCGACATCCGCGCAGGTGGGACGTATTGATCCGCGGGACATCGAGCTCACACCGGTGCGCCTGAGTAAGGCGGACCTAGCGCAGCTGGCCACAATCGTGGGGCAGGAATTTGTCTCTACCGAGCATGAGCAGCGGCTGCGCCGGGCGCGGGGCAAGTCGTATCCTGATCTGCTGGATATGCGCGCGACTCGGGTGATTGATGCCCCCGACGCGGTGGTCGCGCCCGCCACGAACGGCGAGCTCGAGCAGCTGCTGCGGTTTTGTGCGGGCGAGCGGATTGCCGTGGTCACCTTCGGCGGCGGCACCTCGGTTGTTGGCGGAGTGGCACCGAAAGATGGGGGACTGCGTGCCGTGCTTAGCGTGGATATGGCGCGCTTCACTCAGCTCTCGGATGTGGATGACATCTCGGGCGAGGCCACCCTGGGCGCCGGGTTGACCGGCCCGCACGCCGAAATGTTGCTGGCTGAGCATGGATTGCAGCTGGGCCATTTCCCGCAGTCCTTTCCTTACGCCACCATTGGCGGTTACGCGGCGACGCGGTCCTCGGGGCAGAATTCCGCAGGCTATGGGCGCTTCGATGAAATGGTGCGCTCACTAACCGTAGTCACCCCAACAGGCACAATCGAAGCGGGCTGGAACGCGCCACAATCCGCCGCGGGCCCCGATCTGCGCCACCTGTTCATGGGCTCCGAGGGCACTCTCGGAATCATCACCTCGGTGCGTGTGCGGGTGCATCCGATTCCAGAATCGAAGCGCTACGAGGCCTTCCGCTTTCCCGATTTCCGCGCCGGCGCCGAAGCGATGCGAGTGGTTACCCAAACCGGGACGGGGGCCACGGTGCTGCGCTTGTCGGATGAGATTGAGTCGGCGATGAATCTTTCGTCGACAAGCGCGATTGGCGAAACCGCAGGTCAAGGCTGCCTCCTACTCACGATGTTTGAGGGCACTGAGGCGCACACGACCTCGCGGCATGCGGAAACTAGTGCGCTGCTGCGCGAACTCGGGGGTGTGTCCGCGGGCGAGAACCCGGTGCGTCACTGGGAACAGGGGCGCTTCGGGGCCCCTGTGCTGCGCGACGGGCTGTTGGACAATGGCGCGATCTGCGAGACGCTGGAAACGGCCACCGACTGGTCAAATTTGATGAACCTGAAGCGTGCGGTGACCGACGCCGTGACCTCGGCGCTTGCCGATTCCGGAACAATTCCGCTGGTCATGTGTCATATTTCCCACGTGTATGCCACTGGCGCTTCGATTTATTTCACAATTATTGGTGGCCAGCGCGGCGAACCGGAGCAACAGTGGTGGCCGGTTAAGGAAAAGGCCTGCGAGGCGATCATTGCAGCCGGTGGCACGATTTCTCATCACCATGCCGTGGGCACCGATCACCGCCCTTACCTCGCCGACGAGATCGGCGCACCGGGCGAAGCTTTGCTCAGGGCCATCAAGGCACAGCTGGATCCCGCGGGAATCCTGAATCCCGGAAAGCTCATCTCATGACGAGCAACATCTTAAGCCACCAGCCGATTCGCCGCGTTGCAGTGCTCACGAACCCCGCCGCCGGGCGCGGCATCGCGGCGGAACGAGCCGTGGAGGCGCGCCGGGAATTTTATCGCCGCGGCATCGACGTGGTTGCGCTCGCAGGAGCCAGCGCGCAGGCATCGCGCGAGCTTGCACGACATGCGCTTAGCGACGATTTACTCGATGCCCTTGTCGTCTGCGGCGGCGACGGACTGATTCACTTAGCCTTACAAGAACAAGCCGGAAGCGACAAGCCACTGGGAATCATTCCTGCTGGTACCGGCAATGATCACGCGCGCGAGTATCGCATTCCCCTGGATGTGCGCGGCGCAGTGAACACGATCGTCGGCGGCTATTCCACGCATACCGATCTAGGCGTGATCCGCCACGGCGACAAGGAGCGCTACTTCGGCACCGTGGCGATGGCAGGATTCGACTCCCAGGTCACCGAGCGGGCCAATACCATTAAGTGGCCCCGGGGCAAGCTGCGCTACCTACTGGCCTCAGGCATTGAGTTTCCCAGGTTCCATGCGCGACCCACGCAACTGACAACCCCAGACGGCCAGGTACTTTTCGAAGGGCCTGCCATCTTGTGCGTGATTGGCAATACCAAGTCCTATGGTGGCGGGATGACCATTGTGCCCGACGCCGATCACCACGACGGGCTCTTCGACATCACGCTGCTCACCGATATTCCACGTCGCAGGTTCTTACCCCAGGCGCGCAAGTTCATGGCGGGCGATTTCTCAGGCCTCGGTGACGCGATCAAGCGTTTCCGCGAGCCCGCGCTCTCCCTCAACATGCCTGGTGTGCACACCTATGTCGATGGGGACCGCAGTTTTTCTTCCCCGGTCTCGCTGCGCATCGCAGCTGGTGCGGGCCACTACTTGGTGCCGAAGCCATGACCAACCCATCCACTCCCACAAGGCAAGCGCTCATCCAAGCGGCCCGCGAAACCTTCATCGAAACTGGGGTGTCCCGGGCTACCATGTCCGGCATTGCCCGGCGGGCTGGGGTCTCACGCCAAACCGCGTACAACCATTTCTCCTCGGTGGACAAGCTCGCAACCGAGGTGATGACCAACGAGATTGTCACACTGCTCAGCGAGGTTCAGCCCGAAACCTTCGCCGGTGACACCGCCGAGTTCGTCAGCCAAGTCGTCAACGTCACCGCCCGTGCCCGCGACAACGAACTGCTCGTTGCCCTGATCCGCAACGACCCCGAGGTCTTCGTCACCTACCAATTCGAGCGCCTCGGCTCGAGCCAAAAAATCATCATCCACTTCCTCACCTCCATGCTGGACACACTCGCGCAGTCGGGCACCGCCCCAGAACTAGAGGGAAGAAACCACCACGACATGGCCGTGATGATCCTCATGATCACCCAAGCAGCAGCGCTGAGCCGCGAAGCGGTCGTCCCCGAACTCAGCAGCGACTCCACATGGAAAGCAGAACTGACCACGATGCTGAAAGGATATTTGTCAGCATGAAAGAACAACCACGCATTAATGCTTCACGACGAGCAGCCGACCTAAAACGACTCACCACCGCTTCCGAGGGAGTAGATGTGATTGTCATCGGCGGTGGCATCACCGGTGTTGGTGTTGCACTTGATGCTGCGACGCGGGGCCTGAACACGGTGCTCGTCGAAAAGCATGATCTTGCGTTTGGAACATCACGGTTTTCCTCCAAGCTTGTCCACGGCGGGTTGCGCTACCTGACCAAGCTGGAATTCGGCATCGCGAGAGATTCTGCCCGCGAGCGCGGCATCATCATGGAACGCACCGCACCCCACCTCGTGCGGGCACTCCCGCAGGTCACGGCACTGGGCGCGGACACGAACTTGTTCCAAAAGGCCGCGATGCGGGTGGGCTTCCTCGCCGGAGACATCCTGCGCATCCTGGCCGGAACCTCAGCTCAGACTTTGCCGCGGTCGCGCTATGTTGGCCCCGATGAGGCGAGCCTGCTGTGTCCGGCGGTTTCTCGCGACAAGCTCCGTGGCGCATGGGTGAACTTTGATGGGCAGATGATCGACGACGCGCGCTTTGTCACCGCGGTGGCGCGCACGGCGGCCTCTGAGGGCGCGCGGATTCTCACCCGATGTGAGGTGCTCTCCGCCACCGGAACAAGTGTGCAGGTACGCGACCGGATCGCGGGCACAGAATTTACCCTGCAGGCAAAAGCCGTGATCAATGCCACCGGAGTCTGGGCGGGAACCATCGACGATGCGCTGAGCATTCGCCCCGCTCGGGGTACGCACGTTGTCCTTGACGCTGCCACGCTTGGTAATCCAGAAGGAGCGCTGACGGTGCCGCTGCCTGGGTCGATTTCGCGCTATCTCTTTCTGCTGCCTGCGCCACACGGGCGCGTCTACCTGGGGCTGACCGACGAGGACAACGGGCCAGAAATTCCTGAGGTGCCCGCGACTCCGCAGGAAGATATCGACTTTCTTCTCGAGCACATCAACCGCGCATTGGTGAAAAAACTTACCCAGGATGACGTGATCGGCGCGTTTACAGGGCTGCGCCCCTTACTTGATACCGGCGAGGATGCCGTCACCGCCGATCTTTCGCGCAGGCATCACATCATCGAATCGGACACCGGGGTGATCTCTACCGTCGGCGGAAAGTTCACCGAGTATCGATTGATGGCCGAGGAGACTGTGGATGAGGCAGTGCGCTTGCGCAAGCTCAATGCCAGTGCCTGTGTGACGCATAAGTTCCCGCTGATCGGCGCGCCGGGACACCGCGATTATGCGCATGTTTCCCGCCGAGACCTGCACCATCTTCCAGATTCTTTGGTGCAGCGTTTTGGCAAAGAAGCACCTGAAGTTGTGCGGAGTGCCACCGTGGAGCGACCCCTTGATCTGGTGGAAGGCAGCGATCTCACGCGCGCGGAAATCGAGTTTGCCGTGACCGCGGAAGGCGCGTTGAGCGTGGACGATGTCCTCGAGCGACGCACGCGCATCGCCCTAGTCAAAGCGGATGCTGATGCCACGCGCAAAGAAATTACCAGTATTGTCAACCACGCATTGGAGGCAGTTTCATGAATTTTGCACCCCGAATTGCAGCCATAGCCCAAACTCGCGCACCGCGACTTAGTGCACGGGTGCTTTCTTGGGCCACGAGCAAGCGCAGCAAGAAACCCAAAACTGAGACGAGTGGATTGAAGGCGGCCAATGGGGCTGCGCGCGTGCCAGCAGCAAACAACCCCGGCAGCCGGACGAACGGTATTGCGGCCGCGAACCGGGCCGCGGGGATCCCAGGGGCTTAGTACCGTTTGTTTTTATTAGCTGATGCGGGGCGCGGGCGATATCGGGTTTGCCGTGGTGCGAGACCTGGCCTTTGACCACACCGTCTACCGCATCGGCACAGCTGATCTCGATTCTGTGCTTCTAGCTGCGAGTAGTCAACGGTGCATTTTGAGTGGGAATTAACTCCCTTTAAAGCATTATGGCGACCTATACCTTTTCACTTTAAAGATAGTCATGATTCCGCATGCCTCGAATGAAAAAATGCCGTGGATATTTCTATAGAACGGATGATTCTTCCGCTGAGTAACGGGTATTCTCAGTTTAAGAAGGCAAATCATACGTTGTTATAGGAGATAATTATGCGCTACATCGTAACAGGGACAGATGGAAAACTAGGCGGACGAGTTGCGGAAGATGTATTGAAATCGGTTGAACCGCAAAATTTGGTTTTTACATGTCCAAACCTTGAATGGATGAATGCCGAGAAGAAAGAAGAGTGGGAAAACCTTGGTATTTCAGTGCGTCAAGGAAATTATGATGACGTTGAAGAAATGACTAAAGCATTTGAAGGCGGAGACAGAATCTTCATCGTCTCAGGTGTGCTGATTGGTGAACGTCGAGTACAACAGCATAAAAATGTAGTCGATGCCGCAATCGCAGCAGGTGTAAAGCACATTACTTATACATCCTTTTTAGGAGCAAGTGATCCGGCTTATGCACATGTATATGTAACCCCAGATCACACAGCAACCGAAAAGTATATTCGGGAGCGTGCTGCTGAAACAGGGGTCGCGTACAACTTCATGCGAAACAATCTTTATATGGAGAACTACTTAACTACCTCAGTCATGTTGGCTCTTATGTCGGATAACAAGTGGTATACAACTGCGGGAGAAGGTAGAGCAACTTTCATTCCTAAAGATGACAGTGCCAGAGTAGGAGCAGCTCTTTTGCTTGGAAAAGGGGAGCATAATACTGCATATAATGTGTGTGGTATCGAATCCATCTCGCAACGTGACATCGTAGATTTAATCAGTGAATTATCGGGACGGCAGATTGAATATTGCCCGGTAGGTCATGAAGAATTCTTTGAATACTTGGATTCCATGGGAATACCAAGAGACACTGATGCTGACTTCTCCAATTCACCAGTTCCTTGGTGTGGAAACGACATGGTGACTAATGAAGCAAGTATTGCAGAAGGACTTATGGATGTTAAAAGCGATGCTGTGGAAAAGTTAACAGGTACGAAACCAAAAACAGCAAGGGAAATAGCTCAAAATTACAGCTATATCTGGGAAAAGAATGTTACAAATTGGAAAGATATTGACTAGGTTGTTGGGATCCGAGGAGAAATCCACGGAGAAGAATGAATGAAAATTGCCTGTGGGGGTCCGCACCTGCAGGTAATTTTTTATAAATCCCCAACATGTTCCCCAAAACCCCGACATCAATAATGGCAACTCTGCCCACGTTGAAGCGCTTCGGGCTTAACTGAATCAAAAGCTAATCGACGAATAGCGCAAAAAAGGGCGTGACCCTTGAATAAGGGTCACGCCCAAGTAGCTGCTACTCGATGTCGCGGATCTTCATCTTGGATGGGTACCACAAGCCGGAGCGCGTGATTTCCTCGTAATCAATCTGGGCGAGATCAGGTTTCTGCCCGGTTGAGTCCGTACGTTGTTCGTATTTGTATACGGAGCCCCAGTCGCGCTGCCAATCGTCTCGTAGGTATGCCGGGATTTCGTAGGAGTAGTTCACGGCCTCCGCTGTACCCAGGGAACCGCCACCGAGGAAGTCCATGAACCCGGAAAGGGAGGCCTTACCTGGTGCATCTGGGGAGATGCGGAACTCAGGAATTTCCGTCACACCTGCGTAGTGGTCGAATGGGCGCTGGTCAGGGAATTGCAGGGAAATCGACCAGTCCAGCAGGCTAGGTGCGTTGGCCGGGATGTAGTCATTCATTGATTGCAGCTCAGGCACGCGAGGTGGGGTCACTGCGATCCAGTCATCTTCTGCCAGAGACTTATCGGAAGCAACGATGCGCACCACGTTGGCCTCAGCAGGCAGGTCCTTGATGGGGTAGCGCAGGTTACGCCACGAAGGCGTTGGGCCGGTATCCATCATCTGAACAGTGCCCAGAGCTTCGACGCTGCCATTTTCGGAAAGGGTGCCGTATTCGAGGAGCACTTCCTGGCCGTCTTGCTCAACGCCGTTGATGTCATCGTGTTTAATCTTGCCCGCAGCGGACACAACGATCAGCGGTGCGGATTCGCTATCTGCGGGAAGTTCGTACCACTCCGTCTCCAGTTCGGCGGCGTTACGAGGCTTCGATTCCCAAGAACCCAGCACCGGCACTCGAGTGTAATCCAGGTTGAACGGCAGATTCACTGTAGAACCGTTGACACCTTTGTTCTCCTCGGAACGGTTGCCCTGGGTTCCACCCTGAGAAGTGGATTGCTGAGAAATCGTTTCCTGAGTGGTGTTCTCAGGGTTATTGGTTGTTGCCGGAACTTCGGCGTTGGTCGTAGTGTCATTAGCAGTTGTGCGCGACTCGGTGTTCGCGTTGCCGGAAGTGGTCTGCGTGTTATCACCGATCGCACCAACAGAAGCCGAAGACATGTTCTGGGGTTCAATGAATCCAGGAACACCGTCAGGCGTAAAGCCACGGTTGTCACCGGACTCAAGAGAGCGCCCGAGCGGAGTTCCGTTGATCGGGGTGAGGAAGGAATCGTTCGTGTTGGTTTCCATCATCACGTCCTTGGCCATGCCAGAGCTATCTCCACCGAAGGAGCGGACGTTGCCCATGCCAACGGAGTAGGCCGGTGCCTGGTCAATGAAGGACTTTGCGAACGACAGCGACGAGAAGGCCACCATGAGCACACACGCAATTGCAATTGGTGCGGACATCAGCCCAGCGAACTTGCCGGTGGCAACATTCTGGCTTGCCTCGAACTCGGCGAGGCGACCCTCTTGCTCAGCTTTTCCTCGCTGGTAGGAGTATCTAAACGTTTGCCAAATGCCAATTCCCAGCACGATCAGCGCGATGATGAGCATGACAGAGTTTGCCTCGATCGCCTTGAACTGCACAGGTCGATCCCACCAAGGAATAGCAAAGGAGGACGCGTACCACCAGGCGTTCCAACCAGCGAGGGTAATTGCCATCAGGAAGAGCACCGCGGCGATGGAGAGGGTTCGGGCCCGCACCGACTTCAGTGCAATTTGAGAAAGCACAACGGCTCCCACGGCGGCGATGGCCCCCGCGATACCTGCATAGATACCAAAGTGGTGGGTCCACTTGGTTGGGGTGAACATGAGGAAGAACATCGACAAGGCGACGATGAGCAACAAACGTTGGGTTGGGGCCTTGGAGATGCCAGGTATCTTGCCTTGGCGGGTGACGGCCCACACGATCAGAATCAGGCAGAACAGCATGGTGAACATGGCAAAGCGACGCGACATCGAACCGTCCACAGACTGCTGGAACAGCGTGGAGTAGCGCACCCACTCGGAGTACCACGGCAGCGCCGGGCCGACGGCGGAGCGCACCGAGGTGGATTCCACCACGGCCATCAACGTTTGATCGGCGAACACGGGAACGAGAACCGCGGTACCGGCGCCGAGGAAAGGCGCAATATAGGCAATCCACGGAGCAATCGAAAGACGTGACTTCATGATGCGGAACAGTGCTGGGAGGGACACCAAGAAGACGCCCACTGCCATCAGGCCGGTCGGGCCGACGGTCAGGGTAAACGCTGCGGTAATAGTGCCCAGAGCTGCTGGGAAGAGACGATTCGTCGCAATGGCACGCTCGAACAGTGCCCAGGTGACGATAGTGCCAAGTGCCACCATTGGCTCAGGACGGGTGCCGTTGTTGTACGGCAGCCAGAACGCCAGGAACATGAAGGCTGCTGTCCAGTAGGCCACTCGTCGTCCAGCGACTGCTTCACCGAAACGTGGAAGGATCTCGCGCGATAGGAACCACCAGATCAATACGCCGGCGATAAGCGTCGGGAGGCGCATCCAAATTGATGCCGTGGACACCTGAGCGAAGGCGGCGAGCAGATCATAGAACGGGGAACCGAAAGGCGATTCAGGTACGCCGTACCAGCGGTAGTAGTTCGCCATGTAACCAGAATTCTCGGAAGCCCGGGCCATGGTGAGAATGAAGCCGTCGTCGGAGGTGTTGCCACCGAAGACGTGCCAAAAGCCCAGCACGAAAAGAACAATGCCGTCGAGTGGTTTGAAGGTGCGCCAGTTCTTGTTGAACACCGCGAACTTGCGCCCATCGAGCTGGTCCATGCGCCACAGAGACCAGAGGGCAACCAAGGCTGCCACGATGCCACTGACCATGAAGATGAGCTTGAGGGCGGTCGGCGTCGTCGTAAAGCGGGAATTGATCTCTACCTGTGCTTGCAAGCCAGCATCGGTCAGGGCGTTCGCGTCGCCATTGACCTCGGTGTAAATGCCGGTGAGCTGCGGGCGCAGGTCTTCGCTGGTGGTCTCGTCGTACTTCGTGCCTGGAATGACCACATGGATGCCGTCTTGCGTGACGGAAAGATCGAGGACGGCATTATCTGGAAGAGCATTGAGCTCGTCCGGAGTGAGCTCGAAAACAACCTTATTGAGCGAGCTGATACTCAAGCCCCCGCCGGCCGGAGCAGACACGAACAGGCCACGGTCATAGGCTTCGGTGGAATCGGAAGGAAGCGTACCAATTACCGTGCTTTGGCCCTCGCGCAGCGAATCAATCGCAGTGACCGGCACGCTGACTTCCAGAGACTCCGGAGCCATGGAGATCAGCGGTGCGTTGACCGAGTTCAGCGAGCCGTTCTGCGGCCAGCTAAACGACGATTGCGTCTGGTTAACCGGAAGAAACGGGGTTGAGACGAACAGAATGAAGGCAATGAGCCCTGAGACTATCGCAAGATTTTTGAGCCACCCGGGAGCTTTCTGAGCAACAGGCTGGGTGGACTGTTGACCTGGTTGCGTCAACGTTTCACCTGGGTTTTCGTGCTTTGAGTTCAATTCTCGATCCTGACTTCTATTTATTTAATCCGGGTAACTACAACAAAAGGACCAACCTGAGTGGCGTCCCAGTCGGCGCTGTCGAACACTTCTGGATTAAAGAACAATCCCTCATAGCGTACATTCGGTTCGCTCGGGTAGATATCTTCGGCAATGTGGGTCTTCCAACCTTCAGAGGAAGAAGCAGTGGAAGCAGCAGAGGAAGTTGTGGTGCTGGAATTACTTACGGTGCCACGGAAAATGAACACGTCGGGGCTGCGCCACGGAGCCGCTGCCAGCTCTTTCTTGAATGCTTCAGGGTCACCGTTATTGGCGTAGGAAGCTTTCGCCCAATTCGAGATTGTCTCGTTGCGGGCCGTGAATTCACCAAGCGGGTTGGCATAGTGGCTCGTGAAGGCGTTAAAGCCGTGGTAGGGGTGGAAAGCCATGAAGTTGATCTCGTCGGTAAGTACGACTGTGTCGTTCGGCACATACCCCTGCTCGCGAATGATCTGGTCGATCTGGGCGTAGTAGCGCGCAGAGTCTGGCGCGAAGCGGTCGGCGCGCTCACCGTTGCCGTCGGTGTCTTGGTACGCCTGATCGATGTGGGCTTCGTTCTCGGCAGGAATTTGCTGCACGTAGACCAGCCCGCCGAGCGCCAAGAGGACGATAAATGCGACCGTAATGCGGCGATTGGTTTGATCACCGAAGCGGCCCGGGTAGAAGTACTCAGGACCGCGGTGGCGCAATTCCGCAAGCGCTAAGACACCCGTGGTGGACATGGTCAACACAATCAAAGTTTCAATGCGGAATCCCAGAAGCGTTGTCCCGAGCACCGTGGCCAGCATAGAGAGCAGCGCCCAGAGATAGAAAACACCGGTGGCGATGGTAAGAACGCGCACTTCCGGAACATTGAAGCGGAACAGCATGTACACGAAACCAATCAGGCACAGCAGGCCGACCACGGAGAGGGAGAGGAATGGGATCGGCAGCGTCGTTCCCTCCTCCGGCAGGAAGTGCTGCGCGGTGGAGGTGTCGCGTGGTGCTCCAGACAGCACTGCCGCGAGGTAGGGGCCCCATGTGATCAAAGCAATGGCGATGGCACCGAAGCCCATGACCATGAGCTGGCGAATCGGGATCCACCACGAGTGTTTACCCGAATCTTTGCCAGCAGTAAACGCTGCGACGAAGGCCAGCACCACCACAGCGAGCGCCACGGCGCCGGTGTAGAGCGTATAGAAGGTGGCGGAAATTCCCAGGTAGATCATGATCGCAATCGTCGCCGGCCACGAGCCGTGGAGCGCGCGCTGGGAAAGCACGATGATAGCGGGAACGAACAGTGCGACGACTGCTGCATAAGGTTCGTCCGGTGCAAGAGTCAAGACGACGCAGATGGTGACCAGCGAGATTCCCGTAGCCAGGGGCAGCGAGCCCACCAGTTTGCGCCAGATCGGACCTAGACATGCCGCTGCAGCAGCCATGGACACGATTGCCCACGGCTGGTAAACCTCCCAGCCCGACATTCCCAGCATGTTGGCCATCCGGCCCCCGAGCCAGAACCACCCGATGGGGTAGTAGGTAGGCATGTCAATGTAGTTCATGTCCTGGTTCGCAAACGTATCCGTCATGCGAGTCAGGAACTGGGTGCGGAAACCCTGGTCAACCTGGATGCCGTTCAAGTACAGCTTCGTGGCAGACAGTGGGATACCCAACGTCGTGACAACTAGTCCCGCGGGCGCGAGGTAGCAGACAGCCTCGGACAAAACTTTGCGCCACGTTGCCCGGGTATCGCCGCGCTTGCGGGCACGCAACCACAAAATCACTACGGCAACGACAGCGATGAGAACAAACAGCGAGGCGGCCGTTGTCAACGCGCGGGTGACATATGAGGTACTAAATGCCGGGAGTGAAATGGAGTGAAGGACAAACCAGGCACCAAGAGCAAGCACCCCTCCGAGCACCCCATAGACCAGTACCGAGGCAATGGTCCGGCCAGTCGAGACACTATCGGGAGTGCGATCAGCTGACGAGTACGTAGGGGGGATCGGAGGGGTGGGTTGTGGGCGTGGCAAAGACCCGGTGGGTGAAACTGTCATGCAAAACAGTCTCCCACACACCTTCAAATTAGAGGTTAAGCCTGCGCATAATCGGAGCAGGAATATGCTGCAGCACGAAAGAAACTGCTCCGAAAGCCTTGTGCACGAAGATACTTGACTTCTTGTGCAGCACAGCATCGACAGTTTCGTGGGCAACCTCGTCGACATCGACTGTCAGCGGAGCTTCCTTTTCAATGTCAGCGGTCATCTTGGTGCGTACCTGGCCGGGGCGAACCACGAGCACGTCCACACCGGTGCCACGCAGAGCTTCGCCCAGCTGGGTGTAGAAGCCGTCCACACCGGCCTTTGCGGAGCCGTACACGAAGTTCGAGCGGCGCACCTTCATACCAGCAACGGAGCTCATGGCAATGATGGTGCCGTGGCCCTGATTCTTCATGGCCTGGCCAAGAAGAACACCGACGGAGACTGGTGCTGTGTAGTTGAGCTGGGCAGAGGCAACTGCTGCCTTCTGGTTCTGCCAGAGCTCTTCCTGATCGCCAAGGGAGCCAAAGGCGACGATGGCAATATCGACGTCGCCCTTGTCGAAGACCTCGGCAATGATGGCCTCGTGGGTGTCGAAGGCGGTCGCGTCGAAATCAATCACGTCGACCACACTTGCACCGGCCTGCTCGACCTGGGCGCGGGCGTCGTCGATACGCGGCGAATCCTTGCGTGCTGCCAGAGTGACTGCGGGTGCGCCACCGCGGGAGACGAATTCCTTGACAATGCCAAGGCCGATCTCGGAGGTGCCGCCAAGAAGAAGAATGTGTTGTGCTTGGCCTACTGCGTTGAGCATAGGGCGGTCCTTTCTAGTGGAGTTCCAGACGGCGGGACATGTCGGAGGCGAACAGGCCCTCGGGGTCGATCGCGTTGCGAGTCTTCAGCCAGCCCTCAAGGCCTGGGTACATCTTGTGGAAGTTCTCCGCAGAGGTGCGGGATTCCTTTGCCAGGTAGAGGCGGCCACCGAACTCCATAACCTGCTTATCAATACGGTCGAGGAACTCATTGAGGCCATCGCGGATAGGGAAGTCCACGCAGACGTTCCAGCCCTTCATTGGGTAGGACAGCGGCGCGCGGTTGCCCTCGCCGAACAGCTTGAACACGTTGAGCGCGGAGTAGTGGCCGGACTTCTGAATGTCGTAAATGATCTGCTTGAACGGCTCGACTGCATCGGTTGGTACAACGAACTGGTACTGCAGGAAGCCAGCATCGCCGTAGGCACGGTTCCACTCAGAGATCATGTCCAGTGGCTGGTAGAACTGCGTGAGGTTCTTCACGTCGTTCTTGGAATCCTTGCCCATTGCGTAGTAGAGCTCACCAATGGTATTCAGGGTCAGCTTGTTCATGGTCCAGGATGGGAAGATATCCGGCACTGTCATCAACTGAGGAGCCGAGAACTTCAGCGGGTCCTTCGCCAGCTTCGGAGCGAACTCCTCGAGCTGTTCCAAGGTAGCCAGCGAACCACGGGAGATAGTGGAGCGGCCTGTCTTTGGTGGTGGGTTGATCGCGTCAAACCATGCAGACGAGTAGGAGTAGTTTTCCTCGGCACCACTGGAGTGCTCAGCAATAGTCTCGTCGAGGTTGGTGGTGCGCACGGTATCGGAGATGAAGTACGCGGTTTCTGTCTTCGTCATCTTGATCTTTGCGCGCAAGATGATGCCGGTCAGGCCCATGCCACCCACTGTTGCCCAGAACAGGTCACCCGATGGATCATCGGTGGAGCCTTCTGGCTCCAGGTGCAGCACACGTCCGTCTGCCACCAAGAGCTCCATGGACACAACGTGGTCGCCGAAGGAGCCATCGGAGTGGTGGTTCTTGCCGTGAATGTCTGGCCCGATTGCGCCACCGATGGTGACCTGGCGGGTACCAGGCAAAACAGGGACCCACAGGCCATAAGGGATTGCGGCGCGCATCAGCTGATCCAGGGTCACACCGCCGTCAACGTCCACGATCGCGGAGTCAGGGTCAATGGAATGGATCTCATTCAGTGGCTGCATGTCCACGACAAGGCCACCGCCGTTTTGCGCCGGGTCACCATAGGAGCGACCCATGCCACGGGCGATGATGCCGCGCCGGGCGTGCTTTGGCAGCGATTCATTCTGCTCAGCAACAACCTTGACAGCATTGATGACCGTCTCAGGGCTCGTCGCCGAAAGGACGTGAGCTGTGGTCGGAGCCGTGCGGCCCCAGCCATAAAGTGATTTTTCAGTAGTGTGCAGTTCCATCTTTTCCATTCTTGCTACTCGATGGTTGTAGGGGATGGAGTAGGTAATTCCGAACTCAAGCCTACAGACGTGATCCCCGCTAAGGTGTAGAGATTTATGTGAAATAGGTCGTATCTATAAGACCTGTGTCAGAAACCCATTACAGATCCATGATGTCCTTGATTTCCTGCGGCAGTTCCTCCTGCGAGGTAATCGTAGGCAAACCCTTCGCCTTATAGTCCGCCAGAATCCGGTACACGTAGCTGCGCGAATGCGAATCAAGTAGGGGCAGCTCCTGGGCAATCAAGCGAACCATGAAGTCGCTTAAAGGAACATCCACCAGCTGAGCTGCCACGTGAGTCGCGTTTGGGTCGTCGCCTTGGTAGTGCTTTCTCATGTTTTCCAGGCTAGTGGAGCATGCGCGAGATAACCGAGATAACCTAGCCCAAAACGCGGCCTCTCCCAGATACCATGGGGAGCTATGACACGGAAGCAGACTTCGGCTCAAGATCAATTAGAAATCGACGATATTGATTACAACGCCCTAGACAACACCACCGGCGGGCGCGCCATCCAGGCAGGATTCGTCTTCGCAGCGTTGTCAGTGCCCGATTACGTCGCGCCAGGGGCTCGTCGCGTAGCGACGATTGCGGTGGTCGCCGTAGCAAACCTCGTCACCACTGCGGCGTTCAACGCCTTCGACGAAGACCCCCGCAACGACCTGACCGCGGTGTTGGACCGTGACAACGGCTCAGGGCCTGAAGAGGTCGCATCTCCTGCGAAGACCTGGGCAGTGCTGCTTGGGCTGATCGCCGTGGGCGCGCTAACTCTTATTGCAGGTCAGAAGTGTGTGGGTGCCCTGGCGCAGGGGTTGCGCAAGCGCGGAGTGAACAAGCCTCATACCGTGATCGGCGGCATCGCTGCGGCTCTGGCGTTTGCCCAGATGGAACTTCAGGCCCGCAAATGAGTGAGGTGAAGCACCCGGTGCTGGCGATCGTCGATAAGCACGATGCTCGCACCGTGATCTGGCGAGTGGAAACGACCCCTGGGTTCGAGCCCTTGTGCGGGGCGTGGATCACCGACGATGCGGCGGACGTGGCGAATTTGGTGACCGGCGCGGTGGTTATTCCCGTCGGTGAGCATGTCGACGACGTGCTCACGCTGGACGGGGCGGGCCCCTTTTCCAGTATTGAGGGCATTGCTCAGGAAATGGAGAAGACCGGTGTGAGCGCGGCGAAGGAACTTCGCGAGCAACCGCAATTTACCGGTGAGCCGGTTGCCGAGACCGCGTGGGCGAACGCGATTAAGGCAACTGAACTGGTGGAAGCGTGGCGGGTGTTTGAAACGCGTCGGCGTCAACGCGATGGAGATGAGCTGCGAGCATTGCCCACGCCCGAGCGTTGAGCGCATTCTTAGCAAGCTTTGAGCGCGACCTGCCGAAAACAAAATCGCTACGCTTGAATTTATGGCAGGAAATGTTTCAGATGAGTTCGACGGGCGCAAGGTCATTGACCTCGCGGCGGCTCGCGCTTCCCGAAACATGCTCGAAAACAAGCAAGGCGGGAGCACTGTCCAAGACTCCATGTTTGGCAACACGCTCCTGATTAGCGTGGCTACAAACGTCGCCGGGGAAGAAGTGATCCGCCATATCGGAATCAACGAAAACCTCCAGCTCGGCCAGCTTGGTGAAATAGTGTCGGTGGCCTTTAACCTTGGCCAGGAATCGGCACCCAGAGGCTTTACCGTGGAAGGCAGCGGAAATCGCTGGCTGGACCCGCACCACGGCGTTGCGGAATTTCTCACCCACGAAGGCGACGGCCTGTATTACCACTGGGGGCTGTGGACATTCAGCGTGGTCCTGGGCGACAAATGGCTCCGCGACGAGGGCACGCCGCGCGCATTGTGCGTCGGTGGGGTCGGCGATTTCGGCGGCGAGCCGTTTGATCTCTCCCACATCAACAAGCAGCTTACCGACGACGGCGTGGCGCGAGAGGTGCTGGCAAAAACTCGGCCCGAGGTGGTTGAGATCATTCAGCGTTCCGGGATCTTCGACTTCGTCCCTTTGCTTCACGCCATGGACTTAGGGCGCAGCGTGCGCCTCGACGACGAGGTGGCGCACACCCTGCAGGGCCTGCCTCGTGAAATCTCGCGCCAAGGAATCGATGCTTTCTGGGCAACGGTGCTTGGCCTGGCCTGTCTTGCTTCCGAGGACTTGACCGACCAAGTGGTCGAAGAGACTATGGAGGCTCTCGGTTGGGTGGATGAGCAGGGCTCGTCGTATAGCGCACAAGAGATTAAAGGGATGTGCGCGACATCGCTGAATGAACTGCAGCGAGTGGGCGGTTATCGGGAGCCGACGCTTGCTCCGGTTGATCGCCTTGAGCTCTACCGCGAGTTGCTTCGGCGCCCAGGGCAGTAGAGGGGAGTAGGATTGTCCGGCGTGCCTACTATGCCTCAAGATTCAACGCCCGCTGAAGAGCCTGAAAATCAGGAGACTCAAGAGCAGCACCAACGTTTCGACGACAACAACGCGCTTGTCCAGCTGGTGCGTTTTACTACCGTTGGTATTTTTACTGCCCTCATTGACTTCTCGCTGACCTGGTTTTTTACCTTCGTTGTGGGGTGGAACCGCCAGATTGCAAAAGCAATCGGTTGGGTCTTCGGCACGCTGGCGGCCTATCTGCTCAACTCTCGGTTCACCTTCAAGTCCGAGGTAACGGCGAAGAAGGCTCTTGCGGTGTTTACGCTTTATGCCTCGACATTCCTGATTCAGCAGTTCATGTACTGGGTGACAAACGCCCCGCTGCTTGCTTTGGGCTTCGACGGCACCACTAAGGACGCGATTTCGTTTGTGATTGCCCAGGGCGTGGCAACCATCACGAACTTCGTGCTCCAGCGTGTCCTGATCTTCAAAAAAGACTAGCGTAGGAAATTATGGCTGATCCGATCTCAACTGCGTGGGCAGCGCTTCGGGCAGCCAATTTACACAAGTCCGATGCGCTGCACGCTCAAGCGACGCGCTTCGGCATCACGGGGTTAATCTCCGCGGGCCTAGATGTCTCGCTGACCTGGCTCTTACAAGTCGGGTTGGGCGTGCTGGGCCAAGGCTGGGCGCGATCAGTGGGCTATATCGTCGGTACAACGGTAGCTACGTTGCTGAACCGGAAATATACCTTCCGGGCGCCCTTTTCCCTGCGCCGCTTCATCGCGGTGGCGGTGTTGTACTTTGTCAGCTGGCTTGCCAATGTTGAGATCTATCAGCGAGTATTTACCTGGCTCCACGAATCAACGGTGCTCACCGAGACACCTGTGTTGCTGATTTCCTACGTGATCGCCCAAGGCATCACCACCACTATCAACTTCTTTGTGCAGCGCTCGGTTATTTTCCGCCCGCCCGGCCAGTCGCGCTCGCCGGGCCAGTACAAGAAGCGCTAAGGCCTGCGGAAATCCTCGCGTGCGCCGCGTCGCAGCAGGGACAACCATTCGCGGAATTCCTTCGGGTTCTTGCGCTGGAGCAGGAAGAACCAACCGAAGCGCACCACTTCCTGCAGTTTCATATGCTTCATCCCGCGCTGACTAATTACGTAGCCACGGTTGCGATAGGTAAAGAAACGCTTCGTTTCATTATCCGGGAATTGCGCGTGCGCACGGCCTCCCATGATCGGGTGGAACTCACTAGAGCCGTCTGGGTGCACATATGCCGTGGTCAGCGCCGTACCGAACTTCAGCCCGGACTGCTTCAAACGACGGTGGTACTCCACCTCGTCGCCGCGGATAAACAGGCGATAATCAGGCACACCAATGCGCTCCATCGCAGCCGCAGAAATCAGGGCACCATTAAACAGCGAGGCGATGCCGGGGAGGAAGTCGCCCTCCAACTCGTCGCGACGCCTGTGCCACACCACGCCCTGGCGCAGCGGGAACGCCAGCTTCTCCGGGTCCTCGATATTGGCTACCACCGGCGAGACCTCATGCAGACCCTCGCGGCCAGCCACGCGATACAACTCCTCCAACACGCCGTGATCCGCCGGACGACCATCGTCGTCAGCGCACCAAATCGCATCGGCACCCAGCGCCAAAGCATGCAAGAACCCATACGCAAAGCCGCCGGCACCACCCAGGTTGGTGCGCGACGGCAGGTAGACCGCGCGTTCGCCCGCTAGCTTTACGACGAGCTGCCGCACCGCATCCTCGCAGCCATTATCAACAACAATGACCCACTGCACGGGGTGGGTCTGATTGACCACTTGCTCCAGGGAATTACGAAGCAGCTCGACGCGCTTGTGGGTGACAATCACCGCAGCGGTCGAGCCGGATGGATCAATTGGGGGAGTTTCAGACATAGCGTTTATTGTGCCACCCGCGAGCGGATTGTGGCGGGAGGCTTCGCTATTCTTCGCGTGCTTCTTCTGCGCGGGAGTCTGCTTCGCGGGAGTCTGCTTCGTGGAAGCGCTTCATCAGGCTGCGCACGTTATCTGCGGCATCTTTGCCTTCGTAGGCTTCCACGACCTCGTCGACAAGTCCTGCTTGACGGATCTCACCGTGATCAATCCACAATCCGGTGGTGCACAGCTGCGCGAGGAAGTCGTTGGAGTGCGAGGCAAAAACTAGGATGCCGGAGCGCTCCACCATTTCGGCAAGCCGGACGCGCGCCTTGGCCATGAATGCCGAGTCGACGGCGCCGATGCCCTCGTCGAGAAGCAAAATCTCTGGCTCGATAGAGGTGACAACGCCGAGTGCGAGGCGCACGCGCATGCCGGTGGAGTAGGTGCGCAGCGGCATGGAGAGGTAGTCGCCGAGCTCGGAGAACTCTGCGATTTCATCCATCTTCTTGCGCATCTGGCGACGTGATTGGCCCAGGAAGAGGCCGCGGATGATGATGTTTTCGTAGCCGGAAATCTCCGGGTCCATGCCCACGCCGAGGTCGAAGACTGGGGCGACGCGGCCACGCACATCGGCGACGCCGCGGGTGGGCTCGTAGATGCCTGAGAGTAGCCGCAGCAAGGTCGACTTACCTGCGCCGTTGTGGCCGACGAGGCCGACTCGATCGCCTTCGCGCAGGTGCAAGTTAATGTTTTTGAGCGCCTCGACGACAACCGTGTTGGACTCGTTCTTGCCGATTGCGCCACCAGCTGTGGAGAGTACTGCGTTCTTCAGCGAGCGTGACTTTGCATCAAAAACAGGGAAGTCGACGCAGGCGTTGTAGGTATCAATAGAAACCATGGTGTTGTCCTTTTACTTGATTCCTGATTAAACCCAATACGCGACGCGGTAGCGCCACTGGCGCATGACAACTGCTGTCAGCAGGACACCAATGACCGTACAGCCGATGACAATCCACCAGTGGTAGGCATCAACGTGCTGGCCGAGCAGCGGAGCGCGAGCGATTTCGAGGTAGTGGAACAGTGGGTTGATCTCGACGATCTTTGCTTGAGCTGCAACTTCGCCACCGCGGTCCTCGAGGGTACTGGTGGTCCACACGATCGGGGTGACGTAGAACAGTAGCTGCACCAGTGCTTCGAGAAGAGGTGCAACATCGCGGAAACGCGTGGAGATGATGCCGAAGAACATAGCTACCCACACGCCGTTGATGATCAGTAGGAGCAGCGCCGGGACAAATAAGAGAACTTCCCAGGTCAGCGGGATATCCAGGATGATCACCATGAGTACCCAGATGATCATGTTGTGCGCTAAGAAGAGCACTTGGCGCCAGACGAGGCGATAGACGTGCACGCTCAGCGCACTGGGGAGCTGTTTGATCAGGCCTTCGTTCTCAATGAAAACTGTCGAGCCCTCTTTAATACACCCTGAGATGAAACCCCAGATGATGAAGCCCACGGTGACGTGTGGGAGGAACTGGCGCCATTCGATCTGGAAGAGCAATGAGTACAAAAGGCCAAGTGCAAGAGCCATCACGCCGGTGGCGATGGTGATCCACAGTGGGCCAAGTGTTGAGCGCTTATAGCGCTGCTTGATGTCTTGCCAGCCGAGTTGGAGCCATAGTTCGTATTGACCGAAACCGCGAATGAGGTCACCAAATGCAGCACGGAAAGTCTTCGATTGCGACTTTGGTGTTTCCTCGTGCGCATCTGAAGTCATCCGCGCAACATCGGCACGTAGTTGGTTTTTATCCAGCACGCAATCCACCCTAGTCGGCCATGCGCCAATTCCTAATGCAGATCGAGCCCATGACGGCAAGGATTGTGCATGTTTGAAGGATGAGCACAACTAGTGGGGTGGTATTGATCTACTGTTTTAGATGGTGCTGGTGAGGAGTCTGGGAATTGTTTAGGAATTGCTAGGGTGTTCCGTTAAATAGTGTTTGGGTGCCCAAATAGGGCTGGCTATAGTGGAAGTTTTATACAGTGAACTGTGGAACCTTGTGCTGGGCGCAGGGTTAACACGCAAGTAGTTATCGTGGTTGAATAGTTGGTTGTACCGCTGGTGGAAGAAAACGCTGATGAAAGTCCGCAGGAAAGGGGCAGACAATGGCGTACGACGTCTTTGAAGTTCGTGGGTTGTATACCTCGCTCTCGGATGGCTGGACGTACCTGAACGCACATGACTGTCCGCAGATCCCTGAGCGGGTTTCTGCTGCCGTTGCTCGATCATTCCGAATGGCAACCCAAGCAGTGCGCCCCGAAGTAACAACAGGCACTCATTCGCGCAGCAGCGTCGGGCGCCCCGAAGGCGATGCTTTTGCAGCCGATGCGCGCCATGCCGTTGCCGATCTTGTGGGTTCTTCGGCAAGTCGGGTTGTTCTGGGGCCGAGCCTGCCAGTGCTTTATGCTGCCCTGGCCCGGGCGATGCGTCCGATGTTTAGGCACCGATCGTCGATAGTTGTGAGCTCGTTGGACGATCCTGCGCTGACCATCGCCTTCAAGGGCTTGAGCGCAGATATTCGTTGGGCGCAGACGGATCTTGCCACCGGTGATCTACCCGCGTGGCAATACGGCGACCTGGTGGACGGCGGGACCCGCCTTGTTAGCGTGCCGGCAGCCCATGCTGGCCTGGGCAATGTGGTTGACGTGCAAGGTATTGCTGAGCGGGCCCGCGGTAAGTCGCGTGCGTGGGTGCTTGTCGATGCAACCGCATACGCGGCGCACCGCGTAATTGATATTGAGGAGATGGGCAGCGACATCATCGCGCTTGATATCGGAGCGCTTGGTGGGCCGCAGCTGGCTGCACTAGTTTTCCGCGACGAGGCAATGTTTCGGCGCCTTGATTCCCTTCATCCCGCCCAAGGGAGCGCAGCCACGGGCATTGACAAGCTGAATATGGATGTCGCGCCGGGCCTGGCCGGCGGTGTATCGCCCCTGGTTGAGCACCTATCTAACTTGGTTCCCGCGCAGGAGCGCATGAGCCGGCGTAAGCGGGTTGTGCATTCGATGACCGAGCTGGGCATCTATATGGACGGCCTGCGCGAGGATCTTTATGGCTACCTTGGCGCCCTGCCGGCCGTGCATATTGTTGGTGCCTCCGGCGAGGCCGCGCAGGGCACGTCGGTGGATCGCCTTCCGAGGCTTTCCTTCGGTGTGCGTGGCGTACCTGCGGAAACGGTATACCGGCGCCTCGTGGACAATGGGCTGATCACTACGGTGAGCCAGCCATCGCCATTGCTCACTGAGATGGGTGTGGAAGAAATTGGCGGGGCCGTCACAGTGGCGCTGGGCCCCTTCAACACGGAAAGCGATATCGAGCACCTGACGCGTGTTGTCGCCTCCTTGGCTTAGAATTCTTGCCCGATTTTCAGGCCCTTAAATAAGAGGTAGAACGCAAACCAGATCTCGAAGGCGAAGATGGGAACGGCGGCCAAACCAGCGATGGTGCCACCCATCTCAATGGTGCCGAAGAGCTGCAGGCAATTGCCAACCAGAACAATGATGCCGCCAGCAACGCCGAGCCAGGCGAGAGCACTCGGTACAACTTTGGCGCTGAGAAGCAGCCAACCGAGGATGATCGTGTTGACGCTGATGATCATGCCCTGGCCCATGAGGAAGCCCGCGGTATGCACTTCTGTCAGTGTGGCTCCAAGCGACGTGCCGAAGCTATCAGTCAGTGCGATCGTGAGCATGGGTAGCGTCGCGGCGATAATGACCGCGGCCTCGAGGGCGCGCAACGCTGCGAAAGTTGCCGCGCGCACTGGGCCGAAGGAGCGCAACATATGCCACAGCAAGACGCCGGTGCCTAAGCAGCCCAGGGCAAGAAGAAATTCAAGAGCGACCCCAAGGCGGATTGTGTAGGCGCGAGAATATGCGAGAACTGCCACGACAGAGGTGACGTGGGTGATGAGGTAGAGCACCCCGGTGGCAATGGAATAGGTCCTAGTTGTGGTGTTCATCGTGCCGGCCCCTTTATATACGCCGTATACTTTTTCTAATTTGAGAGTATGTGTACGGTGTATATATGTCAACAGGTGCGGCGAAAAAGCGGCTGAGTCGCGAGGCGGTTATTGAAGCGGCGATCGATTTTGCGGACACGCAAGGTCTCGACGAGTTGAGCATGCGCAAACTTGCAGAAGCCCTCGGTGTGACACCGATGGCGCTGTACAACCATGTGGCGAACAGAGAAGAAATGATCGACGGCATGGTCGAACATCTCGTGGCAAGCATTCCCGCGCCCCAGCACGGCAAAGGCTGGAAGGTGGCGGTACGCTCCAAGATTCTGGCTGCGCGCGAGGTCATGAACGCCCATCCGTGGGCTCCGGATGCCATAGAGACCAGGACAAGCGCAGGTCATTCTGTACTGCACTTTATGGACGAGCTCATGGCCCTCATGTTCGAGGGCGGGCTTTCCGCGGACCTTGTTCACCACGCAATGCACGCACTGTCCACGCGCATGTGGGGATTCAATCGCGATGTTTTGCCGACACCGCAGATGCCCAAGGACCCTGAGCAGTACGCCACGGCCATGGCTGACTACCAGCGCGAATATCCGGCGATTATCCGCATGGCCACCGATGCGCCACACACCGGGGCGGGATGTGACGCCGATGCGGAATTCGAGTTCGCACTAGATATTTTGCTCGATGCATTCGAGCGGCTCGACTCCCAGGGGTGGGTGTCGGTGGGAGGGTAGGTATCGCCGGCGCTACACCTCAAGCACGAGCTTTCCGGTCACCGCGCCTGTTTCCAACAGCTCGTGCGCCTTTGCAGCGTCGGCGAGGGGAAGCGTACGGTCGATCGTCGTCACGATCTTTCCGCTTTCAATCAACGGCCAGACATTCTCCACCGTCGAGGCGCAAATTTCCGCCTTCTGATCCAGCGGTCGCGCGCGCAGCGTCGTGGCGTGTACCGACTGCCTGCGCGGCATCATCCGACCTAGCGGCAGCGTACCCTTCGCCCCGCCCTGCACCGCGATCACAATTAGCTTGCCGTCCATGGCAAGACACCGCACGTTGTCTTCGAGGTACGGTCCGCCGATAATGTCCAGGATGGCGTTGCATGAGCCTTTTAGCTTATCGACGAACGACTCTTCCTTGTAGTTAATGAGAATGTCCGCGCCGAGCGCCTTACAGTGATCGAGTTTTTCCTGGGATCCTGCCGTAACGGCAACTTCGGCGCCGAGTGCCTTGCACATTTGGATAGCAAAGGAGCCGATTCCGCCTCCGCCGCCGTGGATGAGAACTCGCTGTCCTTTTTTAAGGTCGGCGAGCATGCCGAGGTTAGACCAGACGGTGGTGGCGACTTCGACAATTGAGGCGGTATCGGTGAGCGTGAATCCTGCTGGCACCCGCATGAGCTGGCACTCGGGAACCGCGACATACTCGGCGTAGCCACCCCCGGCGAGCAGGCAGCCTACCTCTTCACCGACGGTGCGGCCGGTGTCACCTGTGTCGACGATGGTTCCGGCGCACTCCAGGCCGATGATTTCGGATGCGCCTTGTGGGGCAGGGTAGTTGCCCTTGGCTTGGACAAGATCGGCGTGGTTGACACCTGCGGCTGCGACCTTTACCAGTACCTCTCCTGGTTGAAGCTGCGGAGTCTCCGTTTCTTGCAGTTCAAGCGCGCGAGGGTTGTCTGGGTCTGTTTGGATAATTGCTTTCATGGACCCAGGTTAGATGATCTTTGAGGGGCATAGGCTATACTTTTCTCCAGTCTCTGGAGAGTTCCAATTGAGCTATCTGGTGATTGGAGACGTGGCAGAGCGGCCGAATGCACTGGTCTTGAAAACCAGCGAGGGTTAAACCTCCGCGGGTTCAAATCCCGCCGTCTCCGCAAACACTAAAACCCCTGTTCATGTTTGGGCGGGGGTTTTGTCATGTCTGGACTCCAGAGGATAAAAAGAAACCTCGTTGAGAGAAAGATAGGGGAAAGGGGCGGACGGTACTGCGCCGTCTCCGCGGGGTGAAGTCTCGAGACTTTTTTATTTGAATCTTCAAAGAGGTGCACTTTGCAAGATATCACTTTTAAATGACCTGGGGTTTTGATTTTCGCCGTGCGTTAGGTCCGGGTGGTGCGGACCTAACGCACGGCGAAAATCAAAACCCCAGGTCGCTGTGAACAAAGAAGTGCAAAGTGCACCTAGTGGGGCACGGCCAAGGAAAATAGCCCGGGAATGAGTCAGTCACCCCTGCGGGAAATGTGACCCATACCACCTTGAGTGCCTCGTTGAAAAGGGTGGAAATGAGTGATATTTAGCATAACCTTACTTAGGTAAGCCTATGCTAACTTCTTAAACGATATTTGGCGGAAATACCGTTTTAAAGGAGAACAGCTGTTGTTGGTCGCAACATTTATTATTGGCCTGCGCGAAGGCCTGGAGATGTCGCTGGTTATCGGCATCTTGCTCGCGCACTTGCGGCGCACAGGGCGAAGTTACGCGGCACCGAAGATCTGGTGGGGCGTTGGCCTGGCAGTGGTGGTTTCGCTGATCGCGGGAGTAATCCTCACCTTTGGTCGCTACTCGTTGTCCTTCCGGGCGCAGGAGATTCTCGGCGGCTCGATGTCCATCTTGGCGGTTGTCATGATCACCGGCATGGTGTTTTGGATGATGTCCCACGGGCACACACTGCAGCGTGACCTGGAGAAATCGGTGGACGAATCCATTGCCAAGACCACGGTGACCGCAGCGGGCTGGGGCATCTTCTGGCTGTCTTTTGTCACCGTGGCCCGCGAAGGGCTAGAAACCACGGTCATCATTTTGAGTTGGTCCTCGGCGGCGCAGGCATTCATTGGGGCGCTGCTCGGTATCTTGGTTGCCGCGGTTCTTGGATTGCTGCTGAACCGGGGCATGGTGCGCATCAACCTGTCCACCTTCTTCCGCTGGACCGGCGGGCTGCTCATAATTCTTGCCGCGGGAATTTTGGCCTACGGTATCCACGACCTGCAAGAAGCTGCAGTCCTACCCGGACCATTTTCGGGTTCTCCCATCACGCCGACCAATCCGTTAACGGGTGAAGTCCTCGTCGGCTTTACTAACTCACCGTTCTCGATGGCGGCGTACCCCTTCGGTTGGGCGTGGGATCTCTCGTCGTCAATTGCTCCCGATGGCTTCTTCGCGGCCCTGGCGAAAGGCACCGTCGGGTGGACGCCGCGCATGACGTGGCTCGAAGTGACCATCTGGTTCATCTTCATCGTGGTGGCCTTCGCGCTTTTCATTGCGAAGGCGCGCGAGCAACGCAGAATCCTCAATGCCCCATCGATCACTCCAGTGAAGGAGCTCCAAGCATGAAAACTTCCCGCATTTTCCTCTCTATTCCTGTGTTCGGAGCTCTCGCGCTGACCGGCTGCGTGGCAAATGCCCCTACCGATGGTGCGGGCGCAGTGAATGACATCACGGTGAACTCCACCGATTCGGAGTGCACGGTTTCCAGCGCTTCGGCGGACGCAGGAAACATCACTTTCCAGATCACCAACGATGGCCCGCGTGTCACCGAGTTCTACGTGCTTGGTTCCGATGGGGTGCGCATCGTCGCTGAGCGTGAAAATATTGCGCCGAGCCAGACCGCAACTTTGACCGCATCGTTGCAGGAAGGTAGCTACTTTACGGCATGTCGGCCTGGCATGACCGGCGCGAATGTCGGCGAAGTGGCATTTACCGTCGTGGCTTCTGCAGACCAGGCGGCCAGCGTGAATGATTCGCAATCGCAGCAGGTCGCGGCGCAGTACATTGACTATGTCAAGGGCGAAGTTGATGCGCTGCAGCCCATGGTGAAGGATTTCGCCACCGCGTATATGAACGGCGACGATGAGACCGCCCGCACTCTATATGCTCAGGTGCGCGTACATTACGAGCGCATCGAGCCAGTTGCGGAGGCGCTCGGAGTTCTGGATGCGCGCATTGATTACCGCGAGATCAACTACCACGCCGAAGCAGCATTGCTCCAGCAAGACAGCCCAACTTTTACCCAGTGGCTGGGTTTCCACCGCATGGAGAAGGACCTGTGGGTGCCTACCCGCGATCAGTTGCAGCCCGACGGGACGAATGCCTGGGAAGGCTGGGAGCCGTCGACCCCGCAGCAGCGCCAGGAGGTCGGGCAGGCACTCATCGACGACGTTGCCCAGTTGCATGAGGTGGTCAACGATCCAAGCTTTGCGACGACCCACCAGGTCTCCTTGGCAAGCATCTCCAATGGTGCATCCACGCTGCTTGAAGAGGTATCCGTGAAGAAGGCCACCGGCGAAGAGAACTGGTGGAGCCACCACGATCTGTGGGATATCCAGGCCAACTTGGAAGGTAGTCGCAAGGCGTTTGAACTGGTTGCCCCGATCGCGGAATCAAAGGGCGACGAGGGCAAGAAGCTGGTGCAGCAGATCAGCGCGCAATTCGATGCCACCCAGGCCCTTTTGAGCAAGTATGGGAATCTGCAGGATGGTTTTGTCACCTACGACAAGCTCACTACAGATCAGCGTCGCGAACTGATGTCCAGTCTTGACGGCGTGCGCGAACCGACCTCGAAATTGACCAATACTGTGCTCTCGGAGGGGGCATCAAAGTGAGCACCAACGGTGAACTAAATGCTGAACTAAATGCCGGACAAGGTCTCTCTCGACGCGGTTTCCTCGCCTTGGTCGGGCTCGGTGGCGGTGGTGTAGCAGCAGGTTATCTGACACATGCGGCATCGAGCGCGTTCGCAGCGACCCCAGAATCCTCTGCAGGTCGCGACCTAGTCTACGACTTCTTCGGGTCCCACCAAGCCGGAATTGTCACCCCACAGCAAGACCAAATGCACACGGCGGCATTCAACGTGGACGAAAGCACTACCCGCGCAGATCTCATCGAGCTGCTGCAAGATTGGACCTTCGCGGCTTCGCGCATGACCCAAGGCCTCGACGTGACCGACGGGGGATCCTTCGATTTAGGGCCCTACCTGCCACCAGACGATACCGGCGAGGCCCAAGGGTTCGGCCCGTGCGGTTTGACCATTACCTTCGGCTTCGGTCCGACCCTCTTCCAAGACGCCACTGGAAATGACCGCTTCGGCATTGCTGCGAAGAAGCCAACGGAGTTCACGGCGCTGCCCACCATGGTCAACGACTTTATGGAACCAGGCCGCTCAGACGGCGATCTCTGCATCCAGGCGTGTGCCCAAGATCCGCAGGTGGCGGTGCACGCGATCCGCAATCTCACCCGGATTGCCATGGGACGTGCGACCTTGAAGTGGTCGCAGCTGGGCTTTGGCCGCAGCTCGTCGACCTCCGTGGAGCAAACAACCCCACGCAACCTGTTCGGGTTGAAGGATGGCACGAATAATCTCAAGGCGGAAGAGCAACCAAAACTCGACGAGCACGTTTGGATTCCAGAGCAATCGTCGATACCTGCTCTTGCCGGCGGCACCTACCTCATCGCGCGCCGCATCCGCATGACCATCGAAGTCTGGGACGGCGTACGCCTCGAGGAACAAGAGCGCGTGGTGGGCAGGAACAAAGCCGAAGGCGCGCCGCTGTCCGGTGGCGACGAGTTCGCCGCACCGGATTTCGTAGCCCTTAGTCCCACAGGTGAGCCGCTTATCGACGAGCGTTCCCACCTCGCCCGGGTTCACCCCTCTGCCAACGGCGACATCGCGATGCTGCGACGCGGCTACAACTTCGTTGATGGCAACGATGTCCAGGGCCGCCTCAACGCGGGACTGTTCTTCATCGCGTTTGTCAATGCTCCCGAGCGTTTTGCCCGCGTGCACCAAAACATGGCGCGCGATGATCTGTTCACTGAGTATCTGAAAACCACAGGGTCTGCGGTGTTCTTGGTGCCACCAGGAGTTTCGGAAGGGCAATATGTTGGCTGGCAACTATTTGAGTAGCTTAAAGCTCGAAGTATAAAGGTGCGTGCTGGGAGCAGTTTGAGTTAAAGGGGTGCCCGCACGAGCGACACGCTGATGCATGGGAATACTCTGCGTAATCCATTTCGTGTCCGCATGCCCCGCACAGTGCGGCCGCTACATCTCGGGTGGGCATGCGACCGAATGGGTGATCTGCAATGTCACGGTGACATTTAAAACAAGCCCACCACTGATTGCAGGTGGCACAACGATTAGCAATCACATCTCGCGCCGAGTGGTAGTGGGCGCAGCGCCCCTGACCGTCCACGCCGGTGCCGCAAATAGTAAAACCCATGGCCTCCAAAATAACATAATAGGAGGTCATGGGCCTTTTTCTGAGCTTGTTACTAGCCAGTTACTAGCCAGTTACTGCTTCAGGCTGCTTACGCAGGGCCGAGGTTTGCGCCTCGGAGGATTCGATGATCGTCGTTGCTGCAGGGGAGCGCGGGATCAGGGCGGTGCACACGGCACCGACAAGAGCTGCAGCTGCGAAGATGTAGAAGGCGTAGGTTGGGCCGAGGCCAGCGCCGATGATGAGGCCGCCGATCAGTGGGCCGAAGATGCCGCCGAGGCGACCGAAGCCTGCGGTCCACGCCACGCCAGCCGCACGAGCGGAGGTGCCGTAGTAGTTGGCGGTCAGGCCGTAGGTGAGCACCTGGGTACCCAGCACGCCGATGCCGGCGAGTGCGATTGGGAGATACATCGGTGCCACCGAGTTGAACTGTGGCAGGATCGCCAGCGAGATCGCAGCCAGCAAGAACGTCGAGGTGATCACGGTCTTTGCGCCGATCCGGTCAGCGAACTTCGAAGCGATCAGGCCGCCGACCACAGCGCCACCGTTGAGCGCCAACAGGGAGTAGAGGGAGTCGTGGGAGGAAGCACCGTTTGCCTGCATGATCTTCGGCAGCCAGGTGTTCAGGCCGTAGGTGGAGAGCAAGCCGATGAAGCTCATCACGCCAATCAGGATGGTGCCTGGCAGGTAGGAGCGGGAGAAAATGCCTGCAAAGCCGGTCTTTTCCAGGTCGGACTTCTTCTGCGAGTCACCGGAGGTTGCGCGCTTGACAGCAGCTGCAGCCACTGGCTCAGCCATGAATTGGTCCTTTGGCAGGCCGAAGCGGTCACAGGTGGACTCGGCCTCGTCGCGACGCCCACGCGTCATCAGCCAGCGCGGGGATTCCGGCAGAGCGAAGTACGCCAGTGGCAGCAGGAAGAGCAGTGGGGAAGCGCCGATCATGAACAGTCCGCGCCAGCCGATTGCGTCCTCGAAGGCGATGGCGAACAGGGAAGCCATCACGCCACCAGCTGGGACACCGGAGTACACGATTGCGTTGAAGAAGTTCTTGCGGTTGGCCGGCGCGAACTCAGCGATGATGGCACCGCCGGTGGCCACGATCATGCCCACACCCAGGCCGGTGAGGAAGCGCAGGAAGCCGAACATAAAGATCGAGGTGGCAAGGGAGGTTGCCAGCATGCCCAGGGAGAACCAGACGATTGCGGTGATCATCACTTTACGACGACCGACTCGGTCACCCACAGCACCTGCCGAAAGTGCACCGATCATCACGCCGATCATGGCATAGGAACCGAGGGTGCCGGCCACCGCTGGGCTGAGCTGGCCGATGTGCGTTGGATCTTCCAGCAGAGTGCCCAACACTGCGCCGTAGATAACTAGGTCATATCCGTCGAACAAGATTGAGATGCCGACGATGGCCAGGATCATATAGACGGTTCTCTTGTGTTTTGGCGAGGCCCATGTGTTGCCTCGCGCTTGGGTTTGGGTGGTGGACATGATGCGCTCCTTAACAAATTTTTCTATTTGTGACAGTAAGCACATTCAACGTGTTTTATTTATCCTGCGAAACTAGGGAGATGCCCAAAGAAACCCCGGGTAAAGCTGTGCGCCTGGCGAACATGATGTTGTGGGAGTGTGTGGGTGGGGTGCCTAGTTTACCTAACTTACTATCGACCAATCGTTCGAAAACGGCTGATTTTCAGGCATTTTACCCACATTGGTCGATATTAAACCTCGAATGCTTGGGCTAAAAACCGCCGCTGCAGCTAGCCCTGCCACGCATCAATCCCACCGCGCAGCGAAACAATGCCGGTGATGCCCTGTTTCTGCAGCGCATCCACCGCCTTCGCCGAGCGCACACCTGCGGTGCACTGGAAAACCACAGTCTGATCCCCGCCGCGGACCTGATCGGGCACGAACCCACCCAGGATTTCCCCCAGGGGCACATTCACCGCGCCGGGGATATGGAAAACTGAGAACTCCTCGGGTTCGCGCACGTCAATAACCACTGCACCTGCGGGAATCTGCGCAACTTCGTCCACGACGGGCACGTCGGAAACCTGCCGGGGAGGCGCTGAATTAAGCACCCGCTCGGTCACCTCAGGGTCGCCCGCAAGCGGAATGTACTCCCACTTTCCGGTCAGCGAATCGTAGTAACCCAGGGTGCCCACAAGGGGTTCGCCCACCCCGATGATCAGCTTCAGCGCCTCCATGGCCATGGCGGAACCAGTCACACCCACCACCGGGCCGAGCACGCCGGCCTGCGCACACGAAGGCACCACACCTGGCGCGGGCGGGGTGGGAAACAGGTCCTCGTAGACCGGGCCGTGGCCCGCCCAGAACACGGAAAGCTGGGATTCATAGCCCAAAATGGAACCCCACACGTGCGGAATCCCCAACCGCGCCGCCGCATGCGAGGCGATATGGCGGGTATCAAAGTTGTCGGCGCCGTCCAGGATGACATCGGCACCTTCCAACAATTCCAGAGCATTAGACCACGTCAGACGCTGTTCGTACTGGATCACTTCCACATCTGGATTCAGCGCCCGCACCGCCACAGCAGCCGAGGCTACCTTCGAGGAACCGATCCGCTCGGTTGTATGAATGACCTGGCGATGCAAGTTGGAGAGGTCGACCACGTCGTCGTCGATAAGCGAAATGCGTCCCACACCGGCACCCGCAAGATACAGCAATGCGGGCGAGCCGAGGCCCCCTGCGCCGATCACCGTGACGTGTGCATTCAGCAGCGCCTCCTGGGCATCGGTGCCGGTCAGGGTGATTTGGCGGCGATAGCGTGCTGCATCCATCACTCGAGACCCACCCACTGCGTGTCGCCCGAAACCAATTCCTGTTCCTTCCAGATGGGCACCTCGGCCTTGACGCGGTCCGCGAGCTCAGAGGCCGCAACGAAGGCGTCCCCGCGGTGGGCTGCGGCCGCAAGCACGATGAAGGCGACCTCGCCGATGGGGATGGGGCCGGTGCGATGGGCTGTCCAGACGCGCACGAAAGGATGCTTGACGACGATTTCCTGCGCAATCCGCGCGATCTCCGCATCAGCGGTGGGGTGGCTGGAGTAAGTGAGTGTGGCTACGCGATGGCCGCCGTCATGGTCGCGCACGATGCCTTCGAAGCTGACCAGGGCCCCCATCGCGCGCGTCATTGTGGCCTCGCGGGCGGCGGGGAGAAGTTCCTCGAGGCGGTCTTGCGTCATGAATGCGCTAATGACTTGGCCGGTTTGTTCCTGGACGTAGTCCGGATCTTTAGTGGACATTGTTGCCTTCTATCATGTCAATAATGTGGTGCAGCACAGGGGCGAGCACCGTGCAGCCATCTTTGACACCGCCGCGGGAACCGGGCAACGTCATAATGAAGGTGTGGCCCGCCACCCCGGCAACCGCGCGCGAGATGATTGCGGTGGGCACCTTCTTTAAGCCTTCATTCCAAAAAGCGTGGACGATGCCGGGAATCTCTCGCTCGATGTGGGCAGAGACTGCCTCGACGGTGCGATCGTCCGAGGTCAGGCCGGTGCCACCTGAAGTAAGCAGCACGTTGGGCAGGTCATCTCCGGCGAAAATCTCGTCGATGGTGGTCTGGATATCTGCATCGGCTACTACGATCGCATCCGGGGTGTCAAAGCCCTGCTCGCGCAGGAATTCCACGGCAACTACGCCGGAGCGATCCTGGTACACGCCCGCGGCAGCGCGCGTGGAGGCGACGATAACAAGTCCGGTTCGCATGCAACGCTCCAATTTCTTAAAGGGGGTAGACCTTCACCAGGCTACCCGCTGACACGGTTGTGGATTCGGGGATACGGATCAGGCAGTCGGCGGTGACAGCCTGAGAAATGAGGTGCGACCCCGCTCCGCCAACGGGAGTGGCGATAACATTGCCGTCCGCATGATTAAGGTGGCCGCGCCTGAATTGCTCACGGCCTGGAATACCTGTGGTGTCCTCGGTGAGTACAGCCTCGAATGGCTGCGGGGCCGTGCCCAGGAAAGGGGCCACATACAGGCGGAAACTCACCCAGGTAGATACGGGATTGCCGGGAAGTGCGATGACCGGGGTACCAGCCAGTGTGGCCAGGCCTTGCGGCCCGCCCGGTTGTTGATCCACATGCCCAAACCAGCCCGTGGGCTCGAGGATTTGTCGCACAACCTCGAATTTCCCGGCACTGATCCCGCCGGAGGTAATCAACGCATCGGGGGCGAACTCGGCTATTGCGCGTTTGAGGTCGGCGCGCAGGGTCGCGGGGTCGTCGTTAGTTGAGACATGACCTGCCACCTCGATGCCGTACTGCTGCGCCAGCGCCTCAAGCATCGGCGCGTTGGAATCAGGGATGGTGGCCGCGCCTGGTGCACCAATCTCGGCGCCACCAGTGACAATGACAATGCGGCCCGGACGCAGGACCTGCACCTCAGCGATTGATTGAGCCGCAAGCGTTGCGACGACCGGCGCCGTCACCTTGGTACCTGCAGGAACAACCACGGCGCCCGCAGGGATATCGGAACCCTGTCTGCGAATAAACTGCCCGGTGGGCACGGCTGGGACTTCAACGAAGGCGCCCTCGGCACCAAAGGTCGGCGGGACGCACTTTTCCACGGGGACGATCGCGGCGGTTCCGCGGGGAATTTTCGCCCCTGTCATGATCGGGGCGATCGCAGCATTCACGCCCTGCGGATACAGCTGATCGGGATCACTACCTGTGGCAATGGTGGGTCCAACGCGGAACTGACCGGGGGTGCCATTGATATGGTTGATGGACAGGGCGTAGCCGTCCATCTGCGAATTATCGAAGCGCGGTGAAGGGTGCTGAGCAATCACATCTTCCGCGGTAATTGCCTGCGCTTGGGCGGCCTCAACCAACCCGAGGGCGGTAGTGCCTCGCTTGCCTAGGAGGGACTGAACTGCCTGTGCGTGGTGCTCTGGTGTGCGTGCCATAATAACTTCTAGATATTACCCGGGAAATCTTTCAGTTATCTTGTGCTTCAGGAGGACAAAATGGAGATCCACTATTTTGCTGCGGCCCGCGCCGCCGCTGGAACTTCCGCGGAAAAGCTCAGCGGAAATTTTGCCACGCTCAACGATGTGTTGGATGCAGCGAAAGCGCAGCATGAAAATCCCGCTGAAGGTGCGATGGACCTGGCAGATGTGCTCGATCGCTGCACCTTTTTGCTTGATGGGCGCCGTGCTGAGCGAGATGAACCGGTTGGTGATGCGAGGCGCGTTGATGTGCTCCCGCCCTTTGCGGGAGGCTAGGCCTTAATCGCATCCCACGCAGCGAGGAATTGATTCATTTCCTCCTCAGTGGTGATGGAAACGCGCAGGCCTTCGGGAAAAGCGCGGGTGAGCACGCCCTGCTCGCCGAGCTGCGCAGTGATCGCTTGCGCATCCACGCCCGGCAGCCACACGAAGTTTGCTTGCGAACGTTGCGCGCCGATGTGTTCTGCAACGCGGTCACGGATAGCCGCGGTCTCATCGGTGCGTTCGAGCAGCTCGTCGGCGCTGCGTAGCGAGGCAACCGCACCAGCCTGAGCCACAGAAGAAACGCCGAACGGAATGGCCACCTTGTCTAGCGCGGAAATCAGCTCCTCGGAGCCGAATGCATATCCCACGCGCACGCCTGCCAGGCCATAGGCCTTGGAGAAAGTTCGCAGACCAATCACATTGGGGTACTGCTGGATTGCCTCGGTTGCCACGACGGTGTCCTCGGCCCGATTGAACTCAAAGTAGGCTTCGTCTAGGCCAACAACCACGTTGGCAGGGACCTTTGCCATGAACTCGTCGAACTCCGCCTGAGTAATGATTTGCCCAGAAGGATTATTGGGATTGCAGAGGAAAATGAGGGACGTAGAATCGTCGATAAGCGAAGCCATGCGATCAAGGTCGTGCTTGCCGTCCTCCCGCAACTCCACGGGGCGTGGCTCGGCGCCGACAACCTGGGCGAAGATGGGGTACGCCTCGAAGCTGCGCCATGGGTAGATCACGTTGTTGTGCTCAGTGGAGGTGATCTGGACGAGCTGCTGGCACAGTGCCGACGAACCGTTGCCCACCGCCACCTGCTGTGGGGTCACGCCGAGGTGATCGGCGAGTGCTTCCTTGAGTTCCTGGGCACCCATGTCCGGGTAGCGGTTCGCGGTGGCCGCTGCCTGGGACATTGCCTCGACGGCGGAGCTCAGCGGAGGGGTAGTCACCTCGTTGGAGGAAAGCTTCAATGCATCATCGTTGCGCTTACCGGGGACATAAGCGGGGATGGTGGAGAGGTCGGGGCGAATCATGCTTGACAGTCTAGTGCGGGTGGTTTGTTTTCAAACCACTGCATTAGGTACGATGCTTTATGGCCTGGAGATGTGCCAGAGTGGCCGATTGGGGCTCCCTGCTAAGGAGTTGATCACGCAAGTGGTCCGCAGGTTCAAATCCTGTCATCTCCGCCAGGCGCCCGTAGCTCAACGGATAGAGCATCTGACTACGGATCAGAAGGTTGGGGGTTCGAATCCCTCCGGGCGCACCAAATTTTTTGGGCGTAACGCACGAAACCCTGGACTTAAAAGTCCAGGGTTTTCTGTCAGGGTTTTATTCTTCTTCGGGCTTATTTTCCTTGCACCCCTCCAGCCCGGCCCAGACCAATTCGAAGGCCGTGATCATGCGGGAGTGGACTTCGTCGGAATAGAAAGATTCTCCGCGGACAACCACCTGATAGTAAACCGCGCCGTAGATGGTATCGAGAGCTGCATCTAGATCGACATCGGCACGAATTTCTCCACGCTCTTGCGCGATGCGAAGGGCCTCCAAAGGGGAGCGTCGGCGAGGCTCAACATGGGAATTCCAATAGGCCAATTGCAGGTCATGGTCGCCCATCATCAGTTCAATTCGCTTGCGGAAGCGACGGAAAGGATAGGTCGGCCCGACGGACTCTTTCATTGGATTGCTAGGGTAGAGCATTTTGATTATCGCTGTCTTGATATCGCCCGACGTATCAATTGTCACTGGCAGCCTACCTTTGTCCAAGGCTGCTGCCGTAAGTTCCGTCATTGAAGACCACCGGCGATAGACTGCGGCTCGCGAAACACCGCTCTCTTTGACCACGGCATTTACCGTGACTTTCTTGCCTTCATCAATGAGTTTGAGCGTGGCATCAATTACCAGCCCATCGATCCGTTCCTCGCGCGGTCGACCTGGGCCTTGTGCTTCGGCCTGCTCTTTGTCCGCCGAATCAGGCTCGTTGTCCTGCTGAGCAGGCACGGTCGACGTCATGGGACGAACTAATCCTTTCTCACAACTGGCCAAGTATTCGACCAATTTGTTCGCTCGTGCTGAATTAAAATGAGCGACTAGTCCCAGATACTACTCAAGAGTTGTGAGTCTCCAAGAATCGAGAAAGTGGCGAGGACTAGATTTAGGCCTTAAGCTCACCTTCCTGTACATATAAAAGGTATATTTTGCACATCACCTGCACTTTTCCAGTTTTATTGCATTAACAGTGATTTTACCCCCATGAATAAAATTATGTTGCGCACACGTCAACTATTGGTCTACTAGTTTGTCCTTCACGTGGTCGATGAGTTGCGCGCTGAGGCCGGCGCGCTTCAGGGGAACCAGCGGATCTGAGTAGGCGGAACCTAGATAGTCCAGCAGGCCTGTCATCGGTGCGGAAGAAAAGTCGCTGCGCAGAGCGGCTCGTGCTGCTGCCTCGATATCAACTCCACGCCCCGCAAGCAGGGTGGACCACACGGGCAGCAATCGCTCGCGAATAGCGGCGGTATTTTCACCGGTGCGTTTATAGTCGGCAATAATGTCGGAGTTTCCCACACCCACGGTCAGAAACAATGAGGCAGCAAGGACACCTGTCCGGTCTTGACCAGCGGCGCAATGGAAAACAACCGCGCCGGGAGCGCTCGAGAAGACAGAGAACGCGGCAACGATTTGCGGAGCCGATAACTCGAAAATGTTGATATACATCTGTTTGAATCGCGACTGATCTAAATCCTGCTCATCGGAATCCAGCGCAGAAAGCAGTGGCAGGTGGTGATAGGAGACGTCATATTTTTCCAGCACTCCCCGACCAGTGAAATCAACTTCCCTCTGAGAGCGCAAGTCGATGATTGTGGTGAGCCCATCGTCGATAAGCGAACGTGCCGACTGAGAGTCGATCAACGTCAGGTCGTCGGCGCGCCATGCGGCACCGAACCGTGTGACACCCGTGGCTGCTTGGAATCCGCCGAGGTCACGGAGGTTCGCTAGCGGTGATAGCGAGCTAGGTAAGAAAGGGGATGGGGTCATTTATTGGATCTTCTTTCGGATTATTGCGCTGAATTGATCAATGATAGTCACCAGGACAACAATGCAGATGATCATGGCGAAAAGGTGGCCGTATTCGTAGCGATTCATCGCCGTTGTGAGCTCGAGTCCAATTCCGCCTGCTCCGACGAGGCCAAGGATTGTTGCTCCGCGCACATTGCCCTCGAAAAGCAACAGCGTGTAACTAGTTAGCATCGGGAGGGCTTGGGGCAGGATTGCATATTGAATGATCTGTCGCTTGGAAGCGCCAACGGCCTCCAAGGCAGTGATGGGGCCAGTATCGACGGATTCCATTGCTTCGGCGAATACCTTGCCGATCGAAGGGTAGCCAAGCCGATGACCTGAACGCTGGAAGCCGCCTCGGTGTTGGACATTGAGTCTGCTGCCGAGCAACCACTTAGCGTGAGGGAAGCAATAACTGCGAGCGAACCAAGTGCCAAAAGGTTTAGGGCCTCGTCGTAAAGCGAAATCTACTGCCGCAATCCTCCCGTTAACAAGCCCAGCACACCGCGCGCAATGGCGAGCACCGCGGCGCCGATGAGCGCCGGCCAGAAACCATCGATGGTGAGGCCAAGCCCGAATTGATTCGAGAGCCAGCCGGTCAGGGCGAACACGACGGCGTTAATAACAAGGACGAAAAGGCCAAAGGTCAGGCACGTGATGGGCAGGCCAAGCGCGCGAAGGATCGGGCTGACGACGGCGTTGACCACGATGAAGATCGCGGCGACAGCGAGGAAAGCGAGGATGCGATCGTTGCCTGGATCGCCGGTCAATGGTGTCGAAGGGCCTATAAGATCGATGCCTGGGACGAGTGAGGTCACGGCCCAGAGCGCGAGTGCTGTGATGATTACGTCGAGTAGAAAATTGAACAATCGAGCCATGTAGATCAATCTTACTGGCCTTTTCTGGACCTTTGCGTAACATCGAGGCCGTGAAGCAGACTGATCAGCTGGCAATTCTTGAAGATCTGATGCGCTCCGAGACTGACCTAAGCCCCGAGCGCCTTTCTCAGCTCCAAGAAATCTTGCTCGGAGTCAGTCTGAAAGACCTCATCGCGCTCTTTGAGCGCACCACCGCCTCCCGCGGCGCGGTCCTCTTCCGGCTTTTGCCCCGCGACCGCGCCATCCACGTCTTCGACGCACTCGACCCCAGCCACCAGGCCGACATGGTAAAAGCCCTGGGTAGCGACAATGTTGCAGATGTGTTCGGGGCACTCGACCCCGAGGATAGAGCATCGCTTCTCGACGAGCTCCCGGCCGAGATTTCCGAGGAGATGCTGCGTCACCTGGATGCTGGTGAGCAAGAGGCAACGTGGACGGTTCTGGGTTTTGAGAAGGGGACCGTGGGCAGGTATATGTCGCCCGAAGTGCCTGAAATCACCCCCGATATGACGGTGATGGACACGCTGCGCAAGCTGCGTACCATTGCCCACGAAGTTGAGACCATTTACACACTTCCGATCGTGTTGAACGACCGAAAACTCGTCGGTGTGACGTCCCTGCGCACTCTTTTTACTGCTGAGAGCGACGCGGTGGTGGGAGAGGTGATGAGTGAGCCTGTCTATGCTCATACCAGCGACGACGCAGAGGAAACAGCGCGCTGGTTTCTTTCCCTCGATCTTTTGGCGATGCCGATCTTGGATGAGTCGGACAGGCTGGTCGGGATATTGACCTTCGACGATGCGCAAGACATTGCCGAGCGTGAAGACACAGAAGACTCAGCCCGTGCCGGTGCTTCCGAGCCTCTTGGACAGCCGTATCTTTCTACTCCTATTAGCAAGCTGGTTCGCTCGCGCATTGTCTGGTTGGCCGTACTGGCGCTATCGGCCCTTTTAACCGTGCAGGTGTTAGATACTTTTGAATCCACCCTGGAAAAGGCCGTCGTACTTTCGTTGTTTATTCCGCTGCTGACCGGCACCGGTGGAAATACAGGAAACCAAGCAGCCACCACTATCACTCGTGCACTCGCGCTTGGCGACGTACGCAAACGCGACGTTTTCCAAGTCATGTGGCGAGAGATGCGCGTGGGCGTCATGCTAGGCGCCGTCTTGGGCCTAGCCGGATTCTTCCTCGCCTGGTGGGCCTACGGGCTGCACATCGGAATTGTAATCGGCTTGACCTTGGTTTTAGTCTGCACAATGTCCGCGACGGTGGGCGGTGCAATGCCGATTCTGGCCAAGGCCGTTGGGGCGGATCCCGCGGTATTTTCCAACCCCTTTATTACGACCTTCTGCGACGCGGCGGGCCTGATTATCTACTTCTTGATTGCCAAGTCGGTGTTGGGAATTTAGTAACAATCGCGCTTGGCCATGGACGTGACCAGTAACACATTATTAATGTAGGGACTATGTCTTCTAACAGCGGAAAACCAGTCTGGATCGACCTATCTACCCACGATATTGAAGCAGCAAAGAAGTTCTACAACGAACTCTTCGGATGGACGTTTGAGGACCAAGGAGAAGATTTCGGCCACTACCACATGATCAAACACGGCGAATCCCTCGTCGGCGGAGCGATGAGTTCGCTCTTTGGCCCAGAAGGCCCGCTCGATGAGCCTGCTAACCCGACCACTTGGGGCGTCTACCTCGGAACGGATGATATTGACGAAGCAGCGAAGAAGGTCGGGGAGAGCGGTGGCACCGTTGTTGTCGAACCGATGGAGGTAGGTGACTTTGGCAAGATGGCGCTGGCCGTTGATCCAAGCGGTGCAGCCGTGGGAATCTGGGAATCTGAGACCCTCGAAGGCGCCACCACCATGTCTGAGCCTGGCTTGCCGTGTTGGTTCGAAGAAATGAGCAACAACTACGATGCGGCCAAGCCGTTCTACGAGAACGTGTTTGGCTGGGAGCCAACCTTCACGCGAGAGGATGGTTCCGAGACTCGCGAGGAGCCGGAAACCGGCTTCCGCTATGCAACGAATTTTCCCCGCGATCGCGTTTCCGCAGGATTGTGTGACGCAGCGGAGAATGTTCAGGAATCCTATTGGAGGGCCTACATCCTCGTCGACGATGCCGATGCAGCGGCAAAGAAGGTTGGGGAGTTGGGTGGCTCAGTGCTTGATGGCCCCCAAGACTCGCCTTTTGGACGTCTCTACACCATCGCCGACCCGCAAGGAGCGCAGCTGCAAATATTGTCAGGATAGTTTCAGCCACCGCTAGCGAGTATGGGAAATTCCTATACTCGGATCGGTCTCACTGCGACGCTACCGCCCCCGTGTGGGGGCGGTATTGGTCTTACTAAAGCTAGATTTCGGGGTTAAAAGTGTGAAGTTCGACGATTTTCCACACTAAATTCCACAAAAATGAGGCAGATCACTAATCTCTTATCCGTCATGTTTCCCGTGCCGTGACGCTTGAGAGAGTGCTTGCGGCAACCAACTGTTAGTAGAAATGGAGGAAGCCGTGAGCCAAGTTGATACTCAAGAGGAGCAAATCCGCGCCCCAGGCGAGGACACTGAAATCCGTGAGCAACGCGAATGGCACCGCCAAGCTTTTGGTATCGTGCTGGGCCTAGGTTTGGGCGCACTCGTATACTTCTTTTTCCCACAGAATGCGGCAGAGGTCGTACTTCAGTCCACCGGCGCTGATCCAGATACGGAATACAGCTACCACTCGATGCGCGTCGTCGCCGCAGTCACTGTCTGGATGGCAGTGTGGTGGATGACCGAGGCCATTCCACTGGCCGCAACCGCGCTGATTCCGGTTGCTGTATTCCCGATCACGCAGGTGGCCACCTTTGCTGAAGTGGGTGCGCCCTATGCGTCCTCCACGATCTTCCTGTTCCTGGGTGGCTTCTTGCTGGCTCTTGGCCTGCAGCGTTGGAACGTGCACCGTCGCATCGCCCTGGGTGTGGTCATGATTGTTGGTACTTCGCCGAAGCGCCTCATCCTGGGCTTTATGCTGGCTACTGGCTTCATGTCCATGTGGGTGTCCAATACCGCGACCGCAGTGGTGATGCTGCCAATCGGTTTGTCGGTGCTTTCTCTTACCGCTGATTCTGTGGGTGGCTGGAAGAACCAGAAGAACTTCGCTACCGCACTGATGCTGGCTATTGCTTACTCCGCCTCCATTGGTTCGTTGGCAACCTTGATCGGTACCCCGCCAAATGCGCTGCTCAAGGGCTACATGGAAGAAGCTCACGGCATCACCATCGGCTTCGGCCAGTGGATGATGGTCGGTTTGCCACTTGCAATCGTCTTCACATTCCTTGCATGGTTCGTGCTGATCACCGTGTTCAAACCAGAGATGAAGGATATCCCTGGTGGTAAGGATCTGATCCGCAACGAGATTAACAAGATGGGCAAGTGGACTCTCCCGCAGATCATTGCCACGATCATCTTCGTTGCCGCAGCACTGACCTGGGTATTCCTGCCTTTGGCAATGGACTGGTTTGATTGGGACTTTGCTTACGACGACGCCATCGTCGGTATCATTGCTGGCCTTTTGATGTTCCTGATCCCCGCTGACAGGAAGACCGGTGTCCGAATTCTGGACTGGAAGACTGCAAACGAGATCCCATGGGACGTGCTGCTCCTCTTCGGCGGCGGCCTCTCCCTGTCCGGCATGTTCACCAAGACTGGTCTGTCCCTCTGGATTGGCGAGCAGGCAAAGGCACTGTCCGTCCTGCCAACCTTCCTGTTGATCGGTGCAGTGGCCCTGTTGGTTCTGATTCTTACCGAGTTCACCTCGAACACTGCTACCGCTGCGACCTTCCTCCCAATTATGGGTGGCGTTGCTGTGGGTATCGGCCTGACCGATACACCAGCCGGTGAGATGAACGTTCTGTTGCTGACCATTCCTGTGGCACTTGCTGCAACCTGTGCCTTCATGCTGCCGGTGGCAACGCCTCCGAACGCGATTGCTTACGGCTCTGGCTACGTCAAGATCGGCGACATGATCAAGGCTGGCCTCTGGCTGAACCTGATCGCCGTCATTTTGATTACCTTGGTTGTGTACTTCATTGCCGTTCCAGTATTCGGATTGAGTGTCTAAGCACTTAGCTGAATTTGGTTAAATCGACGTAAACGGCTGGGTTGACCAGCCGTTTTGTTGGTTTTAAGTGTCCGGTGTAGAGTTATGTCTCGTTGCTTACGAGATATCGAAAACAACAAAACAACTAAAGCGCCCGTAGCTCAACGGATAGAGCATCTGACTACGGATCAGAAGGTTGGGGGTTCGAATCCCTCCGGGCGCACCACTAAAGCGTACGGCCTCAAACATTTAAGTGTTTGAGGCCGTACGCTTTTTTATTTGAACCTTCAAAGAGGTGCACTTCGCAAGATATCACCATTATTTCACCTGGGCTTTTAGTTTTCGCCGTGCGTTAGGTCCGGCAGGGGGTCGTCGTAAAGCGAAATCAATGGTGCATTTATCCCCTGGGGCACTAAACTGACATATATGGATATCAAATATCCGTTTAAGATCACCCGCCCGAAGGGAGAATCCGTGCCCGCACTCAACATCGTCGTGATCGGTGGCTCCTTGGCCGGTCTGGTGACCGCGCTGGCCCTCGCGCGCACCGGTGCGCAGATCACAGTCATTGAACGCGCGAATCAGCACCGAACCGGCGCGGCCTTGGCCACAAGTCCCGCCGAGCTCACCCGTGCGCTCGGCACCGAACTTGGTACCAGGGTGGCAAGTAGGTTGGCGGGGCCCGGCCGAAGGCTCAGCGGCTCTCAATCCATCGCGTGGCACGACTTACGCGATGCGCTGGTCGACTCGGTCGGGGAGAGTCTGAACGTCACTCTGCGCGAAGGGCTAGAAGCCACGCGTATCGACGAGGGCCCAACCTCGGTCACCGTAGAACTCGGCAGCGGCGAGATAATCGAATCGGATCTGGTTGTTGGCGCGGACGGGCACCGCAGCATTGTTCGAAAAGTTGTGGCTCCGGATCATCCGAATGCGGAATTTGCCGGATATCTCCTCTGGGTTGGCATTGCCGAGGAGCGCGACCTGACACTTGGTGGCAGCTGGCCGGACAACTTTGACATCATCTCTGCGGGCCCGGAAATCTTGCTGGGCTATCCTCTTCCCAGCCCGACGGGAAGCCTTGAACCGGGGCAGCGGCGGCTGGGCTGGGCATGGTACGACGCTGGTCACAACAAGTTTCTCCGCGAGCAGGGAGCCGTGCGCGATGGGGTGGTGCGCCATTCGGTGAAGCCAGAAGATATTCCTGAGCAGATTTATCAGAAACTGGGGCGCAAGGCGCGGAGTCGCTGGTCAGATCCCTGGTTGGCCGCTATTGAGGATTGCGTTGGCAGGCGTGACATTACGGCCACGCCGATTGCGGAGTATGTGCCTAACCGGCTGGTCAGTTCTAGGTGTGCGTTGGTGGGAAATGCAGCCCATGTCCCAACGCCCATGACGGGTCGGGGTTTTGCCGTCTCCGTTGACGATGCGGTTGCTCTCGCCCGGGCCACCAATGGCAAAAAGTCGAGTGAGATTCCTGTGGCCTTGCTGGAATACGAAAACGACCGACTTGCACCAGCCCAAAACCTAGTTCGGTCGGGGCAGCACTTTAGTCGGTCGTTCGGGAGCTAGCACCATGCCAGCGCCGTACTAGCGCCAGCCTAGAACACCTCGATGCGTCCGCCGAGGGACTCAGCCTGGACCAGCTGGCGGACCCAGTTGTGTCCGCCAGGGTGCAGGCGCATCACGGGGCGCGAAGAAATCTTCACCGGAGACACAGATTCTCGACGAGCACCCGAGCGAGCCTCCATGCGAGTGTGCGCGCGGTGGCCGGCATCGACCAGCTCTTCAATGTTTGGCTCATCCGAGTCCAGATCGTTGCGGGCCTTGGTGAGCAGCTCAATCATTTCGTCCAGCGAGTAGACAAGGGCAGCGGCGTTGGTCTCGCACATCGCGCGCACCAATTCAGGCGCCGTGCCTGCAACGCGCGTGGCGTCCTTGAAAGAGCCTGCGGCCAGGGACTGGGCTAAGGTGCCGCCTTCGTCACCGACGATGGACAGCGCCTCTGCAATCACGTGAGGCAAATGGGAGATCCTGCCCACGGCCTCGTCGTGCTTGCGCACAGATGCTGGGACTGCTTCCGCCTTTACTCCGGCAACCATGCGGCACACGTCAGAGAACAAGTCGATCCACTCGGTAGGAACTGGCTCGCCGGCCTGTTCCTTTTCCAGTGCGTAATCGTAGGTGATTACCCACGCAGCGCGGAGGAAAAGTCCAGTTTGGGAAGAGCTCCAACCGGACTTCTCAGTACCGGCCATGGGGTGGCCGCCCACGTAGCGAGATTCCAGGCCACGCTCACGGATGAGATCGTAAATAGGTTTCTTCACGCTGACTACGTCGGTGATACCGCACGAAGGAGCGTGTTCGATGATGTTGTCCAGGACATTTGCAACGGCGTGCATTGGAACGGCGATGACAATCATGGCTCCGTCTGCCTCTGCACGCTGCAGAGTTGCGACGAGGTCATCGGATACGTCGAAGCCTTCTTTAGCGGCGGCACGCGCGCCAGAAGTTGAACGATTAAAGCCGTAGACAGCTGGGTTGCCACCGGCGAGATCGCGCATCAGCGATCCACCGATTAATCCGAGGCCGATTAGGCAAATTGGACGGGAGACATCTCTTGAACTCACAGTGTCAATATTGACACATTCCGACTACTCTGACTAGGCATGGATACCTCTGCGGGTTACCCCGACGGTTTTGCCGTGACCGTCGCGTGGCTAGATGGTGCATGGACGGTGCGGTCTTTCGACGACGATTTCTCTAGTTTTTCCACAAGTGTCAAGGCAGTACGCAATCTCCGCAGTGAGGGAGCGGCGTTCGCGCTGCTCAATGTTGAGGAAGAGTACTTCGTTATCGTGCGCCCGGGCCCGGAGCGAGTTTTTGCATTTATTTCGGACGCAACGATGGCAGTTGACGACGATTTCGCGGCCGACGTCCTCGACGAGCTCGGCATCGACGTTCCCGATCTCGACCCAGATGAGCTCGATCAGATCGAGGGCTGGGCTGAGGGCGATTTCGATATTTTGGAAGATCTCGGTATGTCGGAGGAGCTTTTGAGCGTGCTTGCCGACGACCAGGACTCGGATCCCTCGGAGATTATCCAACGGATCGCAGATGAGATCGGATTTGGCGAAGAGCTGGAGAACGCCCTGTAGTGGCAGAGAAACTGTCTGCGTTGGAAAGGCGTGCTACGGAGCGAATGCGGCGGGCTTTGGAAGTTGCGCGCGAAACTCCCGAGGGCGATATCCCGGTTGGGGCGGTGGTTTTTGGTCGGGATGGGCGTGAGCTGGGTTGGGGAGTGAATCGTCGCGAAGCGAATGGCGATCCCACCGCGCACGCCGAGGTGGAAGCCATCCGTGCTGCCGCCCGCGCGCTGGGCACGTGGCGGTTGGACGGCTGCGAGCTAGTGGTCACCCTGGAACCCTGCACGATGTGCGCGGGCGCGATTGTCGGGGCGCGTGTGGAAAGTGTGGTTTTTGGGGCCTATGAGCCTCGGACGGGGGCCGTCGGGTCCATTGTGGATGTGCTGCGCGATGTGCGGCAACTGCATCGAGTGCAGGTCCGCGGGGGAGTGCTGGAAGAGGAATGTGCGCAGCTTTTGGGGGATTTCTTTGGGAAGCTCCGATGAATTTGCCATCAAATGATAACTAAATTGTTATTTTGCTGTGATGTTTATTTCGTTAACGTGGTTTACGTACCGATGAAAATCGCATTTCAAGGAGAGTGAACATGGCAGATCTGCAGAATGAATTCGACAAGGTATCCGGCAAGGCGAAGGAAGCTTACGGCGAAGCAGCCGGCGATAAGTCTGTCGAGAACGAAGGCAAGGCCGATCAGACCAAGGCTGACTTCAAGGACAAGCTCAACGAGGCAGGCGACGCTGTCAAGGATAAAGCAAACGAAGTGCTGGGTAAGTTCCAGGACAACAAGGACAACTAGTGACAACTAGAGGCAATTTGGATTACGGGTACTTCTACCGTTAATCTAATTCGCGGTAGTGTGTCCGAGCGGCCGAAGGTGCTCGCCTCGAAAGCGAGTGTGGGTAAAACCACCGCGGGTTCAAATCCCGCCACTACCGCCAATTGCTTTAAGCCCCTGACCACGCTGGTCGGGGGCTTTTCGTATCCATCAATTACGATGGAGGAGAAAATCTTCAATCGTATTTCGTGAGGAACTCAATTCACTGTGGCGAAACTACTATTCCGGCTCGGACGCTGGTCGTACAAGCAAAAATGGCGGATCGTCATAACTTGGCTCATTCTGCTGGTCGGAGTTGCAGCGGGAGCGTCGAGTTTGGCAAAGCCATTCACGTCGGATTTCGCTATCTCGGGCACTCCCTCGATTGATGCGCTGCACGGTCTTTCGGCGAATTTCCCAGACCAAGGCAACCCAGTCAGTGCCCCGTCGGTGAACCTTGTGTTTGCTGCTCCCGAGGGGGAGACGCTGACCGATCCTGAAAACCGGGCGGCGGTAGACGAGGTGATTACCTACCTCCAAGACAACTTGGCCATGACTGGTACGGAGCGCTTCGGCAACCCGGTCGATGTCTCGGCAGCGCAGACGGAAACGATCCTCAATCTCGAAACCGAAATGGGCTTGCCGGAGGCCACCGCGCAAGCTGACGCGGCCAACGTTGCCACGCTCAGCGAGGATCAACGCATCGGCTACACCACCTTCAATTTCGACGCGGAAACCAGCTACCAGGTTGAACAGGCAGACCGTGACGTGGTCACCGATGCCATGCAGCTCGGGCGCGAAATGGGACTGCAGGTGGAAGCCGGTGGTGCAGGTTTTGGCGATCCGATTGAGATCAAAACCACTAGTGAGATCATCGGCCTTGTTGTTGCATTCTTAGTGTTGATTTTCACCTTTGGTTCGCTGGTTGCAGCGGGCATGCCGGTGGTTTCTGCGGTCATCGGTGTGGGTATCGGCGTGATGCTCACCGTTGGTCTGACGCACTGGGTTGAGCTCAACGAAGTGACCCCGGTTCTTGGTGTGATGATCGGCCTAGCCGTGGGCATTGACTACGCCTTGTTCATTCTGTCTCGCTATCGGCAAGAGAGACAGCGCATGCCTGGCCCAGAGGCCGCCGGTATGGCCGTGGGCACCGCAGGTTCCTCGGTTGTCTTTGCCGGTTTTACGGTCTTTGTTGCACTGGTGGCGCTCTCGATTGCGCAGATCGAGTTCCTCACGTGGATGGGCCTGACCGCAGCTTGGACGGTGCTTATTGCCGTGCTGGTTGCCCTGACCTTGATTCCCGCGATGCTGGGTATCTTGGGCGATCGTGCCTTCGCGGTGAAAATCCCAGGCGTGGCCGGCAACCCAAAGCGTGGGGAAAAGGTAGGCAAGGACCTTTCGAAGCAGTCGATGGGCCGACGGTGGATCAACTTTGTCAAGCGCTTCCCGGCACTTGTGATGGCCGTAGTCGTGCTGGGCCTAGGTGCGTTGTCAGCACCGGTGATGGACATGGAGCTCTCGCTGCCATCGGATAGCACCAGTAATACCGATACCACCCAACGCAAGTCTGCCGACCTCATGGCCGAGGGCTTCGGCGAGGGCGTGAACTCTCCATTCTTGATCATCGTGGACGCACACTCTGTGAACCCGCAGGCGCAGGCACTTGAGCCATATATGAACGCGCAGGCAGACACCGAGCCCGTCACTGCGGCGGCGCTGAGTTCCTTCCTTTACACGGTGGGCGAAATCAAGAGTGTCAACGGTATCAAGCACGCGCAGCTGATTTCCGTCAATGCTGATAACACGGCAGCGCAAATCTTGGCCACGCCAACTACTGGTCCCGACGATCAGCTGACCGTCTCGGTGTCGCATGCCCTGCGCGCAGTTGGTGAGCAGGTCCAAGATGCCACCGGTGTCAGCGTCGGCCTGACGGGTCTGACCGCGGTACAGATGGACATCACCGAGGAACTTGCAGGAGCAATGCCGATCTATCTCGCCATTGTTGTCGGCCTAGCCATTATCTTGTTGGTGCTGGTCTTCCGCTCGATCATGGTTCCTGTTGTGGCTGGTCTGGGCTTCTTGCTCTCCGTTGGCGCGGCCTTCGGCGTGACTGTCCTGGTGTTCCAGGAAGGCCTCTGGGGGTTGGTACACACCCCTGGCCCGTTGTTGTCGTTCATGCCAATCTTCCTCATCGGCGTGACCTTCGGTTTGGCCATGGACTATCAAGTCTTCCTGGTCACACGAATGAAGGAGCAATACACCAAACGAGGGGGCGCCAATTACCACAAGGGCGTGAACAAGGCCGTAGAGGAATCAACGGTGGAGGGCTTCGTGGAGGGCGCCCGCGTGGTCACCGCCGCGGCGATCATCATGATCGTGGTGTTCATCGCGTTCATCGACCAGCCACTGCCGTTTATTAAGATCTTCGGTTTCGCGCTGGGCGTGGGCGTGTTCTTCGATGCCTTCTTCATCCGCATGGCCCTAGTCCCAGCAACGATGTTCCTCATGGGCCGTGCCACCTGGTGGATGCCTAAGTGGCTGGATCGGATCCTGCCTAACCTAGATGTCGAAGGCGCCGGGCTGGAGAAGGAATACGAGGAGAAGCTGGCAGAGCGCCAAGCAGCCTCGCGAGCCAACACACACCCAGACACTACGGAGATTGTGGCGCAGCGGGGATAAAGCCCTAAAGTGGGAAAGCATGACAACCCAGGATCTCACCTTCGAGGTGGGCGACCAGCTTGAACCCGGCCCCGGTCGCCACGGGCGCACCGGTGTGATTCACACCCCGCACGGTGATATTCAGACTCCCGCCTTCATCCCCGTGGCCACCAAGGCCACGGTGAAAACGCTCACCCCGGAGCAGGTTCGCTCCACAGGTGCCCAGGCCATCTTGTCGAATGCCTACCACCTCTACCTGCAGCCCGGCCACGACATTGTCGACGAGGCCGGCGGCCTAGCCAAGTTCGAAAACTGGCACGGGCCCACCTACACCGACTCCGGCGGCTTCCAAGTCATGAGCCTTGGCGTCGGCTTCAAAAAGGTCCTCGCCATGGACACCGCCAATCTCACCCGCGACGATATCCGCGCCAAGGACAAGGAACGCATGGCGCATGTCGACGACGACGGCGTGGACTTCAAGTCCTTCATCGATGGTTCCAGCCACCGCTTCACACCCGAGGTGTCTATGCAGATCCAGCACGGTCTCGGAGCGGACATCATGTTTGCTTTCGACGAGCTGACCACCCTGGTAGACACTTACGACTACCAGGTGGAGTCGGTCGAGCGCACCCGCCGCTGGGCGGGCCGCTGCATCGACGAGCACACCCGACTGACCAATGAACGCACCCACCGGCCAAAGCAGTCGCTCTGGGGAGTGGTGCAGGGGGCCCAGTTTGAGGACCTTCGTCGTGAAGCAACTCGAGGCCTGCTCGAACTTGACCGCAAAGCTACGGAAGAGGGCAAACGCGGCTTCGGCGGCTTCGGCATCGGCGGCGCGTTGCAGAAGGAAAACCTGGGCACCATTGTCGGCTGGGTCACCGACGAGCTGCCCGAGGACAAGCCTCGCCACCTGCTGGGCATCTCCGAGCCGGACGACCTGTTTACCGCGGTCGAGGCTGGCGCCGATACCTTCGATTGCGTCTCTCCGACGCGTCTGGGGCGCCGCGGCGGCGTGTACACGCTCGACGGCCGCATGAACCTCACGGGTGCGCGCTTCAAACGCGATTTTGCGGGTATCGACGAGGAATTTGGCGGCTACGTTTCCAACAACTACTCGCGCGCCTACATCCATCACCTGCTCAAGGCGAAGGAATTTCTGGCGGGCACGCTGTGCACGATGCACAATCTGGAATTTATGATTCGCCTGGTGGACAACATCCGTTTGTCTATTAGCGAGGGCCGTTTCGAGGAGTACCGTGACGAATTTCTGGGCCGGTACTACGCCAACAAGCGATGAGCGGGGCGGGGCGTTACGCACCTTCGCCGAGCGGGGATTTGCATCTAGGTAACCTGCGCACGGCAGTGTTGGCCTGGCTTTTTGCGCGCCGCTCGGGGCGCGATTTTCTGTTGCGCGTCGAGGATATTGATACCGCGCGCTCTTCCCGCGAGTCCGCCGAGCGCCAGATCTCCGATCTGCTTGCCATCGGCATCGACCTCGACGGTGAGGTGCTCTACCAATCCTCCCGTTATTCCGCCTACGAATCTGCCCTTGCCAAATTGCAGGCCTCCGGCCACGTCTACGAGTGCTACTGCTCGCGCAAGGACATCCGCGAGGCCTCTTCCGCGCCCCACACAACGCCTGGGATGTACCCCGGGACCTGCCGTAATCTCACCGAAGAACAGCGCGCTTTACGACGATCGCAGCTCGCCTCCCAGGGACGCGTTCCGGCACTACGACTGCGCTCTTCAGTATCTACGTTCTTTGCTACTGATTATTACGCGGGCCGGGTCGAGGCGCCGATCGATGATGTAATTCTGCGCCGAGGTGGCAACGCCTCGCAGGGCTCTTCGGGTCAGGACTGGGCCTACAACCTCGCCGTGGTCGTTGACGATGCTTACCAGGGCATTGACCAGGTAGTTCGTGGCGATGACCTGCTAGAACAGGCCCCCACGCAGGCTTATCTGGCCTCGCTTTTGGGTGTGCCACCGGTGGAATATGTCCACGTACCTTTGGTTTTGGGGCCCACCGGTGAGCGCCTGGCCAAGCGTGACGGTGCGGTGACGCTGCGTGAGCTTGGCTCTCCTACTGTGGCGGTGCGCTGGATCGGGGAGTCGCTGGGGTTGGCGGGGGCTACTTCTTTGGCTGAGATCCGCGAGCGATTCGACCCAGACTTGTTGCCCCGCGAGCCCGTGGTGTGGCGCGGGTAGGGTGGACATTATCGACCAACCGAAATTTCCCGAATTTTTGAACAGCATTTCCCCAGGTCATTTGTGGTCATGTCAGTGAAAATTCCCGGTTGGTCGATAATGGTTTGCGACCAACCGGGCCCAAGCCAGAACTAGCCCTGTCCGGGAGGCATCATTCCACCGGGGCCGCCAGGGCCGCCTGCTCCACCCGCTCCGCCGGGGCCACCGGACATGGATTGATCCTGCTCGGTGGTGGGATCGATGGGCACCTCAATGCCAGCCTCGAAACCCTTGGTGGCATCGCCGGTGATGGTGGCCATTTGCTGATCCCACCCGTCGGAGAAGACGTTGTCAGATTCCAGAGAAATATTGTTCAGGTTGGTCATGGAATTGCCGTACCCATCAAGTGCATACACCGAGGTAGCCGACGCTTGATCCAACGCAATCTGCGAGGTCAAGATGTTATTGGTGGAATCAGTGATGCTATCGCGGTCGGGGAAGACCTCAAAGTGGATGTGTACCCAGCGCCCCGCATAGCAGCCGGGGAAGATGGTGTTGAAGGTGACTTGTCCATACTTGTCGGCTACCTGCACACCGCGCAGGTAGGTCTCGTTTTGCAGGGCGGAGTCGTACATCGAGTAGCGACCTTCGGCATCACAGTGCCAGATATATACAGCAGCACCTGCCATTGGTTGGTTGTTGTTGCTCATGTCCAAAATGGTCATGGTCAACGAGAGTGGGACGCCTTCGGCCACGGTGTCTGTATCAATGGACTTGGTGATGTCGCTTCGTTCCACACCCGAGATCTCCAAAACGTCGGGGCCATTCGAGCCGTCACCGGGGTAGGGACCTTGAGTCTCTGACTTCATTTCGGTGAGATTCGCGGCGGCCTGTGAGGTCGCACTGGCAGCAGATGTTGCTGCGCTGGTAGCCGCCGTGCTTGCTGCAGTGGAACCTGATGGGGTGCACGCAGCCAGTGCGACGCCCGCACCACCGATTCCGATGAATCCCAACATCTTCCTGCGGGAGAAGACGGTGCCTAGGTCGAACCCAAGCCCTTGGTCCTCGAGATCTTCGGATTGGTTGGGCAATACTCTGCCTTCGTATTTGCGCAATTGCTCAGCCATAGCTTGGAAAGCCTTTCTTGTTCGGATGTGGACTGATAACAACAAGCTAAAGGGAATTTCTGGGATGGCCCTGCGATATGCCTAGAGATGAAAAAGCAGATTCCTGCGAAATAATCGACCAAATGGCAACTGTATGTGGGTTTCTGGCTAATTTCGTACCATATTTGTTTTTGTTTGTGTCCGAATGGACGTTAGCGCAACTTAGGGAAAAGAAAAACCAGCTTCCCGAAAAAGCGGGAAGCTGGTTTCCATGTGGCGGAGGATAAGGGATTTGAACCCTTGAGGGTATTGCTACCCGCACGCGTTCCAGGCGTGTGACATAGGCCGCTAGTCGAATCCTCCATGACGTTTGCGTGACGCTTACGTCGAGGCATAACTTTATCTGATCCTTCCCAAATCGACAAAACGGCAGGCCAGGGCATAAAAGTAGAAAGAATGTGGCGCGAAATTCACGCGAACGTGCCGCAAAAAATGCAATAAATCTGCAACCTGCAAGCACATCCCCGGCCCTAACCTGGCCCCAATCTGGCCTCAATCCGGACCCAGCCCGGACCTATTTGGCATTGGCTGGGTGCCCCGGCTAAAGTGAGGGTCAGGATCTCACGCGGTGCGTATCTTGTGAACTCCCCCAGGGCAGGAATGCAGCAAGGGTCAACGAGCTCTAGCAGGTGCGTGAGGTCCCCTTTTTATGCCTCACTGCAGCCCGGCACCGGCCCGGCACCAGCCCGGCACCAGCCCGGCACCGGCCCGGCGCAGGCCCAAACCCGGCCCGAAGAGCGCAAAACTCGAATCTCGGGGTTGCCCCTGCAGTCATGTCTATGGTCTGACTACGATGTAGGTCAATACTGTTTTCAAAGAAGAAAGCTAATGCATATGTCGCTGCTGAACCTCGATTCCAACGAACTCGCCAAGCTGTCCGAGCAAGTGCGTAAGCAATACGAAGAGCTCAAGGCAAAGGGCCTCAAGCTCGATCTCACGCGAGGAAAGCCAGCGGCAGAGCAGTTAGATTTTTCCGACGAGCTCCTGGGGCTTCCAGGCAAGGGTAACTTTCTGTCTGCCGATGGCGAGGACGTTCGCAACTACGGCAATCTCAAGGGCATTTCAGATATCCGCTCTATCTGGGCAGAACTGCTGGGCGTGCGCCTGGACCAGATCGTCGCGGGCGATTCATCCAGCCTGAACATCATGTTTGACCTGGTCACCTGGTCGTATATGTTCGGCAACAATGACTCGGAGCGTCCGTGGAAGGACGAGGAAACCGTGAAGTGGATCTGTCCGGTCCCGGGCTACGATCGCCACTTCACCATCACCGAGACCCTGGGCTTTGAAATGGTCACCATCCCGATGCTCGAGGATGGCCCAGACATGAACGCCGTCGAGGAACTGGTTCAGGATCCACAGGTTAAGGGCATGTGGACCGTGCCGGTATTTTCCAACCCCTCCGGTGTGAGTTTCTCTGAGGAGGTCGCTGACCGCCTCGCTGCGATGGAGACCGCGGCACCTGATTTCCGCATTGTCTGGGATAACGCCTACGCGGTGCACCCTCTCAACCACGAGTTCCCAGTGCTACACAACGTCGTCGATAAGGCAGAAAAGGCCGGCAACCCGAACCGTTTCTGGGTCATGGCTTCCACCTCGAAGATCACCCTGGCAGGCGCGGGCGTGTCCTTCTTCGCCTCCTCCACGGACAACATCGCGTGGTACACCTCCATCGCGGGCGTGCGCGGCATCGGCCCGAACAAGGTCAACCAGCTCGCCCACGCAAATTACTTCCACGACCTCGAAGGCGTAAAAACCCTCATGCGCAAGCATGCAGATAGCCTGGCTCCAAAGTTTAACGCTGTGCTGGACATTCTCGACGAGCGCCTAGGCAGCTACGAGGTAGCGCGTTGGTCGCGTCCAGAGGGTGGCTACTTCATCTCCGTTGATGTCATTGATGGCACCGCCTCGCGTGTCTGGGAGCTTGCCAAGGACGCAGGCATCAAGCTCACGGAGGCGGGTTCGTCGTTCCCGCTGCATAAGGACCCGAACGACCGCAACATTCGCTTGGCCCCGTCGCTGCCTCCGCTCGACGAGGTCGTAGGCGCGATGGACGGCTTCGCTACCTGTGTCCTGCTCGCGGCGATTGAGAAGCTGGAGGGCAAGTAATGACGGCCGATGAAAAGGCCGTCTGGCTCTCCAACATCTACGGAGAGATCGCGTTGCAAGATATCGAGGGACGTCGCATCGCTTTTGCCACGCTTCACGACGATTATAGGATCGCCAACACCGTCGGATTCTCTGACGTGGACACCGGCCTTGTCATGCAGACTGCCCCTTCTGTCGAGGTACGTTGTGAGCTGGCAATTGGCTCGTCGCAAGCAAGCGATGCAGAGCTTGCCGCCGCAGTGGTTGGCGCTTGGAACCTCATCGAATCCGGCGACTACACCGTGCAACCCGGCATGATGCTGCCAGACTTTGTACAGCACACCGCGCTTAAAGAATTGAAGGATCTCACTGTCGAGCATGCCGTGCTGCGTGAGCCCACCTGGTTCCCGCAGGGCACCCCGAATTATTCGGAGCCGGGCCGGGTGACGCTCATGCTTGAGCTGGTCTTGCTTACCAATGATGAATTCGTCATTGCTAACGAGCGCGGTATGGACAAGCTGGATACTCGTCTGCGTCGCCGTCGCACGGATGTGGGCGATATGCGCCGGGACAGGGACGAAGATTAAGAAGGTAGGGTAATTCCGTGGCTTTGTACCGGAAATATCGTCCCGCAACGTTCGCGGAAGTTGTTGGCCAGGAGCAAGTAACCCGGCCCCTGAGCAATGCGTTGGACTCAGGCAGGATTAATCATGCCTACCTGTTTTCTGGTCCGCGTGGGTGTGGCAAGACTTCGTCGGCACGCATCTTGGCGCGCTCGCTGAATTGCGTTGAAGGACCGACTTCGACGCCGTGTGGTGTGTGTCCGTCATGTGTCTCGCTGGCTCCCGGCGGTAGCGGCAACCTTGATGTTACGGAGCTTGACGCGGCCTCGAACCGTGGCGTGGAAGACATGCGTGAGCTGCGCGATCGGGCGTATTTCGCGCCGGCGGATTCGCGTTATCGCGTCTTCATTATCGACGAGGCCCACATGATCACGGCCGAGGGCGCGAATGCCCTGCTAAAGATCGTGGAGGAACCGCCAGCCCACCTGATTTTCATTTTTGCGACCACCGAGCCCGAAAAGATCATCGGCACAATTCGCTCGCGTACGCACCATTATCCGTTCCGGTTGCTCACTCCGCAGGCGATGCGTTCGCTGATTGAGCGCACCGTCGAATCCGAGGGTGTCAGCGTCGATCCAGATGTGTATCCGCTGGTCATCCGTGCCGGTGGCGGTTCACCTCGTGACACGTTGTCGCTTTTGGACCAGCTCCTTTCCGGCAGCGGCCCCGAAGGCCTCACCTACGAGGCGGCCCTGCCGCTTTTGGGCGTGACCGACGAGGGCTACATTGACACGATGGTCGACGCGCTGGCCACCGGCGACGGCGCCTCGGCCTACCAAGTCATCGACCAAGTTATTGAGGCAGGCCACGAGCCACGCCGGTTCGTCGCGGACTTGCTCGATCGCCTGCGCGATTTGATCGTGATTCAAAACGTGCCCAATGCCTTTGGCCAGGGCTTAGTCAGCGCGCCAACCGACCGTGCCGAGGTGCTCACCGCCGAGGCCGCGCGCTTCCAGCCAGCACATTTGGCGAAGCTCGCCGAGGAAGTCAACGACCGCATTTCCGCAATGCGCTTTACGACGAGCCCCCGCCTCCTGCTCGAGATCATGGTCGCGCACCTCTTGGTTGTTCCGACCTCTGGCGTATCTGCAGCACCGGCGGTTGCTGCATCTGGTGCTGCTTCTTCAGCTGGCGACGCTTCTGGCTCGGTGCAGCGCACCCAGCCCACACGAGGTGGGGGAGCGGCGGCTGCCCAAGCAGCTGCAGCGGCGGCGGCAGCCGGGAAGCCGAAGAGCTCGTCGACGCCTGCGCCGCGTCAGGCACCACGTCCAGAGCCAACCCCGGCACCAACCCCGGCACCAGCCCCATCTCCAGCCCCAGAACCCGCGCTCGAAAAGGCTCAGCCGACTCCGGACTTGTTGGACACGATCAAAGAGAACTGGACCGAGTTGCGCCAGTATGTTGGCTCGAGGAACAAGATCGCCGAGATCATGCTTACCGAGGCTCAAGTCCTAGGGATGGAAGATTCCACCCTGGTCATCGGGCACAACACGGGCGCGCTGGCACAACGGATCAACTCGGAGCGCAACAACGCAGATATCGTGGCGGCGTTCTCCGAGAAGCTTGGCACGCGCGTTGCAGTGAAGTGCGTCGTGGGAACGGATCCGCAGGCTGCGGGTTTTGCGCCTGCGAAAAGTACACCTGAGGTCTGGAACCCATCGTCGTCCGGTGCGCAGCAGGCGCAGGAGCCAGAACCGGAGCCTGAGCCTGAACCCAAACAGGAACCCAAACAGGAACCCGAGCCCGCAGCTCCGGCAAGCGGGTGGGGTGCGCCAGCGGCGATTCCTGGGCAGCAGTCCCCGCAGACTCAGCCAGCCCCGGTAGAACCTACCCAACCCGCTTCGCAGAAGCGTCCCGAACCGGCAGCTCCGCAGGACGATTGGCGAGCGATTGCAGCGCAAGCTGCGCAGCGCCCCGCCGAACGCGAAAAAGCTGCTCGTGACGAGATCCCGCTTCCTCCCGAACCGATGGATGACGCGCCGCCTCCGCCCGACATGTATGAGCCGGCAGCGCCAGTCCAGCAGCAGCCACCGCAGCCACAGCAGCCAGCCCAGCAAGCACCGGTGCCCGAGCCCGTCCAGGAACCAGTCCAGCCGACCCAGCAGGCTCAGCCGACCCAGCAGGCTCCGTCTCCGGCACCCGTCGAGGAATACTCACAAGAGGCGGAAGAGCGAGACATGGTGGACCAGACGAAGGAACCTGCACAGTTCGATCGTCGCGACGCGACTGCCGTAGCCATGGAACTCCTAGAACGCGAACTCGGCGCGAAACCACTGTAGTGCTGTGTTCGCTGAAGGCGAGCGCCGATTGTGGCCGCGCGCGCTAAACTGGGCGACGATTAACCCGACACCCAACGGAAAGTAGTTAGCCATGACCCAGCCAGATATGAACGAACTGCTCCGCCAGGCAGCAGAGATGCAGGCGCAGCTGCAGAAGGCTCAGGAAGAACTTCTGAACACTAACGTGACGGGCACCGCAGGCGGCGGTCTGGTCGCAGTGACCATGACTGGTGGCAGCGAGGTCACCGATGTGCAGATCAAGAAGGAAGCCGTTGACCCTGAGGATGTAGAAACCCTCCAGGACCTCATTCTGGCTGCTTACCGCGATGCGCACAGCCAGGCGAGCCAGCTCGCGCAGGAAAAGATCGGCCCGCTCGGCGGCGGTGCCGGCGAGGACAGCCCTTTCGGCAACTTCGCCTAAGCTCGCACGCCTAACACGCACCCTCACGCCCGGTTTCTACCGGGCGTTTTTGTATGCTGGAAGAATGTTTGAAGGGCCGTTACAAGATCTTATCGACGAATTCTCGCGCCTCCCCGGCATCGGCCCAAAAAGTGCTCAGCGCATTGCGTTTCACTTGTTGAAGACTGATCCCGAGGATATCGACAGGCTGCGCGCTGCTCTTGCCGCGGTGCGCGACGGGGTGAGCTTCTGCCGCATTTGCAACAACGTTTCCCGTGACGAAGTGTGTCGCATCTGCGCGGACTCTGGTCGCGACAAGACCACCATCTGTGTTGTCGAGGATGCCAAAGATATTCAGGTGATTGAGCGCACCGGTGAGTACCAAGGGCGCTACCACGTGCTCGGCGGATCGCTGGACCCGTTGGCAAATGTCGGGCCGAAGGACCTGGCTATTTCTTCGTTGCTGCAACGCATCGGCGGGGTTCTGCCGGACTTGGAAGGCGATGAGGCACCAGAGATCAGCGAGGTCATCCTGGCAACAGACCCAGATACTGAGGGCGAGGCCACCTCGTCGTACCTAGCCAGGTTGCTGAAGGACTTCCCGAATCTGACTGTTTCGAGGCTCGCTTCCGGTATGCCGTTGGGTGGGGACCTCGAGTTTGTGGACGAGCTTACGTTGTCGCGTGCGCTGTCGGGCAGGCTGAAGCTCTAGCAGCTCTAGCAGGTTCCAGCGTGGTCGATTCCGGAATCGACCACCGCGAAATTTAACCCTGTTTAGGTTCGAAAGCTCGGGTATTAAAACCGTATGGTCGATTCCATTAGAGCTGGACAACGCGCGGTGGCGCATGCCTAGGCTGGGGATACCGACGCAGCGCACTTTGGATGCTTCGCACGTAGGCACAGCTACCATTCTCATCCAGTCGAAGTGCGGAATAGTAGTGGCGCACGATAGGAAACCCAGCGTTGAGCAGGAGTCTCTCTCGGTCCCGTTCCTTTTGTCGCACCTCTTCCGGAATATCGCCATAAGTCCCGTTGTATTTGGTTCTTCCGTCCAGCTCGCTAATGAGGTAACCGTTTATGAGTTGGTCTGCGTAGAAGATATGCGGGCGACCGCGTTCATCCGTGATGAGAATTTTCGCCTGGTATTCAATGCTTTTTACTTGCAGAAGATTGGCTTCTAGCAGCCGGAAACGGGAGAGGGACTCCAGTGGGCTGTCCATGTTCGGTTCGGATAAGTCGATCGTGCTGCGGAGTGCTTTAACGCCTTTTGCCCGAGCAAACGGTAGTAGATGTTGGTGAAGTTGGTCTTTGGTTAGGTGGGGGTGTGCCCGCCTTGCGGAATCTGTAGCTACCAGGGTTTCTAGAGTCCCATAAGTGCGTTGCATATGAAGCAGTACCTGAGCCAAACTCACGGTCTGGAAACCTTGACTAGAAGTAAAAGACCGAGATGTGCGCGAGGAAGTCAGAAACCTCGTTCCTGGTCTCCACTGTGACTTCGGCGGTGGCTTAGTTCCGTGGGGCAAGGTGAGATCGAGCGTTGATAGGGGAGACAGCGTTCGTATTCCGAGAGCACGGGCACCTGCAATTCCAGTCAGTGCTGCCTTCCGGGTGAATGCAGTGGTGAGTTTAATATGAGTGATTTCTTCGGGAGTGAGAAGTTTTGGTGTTCCACATTTGTTAGCATCTACCAGGAAACTTTGGTGTGCAGAACCAAAGACTTGGGCCTGTGGATAACACAAGTTATCCACAGGCCCAAGTTGCAAGCGTGGTCGATTATGGTATCGACCATGCCTAGATAATGTGCGAAATGTCAATCATAAATGCCCGAAAAATCCGTGTGGTCGATTCCGCCGAAAGCTACTTAAGCCTCTCCAGACGCAACCGGTCGATCTCGCCGATCTCCAGCGGCTCAAGCTCAGCCAGCGGGATGTCCATCGCGCGTGCCAGCAGCAAGTCCGCCAGCTGCGGGTTACGCGCCAGCGCCGGGCCGTGCATGTAGGTGGCAATCACGGAACCTTGCACAACACCCTCGGCCTTGCGCTGCTCGGCGCCGTCGGGCAGATCCATCGTGCTGGTGACATCAGTGTTGCCTACGCCGCGAGTCAGGCGGCCAAGCGGAGCTGCATTAGCGCCCAGGACTGTTCCACCCATGTGGTTTTCAAAGCCAGTCAATGGTTCGGTGAGCTCCGCGGTGATACCAGCATGGGTGGGGTAGGAGGTCACCTCACCGATTGCACGGGTGTGCATGGGGGAGGTGGTGGCGTCGATAAGCCCAAGGCCGTCAACCTGCTTACCCGAAGCGTGGAAGGACTCGCCGAGCACCTGCATGCCCGCGCACACCGCGAAGATGGGGCGACGGTCGATGGCCGCGCGGACCAAGCCCTTGTCTGAAGAGAGGTGCTCTGCCGCAAGGATCTGCGCGGAGTCCTCGCCGCCACCCATGCAGTAGATGTCCAAGCCTGCGGGAACGGGCTCGCCGAGGCGCACCTGCACGATCTCTGCTTCTATTCCGCGCCAGCGGGCGCGCTGGCGCAGAACGAGCGCGTTGCCGTCGTCGCCGTAGGTACCCAGCACATCAGGGAGGATAAGCCCAATAGAAAGTGAATCAGTCACGGTAGTCCTCCTGCTTGGTAATGTCGCGCTTCAGATCTCTAAACGCGGTGTAGTTTGCTAGCACTTCCACGCGCCCGGCAGGGCATGCGCGAATCGCCTCGATTGGGTCATGGATAAGTTCGTGATCGATGTCTGCGTAGAGCAAACGCACAGCCAGGTCGGTTCCGCGCTCGCCGGCAGCTTTGACCGAGACGCCCTCAAAGTCCTCGAAGCGCACGTCCCAGAGCCACGAGAGGTCCTCGCCGTCGGCGACCTGTCCGTTTACGGCAATGACCAGGCCGTCAGCATCGCGGTTGACCATGGACAACGCCTCCTGCCAACCGGCGGGGTTCTTCGCCAGCAGGAAGTGCACTTCCTTGTCGCCGAGGTGCACCGTGGAGTAGCGACCCGCCACGTTGTCTACCTTTTCAGCAGCCGAGACCGCAGATTCCAACGGCACGTCGAAGCCCTCAACAGCTGCGGCAATTGCCTGAGCTGCGTTGCCGCGGTTCGCGTTGCCCGGCAGCGTGAGATTGAGTTCCACCAGTTCGCCGGTGCGGGTGCGCAGGCCCTCTTCGCTAACCACCCAGTCAGGGGTGGGCCGGCGGAAGGTCGTGCCGTCGGGCAGAGGCTTCACGGCGTACCAGTGATCAGCCGTGCGCACGACGTGGCCACCTCCACGCGGGCTGGTAACGGAGTCCCCGAGCCAACCAGCACCTGCAGCCACCCAAATCACGTTCTTCGCGTCCCACGCCACCGAGGTCATCAGCACATCGTCGCAGTTGGCAATAATTAACATGTCGGGGTGGGAGCTCACAGCCTCGCGCAGTGCCTGCTCAATCTTGTTAATCTCGCCAACACGATCGAGCTGATCGCGCGAGAGGTTGAGCAAAACCAGGGCTTGCGGCTCCAGCTTGTCTGCAACTGAAGGCACATGCAGCTCGTCGACCTCAAGCACAATATGCGAGGCGGACGGATTGGCCATCAGCGCGGAAATAATGCCGGCGTCCATGTTGTCGCCGCCCTCGTTGGTGGCCACGGTGTACTTGGTTTTCATCGCCGCGGCCAGCATACGCGTGGTCGTCGACTTACCATTGGTGCCGGTCACTAATACTGCAGGGCGCCCATTTGCCAAGTTCGCCATGATCGATGGATCTATTGCTCCGGCAACTAGGCCGCCGATCATGCCTCCCTCGCCACGACCTGTGGCGCGCGATGCGGTGGTTGCTAACTTTGCTGCGGTTTTGGCAACGCGAGTGCGCAGCTTACCGAATCGACCTTTTGGTGTAGAACTCATGAGTCTACGATACCGAATTGTGCACTAGTTCCGAGTGCGAGCCACAGCTGCCAGGAAATCTTTATCGCTCACCAGCGGGATTCCTTTTCGCTGCGCGTGCATGGCTTTTCCCCGCAGGTCAGCTGTGACGTTGCTGATTACCAGCGACGCCGTCCGAGAAAGCTTCTCCGAATACGTCAGTCCAGCGCCAAGACCAGCCTCAATCAGCTCATTCGGGTCGATCTGCACATCATCAGTGACCACGAATTCCATGCCAGCCTTCAGACCCGCGTCAGGGTTGTAAAGCCCCGGATTCGGCGCAGCGTTCTCATCCTTTTCTGCATCCACGCGCACGAGGCTGCGCTGCAAACCAAACCGATCGGCCGTCAGCTCCTCGGCAGCCCGCGTGAGTAGCTCACCAGCATCACGCAGTGCAAGATACGTATCGACGAGCACCAGCGTGGCCTCCCGCGAGGTCTCCGCTTCGGGGCGACGCGCGCGCTCCACAGAAGCGGCCGCCTCCGGCGCATCAACGCCGACGCTGTGCGCAACAGCGTACAGGCGGGTGTCACGCAGCGCGTTACCTTGGTGAAAAGCAGAGGCGAGCGTATCGACGATCGCTGCCGGGCGTGGCACATGTCCAACGCGTTGGCGCCTGCGGCCCCGACCCCGGTTGCGTGATCGGTTGGCACGCGCGGCGGCATTCATGGCGCGCCGGGCCTCGGAGACGAGAAATCCCCATACCTTTGGCGCATCGTGAACGACCAGAGTGCGATCGTCGATAAGCTTATCTAGTGCCTTGAGGTGGCGGGAAAACCGCGCGGCCTGCTCGAATTCTTCAAAGGCAACGCCGTGCATGTGGCGTGGGCCTGGGTCGCCGCCGGTGTTGAATACTGCGTGGAACTCTTCGCCTGTTGCGCCGGTGTCATCGAAAGTGACTACGTCGATGGTGAGCAGGCGGCCAGTACTCGGGTGAATCCCGGTGGCTTGCACGTGCACCGCGACAAAGGGGTGCGTCATGTCCTGCGTGGTTGTCATTGTTCAGAGTCTAGTAAACCTATGCAGGACTGTGGCCACAGGTGTGCATCTGGTGGGGAACTAGACCAAGTAACTAGCTAAACAGACGGTTCAGAGAGGTGAAGAATCCGTCGAGCCAAGAATGGCCTGTAGAGGTGCCCGAAGATGCGGAGGCGGCAGTGGTTGTGGTGCTGGAGCCTTCGACGGTGACTCTGACTTCGTCAACGACCTGGCCATTTTCTACCAGGGTCAGAAGCGCGGTTTCTCCCGGTTGAGCCTTCGCGGGAGCTGCGACGCGGAATGTTTCGTTCTGGCTCCAGACACTCCAACCTGCAGGGAGTGTGGCGCTGTTCGCAATCGACGGAGAAACAGAGGAAGCAGAAGGGGTCTGGTCGGAAGAGTCCACCCTGACAAGTGAAATTGTTTCGCCTGGCTTGATCGTTGTATCTTTCCAGTCCGCAGCATTGGCTGTGGGGGCTGAAGGGGAGAATGCGAGCGAAAGAGCCACAATACCGCTGGCAAATGCAGCGCCGATGCGCCTCGATGCAGCCATGTAGTCACCATTCTTTCTCAAAATAGAAAACGTCCATCGACCAGTCTCCCTCTTGGGAGGGACGGGCACAACCAACGTTATCTATTTGAGATGAAAAGGTAATGAAAAGCCGATTTAAAGTAATACTATCCACCGAAGCGGATAGTTGTTTACTTCCCGTTAACCAGCAGTTCAGCGATCTGAATGGTGTTCAGAGCCGCGCCCTTGCGCAAGTTATCGCCGGACACCACGAATACGAGTCCGCGGTTGTCGTCGATAGTTTGATCTTGGCGGATACGACCCACCAAGGAATCATCCTTGCCTGCAGCTTCCAGCGGGGTAGGAACCTCAACAACGGTCACACCAGGTGCAACCTCGAGCAGGGCCTTGGCTTCCTCAGGAGTAATAGAATTAGCGAACTCCGCGTGCACAACCATGGTGTGGCCGGTGAACACAGGAATGCGCACGCAGGTGCCCGACACCTTTAGCTCTGGGATGCCCAGAATACGGCGGGACTCGTTGCGCAGCTTCTGCTCCTCGTCGGTTTCGAAGGTGCCATCGTCGACGAAGTTGCCAGCCATTGGCAGGGCGTTGTATGCAATCGGAGCAACGTAAGGGCTGGTGTCTTCCACCTGGAGTGCAGAACCATCGTGGACCAGATCCACGTTGTGCTCGCCGATGGAAGCCACCTGCTTTGCCAGCGCCTCAACGCCAGCTACGCCGGAGCCGGAGACTGCCTGGTAGGAAGCAACGCGCAGGGTGGTCAGACCAGCCTTTGCATGCAGCGCGGACAGTACCGGCATGGCGGCCATGGTGGTGCAGTTCGGGTTTGCGATGATGTTCTTCTTCAAATCCTTCAGGTCGTCAGGGTTGACCTCGGAAACTACTAGAGGAACGTCGGTGTCCTTGCGCCAAGCAGAGGAGTTGTCCACTACCTTCACGCCAGCCTGAGCGAAGACTGGTGCCCACTCCTTGGAGGTGCTGCCGCCAGCAGAGAACAGAGCAATGTCGATATCAGAGATGGATTCTGGGGTGACCTTGGTCAGGTCCTCGACTTCGAGCTCTTCGCCGCGGAAGACAAGCTTCTTGCCCGCCGACCGAGGGGAAGCGAACAGGCGAACCTTGTCAGCTGGGAAGTTGCGCTCTTCGAGGATGTCGCGCATGACCTGGCCGACCTGGCCGGTGGCGCCCACAACTGCAATCGTGGTCATTTCGGAAAATCTCCTAAGTCTTAGAAAAGTGGTTTTAGCGTCCGGTGCCTGCGTAAACGGTGGCGGATTCTTCGCCGCCCAGCTCGAACTTGTCGTGGATCGCACGCGTTGCGTTGTCCAGTTCGGAATCGCGCACGACGGCGGTGATGCGAATTTCGGAGGTGGTGAACATCTCGATGTTGATGCCTGCATCGCGCAGTGCCTCAGAGAACTCAGCAGTCACACCCGGGTGGGACTTCATGCCCGCGCCGACCAGGGAAACCTTGCCAATCTGGTCGTCGAAGGTGACGTTGGTCCAACCGTTTTCATCCTTCATGCTGGTCAGCAGCTCGACCGCGCGAGGAGCATCCGCCTTCGGGCAGGTGAACGTCAGGTCCGTGGTGTTGTTCTCAATGGAAGAAATGTTTTGAATCACCATGTCAATATTGATCTCGGCATCTGCCAGAGCGCGGAAGACCTTGGCGGCCTCGCCCGGCTTGTCCGGGATGCCCAAGATGCTGATCTTTGCTTCGGAGCTATCGGTTGCGACGCCAGTAAGTACTGCTTCTTCCACGGGAATATCCTCCATCGATCCGGTGACAAGGGTGCCAATATTATCGCTATACGACGAGCGCACGCGCAAGGGAACGTTGAACGCTCGGGCGTACTCGACGCTGCGCAGAACCAGAATTTTCGATCCGGCAGCTGCGAGCTCGAGCATCTCTTCGAATGAGAGCTGCTCAATCTTTTGCGCATCGGGAACAATGCGCGGGTCAGCGGTGTAGATGCCGTCTACGTCCGAGTAGATCTCGCACACATCGGCGTTAAGCGCGGCGGCCAGGGCCACCGCGGTGGTATCCGAGCCACCACGGCCCAGGGTGGTCACGTCGCGGGTTTCGCGGTTAACGCCCTGGAACCCAGCGACGATAGCGATCTTTCCCTGGTCAAGTGCTTCTTGCACACGCCCCGGGGTGACATCCACGATGCGCGCGTTGCCGTGGCGCTCAGTGGTGAGCACGCCAGCCTGCGAGCCGGTAAAGGATTGCACCTCAGCTCCAAGCGATGCGATGGCCATGGCTACCAGGGAGTTCGAAATGCGCTCGCCAGCGGTGAGCAGCATATCCATCTCGCGCGCTGGCGGCACCGGGTTGACCGCAGCGGCGAGCTCGAGCAGCTCGTCGGTGGTATCACCCATTGCAGAGCACACGACCACGACGTCATCGCCCTGCTTCTTCCTTGCCACGATCCGTTCTGCCACGGCGCGAATGCGCTCAGCGCTCTCCAGGGAAGAGCCTCCATACTTCTGCACGACCAGTGCCACTGATGGGCCGCCTTTCGTTATTTGGGGAAACTTGGCGAAACAAGACGAAGCAAGCCAAGGAAATATCGTCGGTCGTTTCGCTATCCTACCTGGTTGACTCGGAATAATCGCCAGTGCCCGTTCTATCTCACACCTAATTATTCACTCTGGCCTAAAGTAAGTGCCGTGCAGAGCAGCTTTGTGGCGGTGCTATTTGCGTTAGCGTCCGCCTTGACTACCGCGTGGGCGACGGTGATTCGCCATAAGGTTGTCAATCAAGTTGCAGCCCAAAGCTCAAACGGCACCGGCAATCGCTCTGCTCTTCTGACTGGTCTTACTCATCCCGTTTGGTGGTTGACCATCGCGGCCGCGTTTGTTGCGTATTTACTCCAGGTGGTCGCGCTCGGGTTTGGCACGCTGTTGGTGGTGCAGCCGATCCTCGTCCTGTCGTTGTTGTTCACCTTGCTGCTGTCGGCCCGGATGAATCGCAAGGCGTTGAGCCGCCATGACACCCTTTGGGCGAGCGGGTTGACCATCGCGGTGGCAATCGTCGTTATGTATGGTCGCCCCACTCACGGCGCCGGTCGCCCCGACACCTCCGACTGGTGGGGCGCGGTCGTCATCGGCAGCGTTGCCTGTTTGGGCGCAGGGATTTTCGCTTATCGACGAGCTGCCGCCCCCAAAGCCTTAATCCTCGGCGCAATCTGCGGGGTAATTTTCGGCTATGTGGCTGTGCTTTCCAAGATCGTGGCAGACCAATTCTTCTCCGGCGGATTCGCAGAACTTGTGGAAAACTGGCACCTCTACGCGCTGATCGTCGCTGCGATCATTGGCACGGCAGTCCAACAACTGGCGTTTGCTGCCGGTAATCTCTCGCAGTCTCTACCAGCGATGACGGTGTGCGAACCCATTGTGGCCTTCGCGCTCGGCTACCTAGTCTTAGGCGAGGAATTTCACGTGACCACCGCCATCGGACATGCGGTATTAGTAGCAGCCCTATTAGTAATGGCGGTGGCCACGTTTAAGCTCGCGCGGAAGCGTGTGGCTTAGGCCTCGGCCGCAGGACGCATACGTTTCGGGTGCACCCTGTCTCCAAGGTCTCCAAGTTTTGCCAACAAGTTTTGCAGTTTTGTTGTCACACTTTGCATTCTCGGGCTACAGTGTGTCCTATGTCTTTCATGTCGACATCGCTGGCGCCATATGGCGCGCGGCTCCTCCTTCTAAGCCGCGGCGGGAATCAGGTCTAAAACACGGCCGGCACCCCGTCGCGGAGTTTGCGTTGCCGGTCGTGGACTTAAAAACACACCCAGCACGCTTTATATAAAAGGACTTTGAGCGACATGACACCTTCGGATTCTTTCATTTCTGCCCCTTCTGAAATCCGCACCCCAAACGGCCCACGCAACGAAGGCCAGCCTGTTTGGAATAAGCAGCGCGGTTCCCAAATGCCGCATGAGCGTTACCTGACTTTTGCTCAGGAAGTAGAAACCGTCAGCCTGCCGGATCGCACCTGGCCAGACAAGAAGATCACTCAGGCACCACAGTGGTGTGCGGTGGATCTGCGCGACGGCAACCAGGCGCTGATCGACCCGATGAGCCCAGAGCGCAAGCGTCGCATGTTTAACCTGCTGGTACAGATGGGCTACAAGGAGATCGAGGTAGGTTTCCCTTCGGCCTCGCAGACCGACTTTGATTTCGTGCGCGAGATCATCGAAGAAGACATGATCCCTGAGGACGTGACCATTCAGGTGCTGGTCCAAGCTCGTGAGCACCTGATCCGCCGTACCTTCGAGGCCTGTGAAGGCGCACCTAACGTAATTGTGCATTTCTACAACTCCACCTCGAAGCTGCAGCGCAAGGTGGTATTCCGCAAGGATCGTCCAGAGATTAAGAAGCTGGCCACCGACGCGGCAGAACTGATCAAGGAGATCGCCGCGGATTACCCAGACACCAACTGGCGCTGGCAGTACTCCCCAGAATCCTTCACCGGCACCGAGCTGGACTTTGCTGTTGAGGTCTGCAACGACGTCGTTGACGTGATGGGCGCTACCCCGGAAAACCCAATGATCATCAACCTGCCTGCAACGGTGGAAATGATCACGCCAAATGTGTACGCAGACCAGATCGAATGGATGAACCGCAACTTCAAGAAGCGCGATTCCATCATCCTGTCCCTGCACCCGCACAATGACCGTGGCGAGGGCGTCGCGGCAGCCGAGCTGGGCTACATGGCTGGCGCCGATCGCATCGAAGGCTGCCTGTTCGGCAACGGCGAGCGCACCGGCAACGTCGACCTGGTGACCCTGGGCCTGAACATGCTGACCCAGGGCGTCGACCCGCAGATTGACTTCTCGGACATCAACAAGGTCCGCGAAACCGTGGAGTACTGCAACCAGCTGCGAGTTCACGAGCGCCACCCTTACGGCGGCGACCTGGTCTTTACCGCTTTCTCTGGTTCCCACCAGGATGCCATCAACAAGGGCCTGGACGCACTGGCCTCCGAGGTTCGCCCTGGCGCTGACTCCACCGAGGTCACCTGGGATGAGCTGCGCGAAACCGTCTGGGAGGTGCCTTACCTGCCAATCGACCCGAAGGATGTCGGCCGCGATTACGAGGCCGTGATCCGCGTGAACTCCCAGTCCGGCAAGGGCGGCGTTGCCTACATCATGAAGACAGACCACGGCATGAACATCCCACGCGGGATGCAGGCCGAGTTCTCCGGTGTTGTCCAGGCCATCACTGAGCGTGAGGGCGGCGAGGTCAACTCGAAGAACATGTGGGACATCTTCGCAGGCGAGTACCTGGATTCCGATTCTCCACTGGAGCTGATTTCCTACAAGATCCAGAATGCGGAACAAGATGACGACGACGCAACCGTTATAGCCCACGTACGCTACAACGGCGAAGAAAAGACCATCGAAGGTGCCGGTAACGGCCCGATCGCAGCCTTCGCGAACGCGCTGGAGCAGATCAACGTTGACGTCGAGGTCCGCGATTACTCCCAGCAGTCCCGCACCGAGGGCGATGACGCCGATGCTGCGTGCTACATCCTGGCCGACATCGCCGGTGCTCCTGCCTGGGGCGTGGGCATTGCAGGTTCCACCACGCGAGCTTCGGTGAAGGCAATCGTCTCTGCCGTCAACCGCGGTTCTAAGCTGGAAGAGAATCCAAGCGTCTAGTTTTTCGCTTCACGACGATTAGCTCCCGCATCGCCAATCCACAGCCCTGTGAATGGCGGAGTGGGAGCTTTTTCTGGCTACACTTGTGCAAGGAAAGTTGAGTGAATTATAAGGTGGAGCGCCGATGAAGACCTATGTTGTGCCTGATCACGGACTCGGAGCAATTCGTAAGCTTCGCGTCGAGGAAGTCGACACGGAGTTAATCTCGGGTCTGTTCCAGGAGCAGTCCACGGTGCCAGCAGTTTCGGCGCTTGATCTCGCGGTGATTATTATCCCCGATGAACAATCGGGGGAGCTCTATCTCCTCTTCGAGAGCACCGTCATCGGCGTGATTAGCACATACGATCGGCGTGCCTATCCTGAGCTGGATTGGATTGGCCAGGCGGGTCTGGTGCCACAGGTAACCGCGCGGGCTACCCTTACCGCCGGTGAGAAGGAAGTGGAGCTAGAAGTACGTCTGCCCAGGCCAGGGTTGTGCGTTCCGGAAAATAACCCGCCCACTTCTCCTTGGGTATTGCTTGACGGGGACGCAGTGTACAACGTGGAGCTTTTCGAAACTGAGGAGCAAGGACCAGCAGCGCGTGGGCGTCGGCACGCACTTCTTAGTCTGCACACGGCCGAGGATTCGGTGGAAGTCAGGCTCGACGGCACCCTTGTCGGCCACGTGGTGGAGCAGGCGCCACTATCTGAGACCGTAGCTGCGCTGGAACACAAGGGCCTTGTGCCTGTCGTGCGGGGATTCTTCGCGCCTGTCGCAGGGGAGCCGACGCTGACTTTCCGTGCCGGTGAGGTTCCAGCAGACGAGGACTTGGCAATCTCGCCTATTCCAGCTCTGCCGAAACAGGAACCGAAGCGCGCGCTTGCCCAAGAGGCGCAGACTTCGACGATGCCGGTTGTCGTAGCGGACGCGGACACAGACAAGGTGCCCGAGAAACCCGATATAGTCGAGAAACCCGAAGAACCTCGGACCGGTTATTTGCCTTCCTATCAGGCTTATCAGGGCAGTGCCTCGAGTGAAGCCGAGTTGGAAGAAGTCCAGGAAAACGAAAAATCGCGACGAGAAAAAGGCGCCGCGATAGTTGCTGTTGTTGTCGTTGTACTGATTGTTCTAGCCGCGCTGTGGGCAGCGGGTGTGCTGCCGTTTGGCGCTAGCTAGTCGTTGACAAGCGAATCCTTTGAATCTTTTGTCTCGTCAAACCCGGAATTCTTGTCGGCGATGAGCTCGTCGGTGACCTCCCTGGTGAGTTTCTGTTCGAAGACCTCGGACGGGACGTTCGAGGCGGCGACGAGTTTCGCCAGCTCGTGCTGCTGTGCGGTGGAGAAACGCAGGCGAGGGTCCATCTTGCGGCGCATCAGGTCGCGGGCCTGGATGCGTACGCGCTGCTCAACGGTGAGCTTGGAACGGCCACGCCACCAAGCAACCGTAATGACCAGGATCAGGAAGATGCCCATGTAGCCGAGGATTGGGTACACGAAGCCAATGAGATCCTGGAAGCCGATGAAGGAGAGGACGAAGCCGATCAGGCAGGCAACAAGGAAAACAGGGTAGAAGCGCTTCGGCTGGCGCTTGGTTAGGCGCTTGCCCAGTGCGTAGAACATGGAGATCGCGGTGTTGAAGATCATGCCGTAGATCGCGATCGCCGTGAGGATGCCCAGGATTGGGTGGATTTCGTTGATCAGGGTCAGTACTGGCATGTCCACGCCATTGACAAGCTCGACCTCAAAGAAGAGGGCAAATGCCAAAAGCATGAGCAGGATCAAGTAGATGCTGCCACCGATGAGGCCACCCCAGCCCGCGACCTTGGTGTCCAAGAAGTTGCCACCGATGACGATCGCCATCGAACATGCGGTCATGACGTTGAAGCCGGTGTAGTTCAGCGAAGATACCCACCAGTTCGGCAGGGTGGTCTTGACATCCTGCGAGGCGATATTCAGTGCCGCGATATCGGGAGATGCGTGAACGATAGTCCAGATCGTGGCGATGCAGATAAAGAGGAAGATAAACGGGGTGGCTGCGCCAATGACATAGGTGACGCGGTCGACATCGAGCAGACCTGTGATCAGCACGAGTGCCAGCATGAGGAAGGCACCGACCCACAGTGGCAGGCCGAACTGCTGATTCAGGTTGGAACCCGCACCCGCGAACATGATGAAGCCCACCGAGAAGAGCGTGATGGTGGTGGCAACATCCAAAATGATCGTGACGACGCGGTTGGAAATATTACTCAGCACACTCAAATGTTCGCGGGCCTGGAAGTAGCTGCCCAGCTGCATCAGAGCGATGCCTGAAATGATCATCAGCAGAGAGCTCACCGCGGCTCCGACGATGCCCCAGGAACCGAAGGCCACGAAGTACTGCATCGTCTCCTGACCGGAGGCGAAACCCGCGCCGATAATGATGCCGACGAACGCGAGCCCGATGCTAATTACTTGTTTTATCATTGCGGTCCCTCACCGAAACTTAGAAAAGTAGTATGACTATACGAAAAAGTATTGTGAGTAACCTTACAAAACTATTTCCAAAGTGATGGGGAAAGGGGTGGATTATTTTTCGGTGCCCGCGATGAGATCGCGCCGGGCACGGGCGACGCGTGAGCGAATCGTGCCCACGCGCACCCCAGCAATGTTGGCGGCTTCCTCGTAGGTATAGCCGAGTACCTGGGTCAGGATGAGTGCTTCGCGACGCTCGGGCGGGAGCTCGTCGATAAGCGTGCGAAGATCGATGATCTCGCTCCACGAATTCGGATTATCGGGGCTAGGGGTACTTGCCGTCGCGTCGTCGACCTCCACGGCGGACTTGCGCGGGCGCGCCATGTCGTAGCGCACGGAGTCGACCCAGACGCGACGCGCCAGCGAGAGGAGCCAGGTGCGTGCCGACGAGCGCGCGGCGAACTTGGGCAGCGAGCCCATGACGCGGAGATAAGTTTCCTGGGTCAGATCGTCGGCATATTCGCGGCCGGCAAGGTGGGCAAGCAGGCGCCACACATCATCGTGGGTAGCCTCGATGAACTCCGTTAATGCGCGCTTATCGCCCCGACCGGCACGTAATGCCAGCTCGGTAACGTGCTCGTCATTACGCCTGTTCACGAAAGTAAAGGTTACCAGCCCCCAAAATTGGTTATTCTGGTGAGTGTGCGCCTGGGAACTTACTGAATTCGGTTGTTAAACAATCCGGGCGACCGTACACTATGAATTGCGACCGATTAATAATTTCTACCTAAGGAGTCTCACGTGGCTGATAAGTCCGTAGAAGATATCGTGGCACGCGGCGAGCGCCCAGCTGGCACTGGCCAGACCACTCGCCACAACGGCACCCCAGTCCCATCCGAGAACATTTCTCAGACTGCAGGTCCTCAGGGCCCAGTCGTTTTGAACGATATTCACCTGATTGAAAAGCTTGCTCACTTCAACCGCGAAAACGTTCCAGAGCGTATCCCTCACGCAAAGGGCCACGGCGCTTTCGGCGAGCTGCACATCACCGAGGACGTTTCCCAGTACACCAAGGCAAAGCTGTTCCAGAAGGATGCAGTAACTCCTCTGGCAATTCGCTTCTCCACCGTTGCTGGTGAGGCTGGCTCCCCAGATACTTGGCGCGACGTGCACGGTTTCGCACTGCGTTTCTACACCGAAGAGGGCAACTACGACATCGTTGGTAACAACACCCCAACCTTCTTCCTGCGTGACGGCATTAAGTTCGCAGACTTTATCCACTCCCAGAAGCGCAACCCAGCCTCCGGCCTGCGTTCCGCTGAGATGCAGTGGGATTTCTGGACCCGTACCCCAGAGTCCGCACACCAGGTGACCTACCTGATGGGCGACCGCGGTACCCCTAAGACCTCCCGTCACCAGAACGGCTACGGCTCCCACACCTACCAGTGGATCAACGAAGAGGGTCAGCCAATCTGGGTGAAGTACCACTTCAAGTCCCGCCAGGGTGTAGAGAACTTCACCGACGCAGAGGCAGCAGTTGTTGCAGGCCAGAACGCTGACTACCACCGCGAGGACCTGTACAACTCCATCGCTAAGGGCGATTACCCAATCTGGGATGTCAAGGTTCAGCTCATGCCAGTTGAAGAGGCAGAGAACTACCGCTTCAACCCATTCGATCTGACCAAGACTTGGTCCAAGAAGGATTACCCACTGATCGATGTGGGCTACTTCGTTCTGAACCGCAACCCAAAGAACTTCCACGCACAGATCGAGCAGCTTGCGCTGGATCCTTCAAACCTGGTTCCAGGCATCGGCCTCTCCCCAGACCGCATGCTCCAGGCTCGCGTGTTCGCATACGCTGACCAGCAGCGTTACCGCATCGGACCAAACTACCGCGATCTGCCGGTCAACCGTCCGATCAACGAGGTGAACACCTACTCCGAGCGCGGTTCCATGGCATACTTCTTCAACGAGGAGTCCGAGCCAAACTACACCCCGAACACCTACTCCAAGGGTGCTGGCTACTTGGACAACGGCGAGGATTCTTCCTCCAACCACACCGAGTACGGCCAGAGCGCAGACAACTACGTCAACCCAGAGCCACACGGTTCCGACATCGGCCGCTACGCATACGTCAAGCATGCAGAGGACGATGACTTCGGCCAGGCAGGTACCCTGTACCGCGACGTCTACGACGATGGTGAGAAGGAGCGTCTGGTGGACAACATCACCAACGCGATGAACGGCATCACCGACAAGGGCATCGAAGAGCGCGTGTACCAGTACTGGACCAACGTCGACGAGAACCTCGGCCAGAAGGTTCGCGAAGAGTTCGCTCGCAAGCAGGCAGCAAACTAATCCAGTAAAACAGTAAGAACATTTAACCCCCGAGCTCACAGCTCGGGGGTTATTTGCGTGCAGGCGCTCGTCGTAAAGCTATTTTTTAGTCTTCGATACCGACATGCTTATCGACGACCGTGACGCCGTAGATGGAACGGCCCATGACGAAGGATCCGACCGAGGCGATGATCCACACGCCGAGGATGGCCACGATCGCGCGCCAGAAGAGGTGAAACTCAAAGCCCGTGCTGGACCAATCGCGGATCAGCTTGGCCACGACAAGTAGCGGGAATGCCACACAGGTCAGGGGGCCGAGCAGGTTCACCCGGGTCAGCGCGTCGGGGGCGCGCCACTGCAAGATCGCAGTTGCCACGACCATGATCGTGGAAATGATGACAAGAACGGCGACGACAATTTCTGCGATGGTCATTAGCGACGTCCTTTCGAGATGATGCGGGCCATGGACAAGGTGGGCAGTACGCCACCGGCGAGCGCGGCGAGGACCGCTACTTCGTAGCCGATCATGGTGTCATTCATGAGCGTCCACGTCAGGTAGATCGCGATCATGGAGTAAAACACGAGGTCGGAAAGTACTGCGCGGGTGAAGTTGTCGGCGGTGCGCAAGATGAGAATCAGCCCTGAGACGAGGGCGAGTCCCATGATGACAATGCAGACGGTCAGAATTGTTTCGAACATGTTAGACCTCCTTGCCTGAATCAGTGATCTGCTCGGAGGGGTACTCGTAGTACACCTCTGCGGGATCGAGGGGAATCTCCTTGACCCGAGGCGACAAACGTTCCTCCATGTCCGCGAAACCGGCGATCGTGTCTATTGGATCAGCACCGAAGGCGGACTGCACGATCATGATGCGGGGATTGCCTTCGATCTCGGGCTCGCGGAATCCTAGGGTGAGCGTCGAGGGGGTCGCAGTGACTGAGGTGGAAAACCAGAACATTTCCCACTCGCTGGTGACCCGCAGCGGGTAATAAATCACTACGGGTGCTAGGCCGGAGTTGCGCTTGAACGCGGCCCAAGCGGTAGTGAAACCCGCGACGAAGATTTCTTTGATGATCCAGAAAATATACTTAAATACGTGCATTATTGACCTCCCTGGAGGGAACCAACGTCGGGAATTCCAACTGGATTATCGCCGAGCACGGCAGTGACGTAGGAATCCACGTCGAGCAAACCGTCCACACTGGTCAGCACTGAATCCCAAAGCGGTCCAGCAGCGAAGAACATCACGAGAGACACCAGCATTAATGTGGCAGATGGGGCAAGAAGCGTCGGCCGGATCCGGAGGTTATCCGGGTAGCGCATCATCGGTTTACCCCAGAAGACCACACGCCACACGCGCATCATGGCCAGCATGGCGCCGAAGGAAGCGATAATGATCGCGCCGATGACCACCCAGCTGCGGGCATCTCCGGCCTGGGCTGCGGCGAAAACCACGGCGAGCTTGCCCCACAGACCGGAAAACGGTGGGAAGCCGACAATGGAAAGGGCGCCAGCGGCAAAGACTGCGGCCGTCCATGGGTCGCGGCGGGCCAGTCCGGAAAGCCTAGACAAGTTGCCGGTGCCGTAAGTTTCCTCGATGGCACCGGAGTTGAGTACCAAGGAACCCACGGTAATCATGTGGTGCAGCGTGTACAGCAGGCCAGCAGCTAGGGCGTAGCGGGGCTCGTCGTCGGTAAAAGCCAGCATGATCAAGATGAATGGCATGCCGTTGACCATCTGGTAGGCAAGGACTCGTCGAATAGTGTTCTCTGCCAGACCCGCGAACGCACCGACCATCATGGAAATGACCATGAGCACGATGATGAACCAGTTCCAGCGGCTATCCATGTCGAAGATGACCACATAGATACGGAAGATCATGTACACCGCGACCTTGGTATGCAGGCCAGAGAACAAGCCCATCACCGCGGCAGAGGTCGACGGGTAGGTCCGGGGCAGCCAGGTGTGCACCGGGAAGACGCCCGCCTTGGCGGCGATGGCAATGAGCACGATGCCCATGGCCACGGTGACCGGGCCATTGCCGGCGGCGGCGCCCTGCAGCGAGGCGATATTCACCGCGCCGGTGACACCGTAGACGTAGCCCACACCAAGAACCAGCAGCGTCGATGCCGCGAGGTTGACCAGCACGAAGGTACGCGCCGAGGCGAGGCGATTGCGGGTACCGGTCATGGCGATCAGGCCATAGGACGGCAGCAGCATGACCTCGATCATGACGAAGAAGTTGAACAGGTCCGCGGTGAGCAGCGCGCCGGAGACACCGGTAATGAGCACGAGCGTAAGCGCCGTGTAGAACCGTGCGCGGGTCTCACCGGCTACTGAGGCGAACCAGTTGGAGATGGCCGCAACCAGCATCGTGGTGATCAACATGATTGCCGAGAACTCGTCGGCAGCAAAGGAAATACCTGCTCCACCTTGGTAGAGGCCGATCACGTGCGCGATCGTGCCGTGTTCCGCGGTGTAGTTGTAGAGCCAGATGCCACCCGCCATATTGATCAGCGGGATACCAACACCCAGCACGTCGTGGACGAGCTTGGACTTTGAAAGTGCGGCGAAGGCCGACATGATCAGTGGGAAAGCAACGAACAAAGGAAGCATTACGTCAGCAGTCATGGGTTAGGCCTCCTTCTCTACAGACTTCTTCAGTGACTTATGCGCCGTGCGCCCAGGCGTACTGAGCTCACCCGGCGCAACTTCGCCGGCATCCGGGTCGAATTCTGGAGCGTAGTTTTCGCCGATATTGTCCGTGACCTTTGCACTCGGGGACTGCGACTCGTCGTCAAACGTGTCATCGTTCTTCCCTAGGGCCGCAAGCATGAGCAAGATCGTGGTGGTGGCCATCGCGATCACGATAGCGGTGAGCACGAAGGCCTGGGGCAGGGGGTCGGACATGTCGTCGATATTTGTGCGCGAAGGGAACGCCTCCCCGCGCCACGCGCCGACGCCCGTGGCCAAAAGCGTCAGGTTCGATGCGTGGCCGAATAGGCTCATGCCGAACACGATGCGGACCATGCCACGCTGCAGGATCAAATACACCGCTCCCGTGACCAGCACGGCGATTGTCAGCGCCATAATCATTTGCGATCCTCCTTAACGGTGGTTGGGTTATGGCCTTTAATTGCATTTGCCGACACATTGACGGGGCTTGCCGCAGGGTTAATCGGATGCGGATACGGCTCTGCAGGCTCTTCCGGTTCCTCGGGCTCCGGGATATCCGGCAACGGGTTCTCGCCGTCGCGGTTATAAGTCAGCTCCGACTTGTCTACGCCGGGGCGCAGGTAGCCGCCCAGCGCGTTGATGGCCATGGTCATCATGCCCAGTACGGCAAGGTAGATACCGGCGTCGAAGATCAGCGAGGTGGTCAGATGCTGACCCAGGATCTCGCCGTGGATGGCGTAGAGGAAACCGCCCTCGATTAGTCCCAGGAAGCCCGCGCCGATGGCAACGATAATGCCAATTCCCGTCAGCCAGATCGGCGTCTGCTTGTTCACCACTAGGGTGTCCTTGCCCTTCGACAAATACGACAGGCCGAAGGCCGTGGACAAAACGAGTGCCGCGACGAAGCCGCCACCTGGCGCTTGGTGCCCGCGGTAGAAGATCAGCGCGGAGAGAATCACCAGAATTGGGATGGCCAATTGGATGCCCTTGCGCATCGGCAGCGAGTTGAGCTGGGACTGCCCGAATGGGCGCGGACGCTGCCCCTTCTCGAACTTGTGCCTTGGCATCGACGAGGTCACCGCGGCAATGACCACGGCGGCCATGCCCAGCACGGAAAGTTCGCCCAAAGTATCGAAACCACGGAATTCCACAATGATCACGGCAACAATATTGTCCGCCGAGGTCATCTGTCCCGCATTGTCGAGGTACCACATCGCCAGGTCAGAGCGGCCGTGGCGGCCGAGCAGGGTGTACACGCCAAGGAAGGCGGTAATGCCAGCGAGCACGGCGACGACGCCAGCTATTGCTTTACGACGATTCCCAACCGGCGGAAATAGCCGCGGCTGGTAGCGCACGACCATCATGATCACGATGACCGTCAGCGATTCGACGAGGAACTGCGTCAGCGCAACATCGGGAGCACCCAAGATCAGCATCTGCAGACTCATACCCACGCCAACGGTGCCGATGAGCACGGCCGCCGCGAGGCGATGGCGAGTAAACATCAAGCCGATCACCGACAAAGTGATGATGGCGAATGGGAGCAGGTCCCACCAGTTATCCAGGCCCTCGGCGCGCGGTGCCAGTGGCATGCCGTCGATACCTGTGGTGAGGAAGAAAGTAGCCATACCCAGTGCAATCACGCTTAAGACCAGCCACAACAGGTGTCGGGATGGGTTGAAGGTGTTGGCCATTGCGCCAAATCCACGACCCAGGGCAGTCATGCCACGGACTAGGAGGTTGAGCAATTCGTTGCCACTGGAAGGGAAGAGCTTCTTGTTCTCCAGTGCGGCCCAGACCGGCTTGCGCACGAAGAGGAATGCAATACCTGCGATGAGCACGAGGACAGAAACAATCAGTGGCGTGTTTACGCCGTGCCACAGGCTCAAATGCGACTGGTAATCGTTTGTGCCCGTGATGGCGTGGACTGCGGAGGAGATGGGCTCGTCGATAAGCGAAAGTGCGAAAACCGCAACCACCGACATCCAACCGGGTAGCGCTGCCGGAAGCCACAGCGCAACGGGGGCTTCCTTGACGCCTGTCATGTCGCGCGGGCCGTCGACGAAGGCGCCGAAGACGATTTTTGCGGAGTAGACGAAGGTGAGGAAGGCCGCGATGGCTGCGACGACGACCAACAGGCCGCTGGCCGGTGCATCCATGAACGCGGTGAGCATGCCTTCCTTGGAGACGAAGCCGAAGAGTGGGGGAACGGCGGCCATCGATGCGGCTGCGACCACGACGGAGGCGAAGGTGAACGGCATTTTGTCGTAGAGTTTGCCCAGTCTGCGGATATCGCGCGAGCCGGCCTGGTGATCGATCACGCCGATGAGCATGAACAGGCTCGACTTAAATAGTGCGTGGGCCAGCGTGTGTACAAGTGCTGCTGCTAAGGCGAACTGTGTGCCCACGCCGATAGTGGCCACGATCCAGCCCAAGTGGGAGACCGTGGAATAGGCGGTGAGTTTTTTTAGATCTGTCTTCGTAATGGCGAAGGCCGCGGACATAAGTGCGGTGCCCATGCCGACGATAATTAGCAGGTAATTCCACACTGAGACGTCGTGGAAGATGGTGGAGAAGCGCAGCAAGAGGTAGATGCCAGCCTTGACCACGGCCGCTGCGTGCAGGAACGCCGATACGGGGGTGGCCGCCGCCATGGCTTCTGGGAGCCAGAAGTGGAAGGGGAACTGCGCGGCCTTTGTGAATGCGGAGACCGCGATCAACACGGCGACGGTGTTGGTCAACCCTGGGTTCTGCGCCCACACATCGGAGTGCAAAATCTCCTGCAGGTTCGTCGTGCCTACGGAAACGGAAGCGACCGCTAGGCCTGCGAGCAAGGTCAGGCCACCGATAAAGGTAAGTGCGAGAGTGCGGTACGAGCCGGCCTCGCCGCTTGAGCCCGAGCGTGCGATCAACAGGAAGGACGCGATGGAGACGAGCTCCCAACCAATAAACAACACGACGGTGTCGTTGGCCAGCACCAACAGGAGGACGGCCAAAGTAAAGGCCGTCATGATGGTATAAAAGCTGGTGTTTCCCTGCTTCTTCGGCAGGTAAGCCGCCGAGTAAATAAAGACAATCGCCCCGATCACCAACGCGAGCAGGGCAAAGAAGATGCCTAACCCGTCGGCGTTTAAGGAGAATACAACTTCGGAACCAGGGCCGAGGAGGTCTCTCACCCACACTGCCTCGAAGGTGAGGGCTTCGCCACGAAGAACTGCAGGGAGGTTCCACGCAAGGACCACAGCGGAAGCAAGTAAGAGCAAAGCAAGGGGCCACCCAGCTTGCCGATCAAACAGGCGCACAAACAGAGGCGCGGTGATTACCGCTACAGCTGCAAGGGCGACCGCGAAAATCAATGACACTGTTCATCACACCCAAACGCTTGTAAAATTCTGTAGTCAAAATCTAATATTTCAACCCTTACACCGTACCAACAGGGTCAAGTCCGCGGGAGTGGTGTTTCTGCCTTTCGATAAAACAAGCAGCGTGACGACCTCAGGGACCGGCACGAGCTCGATGCTGGCGCGGGCTCATGCAACCTCCTGAGTGGATTCCCTGGCGTCGATCACAGAGCTGGCCATCATCGCCTTCGTCTGCTCCAGGCTCGTCAACGACATGTAGCGCTTCTGCTGGATCCAATCATCGTGCTGCTCCGCCAACACGGCACCGACGAGGCGGACGACGGCGTCGCGGTTGGGGAAGATCCCGACGACATCGGTGCGCCGGCGGATCTCCCGGTTCAACCGCTCGGTCGGGTTGTTCGACCACACCTTCGTCCACACGGCCTTCGGCGCGTTCGTGAACGCCAGCAGCTCATCGAGGGACTCCTCGAGGTAGTCCGCGACATGGGGGAACTTCTGCTCACAGAAGCCCACCACCTCCCGTGCCTGATCCCACACAGCCTGGGCGTCGGGTTGCTGAAAGATCGTCTGGAACATCGCCGACAATGTCGGCCACTGCGTCTTGGGCACAAGGCCGGAGAGGTTCTTCGAAAAATGCGTCCGGCACCGCTGCCAGGACGCGTTGGGCAGGACGTCGCTGATGGCGTGCTGGATGCCCAGGTGCGCGTCGCTGGTGACCAGGTACACCTGATCCAGGCCCCGGGCCTTGAGGTCGCGGAAGAACCCGGTCCAGGAGGCCACAGACTCGGATGTGGCGACCTGCATACCGAGTAACTCGCGGTAGCCTTCGGCATTGACGCCGGTGGCCAGCAGGACGGAGGTTTTGACCACGCGGCCGCCTTCACGGACCTTCATCGTCAGCGCGTCGCATGAAACATACAGGTAGGGTCCGGTATCCAGGGGCCGGGTCCGGAAGTCCTCGACCATGACGTCGAGGTCTTTGGCCATCTCTGACACCTGTGATTTCGACAGGTTGTTGATCCCCAAGCTGGCGACCAGGTCGTTCATCCTGCGGGTGGAGACACCTTTGAGGTAGCAGGTGGCGATCACGGTGGTCAGGGCCCGTTCGGCCCGGGTGCGTCGTTCCAGCAGCCAGTCGGGGAAGAACGAACCGGTACGCAGCTTGGGCACGGCGACGTCGATGGTGCCAACCCGGGTGTCGAGGTCGCGGTGGCGGTAGCCGTTGCGGACGTTGGTGCGGGACTCGGATGTGGTGGCGTATTCGGCGCCGCAGATCTGGTCGGCCTGGGTGGACAGGATCTGGTTGATGAAGCCCTGGAGCATCTGTCTCATCAGGTCCGGGGAGGCTTGAGACAGCAGGTCGTCGAGATAGGTGGTGGGGTCGATAGAATGGGGGCCAGCGGCCATCGTGGTGTCCCTTTCGAGGAGATGTAGGAGTTGATTCGAAAGGTACTGCGGTGGTCGCCTCGTGCATTCATGAGGGTTGTCACCGGCAGTTACAGATACACCACGCTAACGGACGCAACCTACCAACAGGTTCCTTTACGGTGCGCCTACGCCTAAAGGTCACACGGTTAAGTAATTTTTCAAACATGAAGATCCGCTTCGCCTTGGCTTTGATCATCCTGGTAATTGGCGCATTTTTGCCCATGAGCCCGGCATCTACTTGGTCGGCAGGTGAACAGATTGCAGGCGCCCCACCCACGCAACCTGGTCCGGACGAACTCGTTGATGCGCGCCGTGCAGCTGGTGAAGCTGGAGCTCAGGTCGGGTTTTTCACCCAGGGAACTTCCCAGCTCAAAGACGGTACCGAACAGCTCCGCGACGGAGTCCAGACACTCGCCGACGGCACCGACACTGCCCAGTCCGGCGCCACCGAACTTTCCAACGGCATGAATGCGCTGAGCGGGGGACTTGCCGAGCTCGGTTCCGGCGCGAACCAAATCGCCGACGGGGTCGAGTCCGCAGTCAACACAGTCGTAACCTTCGAGGCAGTCAAAGGCCAGGTCATAGTTGCTATCGACGAGGCCCTGAAATCTACCGAGGGCACTAAAGACCCCGAGGTGAAAAAGGCTAGAGACACCCTGAGCAACCTGCGTGGACAGGTGGAAATGGCCAAGCTTCCCCAAGACATGGAAACCCAGTTGACCCAGCTGCGTGATGGTTCCCGCGAGATTGCCAACCAACTGGGCACGCCTGGCTATGCCTTTTACGACGGCGTCTACGCCGCAACCACCGGCTCGATGGATCTGGCCTCTGGTCTCACGGAGCTGCGCGACGGAACCTTCACCGCCCGCGATGGTGCACAAGAGCTTTACGACGGAGCCGTCCAAGTAGACACCATGGCGGACAACACCGGAAACAAGATTGACGCTGTCCAACGCGCGATCCCGGCTCCGACGCCTACGGCTGCTTCGGATTCTGCAAATGCTTCGGCTCCTACCTCGGCCTTGTCCCCGCTGGTGGCTCTCCTGATCGGTGCGCTGATGGTGCTCGGGGGAGTGGCTGTTGCGCTTGCGGCATTTGTTGCACCGCACCGAAAGTGGAGCATCGTCGGATTTGGCACCGCTTTCTTGGCCGTAATTGGACTGATCCTGGTGATGGTTCTGGGCGTTGGCCTTTCCCCAGTAGCGATGCTTCTGCTCACCCTGGCGCTCGCTCTTGGAGCCATTGCTTCGACCGGTCTGACCTGGATTTTGCTGTGCGCCTTCGGCTTGCGCGCAGGGGCGATTATCTCGGCTGCCTTCACAGCTGTGCAGGTGGGCGTAGTCGGTTGGGTCTGGCGCACCGCTGCCGTTGGGCCAGTTGCAATGGTGTGGGAAAAGATTGCCAGTGCCCTGCCTTTGCACTGGACCACGACGGCACTTTCCGCCGCCGGCAATGGTGGCTCGACCCAGGCGATGTGGATCGGGATCGTGCTGTCTGCCGTGCTTGCGCTAGTTGGAGTGGTTGCGCTCTGGCGCGGTGCCCCGCAGGAGAAGTTGGCTACTAAGGACGAGTTTGCGGTCGTGGCCTAGGTCGGATCTGATTAATAGAGAATAGGTGCACTTCGCAGGACTTTGTTTTCAGCGACCTGGGCTTTTGCATTTCGCAGTGCGTTAGGTTCGGCGAGGGAGTCGTCGTGAAGCGAAAAACCGGACCTAACGCACCGTGAAATCTAAAACCCCAGGTCAGATAATGGTGATATCTTGCAAAGTGCACCTTTGTGGCCACGTCACTGAATATAAAACGCCCCGCGACTCCGGAGAACCATGAGTTCTAGGGTGCCACGCGGCGGCGACGGTTTTGGGAAACTACCTTGACCTGTGTTCATGGGACGGAGCTGCGCGATCAGTTCTAATTGATTCTCTGAGTGATTCCATTTTCGACAAACGAAAGTTTGACTAGTTACGTCAGAGGATTTCAACATAATGCCCCTGTTGTCAGGAAAACTTCTTGACAACAGGGGCATTTCTTTTGAAGTATGGTGTCCAATCGGGAGTGGCACAAATGTGCTAATACCGAACGCGGCGCTTCGATCGCTACAGATACAGTAATGGCATGACCCAACAAATGACTGGAATTCTTGTACTCATTGCGTCCCCAGGTGACACTGCTGAAGAGCGGGCTACCGTTCGTGAAAAAATCAATGACTGGAACATCAGTAATGGCCGTAGACAGGGAGTTGTTCTCCTCCCATGGCTGTATGAGCGTAATGCAGTACCAGCGCTTGGTGGACGCGCTCAAGCTGTGATCAATTCTCAAGCCGTTGATCAAGCTGACGTAGTTGTCGCGTTTTTTGACGCCCGACTCGGATCATCCACAGGCGTCGATGTGTCAGGCACTGCTGAAGAAATTCATCGTGCCCATGAAAAGGGCAAGCCAGTGCACATCTACTTTTCCAATGCTGCGTTGCCTCGTGATTTCGACCGCGACCAGGAAGCTAAATTGAACGACTTTAAACTGGAATTGCGGGATGAAGGACTCTTAGGAGACTACGAAGACCCTGAAGATCTTGCCGGGCAAGTAATTCAGGCACTTGAATATGACATCGACGTGTCCAATTGGTCAGATACTGGTAGTGCTCGACGGCCTAGGCCAGTAGGTGCCAATTTGAAGTGGCGTCACGATCACGAAGAAAAACAAAAGGGTCTCGATAGTAAAAATAAGATGCAGTACCAAGTCACAAAGAACCGTCTCGTTGTTGAAAACAAGGGGGACGTTGCGGCAGAGAACCTCGTCTTTACTGTCTCAGGTACGGAAAGGGTCCGGCTCAAATTCGCCGAACACGTCGAGGCGATCACGCTCCAACCCGATTCAGTTTATTCGTGGACCGCGATCCCCCTAGCTCACGGAACATTGAAAATTGAGGCTACCTGGACCGAAAATGGAGAGGCTAAGCATCAAGAACGGACGATAGATGTGTAGCGCCGAGGGACTTAAACTAATTAGACCGATAAGCAACCTTATGTAAAGTAGCCCTGCAGCAGCCCCCGGGGACACCACAGGAGACTTGCGCCAGTGCGGGGGGCAATGGCTTGCCCAAGCATTTCGGGGTGGTGCGTGGGTATCTCAACCGTGGTGGCCGAAGCTAGTATTGCACGAGGGCTTGGCTGTGTCTTGCCGAAGCTGAACGGCAGAGTGTGCCGAAAGCTGAGGATGAAAGCATTTTCGAATGTGTGATCTATGAAAAGGTGCCAATAAAGGCATTCTGTCGATGATGGCGCATAAGCTGTTGGTGTGCCTGATTCATTACTTTTGTCTATCCGCAGCGGTCTCATTGAAGGCCGTCCATTGCCTGATCTACTTCGAGCTTGTATTTTCCTCGGTAGCGATACAAACTCGCAACTTCTTCAAGATTGGGCCAGGAAAGAACTAGAGGGATACCCGGAGGATGAAGATGCTGAAGTGCCTGAGTACAGGACACTAGAATATCCACCTGTTTTTGCTACGCTGCAGGCGGGAAATCAATTCATTTCAAACACTCCACTCAGCCCATTCAATGTTCCTGAAAAAGCGAGGGAATACTATCCAGAAAATCTATACTTTACTCAGCCACTGCAAACATTGATGGAATTTTCGTTACAGGAAAAGGCTGTCAAATTCTTGCCGGGAAAATTGCTGATGGTTCGGGATATCTACAACAACAAGTACGCTCCGCTTAATCAAATCTTAGAAATTTCGGTTAATTTAGATAAGTCTTATTTTTCGGGAATCGTAGATCGGATTCGGACGGTACTAAGCTCAATGATCGCAGATCTTACGAAATCAAACCCTATGGAAACACTTCCAAGCAGCGAAAGGGTAGACAGAGTCGTTAAAAAATATATCGAGAATCACTACGATACTAGGATCGAGCAGGCTTCGGGTCCCGTCGCAATTGGGTCTAACGCGCAGTCGATACAGAATGGATTAAAAATTTCTGAACTCGTAGATTTGATCAAGGGTATTGATCTCGGAATATATGAGCTAGAACCAGATCAACGACGCGAAACCGAAGCTGAGTTAGAGCGTGTCTCGGACGAGTTGCAAGCAGGAACCCCAAACAAAGGCGTTATTCGAAGTATTTTCGACAAGATCCGTGGCATTGGTGCGAGGGCCGGAGACGCTGCTTTTACAGGAGCGATGGAAGAGCTTGGATCAACCGTGATTGAAACACTAGGATAGTCCGAGTGAAAATCGACTAGGGAGGTCCTTTGGATTGGGCTTGCAGTAAGAAGAAATAAGTTAACCTTCCTGCAGTGCACGAATTGCTTCCGGTGGAACAACCTCTCCAAAACGCTCGACTAGCGACTCAATAGCCTGTGCAGCCTCGCGCTTGGCAATTTCACGGGCATTGTCCTTGGCGAACAATGACATTTTCGGCAGGATTTTGATGAGGGCGGTACCCTCGACTGCTACCTTGCCCTCCTGGAAGCATTTGGCGATAAAAGCATAAGCCTCAGGCGTCTTCATTCGCTTGTCGGTAACCACAAGCTGAACTTCTTCAACGCATTTGTCTCGCAGGTAATCATTCAGATCACCGTCAAAGCCCTCACCATTGACACGGTTAAGGAACTCCAAAATGAGTTCTTTCTTCGGGCGCAGCTTTGGCGAAGCATCAATCATCCGCTCTACTTCGCGTTCGTAATCTTCGGTCACACGGCCATCGCTATGTTCAGCGCGGGCCTTTTCTACTAGAGATATGATGTAATCAACATCAACACTGATGTGTCGGACTAATTCGATCTCGAACTCTAACTGTTCGCCCGAGGGTTCAATATCGCCGTTCTGGCTAGCAACCTCGCTTTCTTCATCGCTGCGTTGTTGGTCACGAATATCGAGGTAGCGCGACATGTAATCACTGAGATCAAAGTCGTTTAGCGGGTTATCTTCGTCAAACTGCTCGAAGTCAGACAAGACATTATGGAGCCGCAAAATAGCCGAAAACGACTGAACAAAGCGCTTCTGGCGCTCGTTTCCGTATATATGTTCACCAGGTTCGGCGATAGAATGCAACTGTTCAACACCTGCTACATATTCAGCGAGCAACTCACTATAAGGGCGCACCAAGGCTAGACGGCCTACCTTTTCGGAGTCACCAAACATCTCAAGCGCTTCATCCGTCTGCTCCGACAGATCACGGTATGTGACAATCATGCCGGCGTCCTTGATCGGGTTAATGATGCGATTGGTTCGAGAGAATGCCTGAATCAATCCATGGTGCTTGAGGTTCTTGTCAACAAACAAGGTGTTCAGTGCTGGTGCATCAAAGCCCGTCAAGAACATATTGACGACGATGACAAGATCGATCTGACGGTTGCGAATCCGCTGAGATAGGTCTTTGTAGTAATTCGCAAAGCTTGTGGCTGATGCGCTGAAAGACGTCCCGAACAACGAGTTGTAATCCTCAATCGCCGATTCGAGCGCAGTACGGTCATCCTCGGAAAGATGGAGCTCGTCCATGTTTTCTTCGCCGACATTACCGGCAACCTGGTCAGCCGCCTCCTGGTTAATGGCACTAGAATAAATCATTGCCACTCTTAACGGCGGTACTTGGTCGTTAGCCCAAGCTTCCTGCTGCTGCCGGGCAAACTCTGCGTAGTAAGACCGCGCTGCAGCAATGCTCGACGCTGCAAACAGCGCATTGAACCCGAAAACATTCGCGCTGCTTTGAGTTACTTTCCCAGTGCTCAAGTCCCGTTCGACAACAGTATGAGTGAAACTGCGCTGACGCTTGGTGTAGCGGGTAAAGCTTTCAAGAACATGCGTGACCACCGCAGATATACGTGCAGGTGAGCGCAGTGCTATTTCACGATCCGCAGAGTTCATGGCTGGATTGTTTGTGATACCAGCAGTCATCGTTTCGTTAGAGTCAACCTTGAATTTCAAGACGTTCGCGTCCTTGATTGCATCCACGATTGTGTAAGTATGCAGTCGGTCCCCGAAGACCGCGCCAGTTGTAAACACCTGTCCCGCTGAATCGCGTCGAGCAATTTCGTCAAAAATCGGAGTGCCCGTAAAACCAAAGCTATGTCGCTTATTAAAATACCGACTTACACGTTTATGCATGGAACCGAATTGAGAGCGATGGCACTCATCAAAGATAAGAACAACGCGGCCTGGATAGCGTGAATTCTTCGCTTTGGAATGCACAAACGCATTGAGCTTTTGGATCGTCGTGACAATGATTTTCGACATCACGACATTCTTCGAGCTTACTTTTTTAATGGCCTCGGGGTCACCAAGCTGAGCCGCAAGAATTGTTGTACTCGTGTTAGATGACACCGATCCCTTCTGGAAACGCTCATACTCCTTTACCGTCTGATAGTCGAGATCTTGACGGTCCACGGCAAAGATGACCTTATCGATACCGTCAATCTCGGTGGCGAGTTGAGCAGTTTTGAAACTCGTCAGTGTCTTTCCTGAACCAGTGGTGTGCCAGATGTAGCCGCCCGCCTCAGCGGTCCCCAACAACTTGGTGTTTGTTGTGGCAGTAATCCGGTTGAGGATCTTTTCAGTGGCAGCGATTTGGTAAGGGCGCATGACCATCAGGTTGTCACCAGAATCGAACACACAGTAGCGGGTGAGAATATTCAATAGGTTGCGCTTGGGCATAAACGTTTCTGCAAAGCTGGCCAGATCTGAAATGATTCTATTCTTAGCATCGGCCCAGTACGACGTAAATGCGAACGATTTCTGCGTTACAACCGAGGCACTGGATTTGTTGGCAGCTCGTAATACCTGGTCACGGGTAGTATTCGAGTAATATTTCGTATCTGTTCCGTTCGAGATGACATAGAGTTGGACATACTCAAATAGTTTGGACCCTGCAATGAAACTCGTCGATTGGTAACGGCTGATCTGGTTAAAAGCCTCACGTAATTTCACGCCTCGACGCTTTAGCTCGACATGGACCATGGGCAGACCATTGATCAACACGGTGACGTCGTAGCGCGACGCTTTGGATCGCTTGCTTCCACCTTCAGTCGGCGTGGTGTACTGATTTGTCACCTGGAGGTGATTAACCATGAGATTACGCTTATCGAGCACCATGACATTGATCTGGGTTCCGTCATCTCGGGTGATGGTGAAACGAGGGTCAGTCTGCAGCAGACGAGTGCGATCTACTAGTTTGTGCTGCGGATTGGCAACATGGTGGTCGAATACCTGCGTCCACTCGGCATCGCTGAACTCGGTTTTATTGAGTCGCTCTAGCTGGCGTCGCAGATTCGATACGAGTTCGTCCTCCGTTCGGATGGTGACCCGCTCGTAACCGACAGTAGTGAGGCGAGTGAGAAAATCTTCCTCCAATTCCGCCTCTGACTGGGCAGCCTTTGGCCGGGGCCGCTGCGACGGGTCGAAGGACGCAATAACCGTGCTGTGCTCGGTCTCTGCAACATTGTAGCTCGGGTGCCCGGGCTGAGAATCAGGGGAATTCAGGTGTTCGAACTCAGACATGATCGGTAGCGCATCTTTCGAAAATTAGAAGCTATTTGTAATTTAGGGACTCAAGCAATAGGGAAATCCAACAATTGATTTCGATAATACTCAAGTTGTTTGGCGCATAGTTCTATCTCTCGTTCAACCACTTTCTCCATAGAGGTGAAATTTCCGAGGTCGCGGACAATCGCATTTTGAGTCTCGACTGGGGGTAGAGTGATCTGGAACTTCAATGCTTTGGCTCGATCTCCACGAGGCATTTTTCCTTCCTTTCGGTTATTTTGGAGAAAAGCGAAATAGGGATCTGATGCCAAAATTTGAAAGAGAAACTCTGGAAGTACGGGCGTACTTACGTCGTTCCGTGCTCGAAACACAAGCACATCACCATTAGTGCCACCGGTGGAGTCTGCGAACCATACCTTTCTTAGGTATGGTCGGATATTTCCAACAAGCACGTCTCCCCGTTCATACACGTCTGCTCTTCCTTGAGGGGGGAGTTTCTTGGCGTTAACACGGCCTCTCTTGTCAGGAAGTAAGTTTTCAACTGATGTGAAATTTGATGTTTGAAACTTCTCTACATCTTCTTTCTCCCGAACCAAGATTGCGATCTCTTCGAGAGATATTCTTGGGGTATCAGAAAAAGACTCAAGCCGATTGTCTAGATTCAAAAGTACATTTCGATAATGCTCAACCTGGTTTTGTCGTAAAGCCTGCTCTCGGCGCAGATTTCGTTCAGTATCGGTGAAGGAATCAAGAATAGTCACTATCTTGCGTTGCACTTCGATGGGTGGGAGAGGCATTGAGATACGCTGCAGCTTTTTCATTGAGATACTACTCATTGAACCAAAGTCCATGAGATTGAACAGCTTCTTCCGAAACTGGGAAGACCTCAGCCAATGAACTGCATATTTCGGTTCGACTCGTTGAACATCGAATGACAGAACATAGATACCTTCCTTGACTCCCCAATTTGTAGCAGCCTCAGTGACCAATGCTGTGCGCCCTACTGTTCCAACGCTAGAGAACAAGACATCATTGACCTTAATTCTTGCCCGGTGAGATATCTTTTTTAGGGCTGCATCATTCACCAAATCTGTTTTCTCAGAGGTGGCAATTGACCAATCATCAAGCTCCCTAACTGTGATGTAATAGTTCGTTGCATCAGGCGTATTCAGTTCAAAGTGCTGTGGGCCCGACCCCCGGGAAGTGGACACGGAGGATTTAATCAGGAAGCAGATTTCAGGATAGCAGGACCGCGCTCCTCAAACACCGCAGGCGCGAGATATTTACACCAGGAATGTCGGCGCACCGTGTTGTAACGGATACACCAGCGGAACACGTCCCGGCGGCAGCGCAATTGATTCTCAAAGGTCTTGGAATCCTTGAGGACTTCCCGCTTCAGCGCAGCGTTGAAAGACTCCGCTAACGCGTTGTCCGCACTGGTGCCGATTGATCCCATTGACTGCCTAATTCCAAGCTCTTTGCAGGTGTCCTGGAATGCGTGAGAGGTGTAAACGCTGCCGTGATCCGAGTGGAAAATCGCACCTTTAAGGCTTCCACGCTGGCCCTTAGCCATCAGCAAAGCATCCTGCACCAGGGACGTGCGCATATGATCCGCGATCGCGAAACCAACAAGTCGGCGAGAATAGCAATCAATGACCGTGGCCAGATATATATTCGACCCATCCGCAATCGGCAGGTAGGTGATGTCCCCGACGTAGAGCTGGTTTGGTTTATCGGCAGTGAATTTCCGGCCGACAAGGTCAGGAAACACGGGTTTCTTCTGATCTGAGACGGTCGTGGTGACCTTGCGTTTCTTTGTATATCCGAACAGCTTGAGTTCGCGCATGACTCGGGCAACCCGCTTGTGGTTCACGGGGCCATGACCGGCCTGGTCTTTGAGTTCAGCCGTGATCCGTTTCGCCCCATAGCAACCGCGTTCGGCAGCGAATACAGTCTTGACGCGGGCGCCGAGGATCGCGTCGGACATGAGGCGTTTCCTGCGGGCTGAACTGCTGTTTTTCCATTTATAGAACGAAGATCTGTTGAGTTTTAACACCTCGCACAACCGCTTAACCGAATGGTTCTTCTGGGCGTCATCAACGAACCGGAAGCGGATCACCAGTTCGTCTCTTCCGCGAAATATTTAGCGGCTTTCCGCAGGATGTCACGTTCTTCCCGGAGCCGGGCGTTTTCTCGTTCGAGTTGTCGAATCCGCTCGGCCTCCGTCACCGAGGCCGGGGAAGCTGAATCCTTAGAGCTGATCTTGGTGCGGGCACCGGTGCCGTATTTTTTCAGCCAGTTATGCAGGGTGGCACGGTTGATCCCAAGATCAGTGGCGATGGTCTGGAGCGAGGTGCCCGGGGAGTTCTCGTAGAGCGCGACGGCATCGCGTCTGAACTCTTCGGTGTAGGTCTTGCTTGGCATGGTGTGGAGATTACCTTTCAGTCCCAGATTGTTGGGATGTTAGGTGTCTACCAAACGGGGGTCAGGTCCTGTCGAGGATTTAATCCGGTTCTAATGTCTTGTATCAGATCTTTCAGCTTGATTTCACTCACCCCATTAGGACACTGTTGAGTTAACAGCGCTCCTATTTGCTGCGATATATAGTCCGAGTAAAGCGAATCAGGCTTCATTAGCGCCCACTTCCTCATCAGTAATGAACGCATTGATCTTGGCTACCAAATCAACCCGTTCAATTTCGAGCTCAGCAAGTTCAGCGTTGACCGCGTCAATATCAATGATCTCGCGCGTGTCCTCTTTCTCTACATAAGTAGACACAGACAAGGTGTAGTCATTCTCAGCGATTTCGGCTGCATCAACAATTCGGACGAAGTGCTCCTCATCCTCGCGCTTTTCTACGGCGCCCACAATGCGATCGCGGTTTGCCGGCGTAAGGTAATTTTTACTACCGTCTTTGACGAATTCGCCAGATGCATCAACGAACACCACATCGTTTGTTGTCTTGGATTTCTTCAATACTAGAATGCACACTGAGATATTGACACCGTAGAAAAGGTTCGGAGGCATTTGGATAACAGCTTCTACGAATCCCGAATCAATGAGATATTTTCGAATCTTCTGTTCGGCACGACCACGGTACAGAACGCCAGGAAACGACACAACAGCTGCAGTACCAGAATCCTTGAGCCAAGAAAGAATATGCATAACAAAGGCAAGATCGGAATCGGATTTGGGCGCTAAAACTCCTGCAGGGGTAAACCTCTCATCATTGATAAGCACGGGGTCGGAATCTCCATCCCAGCTTGTACTGTAGGGAGGATTAGACACGATGGCATCAAAAGGCTGTTGATCCCAGTGGTGTGGGTGCTTTAACGTGTCATCATTATAGAAATCGAAATGCTCGTAGCCCACTCCGTGCAGAATCATATTCATGCGGGCAAGGTTGTACGTCGTCAAGTTGCTCTCTTGGCCAAAATAGTCAATCTCTTTATTGTCTGCGAGCTTTGCGAATTTGAGGAGTAACGAACCGGAACCACAGGCGGGGTCGTAAACTCGCTCTACGGTGTCTCGACCAATCATGGTTAGGCGAGCGACAACCTCTGAAACCGCCTGCGGGGTGAAGTACTCACCCCCAGAGCGACCGGCTTGAGTGGCGAACATGTTCATGAGATATTCATACACATCACCGAATTGATCAATTTCAGAATCCGAGAAATCGCCGAGATCAAGGTCGGAAATTCGCCCCATGAGACCTCGCAGCGATGCGTTTTGGTCCTCAGGCGTTCGTCCTAGTTTTGGTGAACTGGTGTCTATGTCGCTAAACAACCCGGCAAAATCGCCTTCGCTAGGCTCACCTTTTGTGGAGTCCTCGATGCGACGAAATATATTCGCAAGATCCACATTGAGGTTTGGGTTCTGATCACTTTTGGGCTTGGTGGCGTCAAGAACGTTTTCGAAAAGCTCGCTTGGCGGGATGTAGTAACCCAACTCTTCAACCACGGAAGGGCGAGCGGCCTCGGCCTCGGTATCGTTCATCTCCGCAAAGGAGAAGTCTGCATCCGATTCGAGATCTTCCACATAGTGAGAGACCTTTTCTGAAATGTAGCGGTAGAACAAGATTCCGAGAACATAACCCTTGAGATCCCAGCCGTCAACCTGGCCCCGCACGTCGTTTGCAATGTTATCAAGTTGCTTATGTAGTGCTTTCCGCTGTGCCTCCGCAGTTTTCGGACTCAAGTTAAATCTCCATCTTGCAGGTAACCAAAGGTGCTTTTTTGCTAGATTCCAATGCTACAGCCCCACTTTCGCGGGAGAATTTTTGCCGTCGTCATAAGTCAAATCAGGCAAACCTTTGCGGTATTAAGTTAATTGTTATTAACATAATAGTTGGAGTACCCCTTTTTTGCAAGCCCCATTGGGATAAAATATTGCCAACGAAATCAGGCGTTCCTGGAGGATGGCGACAACTCATATGCCTCGACCTAAAACTGTGCACCCCGTCGATCTGTACCCGGAATGGCCTGATCCTTGCGATCTCGTCTCCCCGGACAATGTGATCACTTCTAAATGGGCTCATGCCGAAACTTTGCGAATTGTTGCTTATCGAATGAGGGAAGAGTTTCGTCGGCGACAGTGGTCTCTGCGCGTGGCTGCCGAACACGTCGGCGTCAATCACGTGTCACTGCATAATATGATGAATGGACTTGTCTGGCCGCGCGCCGAACACATCGCCGCCATCGAAATCGCTCTTGACGTTCAGCTGTGGCCGACCCTAGCTGAGGTACGGGACGGGATGGATTGCTATCTGAAGTAACTTCGCTTGCTTCAGTGACACTGCAGCTTCTGCTGAGGTTTGTGGGTGCTACCCCCAAAAGTGAACCATGTCTGTTTCTTGTTTGATTAATCGCTTTTTCGAACGAACAACGTTGAACCTGGATTAATGGTCAATGTTTGAGTGGACGGTCAATATGGAGTCTTTGGGGAGCATTATTCCCCGCCATTAATGGGTAAAGATGACAGTTGCACGTTGCGGATGCGCAACGTCATACTTGCGATAGATGGCCCGCTCAAGCGAGGGGTAGCCACAACAGGTAATCATCGCCTGGTTTTCGTCACCGAGTAGCCAATTCTCTGAGCTGCTTGGATCGATACGTGTATCAGGCAAAATGGAGGGAAACCTATGGCACAACGTCACTTCACCAATGCCGAATTTGCATCCATAATCCAGAATTACACGCCCACCAGTGTGAACTCCGTCGTGTGGTCGGAAATTGAAGAATTTGTCAGGTCGGTGGTGGTTGAACTCAACATTGATGCTGCGACAACATCACGAGACACATTGCGCGTGACCCTAGGTGCTGTATCACGACTTACGGCATTCGCGTGGACGCTGTATGGAGAACTCACCCGTGAGGGAGTCTTCGAGCCCACGATGATTGGAAACTACTTTGAGTCAGAAGACGTAGCACATCTACGAAAAAGCACTGCCGGCACTCAGAGATCTCTGCTGATGAGAGTGGGAGAGATGGTAAATCCTGAGTGGGACGCTGATTTTCAACACGCAATTTCCTATACACCGGCGCTGCAGCCCTACCAGGACTATGAAATAACACGTTTTAGAACCAGAGCCAGCATGCAGCCGACTGAAGAAAGGAAGCAAGACTACTGGACAATTCTGGCATTAACGCTGGGGGCTGGATTACGTGCTGGAGAAATCTGCAAACTACGTGCGAGCGACGTCAGGGTAGACGGAATAGGAATTCTGATAAGCCCATTCGGTTTTCGCGGAGCAGAACCAAGGACTGTACCCTTGCATGTCCAGTATCACGAGCATATTCACAACGTTTTGGATGTCATTGAACCGAATGACTATGTGTTCCGGCCAGGGCGCGACAACGAGCATGTTTCACTACTATCGGCATTTCTTGAGAGAGTGACATCAGTTGCTCAAGCTCCGCCACCAGACACGCGCCGACTTCGCAATACGTGGGTAAAGAATCGAATCCTCGCTGGTATTCCAGAAGATGTTATCTGTGCTGCGGCAGGTCTACGAAGTCTCCATCAATTTGGAGAGTTTGTTCTCGAAGCTGGGGCGCTTCGATCTAACAATTTTCGATTCATGCTTCAAGGTGGCTTCACACCGATGGATGAAGGTGGCGATTCAGCGGAAGTAACTCATTTGCACCTTGTAGAAGACGATTGAATGATAGCGATGGGTTCAGAGTCTCGTTGCGTATACGCAATATTGAATTTCTTTTTTCAATTTCGCAAAGGAATAAAGACCGAATGTGTAATTACACGCTTTGAACTCGGCTTTTCCAGCTACAAGAAATAAACCGAAAACAATAACACAGCTGAATGAAGCCTCTAGATCTAATGGGTTGCTTCCGTTAGATAAGAGGTATGAACATTGATCGAAAACCGCAGCTCACAGTAGTTTCGAGCGGGCCTGACTCCCTGGAGCTTGACTTATTTCGATGGGGGCGAGTCCCGAATCTCTTGATCTCATGGTGCGGCCACAAAGAAACCTGGCAGGCTTGTTCAATGCGGGCGATGGTGTGCGCACTAGGGCTCAGTTCTCCACGAATAATTCGGCTAACGGTCGAGGTGGGAAGGCCACTGGCTCTAGCCAGAGCTGCAATCGACGGAAATCGCTCTCCGTTGTTGACGAAGTCTCTGAGATTTCGGGAAAAGTCTTGGAGCTTCAAGATGACGGGGTCATTGATATTACGAGCGTCGGGCCACGAAGGGTAACTCCTGACGGGAGCACTTTTGGGAATATGTCCCCAATTGTCGGGGGAAGTAGAGATGAGTCTGCACCCCCTTTAGCTGGGAAACCGCGTACCCAACTCAATAGCCAAAACAATAACCAAAACAATAATCGCACACTGGCGGAGGTTGATGACGTGATCGACACAATAGACCACCAGTTTTCTGTCTTACCTCAACACGAAAAAACGCGACAAGGCGTGCGTTCGCACTTACGGAAATTCTTAAATTGGGCAGCCAAGGACTATGGCTTGACATTGGATTATGACGATCTTGTGCCCGTACTTACGGACTACGGTGCGGTGCAGAATTACATCGATGCATGTCAAGGGAAAAAGAAGCCATCAACTCTTCAGCAGGAGCTTCGTGTCCTCAATCGAATTGTCTCCAAGATAAACCAAAACACTAATTCTGAGGGGCCCGAAGACGAGAATCTATGGGAACCTGAACCCTTTGGGCTCGGCCAGCCCTCTCAAGCTCCTAGCTACACCCCTCAAGAAATTCGAGACATCAAGGATTGGATCGAAAACAGGCCTTCGGGAGTTTCGAGGGACAGAGCAACTGCTATCGTCTCACTCGCTCTGGGTGCTGGATTTACAACCGGCGAAATAGTTCACGTGACCGCCAATGATGTGAGCAATGACCGGTCGCATATAATCGTGCGAACGCCAGGGACAACCACTACAAGGGCGCGATCCGTCCCGGTTACTGCTCCGTGGGACAGCCACCTGCACAGAATCGTAGAAGCCGCACGACATGAGTTCGGGCCTAATACATACGTCATTAGCCCAGAAAGCCAAACTAGGAATTCGAGCTATCCAGCTCTTTTGGTCACAAGATTTCTTGAAAAGACCACTACACAACACTCTGGTGGATTAATGCCGACTATTGGCCGCCTTCGGCATACGTGGGTGTTAGAACATGTCGCTCATCGTGTGCCGTACGAATTGTTGGATTCGGCGGCAGGTATCCATCGTGGCGTCAAAGCGGCGTATAAGCGAACCATTCTTTCATCTGGCCTCATGCAAGCTGACGAATTTCATGCGTGGACAACAGGACTAAAGACAGAAATACCAAAAAGTCACCCTCGCAACCTTTAGCTGAAATACATAGTTCCATTCTCACTAGGTCCAGAAAGGAGGTGGCCAAAGTGGCCGGCGCAATTTACCCCATTCAAACTTCTGCCCGACTTGATCGTGCGCAGGTCGAGCGATTCGGGGCAATGGTTGATCGAGCAAACGCTGTTGAACTCCTAGAGAAATGGCGTGCAGAAGAAGGCAGAATGCCAGAGAAGGGCGGGCGACCTTCTGTGATAAGCGACCGAACCGTGCTCATCCTTTGCTGTATTCTGGCCACCTCTGGACGACCGCTGCATATCACTCAGCTAACAGCGATGCTTTGCGCTGATGACACTACAGATAATGCATTAGAGGCCCTTGGCCTGCCGACAAAAGCTCAAGCGAAGAAGCTTGGCGATGACTATCGCACATGGTCAATGCGTTGGTACAACCGTATTTGGCGCTCGGTGAAACGCGTACTCGCCATTGTGGACCCTTTTGACTACTTCCCTCATGGAAAACGCCTAACCAAGGCGGAATTTGACAAGCTGGAAGAGCAATTCGGGGATGAAACGAGAAAGAAACAGCGTTGGGCGCGGGCGACGGAATTCTTCAACAGGCTGATTACAGAATCCGTTGCTGAGCTTCCCGAGGAATATCGCAATAATTGGAAGGGCGATATCGCTCTCGATGGAACCTTCATTGCAGGTGCGAAAAAGTCAATTCCCAAGGACCCAAAACCTCACCATTTGATGTCAAGTGACCCAGATGGTGGTTGGTACGTCCGTGAGGGAAACCATAAGGGAACCAAAGCGGCCATCAAGAAATCCAAAGAAGTTTCCAAATGGGGATATGAGGCGACTATTATCTCATCGGTCATTTGCGATCAGGGGCCACATAATCAGCCACATCTCATTCTTGCGATGTCGATGGATCGACCAGGATTCAAACCTGCCCAACGAGCTTTAGAGGCAATGAAAGGCATTCTGGACGATAGGACTCAGCCTCGGGGCACGATAGTAGGTGACAGAGCGTACTTCCCAGGGGCTAAACCGGAGAATTACCATATTCCCTTGAGAAAAGCTGGATACGAAATAGTCGGAGACTATCCCAAGAACCAGCGTGGCAAACAGGAAACTTATGAAACGATGAAACTGGTTGAAGGCCGATGGATGTGTCCTGTTATTCCAGAAATCTTGGTCTCCGCCACTGAAGACTTTCTCGAAGGTCTAATTGACAAAGAAACCTATGAAGAAAGGATAGAGGCTCGTCGAGAATATGAAATGCGGGCCAAAGGAAAAGACGATACCGGCGAATCCACTGTTTTCATGTGCCCGGCTAAGGGCTCGGGCAAGACACTATATTGCTCTCTGGCTAGCACCAAAGATCGATCAGATGCCAAGCAAAAGCGCTTAAAACGTGTGCTCAAGACACAAACTCCTCGATTCGAAGATCGAGGAAAATGCTGTACGAATCGAACTTCCGTGACGATTCCGAACAGCGTAGGTGCAAAGTATCGTCAAACAGGACCTGCATATAAGAGCGCCGCATGGGAATACATCTATGGGCCATATAGGAATATCATTGAGACTCGTAACGACTTGCTCAAAAACTCTCGGGGCGGTGCTGCCATCGGGGACCATACTCGAAGGTTGATGCGAGGATTCGCCGCCGCATGGTTTTTCACCATGCTAGGGGTAGTCGCGATTAACCTCTATCTCATTAGGAACTTCCTCCATCGCGTCGAGAGAAACATAGTAGTTTCACCGCCTCCGGAGGCTCCACCCCCGATGGGTTCGAATCGCTCGGATACTCAACAAACTGATCGGCTTCCTGAGTACCGACGAGTTGCCTAGCGGAATCACGAAAATCACAAAGCAATCAACTTCACCAGTTGAACAAGTATCGTCAACACAAGCGACACTTCAATTTCACCTGGTTCTTTAGCATGTCCGAAATAGAGCCACTACGCCGTTAGGCTGCTGAATTCGGGTCGCTGACCACGGAAATGTGCAAAGAAAACGGGGTATCAGACCAAAATCGGCCATGTTACCCCGTCCACATTGAGTTTCCCAAACGATTTGGGTTGGTTTCCCAAAACCGTCGCGGTGATTGGTCGGGATAACAGGATTTGAACCTGCGACCCCTTCGTCCCGAACGAAGTGCGCTACCAAGCTGCGCCATATCCCGAAACACGTTCAAGTGCTATCGAAAACTATACGCCCGGTTTTCGAAAGACCCCAAATCGCCCAAGATCGCCCAAGAGACGAAAGCTAGCTGCGCTCAGTGACCTTGATCAGCGAAGCGGAAGGTCGGCAGAAGATACGAACAGGGGCAAAACGCGAGGTGCCTAGGCCATTACTGACTTCCATCCACATCTTGCCAAAGCGGTGGAGCCCCGAGGCGCGTTTCCGGTCAATGTCCGCGTTGGTAATAATCGCGCGCTCACCTGGCAGGCAGATCTGGCCGCCATGCGTATGACCTGAGAGGGCGAGCTGGTAGCCGTCGGCTTCGAATCGCTCAAGCACTCGTCGATAAGGGGCGTGCAACAAGCCGATCGACAGATCGGCGTCTGGGTTCGGAGCTCCTGCGACCTGATCGTAATCGTCGAGGTTGTGGTGGGGATCGTCGACACCCGCGATGGCCAAGCGCACCGAACCCACCTGGAACTCCAACCGCTTGTGCGTGGCGTCCTGCCAGCCATGCTCGATGAAGGCTGCGCGCATGCCCTTCCACGGCAAATCGATGTAAGACGGCGTGCGCTTAGCGCCGGTGAGGTACTTCAGCGGATTGACCATGCGCGGCGCCCAATAATCGTTGGTGCCGAAAACGAATGCGCCGGGGCGATTGAGCAGGGGGCCGAGCGCGCGGAGGGTATCGGGGACGGCGCGCTCGTCGGAAAGGTTGTCTCCGGTGTTAATCACCAGGTCAGGGGAGAGCGAATCCAGGGCGGAGACCCACGCGATCTTCGTTTCTTGCCCCTTGATCATGTGCAGGTCTGAGATATGGAGGATCGTGAAGGCCTCCTTGCCGCGCAGAGTGCCTGGCTCGAGGAGCGGCAATTCGTAGGTTTTCAGGCGGAAATTGTTGAGTTCACTGACGCCATAAGCGACGACTGCAGCGCCAGCAACGGCACCGGTGGCAGCCAATATTCCGGTGGTGCGGAGGATCGAGGAGAACTTCATCGTGTCAATGTTACCCGTGGCGTACTCTTGAGCCCATGAGTGAACTAAAGGACACAATCCGCAATGACATGAAAACCGCAATGAAGGCCAAGGACAAGGTCCGCCTGGGCGCGATCCGCATGCTGCTCGCCGCGATCCAGACCGAGGAAACCTCCGGCACCAAGCATGAGCTCACCGACGAAGACGTGTTGAAGGTTGTGGCTCGCGAGATCAAGAAGCGCAAGGAATCCGCGCAGATCTACGCTGAAAATGATCGCCAGGAGCTGGCGGACGCTGAGCTCGCCGAGGTTGCAGTCTTCGAGGATTACCAGCCGACACAGCTCTCCGACGAAGAGGTTGCATCGCTTGTCGACGAGGCCGTGGCTGAATCCGGAGCCGAATCCATGAAGGATATGGGCTCTGTCATGAAGGTTGCTACGGAAAAAGCCGCTGGCCAGGTAGATGGCAAGCGGCTTTCTCAGGCAGTCAAAGACCGCCTGTCCAACTAGTTTCGTTAGAGGCTGTTAAGCAGATCTGCCAGCTGCTGGCTGATGCGGTCTGCTTCGTTCTGGAGGTCCTGCAGGTTCGGGGCGGCTGGCGCTTGGCCACCGTTGCCCTGATTACCTTGGTTGCCGGTGTTACCGTTATTGGTGGCACCGGCGTTTCCGTTTCCTCCACCTGGTTGCTGAGTTGGTGCTGGGGCAGGTGAGGTGCCATCGGAGATTTCCAAGATCACCGTTGACCCAGAAGTGAGGATCTGGTTTTCCGAGCGGGCGTTAACAACATCGCCGCGCGGGACACCGTTGCCAGCCACCTGGCTAGTCTGCACCTTGTAGCCTTCGGCTTCGAGCTGCTTGCGGGCTTCTGTTTCACTGAGGCCCTTGACCTTGTCCAAGAGTGTTTGCGAATTGCCAGCTAGGTACCGCGAATCCGCTGCCGGGAGCTGGCCCTGGGCTGCGCCAGGGATATTCGACGCAGCATTAAACCACATCTGAGCGGGCTCGCGTCCACCGAAGAGGTTGCCGCTTGCACATTGGCGCACAGGAGAACTACACAGCGAGGAAGTGGTCGTGCCATCGTTGAAAATATATGGTGCGGCAGAAAGTGCACCATTGAAACCGATGAAAGCCGACGACTGGTTCGACTCGGTGGTACCCGTCTTCGCAGAAACTGGGGCCGTCCAACCGGATTGTTTAGCGGCAGCTTCTGCGGTGCCGGCGATAGCATCTCCGCCCAGTGCATCGGCGAGTGCGTACGCCACTCCTGAGTCCATGACATTTTCGCAGTCCGGCTGCTGAATATAGACCTGTTGGCCCTGGCGGTCAGTGACTTCGGCAATTGGGTTTGGCTGGCACCAGCGACCACCAGAGGCAATCGTTGCACCAACGTTGGATAGCTCCAAAGCGTTGACAGGAGTAGGGCCCAAAGTAAAGGAGCCGAGGTTTGCCTCCTTGATGTGCTGGGCAAGCGAGGTGTCGCCGTACGTACCCTCATCGGTGTAGGACCGAAGGCCAAGCTTCACGGCCATGTCCACCGTGTCGGAGACTCCGACTTGCTCAATCAGATTGACGAACGGTGTGTTCGGAGACTTCGAGAGAGCTTCCTTCAGGGTCATCTCCGCTGGGAAGCTACCGGTGTTTTCGACACAGTAAGCACCGGTAGGGCAGTTTTCGGCTCCGCCGTCGCCCATGCCATACACCTCAACACGTTGAGGCACTTGCAGCTTCGTATCAATGCCCATTCCCTTCTCAATGGCAACGGCAGCGGTGAACAGCTTAAATACCGAACCTGCGCCGTTGCCGACCAAGGAGGTCGGCTGAGGGAGGTAGGTCTGATTCTCGTCGGCATTGAGCCCGTAATTGCGCGAAGACACCATTGCGGCGATGTCGCGGGAGTTCTCACCTGGGCGAATAACATTCATGACTCCGGCGACGCCGGTTGCGTTCGGATCAACGTTCGCAGTCACAGCATTATGGGCCGCTGCCTGCACGTCTGGTTCCAGGGTGGTCCGGATGGTGTAGGAATCATTGCGGAGCTGATCCTCGGTCATGCCCTGGTCTTGCAGGTACTTCAGGGCGTAGTCACACAAGAACCCGCTATCTTCTGCCGCGATACATCCGTTAGGCAAGGTGGCAGGGGATTCCAAGATACCGAGGGGTTCTTGGATGTATGTATCAGCCTCGTCTTGTTGGATGTAGCCGGCATCGGCCATGGCTTGCAGGACAGTATTGCGACGTTCCGTTGCACCTTCAGGGTTGTAGTACGGATTCAAAGCTTCCGACGACTGAACGATGCCCACGAGGAGTGCAGCCTGTGGCACGGAAAGCTCGGATGCGCTAATGCCGTAATAGGTTTGTGCGGCAGCCTCGATGCCATAGGCGTGATTACCGAAAGAGACAAGGTTTAAATAACGGCCAAGAATTTCTTCCTTTGACAGGCTCTTGTCCAGATCACTGGCCATTTTCATCTCGCGCAACTTACGTGGAATGGACTGCTCGGTGGCCTGCGTCTGTTCTTCGGTCGTTTGCGCATCGACGAGCAGGAGGTAGTTCTTGACATACTGCTGATCGATCGTCGAAGCGCCCTGCTCGACGCCACCCGCAAGAAGGTTGGTAAAAAGGGCACGAACTGTGCCCTGAATATCAACGCCGTCATGCTCATAGAAGCGACGATCCTCAACGGCTACCAATGCGTCCTTGACCGATTGGGCGATCGCCTCCGACGGGACCTCGTAGCGACGCTGGTTGTATAGCCACGCCATGGGTTCGCCATTAATATCAGTAATGGTGGTTACGCCGGGCGCTGTTCCGTCCGTTAAATCCGAAAGATTCGATTGCATCGTTTCATTCGTACGGGCGACGGCTACACCACCGATACCCGCGAAAGGGGCTAGGCATGCAGCGATGACTACTGCGGCCAAAACGATGGCTCCAAGTAGTTTTGCTAGGGATTTCAATGCAGTCACCTCATATACCCTACGATGTTTCCCTCTGTGGGGGAATGGCTACGACCCCCTGATTGTGTGACTTACTCGACAAGTTGTTTGGTATGTGAATACACTTACCAGCGGAGATAAAAGTTCACCGACTTTACGCTGTTTAATAATTGTGAATTAGTTGAACGTGTTGCGCTTATGTGCATACACGGTGGAGCGCAAACGTGCGCTGTAAGACCTCCCGGAAGGAGATCACTATGACCGCAACGCTGCCCCGAGGGTTCGAGGACCATTCCGAGCGCCGAACTGATTCGAGGCGCACTTCTTTAAAAAGCAACTTAGACGGTCAGATGGCCTTTGACCGTGGCGAGTGGGTGACCCACGCACAATGTCGCACCGGCGACCCAGACGCACTCTTTGTGCGAGGCGCTGAACAGCGTAAGGCCGCGGTTATCTGCCGCCATTGCCCAGTTCAGCTTGAATGCCGTGCAGATGCACTCGATAACAAAGTCGAGTTTGGTGTTTGGGGTGGCTTGACCGAGCGTCAGCGTCGCGCGCTGCTGCGGAAGAACCCACACATCACCGACTGGGCTGCATATTTATCCTCCGGCGGTGCCCTAGAGGGTATCTAACCGCTAGAGTAGTGGCCATGACGAAATGGGAATATGTAACTGTGCCACTACTTACTCACGCCACCAAGCAAATTCTTGATTCTTGGGGCGAAGATGGTTGGGAACTCGTCTCCGTTGTACCTGGTCCAAACCCAGAAAACGTAGTCGCTTACATGAAGCGCGAGGCAGAATAATGGCCAATTGGACCAAGCGTTTCGCCGAGCTCGGAATCGAACTGCCCACAGTTGCAGCACCGGTGGCTGCGTACGTACCCGCTACACAAGTGGGCAACCAGGTGTGGACTTCGGGCCAGTTGCCCTTCGTTGACGGCGCACTGCCTGCAGAAGGCAAGGTAGGTGCTGAGGTTGATGAAGAAACCGCGTACAAACTTGCTCGCGTAGCTGTTCTCAACGCTATTGCCGCAGTCGATGACCTTGTCGGGGTCGATAAGATCTCCCGTGTTTTGAAGATTGTTGGTTTCGTGGCCTCCGACCCAGACTTCACCAAGCAGCCAGCGGTAATTAATGGTGCTAGTGAAGCATTGCAGGAAATTTTCGGCGAGCAGGGAGCTCACGCACGCTCTGCAGTCGGTGTGGCGGTGCTACCGCTGAACTCTCCAGTTGAAGTGGAACTGATCGTCGAGCTCGAGGACTAAGTCTTTCAGCTTTTCTCTGCTTGGATTAGAAAAACCCCGTCAGGCCTGTAGGCTGGGTGCTATGGAGCACCCCGCTTACAGTCAGATTCGACCGGTAACGAATTCGGTCGCCGTCGTGTTGGCCCCCAACCCAAGCTATTCTGCGTTGGAGGGCACAAATTCGTGGATTATCCGTGGCCCTGAAGATGATTTCAGTATTGTCGTTGACCCTGGTCCGGAAGATGAAGGGCACCTTAATGTCCTCAAGTCAAAGGCCGGAAATGTTGGCCTCATATTGCTTACGCACCGCCACCACGACCATGCTGATGGCGCAGAACGCTTCCGCCAATTAACTGGTGCGCCAGTGCGCGCATTTGATCCTCGCTACTGCTCTGGTGCAGAACCATTAGTTGATGGCGAAATTATCAGCATCGATGGTGTAACCCCTTCTGTCGAGGTAGTACACACCCCAGGACACACCTCAGATAGTGCCTGCTTCTTCATCTACACCGATGAAATCAATGAGGAAAACCTCGAAGGCATTATGACCGGTGATACCATCGCGGGTCGCCACACCACCATGATCTCGGAAACTGATGGTGATCTGGGTGCATATCTAGAAACCTTGGCCATGCTGGAAAAGCGTGGCGAGGGTGTCATGCTGCTTCCCGGTCACGGCGCTGAGGCCCCAGATTTGGCACCGTTTGCACGCAAGTACATTGATCGTCGTAATCGTCGCCTTGAGCAGATTCGCTCGATCTGGGCAGAGCGCGGAACTGACGTTGATGTGAAGACATTGGTCGACGAAATGTACGACGACGTTGATCCAGTGTTGCGCGGGGCGGCTGAGCAATCCACCCGTGTCACGCTAAAGTACCTAGAGAAGCAGGGCGAGAAAGCATCGAATCACGCTTAGAGAAAGTTAAATCGTCGTCAAGCGAAAAACCGGTCCCACTGGGACCGGTTCTTTTGTGCCTAGCGTGCGCGACGCGCGAGGTGCTCCGTGTCGACGATGAGCACGGACTTGCCCTCTAGGCGGATCCAACCGCGATGCGCAAAGGTAGCAAGAGCCTTGTTCACGGTCTCGCGGGAAGCGCCGACGAGCTGGGCGATTTCTTCCTGGGTGAGGTCGTGGTTCACGCGAAGGGCGCCGCCCTCTTGCTGTCCGAAGCGATTAGCCAGCTGCAGCAGGGTCTTGGCAACGCGGCCCGGAACGTCAGTGAAGATGAGATCGGCCAGGGATGCGTTGGTGCGACGCAGGCGACGTGCCAGGACGCGGAGGAGCTGCTGGGAGATGGCAGGGTACTCCTCGATCCAATTCTTCAACATGTCGGAGTTCATGGTGGCGGCCTGAACCTCGGTCACGCAAACTGCAGACGAGGTACGTGGGCCTGGATCGAAGATGGAAAGCTCACCGAACATGTCAGAAGGTCCCATCACGGAAAGCAAGTTCTCACGGCCATCCGAAGCGTGGCGAGCGAGCTTCACCTTGCCGGAAATGATGATGTACAACCGATCGCCGGGTTCACCCTCGTCGAAAATGGTGGCTCCGCGAGGATAGCGTACGGTTTCCATATCCTTGGTCAAGTTTTCAACCGCTACAGGGTCAACGCCTTGAAAAATGCCGGCACGAGATAGGGTCTCGTGAACTCCGTCCATTCGTGTTCCTCCCAATTAATTTCGGTCCCTGGTCACGGTATTGGTGGCTAAAGTGATAGGGCCCAGCCAAAAGGTTGTTTCGGCTACTTAAGATTTCTTCCATGTTGGTGATCACAGAGGTAAAAGCGAAGCAATTACCCTAACGCCGGACTTATCACAATGTGATATTTTGGCGAAGTTTGTCACACTTAACGATGATAACACTCTAGTAACAGAGGTGCGCGGAAAGTCGTTCTTAATTCGCTGTGCGCACAGTGAAAACATGCTTGTTATTTGGTGTTCACAACCATGGATTCCAGCTTTTCCATTCCCATGGGAAACAGAGCCAGCAAAACTGGGACAATAAATACGAGTATTGCTGTCATGGCCTCAACCATACCGGAGTCGATTTTGGGGACAAGCTAAGGTGGGAATTATGTCTGCTCCTCGAGCCTCGCTCACTCCCTTGAAAACTCGGCGTCCTGGCACCCACCCAGCGGCGAAGGGACAAGAAACTGGGTTGGGGAGAACTCGCAGAGCCAGGCGCATCAATCGCACGCTGGCTACTGTGTATCCCGATGCTCATGCTGAGCTGGATTTTACTAACCCGCTCGAGCTACTCGTGGCCACGGTTCTTTCCGCTCAAACTACCGACGTGCGGGTGAACCAAGTTACTCCGGCGCTGTTCGCGAAGTACCCGCAAGCATCCGACTACGCCACAGCTGACGTAGAAGAGCTGCAGGAAATTATTCGGCCGACCGGGTTCTACAAGGCGAAGGCTGGGCACCTGATTGGGCTGGGGCAGAAATTGGTGTCCGATTTCGGCGGTGAAGTCCCCGTTGCCTTGGAGGATTTGGTGACCTTGCCCGGCGTGGGGCGCAAGACTGCACACGTAGTGCGCGGAAACGCGTTTGATCTGCCCGGGCTAACAGTGGATACCCATTTCCAGCGACTGGTTCACCGCCTTGGGCTGACCGAGGAAACCGATCCCGTGGCCATAGAAAAAGCGATTGGCGAGCTGATTGAGAAGTCCGAGTGGACCATGTTTTCCCACCGGATCATTTTCCATGGCAGGCGTGTGTGCCACGCCAGAAAGGCCGCGTGTGGGGCATGCCCGATAGCCTACGACTGTCCGAGTTTTGGGCAAGTGGGGCCGGCTGATTTCGGCGAGGCCGAAAAGCTTGTCCGTGGGCCCGAGCGCGAACATATTCTCAGTATGATGACTACACCGGCAGATGAAGAAAGCGTCTAAGGACTGAAAGAGCAATGAAGAAAACCCTAATTGTCAGCGTGGTTGTCATCGTAGCGGCCACCGCGCTGCTCATCGCCGGCGCCTTGAGCGTTTTTAACAGCAACGGGGCTAACTCGGGTGGCCAGAACGCCTCTGGGGCAGCAACTGCGGGCCAGGAGAGCCAGGAGGCGGCCGCTCCGACAACCTCGCAGGTCTCCGCTCGCCCGAATTGTCCTTCTACAGGCGCAGGTTCTGTTGAGCTACCTTGCCTTGGCGGCGAGAATGGCGGCGAGAATGGTGGCGCTGCACAAGACCCGAACCACATCACCGTGGTGAACGTGTGGGCGTGGTGGTGCGGCCCGTGTAAAGATGAGCTGCCTGTGATCGAACAGTATGCTCAGGAGAACCCTGACTACACCGTGGTGGGCGTGCACGCCGACACTAACGCAAGCTACGGCGCTGACTTGCTCACGGAGCTCGGCGTAGACATTGCGAGCTATCAGGACACAGACAACAAGTTTGCTGGAACACTGGGCCTTCCTAACGTTATCCCCATTACCGTGGTGTTTCGCGGTGAAGAACAGATCGGTCTTTTCCCCCGGACGTTTGATTCGGTAGAGGAGATCGACCAAGCAGTCAGTAGCGTTGTGTAAAAAGGAGCGTGAATGATCGTGGGCCAGCAAGATGTTCCAGTCAATCCTGAGCGTGCGCCGCAGTGGCTCGAACCCTTGGCGCGCCACCGCGAAAATGGTGGTGCGGTGCCTAATTTATACACCCGCAGCAATACCAAAACCACTGAAAATGCTGATGCGGGGGTGAGCACGAAGGTGAGCACGAAGGAAGCCGCCGTGCTCATGCTCTTTTCCGGTGTCCGAGGAAGTGCCACCTTGCCACGCGATGCGGGCATCTTACTCACGCACCGCACTCCCACAATGAGGACCCATTCTGGGCAAATGGCCTTCCCCGGGGGCCGGATTGATCCAGGGGACCGTGGCCCCGTGGACGCAGCTCTGCGCGAGGCCTGGGAAGAAACCGGCCTGGACCCGGATGCCGTCACCCCTTTGACCACGTTGGATACGGTGAGGGTACGTGGCAACGGCTATCCCGTGCATCCCGTGGTGGCTTATAACCACTCCGAGGCAAAGACCTGGGTCGCCAGCGAGGACGAGACAGATGATGTCTTTGTTGCCAGCCTTGAAGAGCTCCTTGCTCCGGAGTCACGGTTGATGGTGGGTTGGGCCGATTGGACGGGACCAGCCTTCAAGATCAATGGCTACCTTGTGTGGGGGTTTACTGCAGCTTTGCTGGCAGGCGTGTTCACCGCTAGCGGATGGGATATTCCGTGGCACTCGGAGCGAATCTATGACCTGGAGGACGCGCTGGCGCGCTCACGGAACCGGGAGCGTCACGATTAACAGGTCTTAAGGTATGTTTGGGCAGATATCAATTTTTGTGTGGTGAGCGAGTAGGCTCTGCCTAAGAATTGTTTGGACAATTGTCAAGCCAGTAAGGATCGCCCCGCCCCGTGACCGCTAGCCTCATCATCGATGCTGTCATCGTTCTGCTGATCATCTCCGCCTTCGTTGGTGGATGGAGGCAAGGCGCTTTTTCGTCAGTCCTCTCTGCCATCGGCATCATCGCCGGCCTAATCATCGGCTTGGCCGTTGCCCCCTTTGTCGTTGACCTCGCTGATACGACGCTTTTGCGCCTCTTGCTGATGCTTCTGGTCATTGTCCTATTCGTCGGCATCGGCAATCTTGCAGGTGCCACAATTGGCATGCACGTGCGCGATCGCATGAGAAAAGCCTCAGCTCAGACCTTGGATTCAGCGGTCGGTGCCGTGCTGCAAGCCCTTGCTTCAGCCTTGGTAATCTGGCTCATTTCAATCCCTTTGGCATCAAGCGTGCCCGGTGCGTTGGGGCAGGGGATCCGCTCGTCGTCAATTCTCACCAGCATCAACGAAGTGGCTCCAGCGTGGGCAGGAAAGATCCCCGCGCAACTTGCAGCGCTTCTCGACGAGTCCGGCCTGCCGCCCCTGGTTTCTCCTTTTGATGGAGGTACAGGGCAACAAGTCGATGCCCCAAACGCAGATGCTGTTGACCAGACAATGGTTCAGGCAGTAGAGCCCTCTGTTGTTCACGTTCGTGGAGATGCGCAGGTCTGTTCTCGTCACCTCATGGGCTCGGGATTCGTCGCTGATACTGATTACGTTATTACTAACGCGCATGTTGTTGCTGGTACGGAGACTGTGGGACTAGATACCATGCTGGGCTCTAAGGAAGCGACCGTGGTGTATTACAACCCGGACGTCGACATTGCGGTTCTCCACGTTCCGGATCTTGGCCTCGAGCCACTGCAGTTCGCCGAGAAGGTTGCTTCCACAGGCGACGACGCAGTGGTGATGGGGTATCCAGAATCAGGTCCATTTGAGGCTGCACCAGCGCGCGTGCGCGACCGCATCACCATTGCAGGTCCCGACATCTATGCCTCTGGGCGCGTTGAGCGCGAGGCGTACACGGTGCGCGGGACCATTCGCCAAGGTAACTCAGGTGGTCCACTGCTAAATACCGAGGGAGACGTGCTTGGCGTGGTCTTCGGTGCCTCGGTAGATTCCACGGGTACCGGGTACGCACTGACAGCACGAGAGGTGCTGGACCAGGTAGGCGATTTCACCGCGCTGACCCAACCTGTTGATACTCAACAGTGTGTCAACCGCTAAGGCATTAAGCATCAAGCCAGCGCAATTTTGAAATAGTTGGCGAGGTGAGCCACAAACCGCTCGGGTTGTTCGATCTGCGGAAGGTTCTTCGCCTCGTCGATAATTAGCTCTTCAACGGGGGCATCGACGCGTTCACGCGACATTGTCACGATGGGGTTCCACAGTTTCTGCTTCGGGTGAATTAACAGGGTTGGGGCGGTGACCTTTGCGTCCTTTTGGAAGGTGACGGGAAGGCGCGGTGTGAGTAGCCGCGAGTTGTGCACGATATACGGCATGGCATGGCCGATGTCGGCAGCTTTGAGGCGCAGCTCAAGGGTTTCGTGAAACTTCTTTGTGCCATGGAACCGCGCCAAGGTGTCGAATTCCAACACTTTGCGCCAAGTGTGTCTGCGCATCGTTGTCAGGCGTGAGAGGAACTGAGAGGGCAATTGGGCCATGGCGATGCGCGCGATATTAGGCATGAAATCCCACGGACGCCTGATCACCGCTGCGCGCAAATCCGTCGGGTGTGCGGCTGCGACGGAGACCAAGGCTTGGACTCTGTCTGGGTAGTGCGTCGAGCAGGCCCACGCGACGGTGCCACCCGTGTCGTGGCCGACCAGGATCGCCTTGGAGTGCCCCAGCGAGGACACCACGCCGACGACGTCGCCGGTGGCAATGCGAAGCTCGTCGCCGGGAGTTTGGGGCGGTTTATCGCTCATGCCGTAGCCGCGCATATCCATGGCAGCGACGTGGTAGCCTGCGGCCGCGAGCGGGGCGATGACATCTTTGAAGTCGAACCAGCCGCCGAAGGTGCCGTGGATTAGTAAAACGAGGGGGTCGCTGGGCTTGCCAGCTACCGCGACGTGCAGTCGAATGCCACGGGTATGAACCATGTGGTGCTCGAAGTCGCCTTCAAGTTTCACCACTTCTGGGCTGGTGGCATAGCGCTGGGCGCTCACAGAATACCCTTCCGGTTGGGGTTAATGGGGCAGAACATAAGAAAACGTCTGCTTCAGGGCAGACGTTTCAGTGCAATTAGATAAAGGGGCCAACCTTTAGGTGTAAAGGTGGGAATCCTTCTTCTCCAGGTTGGCGGTGGCCTTACCTGGGACCAAGGTCTTGAGCTCTCCGACAGAATCGATGGTCTTCTTCGGCTTCTTAATGCCCTTGACCTTGCGGTAGCCCATGAATCCGAGGACCGCAGCCACAACAAGCATGATCAAAAAGACGATCAGGAATGCCGCCCAACGCTCAAGCCACACGGCGAGGAGTTCCGCGAGGAAGAAGAAAAAGAAGAACGAGGAGTACGCTGCGATGACGCCTGCGCCACCGAAGAAGCCACCGCCCATGGCACCCTTTTTGACCTCGCCAGCGATCTCGGTCTTTGCTAGCTCGATCTCCGAGCGCACGAGGGTAGACATTTGCTCAGTAGCCTTGGAGACCAGCTCACCGATGGAGTTTTCTCCTGGGCGGGTGGAATCAGTATCGCGCAAAGGAATGGAATTTACCTTCGCCGAAAAGGATTCGGTCCCGTCGGTGTAAAGACCTTTTTTGCTCACGTTTCTAACCTTCCTCGGTGGGCCATTAAAACCCTGGGGATTTCATGATTTTATTGTCGATTTACCACAATAGTCCCAAGATTTTCAGAATGCTTGTTAATTTTAGAAGCTCCGTGGCTATTCTAGGCTATATGAGTCTGCCAGGTCCCCTTTCCCCCTACCTCGGACTGGGCAATGTCGCATCGCTTATCGACGACGCTACCGCCTCAATAGCTCGAGCACACCGTCGTCCAGCAGCGCTGCGAAGAGCCGACGTCATTGTCGGGGAATCCGTTCTCAGGGGAGCGAAACTCTCAGCCCTGCTCGAAGACACCACAGTAGATGAGTCTCCGGAGAACTTTATTCGGCCACATGCACTACTTTCTCCTGAATCTTCGCACCAGACTGCCCAGATCTTTTTGCGCGCTCCACTGCAGATTCTCGCTCGCCTTGATGTTGCTGCAGGCGGTAATGGCACTCCGGTTGCCACCGATGGTTCCGCGCGTCTTAACGCTTTGAGCCGAATTATTACCGCTGACAATGTCGACGGGATGTTGCTTGCCCAGGTCGTGCACTTTGAGATAGCCTCCCGCGAGCTCTTCGGTGCGCGCAGCGGGATTGTGGGGCGCGTTGCGAGCCGGTGTGCTGCACTAGCCACGGGCGTGGACCCGCTGGGGATTGCCGTGCCTGAGACCTATTATTACCGCCACAAATCCGAGTATGCCCGAGCGCTGCAGTTGTGGAAGTCGGGCGATACTTCAGGCATCACAACTGCTCTCGAATTTGGGTTGCGCGCCTGGAGCGCTGGCGGGGACGAAGCTGATGGGATTGCCAGGGCAGCCTAATCGTCGTAAAGCGAAAATAAAGACTAGGCGCTGTTGCCGTCACGCAACTTATGTGCGACCCACAGCCCGCCCACCGCGATCGCGGTGATCCCTGCGATGACACCCGCGCCAATGCCCACCTCTTTGGCGTTGGGGGTGTGAATGAGGGGCTCGGGGTGCTTGAAAGTACGGATCTCCCAGCCATTTTCTAGGGCGTGTTTCTTCATCGCGCGATCGGGATTGACCGCGACGGGGTGCCCGACCTTTTCCAACATGGGGATATCCGTTGCGGAATCGGAGTAGGCGTAACTATTGGCCAGATCGTAACCGTTGGCCTCGGCGAGCTCTGTGATGGCATCGGCCTTCGCGTCGCCCTTGAGGTAGCGCAGGATGTTACCGGTGAATTTGCCGTCGACGACCTCAAGTTCGGTGGCGGCGATACGCGTGACTCCCAGCTCCACGGCGATGGGCTCCACCAAGTGGCTCGCGGAGGCCGAGATAATAATTACGTGGTGACCAGCGGCTTTGTGGAACTGAATGAGTTCGCGAGCTTCGGAATATATCGCTGGAGTTACCACGTTGTGCATTGTCTCATCGGTGATGCGACGCACCTCGGCGACCGACCAGCCAGTGACCATGTTGGTGAGCTGATCGCGGGTGGTGTCCATTTGCTCGCTAGATAAACCAGTGAACATGTAGGAGGTTTTGGCTAAGTAGAGCTCAAGTGCTTCCTGCTTGGTGATCAAGCCCTTATTCATGAACTCCTTGCCAAAAGCAAAAGCAGAGGACGTGGCGATAATAGTTTTATCGAGATCGAAGAACGCGGCGACAGGACGACGCGCCAAAGCAGTGCTGGGACTGTTTGGCAGATGTGACTGAGCCTCCTGAGGGGTCATGGGGCTAAGTCTAACCCCATGCATCTGTGAAAGTTAAGTGGCTCAAGTGGATATTGTGACTTAGTTTTGAGGCTTGGAGGGTGCGTGACTGATGGTTCCTACGCTGAGTTTCGCAGTGTGTTAAAAACCTCACGTAGATCGCCGCCGAGATGATACACGCGGTCTTGTCAAAATTTAAAGCACTGTGCAATAATCGGGCGTGCAAGGCCCCGATATACAGTGCGGCCTGCTCCGGTCCTCCCCCCGAGGCCGGGTTATTGGACGGTCCGCGCACACCCCCCGAGGCGCGGACCGTCCCTTTTTTGTGGTTTATCCACAGTTTTTGAGTGACACGACCATTAAAAGCGGGGTTATCCACAGAAAAAATGGGTCTACCTGCGCAAAGTTTTGGAACCAGCGATAGTCAGGGCATGACACCCGAGACAGCTCCCGTGCTGATCGCCGTAGACAGCCCCACCTTGCATCCAGAAGCCATTCACGTCGCTGCAGCCACTGGCCGACCGGTGATTGACGCGCGTGATGCTGCGACGGTCCAACGCCATGCGTCAAACGCCCATGCCATACTTATCGATGCCCCGCGCGCGCCCGAATTACCGCGAAATCAGCGTCGCGGTGGGCGGTACTTTATTGCAGAAGATCCCGGCGCGATTGATTTTGAACTTGCCATGAAAGTGCATGCCGATGAAGTGTTTGTCTTGCCTGCGCAGGTCGGGGAGTTACTCGGCGCGATTGGTCAGCGATCGATAGATTCCACGTCTACTGCTGGTGCCGGAACCGTACTGGCGGTGACTGCTGCTGCAGGAGGTGCGGGTTGCTCCACATTTGTGGCGGCATTGGCCCTTAGCGCTGCTGAGAACTCTGAGCCGGTGCTCATCGACGCAAACCGCTATTCCGGTGGGTTGGATTTGCTTCTTGGAATTGAGGAGAAAATTGGCGCGCGGTGGGGAGAAATCACCTTCGGAGAGGGCGATATTCACCGCGGCGATATAAGACAGGCGCTACCTAGCACCACGTCCGGGGTGGCGGTACTGACTTCGGCGCGCACCAAGGTGAACATGCCTCTCGCCCTCGGGCGCGAAGACCTAGACCGGGCCGTGTCCGCTTTATCCTCCAGCGGGTTGACGCTCGTGGACACCCCGCCTGGTCTCATTCCCGCGCGGTGCGACCTTGTTGTGGTTATGGTCCCGCTTGAGGTCCGGGCAGCGGCAGCGGCCGCGCGCATCGTGGCTGAGTGCAGGGCCGCGTCGTTGGACGTGCTTTGCGTTGCGCGGCATCGGGACTGGTCAGGAATGACCGTCTCCGAGCTCGAGCGCATCACTGGCGCGGATGTGTGCGCGGAGATTCCCACCATCGCGCGACTGACCAAGACCATTGAGGTGTCCGGATTGGGCGTAAAACTGCCCCGGGGGCTGCACCGTGCTGCCCAAGCGGTGTATGCACGGGCAGGCGTAGTGCCTCTGAGTAGGGGAGGTACGGCGTGACTGCCGCGACGCTCAACAGGGAAGTAATGGAGAAAATCCACAAACGCTTGGCCGATGAACAAGTTCGCCATGATCCCGCCAAACTGGCGGCGTTGATCCGCGAAGAAGCCGTGGTGATCAGCGACCTAGACGTCCTTGAGGTGATGCGTACACTGCGGCACGACTCCTTTGGAATCGGTCAGCTCGAATCACTCCTTGGAATCGAAGGGGTCACCGATATCTGTGTCAACGGCCCCGATTCAGTGTTCATAGACAGGGGAGGCGGCCTCGAACTTGCCGAAGTGAAATTTTCCGACGAACAGGAGGTAAGAAAGCTTGCGGCGCGCCTGGCCTCGGCATGTGGCAGCCGACTCGATGATGCGCAGCCTTTCTGCGATGGCCACCTCACCCGCGAGGACGGAACAATCATCCGAGTCCATGCAGCGCTGGCTCCTCTCGCCGCTAATGGCACCTGCCTGTCGTTGCGGATCCTGCGCAGTGCGACCACGTCGTTGGCGCAGCTCATTGACAAAGGGACCGTGCCACCGGAACTTGCAGGTGTGCTTTCTGGTCTTGTCCGACACAAGGTATCTTTCCTCGTCGTTGGAGGTACCGGGACTGGCAAGACCACCATGCTAGGTGCCCTGTTGGCGGAGGTACCAGTGTCCGAGCGCATCATCGCCATCGAAGACACCCTTGAGCTCTCCCCGCCGCACCCACATCTAGTGAGTTTGACAACCCGAGGCGCTAACACCGAAGGCAGGGGCGAGATCACCATGAGTGACCTGCTAAAACAGTCGTTGCGCATGCGCCCAGACCGCATCGTTGTAGGCGAGATTAGAGGCAGAGAAGTCGTTGATTTGCTGGCGGCTCTTAACACGGGCCATGAGGGTGGCGCGGGTACTGTCCACGCAAACTCTCTGGCAGAGGTACCTGCACGCATGGAGGCACTCGGGGCACTCGGCGGGTTGGGCGCCACAGCGTTGCACGCCCAACTGGCGGCGGCAGTCAAGGTAGTCATTGTCATGGCGAGGTCGCACGGGGGACAGCGCGTTATCGACCAAGTCGGGCTGCTTCGCGGAGTACCCGTTATTCCCGAAGTGTGCTGGGAGGCTTCCCGGGGACCACTGGATGCATTCGCGGATCTCCAAGCTATGGCGGAGGGGTGATGGTGATGGTGACTGGGTTTTCTGGGGTAACTGGGATGTTCTGGCTTCTCTCTTCAGCCGTGTTGGTCTATCCCGGCGGTGTGTCAGCGCGCGTCGGCCCGCGTACACGGCAAGTCTCGCCACGAGTACTGATCAGCCTAGGTACTTTTGGCCTGGTCATCGCGGTAGTCCTTACGGATCGAGTCCTCGTGGTCGTCTCTGGGTGTTTGGCCGCGCTCACCGTGCTTTTCGTGGTTAGCAAAGGTCGGCGGGCGAAAAATGAACAGCAGATCCAAAGCCTTGTCGCTGACTACCTGGGTCATCTGCTTGCCGATATTCGCGCCGGGGCAACACTCGTGCACGCCTGCGCCCACGCCTTGGCGGAGCTGCCGGAAGACACCAACGCACAAGTTCGCACTGAGCTGAACCAATTAAGCAATCATGTGGCTCACGGTGGCAATGGAGCCGAGATACTGGCCAATTCCACGGTCAGCGAGCTGCGTCAGCTTGGCACCATGTGGTCACTCGCCGAGTCACACGGATTGCCCATTGCCACGTTGTTAGAAAACAACCGCGATCGGATGGACAAAGCAACCAGACATAGACGAGCTACCACCGCGGCATTGGCAGGACCAAAAACCACTGCGATCGTGCTCGCAGCTCTGCCGCTGGCAGGAGTTGGCATGGGCATGTTGATGGGCGCCAATCCGGTTGCTTTTCTCACCTCGACGCAACTCGGTGGCGCGCTCCTTCTGGTGGGAACCGGCCTGACCTGCGCTGGAATTATTTCCTCCGACCTCATCATGGAAAGGGCGGCGCGATCATGAATCTAGCTTTCCTCCTCATCCTTGGCGTGGCACTGTGCGTACCCGTACCCCTGCCAGCCGGGCGAGTTGATCCGAATATTGCGACCCGCCAGACGAAGAAGAAACCACGAGATGGGCCGGTGGATTACTTCCGCATAGCTGCAGACATCGAACTCTTTTCTGCTTGTCTGCGAGCGGGCCGCTCAATTTCTGCAGCGGTAGATATCGTCGCAGCAACGTACGCGGGTGTGCAGGAAAGTTCCGAACCAACTATTCGGATGCTCGCACACGCGTGGTGCACGGCGTCGTCGTTAAGCGCTTTAGGTGCGACAACGGACACCGTCTGGCAGGAACTGGCAAAGATCCCTGGGCTCAAAGACGTTGCTGCACTGGTCAAGCTCTCCGCAAGTTCGGGAGCCAGTCTGGCCGACGGTTGCGCGCGCATCGCCACCTCGCTTCACGACGATGCCGCCGACAACTCCACCGCCCGTGCAGAACGCGCCGGGGTTCTCATCAGTATTCCACTGGCGCTGTGCTTCCTACCGGCCTTTTTCGCCCTGGGCCTCGCCCCGGTGGTGATCAGCCTGGGAAGCGAACTCATGCCCTGACCAACCGACCGACCCCTTAACACCGACCCATACCAAATGATTGAAGGAGAACTACCAATGAATCTGACCAAATACGTAATCAAAACCCAGCTTCACCTGGCCCGACGCCTCCGCGCGATCAACAATGACCAGGGGATGAGCACAATCGAATACGCCATGGGAAGTTTAGCGGCTGCCGCACTTGCAGCAGTGCTGTACCTCGTGGTGAACGGCAATGGAGTGACCTCAGCTATTGAGTCCATCATCACCGATGCGCTGTCCAATACACCGGGTTAAGGCTGACTCTAAAGATAACTGAGTGCAATGAAAATACGCAGAATACGGAGAAAGGAGCTGAGGGTGAAGCTTCGAGATGAGCGTGGTTCCGTGACAGTGGAGGCCGCCTTGTCGCTGGCTACGCTCATGATCGTTGCCGCTGCCATTGTCGCAGCATGTGCGACCATGGCAGCACAGATTGCCGCCACAGATATCGCAGGTGCAGCCGCACGAGCACATGCGATCGGAGTGGACTATTCGGTCGCGAACGCCGACATTGCAGTGAGCGAAGCGGAGGGCGTTGTTACTGTGTCTGTCACGAAACCAGCAGCTATCGGTCGCGTCACTGCACAGGCGAGCTACCCCGTGGAATACCGATGAAACAGGTGCTTGCGGATGATCGCGGATATGCAACTGTTGCCTCCGTGGGCATCATTGTCGCGCTGGCAACTTTGCTGCTTGCTATTGCTGGGCTCACGCAGCACACCATTGCAACGCACCGAGTCAGAACGGCCGCAGACCTCGCTGCGATTTCGGCGGCGTCGGCACTGTACGAGGGGTTTGATCCCTGCACAACTGCTGGACGAACAGCTGAGCTCAACGGGGTCGGCGTGACAGAATGCGAGGTAGAAGATGTCGATGTTGTGGTGAGGGTGCGACTTGGACAAGCGGATTTTCAGTCGCGAGCGGGCCCACTCTAAGCAGTTGGCTGCGCGGTCATGGTGACCAATGCGCCCAGCAGCTTGAGAGCAGCCTGCTTGTCCAAGGGCTGATTTCCGTTGCCGCACTTGGGCGATTGCACACAACTAGGACACCCTGACTCACACGCGCAGGAGCGTACGGTTTCATAGGTTGCGGTCATCCACTCATGGAATCGGGAGAAGCCTTCGTCGGCAAAGCCCGCTCCGCCAGGATTACCGTCGTAGACAAAGACCGTGGGCAGCATGGTATCTGGGTGGAGAGCAGTAGATACACCACCAATATCCCACCTATCGCAGGTGGCCAGCAGGGGGAGGATGCCAATTGCAGCGTGTTCGGCCGCGTGCAGCGCACCTGGAATTTCTCCGGCGGTGATGCCCATCTTCTCTAGAACTAATGGGTCGATGGTGTAGGCTACCGCGCGGGTGATCAGCGTTTGCTCCGGCAGCTGCAGCGGGATGTGATCGCTAATTGTTCCGTCCGACAACCTGACCACATAACCCGTGACATGGTCGGTGACCTCGACATCCACGTTGGCTACCCAGAGTCCTGGGGAATAGTTCACCAATCGCTCGGCCTCGCCGAGGATGCTGATGTCCGTGGTTGAACGTGCCTGCGTGGAATAATCCGGCATTTCCGGTTTCGCCAAGGCAATGTAGTTGTCCAAGTCGAGTTCTTCGATGACGAAGTATTCGCCTTGGTGGATGTAGACGGCACCGGTATGCACTTGGGAGGCTGCGCGTGCTGAGTCGATGGTTCCTAGGAGCCTGCCATCGGAGATGTCCACAATCATGACCTGCTCGCCGGAGCCACCGCGGATCGATACGGAAGAATGCGCAGTCTCGGGGCTGATGTCGCCCTCCAACTGTGGCACGGCAAACCAGCCGTTCGCCCGCTTGCGCAGAAAACCGCGTCCCACCAGGTCGTCGACCACATCCTGGGCGTGGAAGAGATCAATATCGTCCTGGCTCAGTGGCTTTTCCACCGCAGCACAATAAACATGACCACGCAGAATATAAGGATTCGAGGGATTAAATACGCTGTTTTCTACCGGTTTTCCTAGCAGTGCCTCGGGGTGATTGACCAGGTAGGTATCCATCGGTTCATCGCGGGCAACCATGACCACCAGCGAGCTTTGGCCACGGCGACCCGTTCGGCCTGCCTGCTGGGTAAAGGAAGCGACGGTGCCAGGAAAACCCGCCATAACTACGGCATCAAGACCGCCCACGTCGATGCCAAGTTCAAGGGCATTCGTGGTGGCCATGCCCAACAAATCGCCGTCGTCGAGGCGACGTTCCAACTTGCGACGATCTTCGGCCAGGTAACCGGCTCGATAGGAAGCAATCCGGCCCGCGAAATCGGCACGCCCTGCAATGACGAGTTCCTCCGAGGCTCGCATAGCGACGATTTCCGCAGCGCGCCGGGAACGCACAAAGGTTAAGGTGCGCGCACCTTCGCGGACCAAGATCGCCATAATCTCGGCGGCTTCGCTGGTGGCAGCTCGTCGCACGGGTGCGCCATGTTCTCCCTCGGCTCCTTCAATGAAGCCTGGCTCCCACAACACCACGGTGCGCTCGCCTTTAGGTGCCGTGTCGGCTGTGACGGCCAGGACATCTCGGCCACTGAGCCTACGCGCCTGACCCGCAGGATCAGCGGCCGTAGCTGAGGCAAAAATGACAACGGGGGCGGAACCGTACGCTTTGGCAATGCGCAGAAGCCGACGCAAAACCAGCGCAACATTGGCTCCAAAAACGCCACGGTAGGTGTGACACTCGTCGACAACTATGTATTTTAGGTGTCGCAACAGGCGCGCCCAGCGTGGGTGGGCCGCCAAAATTCCTGCGTGCAGCATGTCGGGGTTGGTGAACACGAACCTAGTTTGTTCGCGGATACCGGCCCTCGCCTCGGTTGGGGTGTCACCGTCGTAGGGTGCCGGGTGGACTCCATATAGGTCGGGGATCTCCTTGATCCGCTCGAGAATGGAATGGAGTTGGTCCGAGCCAAGCGCTTTGGTAGGCGTGATGTACATGGCGCAGGCGGTGGGATCGTTTGCCAGGGTTGTCAGGATAGGAAGCTGGTATCCCAGGGATTTTCCAGAAGAGGTGCCAGTAGCTATGACTACGTCTTTTCCGAAGTAGGCAGCGTCTGCACACTGAATTTGGTGCCGATAGGGTCGCGAGATGCCTTCGTCGATAAGCGAATTAACTAACCCCGGGTGTATCCATTCGGACCATGCCGTAAATTCTGCCGCTTGGGCTTCGGAGGTGGAGACGTGGGTGGCCCGTGAGCTGGGGAAATGGTGTTTGAGCTCGTTGATGAGCTCCAAACCAAAAATGTTGGACACGCGTATTCCACTCTTTAAGGTGTGATAATTCGGATGGTTATAGGAGTTTTATTGTAGCTAACTGCAAAATTCTTGAAGGTCTCTGGCATAATTACAGGTGGTCACAGATTCTGTGTGCGCCTACTAGGTGCTCGCGAAGGAACTTTATCCGCGGGCACCAGGTTTAGTTAGACCTGGTGATTCGGAAAGACCCGGGGTCGACAATCGTCGGCACCGCAAATACAACCGGCAACCTAGAAAGGTCTATTAATATGGCTACCGGAACTGTCAAGTGGTTCAACGCTGAAAAGGGCTTCGGCTTCATCGCTCCAGACGACGGCTCGTCCGACGTTTTCGTTCACTACTCCGAGATCCAGGGCAACGGCTTCCGTACCCTCGAGGAGAACCAGAAGGTTGAGTTCGAGATCGGTGAGGGCGCAAAGGGCCCACAGGCACAGCAGGTTACCGCCCTGTAAGCCTTCGCTTTTCGCGACAAACAATTAAGCACCTAAGCATTGCGCTTAGGTGCTTTTTCTATGCGAACCCCTAGTTCAATCCGCTAGAGAGTGGAGTAGCCGCGGCGCTCGTCGGCCCACTCGAAGAGGCGCTCTTGCACTTTCTGAATCAGCGCGCCGACAAGCGTGCCCAAGGTCACACCGAAAATCATGCCCAGGAGCGGGTTCTGTTGGAAAAGTGCACCACCGGCGTAGCCGATCAGGACGCTTTGGAAAGCCCAGATGACCACGCCGATAGTGTCGTAAATGAAAAACATCGGCCAGGGGTAGCGCACCGATCCCAAAATGATTGTGGCCACCCATCGGGCCCACGGCAGGAATCGAGCAACGATAATGGTCACGCCCGCGCGACGCCGCATGTTTCTGCGCACCCATGTCACGGCCTGGCCGGCTTTAGATTCTGAGTCAAGGCGGTTGACGAATTTCACCAGCTTAGTGCCCAGAATGTAGCAGATATTGTCGCCTATCATCGCGCCGATAATTGCGGCAGCAATGACCAACCACACATTCGGCGCACCGGTAGAACCGGAGAACGCGCCTGCCAAGTTCAATACCGACTCGGATGGGATAAGTGGGATCAGTGCGTCGCCGATAATGAGCAAGACCACTAAAGGATAGAAAATGGGCATCGTCATCAGTGTTTCGACCCACATGACGATTTGATCTGCCACGAGTACCTCCGTGTGCCTGCTGTTTAACACTTTTCTAGAACTTTAGGCCCATAATACGTTCGATACAGATTTGTGTGGTGGTGTTATTGTCAGTTAAAACCACTTCAAGGTCGTAGCGTGACGGGTGAAAAATTTGTAATTTTTACCCCCAATGCATCTTTCCGTGGTAAATCTCGGAATACAAAAGATACGAAAGTGGTGTTCGATAAAGACTTGGTGGCCCGAATTGATCAAATTAATAGGCCAAGAACACGGAAGTATCGAATGAAGCACCTAATAAGAGCGAGGTACACACGCAGTGGCGGAAGGTAACAGGTCGGGCAAGACCCTAGTCATCGTCGAGTCCCAGACGAAGGCTAAGAAGATCCAGGACTATTTGGGTGACGACTACATCGTCGAAGCCTCAGTAGGCCACATTCGCGACCTTCCTGGACGTGCTGCGGATATTCCCGATAAATATAAGAAGGAACCGTGGGCGAAGCTTGGTGTGAACCCCGAGGCTGGCTTTGAGCCAATTTATGTTGTCAGCAACGACAAGAAAAAGAAGGTTGCTGACCTCAAGGCCAAGCTGAAGCAGAGCGACAAACTCCTGCTGGCAACAGACCCGGACCGTGAGGGCGAGGCAATTGCCTGGCACCTACTTGAGGTGCTGCAGCCGAAGGTCCCCGTCGAGCGCATGGTGTTCAACGAGATCACTGAGTCCTCGATCAAAGAAGCGGCCGAAAACACCCGTGAGCTGGACACGGACTTAGTCGATGCCCAGGAAACTCGCCGCATCCTGGACCGCCTCTACGGCTACGAAGTCTCCCCAGTTTTGTGGAAGAAGGTTATGCCACGTCTGTCCGCAGGGCGTGTGCAGTCGGTGGCAACGCGCGTGATCGTCGAGCGTGAGCGCGAGCGGATGGCGTTTATCTCCGCTGAGTATTGGGACTTAACGGCGACGTTGAACACTGGCCGCGAGGACACCGCAGAGGAACCTGCGGAATTTGATACGAAGCTGACCAGCGTGGATGGTCGTCGTGTAGCTCAAGGCCGCGACTTTACTGACCGCGGTGAGTTAAAGAAAACTGACGACGATGTTTACGTGGTAGACCAGGCCGCTGCCGAAAAGCTCTCCGATGCTTTGGACAAGCAGCCGATGGCCGTGGAATCGGTAGAAACCAAGCCGTATACTCGTCGCCCGTATGCGCCGTTTATGACCTCGACGCTGCAGCAAGAGGCGGGACGCAAGCTGCACTTTACTTCGGCGCGCACCATGCGCATCGCGCAGAGGCTCTATGAAAACGGTCACATTACCTATATGCGTACTGACTCGACTTCGCTGTCGAACCAGGGACTGAAGGCCGCCCGCGACGCTGCCACCGAGCTGTACGGGGCGAACTTCGTCTCTTCCTCGCCGAGGACCTACGACCGCAAGGTGAAGAACTCCCAGGAGGCGCACGAGGCAATCCGTCCGGCTGGCGAGCGCTTTGCCACCCCGGGCCAGCTTGCCAATTCCCTCGATGCCGAGGAATTCAAGCTCTATGAGCTGATTTGGCAGCGTACCGTGGCATCCCAGATGTCAGATGCCAAGGGCGAGTCGATGAAGGTCACGGTTGCAGGCACCGCGACGACTGGCGAGGCCGTGGAATTTACGGCTACCGGCCGCACCATAACCTTCCCGGGTTGGTTGCGCGCGTACTCCGATGGCCAGGACACCAAGGAATCGCACCTGCCGAATCTGACCAAGGGCGACCCGCTCACGGCCGTCAAGATCGAGGCCGACGGGCACTCCACGAATCCTCCTGCGCGCTACACCGAGGCGAGCCTGGTCAAGAAGATGGAGGAGCTGGGCATTGGTCGCCCGTCGACCTACGCTTCCATCATCAAGACGATTCAGGATCGTGGCTACGTATTTGTGCGCGGCAACGCACTGGTGCCGTCGTGGGTGGCGTTCTCCGTGGTCGGCCTCCTCGAGGACAACTTCGACACGCTCGTTGATTACGATTTCACCTCCTCGATGGAAGATGAGCTCGACGAGATCGCAAGCGGCAGGTCCGATCGCACCGAGTGGCTCAATGGTTTCTACTTCGGCGACGCCGACGCGAACGATTCGATGGCGGAATCCATCGCGCGTCGCGGTGGTTTGAAGTCGATGATCGAGGAGAACCTCGAGTCCATCGATGCCCGTCAGGTCAATTCGCTGAAGCTTTTCGACGATTCCGAGGGCCGCGCAATCAACGTCCGCGTCGGGCGTTACGGCCCCTACATTGAGCGCCAAGTAGGCATTGACGACGAGGGACAGCCGGAGTACCAGCGCGCCAATTTGCCGGAATCCGCAACTCCTGACGAGGTCACCCTCGAGATGGCGGAGAAGCTCTTCTCCACCCCGCAGACCGGCCGCGAACTGGGCGAAAACCCAGAAAACGGTCGCATGATCGTTGCCCGCGAAGGCCGCTATGGCCCGTACGTGACCGAGATAGTCCGCGACGACGAGAAGGAAAAGGCAGAGGCCGAAGCAGAGAAGATTCTCGCCGAGGAGCGCGCCGCCGAGGATGCGCAGCGCGCCTCCGAGGGCAAGCGGGCGAAGAATTGGGAGACCAAGACTGCCGAGAAGCAAAAAGAAAAGCGCATCGGCGAGCTTGTCGACGAGCGTCTCATGCCGAAGACGGCATCGCTGTTTAGCTCGATGGAGTCTGCCACGATTACCCTCGACGAGGCACTCAAGCTGCTCAGCTTGCCACGCGAAGTGGGCGAGGACCCTTCCGACGGTGAGATGATCACTGCCCAAAACGGCAGGTACGGCCCCTACTTGAAGAAGGGTACCGACTCGCGTTCCCTGGCCAATGAGGAACAGATCTTTACTGTCACGCTCGATGAAGCTCGCCGGATTTACGCTGAGCCGAAGCGTCGTGGACGCGCGGCAGCGAAGCCACCGCTAAAGATGCTGGGCGACAACGACGTTTCCGGCAAGCCGATGACAGTAAAGGACGGTCGCTTCGGTGCCTACGTCACCGACGGTGTGACCAACGCATCCTTGCAGCGTGGCGATACCCCGGAGACCATGACCGACCAGCGCGCCAACGAGCTGCTTTCTGCACGCCGTTCCCGTGAAGCTGACGGCGGGACACCGGCTAAGAAAACCACCAAGAAGTCTACGAAGAAGTCCACCAAAAAGGCGACTTCCGAGACTTCTGCGAAAAAGACAGCTAAAAAGGGTACTAATAAAACAACGGCTAAAAAGCCTGCGCAAACAACCAAACGTGTAGTCAAAGCAGGCTCAAGGAGGAAATAGGACATGCCACAGGAACTCGGCTACGGTGATTTTGCGCAGCGCACTAATCAAGGGATTGAGGCTTTTGTCTCGTCGGTCAAGAAGGTCAACGATCGCCCCGAGCGGATCGCCTTTCTTGGTGCGACCGAGTTGACCTGCTGGGCACGTACTTTCGGTTGGGAGAAGCTCTCCCGGATCGTCGAGCCGCTGATTCTTCCTCTGCTGGCTGGTGAAGCCGTGCGTTCACCGGAGCGCACCAACCAAAAGGTCGCACTCGGGGCAGGCCTTGCGTCGGGGGCCGTGGCTTCCATCGAGCAGTCCCGTGTTCCTGAGAATCCAAGCGGCCTCGGTGTGGCAGCCGTTGTGGGAAATCAAGCTGGTTTCATTACACGCCTCGTCGATAAGCGTGCTGCAATCTCTACCCCGAGTGCGATCGCTGCTGCTGGCGTGCTGGCCGCCGGTGTTGGCCTGGCGGCGTGGAAGAATCCGAAGTTGGTGCCTGCGACCGCAATCGGTGGCGCGGCCACGGTGGTCACGGCGGCTTTAGCTAACGACGAGCGCTTCCGCAGCACCACCACGGAGGAAGCCGGCATTAGCCACGGCGCGAACCTGGTGGTTATTGCTGAGGGCGCGCGCGTTGTGCGTAACACCGTACTGAAGGGCAAAAAGGGGTTGGGTGCGCGCCTGCTTGACGCGTTTACTGTGGGCGCACAGTCTGTCGGCCAGATGCTGCTGACCGACGGTGTGGCTAAATAACTTCCCAGATAACTTCGTTATCTGGGAAGTTAGGAACGATCGGCCATAGTGGCGCGCACTGGGCGGGCCAACTGAGTCATCTTGTGGCGACCGCGCAGCTCGATGGATTTCAACAGTGTCCAGCGTGCCTGTTCCACTTCGTTTGCCCCGCGCAGCGTGGCGGCGTTGGTGAGAACGCCACCCGGGGTGTCCTTGGCCAGGTCGGTCAGGCGCGCGGCTGAGTTCACAGCGTCGCCGATGACGGTGTACTCGAAGCGGTCGTGGCTGCCGACGTGGCCCGCGACGACGTGGCCCGCAGCAACGCCGATGCCGGCCTGAAGCTCCAAACCGCGCAGCTCGGAGCGCAGCTCACGCGCTGCCTGCAGGGCATGGGAGGTGGAGTCATTGAGGTTGAGGGGAGCGCCGAATACGGCCAGCGCAGCATCGCCCTGGAACTTATTAATCACGCCCTTGTTGCGGTGCACCACGTCGACGACGATTTCGAAGAACTCGTTTAAGGCGTTGACCACTTCCTCAGGAGTGTGGTTGACCGCAAAGGTTGTCGAGCCGACAACGTCAATGAACACGACAGCAACCTTGCGGTCTTCGCCGCCGAGCTCGGGCTTTTCCTCGAGGGCTTTCTGGGCGACCTCGGTGCCTACGTATCTGCCAAAGATATCGCGAACGCGCTGACGCTCGCTCAGTCCGCGCATCATCTCGTTGAAACCGGCCTGCAGGACGCCGAGCTCGGATCCGTCATAGATATCGACCTGCGTGTCCGTTTCGCCACGGCGGACCTTGTTAATGGCTTCTTGGAGCTCCTCAATCGGGTCGACCACGCTCATGATTGCGTACATCATGCCCAAGAAACCGGTAATGATCGCGGTAATTGCGATTGCCAGTAGCGCCGGCATCAGCTCACCCGGATTGCCATCGAAGAAGCCCTGGTGCTGTGCCACGAGCAGCAAAATAATACCGATCAGCGGCACCGCCGAAGTCATGAACCAGGTCAGAAGCAGCCGGTATTTAATCGGCGGCTCCATCGTGGAGTCCTCGAAATTGCGCGCCAAGGCTTCGGCGGCAATCGGACGGACCATGCGCTGAGTCTGCAAATAGGTCAACAGGGAGACGACCAGACAGGTCAGCGACGTGGATACTCCAACGACAATGGCGAATTGGCTGCTGACATTAGCAGCCGCGATCACGGCGATTACGATGCCAATTGCCCACACCACAACCACTACGAGGGTTTGCCGCAGCGGCAGGCGCATAACCAGATTGCGCACCATGTTCGGATCATGATCATCAGGGTGACGCTGCCAGTCCAACACCGGCCGAACAATGACCAAGGTGGCCACCACTCCGATGACTACCGCCAGGATGACGTAAACAATGCCGACCGTAACCATTTGGGAGGCCTCCGAGGCGAACTCTTCCACCTCGGACATAGGCACCAAATAACGGATAAACAGCATGATGGCGATGGCGCCCAGCAAGTTGGTTACCAGCACGTTTATGGCATGTCGGGGCCACGAAGTGCCCCACAGCCATTTCAGCCCACGCCACAATCGGTTCATGGTGATATAGTCTATCGTTTTCATCAGACACGATGGTGCGGACGGGAAGTAGTAGGGTAATTGAAGTGAACACTCGCAGCGTTTCTCAGCGGTTGGCGGACAGCCCGACAGTGCGAGACACTATTCTTTCCGCCGCGCGTGCTGCCCGCGGCGAGCACGGTGCCGATGCACATGCGATGACTCACTCGTGGCTGTTTACCGGTCCTCCGGGCTCCGGCAGATCTAATTCCGCTGTCGCTTTTGCCGCAGCTTTAGTCTGCACCGACCCGAACGAGCCTGGTTGCGGGCGATGCCAAAGCTGCCTAGATGCTTTTGGCGATTCGCACACCGACATCGTGCATGTCGTGCCCCAAGAGCTCTCCATTTCCATCGACACGGTGCGCAATGAAATCATCGCACCAGCAGCTCGCTTACCGACGATTGCCAAGTGGCGCGTTGTCATCGTCGAAGATGCCGACAGGCTCAGCCCTCCCGCCCGAGACGCATTACTTAAGACTGTGGAAGAGCCACCAGCTTCGACCGTGATCATCTTGTGTGCCCCTTCGACCGATCCGAAGGATTTCTCGCCGACGCTGCGCTCGCGTTGTCGGCACCTCTATATTCCGCAGCCTTCGATGCGCGAAGTGATGCGTATTTTGATGGAGGAAGAGGGAGCCTCGGAAAGCGATGCCCAGCTGGCTGCTGCGACATCTCTGCGCCACATCGGGCGTGCGCGTGCGCTGATTAAAAGCGAGGCGATTCAGAAGCGTCGCGCTCAGGTGATCCAGTTGGCCGAGTTGATTTTCCACGGCGACCAATCCTTCCAGGCGGTTGGTGCGCTGCTGACGGCGATAAAGAAGGAGTCCGAGGAAGCGCACGCTGAACAGGACACCGTGGAGCGCGAGAAACTGGAACAATCACTTGGCATGGGCGCGAAAGGTAAGGGTGCTGCACGGGCACTGAGCGGTGCGTCCAAAGCCGTGAAGGATTTGGAGGCCCAGCAAAAGAAGCGCGGTACTCGTCGTCAACGCGATGCCATGGATCTTGCCCTAGTGGACTTTGCTGGGGTGTACCGCGACGCGCTGATAATCAAGGCTGGTTCGCAGTTGCAGCTGACGCACCCCGACTTTGAGGGGCTCTCGCGAGAAATTGCCGAGAAGGTCTCCGTGGAAGGGCTTGTCGCATGCCAAGATGCGATTGAGAAATGCCGGGTGCATATTTCACAGTCCGTGGGTCCGCAGACTGCCTTTTTCGGCATGATTGGCGCGATCCGAAAGGCGTGCAAGGTGAAGTAACCTGCGAATTTTAAAGTTTCGGCTGGCTTAGGTTAAGCTGATATCCGCACGTTTACGTGTCGGTTGCCGCTTTAGCTCAGTCGGTAGAGCGTTTCACTCGTAATGAAAAGGTCGCGAGTTCGATTCTCGCAAGCGGCTCAACAAGATAAACCCCCTCTCACCTGCATAAAGGTGGCAGGGGGTTACTTCTTTCTGGAACACTTGTGTGTTCGATAAGTTCTATTTGGACACTATTTGGACACAAGTTGTTCTGATCTAAATGTGTCCAGTGCTACCCCTACAGCGTCAAGATCATCTGGGAACAAGTCTGCATAGACGTTCAACGTGACCGCCGCCGATTCGTGGCCCAATAAGCCCTGGACTGCTTTCACGTTCGCGCCCGAGCTAATAGCGAATGAAGCGCACGTGTGCCTAAGCGAGTGGGGAGTGATCTTAGGGAAGTCGTTGTGCTCGATTCTCAGGGCTTCAACGGCTGGTTTGAACACTCGTACCCGAAAGTTGTCTACGTCGATTCTGTGGCCCTCAGGGGACACGAACAGCGGGTGTTTCTTCCCCTTGGCCTTGCTGAGTTCTGTAAGTTTCTCACCGAGAAAACCTGGGATTGGTACTTGCCTTTTCTCATACGTTTTCGTGGGGCCAATGGCACCATCACCCTTAACCGACTTGGAGACGTTCAACCGCGCGCGCCGTGGCTGGTAATCCTCAACGGTAACTGCCGCCAACTCGGAGATGCGTAACCCGCAATAAGCCAGCGTGTACACAATCGCCTTATCGTTGTCGGTGGCCATGGCACCCGCTAACAACTCGACCTGCTGTGCTGTCAGGTAAGGCCGGCGCTTGTCTACGTCTCGTTGAAGTTTGACGTTTTGGACTGGATTGGTGGCAAGTTTCCTATCCTCGATGGCTGTGTTGAGTATCCCGCGAAGAACGTGGATTGCTCGCAGGATTGTTGCGCGCTTCACGTCCTGGCCTTGCAGGTCGATAACCCATTGCCGTACCTGGGGAGTGGTGATCTGGCCAATCTGCCTGTTTTCCCAGTGTGGTTTCACGTGGACCTTGTAGGCAGAAAGATTGCTACGTTTCGTGCGTACCGCTAACAGGTCTTGGGTTTGCTCCCATTGCTCGTAGAAACTACCGACTGTGAGTTTCCCTGATGATGGGTTGATGAATTGGCCTGTGTCTTTCGCAGTCTCTATTTCGCGTGCAAATTTTTCGGCATCTTTCTTCCTGATGAATCCCCGTTTAGCGCCTTGTTTCCTACCTGGTGTGCGGTAGCGAACACGGTAACGGAGACCTTGCTTAGTCTCGTAAGGCTCAATCGATGCCACTATGACCAACCGAGCTGATTCTTAGACTTCCTAATCCACCTACCCGCTGTAGCTAGTGATGCACCCATTGCGTTGGCTACGGCCTGGGCTGGTGGCTCACCATTGGCTGCTGCTTGCTCATACACCTGCCTGATTGCTTCAAGGCGTAGTGCCATGTCAACACCTGCCGGTATTCCAAGTTTGCGGTGATCTTTATCTAGCCATTGGACAAGCCGAACTGGGTCGCTGGTCTCGACGTTGATCCCGGTGTTTTCGCGTAGGTGTTGCCGCATTGTGGTTTGGGGGTTGACCTTGCGAAGGACTGTCGAATTAACGGCCTTGTCCCCAGTCGCTTCAACGGTGATTTTTCTGGCGCGGGGTCCATCGTCGGTGGTGATGTAGTCGATCGTGGTAACGAATCCCTGTTCGGGGGTATCGGGTAGTTCTGCATGTTTCTCCTGCATGGTGCCCATTTTTGCATGAGCGAGTTAGCTAAGTCGAATGAGCGAGCTAGCTAAGTCGATCTAATTGGGTTAAATTCTATTTGAGCGAACAAGCTACCTCACTCACTGAAAGGGCAAAGAGAATGAGCGACCCACTCACCATCGAAGACATGATTGACAAGTTCCCTGGGACTAATCGTTCCACCTGGGCACACCACCGTTACGCGGGAACAGGCCCCGCCTACACGAAAGTTGGCCGTCGAGTTTTCTATCTGGAAGAAGACGTACTCGCCTGGCTCAAGTCGAACCGCCGTACCCGTACCGACGAGTTGCCACCTGCCGCCTAAACCCACCACCGATAAGGAGAAACACCAATGCCACACCAGCCAGAACCCGAATCACCTCAACCCGCTGTTGTTTCAGACCTCTACGGGCTGCACGTCCTGGGCGCCGAGAACATGAACCCCGACCAGGCCATGGAACTTGCCAGCAACCTGTTCATGCTCGCACTCAAAGAGGGCGGTGAACTTCTGTCATGAACACTCTGAGCGCTATTGCCCTGGGCATTCTCGGAATGCTCGTGCTCATATCCGCTGAACTCGAAGTACCGAAGGACTAGGAGCCACCACCGATGCAAGACCCCACCAAAGTCAGCCACATCCAAGTCCACGAATACGACTCCCACTTTGAATGCTACTGCGGACACATCATCCCGAAGAAGACCCGCCCAAGTGGCAGAAAAACCTACAAGAAAGGCAAACAAACAGAAGGAATGGAGGAGTGCGAAACCTGCCGATACCTCTCCAACCTCAACCGGGAAATGAAGGAATACACCATCGAACAGTGGGCACTAGACGTCAAAAACAGTAGGGATAATCAGAATGTTTAACCAGCCAGGCGTGACCATCGATGCCACGGGCATCAACGTTGTCGGCAAGATCGGTGGCTTATCCATCACCGAATCACTAGGCCTTATCCGGCATCTCTCAATCGCTGTTCAAGATCAACTCAACCGCCCGTGGTCCGAAGATGACCCCTCAACCATTCTTAGCCGCGGCGAACGGTAACCAACTTCGCTAGCTGTGCAGCACTCCCAGGTGCCGCTGGTTCACGACCAAGCACTAGCACAAAGCCGCATAAGCGGTGTGAGTCGAGCCTAGGAGCCAGCCACACAACCCAAACCAAAAAGAAACCCCCCGGCAGCAACCAGGGGGGAACAACGTAAGGAGTTATAAGTGGATTATAACACGAAAATGCGCACCGGCCACATCCAAGAATACTTTCTTACCGTCCTGGAACTCACCGGGGCTGACGCTACCCGCGCCCTCGACCTCATGCACCCTGACGTATTGCCGTGGCAGGCCGCGAAACTTCACGCCGCCATAAAATACGTAGCCACCAAGTCGCCCGATGATCGCATAAGCCAAACAGACGTGAACTCGTACCTCACAGCCAACGGACTCATGGCCAATCAAGGACTCGCTGCATGGTGGCAAGCACTTATCACCTCAGACGTGAAACCACGAACACCGGCGATACTCCAAGAACTCGCAGCACGAATCACAGAAGACCGATTCCGGCAACGACTCCTCGAAATGCACCAACCACCCGAAGACATATTCACGGCACCTCTAAACGAGATCACCGCCCGCATAAACCGCAACCGCGAAGAACTACTCACCATCTACAACCACCTCAACCAACTCACCGCAAAGGAGGACGCAGCATAATGACAAGCCCCGACGATATTTACCAGCGGGCACAGGTAACAGTCGGAAAAGTCCGCCCAGACCTCACTGTTGCAACTGGAAATAGCTTCGAATCTGCGAACGAATCGGTGTCTAACGGTGAACCCGAAGTCCTGGACTCGCAGACCATCGCCGGAATGGTGGAAGCATGGCTCTCTACCTACGTCAAGACAGCACAAACAAGTGACCTACATACCTTGACGTTGTGGGTACTGCACACGCACTTGGCTAGCGAACTTTATACGACTCCACGGCTATTACTTGATAGTCCTGTTCCTGGCTCAGGTAAAACCACCGTCTTAGATCACCTCAAGCATCTATGTTTCAAGCCTGTTCAAGCCGCGTCGTTATCGTCACCCTCTTTGCTTGCACGCCTGTTGGAAAAAGAGCCAAGAACGATCCTTATTGATGAAGCAGACCGCACCTTGCACCCTAAAGCTGACGGCGTGGGTGAACTCTTGGCCGTCCTAAATTCTGGTTACCGCCGTGGAGCATCACGCCCCGTACTCGTTCAAAAAAAGAATGAGGATGGTGCTACGGTTTGGGACCCCGTTGAAATGTCTACTTATGGGCCGGTGGCGATGGCTGGAAATTCCCCTGATCTTCCCGACGATACTAGGAGTCGGTGCATCTCAGTCCTTCTTCTCCCAGACCTCGACGGCACTGTTCAAGATTCTGATTGGGAAATGATCGAAGAATCTGCAAACGAACTTCACAACGAGATTGAAGCATGGGCAAATAGTGTCCGGGAAACCGTGTCGATGAATCGCCCTGACATGTCCAAGAACGTTCTGAAAGACCTCAAGGGTCGCAATCGTGAACGGTGGTTGCCTCTTTACCGGGTGGCGAAGCTCGCAGGGAATGAATGGGAATCTCGCTGCATCAAACTAATCGAAAATGACTTGGAGCAAATGAAAATGGATAAAGAAGCGGGTTTAGTTCGCACCAAAAGGCACGTAGCCCTGTTACAGGATATTGCAGCGGTATGGCCTAAAGAACAACCATTCTTTGCCACAACCGACCTCTTACGAACATTGTCTATGCACTCGCCCGAGATGTGGGGCATTGGTAGTGGCAAAGGTGCACTGTCTCCCCAGGGTATGGGTCGCATGTTGTCCAGTAAGTACTCGATACGTGCAGACCGATTACCAGGTGGCAGTCGTGAACGTGGATACTTTCGCCACGATTTTGAACCAGCTTGGTCCGCTTTACAGATCGCCTATTGACCACCCTATACAAACCGGACGTACCGGACGAACCAGCCTAACCGGACCACCAGCAAGACCACTTTGTCCCGTTCGTCCGCATCGTCCGGTTACTAGAGGGGGACCAGCCTAACCGGACCACCAGCAAGAAAGAAGAGAATCATGTCTAAGAATTACGAATCTGAGTATTTACGTTTCATTGCCCCTAACGGCCTGGAAGAGCAACTTATCCGACTCGAAACCGAAGGCGTAATCCGCCGAGACAACACCGGCAAATACTTGAAAGTGAAGGACGCATCATGAACGGGCGATTCTCTCAACCTAAAGGCCGCTTCCAGCATGTAGGCATCACCGTTGAACCATCAACGGACCCTCGCGGCAATCAGAACGTCATGGTCAAAATCCACAACGTAAATGGGTACTTCTACATGCTCGACTTGCCCCAAGAAACCGCGATTCAACTTTGTAACCAGATCACGGACACTCTGGAAATCTTCAATGAGAAAGAAGAGAACCACCCTTCCCCGAATGATTAAATGGTCTAGGTAATGGTAGACTTTTAACCGTGGCCGGTTGATGTACTGGTGGTACGGGAACCAACCAGCCGCACTCTATGTTGAGACAAAAGCAGTAGTTTCTCCTGCCAATAGCCCCCTTCACCCCAAGTTGCTTTGCCAGGTGAAGGGGGCTTCACTAATTCTTGTAGAAGGTTCACATGTCGCTGAAACGTTGCCTACGATGCGGTTGCCACCGCCCCCGCCTGGACCCCGACCCCAAAGGCCTAGGACTCTGCGAAGAGCACTACAACCAGTTGAGTGCAGGCACCATCGGTCAAGACCACAACCCCCGCAGCAAAGAACGCACCGTCGAAGAGATGGAAGACTACCTCCTCCAAGCGTGGGAAGCCTTAGGCACGATCCCCAAAGACAGGGCCCTCGCACGCCAAATCGGGGTACCCAAAGACACCATCCACCACATCATGGGCCGCACCTGGCCCAGGTTCAGAACAGCCGCCTGGATACCCTTCACCGACGGTGTAGCACGCCTACGCTTCCACCACGAACACCCAGAAGCCAACCAAGAAGATGATGGTGGCCAATGGGACCAAGGCGAACCACCAGGCTCAAAGGGTCGCCTATCCGAGAATGAAGCCCTACTCGGGGAAACCCACCACGAATACAAAACCTGGACCAAAGCAGCATGAGCCACCCCAACACCGACCGCGACAAACGACAATGGCGAAACAAAGTCACACGAGAACGCAAACGCCTAGAGAAAGACCCAGTACTCGCAGTCTGCTGGTTGTGCGGTTCTGAAATCGACCTTCAGTTGCCTTACCACCACGAGAACGCGTTCACCCTCGACCACGTTGTACCACTCGCAGCTGGTGGTCACATCATGGGAGAAACCAGACCAGCACACAGAAGTTGTAACTCTTCTCGTGGAGATGGAAGAAGAAAACCAAACCAAAGACCAACACTTCTTGAATGGTGAACAACAACGTTGTTTGCTTCACGTGAAACAACTTCAAACAACTCTTGATTCAACGCAGCGCACGCCAGCACCCACAGCCACACACATGGTTGGTAGGCACCAATGATTGAGCCGACCCCACGGGGTGGCGGGGGACTCGGTCGCCCGATCCTCCGGGGGACCTCTCGGTATTGGGTCATTTGCTCGCGCCCTGATTCTGCTGCTTAGTTCCAGACTTCTTTTTGGTGGTGGTTTTCGTTTGGTGGCCTGGTTATTGTTGGGTTTTGTTGTCGTTTGGCCCTGGGGTGCCTTGGGGCGTTTTTGTAATCGGTTTGTAAACCGTTTTCGTATTGAAAAAGCAGGGTGGTTTTTGGCTGGTGGGTTCCAGAGTCGCGGAGCGTTCCAGACACATACCAATCTGGAACGCTTGATGTATGCCGAAGATGAAGTTGGAGCCTAGGAGTCGTTTTCAGTGCGGTACGAATGCGGGTTATCGGCAGCATTCTAAGCGTGGGGAGCGTCCTTGCGATGATTGCCGGGCTGCTCATGCTGCTGCTGATCGCGCGTATCGGCGTGGGGAGCGCACTGTGAAGAAGAAACGTAAGACTGATGTGTCTGGCCCGTCGATGGATCAGATCATGGGTGATAAGTACAACTATTTGGAAGAAGGAAATTGATGGCTGTGAAGTCGAAGTCGTTTGTGTCTCGTTTGGAAGAGTTTGATTCTTTCCCTGTGATTGGTGTTCAGTCGCCACTGCTTGGGGAGTTGGAGGAAGCGGACCGGGCGGTGCAAGCGAAGTTGGAAGAGCTTGATGAAGCGTGTGGGGTTAGTGCTTTGTCGCCTGAGAAGTTGGGGGAGTTGGGGCAGCGGTTCGCTAAGGGTGAGTTGAAGCCTGAGACTGTGGCTGCTCGTATTTCGTCGGCTGCTACGGTTCCTCGTGGGCAGGCTGGTTCTCGTCATGCGGTGGTTCGTCAGGCTGCTAAGGCTCAGTTGCGTGCGGAGCTTGATAGGCCTGAGTGGTCTCGTAAGTCTCTGTTGGAGTCGTTTCGGGAGCCTGTGGCCAAGGTTGTGGACCAGGCCGCGGTTGAGATGGTGGAGACGTGGCAGGCGTTGCCTGAGCATTTGAAGGACTTTGCTAAGGGTATGCGTGGCCCTGGCAAGTTGGGCCGGTTGGCTAATGAGGTTGATTTGAATGCTTTGTCTGGTGCTGAGATTGACCAGGTGCGCCGTTTGTCTCAGGTGTGGGTTTTCTGGTCTCCTCGTTCTGTCCCGCCGTTGGTGTATGTGGCTGAACAGTTGGGCGAGTTGCCTAGCCAGTACACCGCGAGTGGGCGCGCGAATCCGAATGCGCCTGCACCGTTGCAGCACTCGTTGTTGTGGTCTGGTGCTGAGGAAGCGGCTGTGCTCGCTCTTGATGATCTGGTGATTGGTGGCCATGTTGATGCGCTTGAACCTGTCATTGATGGTTCTTCTGAGGAGTACGCGGAGCGTAAGGCATTCATGGACAAGATCGACACCTGGAAGCATGAGAAGGCTATCTTGACTGCTGCTCGTGCGAATGTGCCCCTGGGGAGTGATCGTGCAGCTGAGTGGAATCGTCGCCGTGATCTCGAAGGTATGCAGCTGTTGGAGGAGTTTCGTTCTAAGCCAATGTTGGTGTTGTAGATGCGGGTTGATGATTACGGCAATGTGGCTGATGGTTCACCGGAGTCAGCGGAGCAACGACTATTCATGCCTGTGACTTCTCGGGATTACCGGGTGGTCATGCAGGGTGAGGAAACTGTGGAAGAGATTGGGGCGCGGATTTATGAAGTCTAAGAAGAATGGGCCGGTGGCTGTGCAGGAAGTCCCTACGCCGGGGCCTGTGGTTCGCCCTGAGGTGGCTAAGTCTGGGGATAATCGTTTGATTGCTTGTGACAAGGTTGGTTTGCCGTTGCACTTGGCTTCACGGTTGATTGGTGACACTCTCGATGAACTTGTTGAGGATGCTAAGCGGTTTAAGGAGTTGTTGGAGTCGTTGGAGCCTTCAACGACTTGGCCTTAGAAAGGATTGAATAATGGCTGATGTATTTGATTTTGCGAATGCTGTCGCTGCTGAACTGGCGCAAGACGAAATGGATAGGGTAGCTGAGGAGATGCGGGCGCAGGCTGAATCTACTGCTGCTGAGCATCGAGATTCTGGCGAGTTTTCCGGAAACTTCAAGGTTAAGAAGCAGGGGAAAGATCGTTATGTTTATAACGATCACCCGGCTGCTTGGCATATTGAGGGTGGGCACTTTGCGCGAGGGAAGGATGGCCGGCCTGGTGATTGGGTGCCTGGTCAGTTCAATCTCACTCGTGCTTCACGGAAAGATTATTGATTTAGTGCCGCTGTAGGAGCCGTTTTAAGCGGTTTTATGGTGGTGGCCTGCACTGTTGTACCCCTGGAACGCTCTCACGGCCTTCTGGGGGTATTGGTGTTTGTGCAGGTCAGGACTTTTACTCAAAAATGAGTACCGGGAGCACGCGCGACGAACCGGGGCAAGTACAACAACGGCTGGAACTGTGCGCAAAGAAATGGAGCAGTCCGGAGCATTGTCCAAATTGGACAATGGCACCACCTCGGATGGCAGGAGCTGGAGGAGGGAGGGCAGGTGGACCAACGGTCCACCTCAATCGGTTCGGACGGGAAGTCTTACCCCGCATCGCGCCCTGCACCTGTGGAACCAGAACCGCCTACTCCTCGTGCTCGTGCGCCTGGGCTAGGCGAGTGGTGGACACAAAACGGACGCGACCCCCGCCGATTCTCCCTGATTCAACAAGACTGAACGGGGGCTAACCCGCTGGTAGATGATGTTCCTCGTGGTTTCCCCAGGGCATATTTCTTCCTCGTAATGAAAAGGTCGCGAGTTCGATTCTCGCAAGCGGCTCAATTGAAACCCCAGTTCAGACAGTTTGAACTGGGGTTTCGTCGATTCTAGAATCGGCCAAGCGCAAAAATGAGGCGTTTAAGGTCCAAGATAATGGGCATAAAACCAGTGTGGTCGATAATGCCCGCCGGCGAAACTATTTCGTTTTCAAACCTTGTTCAATAGCAATTCAGCCATTAGGCTGGCTAATGCATGGAGCTATGTTACAAATCACAAAAGACTATATCCTGTTAGCTTTTGCACTCCATGTCTGTTTCGAGTCACTTCCCCTAATTCACAGCCCTGTCCACTGGCAGGGCTGAGATGCATACCCAAAAATTGGAGAACATCTATGACTACCGCAGCACCACAGCAATTTACCGCAGCCGTTGTTGAGCAATTCGGACACACTGTCACCATCAAAGATATTGATCTGCCAGAGCCGGGGCCATTCCAAGCACTGGTGAAGCTCAAGACTTCGGGCATTTGCCACACTGACCTTCATGCGATGGAGGGCGATTGGCCGGTCAAGCCTAATCCGCCGTTTGTGCCTGGTCACGAGGGGATTGGCGAAGTAGTCAAGTTAGGGCCGGGCGAGCACGACGTAGCAATCGGTGACATCGTGGGCAATGCATGGCTCTGGAGTGCGTGTGGAACCTGTGAGTTCTGCATCACTGGTCGGGAGACTTTCTGCCATGAGGCAGAATACGGTGGCTATACCCAGAATGGCTCCTTCGGTGAGTACATGCTCGTTGATACGCGATATGCCGCACGCATCCCTGAGGGTGTCAACTACCTCGAAGCGGCACCGATCCTTTGCGCCGGTGTGACCGTGTATAAGGCGCTGAAGGTTTCTGATACCCGTCCAGGCCAGTACATGGTGATTTCCGGTGTCGGCGGACTTGGGCATATTGCAGTTCAGTACGCCGTGGCGATGGGCATGCGTGTGATCGCAGTTGACGTTGCTGATGACAAGCTCGAGCTGGCACGCAAGCACGGTGCTGAATTTACAGTGAATGCGAGGAATGAAGATCCGGGCGAGGCCATTCAGAAATACACTGAAGGAGGCGCGCACGGCGTGCTTGTGACCGCTGTTCATGAGTCGGCCTTCGGGCAGGCTCTTGACATGGCCCGTCGCAACGGCACGATCGTGTTTAATGGACTTCCGCCAGGGGAGTTCCCTGCATCGGTATTCAATATCGTGTTTAAGGGCCTGACCATCCGCGGCTCTCTTGTTGGCACCCGCCAGGACATGGCTGAGGCGCTGGACTTTTTCGCACGAGGGTTGATCAAACCAACGGTAACGTCGTGTTCGCTAGGCGAGGTCAACGACGTCTTTGAGCGCATGCGTAACGGCAAGATTGATGGCCGAATTGCGATCCAGTATTGATCCAGTATTAAGGTCATTTTCCGGGTGGTCGATTCTAGAATCGGCCACCCGCAAAAATGAGGCGTCTTAGATCCAGAACGATGGGCATAAAACCAGTGTGGTCGATAATGCCCGCAGGTGGTTAAAGCAGACGGTTAGTCCTCGCGCACCGACTCCGGCAGGAAGCGTGGCACAACCTTGCCCACGGCGTTGCGGGGCAGCTCGTCCACGAAGTTCACGTCGCGCGGGACGGAGTGGTTGGCCAGATTATCGCGGACCCACTCGCGCACGGCGTCGGCGGTGAGGTTGCGGCCGGCTTCGTCGTCGCTACGCACGATCCACACGGCGATGCGCGCGAAAGTCTCCTCGTCCTCGACGCCACCTGCGTAAAGGTCGGCGATGCCGGGCATGGACTCCAAGACATCGGAGACGGAGGCTGGGTAGACGTTTTCGCCACCGACGATGATCATGTCGTCGACGCGGCCGAGCACGTGCAGGCGGCCGTGCTTATCGAAGTAGCCGAGGTCGCCCATTTCGACGAGGTCGCCGATCTTGACCATCTGCGTGTTCGGATTGGAGTAACCCACCAACGAGGTCGAGTTATTGAGGAAGATCCGACCGACGGAACCCTGTGGGACTTCTTGGTCGTTGTCGTCGTAAAGCTTCAGTACGGTGCCCGAGGAAATGTGGCCTGCGACGGTCGGGTCGGCTGCGACCTCTTCGGCCGAGGCTGCCGCTGCGAGAGTGAGCTCAGTGGAACCGTAGATGTTGGCCAGGATTGGGCCGAAGCGGTCGTTCATTGTGCGCACTATTTCGGGGGTCAGCGCGTGGCCTGCGGAAGCGATGAATTTCAAAGACGAGGTGTCGTACTTGTCGTGGTCCTCGAGCTCGAGCATCTGCTTGAAGAAGATTGGCGAGGAGATAAGCGCGTCGCACTTGTAATTGACAATCTGCTCGAAGACCTTGCGCGGGTCGTAGTGGCGCTGGGTGACCACAGTGTTGCGGGCGCCGAAAGCAATGTTGGTTGCCGACCAGCCCCAGGTGTGGAACATGGAAGCGCTCATTTGCACGGTCATGCCAGCGCGCCAGGGGAGCTTCTCTAGCAGGCCCGCCAAAACAAGGGGGAGCTTCGGCTCGGGACGCAGGATGCCTTTTGGGATGCCGGTGGTGCCAGAGCTCATCAGCACAATGTTGCCGTGCTTTGGCCAGACGGGCAGCTTGTAGCCATTGTCCGGAGCGTGCACGATTTCCTGGACCGATGGGTAATCGGTATGAGGCTCGGAAGTGTGCGCGTAGGCAACCGTGAGACCTGGGTAATCGGTGGGGATGCGGTCGGCAAATTCATCGTCGACAAGCAGTACATTGATCTTGTTCTCTTCGATGCAGCCGAGGATTTGCTCGGGGGAAGAACCCACGTTGAGCAGGTATAAGGTGGCGCCGGCGTAGCCCTTAGCGGTCATGGGCAAAAGGATGCCGCGGCCGTTGCGGGCCATCACGCCGATGTGTAGGTCCTTGAGGCCCGCGTGGTCCTTGACTTCGAGGAACCACTTGGCCAGGCGCTTGGATTGGTCGCGCATCTGGGCGTAGGAGAGGACGCCATCGTCGTCGATAAGTGCATTGCGATGCGGGCTCTGTGCGGCACCCTGCTCGATCTCGCGGGCGGTGGTGAACCAGTAGCGCGCGAGCGTACCGGGCATGGTTGCTGCGGCTGCGGGGCCACCTTCGCTGCCGACGATTCCGGAGCGGATCACAGCGGGCACGAATTTAGCAAGCGCCTGCGTGTTGAAAGCGAATTTGCCCAGAGGGGAAAGCGTCGACATTTTAATCCTTGAATTGCGGGTCGGGAATAGCGCCAATAAAGGTATCGGTTTTGGTTTCCAAAGTGTTGCATATTTACTTAGCACAGGCCACAGATCTTGATTTGGAACGCAAAACTTTTTCCATGACAACATAAATGAAAGTGACTAAAGTTGCCAATGATACTGGAGGGATTTTCCCCCAATTTACTCACAGCGGTTGCATTGAGTTAGCCATGGCGCTTAAGGTGCCCATTGACACTCTTTTATGAAATTCGTACGATCCTGACGGAAAATCTGACGGAAATAAGAAGAAAACAAGAAGCAAACAAGAAAGTGGGCTCCATGCTGTTCTCAGCTTCCCGCCGCAAAATCGTTGCTCTCGTCGCGGTCCTGCTTGCTGCCATCGGCATGGTAGTCGCACCTCACGCGCCGAAGGCGAACGCGCAAAGTCGTAACCTGGTCATCTTCGGAGATTCGTGGGTCTCGGATCCAACCGTGCCTGAATGGGCTGCCGGTAAGTTGGGTTTGGATGCGCGCGGCTCCTCCAACGCCGCGACGTGGTGCCCAACCAGCAACACTAGCTTTGGCAAGATTGCTGCCGGTCAGCTCGGCCTGCAGGCCAATGACTACTCCTGCACCGGCGCCGTCACCATTTCCCAGGGCCCGCAGCTGTCCACTCAGGTTGACCGCGCGCTCAACACTCAGGGCCTCAACAGCGCCACCGAGCGTGTGCTCATCTCTGTTGGCTTCAACGACACCTACAACAACGACGGCCAGCCACACGATGTTGTCCGCCAGCGCTTCGTCGATTACATGCGCCCACAGGTCGATCGCATCCGCGCGGCCGCACCAAACGCGCGCATTCAGTTCGTTGGTTACCCGCAGATCAGCGACGGCAACGGCAACGTCTGCCTCTTCCACGTCGCGCCAAATGTCTCGGATGTCACTCCTTTCCAGAAGATCACCGAATGGGAAGTGCTTGGCCAGTGGATGCTGGTTGATGCTGCCAACGCCACCGGTTCCGAGTTCATTGACCTGAAGCCTTCCACCCGCGACAACCACATGTGCGCCCCAGACGATCAGCGCATGTGGGCAGGCGTGATTGATTTCTATGGCGGCCCTGGCCACATGCCGTTCCACGCCAATCAGCGCGGACATAACCACGTCGGCGCAGTGGTCGCCGCAAGCTAGGATTTCGCTTCACGACGATTAGCCCACCGCCTTCCCCGTACCGTTCGGGGAGGGCGGTTTTGTGATTGGTATGACGATTTTTTCAATACTGAAGTTGAATTTCGTTACACTGGGAGTAATGAGTGTGTGACCTAACCAATCGAGTTGATCGCGCAGTTGGTTGGGGCACAGGCCGGACAAATCACCACTACCCAAGGAGTACCCCGACATGCCTGATCAAAAACAGCTCGGTTCCCGCACAGACCGCTTTATTGAGGCCGATGGCCTGAAATTCCGCGACCTAGATGGAGATGGCCAGCTCACCCCATACGAGGACTGGCGCTTGCCTGCGTCCGAGCGCGCCGCCGACCTAGTTGGTCGGATGAAGCCGGAAGAAAAAATCGGCATGATGGTCATCGGTTCCCACTACCCCGGCTACTCCGAGTACCTGCCACACGCCGATGCAAACAACCTGCTCAACCCGAAGGATGTTTGGCGCGACCACAACCCGATCACCGGGCAAGAATACCCAGATCCCATCCTGGTGACTTCCTCTACCGACAACGCGATCAATGTTCGCCACCAGCGCTACCTCATCGTGCGCGATAATCTTTCCCCACGCGACCTGGCGGTATGGACCAACGCCGTGCAGGAAGTCGCGGAGCGCTCGCGTCTGGGCATTCCGGTTGTCTTTGCCTCCAACCCGCGTAACCACTTCTCGCTCATCGCCGAGTTCGGCGTTTCTGAGTCTGCGGGCGTGTTCTCCGAGTGGCCAGGTGAGCTAGGTCTTGCAGCACTTGACGACGATAAGCTCATCGAAACCTATGGTCGCGAGATTGCCAAGGAGTGGCGCGCAGGTGGCATCCACAAGATCTACGGCTACATGGCTGACGTCGCTTCCGAGCCACGCTGGTCGCGCTTCAACGGCACCTTCGGCGAGGACGTCGACCTGGTCACCCGCTACATCGGCGCGCTGACTCGCGGTATGCAGGGCCCCGAACTTTCTGAGAAGTCCGTGGCCACCACCGTCAAGCACTTCCCGGGTGGCGGCGTGCGCCTCGACGGCCACGACCCACACTTCGAGTGGGGTCAATCCAACGAATACCCCACCGAGGGTGCGTTGGCGAAGTACCACCTGCCTCCTTTCCAAGCGGCTATCGACGAGGGCGTTTCCTCCGTCATGCCGTACTACGCAAAGCCGGTGAATACCTCTGCCACACAGCTCCCAGAAGAAATGTGGGCCGGCCCGACCACCCAGTTCGAGGAGGTCGCGTTCGCTTACAACAACACCTTCATTCAGAAGCTGCTGCGCGAGAAGATGGGCTTCAAGGGCTACGTGAACTCCGACTCCGGCATCATCGACGCCATGATGTGGGGCGTGGAAGACCTGACCAAGCCGGAGCGCTTCGCCAAGGCAGTCAAGACCGGTACCGACATCGTTTCTGACATGGCCGACCCAACCGAGCTGCAAAAGGCCTTCGACCAGGGTCTGCTGGAAGAAAAGTACCTCGACCGCGCAGTGACCCGCCTGCTTACCGAGATGTTCCAGCTGGGCTTGTTCGACAATCCTTATGTCGACGAGGACAACGCGGAAAAGGTCATCGGCAACCCAGAGGTCACCGCGCTGGCAGAGAAGGCACAGCGCCAGTCCGTGACCCTGCTGCGTAATTCCGAGCTTCTGCCACTGGATCTGCAGGCGCAGAAGAAGGTCTTCGTGTTTACCACCGGCCGCACCAAGATCGAGGAGGTCGACGTAAAGGTCAAGGAGTCCCTGCAGCAGGAGGCTCCGAACTACGTGCTCGTCGATAAGCCTGAAGACGCCGACTTTGCCATTGTCTGGGCGCGACCTGACATCGCACTGTTCGAGGATGACAAGCCGGGCGTTTCCCTGTCGATTGACCCGCGCGACAATGGCGTCGATGTTGACCGGATCGTTGAGATTGAGGCGGCCACGCCGACGATCCTCGTGGTTAACTTCACCAACCCGTGGATCTTGTCCGAGATTGAGCCGAAGGCCTCCGCTGTTGTGGGCACCTTCGAGATCAACCCGGATAACCTCTTCCGCTCGCTCGCGGGCGAAGATGGCGGCCCGCAAGGCAAGTTGCCGATGTCGGTTCCTGCCTCGACGGCCACGGTGGCAGATTCCCCGCGCGACGTTCCGGGCAAGTACCAAGCGGGATATGCGCACGTAGATCGCGAGGGCGTGACCTACGAAGCTGGCTTCGGATTGACATTCTAAGCCCCTTAATGAAAAAGTTCTCCCACCCTAATGAAAAATCGTTAGGGTGGGGGCATGACTCAAACAGTTAAAGGCGTAATCGCCCGCTCCAAGGGCGCAGAGGTTGAACTAACCGACATTGTGATCCCGGATCCAGGCCCCAACGATGTTGTGGTCAAGGTGCAGGCGACCGGTGTGTGCCACACCGATCTTGCGTACCGCGACGGAGACATTAACGACGAGTACCCTTTCCTGCTCGGCCACGAAACCGCAGGTATCGTCGAGGAAATTGGCTCGGAGGTCACGCACGTTGCCGTCGGCGATTTTGTGGTGCTGAACTGGCGGGCAGTCTGCGGCGAGTGCCGTGCGTGTCGCAAGGGTGACACGAAGAACTGCTTTAATACCCACAACGCATCCAAGCCGATGACGCTAACCGATGGCAACGTGCTCACCGCGGCGCTGGGCATCGGCTCTTTTTCCGACAAGACCCTTGTTCACGAGGGCCAGTGCACCAAGGTCAACCCTGAGGAGGATCCAGCGGCCGCTGGTCTGCTCGGTTGCGGCATTATGGCGGGCCTCGGCGCCGCTGTGAATACCGGCGACGTGCAGCGCGGCGAGTCCGTGGCTGTCTTCGGCCTCGGCGGTGTTGGCCTTGCCGCCATTGCGGGTGCCGCGCTGGCGGGAGCCACGAAGATCATCGCCGTGGACATCGACGAGCGCAAGACCGCCGCCGCACTGGAAACCTTCGGCGCGACCCACGCGATTAACTCGAAGGGCATGAGCGAGCAGGAAGTGATTGACAAGGTCCGCGAGCTCACCGACGGCTTCGGTACCGATGTCACCATTGACGCTGTAGGTATCCAACCCACCTGGCGCCAGGCCTTCTACTCCCGCGACCACGCCGGACGTATGGTCATGGTTGGCGTGCCGAACCAGACCAGCAAGATTGAGATCCCAGCGATTGATATGTACTCCCGCGGCGGCTCCGTCAAGCCGGCATGGTACGGCGACTGCCTGCCTGAGCGCGACTTCCCAACCTACGTCGACCTGCACTTGCAGGGCCGTTTCCCGCTCGGCGATTTCGTCTCCGAGCGCATCGGCATCGACGAGGTGGAGGCCTCCTTCGAATCCATGAAGAAGGGCGACGTCCTGCGTTCCGTGGTGGTGTTTGACTAATGTCTTTCCGCATCGACAACGTTGTCACCTCGGGCAAGTTCCGCCTCGACGGTGGCGAATGGGACGTGGACAACAATGTCTGGATCATCGGCGATGATTCCGAGGTGTACATCATCGACGCCGCCCATGATGCCGACGCAATCGCTGCGGCCGTGGGAGATCGCAAGGTTTTGGGCATCGTCGCAACGCATGGCCACAACGACCACATCGATGCCGCACCGCGACTGACCGAGCTCGTTGACGCACCGATCTATCTTCACCCTGCCGATTCCATGCTGTGGGAGGAAACCAACCCGGATCTGCGCTACAAGGATCTCGCGGACGGCCAAACCTTCCAGGTCGGTGGCACCGAGATCAAGGTGCTTTCCACCCCAGGCCACTCGCCGGGATCCGTGGTGCTGTATGTGCCTGAGGCCGGCGAGCTCTTCTCCGGCGACACGCTCTTCCAGGGCGGCCCGGGTGCCACGGGGCGTTCGTATTCTAGCTTCGACACCATCATTGAATCGCTGCAGAAGTCCGTTCTGGAGCTTCCCGCGGCCACAATTGTGCGCACCGGACACGGCGATCACACAACAATCGGCGACGAAGCGCCACATCTTGAAGAATGGATCAGGCGCGGGTACTAAGATCGAGGGTTATGCACACTCTCGTCACCGGCGGAGCCGGGTTTATCGGCTCCCACCTGGTGGATCTCCTCATCGAGGAGGGACATCGGGTTACCGTCGTGGATAATCTTTCCCACGGCACCACCGACCACCTGAACCCAGAGGCCACCCTCATTGAGGCCGATCTGCGCACCGCTGACCTGGCCCCGATCGTTGCCGGGGTTGAGGTGGTTTTCCACCTCGCCGCGCAGATTGATGTGCGCAGTTCAGTCGCCGATCCGGTCTTCGACGCCGAGACCAACGTCACCGCCACGATTCGTTTGGCAGAAGCTTCACGACGAGCGGGCGTGCGTAAAATTATCATGGCCACCTCCGGCGGAGCAATCTACGGGCGCCCTGAGACCTTCCCGGTGAATGAGAACGCTCCGGTTGAGCCATACTCGCCTTATGCCGCCTCTAAATACGCAGGCGAGCAGTATCTGAACATGTTCCGCAGGCTCTACGGCCTGGACTGTTCCCATATTGCGCTGGCGAACGTGTACGGCCCGCGTCAGAACCCGAAGGGGGAGGCGGGCGTGATTGCCATCTTCTCCAACGCGCTGCTCAACGGCGAGCCAACCACCCTGTTCGGCGAAGGCGCAAACACCCGCGATTACCTCTATGTTGGCGACGCTGTGCGCGCGTTCTACGCGGTCTCGGGTGAGCTCGGCGGCGGCGAGCGTTTCAACATTGGCACTGGTGTGGAGACCACCGACCGTGAATTGCACTCGCTGGTTGCCAACGCTGCCGGCGCGCCGGATGAACCACAGGTCGCACCTCCTCGTCTCGGCGATGTGCCACGGTCTTGCCTGGACTTCAGCAAAGCAAAAGAGACCCTTGGCTGGGAGCCGCAGGTCTCTATTGCTGAGGGAATTCAGCGTACCGTGGATTCGATGCGGTAGTTAGCGGGAGGAAGAGCTGCCGAGCGAGCTCAGGGAGCTTGTTGCGCTGCCCGAGGTATCAGGCTCGGTGGCTGCCTTTTTGATAGTGAACTCGTCGAAAAGCTGCGGTGCCTGATCAGGGTTTTCGGTATCGAAGATGTAGCTGGACACCTTGCCGGTTGCGGAATCAAAGCCGGTGAACAGCGAGTAGCGGTTCGACGCGTGGTACGGCTCTTTCTGCGATGGGTCGACGGGGGAGTCAAACGGCCGCACCGTTGGAACGATTGGCTCCAAACCACCTGGGGAACCGTATGGCATGTAGTTGTCGGAGTTCCACGGTGCCGGCGGGGTTGGGCGTGGGCCGTCGGCTGAAAGCTCGTGGCGGGCACCGTAGTTGTTACCCACGTTTGAAGTTTCGATGAAGTTCACGCCGTTGTCGGACTTGAAACGGTTCCACAGGTGCGAGTGGCCGTTGAACACGAGGTCAACAGGGGTGCCCTTGCGGTCAACCAGTGGCATGAGCGAGTTGAGCAGGACGTTGCCTTCTGCTGGGTACTCGTAACGGATACCAATGACGTTGCCCGCCTCATCCTTTTCCTCGATCTCGACTGGATCGGAGAAGTGTGGCATGGCGTTGTTGCCCAAGGAATGCGGCGACTCGTGCAGCATCACGATCACGTTTTCTGCGCCGGTGGTTGCAGGGGAAGCCAGCTCCGCCTGCAGCCAGTCGTACTGTGCGGAATCGACGGTGAGATCCTCGAAGATGAAGTCGCCGTAGCCGCGCTCAAGTGGGGAATCCAGCACATCGGCCGCTTCCTGGTAGCGAGACGTGTTTGTGCGCTCCTCCGGATTAGCGTTTGCGTCGAGGCCACGCCAGATACGAGTGGAGAACAAGGTGATCAAGCGAGTGTTTCCGACCGTCGTCGCATAGTATTTTTCACCCCCAGTTGCAGACTCTGGCAGGGTGAAAATCTCTTCGTAGGAAGTCGTGGAGAAGGAGTTGTCCTCGATCCACTTGCTCTTGATTGCTTCGTCGCCGGTTGGGTTGACGGTGGCTGCAACCTTTTCGTATTCCGCCTCAGCTACCTCGCGTGGAACAGGGTAGTTAAAGGAGTAATCCAGCGAGTCCTGCTCGGCGATGCGCCCCTGGACCTCGTGGTTACCTATGGCTGTGTAGAGCACGGAGTTCTGCGCGATCTGGCCGCCGTTGTAAACCTGGCCGTTATCTGCGGTGTAATTCGCGTTGCCTTGTACACCCGGGAAGAATCCAAGACCTTGGTTGTGGTCAAACCATTCGGAGGCGCGGTCCGGAACGTTGATCATGTCGCCCGCGATGAAGGTGGCGTCGATCTCGCCCAAGGTTTCCTTTGCCCACTGCATGTTGGCAGGCGCGTTGTTCTTCTGCTGGTGATCGGAGGTCAGCAGTGCGGTGAAGCTCTCGTCGGCGCCGATTTCATCCTTGGCGGTGTACACGTTGGACAGTGCTACGTCGCCGTCGATGATGGAGACAACGCGGTAAGGCGTGCGAGCGGTCGAATCGAGGCCGGTCACGGTGGCCTCATGGCGGTGGACCTCGCGCGCTTCGATGCCAGCGGCGGGCTTATTATCGACGAATGATGCCGCATCCTCAGCCATACGCGACAGCTGGAAGGACTCAGCGTTGTGGACGGTGACGCCCTCGCGACCTGCGGTGGCGGCTTCTTTCGCCTGCTCAGGAGTCAGGTTTTCAATATCACCGGTGAGAACAACGTTCTTGGATCCGGCTTGCTCAGTGAACCACACGACCTGGACGGAGTTCTTGCCAGGAGCCTGGAGGAACGGATCGGTCAGCAGCTTGGCGCTGCCAACGTTTTCGGGAATAGCGTTTGCAGGAACAATAGTTGCGAATGTTGCTACGACGGTGAGCGCAGCAAGCGTGGCACGGAGTGTAGATTTCATGACAGGAAACCTCGGGAGACTCGAAAAGTGTGGACAACCCGGATTGTCTCAGGAAATTTTCAGGTTGTCCCCTGGGGGAAGGTCCCTAATGAAACTATTAATATTCCGTTTAGTTTGGGGTTAGAAAGTTCATATACAGGTCAGGCTTTCACCTGGGATGCCTGCAGCTCCTCGTTGATGACCTTCTCAAACTCCGAGAGCGGCAGCGCACCGCTGACCAGCTTGGTGCCGATAACGAAACCTGGGGTGCCGTCAATGCCCAGACCCAGCGCGTACTCGCGCGCCGCAGTGATTGCCTCGTCGTACTTGTCGCTCTCGGCGTCCGCGCGGAACTTCTCAATGTCGCTCACACCGGCCTCTTCGGCGTAGGTAACGAAGTCATCCATCGTGTATTGCTCGTGCTTGAAGTTGGAGAACAGGGCATCCTTGAACTCGAAGAAGCGGCCTTGCTCGGCGGCGGCTCGCGCGGCGCGGGATGCGGCCTCGGAGTTGGCGCCGTTGACTGGGAGATCGTTGAACTCAATGCGCAGCAGGCCAGCATCGACGTATTGTGCGACGATCTCCGGTTCGGTTTCGGTGGCGAACTGGGCGCAGTAGGGGCAGCCAAAGTCACTGAATTCGCTCATGACCACGGGTGCGTCGACGGCGCCGACGGCCATCGGGTCATTCGCGTCACGACGAGGCACGTTCCCCACCTCATCCATATTGGTGACAGGACCAGCTGCACCATATCCCTGGGCATCAAAATAGCCCTCCTGGTTGGGCGTTGGGGTGGAGAAATCGGTGCCGGGGGTGACATCTGGGATCTGGTTTTCGCTAGGAGCTGCCGCCGAAGGAGTAGTTACCGTCTGGCCTTGTTCGCGGCCATCATTAAGCCCAATGATATAGCCGCCGACGGCCGCCGCCAGCGCAAACACAATGGCAAAAGCCCAGAACAGGGCAGGGATTTTAGTTTTGGTTTCAGGCTTGTTGGACGCCAACGGTTCTTCTCCAAAGTCTTTATGCAGGAATTAATTTAGTGTCTGCAACAACCGTATCAGGCGACCTCGACAAACCCGTTAGCCCCGTGGCTCCTCGGGCAGTACTGGGTTCTGCAGTGCAACCGCGCGAGCCAGCTTGGCGTAGCGCACCTCTTGTTCCCGCTTGCCCACCCACGACGACAGCGTGGTGGAGAAAAACGCCACAACGAGGCCGTAGGTGAGCAGGTCGGTTCCGCGATCGACGCCGAGCCAGTTTGCCACCACGGTCAGATCGTCGGGGCGCAGGATCGCCCACACTGCGGCAATGGTGAGCAAGATGAAGGCAATTTTCACCCACGCCTTCGTTTGTGCTTTCTTCCGATTCAAAAAGAAATAGCCCAGGAGTAATACCGTGGCCGCGAGCAGCAGAAATACAATCAACATATTAAAGCCTCTTTGCTAGGAATGTGTCGGCCAAGATGTTGACGCCGTTAATCAGCGATTGACCCTTTGCCATGGAGTATTCGGTGTACAAAATATCCACGTGTTCTTCGGAGACGCGCCAATTCTTTTCGTCGATCATGGCAATGATTTCGGAGGCATGTGACATCCCGCTCATCTTGATGTCCATCTCGTTCGCGACCTTCAAATTGAACGCACGCAGGCCGTTGTGCGCGTCGGTCAACCCAAGGCGGCGTGAGCGTGGCGACAGCAGCACGACAATTTGCAGCACAATGCGCTTGATCAGAGGGACCTGGTCATCTTCTGAGCGAGGGCGACCAAAACGCGTGCCGACGATAATGTCTACCTCTTCGGTACGCAGGCGATTGACCATCTTCACCACGTCTTTGACCTGGTGTTGCCCGTCCGCGTCAAAGGTAACGAAGTACTTTGCCCCCGGCTGCTTCCGCGCATATTCCACACCGGTTTGCAGAGCGGCACCCTGGCCCAAGTTGACCGGGTGATTTACCAGGTGCGCACCAGCAGCGTGGATTGCTTGGGCTGAATCATCCGCCGAACCGTCATTGACCGCGACGATATTAGGGAATGTTTCCCGGGCATGCGAGAGTACCTCTTCAATGACTTGGCCCTCGTTATAACAGGGCACGATCAGCCAGGTATCTGCAAAATCTTGCGTCATGGGCAACCTATCTATGAACTATCTATGAAAAAGTTTTGAGTAAGCTCGCTGCAGCAAACCCAGCGGCAGTGCTCGATAAAGCGTGCGGAGAATCAGGTTCATCGTAGCCCGCGGTTTGGACACCAGGCCGTACGAAACCAGGTTTCTTTGCATTTCTCTTTCAGATTCAAACATATTTGACGTTCGCCTGCTGAATTGCTCCGGCGACACACGGAAATAAGTCAGCGGTTCCTCCAGATTCGCCAACCCATATCCACCGGCCACAAGACGGGCATATAAGTCATAATCTTCCATGCGGTGCACATCTTTATAGCCACCAACAGCCTTGACAGCATCGGTGCGCATCATCACCGAAGGATTATTAATCGGCGAATTGATCTTCACATATTTATCCAACCCGCTCGTAGGCAGCGCACGAATCGCACCGCCGTCGCCGGGGGTCTCGGAAAATTCCTCCATCGCCGTGCCCAAAGCAGCAACCTCGGGGTGTTTCTCTAGGTAGTCAAGCTGTATGGCGAAGCGCTGTGGCTTCGCCACGTCATCGGAATCGAGCCGGGCAAGATAGGCAGAGGTAATCGTCGTTAAGCCTGCTTGCGATGCTCGACCCGAGCCAACATTGTCCTTGAGCGTCACGCGCCGAGCCTCAGGATGCTTTGCGACGAATGCCTCGATGGTTTCAGCGACCGTGTGCGGTCCGTCCTCGACGATGACGATTTCATCGGCAGGTCGGGTCTGTGCCGCGAGGGAAGACAGCGCTTCTTCCAAGGCCGCAGCATCGGTGCCACGATAGACGGTCATGAGGACTGAGAGAGTAGACATCAGTAATCCCTTTCGCGGGCGGCATCAATGAGGTAAGCGCCGTAACCCGATTTCATCATCGGTTCGGCGAGACTGCGGAGGCTGGCGGCGTCGATGAAACCCTCGCGGTAGGCGGCGACCTCGGGGGAACCGATGACTTGGCCCGTGCGCTTCTGAATCACCTCGACGTAGGAGGCGGCCTCCGACATCGAATCGATAGTACCGGTATCCAACCAAACATCGCCGCGGTGCAGGCGCTGGACCTGCAGGGCACCCTGAGCGAGGTAGGCCTCGTTGACGGCGGTGATTTCCAACTCGCCGCGCTCGGAGGGGGTGATCTGCTTGGCAATATCGACAACGCGGTTGTCATAGAAATAGAGGCCCACGACCGCGAAATTTGACTTTGGGTGCTCCGGCTTTTCCTCGATGGAGGTGGCGGTGCCGTTTTCGTCGAAGGCCACGACGCCGTAGCGGGAAGGATCGGAGACCTCGTAAGCAAAGATCATGCCGCCTTGCGGGTTGCGGCAATGCGGCAACGCCTGGGCCAGGCCGGCGCCCTCGAAGATGTTGTCGCCGAGGACGAGCGCTACTGAATCGTCGGCAATGAAATCCTCGCCGATGATGAAGGCCTGGGCGAGGCCGTCGGGGGAGGGCTGGACGGCGTAGCTGAGCATGAGCCCCCACGCCGAACCGTCGCCGAGCAGGCGCTGGAACGCTGCCTGGTCCTCGGGGGTGGTAATGATCAAAATTTCCCGGATGCCCGCGCTAATCAGCGTGGAGAGCGGGTAGTAGATCATTGGCTTGTCGTAGATCGGCATGAGCTGCTTCGAAATCCCCTTGGTAATGGGGTAGAGCCGCGTGCCGGATCCGCCTGCCAGAATGATGCCTTTCATGGGTAATGATCCTAGTCGGGGATCACTCGGGGATCACTGCCAGATAGAGCGCCAACGCCGCGCGCCAATTGCCCGGGGTGAAACCGGTGGCCTCGATCTTGGAGAGATTGAAGGTGGATTCTTTCGGCCGGGGCGCCTCCGGGCCGTTGATCTCCTGGTACTGCGCGCTGCTCACCGGGTGGACCTCGGCAGGGTCGTGGCCCATGCCAATGAACACGGCCATGGCCATCTCGTCGCGGCCCACGGCGTCGCCGCCACTGGAGAGGTTGTATACGCCGTAGTCCGCGCCAGTGTCTAGCAGGTGTTTGACGCCGTGGGCGAGGTGTTCGGCGGAAGTTGGTCGGCCGCGCTGGTCGTGGACTACATAAGGTTGGACATCGCGCTTGGCCAGCGAGGCCATCGTCGCGATGAAATTCGAGCCTTCGCCGAACACCCACGAGGTCCTGATTACGTAGTGCTTCGGCGCGGTTTGCACGGCGGTCTCGCCGGCGGCCTTGGAAGCACCGTAGGCACTCAGCGGGCTCGGCGTTTCATCTTCGCTGTGGATTTCATGGCTGCCGTCGAAGATATAGTCCGAGCTGATATGGACCAGGGTGAGGTTATGCGCGGTAGCGATCTTCGCCAGCTTCGCCGGGCCCTCGGCATTGACCTGCCAGGCTTTTGCGCGCTCGGTTTCGGCACCGTTGACATCGTTGAAGGCGGCCGTGTTGATGATCGCCTGGTACTGCGACCAATCTCGCGCCGGGGGATTGGTGATGTCGAACTCGCGGTGACCAACAAATTCCACGTGTGCGTCCTTATATACCCGTCGCAGCGCACGACCCAGTTGCCCGTTCGCCCCGGTGACCAGGATCTTGCGCGGCGGCACGGGGGTAGCCTGGCTCAGCGGAGGATTGTCTAAGTCCTTGTCGGAGACCTGCGACGGCGCCAGGGGCCAGGCGATCTCGTTGAGATTCACGTTGGAATACTGCGCCTCCGGCGACCAGTGCGTATTCACCAGGTAGATATACGAGGTTTCCTCAAGCGCCTGGAACCCATTGGCCACGCCCCGCGGCACAAAAACCGCCTGCTCCGGGGTGATCTCGAAGGTGTGCTTTACACCGAAAGTCTCCGAGCCCTCGCGCAGATCGATCCACGCGCCAAACACCCGGCCATGCGCTACCGAGACGTATTTATCCCACGGCTCCGCATGCATCCCGCGGGTCGTGCCGGCGGTGGCATTGAAGCTCACATTGTTTTGCACCGGGGCGAAATCCGGCAGCCCGGCCGCGACCATCTTCTCGCGCTGCCAGTTCTCCTTGAACCAGCCGCGCGAGTCGCTGTGGACATCGAGTTCTACCGTGAGAAGGCCCGCGATGGGCGTGGAATTGACCTGCATGCGCACTAGCTTACTGCCCGCGCGCGGCGTATTTCTCCTCCACGGCGGCCTTCGCGCCAGCCCACCAGGACTCGTTGTTGCGGTACCAGTCAATGGTGCGCTCGAGCCCATCGCGTATCGACGAGGTGTAGCTCGGCGCCCACCCCAATTCACGACGCAGTTTCGTCGAATCCATGGCATACCGCTGATCGTGGCCAGCGCGGTCGGCGACGTGCTCGTAGCTGCCACCCATGATCTCGCAGATCATCTCGATAACCTGCTTATTCGAGGTGTGATCGTTATCCGCGCCGATATTATAGGTCTCGCCGCGACACCCCCGCTCTAAGATGGCCAGCACTGCGTCGTTGTGGTCGTCGACGTGAATCCAGTCGCGCACCTGCGCGCCCGTGCCATAAAGTTTCGCAGGCCGCCCGGTGAGCAGATTCGTGATCTGGCGCGGAATGAATTTCTCCACGTGCTGATAGGGGCCATAATTATTCGAGCAATTCGAAATCGTCGCGTTGATCCCGAACGAGCGAATCCATGCGCGCACAAGGTGATCCGACCCGGCCTTCGTCGCCGAATATGGCGAGGAGGGGTTATAGGCGGTTTCCTCGGTAAAGCGCGCCGGGTCGTCGAGAGCCAGGTCGCCAAAGACCTCATCGGTAGAAATATGGTGCAGCCGCACCCCATGCTTGCGTACCGCCTCCAGCAGCGTAAACGTGCCCACCAGGTTCGTCTCCACAAACGGAGAAGGATCGGCGAGCGAGTTGTCATTGTGCGACTCGGCCGCGAAGTGCACCACGGTGTCAACCTGAGACGTGAGCTCGTCGATAAGCACTGCGTCCGTGATCGACCCCTGAACGAAATCGATGTCCAAACCTGCGAGGTTGGCGCGATTGCCCGCATAGGTCAGCTTATCGACGACCGTAACGCGCAGGTCAGGCACACGATCAAGCGCGAGCCGGACAAAATTCGCCCCGATAAACCCGGCGCCACCAGTAACAAGCATCCTCATAGCATGCAAGACTACCTTCCGCTTCACGACGATCGCTCCCGCCCCGAAAACTGTGGATAACCGAAATCTATCCACAGGCTGGAAAGGGGCTGGTTGCGGGTTCGTGGGGGCCGATTATGGTTGCGGGCATGAACGCATTCGAACACTTCGCAGCCCAGTGGGGCCAGGCCATGGACATCCTGGCCGCCGCCTTTGGGCGCAGCGTGTTCGAGCTGTGCCAGGCTGGGCTGGACACGAAGATGGCCAAGCAGGTGGACAAGCTCGGCGAGGTGTATTTCGGGAAGACGAAGTCCACGAGGAAGCAGGCGCGGGCCCGCGGGTTTGCCGGGAAGCAGGGGCACACGCTGTTTACTCTGGCGGAGATTGAGACGATTGTCGGGCGGCTGAAAGATAAGAAACACGCGTGGAAGGTGCGCGAGGAGCTGTGCAAAGAAGCGCCGATCATGCGGCAGATTCAGGAGCGCGGCAAGGAACTCATCGCGGAGTTCAACGGGCCGGAAGTACCGGTGAATAAGCCTTCGGTGTCGGCCACGGCGATTCCGGGCTCAACCTATGTGAATTTTCGGGCGTGCGCGCCGGGCCACCTCGTGCAGGCGGCGATGGATGCGCTTCACGCCGAGGAGTCGGATGAGCACGTTGCGGTGAGGGCGATGAATATTCTTGCTGGTGGCGGGTCCGCGGGTGGGCCGCCGATAACGCCGGCGGTGGTCATTTCGCTGGACAATCTGGCGAAGGTGGTCGGCTACGAGGGCGACGACGTGATCCTCTCGCTGACCAACGGCACGCGGATGACGGGCAAGGACTTCGTGGAGGCCACGCTGACCGAGAAGGGTTTTGTCATGCTGGTGGATCCGGTCGAGGGGCCGGTCAACGTTTATTACGCAAGTAGGGTCGCCACCCCGAAGCAGCGGCTGATGCGCAGTATCTGCGACCCGGTGTGCGTCGGCGATGGGTGTGGCGTGGGCGCCGACTACTGCCAGATGAACCACAATGTTGCATGGTCAGCAGGCGGGCCGACGAACATTAACAACCTGTCTACGATGTGCAAGTTCCACAACGGGCGGATGGACGATGACCGAGGCAGTCCGCTGCATGGGCATGTGGACCAGGTCGATGGTCAGGTGTACTTCTTCCCGCCCTTTGGTGGAAAACCAAGGCTCAACGATCACCCGGTTGCCCGCGGAGGAGCAATGCGTTTGGTGTAGCCCAGCCCAATGGCGTGCACCACCCCACCGGCGAGCGGCCCGACAATCAGGGAGAGGCACACCGCCTCCACCAGACCAAGTGGGGCGAGGAAGAGGATCGAATAGGCCACAACGGAGGCCACGATCCAGCCGGAAACATACCAACCATGTTGTTCCATCGCCAGCACGGCCGTGCCGGTGATCATTAGCGTGCCCGTTAGCGCCGAGGCGAACGTCAGCGTGCCCAGAATCAGGCCCGGCACAAACAACTCCTCGCGGTAGAGCAGGCGCAGGATCCACGGACCAATCAGATACGCGGCCACGAAACCAACGACGCCAAGGCCCAGCACCGCGGCGACCGGCTTGATCAGGCTGGAGAAAATCTTCTCGCGCGCCTCAACGAATTTCACCACCAGCGCCGACTGGAAACGCTGCAGCGGCACCAGGATCGGCGCGCGCGTGAGCGTGACGGCATTAATAATGCCCGCAATGGTCACCGTGGTGGACGGATCCTCGTTCGGGAACGCAGCATTCAGGAAGGTGGGGTAGCCGGTGATCAGCGTGGCGGTCGCACCCGAGGCCAGCATCGCGGTGAGCACTCGGCGGATGAAGGCGTCGCGGTTGACGTCAAGGGCCACGCTTATCGACGAGCGCGCCGTCGGCGAGCAGGCCAAAATCACAATCCAGCTCGCGGCACCAATCACGGTGATTCCCAGGAACGCTGGAAGCCCCCAGCCAGCCGCCCAAGCTATGAGCACGGCAACCAGGCGCACGCCGGAGTCTAAGGCGACCAGGCTAGCGTATTGATTCCACAGGCCCGCACCCGAGAGCACACCCGACAGTACCGCCTGGAACACATAGCTGACCAGGCCGAATATCAGCAGCGCGGTGCCGAGTTCGGGGCTGGTCGGTACGACGCGGTCCATCATCAAAACGCCAACGGCAAGCGCAATCGCGGCGATGACCACGGCCAGGAGACCGCCGACCTTCCACGGATTCGCATCACGATGCTTGCCAGTACTCTCCGCACCGGCAACAGCACGGGTGGTTTCCTGGGTGATGCCGTCGATGAGCCCGGTCATGGCAAAGAACAAGCCCCAGTAGGCCTGGAAATAGCGCAGCTCTGTCTCGGCATTGAGTGGCCACTGGGCCGCCCACATCACGATGAAGCCGGCCAGGGCGGCGAACACGGTCGCCAGAGACAGTGATTTCACTTTATGGACACTCCGGTAATTCGGTTTGATCGAGCCAGAGGTGCAGCAGCTCGTCGACACGCGTGGTTGCAATGTCCCGGCTACGCGCGGCCGCATAGAGCTCGCGCTTCAAATCCTGGACCTCGACCACGGAATGGCGACCGGCCGCAACGTAGCGACGCACGGCCTGGAAAAACGCCTCGTCGCCAAGCAATCTGCGCAACGCATGCAACGTGATGGCGCCGCGCTTGTACACCCGATCGTCGAACATGTCGCGGGGACCGGGATCGCCAACAACGATGTCCTCGGGCTTCTCCGCCAAGATTGCGTACTCGGCCTCCACATTGACCTGCGCCGGTGTGCCCTTGTGTTCGAACCAGAGCCACTCGGCGTAACAGGCGAAACCCTCGTTGAGCCAGATGTCGTTCCACTGGGCGAGCCCCAGCGAATTGCCGAACCACTGGTGCGCGAGCTCGTGGGCGATCAGCCGCTCCCAGCCCTCGAGGTGGTTGACGCCGAAAATGGACAGGCCCTGGGCCTCCAGCGGAATCTCGAGTTCGTCCTCGGTCACAACAACAGTGTAATCAGCAAACGGGTACGGCCCGAAGGTTTGCTCGAAGAAATCCAGCATTTCCTGCTGCTGATCGAAGGCATCCGTGGTGGCATTCTCCGGCGGCAGCCACGCATGGGTGTTGCGGCCGAGATCCACGCGGACGTACTCGCCGACTTGCACCGTGGCCAGATACGAGGCCATCCGTTGCGTCGTCTCATACGTCCACGTCGTGCGGCTGCCACCGGCCTGCTTACTCACCAGCCTGCCGTTGGAAATGACCACATACGGGTCGTCGGCGCTGATCCGAATGGAGTAGCTGGCCTTCTCATCAGGTGTGTCGTCGCAGGGGAACCACGTCGGCGCGCCGATCGGCTGGCTGGCCACAAGCGCGCCGTTTTCCAGCTCTTCCCAGCCGATGTCGCCCCAGGTGGTGCGACGCGGGCGCGGGTTGCCACCGTAATAAATGGTCAGCGTGAACTCGGTATCTACCGGCACCTCGTTCTTAAACGTGATGCGCAGCTTTCCACCGGACTGCTTAAACCGCGCCACCTGCACGGACTGCCCCGCCGAGCCCTGCGCCGTGACCCGCCGCGCCACCATATTCGGCTGCAGATCCAACGTCAGACCACCGAGGGCCTTCCAATTGTCCAGCCGCAGCGTGGCGGTGCCCTCCAGCCGGTTCGGCTCGACCCGATAGGCCAGATTCAGGTCGTAGTGCCGAACATGGAAGCCGAGGTTGAAATCGACGCCGGTGTACGTATCGCGCGTACCCGGCACAGGTGTGGAGCGCAGCCTTTTGAGAATCATGATGCGGCTGAGTCTACCCCTATGTGCGCATCGAGCCACGAGTAGATCAGCCCTTCGACGCGCGCGGTCTGTTCGTTGTCGGCCGCACCCGCGTGCCCGCCCTTGGTGTTTTCGTAATAGTCCACGGGTTGGCCGGCCTTGGCCAGCGCGAGCGCGAAGGTCCGGGCGTGCGCGGGGTGGACGCGGTCGTCGCGGGTTGAGGTGGTCACGAGTGCGGGAGGGTATTTGCTTTGCGACGACACGTTCTGCAACGGCGACCACTTCTCAATTGCAGCGCGCTCGGTGGGATCCTCGGGGTCGCCGTATTCCGCCATCCACGAGGCTCCGGCGGAAAGGGTGTGGTAGCGCAGCATGTCGGTGAGCGGCACTTGGACCACGGCGGCACCGAAGGCCTCAGGGTACTGCGTCAGCGCGCCGGAGGTGAGCAGCCCGCCGTTGGATCCGCCCCGGATACCAATCTGCGCAGGCGCGCAATACCCGCGCGCAACGAGATCGGTAAGAACAGCATGGTGATCCTCCCAGACCTTATGCCGATTGGTTTTCACCACCTGCTCATGCCAGGCCGGGCCGAATTCGCCGCCGCCACGCAGGTTGGGTTGCACATAAAAGTAGCCCTTCTCCAGCCAGGCCAGCCCGCGCACCGCGGAATAGCCTGGGGTCAGCGAGACCTCGAAGCCGCCGTAGCCGCCCACCAAGGTTGGCCGGGCACCCAGCGAGAAATCACCGGTGATGAAATACGGGATCTTCGTGCCGTCGGCGGAGGTGGCCCAATGCTGGCGAGTCTCCAGGCCGGTGGCATCGAAGAGCGCGGGTGCCTGCTTGATCGGTTCCGCGCCCAGATACAGCGTTGACGGCGTGCTAAACGACGAGGCGTTGACCCAATATTCGTCGCCATCCAGCGGGCTTGTGGCCACAATGCTTGCCGACGAATTCTCCGGCAACTCAAGCTCGGCGCGCTCCCATGTATCTAGCGTAAACGCGGAAATATGGGTAACCACGTCGACGAGCGTGGTCACTAGGACCTGCGACTGAGTAAAAGAGATCGCGTCGACGGAGGTGTGCTCATCGGGTTCGATGAGAGTGGTGAAAGTGGGGGAGCCGACCAGGACGTCGTCGAGAAGCGAAACCGCGAGTGCGCCTGCCGTGACCCCGGCGAAGCCGGTGCGCGGTAGGACGAAGAGCCACTGCTTGTGTGGGATGGCTTCGCAGTCCAGCGGGATGTCGAGGGTGTGGCCGTCGATGGCGACTTCGGTGGTGTAGAAATCGATTGCGCGGGTGGTCACGGTGCGCTCGAAGCCGGGGGTGGAATCGTAGCCGGCGGCGACGAGCACGTCAGCGGGCTGGCCTTCGGCGATGACTTCGGCCTCGTGGATGTCCTGGCCGCGGTGCCAGCGCCTCGCCTGTCGCGGGTAGCCGGATTCAGTGAGCGAGCCCTCGCCGGTGTCGGTGCCCACGAGCAGGGTGTCAAGATCGACCCAGCTCACGTCGGTTTTCGCTTCGGGCAGCGTGAAGCCGTCTGCGAGAAAGGAGCGGGAGGCGAGGTCGAATTCGCGTACGACGGAGGCATCAGCACCACCGCGGGAGAGGCGCACGAGCGCACGGTCGTGGTGCAGGGGGCGCACGGTGGCACCCTTCCAGACCCAGTCCTCGTCTTCGGCTGTGGCGAGCGCGTCGACGTCGATGAGGATCTCCCACTCGGGCTGATCGGTGCGGTAGCTCTCCAGGGTGGTGCGGCGCCACAGGCCACGCGGGGAGGTGGCGTCGCGCCAGAAGTTGTAGAGGTACTCGCCGCGCCGGGAAACGTACGGGATGCGGGCGTCGGTGTCTAGGACATCGCGGATCCGAGCCTCGAGGGCGGAGAAGTCGCGTTGGGCAAGGGTCTGGGACGACCAATCCTCGGCCCACGCAAGGGCCGAGGATCCGGTGATGTCGTCTAACAGCTTGGGGTCAATCGAAGTGCGCATGCCCCAAGCTTAGGGGCTAGTTGGAATTAGAGCCCGAATGCAGGCTTGATGGTGTGCTCCCAGGACAGCTCGAGGTCCTCGCGCCAGCTTGGCCAGGAGTGGGTGCCGGTGTTGCGCAGCTCGTAGTAAGTATCTTCGGCCATGCCCAGGGAGTCAGTCTTCGCCTTCAGGTCATGGGTGCAACGGTTCATTGCGGCCTCGATGATACCGCCTTCAACCTGAAGTGTTGCCGCGGCAGCAGAAGCTGCAGTAGCGTCAGCGCCTTGCTGAGTGTAGTAGCCAGCCATATCGGTTTCACCAGCCAAACCGGTGCCGGTGGAGACGTAAACCTTGGTGTCAGCCAGGCCCTGAGCGTTGATCAGAGCGTCGTTGTAGTGATTGTAGGGTCCACCTACTGCGCCGACCATCTGCTCAGGCTGCGAGCCACCGCGGTTGATAGTCAGGCGCATGTACTCGTAAGTATGTGGAGTTGAGGTAGAAGCGCAACCAGAGAAGGAACCAACAGCGTCGTAGAAGCCTGGGTTATGCTCGGCGTGCAGCAGCGAAGAAGTAGCCGACATGGAGAAACCGACGATTGCGCGCTGGTTATTAGCCTTGAGCTCCGACTCGATTGGGCCAGGAAGCTCCTTGGTGATGAAGGTTTCCCACTTCTGCGGGCCACCCACCAGGTAGTTGGTGTCTACGTCCTGCTCCCAGTCCATGTAGTAGCTGAAAGCGCCAGCCTGAGGGATGACCACGTTCACGCCCTTGTTCTGGTAGAACTCCAGGCCACCGGTCTGGCGCAGCCAGTCAGCGTCCTGCTCGGCGCCACCAGCACCGTTGAGCATGTAGACGGTAGGAGCGTTGTCGATGCGCTTGCCATCAGCATCGCGTGCAGGGATGACGGCAACTGGAATCTGGCGGTTGTTCATCGAAGGCGAGGTAACAATGTAAGCCTCGACCTTTTCGCCATCAACGTAGTCCGCGAACCACTGCTGAGGTGCTCCGGTTGTGACTGCGTTAGGAACATCCTCCGCGGTCATTGTACGGACAGTGCCAACAGCAACCTCGCCAGCAACGTCAGCTGGGGTTAGGGTGGCAGACTGGGCAACCGGCGTAGCGCCGAGGGCAATGGCGATCGCTGCGCCAGCAGCGAGGACGGAACGCTTGAGCTTCATTTGGCGAGGCTTCCTTACCTGTAAATTAAATGTGAGGACAATGGGGTATCGTACCGCAGTGCGAAAACGTTAGCTGGACGCGAGCTAAAAAGGCACATGAAAGTTCACAGTTGACCCTAAACTTCGCCAACCTGTTGCGCAAGTGGTAATTGGGATTTAGATTGTTTGAGTAATGTCGCTCAATCTTCTGTGAAGCACCTGTAACAATCTGGCTGATTTCAGCGACACGAACCTTGAGAGGTTCTCCCACCGAAACAAATTAAGGAAAATTACCGTGAGCATCATCGAAATCATCCAGCTGCAAATCAACGAGGTCCTTGGCCAGTTCATCCACATGGGTTCCTCGGCATCCTCCCAGGGCGCGCTCCTGCTGGGTTGGCTCTAAGAGTCACTCCCCCCCGATAGCCTCCGCCAGAAAATGGCGGGGGCTTTCGTCGTAAAGCGAGCTTGTGCCCCCACAGGGGTGCAAAACACACACCTCTATATAAAAAGGACGTATCCTGTGAGGCGTGACTAATGAACATTATGACGTAGTAGTACTCGGCGCTGGCCCTGGTGGCTATGTGGCCGCCATCCGCGCAGCACAGCTGGGCAAAAAGGTCGCTGTTATTGAGAAGCAGTACTGGGGCGGTGTCTGCCTGAACGTGGGCTGTATCCCTTCCAAGTCGCTGATCAAGAACGCTGAAGTGGCGAACACCTTTAACCACGAGAAGGATGTTTTCGGCATCAAGGGCGACGTGACCTTCGACTACACCGATGCTCACAAGCGCTCCCGCAAGGTCTCCGAGAAGATCGTCGGCGGCGTGCACTACCTGATGAAGAAGAACAAGATCACCGAGATCAACGGTGTGGGTTCCTTCAAGGATGCGAAGTCCATCGAGATCACCGAGGGCGCCGATAAGGGCAGGACCGTCACCTTCGACGATTGCATTATCGCGACCGGCTCCGTGGTCAACAACCTGCGCGGCGTGGAATTCTCCGAGAATGTTGTCTCCTTCGAGGAGCAGATTCTTAACCCTGTGGCGCCGAAGAAGATGGTTATCGTCGGCGGCGGCGCAATCGGTATGGAGTTCGCATACGTTCTTAACGCTTACGGCGTTGACGTCACCGTGATCGAGTTCATGGACCGCGTCCTGCCAAACGAGGACAAGGAAGTTTCCAAGACCATTAACAAGGTCTACAAGAAGCTTGGCGTGAAGGTCCTGGCTGGTCACGCTACTACCGCTGTGCGCGACAACGGCTCTTCCGTTGAGGTGGATTACCAGAAGAAGGGCACCGACAAGACCGAAACCATCACCGTTGATCGCGTGCTGGTCTCTGTTGGTTTCCGTCCGCGCACCGAGGGCTACGGCCTGGAGAACACCGGCGTTGCGCTGACCGAGCGCGGCGCAATTGCTATCGACGATTACATGCGCACCAACGTCGAGCACATCTACGCCATCGGCGATGTGACCGCCAAGCTGCAGCTGGCTCACGTTGCTGAGGCAATGGGCATCGTTGCTGCCGAGGTTATTGCCGGCGCCGAGACCCAGACTCTGGGCGATTACCAGATGATGCCACGCGCTACCTTCTGTAACCCACAGGTCGCATCCTTTGGCTACACCGAGGAGTCCGCGAAGGAGAAGTGGCCTGAGAAGGAGATCAATGTCTCATCCTTCCCATTCTCCGCGAACGGTAAGGCCGTTGGCGCGAACGCAACCGAGGGCTTTGTCAAGATCGTTGCTGACGCGGAGTACGGCGAGTTGCTCGGCGCACACATGGTCGGCGAGGGCGTTTCCGACCTGACCCCGCAGCTGACCCTGGCGCAGAAGTACGACCTGACCGCGGGTGAGATCGCACGCAACGTGCACATCCACCCAACGTTCTCCGAGGCCATGAAGGAAGCTGCTCATGGCATCGAAGGTCACATGATCAACCTCTAATTCGCTTCACGACGAGCACCTGCCCCCATCGGGCGGGTGCTTTTTGCTTTACTGGGTGCATGGCTCAGGTTGTTGGAATTTTGGCGGACCAAGGCATGCCTTCCCTCGATGTGATGCGGATCTTGAACCATGCCACCGATTCAGCAGAATTCGTGCGTGACGACGAAGGCAACCTCCTGGGGCGAGCACAACGCGGGGAGATCGTCGTGGAGGCCAAGCTCGGCGAGATCCCCATGGATACCGAAGGAAACCTAGAGCTAGGCACAGGTGGGCCGCGCCTGTTGGAAGAACATGGATGGGATCGGCTGATTTATGTCACCGATCTTCCGCTGACTGCCTATAACCGCCCGGTGTTGACACAGCGGGATAGGGACTCGGATGCGTGGATCGTGTCATCGCCGACGTTTGGCTGGTGGGGTGCACAGCGGCGTTTGGAACGGGAGTTGGTTTCGCTAATTGATGGTGACGGACCCGTAGCTGGAACCGAAAACCCCCGCTCGCGGGCGCATAGCCAGGACGATGACGATGATGTGCACACCAGGGTGTTGGACCGGCCGCTGCGTTCGTGGCGGTTGATTGCAGGAACAATCCGCAGCAATCGGCCGTGGCGGATTCCGAAGGTGCTGACTACAGCGTTTGCGGCAATGGCGGCATCCGGTGGTTTCGGTGTGTTCTATGGATCGATCTGGCAGCTGGCCGATTCGATGTCCTACCTGCGACTCTTTCTCGTCGGGGTGCTTGCTGTGGTTGTTTTTACGGGCTGGATTATTGTGCACAATCGGATGTTTGTCCGAGCTGACGAGAACCACAGTGCGTGGCGGCGCAATATTGACAATATTTCGACCTTCGGCACGATCGCCTTCGCCATTGGGATCTTATACATCACGATCTTTCTTGCAATGACGGGCTTGACTGCGATGATCGTGCCAGCTGACTACATGGCGAATTACTTATCTCATGACGTGAGCTGGCTGACCTATGTTTCGATTGGCTGGCTCTCAGCGTCGCTGGGGACGTTCGCCGGTGCGATCGGTTCGAACTTCGACGAGACCGGCGCGATCCAGAATGCAACGTACAGCGATCGCGAGTACGAACGACGCGCTCGTTGGGGGCAGTTCTAGCGCGTTGCTATTAATTGCTATTAATACGGTGCGATGGCAGTGGAGTGCGGGTCGATGTTGAGCGGCATGTGTACTGCGGGGAAGGCGCGCTGGGCGCAGTTCTGCCGGGGGCAGACGCGGCAGCCGGAACCGATTTGGTCGGCTTGCTCGGCATCGTCGAGAGGAAGGCCCGCGGCGTAGATCGTGCGCTCGGCGTGACGGGTCTCGCAGCCCAGTCCGATGGCGAAGAGTTTGTCGGTGTCCTGGAACTTGCGGCGGTGGTGACGCACCGTGCGCGCGATCCAGAGATAGGTGCGACCGTCGGGCATTTGGGCGTGCTGACGCACGATGTCGCCGGGTTGGGCGAAGGCGTCATAGAGCGCCCACAGGGGGCAGGTGCCGCCGGAGGTAGAGAAGTGGAAACCGGTGGCGGACTGGCGCTTCGACATGTTGCCGGCGCGGTCGACGCGCACGAAGGTAAACGGCACGCCGCGCAGGTTGGGCCGCTGCAGGGTGGACAGCCTAGAGGCGACGGTTTCGTAGCCCACGCCGAAGATATTAGAGAGGTACTCCACGTCGTAGCCGGCCTTCTCGGCGGCGGAGTGGATCAGGCCGTAGGGCAAGATTGTGGCGGCGGCGAAGTAGCTGGCCACGCCGCGGCGGGCAAGATTGACGGAGGCTTCGTCGGAAAGCGGCTCGTCGACAAGTTCATCGTCGATAAGTGTGCCTGTTTCTAAATAGGCGAGCTCGCTGGCCATGCGGAAGGCGCGCTGGCCAGTGGAGAGCAGCGTGGACAGCGAGAGGATGCCTCGCTCAGCGTCGAAGGTGTGCAGCGTGCCGTCGACGGCGGAGGAATCCTCGACGGTGATGTTGTGCTTGTCGCGCAGGCGGGCCTCGAGGGCTTCCTCGGTGTCGCGGATGCCAAAGAGGTCGACGCCGAGCTCTGCCGCGAGGTCCTCGGCGGTGTGGTCGATCTCGTCGAGGTAGTTTTGGCGCGAATAGAAGAAATCGCGCACCTCGTCGTGCGGCATGGAGATCGCCGTGTCGCTCGTGGTGCGCTGGTCTGTGGCGATGGTGAGTTTGTCGCGGACGTTGCGATAACGACGATGCATGTCCACCATCGCGCGGGCGACCGTGGGGTGGTTATAGACTAATTCGGAAAGCTCTTGGAGCTCCACGTCGCTCGCCGCGATTTCTTGGTCGCCGACGACATCTTTGAGCTCGGCGAGGAGACGGGAATCGTCGTCACGCGAAAAGAAGGTGGCATCGACGCCGAAGGCTTCGGTGATGCGCAGGAGCACGGGCACGGTGAGCGGCCGCACGTCGTGCTCAATCTGATTGACGTAGCTTGCTGACAAATCGAGTGCGGCGGCAAGAGATGCCTGGCTTAAGTTTCGCTCGCGGCGCAGTTGGCGGAGGCGCGAGCCCACGTACGTCTTTCCCATGGGCACATCTAACCAAATATTGTGAAGAATTGTGTGAGTATCGCTGCGAAAAAAGTTAACTCTCAGCAAAATCGGAACTTCGCCTGCGTGTTAATTTTTGGCTCCGTCGAAAGTTTGACACCTTTGGGGGTAAAAGCGGGGAGGAAATGTCCGTAAGTGGGGTAGTGGTGGCAAAGATCACAAGTGCTTACTACTTTGGGGACCTGTGGGCACAATGTGAAGATCTGAAAAACATAGTGTGAAGTGGAATCTCGCAGTAAGTGGGGTGACCTGCATGCATTCTTCGCAGCGTTGCGAAGATCTGGCTGCTAGCTTTCGGCGCAGTGGTGCAGAAACCCGGCAATGCCGAACCGCCAGCGAAAAGGGGGTCCGACGGTGTGAAATGGAAAATCGTGTAACTAGGACGTGACCGACTTAACCACGTAGAGTGATTACGACACTGGAGGTGCCATGACTGTACAAAACGCAGACCGTGACGCAATTCGCCACGGTAAAATTACCGAAAAGCCGCTGCGCGAGCGGCCTTCGTATCCAACGTGGGCGCTGAAGCTCACAATGGCCATCACCGGCCTGATCTTCGCGCTATTCGTACTCGGCCATATGGTCGGAAACTTAAAGCTTTACATGCCAGACCACGGTGGCGTGCCTGCCTTGGACATTTACGGTGAATTCCTGCGCACCATGGGCGAGCCACTGCTGCCACGCGAGGGCCTGCTGTGGATCATCCGCATCGTGCTGCTTGTGTCGATTGTGCTGCATATTTACGGTGCGTTCGCTCTCCACAGCCGCTCGAAGCGGTCCCGTGGCAAGTTCAAGCGCACCAACCTGATGGGCGGCACGCAGTCCGTTGCTGCACGCTACATGCTGGTCACCGGCGTTATCTTGCTGCTGTTTATCATTTTCCACCTCCTCGATCTGACGCTGGGCACCGTAGTTGCGTCCAGCTCCTTCGAGCACGGTGCTGTGTACAACAACATGGTTGCAACCTTCGCCCCTGAGCGTTGGTGGGTCACCCTGGTTTACGTTGTTGCAAACCTGGCTCTGTTCCTGCACCTGACCCACGGCATCTACCTGGCTGTCTCCGACCTTGGTTGGTTGGGCAAGCGCGGCCACGTGATCATGGTGATCCTGGCGTACTGGCTGCCAGCCATCGTTGTCATTGGCAACATTGTTATGCCGCTGTCCATCACATTCGGTTTGGTCTCGTAGGAGGAGTTAAGCCAACATGACTACTGAACAGGGCGCGCAGCGCGCCGAATTCCAGCACCCGACATCTATCGTCGCGGGTGTTACCCCGGGAACCATCCTTGAGAACAATGAGCCTAAGGGTGTCCCAATGAAGGAAATGTGGGACTACAACAAGGACCACATGGAACTTGTTTCCCCACTGAACCGTCGCAAGTTCACCGTGCTTGTTGTGGGTACCGGCCTCTCCGGCGGCGCCGCAGCCGCTGCACTCGGCGAGCTGGGCTACAACGTGAAGTCCTTTACCTACCACGATGCTCCTCGTCGTGCGCACTCCATTGCTGCGCAGGGCGGCGTGAACTCCGCTCGTGGCAAGAAGGTCGACAACGACTCGGCTTACCGCCACACCAAGGACACCGTCAAGGGCGGCGACTACCGCTGTCGCGAGTCTGACTGCTGGCGCCTAGCCATCGAGTCCGGCCGCGTGATCGACCACATGAACGCCATCGGCGCACCATTCGCTCGCGAATACGGCGGCACCCTGGCAACCCGTTCCTTCGGTGGTGTGCAGGTCTCTCGTACTTACTACACCCGTGGCCAAACGGGCCAGCAGCTGCAGCTGTCCACCGCGTCGGCTCTGCAGCGCCAGATCCACCTGGGCAACGTGGAGATCTTCACCCACAACGACCTAGTTGACCTGATCGTGACCGAGAAGGACGGCCAGAAGCGCTGCGAGGGCATTGTTACCCGCAACCTGATTGACGGCTCCATCACCCCGTTCACCGGCCACGCCGTGATCCTGGCAACCGGTGGCTACGGCAACGTCTACCACATGTCCACCCTGGCTAAGAACTCCAACGCTGGTGCGATGATGCGCGCGTACGAGCAGGGTGCATACCTGGCTTCGCCTTCCTTCATTCAGTTCCACCCGACGGGCCTGCCTGTCAACGCTGAGTGGCAGTCGAAGACGATTCTGATGTCTGAGTCCCTGCGCAATGACGGCCGTATCTGGACGCCAAAGGAAAAGGGCGACGACCGCGATCCAAACACCATTCCGGAAGAAGAGCGCGATTACTTCCTTGAGCGCCGCTACCCAGCGTTCGGTAACCTGGTCCCACGCGACGTTGCATCCCGTGCAATCTCGCAGCAGATCAACGCTGGCTACGCAGTTGGCCCGCTGAAGAACTCCGCTTACCTGGACTTCCGCGACGCCATCGAGCGCCTCGGCAAGGACACCGTCCAGGAGCGTTACTCGAACCTGTTCGACATGTACGAGGACGCGATCGGCGAGGACCCATACACCACGCCAATGCGTATCGCTCCGACCTGCCACTTCACCATGGGCGGCCTGTGGACGGACTTCAACGAGATGACCTCCATCGACGGCCTTTTCGCCGCCGGCGAGGCATCCTGGACCTACCACGGCGCAAACCGCTTGGGTGCGAACTCCCTGCTCTCGGCTTCCGTTGATGGCTGGTTCACCCTGCCATTCACCGTGCCGAACTACCTGGCCCGCCACCTCGGCGAGCCTGTTCTTGCTGAGGATTCCGCAGCAGCTCAGGAAGCTGTCAACCGTGCGAAGGCACGCCTGGACAAGCTGATGAGTGTCGAGGGCCCGAACCCACACGGATCTGACTACTACCACCGCCAGCTCGGCGAGATCCTGTACAAGTACTGTGGCGTTTCTCGTAACATCGAGGGCCTGCAGCAGGGCATCAAGGAAATCCGCGCCCTGCGCGAAGATTTCTGGACCAACGTCCAGGTCCCAGGTGGCACCGACTACATGAACCAGGCACTCGAGCAGGCAGCTCGCGTTGCTGACTACATCGACTTGGGCGAGCTCATGTGCGTTGACGCACTCGACCGCGATGAGTCCTGTGGTGCACACTTCCGCGACGACCACCTCTCCGAGGACGGCGAGGCAGAGCGTGACGACGAGAACTGGTGCTTCGTTTCCGCATGGGAACCAGCTGGCGACGAAAAGTTCGTCCGCCACGCAGAGCCACTGTACTTTGAATCGATTCCGCTGATGACAAGGAACTACAAGTAATGAAACTGACACTTGAGATCTGGCGTCAAGCCGGACCTGAAACCGGCGGCGCTTTTGAAACCGTTCAGGTCGACGACGCTGTTGAGCAGATGTCCATCCTGGAGCTGCTCGACCACGTAAACAACAAGTTCATCGAAGAGGACAAAGAACCATTCGCGTTCGCCTCTGACTGCCGCGAGGGCATCTGCGGTACCTGTGGCCTGACCGTCAACGGTCGCCCACACGGTGCGGGCCAGAACACCCCTTCTTGCCAGCAGCGCTTGGTGAACTACAAGGACGGCGACACCCTAAAGATCGAGCCGTTCCGCTCCAACGCATTCCCAGTGATCAAGGACATGGTTGTTGACCGTTCCGCACTGGACCGCGTGATGCAGCAGGGTGGCTACGTCTCCATCCAGGCTGGTACCGCACCAGATGCTGATACCTTGCACATCAATCACCACGACGCAGAGCAGGCACTCGACTTCGCAGCCTGCATCGGCTGTGGCGCTTGCGTTGCTGCCTGCCCTAACGGCGCAGCTCACCTGTTCACTGGTGCAAAGCTGAACCACCTCAAGCTGACCCCACTGGGTAAGCAGGAGCGTGGCAAGCGTGCACGCCAGATGGTCGACGAGCTGGAGACCAACTTCGGCCACTGCTCGCTGTACGGCGAGTGTGCAGATGTTTGCCCGGCGGGCATCCCACTTGAGGCCGTCGGCGCCATCAATAAGGAACGCGCACGTGCCGCATTCCGTGGCAAGGATGACTAGAATAAACACTAGTTGTGTTTAAAGTCTTGGCAGCCCCCATGCTGCAAGGCAATCGTGAATGAAAGAGAGAATAGGTAATGAGTGCACAGAACTCAGTAGCAGACATCAAGTCTGAATCTTTCCCAGAATATTCCGGGAAGCTGCAGGATTCCTACATTGATGGCTATGACCCAGTTTCCCTGGGTGCACCCCACTCCTCCCTGATCCGTTCCTCCACCTGGATTGGCATGGGTCTGGTTATGGCATCGCTGGCTTTCGTCGGCATCCTGCTCTGGGGCCTCGGTACCGCAATCTGGGGCACTGGCACTGCAACTGATCACACCTCCGTGCTGATCACCATCGGCGCAGTTGGCACCGTTCTTGGCTTCGGCATTGGTTTCGGTCTGATCTACCGTGGTCGCCGTTACTACCGCCAGTACCGTGCAGAAACTGGTCGCGCGAACTAATTCTCTCGCTCGTTAAAACCCCCTTGCCCTTAAGCGGTGCAGGGGGGTTTCGCCATACTATGGCAGGCATACTATGAAGTAGATGTACTGATCCACTTCCGATCAACTGAAAGACTGACTTCTAACATGGGTAGACATGCCTTGCCAGGCGAAACTGAGGCGAACGTAACACCTGATAAATCCACCATGCCGGGGATGAGCGCGGAGAAGGAAGCCGAGCGTCGTCGCTCGCTGCGCAAAAACCAAGCCTTCGCTACTGGCCTACTCGTGATCGCAGCCGTGATTTTTCTGTCCTGCTCCTGGTGGCAGTCGCAGGGCACGGCTCCGGTCTGGGTAGGCTACGTCCGCGCGGCCGCGGAGGCGGGCATGATTGGTGGTCTCGCGGACTGGTTCGCGGTCACCGCTATTTTCCGCCACCCGATGGGGATCCCGATCCCGCACACCGCGCTGATTCCGAAGAAGAAGGACCAGCTCGGCGAAGCGCTCTCGGGATTTGTCGGCGAGAACTTCCTCAACGCTGAGCTGATTACGGAAAAGGTAACCCAGGCCAACATTCCCGAAAAGGTCGGCCAGTGGATGTCAAAGCCCGCCAACGCCGACCTGATTTCGCGCAAGGCCGGTGAGTTCGGTGTCTACGCCCTGCGTTCTCTGGATCCGAAGGATGCCGAAGACCTGATTAATTCGCAGGTCATCGCTCGTCTCGCCGAGCCGACCTGGGGCCCGATCGCGGGCCGCGCGCTCGAGGGGCTCATCGCAGATGGCAAGACGGAGCCCGTCGTCGATACGCTGATCTCGTGGGCCCGCGAAAAGGTTGATGGGATGGAGGACTCCATCGTTTCGCTTCTCGACGAGCGCATGCCGAAATGGGCCCCGCGCTTCGCCAAGGAGCTGGTGGGCGAACGGGTCTATGCCGAGCTGGTGAAGTTTATGGAAGACGTTGATACTGATCCAGATCACAAGGCGCGCCAGGCGATTCGCAAGCAGCTCAACCAGCTGGCCCAGGATCTGCAGTTCGACGGCGAGATGATTACCAAGGTCGAGAATTTCAAGGCTGAGGTGATGGGCTCAAAGGTTGTCCAAGGTGCTGCCTCCGAGATCTGGGCAAGCGTGTCCACCTCGCTGATTGATGCGCTTTCGGATCCAGATTCCACGATGCGTCGTCGCATAGCGGAAATTGCTGTCTACTGGGGCAACCGCATTCAAACCGACGAGGAAGTACGCGAGCACCTGGACCGGATGATTACCGGCACCGCTTCCTACCTGGCTGAAAACTATGCGGGCGAGGTGACCAGCATCATTTCGGAGACCATCCAACGCTGGGACGCAGAAGAAGCCAGCGAAAAGATCGAGCTGATGGTGGGCAAGGACCTGCAATACATCCGCGTCAATGGCACCGTAGTCGGTGCGTTGGCCGGTTTGGTTATTTACACTGTTAATCAGCTGCTCTTTGGCGTCTAGACCCACTTAAAAGTACTTAAAAGTGATTGATTGCGAAGGAAGAAGATCACCATGACTGAACCGACCAACAAGAACAATGACTCCGTGCGTGATTCCCTGAAGGGTGTCGGTGAGGCGCTGCTGAATGCAGGCGGTCGCCTCGGCGATGCTGTGGGGGATTTCAGCGAGCGTTTCAAGGCAGACCGGACAGATTCCTCAAAGGAAGGCAACGCTCTCGCCGAGCAGGTCAAGCAGGCCGTCGCCCGCGCGCGGACGTCCTTCGGCGAGGCCAAGGACGCCGAGCAGTACAAGCGTGCGGGCGCTTCCTTCGCCGGCGATGCCGAGAACATCTTCCGCGACATCAGCGGCTCGTTCACGCGCGCGGCGCAGGGAGCCAAGGATTCCGAGGACGCGGGCGCTGCCCGTGAATCGCTGAATTCCGCGATGGATCAGATCCGTCAGACCTTCGACCAGAGCGTCAGCCAGATTCGTGAGCGGACCGCTAAATCCGGCTCTGAGCAGGACAAGCAGGAAAGCGAAGGCTTCATCAACGAGATGCGCGGCCGCCTGGAGGACTTGATGTCGCGGGTCAATGACGGGTTGGATAAAGCGCAGGACAAGGCTCAGGACTCCACCAAAAACACCGCCGCGGATATCATTGACGGTGAAGTCGTTTCGGAGTCCGATACCGACACCCCGAAAAACCCATCTAACGGAGAAAATTCCTAAATGCTCGATTTTTCAACCACTACCCTGACGATTGCAAGTATCCCGACCCTCCTGGAGAACCTATTGTTCTTACTGGTGGCAATCGCCGGTATTGTCGGCGCGGTTATGGCAGCAACTACCCGGGAAGATGCCTTTGAGGCAGCGAATCGTCAGTCGAAGTGGATCTGGGTAGCCATCCTGGTTGCCAGCGCCTTCGCGTGCCTGTTGTCACTGCCATTTTTGTCTTGGATCGGTGCCATCGCCATCGGCCTGTACTACTTTGATGTGCGCCCGCAGATCAACAGCATCCTGCGCGGCGACTACTACTAAAGCCTATGGATGACATTGCATGGCTGGCCACGAAGGTAGGTACCTTCGCGGCCAGCCCGACTGGTATTCAGGGCACCCAGGCCAATCCCGCGGGCATCGTCGTTGAGCCGACGCACATCGGGCAGGCCCGCAAGCTCAGCGATCACGTTATCGCGCTCGCGGGCTGGCCCACGGGTCGCCATCACACGCTGGTTAAGGCCGCCGAGGCACGGCTTGCGGGGGAGACGGGGGCCAGCGAGGTGTGGGTGGTCGTCGATAAGCTTAGCGACGAGAACGCGACCCTCGGCGAGCTCGTCGCTGTTCGCCAAGGCGTGGAACCGCCCGTGCGCCTCGGCGCGATTGTGCCACCCGGGCAGGAGTCGGTGGCCTTTCAAGCTGGCGTGGACGTTGTGGCTGTCGAATACGGGGCCGACATCCCGGCGGGCGAGGTGGCGGTCTACGGGGAGATCCCGAACCTAGAAGCCACCGTTGAGCTGCTGTCGGCGGGCGCGACCCGAGTATTTGCCGCTGACCCTAAAGCTGCGTTGAGGCAGTCGTAGCACCGATCTCGTTGAGGTTGACGTTATCACCGGTCAAGGTGACGCGGAAGCCGTCTTGGATCACGGTGAATTGTTGGATCTGCAGCGGGCCGACGAGTTCCTGCTGGATGCCGGACTCGCTGAGCTGCTTGAGCGCGTCGGTGGTCTCCGGTGGCAGGTCGAAGCCGAACAGGCGCGAAGACGTCACCTCGAATTGGAGCTGGCCGTCAACCATGACGGGCAGCAGCTCCACCTCGAAGAGGCCCTGGGTGATGGACAGGTCGAAGGTGCCGGCCGTTGGGTTGGAAATTACGTCCGAGACCCCCAACACATTGACAAGCTCGGAGTAATTGCCTGCGTTCCCGCCGGCGATGGCCTCTTGAAGCTGCATCTGCATGGAGGTCTTGAGGAAGTCGTCGGGGATCTCCGCGGTGACCTGCAGATGGCCCACGGTGTTGTCGCCGCGTATGGAAAGATCGCGGAGCTCAAGCTGAGACGCCGGACTGCCATTGATGTAATCCGGGCCGATTTCCAGCGTCGACGGCGTATCCAGCGACATACTCGGGATAGTGCCGGTGAACAGAGAAAAGGTCAGTGGCATCGCGCCGAAGGAGAGGTGTGGCTCGCCCTCCACGGTGACGCTTGCCGGCGTTTGCGCGGCGAACCCGTCGCGGAACTGCTTCGACATATACCAGCGCATTCCAACTTCGGCGACGAGGAAAATCACCAAAACGAAAACGAGCACACTGATAAGAACCATCCACCCGGTGGATCTTCTAGAACCGCTGGATTTGCCGGAGGTCTTACCGGTAGATGATGAACTAGTACTCATTGTGCTTGGGTCCCTTACTTCTGCTCTGGAGCAACGGCACCCCATCTTACCGTGAAAAGGTTGTCCCTCACCCTTCTGCGCTGAGGGATAATGGGCACACCTTCGGCGACCAGCAACTCTATCGCCTTGCGCCACCGCACCCGCGGGCCGTACGGCTCCCACCCAGCGGCGCGCTCCCACGCGGAATCGGCGGCCGCCAAAAGCGCGTGGATTTTTTCGCCGTCCTTATTTAAGTGAATCAGTTTCTTCGGCAGCCGCTCGGCAACGTCGCTGGGCGTAGAAACATCCCACGGATCCCAGGCAAGCGTGAGCGTTTGCGGCCCTTTCTGGTCCAGGAGCACCCAGGCGGCGCGCCGGCCCAGCTCGTCGCAGGTCCCCTCGATGAAGTAGCCACCGGGAGCCAGGCGCGAGCACACCTCGGCCCACACCATGTCCACCTGGTCCACATCGTATTGGCGCAGCACATTGAAGGCGCGCACCAGGTTGGGGCGGTAGCCGGCCAGCTCGAAGCCGCCGAGCTCGAAGCGCACGCCGTCGCGCGGGGGCAGGACCCGGGATGGGTCTATTTCAAGGCCAACCACCTGGGTGCGGGGATTGATCTGGTGAAGCCAGCGCGCCCACTCAACGGTCGTCGTGAAGCTAGCGCCGTAACCCACATCGACCGCGAGGGGACTGTCGACCCCGCGCAGGTAGGAGGAAATCAAAGGGTGGTAGCGGGTCCAGCGATCGGAGCGGCGCAGGCGGTTGAAGCCGGTGGTGCCACGGGTGATCACGCCAAAAGGCCGACCCGTCCCGGACTGCGCGCGCAGATTATGGGCATGGTCGGCCATGGTAGATCTCGAAAAAGAAGGCTTAGAGGTTTTCGGTGATCCAGGTGTTGGTCAACTGACCTTCCTGGTTGAAGAGATCGCCGAGGGCTTCCGCAACCTTAGGCTCAATGGCTGGGCCCATGAATGGGATGTCCACGGTGACCTCGTTGTCGTAGGTCAGGGTGGTGTTCTCGCCGTTAGCAGCAAGAGCGATATCGCCATTGAAGTGCACAGGGGTGCCCTTGACGTCTGCGTCGTAGTTGATGTCAGCCTTGCCGTCTGCCAGCTCGCCGATGGTGATCACGCGCTTGACCTTCAGGGACTGCGACACCATGGAGCGCACTGCCTCCGGGAGCAGGTCGAGGGGGAGAACCTCGAAGAGGGTGGCTACGTTGCCGCTAAAATCGTTGACTTCGCCTGGCTCAGGGGACAGGTTGGCCACAATGTATGCCCAGTAGTCCTGGTTTGTCAGCGCGGCGTGAACTTTTTCGGCCGGCTGATTGATAGTTACGGTGTTTTCGCTACGAGATGCCATGCCCTACAGACTACCGTGGGAAGGGTGTCTGATTCAGTTAAGGTCCGCTTTGACGGCCGTGTCGCAGAGAACTTGTCCGCCATTGATGGGGTAGAGGTCATCGCCCCGCCCGCCTTCGCGGAGTTGACCACGCTGCGCATCGGCGGTCGGCCGGTCGCGGCGGTGCGCGCTTCGTCGGCGCAGGCGCTCGCTTCGGCCGTGTCGCTTCTCGACGAGGCTCAGGTCCCACTCCTCGTCGTCGGCGGTGGGTCCAACTTGGTGGTGGCCGACGAGGAGCAGGATTTGGTGGTGGTCCTGGCGGCCAATGACTCGCTGGAGATCGGCTCCGACGGATTGGTGCGCGCGGGCGCGGGCGCGGTGTGGGACGAGGTTGTGGCGGCAACGGTCGAGGCGGGTCTCGGCGGCATTGAGGCGCTCTCGGGCATCCCGGGTTCCGCGGGTGCCGTGCCGGTGCAAAATGTGGGCGCCTACGGCGCCGAGGTGGCCGACGTGCTCACCCGCGTTAACTTATATAACCGCGAGACCGGCGAAACCGGTTGGGTGCCGGTGGCGGATCTGGAGCTGGCCTATCGCTACTCCAACCTGAAGTTCACCTCCCGTGGCGTCGTGCTTGAGATTGAGATGCAGCTGGACACCACCGGGATTTCGGTGCCGCTGCGCCACATGAAAAACCGCCGCATTTCGGTGGCGGCGGCGCGCGCCTCGGTGCTGGAGGTGCGCGCTTCGAAGGGCATGGTGCTTGACGCCGCGGACCACGACACCTGGTCGGCCGGGTCGTTTTTCACCAACCCGGTCGTGTCGGCTGAGCTCGCCGAGGCCATCGACGCCAAGGTCGGCGAGGAGGGCATGCCACGCTTCCCACAAGAGGACGGCCGCGAAAAGCTCTCGGCCGCCTGGCTCATCGAGCGCGCAGGCTTTAGCCGCGGTTTCCCCGGTGAAGACGCACCAGCTCGCTTATCGACGAAGCACACGCTGGCACTCACCAACCGCGGAAATGCGAAAGCGAGCGACATTGCATCGCTCGCTCGCACCGTTCGTGACGGGGTGGAAGAAAAGTTTGGTGTGCGCCTGGTTCCCGAACCGGTCTGGGTCGGGATGTCCATCGATGACTAATTTTGCGGACTAGCCCTTCACACCACCGGCCGTCAGCCCGGACACAATGCGGCGCTGGAAAATCAGCACCATAATAATCAGCGGCACCGTGACCAGTGCGCCGGCCGCCATCGTGGCTGCATAAGGGTATTCAAAGGAGCTTGGGCCGGTAAACCTGGCGATGGCCACGGTAACGGGTTCGGTGGCATTCGTCGATAATTGCTGTGCCAACATGTACTCGTTCCATGCCGCAATGAACGCCAAGATGGCCGTGGTGAACAAGGCCGGGGTGGCCAGCGGCATCATGATCATGCGGAAGGCCTGCGCGCGTGTGGCGCCGTCGACGCGGGCGGCTTCCTCGAGCTCCCACGGCAGCTGGCGGAAAAACGAGATCAGGGTATAGATGGTCAGCGGCAGCGCGAAGGAAATGTCGGGTATGATCATCGCCTGGTAGGTGCCGATCCAGCCGATCTGGCTAAAGAGCTGGAACAGCGGGGTGACCAGGGCGATACCCGGGAACATCGAGGCGGCCAGGATGATCGCGGTGACGAAGCCCTTGCCACGGAATTGCAGGCGCGCCAGCGCGTAGGCGGCGCCCACGCCGACGACCAGCGCTACAACGGTAGTGGCCAAGGAAATTATCAGCGAGTTCACGATTGCCCGGGCAAAGTTGTTGCCCTTGTCGGTGGCCAGTGCGTCGCGGAAGTTATCCAAGGTGACGTGGGTTGGCCACGGGGTGGTATCGAAGGTGAAGGTGGAATCGCGCAGCGCGACAACCAACATCCAATAGAAGGGGGCCAGGCCCCAGATCAGGATGAATGCCACGCCCACGTAGTGCAGGGCGGTGGCCCATTTTTTGCTTCTCATTTAGCTGGCTCCCATCGTTGCTGCGGCTGCCTTGGCTTCGCGCTGTGCTCGTCGTTTAGCTTCCTTCTTTGCTGCTCTTTGCTCGCCGGTGCCCGAGACATCGGCTCCGAGGAAGCGGATGAGGATGAAGGCGACGAAGAAGATAAAGAGGAAGATCAGTGTGGATAGCGCCGAGGCGGAATTGAAGTTGCCCTGGCGCATGTCTTCGACGACGAGCTGGCTGATTACGGCGGTCGGCGAGTTCGAGGACGGCGAGATCATGATCACCGGCAGGTCGTACATGCGCAGCGCATCGAGGGTGCGGAAGAGCACCGCGACCATCAGTGCGGGGCGCACCAGTGGCAGGGTGATCAGCCAGAATTGTTGCCAGCGCGAGGCGCCGTCGACGCGGGCGGCTTCGTAGGTTTCTTTCGGGATCATCTGTAGCCCGGCCAGGATGAGCAGCGCCATGAACGGGGCGGTTTTCCATACGTCGGCGATGATGACGGCGAAGCGCGCGGCCCAGGGGTCGGTGGTCCACATGATGTCGGTGCCCAAAATGGAGTTCACGATGCCCTGTGGGGCGAACATGAACTGCCACAGCTTGGCGGTGACGGCTGTGGGGATGGCCCACGGGATGAGCACGGCGGCGCGCACGAGGCCGCGGCCCTTGTAGTTGCCGGCCATGATCAGCGCCATGATCATGCCCAGGATTGTTTCCAGGGTGACAGTGGCGATGGTGAAGCCGACGGTGTTGGTCAGTGCTGGCCAGAAGTCGGTGGAGAGCACTCCGGGCGGGCACGTGGTGGCCACGCCGTTCGCGCCCATGCAGCGCTGATTCAGCCAATAGAGATAGTGCTGGATGCCGGCGAAGCCACCCTCGACGAAGAGCCCGGTTGCGGGGTCGAGGTGGCGGTCGGCTTGAAAAGACAGGTAGATGGCGCGCAGCACCGGATAACCGATGACCACAGCCAGCACGATCAGTGCAGGCGAGAGCAATAAGAGCGCGCTTCGGGCTTGTTGGGCTCTTGTTCGCATGGACACGACTCCATTTTCAAGTGATAAACACCTGCCCGGGTTGATCGCGGGCAGGTGTTAAGGGGTTAGAGCAGGTTACTTAGCAGCGTTTTCGATTGCGCTCTTCATGTCGCGGGTTGCGTCGTCGACGCTCTTTCCAGCGGTCAGCGCCGCGTAGGAGTTATCCTGCACAGCCTTGGAAATTGCTGGGTAGAACGGGCTGACCGGACGTGGCGCCGCGTTTTCCAGGGAGGTCTTCAGCGCTGGCATGTATGGGTGCTTTGCGATGATGTCTGGGTCGTCGTAGATCGAGGAGAGAACCGGTGGGAAGGAAGCCTCAGCGAAGGAGAGCTGGTTTTCTTCCGAGACGATGAACTCGATGAAGTCGCGGGCGGTGGCCTTGTTCTTGGAGTTCACGTTGATGCCGTTGTTGTAGCCGCCCAGGGTGGACACGCCGACGCCGTCCTTGCCCACGAGCGGGCCGACCGCAACCTTGCCAGCGATCGTGGAGGCTTCGCCCTCGGCGTTGGAGTACATGTAAGGCCAGTTAATTGCGTAGGCGGTGCGGCCCTCGACGAACGCGAGGTTGGTCTCTTCCTCGGTTGCGGCGGTGGAATCCTTGGTGATAACGCCGCTGTTGTAGGCGTCGACGAGTGCCTGCAGGCCGGCCTTGGACTCAGGGGAATCGACGGTGACGGTGGTGCCGTCGGTACCAAGTACCGAGCCGCCCCAGCCTTCCATGAAGCCGACGGTGTTCACGGTCAGGCCCTCGTACTGGGAGAGCTGCGTGGTCAGGCAGCCCACGCCCGCGGCCTCGGCTGCGCCACAGGAATCGATGAGCGCCTGGAAGTTCGTTGGCTCCTCCGGCATGATCTCGGTGTTGCGGAAGAGCAGCTGGCCGTTAGTGTTCTGTGGCAGCGCGTAGAGGGTGTTGTTGTAGGTCGCGGACTCGACGGTCGCTGGCAGCAGCTTGGAGGTGTCCACGGCGAGGTCGCCCTCGAGTGGGGCGAGGTACTGGTTGGCTGCGAAGTCGGCGGTCCAGATCACGTCGAGAGCCATCACGTCATAGTCGCTGTTGCCGGCCTGCAGGGACTGCACGAGGGTTTCGCGCTGCGCGTCGGCCTCGCCCGGCAGCTCGCGAAGCGTGACCGTCTCGTCGGCGTGCTCAGCGTTCCAAGCTTCAATGATGGGCACGAGCTTGTCCACGTCGTTGGCACCCATGGCAAAGGTGATCGGGCCACGGGAGTCGGCGCCTTGGGAGGCCGCAGGCGAGGAGGAGGATGCGGAGGATCCGGAACCGCCGCTCGAGCAGGCGACAAGGGTAGCCGACGCAACGGTGACAGCAGCGAGCGTGCCAAGTGTGCGGCGCGTAATGCGAAGCGACATGCGAAGAACCTTTCAGGAAATTTTAATGGTTCTTCTAATGTAGTGAGCTAGGGCATAGTTGCGAAGCACTTTGCTTCAAATCATACTATTCGGGGGTAAATTTAGATTCGCTGTCCGGAATCCTTGTCAAAGCGAAGCGCGCTCTCGGGGTCATAGGTCAGCTCGGCACTGGCACCGATGCGGGGGACATGTCCTTGAGGGACCTTTGCGACGAGCCGATCTCCCTCACTGGCAACGTAAGCGTAGGCCTCGGAGCCCAATTCCTCGACCAGCTCAACGATTCCGGAGCGCACCACCCAACCGGTCGGCGCCGGATGATCGGCGGTGACCAGATGCATGGATTCTGGGCGCACGCCGAGGCGCACTGCCTGGCTGCCACTGTCGGCGCTGCGGTCGTCGAAAAGGTTCATGGCGGGCGAGCCAATGAATCCCGCGACAAACTCGTTGACCGGGTTGGCGTAGAGCTCCTTCGGGGCTGCGACCTGCTGGAGCACGCCTTTATCGAGCACGGCGACGCGGTCGCCCATGGTCATCGCCTCGACCTGGTCGTGGGTGACGTAGACGGTGGTGGTGCGCAGGCGGCGCTGCAGGGAAGCGAGCTCGGCGCGGGTTTGCACGCGCAGTTTGGCATCCAAGTTGGACAGCGGCTCGTCCATGAGGAAGACCTTGGGCTCGCGGACGATGGCGCGCCCCATGGCCACGCGCTGGCGCTGGCCGCCGGAGAGATCCTTGGGGCGGCGATCCAGTAGTTCGGTCAGGCCCAGGAGTTCGGCGGCCTCGTTGACCTTCTTATCGATCTCCGCCTGGGGAAGCTTGGCCAACTTCAGCGCGAAACCCATGTTTTTGGCCACGCTCAGGTGTGGATAGAGCGCGTAATTCTGAAAAACCATGGCCACGTCGCGTTCCCCGGGCTCCAAATCGGTGACGTCGGTGTCGTCGATAAGAATGCGTCCCGCGCTCGTCGGCTCGAGGCCGGCCAGCGCGCGCAGGGTGGTGGACTTGCCGCAGCCTGAGGGGCCGACGAGCACAAGGAACTCGCCGTCTTTGATCTCGAGCTGGAAGTCGCGCACCGTGGGTTCGTCGGCGCCGGGGTATTGAATATCAACGTGATCGAAAGTAATCGATGCCATGAATAAGCAGATTAGCAGCGTGGGTCACTTTTGGGGGAACCCTTGCCCCTAGACCAAGCGGTCTGTATGGTGGTGGACACGATCAAGAAGATCAGCCGCAAACGCCCTTCGGCAGGCTGACTGGCAACCGCGTTACGCACACGGTGCCCCCGAAGGAAGATCGGCCTCGGACAGGCAAAAGCCGCGAGGAAGAAGCGATTTATTAGGAGCACTCTCATGAGTACACCAATTCGCCGGATGGCAATCACCACCGGCACCGAAAAGTTCCACAGCCAAGCAGAAGCTGCCGTCAATGGTGGCGGCTGGGAACGGGTCCGGGACATGTCCTTCGATGACCAGCGCACTGAGCTGCGCAACATCACGAATCAGGCCCAGCGCAGGGGGCAACCGATCTGGTGGCACCCGGAACAGAAGCTGTTGCGGGTTGATCTCAGCCACACGGCGTCATTCGTGTTCGAATCCGTAGCGGCTTAAGGGGAGACATCATGTGTGAATGCATGTATACCTACAATGTTCCTTCCTCCACCTGCACGCTTGAAAAGCGCGGGCATAGCGCTGGCTTTCACGTCACCAAGAGCCTGCTCAGCCACGGGGACTGGGTCGATGCCACTGATGTGGAGGCCAAGGGCAACTACCTGATCTTCCGGGTCGCGGGCGAACGGTTCGTCCGCTGGCATCACAATGCGAAACGCGCCGCGACCGAGGCTTCGCATCTGCGCGGGATCGAAGGTGCAGTGCAATTTTCGCCGTCGGCGGAGTGCCTAGAGGTGCGGGTGTGTAAGTCTCGCGCTGGGGTCTTTTGGCTCGACCTGACCGACACCGGCGACAAGTGCGAGCACACCCGCAGCGCCGAACCGCTCGTGGGTGGCCCAATGCCTTCAGTCTGCGAGTCATGCGGGCGCACGGACGCGGATGCGCTGCCGGGCGACGACGAGCCAAAGATCAGGTTCCGCTAGACGACGAAGTACCCACCGGAAACTTTCTCCGGTGGGCACTGTCGGTCTACTTAAGCGTTAGGCGCTTGGGTAGACGCCGTTCTCGCCAAGGCGTGCGTTCTCGTCGAGAAGCAATGCGATCTCGGCCTCGTGCGCACCCTTTTCTGGGAAGCGACGGCCTTCGACCTGCTTGAACAGCTCGGTGCGGCCGATCATGCCCGCCTCGAGGTGGTTCGCACCGGAGCGCAGACGGTCGGTGGCACGCTTGCGCCATGCCTCGACATCCTTGCCAGACTTCGCCAGGGCAGCCTCGAAAACACCTGGGTGAGCCAGGACCACCAGGGCGCCAACGTGGCCGAAGCCCAGGGAAGTCAGCGCGGCTGCCTTCACGTTGCCCTCGCCGAGAGCGAGTGGGGAGCGCAGCCAGACCAGGTTCTTCGACTTCGGCTCGAGCAGCGGATCCACACAGTCAAGCGATGCGTTCTGTGGGATGTTGCCCGTGCGTAGCACGTCGATGATGCCACCGGTCTGGAACAGCGCCGCACCTGCCTTCGAGTGGCCGGTGAGCGACTTCTGGGAGATGACGTACATCGGCTTCTTCGGATCTCGACCAATCGCAGGCCACAGCAGGGAGTGCAGCTCGGATTCGTTTGGATCGTTGGCGTTGGTGGAGGTGTCGTGCTTGGACAAGACGCTGACGTCGTCTGGGGTCAGGCCCAAAGACTTCAGGTTCTTGGCCAGCTTCGAGTTCTCGCCACCGCGAGCAGAGGCCAGCACACCCAGGCCAGGGGCCGGGATGGAGGTGTGCGCGCCGTCGCCGAAGGAGGAAGCGTAACCGATGACAGCCAGGACTGGCAGACCCAGCTCGGCAGCCAGGGAGCCACGCGCGATGAGCACGGTGCCACCGCCCTCAGCCTCGAGGAAGCCACCGCGACGGCGGTCGTTCGCACGAGAGATGAAGCGGTTGTCGATGCCCTGGTCGGTCATCTTCTTGGTCTCAGCGGTTGCGTTCATGTCGCCGAAGCCCGCAAGGGACTCGACCTGCACGTCGTCGATACCGCCGGCGACCACAAAGTCGGCCTTGCCCAGTGCGATCTTGTCCACAGCTTCCTCAACGGAAACAGCGGCGGTTGCACAAGCGCCAACCGGGTGGATCATCGAGCCGTAGCCGCCAACCAGCGACTGCATGACGTGAGCAGCCACAACGTTTGGCAGGGCTTCCTGCAGGATGTCGCTCGGGCGCTCCTCGTCGAGGAAGCGGGAGACGAACACCTTGTGCAGGGACTCCATGCCACCGATGCCGGTGCCCTGGGTGGAAGCCACCTGGGCTGGGTGGATTGCCTGCAGCAGCTCGGTCGGGGTGAAGCCGGCACCGACGAAGGCGTCGATCGCGGTGACCAGGTTCCACACGGCGATGCGGTCCAGGCCGTCGACCATCTGAGCTGGGATGCCCCACTTGGTTGGGTCGAAATCGTCAGGCATCTGGCCCGCAACGGTACGGGTCAGGGTGGCCTTGCGAGGCACGCGTGCCGTCGCACCAGCTAGGCGGGTCACGGTCCACTCGCCGTCGATCAGCTCGACCTTCGTCTTGGAAGGATCGGCTACCTCGATGTCGCGGGCCTCGTCCTCGTTGGCGACGGTGAAGGTGATATCGCGATCGAGGAAGACCTCAGTCAGGTCGATGGAACCCTGGTCGGTGAGGAAGTACTTGTCGGTCAGCGTGCGGACACCGGAACGTGCAACAACCTCGTCGCGGAAGCGGTCGTAGATGTCCTCTTCGGCGATCTCGGTGCCGTCGGCGTCGTACCAACCTGGGTGTGGATCCTCGGCCCAGTGGACCAGGTTCATCATCCATGCCAGCTCGAGTACGCCGGCTGCGGTGAGGTCGGCGGTGCCGTCGCGCTGCATGCCGAACTCAGCCTCGGAGCGGGTACGACCCAGACCCCAGGAGGAAACCTCGCCGAGGCCGACGATGACGATCATGTCGTCGAGGTCGCAGGTGACATCGCCAACCTCGGCGGCCTTTGCCTGCGTTGGGTGAGCGGTGTTCGGCAGGGCCTTGATGGTGACAGGTGCCTCTGCCTCGGTGGTTTCAGGCTCAGCGTTTGCCGCTTCTTCCTGTGCCTGCTTGGCCATCTCGGAGATGGAGATCTTGGAATCGCCCAGGCCACCGGTGAGATCCAGCTCGACAGGAGCCTCGGCTGCCTGCGCGCGGGTCTCCTTGGAAGCCAAGCCGATGAGAGCCGAAGAGATCTCTTCCGGATCCCAGACGTGGATGCCAGCCTTCTCGGCGGCAGGCACGAGGCCGTCGTTGCCACCCATCAGGCCAGTACCGGCAACCCAGCCGATCTTTGCCTGCGCCAGGGTCACGCCTTCTGGCCAGCCGGCCTCAGCGGACCACTTCGCCAAGATTGCGTCCATAGCAGCCTTGGTCTCGCCGTAGGCGCCGTCGCCACCGAACATGCCGCGGTTCGGGGAACCAGGCAGGATGATGTGCGCGCGGGTGGACGGGAAGTCGTCGGCACCCTGTGCAAGCTCGGACAGGCCTGCGATGGTGCGCTCAACCGACCAGAGCAGCAGACGTGCCTGGTTCTCGGCCGGTGCGCCCGCATCGGCCAGGGAACCGGAGACAGAAGGAGCCGCGAATGGGTAGGCCAGGGTTGGGATAAGCGCTGGCTTGACCACCTTGACCGTGTTGCCCACGGTCTCGCGCTGCTCGGAGCCGATCCAGTCGATCAGGGCGTCGATGTCGCGGTACGACGAGAGGTTGGCCGGTACGATCCACAGCTGCGCGGAAGCGGAAGCGTGGTCGCGGAAGAGCTGACGAGCGAATTCCTTACGCGCCTGGGACACGTTCGAGGCAGTCATGATCACGGTCGCACCGCCTTCGAGCAGGCGCTCGACAACAGCGGTGGCAATCGAGCCAGGAGCTGCACCGGTGACCAGTGCGACGTCGTCCTTGAACTCCTCGTCGGCCTCGCCGCGGGCGGCGGTGGCGATCTCGGAGAGCAGGTCGGCGTTCTCATAGCCGTTGGCCCTGTACCATTCGGCTTGCTCAGCAACGGTCTCGCCGGTGCCCGCAAAGCGTGCCACATCCATGGTGGTCTCGCCGAGTGCGATGCGTGCAAGGTCCTCGCGGGCCTGAGCCCAGCGGTCGTCGAAAAGGATCGCGCGCTTGGCATCGAAGGATGGGGAGACCAACTTGACCCAGTTGGAGCCGAGCTCGGCCTCAACGGTGTCGATGACGGTGGTATCCGGAGCCTCAACGGCCTCGACCTCGTCGACCACGCCCAGCTTGTTCAGCAGGGTGCGGGCCGTGGAGACCAGGGTGTCGGTGACGGTCTCGGCGTAGGCGTCGAGGGCCGCGGAATCGACCACGCCACCGCCGCCGGCGCCGCCACCAGCGTTCATGGAAACGGAGACACCATTGCGGTTTGCCACGGACTGGATTGCGGCATCGATGAGGGCGTCGACGTCAGCCTTGGACGAAGCCGAGGTTGGGATGGTAGCCAGGGTGCCACCGCGTACGGACTCTTCGTCGCGGGAGCCCAGCAGGATTTCCGCCTCGACGTGTGCGGTCCAGGAGCCAGGCAGGCCCCAGGTGCCGGTGACGCGCTCGCCAACGTAGGCAGGCTTCACGCCGGCAGCGCCGGTGAGCTGGCGCAGGCGGGAGTTGATGGCTTCGGAGAGCACGGAGCCGAATGGTGTGTAGCCAGGGGCCGCGGTCTTGACCGTGTCGCGCAGGGTGGCCACGTCGGCGTCGGCTGCGCCGTCGATGGCAGGCACACCGATTTCGGCGGACATGTCCATCAAGAGCTGGTTACGACGAGAGGACACGCCGTTGGTGAGCTCCTCGACAGTATCGGAGTCGTTGATCTGCTCGTAGCGCATCTTGTTCTGGAAGGAGAACAGGACCATGATGGCCTCGGCTGCGGTAAATGGCAGCTCAGGGGCGTCGGCGGCGGAAGCGGCTGGCGCCGCTGGAGATGCGGCAGGGGCTGCGGCAGGGGCAGGTGCTGCTGCTGGAGCAGGGGCAGAGGATTCAGCAGGAGCGGATGGAGTCGGGTCGGCAGAGTCGTCGTCAAGCGAAGGCTCTTCGTGCGCAGGTGCCTCGACGGAATCCTGCAACATGACCTGATCCTGGTTGGCCTCGACGTTGAGGACTGGGATGTGGTGGCCGATGACGTCCATCTCGCGCTTGGCCAGGTTGGTCAGCGTTGGCGAGGAAGCCAGACCGACCTCGATCATCTGATCGTTGGACTGCAGCAGCAGATCCTGGGTCTCGATCCAGCGCACAGGGGAGGCGAACTGCCACGCGAGCAGCTCGATGAGCAGGGTGCGTGCCAGGGTGTTCGCGTCGGTGTTGTCCGCGGTGATGTTGTCGAAGGCGGTGGTTGGAACCTCGGCCTTGATCGCATCGATGAAGTCCTGGGTCAGCTCGAATGGGCGCGCGACCAGGTTTGGCACGTAGCGGCCAACCAGTGCGTCCACGTCGATCTCGGCAGGCAGGAGCTCGTCGAGCTTCTGGGCGAAGGCAGGAACGCCGTCGCGCAGAACGGAGGAGTGGAACGGCACGTCGATGCCAGGAACGGTCACGAAGGCGCGCTCGCGGATGGCGTTGGCCTGCGCCTTCAGCTGTGCGAGGCCCTTCTTGGTGCCCGCGATGGAGTACTGCTGACCTGCGATGTTGTAGTTGACAATCTGCAGGAACTCGCCGGTCTCCTCGGACACCTTGGCCACGTAGGCCTCGACGTCGTCGGCGGAGACACCGATCATGTTCGGACGCAGCGCGCCCATGCCGTACTCGGAGTTGCCGTCGGCGTCGCGTGGAACCAGGGTGCCCATGGCAGAGCCGCGGGAGTAGACCACGTCGATGACGGATTCGAGGTCGAAGATGTTCGCCAAGGAAGCCAGAGCGGTGTACTCGCCGAGCGAGTGGCCAGCGTACATGGAGCCCTCAGCCAGCGCATCGCCTTCGCGTAGACGCTCGGTCTGTGCGTAAGCAACCACGGCGAGCGCAACCTGGGTGAACTGGGTCAGGTGCAAAACACCCTGTGGGTGCTTGAACTCGGTGCCCTTGACGTTCACGCTGGTTGGGTTCTCGTCGATAATGCGCTGGATAGAGAAGCCCAGATTCGCGCGGGTGTGGCGATCGGCGCGGCGCCAGATGTCGCGCGCTGCAGGAGAAGCGTCGCGGTCGCCCTTGCCCATGCCCTCGGTCTGGATGCCCTGGCCTGGGTAAACGTAAGCGGTCTTTGGCTGTGCCATGAGCGCCTGGCCCACGGAAACGACCTCGCCATCGATGCGGCAGGTGACCTCGAGGGCGCGGTGGATGCCCTTGCGTCCGACGCGCTCGACGGTGATTTCGACCTCGTCGTTAAGCTGCACCATGCCGTACATGGAGTAGGTCCAGCCCACAACGTCGCCGTGGCGGCCGGCGAGGTGCTGCGCGGTGGCCGAGAGCCACATGCCGTGCACCAGCGGCGCCTGGAGGTTGACCAGGCCGGAGGCGTTGTAGGAGGTGTGGATCGGGTTGTAGTCGCCCGAGACCAGCGCGAAGGCGGTCATATCGGAAGGTGCGGTGACGGTGGCGCGGTCCACGAAGGAGCGCGGGGTGGCCTCAACCTTGGTCGAGGACTTGCCGCCGCCCCACTCAGGCGCAGGGGTTGGCACGTTGGTGCCGGTCGCGCGGCCGCGGATGGCAAAGCGCTGCATTTGCGTTGCGACGAGTTCACCCGACTCGTGATCAAAGAGCTCGACTTCCACGGTGACGATGCGACCGGAGGCGGACTCGTCGATAGCCGTGCACTTGGAGGTCACGTCGATGGTGCGGCCGTTGGCCAACTCCTCGAGTGGGACGCGCAGGTCGATGACGTGGTTGAGGTGCACGGCGTTGAGTAGGCCCTCGATGACTGGGTAGCCATCGGCAAGCTTGCCGGAGCCCAGGGCGGTGTAGATGGCAGGCCAAGCAGGTCCGACGAGAACGTCTGGGGTGCCCGGCTCGACATCGCCGAGTGCTGCGCCGGTCACGTTGGTGTGCGCGGTGAGCAGGGAGGCCGGGAAGGTAAAGGAGTACTTGGCCACGCCGAAAGGTGCGTCCTCGGACTCGGAGCCCGGGATGATCTGTGGCATCTCGGTGATCTCGTCGCCACTCTCGGAGGTGGAGCCGACGCCGGCGAGGCCTTCGAGCAGGTTGAATACCGACTCAGGCAGGCGCTCGTCGGAAACTACTGGCGATGCGCCAGTAGCGGTGCCAGCGGAGAGGTCCAGCGGGATGGTGACTTCGCGTACGTAGAACGGACGCTGATCCTCAGGCAGGTTGTCCCAGTAGGAATCGGAGTTGATGCGGATCGACCACAGGCCGTCCTCGTCCTGAACTAGGTCGTAAGCCTCGTCGTTCATCTCGTAGGCAGGGTTTGCCATGAGGTGGCCGTGCCAGACGATGGTCGGCGCAGCCTTGATGAATTCCTCAGCCGACTGTGCGTCAGAAAGGCGGGAGTAAAGCTCGGTTTCCTCGACGCCTGCGGACTGCAGGGCCTCGGTGGAGCTTGCCTCGAAGCGACCCAGCAGGTCAGCAACGGGCTCGTTCTTCTTGGTGATGCCAGCAACTGCCACAGGACCAGGGATGATGCGAACCTGGTCGGCGGTGTAGCGCTCGTCCTGGGCCTGCCACAGGGTGTCCTTGCCGAACCAGGTCTTCAGGTCGCCGTCGATGGCTGGGACCCAAGGCATCGGCTTGACGTGCTTGTAGTGCAGGGAGATCCACCAAGCGGCGTCGCGTGGGGAAACCTGGATCTCGTGGGCTGCCGGGTAGGCATCCAGCAGGCGCTTGGCCATGGCTGGTGCGTCGGAGACCTCGTCGATAGATGGGAACAGGGTCTCGATCTCGCCGTGGTCGGTCTCGTTGAGGCGGGCCTCGATGCGGTGCAGCAGGTCGAAGAAGCGGTCGTCCCAGGTCGGGTCGACGAATGGGTGAGCAAGCTCCACGAAGCGCTCGACCCACTGTGCGTAGGTCATTTCCTCGACGTCGCCGAAGTAAGGCTTGGAGGTCTTGTTCAGGGCCTCGATGATCTCGTCGCGGTGGGCCTGGTAGTCGTCGATATCAAGAGACGTGATCAGGCGCGAGGCTGCTGCGAAGGAGTTGTCCAGGTCGTGGATGTCGGCCAGCAGGTGCGACTGCGAGGAGGCAACACCGTTGGTGCCGGTGCCGCGGGCGACCCAGCCGTCGTTCTCTTCGAAAGACAGACCCTTGGTGTTGACCAGGAGATCCTTGACGGAGTCGGTTGCCTTGGCTTCCTTGGTGGCCATGGCGACGGTGCCGATAAAGACGGCGTCGACAGGCATGGCAGCCAGGCCGTACTTCTCGGACCAGGAACCGGTGATGTAGGAAGAAGCGCGCTCTGGCGAGTAGATGCCGCCGCCGACTGCGAGCAGCGCGTTCGGGTACTTGCGCACCTCGGCGTAGGTGTCCAGCAGCATGTCGTCGAGGTTGGTCCAGGAGTGGTGACCACCTGCGTGGCCGTCCTCAACCTGCAAGATGACAGGGAAGTCAGGGTTCGCGGCGGCGATCTTCAGTGCGTCGCGGATCTGCTTGGAGGTACCAGGCTTGAAGGAAATGTATGGGAAGCCGTCGGACTTGAGCTGTGCGAGCAGCTCGGTTGCCTCGTCGACCTCAGGGATGCCAGCGGAGATACAGACGCCGTTGAAAGGTGCGCCGGCAGCGCGGGCCTTCGGCACGATGCGGGTCTGACCGAACTGCAGGTTCCACAGGAAGCGGTCGAAGAACATGGTGTTGAACTGGGCGGTGCGGCCTGGCTCCAGGAAGGACTCCATGGTGTCCTTGTGGTGTGTGAACACCTCATCGGAGTACATGCCACCACCGGCGAGCTCGGTCCAGTAACCAGCGTTCGCGGCGGCCGCGACGATCTCGCCGTCGGCCGAGGAAGGCGTCATGCCGCCAAGCATGATCGGCGAGAGGCCAGTCAGAGACGAGAAGCGGGTCTGGGTATAGGACTTGCCGTCTGGCAGGCGCACGAGGCGTGGCGCGAACTCGGAGTAGTTCACGGCCTCAGGCAGCTCGGTACCAGGGGTGGCCAGCTCGTCGCGGGCAGCAGCCGAGTCGGCGGTGATAACAGGTACGCCGTGGCCTGCGACGAGCTTCGAAGTGATCGACGCGAGCGATCGGTCCAGGGACACGATGTGGGTGGCACCGTCGTCGAGAAGCTTTGCGACGATTGTCGGCCAGTCATGGTGATCGTGCAGGATCGCCTGGGCGAGCGCGCGAGGGGTGGTTTCACCCAGGTCGATGCCGCATTCTTCGGCCCACTGCGCTGCCAATTCCACGGCCTTCGCGTTGGAAGAGTTGTGGAAAGGGTAGGCGACCGGGAGCTCGTCGAAAAGCGGATTGAGCTCGGCGCCACCGAACTCGGCGGCCTCGAGGCGCGCGTTGTGCGCGTCGGCGAGCTTGGTGATCGCATCCTTGGCAGCCTCGAGGGACTCCGGGGTGCCCGAGAGCACGTTGTGGCGAGGGCCGTTGATCACGGCGATCTCGGCGCCGGCGGCCGCTGGGGTCTCGGCGAGAACAGCTGCGAGCTGGTCGCGGGACAGGCCACGGATGGAGAGCATGTGTGAGCGCTCGTCGGTGGCGCCGTGTACGTGGGAGGCCGCGGTGCCGAGCAGGAAGGCGAACGCCAGGGTCTGCTCTGGGTGGCGGGCGGCCGAGACACCGAGGGAGCCCTGCGAGTGGCCAGCCAGAAGGGTGTCGGAGATGTTGAGCCCCAAGTCGCGGAGCTGATCAACGGCGGCGATCTGGCCGAGCACGATGCCCGGGACGCTGACCGCTGGGTGCACGTCGATGGCCGCAGGGGTAGCTGCGGAACCTTCGGCAATCAGTTCGCGGAGGCGTTCTGCCGTTCCTGGGACCGTGGAGGCCAGCAGGCGGGCAACGGGTCCGGTGGTGGTGCGCGCGCCGTCGATGAGATCAGCGAGGCGAGTGCGGGTCAGCGGGGATGCAGCGGCATCGGAAAGCGCGTACTGCCAGTTAGAACCCTGCCCAGCAAAAGTGAGGGCAGGGTTCGACATGGCCAGAAGGGGCGTTAAAGACATGCGGATGTTCCTTCAAAGTGTTTAGGGGTCGGAAACAGTGCAACTACGACACCGTAACCTACGAATTCGTAGGAAGTGAACGACACGCCCTGTATTGTGAGGGAACTCTCATGTTTTGGACAGGTTTTGGGTGTGACCCCTGTCCTGGATCAGGCGCTATGCCAGAGAAAGGAAGATTTTCTCCAATCTTTCCTGGTCAAGGGAATCTGGACCCTCCTCGGTCATGCATTTCTGCATGCCCTTCGAGATCACCAGGAACCCCGCACGCGAGACCGCGGTGGAGGCAGCGGAGATCTGGGTAGCCACCTTTTCGCACTCCTCGCCTTCCTCGAGCATGCGGATGATGGCATCGATCTGACCGCGCGCACGCTTCAGCCGCGTGATAGCAGGCTTGGCCTCTTCTGCTGTGATTTTCATAGTGTCTACTGTACAGAGGACCACGTGACGTACCCGCCGTCTAAGTTCGCCACTTCGACTCCGTAGTTGCGCAGCAGCGACGACGCCGTGTGGCCGCGCAGGCCGACCTGGCAGTGAACAATGTACTTGCCACCCTTGAAGTCCTCGATGTTCGCGCGCAGATCATTGAGCGGAACGTTGCGGGCACCAGGGATCTGGCCAGCCTCGAACTCACTCGGTTCGCGCACGTCGATGAGTTCCCAGCCTTCGTCCATGTACTGGTCCAGCTCGTGGAACTGAACGGTCTTCTCGCCCTGGACCATGTTGTCGTTGATGAAGCCCGCCATGTTGACCGGGTCCTTCGCCGACGAAAACTGCGGAGCATACGCAAGCTCGAGGTCCGCAAGGTCCGAGGCAGTCAGTCCGCCACGCATTGCGGTGGCAATGACGTCGATTCGCTTATCGACGCCGCCTTCGCCCACACCTTGAGCGCCCAGGATCGCGTCATTGTCAGCGTCGACAACGAGCTTCAGGTGCATCTGGGTCGAACCAGGGTAGTAGCCAGCGTGGTCGGCTGGGTGGAGGTGGATAACCCGCAGGTTCTTGCCGGCAGCCTTCGCCTTGCGCTCGTTCCAACCTACGGCCGCGGCCGAGAGGCCGAACAGGCCAACGATGGAGGTGCCCAGGGTGCCGGTGCGGCGGACGTCGCGACCCGAAATGATGTCGGCAACGAGGCGACCATGGCGGTTCGCAGTCTGAGCTAGCGGAACGAGGGTGTCGGAGCCGTCGACGCCGTCGCGCTTCTCGGCAGCGTCGCCGAGTGCGAAGATCGCAGGATCGTTGGTGCGCTGGTAGTCGTCGACAACGATGCCCCCGCGCGCCCCGACTTCGAGGCCGGCGTCGCGAGCGAGCTCGGAGGAAGGGCGCACGCCGATGGCGGCGACAGTAATATCAGCATCGATTACGGTGCCGTCGGACAGGGTGAGCGTTTTTTCGTCGATACGCGAGGTATCGGCGTTGGTGAGGATGGTGATGCCGTTATCTTCGAGGTGCTTCTGGACGAGGGCTGCCATCTCCTCGTCGAGCGGTGCCATGATCTGGGGCGCGCGCTCGATGACGGTGACCTTGAGACCACGGTGTGCAAGGTTCTCAGCGAGCTCGAGGCCGATGAAGCCGCCGCCGATCAGAGCTGCCGATTTCGCGCCTTCGAGGTGGGCGACAATATTATCTACGTCTTCGACGGTGCGCAGGGTCAGCGCGCGATCGATGCCCTCGATGGGAGGAAGGAGTGGGGTCGCGCCGGGGGAGAGGACCAAGGTGTCGTAGGCGATGTCTTCGCCTGCGTCGGTGGTGATGGTCTTGGCCTCGCGGTTGATCTTGGTTGCGCGGGTGTTGACGCGAACGTCGAGATTGAAGCGGTCCTTGAGAGACTGTGGGGTCTGCAGGAGGAGCGACTCGCGCTCGGTGATGACGTCGCCGACGTAGTACGGCAGGCCACAGTTGGCGAAGCTGACGTTTCCCGAGGCTTCGAGGACAATGATGTTGCGGGTCTCGTCGTTGCGACGCAGGCGGGTCGCGGTGGACATGCCGCCGGCGACGCCGCCGACGATGACGGTGGTCTGTGGTGTGCTTGCTGTGCTCATTTTCTCTTTCCGAATTTTACTTTCCGAACATGCGGGAGAAGAAGCTTTGTGGCTCCGGCTTCGAACAAGTACACCATTGTCCGGCGGGGACGGAGGCCTTAACCTGGTCGATGTGTTGGCCGCATCCGGTCCAAGTGGTCTTCTTGCAGTTAGAGCAGGTAATAGGTTGGCACATGGTGGGGTTCCTTTCGAAGTTGCTATACCCCCTGGGGTTTACAAGAAAGGAATATACCCCTAGGGGTATGCGGAAGGCGAGAAAATACCCCCAAACGGGGGTAATTTGGGGGATTTGTGCTGCTCTTGGCTCTATTGTTCTTTGATCAGTTGGAGAAGATCGGCTTGAACTTCGCGACGACGAATTTTGCCCAGCTGGTCCGACTTCAGCTCCTCGAAGTGGTAGAAGGTGCGGGGAACCTTGTAATTGGTCAGGCGCTTGGAGGCGAACTCCTTGAGGCCTTCGGGGTTGAGGGCCGCACCGTCGCGCAGAATGACACACGCTACTGGGTCCTCGGAACCATCCTCGCGTGGGCGACCGACGACCGCGACATTGACTACATCGGGATGCTGGCGGATGACATCTTCGACTTCGGCCGGATAAACGTTGAAGCCGCCAGCAATGATCACTTCCTTGGTGCGGGCAATGACCTTGATGAATCCGTCGGCTTCCATCAGGCCAACATCGCCAGTGCGGAACCACCCGTTATGGAAGGCTTCCTTGTTGGCCTCGGGGTTTTCAAGATATCCGCTGAAGACCTGCGGGCCGCGACAAATCAGTTCGCCTTCTTCGCCATCAGGCATGGTTTCGTCGAGGTTTTTGGGGTTGGCAATGCGAATTTCGGTGTCGGGCATCGGGATGCCGATGTATCCGGGGCGTCGGTTTCCGTCCATCGGATTGCCTGCCAGGATCGGGGAGGTCTCCGATAGGCCGTAGCCTTCGACGAGGAGGCCACCGGTGAGCTCCTCCCAGGCCTCCACCGTGGCAACTGGCAGTGGGGCGGCGCCGGAGAAGGAATTGCGGATGCCCCGGATCTCGATGTTTTGTTCCTTGGCCGCATCGATGATCTTCGAGTACAGGGTCGGAACTGCCGGAAACCAGGTCGGGGTGTGTTTCTTCATGATGTCCATGATTAGCGGAATGCGTGGGGCCGGCATGAGAATCATTTCGGCGCCGACGTGGACGGCAAGCACGCCAATCAAGGTCAGACCGTAAGCGTGGAACATCGGTAGGGCACCCATCATGCGTTCGTCCAACTTGCCGAAATCGGGGACCCAGGATTCACCCATCTTGCAGTTTGAGTACACGTTAGCGTGAGAAAGCGGGACACCTTTAGGCTTTCCCGTGGTGCCAGAGGTGTACAGGATGATGGCCGTGTCATCCTTGTTCACCTTTTGAGGGAACTTGACGTGCTCGGCGGGGCCGCCGATGGCATCGCTGAGCAGTGTCTTCCATTCGATGGCGTTGGGTGCGTCCCCCGATAGGGCGGCACGCTTTTCTCTGATGGAAGGCAGCGGGATCTTCAATAAGAACTGCTGGAGGTTGGGCATGGCCTCGATCATGTTGACGCTGATGATCGTTTCTAGTTCCGAATCTTTGCGCAAACTGTCGACGACGGGCACTGCCTTGTCCCAGACGATGGCCACCCGGGCACCGTGATCTTGGAAGAGGCCTTTGAGCTCGTGTTCGGTGTAGAGCGGATTGTGCTCAACAACGGTGGCACCCAGCTTGAGCACGGCATACAGGGCCGCGATGTGCTGGGGGCAGTTCGGTAGGACGATGGCGACGCGGTCGCCCGGGCGGACGCCGAAAGCCTTGAGGCCGGCCGCGGCCGCCCTCACCTGTTGGTCGAGGGCAGCGTAGGTCTGGGTCCTTCCAAAAAACCAAGTTGCAGATTTATGGGAGTTTTTCTTCAGGTTGTCGTCGTATACGTCAACGAGGGTTGTGTCCCCATATTCCAGTGTGGTGGGGGTCCACTCTGCGTATTGCTTCGTCCATGCTTTCGTTTCAAAGGCCGACATGGGGGCACCTTTCGGTCAAGTGTGATGCAGGTCATGATTAGGTATTTTTATAGTATGCCACACGCTTGTGAAACGAACCACAATTCTTAGTTAATTAATTTACTTCTTTTGCTCCAGTAACTTAAGTAGGTCAGCTTGGACATCTCGACGACGAATTTTTCCTAGCTGGTCCGACTTCAATTCCTCGAAGTGGTAGAAGGTGCGAGGGACCTTGTAGCGGGTAAGCCGCTCGCGAGCGAACTCCTTGAGGCCTTCGGGATCAAGGGCAGCACCGTCATTCAAGGTGACGCAAGCTACCACATCTTCTGAGCCGTCTTCGCGCGGACGACCGACGACGGCAACCGTGTTGACGTCTGGGTGATCGCGGATGGCATCCTCAACCTCAGCCGGATAGACGTTGAAGCCACCGGTGATGATGATTTCCTTAATGCGAGCGACAAGGCGGATGAAACCGTCCTCTTCCATGACACCCATGTCGCCGGTGCGGAACCAGCCGTTGTGGAATACCTTCTCGGTTTCCTCTGGCTTATTCAGGTAGCCCTTGAATACCTGTGGGCCACGGGCGAGAAGCTCTCCCTCTTCTCCATCTGGCATGGTTTCGTCTAAGTTGTCAGGGTTGGCAATACGAATCTCAGTATCCGGGAATGGAACGCCAATGTAGCCGGGGCGACGTGCTTCGCTCATAGGGTTGCCGACAAGGATCGGCGAAGTTTCCGTCAGACCATAGCCTTCCACTAGAAGGCCATCGGTGAGGCGCTCCCACTTTTCCACGGTGCTGGTTGGCAGGGTAGAGGCGCCAGAGAACGCGTTTCGAATTCCTTTGATCTCGATGTTTTGTTCTTCGGCGGCATTTGCGATCTTCTCGTAGAGCGTGGGAACGCCTGGCACCCAAGTCGGAGTGTGCTTCTTCATCACATCCATGATGAGGGGAATCTTAGGCGAGGGAAGCAAAACAATCTCCGCCCCGATGTAGACCGAAAGGGTGCACACCATGGTCATGCCATACGCGTGGAACAGAGGCAGGGCGGCCAACATGCGCTCGTCGTAGTCGCCGAGACCCTTGACCCACGCTTTGCCTTGCAGCAGGTTGGCGAACAGATTTCCGTGTGTGAGTTCGGCTCCCTTAGGCGTACCGGTAGTTCCCGAAGTGTAGAGCACTAGTGCCGACGATTCCTTAGTAACTGAAGGTTCAGAGACGATATCGTCGCCTTCGCCACCAATTGCGGAGCTGATCAGCGTTTCCCAGGGGACCGTATTTGGCGCGGGTGCGGTGAGTTGGTCGCGTGAATCACGCAACTTCTTAATTGGAATCTTTAGAGCAAGTTGCTGGATCTTGGGCATGGCGTTGACCATGTTGACGCTGATGATGGTTTCAAGATCAGTGTCCTTCCGGAGCTCATCCAAGGTTCCCGCTGACTTATCCCAGCCGATGACAACGCGTGCGCCGTGGTCCTTGAACTGTCCCCGTAGCTCGTGGGCGGTGTAGAGCGGGTTGTGCTCAACCACGGTGGCGCCAAGCTTCAATACTGCGTAAAAAGCGGCGATGTGCTGAGGACAGTTCGGCAGCATGATGGCTACGCGGTCGCCTGGGCGAACTCCGAATGCCTTGAGGCCGGCTGCAGTACGACGGACTACCTTGTCCAGTTCATCGTAGGTTTGGCGGCGACCGAAGAACCATGTCGCTGGTTTTTCTGCATTAATGGCGAGATTGTTGTCGTACAGATCAAGCAACGTGGTGTCCCCATAATCGAGGGTGTGGGGAGTCCAAGGAGTGTAGTGATCCAACCAAGCCTTTGATTCAAATGCAGACATTCAATGATCCAATCGTTGAAGCTTTAGGTTCAAAGCTGAGAAATATGATGTAACAGCCAAGTATAACGAGGCTGGAATGGCAACGTCGCCACCACTGCGAAAGCCGATAACTTAGGCAGTGGTGGATGAATCAATGTCAGGAACAGGGAATAGTAGACGATCGGGTTGCCTGCCAGGTTCAGGAGCCTTCGATTTGTTTCGACGTTTTAATCTCTGGGCGGCAGCCTGTTCATAAGGGTGAGTGGTGTTGGGTTGAGGCGCACCACCGTTGGCAGGAATAACTGCTACATCGCCAGTTTCAGGGTCTCGGTCGATGTAACCCTTGTTTCCCGCTCCGTCTCGATTGTCATTATTGCACCTGTGGTGTTCTCGACATAAGGCGATGAGATTTTCTATATCTGTCATCCCGCCTTGTATGTAGGCTCTTATGTGATGAATTTCTAACTCGGTGAAAGGTTTTGTACAACCGAACCAGGCGCAAACTGCCTGGGCTGCTATGAGCGCCAGCCGAAGGTGTACATCAGCTAAGCGGGTCCGGCCCATGGAAAGAGGTAGTCCGGTAACTGAATCGACCTGAAGGATGAAGTCAGTTCCAGTGAGACCGAGTCGAAGAATATCGAAGCAGTTTAGGCCGAATCCCGTGTTGGTTGCGAACCGAGTCGTTTCGTCTGCGTCAGCGAGATCATCCAAAGTGATGGATAAGACCACGCTGCCGACACCCTTGTTGCGCTGGGATTTCTCGTTTGAGTATGACCGTATGATCTGCATGAACTGATCGAAGCCACGCTGCGACCGAGTGCGCTTATCGTCCTCGGGGTTGGCGGAGATATTGGTTCCAGGGGCATAACCAGCATCAATGTGGCTCTTGATCTGGGCAGCTTCACCTGCAGGAGCCATGATGGTGATTTTGCTCATCCCTTGGGAGTCTGGTTCTCCAATATGAATACTGCGCCTTGAATGGGCTTCGAATGGGTCCCGCTTGCCAGAGGTATCTCGTGCATTTCGGTTTGCCTTGTTCACTAGAGCTTCGACGAATTTGCGGAGGTCCTCGGGGCCACGTGTTTTTGCGGCCTCCATTGCTTCGGCATAGATCTCGTTTCGTCCTGGTTGGGAATTTTCGGACAAGTCCCGCAGTGCTTGGTTGATAATGCGCTGCTTTTCTTCTGAAGCCTTTCGGTCCCTTGCCTGTTGGCGTGCGCGAGCCTGAGCCTTACGCTCTTCTTCTTCCCGGCGCTTACGTTCCTCTTCTTCTCGTGCCTTGGCTTCCTCGTCGTCGGGGAGGATCTCAGGTTCAGGGACAACTACCGGCTTAAAGAGAGAATTGCCACGATCAATGCGATCAAAACCGGCGCGACGGCTCAGTCCAAGCTTTTGAGTTAAGTATTCAATTGGATAATTTCCACCGACGAGTTTGCCTGCATTATCGCGGTCGCAGATATAGGCGAATGATGCGTCAATTGTTGCCTTCAGATTGACAACGGATTCGAGGCGTTCAAAATCCTCGTGGATGTCGGACAAAGAAAGCGAATCAGGGTCCATCATGATCTCGGAAAGCTGTTCGAGCGATTGTTCTATCTGATCAACGATTTGTTTAACTTTCCGTGCCATGATCCCCCCTAATTTCGATCTTGTGTTCGACTTGATAATTGGAAGTCTACATGCAATCATGGAAAGTGCAAGAGTAAATAGAAAGAATGTTCTAATGAAGTTGGTGGTAATTGAGGCGGGAACATTCGTCGATAAGTGAAAAGTGATTAAACGGCAACCGGATCATTAGTGGTTTTTATTAGTGGGGCGACGAAGAAACTGCAGTTCTACGATGGGTGACACTCACTCGATGGCGAACGGAGAAAATATGAAAATTGCACTTTTTAGCACTTGTATCGTTGACGCCATGTATCCGAAGGTTGCGCATGCAACTGTTCGAATCCTTGAAAGGCTCGGCCACCAGGTGATTTTCCCATCGGGGCAGGGTTGCTGCTCGCAAATGCATGTGAATTCCGGGTATTTCGACGATGCATTGCCGGTCGTGCGGAACCATGTGCAGGCCTTTTCGAAGGAAACCTATGATGTGGCCGTTGCACCATCTGGTTCGTGTGTGGCGTCGCTTGGGCATCAGCAACCGATGATCGCGAGGGAAGGTGGGGACGAGGCCCTCGCGAAAGAAGCGGAAGAGGTCGCGGCGAATACCTACGAGCTTTCTGAGCTGCTTACCGATGTGCTTGGTATTACCGATGCGGCAACCCAACTTGGATCGTGGTTTCCGCAGAAGGTGACCTATCATCCTTCGTGCCACGGAATGCGGCTGCTTAATCTCGGTGACCGGCAAAAAGACCTGGTGAAGTCCGTCGAGGGAATTGAGTTTTTTGAATTGCCGGATGCTGAGGAATGCTGCGGATTTGGTGGCACATTCTCTTTTAAGAATCCTGACGTTTCCGGTGCCATGGCAGATGCGAAGATCCGCAATATTGAAAAGTCAGGTGCAGATTTGTGCACCGGTGGCGATGCATCGTGCCTGCTTCATTTAGGTGGCGCTCTGTCGCGGAAGAAGTCGTCGTTAGGCACCATCCATTTAGCTGAAATCCTTGCTTCGACTAGGGCTAACCCGCTGGATGTTTCGGGTCCGGTTGAGCTTTCCATCACCGAAGGAGTGAAATAATGGCTGCAACACCACTGGGCATGCCGGGAGTTCGTCATGCATCTGACATAAGCAACGTGCACATCAATATTCCATTTCCTGAATCTGCGAAACACGAATTAAAGAACACCCAGATGCGGAAGAATATCGGTCACGCGACTCATTCGATTCGAAATAAGCGCGGGCACGTAGTTTCTGAGCTGCCTGATTGGGAGCAATTGCGCGATGCCGGTTCAGCGCTGAAGGAACGCACGATGGCTCAGCTGCCCGAGCTGCTAGAAGAGTTCGAGCGCAATTTCACTGCACGCGGTGGACATGTTCATTGGGCGCGTGACGCAGTTGAGGCGAACGAGATTATTACCAAGCTCGTCGAGGAAACTGGATCGAAAGAAGTTATCAAGATTAAGTCGATGGCTACTCAGGAAATCAACCTCGAGGAGCATCTGAATCGTCATGGAATCACTGCCACCGAGACTGACCTGGCGGAGCTGATTGTGCAGCTTGGCCACGATAAGCCCTCCCATATTCTTGTTCCGGCAATCCACCGGAACCGCGACGAGATCCGCGAGATTGTCCTGAAAGAGATGCCGGATGTAGATCCTGAGCTGACAAACGAGCCTCACGACCTGGCAGAAGCTTCTCGCACTTATCTGCGTGATAAGTTCTTAACCACAAATGTTGCAATTTCGGGTGCGAATTTTGGTGTGGCAGATTCGGGCACGCTGACCATCGTCGAGTCTGAAGGTAACGGCCGAATGTGTTTGACCTTGCCCGATACTCTGATTTCGGTCATGGGGATTGAAAAGTTGGTGCCAACCTTCTCTGACCTAGAGGTCTTTCTACAGTTGCTGCCTCGCTCGTCTACAGGCGAGCGAATGAATCCCTATACCTCCATGTGGTCAGGGGTTACGCCAGGCGATGGCCCTCAAAACATGCACGTCGTGCTTCTAGATAATGGCCGTTCCGCCGTCCTCAACGACGAAAAAGGTCGTTCCGCGCTTCACTGCATTCGTTGTTCGGCCTGCCTGAACGTTTGCCCCGTTTATGAGCAGACCGGCGGACACGCCTACGGTTCGACTTATCCGGGGCCGATCGGGGCGATCCTGTCGCCACAGCTCACCGGGATTACTTCGGCAGAGAATGCCTCGCTGCCGTACGCTTCGTCGCTTTGCGGGGCTTGTTATCAAGTATGTCCGGTCAAGATCAATATTCCGGACATTTTGGTGCACCTGCGCGACGAGGATGTCCGTGCCCAGCACGCAGAGAACCAGCACGCAGAGGACCAGGAATCGGCAACTACGAAACCAAAGCGGAAGCTGCCCTCGCCGCCCTCCCAAATGGACGTAATCATGAAGGGAGCGTCTGTCATGATGTCCTCGGGCAAGCGGATGTCCGCAGCTGAGCGTGCCCTGCCACTTGGCCGCGTAGTCGCAGGTAAAAACCGCAAAATCAGTTGGCTGCCCGGCATCGTTGGTGGCTGGACAGACCAGAGAGATATTCCAGCTCCTCCAAAGCAGTCGTTCCGTAACTGGTGGAAGCAACACGAAAATGAATCAGCTGAGCGCGTGGCACAGGACGGTGGACTGCGAACAGCAGATACCAGCACAACTACCAGCACCGATACAACTAGCCCATCTGAGAAGCAGAAAGAGGACGAGCAGTGAGCGACGCAAAAACCGAGATACTCGCGGGCATCCGCAATGCATTGGCAGATCAGCCGTCAATCCCAGAGGTTCCTCGTGAGTACCGGCGAGTTTCCACACTAAATCGGGCCGACACTTTGGATATGCTCGAGGACCGGCTGATCGACTACAAGGCCAATGTCTACCGCGAAACCGAAGGCTCCATTGCAGGGCGCGTCTCTCAATTGCTCGGTGAGAGCGCAAAGGTTGTCATCCCACCAGGGCTGGACGAGAAGTGGCGCCCAGAAGGGGAGCAGTACCAGTGGATCGTCGATACGCGAGGCGGCGATGAAGGCACGATGCTGAGCGCTGAAGAACTCAATGACATCGATGCTGTGCTCACCTCATCAACGGTGTCCTGTGCGGAGACCGGGACAATCTTCCTTTCGGGGCAGAATGACGAGGGCCGTCGTGCGATCACTCTCGTCCCTGACCACCATATATGCGTGGTTCGTGCAGACACAGTGGTCGAGCTGATCCCTGAGTCTTTGGAAAGGCTCGACCCGGTAGCCCCCATCACGATGATCTCGGGCCCATCCGCAACCTCGGACATTGAGCTCGTCCGCGTTGAGGGCGTGCACGGTCCGCGCACCCTCGACGTGATTTTCCTCGAAGCCTAGGCCGAAGGAAGCCTAAGCCGAAGGAAGCCTAGCTTCACGACGATAGCTCCCGCCCCTGCGCCCCGGCCACTGTGGAAAGGAAAGCATTATCATTGCTCACATGCGCGTTGCGATGATCTCCATGCACACCTCCCCACTAGAACAACCAGGCTCCGGCGACGCGGGAGGGATGAACGTCTACGTCCTTAATATTGCCCGCGAGTTGGCGAAGAAAGGCCTCCAAGTGGACGTGTTCACCCGTGCGACTCGGCCAAGCCAGGGTGAAATTGTGCATGTCAGCGAGAATTTCCGGGTTGTCAATATCATCGCTGGCCCGTTCGAAGGCCTATCAAAGGATGATCTTCCCACCCAGCTTGCTGCCTTCGCTGGTGGCATCGTGCAGTTCACCCGCCAAAATGAGCTGTACTACGACCTGATTCACGCCCACTATTGGCTTTCAGGCCAGATCGGATGGTTGTTCCGCGACTTGTGGAATATTCCGCTCATCTTTACCGGCCACACCTGGGCTGCCGTGAAGAATGCGCACCGTTCAGCCGACGATTCACAAGAGAGTGAGGCGCGGCGAATCTGCGAGCAGCAGCTCGTCGATAATGCCGACGTGCTCGTGGTCAATACGGAAGACGAGATTGATGCTCTGTGCATGCACTACGACGTTAATCATTCGAAAATCAAGGTAGTCACACCGGGAGCAGACACCACTTTGTTCACTCCCGGAACCAATCGCAATACAGAAAACGCTCGTCGTGCGCTCGGTGTCCCGCTGCACACGAAAGTGGTGGCGTTCATTGGTCGCCTTCAGGAGTTCAAAGGCCCGCAGGTACTTCTTCGCGCCGTCGCGGTGATGCTCGAGCGTGATCCCTATCGCAATATCCGGGTGCTCATCTGCGGTGGAGCCTCGGGAAGTGCCTCTTCGGTCGAATATTATCAAGCCTTGGCGCACAAGCTTGGTGTCTCACGCCGGGTACGTTTCTTGGAACCTCGTCCTCCAGAGGAGCTCGTCTCCATCTACCAGGCTGCCGATGTCGTTGCAGTTCCAAGCTACAACGAGTCGTTTGGCCTCGTCGCAATCGAGGCCCAGGCGACCGGCACCCCGGTTGTCGCGGCGCGAGTCGGTGGTCTGCCCGTTGCCGTCGCCGACGGGGAGACAGGCATCTTGGTTGATGGGCACGAACCTACTGCATGGGCAGATGCGCTCGAACGCATGCTTGACGACGATGAGATGCGCATTGCCATGGGTGAGCGTGCAGTAGAGCGGGCTGCGGAATTCTCGTGGGAAGCCTCCGCAAGCTCGATGCTTCACGTGTATGAGAAGACTTTGGCTGAGATTGATCCGAAGGAATCGCCACGCCGCGCCGAGGGCGCCTGAATCAGGGGATTTGTCCAGCGAAAACTACCGGAAGATGGCAGACTAGGAGGCATGAGTAACGGAAAATTGATCTTGGTCCGCCATGGCCAGTCCGAATGGAATGAATCGAACCAGTTCACCGGTTGGGTCGATGTCGACTTGACGGAGAAGGGCGTAAACGAAGCCGTTAACGCTGGCAAGCTCCTCAAGGAAGAGGGCCTGCTCCCAGATGTTGTGTTCACCTCTTTGCTGCGTCGCGCAATCCGCACCGCAAACATCTCATTGAATGAGGCTGACCGCCATTGGATCCCCGTGGTGCGTAACTGGCGCCTCAACGAGCGCCACTACGGCAAGCTGCAGGGTCTGAACAAGGCTGAAATCCGTGAGGAATTCGGCGAGGAGCTGTTCATGACTTGGCGCCGTTCTTACGACACTCCACCACCAGAGATCGATGTGGACAACAAGTACTCGCAGTCCGCTGATGCTCGCTACGCTTTCCTTCCTGAGGTTCCTCGCACTGAGTGCCTGAAGGACGTTGTTGAGCGCCTGATTCCTTACTTCATCGACGTGATCCGCCCTCGCGTAATCAAGGGTGAGAATGTCATGGTGGCAGCTCACGGTAACTCCCTGCGTGCGCTGGTTAAGTACCTGGACAGCATTTCCGATGAGGACATCGCTGCTTTGAACATCCCAACTGGTATGCCACTGGTGTACGAGTTCGATGAGCATGGCACGGTAGTCAATCCTGGTGGTACTTACCTGGATCCAGAAGCTGCTGCGGCTGGTGCTGCTGCAGTTGCAAATCAGGGCAAGAAGTAGTCGGTTCGGCGGAGTTTTTTAAACTAACTTGGTGTCCATTGTTCTAGCTTTCGTTTTAGGTGTCGTCCTCACCGTGGCCGCGATTCCCGTGGTCCGGTGGGTAAACGAGCGGCGTGACCGCGCACGTAATTCGGCGAGCCTGCAAGATAACCGCGTGACTACGGTGAGCCAGGTCCTTCACCTTGTTGTACAGGGAGCGCCCACCGCCATTACTGTGGTGGACCGCTCTGGCGACGTGATTTTGTCCAACTCTCGCGCTCACGAAATGGCCATTGTGCACGATCGGACCCTAAACCCTGAAGTGTGGGCTGTTGGCAAAGAAGTCTTCGATGACTTGGAAACCCGCACCATTGATCTTGCAATGCCGCGCCGCTCCACCGGCAACCGCGTTTCCGACGTCAAAGCGCTGATTAAGCCGTTGACGCTGGTAGATAACTATTTCATCATTGTCTATGGCACGGACGAGTCGGAAAATGTTCGAATGGAGTCCGCCCGCCGCGACTTCGTGGCCAATGTCTCGCACGAGCTGAAAACACCGGTCGGCGGCATGTCGCTTCTGGCAGAGGCGCTCCTTCAGGACCCCAATGACCCCGATATGGTGGAGTACTTCGGCAACAAGTTGCTCAATGAGTCACACCGTATGGCGGAGTTGATCTCGGAACTGATCAGCCTGTCGAAGCTCCAGGGCGCGGAAGCACTGCCGGAGATGACCCCGGTGAAGGTTGACGAAGTTATCGACGAGGCAATGTCGCGCAACCAAATCAGTGCGGACAATGCAGGCATCAAACTCACCCGCGGCGATCATACCGGGGTGGAGGTCATGGGGGACCGATCCATGCTGGTCATGGCGGTATCTAACCTCATCTCAAACGCGGTGAACTACTCATCCGAATCACAGCCGGTGAGTATCACTCAGAAGATTGCTCGCGATAATGTGATACTTATTCGCGTGACCGACCGCGGAATTGGCATCGAGCCGGAGAATCAGAAACGCGTTTTCGAACGCTTTTTCCGCGTTGACAAGGCGCGATCAAGGCAAACCGGAGGCACCGGTTTGGGCCTCGCTATTGTAAAGCATGTGGTTGCCAACCATAGCGGTAATATTAAGTTGTGGTCTCGTCCTGGGACGGGGTCTACATTCACAATCGAACTTCCCATTTATGTTCCAGAGCCGGAGCCCGAACAACCAGAGCTTTTGGAGGATGGCGATCAACCGTCAACTCCAACATTCCGGGAAGCGGTAACTCGTGCTACTGCACGTAGGAAAGAAAAGGAGAAGCAATGACGACGACCATCCTCATTGTTGAAGACGAGGAATCGCTCGCAGATCCGTTGGCATATTTGCTGCGCAAGGAGGGCTTTGAAGCCATCGTTGCTCCAGACGGCCGCACAGCTCTTGAGGAGTTTGATGCCAACGACGTTGATTTGGTTCTCCTAGACCTGATGCTTCCCGGCATGTCGGGCACTGATGTGTGCAAGCAGCTTCGTGCGGTGTCAATGGTACCGATCATTATGGTTACGGCGCGCGATTCCGAGATCGATAAGGTTGTTGGTCTCGAGCTCGGCGCCGACGATTACGTCACCAAGCCGTACTCCTCCCGCGAGCTCATCGCCCGCATCCGTGCGGTCCTGCGCCGCGGCCCGGAGGCGGAAGAAACGGAAGAGTCCGAGGATCAGATCCTCGAGGGCGGCAGGGTCAAGATGGATGTTGAGAGGCACACAGTGCTTGTCGACGACCAGCCAGTCCCCATGCCACTGAAGGAGTTCGACTTGCTGGAGTACTTGCTTCGCAATGCAGGTCGCGTACTCACTCGTGGTCAGTTGATCGACAGGATTTGGGGTGCCGATTATGTCGGCGACACCAAGACCTTGGACGTTCACGTAAAGCGTTTGCGCTCCAAGATCGAGGTGGAGCCCTCACGCCCGAAGCAGTTGGTTACTGTCCGCGGGCTGGGCTACAAGTTCGAGGCTTAGCCCGACGGCCTAAGCCAGAGCATCTTTCTCAGCCGCAAGCGCGGTTGCAGGGTGCACGGACTTGAACTCGCTGGGCAGCTCCGAGCGCTTCCGGCAGTGCTCGGCTACGTACTCGTAAGGCTCGTTACCAATAAGCTGACGCAACTCTTTTTCCATCGATTGCCACACTGGCACCCCGCCGGTGTGGCATTCGCTGTCTCCGGTGCACCACCAGTCGAAGTCTTCGCCACCCCCGCCCCATTGGCGACGGTCGTATTCACCAATCGTGGTGCGCAAAATCTCTTGTCCGTCTGGGCGCTCTTCCCACGCATCTTCGCGTGAGAATGGCACCTGCCAGCACACTTCTGGCTTGGAAGAAATAATGTTGCGACCTTCGGCCATTGCCCATTGGTGCAGCGCGCACCCAGGTCCGGCGCCGGTTGATCGTCGATTAGCGAAAATGCATGCCCCATCGACGCGCGCTGTCTTCAGCGACGGTTCATCCTCGTCGTCGTCCCACTCGAGCCATGGCTCGAGGATGGCGGGGTTGGCCGCTTCGATGTAGGAATCAACATCGTCGGGACGCAGCTCCCAATACTTGGCGGGCATTTCGGCGACGGCGTCGTAGAGCTCGTCGCGGTCGGTTTCATCTGACAAATATGCCCCGTGGATGCAGCAGCCCACCACGGGCAAATTCTCGTCGATACCGTGGCAGGCAGAGGTGCCAAAACGACACTGCCAGGTGGATTCTACCCAGGTCAGGTCGATAGAGAAGTAGTGATGAGGGTCGTCCGGAAGGTTGAACTCGAGCCATTCGCGGGCGAAATCGGGCGGCACTTCGCGCCCAGCAAGGATGGATTTTCCTGCAGGAGATTGTGCGGGAAATTCAAGAAAGACAGGTTGATTCACACTTCCACACGGTAGACCGTCTACCCTAGAACGTGTGAGACTAGGTGTATTAGATGTGGGCAGCAACACCGTTCATCTTGTTGCAGTAGACGCCCGAGACGGCGGACGCCCGTCGCCGATGAGTGACTGGAAGCAGTCGTTGCGGCTTGTAGAGATGCTTGACGACGATGGCGCCATCGACGACAAAGGCGTTGCAAAGCTAACCAGTGCTGTCGGTGAGGCAACTGATCTGGCGAAGAAGCTCAAGTGCGTCGAGATCATCCCCATTGCCACCTCTGCAGTACGCTCGGCAACGAACTCGGAGGAAGTGCTAGATCATGTTGAGAAGGAAACTGGCGTTCGTCTCGAAGTTCTTTCGGGCGTAGAGGAAGCCGAACTCACCTTCTTGGCAGCGCGTCGTTGGTACGGATGGTCTGCTGGTCGCATCACCAACCTAGACATCGGGGGTGGCTCCTTGGAGATTTCTACCGGTAATGACGAGGTTCCGGACTTGGCGGTATCGCTGAACCTTGGTGCGGGCCGCTTGACCCACGAATGGTTTGATACCGATCCACCTGAGCGCAAGAAGATTAACGCGCTGCGTGACTTTATTGACGCTGAGCTTGCAGAACCTGCGCAACAGTTCGCCGCGCTGGGTCCAACTGGTCACGCCGTGGCTACTTCGAAGACGTTCCGTACCCTCGCGCGACTCACCGGTGCAGAGCCTTCCTCCGCTGGACCGTTTGTTAAACGTACACTTACAGCGCCAGGTTTGCGTCAACTTATTGCTTTTATTTCTCGCATGACGGCTGCAGATCGTGCAGAGTTGGAAGGTATCAGCGCCGATCGGTCGCATCAGATTGTTGCGGGCGCCCTCGTTGCTGAGGCTTCCATGCGAGCATTGAAGCTTGAGAAGTTAGAAATCTGTCCTTGGGCACTGCGTGAGGGAGTGATCCTGACTCGTATTGATAAAGGACTCGACGGAGGAGATGACGAGTAGATGTCAGACGATGACAAGCAATTGACAGTCGCCGAGCTTCTCGCCCGCGCGCAGAAAGAGCAGCCGGAGGCTGAGCGCCCACGCCGTCGTCGGCGTCGTAGCCTTGAGGAGGGTGGTATCTCGGTCGCTGAGCTGACCGGGTCGATCCCCAAGGTTGAAAAGCGACCTGTGGAAGCGAAGCACTCTTCCGTTCCGTTGGACACGGAGGCTGCCAAGGCCGAGGTAGAGCCCAAGCCCGAACCCGCTAAGCCTGCTGAAAAGTCGCCACAGGTTGATGAAACCAATGTGATTCGCAAGGTAGAAACCGACGTTCCAGCCAAGCCCAAGGTAACGGCACCTTCACCTAGTGTCGAGGAAACGGGCAAGCTCCAACCCGTCAAGGACGAGCACCTCCAGCACGATTTCGAGGCAGACGCGAAGTCCAAGGATTCGGCCCAGCTCGAACAACTGCCGGAACAAGACCAAGAACAAGATCTTGAACAGACCCAAGCTCCAGCCCAGGACGAAGACCGAGAAGGTGGCATCAACGGCTTTGCTCTGATCGGTTTGATCATTGTCGGGTTGGTTCTGGGAGTTCTTATCTTCCTCGGGTTTGAATTCCTCTGGCAGACCCTGAATAAGTGGCTCGTCGCCGTGCTTGCTGTCGTGGTCACCGCGATCATGGTCGGCGTTGTGAAAGCAATGCGCACCGAGCGAGACGGCTTCTCCATGGGCCTTGCCGGTGTGGTTGGCCTGTTGATGACATTTGGGCCAGCGCTGATTGTTTTTCTCTAGCAATTCTCATTGATTGGCATCATGTGGCACCCTTGATGTCATGAAGAAAATTGCAGTTCTCGGTGGTGGCCAGATCGGTGAGGCCTTGATCTCGGGCCTAGTTTCCGCTGGCCATGACCCAAAAAGTATTACAGCTACCAATCGTCGTGAAGCTCGCGGCGAAGAACTCGTGGAGCGCTACGGCATCAACTCTACGAATGACAACGAAGAGGCCGCGTCGAACGCCGACGTGGTCTTTTTGTGCGTCAAGCCGGCCGGTATCCTCGCAGTGATCGAGGAGATCGCAGAAACCATTGCCACCAACGACATCTCCACGATCGTTGTGTCCATGGCTGCAGGCATCACCCTGGAGCAGATGGAAGAAGCCATCCCGGTCGCCGGTACCCCCGTAATGAGGGTCATGCCGAATACGCCGATGCTCGTGGGCAAGGGAGTCAGCGCGCTCAGCCCTGGCAAGCACGCCTCTGAGGAGCAAACAGAGGCCGTTGTGGGGCTCCTGGGGGCTACAGGGACGGTTGTGGTGGTCCCTGAGTCGCAGATGGATGCCGTGACGGCGGTATCCGGTTCCGGCCCGGCATACATTTTCCTCGTCGCAGAGACGCTTATCGACGCAGGCGTGTCCCTCGGCCTGACCCGCGATGTTGCACGCGAGCTCACCAACGCCACTATCGCAGGCGCGGGAGCCATGCTGGAACAAGAAGACGCGGACCCGGTGGCACTGCGCGCCGGGGTGACCTCGCCAGCGGGCACAACTGCGGCTGCAATCCGCGAACTCGAGGAGTCGGGCTTGCGCGGAGCCTTCTATCGGGCACTAGAAAAGAACGCTCAGCGCTCCCGTGAGCTGGGCGGACGCTGAAACCTGTAAATTTCTTGTACGAAATGTTGCACTTAGGTCGCAAGAGTCACATGATTCACGCTAGACTAGTCCAGGCACGTGCGTGTTAGTCCTGTGGGAGGGGAAGCCTACAGCGCGCCGCTTGCTGAAGGGTTAACTAACATATGGCAAACGAAGATAAGGGTAAGTTCCTCACCGTCGCAGAGGTCGCGGAGATCATGCGCGTCTCAAAGATGACGGTGTATCGCTTGGTTCACTCCGGTGAGCTGCCAGCTGTCCGTGTGGGACGTTCGTTCCGCGTGCACGAGTCGGCAGTGACCGAGTACCTCGACTCGTCGGTGTACGACGTCGGGTAGTTCGGGTAACCCGGATTAACTGGGGCACCCACTTTCTCTGAGCATGTTTACAAACATGTTGCAGGGTCGGTGGGTGCCCCAGTTTTTTCAGTGGGTGCCCCTGGTTGTATGCTTGTGAGACGTTCGTGTTGACGAATGGCGATCGTTTGAGTGTGCACCTCAAGCTCGGCGCCACGCTCGTGGAAGTCCACGCCCTCACAACACTTATTTGTACGTACAACGAAGAATTGAGGAAACCTTATGGGTTCAGTAATTAAGAAGCGTCGTAAGCGCATGTCGAAGAAGAAGCACCGCAAGATGCTGAAGCGTACTCGCGTGCAGCGTCGTAAGCTGGGCAAGTAATTCTACTTGCCTTGCGCATACAATCCCGGTCATCCCGCAGCTAGTGGGGCCACCGGGATTGTTTTATTTTGACCGGTTCCGGAAACGCTTCCAGCCGAGAAGAGAAAACCCGGCCGTGACAAGCGCTGGCACGCCCCAGGTGCGCACGGCTCGGCGCATACTGCGGTAGTCGCGGACCGTCCAGCCGCGTCGTTCAGCTTCAGCCTTGAGCTGCTTGTCCGGGTTAATGGCAACGGGAGTTCCCACCATGCTCAACATCGGAATGTCGTTGATGGAATCCGAGTAGGCGGTACACTGCTCCAGATCCAGCTGCTGAATGGCCGCCAGGGCAGCCACGGCATGCTTCTTGCCGGGGCCGTGCAAAATGTCTCCGACGAGTCGGCCGGTGAACTTTCCGTCCTTCTCCTCGGCAACCGTGCCGAGAGCGCCAGTAAAGCCGAAGCGATCCGCTAGGATCTGCCCGATTTGTACCGGGGTTGCGGACACGAGCCACACCTGCTGGCCCGCAGCTAAGTGCATCTTGGCCAGCTCGATGGTGCCGGAATAGCTCTTGTCCAGCATCGAGTTGTCCACGATCTCTTCACACAGCTCGCGTAGCACAGCAACGTCTTTGCCCTTCACAAATTCCAAGGCCTGCTCGCGACCGGATTGCATGTCCTTGGCATTTTCCTTGCCACTGAACCGGTAACGCAGCTGCTTGAAGGCAATTGGGATGATTTCGCTGAGCTTAAAGTAGCGCTTCTTGGCAAGGCCTAGGGCAAACATGATCAGGGAAGAACCCTGGATGACTGTATTGTCCACGTCGAAGAAGGCTGCGGCGTGGGTGTCTTGCGGGACGTCAGGGTCCGGAAGGGTGATGTGCTGGCTTCCTGCCACGGTAAATGCACCGGTGACGGAATCGTATCCAGATTCGAATTCCTTCAGGTCAATGCCAAAGGTTTCCTCGACAGCGGCCGCTGCGGCAGCCAGTCCTGCTTCGCGCTGCGTCTCGTCGTCAATCGGCGGAATAGCCGTGTCTTCTAAGAAGCGACGAACATTTCCGCGCGAGGCGGTCCAATTAGCCAAGAAATCTTGCGGGCTAGAGGGAAAACTCTCCGATGGCACGGCCGGGTACGGTCCTTTCTCGGCGGCGGGTAACCTTATCCATGTTAGGCGGGTTGAGCCCAGTACGCCCGGCAAGAAGAAAAGAAGGAGCCAGCAGTGGCAAAGACTGTCGAGCTGATGGTGCGCGAAACCTGCGGATCATGCGAGCGCGTGGCAAAACAAATCGCCCCGGTGATCGAGGCCGCAGATGCGACGCTAGAACTCGTTGACGTTGATGCAAGCCAGGAACTCGCGCTGGAATATGGCGACCGCGTTCCTGTTGTAGTGATTGACGGTGATGAGTTCGCGTGTTGGGAAGTTGACAACGAAGAACTAGCACTCGAGCTCGCTAAGAACTGAAGAAAATACTGAAGTTGGAACCCCTCTTGGTGCATTGATAGCCCGAGGGGGTATTCTTTGGTTTGATTCAAAAGCTATCTGGAGGACTTACGTGAGTGTGCTTGTTGTGGGAATGTCCCATCGTTCTGCACCCGTCGCACTGTTAGAGCGACTCAGTATGGACGATAATGTTCAGACCCAGACAACCTCGGCGTTGGTCGAGCGGCAGTCGTTGTCCGAGGCCATGATTATTTCGACCTGTAACCGCCTTGAGGTGTACACGGTCACCAACGCTTTTCATACCGGCGTGCAAGACGTCGTCGACGTGCTGGGGGAGGTCTCCGGGGTCAGCGAGGAAGAGCTGCGCGGCTACCTTTATGTTCGCTACGCCGACGCCGCCGCCGAGCACATGATGACGGTGGCTTCTGGGTTGGATTCGATGGTGATCGGCGAACAACAGATCATCGGGCAGGTCCGCTCCTCCTACCAAGACGCACAGGCACGCGGCACCGTGGGCCCAGGCCTGCACGCACTTGCGCAAACCTCGCTTCGTGCGGGCAAGCGCGTGCACGCCGAGACAGAAATTGACGACGAGGGTGCCTCTATGGTCACCTACGCTCTGGACGAGGCTGAAGCTGCCATGGGCGTCGATGATTTCAAGGGCAAGACCGCCCTCGTTTTGGGTGCCGGCGCAATGGCCTCGCTTGCTGCGACTCACCTGGGCAAGCGCGGGATTGACAAACTGATTATTGCCAATCGCACCCGCTCCCGCGCCGAGCGCCTGGCAGAGCACGCCCGTGAGGCTGGCGTTTCCGCCGAGGTCGTGGACTTCGAGGCTCGTGCGGGTGCCCTCGGGCGCGTCGACGTGGCAGTATCCGCAACTGCCACCGACGAATTCACGATCACCGCCGACGACATTTCGGGCCCCGTGATGCTGGTTGACCTGTCCCTGCCCCGCGATATCGACGACAGTGTTACCTCCAAGCCGGGCGTCCAGCTGGTCAATATTGAGTACCTGCACGAAAAGCGCCAAGGCGGGGATGCGGAATCAGAGGCGCACCGCGGCGCAGAAGCAATTATTGAAGAAGAGCTGGCCAGCTACTCTTCGTCGCAACGCGTGCGTGACATCACCCCGGCCGTGACCCAGTTGCGTCGCTCCGCGGCCTCGCTTGTCGACGAGGAATATCGCCGACTGCAATCCAAACTGCCCCACCTCGATGAAGAAGAGCTGCGCGAAGTTGCTCGGAGCATGAAGCGAGTCGTGGACAAACTGCTGCACAAGCCGACCGTGAAGGTCAAGGAATGGGCCGCAGGCGATGGCGTGATTTCTTATGAGTCGGCGCTGCAAGAGCTCTTTGACCTGCCAGTACAGACCCCGCCTGCTGTGTCCGTGGACGCGCAGCAGCTGCCGGGACTTGATCAGCTCGACGGACAGAAGGAGAAGTAGATGCTGAAAATTGGAACCCGTGGATCGAAGCTTGCCACTACCCAGGCAGGCCACCAGCGCGACGCCATGAACGCCGCTGGATTCGAGACCGAGCTGCATATTGTCACCACTGCTGGCGACGTGAACATGGCCCCGGTCGAGCGCATCGGCGTTGGCGTGTTCACCGCGGCTCTGCGCGAGGCGCTTTTCCGCGACGAGTGCGACATTGCCGTGCACTCTTTCAAGGATCTGCCCACCGCACACGAGCCACGCACGCATTTGATTACTCCGGTCCGGGAGGATCGTCGTGAAGCGCTCATCGCCCGCGACGGACTCACCCTAGACACGCTGCCAGAGGGTGCCCGCGTGGGTACCTCTGCGCCCCGACGCATCTCGCAGCTCAAGGCGCAGCGTCCTGACCTGGACATTCGCCCACTGCGCGGCAACATTGACACGCGCATGGGCAAGGTCACCGAGGGTGAACTCGATGCAGTGGTCCTGGCCTACGCGGGCATCTCGCGCGTGGGGCTCGGCGACCGCGCCACCCAAATCTTCGACCCGACCGTGATCATGCCCGCGCCGGCACAGGGCGCGCTCGCAGTTGAGTCGCGTGTCGACGACGAACGCTCCCGCGCCGCCATCGATTCGCTTGCCGACGACTCCGTCTTCACCGCGGTCATGGCAGAACGGACCGTATTGGCCGCATTGGAAGCCGGCTGTACTGCCCCCGTTGCCTCCTACGCGGAGCTCGACGGCGACACGATTACCTTGCACGCCGGCGTGTTCTCCCTCGACGGGACAACGCAGCTGGTTGAGACGGCGCAGGGAACGGATCCAAAGAAATTGGGGCGCGATGTGGCTGATTTGCTCATTGCAAGGGGCGCAGCGCGTATCATCGGGTAACTATGGCACGCCTGAGTATTGCTGACGACCGATTGACCGTCACCCTGGATTGGTGGGAGAAGATTGTCGGTCGGCGCTCCCATCTGACTATCCCGCTGCGCTCGATTGTTTCGGCGACCTGCGTGGATGATACCCGTGAGGCCCTTGGCCAGGGCAAGCGCACCTCGGCGACCAACATCCCAAACCTGACCTATACGGGCACAATGAATCGCGATATCGACGACCGCGTGCTGGCCATCTGCCACCGACGCGGTGCGGGCATTGTCATCGAATTGAAGGACGCAACCTACTCCACGATCGTCCTGTCCACGCCGAATGCCAAGGAATATGCGGCGAAGTTGGAGAGTCTGACCTCTCATTAATTAGGCCATTAAATGGGGCACTAATTGCGGGTGCAACTCAAACCCGACCCGATGTAAAACGGGGTTAAGTCAGGAAGTAAGATAGCGCCGTTTTTTCTTTATGGGCTTCCTAAATTAAGGTGTAAATATCATACGTTGATTAAGCAGCCCTGCATCTGGTCCCTTTAGGGCCTTTTTGAAGTTTCCAGATGTTGGTCTTAATGCATCTACCTGCAAAAATGTGGGGCTGTTCAACTTTCTTAGAACCCGTAAACATGCTTGAAATTTTGGCTTGCTAGGCCAAGGCGCCCGATCATATCCGTGCGTCTTCCGGTGAGCCCGACTTAGAAAAGAACCGTCTATGACCAAGGCCCCTCAGTCGCCACAACCGGGAAGAATCATCTTTGTCGGTGCAGGCCCGGGCAACCCTGATCTCCTTACCGTCCGCGCGCGTGAAGTGCTGGCAAACAACACCTATGCGGTGGTGGATGCTGATGTGCTCGACGGAGTGCGTGCGGTTATTGGCGAAAACCTCCCGGTACCTCAGGTGAAGAAGGAAGCTGCTCGCAAAGAGTATGAGCAGATGTGCGCCGAGGCGAAGGAAGCTGGCGCGCGTCGCAAACCGCCGAAGCCCGAGGACCCTTCCGCTGCCGAGATCGAAGAGGCAGTCGAGGGAACCGCTGAAGTTGTGGAACAACTCCAGCGCGTAGTTGCGCTTTCTGCGGAGTCGATCGCGGAAGGCGAGGCCGGCGATGGCGACGTGATCCGTCTGGTCTCCGGTAACCCGTTGACCCGTGATTCTGTCATGGAGGAAATCTCGGCCATCGCAAACGCGGGCCTGGAGTTCCAGGTCGTGCCAGGCATGTCCCTGCCGTCGACCGTGCCTTCTTTTGCCGGTATTGGGTTGGGTTCTACCTACACCGAAGCCGATGTTGCTAACCAGCCGGTGGATTGGGATCAGTTGGCCCAGGCTCCGCAGCCGTTGGTGCTTCAAGCCGAGGCCGACGACCTGCCCGTGATCTCTGAGGAATTGATGGCTCGCGGGTTTGCCGCAACCACTCCCGTGTACGTGACCACCAATGGCACCACGCGCCTGCAGCGCACTTTTGATGCCACCTTGGGCACCCTGGGCAAGCTCGATGCGGATTTGCCGGGTCAGCTCGTGGTCACTTTGGGCACGGCCGTGGACGATCGCACGAAGTACTCCTGGTGGGAAAACCGTCCGCTCTACGGCTGGCGCGTTCTTGTCCCACGCTCGAAAGAGCAGGCTGCAGCCATGTCCACTCGTTTGAGCGGCTACGGCGCGATCCCACAGTCGGTGCCGACGATTTCCATGGAGCCACCGCGCAATCCGGCGCAGATGGACCGTGCCATCAAGGGCATCGTCGAAGGTCGCTACCAGTGGGTCGTATTTACATCAGTTAATGCAGTGAATGCTGTCTGGGACAAATTCGAGGAGTCCGGCCTTGATGCCCGCTCCTTTGCCGGTGTGCACCTAGCTGCCGTGGGGACGAAGACCGCCGATGCGATTCGCGCGAAAGGCATGACCCCGGAGCTTGTCCCGCACCGCAAGAAGCAAAACGCAGCAGGTCTTGTCGAGGTCTTCCCTGAATACGTCGAGGACATCGACCCAGTCTCGCGCGTGCTTTTGCCTCGCGCGGATCTGGGCACCGACGTGCTTGTCGAAGGCCTGCATGACCTGGGCTGGGAAGTCGACGACGTGGTGGCCTACCGCACCGTGCGCGCCGCTCCACCCGCACCTGAGGTGCGCGACATGATCAAGTCGGGCGGCTTCGACGCCGTATGCTTCACCTCGGCATCGACGGTGAAAAACCTCGTCGGCATCGCAGGTAAACCGCACCAGCGCACGATCATCGCCTGCATCGGGCCAATGACGGCAGCAGAAGCCAGGGAGCAAGGTTTGCGCGTCGACGTCGTGCCCGAGGTCGCCGATGTCCCATCGCTTGTCGACGCACTGGCCGACCACGTAGCCACCCTGCGTGCAGCAGGGCAGTTGCCGCCTCCACGCAAGAAGCGTCGTGCACGTCGCAAGAGCGTGGAAAGCGCCTAAGGGAACCTTGCTGGGGAAACACGTGGCGGTAGGATAGATCTCCGTGAGCACTTTTGATTTCCCCCGCCGTCCCCGTCGCCTACGCCAGAACCCCGCAATGCGCGAGTTGGTTGCTGAAACCCGCCTTCACCCGGCGGATTTCATTTTGCCAATGTTCGTTGCAGACGGGATCGATGAGAAGAAGGAAATCTCGTCGATGCCTGGCGTGTACCAGCACACCTCGGATTCTTTGGTGCGTGCTGTCGAAGAGGCCGCTAATGCCGGAATTAAAAGCATTGACCTCTTCGGCGTCCCACTCGATGAGGACAAGGATGCCCAGGGTTCGGTTTCTTGGGATCCAGAGGGTGTGTTGAACCGTAACCTCACCCGCCTGCGCGAAGAATTCGGAAACGACGTCCTCATCATGGCCGATACCTGCCTGGATGAGTTCACCGATCACGGGCACTGCGGGATCTTGTCCACAGATCGCTACGGCAATTCGGTAGTTGATAATGATGGCACCGTTGAGTTGTACCAGCGCATGGCAGTAGCCCAGGCCGAGGCCGGCGCACATATTGTCAGCCCCTCGGGCATGATGGACGGCCAGATCGAGGCCATCCGCCAAGCCCTGGACGACAATGGTTTCCAAGACGTGGCCATCATGGCTTACTCCGCGAAGTACGCCTCCGCATTCTTCGGTCCCTTCCGCGAGGCCGTGGGTTCCTCGCTGCAGGGCGATCGCCGCACCTACCAGCAGGATCCCGCCAACGTGCGCGAGTCCTTGCTTGAGGTGCAGATGGATATCGACGAGGGCGCGGACTTCGTCATGGTCAAGCCTGCCATGCCATACCTGGATGTGTTGACGAAGGTTGCCGAAATGTCGCCAGTGCCCGTTGCTGCCTACCAAGTCTCGGGCGAATACGCGATGATTCAGGCCGCCGGCCGCAATGGCTGGGTGGATTTGAATGCGGTGATGTTGGAGTCGCTGACCTCAATCAAGCGCGCCGGAGCAAACCAGATCTTGACCTATTTCGCCGTCGATGCAGCTAAGGCACTTGCGTAATGGAAGTTTCCCCCCAATCGGCACCACCCCAAACACAACAGCCGCCACCTTCGAAGCAGGAGCCCGCGAAGAAGAAGCGTGAGATGCCGGAAACCGTCCGCGCGGTGGTTCTCGTCTGGGCGGTTGCCATAGGCGGCGAGCTGATCCACCAGCTGATCAGTATTATTTCCAGCATTGTGGATCCGACCGCCCTGCGCCAAGCCGCAAGCGATACTGCAAATCAGAGCGCACAAGATGGTGCGGCGATCCCTGACTCGGTAGTGAATATGTCGGTGTACCTCTCCATCTTCATGATGGCCTTGGTCACACTTGCCATTGTCGGTCTATTGGCGTGGATGCTGATCCTCTTCGCCCGCAGACACAAGTGGGCGGGCTATGCCCGGCGCCTGCTCTACCTCTTCTCCTTCTTCTTCGCCTTCCGCCTACTGCTGGTATTTTTGACCACCTCGGTGGCCTCCGATGTTCCTGTGTGGTTGGTGGCTATCGATGGGGTAGTGCAGATTGCAGTTGCCGTCGCAGCTATTTGTGGCATCATACTTGCGGGACGCGATGAAGTTCTGAAGTGGACTGGCGAAGACGAAGACTTGAAAAAGCTCCTGAAAGCCCGCGAAGAAAAAGATAAGTACAAGAACGATAAATCAGGAAAGAGCAATTAATGCCGTCGATGTTTCCTTCGTTTAGTGCCCACCCGGACGACCGAAATCGGCGATATGAGGAACCTAAGGTCGGCGATGACTGGCCGAGGGCCCTGCAAATTGGTTTCTGGCTGATCGTTGTAGGCGCCATCCTCATGGTGCTTAGCGCGCTGCTGATGATCTCTGCTGGTTTCCCCGGCGATCCGGCCGATACCGAGATGCGCGATGCCTACATGCGCAACATGTGGTTCCTGTCGGTTTTCAACATCGTCGCTGCCCTGATCATGGGCGGTGCCGCTCCGTATCTGCGTCAAGGCTCAAAGAAGGCACGCCGGATCCTCGCTGTGTGTATCGCCTTGGCGTGTTTCTTCAACGTGGCGGGCTTTGCCCTGCGTGTGGGTGGCCTTGTCATGATGGTAATCGTAGTAATTTTGGCTTTTGCTGCGCTTTTTATTTTCCGCCCGACTTCGAACGCGTATATTTCTGCTAAGAGCAATAATTATTAGCAGGTTTTCTCAGGGCAACAGGAAGGGCACGATCGAATTGTGACTGCTCCCCAACAAGATAAAGCAGCAGAGGCCATTGATTCGGCCGTGGATGCAGCGCGCCAAGCTGGCGTAGACATCGACGAAACGTCGGCGTATTCGCAACAGATCGAGAATCGGCCCAAGGTGTCGTATTCATTCGATCTGGAAAATCTGCCCGATGCGCCTGACGTCGGAGAGATTGAAAGCGCACTCGAGGCACTTCCCGGCGTTCGCGCGCGCTTGGTCTACCCCGATAAGAAGGTGTGGGTGACGGCTCCCGACATTACCGATCCCTCAGAGATCGTTCGCGTCATCGAGCAGTTCGGCGTGACGGCAACGATGACGGAGACGTCGCTGCGGCGTCGCATCGCAGGGTTAAGGATGCCGGAGTCAGTTGCTTATCGACGATACGCGCGTGGATCCTCGGGTGTGTCCCCAACATTGCGTCGACACCAAAATGAAGAAGCAAAAGCTCTTGATAGTGCACGCTCAGCCGGCTTCTTAAAGGAATCGGCAAACCAGTCTCGTCGGGATACCCAGGGCAGCGACGTGCTGTATACCGCCCGCACTCTGGTCACACCTCTGCGCCTCATTGTGGCACTGGTGTTTTCCATCCCGGTAGTTTTGATGTCCTATTTCCGTGATCTCCAGTTCCCTGGCTGGCAGTGGGTTGCACTGGCTGCGGCGACACCGGTGGTGCTGTGGTGCGCGTGGCCTTTTCACCGCGCCCTTGTCGGCGGTGTCCGCAGAGGGTTGACGGCGCTCGACGGTGCGAGTTCGCTTGCCATTCTCGTCTCTTATGCCTGGTCAATCGCGTTGCTCGTGGCCACGCCTGCGGGCGAAATCGGGTGGACCTCCTCGCCGAAGTGGTTGGCCTTTAACCACAGCACACTGGCAGACGGCGAGCTCTTCCTCGATGTCGCCTGCGGCATGACAGTCCTGCTGCTCGCAGGCAGGCTGTGGACTATGCGTGCGCGCCCCAGCTTCGTCGAAGAGATGGACAAGCAACGCGTCGATCCTGCCACGTTGGTCAAGGTCAGCAAGAGGAATCGTTCAACGGGTGCGATCACCCAGTCCAAAGTTCCTTTGGCTGAGGTGAACCGTGGCGATGATATTGCGTTGAAATCCGGCGACATCATCCCGGTGGATGGGCGTGTGATGGGTGGATCCTGCACGTTGGACCCGGGAATCGTCGATACGCAAGAAGACACCAAGGTGAAAGTCGGCGCGCAGGTCTATGCCGGAGCCCAGATTATCTCGGGAAAAATCAAGGTCCGCGTGGAACGCACGGGGCACCGCACCCGTCTGGCGGCGATTAGGCGCTGGGTACTTGAGGCCGCTGAGCATCAAAATCATGCCACCTTCCTGTCCACGCGCACGGCGTCGTGGCTGATCCCGGTGGCGATTGCGTTGGCGATCGTCGACTTCATTGCGTGGGTGGCGCTGACTAATAATTTCAACGCCGCTATGGCTACGGCACTGGCGGTTCTGGCCTCAGTCGCGCCGACCGCGCTTGCACTGTCGCCTTCTCTGGCGGTGCGCCTGGGACTGGAAGCGGCGGCGCGCAACGGCATCATGGTGCGCGATGGCTCGACGCTGCGCCGCCTCGATCGGGTAGACACGGTGATCTTCAACCGCGTGGGCACCTTGGTGGAGCCGGGCATGTACGTGGAATCGGTGACTGCCGAGCGTGGCGAAAACCCCGATATGGTGCTCCGCGTTGCTGGTGCGCTCTCGATGGAATCAGACCACCCCGTCTCCCAAGCCCTGGTGCGCGCAGCGCGGGAAGCCCGCGACAATGCCTCCGACGACACGGAAATCCCGCACTGGATCGATGTCTCTCACTTCGAGTCCGCACCTGATGGCAGCTATAAGGCCCGCATTGACATCACCACGAAGGATGACCGCGGGGAAACCCAGGTACACCAGGTTGAGGCCATGCTGTGGCGCCCGACCAACCTGTCCCGGCTGCGCGGACGCCTCGCCGCTGCCGCGACCTCCGGCGGAACCCCGATCGTGGTGCGCTGGAAGGGCAAGGACCGAGGCGTAATCACCCTCTACGACCCAGTCAAGGACGATGCCGGAGATTCCATCGATCGCCTCGAGGAAATGGGCATTGAAACGGTGATGCTCTCGCGCGATATTTATCCGGTTGCGCGTCGCTTCGCCGACCACCTTGGCATTTCCACGGTGCTCGCGGGCATTGAGCCCAACGACAAACCTGGAGCAGTGCGCTCCGTGCATACCCAAGGCGGGTGCGTGGCCACCGTCGGCGACAAGTCTGTCATCTCTTCACTGCGCGCTTCCGACGTCGGCATACTCGTCGGCGCCGGGGAGAACCTTGACCTCGGTCGCGATATGCGACGTGAGCTTTCGGTTGTCGTGCTTCGCGACGACGTCTCGGCCATCCCCGAACTCATCGAACAGGCCCGCAGGGTGTGTTCGGTCATCGACCGCAACATCGTCTTCTCCTGGATTTACAACCTCAGCGTCATGGTCGTGGCTGTCTCGGGTGTGCTGCACCCCATGGCCGCGACCGTGCTGATGCTCGGTGCCTCACTGTTTGTCGAGGCACGATCTGTATCTGTGAAGAAATTCCCGCGCGACTAAATGCTCTCCATCGTGTTGTGGGGGCTTGCTGCCCTCTGCGTAGTACTCGCGCTTGCCCCTGGTCTTTTAAGCACCGTGCCGGGATTCGCGCATGTGTTGGCGTTCCCGCACCTTGTCGGCATTTTGCTGATCGTCGTTGGCGTGCTGATCGCCTGGAAATCGCGCCGGTTGCGCGTGCCTGCCACGGCGGTCTCGGTTGCTGCAGCGCTGCTGGTGATCTTCCCGCACGCCTCGCCACTTGCACCGGTTCCCGTCGCGACAACTTCTGCAAGTGCTGCAAACCAACACCTTTCGCTAGTTACCTACAACTCCAAGGAGACCTTTACAGCGGCCGACTTCAAGAAGCTGCATGCGCGTTTCCATCCCGATGTGTTTGTGTTGCCCGAGACAGATCTGAAGCGCGCCGAGATTGCTTTCCGTGGCTCGAATTATCGGCTATTTACTTCTGAGGAGGGCAACACAACGGTGGCAGTGGCGTCGTCGATAAGCAACTATGCGCAGGGCACAGCTCCTGATATCACCTTCGGTGCCGTCGCGATTGAGCATGAGGGCCTGCCGAAGATTGTTGGCCTGCATTCGGCGCCTCCCACTCCTGGGCTGATGAATCAGTGGGAGGGCGACCTTGCGCGGGTGGGGGAGTTCGACGGTGCCGAGAATGTGATTGTGGCCGGTGATTTCAATGCGACGCTGCGCCACGGGGTGCTGGCCGAGCGTGAACAACTCGTGGATGCATTTCAGCAGTGTGGAAAACAGGGTGGAAAACAGGCAGGCACGTGGCCCGCGGCGGTACCGGGGTGGATGCGCACGCAGATTGATCATGTTTTTGTCTCCCCTGAGATGCAGGTTTCCAAGTGTGATGCTGTGAAAATTGGGCGCTCGGATCACGTAGCGCTCGCGGTCACGGTGACTCTTCCTTCGGCTGAGGAGGCCGGTTATTAGGGCTAGAATTGCCACCATGGCTAACAAATACCTGGATTCCGTGATCCCAGTTCTGGCAGTAAATAAGCTCAGCGACGTCCACGATTTTTATAAGTCCCTCTTTGGCGAAACCGATATTGAGCCCGCGGAAGGCGTCGCGGAGTGGGAAATCACGGAAGGGCACTACATTCAGGTGGCCGAGATTCTCGAGCGCGCCGGGACGAATGCGGTGCTGTTCGGCTGCACTGACATCGACGCTTTTGTTGCCGAGCTGCGCGACAAGGGCGTAGAGGTAAGCGACCCGGTGGACTACGGAGTGGTCAAGGTTGCGGTGACCACCGACCCTGCCGGAAACGAGTTGCAGTTCGCTGAAGAGGTTGAAGAATAGGGGCGCGGTTTCCTAATCTCAAACTTTTGAACCACAATGGTGAACATGAATCGACGCGACCTGAATAACGCACCTCTGCTTGAGGCCGCCCATGGCCGGACTCCCTCCCGTACCCCTGTCTGGTTTATGCGCCAGGCGGGCCGTTCGCTGCCTGAATATAAAAGGGTTCGCGAGGGCATCTCCATGCTGGACTCCTGCTTTATGCCGGAGCTGCTGGCTGAAATTACGATGCAGCCTGTGCGTCGCCACGATGTGGATGCCGCGATCTTGTTCTCTGACATTGTGGTTCCGCTGCGCGCCGCAGGTGTCGGCGTGGAAATCGTGCCTGGCCGCGGACCTGTGATGGATCGGGCCATCACCACGCGCGCTGACGTGGATGCGCTGCCGATCTTGGACCACGAGGTCACCGAGATCTCCCAAGGCATCGAGATTATTCTTAGCGAGCTTACCGACGCCCAGGCCCTGATCGGTTTCGTGGGCGCACCGTTTACCCTGGCCAGCTACCTAGTCGAGGGCGGGCCTTCGAAGAACCACGAGAAAACCAAGGCCATGATGCATGCCGAGCCAGAAACGTGGCACGCACTGATGCAACGCTTGGTTCCAACCATTGTGACCTTCTTGCGCACCCAGGTCGAGGCCGGCATCGACGCGATGCAGCTCTTTGATTCCTGGGCGGGCTTCCTCACCGAGCGCGACTACCGCGAGCACGTGCTGCCTTATTCCGTGGAAATCCTCGAATCGGTGGCAGGCGAGATCCCTCGCATTCACTTCGGCGTGGCCACAGGTGAAATCCTCGGCGCGATGAGCGACGCAGGCAGCGAGGTCATGGGCGTGGATTGGCGTGTGCCACTGGATCAGGCCGCCACCCGTTTCTCCAGCCCGCGCGTGCTCCAGGGCAACCTCGACCCAGCGATGCTCTTCGCTGGCACCGATGTCGTGCGCTCCGAGGTCGAGCGCATCAAGTCCGAGGCGCAGTCCGCCATCGCCGCAGGTACGGCCACCGGCCACATCTTCAACTTGGGTCACGGCGTATTGCCGAATACTGACCCGGATGCGATTACCGAAGCGGTGCGCATCATTCACGAAAGCTAATTAGAGAGTCAGGTACTAATTCATGAACTTTGCCATCATCGGCGCCGGCCTTGCAGGATTGACCAGTGCGTATGAGATCCGCAAGCAGCACGCGGACGCCACCATCGATGTCTACGAGGCCACCGACCGCATTGGTGGCAAACTTTTCACCGTCGCCTTCGAGGCCGGCCCCACGGACATGGGCGCCGAAGCCTTTCTGTACCGCCGCAAAGATGCCGTGGAGTTCTTCGATGAGCTCGGCTTGAAAGACCAGATCGTCTTCCCCTCGGGCTTGAAATCCCTGGTCTACACAGGCGGCCAGACTCAACCCCTGCCCGCCGGTGGCGTCATGGGCATCCCAGCGTCCTCGGAGCCACTCGCGCACCTTATTAGCACAGAGACAGCAGCGCGTATCGACGACGAAGCCAACCAGCCAGGCATCGACTGGCCAGTAGGGGGCGATCTCAATGTCGGGGCACTCGTTCGCGAACGCCTCGGCGATGAGGTGGCTGACCACGTGGTCTCCGCCCTGTTGGGTGGGGTGTATTCCTGCACCGCCGACGATCTGGGCGTGCGCGCGACCATGCCCGCTTTGGCCGAGGAACTCGACCGACTGGTCGAAGCAGGGGAGCCGGCCACCCTCACCGGCGCCGTGCGCAACCTCACTGCAGACAAGGAAAAGTCCGACGAGCCAGTCTTCGGTACTTTCCGCGGTGGTTACGCCGAGCTCTACGAAACCCTGGCTGAAAAGTCCGGCGCCGACATCTATGTTGATGCCTTTGTTTCCGGTATTGAGAAGACTGACGCGGGCTATAAAATCACCGGCGGCCAAGACACCATCTATGACCGCGTGCTCATTGCCACCCCAGCACCTACTACAGCGCTGTTGTTGAAGAAGGTCGCGCCGGAGGCCTCCGAGACGTTGAAGGCAGTCAAGCTGGCGGATTCGGCACTCGTCGGTATGCGCTTTGAATCGGCCGAAGGTTTACCGGATAACTCTGGCGTGCTGGTTGCTGCGGATGAACCCAATGTTCATGCGAAGGCGTTCACCTTCTCGTCGAAGAAGTGGCCACATATCGGTGAGCGCGGTGGTGCACTGGTGCGCGCCAGCTTTGGTCGCTTCGGCGATAACACCGCGCTGCGCGCCAGCGAGGACGACCTTGTGGATTGGGCACTCGACGATCTGCACAAGATCACGGGTTTTGACGGACGTGAGGCAGGCCTTGAAGAAATCTACGTGCAGCGCTGGTTCGGCGGACTGCCCCGCTTCAACGAGACACACCTGGCCACTGTTGCGCAGGTTCGTGACCACCTAGCCGACGTGCCGGGCATTGACGTCACCGGCGCGTGGGCAGGCGGCGTGGGCGTTCCTGCCGTGATTGCGGATGCCAAGTCCGCTGCTGCGCGCATTTCCGAGTAAGTTGAGTGGGCATGGCAGAAAACCGCGAACCGCAGGACGAGATTCCCGCAGAAGATACTGCAGAGGATACCGCCGAGGCTCAAGCTGAAAATCAAGCTGAGAACGAGCCCGAATGGTGGGAAGAACCGGGCATGCCATGGAACAAAAAGCCTGGCAGGGCGGACTACTGGTGTCTCGGATGGATCGGCTTTATCGGTTTGTTCGGCATGGCCATGATCCCGCTGCGCGCGTGGCTGTTGGGCTTGGACCCACAGGTCATGCTGGCGTTGACCGGTTCGCGCATCGGTGCAGCCTCCACGGGCGCACTCGCTGCGGTTGGTGAAGCACCTAACTGGATCTGGTACTTACTTATCGGCTCGCTGGTGGCCATCAAGTTCGACTGGGTCTATTGGTGGGCGGGCAAGCTCTGGGGCCGCGGAATGCTGGATGTGTATGCGGAGCAATCGCCACGCACGCACCGCAATATCCAGCGTGTTGAGCGCTGGACCTCAAAACTCGGTTGGGTGGGAATCTTCCTGGCGTATGTTCCAATCCCGCTGCCGATTGCGCTGGTGGTCTTCGTCATGAGTGGCGCAACCGGTATGGGCGTGCGCAAGTTCATGGTGTTGAACTTCATCTCGAAAACTATCTGGTCGCTGGGCTATTTCGCCTTGGGCTACGCCATCGGCGAGCCGGTTGTGTTCGTCCTTGAGCAGTACCAAAAGGTGGCCAACTGGATTGCTATCGCCTTGGTCGTGTTCATTTTCGTTTCGGTGTTCTTCAAACAAGCGAAGAACGACAGGGACGCGAAGCAGGAAGAGCAGCAGCAGGAAAAGTAAGCGGTAGGTCGTCGTAAAGCGAATCTTGTGTACAATACTTACCGAACACCGTAGACCTTTCGGTGTGTCGGACGAGGGAGCCGTACCCGACCGCGCGACAAGACGGCCAGAAAGGTCCCATGAATTGGGTAATTCTGATCGGTTCCGGGCTCTTCGAGGCAGCGTGGGCAAACGCGCTGGGTCGCTCGGAGGGGTTCACTAAACTCTGGCCCACCATCATTTTCTTTGTCACCCTGGTGATCTCCATGGGTGGGCTGGCTTGGGCCATGAAAACCATTCCTGTGGGCACTGCCTACGCGGTGTGGGCAGGCGTTGGAGCAACAGCCACGGTAATTATCTCCATGGCTACTGGCCAAGAATCGGCAACGGTGCTCAAGGTGGTCTTCTTGGCCATGATTATCGGCGGCATCGTCGGGCTGAAGATGGTTGCCTAAGTTGCTTGCCTAGTGGCTAATTCTGTGGGTTTACTGCCGGAGTTGTGAGTCACAGTCGGTGGGCTGTGAGTCCGTCGATGTGAACCTCTACAATGGAGCGCATGACTGCCCGAAAACTGACGTCGCAAAACACCCAGAAATCACAAGCACTCTTCCAAAAAGCAGTGCAAGTAACCCCGGGTGGTGTGAACTCCCCAGTAAGGGCCTTCGGCTCCGTGGGCGGGCACGCGCGTTTTATTGAATCCGCCAAGGGTTCCCAGCTGGTCGACGTAGATGGAAACACCTACGTTGACCTGGTAAATTCCTGGGGTCCCATGATCCACGGAAATGCCCACCCCGAAATACTGGCCGCTGTGGAAGCTGCCGCGAAGAAGGGGTTGTCTTTCGGTGCGCCGACTGAGGCAGAGATTGATCTGGCCCAGGCCATCATTGACCGCACCAGCGTGGAGGAAGTTCGCCTGGTCAACTCGGGCACCGAGGCCACCATGTCGGCCGTGCGCCTGGCCCGCGGGTTCACCGGCCGGGCAAAGCTGTTGAAGTTTGAGGGCTGCTACCACGGCCACGTGGATGCGCTCCTGGCTTCGGCGGGCTCGGGCGTGGCCACGTTCGCGCTGCCAGATTCCCCGGGTGTGACCGGCGCGCAGGCCGCAGATACCATCGTGGTTCCTTATAACGACCTTGACGCAGTACGTGCCGCTTTCGCAGAGCACCCCGGGGAAATCGCAGCCATCATCACCGAGGGCGCCGCGGGCAACATGGGCACCGTGGCCCCCGAGCCAGGATTTAACGCAGCGCTGAAGGAAATCGCCCACGCAGACGGCGCACTGTTGGTCATCGACGAGGTCATGACCGGTTTCCGCACCTCTTACTCTGGTTGGTACGGCGTGGACGAAGTTGCAGGCGATCTGACCACCTTCGGCAAAGTCGTTTCCGGTGGCCTTCCCGCGGCGGCCTTTGGTGGCCGCGCCGACATCATGAACCACCTCGCGCCGAATGGTCCCGTGTACCAAGCGGGCACGCTCTCGGGTAACCCGGTGGCCATGGCCGCGGGCCTTGCTTCGCTGCGCCTGGCCAGCCCGGATATCTACGCAATCCTGACCGCTAACGCCGACATGCTGGGTAAGTTGATCACCGAGGCACTGGATCGCGAAGGCGTGGCGCACCACATCCAGCGTGCGTCGACCATGCTGTCGGTGCGTTTCGCAGAAGGGGAGGGGCGCAACTTCGCCGATATGCAGGCAGCAGACACCTTCCGCTTCGCACCGTTCTTCCACGCCCTGTTGGACCACGGCGTCTACGCCCCACCAAGTGCTTTCGAGACCTGGTTTGTCTCCACGGCGCTGACCGACGCGGACTATGAGCGCATCGAGGCAGCCCTGAAACCTGCCGCCCAAGCCGCTGCGGCAGCCACACCACAAGGGGAATAATCAAACCAATGACCACCACAATTGTCCACCTTGTGCGCCACGGTGAAGTGCATAACCCGAAGAAGATCCTCTATGGACGCCTGCCGGGCTACCACCTCTCGTCGCGAGGCAAATCCATGGCCGCGGCCACCGCGAAATCCTTTACTGGCCACGACGTGACCCACCTTGTTGCCAGCCCAATGGAGCGCGCACAGGAAACGGCGCAGCCCTTCGCCGAGGTCACGGGCCTGGAGATTGGCACTGACCACGACCTGATCGAATCAGGCAACCAATTCGAGGGCCTGCGCACCAAGGGATGGCGTTCCCAGCTGCTCAACCCGATCCGCTGGCGCCTGATGAAGGACCCTTCAATTCCTTCTTGGGGCGAGCCTTATGACGACGTCCTCGCACGTATGATGGACGCCATCGAGCGCGCGCGCCTGAGTGCGGAGGGCCATGAGGCGATTTTGGTCTCGCACCAGTTGCCCATTGTCATGGTGCAGCGTGCGATCGTCGAAAAGCCTTTGCCACATAATCCACTGGACCGGCAGTGCGACCTTGCGAGTGTGACTTCTTTGCTCTTTCGTGATGAAATATTGACAGATTCTTTCTATTCAACCCCGGCTCGAGAAATTTGAGATGCGTAATCGTTTAACTTTGGTGGCAACCCTGTGTGTTGCTGCTCTCGGGCTGACCGCGTGCGGCCAGTCCAACACCCAGACGGAGACTTTTGCCTTCCATACCCCGGGTGGCCAGGTGGAAATCTTCTACGATGAGGCGGATCGCGTCCCTCTCCAGGAGTTTTCCGGCGAATCCCTCATGGAGGAGGGCGCCACAATCAATCTGTCGGATTATGCGGGCAAGGTCGTCGTGCTCAACGCATGGGGGCAGTGGTGCGGGCCGTGTCGAGCTGAGGTCGACGATTTGCAGCGAGTACAAGAGTCGCTTGGCGACGACGGCACTGTCCTTGGTATCAATGTCCGTGATTACAACCCGCAGATCTCCAGGGATTTTGTCACCGATAATGGCGTGACCTACCCGTCGATTTATGACCCGCCTTTTAAAACAGCGGGCGCACTCGGTGGCGTTCCTACTTCGGTAATTCCGACAACGATTGTTCTAGACCGTGAGCACCGCCCTGCTGCGGTGTTCCTGCGTGAAGTGTCCGACCAGGACATTCTCGATGTGACGAATCAGCTGATTTAACCATGGGCGAATTTTTTGCAGACATGGCCACTTCTGGCCCCCTTTTGATTGGGCTATTCGCGGCCGCCGCGGCAGGGCTTGTGTCCTTTGCTTCACCGTGCGTGGTGCCACTGGTGCCTGGTTACATGTCGTATCTGACAAGTATTGTCGGTGGCGAAATGGTGCTCGATGAGGAACACGGCATCAAGGTGGGCAAGAGGCGAAACCGCGCTGTTGTAGGCGCTGCCTCGCTGTTCGTCTTGGGATTTAGCGTTGTTTTCATCTTGATGACGGTCTCAGTCTTCGGCGTAATCAGCCTGATCCAACTAAACCAAGAGCTCTTGATGCGCATTGGCGGCGTGGTCACCATCATCATGGGCTTTGCTTTCTTGGGCTTTCTCCCAGGTCTGCAGCGCGATACCCGCATACAGCCTAAGAAGTGGACAACGTGGATAGGTGCTCCGCTGCTCGGTGGCGTGTTCGCACTGGGCTGGACACCCTGTCTGGGCCCAACTCTGGCGGCGATCATTTCCGTATCCGTGGGCACCGAGGGCATGACAGCCGCACGCGGCGTCCTGCTCATCCTGGGCTACTGCCTCGGGCTGGGTCTGCCATTCATCCTGGTTGCTATTGGGTCCTCGAAAGCGATGGGTGCGTTCGAGTGGCTACGAAAGCACTCGCGCACGCTGCAGATCATCGGCGGCGTCACCATGATTCTCGTCGGCATTGCCCTGTTTACTGGCGCATGGAACTACTTCATTAGTTGGACGCAGTCGCTCGTGGCAGACTACGGTACGACGATCATTTAGAAAGAAAGTTGGTTGACGTGCGCTTCGTGTGGACTTGGCTGAAAAAAGGCTGGCACTGGCTAACCAGTATGCGCACTGCGCTGATCCTGCTGTTCTTGCTGGCTCTTGTGTCGATCCCTGGGGCACTCTTGCCACAGCGCTCGATCAGTGAATTCAGGGTCGACGAGTACAAGGCCGCGAACCCCACGATGGGCGAGATCTACGATCGCCTGCAGCTGTTCGACGTGTTCAGTTCCTCATGGTTCATTGCCATTGTCACGCTGCTGATGATCTCGTTGGTGGGTTGTATTATTCCGCGTTCGTGGGACCACTACAAGGCGTACACAACCCCGCCGACCAGGGCGCCTAAGTTCTTAAACCGCATGCCTTTGCATACCGAAGGCGTTGTGGACAAGCCCTTGGACGAGGTCGCCGCGGATACCAAGAAATACCTGAAGCGTTGGCACGTCGAGGAATACAGCGCCGAGGAGGACCGTGCAGGTGCGCAGTCCCTGGCCGCAGAGCGTGGCTACTCGCGTGAACTCTCGAACCTGATTTTCCACATCGGGCTTGTGGCAATGCTGGTCACCGTCATGATCGGGCGCCTTGCCTACTACGAGGGCCAGGTCATCATTGTGACCAACTCGGAATCCCAGCATGCCGTACCAGTGGAGCAGTCCAAGGAATTCTGTAATACCTCGCCTGCAAACTTTGACAGCTTCCGCGCCGGCCCGCTCTTCGACGGCACCGGGCTGACCCCCTTCTGCTTCGAATCACACAACTTCGCCACCGAGTACACCCCGAATGGGCAGGCATACGAGTTCACCTCGGACATTTCCTATGCACTCGGCGACCAGATCTACACCGCGAAGGAAACCTGGGAAGACTACCAGCTGCGCGTAAACCACCCGCTGCGCATTGGCGGCGACCGCGTCTACCTCCAGGGCCACGGCTTCGCACCACAGGTGACCGTGACCTGGCCCAATGGTGAGTCCCGTACCCAGATGATCCAGTTCCAGCCGGACGACCCGACCTACTTCCTCTCCTCGGGCGTGATGCGCTTCGATCCTCCGGCAGGCATGTACCCCGACCTCTACGAGCGCCGGCAGAACCAGATCTCCATCGAAGGCCTCTTCGCCCCGACCGCACAGTGGTCCGGCGAAAACGGCGACATGCTCACCTCGGTCTACCCATCGATGGAAGACCCAGCCATGGCCGTGGACATTTACCGCGGCGATTCCGGCCTGGATTCCGGCCGCTCCCAGAACATCTTCGTGCTGGATCAGACCCTCATTGCTACGGGTCAGCTTCAGAAGGTCGATCGAGTCAACCTCACTCCCGGCGAGGAAGTCACCATCGACGGCGGCGTAACCATTCGCTTCGACGGCGCCGCCGAGTACGCCAACTACCAGATCTCCCACGACCCTTCCCAGGGCTGGGTCCTGGCTACCACGGTGATCATGCTGGCCGGCCTGATCGGTTCGCTGATGATCAAGCGTCGTCGCATCTGGGTGCGTCTGCGCCCAGCCGATAACGGTGGTACGCACGTGGAAATTGGTGGCCTGGCGCGCACCGACCGCGCGGGCTGGACCGGCGAATTCGAACGCGTCGCAGCAAAGATCCTGGGCCGCGAGGAAGACGATGACGACGGAGACGACATCGACGGCGTCGAGCGAGAGAGGCTTGACGACGAGTAAAAGCGCTGTGGATCACAGCTGTGCTTCTCTTGTACCTTTGCAGGTCATTGGGGTAGCGTAAATTCCATGTTTGTTAATGCCGAGCTGGCAAATCTCTCAGATTTGTCATTCCGTACAGCCTTTGTGATCTACCTGGTAGCTCTCGTTCTCTCTCTCATTTATTACGGCAAGATGCAAGGCGTTATTGATATGCGCCGCATCCGTGACGCGCAGGAATCCGAAGAATCAGAGTCCGCAGAATCCTCTGAGGCCTCAGAGGCCTCAGAGGCGAAGGAGCTGGTCCACGCCGGTGCGGCTTCTTCCGAGGCCTCCGGCTCGTCTGAGACTTCCGAGTCTTCTGACTCCTCTGGCTCTTCTGGTACCAGCACCGTTGACGAGGACTCCACATCAGACAGCCTCGCAGACGAGAAATTTGACCAGGCGGAGTACGACAAGCGTGTGGCAAGTGCTCGCAAGTTTGCTGGCATGACCCAGGCAATGGTCTGGTTCGGCATTGCCCTGCACGTGGTTTCTTTTGTCACCCGTGGTTTTGCTACCGGGCGTTTCCCACTGGGCAACATGTACGAGTACATCTTGTTCATGTCTGCGGTTGTCATGATCATCGCCGCCGTGGTTGCTCAGCGGAAGGGCTGGCACACCATGTGGCCGTGGGTTCTTACCCCGATGGTCGTGTTGATGTACTTCAACTCCACGGTGCTCTATGCAGATGCCGCTCCTGTGGTTCCTGCACTGCAGTCCTACTGGCTGCCAATCCACGTTTCCTCGGTCTCTATCGGTGCTTCCATCGGTATTATTTCCGGCATCTTTGCTCTGCTGTACCTACTGCGTATCTGGCAGCCTAAGGGCAAGGAGAAGGGCTTCTTCGGTGCTTTAGCTAAGCCTCTTCCAAGCGCGAAGAAGCTGGACTCGTTGACCTACAAGTCCGCCATTATCACGCTGCCACTGCTGGGCATTGGTATTTTGCTCGGCGCGATCTGGGCAGAGGCTGCCTGGGGCCGTCCGTGGGGCTGGGACCCGAAGGAAACGGTTTCCCTGATCACCTGGATCCTCTACGCGGCGTACCTGCACGCACGTGCAACCGCTGGCTGGAAGAACTACAAGTCCGCGTGGATTAACGTCCTGGCGCTGGCAACCTCCATCTTCAACCTGTTCTTCATCAACATGGTTGTCTCCGGCCTGCACTCTTACGCCGGCCTGAACTAAACGCGAGGCTAAGAAGAGAAGGTAGCTCGATCTCGGCAAGAAATCGGCTGCGGGAAGTGTGCATACTTCCCGCAGCCGATTTTTCTATTCAAACAGTTCCGTGCAGGGGTGAAATGAGCCCAAACTATCTGATGATTTCAAAATCTGTGAAAAGGTAGACATTTTTCCAGATAAGATAGCTAGAAAGCTGTACGCGAATTCGTGACTGAGATCACGTTCATCCACTCAAAAGGAGTACGTCATGGCTGGGCCCAGAAACAAAGCCGGGAAACCGGCGAGCGAGCAACCGGTCCTGATTGACTTAGGTGAAACCCTAGCCTCCCGGCGCAGGGAAACCGGTCGGCTTCAACAGGAAGTGGCCGAAGCCGCTGGGGTGTCGCGGTCAACGCTGCACACAATCGAACACGGTGGCGCTGGGGTGCGTTTTGAGAAAGTAGTCGCAGTTGCCCATGCTCTGGGACTTGAGCTGGGCTTCTTTGACCCCAACGAAGCAACTAAGAGCGAACAAGATGAGAGCGAAAAAGAAAAGCAAGCCTAATTAGGCTGTTCATCGGGGCCTGATTGCCCCTCGCGGAACTTCCTCTGGCGCTCCTCTTCTTCTTTCGCACGCCTGTCGGCTTCTTCTTTGGCGCGGCGTTCCTTAAAGCGGTTCTTCTCAATGTTCCAGAGAAACTCTTCGTCGTCATCCGGCCCTTTGATGGCCGGTGGTTGCTGAGGAGCAGATGTCGAGTCAAGACGCTTGGAACTGCCCGGCCCGAATGCGCGCCACAGCAGCCAGATGGCCACGATGATCAAGATAATTAATAAAATGCGTCCCATGCCTCCACGATACTAGTTAGGGGTTACCACTTTTGATTGAGTAGGGTAGTAGTTTGTGACCACCCCTCAGCAAAACTCTGAAGCTCCGGAACTCGACCCCGCAGTGCGCAAGCGCGCCAACAAAGCTGTGGCGGTCTATGGGTTGCTCCGTTTGCTTCTTTTCATCCTACTCACCGTGCTCATCCAGCTCGTTGCCCTCCTGGTCAACGCGCCTGTGCCACTTGTAATGTCAGCGCTGCTGGCGCTGATCGTGGCTTTCCCACTGTCCATGCTGGTGTTCCAGAAGCAGCGCGTCGAGGCCACCCAGGCAGTCGCGGCTTGGTCGGAGCAGCGCCAGGCGAAGAAGCAATGGGTCCGCGACCAGCTAGCCGACCGCTAATTACCAAATAGCGCCGCGATCACGATCATCGCGGGCAGCGCTAAGAACGTAGTAATAAACACGGTATCGCGCGCGACGACCTCACCGCGCTGATACGTCGCGGCATAGTTGTACACGTTCTGTGCTGTCGGCAGCGCCGCCAGAATCACGCTGGCGTACAGCAGTTCGGTAGAAAGCCCCATGGCCACGCCCACAGCCCACGCGATCACGGGCATCACGGCAAGCTTCAACGTCGATGCGGTGATGATGGCAGGGCGATCCGGCTTGGACACCAGCACCTTTCCGCCGTAGAGCGAGGCACCAAAGCTCATCAAGATCATCGGAATCGATGCGCCACCTAAGATCTCCAGCGGCGCCATCACAGGATCCGGCACGGTCCAATGCATCCCCGCGATGATCAGCCCGAGCAGGGGCGCGATGACCACAGGCGAGAAGATGCCACTGCGGATCGCCTCCAGGATCTTGCGCACGCGAGATCCCGAGGAGGATTCGTCGACACTCAAGCCCGCAATCACAAACGGCGTGATAAGCACCATTTGCACCACGAGCACAGGGATTACCCACGTAGCATCGCCGATGACGTAGATGGAGATTGGCAGGCCGATGTTCACAGAGTTGAAATAGCTTGACGACGCAGCCCCTGCCGTCGTTGTGGGGATGTCCTGCTTGAAGAACAGCCGAGACAGAATCCAATAGAGCGCCGCCGTGGCGAACGTGGCGATAGTAACCACTAGGACCACAGGGGAGAAGAACGTGGAGACATCGGAACGTGCAACCGACGAAAACAACAGTGCAGGCGTGGCCACGTAGAACGCCGTGCGGTTGAACATGAGCCGTTCTTTACCCGGTCCGATCACGCCGCCCCGGGCGAGGAAGTAGCCTGCTCCGATGACGACGAAGATGATGGCGAAGCCGGTGATGACGTCAAGCACGTACTTTGATCCTTACCTGTAAACCTGTTTCAAACTCTGTTTCAAACGTACGACCAGAACTCTACTAGGTGAAGGGGCAGCAGTTGGCGCTAGTAGCTGGATAGGCAACGTTTCAAAGGGGCATGGAGAGCGACCTGCCAAGATAGGATAAGGCTATCTCGGGCCCGGCTGAGTGATTGTTTTGAAGGGGGAACATCAGCGCCTTCCGCGACTCGTAGCTTTCCAATTGCGCTCTCCGGTCGCACCCTGGGCTTCGGGGCAGCGATTGTTCTTGGAGCGGACTTTGTTGCCGTGCTCATTGCACTTATGTGTAGCTTCGCAGCCAGCATGTTCTCGCGGTGGCAGAAGAAAGAGGATGCCCCAGCTGACTGAACCGGGCACTACTTTTCGATATCGAACACTACGAAAAATCCGCCCAAAAACGCCGTTTTAGGCATGATCTGTCAGACATAATTACTAGTGTTCGATATTGACCTGAGGCCACTTACGAAGCCGCCCCGCCAAAGAACAACGCAACGGTGGTCAAGATCGACCACAGCAACATCGCCCGGCCATTCATGCCCAGCACGGGGATGAGCGCAACTCCCTTGGTGCCCTTCAACACAGTCAATGTACTTTGCAGCGCGAATGGCAAAGCCAGGAAACCAATTAGTACCGGAGTATAAGCCGCTGCCAAAAGCAGGCTCATGATGAACGGAGTCATCGAGAGCAGTGCGAACAGGCGCCTAGAATGCTTCTGGCCGAGGCGCACGGCAAGCGTGATCTTCCCGCTCTCGCTGTCGGAAGGAATGTCGCGGATATTGTTGGCCAAGTTCACGCTGGCAGACATCGCGCCGATACCCACGGCAAGCGCCAATCCGACCCAGCTGACCTGGAGAGACTGGGTGAACTCGGTACCAAGAACGGCAACCAGACCGAAGAAGATGAACACGGCAACCTCGCCGAGTCCACGGTAGCCATAGGGGTTCTTGCCACCTGTGTAGAACCACGCTCCGGCGATGCACACGGCACCGACAATGATCAGCCACCAGGCAGACCACAGCGACAAAATGACACCTGCAACAGCAGCGACTCCGAAACAGATAAACGCCGCGCTCTTGACATGCTTCGGGTCTGCCAACCCAGAGCCCGTCAGGCGGGTAGGGCCGGTGCGGTCATCGTCGGTGCCGCGGATGCCATCGGAGTAGTCATTGGCGAAGTTCACGCCGATGATCAGTGCCCACGCCACGATCAACGCTAGGAGCGCGCGTCCGAGGTGTGCACCGTCATGGAATGCTGCAGCACCAGTACCAGCGATGACCGGGGAGAAGGCATTGGCCCAGGTGTGGGGCCGGGCGGCCTGCCACCAATCGCGGCGGGTTGCAGTGTAGGTAGCGCTATTGCTCATGAGATCAATAATGCTCCAAAAGCAGACTAAACGCTAAAGAGCTCCAGAACCTTCGTCCGGTCGACCTTGCCCGGGCCAATCAGGGGCATCTGGTCAAGCTGTTTTACTTCTTTGGGGATCTGCCAGCGTGGGAGTTGATCAAAGGCTTCAAGCAGATCGGCAAGAGTTGCCGAGCCCGTATACGCCGCCGAAATGCGCTGGCCCAGGCGAGAATCGGGCACACCAACCACGCACGCCGCGTCGACACCTTCGACACCAAGCATGAAGTTTTCCAGCACTTCCGGGTGGAGCTTTAGCCCACCGGAATCGATCACCGCGTCGAGGCGCCCAGTGACATGCAACACGCCCTCGTCGTCAAGCATGCCCCCATCAGACGTGGCGAACCAACCGGGCTCGGCGAACGCTTCGTGGTCGGGCATGTTGCGGTAGCCGTGCGCGATCATGGGGCCGCCGAGGTGGATGCGGCCGTCGGTGACGCGGACCTGCGCGCCGGCGATCGGCGTGCCGTTGTAGACGCACCCGCCGGAAGTCTCCGAGGACCCGTAGGTGGTGACAACGTTGATGCGCAGGGCCTTGGCGGAGGAGAGCAAGCGCGGGTGGATGGAGGAACCGCCGACGAGGATGGCGTCGAAAAGACGCAGCGCTTTGATACCCTCGAGGGTCTCCATGGCCTTATCCAGTTGCATCGGGGTCAGCGAGGTGTAGCAGCGATCGCCCGTGGACTTTAAGTCGAAGGCGTAATGCGCGAACTCCGAAATGTTAAAACCGTGCGTGAGATCCAGCGCCGCCGGCTCAACGCCTGCGATAAGGCTGCGGATGAGCACCTGGAGGCCAGCAATGTGGTGTGCGGGCATGGCCAACAGCCACTGGCCCGCGCCACCCAAATATTGATGCGTGGCATCCGCACTGGAGACCAAGTTAGCGGGGGTGAGCTGGGCACCCTTCGGCTTGCCCGTGGAACCAGATGTGGAGACCACGAGCGCAATATCTTCGCTGATATCCGAGCCCGCGCGCTGAGTATTAATCAGCAGATCCGCGCGTGCTTTATCTTTCAGCGGCACCGGCAGCAGCGTGCGTTGGCCCGAGATCGCTTCCTCCAGGTCAGGCAGGATTGCCGTGGGGTCGGCGGGATTAACCGCCAATACCTCCAACACGTGGGTCACCCTAGTTCTCCGAGTTATCGGAGTTATCTGGCGCGGTGAACTGCTCCAGGTACTCAGGCAGCTCGCGGAAAAGTGGCAGGGGGGAGGACTGCTCTTCGTCGACAGCAACAAGCGTGCGCTGAATCAGCAGGGACGGATCCTTGAACGGCGTCTGCTTGCCCTTGGTATCTAGCGGCCACCAGTTAAACAGCGTTGCGGAGTAGAATTGCAGCTGCTCATCGCCCACGATGGACACGAAGCGTGTGTTCAGGCTTGCCTGAGCGTGATGGTCTTTTCGCTTATCGACGACACTCGTGGTCTCCACATCAGCCGCCTCGTCAGGAGTCGGCTCAGTCAGGTCTTCGAAGATGGCACGGAAAGGCACCGCCCCGTCGAGGACCCACGCGTAAGTGGCAATGTTCTGGTGGAAGGCGTGATTGCTCTCGGCTTCGCTGAGCAGCATCACACCAGACTCCAACACCGGCGACTCCGTGACCTGCTGAGTCACGTCATCCCAGCCCTCCGGCAGCTCCCAAAAAGTACCCGGGGTGCCGAAGCCGTAGGGGGAGATCCCTCGGATGGCGATGTCGTGGTGAGCAAGGCGGTCAGCAAGAAAATCCGTCATGGTTTACAGACTAATCGGTGGTGGGTGTGGGTGGGGCGTTGCGGTGGGGGTTGGTTTCTGTTGGTGCAGCAAACTAAGAATCCCCGCTTGCGCGGGGAAGTGATGCCGAGACGCTTAATTATGGCTCATGCCCGCAGTCGCTGGCGATTCTGCATCACTTTGCCTATTTTAACCTCCAGCAGAGTCGAGTTAAAAAGCTCGCATTCAAAAATAAATTAACTAATTAAGTGTATCGGTTGACCAAACGTATAAATGTCGTTTATGCTACGAATATGACCACTCTGAACAGGACTCCAGTTGAAGAGCTTTCAAAGTCAACAATCGCACGCGCATCAGACACATTTCTTCAAAACTGTTCGAATGCGTCGAAAAGCCTTTGGGCGAAAACTGGAGAAGATGAGCAATGTATGAGCCTTCCTCAACACATTGCGGATTCCCTGTGTGCTGCTGCTTATATTTGGGAAGATTGGGTTTCTGGCTCGGTTAAGGGCACTCTATCCCGTTTGACGGGCTTGGATGTTGGCGAAGTCCAACGCCTTTATTTGTTCCTTGCTGGATGCCATGACTTAGGGAAATCGACACCGGATTTTGAAGCAATGGCACGAAAGATCCCTGGACAGGGACATTTGGCAGCTGCAGTTGAGGATGCGGGACTTAGTCTGCGGTATGCAAACGAGAAGGGGGCTGAGGAATGGCTTCCCCACGGAAAATCATCTGGTTACCTGCTCTGGGAAGGACTAAAAGGCAAAGGGATTTCATTACGCCTGGTTAATAGTCTTGCTTCCGTGGTTGAGGCGCACCATGGTATTTCCTCGAGTGTGGCGTGGAAGAAACTCGGCAGTGGCTTTAGTCGTCTTGGAAAGGAATGGAAGTCTGTCCACGCAGATCTTTTCAATGGAGTTTCTACCGCAACTGGTGTCGACCAGGTACTGACGGTTCTTGAGGAAAAGGAACGAGACCTTAACGCCGATTCGCTCCAGCTCTTAACGGGGCTAGTGGTGATGGCTGACTGGATCGCTTCGAATACCAAGGCCTTTCCACTTCAGGTTGAAGGAGGACAGGCGGAACGCTTGCGTTGTGCTGTCGAGGAGATCAAGCTAACTGGACCCTGGGCGCACAGGGTTGAGATTGAAGATATAAACCAGTTCTATCGGCAATCTTTTGGGTGGCATGAGAGCTTTAAAGTCCGCCCCGTTCAAGAAGTCGCAGTGCGAGTTGCTAGACGTATCGCGGAGCCTGGTGTTCCGTCCCTCACCGTCATTGAAGCGCCGACAGGAGAAGGAAAAACGGAGGCGGGGCTCGCAATTGCTCAAATTTTAGGGAGCGCTTGTGGCGCCCAGGGGCTTTTCTTCGCGGCTCCAACGATGTCTACTGCAAATGGCTTGTACGACCGAACGTCACGTTGGGCGAGTCGCGCAGCACAGGGCGAGTCAGTCTCGTCGATGTATCTTGCGCATTCGAAAAATCAATTATTTCGCCAATTTCGTGAACTGAGGTTTAGCGAAATTGGTCAAGACGAAGACGAGTACGGCTCGGTCATCGCCTCGCAATGGATGTCTGGAAGCAAAAAAGGCCTCTTAAGTAATTTCGCAGTTGGCACCGTCGATCAGGTATTAATGCTTGCATTGCAAATGCGACATTCTATGCTGCGGCATGTTGCCTTAGCGGGAAAAGTCATCATTATTGATGAAGCCCACGCTTACGATGCCTATATGTCGGCGTATCTCGAAACGGCTTTGTCATGGCTAGCGCGCTACGGGGTGAGCGTGATCATAATGTCTGCAACGCTTCCGCCGACACAACGCAAGAACTTGGTGGCTGCATTTGCAAAGGAATTACCTGGCGTTGAGTCGCTGAACGAGGTAGAGAAAGTAAAAAGTGCCCAGGGGTATCCCTTAGTTACCTCCGTTAGCTCCAATGGCATTCGGTATGAAGTAGCCACCGCCCGCCCCAGCGACCTCGTCGCTTCGATAAAAATTATCGATGACGATTTGTCTACCCTAAGCCACAAGGTGGAAGAGCTGCTCACGGAAGGCGGAATTGCTCTTGTGATCTGCAATACCGTGCGCCGAGCCCAAGAAGCCTACGCAGCGCTGACCAATATTTTCCCTGGGGAGACGCAACTTCACCATTCCGCTTTCATAGCCAGTGATCGGTCCGCGAAAGAGGACGAATTGCGTCGCGTACTTGGCCCCAGAGCTCACCGTGGGGAAGATCGGCCCGAACGTTTAATCGTTGTGGCAACTCAGGTGGCGGAACAAAGTCTCGACATCGACGCAGATGTTTTGATTACAGATATCGCCCCTATGGATTTGATTATTCAGCGCGCCGGACGCTTGCATCGGCACAGCAGACCAGAAGAAGACAGGCCAGGTTCGCTTCAAGTACCGCAGATTTTACTGCGAGGAATTCTCCAGGAACACCCAGTACCTGTTTTCGATTCCGGTGCCGAGGCTGTGTACGACGCGGCCATTTTGATGGCTACGTTCCACCACTTGCCACAACGATTCCGACGCCCGGATGACATCGAAAACTTAGTGCGACATACATACGAGTTAGTGGAACAACAAGGCCCAGTACCAATGGAATGGGAGGACGGCTGGGCTGCAGCGCTTGCATCCAACCGCGAGAAACGGGATGACGCCGAAAGTAGAGCTAAGGATTTTAGAATTCCAGAGCCTTCCCAAGCTGAGCATCTCAGTAGCCTTTTCAAGCGAATATCTGGCGGAGGAACAGATATCTCGGGTGAAGAACGAGGCATAGCCCAAGTCCGAGACGCGGAGCCCAATGTAGAAGTTATTGCCATTCAACGGTCCGACTATGGTTACCGACCATTTGGCCTCAGTGATGAGGCTGATCTCCAAGATTCGACGGATTCGGATTTGTCTTATAAACAGGCGTTGCGTTTGGCAGGTTCGACAGTACGGCTCCCAGCCTGGGTAACACGACGTGAAACTGACTTCGAAGAAGTGATTTCCGCTTTGGAGAGGTGCACTCCTACAACCTGGCGCAACAGCTCCCTTCTCCGGGGAAGGGTTGCCCTAGATTTTGACAGCGCCGGTGATGCCGAGATTGGCAGATTTTTGCTCCACTACTCACCGGAACTCGGACTCACCGTTGAGGTGAAGAACTAGTGGCAATACATCGGCGCATACGCGCTCCAACTCATTTCATTTATAAACCTAAATCATCACAGTCAACATACTAAGAAAGGAGGAAGCTATGTTTTCCCTAATCTACGAACCGTGGATCCGTGGAGAGAACCGTCAGGGAGCAACAGTTGAAGTCAGTTTAAATGATGTTTTCGATGGAACAGCAGACCTTGTTCGTCTTCAAGGAGATTCTCCTGTGCAAGACTATGCTGTTCTTCGGGTGCTACTTGCAGTATTTTGGCGAGCGCACGTCCCCGAATCCCATGTAAACCCAGGTGAGACCTTCGGATTTTCGTGCTGGTTTGAAAAGACGTGGAACCTATTGGAAAAGTCCAGTGCGGATCCTGCCTCGGTGGAATACCTTGAAAAGTACGCAGATCGATTCAATCTATTTGACCCTGAAAAACCATTCATGCAGGTTGCGGATCTGCATACGAAAGATGGGTCATACCGGCCAATTTCCCTGCTAATCCCAGAGATCAACAGCAAGTATTTCACCATGCGCGCTGGACACGGTGCCGAATCCGTGAGCTTCGCAGAAGCAGCACGGTGGCTCATCAACTTACATGCTTTTGATTTCAGTGGAATTAAGACCGGAGTCGAAGGAGACAGTCGTGCTAAAGGAGGTCGGAGCTACCCCATTGGTCAAGGTTGGTCGGGACTTACTGGCGGTACTGTTATCCAGGGAGAATCCCTATTGCAGACCCTACTGTTGAACACAGTTGCAGAAGCGATCTCTGTTGAAACTGATAGGCCAGTTTGGGAGAGGCTCCCGGATGGGCCAGACGTGCGATCGAAAAATCTGCCAGTTGACACCATAGAGCCAGCGTCATCACAGCCACAGGGACCAGCAGATTTGGCTACTTGGCAGACACGACGGGTTCGACTCATTACAGAAGATAACGCTGTCACAGGCGTACTTATTACAAACGGGGATCCAATTCCCGAAGCTGGTGCAAACGTGTTCGGAGATCCGATGACCCCGTATCGTTTCTCCGCGAATAAATCCAAGAAGGGCTTGGACGTTTATTACCCAAGGCCCTATGACTCACAGCGGACAATGTGGCGTTCTTTGGACGCACTCATCGTCTCGGAGACTGATGCGGGATTCAGCGAGAAAGAAAAGGCGCCAAAGCGTCCAGAAATTTTGACAAGCATCGCGGAAGTTTCGAACGATTTTGATGAGATACCCGAAGTTCTGAACCTCTCTTTGGTCTCTGTTGAATACGGACCAAAGGCTTCATCTGTCGCCTCAACTATTTCTGCCGAGGTAGGAATACCTACCGCGATGCTTTTGGAAAATCACGTAGACGTGCGTGATGCCGTCCGCAATGCAGCATCAACCACAGGCGATGCCGCAGTTGCACTGGGTCAATTTGCCGGCAATCTCAACACAGCAGCAGGTGGAGAATACTCATTTCAGGCGCAACATACTGACGGCCTATTGGCTGAGCTGGAACCGAGATTTCTTGAATGGCTTCGAGAATTACCGGTGGCAGACGTGATGGAATCTGATGAAATGCACGCCCAGATCGGGAATTGGCAGCAGACGGTTCGCAATGCCACTGAAGAACATGCGCAGATATTGCTTAAAGGTGCAGGACCCAAAGCTTTTATTGGCAGGCAGGTCTTCCAAAATGCCGATGATACAAGAGGGCGATTGGTCTCAGCAGGATCGGCGTATAACCAACTGAAGCGCAAACTTGACGAAGTTCTGCCTGCAACAAAACCGGAGAAAGCCGACAGATCTTTGGCTGAATCGACAAAGAAGGTAGGAGAATGACTTCAACCCCAGTTTCCGAACAAGCTCATCAAGAACGGTCAGAGATTTATGGGACGCTAAAGCACTCCGTCCGCGCGACCTGTTCACGATTGCAGAGTTCATATTTATCAAGCGGAAATACTGCATCTGCTGCTGCGGCTCGAGCACAGCTTTCGAATCTGCGGCAAGGTGCAGGAGTCAGCCTAAAGACCAATCCTCTTGCTCTTGAAAATGTACTTTTCGTCCTCGAGCCTAGGCTAGATCCAGGTCTTCTCGGCAAAGGAGATGCCCCTTCACCTTCGGAAAAAGCAGCATTTTCAGCGATGACACTCTTCGCAGTGCACATGCAATCTGCTGCTGTACCGGTGCATCAGACAGGTACAAGCTTCGCATCGGCTTGCGGAAAACTGCACAGCCTTGAGCTCTCAGGCTCGATTAAGCCTCGCATTGACGCGATGCTTCTCTCCCACGATGACGATGCTCGTTTGATCCATGTTCGATCGTTGATCACTCTCTTACGAGCGCACTCAATTGCCTTCGACTATGGCCAATTTGCCGAAGATTTGCGGTCGCTCATGAACCCAAAAAAGCGCGCAGGCATCCAGTTGCGCTGGGGTCGCGATTTTGCTTACGGATCCTACACACCCACTACTCCTAAGAACTCTTAATCCTGAAAGGATTTTCATTATGTCTACAGTTGTTGATATTCACGCCCTCCAAACCCTGCCACCAAGCTTGATCAACCGCGACGACACCGGCGCACCGAAGACTGCCATTTTCGGTGGTGTACCTCGTCAGCGTGTGTCCTCGCAGTCATGGAAGCGAGCAATCCGCCGCTATGTCGAAGAAAACATAAGCGAGGACCTCATCGGCGAGCGCACCAAGCGCACCCCCGAACTAATTGCCAAAAAAGTTCATGAGCTGAACTCTGAGTGGGAATTGCCAAAGGCTGTTGAAGGCGTTGAAGCACTGTTCAAGGCTGCGAAGATCAAGCTCGTTGACGTGCCACAAAAGCAGGAAGAAGATCCAGACGTAGCTCCGGACGAAAAGCAGGATTTCACTGCTTACCCGCAAACCGGCTACTTGCTCTTTCTCAGTCCGCAACAGATTCAGCGTGCAGCCGAAGCTGTCATTGAAAAGGACGGAGAAAAGTTCTCCAAGAAGGAGGCGGAGGAGATTCTCGACACCAAGCACTCTATCGACATTGCAATGTTCGGTCGAATGCTCGCCGATGCTCCGACCTACAATGTTGATGCTTCGGTCCAGGTCGCACATGCGATCAGCGTCCACGAGACCCAACCGGAATTCGACTACTTTACAGCGGTAGACGATGTTGTTGAAGACGCTGAAGAATCAGGCGCAGGCATGATCGGCACTGTGCAAATGATGTCGTCAACGTTGTATCGCTTTGCGACGATTAACGTGGATGGCTTGGAAGATAATCTTGGCTCCGCACAGAACGCTCGCGAAGCTGTAGGTCATTTCCTCAAGGCATTTGTTGAGTCGATGCCGACTGGAAAGCAGAACACCTTCGCCAATAATACGTTGCCCGAGTTGGTCTACGTCGCGGTTCGAGACGGTCGTTCGGTAAGCCTGGTGAACGCTTTCGAAGAGCCAGTCTCGGGAACAAGTGATCAGGGGCGTCGCCGCGTAGCAGCGCAAAAGCTCGCCGACGAAGAACGCCAAGTGATTGAAACCTATGGCTTCAAGCCGAAGAAAGCTTTCGTGTTGTCTTTGGGAGATCTTGGGGAGGCCTTTGAAGGTATCGCGGAACCAACGAAACTCGACGATCTTGCAGAGCAGGTTCAAGCCGTGCTCGAGGAGAACTAAATCATGAGTTCGTCATTGTTACTTTTACTCAAGGGGCCGTTGCAATCGTGGGGTGATCAATCACGTTACGGCACTCGCGCAACAGCGTCGACCCCGACCAAATCTGGGATTGTCGGTATGGTTGCGGCTGCGCAAGGGCGGAGGCGAAGCGATCCGATTGAAGATCTTGCAGAGTTGAATTTTGCTGTGAGGATTGATCAATCTGGTGCATTGCTACGTGATTACCAAACTGCGCAGCCGTGGCAACGCGATCCTAACGGGTCGGCCTCGTTGGTTACTCGCTATTACCTGCAGGATGCAGCATTTGTTGCTGCAATCGAGGCACCTGATCGAGCATTGCTCGAGAATTTCCGGGATGCCTTAAACGACCCCAAGTATCCATTGTTTTTGGGCCGTCGATCCTGTCCGGCGCCTCCAAATCTGGTGCAGGGAATCGTCGACAAGCCTGCTGTCGATGCTCTTATGTCCCTAGATCAATGGTTCGCTACCGCATCGCATAAGCGGAGCAGGAATCGGACTGTTGAGTTACCGATATATCGGGACGCACTGCCTGGAGAAACCGGAGAGAAGCGTCAGGATGTCCCTGTCTCCTTCGATTCGGCGCATCGTCAATATAATTGGCGCGAGGTTGTTTATGCCGGTTCAAAGACGATAGAGAATGAATCCGGTTCGAGCACTGACCCATTCTTTGAAGCGGTGGTGTCGGTATGACCTCACTGACAAGGATTTTGATCAACCCAGCGAGGCGCCAGGGAAGAAAACTTCTTACCGACCCGCAATCGATGCACGCAGCTGTCAGGGCAGCTTTTCCTCCTGATCTGGATGAAAGCACTGGTCGAGTGCTGTGGCGCGTGGACAATAGGGATCACGAGCATGTGCTTTACATTGTTGGCAGCGAATTTCCAACCGCAGATCACATCGTTGAACAAGCTGGATGGACATCGCGTCCGCCACAAACAGCTGAGTATGATCGATTCCTCGCGAACCTCAAAAAGGGCCAGAAGTGGTGGTTTGAGTTAGTCGCGAACCCTACTTACAGCGAAAGCAGAGGTGAGGGGAAACGAGGCAAAGTCAAGGCCCATGTTTCGGCCAAACACCAATTGCAGTGGCTTCATGAAAAGTCCGAGGATGCGGGATTTTCGCTGGTCAAAGAGGGGCCCGGAGAAGCGACCATTATTGGACGCCAGGGCCTGAACTTCTACCGCAATTATGAGGCAGGAAAGAATAAGGTCCGGATTACTACAGCAAGATTTGAAGGGCAATTGGAAGTTAGCGACGCCGATAGCTTGCGTAAGACGCTGGTTTCTGGGATCGGTCGCGCCAAAGGTTATGGATGTGGGCTTTTGACGCTTGCACCGATAAAGGATTCTCATGGCTGAGACACCGAGCCAAGTACCCATTGCTCGTGTTTCGCTGGGGAGAATGGAAAACCGGATTTCCTTTCTATACGTCGAGCGAGCAGTGGTTCACCGAGACGGAAACGCGTTGACAGTGACTGATCAGCGTGGAACTGCACATGTCCCTGCTACTCAACTGGCCGCAATTTTGTTAGGGCCGGGTACGAGAACGACGTATGCGGCGATGGCTCTACTCGGAGACTCTGGTGTCACTTCAGTGTGGACCGGTGAAAAGGGTGTGCGCTATTACGCAAGCGGACGTCCCCCTGCTAAGAGCTCAAAAATGGCAGAAGCACAGGCGCGGATCTGGTCTAACCAAAGATCTCGCCTTGATTGTGCTCGCGCAATGTACCAAATGAGGTTCCCTGGAGAAGATGTTTCCACGCTCACCATGGCGCAGTTGCGTGGACGCGAGGGGGCCCGAATGAAAAAGGTGTACGCAGCCGAGGCCGAGAAATCCGGTGTGGATTGGTATCGACGAGATTACGATCCAAATGATTTTACTGGTTCTGATCCGGTGAATCAGGCGCTTACCGCTGGTGCTTCAGCTTTGTATGGTGTGGCTCATGCAGTAGTAGCGGGTCTCGGCTTTATACCTGCCCTTGGAATCATTCATACCGGCACAGATAGGTCGTTTGTCTATGACATTGCCGACCTATACAAAGCAGAGATTTCGATCCCGGCGGCGTTCGAAGCTGCTGCCGAGGACCGGATGAATGCAGGAACGCTAGTCCGAAGGAAAGTGCGTGACCGAATAGTTGAAACGCGGTTGATGCAACGAATGATTCGTGATCTTCAGAATCTAATGAAAATTCCTGAAGATGAGGCATACAGCGACGTTGATCTGATGTTGTGGAGCGAACTTGAAATTATTGCCGCAGGTGTGAATTGGGCGTCTGAAGGTGCTGATTAATCATGATTGTTCTTGTTGTAACGGCCTGCCCTGCAGGACTGCGTGGTGATTTAACCAAATGGCTGAGTGAGATCGCGCCTGGAGTGTTCGTAGGGCGCCCCGGGGCAAGAATTCGGGAGTTAATTTGGGAACACACGGTGGCACTCTGCAAGGACGGAAAAGCGCTTTTGGTCCAATCTTCGGACAACGAGCAAGGGATGGAAATTCGCACTCATAAACATGATTGGGAACCGACCGATTTTGATGGGTTGACCCTCATGGTTCGGCCAGACAAGAAGAATAAATCTGGGAAATCTTCTGAACGTAGAACTGGGTGGGCAACCGCAAGATACACGCGGAAGAAATAAATTGACCCGAGGTGTAGTTTTTCCAAGTCGTATCTAGAATGGGGTTTGGCTCCTTTAACTTGCTGGTCAGCAAGTGTGTTCCCCGCGCGAGCGGGGATGAGCCGGAAGGCAATGGAAGCGCTGTACCTGCCCCTCGGTGTTCCCCGCGCGAGCGGGGATGAGCCCGTAGTGCGGCTTCATCAAAACCACCCTTAGAGGTGTTCCCCGCGCGAGCGGGGATGAGCCCCACCTACACAAGGCTTATGGTGTGCCGTTGGTGTGTTCCCCGCGCGAGCGGGGATGAGCCCGGTATTCAGATGATCCGAGAGATCTATCCGCAGTGTTCCCCGCGCGAGCGGGGATGAGCCCCACTGCGAGCGTTAATGTTGCTGCTGATGGTTGTGTTCCCCGCGCGAGCGGGGATGAGCCGGCATTAGTTGTTCTCCTTCAAGAGGTTGGTTGGTGTTCCCCGCGCGAGCGGGGATGAGCCCCCACGACCCCGCAGGCCGCACAATCCGCCTACGTGTTCCCCGCGCGAGCGGGGATGAGCCCGGCGCTAAATTATGGTCCGTCGAAGCCCAATTGTGTTCCCCGCGCGAGCGGGGATGAGCCGGAACGCCTGATCGTCCGGTGTTACGCCTTCCTGTGTTCCCCGCGCGAGCGGGGATGAGCCCAAATCGCCACCATCATCACCCACAGTGGTGACGTGTTCCCCGCGCGAGCGGGGATGAGCCCATTTGACGCGGCACCCTTCAGCCCCGTAAAAGGTGTTCCCCGCGCGAGCGGGGATGAGCCCAAACGGTCACGGTCCAAATGCTCATACCGATAGTGTTCCCCGCGCGAGCGGGGATGAGCCGGCCAAGAAGAATCTTGTCAATAGTGTCAAGGCGTGTTCCCCGCGCGAGCGGGGATGAGCCCAGACTCAAAAGCGCGAGCAACCGTTGCGTTGAGTGTTCCCCGCGCGAGCGGGGATGAGCCGCCCATGCCCATGTAGTGGTTGTCAGGCAGTTGGTGTTCCCCGCGCGAGCGGGGATGAGCCCGGAGTGCCATCAGGGGCACCGAAGTCTAGACCGTGTTCCCCGCGCGAGCGGGGATGAGCCGTGACGGCCCTCAGGGGTGCCGAACACGTAAACGTGTTCCCCGCGCGAGCGGGGATGAGCCTGTATTGCACAGTGCCACCGGCGCAGGCGTAGAGTGTTCCCCGCGCGAGCGGGGATGAGCCCGCACAGCAGTGGTCGTACCCGCTGGGCAATCAGGTGTTCCCCGCGCGAGCGGGGATGAGCCCGGGTAACGCGGTGCCAACTTATGCAAATGCTCGTGTTCCCCGCGCGAGCGGGGATGAGCCGCTTCCGGCGCACCATCAACCAGACGGGCGATCGTGTTCCCCGCGCGAGCGGGGATGAGCCCGTCACTACTTGCCCTCCTTCGACAGAAGGATCGTGTTCCCCGCGCGAGCGGGGATGAGCCCTCTCGCATCGGAGAATCAGACAAATGAATGCCGTGTTCCCCGCGCGAGCGGGGATGAGCCCGTCCGAGCTTCCGCGCCGGGCCGAACAATATGGTGTTCCCCGCGCGAGCGGGGATGAGCCCAACAGCCCACACTCCCGGACGAGCGTGATTTCGTGTTCCCCGCGCGAGCGGGGATGAGCCCTCGGTAGCGTATCCATCCGCATCAGTTCCTGTGTGTTCCCCGCGCGAGCGGGGATGAGCCGGCATGGCTGAGCTGTACTACACCTCATTCATGGTGTTCCCCGCGCGAGCGGGGATGAGCCACTCGCGGGACATCTCGGCCGCAATGTCCTGCGGTGTTCCCCGCGCGAGCGGGGATGAGCCGATCACGAGCAAAGCATAATTCTTGCCGGACACGTGTTCCCCGCGCGAGCGGGGATGAGCCGGCCATCATGACTGCGGTGGGCATCATGGGTGGGTGTTCCCCGCGCGAGCGGGGATGAGCCCGAACTGCAGGAAACCAATGGCACGCACCAGAGGTGTTCCCCGCGCGAGCGGGGATGAGCCCCCTTTGGGCTCGCCGTCGTGACGGGCGAGCCTGTGTTCCCCGCGCGAGCGGGGATGAGCCCCAGCGGCAGTGTTCGACATGGCTATCAATGACGTGTTCCCCGCGCGAGCGGGGATGAGCCCTCCACCCACGCATGAGGATCAACGAACCCCAAGTGTTCCCCGCGCGAGCGGGGATGAGCCCACACGAACGAAGAAATGGAAAGACAGTACACAGTGTTCCCCGCGCGAGCGGGGATGAGCCCCTCATGTCCTACCGTGACCGCGTTAGTGTGTAGTGTTCCCCGCGCGAGCGGGGATGAGCCCCACTGCTCGAGAACCGCGCCCCGGATGATTGGGTGTTCCCCGCGCGAGCGGGGATGAGCCACCACCCATCACCAGACTCGGGCAGTTTCATTGGGTGTTCCCCGCGCGAGCGGGGATGAGCCGGAAACACCTTCACACCCTAAGAGAGAGACCAAGTGTTCCCCGCGCGAGCGGGGATGAGCCGGATCATAATGGGTGAAAGAGAAAACTGGTTTAGTGTTCCCCGCGCGAGCGGGGATGAGCCCAATCTGCTACACTCAATGCCGTAGCCAGTTGTGTGTTCCCCGCGCGAGCGGGGATGAGCCCGCCAGCAGCATCTGTAGCAGCTGTATTCGCTGGTGTTCCCCGCGCGAGCGGGGATGAGCCCTTCCTTCCTGATTTGGAAAATCAATAAACTTTGTGTTCCCCGCGCGAGCGGGGATGAGCCCGAAGTCTGAGGTGCCAGCAAGGTCCATCGCTTGTGTTCCCCGCGCGAGCGGGGATGAGCCGTCTGTGCGCCTGGCTGCTGGTCAGCCGCTGTCGTGTTCCCCGCGCGAGCGGGGATGAGCCCTGCGCTGCGTTCTGGAAGTCTTGCGCCGCAGCGTGTTCCCCGCGCGAGCGGGGATGAGCCCCCGCCAGACGGCAGGTTCGTATGGTCAAGTAGGTGTTCCCCGCGCGAGCGGGGATGAGCCCTGTGGGTTAGCCAGCATTTCAGCCACCGACAGGTGTTCCCCGCGCGAGCGGGGATGAGCCCAGGTACCTGCGGCGATGCAGGATGAAGTCTTTGTGTTCCCCGCGCGAGCGGGGATGAGCCAGTCGCGAAGGCTACCGAGGACGTTGCGAAGGCCGTGTTCCCCGCGCGAGCGGGGATGAGCCCCGGCTCGCGGACCAGATCGGATTGACCGCTGCGTGTTCCCCGCGCGAGCGGGGATGAGCCGACCATCGCTCCTTTGATCGCTGACTTCCGTTTGTGTTCCCCGCGCGAGCGGGGATGAGCCCCCATACTTGCGGGCTTCCTCAATGATGGGCCAGTGTTCCCCGCGCGAGCGGGGATGAGCCCTTATCGGAGGTTAAGTAATGCCAGCAGTGCAAGTGTTCCCCGCGCGAGCGGGGATGAGCCCAACACCAGAGCTGTTGAAGCGTTGCAGTGGTTGTGTTCCCCGCGCGAGCGGGGATGAGCCGATTAGCCCCAACGCCTGGAAGTCGACGGATTCGTGTTCCCCGCGCGAGCGGGGATGAGCCCGGCCGGCTACAACACCATCGATGAAAAGGCCTGTGTTCCCCGCGCGAGCGGGGATGAGCCGCGCCACGCCGACAGGCTCTTCTAGGAGGAATTGTGTTCCCCGCGCGAGCGGGGATGAGCCGCACTAGCCCCCCTGACCGCGCAGGTCACGGGGGTGTTCCCCGCGCGAGCGGGGATGAGCCCCATTCAGCGCACACCATCGGTTCGATTCCGATGTGTTCCCCGCGCGAGCGGGGATGAGCCCCAGTGTGTTCGGATCGCCCGCCTCAAACGTTTGTGTTCCCCGCGCGAGCGGGGATGAGCCCAGAAAAGACACTAGTGGACAATAGCGGACATGGTGTTCCCCGCGCGAGCGGGGATGAGCCCTGTCCGGTGAGCTGTACTTCCGCTTCGAAGTCGTGTTCCCCGCGCGAGCGGGGATGAGCCCATCTCGTAGCCAAGATTGTTCAGCGCCTTGTTGTGTTCCCCGCGCGAGCGGGGATGAGCCGCAGCCGGGTTGATCACTGGCAACGAGACCGAAGTGTTCCCCGCGCGAGCGGGGATGAGCCCGCATCGCTGCTTCAAATGTCGAGAACCCAATCGTGTTCCCCGCGCGAGCGGGGATGAGCCCCGCCCTCTCTGGGCACAAATTGGGCACGAATCGTGTTCCCCGCGCGAGCGGGGATGAGCCTGTTGGTGACGATCTCGAAGTCACTCTTCGTCGGTGTTCCCCGCGCGAGCGGGGATGAGCCGCCCTGCAACTGTTCGTGCACTGCCGACGTGGCGTGTTCCCCGCGCGAGCGGGGATGAGCCGAGTTCGCGACCATGTACGAAGCATGGGAGCGAGTGTTCCCCGCGCGAGCGGGGATGAGCCCCTGGCTATCGGAGTCGGCGCGCTGGGCGAGGAGTGTTCCCCGCGCGAGCGGGGATGAGCCTGTTGCTGGCCGGTTTGGTGGTGTGATGTTCCTGTGTTCCCCGCGCGAGCGGGGATGAGCCGCCCTCGTACACAGCTTGGAAAATCATCTTGATGTGTTCCCCGCGCGAGCGGGGATGAGCCTTCCTGGGGTTGTGAGCCACGCGTCAATCAGACGTGTTCCCCGCGCGAGCGGGGATGAGCCGGGAACACTGCAGTTGGCGAGCGCTGCCCAGATGTGTTCCCCGCGCGAGCGGGGATGAGCCCGACGCTCTCGATCACCTCACTGAATGCCTGAGGTGTTCCCCGCGCGAGCGGGGATGAGCCCATCACCCACATCAATCTTCACCGGGCTATCCGGTGTTCCCCGCGCGAGCGGGGATGAGCCGTCGATGTCAGTAGGCCTGCTGCTTCGGCATCGGTGTTCCCCGCGCGAGCGGGGATGAGCCTATTGGCACTGTGCTCGAGGCGTCTGAGGACGAGTGTTCCCCGCGCGAGCGGGGATGAGCCGCGGAAGATAAGGAAGCTGTCAGTTCTGGAAAGGTGTTCCCCGCGCGAGCGGGGATGAGCCCTTTCGATGGTGGGCGGGTGATCACACCGCCAAGTGTTCCCCGCGCGAGCGGGGATGAGCCGTTTATTTGAACTACGCGATTCTATACGGCATAGTGTTCCCCGCGCGAGCGGGGATGAGCCGCTTTGATTGCTGGACGTCGATTTTCTTTGCGAGTGTTCCCCGCGCGAGCGGGGATGAGCCGGCGGGTTGGCGGCCACGGAGCCGCCAGGCAGTGTGTTCCCCGCGCGAGCGGGGATGAGCCCGTGATTGGCTGGCCCAAGCGTGAGTTCGCCGAGTGTTCCCCGCGCGAGCGGGGATGAGCCGGAAACGAAGTGCCCACGGTTGAGGCCTTGAAGGTGTTCCCCGCGCGAGCGGGGATGAGCCGAAAAACACCACCTAGAGAGGCAAGAAAATGACCGTGTTCCCCGCGCGAGCGGGGATGAGCCCTACTAACCACCCCCCTATATAGGCCCCTATATAGGCACTGTGTCGTGTTCCCCGCGCGAGCGGGGATGAGCCGTCGTTCTCTGTGTCGAAGTTGTTGGAGACGATGTGTTCCCCGCGCGAGCGGGGATGAGCCGGACACCTGGAACGGAATCGTCGGACAGTGTCGGTGTTCCCCGCGCGAGCGGGGATGAGCCCGAAAATGACATCGATATCTATGAGGAAGATGAGTGTTCCCCGCGCGAGCGGGGATGAGCCTTGACCATGCCGGAAAAAGTCCCGCCAGTATTAGTGTTCCCCGCGCGAGCGGGGATGAGCCGCAGGAAAAGCGCGCCCACAGGTGGGCAGCTGAGTGTTCCCCGCGCGAGCGGGGATGAGCCCTATGCCCACTCTCCTCGATTCCTTGGCTCCATGTGTTCCCCGCGCGAGCGGGGATGAGCCCGAGTGGGCAGCCCGCGTCCCCTCCGGCGAAGCGTGTTCCCCGCGCGAGCGGGGATGAGCCCCCCGGACACACACTGTGTGCCGGGGTTTTGGCGTGTTCCCCGCGCGAGCGGGGATGAGCCCGAATCGGTAAAACCAAAACCGGATCCGATCCAGTGTTCCCCGCGCGAGCGGGGATGAGCCGTCGAAGCCGCCTGTCGTGGTGAGTGTGGTCGAGTGTTCCCCGCGCGAGCGGGGATGAGCCGCGTTTGGGCTTTTCGTGGCGCTCGCGACGGTCGTGTTCCCCGCGCGAGCGGGGATGAGCCCTTGACCGCAAGGTCGAGGACATGCACGCCAACGTGTTCCCCGCGCGAGCGGGGATGAGCCCCCCCGACCATCACGGTCAGGGGTTGTGTGGTTGTGTTCCCCGCGCGAGCGGGGATGAGCCGGGCTGTGGGGGCGTAGCACTCGACAAGAAACCGTGTTCCCCGCGCGAGCGGGGATGAGCCCACATCGGACAGCGTTTTCTGCCTAGTCATCGAGTGTTCCCCGCGCGAGCGGGGATGAGCCCACGGTCGTGTCCACGGTTGGTGGTGTGATCACGTGTTCCCCGCGCGAGCGGGGATGAGCCGGACTGGATTGTCGATGTGGTCTTTGGTGGCCTGTGTTCCCCGCGCGAGCGGGGATGAGCCGCGGTACATCGATACACAGGCCTCCCGTAATGAGTGTTCCCCGCGCGAGCGGGGATGAGCCCGCCATTCGCTGCTCTGGTCACCCGGTATTCTTGTGTTCCCCGCGCGAGCGGGGATGAGCCTACTGATGCCCACGCTTGCACTTATCCTGCAAAGTGTTCCCCGCGCGAGCGGGGATGAGCCCGCCATTCGCTGCTCTGGTCACCCGGTATTCTTGTGTTCCCCGCGCGAGCGGGGATGAGCCAGGCTTCGCCCACTCTCGGATCTTCCCGCCGATCGTGTTCCCCGCGCGAGCGGGGATGAGCCGATGGGTAAGTCGCTTGGTGTGACGCATGTTTTGTGTTCCCCGCGCGAGCGGGGATGAGCCCTGGTTTAATTTCCTGAGCGGTTGGGTGTCTAAGTGTTCCCCGCGCGAGCGGGGATGAGCCCCTGCTAGGCACTATTCTCACCTGGATCGCAATGTGTTCCCCGCGCGAGCGGGGATGAGCCGAGCTAGAAGACCGGACCATCGAGCAGGATGATGTGTTCCCCGCGCGAGCGGGGATGAGCCCGTTTTCGTTGGGAATTTCTGTCTCATACATGTGTGTTCCCCGCGCGAGCGGGGATGAGCCGGGCACGATCACCACGGTAAGCAAGACGTACGGGTGTTCCCCGCGCGAGCGGGGATGAGCCGTGTATCCCTCGTCGCGGGCGCGGGCGAGGGACGTGTTCCCCGCGCGAGCGGGGATGAGCCGACACCCCAGCCCCAGATCAACCATGGGACCCAGTGTTCCCCGCGCGAGCGGGGATGAGCCGTCATCGTCATGGACGACGAAAATAATCAACTTGTGTTCCCCGCGCGAGCGGGGATGAGCCCTACACCCTGAACATCTACAACTTGTCCGAAACGTGTTCCCCGCGCGAGCGGGGATGAGCCCAGGAGCAGCAGCATGACCACCTGGCTAGAAACGTGTTCCCCGCGCGAGCGGGGATGAGCCCGGTCATCGCCATTGCTCGCGCCTATGATCAATGTGTTCCCCGCGCGAGCGGGGATGAGCCGGCATTCCACATGTGCCCATACTCGGTGCATCCGTGTTCCCCGCGCGAGCGGGGATGAGCCCCAGACGCAGACAAATGGGAAGGCCTACTGCGCGTGTTCCCCGCGCGAGCGGGGATGAGCCGGTTGCAGCTGAGTTCGTTGCAGAGTGCTTAGCGTGTTCCCCGCGCGAGCGGGGATGAGCCCATCGGTTACCAGACCGATGCCGACAAGGTCGCGTGTTCCCCGCGCGAGCGGGGATGAGCCCAACAAGTTCTACCCACCACACAGAGAGGCAACGTGTTCCCCGCGCGAGCGGGGATGAGCCCGCTTTCAGCCGCCTGAGAACAGCACTCAACGAGTGTTCCCCGCGCGAGCGGGGATGAGCCCTCAGGCTTATTTGTCACCGCTTCCCGCGTCGTGTGTTCCCCGCGCGAGCGGGGATGAGCCCTCAGGCTTATTTGTCACCGCTTCCCGCGTCGTGTGTTCCCCGCGCGAGCGGGGATGAGCCCCTAGAAGAGCTAGCGGAGTTCATGGGTATCCGGTGTTCCCCGCGCGAGCGGGGATGAGCCCGAATCCACCACGAACTTACCCACGAATTCCCAGTGTTCCCCGCGCGAGCGGGGATGAGCCCCCACACCAGACCGGACGCGATAATGAGGATCGGTGTTCCCCGCGCGAGCGGGGATGAGCCCATGAGTCCGAAGCGCCTGGAGGAAGCGGCCGAGTGTTCCCCGCGCGAGCGGGGATGAGCCGAATATCCCTCGTCGCGGGCGCGGGCGAGGGACGTGTTCCCCGCGCGAGCGGGGATGAGCCGCGCAGACAATATGGAATACATGGACAACATGGTGTTCCCCGCGCGAGCGGGGATGAGCCGCCAGGACGATCAGCGTCGAGAGGATCGCCAGGGTGTTCCCCGCGCGAGCGGGGATGAGCCCGAAGCCATCGCGCAAGAGATTACCGCAATCCTGTGTTCCCCGCGCGAGCGGAGGACACTTTGGCCGAGGCAATTTCGAGCGGAAATATCCAGCCTCTGCCTCTTCGGACCACTTGTGCGTTTTACCGTTTTAAAAAAAGTCCGAAATTTAGTGTGAGCTCAACTCTGGACGTAGAGGTAACTGAATAACTTTCAGCCACCCCAAAGTACCCCCTGCTTTGGAAAATGGTTGACATATTAATCAGACAAGCCACCAGTTCCCTGGGCCTAAGCTGTCAAAAATTCGCCAGCCAAGATCCACCTGCAGTTTTCCCTGGTAAGGGTAGGCTTTCCAAGCTGGTAGCACCTCGGAAACAGGCTTACTTTTTAGTTTGTGAATTTTCTTATTGGCGGGATCCCCGCTCACCCTTTATTTGTCCACGCCGCCGTTGTCCTGATTCCACTCACTGCGCTTGTTCTTCTCGCTTGGGCATTCGTGCCTCGGTGGAAAGAGTCGTTCGCTATCCCAACACTGCTCGGTGGCATTGTCAGCTTCGTTGTTCTGATTCTTACTCGCCAGTCAGGTGAGGCCCTTCCGAAGGACCCTGGCATCCATGAGACCTATGCGGGTGCTTTCACAATCGCTGTGTTTCTGATGGTCGTCGCTATCATTGCTCTCTTCTGGGCCTACAAAAAGGGCAAGTGGAGCAATGGACTCGGATGGACGCTGCGTATCTTGGCAGCCATCTTCGCGGTGGCCGTGCTGGTTACTTCGGTGCTCACTGGGCATTCCGGTGCTGCGCTTGTGTGGCAGTAGTACACAAAGGACAGCCGCCCTATGCGGATTCAAATCATCCGGGTAGGGCGGTTTTGCAAACCTAGGGCCGCCAAAACCCACCCCGAAACGGGTAGCTGAGTAATAGGCAACATTGATACCTGGATAAATCAGTTGTAATCGTCATCCAGTAAAGAAGAGGTTTGCAATATGGTCAGTTCGGTTCTACTCATTTCTCTCGCGTTCACCGTGATAAGCGTCATAGTTCAAGCGATGTTCGTGCAACCTATGGAACCGATGGGGACTACTGAGTTCGTCGAAAGCCTGTCCTCACTCGTTCAATCGGCGTTCTAACAAGGAGTAAGTAACAATGGATTTTCTAGTTTATTTCGTTCAAACGTTCATTTCTTACGTTGTCATGTTCGGTACTTTATTCAGCAGCTGGTCCGTGTAGTCAATTTTCAGCAAAGTAGCTGCACCATAACTGGTATCTCAGTGGTCGCTGAAGATTCCGGTGCCACAATTGTGTAGCCCCAACCAAAAAGGCCGCCCGACTCGGATCCGCAACTTCCGGGTCGGGCGGCTTTTTCATGCCAAGCAACCTAGTAATAAAACGGGAACTGATCCCAGTTCGGTTCGCGCTTCTCCAAAAAGGCTTCCTTGCCTTCCACGGCCTCGTCGGTCATGTACGCCAGGCGGGTGGCTTCACCTGCGAAGACCTGCTGGCCCATCAGCCCGTCGTCGGTGAGGTTGAACGCAAACTTCAGCATGCGCTGTGCAGTAGGGGATTTGCCGTTGATTTCGCGGGCAACCTGGATGGCCTCGGCTTCCAGGTCGGCATGGTCGGCAACAATATTTACCGCACCCATGTGGTGCATGTCCTCTGCGCTGTAGGTGCGACCCAGGAAGAAGATCTCGCGGGCAAACTTCTGGCCCACCATCTTGGCCAGGTAAGCGGAGCCGTAACCGGCGTCGAAGGAGCCCACGTCGGCATCCGTTTGCTTGAAGCGCGCTTCCTGGCCCGAGGCGATGGTCAGATCGCAGATCACGTGTAGGGAGTGGCCACCGCCGGCAGCCCAGCCGTTCACCACGGCAATGACAACCTTCGGCATGGTGCGAATCAGGCGCTGCACCTCAAGGATGTGCAGGCGTCCTCCCTCGGCTTTGGCTCGGGCTTCGTCCACGGTGGAATCGTCGGCAAGCGCATCATTATGCTCATGCGTGGTGGCGTACTGGTAACCGGAACGACCGCGAATGCGCTGGTCACCGCCGGAACAAAAGGCCCAACCGCCGTCCTTCTCGCTCGGGCCATTGCCGGTGAGCAGGATGACGCCAACGGTTGGGTCGCGGCGCGCGTGGTCGAGGGCTTGGTAGAGCTCGTCGACGGTGTGGGGGCGAAACGCATTGCGCACCTCGGGGCGGTCGAAGGCGATGCGCACGGTGCCGTCCTTGCGCGCGGTGCCCACGTGGCGGTGGTAGGTGATATCGGTGAAATCGAAACCCTCTACCGTCTTCCACTGCGTGGGGTCGAAGGGCTGTTCCTTGGAATACGTCATGGGTCTGATTCTAGATGCCTTGCTGTACCCGAAATGCCGAAGGCGGAATTGGCCTACCATCGGCACTATGAAACTCTTGCTCACTTCGTTTCTTCATCCATCGATTCCCGAGTTTGTCTCAGGCAAGATCGCATATGTCGACGACGCCACGCGCTCCTTCGCCGACCAGCCGTTTGTCGATAACGAGCGCAAGCAGCTTCGCGAGATGGGCCTCGAGCTGATCAATCTGCCCATGGCCACCACTGATCCCGCTGATACCGCCCGGATTCTCGACGAAGTCGATGGCGTCTACGTCGCAGGCGGCGAGACCTACGATCTGCTCTACGTTCTGCGCAGCACCGGCAACTTTGACGTGCTCAAGGAGAAGGTCGAGGCGGGCCTACCATATATAGGTACAAGCGCCGGTTCCGTGCTCGCGGGCCCGGACATCGATTACGTGCGCCACTTGGACAACGCCGATATCGCCCCCGAGCTCACCGACTACACGGGCCTGGAACTGACCGAGTACGCCGTCGTGCCGCACGTGGGCGACAATCCGCCTTTCACCCTAGACATGTTTGCCCAGCTAGTGGGCACTTACGGCGCAGATTACAAGCTGGTGCTGCTCCGCGACGGGGAAGCGCTGCTCATCAACGATGGCCGCACGGAGTTGATCTAGGCTCTATATATGGTTTCCGTCGATGAGATTTTAGAGCGCGCCCACGTAGTCAGTTTGCCCATGGCGATGAAGTTCCGCGGGGTGACTCGTCGTGAAGCAATGCTCATCGACGGCCCCGCCGGCTGGGGCGAGTTCTCACCATTTCTCGAGTACGGGCCGCGCGAATCCGCCGCCTGGCTGCGCGCCGGGCTCGAAGCCGCCTTCGAGGGACTGCCCGAAGCACACGGATTCGTCGAGGTCAACGGCACAATCCCGGCCGTCCCTGCCGCCCAGGTCGCGTCGGTATTGGAGCGCTACCCCGGGGTGCGCACCTTCAAGATCAAGGTGGCAGAGCAAGGACAATCGCTTGACGACGACGTCGCCCGCGTGGAAGCCGTCCGCGCGCTTCGGCCGGACGCCGTGCTGCGCGTGGATGCCAACCGGGGCTGGAGCGTGGCCGAGGCCGTTGAGGCATCTCGACGTTTAGGTGAACTGGAATATATAGAGCAGCCCTGCGCCACGGTGGAGGAATTGGCGCAGGTCCGCGGGCTCGTCGATACGCCTATTGCTGCCGACGAATCGATCCGCAAAGCCGAGGACCCGTACCGCGTGGCCGAACTGGGTGCTGCGGATGTGGCTGTGGTGAAGGTCGCACCGCTGGGCGGGGTGCGCCGACTGATCCGACTAAGCGAGGAGCTAGGGCTCTCGCTGACTGTGGCCTCGGCGCTGGATACCGCGGTGGGAATCTACTCGGGTTTGGTGGCTGCGAAGCTGACCAATTCGCGCGCGGCCGGCCTGGCTACGCAGCGGTTATTCGTAGAAGACGTGGTCGAGCCCGCCGAGTTAGTCGATGGTGCTTTGGAGATTAAACCAGCGCACCCGGACCCGGAGCGATTGCACGATTTGCGTGCCACGCCCGAGCGCCGGGACTGGTGGTTTGAGCGTGTGCGACAGACGTATGGCGAGCTAGGAACTACGTAGTTTTCCCGCAGCGAATGAAAGCGTAACCGCGAGGAGGACGCCGACCAGCGGTGGGATGCCCCAACCGGTGATGCTGGCGAGGTAGGCGGCAGCGCTGGCGATGACGTAGACGGCAATGTTTGCAACCTGGAAGGAAGGCAGGACTGCTCCTTCGGGCATTTGGGTTTTTGACCATTTGGCCAGGTAATCGCCGATGATCACGCCGCCGAGCGGTGGCACAAACACGCCGAGCAATCCGAGGAATCCCACCAAGTGGTCTTGTACTCCGGCGACGGCTAGGGCGGTACCGATGATGGAGCCACCGATGATGAATGGGGTTTTGGACTTGTGATTGAACAGCGCAGCACCTGCAACACCGAAAGCGTAGGCGGTATCGGCGTTAGTCTTCCACAAGTTGCCGAAGAGCAGAAGGAGTCCGAGGGCGACCAATCCCAGCTGGTACAGGATGACTACGAAGTCTCCTTCACCGAAGGTAATGGCACCGATTGCGCCGAAGAAGATCATCAAACCATTGCCCACAAGGAATCCGATGAGGCAGGCGAACACTGCATCTCGTCCGCTGCGGGCGAAGCGAGTCCAGTTGGGAACCTGAGTACCGGCGGCCACGAACGTACCAACAACAGTGGTGATTGCTACTGATGCCGGCATTGAATTGGTTGGCTCGATGGCGAACAACCCTGCCCAGCCACCTGCTTCTTGAACGCAGAGGTACACAACCCACACCGCGAGGACTAGCATGAGTGGGGTGGTGGTTACCGATACCCAATACATTCCCTTGAATCCATAACACGCGGTCAGGCACATCAATGCGCTGGCGGCGAGCATGATAGCGACGACTGCCGCGCGCGATTCCCATCCGAAGGCCTCAGCGGTCAGCGAGCCGATCGTGCCGATGATTACTCCGTACCAGCCGATTTGGGTGCCACCGAGCAGGATGGATGCAAGTTTTGCGCCCTTTGTTCCTAGCGTGTAGCGCGACATTACTACTGTGGTTAAGCCTGTTCGCGCGCCAATCCAGCCAAGGATGGAAACGTAGGTGGTCAGAATCAATGAACCGCAGGTGATTACAAAGAGCAGTGTGGCGAAGTTGAAGGAAGTTCCGATTTCGGCTCCGGCGAGCATGGTCGGGGTAAACACCGTGAATCCCAACAGGACCATGGCTAGCGAAATGAACGAGTTCCTGGCGTGCTTGGGCACAGGGGTGACGGGGTAGTCGGGATCTACTGGGGCACTGGAGGCGGTGTGGCCGGTGGGGTCGGCCGCAGTTGCTGGAGCAGCACCCGTGTCTTCGGGTCTCAAAGTTGTACTCATCATAAATCCCATCGTGATAGCGGTGGAACACCACAAGAGGTGTTTTCTATTGACCTATTGAAAAGGTAGGTTTAACAATCCCTAAATAGTTTTAAACTGTCAACCGATAGAAATATGTTTCATGTCACCATTGGACCGGTCGACAGGTACGCCACCTGCCGTTAGAGTTTCTATCGAAATATAGTTTCTAGCAGGAAGGTGCAAGATATGAAGATCGTGAATGCTCGGCTGCGTGACCGAGAGGCAACTGGCAACCATGGGGAAGCGCTCTACGAAATTTTCATCAACGGAACCCGGATTGAAAAGGTTGTCCCACAATCGGTAGACGTCTCGCCAGAAATCGGTGAGGGGGACATCGACGCGGGAGGAAAACTTGTCACCGGCCAATTCGTCGAGGCGCACATTCACCTGGACTACGCCTTCACTGCAGGTCAACCTCGGGTCAACGAATCGGGCACCTTGTTCGAGGCGATCGAAATTTGGCGTGAGCGAAAGGAACTCGGTCTCCACAATGCCGAAGCGATCCGAGAAAACGCCTTGAAGGCAGCCAAGATGGCGGCATCTCATGGAGTTGGCTTCATCCGCTCGCACGTCGACGTAACTGATCCCGAATTAATTGCGTTGGACACCCTGCTGGAGGTGAAAGAAGACATTGCCCCGTGGATGGAGCTGCAGCTGGTTGCCTTCCCGCAGAACGGTATCTACGCCTACCCGGGTGGAGACGAACTGATGAAGCGCGCCGTAAGCAAAGGTGCTGACGTGATCGGCGGAATCCCGCACCTCGAGCCGACGCGGGAAGCGGGCGTGGAATCGGTGAAGTTCTCCTTCGAGCTTGCCGAAAAACACGGATTGCCAGTGGATATCCACTGCGACGAAATCGACGATGCCCAGTCGCGCTTCATCGAAGTGATGGCGGCCGAGGCAACTCAGCGCTCAATGGGCGCCGAAACTGTGGTCTCCCACGCCGTGGCCATGGGGTACTACGAACCTGGCTACCTCGGCCGACTTTTGCCAAAGCTGAAAAATGCTGGCCTGAGCTTTGCTATCGCTCCCAACGAAAACCTGCACCTCCAGGGCCGTGGCTTCCACAATCCTGTCCCTCGCGGAGTTGCCCCGGTAAAAACACTCACCGATTGGGAAATTCCCGTTAGTTTCTGCCAGGATTCCATCTCCGATCCGTGGTACCCCATGGGCAGTGGCGATCCCCTACGAGTCCTGGACTCCGGTCTCCACGTCGGGCACATGCTGGACAAGGAACACCTTGCCAACAGCCTCGACCACATCACGTATAACCCTGCTGGAAATCTGGGTATCCAAGACGATTACGGTGTCCGCGAGGGCGCACGAGCGAACCTAATAGTTCTTGACGCCACCTCGGATCAGGAGGCAATCCAGTATCAAGCCGACGTCCTGGTAAGCATCCACGACGGTACGACTGTCTTTACCCGTGAGCCGGAACACACTCAGTGGCAAGTGTAATGGTCAGCTACTACAGGTCCGCGTATGCACAGCTAGATTTTGGCGCGCGTACAGGTTCGCCGGAGATCGCTGGGTAAGGTTCAACCCATGAATGATCAGACTCGTCAATTTGGTGTGCCCGACAGGGACCCGAACAGGGACTCAGACCGCGACCAGGGCCAGCGCGGTGACGCGGGCCAGCAGCGTCCGCGGCAGGTCTTCCCCGACCAGTCTCAATCGGAGACGCGCTACCAGGCGTCCTACCAGCCGGAATACGAAACCCGCTATGGCTCGCAGCAGTCCAACGCGGGCTACGAGCCTTATGACGAGCCGTACCGCCCCGAAGATTACAACGCTAATTACAACGACGACTACAACTACCAAGACCAATCCAAACAGTCCGGCGGCCGTGGCTCAATGATCCTTGGCATCCTTCTCGCCCTCGCCGTTCTCGCAGGCATTGTCCTGTTCTTCATGTGGCGAGGTGCCGCCGACAAGGCAAATCAGCCGCCTCCCGCGCCGGTAACCGTGACCCAGACCCAGACGTCCACGGAAACCACTACCCGCAACTCGCCGATCATCCCAACGAGCATCATTCCGCGCGATGACCAGGGCAATCCGCAGGTCCCGACCCAGATCCCCACCGAGATTCCTACCGAAATCCCGCCGGCCGTCACCAGCGGCGCGCAAGAGGCACAAAACTGGATCGATGGTCTGATCGGCGACCTCCAGGGGCAGCTTCAGGGACAGTAGTAAGCTTGTGCGCATGCCTGATTCGCAGCCCAACTCCATGGACCTTGCCACGCACGTTGCCAGCCACCTCGCCCGCAACCTCACCGACGTAGTCATCAGTCCAGGTTCGCGGAACTCGCCCCTTACTTTGGCACTGCTTGCACGCAAGGATCTGCGAGTACATGTGCGTATCGACGAACGCAGCGCCGCCTTTACCGCACTCGGAATCGCGCGCGTCCAGCGTCGTCACGTGGGTGTGGTCACGACTTCGGGAACCGCCGTTGCGAACACGCTTCCCGCGGTCGTCGAGGCCCACATGTCGCATACCCCGCTGGCCATCATCAGCGCGGACCGGCCGGAGCGCCTGCTGGGCACCGGTGCCTCCCAAACCATCTGGCAAGAAGGCATCTTCGGCCGCTACGCACAGACGCAGCAGATTACCTCAGTAGATGATTCCATCAGCTTTGACGCAGATCAGGTGCACCTCAACGTCGCCCTTGATACTCCGCTGACTCCTGCGGAACTTCCGGCACCAGTTGGCGAGCCGCGCCGGGTTGGACCCGGTCGCCTGGATTCACAAGTGAGCTTCATCGATCACGGTGAAGTAGAGGTGGACCTGAACAAGGACACCCTGGTTATCGCAGGTGACGAAGCCTGGGAAGTTCCCGGCCTCGAGTACGTTCCTACCATTGCCGAGCCCACCGCGTATACCCCTTATCACCAGGTGCATCCTTTGGCTGCGCAGTTCTTCGCCCAGCCTGAGGTTGCTGTTAGCCACGATGGTGGGGATTTCTCTGCGTCCACGAAGCCGGACCAGGTCATCGTCGTTGGACATCCCACGTTGCACCGCGATGTGATGGCCTTGTTGGCCGACCCCGAAATCACCGTCATCGGGCTCTCGCGCACCGATACCTTCACCGGGCAGCCTGATATCCGCGGCTCCCGCGTGAAAGTCACGGGCCAATCCTCCGATCACTGGATCAAGGTGTGCGAGGCGGCCGGCGAGGTCGGAGCAAACACTGTTCGCGACGTACTAGAGAACAAGGAATTCGGTTTCACCGGGCTCCACGTTGCAGCAGCTGTGGCCGATACCTTGGCGGTGGGCGATACCTTCGTCGTCGGCTCGTCGAATCCCGTGCGTGATGCCAGCCTGGTCGGCCTACCTTTCGACGGCGTGTCTACCTATTCTGCCCGCGGAGCCGCAGGCATCGATGGCACAGTCTCCCAAGCCGTCGGCATCGCGCTGGCAACGCAAGAGCTACAGCCCGACGAAATCCGGGCACCACGCACCATCGCACTGTTGGGAGATCTTACTTTCTTGCACGACGTGAATGGTCTACTGATTGGGCCTGACGAACCGCGCCCGGGCAATCTGACCATCGTGGTGGCCAACGACAACGGTGGTGGCATTTTCGAAACCCTTGAGGTCGGAGCGCCCGAGCTGCGTGGCTCTTTTGAGCGTGGCTTTGGAACCTCCCACGAGGTCGACCTGGAAGCCCTGGCCGAAGCCTATGGCGTGGCGTATGAAAAGGCGACCTCGCTGCAGGAGCTTTTGGAGCACCTGATGGACGACGTTGAAGCACCCGAACCTATCACCATCATCGAGGCCGTGACTACCCGAGAGACCCGTCGCGCGCTGGCAGAAAGCTTGAAAAAGTAGTGGTGCGCCGCAGGCTTCGGCAGCTGATATTGGTGCTCTACGCAGCAGCCATGATCGGTGCCGTGGGCATGGTTGTGGGGCCGGCTTTAAACGACGCCACGATCATGAGCGACCCCGGTCGAGGCATGGCTACCGTGACTGGCGTGACCCCAATCCGCACTGCGGTGGATTATCAGGACGAAGAAGGCCGCTATCATTCGCCACCCACGGGCTTGCTCTATCCCACAGGACTAGGACAAGGTCAACAAGTCTGGGTCACCTATGCCAAATCCAATCCAGAATTGGTTAAAGTAGAAGGGCGAAAGTGGACGCTTTCCATCATCCCGGCTTTGTCGGTCGCCGTTGTATCAACGCTGTTGGCGGTGCTTGCGTGGTGGGGCGTGGAATCGTCCCAGCGGAAACATCGAGCAAAGCATGAGGAACACCCTAAGAAACATGGTGAACACGAAATATAATGTTCATCTAACGTTTCCTCAAGGTATAGTGCTCGTTGAACTTCATAGGAGATGATGGCGCCTATGCGTGTCGGTATCGTTGCTGAATCTTTTCTCCCCAGCATTAACGGGGTAACTAACTCGGTGTTGCGTGTGCTCGAACACCTCAAAGCACACGGGCACGAGGCAATAGTTGTAGCTCCAGGGGCGCGGGACCACAAAGAAGAAGTCCCAGACTATCTTGGTTTCCCCATCGTTCGAGTTCCTACGGTAAAAATCCCTATGGTTGATTCGCTGCCAATTGGTGTTCCTACCCTGGCCGTGCGCGAAGCACTCGCAGAGTTTAAACCGGATATCGTTCACCTTGCCAGCCCATTTGTCCTCGGTGGGGCAGGCGCAGTGGCAGCCCGCCAGCTGCGGCTTCCGGCGGTTGCGCTGTACCAAACAGACGTTGCTGGGTTTGCCACCAAGTACAACGCACCGGGATTGGGCACCGTGATTTGGGATTGGACCCGCACGCTCCACAACATGACGCAAATGACGCTCGCGCCTTCGTCGTTAGCTATTGCGGAGCTGGAAAAGCACGGGATTAAGAATGTGCGTCACTGGGGCAGGGGAGTCGATGCCAAGCTCTTCCACCCAGAAAAGCGCTCGCAGGAACTGAGGCGTCAGTGGGATCCCACAGGGCGAAAGAAGATTGTTGGCTTTGTGGGGCGCCTCGCCGCGGAAAAGGGTGTGGCGCGCCTGAAGCCACTGGATAACCGCAGTGACATTCAGCTGGTGATCGTGGGTGCCGGGCCTGAAAGTCAAGCGCTGCAGACCGCTCTGCCCGGGGCAATCTTTACTGGCGGTCTCAAGGGCGAGGAACTGGCACGCGCCTACGCCAGCCTGGATCTGTTCGTGCACACCGGCGAGTTTGAAACTTTCTGCCAAGCAATTCAGGAAGCCCAGGCCTCTGGTGTTCCTACTATCGGCCCTCGTGCCGGCGGTCCGGTGGATCTGATCCAAGACGGCTATAACGGCTACTTGTTGGATGTGGACACCTTCGAGCAGGACCTCCCAGCCGCGGCGGAGTGGCTTTTGGATGATTCGCGCCACCGTGAGCTTTGCCTTAATGCCCGCGCATCGGTAGAGAACAAGACCTGGGAGGCCCTGGGAGATCAGCTTCTGGGCTATTACGACGAAGTGCTCGAGGGCGCAAGCCGAGTACCTTTGACTTACTTTGGTCAGATCCCAGAGTTGCCCAATTGGGCGGCCCGCGCACTCGGCGCACGACAGGCTGCATAGCTAGGTAGCTAGTTTGGGTATCCGTTAGACTCGGTTTCTATGGCCAAGGCAGATTTAGACAAGAAACCCTTCGACGTTGCAGGAATGTTCGACGATGTGGGCAAAAACTACGACATCACGAACACGATTCTGTCCTTTGGCCAGGACCGAGTCTGGCGCAAACGCACCCGCGAGCGCCTCAACTTGAAGCCAGGCCAGAAAGTCCTCGACCTGGCTGCCGGTACCGCCGTGTCCACCGAAGAGCTGGCGAAGTCCGGTGCATGGTGCGTAGCCTGTGATTTCTCACAGGGCATGCTGCAGGCCGGCAAGGAGCGCGACGTACCGAAGGTCGTGGGCGATGCGATGCAGCTGCCTTTCGCCGACAACACCTTCGACGCCGTGACCATTTCTTATGGTCTGCGCAACATCCACGATTACCGCCAAGGCCTGCGCGAAATGGCGCGAGTGACCAAGCCAGGCGGCACCTTGGTGGTCAGCGAATTCTCCACGCCCATCGTGCCAATCTTTTCCACGGTGTACAAGGAATACCTGATGCGCGCGCTGCCGGCGATTGCCAAATTGGTCTCCTCCAACGGTGAGGCCTACGAGTACCTGGCAGAATCCATCCGTGCCTGGCCAGACCAGGAAGAACTAGCCGCTGAGATCAATGCCAACGGCTGGGAAGACTGCGGCTGGCAAAACCTCACGCTGGGTATTGTGGCAAACCACGCGGCTACGAAGCCTCGTTAATTAATGGTTAATCAATTACTGCACAGACCACAGGGGGGTATCGCGGCGGATCTTGCTAATGACAGATCCCGCGCCACGCCACGCACGAGCGATGAGATCGCGGTCCTCGTCGGTAATTAAGTTGCCCATCAACCGGGCAGCTGCGGGCATGAGTACCGCGCCCACGGGCCCGCGCAGGGCGATTGGTCCTGCGAATGGCAGGAACTGTGGGTACGTCAATAAGCGAGCTGCCGTACGCGCGAGCACAAAGGCTTCCCCGTAGGTGCCGCGGAGTGCAAGAGGCCACGTCAGTGTGAAATCGGTCACTTGTTTCAGCATGTCCACAGCCATGATGGCGGTTTCTAGGCCGTAATCAATGCCCTCGCCGTTGAGCGGGTTGACGCAGGCAGCCGCGTCGCCGATGAGCATCCAGTTGCCGCCAGCCACGTTGGACACGGCACCACCCATGGGCAACATTGCCGAGGTGACGTGCTGTTCTGGGCCGAGCTGCCATTCATTGCGCACGTAGTCGGCATAGGCGGAAAGCAACTTTTTGGTGTTGATCTTGGCTGGTCGCTCCGCTGTAGAAAGTGCGCCGCAGCCGAGATTGACGTGGCCATCGCCGAGCGGGAAGATCCAGCCGTAGCCTGGCTGAATTTCCCCGCTGTCGTCGCGAAGCTCTACGTGCGAATGCATCCATGGCTCCTGATCAAGAGGCGAGGTGCAATACGAGCGTGCGGCGATGCCGTACACCTCGTCGCGATGCCACTGCCTGCCCAAAAGCTTGCCGAAAGGCGAGCGCACGCCGTCGGCGACGATGACCCATTTCGGGCGCACGGTGCCCTTCGGGGTGATAATCGCGGAGATTTTTCCGCCGTCGAACTCGACGTCCTCGGCGGCACACCCTTGCCAGACCTCGGCGCCGGCGTCGCGCGCGGCATCGACGAGTGCTGCGTCGAAAACCATGCGAGGGCTTGCGCTACCCTCGGTGCCGAAATGGCCATCTGGCCACGGGGCGGTGACGGATCCGCCGTATCCGTGGAGCTTCAATCCGTTGCTGCGGTACTCGGGAAGGACGTGGTCAACGCCCAATTCCTTTAAAGAGTGGACTGCGCGGGGAGTGAGGCCATCGCCGCAAGTTTTATCGCGGGGGAAGGTCGCTGCGTCCAAGAGAAGGGTGTCAATGCCAGCTCGTGCGGCGGCTAAAGCGGCTGCCGCTCCCGAAGGTCCGGCACCAACAACAACCAATTCTCGTATTTCGCTCACTCGGTCTATTGTGCCAGAGGGTTTAAAATAACACCCTTGAGTGTGAGGTGTGAGTTCTCTGGACTACGGTGGAGTGCAATAATTGCCTAAACTACTCAGGTATCTTCAGCACGTATAAAAGCACCAAAGCACAAGGACCGTATTGATGACTTTCGGCACTACCCCCTCTCCTCGCAATGTGTCGAGCGTGGATCTCGGCGACGCAGACCTCACAGCGCGCATCAATGAAGGTATGCAGAAAGTAGAAAATCTGCTGGTGGAGGAGCTCTCTGTGGGCTCTGAATTTGTTACGGAAAAGGTCTTGCACCTAGCCAAGGCTGGTGGCAAGCGCTTCCGTCCGATGATGACTTTGCTGGCCAGCGAGTTCGGCCCGAACCCTGGCTCAGAGAACGTGATTAAGGCGGCAACAGTCGTCGAGATGGTGCATCTGGCCACCCTATATCACGACGATGTGATGGACGAGGCCGATATGCGCCGAGGAGTGGAATCGGCGAATTCTAGGTGGGGCAACTCGGTGGCCATACTGGCCGGTGACATCTTGCTCTCTCACACCTCGCGGTTGATGAGTCAGCTGGACACAGATACCGTGCGCCACTTCTCCGAGACCTTCGGCAAGCTTGTTACAGGCCAGATGCGCGAAACTATCGGCCCCGAGGGCTCCGACCCCGTCGAGCACTACATGAAGGTGATCGAGGAGAAAACGGGCGTCCTGATCGCCTCCGCGGGCTATCTGGGTTCGAAGCATTCGGGCGCGCCCGACGAGTACGTGGACGCCCTGTACAACATCGGCGGCGCCATCGGCATGATCTTCCAGATCATCGACGATGTGATTGATATCTATTCCGACACCAAAGACTCCGGCAAGACACCCGGCACAGACCTCCGCGAGGGCGTATTCACCCTCCCAGTGCTCTATGCACTCGAGGACGACTCAGAGGCCGGGGAAGAGCTTCGGGGGATGCTTACAGGCCCGCTTCACGACGACGCCGACGTCGAACGCGCCCTGACGCTTTTGGCACAGACAGACGGCAAGGCACGCTCGCTGGAAGTGGTCCGCCACTACCTCAGCATTGTCGACGACGAAATTGCCCGCCTGCCACAGATCCCTGCCACCGACGCGCTGCGAATGCTTGCTCGCTACACCATCGATAGGGTGGGGTAGGAGTTAGAAAATATAGCCTCTGAGCAGCCGATTTGCACATCACTAGGGAGGCTGTTGTAAGGTAGTCCTCGCACTTAAAAATGCATTGCCAGGTTGTCCGAGTGGCCAAAGGAAGCGGATTGTAAATCCGCCGGCGTATGCCTTCAGAAGTTCGAATCTTCTACCTGGCACCACCTAAGATCCACTGCGAAAGCAGTGGATCTTTTTTGTTGTCTGCAGGGTTGTGCGGTGGCTGTGGGTGGAGCAGGAAATCGTCGTAAAGCTGCTTTGCGCAAAGCGATGAATATGCGTTGCTTAAACGTGCTGAAAACCCGTACTGACCAGACGATTTGTGTTCTATACGCGTTGCGGGTTAATCTTTCTAAGGCTTCAACGGAGCGGGACAAACAAAGTCCTAAACCAGAGGCTGTGCCCCCTTAGCTCAGTCGGTAGAGCGTTTCCATGGTAAGGAAAAGGTCAGCAGTTCGATTCTGCTAGGGGGCTCTGCTGTTTGTCTGGTACTTTTCAGGCGGACATCATGGCGGTGTAGCTCAGCTGGTGAGAGCGCGCGACTCATAATCGCGAGGTCGAGAGTTCAAGTCTCTCCACCGCTACAACTGCCCAAAGCGAATGGTCTTCCATTCATGGTAGGGTGGTGCGTACTGTTCCTTAAGTGCAGTACACCAAGGGGCGTAGTTCAATTGGTAGAGCAACGGTCTCCAAAACCGTAGGTTGCAGGTTCGAGTCCTGTCGCCCCTGCCAGAAGTTTTATCCAGAGGAGTCCCGTGAGCGAAGACGATCCAAAGGGCCAAGGTCCTGCCCAGCCAGTGGGCAAGCGTCAGCTGAGTGGTACCAACACAACCTCCGCTTCGACCTATGAGTCGAAGAAGGTTTCCCGCAACGAGCAAGACTCCAACGAGAAGCTGGGCGGTGGCTTTCTAGCTTTCCCTGGTGAAGTTGTTGCGGAGCTCCGCAAGGTTGTGTGGCCAACCGGTAAGGAAATGGTCAATTACACCTTGATCGTGTTCGGCTTCCTGATCATCATGACTGCGATTGTGTGGGGCGTAGATGCTCTTGCAACGCGCGGCGTCGAGGCAGTTCTCGGTTAATCTCCAACTAAAAGTCGGAATTGCACGGAGTATTTCTCCTTCGCTATACTGGCTCACATAATAATCATCCCGTCTCCCAGCACCTTGGGTAGGCGGGATAATTCGTAGGGCAACCAAGAAAAGTAGGGAATCTTCCGTGAGCGATGAGAACGTAAGCTTCGAGGCAGACATCTTCGAGTCAGACATCGAAGCCGAGACCGACATGATTGAAGAAGGTGGCGCTGTCACCGAGGCAACCGACCCTGAGGAGTTCGCAGAGGCTGCAGAGACAGCGGCTGCAGAGACCGAGGCTTCTGACGAAGTCGCTGAAGAAGAGGCTCCGGCTGAAGAAGAGGTCGTCGAGCTCGACCCCGAGGACGCTGCCGCAGCACTCGGCGATACCGACGCTTCCGACGAGGACGCAGAGTACCGTCGTCGTCTGCGTGAGTTCACCCGCGAGCTGAAGAAGCAGCCTGGCCAGTGGTACATCATCCAGACCTACGCTGGATATGAGAATAAGGTCAAGACCAACCTGGACATGCGTATTGTCACCCTCGAAGTGGAAGATTCCATCTTCGATGTTGTTGTGCCTATCGAGCAGGTCATCGAGCTCAAGGACGGCAAGCGCAAGACCGTTAAGCGCAAGCTGCTGCCAGGCTACGTTCTCGTGCGCATGGAAATGAACGACGCAGCATGGTCCGTAGTTCGTGAGACCCCAGGCGTGACCTCCTTCGTGGGCAACGAAGGCAACGCAACTCCAGTTAAGCACCGCGACGTGGCTAAGTTCCTCCTTCCAAAGGACACCCCAGTCGAGGGCGAGTCTGCAGAGAAGTCTGCGGCTGATTCCGAAGGCCAGACTGTCATCGCTCGCCCTGAAGACGAGTCGAAGCCAAAGGCAACCCATGACTTCCAGGTCGGCGAGGCAGTGACCATCCTTTCTGGCGCACTGGCTTCCGTTTCCGCAACGATCAGCTCTATTGATCCTGAGACCGGAAAGATCCAGGCCCTGGTGTCCATCTTCGGTCGCGAGACCCCAGTCGAGCTCACGGCTGATCAGGTCGAGCGCATCAGCTAGTCCTCACCCGGGTAGCGTTTTGGTTTATTTCCTGCTACCGCGTAAAATCAACGTCCGCGTGTGTTCATCACACGCGGATTCGTTTTTAACCCCGTTTAACTCCCCGGTGGCTGGCAAGTAATTGGCTGGCATCCGGTAGGCAACGTTATTCATCGTGGCGTTGGCTCATATCAAGGAATTGAGGTAATCCGATGGCAAAGAAGAAGGTAACCGGTCTGATCAAGCTTCAGATCGAAGCAGGCCAGGCAAACCCAGCACCTCCAGTTGGCCCAGCACTTGGTGCACACGGCGTCAACATCATGGAGTTCACCAAGGCTTACAACGCAGCGACCGAGTCTATGCGTGGCAACGTGGTCCCAGTTGAGATCACCGTCTACGAAGACCGCTCCTTCGACTTCATCCTGAAGTCCCCACCAGCTGCAAAGCTTCTGCTGAAGGCTGCTGGCCTGAAGAAGGGCTCCGGCGTTCCTCACACCAACAAGGTCGGCACCGTGACCTGGGATCAGTGCAAGGAAATCGCAGAGACCAAGAAGAACGACCTCAACGCTCGTGACATCGAGGCTGGCGCAGCGATCATCGCTGGTACCGCTCGTTCCATGGGCATCGTCGTCGAAAAGTAAATTCATCACCGTGGTAGGGCCAGGCCTGGCCCGCACACCACAATTCCACTGACTTAAAGGAACCCAACATGGCAAAGAAGAAGTCCAAGGCATTCCGCGAAGCGGCTGCCAAGATTGATAACGAGAAGCACTACCACCCAGTAGATGCTCTTGAGCTTGTGAAGGAAACCTCTTCCAAGAACTACGACGCATCTGTTGACGTTGCAATGCGTCTCTCCGTCGACCCACGTAAGGCTGATCAGCTGGTTCGCGGCACCGTCTCCCTGCCAAACGGCACCGGCAAGACCGTCCGCGTTGCAGTTTTCGCTGAGGGCGAGAAGGCTACCGCTGCTGAGGCTGCAGGCGCTGACATCGTCGGCACCGACACCCTGATCGAGCAGATCAACGCTGGCACCATCGAGTTCGATGTTGCTATTGCTACCCCTGATCAGATGGCAAAGGTCGGCCGTGTGGCTCGTGTCCTGGGCCCTCGTGGTCTGATGCCTAACCCTAAGACCGGCACCGTCACCCCAGACGTTGCAAAGGCTATCGAAGAGGTTAAGGGCGGCAAGATTTCCTTCCGCGTTGACAAGGCTTCCAACCTGCACGCAATGATCGGTAAGTCTTCCTTCACCGCTGAGCAGCTTGCACAGAACTACGGCGCTCTTCTCGACGAAGTTCTGCGTCTGAAGCCATCTTCTGCAAAGGGCATCTACCTGAAGAAGATCACCGTATCTTCCACCAGCGGCCCAGGCGTCCCAGTGGACACCTCCGTTCAGAAGAACTACGCAGACAAGACTGCTTAAGTCTTAACGCGTCACAGTTAGCCCGTACTGCTTTAGGCAGTGCGGGCTTTCTGCTGCGCTCAACTATTCGATATCGAAGTCCTGAAAATTATGTGCGGCATGGAATGCATAAAGGGCGATTTTGGGGCGAATTCCCGGAGGACTTCGATATCGAAAAGGTGTAAACAGGTAGACATGTCTAGTCCACGCGCCATCGTCGTCGGCGGGGGAGTCAACGGGCTTACCGCCGCAGCTTTTCTTGCCCGCGCTGGCTGGGACGTCGAGGTGTTTGAGCAGGCAGATCGCGTTGGGGGAGCGGCGACCTCGTCGAGCAAGATCTTCGGCCCCGGCACCATCGTTGATCTTGGAGCCGCCGGGCACCCCTTCGGCATCACCAGCCCGGCATTCCGCGAGCTGGGCCTCGAAGGATACGGGCTGGAGTGGCTGCACGCGCCGATCGAGATGGCACACCCGCTCGAGTCGGGCACAGCAGTGCTGACACGCGACCTTGAGCGCACAGCCGAGCAGTTGGGCAGGGATGCGCGGCGGTGGACGGCCCTGCATCGGCCGATCGTGGAGCGTATCGACGAGCACCTGGACAACTTCCTCGGCCCCATCCTGCGCTGGCCGAAACACCCGGTGCGAATGGCACAGTTTGGCATCCCGGGTCTTGCAAGTGCTCAATCTCTAGGCCGAATCTTTGCATCCGAGCAGGCCCGCGCGCTGCTGGCGGGCAGTGCAACCCACGCCGTTACCTCACCGGCGAGGCCTCTGACGGGTGCTTTCGGCCTGCTCTTTGGAGGACTGGGCATGACGCGTGGCTGGCCAGTGGCCAAGGGAGGAACGCAGGCCATCGTGGATGCTTTGGTGCGCGTTCTTGATGAAAACGGCGTGAGAATTCACACCGGCATCGAGATACAGAATCTGCATGAGCTTCCGCAGGCAGACGCCACGATTCTCAATCTCACTCCACGCCAGATCCTCAGGCTTGAGGGGGTGGAGTTGCCCAGGGGCAAACAGCAACAATTGCGAAAGTGGAAATACGGAACCGCGACGTACAAGGTGGACTTCCTGCTTAAGGAACCGGTGCCGTGGAAAGATCCCCAAGTGGGCCAAGCGGGCACGGTGCACCTCGGTGGCAGTGTTGCAGAGATCGCGCATGCCGAGGACGAAGCGAAGGCAGGCCGGATGCCCGAAAAACCCTTCGTGATGGTGTGTCAGCAGTACGTGGCGGACCCCTCCCGCGGACTCACGCTGTGGACCTATGCACACGTTCCGCACGGCTTCATCGAGGCATACCGAGGACAAGTAAAAGAAGCGATTACCAAACAAATTGAGCGCTTTGCCCCAGGGTTTCGCGACGTTATTAAAGCCACCCATGAAATGTCTCCCGCCCAGCTAGAGGCATGGAATCCCAACTTTGTCGGAGGCGATATTGCGGGTGGTGCCATGGCGGGCACACAGGTGCTCATGCGGCCCGGGATTGCGCTCACACCTCACCGGATAAAACCAGGGTTGTACTTGGCCAGCAGCTCAAGCCCACCCGGGGCGGGCGTGCACGGGATGCCCGGAATGTGGGCGGCGCGGAATGCCCTAGAGGATAGCCATAGAGGACTATGAATTTGGCGCGGGAGCGATCGTCGTAAAGCGACGATTTGGTTCTTAGCATGAGCTCTTGCTATTGTCACTCCTGAAAGTTGAACGGCATGAAAATGCTGTGCTCAAGTTTCACCGAAGACCGTCGGTTATCTCCCTTAGAGGAGATCGAAGGACTTCCTTAAATGGAAGCGGCCTACGCAGGAGAAACGCGGCAAACACTTGATATGTGTGCCTCGTGCTTCTGCACGGGGCATTTTTTGTTGGAAACAACCGATGTGCTCCGGCGGATCAAACCAATGAAGCATTTGGAAGGAGGCGTGTGAAGATGGCAAACCCAAAGAATACAGCAGAGCTTGCAGCACTGAAGGAGAAGTTTGAGGGCGCTAGCTCCGTTGTACTCACCGAGTACCGCGGACTGACCGTTGCTCAGCTCCAGGAGCTGCGTGGCCAGCTTGGCTTTGATGTCGAACTCCACGTCGCCAAGAACACCCTCGTGAAGATCGCTGCTAACGAGCAGGGCATCGAGGGTCTCGATGATCTTCTGGTCGGCCCAACCGCTGTTGCCTTTATTAAGGGCGAGGCAGTTGACGCTGCAAAGACCATGAAGAAGTTCGCCAAGGATAACGATGCATTCGTTCTCAAGGGCGGCTACATGGACGGTAACGCTCTGAGCGCTGACGATGTCAACGCTATCGCAGAGATGGACAACCGCGAGACCACTCTTGCCAAGCTCGCTGGCGCATTCCAGGGCTCCTTGGCCAAGGCAGCCGGCCTGTTCCAGGCTCCAGCATCCAAGACCGCACGTCTTGTTGCTGCCCTGCAGGACAAGCAAGAAGCTGCTTAAAACAAGTTTTAAATCAACACCACATACTTATTTCAGGCCGAACAGAAATAGCGGCCTGATACAGAAAGGAAGCCATCATGGCTAAGCTCACCAAGGACGAGCTCATTGAGCAGTTCAAGGAAATGACCCTCATCGAGCTCTCTGAGTTCCTGAAGGAATTCGAAGAGGTCTTCGACGTAACCGCTGCTGCTCCAGTTGCAGTTGCTGCTGCAGGCGCACCAGCTGGCGAGGCTGCTGCTGCTGAAGAGCAGACCGAGTTCGACGTTGTTCTCGAGTCCGCTGGCGACAAGAAGATCGGCGTCATCAAGGCTGTCCGCGAAGTTGTTTCCGGCCTGGGCCTGAAGGACGCAAAGGAAATGGTTGAGTCCGCACCTAAGGCTATCCTCGAGGGCGCATCCAAGGATGACGCTGAGGCAGCTAAGGCTAAGCTCGAAGAGGCTGGCGCAACCGTTACCCTGAAGTAATTTCACTTCTTGCGTAATGCTTGAGTAACACCTGAAGTCTTCACATACTTCATTTAAACCCCCACGACCTGCACGTTGTTTTCAACGTTGCACGGTGTGGGGGTTTACTCATGCCCGCATAAAAGTTGCTGGAAAGTTAGGGTCGCCGCCGAGCCGGAAACTTGGTCTCACCCGGCTGTCTTGTAGACTGCACCCTATGCTTCCTAAGTCCCGAATCCTGTCAGCCTTCCTCGTCGGCCTTGGCGTCGCGCTCATGGTTGCCGGATTCGCCGCACCTAAGTTCTTGTTGGGTGATGGTAGGTTGCCGCTCAACCTAGAGAACACAACATATACGCTTCACGACGAGAACGGCACCGTGGAAGGTCAAGCACAGCCTGTTACTCGTCAGCTGCATATGGAGATCCAAAACCCTTCAGACGAGGACATGGCCTCGCTGCGCGTGGGTGAGACCCTCTTTCGCGGCTCTGAGGGAGATAAGCTCGAGGATCTAATCACGGCTCAAACCTGGTCTTGGCAGGTGGACCGGAAATCCGGCGATCCACTCACCCCAGCCACTGTCTCTTCCGTGATGGTTATGCCGGCGGAGGAAGTGGACATGGGAGGCCCGTGGCTGAAGATCCCGGTGAACTCCGAAGCCGACACCATTGATCTCTTTGATCCAGTTCTGCGTGGGACCGCACCTGCCGAGCGCGTGAGCAACGAGAAAATCAGCGGGCGCCGGGTGGATAACTACACTCAGAATATTCCAGCGACTAACCTGGCTCGCGAATATGCGGGAATGAATAACACCAAGACCTTCCAAGACGAAGGGGGCAACGCTTTTACTGGGTACTTGACCTATGAAGTCCAGCGCACCCTTCAGATTGATCACGTCAGCGGAATCGTTATCGGTATTGACGAGAACGTAGACATGTTCTACGCCAACGCCACCGGTGAGCGGGTAGAGGAGTTCGTGTCCTACAACGCTGCTACCCAAGACAACGAAGATAAGTTGGGCCAGCTCCGCAAACTCGTCTCCCAATCCACCTCGTGGACGATCACAGCGATCATCATTACTATTGGCGCGGTCATTGCCATCATCGGGCTGATCGGCGCTCTGCGTCCAGAGTCACGCCGCTCCAAGAATTAAAGCTGCGCAACTTTAGCCGGTTAGTAGAAACTGCTGGTGTCAGCGTATAATTTCTGCTTGGAATGCAGGTTTTTGCCCTGGGAATTCTCATAAAGTTGGCAATGTTGTTGCAGTTTTCTTAGGATTTGGTGCTAGAGTCCCTTCCAACGTGTTCGAACGGGAAGCCTCGATACGGGTCCGCACCTGGATTTGCAAATTGGTCTTTACAAAACCAGAAAAATGTTTTAGGATAAGTCGTTGCGCTGGAAGCCGTCTCCAGTGATGTGCAAACCTTGCTCACTTTGATTTGGAAAAGTCGACTTGACAAGGTGATTTTGTGCTATCTGGGGACGGTACTTCCACAGCAGACCGAATGCTAATTTATCCAGCGGAATTCCTGAAAATTGTAAAGCCAGAACAATTTTTTAGGACCCGCGTGAGGTGCTGGAAGGACCCATCTTGGCAGTCTCCCGCCAGACCAAGTCAGTGGCCGAAATCCCCGGAGCTCCGACTCGGTACTCGTTCGCGAAGATCAGCGAGCCTGTAGCCGTACCTGGACTCCTTGACGTACAGTCCGAATCCTTTTCGTGGCTTGTTGGTAAGCCTGAATGGCGCGCACGCCAACAAGAATTGCGTGGACCTGATGCCCGCATCACGAGTGGCCTCGAGGATATCCTCGAAGAGCTTTCACCGATTCAGGATTACTCGGGCAACATGTCGCTCTCTTTGTCCGAGCCATATTTTGAGCCGCAAAAATACACCATCGATGAGTGTAAAGACAAAGACATTGACTACACGGCTCCTCTGTATGTAACTGCAGAGTTCATCAACAACGACACCCAGGAGATCAAGTCCCAGACGGTGTTCATCGGCGACTTCCCGCAGATGACCGACAAGGGTACTTTCATCGTGAACGGCACCGAGCGTGTCGTTGTCTCCCAGCTGGTGCGTTCCCCAGGTGTGTACTTCGACGAGACCATCGACAAGTCCACCGAGCGTCCCCTGCACGCAGTGAAGGTCATTCCTTCCCGTGGTGCTTGGTTGGAGTTCGACGTGGACAAGCGCGATACCGTCGGCGTGCGCATCGACCGTAAGCGTCGTCAGCCTGTCACTGTGCTGTTGAAGGCACTTGGCTGGACCGACGCTCAGATCCGCGAGCGCTTCGGCTTCTCCGAGATCATGATGTCCACCCTCGAGTCCGACGGTGTTGCAAACACCGACGAGGCACTCCTGGAGATCTACCGCAAGCAGCGCCCAGGCGAGCAGCCAACGCGTGATCTTGCTCAGTCTTTGCTGGAGAACTCTTTCTTCCGTGCAAAGCGCTATGACCTGGCAAAGGTTGGCCGCTACAAGGTCAACCGCAAGCTGGGCCTCGGCGGCGATCACGATGGTCTGCTCACCCTGACCGAGGAGGACATTGCTACCTCCCTCGAGTACCTGGTGCGTCTGCACAACGGTGAAAAGGAAATGACCTCGCCTACCGGTGAGATCATTCCAATCAACACTGACGACATTGACCACTTCGGTAACCGTCGTCTGCGTACTGTCGGCGAACTGATTCAGAACCAGGTTCGTGTTGGCCTTTCTCGTATGGAGCGTGTTGTGCGCGAGCGCATGACCACCCAGGACGCGGAATCCATCACGCCTACCTCCCTGATCAACGTTCGTCCAGTTTCGGCTGCGATCCGCGAGTTCTTCGGAACCTCTCAGCTCTCGCAGTTCATGGACCAGAACAACTCCCTGTCGGGTCTGACCCACAAGCGTCGTCTCTCGGCTCTTGGTCCAGGTGGTCTGTCCCGTGAGCGCGCCGGCATTGAGGTGCGAGACGTTCACCCATCTCACTACGGCCGTATGTGCCCGATTGAGACTCCGGAAGGCCCGAACATTGGCCTGATCGGTGCGCTGGCCTCTTATGCTCGCGTGAACGCTTTCGGCTTCATCGAGACCCCGTACCAGAAGGTCGTCGATGGCAAGCTCACCGGTGAGATTCAGTACCTGACCGCAGATGAGGAAGATCGTTACGCGATTGCTCAGGCTTCCACGAAGATGGATGACGAAGGCAACATCATCGACGAGCGTATCGAGGTCCGTATCAAGGACGGCGACATCGCTGTTACTGATGCACAGGGCGTTGATTACCTGGATATTTCCCCACGTCAGATGGTCTCCGTTGCAACCGCAATGATTCCATTCTTGGAGCACGACGATGCTAACCGTGCCTTGATGGGCGCCAACATGCAGAAGCAGGCTGTGCCACTTCTGCGCCCAGAGGCTCCTTTCGTGGCTACCGGCATGGAGCAGCGTGCTGCATACGATGCCGGCGACATGGTCATTACCCCGAAGGCCGGTGTGGTTGAGAACGTCTCCGGCGATTTGATCACCATCATGGACGACGAAGGTCAGCGCGACAGCTACCTGCTGCGCACCTACGAGCGCACCAACCAGGGCACCAGCTACAACCAGACCCCGCTGGTCAACATCGGCGAGCGCGTTGAAGCTGGCCAGGTCATCGCGGACGGTCCAGGTACCAAGAACGGTGAAATGTCCCTCGGACGTAACCTGCTCGTGGCATTCATGCCATGGGAAGGCCACAACTACGAGGATGCAATCATCCTGAACCAGCGCGTTGTCGAAGAAGACATCCTGACCTCCGTGCACATTGAAGAGCACGAGATCGATGCCCGCGACACCAAGCTCGGTGCTGAGGAAATTACCCGCGAGATCCCGAACGTGTCCGAGGACGTGCTCAAGGACCTCGACGAGCGCGGCATTATCCGTATCGGTGCTGACGTGCGCGATGGCGACATCCTCGTTGGTAAAGTCACCCCGAAGGGCGAGACCGAGCTGACTCCTGAAGAGCGCCTTCTGCGCGCCATCTTCGGCGAGAAGGCCCGCGAAGTCCGCGACACCTCTCTGAAGGTGCCTCACGGTGAGACCGGCAAGGTCATCGCTGTGCGTCACTTCTCCCGCGAGGACGACGACGATCTAAGCCCAGGCGTCAACGAGAAGATCCGCGTCTACGTTGCTCAGAAGCGTAAGATCCAGGACGGCGACAAGATGGCTGGACGCCACGGCAACAAGGGTGTTGTTGGCAAGATCCTGCCGCAGGAAGACATGCCGTTCATGGCTGATGGCACCCCAGTGGACATCCTGCTAAACACCCACGGTGTTCCTCGTCGTATGAACATTGGTCAGGTCCTCGAGGTGCACCTCGGCTGGTTGGCTAAGGCTGGCTGGACCGTTGATCCTGATGATCCTGCAAACGCTGAGCTGCTGGAAACCCTGCCTGAGGCGCTCTACGACGTCCCAGCGGATTCCCTGACTGCAACCCCTGTGTTCGACGGTGCAACCAACGAGGAAATCGCTGGTCTGCTCGCCAACACCAAGCCAAACCGCGACGGTGACGTCATGGTTGACGGCAACGGCAAGACCATGCTCTTCGACGGCCGCTCCGGCGAACCGTTCAAGTACCCAGTCTCCGTGGGTTACATGTACATGCTCAAGCTGCACCACTTGGTTGATGAGAAGATCCACGCTCGCTCTACCGGTCCTTACTCCATGATTACCCAGCAGCCACTGGGTGGTAAGGCACAGTTCGGTGGCCAGCGCTTCGGCGAAATGGAGGTGTGGGCAATGCAGGCTTATGGCGCTGCTTACACCCTCCAGGAGCTGCTCACGATTAAGTCGGACGACGTTGTCGGCCGTGTGAAGGTCTACGAAGCCATTGTCAAGGGTGACAACATCCCTGATCCAGGCATTCCAGAGTCCTTCAAGGTTTTGCTTAAGGAGCTCCAGTCGCTCTGTCTCAACGTTGAGGTGCTTTCTACGGACGGCACTCCAATGGATCTTGACAGCGACGATGACGACGATCATGCAGGCTCCTCGCTGGGCATTAACCTGTCCCGCGATGAGGGTGCTGCCGCGGACACCGCGTAACTGCCAGGCACGGGAGTCGTCGATAAGCAATATCGCTTTACGACGATTCACCGGCGCAACACGACTCTGAAATAATCCAACATCGATCCTCCCGTTTGGGAGGTGAAAGGGAATTTACGTGTTTGACGTAAACCTCTTTTCCGAGCTCCGCATCGGCCTGGCCACCGCCGACGACATCCGCCGTTGGTCCCATGGCGAGGTAAAGAAGCCGGAGACCATTAACTACCGTACGCTCAAGCCAGAGAAGGACGGCCTGTTCTGCGAACGTATTTTCGGCCCAACCCGTGACTGGGAATGTGCTTGTGGCAAGTACAAGCGCGTCCGTTACAAGGGCATCATCTGTGAGCGCTGTGGCGTTGAGGTGACCAAGTCCAAGGTGCGCCGTGAGCGCATGGGCCACATTGAGCTCGCTGCTCCTGTGACCCACATCTGGTACTTCAAGGGTGTTCCTTCCCGCCTGGGCTACCTTTTGGACCTGGCTCCAAAGGACCTTGAGCGCATCATCTACTTCGCTGCGAACATCATCACCTCGGTTGATGAAGAAGCACGTCACAACGACATGTCCACGCTGGAAGCAGAAATGCTGCTGGAGAAGAAGGACGTCGAAAGCGAAACCAACGCACAGATCGCTGAGCGCGCCCAGAAGCTCGAGGAAGACCTCGCAGCTTTGGAGGCGGAAGGCGCAAAGGCTGACGCACGCAACAAGGTGCAGAAGGCCGCTGACAAGGATATGCAGCACCTGCGCGAGAGTGGCGAGCGTGAGGTCGACCGTCTCGACGAGATCTGGCAGACCTTTGTGAAGCTGACCCCGAAGCAGATGATTATCGACGAGAACCTCTACGAGGAACTCCAGGATCGCTACGAGGACTACTTCACCGGTGGCATGGGTGCGGAAGCACTCCAGACCCTGATCCGCAACTTTGATCTGGACGCGGAAGCTGAAGAGCTGCGCGTGATCATCAACGAGGGCAAGGGCCAGAAGAAGACTCGTGCACTCAAGCGCCTCAAGGTTGTCGCTGCATTCCAGCGTTCCGGCAATGACCCAGTGGGCATGATTCTTGATGCGATCCCAGTGATCCCACCAGAGCTGCGCCCAATGGTCCAGCTTGACGGTGGCCGTTTCGCTACCGCCGACCTCAACGACCTCTACCGTCGCGTGATCAACCGCAACAACCGCCTCAAGCGCATGATTGAGCTCGGTGCACCTGAGATCATCGTGAACAACGAGAAGCGCATGCTGCAGGAATCTGTGGACGCACTCTTCGACAACGGTCGTCGTGGACGTCCGGTCACCGGTCCTGGTAACCGCCCATTGAAGTCCCTGTCTGACTTGCTCAAGGGCAAGCAGGGTCGTTTCCGTCAGAACCTGCTGGGTAAGCGCGTGGACTACTCAGGTCGTTCCGTGATTATTGTTGGTCCTCAGCTCAAGCTGCACGAATGTGGCCTGCCGAAGCTGATGGCTCTGGAGCTGTTCAAGCCATTCGTGATGAAGCGTCTGGTGGACAATGACTACGCGCAGAACATTAAGTCTGCAAAGCGCATGGTTGAGCGTCAGCGCCCTGAGGTGTGGGACGTTTTGGAAGAAGCGATTTCCGAGCACCCAGTGCTTCTGAACCGTGCACCAACCCTGCACCGTCTGGGCATTCAGGCGTTCGAGCCGAAGCTTGTCGAGGGTAAGGCTATTCAGCTGCACCCACTGGCATGTGAAGCTTTCAACGCCGACTTCGACGGCGACCAGATGGCAGTTCACCTGCCACTGTCCGCTGAGGCTCAGGCCGAGGCTCGCATCCTGATGCTGTCCTCGAACAACATCCTTTCGCCAGCATCCGGCAAGCCACTGGCTATGCCACGTCTGGACATGGTCACCGGCCTGTACTTCCTGACCATGGATAAGGGCCCTGATGAGATTGGTGGCGAAGGCCGCTACCAGCCAGCAGACGAGAACGGCCCAGCACGCGGCATCTACTCGTCGTACGCTGAGGCAATCATGGCTCGCGACCGTGGTGTTCTTGGCCTGCAGGCTCCTATCGAGGTCCGCATCGATCACCTGCGTCCAACGCTAGAGATCGAGGCTGAGCAGTTCCCTGATGGTTGGGAGAAGGGCCAGTCCTGGACTGCCCACACCACCTTGGGTCGCATCATGTTCAACGAGCTGCTGCCTTACAACTTCCCTTACCAGGAAGGCGCTATGGTCCGTAAGGGCGGCGGCGCTGGAAAGATCCTGTTGGGCGACATCATCTCCGCGATGGTGGAGAAGTACCCAATGATCACCGTTGCCCAGACCCTAGACAAGATGAAGGATTCCGGTTTCTACTGGGCAACCCGTTCTGGTGTGACCATCTCTATGTCGGACGTTCTGGTCCTGCCTAACAAGACTGAGATTCTTGAGCAGTACGAGAAGGAAGCAGAAGAGATCGAGCGCAAGTTCTGGGAAAAGGGTGCGCTGACCGAAGAGAACCGCTACGACCGCCTCGTCGAGCTGTGGCAAGATGCCACCAACAAGGTGGGTCAGGCCGTGGAGGACCTCTACCCAGACGACAACCCAATTCCTATGATCGTGAAGTCCGGTGCTGCCGGTAACATGCGTCAGATCTGGACCTTGGCTGGTATGAAGGGCATGGTTGTGAACTCGCGCGGCGAGTACATCACCCGTCCTATTAAGACCTCCTTCCGTGAAGGTCTGTCGGTTTTGGAGTACTTCAATAACTCCCACGGTTCCCGTAAGGGCCTGGCCGATACCGCTCTGCGTACCGCTGACTCCGGCTACCTGACTCGTCGTCTTGTCGACGTTGCACAGGACGTCATTGTTCGCGAGGACGATTGTGGAACTCGCCAGGGCGTACGCCCGCCAGTTGCTGAGAAGGTCGGTGACAAGTTCGTTCGTCACGAGCTCGTCGAGACCACTGTGTCCGGCCGCGTTCTCGCGTCTGACCTGAAGGATGCCGAAGGCAATGTTCTCTTCGAAGCAGGCACCGACCTGACCGAGGAACGCATCGACGCCATCGTCGAAGCAGGTATCACCGATGTCAAGGTTCGTTCCGTACTGACCTGCCAGACCCCAACCGGCGTCTGCGCTAAGTGCTACGGCAAGTCCATGGCTTCCGGCCAGCTCGTTGACATCGGCGAGGCAGTTGGCATTGTCGCTGCTCAGTCGATTGGTGAGCCTGGTACCCAGCTGACCATGCGTACCTTCCACCAGGGTGGTGTCGGCGGCGACATCACCGGCGGTCTGCCACGTGTTCAGGAGCTGTTCGAGGCACGTGTGCCAAAGAACCGCGCACCGATCGCGTCCGCAGCGGGCACCGTTTCGCTTTCCGACGAGGGCAACTTCTGGACCTTGACAATTACTCCAGATGATGGCTCTGATGACATCGTCTACGAGAAGCTGTCGAAGCGCCAGGGTCTTGCTCAGGTGCGTCGTCCAATGGAATCCAACCCGAATGCAATGATCGAGCGCTCCCTGCGCGCCGGCGACCACGTTGAGCTAGGCGACCGCCTGCTGCGCGGTGCTGCCGATCCGCATGACGTGCTTGAGGTTCTTGGTCGTCGTGGTGTTGAGAAGCACCTGATCGACGAGGTTCAGGCTGTGTATCGTACCCAGGGTGTGTCTATCCACGATAAGCACATCGAGATCATCATCCGCCAGATGCTGCGTCGCGGTACCGTTATCAACGCTGGTACCACCGACTACTTGCCAGGTACCCTGGCTGATCTCTCCGAGGCAAAGCAGGTCAACTCTGCTGCAGTTGCTGAGGGCGGCGAGCCAGCTGAGCTGCGCTCCGAGATCATGGGTATTACCAAGGCATCGCTGGCTACCGAGTCGTGGCTGTCGGCTGCATCGTTCCAGGAGACCACTCGCGTGCTCACCGACGCTGCCATTAACAAGCGCTCTGACCAGCTCATCGGCCTGAAGGAGAACGTGATCATCGGTAAGCTGATCCCAGCTGGTACTGGTATCTCGCGCTACCGCAACATCACCGTCAAGCCGACCGAGGCTGCAAGTTCCGTTGCTTACTCTGTACCAAGCTTCGGCGACTCGATCTACGGCGACGATGGCTACGGTGAATTCACCGGCGCTTCCGTCCCACTGGACGAGTACGGCTTCGAACAGATGTAACAGCAGGCCTCTGGCTAATTCGGTCTGCACATAGGCTTCCGGCCCCGCACCCCTTCAACAGGGGAGCGGGGCCGGAGGCTTTTTGTTTGTTAGCGGCGTTCTACGTCGCTGCCTGGACGGTCTTTGCGTGGCTTGCGCACCACTTCAACACCTCCCATGAACCCGAGGCCGACTACACGAACGACAGGCGCGTCTGCAGGCAGTTCGTTCATTGAATGAGTCACGCCTGCACCGTCTCTCACCGCGAAGCCGCCCATGAAACCGTGGCCTTCCGATTTCACGCGGACATCTTCCGGAACGATGATCTGAATACCGCCCATGAAGGCCCAAGCGCTGATGGTTATTTGCTGGGCCGCAAAGCTAGCCTCACGCAGATCAAGCATATTGGCACCCATGAAACCGATCGAGGTGTGGTTCCGTGCCACCATCCAGTCGCCAGCGTAGCTGGTTGCACCCAGGATTCCGATGGAGCGCTTCGTGCCACCCTGGGATGGAGTGACCCGGTTGTAGGAGCCAGGGGCAGGGGAGCGGTGCTCAGCTGTGGCCGGAACCTTGTATTCTTGCTGGTTATCAGGATCGATGAGGTCTCTGACTAGATTGTTAAGATCTTCGCTATACGTGGTTGCCCACGCCTTTTTCGTGCGTTCGTCGAACTCTTGGTAGTTCAACTGACCGTTGGACATGGCCTCGGACAATATGTTTGCAGTGTTTTGGCGCTCGTCGTCAGTGGCGCGTTTACGGGACGGTTGGGCTTCTGCAGGCTCGCTCATAAACATGACAATACCTTCCGCAACGATAGCTTTTGTGGCGGAAAAGTGTTCAAAAGATGCGTTGGTTAAGGCGATTTTTGGAATATGGACACCATGTAGTAACGTTGCTCGGGTATCCCACGTCTAGATGGTGGGACCTCAAAATGCCCAGTAGGCCAGCGAGAGCGGCTGACTGGCTTTCACGTGTTTTGATACAAGTGATTTTTTGGGGATCAGAGCTTGCGAGTTCAACCAAGCTTTTTAATTTAATCGGTCGGTTTCCCCGGCCGGAAACCGATCAGATAGATAGAAAGACGGTTCATGCCAACTATTCAGCAGCTGGTCCGCAAGGGCCGCCACGATAAGAGCCGCAAGGTTGCTACCGCAGCTTTGAAGGGTTCTCCACAGCGTCGTGGCGTGTGCACCCGTGTGTACACCACCACTCCTAAGAAGCCTAACTCTGCACTGCGTAAGGTTGCCCGTGTGCGCCTTACCTCCGGCATCGAGGTTTCCGCATACATCCCAGGTGAGGGCCACAACCTCCAGGAGCACTCCATGGTGCTTGTTCGTGGTGGTCGTGTGAAGGACCTTCCTGGTGTTCGCTACAAGATCATCCGCGGCGCACTGGATACCCAGGGCGTTAAGGACCGTAAGCAGGCTCGTTCCCGCTACGGCGCAAAGAAGGGACAGTAATCAATGCGTAAGAGTGCTGCTCCAAAGCGTCCTATTGTTAAGGACCCTGTATACCAGTCCGAGCTCGTAACCCAGCTCGTTAACAAGATTCTGCAGGACGGCAAGAAGTCCACCGCAGAGCGTATCGTCTACGGCGCACTTGAGAAGTGCCGCGAGAAGACCGGTACCGATCCAGTTGGCACCCTTGAGAAGGCTCTTGGCAACATCCGCCCAGACCTCGAGGTTCGCTCCCGCCGTGTTGGTGGCGCAACCTACCAGGTGCCAGTTGAGGTTCGTCCAGGCCGTTCCAACACCCTCGCACTGCGTTGGATGGTCATGTTCACCCGTCAGCGTCGTGAGAACACCATGATCGATCGTCTCGCTAACGAGATCCTCGATGCTTCTAACGGCCTTGGTGCTTCCGTCAAGCGTCGCGAAGATATGCACAAGATGGCAGAAGCCAACCGTGCATTCGCACACTACCGTTGGTAATTTGTCAGTCGCAATGACCAACAACATGAGCCCGATCGACCAGCTTCTAGCTCCTCTGCGAATTGAATATCATTTCACAGAAAGTGCTTTGTTAGCTGGCCGTTCGGGCTTTTGTGCACTGGGGATAAAGTAAAAGATATCTCTTTACCCCCGCTCATACTGCCAATGAGCATAAATAGTGGCAGAATTGACCGAGAACTATCCACTTTCGGCGTCCGCTGGTGACCATCCACGACGTCCACGACTACTTAAGTTGGGGTAAGACTGTGGCACAAGAAGTGCTTAAGGACCTACACAAGGTCCGCAACATCGGCATCATGGCTCACATCGATGCCGGTAAGACCACCACGACCGAGCGTATCCTGTTCTACACGGGTATCAACCGTAAGGTGGGCGAGACCCACGACGGTGGCGCTACGACTGACTGGATGGAGCAGGAGCAGGAGCGTGGTATCACGATTACCTCCGCTGCTGTGACCTGTTTCTGGAACAACAACCAGATCAACATCATCGACACCCCGGGCCACGTTGACTTCACCGTTGAGGTTGAGCGCTCCCTACGCGTTCTGGACGGCGCAGTTGCTGTCTTCGACGGCAAGGAAGGCGTGGAGCCACAGTCCGAGCAGGTCTGGCGTCAGGCTGCAAAGTACGACGTGCCACGTATCTGCTTCGTTAACAAGATGGACAAGCTCGGTGCAGACTTCTACTACACCGTTAAGACCATCGAAGACCGCCTCGGTGCTAAGCCACTCGTTATGCAGCTGCCAATTGGCGCTGAAGACGACTTTGACGGCGTTGTTGACCTGCTTGAGATGAAGGCTCTGACCTGGCGCGGCAAGGTTGAGGTTGGTGCTGAAGCTACTGTCGAGGAGATCCCTGCAGATCTTCAGGAGCGTGCAGAAGAGTACCGCGAGAAGCTCGTCGAGACCGTTGCAGAGTCTGATGAAGCTCTCATGGAGAAGTACTTCGGTGGCGAAGAGCTCTCCGTAGAGGAGCTGAAGGCAGCTATCCGCAAGATGGTTGTTAACTCCGAGATCTACCCAGTCTTCTGTGGTACCGCATACCGCAACAAGGGCATCCAGCCACTGCTGGACGCTGTTGTTGATTACCTGCCAAACCCACTGGACATCGGCGAGGTTCACGGCGTTGCAATGGGCGACGAGACCAAGGAACTGACTCGTAAGCCAGATGTCAACGAGCCTTTCTCCGCACTTGCGTTCAAGATTGCTGTGCACCCATTCTTCGGTAAGCTTACCTACGTTCGTGTGTACTCCGGCCAGGCTCACCCAGGTGAGCAGATGCTGAACTCCACCAAGAACTCCAAGGAGCGCGTCGGCAAGCTGTTCCAGATGCACGCTAACAAGGAAAACCCTGTTGAGCACGCAGACGCTGGTAACATCTACGCCTTCATCGGCCTGAAGAACACCACCACCGGTGACACCCTGTGTGACCCTGCAAACCCAATCATCCTTGAGTCCATGGACTTCCCGGATCCAGTTATCCAGGTTGCTATTGAGCCTAAGACCAAGGCCGACCAGGAGAAGCTTGGCGTCGCAATTCAGAAGCTTGCTGAAGAGGACCCAACCTTCACCGTTCACCTCGACGATGAGTCCGGTCAGACCGTTATCGGCGGCATGGGCGAACTCCACCTGGATGTCCTGGTTGACCGCATGAAGCGCGAGTTCAAGGTTGAGGCAAACATCGGTTCGCCACAGGTTGCTTACCGCGAGACCATTCGCAAGAAGGTCGAGCACCTTGACTACACCCACAAGAAGCAGACTGGTGGTTCTGGTCAGTTCGCTAAGGTTATCGTCACCATCGAGCCTTACAACCCAGATCCAGAGACTCTGGAAGAGGGCGAGTCCGCAACCTACAAGTTCGAGAACGCCGTCACCGGTGGCCGCGTCCCACGTGAGTACATTCCTTCCGTGGACGCTGGTATCCAGGACGCAATGCAGTACGGCTACCTGGCTGGCTACCCACTGGTCAACATCAAGGCAACGCTGGAAGACGGCGCTTACCACGACGTTGACTCCTCCGAAATGGCCTTCAAGATGGCTGGTTCGCAGGTTCTGAAGGAAGCTGTTGCTAAGGCAAAGCCAGTCCTTCTCGAGCCACTGATGGCCGTCGAGGTTGTTACTCCTGAGGAGTACATGGGCGACGTCATCGGCGACCTGAACTCCCGTCGTGGCCAGGTTGGCGCAATGGAAGATCGTTCCGGCGCAAAGGTTGTCAAGGCTACCGTTCCACTGTCTGAGATGTTCGGTTACGTGGGCGATCTTCGTTCCCGTACCCAGGGTCGCGCTAACTACAGCATGGTCTTCGACTCTTACGGTGAGGTTCCTGCAAGCGTTTCCCAGGAGATCGTCGAGCAGCGCACCGGCAACTAGTCGGAGCTGATTGCAACGCCTAGAAATGAAGGCGTTAAAATTAAGGGGATTGTTGTTCGCTGGATACAAACTGCTTGAAGCTATGCCAGTGGCTTCAAGAAGGTGAACAACATAACCCGCCCTGGCGGCGTAGCGGTCGGGCTGAAATACCACCCCAAATAATGTGGTGTTTGAGCCGGCCGTTACCCTCTAGGTTGGTTCGGTTTCCGAATCGGCCGCTGCCACAACCACTCACAAGGTGAATGTGGTTTGAAAAACGGCCTTGAGAAATCTAGGATCATGTAACTGGCACATTGTGAAATGGCTGTAGTTGGTTCGTCCACATACAAAATGGACGCACTGGCGAGGCATCTGTAAACCCACGTGGCTGCGAGAGTCGTAGTCACAATGAAGTCCAGGAGGACATACAGTGGCAAAGGCTAAGTTCGAGCGTACAAAGCCGCACGTTAACATCGGCACCATCGGTCACGTTGACCACGGTAAGACCACCACCACCGCTGCGATCACCAAGGTACTTGCAGACAAGTACCCTGAGGAGAACAAGGCTTTCGCTTTCGACGCTATCGATAAGGCGCCAGAAGAGCGTGAGCGTGGTATTACCATCAACATCTCCCACGTGGAGTACAACACCCCTAAGCGCCACTACGCACACGTTGACGCTCCAGGCCACGCCGACTACATCAAGAACATGATCACCGGTGCTGCTCAGATGGACGGCGCTATCCTTGTTGTTGCTGCAACCGACGGCCCTATGCCTCAGACCCGTGAGCACGTGCTTCTGGCTCGCCAGGTTGGCGTTCCTTACATCCTCGTTGCGCTGAACAAGTGCGACATGGTTGACGATGAGGAAATCATCGAGCTCGTGGAGATGGAAGTTCGTGAGCTGCTCGCAGAGCAGGAGTACGACGAAGAGGCTCCAATCATCCAGATCTCCGCTCTGAAGGCTCTTGAGGGCGACGAGAAGTGGGTCGAGTCCATCGTTGAGCTCATGCAGGCTTGTGATGATTCCATCCCAGACCCAATCCGCGAGACCGAGCGCGACTTCCTGATGCCAGTCGAGGACATCTTCACCATCTCCGGCCGCGGTACCGTTGTTACCGGCCGTGTTGAGCGTGGCGTCCTGAAGCTGAACGATGACGTTGAAATCATCGGCATCAAGGAAAAGCCAGTCACCACCACCGTCACCTCCATCGAGATGTTCAACAAGCTTCTCGATACCGCTGAGGCTGGCGACAACGCTGCACTGCTGCTCCGTGGCGTGAAGCGCGAGGACGTTGAGCGTGGCCAGGTTATCATCAAGCCAGGCGCTTACACCCCTCACACCAAGTTCGAGGGCTCCGTCTACGTTCTGTCCAAGGACGAGGGCGGCCGCCACACCCCATTCTTCGACAACTACCGTCCTCAGTTCTACTTCCGTACCACTGACGTGACCGGCGTTGTCAAGCTGCCAGAGGGCACCGAGATGGTTATGCCAGGCGACAACGTTGACATGACCGTTGAGCTCATTCAGCCAGTTGCTATGGACGAGGGCCTGCGCTTCGCTATCCGCGAGGGCTCCCGTACCGTTGGTGCAGGCCGCGTTACCAAGATCATTGAGTGATCCAATTAACGCGCTAGCTTGCTAGCACCTCTTAATCGCCGTCTCCCGGTTCACCCGGGAGGCGGCGATTTTGCGTTTGCCGATAGAATCACAACCTATGGAAGATCCCACGCGCATTCCGCGCGTCCTCGAAGCACTGCGTCGCACGTGGGAAGGGCAACCCGAGCTGCCACTATCTACGCTCTTCGGCGTCCTGGCCAACCGCGGTGCGGGGTGGGGCACCACGGACGAAGAGCTAATAAAGATGCTTTACGACGAGCACCTGCTCCACCCAGCCAACCTTCCTTTAAGTAGCGAAGGTAGATCAAAGCATCACTTTCTGATCTCCACTGTGGAGCCTGCCATGAGCATCACTCTTTCCCCCTCCCATGTGGTGGTCAGGACAACACGCAACAGAAACAGGCAACCGGCGCTGTGGGCTTACGAAAAACTCCGCGCCACCGGACCTGGCCAGCCACTGGTAATCACCGACGACGAAGGTATCGATCACCGCTTCGGTGTGGTCAACTTAATTTCCAGGCTTGAACCTGGCGAAGCGCCCGAGCTAACGGGTTTAGAGCGTGCGGACATTGGCAACACGAAGTGGCTGGTTGTTTTCCAGGACGGTTCACGTCTCACCATCGGACATACCCTGTCAGTGTGGCAACCCAGCCAGCGCGAAGTGCATTACTCCACGGTTTCTTGGGCACGAATCCTCAAGTGCGAACCGGGCGAAGAATTCATCTACATCTCCACCGCCAGGAGCCAGCAGAGGCTCGGGGTAGTGGACTCGATTGTCCTGATCGAACAATAGGAGCGCCGTGGTGTCGTTTAAGGATCGACGCGGTTGAGGTGCAGCTTATACACAGTGTCGATGTCGAGGTCCTCGACTGCGTCGCGGAAATCGGCCTCAACATTCTCTATGAGAGTGACCAGGGTGCGCAGATCCGCGTGAGGGTCTGCGGCAACGGTGAAGGTGATGGTGGGGCGCTTCTTCACCATGGCAACGCTGGTATCCACGCCGGTGACCGGCTCGGATTCCTTCATGTAATCGCCCATAGCAGATGCCATACGGGCCAGATGGACTGTGGTTTTGCCGGAATCATCATCGCGCACATCGCTGCGAGAAAAACCACGCCCGCGCAAGTTCGTACCCAGCATGGAAAGGCCAATTACGACGAGAACAAAGGCGATGATTCCTAAAGCCCAGGGGTACCAGGAGGACTCGTGCAAACTGGTGAGCACTCCAAAGTTGATGGAGTGAAGCCACGGGCTGAGATAGGGGATATCGAAGTAGAGTCCGATCGGGACCAACCCCGCGGCCACGAGAATTGCGCCTGCGATGAGAGTGACAAGGCGGTCAAAGAAGGAAAGTGTGTGCGTCATCAGAACTCCTGCGGGCGGGGAGGAAGAACTGTTACCTTGACCTTCGGCGTGGGATCCAGCAAGGTCATTTCGGGGCGCAGCGCATCCTTGATGGCTTCTTCATGAACCGAATCATTCTCGTCGTCGCCAACCTCTACGCTCAAGTGCGTGCGATCGGCGCGGGAGCGAACGTCGTCGGCCCCGAACTCCTGCTGCATCGTCGCCGTTGACTTGCGCGCGATGTCGACAGGACGCATCCAAATTGAGGCAGTAGAAGTTACCTTGACGTGGGTGTGCATGCGGGGCCGCAGAGCTGCAATCATCACCCACAACCCGACCAAGACCATTAATACGCCGATGGCTACCGTGCCGATGTTTGCGAAGTTGCTTACTAGGTAGTTTGCGGCGGCGACTAGCCAACCGTCGGCAGGATTCTTCTTATCCACGATCATCCAGACGTCGCGGATCAAAACTCCTGCGACGGCGAGGAGTACCACCCCGATGACAAGAGTGTAGAAGCGCGCCCGGGGGTATGCCCGGGGTTCTTGGCCATAACCTGGTTGTTTGTCGGCGCTCATCGGTTTCCTCCAAACGGTTGGATCGTAATTGGCTTTAGGGCTGTGGGTTCGGGCACCTTCGGCCGAATCGGCGAGCGTGGCTGAGGTGCCGTCACGCTGCGCGGAGTTTCACGGGCAGCAACTTCCACCTTGACCTCAGGGAAAGGACGCACCTCAACTGATTTGAGGGGTTGTGCGCGGGCAACGGTGACCTTTTGCATAGCTCGCGTGGCGGGAGAAACCGGCGAAGTAACCTGCACGGGCGGGGGTGTTCTGACCGGCTGAAGCGCAACAGGAGTTACTGCATCCAAGAAGCCGTAACTGCGCACACGGACTGGAAGTGGGGTCTGAACGTGGGCGACTCGCGTATTTCGGGTCAAAGTGATGGGTGTCAGGGACGCCCTGCGCTGAATTGTGGGATATTCCACGTGGAACGTTGGCAGAATGATGCTGCGTGCATCAATCCCGGTCTGATGCCAGCGCAAATCCTCGCGAGTTACTCGCTGCCCTGATGCATCGGCAACGAAAGATGCAATGACCACGTTGATGCGAGCGACACTAAACCCCGTCAAGGATTCCACGCGCGCCGAGATTGACTCTCTGATTTCCTCGACCACAGCGCGGGCAGGGGAGGGGAAAGCAATGGCTAGCTCGGCATCAAAGTGCACGGCATTTGCTCGCCGGTCAATCGTGGCCACGAAGCGTGGCAGGCTACGCCCAGCCAGACCCGCTAGCTTTGCATCCTGCTTCACGGCTCCTGGCACGGAGTTGGTGGCGGCGGTGGCGATTTTCTCAAAGACTCGCTCGTTGATTTTAAAGGACTGGTCAGACATCAACTGCGACCCTTGCCCGAGAGGGTGCTGATCGCTTCAGCGATGTCCAGCTTTCCGTCGAGCTGGGCTCCGACCACGCCACCGATTGCGCCAAAGAGCAGGACCCACAAAGGCCCAGACCAGCCGCCAAGAATGATGGAGAAGGCGATGACAACGCCAATGACAATGCCTGCCAACATCTTGTTTTCGAACAGATTCTTCATTTCCCAGCTTCTTTCAAGGGATTGCTTAAATGAGCCTACTGTGAGGCATCGACGGCATCGGCGATGATGACATCCACCACCTCGATGCCTGTGGCGCTTTGTACTGCAGAACGTACCTCTCGGGACAGCTCAAATAGGTTCGGGCGAGAGGAAGCATCCACGACGAGGTGCACCTCTATCCCGTCGACCTCATCTATTGGGCCGTGATGGATGGCTGTGACCCCATCGATCCGCTCGCCGGGAAACAATAGAGCTACTTCGCCGTATTTTCCCGGGTGAAGGTCTGCGACACCTGCAACGCTAAGCGCCGCATCCCGGGCTGCGCGCCCGACCTCCAGTGAAATGGTCTCAGACATTATTGCTCAGCGGAGGTGGACGAATCTTCCTTGTTATCGTCCAGGTTTGGTACGTGGACGTCATGGACCGTGATGTCGACCTTGTCCACGATCAACCCAGTCATGCGGGTAATCGCAGTGGTGATATTCTCGCGGATCGCGTTAGCTAGCTCATGGATAGCCACACCGTATTCAGCAATGACGGCAATACCAACGGAAGCATGGCCCTCAGAGACTTCCACAGAGACACCCTGCTGGATGTTGCTGGAAGAAGTGAGAGATTCCCGGATCGCGCCGACCATACGGGCTGCGCCACCGCCGAGCTTGTACACGCCTGAAACCTCGCGAGCCGCGATGCCGGCCACTTTGCCCACCACTGTGTCTTCGATGATGGTGGTGCCGTGCTCAGTTTCCAAGTTCAAGTTGCGCTGACGGGCTGGGGTTTCAGCGGAGCCCTGCTGTGCGCCAGAATTGGTGGAGGAAGTGTTATTGGGAGTTGCCATGATGAACCTTTCAGACGCATCCGGAAGTGAAATGCGTCTCAGTAAACGAAATTATGTTGTGGGTACCGGGCCGTGAGGTGCCAAAAGAACGCCAGGATAAGGCCGATTAACAATGGTCATCGCCACAAAAAGTCCGATGGGGCCCACTCTACCGAAACCACGCAGAATGCAACGTTAACTTTGTTCAGGCGCTATTTGCCTTTTGCCGTCACCTCGTGTTTTAATGCTTAAGTTGCTTTAACACAGCGTTTGTCCTGCTGGCCATCGGCCAGATCAGATTACGGCGCTGCTGGTGAGGCGAACATGACACCTTTGCACAGGCAATCGTCGTAAAGCGAAAACCTGACGAAGGCCCCGCGATCGGGTACAGGCCACATGGCACTTCCGAGAATGGGGACCGGAGAAGGGGCATGGCAAATAAACAGCGGCAGTACGTAAGGCACACGCTTATCCCGTATATGGGGGTATACGTCCCTTCCGAGTCTGACATCCTAGGAGCGCTCGCTTCTGGGCGGCAGCACTGAACACGACGCTTTTGTTTGTTGCGTCTGTTTATCTACTGGATCTTGTCATGACAGTCATCAAGTAAAAGACACTGGCGTTTATGCCGTGGCCTAGCCCGGACAACGTTATAGAGAAATCGAGAAGCTAACACCCCACCGCTTCACCAAAAGGTGGAATGTGGGGGATGCGAGGAAGAGGAAAGCGTGGCGGGACAAAAAATCCGCATTCGGCTCAAGGCCTACGACCACGAAGCGATCGACGCGTCTGCGAAGAAGATCGTCGAAACGGTTACCCGCACGGGTGCCCGCGTCGTTGGACCAGTGCCGTTGCCAACCGAAAAGAACGTCTGGGCTGTTATTCGTTCTCCACACAAATACAAGGACTCTCGCGAGCACTTCGAGATGCGCACTCACAAGCGTCTGATCGACATCCTCGACCCAACGCCAAAGACCGTTGACGCTCTCATGCGTATCGATCTTCCGGCCAGCGTCGATGTGAATATTCAGTAATCGCAGATCCCCGAAGACTTTTGTAGCGGAGAACAAATAATGAACAACACAGAGATCAAGGGCATTCTGGGCACCAAGCTCGGCATGACCCAGGTCTTCGACGAGGAAAACCGGGTTATCCCTGTTACCGTCGTCGAAGCTGGGCCATGTGTGGTTACCCAGATTCGCACCACCGAAACCGATGGCTACAACGCCATCCAGATTGCCTACGGTGAGATGGATCCCCGTAAGGCAAACAAGCCAGAGGCTGGCCATTTCAAGAAGGCCGGCGTTACCCCTCGTCGCTACGTAGCGGAACTTCGCATGGACGATGTTTCCGGCTACGAGCTGGGCCAGGAGTTCACCGTTGATATCTTCGAAGGCGAGACCTTCGTTGACGTCACCGGTACCACCAAGGGCCACGGCTACGCAGGTGCTATGAAGCGCCACGGCTTCGCAGGCCAGGGTGCCGCTCACGGTAACCAGGCTGCGCACCGTCGCGTTGGTTCGATTGGCCAGTCGGCCACCCCGGGCCGCGTTTTCAAGGGCACCCGCATGGCAGGACGCATGGGTAACAACCGCGTTACCACGCAGAACCTGAAGATCCAGAAGATCGACGGCGAGTCCAACCTGATCCTCATCAAGGGTGCAATCCCTGGTGCTAAGGGCAGTGTTGTCACCGTCAAGACCGCAGTGAAGGGCGGTGCTCACGCATGACCAACCTGACACTAGATGTCCAGACTGCTGACGGTTCAACCAACGGCACTGTCGAACTTCCGGCAGACCTGTTTGACCGTGAGGCTTCTATCCCACTGATGCACCAGGTTGTCAACGCACAGCTTGCTGCAGGACGCCAGGGTACCCACAAGGTTAAGACCCGTGGTGAGGTTCGTGGCGGTGGCCGTAAGCCATTCCGCCAGAAGGGTACCGGTCGCGCTCGTCAGGGCTCGATTCGTGCACCTCACTACACCGGCGGTGGCATTGTCCACGGCCCAGTGCCACGCGATTACTCGCAGCGCACCCCTAAGAAAATGATCAAGGCAGCTTTGGCTGGCGCCCTGACCGACCGCGCACGCAACGCACGTATCCACGTCGTCGAGGAGCTCGTTCCAGGCCAGGACCCATCCACCAAGGCAGCTCGCGCTTTCATCGAGCGGTTGACCGATCGCAAGTCGGTTCTGCTCGTCGTAGGCCGCGAGGACTTGAACGCACGTCGCAGCGCTAATAACCTGCCAAACGTTCATATCCTCGAGCCAGCTCAGCTGAACACCTACGACGTGTTGAACTCCGACGATGTTGTGTTCTCTGTCGAGGCGCTGCACACGTTCACCAACCGCAACGCTGCTGAGGCAGTAGAAGCGCAGGAGGAGAACTAATGGCTAACACCTCGAACGCTCGCGAAATCATCATCGCGCCGGTCCTCTCTGAGAAGACCTACTCGCTGATGGAGCAGAACACCTACACGTTCTTCGTGGACCGTTCTGCAAACAAGACCCAGATCAAGATTGCCGTGGAAGAGATTTTCGGCGTCAAGGTTGCTTCCGTGAACACCGTTAACCGTGAGGGCAAGCGCAAGCGCTCCCGCATCGGTTTCGGTAAGCGTAAGGACACCAAGCGCGCATACGTAACTCTCCGCGATGGCAGCGACTCCATCGATGTCTTCGGCGGCTCGGTCGCTTAAGACCTCCCACCTGAAGACTTCGAAGACAAGGAACAATTATGGCTATTCGTAAGTACAAGCCGACAACTCCGGGTCGCCGCGCCAGCTCTGTTTCCGAGTTCAGCGAGATCACTCGCTCAACTCCGGAAAAGAACCTGCTGGCTCCGCTCCCGAAAAAGGGTGGTCGTAACTCTCACGGCCACATCACCACCCGTCACCGCGGTGGTGGACACAAGCGTCGTTACCGCATCATCGACTTCCGTCGTAATGACAAGGACGGCGTGCTGGCAAAGGTCGCTCACATCGAGTACGACCCAAACCGCACCGCAAACATTGCACTGCTGCACTACTACGACGGTGAAAAGCGCTACATCATTGCGCCTAAGAACCTGAAGCAGGGCATGGTTCTCGAGTCGGGCCCGAACGCAGATATCAAGGTTGGCAACAACCTGCCACTGCGCAACATCCCAACCGGTACCACCATCCACTCCGTGGAGCTCAAGCCAGGCGCAGGCGCTAAGCTTGCTCGCTCCGCTGGTGCTTCCATCCAGCTTCTTGGTAAGGAAGGCTCCTACGCAGTTCTGCGTATGCCTTCTTCCGAGATCCGTCGCGTGGACATTCGTTGCCGCGCAACCGTTGGTGAGGTCGGCAACGCTGACCAGATCAACATCCGCTGGGGTAAGGCCGGCCGTATGCGCTGGAAGGGCTGGCGCCCAACGGTCCGCGGTGTTGTCATGAACCCTGTGGATCACCCACACGGTGGTGGTGAAGGTAAGACTTCCGGTGGTCGTCACCCTGTGTCCCCTTGGGGCCAGAAGGAAGGCCGTACCCGTAACCCTAACCGTTATTCCAACAACATGATCGTGCGACGTCGTCGTGCGAACAAGCGCTAAGAGGAGGTAAACAGACATGCCACGCAGCCTAAAGAAGGGCCCGTTCGTCGATGAGCACCTCCTCAACAAGGTAGACGCTCAAAACGAGAAGGGCACCAAGCAGGTCATCAAGACCTGGTCTCGCCGTTCCACCATTCTTCCTGATTTCATTGGCCACACTTTCGCCGTCCACGACGGTCGCAAGCACGTCCCAGTGTTCATCGATGAAGCAATGGTTGGCCACAAGCTCGGTGAGTTTGCACCTACCAAGACCTTTAAGGGTCACGTCAAGGACCAGAAGGGACGTCGATAAGCGATGAGTGAGACAATCACCTCCGCAACCGCTACCGCGAAGTACGTCCGCATCTCTCAGATGAAGGTCAACCGCGTCCTAGATCTCGTTCGCGGCAAGTCCGTGTCCGAGGCACTGGCTATTCTGAAGTACGCACCACAGGGCGCAGCGAAGCCTGTTGCCAAGGTCGTTGCTTCTGCAGCAGCCAACGCTGAAAACAACTTCGGCCTGGACCCACGCACCCTCGTTGTATCTGAGTGCTACGCCAACGAAGGCCCAACCATGCGTCGCTTCCAGCCACGCGCTCAGGGCCGTGCGTTCCAGATCCGCAAGCGCACCTCCCACATCACTGCGGTAGTTGAAAGCCAGAAGGAAGGGGCCAAGTAATGGGCCAGAAGATTCACCCACACGGCCTCCGCCTGGGTATTACCGCTGACTGGAAGTCCCACTGGTACGCCGATAAGAACTACTCCGAGTACGTCGCTGAAGACATCAAGATCCGCGAGTTCCTGTCCAAGGGCCTGGACCGCGCTGGTATCGCTGATGTTGTCATCGAGCGCACCCGTGACCGCGTCCGCGTTGACATTCACACCGCCCGTCCGGGCATCGTGATTGGTCGCCGTGGCGCAGAGGCAGATCGCATCCGCCGCGAGCTGGAAAAGCTCACCGGCAAGATGGTCGCTCTGAACATCCTCGAGGTCAAGAACGTCGACGCTAACGCAACTCTCGTTGCTCAGTCGATCGCCGAGCAGCTGGTTAACCGTGTCGCATTCCGCCGTGCAATGCGCAAGTCCATCCAGTCTGCAATGCGTCAGCCACAGGTCAAGGGCATCAAGGTGCTCTGCTCCGGCCGTCTCGGTGGCGCAGAAATGTCCCGCGTTGAGCGCTACCACGAGGGCCGTGTTCCTCTGCACACCTTGCGTGCAGAGATCGATTACGGTTTCGCTGAGGCTCACACCACCTTCGGCCGCATCGGCGTGAAGGTATGGATCTACAAGGGCGACGTCGTTGGTGGCGTTCGCGAGTCCGAGCTCAACGCACCGTCCGCAGGCCGTGGCCGTGGTGATCGTGATCGCCGCCCACGCCGTGGTGGCCAGCGCCGCCAGCGTGCAGAGCAGAAGAAGGAGGGCTAAGACTCAATGCTTATCCCTAAGCGCGTCAAGTACCGCCGCCAGCACCGCCCGACTCGTTCTGGTGTGTCCAAGGGTGGCAACAAGATTCAGTTCGGTGACTACGCAATCCAGGCTCTCGAGCCAGCGTACGTAACCAACCGTCAGATTGAGGCAGGCCGTATTGCCATCAACCGCCACGTCAAGCGTGGTGGCAAGGTCTGGATCACCATCTTCCCGGACCGTCCATTGACCCAGAAGCCACTCGGCGTTCGTATGGGTTCCGGTAAGGGCCCAGTGGAGAAGTGGGTGGCTAACGTTAAGCCAGGCCGCATTCTCTTCGAGATGTCCTACCCAGATGAGGCAACTGCTACCGAGGCTCTGCGCCGCGCGGCTCAGAAGCTGCCAATGAAGGTCCGCATTATCGCTAAGGAGGACCAGTACTAATGGCTGTAGGAACCCCAGCACACGAATACCGTGAGCTCTCTCCGGAAGAACTGTCCGAAAAGTTGACCGAGGCAAAGGAAGAGCTGTTCAACCTGCGCTTCCAGCTTGCTACCGGCCAGCTGACCAATAACCGTCGTATCTCCGCGGTTAAGCGCAACATTGCTCGTATCTACACCGTGCAGCGCGAGCGTGAGCTCGGCCTGTCGGTTGTTCCAGGAGCTGAGGCGTAATCATGAGTGAGGCTAACGTGACTGAAAACACCGATAAGGGCGCACAGAAGATCCGTCAGGGTTATGTTGTGTCCGACAAGATGGATAAGACCATCGTTGTTCAGCTCGAGGACCGCAAGTCCCACGCGCTGTACAGCAAGATTATGCGCAAGAACAAGCGCGTAAAGGCTCACGACGAGGAGCAGATTGCCGGCGTCGGCGACCTGGTTCGCATCGCTGAGACCCGTCCTTTGTCCAAGGACAAGCACTTCCGTCTCATCGAGATCGTAGAGAAGGCTCGCTAAAGCATTTTCGCTTTACGACGAGCGCTGGCCCGCAACCTTCCCGGTTGCGGGCCTTTTGCTGTTCTTGTGCGCTGCCCCAAACCAGCGTGGTCGATACTGGAATCGACCAACCCGAAAAATAAGCCATTTATGCTTGCTTAAGTGCACATTAAATCAGCGTGGTCGATTCCAGGAACCAGCTGTGAAATTCCGCGCAAAAACTGCGAGGCCACGCCAGGTTTGCTTAGGTGAGAGGTATGACGACTCCGCAAAACAAGCAAGATCCCCCGGAGCAACCAGAACATCGCACCGCCGGGCCGACATCAGTACCGAGGGCTCGACAATTGCTGCCAGTATTGATCAGCCTGGTCCTCGTACTCTTGGTCGTGGGGGTGATCGCGAGGCAATTCAACAAACCCACCGAACAAGCTAACCCCGATGAACGAGCCCAGGCAGCCCTAGATCACACACTCGCCCAGGCCGAGCAAGACCTAGCTGGTAAAAATATCCAGGTCGAAGGTGAAGTGAAGTCTCAGTCCTGGCGCGGTTACACCGTCACCATCACCGTGGATCCCACCGACCGCATCGCAATTGAGGACTCAGCCGATTTCCTCAAAGGCCAGTGGTCCAAAGACCCGCTCGACCCGAGTTACTTCACCGGGTGGGTGGAATCCGATAACCCACCGACGACGTATCGCATCGACCCACGCGTGGCAAACTCCTGGTTGGTCGAGCTGCTTAGTCAACCCGTCCCGGGGATTTCGCATGTCGAAGTTGTAGCAAATAACGCTGATACCGGGCAGGGGACAAGGTCTGATCGCATCGAGTTCACCGTGGCCAATAGCTGGCAAAATATGGCCGTGCAGCAAGGCCGCGTCACTGAGCTGATCGATGCCTATGTGCCGGTCTACGATGCAGCACCGATTCTCAACTTTGAAACCCAGGCCGATAACAGCCCGCGTCTCAGCCTCCAGCGATTGGAAGCCGCAGACATTGGACCGTCGCTGACAATGATGGCTGAAATCATGAACGCCACCGAGACGGCGACAGAAAACAGCAGCGTAAAAACCGTCCTTGTGCGCAATACCGACGGACTGCTCGAAGTAGAAATTAAGCAAGCCACCAACGCCACGCCACTGGATGAGGCAACCAAAGAGCGCATCGTGCATCAGAATCTTCCAGAGGCGCGGATAGTAGCATAATTTCAGGTTACGGCACGTATTCACAGAAAAGACGATTTGGAAAAGCCACTAACGGCGTGGTTTAATATCTTGGTTGTCTGTGCTGGTCGGCATGCGACGTTGATTTCCGAACGTCCACGCCGAGACCCTTCGACAGTAGTTCGTCGCAAAGCATAGCTTCGAAGACATTGACCACGTGCGTACAGGACGGAAATCTGGCGCACAATAATCCAGGTCAGGAGACCAACAGTGATTCAGCAAGAATCGCGTCTGAAGGTCGCCGATAACACTGGTGCACGTGAAATTCAGTGCATCCGCGTCCTCGGTGGATCTGTTCGACGCTTCGCCGGCATCGGCGACACCATCGTCGCCTCCGTCAAGGACGCTGCCCCAGGTGGCAACGTTAAGGCGGGCGAGGTTGTACGCGCAGTTATCGTGCGTACCAAGAAGGAAACCCGTCGCGCAGACGGCTCCTACATTGCATTCGATGAGAATGCAGCCGTACTTATCAAGAATGACTCTGAGCCACGTGGCACCCGTATCTTCGGCCCAGTTGCTCGCGAGCTTCGTGACAAGAAGTTCATGAAGATCGTTTCTCTCGCACCGGAGGTGATCTAGTCTTATGAAGATCAAAAAGGGTGACATGGTTCAGGTAATTTCCGGACCAGACAAGGGCGCTCAGGGCAAGGTCATCGAGGCCTACCCAAAGCGCGACAAGGTCCTCGTTGAGGGCGTTAACCGTGTGAAGAAGCACGTCGCAAACTCCGCCAACGAGCGTGGCGCTGAGTCCGGCGGCATCGTAACCCAGGAAGCTCCAATCCACGTGTCCAACGTGATGATCCTGGATACCGATGGCAACCCATCCCGCGTGTCTTACCGCTTCGATGAAGACGGCAAGAAGGTTCGCGTTGCTAAGTCGAACGGGGAGGACATCTAAGATGGCTGACAACTACACACCACGCCTGAAGACCCAGTACCGCGAAGAAATCCGCGGCAAGATGGGCGAGCAGTTCGGCTACGACAACGTCATGCAGGTCCCTGGCCTGACCAAGATTGTTGTCAACATGGGCGTCGGCGATGCTGCACGTGACTCCAAGATGATCAATGGTGCTCTCGAAGACCTCACCGCGATCACCGGCCAGAAGCCACAGCTGCGTCGCGCAAAGCAGTCCATTGCTAACTTCAAGCTCCGCGAAGGCATGCCAATCGGCGCAAAGGTTACCCTGCGCGGCGACCGTATGTGGGAGTTCCTGGACCGTCTGCTGACGGTTGCACTTCCTCGTATCCGCGACTTCCGCGGCCTGTCGGACCAGCAGTTCGACGGACATGGCAACTACACCTTCGGCTTGACCGAGCAGACCATGTTCTACGAAATCGACGTTGACAAGATCGACCGCCCACGCGGTATGGACATCACCGTTGTTACCACCGCGACCAACAATGAAGAAGGCCGCGCTCTGCTCCGCCACCTTGGATTCCCATTCAAGGACAAGGACGGCAAGATGCAGCAGGCATAAGCCTCGCTCGCTTCTCGACGAAAAAACAGCGCCCTTCCTCACCGATTTCATTCGGAGAGGAAGGGCGCTGTTTTTGGTTATGCCGCTACTTATTCAAACTACTTGGCAGCAGCGGTTGCTGATCCAGTGCCTAGCTCTGCTGCAGCCTGCTGGGCTTCCGCAAGCTTGACGCGTGCGGCCTTTTCATCTTCGGTTGCCTTAACCAGACGTGCTTCTGCAGCTTCGAGTTCTTCTTCCGCTGCGTGTAGCAACTCTTCTGGCTTGGTTTCTGCGTTCTCGGACTTCTTCTTGCCTGCGTCTGCAGGGATCAAGATGATAATCGATGCCAGCGCGATCAGAGCCATGATCAAGATGACGCCCATCGCAACCATGCCTGCTTCACGCACCAGGACGTTATCTTGGCGTCCGGAGAACTGGAGGACGTTGCCCAGGACGGAGGAACCGGAGGTCTGCATTGCGGTGAAGATCGAGGTAGGAATTGCTGCACCGAAAGCAGCGCCCAAAGAAGATGCCATCTTGTACACACCCGAGCCGGAGCCCGCCTTTTCGTCGGGAAGAGCGCTCAAGGCCGCGTCGGTCGATGGGGTGGCGTAGAACGCAAGACCCAGGCCGAACAGACAGTAAGCAATAACGGCGAGAACAACGTAGGTGCCTGTCATGGTGTTGGTGAACATCAGCAATGCGACGCCCACGGCCACGATGCTTGCACCCCAGACCATGGGCTTCTTGTTACCGTAACGCTGCAGCAGCTTCTCACCAACGCGGATGAACACGATGATAAACAGTGCATAGCCAATGGTGAGGTAGCCGGACTGAGCTGCAGACCAGCCTGCGGCACCCTGCATCACCCAGAGGGAGACTGGGATCAATCCCGCGGTTGCGTTGATCAGGAAGTTCGACACGGTTGCGCCGGTGAAGACTGGGTTCTTGAACAGGTCGAAATCAACCAGAGCGTCCGGGTTGCCTAGCTCTACCTTGATAAACCAGGTCAGCGAAGCAATGCAGATCACGATAAGTGCCCAGGTGATCCAGCTGGTCCACCCGATCGTGGAGCCCTGGGTGATCACGAGCAGCAGGGTCAGAACGAATAGAGCCAGGGAGATGATGCCTGGGTAGTCGGTCTTCTTGTTGGAGTCCTTCGCAGGAGCATCCTCTGGGATTTGGCGCATCAGCATGATGGAGATGACCGAGATAACTGCGGAGATCAAGAAGATGGAGCGCCAGCCCAGTGGGGTGGCTGCCATAAAGCCACCGAAGAGAGCTGCCAGGCCGGAGCCACCCCAAGAACCGATGGACCACATGGACACGGCGCGCTGACGCTCCTTGCCCTGCCAGTAGGTCTTCAGAAGGGCCATCGTGGAAGGCATGATGCATGCCGCCGACAGGCCCTGGAGGATACGGCCGGCGATGAGCATGGTGGTAGCAAGTGCTGCTGGGCCACCGGCTAGGCCAACGAGGAGGGAACCGATGATACCCAGGATGTTGCCCAAAGTAGCAATCTTGACGCGGCCGACCTTATCGGCGAAGCCACCGGCCACGACGATGAACATGCCGGAAAACAGTGCGGACAGGGAGATCGCGATGTTCATGACGGCCGGTGGGGTACCGATGTCGTCACCGATTGCCGGGCCGATGTTGAGGGTGGTCTGAGCAAAAAGCCAGAAGGTGATAACGGCAAGCACGATACCGAGCAGGGCAGAGTCATTGCCCTTGAACTCGGTCGCACGTTTCATTGTTGTGGTCATGTTTTATGCATCCTCTTTCTTGACTAGCCATGGAGAAGCAGCAACAACGGCAGCTTCGACACCTCGGTCGAGCGTTGGCTGCAGGTCAGGGGCGAAAGCTGGGTTGTGATTGCCTGGGGCGTTCTTCCAATCCTCGAAGCCACCAACGCACCAGTAGACGTAAGGCACGTTCATGGAATCAGGCACGATGGAGAAGTCTTCCGATGCCGAGACAGGATCGATGTCGAGAGAATCTTCGCCGAAGAACTCGTCGAAAGCTGCGCGCACCTGCTCATACGGCTCCTGGTCGTTGGAGGTCAGTGGGTAGATGTCGTAGTACTCGAACTCTGGCTCCTTAGGGGAGCGAGCTGCCACGCACTCAGCGCGAACGATGCGCTCGATTGCCTCGTGCATGTGTGCTTCGACGTCCTTGTCGTATGCGCGAGTGTTGACCAGAAATTCGGCGTCATCCGGGATGATGTTCGACTTGGTGCCGGCGTGCAGTGCACCCACGGTAACTACTGCCATGTCGTTCGGAGCAATTTCGCGGCCGACGATGGTTTGCAGGCGGGTCACGATGGTGGACGCGAGAACCACTGGGTCAACGCTGAGCTGTGGCATGGAGCCATGGGAGCCCTTGCCGAAGACTTTGATGCGAATCGACGATGCGGCGGTGAAGATGGTTCCAGGCTTGCTTGCCACGGTTCCACCAGGGGTGACAGCAACAACGTGCTGGCCAAGGTAGACGTCAGGCTTTGGCATAACGTCAGCGATGCCTTCGTCGACCATTTCCTGCGCGCCAGCTGCGATCTCTTCTGCTGGCTGGAAGACACCGACGTAGGTGCCAGCCCAGGAATCCTTGTGTGCGTTGAAGAACTTCAGCGCCGTCAGCAGACTCATGATGTGGAAGTCATGGCCGCAAGCATGGGAAACGGCGAAGTTCTCGCCACTGCGCTCGTCGACCTGCTCAGCAGTAGAGGCATACTCCTTGCCGGAGACTTCTTTGACGGGGAGAGCGTCAATGTCGCCACGCATAGCTACGACTGGACCCTCGCCATTTTCGACGATTGCGACGAGACCAGTTTTGCCGACCGTGTGCACCTCGATGCCCGCAGCTTCAAGCTCGCTACGGATTCGTGCAGAGGTTTCATACTCTTGCAGGGATAGCTCAGGGTGCTGGTGAAAGAACTTCAGCAGTTCTTCGCGCTCGGAACGAGTGCTGTCCATATCGGACAGAATCTTGGTAAGAGCGGTGTTACTCATTGTTACCCTTCCGTAAAATTCATTCATCTGAAATTTGCGCATGGGAACATAAAACAAGGGTTTACCATCACTTTTACCTTGCCCCCATACAGGTCCAAGCCTAGATCCGGCCCCGTCATTCTGCTTTGTGAACAAATACGAGGTGTTACCTTGGGACCCCTTTCGGGGGCAAAAATATAGTAGATATTATTTATTGAGGCTTGTTAAAAGGGGTGCTTTAATGGTGAAGATAATTGAAAGTTGACGGGAGCAAAGATGGCACTCAATGAGATCGCGGAAGCAGCGGTGAGTAAGAAAGTAGAACTGCTAGATAAGGACTTCCCGCGTTTTGCTGTGCGCGCGATCCTCGCGGGTGTCTACCTCACGCTGGGCACGGGCTTCGCCGGTGTGGTGGGCCAAGCCGTCGAATCAGCAAACCCTGGCCATGGGTTGGGCAGCGTCGTCTTTGCGTTCCTTTTCGGCTTGGGCCTGTTCTCCATTGTTATCCTCAACGCTGACCTCGCTACCGGAAACATGATGTTTGCTTCTTACGGAGCAACAACGAAACAAATCGGTTGGGGCAAGGCAGTCTGGTTTGTCGTAGCTACGACGATCTTCAACCTTCTCGGAGCTGTCATCATCGCCGCGATCCTGGGCTATTCCGCAAAATTCGCCTCGATGGACCCGAATCACCTGATCTCTACTCTTTCTCAGGGAAAGCTGGAAAAGGAGCCCCTCCAGGCCTTCGTCGAGGCCATCGCCGCGAACTTCGTGGTCAATATGGGCGTCGTGGGGGCGTTGTTTGCGAAGGATTTCGTGTCGAAATTCTTCGTCATCGTGCCCATTATTGCTATCTTCGTCGGGCTGGGTCTCGAGCACGTGATTGCAAACTTCTCGCTAATGACCATTACTATGTTTGGCTCGAACCCGCTTCCTAGTGCGATGACCGTTTCCAACGTGGCCATCAACTGGGCCGTTGTCTGGCTGGGGAACTTTATCGGTGGTGGCCTACTGATTGGCGGAGTGTATGCATGGCTAAACAAAACAAAGACCGCCTACACGGACTAGCAGCCCCTCTTGCAGCCCCCTTTCGGGCGTGGAAATGTTGTTTTCCACAGGAATCCCACATTTTTGCCACTCTGTCGGTCAAAGGGGTAGAAAATAGGCAGCCAGAAAGTAGCTATAAATTCGGGGTCCGGGGGGACACATGACACACACAAGTGCAACAAACAAGATCAAAGAGCGAGTACAAAAACTACTCAATCAAGCAGCGGACCGCGAGGGAACACCCGAGGGAGACGCCTTCTATGACAAGGCATTTGCCCTCATGGCTTCCTATGGGTTCGACGAGCGCGATCTCAGCACGCAGCAAGACGCCGACAACGTCGGCAGGAAGACCTTCGCTTTTAGCGGTGCCTACACAGATATGCAGGCCTACCTACTCAACAGCATCGTTCATGGACTGCATTGCGTCGCCTTTTCCTCCGGCACCTACCGCTCCACGAAGGTCAAACAGATGATGGTGTTCGGCACCGAGCGTCACCTCGATCGCGTGGACCTGCTATTTACGCTGCTCAATGCGCAAATGATTGCGCAGGCCAAAAACGTCCGCGCGCAGACCGAGTTGGGAGTCTCCGTCATCGTCGCCAGGCGATCCTTCATGGTCGGTTTCGCCAGCCGGGTAGGCGAGCGCCTCCGCCAAGCGGAGAAGACAATGTCGAATTCATCAAGCGGTTACGCAGTAGCGCTTATCGACGACGCCGTGAAAGCCGAGGAAGCCCGTGCCGCTTTCGCAGAAGCCGAGGGGATCACCTTGGCCTCGTCGAAATCCCGGCGTTCCATGGACACCGACTCGTATTTTCAGGGGGTCAATGCGGGAAATGGCAGCGACATCGGGCAGACGCGACTAAGAAACCGTGCGGCCTTACCCCGCTGATTTGGCGGCGGATTTCTCAGGTCGCGCGAGCTCACCCGAGTAGAGATTGAACCGGCCCGGGCGAGCAAAGCCGACCAGTGCCATGTTTGCCTCGCGCGATAATTCCACAGCAAGTGACGATGCCGCAGAGACCGCGACAAGAGCTGGGAAGCCGGCCATCACTGCCTTTTGCACAAGCTCGAAGGAAGCGCGTGAACTCATTACTAGGATGAGGTTTTTGGCTGGCAGGAGGCCTTCCATGAGTAGGTGGCCGATGACCTTATCGGCTGCGTTGTGCCGGCCAATATCCTCGTGGATCACAATCGGATTTCCCTCAAGGTCAAAGGCTCCTGCTGCATGAATTCCACCAGTTTTGCGGAACTGCTTTTGTCCTTCACGCAGCTTGTCGGGCAGTGCCATCACAAGAGCCGGGTCCAAGGCAATGGGCTCGATGGGTGCATGAGTTTTGTCCATGATCTCATCGATCGACGAGGTTCCGCAGACCCCGCAAGCGCTGGTGGTTGGGCTAAGCCGAATGAACTTCGGGTCAACCTCGCGGGGCTGGTTAGCCTGGGTGACCAGGTTGAGGTCGAGCACGTTATAGGTGTTCTGCCCGTCGGGCCCAGTTGCCCCCGCGCAGTAACGTGCGGTGGAAATTTCGGCCGGGTCGGTGATAATTCCTTCGCCGTAGAGCCACCCGTGGGCAAGCTCGATATCGTGGCCAGGTGTACGCATCGTGGTGGTCAGGGTGCGACCGTTATCGCGGATTTCCAGAGGTTCCTCCACCGAGACGGTATCTGCTCGTGTGTCCACGGTATATGCGTCGCCGTCGAGAGTGACCTTGGTAACCGCGAAGTTTCGGTTAATCCGTCCCACTATCTGCTGTACTCCTCAAGAATCGAATTGATCAGTGCAATCTTTTCTCGCACCTCGGCCACCACTTGCTCGTCGGAAGCACCCTTATTCGAGGCAGTTGCCATGCCAACCAGGAACGCAGTTACCGGAGCCGCCGCCCGAGAAGGGCCGTGCGCGACATTCCTGGTCAGATCCAAAAGATCACCCACAAGCAAGCGTGTGACCTCGGGGGAGATCCCCAGAGCAGTTGATGCTTCGTTCAACCATTCGTGGGTCGATTTAATTTCTTCGGGGCTATCTTTTGCCATGGAATCACTATCCCTTCCGGTCGTTGGCGTTTACTCCCAGTGGCTCCAGGTGTACTACCAGAGACTTCGAGACCGGAGTCTCGGAGCCGTGAGCGTGCTCCTCCAACGGGACAAGGATGTTGAGCTCGGGGAAGTAGCCGGTTACGCAATCAACCGCGTGGTCGTATTCGACCAGGCGGAAGTTCTTCGCGCGACGCTCGCCGGATTTGTAGACAGAAACGACATCGACCAGGTCGCCGTCCTTGAGGCCACGCTTGACCAAGTCGGCCTTGTTAATGAACAACACGCGACGGCCACCGCGGACTCCCCGGTAGCGATCATCTAAGCCATAGGAAATGGTGTTGTACTGGTCGTGGCCACGCACGGTAGAGAGCAACAGCTGATCGTCGCGAAGCTCAATTGTGTTTGTGGGGTTGATGGTCAGCTGCGCCTTGCCGTCCGAGGTGTTGAAGATGCGCTCGCGGGCTGCGTGCGGCAACATGAAGCCGCCGGGGCGCTTGAGGCGCTCGTTGTAGTTCTCGAAACCTGGGATGGTGTTGGCGATGTGATCGCGGATGACGCCGTAGTCGTCGATCATTGGCTGCCAAAAATCGTCGCCGAAGGTCTCGCGGCCGATGGAGCAGATGATGTCGACCTCGGACTTGAGATCTAGGTCCTTGTTGGCCTTGCGCTTCGGGCGAGAACCTGAAACTTTCGAGTCCGAGGCCTCAACAGAGGTCATCTGTGGGCCGGATTTCTGCGGGTCATAATCCGTGCGCGAACGAACGGGGAGGATCAGGCCCTTGTCGCCAGGCCATGCGCAGGTGGCATTGAGCTTGGTTAATAGGTGCACTGTCATCTGGTTCTTAGACATGCCGTCTTCTACCGCGGTGGTATCCGAGATTGCGCGGACATAGTTGCCACCGAGGGAGAGGAAGAAATCACTCTTGCCGTCGCGCAACGCCATGGCCGTTTCCACCGAGCTCCGTCCGTGCTCGCGAGGAACGTCAAAGCCGAATTCCTTCTCCAGGTTGGACAGGAACCACTCGGGCATCTTCTCGGAAATACCCATCGTGCGGTCGCCCTGGACATTCGAGTGACCGCGGAAGGGGAAGGACCCCGCGCCGGGCTTGCCAATATTGCCGGTCAGAAGCAGGAAGTTCATCATCTCCTGGATGGTGTTGACGGCATTCTTGTGCTGGGTCACCCCGAGCGTCCAGCACAAGGTGATCGTTTCGGCCTTCTCAACATAGTCGACGATCGTTTTTACCTGGGCCTGCTTGATGCCGGAACCGCGCTCTAGGGCGGCGTCATCGAGCGAGTTGAGGTAAGAAATGGTCTCGTCCACGTTCGAGCAGAAGGTGTCCAAGAAGGTGTGGTCGAGCAAATCTCGGCGAATCAGCTCGCGGTTGATCTGCTGGAACAAGGCACGGTCGCCGTCGAGGCGGACCTGAACGTACTCATCGGCCAGCTTGTTGGGAATGTTCAGCGCACCCTTGACCGACTGGGGTTCCTTGAACTTCATCAGGCCGGTCTCAGGCATGGGGTTAATGGCGATCATCTTGCCGCCGTTGACCTTCTGCTTGTGGAATGCCGTCAACGAGCGCGGGTGATTGGTGCCAGGGTTCTGGCCCACCGAGATAATCAGGTCAGTGTTATGTAGATCCTGCATGGTGCCGGTGCCCTTGCCCACGCCGACCATGTTCGCCAAAGCAATACCAGTGGAATCATGGCACATATTGGCGCAGTCAGGCAGGTTGTTGGTGCCCATTCTGCGACCAAGCAGACCAATTGCGTAGGCGGACTCATTGACCGCGGTGCCTGAGGTGTAGAAGTGCGCGCGATCAGGATCGGTGTTTTTGAGCTGCTCCGCAATCATGGAGAAGGCTTCAGACCAGGAAATTGGCCGGTATGTTTCGGTGCCGCTGGAACGGTCGTAGAACATTGGCTCTTGCAAGCGACCCAACTGGTCAAGCTCGTAATCGGTCATCTCGCGCAGCTTCTCAATGGGAGTAGAGGCGAAGAATTCCCGAGATACCCGCTTCGGGGTGGTCTCCTGAGCGATCGCCTTGGCGCCGTTCTCGCAAAATTCCACGATGCCAAGCTCACCCTGGGGTGGCTCTGGCCAGGCGCACCCAGGACAGTCAACGCCGCCGTGTTTATTCAAGGTGAGTAGGGGCATTACAGCGTGGGCTGGGACGGCGTGGGCCATGGCGTGGTAGACGCCTTCGAGACCCGCAGCAGCGGTGGTGCGGTGGCCGATCCGCGGATTATCAAAACGATTGGCAACCGGATTCGAGCGTGAAATTTCCGTCGGAGTAGACATAAGCCGAAGCTTACTTAAGAAATAGTCGGGTGAAAACAGTTGAAATGGAAACCAGCTGGCTGGCAGTGGCCAAGGAACTCGTCGACAAGCGAAAAGGCGATTTTGTCCTGCGTTAATGTACGTGTAACGTTGGTCGGCGGATTAGTGCGTGCTATTGTAGCGCGCCACGAATCCTCAAAGTACATATGATTCCAACTTTGTTGCAGGCCCCTCGCCGACATGCGGACCGAGTGTATGGATTGGGCAGCGAGCACCACGCGTTATTGAGCGCGCGGAGCGTAAGTAGCCCCCGACAGACCACACGGATAACGCGACCTAATTATTTAATTATATGGGTCAGGTGGGGAAGGAACCGTAACGAGAAAGGTAACGGTCAATTCCATGACCATGACAGATCCAATCGCGGATATGCTGTCCCGCGTGCGCAACGCAAACAATGCGCACCACGACACCGTGTCCATGCCTTCTTCTAAGATCAAGGCGAACATCGCCGAGATCCTGAAGCAAGAGGGCTACATCGCTGACTACAAGGTCGAGGACGCAAAGGTCGGCAAGACCCTGTCCCTCGAGCTGAAGTACGGCCCAACTCGCCAAGCATCCATTGCTGGCCTGCGCCGTGTTTCCAAGCCTGGTCTGCGCGTGTACGCAAAGTCCACCAACCTGCCTGAGGTTATCGGCGGCCTGGGCGTGGCTATCATCTCCACGTCCCAGGGCCTCCTGACCGATCGTCAGGCTCGCGAGAAAGGCGTAGGCGGGGAAGTCCTCGCTTACGTCTGGTAAATAGGGAGGTAGAACAATATGTCACGTGTAGGTAAGGCACCTATCGCAATCCCTAAGGGCGTTGAAACCAAGATCGACGGCCAGAACGTAGAAGTCAAGGGTCCTAAGGGCACCCTGTCTTACGTCGTTCCAGCTCCGATCTCCGTTGCTGTCGAGGAAAATGAAATCGTGGTCACCCGTCCGGATGACCACCGCACCAACCGCTCCCTCCACGGTCTGTCCCGCTCGCTGGTCAACAACATGGTTGTTGGCGTCACCGAGGGTTACAAGATCAACATGGAGATCTTCGGCGTTGGCTACCGTGTGGCGCTGAAGGGCAAGAACCTTGAGTTCGCCCTCGGCTACTCGCACCCGGTCCTCATCGAAGCGCCTGAAGGCATCACTTTCGCTGTTGACGGCAACACCAAGCTCTCTATCGAGGGCATTGACAAGCAGCTGGTAGGCCAAATTGCTGCGAACATCCGCCGTCTGCGCAAGGACGATCCTTACAAGGGTAAGGGTATCCGTTACGCGGGCGAGCAGATTCGTCGCAAGGTCGGAAAGACGGGTAAGTAAGCAATGAGCAACACTGCAGAGAACACCAAGCGCACCCCGGTTGGCAAGGACATCTCGTCCCGCCGCCGCGAGGCTCGCGCACGTCGCCACTTCCGCATTCGCAAGACCCTGCGCGGCACCCCAGAGGCTCCACGTCTCGTTGTGCACCGCAGCTCCCGCCACATGCACGTTCAGGTCATCGACGACCTGGCAGGCCACACCCTGGTTTCCGCTTCCTCCATGGAAGCAGATGTGCGCTCCACCGAGGGCGACAAGAAGGCCAAGGCAGCAAAGGTCGGCCAGCTCATCGCTGAGCGCGCAAAGGAAGCCGGCATCGAGCAGGTCGTATTCGACCGCGCTGGCTACAAGTACCATGGTCGCGTCGCAGCGCTTGCAGACGCAGCTCGTGAAGGTGGACTGAAGTTCTAATGACTAACATGACCATGAACATCAACGGAAGGAACGCGTAATGCCGGGACGTGAACGGCGTGACGGCGGACGCTCCGCCGACGACCAGAACAACAACAACCGCAACGATCGTAACGAGCGCGGTGGCCGCGGCCGTCGCGACGATCGTCGTAACCAGAATGATGAGCGCGACAAGTACATCGAGCGCGTAGTCTCCATTAACCGTGTTGCAAAGACGGTTAAGGGTGGCCGCAACATGTCCTTCACCGCTCTTGTCATTGTCGGCGACGGCCAGGGCATGGTCGGCGTTGGCTACGGTAAGGCTAAAGAAGTGCCAGCTGCTATCCAGAAGGGCTCCGAAGAGGCTCGCAAGAACTTCTTCCGCGTCCCAATGGTTGGCGGCACCATTCCTCACCCAGTCCAGGGTGAAGCAGCAGCGGGCATCGTTATGCTCCGCCCAGCTGCTCCTGGTACCGGTGTGATCGCGGGTGGCGCAGCTCGTCCAGTTCTTGAGTGCGCAGGCATTCAGGACATCCTGGCGAAGTCCCTGGGCTCCGACAACTCCCTCAACGTTGTGAAGGCAACCGTTGCGGGTCTCAAGGCCCTGGCTCGCCCTGAAGAGGTTGCTGCTAAGCGCGGCAAGACTCTCGACGAGGTCGCACCTGCACGTATTCTGCGCGCTCGCGCAGGTCAGGAGGCGTAATCACCATGGCTTTGAAGATTACTTTGCACCACGGCAAGGTTGGCAGCAAGCCAGTTCACCGTGCAAACCTTGAAGCTCTGGGTCTGCGCAAGATCGGCCAGACCGTGACCAAGCAGGACAACGCCGCAGTTCGTGGCCAGATCCTGAAGGTCGCTCACCTGGTTACCGTCGAAGAAGTAGCAGGGGAGTAGAGATTTCATGAGCGACATTATTAAGCTCCACGATCTGCGCCCAGCCAAGGGCGCTAACAAGGCTAAGACCCGCGTTGGCCGCGGTGAGGCTTCCAAGGGTAAGACTGCTGGTCGCGGTACCAAGGGTACTAAGGCTCGTAAGCAGGTTCCACACGCATTTGAGGGTGGCCAGATGCCACTTCACATGCGTCTACCTAAGTTGAAGGGCTTCAAGGCTCAGAACAAGACCATCTACCAGGTGGTTAACGTTTCTGATCTGGAGAAGGCTTTCCCACAGGGCGGCGACATCGCTGTCTCTGACATCGTTGCAGCGGGCCTGGTTCGCGCAAAGCAGCCAGTTAAGGTCCTGGGCAACGGCGACTTGGGCGTCAAGCTCAACGTCACCGCAACCAAGTTCTCCAAGTCTGCAGTAGAGAAGATCGAAGCTGCTGGAGGCTCTGTCACCGAGGCATAAGCCACGCTGATAGCTAAAAACGGCCGCATCCTTTTTGGATGTGGCCGTTTTTCGCGTCTGCGACTACTGTCCGAGCTCCTTGCGACGCTCCATCGCAATACGCAGCCGCTCGGAGCGTTCCTCTTTCTGGGACCTGTCTAACTCTTCAAGGATTTTTTCTTCTTCATCCCCGATTCCGTAGAGGCTGCGCACTCCCCAAGAAGCAAGGGCACCTACCGGAAAGACGAGCCAGAAGAGCGGGAAGTCGAAAGCAAAAAGCCCGAGGAAGAACATGATCATCACAACGGCCCAAATCACGCTGTCGGCGCGTCGGACCAAACGACCTCGTTTCTCAATCCTGTCGAGTTCCGCATCCGCGCCGAAAGAAGACTGCGTTTCTACTACCTCGGCGGGTTTTTCCGGCATGTCCGCGAAAACTTCAGCGAGATCGCTCCGGTAGATGGCAGTGACAACTTTGCCTGTGCGTGCATCAAACTCGGTGATGTCCATGTAGCCATTCGCGAAAAGTTCGCTCAAGCGATCAAGAGCGGAATTTCGATCGGCATCCCCGACGCGGATATCACCGCTGTTGTCCATGATGCCTCCATTTTTCGGGAAATTTTTAAGCACTTTTTCGCATTCTATTTTTCATCTTATTTGTAACGATATGCAGAAGCCATCCTACCGAAGGTCGGGGTAGGGAAATCGTCGTTAAGTGTTCTGTGCTTGACTTTTTATGCTCTTGTATGCAAAAAAGTAACAAATTTTGGCTTATCCAGGCCCTGAAAATTAGGCTCTGGTCGATTGGCTGATAGAGTGAAAAAGTCAATTGTGTTTTGAGGCGAGCGATTTAGCCTGCCTACATTCCATTCCGAAAACCTTCAACCCATACAGAGGGGTAGAAGCCAGGAGGCTTTGTGTCTGCCATTCTTCAGGTGTTCAAGGATCCGGATCTGCGTAAAAAGGTCCTAATTACCCTTGCGTTGATCATCCTGTACCGCATCGGTGCCCAGATTCCTACGCCAGGCGTTGATTACGCTGTGGTTGCTGGGCGTCTGAAGCAGCTTACCGAGGAGTCAGCGAGCGTGTTCTCGGTGATCAACTTGTTCTCGGGTGGTGCTCTGCTTCAGCTGTCCATCTTCGCCATCGGCATCATGCCGTATATTACGGCTTCGATTATTGTCCAGCTGCTCACTGTGGTGATTCCGAAGTTCGAGGAGCTGAAAAAGGAAGGCCAAGCGGGCCAATCGAAGATGACGCAGTACACGCGTTATCTCACCGTGGCTCTGGCACTGCTGCAGTCTGCTGGCATTGTCGCGCTGGCAGACCGTGAGCAGCTCCTTGGCCCGGGTAACCCAGTTCTTGTGGAAGACCGCAATCTTTTCACGCTGATCATGATGGTGGTTGTCATGACTTCGGGTGCGGTATTTGTGATGTGGCTCGGTGAGATCATCACTGAAAAGGGCGTCGGCAACGGCATGTCCCTGCTGATCTTCGCCGGTATTGCAACACGTATCCCAACAGAGGGCGTAGCCATCTTCCAGCAGTCCGGTGGCTTGGTGTTCGCCCTCGTGGTTGTTGCTGCAATCGTCTTGGTTATCGGCATTATCTTTATCGAGCAAGGACAACGCCGCATCCCTGTGCAGTACGCAAAGCGCATGGTGGGCAGGCGCCAGTACGGTGGTTCGTCCACCTATCTGCCGCTGAAGGTGAACCAGGCAGGCGTGATCCCCGTGATCTTTGCTTCCTCGCTGATGTATGTTCCGGTGCTGATCACCCAGATCATCATCTCGAACCAGGTCACTCCACCGGATAACTGGTGGATGCGCAACATCTACTCCTGGCTGCAGACGCCTTCCTCGTGGCAGTACATTTTGATCTACTTTGTGCTGATTATTTTCTTCTCCTACTTCTACGTCTCCATTCAGTACGACCCAACTGAACAAGCCGACAACATGAAGAAGTACGGTGGATTTATCCCAGGCATCCGCCCGGGACGACCAACTGCTCAGTACCTGGCATATGTGATGAACCGTCTGCTCTTCGTCGGCGCACTGTACCTGGCGCTGATTGCGGTATTGCCAAACTTGGCGCTTGGCCAAACAATGGGTGGACAAAGCACTATGTCCGCGTTCGGCGGTACGGCTGTGCTGATTATGGTTTCTGTAGCGTTGACTACAGTGAAGCAAATTGAATCCCAGCTCCTCCAATCCAACTACGAAGGACTTCTGAAATAATGCGACTTGTACTCCTCGGCCCTCCGGGCGCAGGTAAGGGCACCCAGGCAGCTATCCTCTCCGAGAAGCTTGGCGTCCCACACATCTCTACCGGCGATCTCTTCCGCGCCAACATTGGCGAGGGCACCCCGCTCGGTGTCGAGGCTAAGAGCTACATTGATGCCGGCAAGCTCGTTCCTACCGATGTCACCGCTCGCATGGTGGAGTCCCGCCTTGCTGAGGAGGACGCAGCAAACGGCTTCCTGCTCGATGGCTTCCCACGCACCGTGGAGCAGGCTGAGATCCTTTCCGATCTGCTTGCTAAGTCCGGCGTGGAGCTCGACGGCGTGCTGAACTTCGTCATTGACGAGGATGTTGTTGTTGAGCGCATGCTCGCCCGCGGCCGCGCAGACGATAACGAAGAGACGATTCGTACCCGCCTGCAGGTCTACAACGAGGAAACCAAGCCTCTGATCGAGCACTACGGTGACCAGATCATCTCCATCGAGGCAGAAGGCGACGTTGAGGAGATCAACGCTCGCGCAATGGAGGCCCTGGGTAAGTAAAACTTGCCCCTGGCTCTTAGGCCTTCACGCCTTCGGGCTAAGGCGCCGGTACCTTGACGCTTTGTCAGGTACCGGCGTTAAATTTTTCTCATACACTGATCTCGTTTCAGACTCTTTCTCGCTCAAGTACAAAGGAGGGCACTGTCGTGGTGTTCCATAAACGTAAGAAGGTTATTCCAGGCAAGACCCCTGGTGAACTGGATGCCATGGAGGCCGCAGGTCGCATCGTAGGCATCGCTCTCCAAGAAGTTCGCGCGGCAGCAGTTGTCGGGGCTACCACGGCGGACCTAGATAGGGTCGCGGAGGAAGTTATCCGCGCCCACGGTGCCATTCCAACTTTCCTGGGTTACCAGGGTTTCACGGGTTCGATCTGTACGTCTGTCAACGAGGTTGTTGTGCACGGCATTCCTAGCGACGAAGTAGTGCTCAAAGCAGGGGACTTGGTCTCCATCGATTGTGGCGCCACCTTAGATGGTTGGGTCGGAGATTCGGCGTGGAGCTTCGGTGTTGGCGAGCTCGCCACAGACGTAGACAAGCTCAATCGTGCTACCGAACAGGTACTCCTTGAAGGTTTGCAGGCCATGGTGCCGGGCAATCGCCTCACCGACGTCTCTCACGCCCTTGAGATGGCAACTCGCAAGGCAGAACGCGACTTCGGCATCGAGCTGGGCATCCTCGACGGATACGGCGGCCACGGCATCGGACGCACCATGCACGAGGATCCCTACCTCGCCAACGAGGGGAAGGGAGGTCGCGGCCCATTCATCGAGGAGGGTTCTACGCTCGCCATCGAACCCATGCTGATTCTCGGTGGGGAAGTTGATTCAGAGGTGCTTGACGACGATTGGACCGTGGTTACCTTCGACTCTTCTCCTGCCGCGCACTGGGAGCATACGGTGGCAGCAACCTCCCAGGGTCCCCGCATTCTTACCCCCCGTACTAACAGTTAGATAACAAACTTATAAGTCTTCAACTATGCTGTGCTCATGTCTTTGATTTCCCGACGCGTTGGCGCCGTATGCGCAGCACTGATCACTGCAGTTGGTATCTTTGCGGCACCAGGTGCACAAGCTCAAACCCTTTCTCCTGATTCCGGCATTGTTTCCACCCCTCCTTTCGATATTCAAACCGAAGCGGATCGTATTTCCCAGCAGGTCGAAGATTCTGCATGGGCTGCGCGCAATGACGCACAGCGTGCCGTCCACGCAACAAATGGCCTTGATGCCAACCTGACCAACCAAGTCAGCGCTGGCATCGACCAGGCAATCGAGGTTGTCTACCCAGGCATCATTGAGCGCCGCACTCCTCGCCCAGCACCAGAACCAGCACCGGCACCTGCTCCAGCGCCGGCTGCGGCAGCGGTCCAGCAAGAAGCCTTTGACTATGGCTCCTGCCCAGCTGATGCAAAGGTCTGCGTGGACATTGCAGGCCAGCGTTCGTGGCTGCAGAACAACGGCGAGAAGTACTACGGTGCTGTTCGCGTGTCCACCGGCAAGGTTGGTCAGGAAACCCCTACTGGCACCTTCTACGTGACCCGCCAGGTCCGCGATGAGATCTCCTACGAGTTCAACAACGCACCAATGCCGTTTGCAACCTACTTCACCAACAACGGCCACGCTTTCCACGAGGGCTCCCCAGACAACATGTCCGCTGGTTGTGTTCGTATGTACCGCGCTGATGCAGAAAAGTACTTCAACGATCTGCAAATCGGCGACAAGGTTTACATCTACTAAGCACTCCGGCAGTGGCGTAAATTCATTCGTCGTAAAGCTTTTTCCTCACCGTTTCCGCGCGACCTGCGGGAACGGTTTTGTTTTTGGGGCTTGACGCGCTATAGTTGACCATTGGTGTAGCACAAGATGTGCTCATCATGATAGTGGACCACTAAATATGCAGGTATACATGGAGAATTGTATACCGGGAATGCGGAGTTTATGGCTAAAGAAGGCGCAATTGAGGTTGAAGGCCGTATTATCGAGCCTTTGCCAAACGCAATGTTTCGTGTCGAACTAGACAACGGGCACAAGGTTCTTGCCCATATCAGCGGCAAGATGCGCCAGCACTACATCCGTATCCTCCCTGAGGACCGTGTCGTTGTGGAGCTGTCTCCATACGACTTGGACCGCGGGCGCATTACGTACCGCTACAAGTAAGACATAATTAAGCCTCCTTACCCAGGGCGCACACATGTGTGCACCTGCTACTACCTCTGGCTGCGATGGCTGGAGCCACGCGTATCACGACCCAACACCCGGTACGGACCGGGGCAAGTGTCGGTTGGCGTGGGCGGATAGGGAGAAAACCATCGTAACAACCCGAAAGGCACGTACCTTATGGCACGTCTAGCTGGTGTTGATCTGCCCCGCAACAAGCGCATGGAGATCGCACTTACCTACATCTACGGAATTGGCCCAGCCCGTTCCAAGGAACTGCTTGAGCAGACCGGCATTTCCCCTGACCTGCGTACCGACGACCTGACCGATGATCAGGTTGCAGCGTTGCGTGACGTGATCGAAGCATCCTGGAAGGTCGAGGGTGACCTCCGCCGCGAAGTTCAGGCTGACATCCGTCGCAAGATTGAGACCGGTTCCTACCAGGGACTGCGCCACCGTCGTGGCCTGCCAGTTCATGGTCAGCGCACCAAGACCAACGCACGTACTCGCAAGGGTCCTAAGAAGACCATCGCAGGAAAGAAGAAGTAATTCATGCCTCCTAAGTCTCGTGGCGCGCGTCGTCGCGTCGTAAAAAAGAATGTGACCACTGGTCACGCATACATCAAGTCCACCTTCAACAACACCATCGTGTCGATCACTGATCCTTCCGGTGCTGTCATTGCTTGGGCATCCTCTGGCCACGTCGGATTCAAGGGCTCCCGTAAGTCCACTCCGTTCGCTGCACAGCTGGCTGCTGAGAATGCTGCACGTAAGGCAATGGATCACGGCATGAAGAAGGTTGACGTTTTCGTCAAGGGTCCAGGTTCCGGTCGTGAAACCGCAATCCGTTCCATCCAGGCTGCAGGCCTCGAAGTGTCGTCGATCTCGGACGTGACGCCACAGCCATTCAATGGCTGCCGTCCACCGAAGCGTCGTCGCGTTTAAGGGAAAGGAAAAAGGTTCTAAATTATGGCTCGTTATACTGGCCCAGCAACCCGTAAGTCCCGTCGTCTCCGCGTCGACCTCGTCGGTGGAGACATGTCCTTTGAGCGTCGCCCATACCCTCCGGGGCAGGCTGGCCGCGCTCGCATCAAGGAATCCGAGTACCTGCTGCAGATGCAGGAAAAGCAGAAGGCCCGTTTCACCTACGGTGTAATGGAGAAGCAGTTCCGTCGCTACTACGAAGAGGCTAACCGTCTCTCCGGCAAGACCGGCGACAACCTGCTCGTTCTGCTGGAATCCCGCCTAGACAACGTTGTCTACCGTGCAGGTCTGGCTCGCACTCGTCGTCAGGCGCGTCAGCTGGTCTCCCACGGTCACTTCACCGTTAACGGTAAGAAGATGAACGTTCCATCCTTCCACGTGTCTCAGCACGACATCATCGATGTTCGTGACAAGTCCAAGAAGATGATTTGGTTCGAAGAAGCTCAAGACAACCTGGTCGATGCTGTTGTTCCAGCATGGCTCCAGGTCGTTCCTGAGACCCTGCGCATCCTCGTGCACCAGCTGCCCGAGCGCGCTCAGATTGAGGTGCCTATCCAAGAGCAGCTCATCGTCGAGCTTTACTCGAAGTAATCACTTCATCCCGCCAACCCGATGCGAGTCTACGGTTTTTCGTATACTTCGAATCTGGCAAGTCGGAAAATCTTTCAAATATTCGTTCCTACCGGCGTCAAATAGCGGTCGCCGACAAAGGAGAAGTCCATGCTCATTTCACAGCGCCCTCAGCTAACTGAGGAATACATCGATACCAACCGTTCGAAGTTCGTTCTCGAGCCACTCGAGCCAGGTTTCGGTTACACCCTTGGTAACTCCATGCGCCGTGTCCTGCTGTCTTCCATTCCTGGTGCAGCTGTGACCTCCATCAAGATTGACGGTGTGCTCCACGAGTTCACCACGATCAATGGTGTCAAGGAGAACGTTTCGGAGATCATCCTGAACGTTAAGGAACTGGTTATTTCCTCTGACTCTGACGAGCCAGTAGTTATGTACCTTTCCAAGGAAGGCCCAGGCCAGGTTACTGCAGGCGACATTCAGCCACCTGCAGGTGTGGAAATCCACAACCCTGACCTCGTGCTGGCAACCCTGAATGAGCAGGCAAAGCTGGACATGGAACTCATTGTTGAGCGTGGCCGTGGCTACGTTCCAGCAATGCCAGATTCCGCTGGTGAGGTTGGCCGCATCCCGGTTGACCAGATCTACTCTCCAGTGTTGAAGGTCAGCTACAAGGTCGAAGCTACTCGTGTTGAGCAGCGCACCGACTTTGACAAGCTCACCATCGACGTGGAGACCAAGAACTCCATGTCTGCACGTGACGCACTCGCATCTGCAGGTTCGACTCTTGTCGAGCTCTTCGGCCTGGCCCGTGAGCTCAACACTGAGTCCGAGGGCATTGAAATCGGACCATCCCCACAGGAGACCGAGTACATTGCCGCCTACAACCTGCCAATCGAGGACCTCAACTTCTCCGTTCGTTCCTACAACTGCCTGAAGCGTCAGGAAATCCACTCCGTCGGTGAGCTCGCTGAGTGCACCGAATCGGACCTGCTGGATATCCGCAACTTCGGCCAGAAGTCGATCAACGAAGTCAAGATTAAGCTCGCTTCCTTGGGCCTGACCTTGAAGGACGCTCCGGAAGATTTCGACCCAACTCAGATCGAGGGATATGACGCTGAGACCGGCGACTACATCGATTCAAGCGCGGAAGATACCGAGTAATAGCCACGCGACATAGAGCCTTTGCTCTTTGGTTTTAGACTGAGGAATTAGGGCTCGCGCGCTCAACAATCCGCACACGAGGAGTACGAAAATGCCTACCCCAAAGAAGGGCGCCCGATTCGGCGGATCCGCATCCAACCAGAAGCACATTCTGGCTAACCAGGCTGCGGCTCTGATCGAGCACGGTGCCATCACGACGACTGACGCAAAGGCAAAGGTCCTGCGTCCTTACGTTGAAAAGCTGATCACCAAGGCTAAGGGTGGAACCCTGGCCGACCGCCGCGAGGTTGCGAAGCACATCCCTAACAAGGCTGTTGTTTCCTACCTGTTCAACGAGCTCGCTGAGAAGTTCGAGAACCGTCCAGGCGGCTACACCCGCATTGTCAAGCTGGAGAACCGTGCCGGCGACAACGCACCAATGTCGCAGATCTCCCTCGTTCTCGAGGAGACTGTTTCTTCCGAGGCAGAGCGCGCAACCCGCGCTGCAGCTTCCAAGCAGGCTGAGGCTGAGGAGGCTCCTGCAGAGGAGGCTCCAGCAGAGGAAGCCGAAGCTGTAGAGGCTGAGGCTGAAGAGGCTCCTGCTGAAGCAGAGGCTGAGGAAGCTAAGGAGTCCGAGGAGAAGTAATTCTTCCTAGACCCGCGACCGCCTGATTCTTACCTTTTGGTAGGAATCAGGCGGTTTTCGCATTGCTAGGGCTGGTTGGTCGATACTGGAATCGACCAACGCGGAAAATGAGCCGGTTAGGTCCATACTGGGAAACATTAATTCCGCATGGTCGATTTCAGCTGTGCGCCATATCGAAACATGCGGAAATCAGCCTCGAAATTCCGCCCTCATGGGTGCATAAACAAACATAAAATCCAGAGTTAGATATCAAATTCCAGTTGCCCCCAACCTCCCGAGAAGCACACGGCTTGGTACGCTGAACCAATCATGGAGAATGCTTCACACCCCCTCACGCGCCTGCGCATTGATTTGGCGTACGACGGCACCGACTTTCATGGGTGGGCGCGGCAGAAAGCCGGGCCTGAAGGTTCAGTGCGCACCGTCCAGGAGGTACTTGAGGATGCGCTGAGCACGATTTTGCGCGTACCTGTCCTACTGACAGTTGCGGGCAGAACCGATGCGGGTGTGCATGCCGCTGGCCAGGTAGCGCATTTCGACGTGCCACTGGATAGCCTGAACCAACGCACCATTGAGGGAGATCCGCACAGGCTGGTGCGACGCCTTGGCAGATTCCTACCCGAGGACATTCGCGTCGACGCAGTTTCTTTTGCCCCGGCGGGCTTTGATGCGAGGTTTTCTGCTCTCACGCGCAGATACGTGTACCGAATCACTACGCACCCTGGTGGGGCGTTGCCCATGCGGGTGCGCGATACCGCGACGTGGATGAAGCCCGTAAACCTGTCCGCGATGCAGGATGTTGCCCAGGCACTTGTTGGTCTCAACGATTTTGCTGCTTTTTGTAAGCCCAAACCGCATGCGACCACCATTCGAGAATTGCAGTCTTTTACGTGGCGCGATTCGTCGACAAGCATTGAACCGATGCTCTACGAGGCTGAGGTGATCGCCGACGCCTTCTGCTGGAACATGGTGCGATCGCTGGTCGGTGCGTGTTTGACGGTCGGGGAGGGCAGACGGGAGCTTTCGTGGGCCGACATTTTGCTCGCGCAAAAGCAACGCTCCTCGGAGGTACCGCTGGCTCCGGCGCGGGGACTCACGCTGATGGGCGTGACGTATCCGCCGGATAGCGAACTTGCTCTGCGAACTGCGACAACCCGGGGCATGCGTGAACACAGTGAACTTGATCCACCGCCTGAACAGGATTAAGGCGATTGATCCCGAAACTAAAGGTGTGCAGGTCTACAATCAGGGAGACCTTGCTTCCTAAAGAGGCTGAAGAAGAAAGCGCGAACTACTAATGAGCACTGAAGTAGCCATTTGGGTGGCAATAGCTGTTTTTATGCTGCCTGGACTAATCATTGCATTAGTCTCTGGGCTGAAACTCCCGGCTGCTGTAGCCTCGGCGATGCCGGTGACATTTGGCATCGTGGGTTTGTCCGCGTGGGTGTGGGGTGCGCTTCATGTGTCCTTCAACTGGGCCACCTTCCTTGTGTTTTGGTTCGTGGTGCTCGTAGTGGCCACGCTGTGGCGCTGGATGTTTCTGCGACGAGAGATCAAGCAACAACCGGGAATCTCGTGGCGTGAGAGGCTATGGGGCGGGAAGAACCGCGAGGGCAGCATTTTCGATCCGTCGTGGATCCTGCCGGCAGCAGGCGTGATTGTGGGCGCGTGGCTGCTGATTTCGAAGCAGGTGCGCTGGCTCAAAGCCACACCGGGCGGAGTAAACAACATTGTGCAGGGCTGGGATTCCCAGTGGCATGCGAACTTGGTGCGTTTCATCATGGAAGAGGGCGTTGCCTCGGCAACTAGGATGGGCGAGCTGCAAAACCTAGAAACGCATGCTGTGATGCTCTACCCGTCGGGGTTTCATGCGGGCACGGCTCTATTTGCCCAGGCTGCGTCGCTTGATCCTATCCCCGCGGTGAATTTGGCCAGCATTGTTGGCCCAAGCCTGGCTCTGGCCATGTCCATGGCCTGCATCGTGTGGTCGATGGTGGGCAATCGAGGCCTCGTGTACCAAATTGGTGCGGGGCTTGCGCCGATTCTGGTTTTCGCCACCCCGGTAATTATTTGGATTGGCAACTATGTGGGCGCGTGGCCGTACCTCTTTGCCATGACCATGACCGGAATGGTGATTGCGCAGTTTATCGGGGTGCCACGGAACCACGTCACGGCGCTGGCCGCCGTGTTTGGCTTCTTGGGCCTGATTCAAGTTCATCCTTCATCGGTCACCGTCGTTGCTCTGGCCGTGGGAATTTTCTGGTTGTTCTATCAGCTGTGGGCTCCAGCGACAACGCGGCTGAAGGACTTCTTCTGGTTGGTCAGCCCGGCGGTGGTCGGCGCCTTGCTCTACCTGCCGCAGATCCTTGCGGGGTCGACACAGGCCGAGGAGGTCGCCTCCTGGGAGCGTGATGGGGAACTGACCAACGCGGAAGCCTGGTCGCGTGCGTTCTTCATGGACACTCGCCACGTCAAAGAGTTCTTCCCGAATTTTGATCCCACAATTTTGCTGTGGCTCGCGCTCATCGGTGCGCTGTTTGTGGTGGTGTGGCAGCGCCTGATCTGGGTTGCTGTGACCTATGTGGTTTTCCTTGTCGTTCTCGTGCACAGCCTGCGCCCATTTGATGGGTGGTTCGGCAACGTGCTCGAAACTGTGACTGCCGTGCACTACAACGGCGCGCACCGATTAGTCATGCCGGTGGCCATGATTGTGATAGCCGGGGCCGCCGTCGGCATCGCCGTGCTGATTCGCGTGATCACCTTCGCGCCACTGGCCGCTCGCGCGGAAAGCCCCAGGTGGGCTCGTGTTACCGGCGCGCTGTCTGTCGTGCTGGCCGTTGTGGCTGGCTGGGGCGCCACGTGGTGGGTGACCGATACTTCTGAGGATGCAGCCCGGGCCATCTTCAAGTCGTCGAGGGTGACAGGGCGCATGGTCAATGAGGACGACCTTGCCGCCTTTGACTGGCTGGGATCCCAACCGGCGGCCTACGAGGGCTTGACAATGGGCGAGCCCGCCGACGGGCACTCATGGATCTATGCATACAACGGCGTGCCAACAGTCTCTCGCCATTATCAGTGGCCGAATGCCGGCGATAATTCGAGCACGAAGAAGCTTTACGCGCAGGGCTACCTTCTCGGCGCGGGCACGCGTGACAACCCAACTGCTCCCAATGTGATCGACAAAGCCGCGGAAGCCCTCGACGTTCGCTTCTTCCTGATCAGCCCCTACAATTTCTGGGCGCAGCAGACCAACCGCTGGGAGCTCACCCGTGGGCTGTGGGCCACCAAGGGTGTGACACCTGTGTACCGAAAGGGCTCAACGGTGATTTTCGCCGTCAACGCCGCATTTACCGAAGCGGAACTCTCCGAGATGGAAAGAAGTGCAGTGGAGGCGGGCTCGGATCCGTTGGGCAACACCGCAAACGAAAGAGCAAGCAACCAAACAAGCTCTCCAGTTGAGGCAACAGCAGGGAGCTTTTACACTGGGCCCTAGCGCTGCGAGAGGGGCTCGCAGCACGCAATAGTTCGGGGATTCGGGGGAATCACGTGGCTGGCAAGCTTTTGCCTACCACCCGTGCGCAGGTTTCGGGGCATAAGTTCCTGCGCAGGAGGGTAGAGCACGGTTTAGTTTTTGGCGATATTCGCATGATCCACGACCCGCTGGCGTCGCGTCAGCGGGCGGGCATACTCGGGCTCGTGGCCGTTGCGTTGATAGCGGCGGTGTCGGGGTTGCTCGCATGGCTGCAGCCGAATTCGGATCCCGGCGATGCGCCGGTGGTGCGTTCGGAGCAAGGTTCGTTGTTCGTGCGTATCGACGATCGCCTGCACCCAGTTTCCAACCTCTCGTCGGCACGCTTAATCGTCGAAGAGCCCGTCACACCTGCAACAATCGGCGAGAACAAGCTGGCGGAAGCCCTGCAGGGCGTGCCTGTGGGTATCCCGCACGCGCCGAACGATTTCGCCCCCGCGCCGACTGATCCCGCCCCGGGCGCGTGGGCCGTGTGTCACAGTGGCACGGAAGTTACTGTTGTTGCGGGTGCGGCCACGCATTTGCTTGACGACGATGCCGCTGTCATCGCCCGAGTCGGCCAGACCGAATGGCTGGCTACTGCGCAAACCCGCACGCAACTTCCGCCGGAGCACGATCCTCAGGGCCGGGCGATTCGGCGCGTGCTGGGAATCTCGGCGCAGACCCCGAGATGGGAGCCTCCCGCCGAAGTCTTAAGCGTGCTTGATGAGGGAGCACCAATGAACATGCCGTTCCCGCTGCCGGAAGTGTTGGTGGCAGGCGACGGCAACCAGGAAGAGGCGTGGATCCGCCTTGCAAGCGGTGGCATCCAGCCAATTACTACAACTCAGGCGGCCATGTTCAACGATGCGGGCGCATTTTCCCGAGACATCGATCGCGCGGAACTTGCTGCATTCCCCGATGCCGCTGAACCGCTGGAGATCACCCTGCCGGCTCATATGTCGCAGTTTTTAGATCCCGCAGAGCAACCTCTGTGCATCACGGACCAAAACACCCTGGCTACCTCTCCCGACACCGACCTGGCGCAGGGGAGAATCGAGCTTTCTGGCCAGTCCGCCGCTACCCATTTTGCAGGCTTGAGCGCCGGTGCCGTAGGAGTAGATACTGGGCATGGCTACCACGTGATTTCCCCGGTGGGTCAGCGCCACGAGCTAACAAACCCCCAGGCCCTGCAATCGCTGGGAGTGCAACGAGTCGACGAAGTGCCGTGGAATCTCATTCGCCTCTTGCCAGAAGGTCAGGTGCTAAGTAGGGAAGCTGCGCTGGCAAGCGCCTACTAATTTTTTGTATTCTTGGCGGGCATCGATACGAAATTGTAGTTAGAGTGGTGTGTCATGAGTATTCCCCAAGGTCTGGTTAATATCGGTGGCACTTTGAGTAACGCACTCGGGTCGACGTTCCAGAGTCGCAGCGTGGATGCGGAAGACATTCGGCCAGTTGGTTGGTACCGGCACTCTCAGGGAGTGGAGAAGCTACTCAGTAGTTTCCAAGCGGTGCCGAAGGGCCAACGCGTTCGTCTGGCGAAGAAAACGTCGAATCTTTTCCGCGGACGCTCAGGAAATGTCGCTGGTCTTGATGTCAGCGAGCTCAACGGCGTGATCGAGGTCGATCCCGTTGCGCGTACCGCGGATGTGCAAGGCATGTGCACCTACGAGGATTTGGTTGATGCCACTCTTCCCCACAAGCTCGCGCCTTTTGTGGTCCCGCAGCTGAAAACCATCACCCTGGGCGGTGCGGTTACGGGCATGGGCGTGGAGTCCACCAGTTTCCGCAATGGCCTGCCACATGAGTCCGTGATTGAGATGGACATCTTGACCGGCACCGGCGAGATTGTCACCTGTTCGCGCACCGAGAACGTGGACTTGTTCCGTTCCTTCCCCAACTCCTATGGCTCGCTGGGTTACGCTGTGCGCCTGAAGATCGAGCTGGAGCCAGTGAAAGATTTCATTGAGCTCAATCACGTTCGCTTCCACGACCTGCAAAGCTTCCAGGATGGCCTAGCCAAGGCGGTAGAGGAAAAGCAGTACGAGGGCCAGCCACTCCACGGCATCGATGGCGTCTCCTTCTCACCTGAGGAGTCCTATTTGATCCTTGCGGTGGCCAGCGACGAGGAGGGCCCAGTTTCGGATTACACCCGCGACCAGATCTACTACCGCTCGCTGCATCACCCAGAAGGTGTAAAGCGCGATCGTCTGACTATCCGTGACTACATCTGGCGCTGGGACACTGACTGGTTCTGGTGCTCCCGCGCTTTTGGCGCCCAAGAACCAACGGTACGTCAACTGTGGCCACGAGAGCTGCGCCGCAGCTCCGTCTATTGGAAGCTGATCGGCGTAGACCGCAAGTTCGACGTTGAGCACAACCTGTTGAACAAACCTAAGGGTCTTCCGCACCGCGAGCGCGTAGTCCAGGACATTGAGGTCACCGTGGACAATCTCGCGGAGTGGATGGACTGGTTCTTTGGTGCCTGTGACATCCAGCCGGTGTGGTTGTGCCCGATCCGGCTGCGCGATGGCTCCGAGGAACTCATTGGCACCGGTGAGGTTACAAAGGATGCCACGGTGCCGTGGCCGTTGTATCCATTGGACACTAACTCCACCTGGGTCAACGTGGGCTTCTGGTCTGCGGTGCCAGGTGACTTGGTCACCCCGGAGGCCACTCCTGGTGCTTTCAACCGGGTGATTGAGAAGCGTGTCTCCGAACTCGGCGGCCACAAGTCGCTGTACTCAGAGGCCTTCTACAGCCGCGAGGAGTTTGAAAAGCTCTACGGCGGGAAGCTGCCCCAGAAGTTGAAGCAGGTCTATGACCCGGATCAGCGCTTCCCAGGGCTATATGAAAAAACCGTCAGTGGCGCGTAGCCGCTTACGGAACAAAAAATTGCACAAGCTAGTTACTTTAAGACTCTAAGATAAGGAAAGTACGAACCATGAGCTCCGCTTTTGAACCGCTGACCGTCGGCGAGATCATTGACACCTTTATTGAGGGCGAAAGCCCGTTCTATTGGAAAGCCTTCGACGGATCGACTGCGGGTTCGCCAGATGCGAAGTACACGGTCAACGTTAATTCGCCTGAGGGGCTGTCCTACATTGTTACCTCGCCGGGCGATGTCGGTCTCGCGCGCGCGTACGTCACCGAGGGCATCACCGTCGAGGGCGAACACCTCGCGCACCCTTATGGCATTTTCGACGCATTGCGTGAACTCTACGGAAAGATTAAGAAGCCTGATTTCGCTACATTGGCGAAGGTCATGCGCTCTTTGGCATCGATGGGCTGTATCCAGGTCCAGCCCGTGCCCGATGTCGAGCGTTCCTCGTGGATCGAGCGCACCATCCGCCAAGGTCTGTCGCGCCACTCGAAGGAGCGCGACGCGGAGGTAATCTCCGATCACTACGACGTGGGCAACGAGTTCTACGAGCTCTTCCTGGGCAAGGCCATGACCTACACCTGCGCCTACTACCCAACAGAAGATGCGTCGCTGGACGATGCTCAGGAGAACAAGTACCGCCTCGTCTTCGATAAGCTGCGCCTCAAGGCAGGCGATACCCACCTCGACGTGGGCTGCGGCTGGGGTGGCATGGTCCGCTATGCTGCGCGCCGGGGAGTGAAGTCGCTCGGCGTGACCCTGTCGAAGGAGCAGGCAGACTGGGCACAGGCCAAGATCGAGGAGGAAGGCCTCCAGGATCTTGCCGAGGTGCGCTACATGGATTACCGCGATGTGAAGGAATCAGGCTTCGACGGTATTTCCGCCATCGGCCTGCTCGAGCACATCGGCGTGGACAATTACAAGAGCTTCTTCGAGTTCTTGCAGGGTAAGCTGCGCACCGGCGGCATCATGGTCAACCACTGCATCACTTACCCGGACAACCACAAGACAGCCAAGGGCACCTTCATTGACCGCTACATCTTCCCAGATGGCGAGCTGACCGGTTCCGGCACCATCACCCAGGCGATGCAGGACATCGGCCTTGAGGTCGTGCACACCGAGTCGCTGCGTTTCGATTACATGCGCACCCTGCGCGATTGGTGCGAGAACCTGAAGGGGAACTGGGACCGCGCCGTGGAACTTGCAGGTGAGCCAACCGCGAAGCTGTGGGGCATGTATATGGCTGGCTCCGAGTGGGGCTTCGAGCACAACGTGGTCAACCTTTACCAGTTCGTGGGCGTCAAGCTCGACGAGGATGGCGGTCGCGGCGGAGTGCCAGAGCGTCGCTGGTGGAACGACTCGGTGTTCTAAACAGGTTCCTAAAAAGATTTCGCTTTACGACGATCGCCCCTGCCCAGGATCCAACTCCGGTCAGGGGCGTTTTCGCGCCGCACATTGATACTGGACTATGCATATATATGTGTAGTACTATATGAACTATGGAACTCAAGCACGCAATCCTTGGCCTTCTCTCCCTTCAACCCATGAGCGGCTACGACTTGGGCCGCGCGTTCGAGGGTTCCGTCGCGCATTTCTGGCACGCCGACTTGTCGCAGATCTATCGCACCCTCGGTCGCCTCGAGGCTGCCAAGCTCATCGGAACCGAGGTCATCCCACAAGATGGCAAGCCGGACCGCAAGGTCCATTCGCTGACACAAGCTGGCAACGCCGAGTTGAATAAGTGGTTGGACTCGGACCTCGAGCCCGATAAGCCCAAGGAACCCTTCCTGGGCAGGCTCTTCTTCGCGGCCCCGCTGGGCGAAGACCGAGTCCTCGCGCTGTTGGCGGAGAGGCGGGAGCAGGCGGAGGAAGTCGTCGAAAAGCTTTCTGATCTTGAAATCCCCGGCGATTCGTTGGATGCCCAGCTGCGGGCAGCGACCAGAACGAACGGGCTGGTCCACGCACGCGCGGAGATCGAATGGATCGATGAGACCGTGCGCGCCCTAAAAAGAACCTGATAAGAAAGGCCTGATCCCCATGTCCGAATCCTTTCATCTTGAATTTCCGGTTGAACACGGCTTAAAAAACGGCGAGACCATCGTATTTCTCCACGGCGGAAGCTCTGCAGGCTGGACGTGGTTGGACGTGATCAATCATCTGCCGGGCAGGCACATGCTTGCTCCGGACTTGCCTGGCTACGGGGAGCGCTACGCCGAGGACTGGCCGGGCCTCGACGGTGCGGCTGATGATGTGGCGGAGCTGATTCGGGAGCGTGCGGTGGCCGGTAGGGCCCATGTGGTGGGGCTCTCCCTCGGTGGTGTTGTGGCGATACGCCTGATCACTCGCCACCCAGATGTCGTGCTTTCGTGTGCCACTACGGGGGCTCCGGTAGGCGGCTACTCACGGGTGGAAAAACTTGTGATCTCCCCGCAAGTCCCGCTGTGGCATCGGCGCTGGTACTGGGCACTCCAGGCACCACTGTTTCGTATTCCGAAAGATGCGCAAGAACTGTTCATTACTACGGCATCACGGCCGAGTCCGCGCTCGAATCGGGCCATGTTTTACGAAGTGGTTGACAAGACTCTGACCGAATCCACTATCCCATTTTCGGGTCCGGTGTTGGCAGTGACGGCAGAACATGAAACTTCATCGGTGAGAAATGCGTTCCCGATGCTGGCTGAAAAGCTGCCGCAGCTGCAAACCTGGACAGCACCGAAGGTCCACCACGCATGGAGCGCCGAGGATCCCGAGCTCTTCGCCCGCATGGTGCAAACTTTCGCGGACACTGGAAAGTGGCCGGTAGCGAAGAAGGACTAGTTGCTTAAGTTGTCCCACTGCTCATCGGGAATAGTGCCGTCGTGATAGGAGCGCCACACGGCAAGGAGCGCGATGATCATCACCAAAATGAACCCGGATGCCGGGTCCATGGACATGCCAAGAAACCCGACAAAGACCAACCCCCACGAGATCGGCCAAGGTAGTCGGCTTATGTTCTCGATGTGGTTGATTGCGATTCCCGCGATGATGCCTACCAGCCCTGTCATCAAATACCACTGGAATGTGGCACGCTCGCCGGTGAAGGCACCTGTCCAGCCGTCGATGGCCGCATCGATGACAAGTGGACCAGAACCGATAATTCCGAGGATGATGTGCAGAGTGCACACGAGGATTAAAAGGGGTCCGATAAGGGCGCGCCTACGGAAGGCTTTCGTGGGTGAATTGTCTGCGCCCGACATGATTCTTAATATAACCACAAAACTAGCTGTAAAAAAGCTTAAGGTTCTGAATTAATTTTACATTAATCAGATCGAGATGGTTTTTAGTGGGAACGAGTGCGGACCCTAAAGCGTTTGCACATACATGGAAGCAAAGACAACAACCGCATCGCCCACGATGCGCGAGATGATTTCAGAGAAGATCTCATCTTTTGAGGCCCACCACCAAGGGCTGAAGTCACGCAAAGGTGGCTTTCTCGTGGGACCGGGAACTGTCCTGCTGGGCTGGGTTGTACTGATCGTCGGTATTATTGCGATCCCGCTTCCGGGACCAGGTTGGTTGACCGTCTTTATTGGCGTGGCCATTATCTCGCTGGAGCAGAAGTGGGCCCGCTACGTGCTTACATTTGGTGTCCGTGTCTATGACGCGTTCTTCGCGTGGTACCACCGCCAAAACCGCACCACGCGCTACGCCGTTATCGCAGCAGGTGTGGCCATCATCTGGGTGACTTTCATGGCGCTGTTCTACGGTGCCTGGACGATGGGCTGGGCCAACTTCGCAGACCCTGCGATGTACGCGCTGGGCTTGCATCATAAGTAGCGCTTGCTAGTTGTGCTGCGCCGAGCAAACATTCCGAGCAAATATTCCGTGCACAGCGATCACGCAGGAGACCATCACCAGTACAACGATGCTGATTAGCCCGGCGCGAGAAACCGCGCCGTCGTCGGCGTGGACTGCAGGAGTGACCTCTACCGGATGCATTTGAGCTGGTACCGAAGGTGGAATATCGGTGAGCGCCGCATACGGATCTAGATACCCGTCGGCGGGCTCTGCGGCAGCGTAGATTCGCTGCCTAAGTTGTGCCGCAGTTTCGGTAGGGTAGCGCTGCTTCAGCGTAGCGGCTATTCCACTGACTACGGGCGCAGCAAAGCTGGTGCCCGCGAAGTACTCGACAGTGCCGCTGCGTGAGGTAATGATTCCGGCCGCGAACCCATCTCCTTGAGGAGATAGAGCAGCCAGTGGGGAACCCGCCGCGGACACGCTTGCCATGTTCTGCGGGGTAGCAACCGAATAATCGGCAAGGTCGTATCCACTGTCTCTGGCACCGACGGCAATCACCGTGGGAAGGTGGGCTGGGTAGACGAAAGAACCTTGGGGACAAACGTCAGAGACGTTGCCCGCGGCAGCGACCACTAGTGCTTGTTCGGCTTCTGCCCTCTCGAGTGCCTGACGCAACACGCCGTCGTCGATACGCGTGGCAATCGACGGTGAGACGCACGAGACAACGGAAATATTGATCACGTCCGCGCCATTGTTGACGGCATCGTGGATGGCGTGCGCGAGTGTCTCGAGGCTTCCGGTTGTCTCCGACGTATCGGGTGCGGCCTCAAAGTAACCGGAGGTCTGGCGGATGGAGACGATGTGCGCGTCAGGGGCGATGCCATAGTCGTGGCCTGCGATGATCCCGGCGACGATGGTGCCGTGTCCGTCACAGTCGAAGAGCGGATTAGGTGCCGCTGGAGCGACGAAATCCGCGCCGGGCATGACGCGCGCGAGCTGGGGATGAGGAAAGACCCCGGTATCAATGACCGCGACTTTCACCCCCTGGCCAGTGGAAATACTGCGCTGCGCAGAATGATTGGGAGGCGCTGGTACCTCGTGGAGCGGCTCGGGCGAAGCGCATTCGCGGTCTTGCGCGTGAGACGGTGGCGCAAAAACGGGAACAGAAACTAAAAGTGTGACGAGAAGTGCCCACGCTGTGAACGAGGTGCGCCTGCTCACCCCACACCTCGGATCATGGAAAAGAAGCCCGCGACGTGCATCGCCAGCGGGATGACCGCGATGATGGCCACCTGCTCGGCGCGCTCAAACCACACCACGGTTGTTGGCTCGAGCTCCGAGACATACTTCGACCACAGCGGGCTGCTAATCGGGATCACGGCAATAAGAAGCGTGATGACTACCAGCACTGGGTGAGCATCACTCGCGGTAATGGCCACGCTGGCGGCAATGACTGCCAGCAGGACCGTGACGGTGAGCGCGGCTCGCGGAATAGGGAAGTGGTGCCTCGAACCGTGCACAGCCAGTGCCCCGGCGGTACACAGCAGCAGGCCCCATGCCCACCCCCCGCCGGTAATTGCTAGGACCACCAGCCCCGGAACCAATCCGATACAGGTGCCCAACAGCAACCCATCGGCGATAAGTTTGGCGCACTGGGCGCGCTCATCCACATCGGGTTGGTGATCGTTGGCGTTGGGAAGCTCCTCGCCTGCGGTGGGCACACGTGGAATTTTCAAACCGCTCAACCTTGTTCCCAACCCAGGAGCGACCATAACCAGCAGCAGCGCGATCAGGATGGAGATCGCCGCCGGCGCGGCCTCTCCCGGCAACCACAGGCCAATAACGCCACTGCCAATGACCAAGAAGCTGGCGGCCAATGTCGCGGTGACTCGCGACGACACCACCCCAGTCATACGCGCCGCGAATAACAGCACGGAAGAGCTTGCTATCGCGACCAGCAATCCGATGCCCAGTGTCCGCGGCGCGAGACTATCGCCCGCTACCCACAAGCCTGGGGCCGCCCCGCCTGCCAGAATGGCCGCCACATATAGCGCTTGGCGGTGAGTATAAACCGCCAGGAGCGTTGCGACGATCGCCGCAGCCAGCAGCGCAAACGCAACCGGAATAAGCGATGACATAAGGATTGCACCGGCCACGATGCCGGCCAAGGAGGCGAGAGTATCCAGCCCCTTCGTCTCTGCCAGGCCATGGGCGCGCGCGACCAAGGACTCGGCGGCATCGCGTACCACGGGCGTGGCCGCCTCGGTTTTCGGACGCACAACAATGATGCTGCCGTCGCGCAATTCAAGGCTGTGCAGTGGCGTATCTGCGTTGAAAACAGCGCCGGCCGCAGATGTAAACTCCCACGGCTGGTCGCTCTCGGGCAGTGCTAAGAGCACTGCGAGCTCTGGCAGCAGTTCATTTAATGTGGATGAACTTGGTAGCGCCATGTCGGCGCTGGAATGGTGCCCGCCAATATCTAATCGAATGGTCACACGGACTATGTGATGCGTTGCCGAAGTCACGTTCGAAATTACCCCCGTAATTTTCTTGAGCGGTCCCCTCACCGCCCGAACATGACCATCATGGCTTAACATCGCAGTCGTGTCCACAGCTAGGGGGATCATGTCGGGGGACGTGTCTTGCTGTGAATACCGTGATCACCGTGATCACAAGGAAACGGGGGTTTCTAGTGCTCGGAACATACCGAGAAACAACAATTGTGCCGCTCAAACCAGAAGAGCAGGTTCAGGCGCCAGCCTTGCCGCAGGGTGCGCTGAAAGTAGAGGCGGTTCCAGAGGCCCAAAAGCCACAGAAGGAACCGATTATCCGCATCATCATGCCGATAGTCATGGTGGCTGCGATGGTGGCCATGGTCTTAATCATGGCGCTGTCCGGCCAGGGGATGAGCCCGATGATGATGCTGCTCCCGCTCATGATGGGCATGAGCATGATCATGATGATCGCGCCACCCGAGCGCACCGGAGACATTGATGAGCAGCGACGGGTATATCTGCGCCACTTAGATGCTCTCGGCGAGCAGGCGGTAAAGAACGCTCAGGCGCAACGCGCTCATGAGCAATTTCGTCACCCTGACCCAAAAACGCTGGTCAATGGTACTGACCCGGCCAGACTTTGGGAGCGGTCAAGCACGGACCCGCATGCCCTTGAGGTTCGCCTCGGGCTCGGGGTGGCCTCCTTGTGCACCCCGGTCGACGTCGATGATCCAGGTTCCACCGAGGACCTTGATCCCGTGTGCGCCGTGATTTTGCGGCGTACCGTCGCGGCGATTAGTGCGGTGCACAGCATCCCGATTGTGTTGCAGCTGCGTGCATTTCGCCTGATCACGTTGTCGGGCGATAGGGCAGAAGTAACGGCCGCGTCCATTCTTTCCCAGTTAATCTTCTTCCACGGCCCCGAGACAGTGGGGGTGGATAATCGCAGTGCGTCGGGGAGTTTTCAGTGGTTGAAGTGGTCTATTCACTCGCGCGAGCCGGAGCAGGCCGAGTGTCGAGTCATTGTGGTTGATACCTCCTCGCCGGACTTGACTGATGTGGTTTTGCGGGCGGATTCGTCGTTAAGCGAGGGCTCTAACGCCTTTGTGTGCGTGATTGTGGTGGCCGCCGATGCCGACGACCCTGTGCACGGGTTTGCCGACGAGGACGGCATTCACCTCCATGTCAGCGGCGATGGGGTGGAAGCGCACACGGTTGTGGGCCCAGAGACGCTGGGTGCGCCCGACGATTTCGGGCTGCAGGACGCGGAGCGTGTCTCGCGCGCACTTGCCGCTTTTCGACGACCCGCTGGTGGGCGGGCCGAGACTCATAGTGATCTGATGTCGCTGCTGGAGCTTCCTGCGATCGATCAGATCCGCGACCATGAGCTGTGGCCGGGTAGATTCGGCACGCGAGGGCTTTTGACTGTGCCGATCGGCGTGGACGAGCGTGGCTATCCCGTCCAGCTGGATCTGAAAGAGGCCGCGCACGGCGGAATGGGACCGCATGGGCTGTGCATCGGGGCAACGGGATCAGGTAAGTCGGAACTTTTGAAATCGCTAGTTGTGGCGCTTGCCGTGAGCCATTCGCCGGATGAGCTGAATTTTGTGCTGGTGGATTTCAAGGGTGGCGCGACGTTTCTGGGCTGTGAGGAATTGCCTCACACATCGGCTGTGATTACCAACCTGGATAATGAAGCGGTACTGGTCGAGCGCATGTTTGATGCGATTTCTGGCGAGCTGAACCGCCGCCAAGAGTTACTCCGGCACGCGGGCAATTTTGCCAACGTTACCGAGTACACGCAGGCACGATTGACCACGCGACCGGATCTCGCGCCACTGCCGAGTTTGATGATCGTGGTCGATGAATTCTCTGAGTTGTTGGGTCAGCACCCTGATTTCGCAGAGCTGTTCGTCGCGGTGGGGCGGTTGGGCAGATCCCTGGGTGTGCACCTGCTGCTTGCATCGCAGCGCCTAGAGGAGGGCAAGCTGCGCGGGTTGGATTCGCACCTGTCGTATCGCATCGGCTTGAAAACTTTCTCGGCCGCGGAATCACGGCAGGTTCTTGGAGTTACTGATGCCTACCAGCTGCCCTCTCAACCAGGTGCGGGCTATCTGAAACGCCACTCCGACCAACTCACGCGATTCCAAGCCGCGTATGTTTCTGGTGCGCTGGAGAAGTGCGAACTTGCGCAGGTGCCACAAGAAGTTGCCTCCGTGCAGATGTACCGCAATTGGCAATCACTAGATACAGGGGCGCGGAGTGCTGAAACGACAATCACGGTCGACGAAACAACCACACTTCTGCGCGAAGTGGTGGCGTTGGCTAGCCGGGTAGCAGCCGTGCGGGAGCAACATGCGCATCAAGTGTGGTTGCCACCGCTGCCCGCGGAGATTGAAATTTCCCAGGTGTGCGAAGACAAAGGGCCGATGCGCTGCGCTATCGGTATCGTGGATCAGCCCTATCACCAGCGCCAAGATGAACTGGTGATCGACTTAAATCTCGCAGGTGGCCACGTAGCAATTGCCGGCGGGCCGCAAACCGGAAAATCCACCGCGCTGCGCACAATTATTTCCTCGCTGGCTGCCACACACTCTAGCGCTGACGTGGCTTTTTATATCGTCGATGCAGGCAACGGCGACTACCAGGACCTCGAGCGACTACCGCACGTTGCTGGCATTGCGACGAAGAACCAACCCGAAAGGTTGCGACGCGTCATCGACGAGGTCACGGGATTTCTTTCCAGTCCCACCCAGCGCCAGGTCGTGTTAATTCTCGACGGGTGGCACGCGCTGGTTGGGGCGGACCAGGAATTCGACGACATCAAAAACCAGGTCGCTGCCATTGCCTCCGACGGCCCGGCCGCAGGAGTTCACCTAGTCATTTCCACCCAACGGTGGTCGGCGATCCGCGCTGTTATCCGGGATCTCATTGGCACTCGCTTAGAACTCAAACTCGGCGAGTCCATGGATTCGGTGGTTGATAGAAAACTGCAAAATAAGCTTCCGGTGGCTCCCGGCCGTGGCTTAGATGGGCAGGGTCGATTCATGCTTGTTGCCCGCACCGCGCTGCAAGATGTGGCACACATTGCAGCTCAGGCGGCGCGCGCCGGGCAGTCGCAAGTCCCGCAGCTGAAGATGCTGCCGAGCTCCATCGACGTGGCGCAACTGGCAGGAACCCACCGACTTCCACTGGGAGTCGGCGGGCCAAATTTGGCACCGGTCGGGCTGCACTCCTCCCATTTCCTAGTTACCGGAGCACAGGGATCTGGCAAGTCCACGGTGCTCGCATCATTGATGTACAGCGTTGCGCAGCTGCCTCGGGAGGAAGCCCGCCTTGTCATCGTCGACCCGCGCCGCCGCCACTTGGGCACCATAGACACCACCATGATCGCTTCCTACGCGCCAACGACGGAAGCCACGGCGAAGGCGATCAATTCCACTGTTGCGACGTTGCGCGCTCGCCTGCCACATTCAGACATCACACCGGAAGAAATCGCCGCCCGTTCGTGGTGGCAGGGTCCAGACATCTACCTCGTCATCGACGACTTCGACCTCATCCCCGAAGATCACGTCCGCGTACTCATTGAATTGATCCCACATTCCGCAGATATTGGCCTACACGTCTATATAGGGCGCAAATTCGGCGGTATTTCACGGGCACTGATGGGTCGATTCTTAGGCACCCTGCGGGACCAGCAGCCCACAGTTTTCATCATGGATGCCCACCGCGAGGAAGGCGCGATCTTCGGAGTGCGCCCCGGTCCACAACCACCCGGGCGCGGCACGCTCATTCAGTCCGGCGAGGTCTTCGGCACCGTTCATGCCGCCACGGCGCCTACACCCGTCGCAGTCTCCGGAGAGACCACATCATGAATTCAATCCTGATCTCGATCCAACCCTCAGTCACCGTCATCACCGCCGAAACCGCCTTTTATCGCTATGACAATCCCAGCCCCGCCGAACTCGCCGACTACCTCTTGACTTTGATTCAAACGGACGCTTCCGAATACACCGTTGCCATTTCCGCCGATGCCGAGCTCGCCGCGCAGGTCGCCGAAGAGTGCGCGGCGCGAAGTTTCCAGATCAGCACATTTTCGCTTCACGACGACGCCCCTGCCCCAGATCCCGAGCCTGCCCTCAGCGAGGATTCTGCAATTGACTCCGAAGGCCCCGCACTTGGCGAGATCTCCAGACCACTCGCGAATGCAGAAAACATGGAGCCCAAAGCTCGCCGTGGATCAATGATCGTGCTGTCCATTGCAGTGGTAGGAGTTCTCGGTGCAGGCCTGTGGGCGGTAGCGACAACAATTGCCGACGACAACTTTAAAAATAAGGAAGCCGTAGTTGCGTACGTGGCCGGCGAGGAACATCCGCCAAGCCAAGTACCGTCAGAACCTTCTGAACCTTCTGAGCCTTCCGCTGAAGTTGCCGATGACGTTGTCGCTGAACCTGATCCTGGCCCGGACACGGTCGTGCTCAATGAAGCCGGGCTCAGCGTGGAGCTTCCCACTGGCTTCCAGCTCTCGAACGACGGGGACATGTGGAAAGCAGAAGGAAACGACCCTGATTTGCGCCTGCAACTTGCTGTTGACGATCTGTTTGGGCTTCCCGTACAGGAGCTATTATCCCAGGTTGAGGCTGATATTGAGCAAGACCCGGATCTGAGTTTGATCTCCGTGGATGCAGCTCGGATTGAATACCACCAAAACGCTCCCGATGGGTCTGAAGCAACCTGGATCACGTGGGTTGAAGATGGCAAACAAGTCTCCCTTGGGTGCCACACTCGCTTTGCCCCTTCGACGGTGCAGCGCGCGACCTGTTCGATGGCTCGCGATTCGGCGGACTTTTCAGCGGAACCAGCTAATTAAATAGTTTTTGGGATCCGAGGGAACCGAAAGACTTGTTTGGCAGTCAAAGAGAAGTAGAAGGGTCCGCAAGGATCTTTCCACCGGCAAGTACATGAGCCGTGCGCTCGTAGGAAAACTAACCAGGGGGATCAACAACAATGACTCAACCAACCGATACGGCCAGCGCATCATTGCGCACTGAAGCCGATGTCATGCGCGAAGCCGCTAACCACACCGATAACGTCAACGACTCTGTTTCACAGGAGCTAGCGCGTGTCCAGGACGTCGCACAATCCACCAGTGGCTTTTGGCAGGGTGCAGCACAAAGCACCTTTTCTTCTTTGATGGTGCGCTATGACGATGCTGAGCGCCGTCTCTCTGAGGCATTGCGCGACATCGCGCTGAACATCCGTGACAACGCAAGCAACTACGAAGAAGCAGAAGCAATGAACGCCGAAGCTTTCCAAACCATTGCACCTGATGAGGGCCTCGCGCTCTAACCGGCACACCTCAAACCCAAAAGAACATAAAGAAATAAAGAATAGGACTGCATATGACTCACTCAATTCAGTATGGTTTCGGTAGCCTCGCGGGGGCCGCAGATGACCTGCAGGCAAGCTCCGCTCGTGTTGGCGCAGAATTGGAAGAACTGAAGAATCTCCTTCGCCCAATGGCCGCTACGTGGACAGGCGAAGCCTCAGAAAACTACCAAATGCACCAGCGCAAATGGGACGAGGCTGCGGCCGAGCTGAACATGATCTTGGATTCCATTTCCAAGACTGTCAGCGATGGCAACATGCGGATGAAGGGAATCAACGACGCAGCTGCGGCTAGCTGGCTTCGTTAATCTCTAATTCAAGCTCATTAAAGGTGGCATCTGCTCGCTGCTCACCAGCTGTAGTTGGCCCACAGCGCAAGGGGGCGGACGTGGCTTACAACTGGTGGCGCGCAGGGATAAAAGCGGAGAGTTTTCGTGCTGGGCAGCGCGGAAACCCTTCAGTAGTCTAAGGCTCGGTGCAGTCGGGGGGACATGCGCCGAGCCTTGCCACGCTTCAGGGAGCAAATAGTGCTAAGAGCGTTTTGGTTTCTTAGGTTGTGCTGGAGTATCCTCTTCAGAGCTGTGTATTTTCAGGCAGGCAATCGTCGTCAAGCGATATTGCGTGCACACTCCACGGGTCTCCACCGGCCGCCGCAAGGAGTGGGAAATGCGTTGTTCGTTCCGGCCGGCAGCCATCGAGACAGACTTTTAAGGAGTCATGCATGTCTACTTACCACCCAAAGAGCGGTGACGTTACCCGTAAGTGGTACGTCATCGACGCTACTGACGTGGTGCTGGGCAAGCTTGCATCTACCGTTGCAGACATCCTGCGCGGCAAGCACAAGCCAATCTACGCACCAAACGCCGACACCGGCGACCATGTCATCGTTATCAATGCTGACAAGGTTCACATTTCCTCCAACAAGCGCGACCGCGAAATGCGTTACCGCCACTCCGGTTACCCGGGTGGTCTGAAGTCCATGACCCTGGGTCGTGCACTTGACGAGCGCGCAGACCGCGTCATCGAAGAGTCGGTGAAGGGCATGATGCCACACAACCGCCTCTCCCGTGAGTCCATTAAGAAGCTGCACGTTTTCACTGGCTCTGAGCACCCATACGCAGGCCAGAACCCAGAGACCTACGAGTTCAAGCAGGTGGCACAGTAATGACTGAAGCAAACAACACCAACATCGACAACGCAGCAGAGGACAATGTTGCTGACGCTGGCGACATCGCTGCTGCAACCGCTGCAACCGAAGAGTTCAACTACACCATCGGCGACGCAGTTGCTGGCGTAGCAGACTCCGAGGACGAGCAGGTTCAGGTTGAGGCTCCAGTTCTGCACGAGGGCCCAATCCAGACCGTTGGTCGTCGTAAGCGCGCAATCGCTCGCGTGACCGTCACCGAGGGTACCGGCAAGATCACCGTTAATGGTCGCGAGTTCGCGGATTACTTCCCGAACAAGCTGCACCAGCAGGACATCTTGCTGCCACTGACCACCCTTGATCGTGAAGGTCAGTTCGACATCAAGGCAAACATTGCAGGCGGCGGCCCAACCGGCCAGTCTGGTGCTCTGCGCTTGGCTATCGCTCGTGCGCTGAACATCTACAACCCGGCTGAGCGCCCAACCCTGAAGAAGGCTGGCCTGCTCACCCGTGACGCTCGTGCTGTTGAGCGTAAGAAGGCAGGTCTGCACAAGGCCCGTCGCGCACCTCAGTACTCCAAGCGTTAATTTTTCTCGCTTCTGTACCGCCACGACCTCGTGGTTTACGCCATCTCTTCCAGTTTTGGGAGGGGTGGCGTTCGCGTTTTTCTGCAGAACAGTCATAATGTTTCTTATGACTCGTCTCTTTGGAACAGACGGTGTCCGTGGCTTGGCCAACGACACCCTCACCGCATCCCTTGCCCTGAAGCTCGGCGCAGCAGCAGCGACCGTCCTGACAAGGAATCGAGATTCCAGTAGGCGCCGACCTACCGCACTGATAGGGCGCGACCCTCGCGTCTCCGGCGAGATGCTTGCGGCCGCCATGGCAGCAGGTATGGCTTCGCGAGGAGTAGACGTCCTGCGCGTGGGTGTCATTCCAACCCCAGGCCTAGCCTTCCTGACTGATGACTACGGCGCCGATATCGGCGTGATGATCTCGGCGTCGCACAACCCGATGCCAGATAACGGCATCAAGTTCTTCTCCGCAGGTGGCAAGAAGCTTCCTGATCACGTCGAAGATGAAATTGAAAAGGCTCTCGATGATCTGGAAGAAGGGGGCCCAACCGGAACCGGTGTCGGTCGTGTGATTGAAGAGTCGAGCGACGCGCAGGGCCGTTACTTGGCGCACCTGAAAGAATCAGTAGACACCGACCTGAGCGGAATCAAGGTGGTTGTCGATACTGCAAACGGCGCGGCCAGCGAAGTAGCTCCAAAGGCATATGCTGCTGCAGGCGCTGACGTAGTGGCTATTTTCAACAAGCCGGATGCGTTTAACATCAACGACAACTGTGGTTCCACCCACATTGAACAGGTGCAGCGCGCCGTTGTTGAGCACGGCGCAGACCTCGGCCTTGCTCACGACGGTGACGCGGACCGTTGCTTGGCAGTAGATGCAGAGGGCAACGTTGTCGACGGTGACCAGATCATGGCCATTCTGGCTGTGGGCATGAAAGAGAACTCCTCGCTGCGCAAGAACACCCTTGTTGCCACAGTGATGAGCAACCTCGGGCTGAAGCTAGCTATGGCGCGCGAAGGCATCCACGTTAAGGAGACCGCAGTGGGCGACCGCTACGTGCTTGAGGAGCTGAACAAAGGCGGATACTCCCTTGGCGGCGAACAGTCCGGCCACATCGTTGCACCGGCCTACGCCACCACCGGCGACGGCACCCTGACCGGTTTGATGCTCATGGCACGCATGGTTGAAACAGGAAAGTCCCTCGCTGAGCTGGCTAGTGTAATGCAGGTTCTGCCTCAGGTCCTGATCAACGTGCCGGTATCTAACAAGGCTTCGATCATGCAGTCTTCGAATGTGCAGAACGCCATCGCCGAAGCAGAAGCTGAACTGGGAGAGGCCGGCCGTGTGCTGCTCCGCCCATCAGGCACTGAGGAGCTCTTCCGCGTGATGGTGGAAGCTTCCGACCAGGAACACGCCCGCAAAGTGGCAGGCAGCCTCGCAGCAGTGGTGGCTGCTGTTTAACAACTTGTAATTATTCGGGCTTTCGAATACTAGGTTCCCTGGAAATTTAAGGAATTTTCCTTTTCCAGGGAACCTTTTGCGTCCCCGCACAGTCCAAGAAGAAGTAAGCGCATTTAACCAATGCGGAAAACCGCTGCAGGGTATTCAATTTCCTGCGGGGACTGTCAGGGGGAGGCAACGTGCATGTCTGAGTTGAACGCGAATACTGATGCAATCCATTCCGCGCTTCACGGCGCACGACAAGAAATTGAAGCACTGCGGGTGGCGGGTGGCAATCACACACCACAACTGCAAGCAAGCGATGTTGGGCTGGGATTTGCTGAGCAAGGCCAGCGCCTTGCGTCGCAGCTAAGCAAAGTCCATGCCTCGATGATTCAACGGCTGGATAATCGCTTGACCCATTTCGATGCGCTTGGCACTTTGGCCTCTGAGATTTCGGAGCAAGACACTAGCGCTGCGGAAAGGTTGGGCACACATGAGCTCCGTTGATACTCGCACCTTGATGGCCCAAATCGCCGGTGAAGTGTCATCCAACCCAGAAGTATCTGCGGCTGCTGGCCCAGCAATCAGAAGTTACTTAGCTGAGCTTCAAGGATCATTCGCGGAGCGTGACGGGCTGCAACCGAGCAGTATTTCGGCTGCTGGAACCCAGCTGTTCGCTGCACCGCGGAAGAAGGGCCCATCGGGTAAATCCAGTAATCAGGGTGGCGACGGCGAGGGTTGGACCATCCGCGAGTGGGGCAGTGCGGCGAGTTTGGCATCGGGAATCGAGCATTTCTTCGGAACTTATATCGCGCCATTGTTTTCGGGGATTGGAGACGGACGCCCAGCAGAAAACGAAGAACGCATTGAGCAGGACCAGGATGACTTTTCTGAGGGCGTCGAACAATTGCGCTGTTCGATGGAAGAAGGCGGTCAATCAGTTGGGACAATCGTGGAGTCAACGGAATTGTCCTCGAACGCTTTTCTCCAGCTAGCGCTTAGAGTTCTGAAGACTGCTCGAATGAGCACACCGTTGGGAATCTCCAGCACAGTGATCACCGAATTAGTCCTGCAGGCTTTAGAAAATGCGAAGGCCGTCAACGAGGATGCCAACTCCTGCATTGCTGAGATCCTGGACCAATTGGGAGATGAATGCGAGGAACTAGCGGATCGCGTTCCCGAGCCGCCTTGTGAGACGTATTCGCCGCCACCGTGTGATGTAGAAACACCGAAGGTGACAACGCCACCGGAGGTTGAACCAAACCCGTCTGGCAATGGTGGTACGCCTGCAGCTCCGGAGATGCCTTCGTTGCCTGAGAAGCCGGAAGTGGAAGAGATCCCGGAAGAAGTACTCCCCGCTGAGGACGTTTCAAACAAGAATGTGGATGTTGAAATCTGTGAGACGGAAACACTAGATAGCCGAGGAAGCACACTGGAAAGCTCGGCAACGACAACTGCATCGGCTGGACTCACGGTGAATTTCAATATTGATGTTGATTTCAGCGCTGCCGGGCAGGTTGATCATTCCCAGATTGAAAAGGTCACGCCGCCATCGGTAGGCATGCAGGATGTCCAAGGCATGATGCAAGGGCCGATGGGGCAACTAGATTGTGCAAGTATTCTCGGTGCGCTCAGCCTGATCACTGCAGAGTTCTTCGAAGGGTGCACCACGGAGCTCTGCGTGGAGCCGATGGCTGAAGTCGAGCCTGTGGAAGAGCAGGAAGCGGAGCCTTGCCCTCCAGAACCTGAGCCCGAACCGGTACCTGAACCAGTGCCCGAACCAGTGCCTGAACCCGCAACAGGACCAGAGCCAGAACCCGTAGAGCACGCAGAGGGCGTGATCCCTCCACCTCCGGAGCTGGCTGACGTCGCTGAACCACCGCCACCACCAAAGAAGCAATTCTTCGAAACTGCGGCAGTAGCGGATGCACCAGATCCCACCACCGAACCAGCCACTTCGATTCCACACAACCAATCCGCACCGGAGCCTATCCACTCACCTGATGCGCCGGAGCCTGAAAGCCGAGTACGAAAGGTTGATACGTTCTAATGGATTTTCAAGAATTTGCGGAGCAGTTTCAGCAGCGCACCGCGAAACGCATGCTGGATTTCGAGGTGGCATTGGCAAAGGCCCAAAAGCAGATGGAGGAACAAGTTCGCCAGCAACAACTAGCGCGTGAAATGAACATCAAAAAACCGCCGACAATGTACCCAAAGGGAACAATTCGCGGCGGTCGAGTCCAAGGTGTGTTGCGACGGGAGGACCCCAGTCAGGCGAGCTAAATCCTTGCGTCGTCCTTAGCAAAACCAGCCTTCTCTGCGAGCTCCTCGCCGGAGAAGGATTTCACCTTCGGACCTGTTGCATCGATCGCAGAGTAGTCGGAGTACTTTTTGTCCTGTCCAAGTTGGTGCAGCAGGTAACCGGTGACCAATCCTCGAGCCGTCTCACGCGCACTGGACTGCGACCAGCCCTGCCCGATTAGAAATTGGAAACCTGAGTCTTCGGAGAACCCTTGCTGGTTACCATTATCAATCTCGCGGTAGACCACATCGCCCTTCCAGTTGTAGGCGAGCTTGGCAGGGTTACCTGCGTTAAACAGCTCGGACTTGCCGGAACCAATGACCAAGCCAGGAATATCTAATGCACGCGCAGCGGAAACTGCGGAAGGAGCAACGTTTGCAGGGTAAATCGTCGCAACGCTCTTGACCTTAGGATTATCTGCGGCCGTAAGCACTGCTGCGCCACCGCCCATGCCGTGGCCAACAAGCCCCAACTTGGTAGGGGAGACCGTGGTGTTGCCTTGGCCCAGCTTGACACCTGCAAGGATTTGCAGGCAAGTTTCCAGGTCCGCCGCGAAACCGCTGTGGTTCGGGTTGAAACCCTTCTCAGTGTCTGGGGCTGCAACGACAATTCCCCAGCTTGCCAAGTGCCGCAAAAAGCGGTGGTAATCCTTCACGGACTTCATCCAGTCATGGCCAAATGCCACGCCGGGAACACCGTTTCCTTCGGCTGGGGTGTACACCTTGCCAGGTAGACCGGTGAAACCAAGGTCGCCTTCCATGACGCGGTGGGGACCACGCTTGGACAATTCGCTGAGTGTTTTCTTCAAGTTCGCAGACACGACCTTAACGATACTGTATTTCGCTACCTCCGGGGGTAGGCGGATCCCTTTACGGTTTAGGCATTTTTCCGGCCAGTTTTCTTATCACGGTTCGATCAAGGCGCTGGGGATTCGCCAAGGTATTGCGAATGGGCCCGCGTAGTTTATTCTGTTCCCATGTGTGGAATCGTTGGATACGTTGGAGATAATCAAGGCCTAGATATAGCAGTCAATGCACTGCGCCGAATGGAATACCGTGGATACGACTCGTCGGGTATTGCCGTTGCGCACGATGGTGCGATTGCATCGGCGAAACGTGCTGGTAAGCTGGCCAATCTCGAAGATAAGATCAACGAGGTCGGGGCTGAATCCCTAAGTGGAACCACGGCAATTGGCCATACCCGCTGGGCTACCCATGGCCGCCCGACCGATGAGAACGCACACCCGCACCTGTCTTTTGATGGCAAAGCTGCAATCGTGCACAACGGCATCATTGAAAACTTTGCAGTTCTGCGCGAAGAGCTCAAGCGCGACCAGATCGAGATGAAGTCCGAAACTGACTCCGAGGTTGCAGCGCACCTTCTGGCCAAGGCGTATAACGAGGGCGAGACTGCCGGTGACTTCCGTGCCTCGGCTCTGAAAACCTTGAACCGCCTCGAGGGTGCTTTCACCTTGCTGTTCCTGCACGCTGATCACCCTGATCAGATCATCGCAGCTCGTCGCTCCACGCCATTGATCGTTGGCGTGGGCGAGGGCGAAATGTTCCTGGGCTCGGATGTTGCTGCGTTTATTGATTACACGAAGGAAGCAGTAGAGCTTGGCCAGGATTCCGTGGTGATCATCAAGAAGGACTCCTATGAGATCCTCAACTTTGATGGCACCGAAGCTGAAGGCAAGCCATTCACCATCGACTGGGATATCTCGGCAGCGGAGAAGGAAGGCTACGACTCCTTCATGATGAAGGAGATCCACGAGCAGCCTGCCGCCGTGCGCGATACTTTGGCTGGTCACTGGGACGGTGAGCGCGTCATCCTCGACGAGAACTCCATTTCGGATACGGATTTGAAGTCCTTCAACCAGGTCTTCGTTGTTGCGTGTGGTTCCGCGTACCACTCCGGTCTGGCTGCAAAGTACGCCATTGAGCACTGGGTGCGCATCCCAGTACAGATTGAAGTGGCCTCGGAGTTCCGCTACCGCGACCCAGTTCTCGACGAGCGCACGCTTGTCCTTGCAATCTCCCAGTCGGGCGAAACCGCCGACACTCTCGAGGCGGTGCGCCACGCGAAGTCGCAGGGCGCGAAGGTTCTGGCAGTGTGCAACACCAACGGCTCGCAGATTCCTCGCGAATCGGACGCTGTTCTCTACACGCATGCGGGCCCAGAAATCGGCGTGGCTTCCACGAAGGCGTTCTTGGCCCAGGTGGCTGCGAACTACATCGTCGGTTTGGCGTTGGCGCAGGCCAAGGGCACCAAGTACCCCGATGAGATCCGCGAGATCTGGGAGGAACTCGAGGCGATCCCAGCCAAGGTGCAAAAAGTCCTAGGCGTTCGCGAGCAGGTCGAACAAATCGCTCACACCCTGGGCCCCATCAAGACCATGCTCTTCCTTGGCCGCGGCGTGGGCTACCCAATTGCTCTTGAGGGTGCTTTGAAGCTCAAGGAGCTTGCCTACATTCACGCCGAGGGTTTCCCTGCCGGCGAGCTCAAGCACGGCCCGATCGCGCTGATCGAGGACGACCTGCCCGTCGTTGTCATCGTGCCTTCGCCACGTGGTTTGCCTCAGCTGCACTCGAAGATCGTCTCCAATATTCAGGAGATCCGTGCGCGCGGTGCGAAGACCATCGTCATCGCCGAAGAAGGCGATACCGCCGTCGAGCCTTACGCGAACTGGTTGGTGCGCATTCCGCAAACCCCAACCATCATGCAGCCGCTGCTGGCCACCGTGCCTTTGCAGTTCCTAGCTGCAGATATTGCCCATGAGTGCGGCAACGAGGACATTGATAAGCCACGCAACCTGGCAAAGTCGGTCACCGTAGAGTAGAAATTCGCTTTACGACGACGCGTATCGCTCTCGGGACATTGGTCTGAAATATCAGGACCTGATGTCTCGGGAGTTTTTGTATTCCCGCGTCACGGAAAACCTTGAGCGCGATATCGAATTCTCCGAAAAGCGACCCGAAAACACCCCTTTATGCCTTATATCCACCACCTAAATTTCCAGTCTTCGATATCGCTCTAAAGGCATTTGAGGCATTTAAGGCATTTAAGGGGCAGCAAACAGATCAGCGGGCATGGTCAGCTCCGGCAGCGGGAGCTCGGCAATTTTTTCGGCCTCATCGGCGGGCACGCCCACCATGCGCAGCATTGCCCGAGCGAACTGCACGTCCAAGTGGGACGAGTCGCTCGTCGTTAAGCCTTTGCGTACCGCTGCAAACAGGGCGCCGAAGGTGCATGTCACGGCGAGGTCGACATCTTCGAGGATGAAGCGGCCTTCGTCGACGCCGCGCTGGAGATCGCGGGCGGCGCGGGGCCGAATGTGCTGTCGAGGGCGGGGTGGGCCGCTCCCATGTGCACGAAGAACCACCCCCATACTTCCTCGGTGAGTGAGTAGCGCACGAGGTATCGCAGCGAGGCGGACCAGACTTCGGCGGGGTCGTCGAGCTCTGAGACGGACAGGTCCAGGGCTTGGCCGATGTACTCCATGGATTGTTCGGCAACTTCTTGCAGGATCTCGTCGAGGGAGGAGAAGTGGTTGTAAAAGGTACCCGTGCCAACGTCGGCACCTGCGGTGATATCGGAAATGGCGATGGTTCCGGGGGCCTTTTCGGACATGGCACGGTGCGCGGCTCGCAGTAGCTTGGCGCGGGTGGTGGCGCGCCGCTGTGCTTGGCGGTTGGGGGTAGCGGACATGGACATACCTTAAAACAAAGTCCCAGTGTGGACGTGCGGGTGGGGGTAAAAAATAAAACTGAATCTTGTGTCATTAATGAATCATCTGTCAGTAGGTGACCTAGGCAATATGACGCGCAACACGTTTCATTCAGAGGAGAGTTACATGACACTCGCAGACCATTCCGCCACCGGCTCGTCCACCGGTCAGGATTACGACACCGACGTCGCCATCGTCGGCGCAGGCCCTGTGGGCACCCTGCTCGCTGTGCTGCTGGGCCAGCGCGGACACCGCGCCACTGTCGTCGAGAAGTGGCCAACGTTTTACGAGCGCCCACGCGCCGTCACCTTCGACCACGAAATCGCCCGCATCTTGGGCTACATCGGCATCGACGCCGACAACCACCCAGCGATGGAGCAACACGACAGCCTGTACTACTGGAAGAACGCCAAGGGCGAGACCCTCATGGAAGTGGATTGGAACTCCATGACGGATTCCGGCTTCCGCACCCGCTACTGGTTCTACCAGCCAGAACTCGAACGCCACCTGCGCGAACTGGCTCAGACCTTCCCAACCGTGGAGCTGCGCCAGGGCTTTGAGGTCGTCGGCTTTGAACAAGACGCGGACTCGGCAACCATTACCGGCAAACTTGCTGCCACCGGCGAAACTGAGCAGATTCGCGCGAAGTACGTTGTCGGTTCCGACGGTGCGAACAGCTTCGTCCGCGACCAGCTGGGCCTGTCCTACGACGACCGTGGCTACTTCTTCGACTGGCTGATCCTGGATCTCAAGACCGATCAGCTCGAGTGGGAGCCAGCGCACTGGCAGCTCTGCGACCCGAAGCGTCCCACCACCATCGTTCCTGGTGGCCCAGGGCGACGCCGCTGGGAATACCAGGTGCTCCCAGGCGAGGACCCAGTCGAAATCGCCAGCGAAGAAAATGCATGGAAGCTGCTGGAGCCATGGGGGATGACCCCCGACAACGCGGAGCTCGAGCGTTCCGCGATCTACCGTTTCCAGGCAGCGTGCGCCGACAAGTGGTACAACGGCCGCGGCATCATCGCCGGCGATGCCGCCCACTTGATGCCACCGTTTGCCGGCGAAGGCATGTGCGCAGGTCTGCGTGACTCTCTTGCACTGGGGTGGCGCCTCAATGCCATCCTCGAAGGCAAAGGCGACGAGTCCCTGCTTGAGTCCTACTCCAGCGAACGCCGTGAGCACGTCAATTACTACATCGACTTCTCCATGATGCTCGGCCGCGTCATCTGCATCACCGACGAAGACGAAGCAGCAGCGCGCGATGAGCGCATGATCAAGGAACTGGCAGAAGCCGACGGCCCCGTCGATACGGACGTTGCCGTCCTCGGCCCAGGCCTGTGGATCCAGGATTCGCCACTCGCTGGTGAGCTGTCTGTCCAAGGCTTTGTCACTCAAGGTGAGCACACGGGGCGTTTCGACGAGATCGCGGGCCGTGGTTGGCGCGTGATCGGCTGGAAGACGAACCCGGCCGATGTCATCGCAGACTCCGTGAAAGAAGCACTGGCGAAATACGATTTCGAGTACGTTGAGGTTGGGCCGGCTGGCTCGGATTCCCCGCTGACCGACAGCGGAATCTTTACCCGGTGGTTCGAAAACAACGGCCATACCTTTGCCGTGATCCGCCCCGACTTCTACACCGCCGCCACCGCAACCGATGCAGCCGAACTAAACAACAACCTCACCCAGTTGCTTGCAATGTTGGCCAACAAGACTGCTGTCGCGGAAGCTTAAAACCCAACAAAGCCAGAAAGAGACTAGAAAATGAGTTTGGCGTTTCATCATCACACCCTTGGCCAGCACGTGTTGTTTGGTGCGGGCAAAGCAGCAGAGAACCTGAAATCCGAGGTCGAGCGCCTCGGCGCGAAAAAAGTCATGGTCATCGCCGGCGAGCGTGAGCTCGAGCTAGCCAATGAGGTTGCAGCCCAGATCGATGTGGCAGTGCTGCACGACGAGGTAGTGATGCACGTGCCCGTCGAGGTTGCCGAGCGTGCCCGCAAGGTCGCCGAAGACAACGACATTGACCTGCTGGTATCTGTTGGCGGCGGGTCCACCACGGGTACCGCGAAGGCCGTCTCGTTGACCACGGGGATCCCCTCGATTGCTGTGGCCACCACCTACGCCGGTAGTGAGGCCACCGATGTATGGGGCCTGACCGAAAACGAGATCAAGACCACCGGATCCGATATCAAAGTCCTGCCAGTCAGCGTCATCTACGACTCCGAGCTCACCTTGAGTTTGCCCGTGGAGATGTCGGTGGCGTCTGGGCTGAACGGTATTGCGCACTGTGTGGATTCGATGTGGGCGCCGAAGGCTGATCCGATCAACGCGGCGATGGCCGCCGAGGGTATCCGCGCACTCAATGAGGGTCTGCCGTTGATCGTGGAGGATTCCCAATCGATTCACGGCCGCGACCTGGCCCTCTATGGTGCGTATCTGTCTGCGGTGTCGTTTGCCTCGGCGGGCTCGGGGATCCACCACAAGATCTGCCATATTCTCGGTGGCACGTTTAACCTGCCACACGCCCAAACCCATGCCACGGTCTTGCCGTATGTGTTGGCGTTCAATGTGGGTGATGCCCCGGAGACGGAAGCTCGGATGGCGCACGCCTTTGGCGCAGACACGGCAGTCGAAGGCTTGCAAGCCCTGCGCGAGAAGTTGGATGCGCCGAAGGCATTGAAGGATTACGGCTTTAGCGCCGAGGGTATTGCTGAGGTTGTCCGCCAGGCATTGGAGAAGATCCCTGCCTCGAATCCGCGCGAGGTCACCGAGGAGAACCTCACCGAGTTGCTCACCGCAGCGCTCAATGGTGATGACCCGCAGACCCTGATCAAGAAGTAAGTAACAAGTTAAGGATAGAAGAATGTCGAATATTCCTACCTCCGAGTCCACCCGCCCCGTGATTTCCGTGGAGCAGACTGCGGTAGAAGAAGACCTGGTCAACGAGGTTGTGGCCTCTTTTGATGGCACGGAAGATCCGCGTTTGAAGTTTGTGATGCAGCGCCTGGTGGTGCATCTGCATGATTTCATCCGCGATGTGCGTTTGAGCGAGGATGAGTGGAACTTTGCTATTGATTTCCTCACCCAGGTTGGCCACATTACTGATGACAAGCGCCAGGAGTTTGTGCTGCTTTCGGACACGTTGGGTGCGTCGATGCAGACCATCGCGGTGAACAATGAGGCGTATGAGGATGCCACTGAGGCCACCGTGTTCGGCCCGTTCTTCCTCGATGATGCCCCGGAGATTCAGATCGGTGACGATATGTCCTTCGGTGCGAAGGGGCAGCCTGCGTGGGTGGAGGGCACTGTGACAGATACGGATGGTAATCCTGTTGCTGGTGCGCGCATTGAGGCGTGGGAGTGCGACGAGGATGGTCTCTACGATGTGCAGTACGACGATGATCGCACCTCGTGCCGTGCGCACCTTTATACCGACGAGAACGGCCATTACGCGTTTTGGGGCCTGACTCCTGTGCCGTACCCCATCCCGCATGATGGTCCGGTGGGCAAGATGTTGCAGAAGGTGGGTCGTTCCCCGTTGCGTGCCGCGCACTTGCACTTCATGGTCACCGCGGAGAACCTGCGTACGCTGGTCACGCACATTTTCGTCGAGGGGGATCCGCAGATCGAGATTGGTGATTCCGTCTTCGGCGTCAAGGACTCGTTGATTAAGAAGTTCGAGACTCAGCCTGCCGGTACCGCGACTCCGGATGGCCGTGATCTCGGCGATACCGAGTGGGCGAAGTGCCGCTTCGATATCGTGTTGGCCCCTGCAGGCAAGTAAAAAGATTTCGCTTCACGACGATTGAAACACCGGCAGCTCTGATTCCCAGAGTTGCCGGTGATTCTTTGGGCAGGGCCCGCCTTGACTAGGCTGTGGAAAAGTAGAGTACTGCCAACCTCGAGGACCGCACCGCATGAAATCAGCCGTATTTACCCAGCGACTTAACGGAGGCATGCGCATCGTCTTGATCGCAATTGCCGCCCTCATGATCGGCGGGGCGTTCTACCGCTGGTTGGCAGCCCCCGCCATCGTCGAGGTAGCAATCTTTCTCGGCCTCGCCGTAGTTGCGCTGCTTTTGTTGTTCGTCAAGATCACCGTGCGCGTCCACCAAGGCGGGGTGGATATTCACTTTTCAGGTGGTCTGTATAACGAGCAGATCCCGGCCTCAACCATTACAAGTGTCAGCGAAGGCCCAACGACCAAGCCCAGCGATGGCGCAGGGAAGCGCCATATCGACGGTGCCACGGCCTTCATCGTGGGTGGTCCCACCGTCCGGATCGAACACGGCACCGACGAACTAGGCGCACCCCAGGCCACGCTTGTGTCAGTCAAGGACCCGGCCGAGGCAGTCACCGCGATCGAAGAACTCATCGCCTCCACGCATAACCACGAAGGCCAATAAGGAAGTAGCCTAAATTTATGCTTGCCGCACTCCGCTTCGCCTTTATCGATTCGATCAACGTCTTACTCATCGGCGTGATCGTCGCGGTGGGCATCACTATCCCGCCTGTTCGGAAGAAATACGCCAAGGTCACAAGTCTGCTCATCCTCGGCGACTGGCTGGGCGTGGCCACGCTATCGCTGGTCATGCTGTTTATCTTCGACGGGTTGGGCACCATCGTGCGCACCTTCGTCGAAGGCCCCATCTTCGGCTGGTTACTCATCGCCACGGGCATCTTAGTCGGGGTGATGGCGCTGCGCGGCGGCGATAATTCCAAACTGGTCAGCACCATCATGGTGCCCATGCGCGAACCAACTCTGCGCACAGTTCTCATGGGCTTCATCTTGGGCCTGGTGCAGTCGGCTACATCGGCCCCGTTTTATGCAGGACTTGCCGTACTTTCCGCCAGTGGCATCGACGCGGGCACACGCTACGCCGGCTTGCTTCTGTACGCCACGGTTGCGCTCAGCCTGCCAATTGTGTGCGCACTATTGGTTGGTTGGGTGCGCAAATCTCCAGAGTCGTTCGTCGGAAAGCTTTTTGATAAAGCACGCCGCAACCCACAAAAGGTCTCGCTGTGGGCAAGCTGGTTCGTGGCCGCGTTGTTGATTCTTATTGGTGTGGGGCACTTAATGGCACAATAAGGACCATGAGTTTGCTTGTCACCCGCATTGATCTAGATGCAATCGCGCACAACACACGCACCATCAAGGCATTGGTCGAACCAGCCGCCTTGATGTGCGTGGTCAAAGCCGATGCATACAACCATGGCGTCCAGCGCGTCGTACCGGTGATGGATGCGGAAGGCGCGGACGCCTTCGGAGTGGCCACCTTGGCTGAGGCCAGGATCGTCCGCACGCTGACCGATAAGCCAGTGCTGGCATGGATCTGGGCACTTGACGACGATTTACCCGCCAACGTTGAGCTCGGCGTTCCTTCCCTGGCACACTTGCGCGTGCTTATAGCCGACCCCACGCCCCGCCGGATCCATCTCATGATGGACACGGGCATGAACCGCTCGGGCATCGACGAAGATAATTGGGCGGAAGCCTTCGAGATGGCTGCTGCGGCAAAGCATCTTGAGGTGGTGGGTTTAATGACCCATCTCGCGTGCGGCGACGAACCGGAAAGCCCGTTCAACGATCAGCAGGCGGAGAACTTTCGCAAAGCAATCGCCCAGGGCCGAGCTGCGGGCCTTGAGCTGAAAACGAACCACCTGGCCAACACCCCGGCCACCCTGACCCGCTCGGATTTGCACTTTGACATGGTGCGGCCGGGGATTGGCCTCTATGGGCTCGAACCGGTGGAAGGGCGCACCCACGGCCTGATTCCCGCCATGAATTGGGTGGCTGAGGTCACCGTGGTCAAGCCGATTTCCAAGGGTGAGGGCACAAGTTACGGCCTGACCTGGACTGCTCCCGCAGATGGGTTCACCGCAGTCGTTCCGGCAGGCTACGCCGATGGGGTCTCGCGCAATTGGCAGGACAAGATCGAGGTCACCATCAATGGGCATCGCTACCCGCAGGTGGGCCGGGTCTGCATGGATCAGATCGTGATCTGGTTGGGCGATAACCCGCACAACGTCGAGATTGGCAACGAGGCCATCATTTTCGGCGCCGGTGGCATGGACGCATCCGAGCTCGCCGAGCGCGCCGACACCATCAACTACGAGGTCGTGTGTCGCCCCAACGGGCGCACCGAGCGCACCTACGTTGGCACCGGACTTATTGCAGAAAGGATCTAGCTCGGCCATGAAAGACTCCTTCCCGTCACAAGGCCGCAAGCAGTGCGACACCCGCGAGGACACCCAACGCCTTGGCGAGGAACTCGGCGCAGCACTGGAAGCCGGCGACGTAGTAATCCTCGACGGCCCACTCGGCGCGGGCAAAACCACCCTGACCCAGGGCATTGCCAAAGGCATGCAGGTCAAAGGGCGCGTGACCAGCCCGACGTTCGTGATCGCACGAGAGCACCGCAGCACGGTCGGCGGTCCCTCACTGATCCACATGGACGCGTACCGGCTTATCGACGAGTCCGGGTCCGGCGATCCGTTGGGAGAACTCGATTCCCTTGACCTTGATACCGCGCTGGAAGATTCAGTGGTTGTTGCCGAGTGGGGTGGGGGACTAGTGGAACAACTGAGCCAGGATTTCCTGCTAGTTTCCCTCGATCGTGAGACACTTGTGCAAGAGGATCCAGATTCCGAAGGCCGGATTATTTCGTGGAGGATGCATCATGTCGCTGACATTTGATCAAGGCGGGGACTACGCCAAATTTCGCCCTACCTATCCAGGCGAACTCGCGCACAGCCTAGCCGAGCAAACGGAGAGCCACGGCTTCGCCCTCGACATCGGCTGCGGCACCGGTCAGCTCACCGAGTCTCTCACCACTGAGTACGACCTCACCGTGGGTACCGATATTTCACTTCCGCAGGTTAAGGCGGCTACCGGTGAGGCCATTTATGCGGTCGCCGATGCCGTTGCGCTACCCATCACTGATCACTCCGCCGACCTGATCACCGTGGCGCAAGCAGCGCACTGGATCGACTTGGACGGGTTCTATGCCGAGGCACGCCGCGTCGCAGCCCCAGGCGCATTGATCGCCCTGGTCAGTTACGGCCTGTGCATGATCGACGATGCGGAAGCCGACCGCGCCTATCAGGAGTTCTACTTCGGAGATTTCCACCAGTTCTGGGACGAGCGCCGCGTGCACGTGGAAACCGGCATGAAGCATCTGCCGTTCCCCTTCGAGAAGGTGGAAATTACCAGCCCTGACATCGTGCGCACCATGAGCGTGCAGGACTTCATGGCCTACTTGGGCACCTGGTCCGCCACAGCGAATGCGCGCCGGGACGGCCACGAGCACCTCTTCGACGATTTTGCAGAAACCCTGGAATTGGTGTGGGGCACTCGCCAACTCACGGTGCGCTGGCCGGTGTCAATTGTGGCTGGACACATCGGAAACTAAATAGGGAACTAGGCAGGGAACGAACATGCTGGATTACTTAGCCACAAACCCACTACTCGCCCTAGCCATCATGTTGGCGCTGGGCCTGGCTATTGGAAAAATCCAGGTGTTCGGCGTTTCCCTGGGCGCAGCAGCCGTACTGTTTGTGGCACTCGGCCTGGCAACGGCTAATCCCGATATCCAGATCCCGTCGTTGGTCTACCAACTTGGTCTGGCCATGTTCGTCTATGTCATCGGTTTGTCCTCGGGGCCAGTATTTTTCCGCGAATTCAAAAATCGCGGTTGGAAACTGACCGTTTTCATGCTGGTGATGATTGTCGTACTCGTAGGCCTGGGGTGGGCCTTTATTAAAGGCCTCGACCTGGATCCGGCCATGGGTGCGGGCATGTTTGCTGGTGCCCTGAGCTCCACCCCCGGTATGGCAGCCGTGGTGGAAATGGTTAGTCCCGACCAAGCCCAAGCACCGGTGGTGGGCTACTCGCTGGCCTACCCTGGTGCGGTCATCGGGCCAATCCTCGTGGCCGCGATTGGTGCCGCGGTGCTGAAAGTCAATCACAAGAAAGACGCCGAAGATGAGGGACTCATCACCGCTCCCTTGAAGTGGACAGGCGTGGAGATCCGCGAAGGCATTACAGGAACGATCGGGCAGCTGCGAGAGATCACCGGCGAAGAAATCTTGGCCACCCGCATCACCAACGACCCCGATGACCATAAACTAGCCGACCAAGACGCACCCTTGCAGCCGGGGATGATCTTGCTCATTCACGGCACCGCGGAGGCGCTTGAGTCTGCAATTGCCCAGCTCGGGGAAGAACGCGAAATCAAGATTGAAGATACCGATCTGATTTACCGTGAATACACAGTCTCCAATCCTGAGGTCGCGGGCCATCAAATTCGCGACCTCGACCCGGCCTCAAAAGGCTTCCTTATTGCCAGGGTGCGCAGAGCCGACTCCTCGATTGTGCCCACTGCAGGCACCGTGTTGAACTATTCGGACCGCGTCCGCGTGGTCACCGCACCGGGGCGCGTGGACAAGGTGCGCGATTACATCGGGGATTCGGAAAAGTCGCTCGGCAACGTCGATCTTTTTCCCTTCGCCTTGGGGCTGACGATAGGTCTTCTTATCGGAGCCATCCCGATTCCGCTGCCAGGGGGCACCACGCTCACTTTGGGCTTCGGTGGTGGCCCGATCGTCGCGGGCTTGATTCTCGGTGCGGTCAACCGCACGGGCCCGATCCACTGGCAATTACCCTTCCACGCGAACCGGACGATTTCTACGCTCGGGCTTGCGCTGTTCCTGGCGGGTGTTGGTACCTCTGCGGGTGCGGGTTTCCGCACCGCCTTGACCGATCCTGCGTCGTTGACATACATGGGCGTGGGCCTCGTCATCACGCTCTTTTCTGCTCTTGTCATTGGCTTTGTGGGGATGTGGCTGTTCAAGCTGAAGTGGGATGAGGCGATGGGTGTTGCCGCAGGCATGACAACGAACCCGGCGGTAATTAGTTACCTGAATACACAAACGCGCACCGACCTTGCTGAGCGAGGCTATGCCACTGTTTATCCGACAACAATGATCGGAAAAATTGTGGCCAGCCAGGTCTTGTTCTTGCTAGTTGTCTAAGTGGTTGTAGGATCGGGATCATGAATCTCAACAGCAAAGACAAAGGTTGGCTCGGCATCGTTATCGCCGTCTGGGTCATCATCCTGGCGGTATTGATCTTCATCGTGCCAAAGGGGAACGCGGGCGCGTCAGGGCAAAGCTCCCTGAGCAAGGCCTTGAGCGAAATCACCCCGGCCACCGGACCAGCCTTGATGGCCGATGCTGAGATTAACCCTTCCTATGTCTACGGCGATTCCTACCAGGGTATTTTGACCCTGTGCCACAACGAGCCTGAAGAACTGCAGCAGATCAAGATGGAGCTTGCTGGCCAGCAGCTCGATCTGAGCGGTGAGTACGACTACGTCATGCTTCTGCCAGTGGATCAGTCTGCTGAGATCGCCATTGATCAGGTCTCCACCGGCCAGGTCAAGCTGTGCCCAGAAATCCAGGGTCAGGCCGCCGCCATGCAGCAGGCCATCCCAATGAACACCCCGCTGCCGTTCTACAAGGACGGTAACGTCTGGGCCCTGGGGTACCGCCTCTAATGTGGGTTCTTGCCCTCGATACAGCTACACCAGACCTTGTCACAGGCCTAGTCAATACCGAAACAGGTCAAAGCATCGATGAGGTAGTGCCTGAGACGCGTAATCACAACGCGATTTTGGTACCCACCGTACAAAAGCTGCTCGAACGCGGCGGGCTCACCTTCGCCGCCCTAGGCGCCATCGTTGTCGGTTCCGGCCCCGGCCCCTTCACCGGGTTGCGCGTGGGCATGTCCACGGCCAGCGCATTCGGCCAGGCCCTGGGGATTCCGGTTCATGGTGTTGTCACGCATGATGCTGTTGCATCGCTTATCGACGAGCCACGGGTCCTCGTGGTTACCGATGCGCGTCGTCGCGAAGTGTATTGGGCAGCCTACAACCAGGGCGAGCGCGTGGCGGGTCCCGATGTGATCGCTCCAGCCTCGCTCACTCTTGACCATGACGTAGATGCCATTAGCGTGCCGGATCACCTCCGCGACGCGCTTGCCGTGAAGGCTGAAAAGGTCAGCTATGTTGCGCCCACCGCGGCAGCGTTGGTTACTGTTGCCGACTTAGAGGCCGCACCGGAGCCACTGGTGCCACACTATCTGCGCAGGCCGGATGCGAAAGTGCCAGCGCAAAAGCCGAAGTCACCCGCAATTCCTGAGGTTCAATTGTGAAACTACGCACGCTGACTCGCACGGACGCGGATCGCGTCGCCGAAATCGAGGCCATCCTGTTTGCGGAGGATAATCCCTGGTCGCGCGAGATTTTCCTGGTTGAGTTTGCGGCACCGCACACGTTTTACGTGGGCGTCTTCGACTCGGATGAGGAAGAGGACAGCGAAGACGACGAGCTGATGGGCTACGCCGGTCTTGCCATGCTCGGGCCGCGCGACGACCCTGAGTTCGAGGTGCACACCGTGGGCGTTGATCCGCAGTACCAGCGCCGCGGAATCGGCAGGTACCTGATGGAACAGCTCACGCACGTGGCCGATCAATACGACGGACAGATGTTCCTGGAAGTTCGCACCGACAATGTCGCTGCCATCGCTCTCTATGAGAAATTTGATTTTAAGCAGATTGGGCTGCGCAAGAACTACTATTCGCCCTCCGGGGCGGATGCGTACACAATGAAGCGCCCCAGCCTGAGTGAAAGGACATAAACGGTGATCGTTTTAGGCATTGAATCTTCCTGCGACGAGACCGGTGTTGGAGTTATTCAGCTTCACAACGACGGCGCCATGGAGATCCTCGCTGATTCCGTCGCCTCCTCCATGCAAGAGCACGCGCGCTTTGGTGGCGTGGTTCCCGAGATCGCCTCGCGCGCGCACCTCGAGGCGATGCCCCAGGTGATGGCCGATGCGCTGGCACAGGCTGGTATCGACAAACCCGATGCTGTCGCCGCGACGGTGGGCCCAGGCCTTGCCGGCCCTTTGCTGGTCGGCGCATCGGCTGCGAAGGCCTACGCCGCTGCGTGGGGAGTGCCGTTCTACGGCGTCAACCACCTCGGCGGGCACGTGGCAGTAGCCAACCTCGACGGGGCAGAAGAGCTTCCTCATTCCATCGCGCTGTTGGTCTCCGGCGGGCACACACAGTTGCTGGAAGTTGAGGCGGTGGGCAAGCCCATGAAGGAGCTCGGCTCCACGCTCGACGACGCGGCAGGCGAGGCCTATGACAAGGTCTCTCGCCTTTTGGGGTTGGGCTATCCGGGTGGTCCGATCGTCGATAAGCTAGCACAACGTGGAAACCCGAAGGCGATCGCCTTCCCGCGTGGCCTCAACCGCCCGCAGGATCTGCGCGGCGAACACCGCCACGACTTTTCCTTCTCGGGGCTGAAAACATCCGTGGCGCGTTATGTCGAGCGCGCTGAGCGTGAGGGCGAAGTCATCTCACTTGAGGATGTCTGTGCTTCCTTCCAAGAAGCCGTCGCCGACGTTTTGACGCAAAAGGCGATCCGCGCGTGCCAGGACACCGGCGCGACAACGCTGCTCCTTGGTGGCGGTGTTGCGGCCAATTCCAGGTTGCGTTCATTGGCCGGGGAGCGTTGCGACGAGGCGGGGATCGAGCTGCGGGTGCCTCGGTTTAATCTCTGCACCGATAATGGCGTGATGATTGCCGCACTCGGTGCGCAACTGATTCACGAGGGCGCACCGGAGTCCGGATATGGTGTGGGAACCGACACGTCTTTGGAAGCTGAAGTGCCTTTGGTGCTTGAGGGGCGTTAATTCTTAGCTCTCTGAGCTGGGCTTTCGTGAAAATTCGCTCATTTGTTTCACTTCATGTTGAGACTTAGCACTCTCATGGGTAGAGTGCTAAATAGGTTGTTTGACACACAGTTGTTCACCCGCGACGACGGCTGTGCAGGAATAAACCAACCAGCACAAGAACAAAACTGATATCTCACGAAAGGTTTCACAACGTGGCAAACGTAAACATCAAGCCATTGGAAGACAAGGTTCTGGTTCAGATCGTGGAGGCGGAGACCACCACCGCATCCGGTCTGGTTATCCCTGACTCGGCAAAGGAGAAGCCACAAGAGGCTACCGTCATTGCTGTGGGTCCTGGTCGCACCGATGACAAGGGCAACAAGATTGCCGTTGACGTCAAGGAAGGCGACACCGTTATCTTCTCCAAGTACGGCGGCACCGAGCTGAAGTACAACGGCGAAGAGTACCTGCTGCTCTCCGCACGCGACCTGCTCGCAATCGTCGAGAAGTAGTCGGGGGTCTTTTTAACCCATGGCAAAACTTATTGCATTTGATCAGGAAGCCCGCGAGGGCATCCAGCGTGGTGTAGATACCCTCGCTGATGCGGTCAAGGTAACTCTGGGCCCGAAGGGGCGCAACGTCGTCCTCTCCAAGTCCTTCGGTGGTCCGACCGTGACTAACGATGGCGTGACCATCGCACGCGAAATCGATGTCGAAGATCCATTCGAGAACCTCGGCGCACAGCTGGTGAAGTCGGTTGCTGTGAAGACCAACGACATCGCTGGTGATGGCACCACCACCGCAACCCTGCTGGCGCAGGCGCTGGTGAAGGAAGGCCTGCGCAACGTTGCTGCCGGCGCGAACCCAATCGAGCTGAACAAGGGCATCTCCGCTGCTAGCGAAAAGGTCGTCGAAGAGCTGCGTGCTCGCGCAACCGATGTCTCCTCCTCCGAAGAGATCGCCAACGTAGCTACCGTTTCCTCCCGCGACTCGGTCGTCGGTGAGATGGTGGCAGGTGCAATGGACAAGGTGGGCAAGGACGGCGTTTTGACCGTTGAAGAGTCCCAGTCCATTGACTCCTACGTTGACGTCACCGAGGGTATCTCCTTTGATAAGGGCTACCTCTCTCCTTATTTCGTGACTGACTCTGAAACAAGCCACGCAGTCCTGGAGAACCCATATGTTCTCTTGGTCCGTAACAAGATTTCCTCTTTGCCAGACTTCCTGCCACTGCTGGAAAAGATTGTTGCTACCAACAGGCCAGTGCTGATCATCGCCGAAGACGTCGACGGTGAACCACTGCAGACCCTGGTTGTGAACTCGATCCGCAAGGCCATCAAGGTTGTTGCAGTGAAGGCTCCATACTTCGGTGATCGTCGTAAGGCGTTCATGGATGACCTGGCTGTAGTTACCAACGCGACCGTGGTCGATCCTGAGGTTGGCATCAACCTCAAGGACGCTGACCTGGACGTCCTCGGTTCCGCACGCCGCGTCAACGTGACCAAGGACGATACCGTCATCGTTGATGGTGCTGGTACCGCTGAGGCTGTCGAGGCTCGTCGTGAGCAGATTCGCCGCGAAATCGAGAACACCGATTCCACCTGGGACAAGGAAAAGGCAGAAGAGCGCCTGGCAAAGCTGTCCGGTGGCGTCGCGGTCATCCGCGTCGGTGCTGCAACCGAGACCGAGGTCAACGAGCGTAAGCTGCGCGTCGAAGACGCTATCAACTCTGCACGTGCCGCATCGCAGGAAGGCATCATCGCCGGCGGTGGTTCCGCACTGGTTCAGATCTCCGAGATTTTGAAGGAGTACGCGGACGAGTTCGAAGACGACCAGAAGGTCGGCGTCCTGGCGGTCTCCCGTGCGCTGGTGAAGCCTGCGTACTGGATCGCAGACAACGCAGGAATTGACGGCGCTGTTGTTGTCTCCAAGATTGCCGAGCGCCCCAACGGTGAAGGCTTCAACGCTGCCACCATGGAGTACGGCAACTTGATCGAGCAGGGCATCATTGACCCAGTTAAGGTCACCGCATCGGCTGTTGTGAACGCAACCTCTGTTGCTCGGATGATCCTGACCACTGAGGCATCTGTTGTAGAAAAGCCTGCTGAGCCTGCGGCTCCTGCAGCCGGTGTCCACGGACACCATCACTAGAATCCACTAAGAGTGGGTTTTAAGAGGCGGGCCTGAGCGGGCTCGCCTCAACGCTTCTGTGATTGCTCCCGTGTTTGTCAGCGCAATGCTGCAAAACACGGGAGTTTTTCTTTTTACTTCGCGCGCGCTGCGACGGTAGGAACCGCCGGTGCACCCTTCGCGCGAACCTTGCGTGGCTGGCGTGCGCGCAGCAGGTTTTGGCGCTCAGATTCGCTCATGCCACCCCAGATGCCATAAGGCTCAGCGACCTTGAGAGCGTGCTCGCGACACTGCTCAAGAACAGGGCAGGTGTAGCAAATGGACTTTGCGCGGTTCTCGCGCTGAGCGCGTGCGCGTCCGCGCTCGCCGTCTGGATGGTAGAAAACATCCGATGCCTGGCCACGGCAGGACCCGTGCAACTGCCAATCCCAGAAGTCGGCGTTTGGTCCTGGAAGCTGCTGCGGCTGAGACATGGTGGTATTCCCCTTTAAATGAGCACCGTTAAAGCGTTGTACGCGGGTGGTGGACACGGATGTTGATGTGGGCCTTAGGTACTGCAGTGAGCTCACGAGTGTGTTCGCGCTGCGACCCGTGTTGAAGTGTGGTATTTCATGGTTAACAATTGGTTGAATTTTTGTTGCCGGAAGTTTGATAAGGGGTTCCCTAAGCTTGAAAAGCGCTCTTGACCTGCGTGAATATCTCAGGTTAAAGGTGGGTGAACTTTTGGAAATTGCTGGAAAACCCCTCTCAACTGCCTTGTAAAGCGGTCTGCAAATTTTGTTATAGGGGGCTGTGGCAACCCGAGTTGGCACCGGTTGTGTCGCTTTCCGCTAACAATTTGACAACGAGCACCGCTGATTGGGCAGTTCCTACGCAATTCACAGATTTGCGTCATCTCTCGAGCGGGATTTTTTGTCTAGTTCTTCTGCTGGTTTTGCGGCGGGGGAAATTGCGGAAAATGCCTCGAGAGCTGGGAAGATTATGCGGAAGGGGAGCTTCCTTTGTGGTGCAGATAAGGCTTTGTCGAGGCCACAGGGTATGATAAGAACTCGATTTGACTGATTGATTCGTTATATCAATGACCTGAAACAATCATTTCCAGCACCTGTTCATTTCCGAAGATGCAAAGTAGGACTATCGTGTCAGACTCAACCGCCGACGAACGGCTCGCAGAGCTCGTTCCATTGGCCGCCGAAGGTGACCGGCGTGCATTGCAGGAAGTAATTCGTATCGTTTACCCGAAAGTGCTGCGCTATACCCGTGCCAGGATTGGCGGTGGACGTACTCCCACGGCGGAGGACACAGCTCAGGAAATCTGTCTCGCGGTGTCGCAGTCAATCGGGAAGTATGTTGATCGAGGAAAGCCCTTTATGGCTTTCGTGTACGGCATTGCATTCAACAAGGTTGCAGATGCGCATCGAAGCATGTCGCGGGACAAATCTAACCCCACCGAAGAGGTCCCGGATGGGGAATACACGGGGACCACTCCGGAGGAGTCCGCGCTTGTTCAAGATGGAAGTAACAGAGTGAGGGAGTTGCTCGATTCACTAAGTGAGAAGGCCCGCGACATTATTATTCTGAGAGTATTCGTGGGTCTGTCTGCAGAAGAAACTGCGGATGCAGTAGGAAGTACGGCTGGGGCAGTGCGAGTAGCACAGCACCGGGCACTTGCTTCATTACGGCAGTCCTTAGAGCAAGAGAAAGAGTCAAACAAATGACTAAGCGGCGCAATGAGAATGCGAATAGCGACATCTCCGATCAGCTCAAACCGTTGATCGACGATGACGCATTCTTGACGTCCTTGTCGCGCGGGGTGGACCCCTCCGACGGCGAGGACGAATTGGCGCAGCTTCTGTTAGAGCTGCGCAAGGATATCAACGGGCAGATGCCACCTGCACCGGTGATAGAAGGTGCTGAGGAATCCTCTGGGGAAGTAGCCGAGGCAGATTCCGAGGAAGGCGCCGAGGCTGCTCCAGAAAATCGCTCTGAGCGGGGTGGCGCCACTGTCGTGCCAATTGGTTCTGCGTCGAATACTCGCCGAGTGAATCCATGGCTGGCTGGATTTGTTGGCGCAGCAGCGTCGGCAGTAGTTGTTGTTGGTTCCGGTGCTGCGCTCTATAACGCCACCCCGGGTTCCGCACTGTGGCCTGTGTCCTCCGCAATTTACGGTGACCGTACGGCCGTGGTGGAACTCGCGGGCACTTTGGAGGAAATGCAAACCGCTACAGACCAGGGTGATGAACCTCGTGCGCGCGAGTTGTTAAACCAGGCGCGCACCATCGTTGGGGGTATGCAAGAAGTCGCCGACCCGGCAGCGGCTGAACCTCGGACAACTCAGTCCAAGGGGTCGGGTACTTCCGAGACTGTAACGGTCACCGTGACTGAAACGCCACGAAATCCTGCTTCGTCATCGTCGAATGGAACCGCTCCGGCTGTAAATGAACCTTCGGTAGCTACCGTGACCGAGACCGTGGCCCCAGCGCCAGGTACCCCAGCAACTGTGACGCAGACGCAGACCCAAACTCAGGTGCAAACGGTATATGTCGAAGCGCCAGTGCGGGAAAACCCACTGCCAAGTACGTCGGCACCGGTTGAAGTGCCACCGCAGACTCCGGCAGCTCCAGTAGCACCCCAGCAGTACTAACAAGCAGAACTAGCTAGTACTAGCGGGACTCCAACCCGTCGAGGTAGCCCAAGGCGTAGTCCCACGGGACGTACGCGTTGGGGTCCGGCTCCACGCTGGGCTCGTGTACGGGAGGGATCTGGTTACCCAGTGTGGCCACCATGTTGGTTTCCATGATCTCCCAGTCGTAGTAATGCATCTGGTCGCAGTCTTCGCATAAGAAGTAGATTCCCAGAATGCCGCGTGGCTTGAGTACTTGCTGGAATTCGCGCACGTGCCGCAGATCCTCGAGGACTGCGGCGCGTTCATCGTCGCTAAGCGGCTCGATGTGCTCTTCCTCCAAGAACGAGGCCGGATCATTAGGATCGTCGGCAAACGGATCGCGGGGCATCATGGAGTCATAGTTCACACTGGTCACCCTATTGTTTGAAGTGCCATAGGGCAATTTGCCAGCGCACAAGTCGACTTGCATGCGGGCTAGGAAACTTAGGGGGATAGGCACTAAGGTAAGGGCAAGCGAATTGTAGGTGTCTGTGATAGGAGAGCGTAAAGATATGACTGAACCACACGTGTTTACCGGTGGAGATGACCCAACCAAGATTGCATTGCGTGGGCTGACCTTTGATGATGTTCTTCTTTTGCCAGCAGAATCGCACATTGTGCCGGGCGAAGTGAACACCTCTGCGCAACTGACTCGCAAGATCCGCCTGGGCATTCCAGTGGCATCGGCTGCGATGGATACTGTCACCGAGGCACGCATGGCCATCGGCATGGCTCGCCAGGGAGGCATTGGCGTGCTGCACCGCAACCTTTCTGCGGAAGAGCAGGCCGAGCAAGTAGATATTGTGAAGCGTTCCGAGTCCGGCATGGTCACCAACCCAGTTACCGCGCGCCCAGACATGACCATCGAGGAAGTCGATGCATTGTGCGCGCGGTTCCGCATTTCTGGCCTGCCTGTCATCGACGATGAGGGCAAGCTGGTTGGCATTATCACCAACCGTGACATGCGCTTCGAATCGAACTTTGAGCGCAAGGTCTCCGAGGTCATGACCCAGATGCCACTCGTTGTGGCCAACGAGGGCGTGTCCAAGGAAGAAGCACTCGAGCTGCTGAGCACCAACAAGGTGGAGAAGCTGCCGATTATTGATAATGAAGGCAAGCTCACCGGTCTGATCACGGTGAAGGACTTTGTCAAGTCCGAGGCTTACCCGAACGCTTCCAAGGATGACGCGGGTCGCCTCCTTGTCGCAGCAGGCATTGGTACCGGCGAAGATTCTTACTCCCGTGCAGGCCTGTTGGTCGATGCAGGCGTGGACGCGCTCGTGGTTGACTCCGCTCACGCACACAACAACCGCGTCCTGGAAATGGTCGCGCGTGTGAAGAAGGACTTCGGCGCAAACGTCGAGGTCATCGGTGGCAACCTGGCTACCCGTGAGGCATCCCAGGCCATGATCGATGCGGGCGCAGATGCCATCAAGGTCGGTATCGGCCCAGGCTCGATCTGTACCACCCGCGTTGTTGCAGGTGTGGGTGCTCCTCAGATCACCGCGATCCTGGAGGCTTCCGTTCCCGCTCGTGCAGCAGGCGTGCCAATCATCGCCGATGGTGGCATGCAGCACTCCGGCGACATTGCTAAGGCCATCGCGGCTGGCGCATCTACCGTCATGCTCGGTTCGATGCTTGCAGGTACCGCCGAGGCTCCAGGCGACATCGTCGTTGTGGGCGGCAAGCAGTACAAGCGTTACCGCGGCATGGGTTCCATGGGCGCGATGCAGGGCCGTGGCCTCTCCGGCGAGAAGCGCTCCTACTCCAAGGACCGTTACTTCCAGGCTGATGTGACCAGCGAGGACAAGCTGGTTCCAGAAGGCATCGAAGGCCGCGTTCCTTACCGCGGCACGATTGATGCCATCACCCACCAGATCGTTGGTGGCCTGCGCGCTGCAATGGGCTACACCGGTTCTTCGTCCATCGAGGAGCTGCAGACCAAGCAGTTCGTCCAGATCACCACCGCTGGTCTGCGTGAATCGCACCCACACGACATCACCCAGACCGTCGAGGCACCGAACTACCACAGCTAGTTTTTCGCTTCACGACGATTACCAGCCCCCTTCTCGCGCATTCCGCGCAGGAGGGGGTTTCGGTGTTTTGTTTGAGGCCTATCCCACCTGCAGGTGAAGCGGGGCCGTAGAATAGGGCCCATGCGTGATTACGTAGAAATCGGAATTGGGCGCGAAGCCCGCTCAACCTACCACCTCAGCGATATCTCTATCGTGCCTACCCGCCGGACCCGCTCGTCCAAGGACGTGGACACCACCTGGCACATTGACGCCTATACGTTCGATATCCCCGTGGTTGCTCACCCCACCGACGCGGTGGTCAGCCCTGAGTTTGCCATTGAAATGGACAAGCAGGGTGGCTTGGCAGTGCTCAACGCCGAGGGCGTGTACGGCCGCCACGCTGATGCCGATTCCGCAATTGCCAAGATCGCCGAAGCAGTCAAGAAGGGTGACCAGGCTGCAACCCGCGCGCTGCAGGAACTGCACCAGGCACCTATCGATCCTGATCTGCTTACCGAGCGCATCACCCAGATCCGCGAGTCCGGGGCAACTGTTGCCGTGCGTGTGAGCCCACAGTACGCCCGCGAAATCGCACCAGTGGTGATCAAGGCGGGCGCCGAGCTGCTCTTTATTCAAGGCACGATGATTTCCGCCGAGCACGTCCAGGAAGGCGGGGAACCGCTGAACCTGAAGGAGTTCATTGGGTCCTTGGAGATCCCCGTCGTTGCCGGTGGCGTCTCCGACTACACTACTGCGCTGCACCTGATGCGCTCCGGCGCTGCAGGCATCATCGTTGGTTCGGGCGATACCACCTCGGAAGCCGCCCTCGGTATTGGCACCCCAATGGCGACGGCGATTGCCGATGCGTCTGCCGCGCGCCGGGAATACCTGGACGAAACCGGTGGGCGTTACGTTCACATCATCGCCGACGGTGAAATTGCCCTGTCCGGCGATATCGCCCGCGCTATCGCTTGTGGCGCCGACGCCGTCATGCTGGGTGCTCCACTGGCACGTGCCACGGAGGCTGCGGGCAAGGGATTGTACTGGCAGTCCTCGGCAGCACACCCACAGTTCCCTCGCGGTTACGTTGAAATGACCGAGAACTTTGATGCCGACAATGAAGAAAATACGGCATCGCTCGAGCAGATACTCCACGGCCCGTCCTCTGATCCTTTGGGCATGTACAACCTGGTAGGAGGCCTGCGTCGCTCAATGGCCAAGTGCGGATACACCGATGTGAAGCGCTTCCAGAAAGTGCAACTTTCGCTGAACTAGCGGGGCGTATTGTGCGATGGGGCGCATAGGCGTATTTTTCCTTATGTGGCTATTAGAGTAGGCAAGCCCTACCGACAAGTCCGCCGAGATAACTTCACTACGCGGCCCGCTAAAGAGCGGGATTACCCCTGGTGGAAAGTGATGTGCCTTTCTGGCGTTGATTACTTTTCCACCCTTGGCTATCAGCCAAGTATCGCAATTATCGCAGTGGGAGCGTTGGCACCGCCCGCTACGCTGGTTCTCGTTTTGGTGACCTTGTTCTGCGCGGTTCCTGTCTACCGCATGGTTGCTCGGCATTCGCCAAACGGATTGGGATCGATTGCCCTTATCGAGCGCCTGACTCACGGCTGGAGCGGCAAACTGATCGTCCTTGTGCTGTTGGGATTCGCGGCCACTGACTTCATGATCACCATCACGCTTTCTGCGGCTGACGCTTCGGCGCACATCCTGCACACCACGGAATCCTCGTGGCAGCTTCCCCTGACCATCGGCCTGATTGTCTTGCTGGCCTTGGTGTTTATGAAGGGCTTCAAGGAAGCGGTCTCGGTGGCCGTGGTCTTGGTCACCACCTATCTGTCGCTGACTTTGGTTGTGCTCGGCGTTGGAATCTATCAGCTGTTCAAAAATCCAGAACTGGTAAGCAACTGGGCAAACGCGCTGGCACATTCACACGCGAGCCCGTGGGCCATTGTGCTGATCTCGCTGCTCGTGTTTCCGAAGTTGGCACTGGGTCTGTCCGGGTTTGAAACCGGTGTCTCCGTGATGCCACTGATCCGCGCCAAAGATACCGAGGAGCGGATCCACGGTGCACACAAATTGCTCACCACGTCTGCACTGATCATGTCCGTTTTCCTCATCTTGTCCTCCTTCGTGTCGGTGGCCTTGATCCCGGCAACCGAATTCCAGACAGGTGGCGCTGCCGAAGGCCGCGCGCTTGCGTGGGTGGCACACAATTATCTCGGCAGTGGCTTTGGTGCGGTCTACGACATTTCCACCGTGGCCATCTTGTGGTTCGCGGGTGCATCCGCCATGAGTGGTCTGCTCGCCTTGATCCCGAAGTACCTGCCACGCTATGGCATGGCACCTAGGTGGGCGCAACGCTCCCGCCCGATGGTTGGGGTTCTTGCGGCGGCGGCAATCGTCGTCACGCTCGTGTTCCAAGCAAGCGTGACGCAACAGGCCGGGGCGTACGCGACGGGCGTCTTGGTGGTGATCACCTCGGGTGCGATCGCTGTAACGCTGTACTCGCGGGGCAAGGCACGGGCATACTTCGCAGTGGCTTCCGCGATCTTTGTGGCGACGACGGCGGCGAATATTATCGAGCGCCCCGATGGCATCCGCGTCGCAGCCTTCTTCATTGTTTGCATTTTGGTGTTCTCCTTCATCTCGCGAATGTGGAGGGCCTATGAGCTGCGCGACGTTGGTGTTGTCTGGGATGAGAAGGCCGAGGCGATCCTGCAGGCGCACACCACAGGAAGCCGGCTGAATATCATCCCATTCGCTCCCTACCAGGGCGAAGGAAACGAAGCAGATGACCTAAGTGCGAAGGATCGTGAGATCCGAGTGAACAACAATCTCGACGACGAATCCGTGATCTACCTGGAAATCAAGCTCCGCGACCCATCGGCCTTCTCCGGGAAACTCTATGTGCGAGGGTGTACCGACGAGGATGGGCACGCAATCTTGTCGGTTGAAGCCTCCTCGGTGGCAAACTCGCTGGCTGTAATCGCGATCCATATTGCCCGGAGCTTCGATGTCGTGCCGACCCTCTACTTTGATTGGGCGCCTGGCAGCCCACTGTTGCAGACGCTGCGTTACGTCTTTATTGGTAAGGGGCAGGTGGCTACGGAGACACGCGAGATTCTGCGCCGCGCCATACCCGATGAGACGAAACGACCTAGAATTCACGTGGGCTAGGGGCGTGCACTAGACTTTGGGGCGTGAATACACCTAATCCTCGCCCCGTGCTCGTCGTCGATTTCGGCGCACAGTACGCTCAGCTGATTGCTCGCCGTGTGCGTGAGGCCCGAATCTATTCCGAGGTCATCCCGCACACTGCCACTGCAGAAGAAATCAAGGCAAAAAATCCCACCGCTTTGGTTCTCTCTGGTGGTCCATCGTCGGTATATGAGGATGGTGCACCGAAACTAGACCCAGAAATTCTTGAGCTTGGCCTGCCAGTCTTCGGCATTTGCTACGGCTTTCAGTCCATGACGGCAGCCCTCGGCGGTACCGTGGAAAAGACGGGTGCCCGCGAGTACGGCCGTACTCCGCTGACTGTCAAGGGTGGCGTGCTCCACGCTGGCCTGGAGAGCGAGCACTCGGTGTGGATGAGCCACGGCGATTCGGTTACGGAGGCACCAGAAGGCTTCACCGTCACCGCAACTTCGCCTGGTGCGCCGGTGGCTGCGTTCGAGAACGTGGACAAGAAGATGGCCGGTGTGCAGTACCACCCAGAGGTCATGCACTCCCCACACGGCCAGGAAGTGCTTACCCGCTTCCTCACCGAGATCGCTGGCCTTGAGCAGGATTGGACTCCGGCCAATATCGCCGAGCAGCTCATCGAGCAGGTCCGCGAGCAGATCGGTCCTGAGGGCAAGGCCATCTGTGGTCTGTCCGGTGGCGTGGATTCCGCAGTGGCCGCTGCCATCGTGCAGCGCGCCATCGGTGACCGCCTGACCTGTGTATTCGTTGATCATGGCCTGCTGCGCCAAGGCGAGCGCGAGCAGGTAGAAAACGATTACGTGGCTGCTACCGACGTTCGCCTGGTCACCATGGACGAGCGCGAAAACTTCCTGAACAAGCTCGCCGGTGTCACCGACCCAGAAGAAAAGCGCAAGGCTATCGGCGCCGAGTTCATCCGTGCCTTCGAGCGCGCCGTTGCTGGTGTGCTCGAAGGAGAGCAGGTGGATTACCTGGTGCAGGGCACCTTGTACCCAGACGTAGTTGAGTCCGGCGGCGGCACTGGTACCGCGAACATCAAGAGCCACCACAACGTGGGCGGCCTGCCCGACGATGTCGAGTTCGAGCTCGTCGAGCCACTACGCCTGCTGTTCAAGGACGAGGTCCGCGCCGTTGGCCGCGAGCTCGGCCTGCCTGAGGTAATCGTGAACCGCCAGCCATTCCCTGGTCCTGGCCTGGGTATCCGCATTATCGGCGAGGTCACCGGCGAGCGCCTCGAGGTGCTGCGCAAGGCGGATGCCATCGCCCGCGAGGAGCTGACAGCGGCTGGCCTGGACAACACCATCTGGCAGTGCCCAGTCGTGCTTTTGGCAGACGTGCGCTCCGTGGGCGTCCAGGGCGACGGCCGGACCTACGGCCACCCGATCGTGTTGCGCCCTGTGGCCTCCGAGGATGCCATGACCGCGGATTGGGTCCGCGTTCCTTATGACACGTTGGAGACCATCTCTACTCGCATCACCAACGAAGTCGACGAGGTCAACCGCGTGGTGTTGGACATTACCTCCAAGCCACCGGCAACCATTGAGTGGGAGTAAATCGTCGTAAAGCCGCTTTACAACGATGAAGCGCGCCGGGCAGCAGGGGTCTTTCGATCCTTGCTGCCCGGCGCGTTTTTGTGCCTAGAGGAGATTAGTCCGGAGATTAGTTGCGCACCAGGATGTCTCCGAGGCTGTTATCGATGCGCACAGTGAGCGTGCCGCCTGCCGCATCCGGGTTGACCATTCCGGGGCACGAGGCGGTGCCCACGCTGGTGGTGCATTCAAATTGAGTGCGGACTTCTTTCGGCGGGGTGATGGAGGTTTCGCCGAGGCTGTTTTGGATGGTGATCGTGTGATCGGCATCCAGCGGTGGCAAGTCCGCCATGTCCACCGTCAGCTGGCCGAGGCTGTGATTAATGTTGACCAAGTCTGCCTCGCTGGACATGGTGACCATGCGGTCGCCGGTGGTATCGCCGACCTCGACGTTGCTGATGATGCCGAAGCCTGCGGCCGACAGGATCAGAATCACAGCGGTGGTGGTACCGATGATCCAGGCCCAACCGTTCCTGCGCTTCTTCGGAGCTTCCGGCTCCGGCTGCGCTGGCTCGGGCAGATCCCACAGCTCAGGTACGGTGCCCAGCGGGTCCCAGGCAGGAGGCGTGGTGCGCCCGACCTCGGGGTGAGGGTAGCCGTCCACGGGCTTCAGGGTAGAGAAGTCAGGGGTGAAGCTTTGCGACGATTGCCCTTCCCCCGGGGCGCCCTTGCTTGCGGCCTCTTCTGGTTGGTGATGAGGCTGCTCCGGCGGGTCAGCCAACAGCCCTTCCGGTGCTTCCGGAGTGCGCTGATGCAGGAAGTAGATCATTGCGGCGAAGGCGACGATGGTGAGAAGCCCGGTCAGCGAACTCGAGTTAGCGCTGGATCCGCCGAGCAGGCCGATGGACATAATGGAGATGAAGACGATGAGGACCCAGCCAGTTTGGCGTTCCTCCTTTTCAGTAGGGTTGAGGGTGTCTTTTTGGGCAGAGACTGCGTCCCAAGGCGATGTGGTCATGCCGTAGCGCGGCATTACCAGCATCAAAATCAGGTAGACCAGTAGGCTGCCACCCCACATGAAGAAGGTGACAACGAACAGGATGCGCAGCAGGGTAGGGTCGATGCGGTAGCGGGCTCCAAGACCTTCACAGACGCCGCCAAGGTAAGCGTTTCCGCCTTGCTTCTTGGGAATGCGGGGTGGTCGGGTGGCCCAGATGTCTTTGAGGGTGTCGTTGAAGGTGCTCATGCTTTAAGTTTGGCTCAGTGAGGTGGGTTTTTGAATCGGGATCTGCCCTGAAATTTGGCGTCAGGGTTTACCCCGATTCTTTTTCACAGGTGGCATGGAACAATTATGTGTATGTCACAACGATCCCCGTATATCACCGCGGAAAAGCCGATGCTGTACCCGCGCTACACCCGTCCGAAGAATGGGCGAGTAGTAGCGGGTGTTTCCGCGGGCCTAGCGCAACATTTGGGCGTTGATGTCGGTTGGGTGCGCGTTGCCTTTGTTATTTCCGCCTTTTTGTCCGGCGCGGGCGTAGCCGTCTACGCCCTGATTTGGATGTTCTCTTCGCCTAATGAGCGCGATGAACCTGTGCCCTCGAATCACAAGATGGGCATGGCTTCCTACGTTGCGCTGGCAGCGGTTGGTGTTGTGGGTGCGGTTGCCACCAGTGGGCTGCTCAGCGGCGTCAATGCATTTGTTTTGGTTGCGCTCGGCGTGGTGGCAGTGGGTGCCTTCCTCACCTGGCAGGCCTTTGACCGTGGGCACAGGTCCGTGGGCAACGTGGTCGCACTCGTTGCTGGTGTGGCCTTGGTGTTTGCAGGAATCATTGCCATGGCAGTGTTGTGGGAGGACGGAGGATTCGCCGGCGCGGTCGCCTCGGTGTTCCTTACCCTGCTGGGCGTGGGAATCTTGGTCATCCCTTTGATGATGCGCCTGACCTCCTCCCTTGTCAGCGCCCGCGAGGAGAAAGCAGTGGCGAACCAGCGCTCCGAAATCGCAGCTCGCTTGCATGACTCGGTGTTGCAGACCCTTGCGCTGATTCAAAAGCGTGCCGATAACCCCGAGGAAGTGGCACGTTTGGCCCGTGGGCAGGAACGAGAGCTACGCGCCTGGCTCTTCGACGCGGACGAAAAGGCATCAACCACAGTCTTTGCCGCCTTGAACAAGGCTGCTGGCGAGGTAGAAGATCTTGTTGGGGTGCGGATCAGTCCCGTGACAGTAGGGGACGACGTGGGTTTTAGCGAGGAAACTGAACCTATTGTGTTGGCTGCCCGCGAAGCAATGTTGAATGCAGGAAAGCATGCAGGCGTGGACACGCTCGACGTATATGCCGAGAATCTGGCAGGCGAGCTGACCATTTATGTACGCGATCGTGGCTCAGGCTTTGATCCCGAGGAGATTCCCGAGGACCGCCATGGTGTGCGCGATTCCATAATTGGCAGGATGGAACGAGCAGGTGGGGATGTGAGAATTCGCTCCTCAACTACTGCTTCTACAACAGGGGCGTCACCCGGGACCGAAATTAAGCTCAGCTTGCCGGTAACCTAATGAACTATGGTGCGAGTTTTCCTTGTTGATGATCATTCCGTGTTCCGAGCTGGCGTGCGTGCTGAGCTCGCCGACAAAGTAGACATTGTTGGTGATGCTGGTACGGTGCGCGAGGCCGTCGCGGGCATCAACTCCACTCGCCCTGACGTCGTATTACTTGATGTGCACATGCCCGACGGCGGTGGCTTGGCAGTGATCAAACAGACCACCGTTGATTCGAAGTTTTTGGCTCTGTCGGTCTCTGATGCGGCAGAAGATGTCATTGCGCTTATCCGTGCCGGGGCCAGGGGCTACGTAACGAAAAACATCGACGGGGTCGAGTTGGCCGAGGCCGTCAATCGCGTCAACGAGGGCGATGCCTATTTCTCGCCGCGCCTGGCAGGTTTCGTGCTTGACGCTTTCGCCTCGGGTGGCGTGGTGGAGGACCCAGTTGGGGAACCCGAAAAGATCGATGACCCTGTTGTCGACGCGTTGACCAGGCGCGAGCTCGAGGTGCTACGCCTCCTTGCGCGTGGCTACACCTACAAGGAAATCGGCGAGGAGCTATTCATTTCCGTCAAGACGGTGGAAACGCACGCATCAAACATCTTGCGCAAAACCCAGCAATCCAACCGCCATCAACTTACTCGCTGGGCAGCTGATCGCGATCTGGATTAGGCGTAGGCCAGCTTGCGCGTGCCGTCGACATGCGGATAGAGCACCCACGCCACCCCAGCGATAGCAATGAAAACAAGGACCACTCCCCACAGTGGCCACGGAGCCAGCACTGGGGCGAGCATCAGCAGGAGCCACCACACCATCAACGGCACGATCTGGCCGATGGTGGGGAAAGTATCCACATTGTTGGCCAGCGCGAAGTATTTCATTTCACGACGATAAGGGTGCAAAAGCGTCAGCACAATTGCCAAAACGGCAGCAGTACCAGCGAGACCCACGCGCAGCCCGATCGACCATGGCCCCACCATGATGGCAACAGAGGCGCCAATAAGAATTGATCCGATCCCGCGGACCAGTGTGGGAGTAGGGATGGGAGTCTTATGGGATTTCATGTCACCGTAGGCCGTCATAGAAATTAGGCTATCAGCTGAGAAAAGCGTTGCCTGGAGTGGGCAACCCTGCCATTATTTCTACATGGGAATCATTGTTGCAGCGACTTTTTTGATTGTGGGAGCCATTCTGGCCGTCTTTGTCACGGGTCGATTTAGCGCGCGCGACCCCTATGGTGTGATTCCGTATTTCATTGGAGATCTTCTTTGGAGCGATTTCCCGTGGTACACGGCGCGTAGCCTGGGATATTTCTTCTTGATGGTGGCCACGGCGCTGGCCTACCCAAGCATTGGGTTGTGGTCGTTTCTGCTCATGGCGCTGGGCGCGTTGCCGTCGCTGATGATGACCCGCGAGCATAACCGCCGTGCGCGAAGCGCGTGGTGGCGGGAATCCTTCGATTAAGTGGCGTTAGATGCCACGTTCCATCACCCAGACCAGCACCTCGCCGGAACCGGTGACGCTGAGTTTTTCTACGTCCCTGAGGCGGAGGGCGTCGCCAGCGTGCAGTTTCAGGCCGTTGACTTCAGCATTGTGCTTTGCGACGAAGACGCGGACGAAGGCCCCACCTAAAAGTTCGCGTGGGCGATCGTCGTGAAGCCTTGCGACCCATAACGCAGCTCCGTGGACCCCTAAGGGAAGGGGCGAATTGGGGCCGGCGACTTGGATGAAATCGCCGGATTGCAGGGCCTCGTTGTAATCGTGGTGGTCATGCGATGGTGTTGTGCCTAAGACATCGGCGGGGAGCCAGCTTTGGACCACCCGGACTTTCTGTTTACTGGTGTAGCCCGCGGCGTTGACCTCGGAGTGGCGGACGCCGGAACCTGCGCTGATGTGTTGGGCCATGCCGGTTTCGACGATGGTCGATTCGGTACTGCCTGAATCACGGTGTTTGAGCGCGCCCTCGAGGACCCACGTAATAATTTCGGCGTCCTGGTGATGATGCATGTCGAAGCCTTCGCCGGGGGAGACGACGTCGTCGTTATGCACCATGAGCAGGCCAAACGCATTAGCGGCAAGATTGAAGTTGCCGGTGGCGAGGAAAGATTGGCGCGAGTCAACGGCCGCATCGCGCCAGAGGTGACGCTCCGACGCGCGGATAATCTCCGATGTTGTCATGTACGCAACACTAGCAATCGGCTGCGTTTATGGATAGGGGATCGCGCTAGGGTGTGTAGAATATGTGTTCGAGCAGGGGTGTTGCGTGTGTCGAATTAGGGGAGCATACTACAAAGTGTGGAGGGAACACACGTTCGGAAAGCGGAGGAGTTTGGCGATCTTGATGGAGAGCTCAGTAGGGCTGACAAGATCGCCACTTTGCGCTCCCGTATGGCCGCTTTAGGTGGGGAAGTTCCTGAACAGGTTACCGAAACTACGGATGTTCTCCCTGTTGGCGATGGCCTGCAGCGCCTCTTGCCTTTGGGCGGTTTACCTCGGAGATCGGTCACTCATTTAAGCGATACCCCAGCTCTTGTGGTGGAATTGATTGAGCAGGTCACCTCTCGTGGCGGGTTTGCTGGCGTTGTGGGATGGCCGGACCTATCGTATGCGGGCATTGGTGAGCTGCAGCGCGTTGTTGCTGTGCCTGACCCGGGCACAGAACCCCTGTCTGTTGCCTCTGTCTTGGTTGAGGGCCTCGATCTTGTTGTGTACCGCAGTTCTGTCGAACTAACTCTTTCGCCAGTACGTGCGAGACCAATATTGGCTAAACTTCGGGCTGGTCACGCAGGCCTAGTGCTGGTGGGCACCAAGGTGCAATCACCTGCGTTGACGGTATCGGCGCAGGTGGCTGATTTCCGTGGGATCGGGCAGGGCAGCGGAAGAATCACGGGGATGGACTTGAACGTTCGGGCGGAGGCGAAAGGCCACCGGCCCTCCTCCGGCGTGCTTACCGTTGGGCGTGCAGGTGAATCTGGTGTGGCTGGAGCGCGCAGACATCTTCGGGCGGTGCGCTAAATGCGGGTGGCTGCGCTATGGTTTCCGGACTGGCCGATTCAGGCTGCGCGTTTGAGCGCGGAGGATAGCCTCGTTGAGCCCTTGGCTATTGGCGAGCAGCACCGGATTAAAGTGTGCTCGTCGGTGTCACGCGCCCAGGGAGTGCGGCGCGGAATGAAGGTACGCGCAGCCCAAGCGGTCTGCCCGAGTCTGACGGTGTTGGAAAACGACACGGATCGTGACGGGCGGATGTTTAGCTCGCTGGCGGCAAGCTTTGACGATGTGGCTTCGTCTGTTGAGGTGCTCCGGCCGGGCCTCGTCCTGGTAGACGTGGCTGCTGCGGCGAAATTTCATGGCAGCGAAGCCACGGCGTTAGAGATGCTCCTTGATGCAGCTGCGCGCAAGGGGATCGATGCGATGGCCGGTGTCGCCGACGAAATTGCTACGGCGATTATCGCCTCGCGTTCAGGGCAGATCGTCGCGGCAGGCCAATCGGCGAGCTTTCTTGCCCAGCAACCGGTTTCCGTTTTGGCCGCGGAAGCAGCCCTGGGAATAGACCCGGAACTTGTGCGTTCCTTGAGCCAATTAGGGGTGCGCACCTTAGGGGATCTGGCGCAGTTGCCCTCCACAGCTGTGTCGACCCGCTTCGGCGTGGGAGGTATCACCTGCCACAAAATTGCCCGCGCCGCACCCGACCGGCGGGTAGCACCCGAGCTGCCCATGACAGACCTTGCAGTTGGCCTCACCCCAGAGGACCCGATTGAACGCGTCGATGCGGCCGCCTTCGCCGCGCGTGGTTTGGCGGCCGCGCTCCACGAGAAACTCTCGGCCGTGGGAAAAAACTGCGTGCGCCTGAAAATCATCGCGGAGCTGACAAACGGAAAGCAGGTGGAGCGCGTCTGGCGGACCAGGGAAGCACTGACCGAGGCTGCCACCGCTGACCGTGTGCGCTGGCAGCTCGACGGGTGGTTGACCAGCGGTGGGGCGGGAGCCATCGAGTCTTTGATCTTAGAGCCCTTGGAGTTGGCCGCGCCCGAACCTGTCGGTGAACTCTGGCGTGACGGCACAACAACAGATGCTGCGCGCCGGGTCGTCGAGCGGGTGCAGTCCACACTTGGCCTCGACGCGGTAGTACAGCCTGTGTTAGTTGGTGGGCGGGGAGTCGTTGAGCGGATCGAGTTGGTGCCCTTCGGGGAGCGCGCCCCAGAACCTGCGGAAGGGGAATGGCCGGGTGCCATCCCAGCACCTTTACCGGCGCGCTTAGGCGGAGGCCCAGCACACCCAGCGGCGCGCGTTGTTTTGATCGATGCTCAGGCACAAAAGGTGGGGGTGACCGCGGAGGCCGTCCTGAGCTCGCGGCCCTATGCGTTGGGGTGGGGCAAGAAGCACTACCTTGTTAGCGCATGGGCTGGTCCCTGGCCGGTTGACGGCAGTTGGTGGGAAGCACACCCGCGGAAGGTTGCGCGCCTGCAGGTCGTCGGAAAGCGAGAAAATGAAGCGCAACAAGCGTGGCTGCTGTTGTGGGTGCAGGGCGGATGGCGGATTGAGGCGATGTATGGATAGGTATAGATAGGTATGGCTAGTCTGTGCGGAAATCAATCACGAGGCGCAGCGGATCTTCCAACACCTGCACCGAATATGGCTTTTCTTTGTCCACGCCGATGATGAACTGGGTGCGGTCGACGCTATTGGAAGCCTTGACCACCTCGACCACGCAGCCGGTTCCGGCGATGGTATGCAGCTCGGGGGCTACCATGCCGAGCTCTTTGGCAGGGACAATACCGTCAATGTTGACGTTCAAGAAGGCTTTACCCTTCACCGGAACTGCGGAACCGGAAACTTGCTGAGCAGGGGAATTGACGTAGTCAACGTACCACCCCGGATGGCCAGTGCCAGCAAAGTCGAACACAACACGGTCGAAATGTTCGTGCGCACCAGTGCGCACATTGGTCACCACAAGTTGGCTTGGGGCCTCGGGTCGCTGGGACTTTTCCGTCAAACTGGCATCGCCGAGTGGCCGCACACCGGCAGGGGTGTCGGTACCACTCGGGCTGCTGACGGCTTGGGTTGCAATGGTTCCGTCATTTGCGCAAGCCGAAACTACAAACGCCGTCGCGAGTGCGACGACGAAGACTGCAGAACGGCGAATCGTAAACACGATTACAAAGGCTAATATTCATGCCCCTAAATGAGAAACCAGAACGGGTTGAAACTAAAAAAAGTAATCAAAACGTTGTGGAGTAACTCCCTTAAACCATCGGGGCGATGGTGTATCGCGTGATCTGTATCGGGATGGGGCAATTCCGGTCGCATGTCACGGAGGCCTATGTCAGATGATATCCGGATTTACTATATCCACTTTCGTGATAGTGTAAATAATCGGATAGATCGTATCCACTTGTGATTGGCTTGGTCTCCCCGCGGGATCGTGCCATTGAAGGATGAGACATAACGTCACTGAAAGGCACCCATGGCTTCAACAACAGATAAATCCTCAACCGAGCGCTTCCCCTGGCTGGTGATTTTGACGCTTGCCTCGGCGGGCTTCCTTGCCCTTGCCGTAGAGCTAAGCCCGGCAGGTCTATTAACCCAGATGGCCCCGGACTTGAACGTCAGTGTTGCCATGGCTGGCTCGTTGACCGCGCTATATGCACTTGGCAATGCAATCCTCACGCTGCCGCTGACCGCTCTGATGATGCGGTTCTCTCGCCGAGTCGCCCTTGCCGGTACGTTGCTCGTTTTTGTGGCCGGAAATGTCGCGGTGTTCCTCGCCTCGGATCTGGAAACCGCCCTAGTAGGTAGGTTCATCTCCGGTGGCGCGCACGGGGTACTCATGTCGCTCGCGCCTGCCGTGGCGATAGGTGTCGCCGGACTGAAACATGAGCGCCTAGCGCTGAGCATTGTCACCGGAGCGAACACCGTTGGTATCGCCCTCGGCGCCCCATTGGCTTCTGCTGTGGGTACCGCCTTTGGATGGCGAGTGACTTTCTTCGCAGCTGCTTTGCTGTCGCTTGTCTGTGCCGTCCTGCTGGCAGTAAAAATCCCCCCGCTGCGCGTCGAACAGACTCAGCAAATGGGGTTGATACAGACGATTCGACAGCCGGGTGTCTTAAGGATCAGTGCCGGGTGGATGCTGTTAATGCTGGCCTACATGTCTGTGATCACCTACATCGACCCCTACCTTGATGAACTCGACGCGCCACCGCAGTTAACTAGTTTGTCTTTGTTTGTCTTTGGTACCGGAGGCATACTCGGCGTGTGGCTTGGAGGCCGGATCGCGGCACGCTCACGCTTGGCCTCGCTGATAGTCATGCCTGTGCTGATGGCCGTGAGCCTGTTACTAATGTCCATCGGGATTAGGAGCATCCCTTTCATCCTCGTCCTGCTGTTCGTCTGGGGGATCGGATTTTCCGGCCTTGTCATGGTGTGGCAGCAGACTCTACTGCTGGTTGGATTTCGATCCCCGGAAAAGTCGATGAGTATCGGCGTCGTCCTCAGCCAGGCTGGTATGGCTGCAGGATCTGCGCTTGGTAGTGTCGTGCTCACTCAAGCCGGGGTCTTGGCGTTGCCTCTGGTCGGTGCCATCATCTCCATTGCGGCACTGGCCTTACTGATAGGGATCCGACCTGTCCTTACTGCGGCTGAGACCGAACGGGCCGCGACGGCGACCGGGAGCGCCCCCGAAACGAGCACGGCGACCGCCTAAAAATAAGCTGAAGATGATCTGAAGATAAGACAGTCATCGCTTACCGCACGGTGACGCGCTGTGAACCATTCCGATGCGAGGTGATTTCGTCGAATGCTCGCCACGGGTATGCCTTGGAACGCTAAGGCCGGGAGCGTGCATCGCAGTTAGATGGTGGCGTGCGACGGGCAGCAGGGCGAACCGCAATGCGGTAAAGTGGTCTCCTTACTACTTAGGGCAAAAGCAACTAGGCTGGGGCATATGACCACGGCGACACCCAATGAGCAGGAAAACTCGCAACTCCGCTGCTCGGACGTAGCACCAGAACCACTACCGGGGACCGCAAAGCAAGCAAACGTCTACGTGATTTTCGAGTGGCCCTCAAGCTGGAGCCGCGATGTATTAGATGGTGGCACCCTCGGCGAGGAATTCACCGCCCGCCTCAAAGCGCACCTGAAAAAGTATGGGGCAAGCCTCCAGCTGATTCGCCACCCAACAAGGGAGCGGCGCCAAATCACTGATCACCACCTGTACTTGGTGTTCGCCGAGGAAAATATTATGGAGGTCACGCACGTCGATTCCCCGGAAGCAATACTTGAGCTGGACCTTTCAGGACCGGGCCGCAATAACTTAGAACAGCGCACCCGACCACTGGTGCTAATTTGCACCCACGGCAAACGCGATGTCTGCTGCGCGATCAAAGGCCGCCCGCTAGTTACCGAGCTGGAAAAGCGCTACCCATTTTCCGAAAATGGCGACATTGTGTGGGAAACCTCGCACACCAAGGGCCACCGTTTCGCCCCCTCGATTTTGTTGATGCCGTGGGGATATAGCTTCGGGCGGATGAATACCCAAGCAACGGAATCGATGATTGGCGCTGCCCTCAACGGTGACTATTTCGTTCCAGGCAATCGTGGCCGTGGCACATTAACTCCCACAGGCCAGGTCGCTGAAAACGCCGTGGCAGCCAAGGTTGCGGGCGAGGGCAGAACCGTGAAGTACGGGCAATTTGCAGTCACCGCAGACGAGGTAGTCGCCGCTGCGGGCACTGCCAAGGTCACCGTTGCCGATTCCGCCTCAGGCCTTAACTATGCCGTGGTTTTGACCACGCGCACCGTCGACGGAATCATCTCCTCGTGTGGCGCCGAACCCAAGCAGGGCGAGGTCTGGGACGTGGAATCCGTAGCAGTGCTCGAGAGCTAAATGTACTCATGTAGCGCGTCGGCGACGTGTTCAATCACGTGGTCCGTGGCGTTTTGCACATCCTCTGGTGAAAGCGTGAAACTATGCGAATGATGCGCCACCTCGTGCATCGGTAGATCGTTCCACGAATCACCGAAGGTGTAGAGCTCATAGGAATCAATTCCCGCCAGCTCCATAGTTTGCACAATGCCACGGCCCTTATTTACACCAGGGGCGATGATGTCAATGAACTCATGATTCGTGGTGTAGGTGGCGTGCGGAAGTTGCGTGTGAATCCGCTCAATGAGTTCGATGCGCAGCGCCGGGTTATCAGGAACCCACAGTGGCACCACACCAAACTGATGGTCGGTGATATCGGCCGTGGTCATTGGAATGAACCCCTGCGCCAAAGAACTTCCCACGCCCGGAACAGAGGTGTTGTTGGTAAAAATGCCGTCGCGGCGCCCAAAAGTTGTCCCGTACACCGCGATGCCTTCGACGCCTTGGAATTCCTTGACCGCATCATGCACCATCTCCGAGGCGATCGGGTGCCCGAACAACAGCTCGTCGCCACGCGTTGTTGCTGCTCCGCCGTTCGAGAGAATGTTGTAGTCGAAGGAGATATCAATTCCGGTTAGGGCACGGCTTAACGACGAGCGCGACCTCCCGGTTGCAGAAATAGCAAGATGCCCGGCGCTTCGCCAGGCATCTATTGCAGCGATGTCCTTGGCCGCGATGTCTCCGCCGCGGCGAAGGGTTCCATCGATGTCAAAGGCAGCTACTTTCACGGTCATGCGTGTCAGTGTATCTTCTTTGGTGAGATTTTTAACGTCGCATGATCTTCTTGGACAGCCAGTTACCCAGGAACTGGGCGAGCTGCACGATAATCACGATGACAATCACGGCAGCGAATGTGACCTGCGGTTCGAACGAACGGTAACCGTAGACAATAGCGAAGTCACCCAAGCCGCCACCTCCGATATAGCCGGACATTGCGGACATATCAATCACCGCGATGAAGATGAAGGTGTAGCCCAGGATCAAGGGGCCAAGGGCTTCGGGCAGGATCACCGAGGTGATGATCTTCCACGGGCCAGCGCCCATGGAACGGGCTGCCTCAATTACACCGGGGTCAATGGCCACGAGGTTTTGTTCAACAATGCGAGCCACCGTAAACGTGGCGGCGAAACACATCACAAAGGTTGCGGCGTTGGTGCCAATCGACGTACCTACCACCGCCACCGTGACCGGGTACATCATGGCGATCATGATGATAAACGGAATCGGGCGGAAGAAGTTGACCAAAATGTTGATGGTCCAGTACACGAAGGAATTCTTCAAGATTCCGCTCGGGCGAGTGGTATAAAGCAGCACACCCAAAAGCAGACCGAAGAAGCCGCCGACAACCATGGTGATAGCCACCATGTAGAGGGTCTCACCGATAGCCTGGACGAATACTGGCCCCAAGCGGTCCCAGTTGGGCTCGGCTAAGATCATTTCATTCATCGCACAATCTCCTGGATATCGGTGGTTTTCTGCAGTGAGGCGTAGAACTGTTGCACCGCAGCATCATCGCCGCCGAGACGCACAGTCATTTTGCCGAAGGAGTGTTGCTGCAAAGTTGTGACGCCACCATGCACGATGGAAATCGTGCCACCGTGCTCTCTGAGTGTGGCGGAGGCCTCAAAGAAGCCGGAATCCTCCGTCAGATCAATAGTGAACAGGCGCCCCTCGTGGGCAAGCAAGTCTTCTGCCTCGACCAAGTCTGGGGTATTGCGTAGCGACGAGGAAACGAACCGCTGTGCCACATGGGTTTGCGGATTAGAAAAGACCTCGTAGACGCTGCCGTATTCAACGATGCGGCCTTCCTCCATCACAGCAACCTTGTCGGCGATGGAACGGACGACATCCATCTCGTGGGTAATGACCACGATGGTGAGCCCTAGTTCTTCGTTGACGCGGCGCAGAAGCGTGAGGACTTCGTGTGTTGTTTCCGGATCGAGGGCGCTTGTTGCCTCGTCGGCAAGCAAAAGCGTGGGATTGGTAGCCAGCGCACGGGCGATGCCGACACGCTGCTTCTGGCCACCCGAGAGCTGCTCAGGGTAGCTTTTCCCCTTGTCACTCAGGCCGACGAACTCCAACAAGTCCTGGACGCGGGCTTTGCGCTGCTGCTTGTCCATCCCCGCGAGCTTGAGCGGGTACTCAATGTTGCCCGCCGCGCTGCGCGAGGAGAACAGGTTGAACTGCTGGAAAATCATGCCGATATTGCGACGCATGGTGCGCAGCTTGGACTCTGGCATACCAACGATGTCAGTGCCGTCGAGCAACAGTGAACCTGATGAGGGCGTATCCAGCCCGTTGATGAGCCGAACCAGTGTGGACTTACCAGCACCGGAGTAACCGATGACACCTAAGATTTCGCCTGGTTCGACAGTGAGATTGATATTATCGAGTGCCCGGACCTCGCTGGATCCGGTGGAGAACACCTTCGTGATGTCCCGGAATTCAATCCGGGTGCCGGTCGAGCTCACTACTTTGAAGCCTCCTCGAGGCGTGCGAGCACGTCATTGAGTTCGGACTGGTCACGGGTGACCTGGACTGCTGAGCCCTCGGAGTCCTGGGCAACAGCCTCGGTAACCTCAGGGGAGTGCCACAGCTCGACCAACTTGTTCAAGGTTGGGTCGCTGATGTCCTCGGCGCGGGCGGCGAAAACGTTGATGTATGGCTCCGCCTGGGTGGAGTTTGGATCATCCTGGAAGACTGCCTGATCTGGGGTGATGCCTGCGCGACCAAGCCAGGAGTTGTTGATGATGGCTGGGCGACCTTCCTGGAATACCGTTGGGGTCTGTGCCGCATCAATAGGGGTGATATCCACCTTGGATGCCTCAGTGTCGATGTCTGCTGGGGTTGGATCAGTCAGATCCGCTTCCTTCAGCGTGACAAGGCCAGCCTGGACCAGCACGTTGATGGCACGACCCTGGTTGGATGGGTCATTTGGGATGGCGATATTTTCGCCCTCGATGCCGTCCAGGGAGGTGTGATCCTTCCAGAACAGTGCCAGTGGGTAGATCTCGGTGGAGCCCACAATCTTAAGGTCCTCGCCGGAGCCGACGTTGTACTCGGCGAGGTACTTGATGTGCTGGAACTTGTTCACGTCCAGCTCGCCCTGTGCGAGGGCCTCATTGACCGGCGCGAAGTCAGAGAAAGGAATGATATCTAGCTTGATGCCTTCTTCAGCTGCGAGATCGGAAAAGACGGACCAAGCCTGCTGATCAGCATCAGTGGTGCCGATCTTGATGGTGGTTTCGCCCGAACCAGATGCACCATTCGAAGACGAATCGTTAGAGCAAGCCACGAGGCTGGTAGCTGCGATGGCGGATGCCGCGACTGTTGCGACAAAACGGGTCAAACGCATCGTATTCTCCCTGTAGGTAGATGGATTGGAAGTGATGGGCAATAACCTAGCACTTACTGGACAGCTTAGTCTAGTCGCCTTGGTCCTCCGTGATATTTCCACTATGGCACATATGTTCTAATAGTGCTAGCCTAAAACGCATGAGATTTAATGGAGGCGCGCCGCTGTCGTGGTCGCGGTTAGAGCGGATTTTGTCGGGGCGTCCATCGCCCACGCCAGTGTCCGTTGACCACTTGTCTCCAGATCTTGGGGGTGTACAACCCCGCGTGCAGGCAACGGTCCCGTTCGCTGAATTGCACGCTGTTTCGTCGTATAGCTTTTTGGGTGGAGCCAGCGAGCCGGAAGATCTTGTTGTCCGAGCGAAAGAGCTGGGCCTGGAGGCGTTGGCCCTGCTGGACCGGGATGGTTTTTATGGGGCGGTGAAGTTTGCGGAAGCCGCAGCGAAGGTGGATCTGCCCACAATATTCGGTGCCGAGCTGACTCTGGGCGATAAGGTGCTGCCCGTGCTGGCCAGAAATATTGAAGGCTATAAGCGCCTTTCACACCTTATTACTCAAGCCCGGATGGTCACCCGTGAAAAAGATGAGGTGCGTTACCCGTCGCTGGAGGGCATTGCCGAGCAGCTCGGCGGTCAGTGCTATGTCCTGGTGGGGTGGCCGTGGGCGGGGGAAATCGATCGTGTGGTCGAAGTTTTTGGGGTAGACAGAGTGGTTTTGGAGTACGAGGTATCTATGACCCCGGAAGACGCGGATCACCATGCCTTGTTAGACGAGTATCCGCACGTGCCCAGCATCCTCACTGCCCAGCCGGCTGCCGCTACCCGGGAGCACTCCCGGCTTGCTGCGGCGAAGCGTGCGCTTGGCAGGAGGCAATCGCTGGCCCATGCCCAGGGGCATTTGCATCCGATGGGCGCGAACTGGCTGCGCTCCGGTGAACGGATGCTGCAGATGGCGCCGGAGCGTCGCGCCCAGATTGACCGCACGGTAGACATTGCCCGTGAATGTGCTTTTACCCTAGATCTCATCGCCCCGAACCTGCCACGGTTTTCCACCCCGGACGGGCACGACGAAATGAGCTGGCTGACACACCTTGTGCGCGAGCGTAGCCAGGTGCGCTATGCCTCGCGCCCGGCGCAGGTGCGCGAGAAGGCGATGAAACAGATTGACTATGAGCTCGGTGTTATCGAACAGCTCACGTTCCCAGGCTATTTCCTCATTGTGAATGACCTGGTGGATTTCTGTCGCGAGAACAATATTTTGTGCCAGGGGCGTGGCTCGGCGGCGAACTCCGCGGTGTGTTTCGCCTTGGGCATTACTAATGCGGAGCCGATCAGCGCGGGCCTGTTATTCGAACGGTTCTTGTCCCCGGAGCGTGACGGGCCACCGGATATCGACATAGATATTGAATCCGGCCGTCGCGAAGAAGTCATTCAGTACGTGTACACCAAGTACGGTCGCGACAATGCGGCGCAGGTAGCCAACGTAATCACCTATCGCACGAAGGGGGCTATCCGCGATGCCGCGCGTGCCTTGGGGTATCCGCAGGGCGCGATCGATTCGTGGGCGAAGGGTTTAAGCGATCCGCCGGACAAGGTCACCGAACTTGCAGCCGAGTTTAAGGGCCAACCCCGCCACCTAGGAATTCACTCCGGGGGCATGGTTATTTGTGATCGTCCGATTGCCGATGTCGTGCCCACCGAATGGGCACGGATGGATAATCGTTCGGTGGTGCAGTGGGATAAAGACGATTGCGCCTCGGCAGGCCTAGTCAAGTTCGACCTTTTGGGCCTTGGCATGCTCGAGGCCCTGCACCACATGATCGACTTGGTGGAGCAAACCACGGGCAAGCGAGTGGAGCTCTGGGAGCTGGACTTGGCCGATTCCAAGGTCTACGACATGCTGTGCCGCGCCGATGCCGTGGGTGTATTCCAAGTGGAGTCGCGCGCGCAGCTTTCTACCTTGCCACGGCTCAAACCCCGGAAGTTCTTCGATCTGGTCGTCGAGGTGGCCTTGATTCGCCCCGGCCCGATCCAGGGTGGGTCCGTGCACCCGTACCTGCGGCGTCGCAATGGGGAAGAGGAGGTCACCTACGATCACCCGGTGTTGGAGAAATCCCTGGGTAAGACTTTAGGTATTCCGTTGTTCCAGGAGCAGCTCATGCAGATCGCTGTGGATGCGGCGGGCTTTTCGGGCACGGAAGCAGACGCTTTACGACGAGCGATGGGCTCCAAACGCTCACCGGCAAAGATGGAGGCCCTGCGCCAGCGCTTCTTCGACGGATGTTGGACAACTAACCAGATTGACGAGGAGACTGCGCTGCGTTTGTGGAACAAAATTGTGGCTTTCGCAGCCTACGGGTTCCCGGAATCGCACTCGCAGTCGTTTGCCTCCATTGTGTATTTCTCCGCGTGGTTTAAGTGCTACTACCCGGCCGAGTTCTGCGTGGGGTTGTTGCGCGCCCAGCCGATGGGGTTCTATTCGCCCCAGTCGCTGATTCAAGATGCCCGTCGGCACGGGGTAACCGCGCTACCGGTGAGCGTGAATGATTCAGGGAAGGAAGCCCGCGTGCTGGACTCAGCAACGATTCGGGTGGGGCTCAACCTGGTGAAAGGCCTGGGTGACAAAGCCGCCGAGCGGATCGAGGCGCACCAACCGTTTACAGGAATCCCGGATTTGTCGCGCCGGGCAGACCTGTCGGTGGAACACGTTGAGGCCTTGGCCAAGGCTGGCGCGTTGGATTGTTTCGGCGTGGACCGCAGGCAAGCCTTGTGGCAAGCAGGTGTGGCAGCCACGGAGCAGGAGGGCATGCTGCCGAACTTGTCTGCCATCGAGGCACCCGCGTTGCCGGGGATGACCGCACTTGAGCTCCTTGCCGCGGATGTCAGCTCGACGGGGGTCACTCCTGATACCCAGCCGGTGGCGTTTGTGCGCGATACGCTCACGCAGCGTGGTGTGCTTTCCGCGGAGCAGCTGCGTCATGCCGAAGATGGCTCGAGGATCCGCGTCGGCGGGGTGATCACGCACCGTCAACGCCCGCAGACCGCTTCCGGGGTGACATTTTTGGGCATGGAGGATGAAACCGGCCTGATCAACGTCATGGTGTCCCCGGGCCTGTGGAAACGCCAGCGGATTCTTGCCCGAACATCGAAGGCGCTCGTGGTGCGGGGCATCGTGCAAAACGCCACTGGGGCAGTCACTGTAGTGGCGGACAAGTTGGAGCCGCTTGAACTCAGCGAGGTGCTCTCTCGTGGTTCGCGTGACTTCCGTTAGGCACGAGCGTTCGTCCCCACGAGCAGTTCATCTTCGGCTTTCTGGGTCTTGGCCCGTCGTTTTTGGAGAAATTTTGTTCCGAGCAAGATTCCGATGAACACCAAAGCATAAAAGACAGCCAGCGTTGAGGACGTGGCTAAGTCAAACGAATATGCAATGAGGAACCCAACGATTGCGCCAAGGAGGGCAATCCCGAGCGTGACCCATATGAAGTGAGAAATCCTTCTTACTAAAAGGGAAGCACTTGCTGAAGGGGCCACGATGAGAGCTAAGACCAATAGAGCACCCGCTGCATTGAATGCTGCAGTGACGGTGACTGCTACCAAGAACATAAAAGTAGCTGAAAGCATCCGGGTTGGAATCCCCGAAACCGCGGCGAATTCAGGATCAAAGGTGGTGGCCACCATTTGCCGCATCGTCAGTTTTAGAAATACGGCATTGAGAAGCAGTACAGACGCCATGACGTACATATATGAAGGGCCGAAATCGTATCCGCCTATGATCACACGGTCGAATGCCGCAAGGTTAAGGTCGCCTACGAGCACCAAGTGGGTGTCGAGGTGGACATCGGAGAATTGTGAAGAGACCAGGATGACTCCTAGGGCGAACAACGCGGGAAAGAGAAGCCCTTGGGAGGAATCGCGAGTGACTAAACCTGTTCCATACAGCCACTCAGCGCCCCAGACCACCAATAGCCCGGCTAGGGCTGCTCCGATGATTAATACGGGTGAATCCAAGTTTTCGGTAATGGCGTACCCCACCACAATTCCGGGAAATGCGGCGTGGCCGATTGCGTCGACAAGCATGGAATTCTTCCGCAAGACCACGAACACACCAGGAAGAGCGCAGGCAAGTGCAGTAACAACTGTCAAAAGCAACGAAGCAACGAAAATACTCATACCCGGACTGCCTTTCTGGGAGAGAAGAAAAGAGCTGCTAGGAAGATAATGGCCATCACGACAACAATGACTGGACCCGTGGGAAGCGGCCCAAATGCGATAGATAGATATGCTCCGAGCGCGGAAGCTCCTGCTCCTATCAGGGCAGATAACGTCACCATGGTGCTCACTAATCGTGAGAATTGGCGAGCAGCCGCTGCCGGAGTAATCACGAATGCAACCATGAGTACAAGTCCTACGGCTTTCAATCCGATCACTGTGGCGATTACTAGAGTGCTGAAAAACACCGCATCAGTGATGTTGCGAGAAAACCCCATCATCTGTGAATGCTCTGGATCGAAACTTGAGGCGCACAGTTCCTTCCAAAAGAGCACCATTACAACGAGTGCGAGGCCACCGATACCGAGTGAGACGGTGATATCGTCACGCGTGAGCGTCGAAGCGTTTCCGAATAGGTAGTCTTTGACTCCACCTTTGCCCGGGATTGGTCGCCGATCAATATATTGCATGAGCAGCATGCCCGCGCCGAAGAATCCCGTGAGCACAACCGCCATAGCGGTGTCTAGGGCGATCGGAGAGTTGCGTTCAATCCAATTCACGGCCCACGTGGCAAGCACACCGACTAACACCGCACCGATGATCAGGCCAAGCATTGAGCGCCCCTGTAGACCGAATGCAGAAAGAAAAAGAAAGGCAATCAATGTACCGGGCAGTGCCGAGTGTGAAATAACATCAGAGATTAGCGCCTGTTTGCGAAGGTAGGTAAAGCCACCAAGCGCTCCAGCGACGAGTCCGATCGCGGTGGTTCCCACCAGAACCATGACAAAGGTGTAGTTAGAGAAAAAGTCAGCCAGGCTCATTCCATCACCTCAACGGCACCATAAGCAGCCTGAATGGTTTCGGGGGTGAATGCGTCATGGAGCTGACCCGAGGAGACGACTCGACCTGCAGACAGAAGTGTGACGTAGTCGCAAAGATCCGGCACCGTACGTAGATCGTGGTGGACTACCACGATGGTCTTTCCCTGTGCACGCAGTTCACGGAAGACCTGCATGATGGCTCGCTGCGAGACATGGTCAACACCTTGAAACGGTTCGTCCATAAACAGTAAATCTGGGTCGCCCGCCAACGTGCGCGCGAGGAATGCTCGTTGTCGCTGTCCTCCAGAGAGCTCGCTGATTTGTCGACCTGCTAGATCAGAAATTGATACTGCTTCCATTGCCACGTTGGCTCGGGCGCGTTCCGATTTACCCGGGCGGCGAAACCAACCGAGTTTGCCGTAGGTACCCATAAGAACCACTTCTTCAACGGTGATCGGAAAACTCCAATCAGCGGAAGTGTGCTGTGGCATGTAGCCCACACGTTGACGCACGTTATCGAGAGGTTCCCCGAAAAACGACACGCTGCCTGATCGGGCCTTGACTAATCCAAGCAGGGACTTAATCGTCGTTGATTTCCCTGATCCATTAGGTCCCACAATCCCCATGACCACTCCGCTTGGCACGGTCAAGGAGACATCGCAGAGTGCGTGCACATTGTTGTAATCGACGGTAAGTCCCCGCGCTTCAAGAGCGAACGTCACGACAACCCTCCCAAGACGGTATCGGCGTTATGGCGCAAGGCTCCTAAATAGGTGTCCACTGGCTCCGTTGGGCCGAGTGAATCTGCAAAGAGTTCTTCGGTGGAGATTTCAACTGTCCATCCGCGGGATTCCACCGCTTCTTTCAGTGCCGTGATGGCTTGGGGATTTGCCTGATTATCTTGGAAGATCACAGGCACTTCGTTGTCTGCAATGTAGTCAGCAAGTTCGGAAAGCTCGCTGGCGGACAGGGCTGCCTCAGTTGAAATGAAATCGGTTGCGCGAACCTCGAGGTTGAAAGTTTCACCGAAGTAGGCAAATGCGTCGTGGCCGGTGACCAGGATTCGTGGTTCTGGAACAGCGGACATGTTGGCGGAAACGTCTGCATAGGTTTCGGAAATTTCCTCGTTGTATGCGTCGGCATTGTTGGCGTATTGCTTCGAATTCTCCGGATCTATCTCGCCGAGTTTGGCCGCAATAGTATCTACAACTTGTTGCCATGCCTCCGGACTATTCCAAATATGGGGGTCGTACAGAGTTCCGTCCCCACTGAGTAAAAGATCTGGCGCGACGGTTTCAGCAACAGCAGTTTGTTTGTCGCCAAACGACATGAGCTGGTCTTGCATTTGAGCCTCGAGGTGGAGGCCGTTCCACAGCACGAGATCAGCATCGTTCATGTCTTCAATATCTCGGGTAGTTGGCTGGTAGGTGTGGGGGTCGCCACCAGGGCCGACCATCGTGATGATTTCTACAGAGGGAGCGATGTTCGAGACGGCATCGGCAATATAGCCGGTGGTTGCAAAGACACTCAGCGGTTCGACTCTGCTCGCATCGGAAGTCTCAGTGCCGTCGACGGCGCACGCGGTGAGGGTGAGGGAGAGGGCCCCGACAGCGAGAAGTGACGAGGCGCGCCATGGAAAATTCATGCTCATACTATCCAATCTTTTGATTGCCGAAAATAGAAGTTCAAACCATTGAACTTAACTTAGGCTAGGCTATGAACAGTTGGAGACGCAAGTGGTCGGCTACTGTGAGATGCATGCATATCCGCGATTTGCCTGAGCGCTCCCAGGACTACATAAAGGTCATTTGGGATATCACTGAATACTCGGACCAACCAGCGTCTTTAGGCGAGATCGCGCAACGCATGGAGCAAAAAACATCTACCGCATCAGAGGCAATTAAGCGGCTAGGTAAACTCGGTCTTGTCAGCCATGAGCCGTATTCGGGAATCCAACTAACAAAGGAAGGAACCGACCTGGCAATCCAGATCGTGCGGCGCCATCGCCTCGTCGAGACGTTCCTTGTCACTGTTCTGGGATATTCATGGGACGAAGTCCACTCCGACGCGGACTTGCTTGAACACGCCGTCTCAGATCGGTTATTAGCGCGCATCGATGCAAAACTTGGACAACCCGCATTCGATCCTCACGGAGATCCGATCCCCACCGCCGATGGGTACTACCCTGAGATCTCCACCCGCGCATTGGTAAAGGTGGCACCAGGAACGACGGTAACCATCGCGCAAGTTAACGACGACGACCCGGAACTTCTACGCTATCTGGCATCGCACGGCCTGTCGCTGGGGTCGCAATTGACCGTCATCGCTCCGGTAACCGCTGGAATTCTGCAGGTTGAAAATGAACAAGGGGAGAAGATTCCATTGGCAGAAACAACTCTTCGATCCATAAGGGTGAAACCATGACTCCACGTACCTCAGAAGCCGCTGCACCAGCCGAAGAAATGAACCCCGTTTCCCCGAAGCTGACATATGTCAATTACATCAACAGCCTCACCTGGGCTCTCATCTTCGCGGCCGGTTTCTTGTTTGCCTACCTGAGGTGGGAGGGCTGGTGGTGGCTGGGTCTCGTCGGCATCGCTGTGTTGGTAGCTTGGGAGCTCTGGATCATCCCGGCGCGCGTGCGCTTGCATCGCTGGAAAGAAACCGACGACGAGCTCCTAATCACCAAAGGAAAACTCTGGCACGTTTTCACAGTGGTTCCTTATGGGCGCATCCAATTCGTCGACGTCACAGCAGGCCCCGTCATGCGCGCCTTCGGCTTAAAAAACGTGGTCCTGCACACTGCCTCGTCGACCTCGGACTCTACGGTGCGTGGACTGCCCGCTGCCGAAGCAGATGCCTTACGTGAACGCCTCACCGTCAAGGCTCGCGAGAGGATGAGCGGACTGTGAGCGAGCAACCCGAATACCGCAGGGTCCACCGCATTACACCCCTGCTGAAAATGTGGACGGTTCTCTTCGCCGTCCTCGCGGTGGTGATTGCAAACATCAACGAGGCGATGATCGCACGCGTGACGGGCTTAATCGGTAACCGCGGCGTACTGATCCCCATTGTTGCCGGTATCGGAATCTTCGTGGTGTTTTGCGTTGTGGTGTTTTTGGTGTCGCAAATTTGGTGGGCAGCCACCGGCTATCGCCTCGATGACGAGGGCGTTCAACTCAAACGCGGCGTCATCTCCACCCAATTGCGCAGTGCACGGTATGACCGCGTCCAAGCTGTCGATGTCGTCGAGCCGTTCATCGCCAGGATTTTCGGGTTAGCATCCGTCCGAGTAGAAACGGCCGGCGGCAACAAATCCTCCATCGAGATCGGTTATCTGCCACGCCAAGAGGCAGAGGAGCTGCGCGAAGAGATATTCGCAAGAGTGCGTGACGACGAGCACGTGGCCCTCGAACCCACAGAACCCACAGAAGACACCGAGCCCACCGAAGACACAAAAATCGACGATTATGTCGTCGAGCCCATCCCCATCTGGCGCTCGATCGCAGGAACAGTGCTGCGCGGCACCACCATCTTCGGAATTGTGTGGACGATCTTCTCCCTGCTCGGTCCACTTTCTTTTACCGCCGCGGTTCCCGTGCTGCTGGCAATCGTGGTTCCCGTCTGGGGCATGATTAACCGCTCGTGGCGCTTCAATGCCCGTCTCGATGACGACGCAGTTTTACACCTCGCCTACGGCCTCGCTTCGCGTCGTCGACAAGCAATCCCTTTGGCTCGCATCCATGCGATTTCTATCATGCAGCCGGTGCTGTGGCGACCTTTCGGATGGTGGCAGGTGTCGGTGTCCGTGGCCGGCTACGGCGCGGAATCGCGCGAGGGGGCGACCTCGCGGATTCTGCCGGTGGGCTCCCGCGAGCAGGCGATGGCCCTGGTCGCGAAAGTCGGGCCGCTTGAGCGCGAGGGCCTGGAAACGTTCGCGGCACCTGAGGGGGCGACGCATCCCACGTACGCTTCGCCACGGAGGGCTCGGTGGGCATCGCCGATTGATGCGCATCGCCAGGCAACCACGCTGCACGATCACGTGGTCATCGTGCACCACGGGTTGATCGTGCGCAGAGTGGCGTTGATCGAGGCTTCGCACATTCAAGAGCTCAGTTTGCGACGAGGCCCACTACAAAACGCGCTGGGGCTCTCCACGGTGCGGATGGACTTGGTGCCCGGGCCGGTAAGCATGGCGGGGCGCGACATGGATCAAGAGCAGGCGCGTGAACTCGTGGATCTGCTGCGCCACAGGAAGCTGCCGGAGTTAACCCCGCTGGCGCCCGATTACACTTGAGCCATGGAAATACCCAGAGTTCTAAGTACAAACACGGCCCGCCCGATGCGTGATCCCGGTGGGGCCGACCGTGTCTCGGGGATTCACAAGGTGCCGGTGGACAACCTTTCTGTCAGCGACCCGGGGCCTGACTACGGCGATGGCTCAGGTGTAGCCGGTGATGTAGTGGGAGATACTGAGCATCACGGTGGCCGTCACAAGGCGGTGTATGCATTTTCTCGCGAACGCCTGGACTCGTGGCAAAAGGAGCTGAACCGAGAATTTCCCGACGGGGCGTTTGGCGAAAACTTGACCACCATCGGCATCGATCTTGCCCAGGTACTAATCAACCAACGCTTCCGCATTGGCACGGCTGAGCTCGAGGTTTCCGTGCCGCGTTCGCCATGCAAAACCTTCGCCGGTTGGATGGGGGAGGCGAGTTGGCAGAAGCGGTTTACAGCCTCGGGTGATTGCGGGGCCTACTTCCGCGTTTTGGTGCCCGGCGTTATCGCCCCGGGCGATGAGCTCATCGCACTGGATCGGCCTGAGCATGGAATCACCATGGGCATTGCGTTTCGAGCCAAGATGGGCAATCGCGATCTGGCCCGAAAGGTCTGGCAGGCCCAGGTTATGCCGGACATGTTCCAGGCGCGGATGGACAAGCAGTTCGCGGGGGAGCGGGCTTAGTCGTGTGACCAGGTAGGCTTAGACTCCGCCCTCAAAACCCATCTGGCGCCACGCCTCGAAGGTAGCCACGGCCGCGGAGTTCGCCAGATTCATCGAGCGGCGCGCGGGCAGCATAGGAATGCGCAGCTGGTCGGTCACACGAGGATGCTCGGAGTGTTCCTTTGGCAGGCCCGTGGGTTCGGTGCCGAACAAAAGGGCATCGCCGGGCTGGTAGGAAATCGTGTGGTAATAGGTGGTGGCGGTCGTCGTAAAGGCGAAAATGCGTGAGTCGGGAAGTGCGGCGAAGCATTCGTCGATATCTTTGTGAATCACCAGGTCAGCCAAGTCGTGGTAATCCAGCCCGGAGCGGCGCAAGTACTTATCTTCTAGGGAAAACCCGAGTGGTTCGACGAGGTGCAGCCTCGCACCGGTGATCGCCGCGAGGCGGATCGCGTTGCCGGTGTTGGAAGGAATTACGGGATTATCGAAGATGACATGCAGTTGGGACACGCGGTTCAGTCTAGGATAGGGGGCGTGACTGCTATCAAATTGGATGGAAAACTATACCGCGACGAAATCTTCGCAGACCTAAAAGTCCGCGTCGCTGCGCTTCGCGAACAAGGCGTGACCCCAGGGCTGGCAACGGTGCTGGTGGGCGATGATCCGGCATCGCAAAATTATGTGCGGATGAAGCACGCAGACTGTGAGATGTTGGGCATTCGCTCGATTCAGAAGCAGCTGCCAGCGGACGCAACGCAGGAAGAGGTTGAGGCGGTCGTCGATGAGCTCAACGCCGACGACACTGTCACCGGCTACATCGTGCAGCTCCCACTGCCGAAGCAAATCGACGAGAACGCAATCCTCGAGCGCATCGATCCGGCCAAGGACGCCGATGGCCTGCACCCAGTCAACCTGGGCAAGCTCGTGCTCATGGAAGATGCGCCACTGCCGTGTACCCCGAACGGTTCGATCCACCTGCTGCGTCGTTTCGGCGTTGAGCTCGACGGCGCGAAGGTTGTTGTGATTGGTCGCGGTGTCACAGTTGGTCGCCCGATCGGTCTGATGCTGACCCGTCGCACCGAGAACTCGACGGTGACCCTGTGCCACACCGGCACCAAGGACCTCAAGGCTGAAACCGTCAATGCAGACGTGATCATTGCGGCTGCTGGCAAGCCACATATGCTCACCGCCGACATGGTCAAGCCTGGTGCAGCCGTGCTCGACGTGGGAGTCTCGCGCGTTGATGGCAAGACCACCGGCGATGTCCACCCGGACGTGTGGGAAGTTGCTGGCGCCGTATCCCCGAACCCGGGCGGCGTTGGCCCTTTGACCCGTGCATTCTTGGTGCGCAACGTTGTTGAATCTGCCGAGCGTCAGGCTGGATTGAGCTCGTAATAGTGCAAAACCTCTCGCTAGCTAACCCGCATGACCTGAACAACCCGCCCTCGAAGGTGCCATTGCGCATTCAGAAACTAGGCGTAGCGGTGCTTCTGGTCGGGTTAGCCTTGAGCGCGATCTTTGCGTTTACCGAACACTGGCGTCGCGCAACCTTCGGCTTGGGCATCTGCATGATCTGGGTCGCGCTACTGCGCGTGTTCTGTGATTCGCACGTCATCGCGCTAATTGCGGTGCGTTCGAAGCGCTTCGACGTGATCTATTCCGCAGCTCTGGGCTTGGCCATGGTGTGGCTATCCATCTCCATTGACGCGCTGGGCAGTTAAAACCGGCAGTTAAATTTCGTAAACTCCCAGGTCCTCGGCCAGAGCCGTCGACGACGGGAACTGCTGTGTCAGCGTGAGGAAGTTCCGCAGAATCCGATCCATCTGCCGAGTCTCCACCAAGAAGGCATCGTGGCCCACAGGCGAGACCACCTTCGACATAGCCAGCAGATTGCCCAGGTTCCGCGAGAGGTGTTCCTGCTGGTGGTACGGGTACAAAATATCGGTATCCACGCCAACCACCATCGTCGGCACCAGCGAACTCGCCAGCGCCTTGTTCAGGCCGCCGCGTCCGCGGCCGATATCGTGGCGGTTGAGCGCATCAGTCAGCGCCACATAAGATCCCGCATCGAAGCGTTCGACGAGCTTGTCGCCCTGGTAATCCAAGTAGCTTTGTACGGCGAAGCGCTGCTTGTCCGAGCGGAACGCCCCCAGCGGGTTTTCCCCGGCCTGCGGGGTTGTGCCGAAGCGCTCGTCGATCTCCTGCTCCCCGCGGTACGTCAAGTGCGCTATACGACGAGCTGCCGCCAGCCCCGCTTCAGGCTGCGCGCCGGTGTCATAATAATCCCCGTCGGCCCAATTCGGGTCGCGCTCGATGGCTGAGATCTGTGCTGATTGGATACCAATTTGCCACGCACTCGAGCGCGCCGACACCGCAATCACGCAGGCATAGCCGACGACCTCAGGGAAGGTCACTGCCCACTCAAGGGAACGTGCCCCGCCCATCGAGCCACCGAGAACCGCATGAATTCTGGACAGGCCCAGCGACAGCAGGAACTCAAATTCCGTGCGCACCTGATCCCGGATGGAGGTAGCGGGGAAGCGTGACCCCCATGTCCCGCCGTCGGGGTGGGGGCTGGCGGGCCCGGTGGAGCCGGAGCATCCGCCGAGGACGTTGGTGCAGATCACACACCACTGATCGGTATCCAAAGCCAGACCCGGACCGACGAGGCCGTCCCACCAGGTAGCTGCGTCGGAGTCGCCGGTGAGTGCATGCTCGACAAGGAGCACATTGTTTTCGCCGTGCGGGTCACCCTTGAATTCTCCCCACCTTTGGTAAGCGATGGTGACATCGAGGATGTCGGCACCGGCCTCGGTGGTAACCGTTCCAATCTTCTGGAAGCCGAGCTCGCCCTCTGGGGAGAGTTCAATCATGGGGTGTCCTTTCTGCTTAACTATGCTGCGCTATGCCCTTTAACCGCGCGGGAATTAGATGGCAGCGAAGCCGCGCTCCAAGTCGGCGATGATATCGTCGATATTCTCGATGCCCACGGACAGGCGCACGGTTGCTTGGGTAATACCCGCACGCTCATGACCTGCTGCATCGGACTGCGAGTGCGTGGTCGAAGCCGGGTGGACAACGAGCGAGCGCACGTCACCGATGTTGGCCAAGTTGGAGTGCAGCTTCAACGCATCGATAAATGCCCACGCGTTGGTGCGATCATTCTGGTCGCCAGCAATATTAAACGACAAAACAGAACCGGTGTACTTGTAGCCCAGCTTTTCCTTCACGGAGTACCACGGAGACTGCTCAAGACCTGCGAAGTTCACGGACTCGACCTTGTCATGGTTGGCCAAGAATTCTGCCACCTTCAGTGCATTCTCGTTGTGGCGCTCGATGCGCAACGACAGAGTGTCCAGGCCCTGTAGGGTCAGCCAAGCGTGGAATGGAGACAGGGAAGCGCCGGTGTCGCGGATGACGCCAGCTCGGGCCTTCAAGGCGAATGCTGGTGCGCCGAGGTCGGCGTACTTTAGGCCGTGGTAGGCAGGATCAGGGTTAACGAAGTAAGGGAAGACTGGCTCACCATTTCGCTCAACGGTCCAGTCGAACTTGCCACCGTCGACCAAAATACCGCCGATAGCAGCGCCATTGCCGGTGTAGAACTTGGTCAGGGAAGCCACGACGATATCGGCACCGAGTTCGATTGGGCGAGCAAGGGCCGCGGTAGCCATGGTGTTGTCAACAATCAATGGAACTTGGTTGTTGTGTGCTACCTCAGCAACGGCTGGGATGTCCAGCACGTCGGCGATGGGGTTGCCAAAGGTCTCGCCGAAGAAGGCCTTGGTGTTTGGTTGTACAGCTGCCTGCCAGGATGCGGGATCGTCTGGGTTCTCCACGAAGGTGGTATCGATGCCCAAGCGCTTGAGAGTGACCTGGAAAAGCGTTTCGGTGCCGCCGTAGAGGCGAGGGGAGGTGACAATGTGGTCGCCTGCCGACGCCAAGTTAATAATTGCAGCGGTCTCTGCAGCCATGCCGGATGCGAAAGCAACAGCGCCGACACCACCCTCGAGCACAGCGATACGGTCTTCCAGAGCGCTGGTGGTTGGGTTATTCAGGCGAGTGTAGATTGGGCCCGCATCAGAGAGGTTGAAGCGGTTCTCTGCATGCTGTGCATCGTCGAACACGTACGAGGTGGTCATGTAGATCGGTTGGTTACGAGCACCGAAATCTGAGTCGACGGGCTGGCCGGCATGGATAGCCTGAGTTTCAAAAGACCATTCAGCAGCATTGGAATTGTCGTACTTTGGCACGGGTGTGCACTCCTTTTTTATAATCTGGTGATTTTTACAAATTCTAGGTCGTGGAATGCGAAAAATAAACCGCTCTGTCTATTCCGCAACGATAGGGGGTGATCCGGCCTGAATAAAATTAGACAAAGTTGTACGTCGAGGCGTATCGGAATGCAGAGCGCGTCTAGGGGAAACGGGATAGGGTGAGGGTTCAGACCCGGTGTTTCGACCGGTCAGGCGAGAGGTGGAAGCCATGGAATCGACCCCTGTTTCTAAGTCAGATGCCAATAATGCACTGGAGCCGGACCTCGCGGAGGTGCCCATCGTGGACGCAGAGGGGGAGTACTCGTCGCCTAGCGTCGTGGCTCCTTTGCTCCGGGTGGTCGGTATCTTCCTCCTGCTCACCGTGTGGGCTGTCTTCTTTGCCATTGCGTACGCCTATAACGGGCGCTACGGGGTTGACCGCGTGGATCCGTCTTCCGGAGGGCCTAGCGCCGTTTAAGTCCTTGGACTTGGAGATGGCCGACGTCATCGCCTACGCCGCGCTTTTTGTCGCGATCTTGCTGGCGGCGACAGTCCAGCTTAACTCGACGGTAGCCGCTGCGGACTCCATTTCCGACAAGCGCCCCACCACGAAGGAGGAGGCCCGCACGCAGCAGCGCGACCTGCAAAACTACGCCAACCAGGCGGAACTGGCGCTCCTAGTCAGTTTCGGGGCGGCCTTCGCTGTCCTCCTGCTCACGGTCCTATTCGGGCTCGCGGAGATCGCCGAGGATGGAGAAGGTGGTGCCAACACCGTAGACATCCACGGTGTTGGCTGGGCAGGGTTCGCCCGGGCCCTCCCCGGGCTTACTCACCCGCGGATCATGTTCATGTATTTGGTCAGCTTCTTGCTGCTTGTGACCACCATTGCGTCCATGCCCGAGTGGAAGAGCACGGGGCTCTTCCAACGCCAGGTCGAGGCCAATGCCTGGCAGGCACGCGAACGCCTCGCGCGCATCGCTGAAGAGCACGACCTTGACAACGTCGACGGGATCCGCCTGCCTGCCGGGATGCGGGTCGCGGCCCTGGCCGGTTATTTCGTCTACTTCAGCGCCTTCGCCCTGGTGCTCAACCTCTCGCTGAGCCTGTTCGCTGGTGACGAGGGTTTCCAGGGTGTGTTCGGGGCAGGGCACTTCCGGTTGTTCATCGGCTTTACCATCATTGCCGGGCTTTTGTCCCACGGCGTCGGCAGCGTCATGCTCCGGATCTTCCACCTGCACGGCGGGAACAGCGCGTTCTCGGTGATTTCCATCGCGCTGCTGTTTATCGGCGTGCTCTTCGTCGTGTGGGCGGAGGGCATCGGCTGGACCGTCGGCTTCGCCGTGGCGATGGCCGCCTACCTAGCGTTGTGGGTCTTTCTCTTCTGGCGCGCCGCCAACGTTCTCGACGAAAAGACTCCGGCGACCTGGGAGTTCTTTGTCAATCCGCCGAAGTACACCATCGTGCGCCGCTATGAGGCGATCAGGCGCTCCGCGGCGATTCTCGACGAGCGTTAGCTAGGCCGCCACCAACACAAAGCGTGACTAGGTAGGGCCCCTATACGTCTACCTCGACCCCATGCTCCACGCGCTGGTAACCGGGTACCTGGAGGTTCTTCATCACGTTGTCGTAGAGATTCTTGCCTTTGTCTGACAGCACCTCGTCGTGAAATGGCAGGGTGGTCGTGGCGCCGATGCCGCGAGCCCAATCGGCGGCATACTCGCCCTTGACCCACGGGCATGCAATCGGCATCAGCAGCACGCGAACGCCCTCGAGCTCGATGAACTCATCGCCGGGGTGGAGCACACCGTCGATGAAGTAGCCAACGTTTTCTGGTCGCGGCAGATCCGGGTGAATCACCTCATGGATTTCGCCGACCACCTGGATTTCCTGACCGAGCACAGTGATCGTCTCGCCGGATTTCACAACCGTTCCAAGACCAAGCTTTTCGACGACCGACTGTGGCCCCCAGACCGGCAGACCGGAGTCACGAATCGCTTCCTCGTCGCAGTGATCGGGATGGATATGGGTAACAAGAATCGCGTCGGCGTCGTCGAGACGCGGATCGTCTGTGAGATTTCCTGGGTCGATGACGATGCGACCTTCGGGTGCAACGACTTGGACTGTGGACTGGCCTAGCAAAGTGAGTTTCATACCTCAAACACTAACGAAAAAGCGGGACCCCTTCAGGGCCCCGCTCGATCTGTGAAAAGGTCGAAGTACTACTTCTTCAGCTCGTCAATGACCTTGTTGAAGGCTGCGGAAGGACGCATAACCGCGGTGAGCTTCTCTTCGCTAGGCAGGTAGTAACCACCCAGGTCTGCAGGGGAGCCCTGCACGTCGAGCAACTCCTGTGCGATCTGCTCTTCGCCAGATGCGAGAGCCTCTGCGACTGGCTTGAAGGTTGCAGCCAAGTCAGCATCCTCGGTCTGTGCAGCCAGCTCTTCAGCCCAGTACTTTGCCAGGTAGAAGTGGGAGCCGCGATCGTCGATCTCGCCGACCTTGCGCGATGGGCTCTTGCCCTCGTTGAGCAGGGTTTCGGTTGCGCGATCCAGAGCGTCAGCCAACACGCCAGCCTGAGCATTGCCGTTGTTGTTCTTCTCGTGGCGGAAGGACTCAGCCAGCGCGAGGTACTCGCCAAGCGAGTCCCAGCGCAGGTGATTTTCTTCCTGGACCTGCTGGACGTGCTTTGGAGCGGAGCCGCCAGCACCGGTCTCGAACAGGCCGCCGCCAGCCATCAGTGGCACAACGGAGAGCATCTTTGCGGAGGTGCCCAGCTCAAGAATTGGGAAGAGGTCGGTGTTGTAGTCACGCAGGACGTTACCGGTCACAGAGATGGTGTCCTCGCCCTTGCGGATGCGGTCCACGGTGACCTGGGTGGCCTCTACAGGGCTGAGGATGGAGATATCCAGGCCCTCGGTGTCGTGGTCGCCCAGGTACTTCTCAACCAGGGAAGTCATGTTGCGGTCGTGGGCGCGCTCTGGGTCGAGCCAGAAGATGGTCTTCATGCCCGACAGGCGTGCACGGTTGACAGCAAGCTTGACCCAGTCACGGATTGGAGCATCCTTGGTCTGCACTGCACGCCAGATGTCGCCCTCTTCAACCTCGTGCTCATGCACGATGTTGCCAGCGGAATCGACAACCTGCATGGTGCCAGGGTTAGCAACCTTGAAGGTCTTGTCGTGGGAGCCGTACTCTTCAGCCTTCTGAGCCATCAGGCCAACGTTTGGCACGGTACCCATGGTGGTGGGGTCGTAAGCGCCGTTGGCCTGGCAGTCCTCGATGACGGTCTGGTACACGCCAGCGTAGGAAGAGTCTGGGATAACAGCCAGGGTGTCCTGCTCCTGGTCATCTGCGTTCCACATGTGGCCGGAGGTACGAATCATGGCTGGCATGGACGCATCGACGATGACGTCGGAAGGAACGTGCAGGTTGGTGATGCCCTTGCTGGAGTTCACCATTGCCAGGTCTGGTCCGTCTTGCATGGCCTGCTCGAAAGCAGCCTTGATCTCTGCGCCATTGTCCAGGTTGTCCAGGCCAGCGTAGATAGCGCCGAGGCCGTTCTCGCCGTTGAGGCCAGCTGCAAGCAGCTCCTCGCCGTACTTGTCGAAGACGTCCTTGAAGAAGGCGCGGACAACGTGGCCGAAGATGATTGGGTCGGAGACCTTCATCATGGTTGCCTTGAGGTGGGTGGAGAAGAGGATGCCCTGCTCCTTGGCCTTTGCAACCTGCTCGAGCAGGAATGCGTCCAGTGCCTTGGCAGACATGAAGGTAGCGTCAAGCACCTCACCTTCGAGGACCTTGAGGTCGTCCTTGAGGACCTGGGTGGTGCCGTCGGCAGCAACCAGCTGGATCTTCAGGGTGTCTTCGTTGTCCATGATGACGGACTTCTCGTTGTGGCGGAAGTCGTTGTCGTCCATGGTGGCAACAGCAGTCTTGGAGTCCTTGGACCATGCGCCCATGGAGTGTGGGTGCTTCTTCGCGTAGTTCTTCACTGCCTGTGGAGCACGACGATCAGAGTTGCCCTCACGCAGCACTGGGTTCACTGCAGAACCAGTGACCTTGGAGTAGCGGGACGCGATGTCCTTTTCCTCTTCGGTGGAAGGGTTGTCTGGGTAGTTAGGTACGTCGTAGCCCGCAGCCTGCAGCTCGGCGATGGCAGCCTTGAGCTGAACCAGGGATGCCGAGATGTTTGGCAGCTTGATGATGTTCGCTTCTGGGGTCTTCGCCAGGTCGCCGAGGGCTGCCAGCGAATCATCCAGTTTCTGGTCTTCGTTCAGACGCTCAGGGAACTGTGCGATGATGCGGCCTGCCAGCGAAATGTCGCGGGTTTCAACGTCCAGGCCTGCGTTTGAAGCGAAAGCTTCAACGATCGGCTTGAACGAGTAGGTTGCCAGCAACGGAGCCTCGTCTGTACGGGTCCAGATAATCTTAGCCAATGTCACTCCCTATATAATTTATTAGCAATTCGCCGTCTACCTTACCTGGATTCAACAGAATGGACGTACTGTTAAGTCAGTTTAGGGGCGAAAGTGTGGTAGATCCCACGGTTGAAGAAGAAACGTGGTAGGTCACAATCGACTACAAGGTGCCTGAAGAGACGAGCTTCGGGTCGTGTCGAAGGCCTCGGCTACCATAAGCAACCATGAGTGTGACCATCGCAAGTGTGAACGTAAACGGCATCCGTGCCGCAACAAAAGTCCGAAGCGACATCAACCCTGGCATGATTGCCTGGCTTGATTCAACCCCAGCCGACATTGTGCTGATGCAAGAAGTGCGCGCCACCGAGGAGCAATCGCAGGAGGCGCTCGCCCCGGCACTGGACAATGGCTGGCATCTTGCCGTCGCGCCCGCAGAGGCGAAGGGCCGCGCCGGTGTGGGTATTTTGTCGCGTACGCCTTTAACGGATGTGGAAGTGGGATTTGGCAGTTTTGTTGATTCCGGTCGCTTGATCACCGCCACCGCCGGTGACGTGCGGGTGGGCAGCCTGTATCTGCCTTCCGGCAGCACAGGCACTGAGAAGCAGGACGAAAAGTACCGTTTCCTTGACGAGTTCGAACCGAAACTAACGGAGCTCGCCGAAGCGAACCCCAACATGATCATCGCGGGTGACTGGAATATCTGCCACCGCGAGCAGGACCTGAAAAATTTCAAGACGAACCAGAAAAAGTCTGGTGTGTTGCCTGATGAGCGTGCGTTTATGGACTCCGTCTTTGGTTCCTTCCCAGATGAGCAACCGCAGCCTAAACCCACAGCAGGTCAGTACTTCGGGGCGGTGGAGTACAAGTCAGGGCTTCGTCGTGAAGCGAATGAAAACCCACAGTGGTTCGACGTCGCGCGCCGCCTGCACCCCGAGGACGCGCCCTACACCTGGTGGACCTACCGCGGCCAGGCATTCAACAACAATGCCGGGTGGCGCATCGATTACCAAGCGGCCACCAAGGCCATGCTCGAGCGTGCGGAGCGGACCTGGGTAGAGAAGGTCCCCACCGTCGAGGAGCGTTGGAGCGATCACGCGCCGTTGCTAGTAACTTACGCATAGGAATGTGCATAGGAATATGTATGGAGCGCTGAAGGCATTTTTGCGCTAACGGCTAAGCAACTTGGGGGAATGGATGGGAGACTTCGACACCGCTGACCTGCTCACGGTGCTTTTCGTGATCGGCATTATCGCCGAAGCAATGACGGCAGCGGTGGCGGCCGGTCGCATGAGGATGGACTTGTTTGGCGTGGTCGCCCTGGGTGCGCTCACGGCGCTCGGCGGTGGCACGGTCCGCGACGTTATGCTGGACAGTTATCCGCTGACCTGGGTGGAACAGCCGCTCTATTTGCTCGTTGTGGTGGTCGCTTCGGTAATTACCGTGCGGATTAGTTGGCTGATGTATCAGCTGCGGAAGTTTTTCATGGTCGCTGACGCGGTCGGCCTGTCAGCCTTTGTGGTGTTGGGCGCGCAGACGGCAATTTCGGAAGGCCATGGCATCATCATCACCATTGTGGCCTCGGTGGCCACGGGTGTGTCCGGCGGTGTTTTGCGCGATGTGCTCTCGGATCGCGTGCCACTGGTGTTTCGCCAAGAGCTCTACGCCTCCATCGCGGTGATGGGCGCGCTGTTGTACATGTTCCTCTTGTGGGTCAATGTGCCAGAATGGGCTACCGCGCTGATCACCGTGGCCTTCGTGTTTATCACCCGCCTGCTCTCGCTGAGGTTCAACTGGTCGCTGCCGGTGTATGTGTACGACGACGAAGAGGTGGCCAATTACGATCCGCGCACCCGACTGTCGTATCAAGTGCTGCGGCGCCAAGCGAAGCGTCTGCCAGGAGCGCGGCGGATGGTACGCAAGGTGCGCAAGATTCAGGAGACCAAGCCGACACGGCAGAAAAAGCGTGACGACGAAGGCCCTGAACCCGAGCCCGCCACTTAGAGGTTGGTGGCCGCGGAGCACGCCTTAGCAATAATCCGCGAGCTCAGGACAAGGATGATGGCCCCGCTAATTCCAAGCAACAGAAATTGCAGCACTGGTGTGGTGGTGAGATGCATCGTGGGGAAGCCTTGGTTCCGAGGGATAAACACCCAAAGGATGAGGGCGACCACAATCGGGATAAGTACCAATGCCGCCACAAATCCCACAACGCGCCTTATCCGGCCCGCAAGCAGGCCCAGCGCGATACCTGCAACGGCAGCCACGAGCCCTACGAAAAGGGTTAACACAAACGTCAGCGTCACCGTTCCCGCATCTTGGCCGGAGCGGTTGGCCACGTAAGGCGCCCCGTTGGTATCCATGGTCCACGTGTCGCCGTAGGTGATTAAGAACCGGTCAAACCAGGTGTAATAAGGACGGTTTCTTTGCATGATCACGGCAGCTGGCGTGGTGGTTGCCGCGATGATCAGCGCGCCTCCGGCACCTAGCATTTGCCCGCCACGCAGCCAACGACGGAAATCCATGCCGAGTTGATTCTTGGCCTCCCACTTTCGCGCTAGATACGCCATCACCACGACAATGCCGACCATGGCTAGGTAGGTCCACAACTCGCCGTCGAGGAAGAAAAATCGCCCGGCACCCGCGACGAGCCCGATGAGAAGGAAACCCAACCAGGGAAGTGCCACGTGGGTGGGGCTGATGAAGTTCTTCATCGCGCGGCCTTTCGTGAAGCGGTTCTGTCAATGCGGCCCGCATGAGTGGTTAGTCAGCGATCTGTTGGTATAGGGTTTACCACTCATGTGGGTAACCTTAGGCTATTGTGCCTGCACCGCAAGGACCTGGATAAATATAGATTTACCGGGGCATATAGGTTAAAATATTAAATATGGTACTCGTAATCATCGAACTTCTGGTAGCGTTCCTCATTCTCACCCTTTCCATCCTGGGCATCATGTTTAACTACACAGTAATCGGATGGATTGGTCTGGCGTTGTCGCTGGTTGTACTGGGGCACGTCTTCTACCTCGTGTCCACTGGCAAGATTAAAACTCCTCGCGGTCTTGCAAGTGGCGTCCCAATTTATGACGGTCGCGAGGACGACGCTTCTCACTACAAGCACCAGGGTGAAACCACAATCCGGTAATCCTGTCGCTGTAAGTAGCTTCAAGTTGCTTGTCGGGTTAAAGTGTCGCGCGTAGCGTGGCCTGACTAGACTTAACGGGCATGAGTGAAAAGCAACGCGTACTTTCCGGTATCCAGCCAACAGCCGATTCCTACCACTTGGGTAACTATCTCGGAGCCCTGAAGCAGTGGATCGAGTTGCAAGAAGAGTTTGACGCGTTCTATTTCATCCCCGACCTGCACGCGATCACCGTCGAGCAGGATCCGCAAGAGCTGCGCCAGCGCACCGTTGCCGGTGCAGCGCAGCTTATTGCACTGGGCATTGACCCAGAAAAGTCCACTCTTTTCGTCCAGTCCCATGTGCCTCAGCACGCTGAGTTGACCTGGGTATTGCAGTGTCTCACAGGTTTCGGCGAGGCATCTCGGATGACGCAGTTCAAGGACAAATCCCAGAAACAAGGCCAAGACCGCACGACGGTCGGCCTGTTCACCTACCCAGTTTTGATGGCTGCCGATATTTTGCTGTACAAGCCGCAGCTGGTTCCAGTGGGTGAAGATCAGCGTCAGCACTTGGAGCTGACCCGCACTCTTGCCGAGCGTTTCAATTCCCGCTACGGCGAGACCTTTGTTGTGCCGGAAGCATTCATTCCGCAGGGTTCCGCAAAGATCTACGACCTGCAGGATCCAACCGCGAAGATGAGTAAGTCGGGAGCGAACCCGAAGGGCATTATCAACCTGCTCGACGATCCGAAGGTTTCCGCAAAGCGCGTACGCAGCGCTGTTACGGACAACGACGGCGTGATCGCCTTCGACCGCGAAAACAAGCCAGGCGTATCTAATCTGCTCACGATCCAGTCCGCGCTGACCGGCAAGAGCGTCGATGACCTCGTTGCAGGTTACGAAGGTCAAGGCTACGGTGCGCTCAAGGTCGATACGGCTGATGCACTCGAGGCGTTTACAACGCCCCTAAAAGCGCGTTACGACGAGCTCATGGCCGACCGCGGTCAGCTAGAGGACATTCTCGCCCAGGGCGCCGAGCGCGCCCGAGAAGTTTCCGAGCCCGTCCTCGAGGATGTTTACGAAAAAACGGGCTTCCTGCGCTCAAAGCGCTAGAAGCCCGCGGTGCTTGCAAAAGCTAGGGTTTAGATGCCGCCCTCGCGACGACCGACGCGGCGGCTATTCTTGCCCGAAAGCACGATGGTAACAATCAACGACACCACTGCAAGTACCGCAATGATGACGTAGAACCACTCCCACTGCAGGCCGCTGCTGGCCCATGCACCGTAGTTTGGGTGTTTTTCGCCGGCCTGCTGCGCGAGTACTGCCAGGTCTGTGGCAGATGCGGTTGCAGCGCCGCCGAGTGCAACAATAGAGCCGGTCAGGCCCGCTGTGCCGAGGGCGACAGGGCTAATACGCTTCTTATCATTACGACGTGCCATGGGATGTCCCTTTCGAAGATTAATTTAGATACGTTCCTCACGTTATCCTACGTCGTGAATCCCAATTGTTACAGTTTGCTGTCTGGACACTGGCCCTAAAATGTTTAACATCAATAGGGTCTTATTGGAATTTTCGGAATATTTCGGAAGGACGAGCATGGCTACACGGACGGCGCCTAATGCCGAGAAAACCGATGAATACGGAATCGAACGTGTCCACAAGGATGACAAAGGTGCCGTAGATAAGGTGCGTGAAAAGGCACCTATTCTTGATCACCTCATGCGGATGAATGACCGCTTTGGGGAATCCGGAGGCAACCAGTACTCGGCGGGTATTACCTACTTCTCCGTGATGTCGGTGTTCCCCCTGGCCATGTTGCTCTTCGGCGGGTTGGCTATTTTCCTAGATAGTAGCCCTGACCTGTTGCAACAAATTCAGGATTCCATCACCAGCTCCCTGCAAGGCGATTTGGGCACGACGGTCAACAGCATCATTGATCAGGCCATCGCCCAGCGCAACGCCGTGTTGGGTGTTGGTGCGCTGACGGCTATTTGGTCGGGCCTTGGGTGGATGAATAATCTGCGTGCTGGCATCGGCGCGATGTGGAATCTATCACCCAACAAGGGCGGTAACTTTGTTTTAGTAAAGCTTTGGGACCTCGTTGCTCTGATTGGCCTGCTTATCGCACTGAGCGTGGCCTTCCTTGTTACCGCGATCGGTTCGTCAGGGGCAACGTCGTGGGTGCTGGAACAAATCGGCCTCGGGGGCCTGCCTGGGCTGCGCTGGATTATCTTCGGCGTGGCCGTTCTGGTTGGTATTCTGGCGAACTTCCTTGTCATGGTGTGGCTGATTATTTATCTGCCGCGCACCAAGGTGCCACGCAAGTCCGGCCTGCAAGGAGCATTCCTCGGTGCGATTATCTTCGAGGTAATTAAGCAGCTTTCCACAGTGATCGTCTCATCGGCGGTGAGTAACCCGGCGGGTGCAGCCTTCGGCCCAATTATCGCGTTGATGGTTGTGCTGTACCTGATTTGGCGCGTGGTGTTGTATGTCTCCGCGTGGACGGCAACTACTACTGAATCCCTCGAGCAAGCCCCTGTGGATGCTCCGGATTCTGCTGTGATCCACGTGCGCCACGAGGTGCAGCAACAACCAGTGGCCAACAACGGAAAGTCGCTTGGAATCGGAGTGGCGCTTGGTGCTATTGGCGCCGGTGTCGTGGCTTTACTCCGGAGGAAGTAGTTGCCTTTCGTGCCCGCAAGCCTAAAGCTGCCAGCACAATAGCTGCTACAGCGACGATGGCAACAGCAGCAATTCCAATCTGATTGGACCTGTGAGTGTCACTCGTGTTGCTCGAAGCCTGCGCTGGAGCCTCCGGGGCAGGGGTTTGCTGGACAGCGCCTACGTTTTGCCCCGCAGGTGCGTTGTCCTGATTCAAGGTGGCTACTTTATCTGCGCTGGTGAAGTTGTACGCCTCGTCGATAAGCGATTGTGCTTGCTGCCAAGGGCGAGCCTTTTCCACGGTGGTGTCGAGCAGGATCGCCATGATGCGGTGACCATTCCTGTCCAAGGCGCCGACAAACGTGTGGTTCGCATCGTCGGTGAAGCCGGTCTTGCCGCCGATTCCATCGGGATCCATGAGGAAGAGGTGGTTGTCGTTGCCGACTTCGTAACCTGGGAGATCGCCGTAGCCGGGGAAGGGGTAGCTCTCGGTGCTGGTGATCTTGTCAAAGGTCGGGTTTTTGTAGGCTGCTTGGTAAATTTTCGCCAGATCCCAGGCAGTAGTTTGCATGCCGGGGGCGTCAAGGCCTGAATATGTGGCTACGCGAGTCTCTTCGGCACCGAGTTCTTTTGCCAAGGCGTTGACTTTTTCCAACGTCACGGCATCTCCGCCCAACTCCTGTGCGAGAGCGTGCGCGGCGTCGTTGCCTGAGGCCAGCAGCAATCCGTAAAGCAGCTGCTCCACGGTGTACTGTCCGCCCTCACCGATGCCCACCGCGGAACCATCTTGCGAGGCGGACTCCTGTGACACGGTAATGACCCGATCCATCGGTAGGTCCCTGATCACGGTGAGCGCGAGCAGCACCTTAATGATCGAGGCAGGGCGATACCGGCCATGCGGGTCTTTCATTGCGATGACATCGCCGGTATCTATATCGGCAACGATCCAACTGGAGGCCAAGACACTATCTGGGACTTGGAAACCATCGGGCGCAATCACACCGCAGGGCCCGTCATAGACAGGTGGGATCGGAGTCGGAGTGACACCGGCGACGGGTGCCTCCGAGGTGGTGTGCGCCTGGGGCGGGGAAATCCGGTTGGGACACTGATTGGTATCGGGTGCGGTTTCACGGGTGGATGAAGAGATCGAAGTATCCACTGGAACCTCGGGGACGACAGCTTCTTGCGCGCCAGCCACTGGGGTGACGGCAAGAAACGTGGCACAAGCCAAAGTGGCCGCAAAGTAAGAAACAGTCTTCATTGGGACGTAATTCTAGACCTCTTGTGAGCGAGACTGCAGAATGGCTCGCAAAAGACATACCAAAGCAGGAATATTATAGGTAAGCCTTACCGAAAACGTACTGTGACCTGCTATTTGGATAGGGTAACCTTCGTTGTTGACTGCTGGATTATGGGCTAAAACTATAGGCATGAGTGATCTAGCAACCCAGACGCCGGCTGAAGAAACCGGCGGACTAAATGAAAGACTAAACAAACTACGTGCAGGCGTGCTCGGCGCCAACGACGGAATCGTCTCTACCGCAGCAGTCATCGTCGGCGTGGCCGGCGCAAGCTCTGATATCCGCGCGATCGCAACTGCAGGTATCGCTGCAGTTGTCGGTGGCGCAATCTCCATGGCACTGGGCGAATACGTCTCGGTGTCCTCGCAACGCGATGCAGAAAACGCACTGATTGCCAAGGAACAGCGCCTCCACGACGAGGACCCAGAAGGCGAATTCGAGGTGCTTGTCCAGGAATATGAAAAGAAGGGGATCTCGCGCAAAACCGCAGAACAGGTAGCAAAGGAAGCCACCTCGCACAACCGCCTAGCTACGCACCTGGAGATGCACTACGGCATCGATCAAACTGACATTGTCAGTCCATGGTCGGCGGCGATCTCGTCGTTCTTCTCGTTCTTCCTCGGCGCAATGCTGCCTATGCTGGCTATCTTGTTCCCATCGGATACCTGGCGTGTGCCGTTCGTCTTCCTGGTTACCTTGATAGCGCTGGCGATCACCGGCGTAATCTCGGCACGCCTGGGCGGTGCAAACCAAGGTAGGGCAGCCTTCCGACTGGTCGTCGGCGGTTTGCTCGCCCTGATCCTGACCTGGGCTGTGGGCTGGTTGTTCGGCACATCCGTGGGCTAGGAAAAAGAAGTCACTCTAAAACTTGGAGAACCGCTTGATCAGCATGTTCTCCAATTCCTTCCAACCCTCAACCTTGTCGGTAAACGGTGCGGAAGGAACATAACCGGCCTGCTCATTCGAGCCGAGCATGTATCCGAGGTATTCCTGCATCCGCGGGTTTGCCAACAAGAAGGAGTTCAAAGAATCATCCTGAGCCCAATCGGCGGCATCAGCGATCAGCTCATAGGCCTTGCCCAGCTGCTGTGTATCTACAGCATCTGGGCCTTTTTCTATATCTTCGGCAATGCCATTGAAAGAGTAGGAATTATCCCTGTGCACGGTAAATTCCAGTTCGCCGGAGTGCGCCGCGCTGACCAGATCGTCCCACGTGGACACATTTGCTAGGTCGTGCTCAGTATTGTCCAGCATCCAACGCACCAGCTGCTTGCCGGTTGGGAAGGTGAAAATCTCACCGAACCGGCCCAAGAACACAGGATCGCCCGCTAGGTAGGTGCGAAGTGTGTAGACGCTTTGGCCCTGGATGGTGATCTTCAGCGGGTCGATGCCAGCGGCTGCCCATGCCGACGTGTCATAAGGATCCGCGGCGGCGCGCTCCGCTTCGAGTTGAGCCTGGGCCACTTTTTCTGCTTCCTTGCGGTCCTTGCCGGCCTGAATAATTCGGGTGGCAGCAGCGTTAATAGATGCCTGATCAAAAGAGGACGTTTCGACGACGCGGATAACCTCGTCGAGTGACTTGACCACCTTTTCCCAATTGGTCAGCACGATGCGACCCACTGCGGACCATTCACCAGCGCCCTGTTCGCCGTTGTAGTGGTCGGACCCGCGAGTCACGTTACCCAGAAGCGAGTGTGAGGCGAAGAAGATAACGGCCTCCTCGGCGCCTCCTACCTCTGCAAGCGAAGCAGAGATCTTAAAAATCCGCGCCAGTGTGGAAACATTGTCGTGGCTCGGGCGATCAGCAAGCAGCAAGGGCGCACCGATAATGTCGTAGTACTGCTTATCGGTGGGGACCACGCGGTCTGCGCCCATGGCGGTGAAATCGGCCCAGTTGGGGTGGGAAGCTAAGTCATGGCGCGTGTTACTTTCGAGGTGAACAAGCAATTCTTCCGGGGTGTGGAAAACCAAAACCTTAGTGTCATCGCCGTAGAAGGCCTGCCATTCGGAGCCACCCTCTTTCCACGTGGGGGCCCACAAGGTGTAAAAGTCACCTTCGGTCAATGAGATTTTTACAGGGAGAATCGCGCGCGTGCTCATAGACACCGACTCTACTAAACGTTAGCCCGTCGGTCGCCAGAAGCCCTGAAAGCCCATCCCAATATTTTCCGTGCGTACCGGGTTCATCTGCACGGGATCACCAGCCTCAATCATCATGCCGTCCTCCGCATACATGGCAACATGTCCGTCCCACACCACCAAGTCACCGGCCTGCAATTCCTCGTAGCTGACTTGGCGGCCGACGGCTTGGCTCTCTGCGGTACGAGGGATCTCTACACCGGCTTGGCCATAGGCCCAGGAGGTCAGCCCGGAACAATCGAAACCGCCAGGTTGGGAGCCACCCCAGACATAGGGTGTGCCCAACTGGTTTTTCGCAGCAGCAACGGCTGCTTCGCCCGCGGGATTTCCACCGGAGTTTTCCGGAGGCGTTTCCACAGGTGGTGCGGGCTCTACAGAAGGTACGGTTTCTGGCACCGCCATCGAGGCTGCATCAAATACAGGAATAGGGTCAGAGCCAGATAAAGGGCTGTCTGCAACGCCCGCACTTACCGGTGCAGCCACCGGCTCTGAATCCGAGACCAGTGATTCCAATTGTGCAGCAATCGGTGCTAGTTCTTCCTCTAATTGAGAGAGGCGTTGTTCTGCTTCAGCCAGGCTGCGCAGGCCCTGAACTGATACCTCGATAGTTGCAGCTGGTGCTGTTAGCGGGTTGCTCAGTGCACCCACGCGCGAGGTGGCGTAGCCCAGGAAATCTTGGGCTATGGACCATAAATCTGTGCCTGCGGAAAGAATGGGGCCGGTGGAGGAGGCCACGGCCTCGTCGATAAGCGTGCCTGTGTGCTCTAACTGCTCAACGTGGCGGTAGAACAAACTCGGGTTACCGCCGACGATGTCGGCTAAAGGTAGCGCCGCATCGAAGCTGGGCAAGTTGCCTAGGGTGGTGGCGGGCAGTGGTGAGGGGATTTTCTGGGCGATCTGTGAAATCGGGGAGATGAGATCGATCATGGAGCCAACCCCTGAAGTTCCTGGCCCAACGCTTCATCGGACGCGATCGCGCGGTGTGCCAGCGTGGTCATCTCATCGGCGTGAAAATGCGTGCGGGCATGGACCTGCGTGGACTCGGCGTTGTAATGCTGCCATGCCCGGGTAAGCGCCTGACTAATGCGGGCCAATGGGCCGATGCCGGCAAGAGGTACCTCGGGTGCTTGGGGCAGATTGGCGGCATCACCGCGCAAGGAGGCAATCAGGGAGTGGGAAAGTGCAGGATCTAGGTTTAAAGCAGTATCCGGAGAAGTGTTCATATCTACTTAGACGGCATTTTTCAGGGATCGGTTCCATCTCCTAGACAATTTGCTTCTAGCATGTAGTGCATGGACATTACTGTGGTTGATCACCCCCTTGCCGCTTCCCGGCTGACCATCATGCGCGACGAGCGCACCGACAACGCTGGTTTCCGCGCTGCCCTCGCCGATCTCGGCGCCATGTTGATCTATGAAGCCTCCCGCGATCTAGAAACCGAGCACTTTGAGTGCAAAACCCCCGTGGCCGTGGCCGACGGTGTGCGTTTGAAGAATCCTCCGATCATCGTGCCCATTATCCGTGCTGGTCTCGGCATGATTGACCCAGCGCTGTCGATGATTCCGGATGCGCAGGTGGGCTTTATCGGCATGGCCCGCGACGAAGAAACTCACGAGCCTGTGCCTTATCTCGAGGCGCTTCCCGACGACCTCACGGGCCAACCGGTCTTCCTTGTCGATCCGATGCTGGCCACGGGCGGTTCGTTGATCCACTCGCTCAAGCTATTGGTCGAGCGCGGCGCCGATGACATCACCGTGGTGTGCATGGTCGCGGCGCAGCCTGGCGTGGACAGGTTGGAGGAATCGAATTTCCCGATCCGCTTGGTCACCGCAGCCATCGATCCAGAACTTAACGACGATGCCTACATCGTTCCGGGCCTCGGCGACGCCGGCGACCGCCTCTACGGTCCACGTAACATCCATCTCTAAAGCCCCACCCGTAGCCTGCTGTTTCGCTCGCCCTGTGAATATTAGTCAGCTGTTATAGCCTCGTGAAGGAAAATGAGAAGGCTATAAGTAGTACCACCTGGGGGAAGGTGACGGGGCGGGGCGTCATGTCAAGTAAAAGGGTTATTCCACATTGGGCAAGCTACGGGTTCAACCTGTCCAGCCGGATCCGCCGGCTACGCATTATGCGGGGACTATCGCAAAGCAGGTTAGCCGAGCTGTCCGGGGTCTCGCGCTCGCTGATTTCCATGCTGGAGCGCAATCACTACAACAGTGATCGCAGTGCCGATCCCACGCTGTCTACTATGTACAAGCTGGCCGCGGGGCTCTCCGTTCCCCCGGCCGTGCTCTTGCCCGGGGTGGCGCAAATGGTTGAAGAACACTGCCCCGATAACGCAGGTATCTCCGAAACGGGTGCACAATCGCTGCCGAAAATGAATCTCCAGTGGCCTCGCACGCGGGAAGATACGGCGCGCTACCACCCGGATTTTATTGCCGAAGGCCGCCGCGGCCAGCGACCACGGTTTCGTATTTGCTACTAAAAAGTTAACCTGCAAGCAGAGCAGTTAACCATACCGCTTAGTCTAGTTGTAGACTTCCTATCCAAGAGGTTTTATTGATCAACGCGGTAGGAGAGTGCACAAGTGGGTATCGCAGCCGAAGTTCAGAGTTGGTTGCTTGAGCATGGCGATCAGGTAATTTCATGGCGCCGTCACCTGCACTCCCACCCCGAGTTGTCCAACAAAGAGTACGAAACTACCGACTTCATTGAAGCAGTGCTCATGGAGCACGGTCTCAGCCCGGTACGATTCCCAGGCACTGGCTTATACGTCGATCTTGGCCCGACCGGGGAGAATCGTCTTGCCTTCCGCGCGGACATCGATGCCTTACCTATCCATGAGATCACCGGCCTTGAATACGCCTCGACTCACCCCGGGGTCTCGCACTCATGTGGCCACGACGTGCACACCACCATCGCTCTCGCGCTTGCTTGTGCATTGTCCACAATTGAGCTGCCACATGGCGTGCGCGTGATTTTCCAGCCCGCCGAGGAGATCATGACAGGCGGAGCCGCAGACGTTATTGCCCACGGCGCGCTCACCGGAGTCGGGTCCATTTTTGCCTTGCATGTCGAGCCGAAATTGAAGGTAGGAAAGGTCGGTGTACGCACCGGAGCGATCACTTCAGCCACTGATGTGATCACTCTCAATGTCCGTGGCGCAGGTGGTCATACCTCACGTCCGCACCTGACTAGCGACGTGGTGTACGCACTGGGTGCGGTGATCACTCAGCTCCCAGCTTTGCTCTCGCGCCGGGTCGATCCGCGCACCGGCACCGTCTTGGTGTTCGGTCAAGTCGAGGCAGGCTTCGCACCGAATGCAATCCCACAATCCGGACGCATTCGCGGCACGCTGCGCACCGCCGACATCACCACGTGGCGCGAATTGGAGCCACTCGTTTATGCCTTGATCGAATCCATCATTGCGCCCACTGGCTGCACGTTTGAGCTGGAATACCAGCGTGGAGTGCCACCTGTGCTTAACGACGACGTCGCCACCGCACTTCTCGCCGAGGCCGGTCGGGCAGTAGATCCGCAAGGGGTTGTTAACGCGCCGCAGTCTTCTGGCGGCGAGGATTTTTCGTGGTATCTCGAGCACGTCCCGGGCTCGATGGCACGGTTGGGATGTTGGTCGGGCGAGGGCGACCAGCAGGATTTGCACCAGGGCGATTTGCTTGTCGACGAGCGCGCGATCGGTGTCGGTATCCGCCTATTCGGCTCGGTGGTGGAACGTTTTGTTGCAAAACAGTCAGAGCCTGGGGATTTCGACGGCGGCTTACTTCACTAGTTGCTTGAAATATCGCTACACTAGTCACGGAATTTAAAGACAAAAAAGGAGATATCCCTGTGTCCAAAAAGATCGTGATTATCGGTGGCGGACCCGCCGGTTATGAGGCCGCCCTTTCTGCAACAAAGTTTGAGGGTGACGTCACGCTGATCGAGGAACAGGGCATCGGAGGCTCTGGAGTCCTCAAGGATGTAGTCCCTTCCAAGAGCTTTATCTCCGGCGCAAACATTAAGACCGACTTGCGCCGTGCCGACGATATGGGCCTTAACCATGGTCTTGGAACTGCGGACCTGTCGCTGCAGGCACTGAACAACCGCGTCATGGCGCTGGCCTCTGAACAGTCCCGCGATATCCGCGAACAGCTCACCCGCCTAGGCGTCAATCTGATCTCCGGCCGAGCACGTTTTGCCGCTAATCAGTCGGCACATACCACTCACTCCGTTGAAGTGATGCCGCATGAAGGCGACGCCTACGTTATGGAAGCCGACATGGTTCTCGTGGCCACCGGTGCTTCGCCTCGCGAGCTTGACGGCGCAAAGCCAGACGATGAGCGCATCTTGACTTGGCAGCAGGTCTACGACTTGATGGAGATGCCAGAGCACCTCATCGTGGTTGGCTCCGGTGTCACCGGTGCGGAGTTCGTCTCCGCATTTGCCGAGCTCGGCGTCAAGGTCACCATGGTGGCATCGCGCGATCGCATTTTGCCTCACGACGACGCGGATGCCGCCGACGTGCTGGAAACAGTTCTTGCAGGTCGTGGCGTTTCCCTGGAGAAGCACGCTCGCGTGGAAACCGTTACGAACACCGGCGAGGGCGTTATCGTGCGCACCACCGACGGACGCGAAATTCACGGCTCGCACGCAATCATGTCCATTGGTTCCATCCCGAACACTCAGGACCTGAACCTGAGTTCGGTGAAAGTCAACGTGTCGAAGTCCGGTCACATTCAGGTTGACCGTGTCTCGCGCACCAATATCCCAGGTATCTACGCTGCCGGTGACTGCTCTGATTTGTACCCGCTGGCATCCGTTGCTGCGATGCAGGGACGCATTGCCGTCTATCACGCTCTCGGCGAAGGCGTTACCCCGATCCGTTTGAAGACTGTGGGCAACGCAGTGTTCACCCGCCCGGAGATTGCTGCTGTTGGCGTGACCGAGAAGGAGATCCTCGACGGCGAAGTTCAGGCCGACATTGTCAAGCTTGATTTGAGCACCAACCCACGCGCGAAGATGCGTTCTCTCAAGCACGGCTTTGTGAAGCTGTTTGCTCGCAAGGGTTCCGGCCAGCTCCTCGGTGGTGTGATTGTTGCACCAACGGCATCCGAGCTAATCCTCTCGCTGACCGTTGCTGTAACCAACAACCTCACCGTAAGCGATCTGGCGGAGTCTATGGCGGTCTACCCATCGCTGTCCGGTTCCATCACCGAGGCTGCACGTCGCTTGGTTTCCAAGAGCGACCTGGATTAACCTGCGGCTAATCCAGAATTAGTCAGCGCGCACTGTCCGGTAGGCCAACTCGGTGGTGAGGTTGAGGTCGAGTGTGACCTTGCGTCCTTCCACGGGGAACGCGCGCTGAGCGCATTCTTCGCGCTGACAGGTCCCGCACCCAGGCCCGATGGGCATCGCGGACTGAGGGTTCAGATTCAGCTGGTCGGAATAGACCAAGCGGTGCGCTTGCTCTAAGTCGCAGCCCAGCCCCACCGCGAATTCTTTGGCAGGGGTACCAAACCCGCGCGATGCACCCTGGACCATGCGTGCGATCCACAAGTAGGTTCGCCCATCCGGCATGGCAGCAACCTGGCGAGTGATGCGGTTGGGGGTTTCAAACGCGCGGTGCACCACCCACAAAGGGCACGCACCACCTGTGCGTGAAAAGTGAAACGACGTTGCCGATTGACGCTTGGAAATATTGCCCGCGCGATCCGTTCGGACGAAAAAGAAGGGGACCGAACGCGAACCCGGGCGCTGCAGCGTGGATAAGCGCTGGCAGGTGGACTCGAAGCTGGTACCAAAACGCTGAGCAATCAGGTCAATGTCATAGCGCGTGCGCTCGGCCTGGGCCAAGAACGTGCCGTAGGGCATGACCACCGCGGCGGCGTAATACTGCGCTAGGCCAAGCCGGGCGATTTGTTTTGATTCCTCACCGGGCAGGTCGGCCACGTAGTCGTCGATACGCGATGCTTCCTTCATTAAACCGTGCTGGAACGCTAACTCGAAGCACTGCTGTGCCTCTGTCATGCCGGGGCCGAGGCGCAGCTCGCGCGCGATTGGATCGTAAATGCGGCGCGGGCCGCCGGTGTGTTGGTTGAAGCGCACGGAGACATCGAAGTTGGTATCAAGCGCGGTGGCGATGCGGGTCAGGCGGATTTGGGGGGAGCCGGCCCAGGTGGCGAAGTTCTCGGCGGCGATATCAAGGTCGTGGAAGTAGTTGTTTGCGTCGTAGAAGAAGTCGCGCACTACCTCGTAGGGTTGGATCGTGTGCTCCCTTGCCTGATGCGGAAGTTGAACAATTTGCTGTGCCAGGGTGGGGAAGCGGGCGGCGAAATCGCTGAGTTCCTCGGTGGGGGTGTCGGGCAGAATCTCGGCGAGTTCGTTGACCGTGCGAATGTCGTGCTCGCTGGAGAAATACGAAGCTTCGATGCCGAAGGAATCAGTCAGCTGCATAAGCACCGTGGCAGTGAGCGGGCGCTGATCGTTTTCTAGCTGGTTCAGGTAGCTGGTGGAAATGCCGAGCTGGCGGGCCATGTCCACTTGGGTGAGCTCATGATGTTTACGAAGCGTGTGAATTCGTGCCCCCGCGAAGAGCTTGCTCATGTGCGTGCCACCGTCCTTTTCTTGCCTGACCTGTATCTTTCACAGGTTTTACAAAGTTTACTAACTCATGCCACAACTTTACACATGCTTTACCGTGATGCGCGACACAACATTCTGACTACTATGACTTTCAACGCAGAAACCGCACGTAAAACAGTATTTGCAGGCTTCTTGCTCGGTTTTTGCCTAATTGAAAAACCGTTTTCACACTGATTCCCCCACAGAGAGGTCATCAATGATCAACCACGAAATTCGCACGCACAAGTCTGCAGAGGACTTCCCGTACGAAGAGCACTTTGCCTACAAGGTGGCAAAGGTCGCAGCTGACCCGGTCGAGGTGCCTGCTGACACCGTCGACATGATCATTAACCGCATCATCGACAACGCATCTGTGGCAGTGGCTTCCGTGCCACGTCGCCCAGTTACCTCCGCCCGCGTCATCGCGCAGGCACACCCAGTTACCGAAAACGGTGCGAAGATCTTCGGCGTTGAGGGCAAGTACTCCGCTGAGTGGGTTGCCTTCGCAAACGGCACCGCAGTGCGCGAGCTCGACTTCCACGACACCTTCCTGGCTGCTGAGTACTCCCACCCAGGCGATAACATTCCTCCAATGATTGCTGTTGCTCAGCACAAGGGCCTTGACGGCAAGACCCTGATCCGCGGCATCGCAACCGGCTACGAAATCCAGGTCAACCTGGTTAAGGGCATCTGCCTGCACGAGTGGAAGATCGACCACGTTGCTCACCTCGGCCCATCGGTTGCCGCTGGTATCGGAACCATGCTGGATCTCGATGTAGACACCATCTACCAGGCTGTCGGCCAGGCGCTGCACACCACCACCGCAACCCGTCAGTCCCGCAAGGGCCTGATCTCCTCGTGGAAGGCTTCGGCTCCTGCATTCGCAGGCAAGATGGCCATCGAGGCAGTCGACCGCGCAATGCGCGGCGAGGGCGCACCAGCTCCAATCTGGGAAGGCGAAGACGGCTTCATCGCTTGGATGCTGCACTCACCTGAGCACACCTACGTTGTGCCACTGCCAGCAGAGGGCGAAGAAAAGCGCGCCATCCTGGAGACCTACACCAAGGAGCACTCCGCGGAGTACCAGGCACAGGCACCAATCGACCTGGCTCGCCGCATGAAGTCCACCCTGGAAGAAAAGGGCCTGTCCACCGAGGACATCGAGTCCATCGTGCTGCACACCTCGCACCACACCCACTACGTCATTGGTACCGGCGCAAACGACCCACAGAAGATGGATCCAACCGCATCCCGCGAGACCCTGGACCACTCCATCATGTACATGTTCACCGTCGCACTCCAGGACGGCACCTGGCACCACGTTGACTCCTACGCACCTGAGCGCGCAGCCCGCCCAGACACCGTGGAGCTGTGGCACAAGGTGTCCACCGTGGAGGACCCAGAGTGGACCCGCCGCTACCACACCCACGACCCAGCGGAGAAGGCATTCGGCGCCAAGGCCGTCATCACTTTCAAGGACGGCACCGTTGTTGAAGACGAGATGGCTGTTGCAGACGCACACCCACTCGGTGCACGCCCATTCGCTCGCGAGCAGTACATCAACAAGTTCCGCACCCTGGCTAAGGGCCTTGTCTCTGAAGAAGAGCAGGACCGCTTCCTGGCCGCTGCACAGAACCTGGAAAACCTCACCGACCTGAACGAGCTGAACATCGTTGTTACCGACGAAGCTCTTGCTCAGGCTCCAGAAACCCCTGAAGGGATCTTCTAAATGTTCTCGTCTGTAAAGACACCAACCGAACGCCGCCAAGCACTGCGCGACTCCCTTAATTCCTCCACCATCACTAAGCTGCCGGGCGCATTTAGCCCACTGGTTGCAAAGCTGATCGAAGACATCGGCGGATTCGAAGGCGTCTACGTCTCTGGCGCCGTGCTGGCCAACGACCTTGGCCTGCCAGACATCGGCCTGACCACGCTTACCGAGGTTGCTGGCCGCTCCCGCCAGATCGCTCGCGCCACCAACCTGCCAATCCTGGTTGACGCCGACACCGGCTTCGGCGAGCCAATGAGCGCGGCACGCACCATCTCCGAGTTCGAGGACGCAGGCATCGCCGGCTTCCACCTCGAGGACCAGGTCAACCCGAAGCGTTGCGGCCACCTCGACGGCAAGGAAGTTGTTCCGCAGGACCTGATGGTTCGCCGCATTGCGGCAGCGGTCAATGAGCGTCGCGACGACACCTTTGTCATCTGTGCCCGTACGGACGCAGCCGGCATCGAAGGCATCGACAACGCTATCGAGCGTGCGAAGGCATACGCCGACGCAGGCGCCGACATGATCTTCACCGAGGCTCTGTATTCACCCGCAGACTTCGAGAAGTTCCGCAAGGCAGTTGACATCCCACTGCTTGCAAACATGACTGAGTTCGGAAAAACCGAGCTTCTGTCCGCCCAGCAGCTAGAAGACCTTGGCTACAATGCCGTGATCTGGCCGGTGACCACCCTACGCATCGCCATGGGCGCTACTGAGGAAATGCTGCGTGACATCTCTGCTACTGGTACCCAGGTGCCATGGCTGGACAAGATGCAGCACCGTTCTCGCTTGTACGAATTGGTTGATTACGAAAAGTACAACCAGTTTGACCAGAAGGTATTTACCTACTCGTTGGATTCTTACAAGTCCACATTCGAGTAAAGCACTTGAGCAAATTCATTTAGGAGCATCAACATGACTGAGCCAGATATCAAGAAGGGCCTAGCCGGCGTTTACGCTGACTACACCGCTATTTCCAAGGTCAACCCTGAGACCAACTCGCTGCTCTACCGCGGCTACCCAGTCCAGGAATTGGCAGAGAACTGCAGCTTCGAAGAGGTTGCTTACCTGCTGTGGAACAGTGAGCTGCCAACCGAGGAGCAGCTGAAGGAATTCCAGCAGGGCTGCTGGGACAACCGTGAGCTCGACGAGGACACCATCCGCGTGATCGAGTCCATGCCACAGGATTGCCACCCAATGGACGTGCTGCGCAGCGCGATTTCTTACCTGGGCACCAAGGATCCTGAGCACTTCACCCCGAACTCGGATCACATCCGCAACATCGCTCGCTCCCTGCTGGCGAAGATCCCAACCATCGTGGCACTGGACATCCGTCGTCGTCGCGGCGAGGGCTACGTCAAGCCGGACCCAACCCGTGGTTTCTCCGAGAACTTCCTCTGGATGGTCTTCGGCGACGGCCCGGATTCCCCAGTGAACAAGCCAGGCGACGTTGAGTGCTTCGAGAAGTCGATGATCCTCTACGCTGAGCACTCCTTCAACGCTTCCACCTTCACCGCTCGCGTGATCACCTCCACCCGGTCGGACACCTGGTCCGCACTGACCGGTGCAATCGGCGCTCTCAAGGGCCCACTGCACGGTGGCGCCAACGAGGCCGTCATGTACAACATGATCGAGATCGACGATCCAGCCAACGCTGAGCAGTGGTGCAAGGACAAGCTGGCCAACAAGGAGCTCGTCATGGGCTTCGGTCACCGCGTGTACAAGAAGGGCGACTCCCGCGTCCCAACCATGGAAGCCGCTTTCAAGAAGCTTGCTTCCGAGCACGAGGGCTCCGAGAAGTGGGTCGAGATGTACGACATCATGGCAAAGACCATGTACGAGAACACCTCGATTAAGATTCGCCCGAACCTGGACTTCCCAGCAGGTCCTGCGTACTACATCATGGGCTTCGATATCCCATTCTTCACCCCACTGTTCGTGATGAGCCGTATCACCGGCTGGACCGCGCACATCCTGGAGCAGTACGAGAACAACTCCCTGATCCGCCCACTGGCTGCCTACAACGGCCCAGAAGAGCGCCACATCGAGAAGTAATCTCACCCGCTCGAAATCGCCCCTGACGACGATCCTTCCACGCGAGGTGATCTCGGCAGGGGCGTTCTTTTTGCCTTACTTTTGCCCACTTTTACATCACTTTGGCGGTTCCACTGAGCAACACATCACTTGTGATCGCCCGCGTAACGTTAGACTCTTATTACACATATTGCTGAAAACTTTCCGCTACTTCGCAGCCAACCCTAAGACTTCGAAGCAGCGGGATCCTTGAAAGGAATAACCTTCCATGGCATCATCCTTGCCTTCGTTCAACAAGGTCCTTGTGGCCAACCGCGGTGAAATCGCGGTGCGTGCATTCCGTGCAGCCTTTGAAACCGGCGCGAAAACAGTAGCCGTGTACCCGAAGGAAGACCGCAACTCCTTCCACCGTCCGTTCGCAGATGAGGCGATCCGCATTGGTGTTGAGGGCCAGCCGGTCAAGGCTTACCTGGACATCGACGAGATCATCCGGGCTGCGAAGAAGTCCGGCGCCGACGCCGTCTACCCGGGCTACGGCTTCCTGTCTGAGCGCGCTGACCTGGCACGTAAGTGTAAAGAGAATGGCATCAAGTTCATCGGCCCAACCGCTGAGACCTTGGACCTGACCGGCGACAAGTCCGCCGCTGTTCACGCAGCTCAGGAGGCTGGCCTGCCGGTTCTGCACGACTCTGAGCCTTCCACTGATCCAAAGCAGTTGGCCGAGTGGGCAAAGGATTTCCAATTCCCAGTCTTCGTCAAAGCGGTAGCTGGCGGCGGTGGGCGAGGAATGCGCTTCGTCGAAAAGCTAGAAGACGTGGAGCGCCTGGCCACCGAAGCCTCCCGCGAAGCTGAAGCCGCATTCGGCGATGCTGCCGTCTACGTTGAGCAGGCTGTGATTAACCCGCAGCACATCGAGGTGCAGATCCTGGCTGACTCCCAGGGCAACGTCATTCACCTCTATGAGCGCGATTGCTCGTTGCAGCGTCGCCACCAAAAGGTTGTGGAGATCGCTCCGGCACAGCACATCGACGAAGCGCTTCGCGACGAGATCTGCGCCGACGCAGTGAAGTTCTGCCAGCACATTAACTACGAGGGTGCGGGCACCGTGGAGTTCTTGGTGGACGAGAACGGCAACCACGTGTTCATTGAAATGAACCCTCGTGTTCAGGTCGAGCACACCGTGACCGAAGAGGTTACCGGCGTGGACATTGTGAAGTCCCAGCTCTACATTGCTGCTGGTGCTTCCCTGGAAGATCTTGGCCTGCGCCAGGACGAAATCAAGGTCACCGGTGCCGCGCTGCAGTGCCGCATTACCACTGAGGATCCGAACAACGGCTTCCGCCCAGATTCCGGCACTATCACCGGCTACCGTTCCCCAGGTGGCGCGGGCGTGCGCCTAGATGGTTCGGTGTCTGTGGGTACCGAGATCACCCCGAACTTCGACTCGCTGCTGGTGAAGATGACCTGCCGCGGCTCGGATTTTGCAACTGCTGTTGCTCGCGCGCAGCGCGCGCTCAACGAGTTCACCGTTTCTGGTGTGTCCACCAACATCGGCTTCCTGCGCGCCCTGCTCAACGAGGCGGACTTCAAGGAAAAGCGCATCTCCACCGGCTTCATCGCCGAGCATATCCACCTGCTCGAGGCACCTCCTGCCACCGACGAGGCCGGTCGCATCCTGGATTACCTGGCCGAGACCACCGTGAACCAGCCCAACGGCGCGCACCCAGCAACCGTGCGTCCTTCCGACAAGCTGCCAAAGTGGGAGTACGACGAGATTCCACGCGGCTCCCGCGATGAGCTGCTCGAGCTCGGCCCGAAGAAGTTCGCCGAGAAGCTGCGCAACCAGACCGCGCTTGCTGTCACCGAGACCACCTTCCGCGACGCACACCAGTCGCTGCTGGCCACGCGCGTGCGCACCAAGACCCTGTTTGCCGCTGCGAAGCACACCGGTTACCTCACTCCAGAGCTGCTTTCTGTTGAGGCATGGGGTGGCGCAACCTACGACGTGGCTATGCGCTTCCTGCATGAGTCTCCTTGGGAGCGCCTGGACATCCTGCGTGAGGCGATGCCAAACGTGAACATCCAGATGCTGCTTCGCGGACGCAACACCGTGGGCTACACCCCGTACCCAGAGTCGGTGACTAAGTCCTTCGTGAAGGAAGCCGCATCCTCGGGCATTGACATCTTCCGCATCTTCGACGCGCTCAACGACGTTTCCCAGATGCGCCCAGCCATCGATGCCGTCCTGGAAACCGGCACCACCGTTGCCGAGGTGGCCATGGCTTACTCTGGCAACCTGCTTAACCCAGACGAGGACCTCTACACGCTGGACTACTACCTGAAGCTGGCGGAGCAGATCGTCGAGTCCGGTGCGCACATCATTGCCATCAAGGACATGGCTGGCCTGCTGCGCCCAGAGGCCGCACGCATCCTGGTTTCTGCGCTGCGCAAGGAATTCGATCTGCCAGTGCACGTGCACACGCACGACACCGCTGGTGGCCAGTTGGCGACCTACCTCGCGGCGGCTGCAGCAGGCGCCGACGCCGTCGACGTGGCTTCCGCACCGCTGGCCGGCACAACCTCCCAGCCTTCGATGTCTGCCCTGGTTGCGGCGTTTGCCAACACCGAGCGCGACACCGGCATCTCCGAGCAAGCAGTTGCCGACATGGAGCCATACTGGGAGGCCGTACGCCAGGTGTACGCACCATTCGAGTCCGGCATCCCAGGACCTACTGGCCGCGTTTACCAGCATGAGATCCCAGGTGGTCAGCTGTCTAACCTGCGCACGCAGGCAAAGGCACTGGGCTTGGAGGACCGCTTCGAGCTCATTGAGGATCGCTACGCAGCCGTGAACAAGATGCTCGGCCGTCCAACCAAGGTGACCCCATCGTCGAAGGTTGTCGGCGACCTGGCCCTGCACCTGGTTGGCGCAAACGTGGATCCGGCTGACTTCGAAGCCGATCCGCAGAAGTACGACATCCCAGATTCCGTGATCGGCTTCCTCTCTGGTGAGCTTGGTACCCCTCCGGGAGGCTGGCCACCGCTGCGCGAGAAGGCGCTCGCAGGCCGCGGCGAGATCAAGCACCACTTGGTTGAGGTTCCGGCTGAGCTCGCCGAGGATTTGCTTTCCGACGACCACGAGGTCCGCCGTGCTGCCCTGGACAAGTTGCTCTTCCCGAAGCAGTACGAGGAGTTCCTGGAGCACCGTCGCAAGTACGGCTACACCGACACCCTGTCCGACTCGACCTTCTTCTACGGCCTGCGCGAGGGCGAAGAGACCATCGTGGTTTACGGCGAGCCAAACACCGGCTCCACCCCGCTGGTTGTGCGCCTTGACGCTGTTGGCGAGGCTGACGAGAAGGGCATGCGCCAGGTAGTCCTTACCGTCAACGGCCAGATCCGTCCGATTAAAGTTCGCGACGAGAACGTGGATTCCACCGTTGCCGAGGTTGAAAAGGCTGACTCCTCCAAGCCGGGTCACGTGGCCGCACCGTTCGCGGGCACCGTCACCCCGAATGTGAAGGTGGGCCAGGAAGTCAAGGCCGGCGACCCAATCGCCACCATTGAGGCCATGAAGATGGAAGCGACCATCTCCGCAACTGTGGACGGCACGGTTGAGCGCGTTGCGCTGACCCAGCCAACCAAGGTTGAGGGCGGCGACCTGGTGGCAGTGATTTCGTAGCGCTGCTTGCTTGGGGCCTGTTAGGGCCTGGCCTGTTCGAGTTGATTCTGACTCGGGCAGGCCCTTTTTGCTGTGTTGGTGGGGTTGGGCGGCTCGATTTGTGGGTTGGGCTAATTGTGTACCGCTAATTAGCTCCGTTTTGGGCCAAAAACCGAGCTAATTAGCAATACACAATTAGCCAAACAGGGAAAAAGGGAAGGAAACCGGCCGAACAGGGCAGGAAACCAGGCCGAAAAACCGGCCGAAAACGGCCAGGCTCATGACCAGTTGGAATGCGCTTTCGATTCCACATCTAGTGGTGTCGAGTGGTCTTGAAACACTAGTGGTTGTAAACAGTTGGGCACTAAATCCAACTATCGCAACCGCCTATGAAAGAGGGCCACCATGCTGTCGCACGATCTGGTTTCACGAATGACCGAGGTTCGCGCGTTAATCGAACCGAATGTCACAGAGGACTCTATTCGTGAGGAATTGGAGTACAACGTTGCGCAGTACATCCCTTACATGGAGCAAAAAGGACATGGCAACCCAAAGGAAGCCGCCGTTGCCCTTGTTGCTGAACAGACGGAGCGAGACATCTACTTCCTCGAGCAACGCTACGACGAGCTCGGAGATGCTTACGAAGAGGATCTCAATATTGGTACAGCTAGGGCTCTAGAAGAGGAGGGCCTAGTACCCGGGTCGCAGGAGTGGCGGGAAAGATGGGATGAGACCCGTGAGGGGATCAAGGCCACGGTGCCTTTCGACGACTACGAGGGCCCGCTCATGCACTAAGGCCCAATCACTAGAGCTCGTAGCGCATCGCGCCGGGCTGAGAATGCTCCGGTACGTCCTTGAAGCCGTACTTCTCGTAGACGTGGCGGGCACGCGGATTGTCGGAGGCCACGGACAAAGCAACGGCGGGGGCGCCTTGGCTGCGGGCGAGGTTGAGGGCCTCGTCGAGAAGCGTGCGTGAAAGCCCGCGACCGGCGAAGCGGGACTCCACTGCGATGGCGAGCTCCGGGATGTCGGGGCCGAGGTTGGCCCAGCCGAGGGCATCGGGGCCTGACCAGTAACGCAGCCAGACGCCACCGGCGGGGATGCGGTTGGCGTCGAAAACGACGAAACCACCGTCGCGATCTGGATCCCAGTCATCGATATAACCGGTGATGTCGCGAAGGTGGTACTCGCTGACCTCGCGGGTCTCGTCGCCGAAGACGTCCGTGAGGTAGAAGAGGCGAGAGAGGTACGTGCGGTCAGATTCGGTGGCGCGGCGCATATGGAAATCCATAGCGCCCAACCCTACCTAACTACTTGATCTCCATGAGAACGGCAGCCTTGGTTACCTGGCCGCCAGCTTCAACGGCAAGACCGGTAACCTTGCCAGCCTTGTGGGCCTTGACTGGGTTCTCCATCTTCATGGCCTCGAGGACCACAACCACGTCGCCCTCGGCAACCTCGTCGCCCTCGGACACGTTGACCTTGATCACGGTGCCCTGCATTGGAGCGGCGATGGCATCGCCGGAAGCAGCAGCTGCGGCACCGCCGGAACCGCGACGCTTGCGCTTCTTCTTAGGGGCAGCGCCGCCACCGAAGGTCAGTGCTGCAGGAAGCGCGACCTCGATGCGACGGCCAGCAACCTCGACGACGAACTTCTTGTGAGGCTCGTTGGCATCTGGTTCAGGCTGATCTGCAGGATCGACGTAGGCCTCGATGGTGTTGTCCCACTCTTCTTCGATCCACTTGGTGTAGACGTCGAAGTGGTCGTCGTCGCCGACGAATGCAGGGTCTTCGACAACTGCCTGGTGGAAAGGAATCACGGTAGGCATGCCCTCGACCTTGAACTCGGCAAGAGCACGGCGGGAGCGCTCGAGAGCCTCAGTGCGAGTCTCACCGTAGACGATGAGCTTGGCCAACATGGAGTCGAACTGGCCACCGATGACAGAACCTGCGCGCACGCCGGAATCCACGCGGACACCAGGGCCTGCTGGCTCTTCGTAGACGGCAACGGTGCCAGGGGCTGGCATAAAGTTCGCGCCGGCATCCTCGCCGTTGATGCGGAACTCGAAGGCATGGCCACGAGGAGCTGGATCCTCCTTGATGCGCAGCTCCTGGCCCTCAGCGATGCGGAACTGTTCGCGGACCAGGTCAACGCCTGCGGTGACCTCGGTGACTGGGTGCTCCACCTGCAGACGGGTGTTGACCTCAAGGAAGGAGATCAGGCCGTCAGCGCCAACCAGGTACTCCACGGTGCCGGCACCGTGGTAGCCAGCTTCGCGGCAGATGGCCTTTGCGGAGGAGTGGATGCGCTCGCGCTGCTCATCGGAGAGGTAAGGAGCCGGAGCTTCCTCAACCAGCTTCTGGAAACGACGCTGCAGGGAGCAATCGCGGGTACCCATGACAACCACGTTGCCGTGCTCGTCGGCAAGCACCTGCGCCTCAACGTGGCGGGCCTTGTCCAGGTAGCGCTCAACGAAGCACTCGCCGCGGCCGAAGGCAGCGGTGGCCTCACGCGTTGCGGACTCGAAGAGCTCCGGGATTTCCTCGCGGGTATAAGCAACCTTCATGCCACGACCGCCGCCGCCGAAGGCAGCCTTGATCGCGATAGGCAGGCCGTGCTCGTCGGCGAAGGCGACAACCTCGTCTGCGTTAGCTACTGGATCCTTGGTGCCAGGAGCCATTGGCGCATTCGCCTTCTCGGCGATGTGGCGAGCGGTCACCTTGTCGCCGAGGGCGTCGATCGATTCAGGCGATGGGCCGATCCAGATCACGCCTGCCTCGATGACGCGGCGCGCGAATTCGGCGTTTTCCGCCAGGAAGCCGTAGCCAGGGTGCACAGCATCTGCGCCGGACTTAGCAACCGCATCGATGATCTTGTCAATGTCCAGGTAGGACTCTGCGCTGGTGGTGCCGCCGAGGGCAAACGCCTCGTCGGCGAGCTCCACGAAAGGTGCGTCAGCGTCTGGTTCCGCGTAGACAGCAACGGATGCGATGCCCGCGTCCTTCGCTGCTCGGAAAATGCGCACGGCGATCTCGCCGCGGTTTGCTACCAAGACCTTGGTGATCTTCTTATCTGTTGCCACTTGAGTAAGTCCTCCTGATGTGAACGCTAATAAACACCCATTGTTACACACCAAACGTGAGTAAACCGTCATGTTGTTTCGAGTCTAGGGTACTTTTAATTTTTTCCTAGGGGAAATCATCAACATTATCGCCTGCAAAACAACAGGTGTTACTTGTGATACCTTAAGGCAGCTTAGGCTTGGTCGCCCTGCGCGATAGGCATGCGCACCATGTTGCCCCATTCGACCCAGCTGCCGTCGTAGTTGAGCACATCTTCGAATCCCAGCAGGTACTTCAACACGAACCAGGAGTGCGAGGACCGGTCGCCGATATGGCAATAAGTCACGGTGGTCTTCTTCGGATCGAGCTGCGCGTAGTGCGACTCAATATCCGCACGCGGCTTGAAGCGCGCGTTCGGCAGCACCGCATCACCCCACGGCAGGTTCAGCGCGCCCGGGATGTGCCCTGCGCGCGCCACGCCCAAAGACTTGCCTGGGTGCACGCTTTCCTCCGCGGCCGTGGTGCCGGAATATTCGTCGGCGCCGCGGACGTCGATAAGCGTGACGTCCTCGCGGACGGATTGCAGCTTATCGACGAAAATACGCAGCTGTGAATCATCGCGCTCGACAACCGGGTAGTTGCTGGCAGGGTATTCCGGCACGGCAAAGGAGGTGTCGCGCTCTTCGCCCATCCATGCGTCACGGCCGCCGTCGAGCAGGCGCACGTCGGGGTGGCCGAAAAGTTCGAAGACCCACAGGGTGTAGGCGGCCCACCAGTTGGACTTGTCGCCGTAGATGACCACGGTGTCTTCGCGGGAGATTCCGCGGTCGCGCATCAGCTCGGCGAAGGCTTCGCCGTCAATGAAATCGCGGGTGACCTGGTTGTTTAGGTCCTTGTGCCAGTCAATGCGGACGGCGCCGGGGATATGGCCAATGTCGTAAAGAAAGGCATCTTCATCGGATTCCACCACTCGCAGCCCATCGACGCCGAGGCGCGCGGATAACCACGATGCCGAGACGACCTTTTCTGGGTGTGCGTACTTTTGGAATTCCGGGTTCGGATCAATTGGAACTGCCATGGCGGCGGAGACCTTCCTGCACGTTGATTGAAATGATGATTTTCTAATAAATACTCGTGTGCAACCTTACCTTTTTCAGCGTGGTTTCGTACGTGTCGGAGCCCTTATGTGTGCTTGGTTACTTCTTTTGCTAGAAGGCCTATGCAACTCGGCAGAAATTGGGGTTGGGCATTAATGTGTGATCTGCAATGGCCTAACGACTTGGAATGTAATAAGTGGTAGGGCTGTTTTTTAATGTAGAACAGGTCCTGCCCAGTGTATTGGACCTGCCCGAGAAAGGGATCCACATGCATAAAGCAATCGTTGTCTTTGAAGTAGAAGGTGGCTCGGACAAGTACTTCGACGGTCACCGCCGCGACACTATGCCAATCGTCAATGCCATTAAGGACAAGGGGTGGCACGCTGAAGTTGTCTACTACCGTCCTGAGTGGTCCGAAGCTCTCCTTGAGTACGTCTCCAACAATTTCGATGCCTATATCTCTCGCGTAAACCCGGGCAATATCCCGGGCGGCGAAGCCGGTTACTTCGACCTTCTTACCCAGCTCTCCGAGGCGGGCCTCGTGGGCATGTCCACACCAGCGGAAATGATGGCATATGGCGCGAAGGATGCGCTGGTCAAGCTCAACGACACCGACCTTGTCCCAAGCGACACCGCTGCATACTACGACCTGGAAACCTTCCACAACACCTTCCCAACCTCGCTGTCTTTCGGTGAGCGCGTGCTGAAGCAGAACCGTGGCTCCACAGGTTCCGGCATCTGGCGTGTGCGCTTGCTGGATAAGGAGTTTGCAGCTTCCGTCGAGCCAGGCACCGAACTTCCCCTGGACACCAAGATCAAGGCCACCGAGGCAGTGGACAACCACTCCGAGGTCCGCGAGCTTGGCGAGTTCATGGATTTCTGTGACCAGTACATCATCGGCGAAAACGGCATGCTTGTAGATATGCGCTTCATGCCTCGCATCGTTGAGGGCGAAATCCGCATCCTGCTGGTTGGCCCACACCCAGTCTTCGTTGTGCACAAGAAGCCAGCCGAGGGCGAAGACAACTTCTCCGCTACCTTGTTCTCCGGCGCAAAGTACACCTACGACGAGCCTTCCAAGTGGCAGGAGCTCATCGACTTGTTCGCAGAGGCTCGCCCTGTGATCGCAGAGAAGCTCGGCGGCGACAACATCCCACTGATCTGGACCGCAGACTTCATGCTCGACGATGGCCCAGATGGCCGCGACGCGTATGTTCTCGGCGAGATTAACTGCTCCTGCGTGGGCTTCACCTCGGAGCTAGACATGGGCATCCAGGAAATGGTTGCCGACGAGGCTATCAAGCGCGTCATGGCAAAGGCTGAGGCTGCGCTGGTTTAACCAGTTTTTGTGCAGAGGTTTTGATGCGGGTGGTCGCGTATCGGGATACGCTCGAAGTGCATCCCGTATCGTGATCACCTGACTTCAAGGAGCTAATTATGACCTCCCCGCAGGACCCTTACAACAACGAACGCCCTGATCAGAACCAATCAAACTACGGCTACAACCCGCAGCAGGGTTACCCGCAGTACCCCGCCGGTGGCTCCCAGCAGCAGAATGCGCAGCAGTCGGGTGGTGTGAGCTTCTTCGGTGCGCTCTTCGACTTCTCCTTCACCAACTTCATTACCATCCGCTTTGCCAAGGTCATCTACATTGTGGCCATTGTGTTCTTGGCCTTGTACTGGGCCTTCATGCTGGTGTTTTCCCTGTCCGCTTTCTCCGAAGGGATTGGCATTGGTTTGCTGGCGCTCTTCGCTGTGCTGATTATTGGCGGCCTGCTTTTCCTGTTCGGGATAATCATGGCGCGCGTGACCCTAGAGTTTTACGTTTCTATGGTGCGCACGGCTGAGAACACGAGCAAGATGGCACAGAAGTAACACGCTTTACGACGAAAAATCCCGCAACCTGGCTGGTTTCAGCTGGTTGCGGGAATTTTTGTGTCTTGGTCGATTCCAGAATCGACCATGCTGATTTAAAAGCGTTTTAGGTGCGGGAATAAGCACATAAATTGCGCGTGGTCGATAACATCGGTTAGTCGAGCAGCTCAGCCACCGCAGCCGGATCAGCATCCGAAAGCATGCCACGGCAGCGGTCGTACTCGGCCTCGTCGCCAATTGCCTTGGACGTCAGCGCCAACATAGCGATGGACTTCAGCACACCCTGGTTAGGAACGTGGCTGTAGGGGACAGGACCCCAACCCTTCCAACCGTTAGCGCGCAGGCGATCTAGGGAGCGGTGGTAGCCGGTGCGGGCGTAGGCGTAGGCGACGAGTGGGTCGCCGCCCTCGAGCTCGTCCTCGGCGCGCGCAGCCCAGACGGATGGGGAATCGGGGTGGGCGTAGGCGGTGGAGTTATCTAGCAGATCCTTGCCCTGGGCCGGATCCTCGGGAAGGCGAAGGGGCTGAGGGGCGAGCATGTCGTTAATTTCCATGAGGCCTAGGTTACCCGGTGGGGAAGTTACGTCCAGAAGTCGCTGGCGTTGAGCCCAAACGAGTAGAGGCAACGCCTCAACAAGGGCAGCGAGAGGCCGATCACGGACGATGGGTCACCGTCGATAGAGTCGATGAACCAGCCTCCCAGGGCCTCAAGAGTGAAAGCGCCGGCGCACTCGAGGGGCTCGCCGGAGCGGGCGTAGGCCTCGATGTCGGCATCCGAGACGTCACCGAATGAGATGGCTGTGGACACCGTTTCGGTGACCCATTGGCCCTGGTAGGTCACGGCGTGGCCGGTGAGCAAATGAGCAGTCTGGCCGCGCTGCGCCTTCCACCGGGCGATGGTGTTCTCCACGGTGAGCGGCTTGCCTTGGAGCTGGCCGTTGAGGAGCAGCATTGAGTCGCAACCAATAACCACATCTTGTGGGTAGTCGGGAGCGACGGTTTCGGCCTTGGCTTTAGCGAGGGCGGCCACGCGAGAGGCAGGTGCTTCGTCGTGAAGCGATGCCAAAAGAGCGTCCTCGTCGATGTGTGCGGGGCGCAGCAACGGCGAAACGCCGCCTGATTCGAGGATCATGCGGCGTGACGGCGACTGCGAGGCTAGAACTAGCTGCATTAGTAGAACGTGACCGTGGAGAACGCACCTGGGTTGTACAGGGTTTGCGCGCTCATGCGGGCCTTAGGGGTGCCCCAGAGGTTGGACTCGGCGTCCTTGGTGTTGCGCGTTGCGTCGGACTGCAGGCCGCTGATCACGGCGGTGAGGGCTGCAAGCTCAACATCGGAAGGGCTGCCCTTGAGGACCTTGAAAATAGGGGAGGTCGAAGTAGACATGGTTGAAATCTCCTTGATTGCTTACAGCGGAATATTACCGTGCTTTTTCGGACGGGGGTGCAACACCTTGCGCTCGAGGAGTCGAAGACCCTCGACGACCTGCCTGCGCGTCGCGGCTGGCTCGATGACAGCGTCGACGAGACCGGACTCGGCGGCCACGTAAGGATTGATGTTGGCTTCGGCGTACTCGTCGGCATCCACGCCCAGCTTCTCGGCGGCGGTTGGGGCGTCTGCCAGCGCAATTTGGGCGGTTGGCCAGGCGTAGACGAAGTCCGCGCCGAGGTTCTTGGAACCCATCAGCACATACGACGGGCCGATTGCCTTGCGGGTAATCACAGTCACCGTGCCCACCTGCGCCTCCGCGTAGGCGTAGGCGAGGGCGGCCGCGCGGGCAGCAATGTTGCCGTGCTCTTCCTCGGTGGAAGGCACGAAACCGGGGGAGTCCACGAACTCGACGATAGGCAGGTTGAACGCGTCGCACATACGGATGAAACGCGCAGCCTTGTCCGCGGCGTCGCCGTTGAGGCAGCCTGCCAGCGAGGTCGGCTGGTTGGCCAGCACGCCGATCGCGCGGCCCGAAATGTGGGCGAAACCGGTGACAATATTGTCGGCGTAGTTTGCCTTGAGCTCGAAGAAATCGCCGTCGGTGACCTTATTGATGATCTCCAGAACATCGTAAGGCACGTTGTCGTCATCCGGCATGAACTCGTCGAGCGTCGCTGCCTCGGTATCAATCGGGTTCTCTGCGGCGGTGCCGAGCGGGGAGACCGCCTGGTTATTCACCGGTAGGTAGCTGACCACATCTCGAGCAGCGCGGACCGCATCCTCGTCGTTCGCCGCGGTCAGCGAGGCAAGACCGGTGATCTGCGCGTGCACGTTTGCGCCACCGATGGAGGCCGCAGTGGCTTCGGTGCCGGACACCTTGGACACGACCTCCGGGGTGGTCAGGTGCAAAGATGCATCATCGGTCATGATCACGATGTCCGAGATCGGCACCGTCAGCGACGCCAGGGTAGAGGTATTGCCAGCGACGACAGCGATCTGCGGCACCAGCCCCGAAGCCTCAGTGGAAGCGCGCAGGATCTTCGCATAGGCCGCGGCGGTAACCACGCCCTCCTGGAAGCGCGGACCTGCGGAATCATAAATACCGATCAGCGGCACACCAGTCTTGGTCGCCAGATCGTAGATCTTCAGAATCTTGTCGGCGTAGACTTCGCCGAGCTCACCGTCGAAGATGGTGGGGTCCTGTGAGAACACGCAGACGCGACGCCCGCCAATCTGGCCAAAGCCGGTGACCACGCCGTCGGTGGAAAACTTCTGACGATCCATACCGAACTCCTCCACGCGATGGCGTGCCAGGGCGTCGGTTTCGGTGAACGTGCCTTCGTCGAGAAGCAGCTCCACGCGCTCGCGGGCGGTGGACTTGCCGGCCTCGTGGACGGACTCGATGGTCTCGCTGCCACGGGGAGCCTGCGCCTCCGCCTGGCGTGCTCGAAGATCGTTGAGCTTGCCTGCGGTAGTAGTCAGGTCAGGTTTGGAAGCAGTCATAGTCTCACAGTCTAAAACGAAACTCTTTGGGAGTGATACTCACAGGCCTCTTTTGAGGCACTTCTGTTTATCGGGAGGTGGGGCGGGAGTGTTACGGGTGGTGGGTTTTTGGGGGTTCGCTTTGCGACGAGGGGGAGGTTGGTTTGGTTATGGGGCTTCCATAGTGGGGTTGCCGAATTCGTCATAATAACGAGGTGAAGTCTCGCCGGTCTGTTTATCGAACCAGATTGGGTTTCCGCTTTCGTCGTAATAACCGCATGTTGCTGCGGGGCTAACGCATCCATCTGCTCGAGGTGCCTGTGGCGGATATCCGTCCATGTACGAAGCCTCTTGAGGAACTTCCGGTGCACAATTAATGGCGTCGCCCACAATTGTGCCATCTGACATTACGGCTGCGTTTGCTTCCCAGCATCGGACAAACTGTGGTGGACCGTATGGGTCATACTCTTCGGGCTGCATAAAAGGAGGAGCTTCTGGAGCGACGACGGGCTCTTGAGCGACCGAGCTTGGCTCTGCATTCGTCTCCTCTACGACAGTTTGCGGTGTTGACTCACTGCTCATAGGAGATTCTGCACTAGTGCTCGAGGTGGTGGTCGAAGTCGACGATGTGGTTGGAGAAGTAGTTACTGCAGAGGTGGTGCTTGTGGTCTCCGGTGCCGTTGATTCACCTGCTCCGCATCCGACGAGTCCCAACAGGAGAACTGAACTTGCAAGGATCGTGCCGAGTTTATTCATGGTTCCCACTTCTTTTGAGCCACTAAGTAAGGATTCAGATTACCCTACGAGCTTGCTTCAGAATTCTTTTGTGCCTTGAGAAGTGCTTTTCTTAGTTCGTCGTCGACGGCGTAAATGCCCATTCCTCGGACACCACGGGTCATTAAGACGTTGAGTTGGTTTTTGAGAAGGCCTTGGCTGACGTCTTTTTTCACTGTTTCTCCGTCAACTACTAGCGTTCGTTGATTTTTTACATTCGGGTTTTCACTTGCATCGGCGTCGAAAATGATTTGCCCGTTTCGGTATTTGACTGAAGGTCCGATAATCACCCCTGCATAATTCAGGTCAAATCCCTGCACAGTGAAGATGGATCCGACTTCATCGACAGTCTGTTCGCGTTCTGCCCACGACAAATTCTTGCCACCACGACCGTAATCGCCCTGGTTATTCCACGGCAGCCTGAACGAATCGATGGTTACGTCCCAAGTGTCGCTGTCCTCTGGGCGGGTTTTTCCAGAGGAAAAGCGCCAGTCGTACGTTGCGATCAGACGAGACAAGCCCTTTTCAACTTCGGACTCTTCGCTCGGGTCCGATTTCTTTTGAATCTTCGCGTGAAGTTCTTGAGGCGAATTGAAAACCTCAATCTTGTACTTGTCGTTGGTCGGGATCGGGTTTATCGTGCCGTTTTGAACGAACTCGGTGATCCAGTCTTCGGCAGGACCGTCGGAGTCGATGCGCATTTGCTCGCTAAGCTCGATGATGTTTCCATCTCCAGCGCGAATCTCAAGAGCTTCAAGATCTTCATCTTGCCAATATTGGTTGCCTGCAAGGACTTGCATCGGATCAAAAACTGCAATGACGACGCGGGCAAGTCCGAGGATATCGACCAGTTGATTTTCGCCACGATATGACTGCTTACCTTGAGTCCACAGTAGATGGGCTTCGTCGATAAGTACGACATCTGCGATTTTCCCGGAATCTTGGCGATCATTAATGAATTTGGTTGGTTTCATGACGCGAGGATTCTTCTTATTGCCGAGGCCTAGCTTCTCCGCGATTTGCGTATAGACGGTGACTTGTTCATCGTGATTGACTAACAAGTACGCCTCGAAATCGTCTGTTTCGCCCAAAGAATCGTCACTTTCGCGCGCTTGGAAAAGGTCATAAAAGACGCTGCTGAGCAAGACTGTCTTCCCAGTTCCAGCACCACCTTTAACTAAAATAAGTTGTGATTCTTCTTGGTCGCGATCGAACTCGTCAACGGTTAAAGCATTATCAACTGCGTCTAAGATTTGAACTTTGGCACCGACTTGTTGCTCATTGAGTTGGTGAAACGGGGATGCTTTGAAAAGAGCTGATTCTCGGATCATCCGCTCGAGTGGGAAGAGCTCAGGATCGTGATCGCGCAGCTTCCGCCAGATTTCCTGAAACGCCTGGTTCACAAATTCCTGCGTGAAGTATTCAGTCTGAACGTTGCGTCGTGAGTTATTTATTTTGACAGAGTTCGCACCTGCAGATTCCACATCGTCGACGCTGGAAAGGAACAGCATCAATCGATCTTCGATGTCCAGTGTCATTGACTTATTGAACAAAGTATGGCCAATGACGAGGATCGTGGAATCGTTGTCTCTAAAAGCTTTCCACTTCGCGGACTGAACTAGCTTGGCATCGAAGTTCTCTGGTAGCAGAAGAACTTTATCGATGTCTTCTTGTCTGAGATCGACGAGACGAGGATCCGAAGTAAGGTGGGTTTTTGTTCGCTGAGCGATATCGTTGGTTTCCCCGACATACACGCGATAACTATCCTTCGAGCGATGATAGACAACGTATACCGTTGGGTAATTCAGCAAAAGCTTCTGAGTTTCCTCGTCTTCGTTTTCGATCGCTTGAAGGAAATCTCGGAGACTTTCAGCGGAGTAGGAGAAGGGCCTAACCTCGGCGCGTGTTTTTCCAGAAAGTTTCATACTCTTACGTGGTTCCTTTCTGGTTAGAGCTCGTCGTATTTGGCTGAAGTTCCGAAACTCTTCTCAATCGGATACTTTGAGCGAGTGATTTCGAGTTTCTCCATGATGAGAGATTCTGGAGATTCGCCTAGCGAATCGGCAAGATAATAGGCATAGGTCAAAACATCGGCGAGCTCAAGACGAGCCTTGTCGAGTTTCCCACTGTCATCCCATTGGAAACATTCGAGCAGTTCAGCTGCCTCGATCGAAATGCTTTTCGCAAGATTGGCTGGAGTATGAAACTGCCCCCAATTTCTCTCTTTGGAAAACTCTCGTAAGGCAGTGATTGCCGAATTTTTCTGCATGTAAAAACACCCTAGTTAAAGATCTCTGAATGATGCGTAGGGTGGCACTGCAAAATCGCAAAATAAGAACTCCTCGATGGTTTGCCGAGACATTGGCAACAAATCGAGGAGAACTATTTGTGGTCAGGTAAATGCACGAAAAACAAGGGATTACTCAAACGTCACGATTGGTTTGATTACTTCGCCGCTTGCGGAGTCCGCGAATGCGTCGTTGATCTTGTCGAGTGGGTAGGTGCGTACCAGCTTTTCGATGGGGAACTTGCCCTGTTGCCACAGTTGGACCAGACGTGGGATGAAGTCCTGTGGGATGGCGTCGCCCTCGACTATGGTGCGGAATTTCCAGCCGCGGGTCAGGGATGCACCAACCTCGAAGGATACTTCGGTACCTGGAGCTGGGGCGCCGACGAGGCCGACGGTGCCGTTGATCGCTAGGGAGTCTGCTGCCTGGCGGGTGACGGCGACAACGCCGGTGGAGTCGAGTGCGTAGTTCACGCCGTCGCCGGTGATTTCGCGGATCTTTTCTACTGGATTCTCGGTACGGGAGTTGATGGTGTGGGTGGCGCCGAGTTCTTTGGCCAGTTCGAGGCGGGAATCGTGAATGTCGACGGCGATGATGGTGGTTGCGCCGATTGCGGCTGCTGCCATGATGCCTGCACAGCCCACGGCGCCGGTGCCGAAGACAGCGACGGTGTCGCCGGCCTTAACTCCGAGTGAGTTGATGATGGCGCCCGCGCCGGTGGACAGGCCACATCCTAGTGGGCCAAGCAGTTCAAGAGGGATGTCGTTGTCTACTTTGACAACGCTGCGTGCGGAGACGTTGGTGTATTGGGCGAAAGAGGATTGACCGAAGAAGTGGGATCCGACTTTTTCGGAGCCGTCGGTGAAGGCGGTCGTTTCGTCGTCGCGAAGTCCGGAAAAGTTCTTTGCGTAGAAGTTCTCGCAGTATGCTGGGGCGCCGGCGAGGCACTTGGAGCACTTGCCGCAGGAGTTGAAGCCGAGGACGACTCGGTCGCCTGGTGTGACGGAGGTGACGTCGGAGCCGACTGCTTCGACGATGCCGGAGCCTTCGTGGCCGAAGACGGCTGGGAGGTAGGTTTGGTAAATCTGGTCGCGGGCGATGGCGTCGGTGTGGCAGACGCCGGAGGCGATCATTTTGACCTGGACTTCGTTGGATCGTGGCTCGTCGAGTTCGAGCGTGGTGATCTCGAAGGGCTCCTTCGCAGCGCGAACGACTGCAGCGGTGGTTTGCATTGTCTAGCTCCTTGTTACTAAATGTGATCAACGGCTGTTGATGCCTTCACAATACGCTCGGTACTGGGATTTTTCATTCAGTTTTCAAGTAGTGGCTTGACCTTCACATTGTGTCAACGATTCAAATGGAGGTATGAGAAATACAGTTTTGAATGCACTTGTCGCGCGGGATCCGAATGTTCGGTTGAAAGCGGCGCTGCACATTGGCACGGAGCGAGCAACTGAGTATTTGCAGGACTTGGTAGGGCGGTTCGGTGTGGAGGAGGACTTCTTCGTTCGCGAAATGCTTACTTGGGCAATCACGCGTATGCCGGTGGAGGAATCGATTCCGTTGCTCATTGGGAAGTTGAAGGATCCGGTGGCGCAGGTGCGTAGTCAGTCGTTGCATACGTTGTCGAAGTTGCATGACAAGGCGCCTGCGGAGATTTGGGAAGCGATAACAGATGAGCTGCTTTTGAGCGAGGAAGAGGAAGTCGCGCAGGCGGCCTGGCGTGCTGCGGTGTTAGTGGTTCCTAGCGCGGAGAAGGTAGGTCTTGCGGAGACCCTGGCTACCCAGTTCGGGCGAGGGAGCTTTGAGTTTAAACGAAGTTTGACGCGGGCTTTTGGTGCGTTGGGTGGTGAGGTACTGGTGGTCGTCGATAAGCAATCTTGTGCTCACGCTGCGGCGACGCGGGCCTGGATGCTCGACTCGGAGCTAGACTTGAACTCATTGATTGCGGAGGTGTGAGGCGATGCGGATTGGAGAGGTTGCGGGGCGCAGTGGGGTCTCGAAGAGGATGCTGCGCCATTACGACGGCCTCGGATTGGTGAGTCCGAGCGCGCGGACTTCGGCGGGATATCGCGAGTATTCGGAGGAGGATTTTCGCAGGCTGGTGAAGGTGGAGAGCCTGCGTTCGATTGGGATGAGCCTGAAGGAAATTGGCGAGGCGCTCGAGGGAGAGCCTTCGGTTGCTGAGATTTTGTCGCATTTGGAGGCCGAGATTGAGGCGCGTTTGGAAGCGGAACGGGCGTTGCTGGTGCGGGTGCGGAGCCTGATGTCGAGTGCGCCGGATAGCGTGGATTCGTTGCTTTCGTACCTGGATGCGGTGCGGACTTTCGAGCAACGAGGCGACAATGCGCGGTACCGGGCGGCTCTCTCGGCACCGACTGGATTGGCGTTGGTTGCGCTTGCTCGGGAGTCCGATCCAAATGTGATTGGCGCGCTGCAATGGTCGGTGCGTCAGGATGCTTCGGCGGAAGATGTTTTGTTGGAGCTGCTGCCGAGTTTGTCCGAGGATGAGCGGGTGCGGTTGGTGTCGTTGTTGCCGGATATTGTGCCTGCCGAGATGCTGGAGGCGGAGGAGTCGCGGGTTGCGGTGTTTGAGCTGGCTCGGCGGGGAGACCGTGGTGTTGTGCCGGCGTTGTTGGGCTTGATTGAGCAGGGCGTGGACGACGTGGAGGCTGCCGAATTGCTAGCGGGGTTGGCCTCTGGGGAGGATGTTGCGGAGATTGGGTGGCGGATTGCTTCGGGTTCGGCTCCTGTGGACGTGAAGCTGCGGTTCGTGCAGGCGTTGGCGGAGATTCCACTAGATGAGGCTGCGGAGTTGCTCCGCGAGTTAACGCGGAGCGAGGACCGTCAGGTTGCGCTGACGGCTGGCGCGATTCTTGGTCGGGCTAGCGGTTCCTAAAGTGCTCGACGATGGCCATCACGGCGAAGATAACGCTTAGGCCCATGAATCCGAACATTGCCAGCATGGAAATGCCTCCAAGTGGGATCATGTTCATCATCCCGAACACGATGATGAGGACGAAAGTGACCACCACTCCGATGAGGGACGATTTCAAACGGCGCGCGTTCTTGTTGGGCTTCTTCTCTACAGGTTGTTCGGGGACAGTGGCAGGTACCGGGCTAGTCGGTGGTGCGAAATTGGTCGCCGCAACATACGGCTGCTCATATGTTTTCTCTTCTGTTGTTTTGTACGACGGTTCGACGTCGAATGGGTTCGAATCGAACGTGGTTGGCTGTGGATCGCTACATGGCTCGGGGTGGAGAGGGGAATCGTCGTGAAGCGTGGCGTCTTCCCACGCCTGGTGTTCGATGGGCTCATCGAGTTCTTCGGTCTCTAGGGGAACCGAAGCTGGAGCTTCCTCTTCTTCGAATTCTTCGAATTCTTCGAGTTCGGCCAGGCGGTCGGTGGCCCACAGATCGAAAGCTTCCTGCGTGATCAGGGGCTTGTCGTAGCGCTTGGCTAGCATCATCTTGCCGTCGGTGGAGCTGAGATCGTCGGTGACCAGGACGTCGCAGCGAGTCTTGCTCACGGCCTGCTTGTACTCGAGGCCGAGCTCTTCGCAGAGCGATTGCAGCTGCTCGCCGTGTGCGTAGCGCTGGCCGTCGACGATGGTGGTGCCTCGGAAGGCGATGCGCGTGCCGGAGGTGAGCAGTTCGTGAGGGTCTGCAGTGTGGGGAGCTTCAGCGGGCTCCGGAACGGCAGGTTCCTCTTGAATTATTTCCGGTGCTGGAACTGTTTCCGGCTCTGGCTCCGATGCCGGGGTCGAACCGTTCTCGTACCACTCCTCGAAATCCGCCTGCGCAACGATCGGCTTGCCGTATTCGCGTGCGTTTTGAGCCTTCCGCGACATGGATGCGGGGTCGAGCGCGACGAGGACATCGCAACGCGATTTGGATACACCGGTCTTATATACGAGGTCGCGGGCTTCGCAGATTTCCGTGAGTCGCTCGTCGTCGGCGGGGCCACCGAGCAGGTTGTCGCGGCCCGTGAACGCGACGCGGGTACCGGGCGCGAACAATTCGTTGAGGTCGACGTTGTGCTCTTCCACCTCGGGAAGGTCAAGGTAGTAGAGGCCGGCGTTGTTGGCGCGCTCTTTCACCTCATTGTAAGTTTGCTCGTTCCAATAGCTGCGCGAGACGGCCCACGCAGAGAGCAACTCGGCGGTTTCGGAAAGCTCCGCAAAGTCCAGGTCGTTGGTCTCGCCACCGGAGAATGCCGCCCAGGCGCGATCCGATTCGGTGGCGTGCTTAGGGTCGAGCACCATGTTCGAGGCGGGAGCCCACGATGGGATGTACACGGAGCCTTCGGCCTCAAGATCGGCCTCTGGAACGGGCGTGCCCTGGCCTACTTGAAAGGTTCCCAGTTGGTAAGACGCGACCATTTCAAGGCAGCGATCCTCAACACCGGTGCTGGTGAGAACCACGTTGAGCTCGTCGATGTCGTAGCCCACCCCGAGCGCAAGATCGAGGCCCCTTTCCTGGTGACGCACCGCCCGCTCCAGCTTAGGCAAGCCATCAGCGACAACGATTCCGCCTTCCGCCTGGCGAAGCAGCAATGGCCAAAAGTCGCCGAGAGTAGGCGCTAGCGCAAGGCCACCTGCCGGGATGTTGTTCTCCTTGCCGAATTCACCCAGGTCAGCCATGGGATTGATCCACGTGCCGAAGTTAGCCACGATCTCCTGGCCTTCCATGACAATCGCGTGTGCGCGTGCGATGTGATCGCTGATCCCGAAATTCACACCGTCGAAAGACAAGAACACGACCCTGTTGGTTGTCACCTGCGGGCTCACTTCGCGACGAATCATGCGCACCAATGAGTTATTCGCCCGGATATGGCGAGGCTCGACAGGAGCACTAAAGCGCAGGTGCTCAAGGTCGACGGCACGAGAAAGGGCAACGTAGAACTGGCCTTCGGTGGTTGTCCCGCCAGTGAGATTGATGTAGCACTTCGGGATCGTCTTGCCCTGGGATTTATGGATAGTAATCGCCCAGGCGAGAATCACCGGGAACTGCTCGATCGTGCCGACGACATTGCTGCTAATCGATCCGCCACTCATCGAAGGCTGCTTGACCTCCCACGTATGCCGGCCGAGTTTGACGTTCTCGTTGCTGTGATCAAGACGGACGGTGATCGATTCCTCATCGGCGCTGACAATGGTGCCGAAACTACCGTTAACAAATGCGTCTTGAGGGTCGTTGACGATAGTCATTACTCGGGCACCGGTGGCGTAGTGCAATTCCTCGGAGCCGCTAAAGGATCCACCGTTGGTGTTTCCGGTGTGCCGCGCCACGGAAACGAATTTCTTCGTTGGAAGTTTCTCTAAGTGCTGGCTGTTGATTTTTTCCACAGTGTTTCGTCGCGAAGCGAGCGTGACCCAGTCATTCGGTGCGTGGAAGTCCGCATCGACGTGCTCGTTGAGGACCTTGAGGGCCGCATCGCCGACGCTGCCCTCGCGGACCTGGTTGAGGATCTCGATGAATTCGTTGTCGGACTGGCGCCAGACCTTGGTTAAGTTGATGCTCCTGAGGCTGAGGGAATCGAAGCAGTGAGCGGAGAAGAAGAATGGCGTCTTCCACTGGCTAGTGAAGATTTCGCGCTCATTGTCTTGGACCACTGGAGGGAGCTGGAGGAGGTCGCCGACGAGCACGAGTTGAACCCCGCCGAACGGCTGGTCGTTTTTGCGGAGGGTGCGCAGGGCAATGTCCATCATGTCGAAGAGATCAGCGCGCACCATGGAGATTTCATCGACAACAAGGATGTCAACGGCCTTGAGAACCTCGCGCGTGCTCGAGCTTGGGTTCCATTTGCCGGTACTAAGATCGTCGGGCCACATCCCGGGACGGAACCCGAAGGTGCGATGGATGGTGAAGCCGTCGATGTTCAGCGCTGCGACTCCGGTGGGGGCGGTAACCAGGATTTCTTTTGTTGAGTCCTGCTCAAGAAAGGTGCGCAGCAGAGTCGATTTACCCGTACCAGCCTTGCCGGTGATGAGGACGTGGTGGCCTTGGTTGATTAGTTCAAGGCCGCGTGAAAACTCTTCCGTCATGTGAATAGGCATGGGGCTTCCGTCTCTCTTTGTTTTTGTTGTTGTGTTTATTGAATCAGAATGGTGCGACTGCGGTGTGGGGTTTGGGGAACAGGTGAGCGGTTAGTCGAATCTGTTGAACCATTCTTCGTCGACAACCGGTGCTAGATGGACACCAGAATTTCCATCTTTTGCAATCAATTCGGCAAGTCGATGTCCGTCGATGAGATCGACGGTAGGAGAGGCGTCGGTAGCTGCTTTTCGGGCGGCATCAGTGTATCGGCTTAGGGTGACCATGATTGCACGCTCCGCTCCACGGGTCATTGCATCTCTTTGGAAAAGCGCAACGGGTTCGCGACCAATCGGTTTGCCATTTGGGTCGTACCTCTTCACCTGAACAGCAACTCGAGAGGAAAGTACCTCCGAAAGTGGCGCTGTGCCGATAGCATCAATTCCTTCGTCACCAGTACCACCGATATGCGTGAGCTTCAGATCATACTGTTTGAGTAAGTAGATGACGAACTTTTCAAAGCCATCAGGAGAGAGCTTATGCAGTCTGTTTAGTAGCTGCTCTCTCCAGCTAGTGATGGTCTCTTCGTCGCTATTGATTTCGTCGGCGTCATCATTCATCGGCTCTTCCACAGCAGTTGTATTGGAGTCCTTTGAACTTTGCTTGCGGTTTCGGTTGTACTCCTTATGTTTTTCTCGGTCTATCCGTTTCACTTCCGTTAGCGCTTCGGATTCCGCAAGCTCCAAGAGCTGTTCACCGAACTTAGTAATCAGATTCATTCCACGATTAGGTTGCTCGAGCGCGCCGATTCGTTTCGCAGTGGATCGACCAAATGCAATTCGATTCTCAAGGACACTGGTCGAAGGTCTATTTGGATATGTGATTTCCAAAAGCGTTTCAGAATTGGGCAGGTTATCTGCGACTTCGGTGACCAAATCCCGAGAGCTGGCGGATCCACCCATTTTGTCCAGTGCTCTGAGAATTGGAACTACCAGCTCTTGGTGAGTGGGCATTCCTTGCGCAGTAAAAGAAACCATGACTTTGCTTTCAAGATTAGTTTGGTGATTCAAGGGAAAATTGTCGGTTGAATCCTTAACGGGTATTTGGCTCCTTGATTAGTTCAGTACACTCGTTAACCCACACGCTTTGCCGAGTTGTTCGAGGTAGGTCTTGGCATCGCGGCGACTCAGTGAGTTGTGGAAGCGACGGTTACTGAAAGAACGGATACACGAATAGCACGACGTTTCTTCACCGCAGCTGCAGTCAGCAACTCGTCGATACGCGGCTGCGACAACCTCAGGGAAATTGTCCTGAATCTTGGCCGTGATCCCGGCGCCCCCGGGGACAGAATCGTAAAGCACGAGCGCGAAGTCAGAGCCGATGTAGCTGACAGTGCCGTTCAGATCATCCCGATCGATTTCAAGCAGTTCGGAAGCGGCCTCGATCAAAGCGAACAGAGCAGAATTCATTTCTGGCCGAGTAAACCCGTAACCGTCGAGGTTGATGGCCACGATATCGGTTTCGAACGTGTGGCCAAAGGAGTGTGATTCCAAGAACTTGGTATAGCATTCCTTGCCCGTGCGTGGGCTATCGTGGGTCTCGTTTCCTACGAACGATTCCGCAGCAAAACCGCAGGTTGGGCAAATGGCAAAGCCCATACCGTTGCGGCCCTGCTCCATTAAGCCCATAGATGTGCGCTTCCAATCGGACACGGTGGCTTTGACCTGTTCGTTCTCGAATACCGTCTCGGAATCTAGGTCACTAAGCTCGTGAATGAATTCCACTCGGTTCCAGGGGCGAGATTCAATGCTCATGCCTACGCTCTTAGCCGTGGAGCTGGCAACAAAACCGTATTCAGGAATTAAGAATGTGTGAGTTGCCTTTTCACCGACTGAAACGCCGCACCGCGAGCACTTGGCGTCGGGTGAAATTGGTTCTAGGCTTGCTTCGATGTGCTCGCAATTTCCGCAAGTGAAGTAGTTGTATTGCAGCAGCTCACGGCCAGGCCATTTGCGCACGCCTGCAGTTTTCCATACGCGGCCACCGGCCACGGTTTCGTTTCCGGGAGCGTAGTCGCTGATGGCCATCTGCAAATCGCGCTGCAGATTTAGATCGGCACCGTACTGCGTGAACGAAGTCTGTAATTCTACAGTGTCTACCGGGAATCCGTACTTCGGCAAGAGGTTTCGCTTGGGCAGGTAGCTGAGCAGGTTTTCGTCGGTAAGCGTCTTAAGCGTGCGTTGGAATGCGTCACCTTGTTTACCTCGTTGCTCAGTAAACGACTCATCGCGAAGTCCAGCGAGAACGTCGTAGTCTGCATTAAATGAAGTTTCTACTTTGTCCCACAGATCGTGGTATTTTTTGCGCCATTCGCCAGTTTCAAGTCTGAGCTCGGAGTGAATGGATTCCGGGAATATGCGAAGCAACGCGTTATTAACGGCTTCGGGGAGTTCATCCACGTATTTTTTCAGCAGGGGAGTGCCCTTGGCGGATTTGTCCGCTGGGCGCAAGAATTCACCAACTTTACCCCATTCCCTGTTTGCCGCTGCCTGTTCCTTGAGGAAGGCCGCGAAGACTACTGAATAAATGTGTCGTTCAGCGATACGGCTGTTTTCCGCGTTGATGAACGGTGCTGCCATCTCACCATCGATCATGCCTACTGGGTCGGCGTACACCGAGAAGTCGTGCGAGGCGCGACTAGCAAAGGTCAACACAAACGCAGCGGAACCAGCGCGACGTCCAGCACGTCCTGCGCGCTGGACATAATTTGCTGTTCTGGGTGGAACGTTTCTAAGGACAACTGACTGGAGGTCGCCGACGTCAACACCCAGCTCGAAAGTAGTGGAGCAGCTGAGTACGTTGATGTCTCCGTCAATGAACTGCTGTTGGATTTGTGCAGCCTTTTCGGGGGTCCACTGAGCAGTGTGCTCTTTGGCGGTTAGAGGCATGATTTCCATCTCGCGGGCGAGCACCCGGTAGTGGTAGTCCTGATAAGCGCTAGAGTTCTCATCGACCTCGGTAAGATGCCCCTCACACCAGCCGTTGGGGCAGTGTCCCTGAAGATTAAAAACGGTAAGGTTGCGGCACAAATTGCATTCGTACCAGGTGGAATGTTGTCCGTCGGAAATGAGGAGGCTGTCCGGTTCAACGGCGTACATCTCGCCACCGACTTTGGGCTTTTGAAGGATCGGACTTTCGGTGAGACTGGACCACACTGTTTTCAGGACTTCCTCGGTGTTTGCTCTGTTTGCAAATGCAGGGTCCAAAGACGCCAGCCAACGGAAAGTCAATTGAAAACGACTATTCGTGTTTTTGTCAGGGAGCCAGGAATAGGCTTTGTTCTTCCTTACTTGACCACCGGATTCTTTGAACGTGTATTGCCCAGTACGAGGTGCCAGCCGGTCGTCGTCAATGCGCACAAGAGAAGGGGCGAAAAGTGCACTTCGGTGTCGCATTTCTTGGAGGAGAATATTTAGGTACGTTAGAGTTTCCTGCTCAGCTCTCTGATTGGCATCAGCAGCGGAGAGGCCCTGCTGTTGAAATCCACGTGAAGCGATAGCAACTAATTTGGCGAATACCGACAAGTCCTTGAGCAATTCAGGTTTGGCTTCGATGCGTGCAAAACCCAGGCCCTCGGTGGAGAGGCGGCGGGCAGTGGTGGTCAAATCGGCGAACAGGGCGGTGTAAATGGTGCGTTGGCGATCCGCACTTGAGAGGGAATTGGGCAATAGTTGGTTGTTTTGAGCGATCCTCAACGAGGTTTCTGCCCAATCGTCCAAGGACGAACCCTGTTGGAAAGAAGGTTCCTTTAACGCCTCGGTGAACACGCGGCGTTCGAGCAACTGGGTAAAACTGTTCTGTAAGTAAGGGGCGGCGAAGGCCGCGGCCTGGCGAGAGTCAGAGAAAGAGAGGAGTTTCCTGCCTCCACCCACCTTCTCGCTCAGGGCAGGATCCTGTGCCTTCGGCAACTGCTGGAATAATGAGGTAGTTAACACCGCTGGGGCGTTGTTCCGGTTTGTATGCAGTTTGCGAATCAGATTCGGGCGCGACCCACCGCAAATGAGACAGCGCTGACGCCCATTTTTATCTTCGGGGGGCAGCACCATAATCTTTGTGACAGCACCATCATGGCAAGACGAGTTGTTACAACTGACCTCGGTGGGGCCTCCAAGCGAACCACACTTGATGCACATTGTTAGCTGTTGAGGCTTTGCTTCTTCCTGGCTGCTGCTTAAGTCTGCATCGTCCATGGAATCGTCTTCGTCGAGCTCGGCGATCTTCTCTTTATGACCGAGAACGATCCAATGCTTTTTGTCTGATTTTACAGTGCTTCCGATGGGAAGGAATTGGCCATTTACCTCCTCAGCTTCGAGGTGGGTAGTGCCGCACTTAGTGCAGGCACCAAGTTCGTAGATATTAAAGCCGCTTTCAGTAGTCCGTGCGCGATCCAAATTAATTGAAGGGCGAAGCTGCTTATCGAAGGCAATGAAAGCACCTTCAGTCGCGCGAACGAACATGTGGTAGCGCGCGGAAAGCGCAGGAACTCGTCCAGCAGCATCGGTGATGGCACCGCCCAAGAGCACGAGATTGTGCACCCGGCGCATTCCCTGGTCCACCGGGAGAGTTGAAAATAATGCCTTCGCTGCCGACTCGAGACTCATCGACCGTTTCGTGAGTAACTCACGAAGGCGAACTATATGTTCTTCGGTGTTGGCCAATTCGAATTCGGTGAGATTCTGCGTACTTGCCATGCGCGTAATGGCGTTCTTTAACGAGCCTTCGTCGAAATCAGCATCCAAAAGTGCATCTTCAAGTTTCCACGTCGCAGCGCTCGGGTGCTCAACTGGTGTGGAAAAAACAACGTCCTGACGTGTGGGATCGTCGTCGACCCATTCAAACGGTTGGCCGAAAAGATCGGAGCCGAAATCGGTGATCCGCTCCTTGGATCCCTGCAGCGACGCGGAAGTAGCGATGCACTGGAGTGGTCGATCGTGAGCGACCCGGTCACGGACTCGGCGCAAAAGCATGGCCACCTCCGAGCCTTGTGCACCGGCGTAGACGTGTGCCTCGTCGATAACAATGAACTTCCAGTCCTGGGCGAACTCTCCATCAAACAAAGGAGTGTCCTTGGGACGCAGGAGCAGGTATTCCAGCATTGCGTAGTTGGTGAGCAAAATATGCGGGGGAGCTTGCTGCATCTGCTCTCGGCTAATCAGCTCATTTTCGAGCGGAACTTTACCGTCGTTGAGCGCCTTATACTGCTGGATCGCCTCCTTTGTCGTCTGCTTGGTGTCACCGGTGTATCGGCCGAAAGTGATTTCCGGGGTATCCGCAAGCAGCGAACGCAATCGCTTGACCTGGTCATTAGCCAGTGCGTTCATTGGGTAAAGCAATAGCGCGCGCACACCAGGCCCAAGCGTGCCTTCAGCTTGTTCGCGCAACAGAGCATCGACAATGGGGATTAAGAAGCTCTCGGTTTTACCTGAACCTGTACCAGTGGAGACGATCAAATTGCGATCCGCTTTAGCCTTAAGAAGCGCATTTTCTTGGTGCTTATACAGGGGGCGGTTAAGCGGGATTTCCGCATTCAACTTGGCGAACCCCGGAGTTAAGATGCGTTCGTCGATAAGCTGTTGTGGACTACGTCCCGTGGCATACGCCGGCGATAACTGGAGGATGGGGCCCTTGTCCAAGACAGTCGACTCGTCGATAGCACGGCTGAGCTCCCGCGCAATTTCTGGTTCCGCGGGGTTAATGAAGGTTTTCAGATAACGGCGGTAATCCTTCGAGATGTGATCCGCCGTGACAATGGGATCAATATTGATCTCGGAGAAATGAGCAGAAATCGCAACATCGTCTTTTTCTGCCTGCTCCTCGGGAGTCAGCTGTGGGGTGGAGCCGTGAAAGAGCGAGCTAAAGTCAGTCATGTTCTATCCTTTTGAATTCTTCGCCGACAAAACGATTGCTTCTGCCAGCACCAGGTCATGTGCGGTGAGTGAAGGCGAAACTCGAGAAATAGCTGCCCACGTATCGCGATGTCTTGCAAACGACGGGAAGGGGCGAGGGAATCCATGCGCAACCATTCGGGCCAGGAGCGCGAGGGTGAAGGAAATCTCGAGCACGAAAGGCCAGGTCTGACCTTTAACGTCCTCAGTGAGGGCTCCGAGAGACGCCGTCGCGCGGTTGAGAGTGGGGTCATTCAGTTCGCGCAAGCGATAGATAAAGTTATCTATTTCTCCGTAGAGCTTTCCAATTTCCGGTGCTTGCCTGCGGAGCGACGTCTCCTTTTCAATCAGCTCCGTTACAGCGTGGAGATAGCTTTGCGACGAGACAATCTTCCCATCGTCGATCCTGCTGGTGACCTTTTTACGAAGCTCTCGAAGTTGACCTGCGTCGTTGAGATCGTAGGACTCAAGGTGACGGAGGTTGCGCTCAACAATCTGCCCACCTGAATTCTTACCTAGGAGGACTTCCCAGAGCTGGGTACTACCGTGGGATCGAATATAGTGCTCGGATTCGGCCCATTCGGAAGAGACCGATTCAACGGACGCACGCTTAGACAAAGTCATTACATCGTTGAGCTCCTGGATCAATCCAATCCAAGGTACGGAATGAATATCGCCACCCGTTTGATAGGTGTGAAAACTCCGCGTTGTTAGTCCGGAGGTAATCAACGCTTCTAACTGATCGGATTGGCTAAATCCCGTTCGGTTGAGAACACTTAGCGAATCACGCGGGTTCTGGTGCAGGTAGTTTGAAGTCGCCTTTTCAAAGTCCCTGAGAATAGTGTTGTCCTGTCCGAACAATGGGGAAAACACCCAACGGGCTTGCCAAATATCGCGCAAATCATCGCCGAATAGTTGACGACTCTTGAATGGCAGGAACATCCAACGATTGGGAACCCTGGACGTCCAAGGATTCTGAGTGCCATCGACTAAGAAAATCGCTTCAACAGAAGGACGCGAGGGCTCCCAAAGGGAAAGGAAACTGACTTCCTTGGCATCGATGACTAACGGGCCAGCGTTGACCAGCTCATCAGGCAACTCAACGGAATTCCCTCTTACGGAAAGCGAGATTGGCTTTTCATTTGGTTTGAAGAATTGCCAGACCCGAAGTTCTACAGACGACATCGGTTGGCGGCCAAATGAAATTTTGAGTGTGGTGCCCTCGAGGCTTGCTCTTTCAATGAGTGGCTTTTTCGTGAATGTCGAAAGATAAGCAGGGCCACTGACTGGGCGCTCTTTGGGTACAGTTCGAGTGCGGTCGTACTCATACTTAAATTCATGCGATCGCTTGCTGCGCATGTGCCAGACGACCTGAACTGTGTGTTCCGCACTATTCTTAATTCGGTCCAAGATCAGCGATGCGGAGCACGCCCATTCATTCCTTGCGCCCGTACTTGTAAGGGGGATAGGGCGTGCAACCGGGATTCTGCGCGCATCAACGATCTGGATTTCTGGGTCGTGCACCTTTGTGGGAAAGCGCACCTTAAATGCGCCCGTGGAATCTACCTCGTCAGTGTTGATCGTTTGATGGTCTGCAGACCAGGACGTAACTTCGTCGGCAAGCGGTATCTGGAAGCGCATCGTCGGTGCCGTGACTGCAACATTGAGACTGTAGTCTTCGTCGCTGCGAAGCCCAATGGGGAAACTACGCTGTCCGTTGTTGTCCTCAATGGCGTAGTTTCCCGGTGGCAACTTGACCTTGGACGACGAAGAATGACGAAATTCAACTGTCGTTCCGGACAACTGCACTTGATTATTCCCATTGATATCAAGGAAGCGGAATCCACCATTGTCCTTTTGCCGGGATATATCGACCCGGGCTTGAAGGTCTTCAGCCAAATACAGGTTCTTAGACTGGTACTTCAGTCCGTTGCGGAATACATCGACGCGAATCTTTCCAATCCAAGGTTCTTCGGCAGTGTCAAAGACGGGAAACGCCTCGCCGCGAAACTCATCTTCGACGACATAGGAATCGAATTCAATGGACTGGCCAGATGGGGATTCTACAAAGTAGTCCATTCGCCATTCGTTCGAATCATCAGGAAAAGTAACACGGGGAATTTGATTCAGCACCTGAACACCGGGAGCGCCATAGACATTCTCGAGGTGGCAGTCTTCGAAATCCCAAAGAACGCGAGTTTCCCGATTGACCGGAAGGCTCTTCGTAAATTTTTGGTCATGTACCCGGATGGATTTGACGCTATCTAATTGAATTGTGAGCAGGCGCCAGCCCTTCCAGCCGACTATCTCGCCGAGAACAGTTGGTGCGGTGGTGGCCGGCGACGCTGTGATGGTGGCACTTTCGCGGACTAAGAAGATCGTCGATTCCCCGTGGAGAGCCGTTTGATCGCGGTGAAGCGAACCGTCGGCGCGCAATAACAGGTACGGACGTTCGTCGGAGATAACCGAAACCTTGTTTACTTCCTTGCCGCCAACAAGTTCCGAGAGATGCTTGATTGGGGATTGGATTGGTACCCGCAGTTCTTCGAATCCACCGTGGGTGAAATTTGCACGTTGGTGAACTACTTTAGGGACACTGTCGAAGACCAACGTGCGCTCAAAGTCCGACAGGGTGACCGAGTTCCCTGCAGGAATAGCCCCTAATACGGCCTGAGCTTCCAAGCGATCGAGATCAAAAGCAATGGTAGGGGCGGTCGCGGCTTTGGAGAGCTTGACGGTGTCAGGCACTTCAAGCTCAGGGAGCGATTCGCCGGAGAAGAGTTTGGTCAGTGCCGTGAAAGTTGGTTCGGGAAGATTGTGAGTCCCTTCGAAATCAACGACATTTCCCCAACCACCATGGGCTTCGGAATGCTCATACAACTCGAAAACGCGCTGGAAGATATCGTTTGCGCGCTGTCGACTAAATGTGACCAGGTTCGACAAAGAAGAAGTGAGCTGGAATTCTGAGTTACCATCACCCGCGTTGATCATCGCGGAAGCGAATTCAGTTTCCGAATTAAAAGGTGAACCAGCTTGTTTCTGACTCTGCAGGCGCTGATGCAAGTAGATGGCATCGCTGGCGGTTAATCCCGCGTGGAGCCTGATCAATGAAACGTAGTCAGTTCCCTTGAGATCGGCATCGTCGAAAGTAGCGAGTTCGAGGGACTGCAGCCAGTTTTTCAGGCGCACGCGGATGAAATTGACCAACCAATCAGTGGTGGGAAGCCCCAGCCTGTTGAACCACGAATCCCAAAATGAGCCATCGGGACTTAGCAAAGAGTGCCCGGTGAGACCGGTGATGAGGACGAGGCTGTTTTTCTCCAGAATCGGCTTTGCCACATCCGGGTAACTAATATTCGCCCGCACTGTGTCGGACAGAATCGAGAAAATCTGCTCGTAGCCTTCTGTAGTGACGTGAAGATCGGCAATCGTGGAGCGCTTGATGTCCGCTGCAGATTCGATGCGCTGTAGTTTTTCCAGCGGAACAGTGAGTGCTGCCTTTGCGGCGGAAAGTCGCCCAGGGGTTGTTTCCTCCTGGTTAGCCTGCATGAGAGCTGTGTTGATATCCAGGTTGATTTCGGGGTCATCGCTTTCCGATCCATCGGTGGACTGGACGTAATTAGCATGCGATTGGCTCATATTCTCACTATTAATTAGGGGAACGACACAGCTAGTTCAAGCTTCGCTCAAATGTTCAAAATGGGTCTAAATGATATTAATTGCTGAGGGAAGTTTAGGTGCGCTAACTGTGAAATATCAGCCCTGGACTACACCTTCGGTTCAAAGCAGGAGGACCCTACTACCTCCGCGAAGGTACGAACCGCTCTTAAGATCTCGAATCGCCGCTGTATTCCGAATCCGGATTCAGGCATACAGGGTCTGGCCTTGAATCCGTCGTCGTTGGAGTTTCCGTCACGGGAGGTTGAGTTTTCGTGACAGTCACTTCAGCGGGTTCAGCGACGTCGGAACCACAACTTGCCAGCAGTCCAGTCAAAACGAATGCACCAGCAACGAGGCCTGCCCGTCTTTTGAAACGGCTTTGGGTACTGGGATCGTGGAACAACGCAAGATTCCTCTCAAATACCCATTCGGCGAATAGGCCTAGACATACATAATGTCTTCACTATATATGTTCGATGCCTAATATGTTGCATATTCAATAAAAATCGGTTTATGCCAGAATAAAATAGAGCAGTACGGATCCGGCCACGCACTCGTCGTCAAGCAAAAACTCTTTAACCCTCGGGATGCAGCTCCTCGATTGCGTCCAGGAAACGCTGCGTCGCAGGCGTAACGGTGCGCTTCTTATTCCAAAAGGCCAGCAGGGTCAGGGGAGCGATCTCCTGGGCAAGCGGGTAGATGGTCACGCCGCGCGGGGCGATGGTTTCGGTGATCTCGGGTACCACGGCAATGCCGGCCTCGGAGGCAACCAGCGGCAAAACGGTCTGCAAGGTGGCCACTTGAATCACCGACGACGGGTAGCTTTCGGGTGCTGCGGCCCATTCGCGCTCGAGGATTTCGGGCAGGCCTTCGAACCACACGTTGGCCACGGGAACGAGCCAGGGATAGCCGGAAAGCTCGGGCAAACTCACGGGACCAGAGCCAAGGTCCCAGCCGCTCGGCGCAGCTAAGGCCAGAGGTAAAACCTTGATGGCGCGCACCTCAAAAGTCGAGGCGTGTCGAGCCTTGAATGCCTGCGGATTGGAGTTCGGGATGATGCCAATGTCGGCTTTGCCCTGGTAGGTATTGTCGATGCTCTGGGTGGGGTCCGGGTCGTAAATGGTGATCTCGAGCGTCGGCGCACCATCGCGCACGTGATTGATCAGGGTGGCAAGCCCGGCCCAGTTGTATTCGGGGGCGATGGAGAGGCGAACGGAGCCGGCGGTGCCGTCGCGGAGTGAGGCCACGGCGCCCTTGGCTTGGTTGAGTTGCTCGTCGAGATTTTGGCTGGTCTCGTAGACAATCTCGCCCTCGGGCGTGAGCGTCACCCCATGATGCTCGCGCTTGAGCAGCGTTGCGCCGAAGTCCTTTTCCAGCTCGCGCACGGCAAGACTGAGCGAGGGCTGGGTCATGTGCAGGGCTTTGGCGGCGGCCGAAAAAGAGCGATTTTCGACGACGGCGCGGAAGTATCGCAGCTGGCGGAAGTCCATACTGGAAATTTATACCCTTCCCTAAAAATTAGTATTCGATTTATACCCTAGCGGTGGCTAATCTCACTTGTAGTGATCCACATTACAGAGAGGGAAACCACGTGACTCAGCTCAAATTTCATCATCATCTACTAGAACAAGAAGTTAGGTTCGGAACCGGCCAGGCGGCGGAGAACGTCCGCGAGGCTATCGCCGCGTTGGGCGCGTCGAAGCCATTTCTTATTGCCTCCGAGCGCGAAGAGGAACTAGCTGCTGGGGTGATTGCAGGCATCGATCTTGCCGGGGAATTCAACGACGTGGTCATGCACGTGCCGGTGGAAAAGGCCGAGCAGGCGCGCGCGGCTGCAGCGGAAGCCCGGGCTGACGTGCTGATTTCCATCGGCGGTGGCTCCACCACGGGCCTTGCCAAGGCCATCGCGCTGACCAGCGGCCTGCCGATTATTTCCGTACCCACCACTTACGCCGGCTCCGAGGCCACCGCCGTGTGGGGCATGACCGAGGACCGCACGAAGACCACCGGCACCGACCCGAAGGTGCTGCCAAAGGTGGTTGTTTATGATTCTGCACTTTTGGCATCACTGCCCAACCAGATGACCATCGCGTCTGGCCTGAATGCCATGGCGCACTGCGTGGACTCGCTGTGGGCACCGAAGGCGGACCCGATTAACCGTGCCCACACGCTCGAGGGTGCGCGCTTGCTTCGCGACGGACTCCAGGCACTCGCCGAATCCGGAAGCACCGAGGCTCGCGAAGAAACCCTTGCTGGCTGCTACCTCGCGGCGCTGAGTTTCTCGTCCGCGGGCTCGGGCCTGCACCACAAAATCTGCCATGTGCTTGGCGGAACTTTCGACCTACCGCATGCCGAAACGCACGCGATTATCCTGCCGAACGTTCTGCGCTTCAATGCGGCGGCGGGGGAGCGCGCCCACGTTGATCGCCTGGCCGAGGTCTTTGGCACCGACGACGCGGTCCAGGGACTCGAGGATCTCTACGAACGTATCGGTGCGCCACGCCACCTCTCCGAGATCGGGTTCAAGGAGTCTGACATCCCCGAGGCCGTCGAGCGCATCGTGGCCGTAGCTCCGAAGGACAACCCGGTCGAGGTCACCGAAGAAAACATGACGCAGCTGCTGAAGAACGCACTTTAAGGAGAAGAACAATGGATCAACAAGCTATCGAACAAGACGTCACCGAGCGTGTTCTCAGTTCTTTCGAGAACACCGAGGACCCGCGCCTCAAAGAACTCATGCAGTCGCTGACCAAGCACCTGCACGCCTTCATCCGCGATGTGCGCCTGACCGAAGAGGAGTGGGACAAGGCCATTGCCTTCCTCACCGATTGCGGACATATTACCGACGACAAACGCCAAGAATTCGTCCTGCTCTCCGACGTTCTCGGCGCCTCCATGATGACCATCGCGGTCAACAATGAGGCCTACGGGGACGCCACCGAGGCCACCGTTTTCGGCCCGTTCTTCGTCGAAGATGCCCCTGAAATCCAATACGGCGGCGACATCTCCGGCGGCATGTCGGGCCAGCCATGCTGGGTGGAAGGCACCGTGAAAGACACCGAGGGCAACCCGGTCGCCGGGGCTCGCATCGACGTGTGGGAAGCAGACGACGACGGCTTCTACGACGTGCAGTATGAAGGCCAGGAAGCAGCCGGTCGCGCCTGGTTGCGTACCGACGACGAGGGGCGCTACGGATTCTGGGGCCTGACACCTACCCCGTACCCGATTCCTCACGACGGTCCAGTGGGCAAGATGTTGCAGGCCACGGGCCGATCGCCAGTCCGTGCGGCCCACTTGCACTTCATGGTGGACGCGCCGGGGCTTCGTCGATTAGTAACTCACATTTTCGTTGAAGGCGACCCGCAGCTAGAAATCGGCGACTCCGTCTTCGGCGTCAAGGACTCGCTGATTAAGAAGTTCGAGCAACAAGACGCATCCACGCCAACCCCCGACGGCCGCGCGCTCGACCGCGACTGGACCCGCACCACCTTTGACATCGTCCTCGCACCACAAAACTAATCGGAGAATTAACCATGACTATGCCATCTACTTCCTTCCAACCTGGTGATATCACCACCGATGTCTTGATCGTCGGGTCCGGCCCCTCGGGCTCTTCGGCAGCCCTCTTCCTCGCGTCTTATGGCATCGACCACCTCGTGGTGAGCAAGTATTCCAACACCGCGAACACGCCACGCGCGCACATTACCAACCAGCGCACTGTGGAAATTATGCGCGACATGGGCATTGAGGAGGACCTGAAGGCGATTTCCACGCCACACGAGATGATCGGCGAGACCGTGTTCTGTACCGCCATTGCCGGCGAGGAGTTCGGCCGCCTGCGTTCCTGGGGTACGCATCCGCAGCGCCACGCGGATTACGAGATGGCCTCCCCGTCGATGAACTGCGACGTTCCGCAGACTCGTTTCGAGCCCATGCTCGTGCGCACCGCGATGTCGCGCGGCTCGAAATTCCGCTGGTCAACCGAGTTTGTCTCCGTGGTGCAAGACGACGAGGGCGTGCACACCCTCGTGCGCGATCGCCTCTCCGATACCACCTACACCATCCACTCCAAGTACATGATTGGCGCCGACGGTGGCCGCTCCCAGGTGGCGGCGCAGCTTGGTTTGCCGCTCTCCGGCGAGATGGGCAAGTCCGGCTCCATGAACATCTGGTGCGACATGGATCTGACCGAATTTTGCCAGGATCGCCAGTCCACTCTCTACTGGGTGCTGCAGCCGGGCGCGTCCGTCGGCGGCATCGGCCTCGGCCTCGTGCGCATGGTTCGCCCGTGGAACGAGTGGCTTGTGACCTGGGGCTACGATATTAACGGCGAGCCGCCAGTACTTAACGACGAATCCGCCGCCGAAATCGTCCGCGGCCTCGTTGGCCTGCCGGACCTGAAGATTAAGGTGCGCGATTACTCGCTGTGGACGGTTAACGAGGTTTACGCCGAGCAAAATTCCAAGGGCCGGGTGTTCTGTGTGGGCGATGCCGTGCACCGCCATCCGCCAAGCAACGGCCTGGGTTCCAATACCTCGGTGGGTGATTCCTACAATTTGGCGTGGAAGCTCGCGATGGTCCTGCGTGGCCAGGCCGGCCCCGAACTTCTCGATTCCTACAACGACGAGCGCGTTCCCGTCGGCCGCCAGATTGTGCGCCGCGCCAACAAGTCGATTGACGAGTTCGGTCAGATCTTCCAGGCACTTGGATTCGAAGAGGGCGCAAGTGATGAGGCTTTGCGCGCGGCGATGGACGTGCGCAAGGAAAACAGTGCGCGCGGTGAGGAATCCCGCGCCCAGCTTCGTAGTGCCCTGCAGCTGAAGAACTACGAGTTCAACGCGCTTGGCGTCGAGTTGGGCCAGCGTTACCAGTCCGGTGCCGTGAAGTCCGATGGTACTTCTGAGCCTGTTAATGAGCGCGACCCAGAGCTCTATTACCAGGCCACCACTTGGCCGGGCGCGCGCCTGCCACATGCGTGGGTTGCTAATACTTCGGTGGCTGGCGCGCCTCGACGCTCCACCTTTGACCTTTGCGGCCGCGGCCTATTTACGGTGCTGACCGGTAACAATGGTGCAGCCTGGGTGGATGCAGCGCGCCGGGTCAGTTCAGAACTAGGTTATGAAGTCCGCGTGCACCAGATCGGCCCGGGCCAGCAGTTCGATGATCTTTACGACGACTGGGCCCGCCAACGCGAGGTCTCCGATTCCGGCATGGTGCTCGTGCGCCCCGACTTGCACGTGGCTTTCCGAGCTCAGGATGATTCCGGCGACCCGTACTCGGTGCTGCTCGACGCGCTGCGGGAGGTGACTTTCGCCTCGACTGCCGGCGAGAACGTGAGCACGGGCATTTCCCGCATGGATCACTGGTGATGCTGCCCGCGTGGTCGATACTGGAATCGGCCACACGTAAATAATGCCTGGTATATCAGACTTAAAAGCACCTTCAACCCCGCTTGGTCGATTCTAAATCTGTGCCGCCTGCCACTGATGTGTGGCAGGTGGCGTTTGCGTTTTGTACCTTGGGAAATATGAGTCGCGATCGTGCAGGACAGCCAAGGCGTCGCAGAATCTTCGCCCCGAAGGTCGGCCGGTGGCGCAGCGAAGATGCACGTGCCCGCTACCTGAAGGCCTACGACGAAGTTCTCTCGCAGGTCGCAGCCCCAGATGAGACGCGTGATATCCAGACCCAGTTCGGCACGGTCCACGCTATTGTCTGGCAAGGTCCTGCAGATTCTGGTGCCCCGGTGCTGCTCCTACCTGGCCGCTCCAGTGGTGCTCCGATGTGGGTAGAGAACCTGCCCTCGTGGATCGGCAAACGCACTCTTATCGCTCTCGACCCTATCGGCGATGCAGGCCTTTCCAACCAAACCAAACCGCTGACTAGCCCCGCTGAGCAGGGAGAATGGCTCTCCCAGGCAGTCAGCGGGCTCAACCTCGGACCCGTCCACGCAGTGGGGCACAGCTTCGGTGGAGCCACGGCAGCCGAATTCGTACTTGCTCACCCAGACCAGATGGCAAGCCTCACCCTGCTCGAGCCCGTCATGGTGTTAAGCAATATGCCCCTATCCATCTACTTCTGGGCGACGATTGCCATTTTGCCCACGCCACAATCGTGGCGCGACCGAGCACTGGCCGAGATCGGTGGCACCACAGTTGAAGAGGTGCAAGAGCTCACGCCCATGTCGGAGATGATCGATGTAGCTTCCCAGGGCTACTCTGCGGAGCTGCCTCAGCCACGCAAGCTCTCCGACGAGCAGTGGAAAAGCCTCACCATGCCTGTGCGCCTCGACATTGGTGGCGATTCAACGCTTGCCGGAGGTGCGAAGAGCGCCGACCGGATTCGCACGCTCTTACCCCATGCCACGGTGACCGTCTGGCCCGGCGGTACCCACTCGCTGCCCATGGAAGAGCACGAACACATCGGTGAAGAGCTGCTGGATTTTTGGAATAAGGCTGAGAATTTTTAGACCTATATATAAGGCATAAAAAACGGCCGCCACCCACGAAGGGCAGCGGCCACCGGCCAGAAGGGAAACTTAGCTCGCTGGTCGGTTCACCGAAGCAAAGGCCTTGATGCGCTCGGCAACTAGCTCGATGGCTTCGGCGCTGCCGGGCAGCACGTTCACCATAGAGAAGAAGGTATGCATCTGACCGGTGAAACGACGGTGCTCAACGTCAACGCCAGCTGTTTCTAGGGCGGAAACGTAGGCTTCGCCCTCGTCGCGAAGCACATCATGCTCAGCGGTGATGACAAGTGCCTGTGGCAATCCTTCCAGCGAAGCAGAATTTAGCGGGGTTGCCTGCGGGTTCGCACGGTCCGACAGGTTGGGTACATACTGGTCCCAGAACCACTGCATCGAGTCGCGATTGACAATCGGCGTCTGGTTTTCTTCCGCCAGATACGACAGGCGGTCGAAGTTCGTGTCGGTGGGAGGACAGACCAGCACCTGGCCGCGCAGAGCAGGAGCACCGGCATCGCGCGCCTGGGCTGCGACAACAGTGGCCAAGTTTGCTCCAGCGCTGTCACCAGCGACGATGATGGGAAAGTCGCCGGCGAGGTTTTCCTGCGCCCACTTTAGGGCAGCCCACGCGTCTTGCACAGGGATCGGGAAGGGGTGCTCCGGGACCTTGCGGTACTCGACAACAACCACGGTCGCACCAGTTTTCTCCGCGAGCTGGCGCCCGAGGGTGTCGTAGCCCTGCAGGTTTTCTAGGACCCAGCCGCCACCGTGGTAGTACACGACCACCGCGCTTGGAGCCTCAGAAGGTTGGAAGACTCGGACGGTGAATTCCCCGCCGTCTTCGCTGGTGACCTGGTGGTCGGCGACCGAGTGCAGCTCGGGACCTGGGCCGTAGAGGTTGTACAGGCCGTCGGTGGCTACGCGGGCTTCGGTTGCCGGTAGTTTCCAGAACGGGTCGCCGCTGGCGTTTTCCACTAAGCCCTTGAGAAAGTCGGTGGTGGGCTGATCGAATGACATGTTTTCTCCTGATTCGTACTGGCTTAAGACGCCGGGGTGATGTTGCTGGACGGTGTCAGCGCATGCCACTCGCGGGCATAGTACACAAGTGGGGCGGGGGCTTTACTCTCGTCGATACGCGTCTCGACGAGGCGTATTGCCGCCAAACGTGAACCGTTCACGTCGATGGAATCGATGATTTTTCCGCGCATCCAGACGCGGGAGTTGACCAGGTAGGGCTCGCCGGTGGGCAGGCGGTCCCAGGTGGACTTGTCGGCGAATCGGTTGGCGCCGCGTGCAGCGAAAAGTTTTGCCAGGTCGAGGTTGTCTTTGCCCAAGAGGTGGACAACGACGTACTTGGCTTCGAGGATCTTGGCTGATGAGCTGGACTGTGCCGACAGGTTGAGTGCGATGGTTGGTGGGTCCATGGAGACGCTGCTGATACTGGTAGCGGTCATTCCGACGGGGCCGGTGCCTGGGTCGGCGGTGATAATGGCGACGCCTGCTGGATGGGTACCGAAGGCGCTGCGGAAATCTTGGGCGATGTCGGCGGTTTCAGTGTGTGTATCCATGGCAAATGAGGTGGTCATGATGGTTTCTACCTTTTCTTGCTTGGTTATTTCTGAGTGTTAGATTCAGGTTCAGCGAGATCGAAGAAGTTCCAATAAGAATCAGGGGAAGCGAGGCCGGCGAGGTACTTGCCTACCTGTTGAAGGACGACGGGGCCGGAGGTCATGTGGCCGGTGCCTACGTGCATGTCGCGGAAGGTGCGTTGCAGGTCGCCGCGACGAGACATCGCGGTTGCTGTCCACAGGTGGACGGTTTGGCTGACTTCGTGGGCAGCCCAGGTGGCGTTGTTGAGCGCCAGGCGGGCGAGGGTTTCTTGCTCCATGGTGATGTCTTCGCCAGCGTTGAGGGTGTCCTCGATGCTGCTCCAAACATTGTTGACCAGGGCTTTAGCGGAGAGTAGTCGGGCTTCGGCCTTGGCGTATTCGGCGTAGAACTGGTCGGTGTTGGTGGAAGCGCCTGGCTGCTTGGATTTCTTGGCTGCGTGCTTCTGCATCTCGTCGAGAAGCCTGCGTCCGATGCCGAGCGCCCAGCCGGTGTGGCAAATGCCGGACATGAGGGCCAGGCCGATCTTGTACAGCGCACCGCCTGCCAGCGGTTCTTTCATGTTTGGCTCGTAGACGTAGGCTTCTGGGACGAAAACGTTCTCGCAGGAGTAGTCGATGGAACCGGATGCGCGCAGGCCGAGGACGTCCCAGTTGCCGTCGAGGGAAGCCTCGGAGCGCGGGAAGTGGACCAGCATGACGCGGCCGGTTTTTTCGTCGATGGCGCCGGTGTGGATCCAATCGGCGTGGCGCATGCCGGAGCCGAAGAACCAGTTGCCGGAGACGTTGTAGCCGCCTTCAACTGCTTCGGCTTTGCAGAATCGGGTGCCCTGACCTGCGACGAGGGCGTGGTCGCCGTTGGCTGGGAAGAGCTCGCGCTGTGCTTCCTCGCCGAGGTAGGCGGCGGTGGTGCCGGAGATCATCTGCAGGACCATGAGCACCCAGCCGGAGGCAGGATCTGCGCGGGAAACCTTCTCGATTACGGAAATCGACTGGGTCGGAGTGAGCTCGTAGCCGCCGAGTTCCTCTGGGATGCCGATCTTGAAAGCGCCGGTGTCCTTGAGTGCGTTGAAGCTTTCGTCGCACAGCTGGCCGAGTTCTTCGTTCTTCTCGCCGTTGGCTGCGAGCAGATCTAGGATGCCGTCGAGGCGCTCCATGAGTGCTTCGTATTCGTTGCCCGGGTTGAGGCGAAGTGCGGAAGAGGTGAGGGTGGTAGTCACGGTGTTGCTCCGATCTGAGAGTGAGATGTTCTTGCCGTGGTTCAAAATGTAACCTGCGTCATATCCGCGAACCTATGGATCTCGTGCACTACACCCTCGGTTTTGTGCACTGTTGTTTTCTAGATCACACTCGGCTAGTTTTGTGCCATGCGACAAGGGAACCTTGATTTCTGGAACGACCGGGTAGGCAGCCACGTGCTGCCTTTTCGGCATTCGTCCAGTAAGGGGGCCGATTTCAAAGGCGAAATTCAAGCCATCAACTTCTTAGAAACAAACGTTTTCTCCATGACCGCGGGCGACCACATTGCCGAGCGCAACGACGAAATTGTGCGCCAGGACGACGACGAATACGTTGTAGTCACCTTCCAAATCTCGGGTTCCATCAAGATGACGCAGGGTGGCAGCCAGGTCTTGTTGTACCCGGGCCAGGCGGGACTATATTTATCGAACAAACCTGTGATTTTGGAGTGCCACGGTGATTATCAAAGCCGGAGCGTGCGCATTCCGCTGTCGCGGTTTAGCACCTCTCTGAGACTCTGGGACAACATTGGTGCGCTCGGCTTTGACGGCACTCAGGGCCTTGCGCCTCACGTGCTGGGGTTCCTCAATGACCTTCCTGCAACGGGAGACGCGCTCTCCGTCTCAGCGCGCACGGCTGTGGGCAATCATCTAGTTGGCCTGGTTGAAGCCATGCTTATCGACGCCAAAGTGCCCGAAGAACTCCCAGCTCAGCCCCCTGCCTTCGACCTACTCGAGCATTGTCTGACGTACATCGAGGCCAACCTCTCCGATCCAGAGCTCAACCCCAACATGATCGCTGGTGCCTCCCATGTTTCGGTTCGCTCCCTGCACAATGCATTCAAGCAGTCGGGGATGACGTGCGCGAGCTATATCCGCCAGCGCCGTTTCGAACGTGTGCGCGCTGAACTTGCACTCGAGGAGTTTGTTTCCGTGCCCATTGAGAAGATCCTGCAACGCTGGGGCGTGCACAACCCTTCCAATTTTGGGCAGTATTTCAAACGAATTGAAGGCTGCACGCCGACGGAGTTCCGGCGTAGGGCGCTGGGTGGGGTATAGCTTGCGGGTGCTGCCCGCGTGGTCGATACTGGAATCGGCCAACCGGAAATAATGCCTGGTATCTTAGTCCTAAAAGCACCTTCAAACCCGCTTGGTCGATTCCGCGGACCCAGCTAGCGCGTCGCCAACTCCACCAGCTCCAGCACGTGCTTGTACTCGTGCCCCGTTGCCCGCGTCATGCCTAACTCGCAGGTGCGGTTGGTGGATACGTAGTAGTCGGTTTCAAAATCCCCAACGCGCGAAGCCTCCAACCGCGTGGCCGATTCGGTCAGCTCCGGGCGCAGCATTCCGCGGTCGCCGGCGTAGCCGCAGCAGCCCCAGTTCTCGGGGACGTGGACCTCGGGGGAAACGAAGCGGGCGAGGGTGAGCGTGTCGTCGTGAAGCGATAAATGCTCTGCTGAGCAGGTCGGATGCACGGTGACCGTGCCCACGGGCGACGCCGACAACTGAGGCAGGAGCGAATCGGCGGTGAATGCGATGACGTCGATGACTTCGATGCCCCCGGATTCGAGCGTGTGCACGAAGCCTTGGGTGCATGAGGAGGCATCGGTGATTACGGGCAGCCGTGCGCCGTCGGTGGCTTCGGTCAGGGTCGAGATGACCTTAAATTGCATGGTGGATAAGCCACGGAACATGCCTTTCGACGACCACGGAGTCCCGCAGCACAACTCGTCGATGTTGTCGGGAACGATCATCGCCACGCCGGCGCGCTCCAACAACGCGACGAACGCGTCCGAGACTTCCGAGTCGAACATCGAGTTCACGCAGGCAGGAACGTACACGCCGACGGGTGCCGCGAAGCGACTACCCACCACCTGCCCGAACCGCGAACGCTTCCGGCCACCCTTCGGCAGCTCCGACTGATACTGCGGAACCGTCTCGGTACCCACCAGCGAACGCGCAACATCAGTCACCTTGCGCACCAGCGACTCGGGCATTATGTACGCACTCGACAACGTACGGGAAGCAGCACGGTTTATCGGCGCCCAATTCTTCGCCGCCTCATCCCACGCGCGCTGCTGCATCTGCGAAGCCGAGTCCGCGCGCAAATTCTTCACAAACTCCCCGGTATCAATTTGCACCGGGCACGCAACCGCGCACATCGAATCGGCGGCGCAGGTCTGCACGCCCCAATATTCGTAGTCGCGATCCAGCTCCTTGACGGCCTGCGTGTCGCCGGTTTCCAGCGCCCGAGCACGAGCTCGCCTGACGACGATGCGCTGCCGCGGCGTCAACGTCAGGTCCCGCGAGGGGCACGCCGACTCACAGAAACCGCATTCCACGCACTTTTCAATTTCCGACTCCACCTCGGGCAGCAGCTTGATGTCTTTGAGGTGTGACTGCTTATCCTCCGACAGAATCACGCCGGGATTCATGGTGAACGTCGGGTCGGCGGCGCGCTTGAGCTCCCACATCACCTCGTAGAGCTCGGAGCCGAATTGCTTCTCGACGAACGGCGCCATCGCCCGCCCCGTGCCATGCTCCGCCTTGAGGTTGCCGCCCGCGCCGAGGACCAAATCAACCATGCCCTCGTGGAAATCCTCGAAGCGGCGCAGCGAATGGTCGTTGTCGAAGCGGTCGGAAAGCATGAAGTGGATGTTGCCGTCTTTGGCGTGGCCAAAGATCACGCCGTCGTGGAAATCGTGCGAGGTGAAAAGTTCCTGCAGGTCGGCGCAGGCCTCGGCGAGCTTCGGCACCGGCACAGCCACATCCTCGAGCAGCGCCGAGGTTCCTTTCGGGCGCGCGCCCGCGACCTGCGCGTAAAGACCCTTGCGGAAACTCCACGCCTGCGCCGCACTGTCCTTGTCGGTGGAAAACGTGGCAGGCTTCATCAGCGATTGTTCGCGCAGAATTTGCTCGCCGACCTCCTCCAAATGAGCGAGTTTCTCCTGCTCATCGGTGTGATATTCAATCAGCAGCGCGGCCTCGTCATTTACCTCGAATCCCGAGATCGCCTCTGGTGCCCCGGCGAAGGTTTGCCCGCGTTTGATGGATGCCGAGTCCATTAGCTCCAGTGTCGCCGCGCCCGATTCGACGAGTGCGGGGAGGGCGCGCGTTGCGCTGTCAAGCGAATTGAACACCGCGAGCGTAGTGGTCACGAGTGGCGCGACGGGGATCGTGCGGAAGATCGCTTCGGCGACGAACGCGAGCGTGCCCTCCGAGCCGATGATCAAATGCTCCAGGATTTTCAGCGGACTGTCGTGATCCACGAACGCGTTCATGCCGTATCCCATGGTGTTCTTGAGGCTGTACAACTTCTCAATGCGCGCCATCGAATCAGAATTTCCGCGCACGCGCTCGCGCAGTTCTTCTAGCTTTTCGACGAGGTGTGGTTCCAGGGTGCGCAGTTTCTCGTCGGCACCCGCGTCGGCTGTATTAATTACCGTGCCGGAGGGGAGCACGAACGTCATCGACTCGATGGTTTGGTAGGCATTGAGCGCGGTGCCACAGAACATGCCGGAGGAATTGTTGGCGATCACCCCACCGATGGTCGCCCCGATTTCCGAGGCTGGGTCCGGGCCAATCTTGTAGCCGTAGAGGCCAAGGCGTGCGTTGACATGGCGTACCGTCGCGCCGGGCTGCACCTTCACACGCTTGCCATTTTCAAGGACTTCGATGCCACGGAAGTGCTTGCGGGTATCCACCAAGATGCCCTCGCCGGAGGCTTGGCCGGACAAGGAAGTGCCGCCGGAACGCAGCGTGACTGGCCTATTTGCACTTTTGGCAGCGCGGAAAACAGCTGCGACATCTTCCGCGCTGCGGGCGGTGACCACCACTTCGGGCACATGGAAGAAGTGCGAGGCGTCCGAGGCGTAGGCAGCTCGTTTGATCAGCTGCGTGCTCACTGCTTCGGAGGACCCGAGTTCATCTGCAAGCTGATGGGGGAGGGATGCTGTGCTTTGATCGGTCATCGGGAGCCTCGTTTCCGTTGCGATACGCGGGCAAGTGCCTTGCGTCACAGCCTAGTTTGCTCGAGGAAACGGTGTGGTGGGATTCCCGTTTTCGGTACGTGTAATAACCACGCCTTAAATGCGTATTAATAAAGTACTATCAGCAAAAATTCTTGATCCCATTAAATATCGCGTTCAAGGAGAAGTACGATGCGTACTGCTCGATCATTGCTGTTTGTTTTCGGCTCCGCGGCGGTCCTCGCCCTAGGTGCCTGCTCTTCTTCTGGATCCGGAGGTGGCTCGGAGCCTTCGCCGTCGTCGACACGCGTAGCGACGAGTGTGAGCCCTTCGGTGCCTGCTACCGTGCAACCGGCAACCACGCCACAAAACACCGACCAAAGTTCTCTGCCTCGGGGAATGGAGGTTTACCCCGGTGCCCAGGTGCAAATTGGGAACGACCAAGCAACCGTCTGCGTCAACGGCGATGGCTGGAGAATGAACGTCATCGCGGTCAACGGGAACACTAGCTGCGAGTTTGCCTATGCGGTCAGTGACGGCATGGTCGGGACTCTCAATGCCACCGAAGACAATATCCGCGATCATTTGCCTAAATCCTTCCAAGCAACAAGCGGACCTGACCCCCGTTTGGTAGACACCTAACATCCCAACAATCTGGGACTGAAAGGTAATCTCCACACCATGCCAAGCAAGACCTACACCGAAGAGTTCAGACGCGATGCCGTCGCGCTCTACGAGAACTCCCCGGGCACCTCGCTCCAGACCATCGCCACTGATCTTGGGATCAACCGTGCCACCCTGCATAACTGGCTGAAAAAATACGGCACCGGTGCCCGCACCAAGATCAGCTCTAAGGATTCAGCTTCCCCGGCCTCGGTGACGGAGGCCGAGCGGATTCGACAACTCGAACGAGAAAACGCCCGGCTCCGGGAAGAACGTGACATCCTGCGGAAAGCCGCTAAATATTTCGCGGAAGAGACGAACTGGTGATCCGCTTCCGGTTCGTTGATGACGCCCAGAAGAACCATTCGGTTAAGCGGTTGTGCGAGGTGTTAAAACTCAACAGATCTTCGTTCTATAAATGGAAAAACAGCAGTTCAGCCCGCAGGAAACGCCTCATGTCCGACGCGATCCTCGGCGCCCGCGTCAAGACTGTATTCGCTGCCGAACGCGGTTGCTATGGGGCGAAACGGATCACGGCTGAACTCAAAGACCAGGCCGGTCATGGCCCCGTGAACCACAAGCGGGTTGCCCGAGTCATGCGCGAACTCAAGCTGTTCGGATATACAAAGAAACGCAAGGTCACCACGACCGTCTCAGATCAGAAGAAACCCGTGTTTCCTGACCTTGTCGGCCGGAAATTCACTGCCGATAAACCAAACCAGCTCTACGTCGGGGACATCACCTACCTGCCGATTGCGGATGGGTCGAATATATATCTGGCCACGGTCATTGATTGCTATTCTCGCCGACTTGTTGGTTTCGCGATCGCGGATCATATGCGCACGTCCCTGGTGCAGGATGCTTTGCTGATGGCTAAGGGCCAGCGTGGAAGCCTTAAAGGTGCGATTTTCCACTCGGATCACGGCAGCGTTTACACCTCTCACGCATTCCAGGACACCTGCAAAGAGCTTGGAATTAGGCAGTCAATGGGATCAATCGGCACCAGTGCGGACAACGCGTTAGCGGAGTCTTTCAACGCTGCGCTGAAGCGGGAAGTCCTCAAGGATTCCAAGACCTTTGAGAATCAATTGCGCTGCCGCCGGGACGTGTTCCGCTGGTGTATCCGTTACAACACGGTGCGCCGACATTCCTGGTGTAAATATCTCGCGCCTGCGGTGTTTGAGGAGCGCGGTCCTGCTATCCTGAAATCTGCTTCCTGATTAAATCCTCCGTGTCCACTTCCCGGGGGTCGGGCCCAGCCCCGTCACCGGCCAGACCTATGACATGACTTGCGCCAAGCAAAACTATGAGCTCATCACTTGCACCGGCGGCAACAATGCCGTCGTGTACTTTTACTAGATTTGAGGCGATAAAAATGCGCACTGCACAATCGATGGTGTTGGTTCTGGGCTCCGCGGCACTCCTCGTCCTGAGTGGCTGCTCGGCTTATGGTTCCGGTGGAGCTACGGATCCACCTGCGTCGTCGACACGCGTGACGACGAGTGTGAGCCCCTCGGTGCCGGCGACACCGAGCCAAAGCCAGGTACCGACCCAAGCACCACCAACCCAGGCACCTCCTGAAACTACCGTGGAAACGTCTCCGAGCGAGCCGCGAACTCCTGTGACCAATTTGCTGGATGCTGTTCCAGGTGATCAGGTGATGGTTAAAAACGAGGTAGTAACAATATGCAACATTGGCGATGGTTATTTTGTGGACATCTTTGGGGTCAATGAGAATACTTCGTGCGAATTCGGATATGCGCTAAGAGACAAGTTGGTCGAAGAGATGAATGCTAACAATTCCTATCTCCGCACGCGCCTGCCACAAACCTTTATGGCCACAAGCCCCGTCACTGGCCAGACGTATGCGATGAACTGCGCAAGCGAGACGAAGGAGGCGATCGTGTGCCGTGGTGGCAACAATGCCGCGGTCTACTTCTTCTAACCCTTCCTTGGCCACGGCCGCCCACGCCGAGCCTCCGCGCCCTCGTTGAACCTCCGGAACAGGCGCGTAAACGTTTCCACTTCCTCGGGAGTCCAGTCCTTGGTAGATTCGGCGTACCCTGCAGATCGCTCGTCCAATTCCTGGTGCAGCTGCCGCAGACCTTTTTCGGTGGGGCGGTGCAGTTTGGCGGGGGCGCCGGAGGGGTCGTCGATAAGCTCGATGAGACCGTTCGCCTCGGCCGCCTTGACCTGACGATGCACCGTCGACGTGTTTAGCTCGAACGCGTCCGCGAGCTCGGCAACACTCATCGGGCCCGACGCCTCAAGCCGCGCAAGCAGGATCAGCGCGCTGCGATCCAACGCGCTATCGCGACCGAATGCGGGCAGATTTTGCACGCTATAGCGCGACATGAGGACGAACTCGTAGGCGAGCTGGTCGTAGATGGAAGGCTCTTCTGCCACTGATCAAACTCCTGAATCGGGAACATCTTCACCTTACCAGGCGAGTTGCATGATGCAATTCATCTGGTAGATTGAGAATTCGTGCGAATTGCATAGTGCAATTGCTTTACGACGAAGGAGCCCACGTGGTCGAAGAGAAGACCGAACAAAGCGGAAGTGAACCGAAAATTATCACGCCCACCTTTGTGATGGGATGGGTAGCGAACTTCCTCCAATTCCTGGTGTTCTATTCGCTGATCACCACGATGGCGCTGTATGCCGTCTCCCAATTCAACGCGTCGAACACGATGGGTGGCCTGGCTGCCAGTTCCTTCGTTATCGGTGCGACCGTGGCTCGCTTGTTTACGGGTTACGTGGTTGACCGCGTGGGTAGCCGCCGTGTGACTTTGATGGCGGTGCTTGTGACCACCATCATCGTTTCGTTTTATATTCCGGCGAATTCTTTGGCAGCTTTGCTTGTCGTGAGATTCCTGCACGGTGCCGCGTACTCGTTTGCAACTACGGCAATCATGGCGATGGTGCAGGCGTTGATTCCCGCTCAACGACGCTCTGAGGGCACCGGCTACTTCTCACTCGGTACCACTCTTGCGGCGGCTTTTGGACCTGCGCTTTCGCTGATGATTGTGAATCGGTTCAGCTACGACATGCTGTTTTATGTCACGCTCGGCGTTTCGTTGGTCGGCCTGCTGGCTGCCATCGTGCTGTACGCGCGGACTTCTTCGCCGACTACTTCCGGCGGTGCGGTGAAGTTCAGCCTGCGTTCGATCATCAACCCGAAGGTACTACCGATTGCGACCTTCATGCTGATCGTCGCCTTTGCCTACTCCGGCATCATGACCTACGTGAATGCTTACGCCGAGGAGCGCAACCTGGTTACCGGTGCGGCCTTCTTCTTCATCGCCTACGCCGTGACCATGTTCCTCTCGCGTGCCTACCTGGGTAAACTGCAGGACCAGAAGGGAGACAATGCGGTCATTTTCTCCGGTCTGTTGTTCTTCGTGATCTCGTTGGTCATCCTGGCCGTGGCAACGCAAAACTGGCACGTCATCGTCGCCGGTGCTTTCAGCGGTGTCGGTTACGGCGCGCTGATGCCTGCGGCTCAGTCGGTTGCCGTGGGTGTTGCCGATCGTCACTCCTTCGGTTCGGCGCTGTCCACGCTCTTCCTGTTGGTTGACGTTGGTTTCGGTATCGGGCCGATTGTGTTGGGCGCCGTTTTGTCGTCGATAAGCTTTGGCACCATGTACTGGGCGCTTGCGGGCGTGGTTGTACTTGCCGGTGTGTACTACGCGTTGACGCACGGGCGCACCGAGCGCGCGCGGCATGGGTTTGTGGATTAATTGGATTTAGCGCGGTGAGCGCTTGGCGTTGTCAACGGCGATGCCAAGCGCTTTTTCATAAATTTTTCCGAGTCCGGGAACTAATATTGATTAAGTGAGATGTTCCTGAGCCAGATAGGTTGAAGAGCGGAAGGACTTGGCTTTACCGATAGCATCAACTATTTGGTCCTGGTTAAGGCCGATTATTTGAAGATAGTGAATGCTCACTAAAGCGATTGTGGTTAAACCGGCTGCATGAGCCTTGACATATTGGTTTTCATTCAGGTGCGCGTCGTGGGCTACGGAGTTTCGCGCATTTACTTGGGTTGTGCTCCAGATGTCTAAGTTTGGAATTAGTAGCGCTCTTACTTCAGATGAGGTTCTGAAGTACAGATCTAGTAGGCGCTTAAAGAAAGTAGTTTTCCCACGATCATTTGGATTAATCCGATCGGCCATTTTTCTAGCTTCATCTGAAACCGTTCTAAACTCTGTTTTGTGAAATCTTTCAGCAAGAACTCCGGCTAGGAAAACAGCGGTTTCGAGGTGAGATTCTGAGTCCTCAAGAAACGTACTGAGCAGATTAAGTGGAGCTTCATGCTTAGGGAAGGGATCGAACCAAATTTTGACTGAAGTTTCAAACTACACGATTCTGCAGTTGAAAAGGAAAAACTCCAATTGTGACGAAGGAACGTCTGGGTAGCTAGGAACTCTTCTTGGAAATAAACCTGGCATCGATTACGGATTTAAGAACGCCTGTTTGAATCGGGGTGCTCGAGATTGAGGAAGAAAACGATTTTGCCTGTATTGGTCAGTGTGCCATTAGAGTTAATTTCATAACGCGAACAGGAAGTTCAAAAATTTCTAGCTCGGAAAAATAGATTCTGCCCAGTAATGTGGCTAGTTCTGTATGGTGCCAAAATGGTACCGTCAAGACATGAGCATTAATGTCCGTTTAACAGACGAAGAGGCGCGCCAATTGGCCGATTTGGCGGAAACAACTGGTCGCTCGAAACAGCAAGTTATTACAGGACTGATTCGTGAACAGTGGAAGCTCATAGACGCGCGCCGGACTGTCGGGCGGGAACTTGACGACATCTTCGAAAAGCGCAAGAACCTTATGGACCGATTGAGTGACGCGTGAGCGACCCGAAGGAGCTTTTTCAGCTTGAAACAATCCGACCTTGGTTAGAGAGCAACGGCTTTTATTCACGTGACTGGGGTCTGCTCTCAGCTGCTTTAGAACGTCCTTGGGCCCAATTCGCGGGGCAGGACCTTTACGTAGATGTCTGGCAAAAAACTGCGGCGCTTATTTCAAGCGTTGAATCCAACCACCCGCTGATCGATGGTAACAAGCGGCTGGGAGTCCTGCTCGGTGCACTGATGTTGCGGATTCATGGAATCAACGACGATGCTATTAACGATGACGCTTGGTATGAGTTGATACTCGACATCGCCGAAAATCATCCGTCAGTGGAAGTGATTGCTTCACGGCTGCGCCGAGCCGCCGGCGAGTAGCCCGCTCTACCACCCACGCTCCGCCAACCGGTGCGGCGCCAGCAGATCAGTAACGCTGATGCCCAACATAGCCTCGCCGGGCCTGCGCGACACTTCCCCGTTCACGGCAGGATCGTCGTAGTCTCCACCGCCTTGAGCACCGCAGCCGCGAGCCTTTCCGTATTACCCGACTCTAAAATTCTCTAGCCCACGAACAGGCCTTCGGAGCTAACCTCCTTCGTAGCAACGACGAACATTTAGCGCGGTGAGCGCTTGGCGTTGTCAACGGCGATGCCAAGCGCTTTTGCTATGTCGGTGTCGCCCTTGGCGCGCAAGAGCGAGGCCAGCGGAAATGGCATGATCGTCGGAGCGGCACCGACAGCACGGCAAAGGGTGGCGTAGATATCGTCGAAGGATTCGGCCTCGCGGGCGTCGATAAGGCGCGCGACCTCCTGCATCGGTTCGGCCAGGAAGTTTTGGGGCTGTTTCTGCGCCTCGATGATTTCGAAGGTGTTGTCGTCGCCGAAGTAGAGGAAGATTTCGGCGCCCTCAGGGATGTTCTGGTCCTGCAGAATGCGTCGGATCGAGCCAGTGGCGACGATGTTGGAGTTCCAGGAAACGGTTTGGTGCCCTAGGGGATGAGCAAATTCACGACGATCACCAAACTGCATATCCAGCATGGTTGCGAACGACATCGGGACCCCGAATCCGCTGCCTCGCAGGTGATCGGCGTTGACCGTGATGCGGTATTTCCAACCGTGTTCGGTGCGGAATAGCCGGGCCGTGTCCTGTGGGCGCTTCTTGCTGCGTGTGCCGGGTTCGGCAAAAGAGACGATACCGTCGTCGACTTTGAAAGGCAGGGCGGCGGCATAAGAGCGGACGCTGGAAGGAGAAATATCGAACTTTGAGGTGAGGTCTTTGACCATTTCTCCGATAGGCGCTTCGCCGTCGTGGTCCTCGAGGTAGTTCTGGATCGAGGTCTTGATGCCAACGTACGCGGGCATGCCCCATTCAGCGAGGGCATACACGTCTCGGTCGACGCGGGTGATCCGCTCGTCGGCCTGTATCGCGTTGAGTACCGAGCGGAAATTTCCTTTATTTGGCAGCTTGGATTCGATCGCTTCGGTGGCAAGGGGAGTGCCGCTAATGGAGAGGATGGCGGCAACCCGGTCGCCGTGTTTCCCGGCTTTGAGATATACATAGGTATCGTCAACCATGAGTTTGCAGTACTTTAGCCAGGACAAATTCGCCTCGTCGGCATTGACATTTTGCGTAGCGACGATATCCACCTGGTCGATCGGCAGCACGCCATATTCGTTAGCTTCTGCCTGCAGTGCTTCTTTGGTGCGTTCGATGGAAATTTTCTTCCCGCGGGGAAGGATCCACCCATCCTCGATGACGTAATCGAACCGGGTATAGTCGCGGTCCAACTGGCTCAGAACAAACCACAAGGGCTTGTCGGTTCCGTGAATATTCTCCCGCAGCGCTGGATAGCTAAGGAGGAGATCTTCAAGGGGCCGAATTTCCTGCACCTTTCTAGCGATCAAGGCCAGAAGTTCCTGCATGATTTCGCTCTCGTCGAGGGCCTGACCGATGTGTTCCTTTGCCTGTTTTTCCAGCTGGCGGACTCGTTCGCGAGTCAGGTCAAAATCTTGGCCAATGTCGTCGAGGGTTCGAGGCTCCCGCGAGAAAACTCGCTGGTCCAAGATCTGCAGCTGGCGTTCTTCGAGCCCCTCGATGATTCCGCTGAACACAGACGCGATGGGCGACTGTTGCTTCTCCGGGGTGAGCACGTCAAGTGCCGTCAGCGACAGAAAATCGTCGTGGATATCGGTGGTGCGCTCCGTACCCATCGACTGGCCCTCGGTCGACAGCATGGGAACATCGGGTGCACCAATTGCGATGAACCACTTTGCGAGGTCTTCGAGGGCTTGCGCTATCTCCTCCGCAGGGCGGTGCTGGGCAACAGGTTCCGGAACCGCGTCGCCCGGATTCCAGACTCTGTCGCCTTCGAGGGCATGTCGGACCGTTGCCGTTGCTATTTGCGTGAGGAACTTGGTTAAAGCGCCTTCTCCAAATCCGCGCCAATCCGAGATCTCGCTAATAGTTAAAGGTTTGATCTCGCGGCCGGTGTAGATATCGTGGGCGCGCAGATTGCGCTCGGCCTTCTCCGATAGGTCCAGGCGCTGGAGCTGCACCTCGTCGTGAAGCGAAGAAAAGAGCTCCGCAATGGTGCGCGTGCGGTGGCTGCGGACCGCGGACGACACGATGCTGCCGAGCGCTTCGGAGTTGGTGTCCGATGCCGGATCGTTGCGCCAGGGGAGCGGACCCATCCACGGAAATACATCGGCCCACGTAGGGGTCTGCGGTTCGTCGAAGTAGATCTGATTCATGGATACCGTTCGTAGTGAGGCGGGCAACTCAGTTTTGCGCTTCTCACTATCCTACTTCTGGGCGCGCTGCAGAGGCCGTTTATCGGTTATTCGATGCCAGCAGCTCCTTGAGGGTTGTGAACTCGCGGTCGAACGAGCGTCTGATCTGTCGCTCCATTACCGGTTCAAGGATGCGCATTGGCCCCGAAAATCGCATTTCCAGAATTGCGCGGAGCTCAGTGACACCAGGAGATTTTTCGTTAACGGTATAGGAGGCCCAGCCGCTAATTGGGCGATTGTCGAGAACAAATCGTACGTGCTTACCCTCCTCGTATTCGACGAAGGTCGACTGCGAGTGTATGGTACGGCCCGCGAAATTGCGTGTGAACTTGTGCACGGTCCCGACACCGAGAGGACGATCGCCGACCCGAGTCGCGCTTACGACACCTTCCTCCCATAGCGGACTATTGGTCAGGTCGGCGACGAAGGCAAAAACTTCGGTTGCGGGTCTGTTAATAATGGTGGTCCGGTCGATGTGAAACATGGTGGTAGTCCTCCTGCTTCATGAACTGCAGATCTCATTGTGGGCTCCGACGAAGTGGCCTGGCGCGCGAGAATCGATGGTGTGTTCGAAAATACCGGCGGTTAGGGTGGAAGACATTGCGAGTTCTCTGGATCAATGAGGGGAGTGCAATTGGTAATCAAGTATCGAATGCGACACTAGGAACTTTTGATGTCTGCGAGGTACTTGACCTCGCGACCAGATGCGCCAAAACTACGCCAACAGGCATACAGTACATCCATTTTAGACCCAAGCGATGAGCTTTCTCAAGGGTCTTCGGATGCAGCTACCACCCACGCTCCGCCAACCGGTGCGGCGCCGGCAGATCAGTAACATTGATGCCCACCATCGCCTCGCCGAGCCCGCGCGACACATTCGCAATCACGGAAGCGTCGTTGTAGTTAGCCACAGCCTTGACCACCGCCGCCGCGCGCTTCTCCGGATTGCCGGACTTGAAAATGCCGGAGCCGACAAACACGCCGTCGGCGCCGAGCTGCATCATCATCGCGGCATCGGCCGGGGTCGACACACCGCCAGCCACGAACAGCGCGACCGGCAGCTTGCCCTCGGCCGCGACCTGCTTGACCAGGTCGTAGGGTGCAGCGAGGTCCTTCGCGGCGACGTAGAGCTCGTCTTCGCTTAACGACGACAGCGCCGCAATCTCGGAACGGATCTGGCGAATATGCTTTGTGGCTTCGGAGACATCCCCGGTTCCCGCTTCGCCTTTGGAGCGGATCATGGCGGCGCCTTCGTTGATTCGTCGTAAAGCTTCGCCGAGGTTGGTCGCACCGCACACGAACGGGGTGTTGAACCCGCGCTTATCAATGTGGTTGACGTAGTCGGCGGGGGAGAGCACCTCGGACTCGTCGACGTAGTCAACGCCGAGTGCCTCCAGAACCTGTGCTTCGACGAAGTGGCCGATGCGCGCCTTCGCCATGACGGGGATGGAGACCTCGGCGATGATGCCCTCGATCATGTCGGGATCCGAGGCTCGCGCCACGCCACCCTCGGCGCGGATGTCGGCGGGCACGCGCTCAAGCGCCATGACGGCCACGGCACCGGCATCTTCGGCGATGCGGGCCTGCTCGGGAGTGACCACGTCCATGATCACTCCGCCCTTGAGCGAGTTGGTCAGATCAGTCTTATTTAATGTCGTTTTCGGCATAGTTTCCATCTTGACGGGCGAAGCGGTCTAAAGTTAAGGCCACACAATGCCTACAAATTTGGACCACAGGAGCGCGCACCGTGAGTATCCCCGCCGATATCGTCGAGCGTATCCGCGAGCGAATTACCGAAGGTACGCTGCGCCCCGGCGACCCGCTGCCCTCGACTAGGCTCTATGCCCAGCAACACGGGGTCTCGCGCGGAAGCGTGGTCGCGGCCTACGAACAGCTCACCGGCGAGGGCTACCTGATCACCTCGCCCGCGGGCACCACGGTCAACCCGGCGCTTCCCGAGCCACTGCGCCAAGAACGCCGCGCCCTCTCAGCCCCAAAGAAGAAACCCAAGCCCAAGGGTGATCTTCGCCCCGGCGTTCCCGAAACCGCCGCCCTGACCAGCCGCGAGTGGCGCAGTGCCTGGCGCATTGCCGCAGCATCGCCGCAGGCGCATCCGGTCCCCGGCAGCCAAAGGTTGCGCGAGTTATTGGCTGAACACCTGCGTCTCACGCGTGCGGTATCGGTGTCTCCAGAGCAGATCGTCGTCACGCTCGGTGCCCGCGACGGCCTGCGACTGATCATGCTGGCCACCGACGGCCCCGTCGCCGTGGAGGATCCCGGATTTCCCACGCTGCACGAGATTCCGCGCAGCCTCGGCCGCGAGGTGATCAAAGTGCCGGTCGACGAGGAGGGCATCGACATTGCCACGCTCGAGCAGGTGCGGCCGAAGGTGGTGCTGGTGATGCCGAATCATCAGTATCCGACGGGCAGGCAGATGTCGGCGGCCCGGCGCCTGCAACTGATCGAATGGGCGCGCAATTCCGGCGCGATCATCGCCGAAGATGACTACGATTCCGAGCTGCGCCGCACCCACCCCGCGCTTGCGGCCCTCGGCGCAAACGTCTCCGTCGCACTGCTTGGCTCGTTTGCGAAAACACTCACGCCGGCGCTCGGCCTCGGCTATCTCGTGGTGCCAGATTCGCTTCGCGACGACGTGCTCGCCCACGCCCTCCCCGTTTCCGGAATCGTCCAGGACGCCGTGGCCAACTTCCTGGAAGCCGACGGAGTGCGCAAACATACCGCCCGGATGCGCCGTGAATACACCCAGCGCAGAGCCATTTTTGCCGAATATTTCCCGGACGGAATCGCCATGGACGGCGGGCTGCACGCCGTGATCGAATTGGATGGCAACGAGGCTGAAACCATCGCCGCCTGCCACGCCCGCGGGCTGGAGGTCGAGGGCCTGAGCAACTATTGGAGTGGGTCGGAGCGCGCCGGGATAGTCATCGGGCTGGGCGCACATTCGCGCGAAAAGCTGCGGGCGGTGTTGGCGGAGTTGCGGGAGGTTTTAGCCTAACCCCCGCACCGCGGCCACCGCATCGACAACCGCCCGCGCCGCCGTCTCCGCATCCTCCTCAGTCGTTGTCGGAGAGAAAGTGAACCGCACCGCCGTGCGCGCCAAGTCTTCTGGAATGCCAATGGCCAAAAGTACTGGCGAGGCATCCTCGGAATCGGCGTCGCAGGCAGATCCCGAGGAGCACATGATCCCGCGTTCCTCCAGCTCGAGCAACACGGCCTCGCCGCCGACGCCCTCGAACACGAAGGATGCCGAACCGGGTACGCGCTCGGTCGGATGCCCGGTCAGGCGCGCGCCGGGAACACTAGTTAATACAGTGCGGATGAAGTTGTCGCGAAGCCCAGTTGTGCGCAGGTGATCGTCGTGAAGCGAAAGACGCAGCGCCGTGGCGAGCGCGACGGCCCCGGCGACATTTTCCGTGCCGCTGCGCAGCCCCCGCTCCTGGCCACCGCCGTGCAGGACCGGCTCGAGCGCGACCGAGCCACGCACCCACAGAACGCCGGTGCCCTTCGGCGCGCCGAGTTTGTGGCCGGAGAGGGAAAGCGCGTCGACGCCAAGCTCGCGGACGTTCAAGTTCAAACCCGCGGCCTGGACGGCGTCGGTGTGAAAGGGCACTCCGGAGACGAGCTCGCGGATCGGCTGGATCGTGCCGATCTCGTTGTTCGCGAAATGGATGCTGACCAGCGTTGTATCCTCGCGCAAAACCGCTTGCAGGGCGGCGGGAGTGATGCGGCCGAACTCGTCGGGCTCGGCGAAGGAGACCTCGAAGCCGTGGAATCGCACCAGGTAATCCACTGATTCTAGGACCGCGGCGTGCTCGAGGCGCGTGGTCACGATGTGTTTGCCGCGCGGATTTGCCAAGGCGATGCCCTTGATGGCCAGGTTGTCGGCTTCGGTGCCGCCTGAGGTGAAAATGATCTCCGAGGCACGCGCGCCCAGCGATTCCGCGACCGACTTCCGCGCGGCCTTGAGGCCTTCGGCGGCCGCGTGCCCGACGCGGTGTTGCGAGGATGGGTTGCCGAAGTCGCTGGTCAGGTACGGCCACATCGCTTCGATCGCTTCACGACGAGGCGCCGTCGTCGCCGCATTGTCCAAATAAATCATCTAGTGGAAATCCAGCCCAAGGTCGAGCGCGCGGACCGAATGCGTCAGCGCGCCGACCGAAATCAGGTCCACGCCGGTGGCCGCGATCTCCGGGATGCGCTCGAGGGTGATGCCGCCGCTGGCGTCGATGAGCGCGCGGCCATTGACCAGCGCGACGCCTTCGCGCAGCTCATCGATGCTGAAATTGTCCAGCATGATGGTGTCCACACCTGCGGCGAGAACCGGTTCGATCTGGTCGATGCGGTCGACCTCGACTTCGATGTGGGTGGTGTGGGGCACTTTTGCTCGCATTGCTTTGAGCGCTTCGGTGATGTCGGAACCGACGGCGGCGAGGTGGTTGTCCTTGACCAAGATGGCATCCGATAGCGAGGAGCGGTGGTTGTGGCCGCCGCCGTCGCGCACCGCCTGGCGCTCGAGTAAGCGCAGGCCAGGGGTGGTTTTGCGGGTATCGGCGATGCGGGTGCCATGCGCGGCTGCGACGTAGCGGGCGGTCTGGGTGGCGATGCCGGACATGCGCTGCACGAAATTCAGCGCGATGCGCTCGGCACGCAGGATGGAGCGCGCGGAGCCTTCAATGGTGGCCAGCGACTGTCCTTTGTCGAAGGTCTCGCCGTCTGTGATGTGCAGCTCCACGGCGACTGTAGGGTCGACGAGCGCGAAGGTGGTGGTCAGCAGCTGCACGCCGCTGAAAGTGCCGGGCTCGCGGGCGGTGAGTTCGGCGCGCGCCTGGGCATCGGCGGGCACGAGGGCCTCGGAGGTTAAGTCTCCCCAGGGCGCGTCCTCGTCGAGAGCTGAGCCGACGATTCGTTCGATGGTGCGGTGATCGATCATGTTTTCCTTACTTCTGAGCTTGCGAGCTTGGAGCGACGGACAGCATCCGCTCGAGGGCAACAGTGGCGGGGGCGGCGACGGAATCGTCGACAGTAATCTGGTTGACCACGCGGCCCTCGACCAGCTCTTCGAGCACCCAGGCGAGGTAGCCGGGGTGGATGCGATACATCGTAGAGCAGGGGCAAATCACCGGGTCAAGGCAAAAAATCGTGTGCTCTGGGTACTGCGCGGCAAGGCGCTGCACCAGGTTGATCTCGGTGCCGATGGCAAACGTCGAGCCCGCCGGAGCTGCCTGGATCGCCTTGACAATGAAGTCGGTGGAGCCGGCCGAATCCGCGGCATCGACGACAGGCATCGGGCACTCGGGGTGCACAATCACGTGCACATCGGGGTGCTCGGCGCGCGCCTTTTTAATCTGCGCCACGCTAAAACGCTTGTGCACCGAGCAAAAACCATGCCAGAGCAGCACCTTGCCGTTTTGCAACTCCTCGACCGTGTTGCCGCCGAGCGGCTTGCGAGGATTCCACATCGGCATCTCATCCAGCGAAATGCCCATCGCCTTCGCCGTGTTGCGCCCCAGATGCTGATCCGGGAAAAACAGCACGCGCTGCCCGCGCTCAAAAGCCCACTCCAACACGGCAGCAGCGTTCGACGAAGTGCACACAATACCGCCATGCTTGCCGACGAAGCCCTTCAACGCAGCAGACGAATTCATGTACGTCACCGGAATCACCGGCACGCGACCCTGCGCGTCGGTTTCAGTACCGTATATTTCTTCGAGCTGCTCCCAGCACTCTTCCACTGATTCCAGATCCGCCATGTCTGCCATGGAGCAGCCGGCTGCGAGGTTCGGCAGGATAACGGACTGCTCGTCGGTGGAGAGCAGGTCAGCGGTCTCAGCCATAAAGTGCACGCCGCAGAACACGATGGCTTCGGCCTCAGGCTTGGACTTCGCCGCGCGGGCCAGCTGGAAAGAGTCGCCGACGAAATCCGCGTGCTGAATTACCTCGTCGCGCTGGTAGAAGTGGCCGAGGATGACTACCTTCTCGCCGAGGGTTTCCTTTGCGGCGCGGATGCGATCGTGGAGTTCTTCCTCGCTCGCGTGCTGGTACTGCTCCGGCAGCACCTGTTGACGCGGCGTGCTCAGCGGCAAAGGATCCGAGAGAGACGCTCCGGGGCCGTAGCTTTGTGGGGCGCTCGGGTCGTCGAGAAGCCAAGGCCCGTCCTTGAGCTCCGTGGAACACGAGGCGCTACCTTGCTGGAGTAAGTGGTCGACGGAGGCATCGGTGATGGTCATGATTTAGTCTTTCGTTGGTGGGGTGGCGAAGCGATACAGCTTGGGTGGTCTGTGCGGGGTGCCGCTTATGACTTCGCCGGTGTCAATGAGATCCGGAGAGGTGGCCACGGATCTTCGAAAGTTGGCGGCATCGAGCTTGTGGCCGAGCACTGCCTCGTGGACGCCGCGCAGCTGCGTGATGGTGAAGGTGTCGCCGAGGAAGCGGTGCGCGATATCGGCGTAGCCCATCTTCGTGCGCAGGCGCTCAAGCGCGTAATCGACGATGGCGTTGTGGTCGAAGGCGAGGCCGGGCAGGTGATCGGCGGGAAACCACTGGACGTTTTCTTCCGGTTCGGCGCGTTCGACCTCGCTTCCACGCACGAGCGCCCAATAGACCACGGAGACGACGCGGCCGGTGGGGGAGCGGTCGACGCCACCGAAGGTGTAGAGCTGCTCGAGGTAGCTGGGGCGAAGACCGGTGGTTTCGCCGAGGGTGCGGGCTGCAGCGGCTTCGAGTTCCTCATCTGCGGGGAGCCAGCCGCCGGGAAGTGCCCACTGGCCGAGGTGGGGAGCGCGGGTGCGCAAGACAAACGGTGCCCACAGTGAGGGTGTGCCGGCGTCGTCGGGGCGCAGCGAAAAGATCACTGTAGAGACAGCTATTTTCACATTCGCCCCCTTAAGGTCAGATCGACTTTATGTTCTGGGTCACCTTACAGTCATGTTGACCTAAAGGGAAGGGGCGGGGGTAAAGCGCTACTATGGCGCCATGCTTGCGATGCTATTTGGAGTGGGAATCGGTGCCCTGATGCCGATTCAGACCTCGGTGAATAACCGACTGCGCATGTCGGTGGGTTCGCCGCTGATGGCGTCGTTCATTTCCTTTTTGGTGGGAACGATCGCGCTGGTGGTGGCGTCGTGGGTGACCACTGGTCGGCCGGTGCCTGACTTTTCGCTGAAGCGTCCTGGGTTTAGTTCCGATCGTTTCTAGAGGAGGATTGGATCATGCCTAGGAAGTTCAGTGACGAGTTCAAGGACAAGGCGGTGAGGTTAGCCGAGGAGCTCGTTGAGCTTGAGGGGTGTTCGAAGTGGGCGGCGGCGGAGGAGATCGGCGAGAAGCTCGGCGTCTCGGCGCACACGCTCAACAACTGGTTGAAACCTGTCAAAGCGTCCCCCGACGTTCAGCGGAGCACTGGCGAGTCGGTTGACGACGAACTGAAACGTCTGCGGCAGGAGAACAAAGAGCTGCGCAGGGCGAACGAGATCTTGAAGACCGCGTCAGCTTTTTTCGCAGCGGAACTCGACCGTCCCACCAGAAGATGATCGAATACATCGACACGTATCGCGATCGCTTCGGGGTCGAGGCCATCTGTCGCACGTTAAGGCAGACAGAATGTGGGTTTATCACCTCTCGCGGCTACCGAGCAGCGAAAACACGAGCCCCGTCGGCCAGGAGCTTGTCAGACGCGCTGCTTATCCCCGAATTGGTGAGAGTCTTCGAGGACAACTTCAGCGTGTACGGGGTACGCAAGATGTGGAAGGCCATGCAGCGCGCCGGCTGGGACATCGGTCGTGATCAGACGGCACGGTTGATGAAACTCGCCGGCATCCAAGGCCGCAGAAGGGGCCGCACTCCGATCACAACGCTTCGGGCTGATGTCCCGGATTGTCGTCCTGATCTGGTCAATCGTGACTTCACCGCGTCAGCGCCGCACCGGCTGTGGGTCGCTGACATCACCTACGTGCGCACCCTGTCGGGGTTTGCGTACACCGCGTTCATCACCGATGTGTACTCCCGCAAGATTGTCGGGGTTGCCACCAGGGCGAGCATGCGCACCGATGAGCTGCCTCTTGAGGCTTTTGAGCACGCTCTTTATCACGCAGGTGATCTTCGTGCTGAAGGACTTGTCCACCACAGCGATCGCGGCTCGCAGTACGTGTCCATCCGCTACGGTGAGGCACTTGCTCAAGCTGGGATCGATCCGTCCGTTGGCACCGTCGGCGATTCCTACGACAACGCGTTGGCGGAAACGGTCAACGGTCTCTACAAGACCGAGCTGATCTATCCCCACCGGCCGTGGGCGTCGGTTGGGGAAGTCGAGATCGCGACCCTTCGCTGGGTGTACTGGTGGAACAACCACCGCCTGCACGAGTCATTGGGATACATCACCCCACAAGAGATGGAAGACGCCTACTATCAACAATCACACGCCCAGCCGTTGGGCGTTCAATAAGCGGAACGAAAACCAGGACGCTTCACGCTGACTGCAGGTCAGCCCTGGTGGATTTTTACCGGTGGTGCGCTTGGTGTGGTGGTGCTGACCGGCAACATTTTGCTGTTTCCGCGGGTCGGTAGCGTGCAGACGGTGATTCTTCCGCTCAGTGGCCAGATCTTTATGGGCCTACTCATCGATTCCTTTGGCCTGTTTGGATCCCCGCACATTGAGCTGACGTGGGTGCGTTTCTTCGGTGCCGTGGCGGTGTTGGTAGGGGCGCTGGCCACGGTGGGGGCGTTCGATCGTCGTGAAGCGAAATCGGGTGAAGGGCGGGGCGCGATGGTGTGGCTGTGGCGTGCGTTCGGCCTAGTCATGGGTGCGTGCGCGGCGATGCAGGTCTCGGTCAACGGCAGGCTGGGCACCGTACTGGGCTCGCCCGTTCAGGCCGCGCTGGTCTCGTTCGCGGTGGGCGCGTCTGTCCTCTTTCTCCTGCTCCTGCTGACGCGGACCCCGTGGCGCGGCATCGACGGCGCGGGCGAGAAAAACCCCTGGTGGATGTGGCTCGGCGGTGTGCTCGGTGCGACGATTGTTTTTGGCACCGCGTTTTTGGGGCCGATCGTGGGCACGGGCATGACGGTCGTGCTGATGCTGCTGGGCATGATGGTGTCCAGCCTGCTCATCGACCAGTTTGGGCTCCTTGGGGGTCACAAACGCCGCGTCGCACCAATCCAGATCATCGGCATCCTGGTTATTGTTGCCGGCGTGGCGATGATCCGGTTGGTGTAGGCAGCGCTGGACGACGATCGCGCTCGCTTGATTTTTCGTGCGGGCGCCTGTGGACATGGTTACGGTTCCACATCGTTCATTGTTTCACTTCGATAATCGAACTATACTAATTCGTATATCGAAATAATTTATCGGGGTTCCTGGATTGATAGCGCAGGTTTAGTTTCGCAAATCGTCGCGCTTTCGCGCGCTCACAATCAAGGAGTTTCCCATGAAAATTACTTACCGCGTTTTCGCTTTGATCATCGCGGCGCTTGTTATCGTGCAGGCCGCTATGCATGCTTGGTTCTCCGTCGGGGTCGGCATCTATATGGCAAATGGAGGCGTACCCGACCCCTCCGGCGACAGCGGAATGCAGTATCCAGAGGTCTGGGGCATTATTATCCACGCAGCGAACGGTGCGGTCCTGATTCCACTGGTAGCGGTGGTTTTCGTTGTTATCGGGTACCTTACTCACACGAAATACGGACTAGCGTTCGCTGCGGTTTTGCTGGTACTTGTCGTGGCTCAGGTGGTGCTGGGCTTCACCGGGTCACAGCTCGCGCTGCTTGGTCTGCTCCATGGCATCAATGCGATGTTGATCTTTGCCACGGCCCTGTTCGCCGAGCGCTACATGAGTACGCAAATGTCTAGCCGCCGGATGACTGATCACCCAGAGAACCTCGAATCGCGCCCCGCCGCCATGATCTGACATGAAACCGACCCCGGCGGGCGCCGATGCCCACGTCGGAGCCCTAGAGCACTTAAGCTCCGGCCTTAACGTAGTTCGGGAATGGGTATGGCTCGGCGATCTTCTGTCGCTCAGGGTTCATATTCAGACCGAGATCCTTCGCGAAAACGAGGCGGGTGGACTCGTAGACGCGCTCGGTGTTTTCGTTGAGCTCGAACACGCGGGCACCGCGCAGGGTGTGCTCGTCCCAGGTGCCGTCGTTGAGACCATAAGGGCCAAAGCCGGTGCCAGGACCGTAGCCCAGCTCCACGCCGAAGTAGTTGCCGTGGAAGGTGTTGATGTGGTCGTGGCCGCAGTAAATGCCCAGCACGTCGCCGCGCTCGCGCACAGCGGAGTAGATGCCGGAGTTGAAATCGCCGACGTAAACGCCCTCGTTCATGACGCCTTCAATACCGTGCAGCGCAACTGCTGCCTGGTGCTGTTCCTCGGTGTTGTTGTACGGGCCGCCGAACCACATGTCGCGGTGCTCGTAGGTGGGGATGTGGAAGTACATCAGGCCCGGGATCTTCTTGCCGTAGCGCTCCTCGGTGGCGATGGAGTTCTCGCGGTACCAGGCAATCTGGTCGGTGCGGATGTAATCGTAGCCTGGCAGCTCGTCGAGCGACTGGCCAGCAAGTTGACCCTCGTGGATGTAGTTGTTGGAGTCGAGCATCCAGATCGCAAACGCAGGCACGTTCGAGTTCGAGCCGTTGACCAGCAGGTGGGTATTTGAGTGGCCATAGACCTCGTCGTCAATTGCGTTGAGGTTGTGCTTGTACTGACGGATGAACTCCACCATCTCAGGCTCGTACACGGTGGTGCCGTTTTCCTCGGTGGAGTCTTCGTCGTGGTTGCCGAAGGTCAGCGCCCACTTGACGCCGCGCTCTTCCATTGGCAGCACCACGTTGTTGATGGCTTGGTAGACCTGCTCGTTGGTGGTTGGGCCGCCGGTGATAACGTCGCCGTTGATGAGTGCGAAATCTGGCTTCTCCTGATCGAGGACCTTCCCCATGAACTCGATCGTGCGCTTATCGGTCAGGTGATCGTCCTGGGTGTCGTTGAACTGGACGATCTTGAAGCGGCCGTCGCTGTTGAACTTCAGCTTTGCTTCGCCGGCCGCTGGGCCTGGGCGTCCGCTGGACAGTGGGCCGCGGCCGTTAGAGCTGGACTGAGCCTGGGCAGGTGCGTTGAAGGCTGCGAGGGCAGCGGCGCCGAGGGTGGTTCCGCCGACAAGAAATTTACGACGATCGAACGCGCGGGAATTTTCAGACATGTTTTTCTCCTAGAAGTTGTGGTGGTTTAAGCGTTTAGGCAGCGGGAAGGGTCTTGGTGTACAAGATGTTGCCGCGGGTGGTGATGATGCGGACGGTGAATTCCTTGGTTTCCGCATTGATGTCTACCTCGCCGAAGTGCTGAATATCGGAGAGGGGAGACTCGCTGACGTAGCTTGGGCCGTGGAAGAAATCCACGCGTGGGCCGAAGGTGGAATCCATCTCGTTGGGGCCGAAGCCACCTGCGTTGAGCGGGCCTGCGACGAACTCCCAGAATGGGGAGAAGTCCTGGAACGCGGCGCGCTCTGGGCTGTACTCGTGGGCTGCGGCGTAATGCACGTCGGCGGTGAGCCAGACGATGTTGTCAACGTCCTTGATTGCGGAGATAACTGTTGCCAGCTCTGCCTCGCGGCCCACAGGTGCGCCTGGAGTGCCAGAAGCAACACCCTCCTGGAAATCACCGTCGGGAACGATGATGCCCAATGGTAGGTCGTTAGCGATGACCTTCCATACCGCGGTGGAATTCTTAACGCCATTGATCAGCCAATTGCGCTGCTGCTCGCCGAGAATCCAGCCAGCTTCGGTCTCGCCGGAATGGTGCTTGTCGTTGGCATCCTTGTAGGTACGCATGTCCAAGACGAAGATGTCCAGCAGGGGACCATAGGAGACCTTGCGGTAGATGCGGCCATCCACGGCGAGTTCTTCGTCGATAGGCTGCCATTCCTTGAATGCCTGGTAGGAGCGGGCCGAGAGGACATCGATGCTTTTTTCGGTGTAGCGCGCGTCGTCAAGGATCTCGCCTGGGTACCAGTTGTTGGTTGTTTCGTGGTCGTCCCACTGCACAATCTGTGGCACCTGCGCGTTGAAGGCGCGGTAGTTGTCATCGAGCAAGTTGTAAGCGTACTGGCCGCGGTACTCGTCGAGGGTTTCTGCAACCTTCGACTTGGCCTCGGAGGTGATGTTGCGCCAGATCTGGCCGTCCGGCAGGGCGACGGTTTCTTCGATGGGGGCATCGGCGTAGATAACGTCGCCGGAATGCAGGAAGAAGTTCGGGTTGCGCTCGGCCATGGCCTTCCAGCCGATCATGCCGCCGATGTCAGGGTTGATGCCGAAGCCCTGGCCTGCAACGTCTGCTGACCAGTGGAAACGGATGTCGTGTGCCTGTGTTGGAGCGGTGCGGAACACGCCGATAACAGGCTCGGACGTACGGCCAGTTTCGGCATCCTCGAGGTGCACGCGGTAGTGCACGTCCTGGCCAGGTTCAAGGCCAGTGAGGCGGACGGAGCCGGTGCCGTCGGTGTCAGGGGTGAGCAGCTGCGTTGAGCGGAACTCGCGGACATTGCGGAAATCCTCGGTCGCGGACGTTGCGACGACCATACGCGACGGACGGTCGGTGCGGGTCCAGATCAGACCGCCGTCGGTACGCATATCGCCGGACGCGACACCGTGTGTGATCTTTGGACGCTCTGCGAGCAGGCCACCAAAGCTGGAGCCGGAAGAAGTCGAGGAGGAAGAGGAAAGTGCTTGCGCGGAAGAAGGTATTGCGAGGCCAGCGACTGTGAGGCTGGCTGCGGTAATGAATGAACGGCGGGAAAATGCCATATATTCTCCTACGGGAAATAGAGTGTGCTGTCCAAAAGGGCAGTCATAAGGACCGTAGGTGATATGAATGTAAATCGGATTAATATGGCATGAACATTTAGTTAGGAATGCTTGAGTCCGTGATTTTGCGCAGGTCTTCGAGTGTTACGCGCAGCTGCTGCATGCGCTCCGCCCCCAGATGTTCCGCCCATTCTTCCTCGATGGCGCGCTCCTTTTCGCGTGCGAGCGGCAAAATATTCTCGCGGGTGAAATCGCTCAGGGTGACTAGTTTTCCTCGACCGTCCTCCGGGTCGGGCGCCCGGTGCACGTATCCCGCCTGCTCCAGCCTATCGACGAGCGCCGTCGCCGTTTGTCTGGTGATCTGGGCGTAATCGGCGAGGTCGCCGATGCGGGTCCCCTGATCGTCGATACGCGCTAAAAGCCTTGCCTGTGCCGGCGTGATGTCGTGGCCGGCCTCCATGACCACTTCTAAGATGCGGGCTTCGGCGCTGCGATGCGAGATGAACATGAGTAACGCGGTGGAAATTGCCATTGATTTACTTCGACCTTCGAATTAAAATGGTTCGTATATCGAATCATTTTACCAGGCTTTGTCTTGGCTTTCCTTGAATTCATTGCGGCACGTCTATCGCACCTATTCCAAGCACGCTTGTGCTCAACAAATTCAAGGAGTTAAAAATGAAAATGACATACCGCGTCTTGGCCTGGCTCATCGCTGCCCTCGTGATCGTCCAAGCCGCGACCCACGCCTGGTTCTCCGCGGGTGCCTCAGCGTATCTCGAAAGTGGCGGAACCCTCGACACGAGTGGCGGGAGTGGCATGCAATTCCCCGAGATTGCCGGAATTATTATTCACGCCATGAACGGCATGTACCTTATTCCGCTGGTCGGTATCGCGCTTGTCGTGGTTGGCTACTTCACGCACACCAAGCGGGGTCTCTACCTCGCGGTGCTGGTGGCGGTGCTGATCGCGATCCAAGTCACGCTCGGCCTCACCGCGCCGCAAATGACTTTCCTCGCGCTGCTGCACGGCGCTAATGCGCTGCTGATCTTCGGAGCGGCCCTGTGGGCGGCGCAGTACATGGGGAAGCAGTCACCTGGGCGAATGAGCAAGATGCAAGACCACCCCGAGAACTTCGATCGGCAGCCCGCTGCCATGAAATGACATGAAAACCCCAACCCGAGGCCCCAAGATCCTTCGGCGAATCCTTCTCACCGCCATCATCTTGGGGCTTATCGGACTCGGCCTCTTCTGGTTTTTGAGCCTCGCGCCCGGCGCATACTCCATCGCGCCGAAGGGTGGTTACGGCCACGGGCACGGCAGTGTTGTCAGTGCGTCGACGGATGTCGCATCGCTTATCGACGACCCCGCCCGCCCCGCCGATGTCCAGCTGCACCTTGAGGCGCGGGTGGATTCTTCGGGCCGCTATACCCTGAACGGTGCTTCGCCGGGACCTGAAATCAGGGCCGTGCAAGGGGAGATGGTGGAAGTTGAATTCCGCAATGCTGATATCGCCGAAGGTGCAACATTGCACTGGCACGGTATCGATGTGCCGGCTGCGATGGATGGGGTGGCGGGAGTGACTCAGAATGCGGTCGGGCCTGGGGAATCATTCACGTACCGATTCATTGTCGACGATCCCGGGACCTATTGGTATCACTCGCATCAGGTCTCGAATCGCCAGGTAGTTGGTGGGCTCTTCGGCGTGATTGTTGTGTCGCCGGCGGGCGAGTCGGCTGCGCACGAGGTCACGCTGCCATTGCATACCTATCCCGGTGAAACACGTATTATTGCTGGTCAGGGTGCGGAGCAGAGAATTGCTGCGGAACCCGGGAGCGTGTGGCGCGTGCGGGTGATCAATACCGATAACCCCTCGGTGTTCGTGTGGACTCCGCAGGCGCGCGTTTTAGCCGTCGACGGCTATGAGTTAAATGGGCCGACAGAATTTAGCGACCAGAAGGTTCGGTTAGGTGCTGGTGGGCGAGCGGACCTGGAAGTCACTGTTCCCGAGTCCGGCGCGGTGCGTGTGCAATCCCCGGGCATTTCACTGATTCTTGGCTCCGGTGATCCTGCGAGTATTCCCGCACCGGCTCAAGAACTCGACCTGCTGAGCTACGGTGCACAGGCGGATGTGGGCTTCGACCCAACGCAGGCCGACCAGCACTTTAATTACGTGATCAACCGCCGGCCGGGTTTCCTCAACGGGAAACCGGGGTATTGGTGGACCGTCAATGGCGCGACTGGCCACTCAGTTCCGCCGTTTATGGTCAGCGAAGGTGAGGTGATTGCCATGGAGATCCGAAACAAGTCGTCGGTAGTGCACCCGATGCATCTGCACGGGCATCATTTCCTGGTGCTTTCTCGCGACGGCGCGCCGTCTACTGGATCGCCGTGGTGGACTGATTCGCTTGATGTGCTGCCCGGCGAATCCTACGAAGTGGCATTCAAAGCCGACAACCCCGGCATCTGGATGAACCACTGTCACAACCTGCCGCACGCCGTAGACGGATTGATGACGCACATGTCCTACGAAGGCATCACCACTGACTTTATGCTGGGCCGTAAATCCGGCAACGAGCCGGAGTGATCTAGCCGATCTGCGCTTTTGTCGTGCAGTCGATTTTCGCGTATGGCCGACCTTTATCGTCGATTGAGTTCATCGCATAGTTTCCGCCGTATGCACGACAGCCGGTGTACTTATCGGCAGCGGGCGCGGCGGGGGCCGGTGCAGGAGCAGGTGCTGGTTGCGGAGCGGTTTGTGGTGTATACCCTGACTGCGGGGTCGGCTGCGGGGTCGGCTGCGAAGCGGAGGATTCGATGCGTTCCGCTTCCTTTTGCTGAGTCTCGCGTTCGGCAGCGGCTCGTCGTGAAGCTTCTTCTTCCTCGCGCATGGCTTCAACCTCTGCCCGCCGTTCGTCTTCTTCATCGATGGCCCGGGTGAGGCGAGAGCTCTGGCGCTCGGCGCGGGATTCTTCCTCGTCGAGGAATTGCTTATAACGATCCCCGTAGGCCGCCTGTTGGAACTCCGACTGATTGACCTTCTTTGATTTGAGCGCAGCCAGGGCTACGAGGGCCTCGTCGATAGCGGTGGAATGATTCTGGGCTCGCGAATAATCGGCAGCGACGAGCAGGGTAGAAGCCTGGAAATCTTCGGCGTCGTTGATCGCACCTTGAGCCTCTTGGAAGGAATCAGTAAACGCCGAGTCGTCGACCATGCACTCGGGTCCCAGCGCGAAAACACCCGCCGTGCGCGCCTCTGCCTCAGCTTCTGCGGCCGAGACCTCCGGGTAGAACTTGTGATTTGGGTCGATATCCACGGCAACGCCAAGGCCTTCGCGTGCGATCTCGGCATTGACCAGCGAATCATTCTGGAAGACTCCGGCCAGCGTGCGACCGTATTTATCCTCGCGCTCGACGTCGTATTCAAGGGTCACCTCGGTACCGACTTCGAGCCGGCTAGCCAGGTAATCGCGTGCCTCATTCGCAAGACACTCTGAAGGTTTGCCGTTCCGCCCAATCTCGGGCGTATCTACGTTGAGCAGTCGAATCCGAGTGGTTTCGCCGTTTTGACTGACATCGATTGTGTCGCCGTCGATGATCGATTCGACCACGATCGGATCAGCCGACGCTGCATTTACAACTGCACCACCACCAACAACGACGACGGTACCAATGGCGAGAGTGCGCCAGATCCCCATGTGAAGTTCTCCTAAAACCGTGCCGGCAAAAAGACACGGCAGCTGACAAGACCCTGTCAGTTTAGTGTGAGCTTAATTGGGTTGGTTGATGGGGTGAGTATTTCTACACCACCCGCATCGCGCCACCCTGCGCGACCGGGTGATTATTGAGCACCGGCTCCCCGCCAAAGGCCGGCACGTGGTAAATTTCGCCGTCGATCCGGTCGAGGTGGCCGTACATGGGTTTGTCGCGGTCGTCGTCGTTGCGCCCATTATGGAATTTGCACACTGTGGCCAAGTTCTCCATGTTGGTCGGTCCGCCGTTTTTCCACGCAACGTTGTGGTTGATCTGGCAGTATTCGGCACCGACGCCGCAACCATTGGCAGCGCACACCGGATTCTCCAGGTTGCACATCGTGCGCTGCTTCGGGCTAGGGAAGCGGCTGGTGCCGTAAAGATTGACTGGGCCCGCCACCGGATCAACCAGCATGACCAGGCTGTTTTCGGAAAGCTTCGCGTTCACAAATTCGGCGCCTGTCATGCGTGTGCCGTTGGTCAGCGACAAAACCACGTCGTCGCCGTCTTCCTCTGCGAGTTTTTTCGCGTCTTCGAGCGAGATAATCACGGCTGGCGTAATCGTCGGTTCGCCGCCACTCGACCCACCGTTGAGAAGCTTGAGGGCCACAAGCGCGGGATGTTCGTCCCCAGAATTGGCCTTGAGCGAGTCCAGTGCAGCCTGAATTTCATGGCTTGGGCCGTCAATCACGAGCCGCGAATAGGTCGATCCCGGGATCGCCGTCGCACTAATCGCAGGCTTATTTACCGGCCTTTCTTTGGGGTTATATTGCTTCAACAACTCGGCGCCACGAGCACGCAATTTGCGCAAGTTCGCGGGTTCGCTGCACAGTTTGGCTCGCACTAACCACACTAACTTGGCCCGTTTCACCTTCTTCACGAACTGCTCTATCACCGCCAGCGTATGCATCGTGTGCCCATTCTCGCGGGCGAGTTTGCGGCATTCCGCTTGACGACGAGTCGCCTGCGTCGCCCCGCAGTACACCTTAGAAAGGCCATGTATTCGCTGCGCCATGAGCGCATCCATGCCCACGCGGCATAGGTCAATAGTTTTCATTCCGGTGGCGTCTTCCAGGATGCCGATGGCGTCTTGCCACGCGGCTGCGAACTTCTCAAGTGATTTCATGGCCCTGACAATAGAGCCAGAAAAAATCCCTGCAGAACATGGCATTTTTGCCTGTGGATAACCCACCTCGTGGATGCTGGTTTTCCACAGAAACCGGGCATCACGTGGTCGTCGTGAAGCGAGATCTTACTTTTGTGCTTCCCTCATGATGTGGGAATAAGGTTCTTGCAACATCCGGAAGGCGGCTTCGGTCAGGTTGACGAAGCCGAACTCGTTGAGTGTGCGTTGCATGAGTTCGGTTCGGTCGTCGATTCCGGTCTTCTTAAACACTTCTCGCATTAATCCGCGGACCTCTTCGATTGGAATTTCTCCGAGGAGACGGGGACCGCGTTCCCTTAAGACCACAGGTGGGGTTTTCGGGAGGTAAAAGGTTCGATCCGTGTAACCATTGCGGAAGTCGTTTCCGATGACACGGATCGCACCGCTGTTGAGCATGCGATTAATAACTCGATTGAGAGGCGAGGCAAGTTGTTTATTGACGAAGGGGATTCCCGAAGATTTCACGTAGCGGGAGCGCAGCAGCCCACCAGTCATCGGGCCTTCCCGTTTCAGGATTTCAAGAATGCCCGTTTCAAGCTGAAAATTGCTGGCCTCCGCAACAGGAATGGTAGACCCGTCAAATTGGACATAGGGGGATGTGAGTGAATGCCCCTTCTTCTTTGTGGTTTTAGGCGCGGTTTTCGGAGCGGAAGGTTCCGAGTAGGAGAAGACTTTTCCATTCGTGGATGCGACAGGGGAGGGGTTCGGCGGCTGCTCCTGTCGAAGACTTAACGGTCGGATTTCAGGGATATCAAACTTAATTTTGGGTGCTCCGGGGATCGGGCGGTCTGCATCGATTGGGTCTGGTTGAAGCAGGTTAAACAATTCAACTATTCCCGCTGGGGCTTTTCCTGTAGCCGAAATTTCATTGGCAATCTCCTCGAAAGCCGTGGACAGGACTGAATCATTTCGAGGGCGAAGGATTATCGCAGGGTCCCAACAAAGCGTCGGTATTTTTGTCGGGGATAGGTTGGTTCGATTCGGGGTGTACGTGGCATCGCTGCGAAGCTCATAGGCCGTGACTTGTCCTAATCGGGTGAATGAGGATTCCTCTAGCACCTTGCCGTCGAATTTTTCCAACTCTTGCCCTATGGCCTGGTGAAAAGAATTGCTTAGAAGTTTTTCGGAGGCCAGTGCTGCGAAATCGGGCAGGAGGTTGCTATCGCCGACTCGAAAAGTAACGGTGCCGGACGTTTCATCTAGTTCACTGTGAAGCACAATGGTATATAGGTGCTTGTTAATTACGCGATCTTCATCGAATTTCCACCCAAGGCTGCCGAGGCCGAGAACGAGGACAAAATCGTCCAATTTCCGGATCGCACGAGTGTGCAGCTTCAATGCCTTTTGATACAAGTTGTGATGCTTAGCGCTCGCAGCCCAGATATCCCACTGTTCAAGCCAATCTTCGATGTCCCGATTTCTTCTGGAGGCCAAAGATGAGGAGGGGCCGTCGTCGACACTTGACATCTCCAAGACACGTGGACGTTGATCGGGGTCGAATCGATCTTTCGAAATCCAAGGGGCCAGCTCACCGCTTACCTGAGGGAAATCGGGATGCACTGGCCGATGAAATGAAACAACATAGTCATCGGACCTAGTTGATTCATTGTGAACATGCTCCGAAAACCGTACCCAGCCATTTGAATCGTTGGATGAAAAGAGGCTGCCCAGGCGAAGTATCGCCCCACCCTTTGTCAGATACTCCGAAGTTTGAAATACAACGTCTTCGTCCGAGCGCTGCCGCTCAGCGAGGTACTTAAATAGCCGAGCGGCCTTGTCAGAAATGGAAGCCATTGGGACGTTCTCCGTGGAATCAACGGGGTGCACTGGGACTACGCGTATGAAAGCGTCTCAATGAGTGTAATACTTGATCGAAAAACTAAAGACTTAAGTGTGCAAAACTAAAAATGCCCCCGCACACAGCGGGGGCATCAAAGCAATCTTTACAGCGGGATGTTTCCGTGCTTGCGCGCTGGGCGCGTCACGTTCTTGTCCTTGTACAGGCGCAGGTTGCGCGCGATAACGCCACGGGTCTCGGAAGGCAGAATGACCGAGTCAATCAGGCCGCGCTCAGCCGCGAGGTATGGGTTAAGCATGAAGTCCTCGTACTCGCGCTCGAAGCTCTTTGCCAGCTCTTCGACGTCGAGGTCCTTCTCGCGTGCCTCGGCGAGCTCCTTGCGGTAGATGAAGCCGACGGCTCCGGCAGCGCCCATCACGGCGATCTGCGCGGTTGGCCATGCCAGGTTCACGTCGGCGCCCAGGCCCTTGGAACCCATCACGCAGTATGCGCCGCCGTAGGCCTTGCGCATGGTCACGGTGATCTTCGGTACGGTCGCCTCGCCGTAGGCGTAAAGCAGCTTCGCGCCGCGGCGCAGGATGCCGCCGTACTCCTGGCCAGCACCAGGCAGGAAGCCCGGGACGTCGACCAGCATGATGATAGGAATGTTGAACGCGTCGCAGGTGCGTACGAAGCGCGCGGCCTTCTCGGAAGCGTCGATGTCCAGGCAGCCAGCGTAAACGTTGGGCTGATTAGCGACGAAGCCGACGGACTGGCCTTCGATACGTCCAAAGGCGATGACAACGTTTTCCGCACGCTGCTCCATGATCTCGAGGTACTCGCCGTCGTCGGTAAGCTTCTCAATCACTTCGCGCACGTCGTACGGCTGGGTCGGGGAGTCCGGGATGATGCCGTCGAGCGCGAGGTCGTCGGCGGTCATGTTCTCTTCAACGCTGCCCTCGTCCTTGGTGTGCTCCTCAACAGGGGCGAAGGTGCGGTTGTTGGAAGGCAGGAAGGAAACCAAGTCGGAGACGTAATCGAGCGCGTCTTCGTCGTTCTTCGCCACGTAGTGGCAGTTGCCAGCGGTGGTCATGTGCGTCATCGCGCCGCCGAGCTCTTCCTGGGTGATCTCTTCGCCGGTGACGGTCTTGATCACGTCTGGGCCGGTAACGAACATCTTGGAGGTCTTATCCACCATGATGACAAAGTCGGTCAGCGCAGGGGAGTAGGCGTTGCCACCGGCGGATGCGCCCATGATCACGGAGATCTGTGGGACAACACCGGAGGCGTTGATGTTTTGGTAGAAGGTCTGTGCGATCAGGTCCAGGGAGACGGCGCCGTCCTGGATACGTGCGCCGGCGCCTTCGTAGAGACCGATCAGTGGGCGGCCGGTGGTCACGGCGAGCTCCATGATCTTGATCATCTTTTCGCCGTAGACTTCGCCGAGCGCGCCGCCGAAGACGGTGCCGTCCTGGGAGAAGATGCAGACTTCGCGGCCGTCGATGGTGCCCCAGCCGGTGACGATGCCGTCGGTAACTGGGCGCTTGGCCTGCATGCCGAAGTCGTGGGTGCGGTGACGTGCGAGCTGGTCGGTTTCCACGAAGGAGCCTTCATCGAGCAGGTAGTCGAGGCGTTCGCGTGCGGTGAGCTTGCCCTTTTCGTGTACCTTTTCGATCGCCTTCTCGCCCATCGGCTGGGCAGCCTCGGCGCGGCGCTTCTTCAGGTCAGCGATTTTGCCGGCAGTGGTCTGGTTGTCGGCGATGTTCTCGAGATCTGTGAAACTTGAGGAAACTGTCATGTTTTGGAAGTTTAGACAACTGGCCAGCGATAATCCACCATTGAATCGCCGTGACATATGTCACTATCGGTATCGTTGCAGGTCAAAAATAGTTTCTTATTCCGAAATAGTTTGACACGCGTGAGCCACATTACGTTTTCGGCAAGGTAACCTGGGCAAATGACCCTAATTGATATCGACGCCGTACGCACCCGCGTTACCAGCTGGTGGCCAACCGTCACCTACCTCGACACGGTCGGCTCCACCAACACCGAACTACTCGCCAGCGGCACGCCCGGCAGCGCACTCATCGCCGGCGAACAGACCGCAGGCAAGGGCCGCCTGGGTCGCGCGTGGCAGTCACCGAAGGGTTCGCAGTTGTCACTATCAGTGCTTATCGACGACCCCCTGGCCGCCGACATCGGCCTCATTCCCCTGGCAGTCGGCCTTGCCGTCATCGATGTGCTGCCCGACGCCCGCCTGAAGTGGCCCAACGACGTACTGCTGCACGACAAGAAGCTCGCCGGAATCCTCTCCGAGGCCGACTTCTCTTCCGATACGCCCCGCGTTGTCGTGGGCATTGGGCTCAATGTGGCGCTCACGGAAGAACAACTCCCGGTCGAGCACGCCACCTCGCTAAGACTCGCAGGCATCGACTACGACTGGACGGAACTGACCGCGAACCTGCTGGCCGCGATGGGCAAACGCCTGGCACAGTGGCGCGTAAACGACCCGGCGCTACTCAACGACTACCGCGACGTATGTTCCAGCATCGGCAAGGAAGTAAAGCTGATCACCCCAGGTGGAGACATCTTCGGAACGGTCGACGGTGTCAATGACCACGGTGAAATCGTCGTTAATAGCGTGGCCTATTCCGCCGGCGACGTCACGCACTTGCGCCCGCGGTAGACTTACAACCTATGGCACGGTTTAAATTGGGCAGGGGAGAGTATGTGCGCGCGGACATGTGCGCGCCGCTGAGCTCGCTTGTTTTCCCATTCCTAGAACTGGTGCTGATCACCGGAATCTGCTGGATCGTGATCGGGTTCATGGATCAACCTGGTTCGGCGATTGACGTGCAGATTCGTAACCTTGTCGTCGCGCTGTGGGCGTTGCTTGCCGTGTGGCGTTTCGGCCTGCCGCTGCTGAAATCCCGGAAACAACGCTTCATGGTTACCAACAAGCGGGTGCTCGCGCGCTCAGGCGAGCTGCGCAACCGGGTTGATTCGATCCCGCTGAACCAGATTCACTCCGCGCGTCGCTACAAGGGCGGGATTTCACTGGCTGTATATGGCTTTGACCGGCCGATTTACTTCGCCAACGTAGGCAAATCGAAGAAGGTCGAGCAGATCCTGCGCACCCGCCCGCGCGAAATTTACTAGCTTTTTACCTCGGTGGAGTGGATCTGCGAGTCCAGATCATCTGGCGATAGGTTCCCGCGGGCGAATTCCTTCGTCAGCGGCAGGCGCAAATCTAGGTTCGTGCCGGGGCAGAGCTCAATCGTGGCTTCGCGCACCGTGTAATCCAGCACGTGCCCGCCGGTGGAGCGCGCGTCGTCGATAAAGTGCACGTGACAGCCCGGCACGCCGATGCCCTTTTCGTAGATTGGGGTGCGAAATCCACCAATGATGCCACTGACATCGTGGAAATGCAGCTCGGCGTCGTCGCCCACCGCCTCGGTCATGGGGCGGTACGGCTTTTCCTGTTTGGTGACGGTCCGGGTGACCACCTCGTCGAAATGCCCGATGATGCGCACGGCGTACATGTAGTTTGCGGAGGGCTCCATCTTGTCGATGAATGCGGAAAGTTCGCTGCGGCGCATGCCCTCCGGCGCCTGCTCTGTGATGCGGGGAACGAAGTTTGTGACCACGGTGAAGGGGCTGCGGTCGTCGAGGTCCGCGATGCTGGCGGTGCCGTCGCCGCGCAGGCGGTAACAGACGCCGTCGATGATGATCATTTCGCCGTCGAGCGCATCAAAGGTGCCCAGGCCGAAGTTGCCGTTGCCAAGTATTTCGCCGATGGTCATTTCGCCGTCGTAAATCCCGTCAAGCAGGCCCGACATGAGCGAATTCTGGAAAATTGTGTGCGGAACGATGCCCTTCATACTTTCAAGTCTACGGCTGTATGATCAATCACCATGACGAATCCAGAAACGACTGTCCCTACCGTTGCCGTTATCGGCGACGGCCAACTCGCCCGCATGATGCAGACCGAAGCCATCGAATTGGGCATTCACCTGCGTCTTTTGGCGGGTGCGAAGGATTCTTCGGCCGCCCAGGTCATCCCGGATGTCGAGCTCGGCGATTACACCAACCTCGATGACCTGCACCGCACCGTCGCAGGCGCCGACGCCGTCACATTCGACCACGAGCACGTTCCTACGGAGCACCTTCGCACGCTTATCGACGAGGGCCTCAACGTTCAGCCTGGCCCAGAAGCACTAGTCAACGCCCAAGACAAGCTGGTCATGCGCAAGAAGCTGCGCGAGATTGGCGCACCTATCCCTGCGTTCTTCGGCATCGATTCGGCAGACCAGGCCGGCGAGTTTTGGGACGCCGTTGACGGCGAGGTGTGCCTAAAAGCCACGCGCGGAGGCTACGACGGACACGGTGTCTGGTTCCCTGACAGCAAGGAAGAACTGCGTGAGCTCGTCGTAAAGCTTCTTGGCGAAGGCGTGCCGCTGATGGCCGAGCGCAAAGTACCTTTTGTGCGTGAGCTTTCCGCGATGGTTGCGCGCAGCGCTTCGGGCGAGGTGCAGGCGTGGCCAGTTGTGGAATCCGTGCAGAAGAACGGCATCTGTGTCGAAGCGATCGCACCGGCGCCTAATCTCGGCGAACAACTCACCGATTATTGCCAGGACCTGGCTAAGCGCATCGCCACTGAGCTTGGTGTGACGGGTGTGCTGGCTGTGGAGCTGTTTGAGCATCTCGACGAGGCCGGCCAGCCTACCGTGAGCGTTAACGAGTTGGCCATGCGTCCGCACAATACGGGTCACTGGACCCAGGACGGCTGCGTGACCAGCCAATTTGAGCAGCACCTGCGTGCCGTGTTGGATTGGCCGCTTGGCTCGACGGATCAGACCGCACCGACGACCGTGATGGCGAACGTGCTTGGCGGTGACATTGACCCTGAGCTGCCGATGCATGAGCGCGTGCGCATCGTGATGGAGCGCTACCCGCAGGTCAAGGTGCACCTTTATGGCAAGACTTGGCGCGCTGGGCGCAAGATCGGCCACGTCAACGTGACTGGTCAGGACCCGACGGAGACCTGCAACATTGCCCGTGCCGCCGCGAACTTCCTGGTTACGGCGACCTGGGTTTAATGCACCCCGGCGGAATCGGCATGGCAGAATAAAGCCCATGCAACCGTTAGTAGGACTGATCATGGGCTCCGATTCCGACTGGGACACCGTCGAGCCAGCCGCACAAGTACTTGCCGAGTTCGGCATTCCCTTCGAAGTTGGCGTACTTAGCGCGCACCGCACGCCCGAGCGCATGCTCGCCTACGCCAAGGGGGCGCGCGAAAAGGGTCTGAAAGTCATCATCGCCTGCGCCGGTGGTGCCGCGCACCTACCCGGCATGGTGGCCGCGGCGACCCCGCTGCCAGTGATCGGCATCCCGCGCGCGCTAAAAGACCTCGACGGAATGGATTCTCTGCTCTCCATCGTGCAGATGCCCGCCGGTGTGCCGGTGGCTACCGTATCTATCGGCGGTGCGAAGAATGCAGGTCTGCTCGCGGCTCGCATGCTTGGTACCGGCGACGACCGGATCATGCAGCGCATGGCCAACTACCAAGACAACCTTGCAGCCGAGGTGGAAAAGAAGGACGAAGCGCTCAAGCAGCGCCTCATGGGCGAGTAGCTCGTGGACCCCATTGTGGTGTTGGGCGCCAAAACCAAAAACGGGCTTCCGGTGCGGATCCTGGTGGAGCGTCTCAAAGTTGCGCGAGACCTATATATACAGACAGGCCCGCGACCCATCATTGTCAGCGGCAAGGACGAGGCCGGCGCGATGGCCGAGTGGTTGGTGCGCAACGGCGTGCCGCGCGAAGACATCGTTGAGGAAAACGAAGCCACCTCGACCAACGAGAACCTGGAAAACTCGCGCGCGCTCGCGCCCGACGCCGAGCGCCTGGATGTGGTGACAAACGACTTCCACTCCTCGCGCACAAAAGTGTGGGCCCGGCACCTAGGAATTCCCATTTCGGTGACCAAGGCCCCAACGCCGTGTAGCGACAAGCCCGCCAACTATGTCCGCGAGCTCGGCGCGCTGCCGCATTCCATCACGCGGGTGATCTGGCGAAAGATCAGGCACGCGATGAAGCGTGCGGGAGCTCGTCGTAAAGCGATGTGACTGCCGTATCGAGCGCGGAGAGCTGCTCATTCATCATCTTGTAGCCCTCGCAACCGTCGGCAGGAGTGACGAAATCCTCCGCGGACCTGCGCAGCCGCGCCTGTGCCTCGCGGGCGACAGCGGCATCATCGGCGTTGAGAGCCGCGGCGAGATCGCTAAAATCAGCCTTGACCTGCGCCAAGTTCGGGTGATTTTCGCCGTGTACCTTCACCACCGTGTTCACGATTTTGGCGGTTTGAGGAAGCGTATCGACGATTGCCTGTTGCAAAGCATTGGTACTAGTAGTCATGGGAGTGTCCTTTCAAAGAGTTTTAGTTGACACTCCTGAATCTATGGGGCCAGCAGGCTAGGTTCCTTGAGCTAGATCAAAGATCGCCCAATGGGTGCGTGACCTTTTCCATCTGGGCGATTTCGTTGATGCGATCGGTCGAGGCCATGCCGGTGACCACAACTATCGAGCCGTCGGCGGCCAGGACGGACATCACGCGGCGGTCGAATTCCTCCCTGTTTGACCAGCCGTTGATGAGGTAGCGCTCGCCCTTCACATCCGGCTGGGCCCATTGCTGAAGGTCGGGGGCCTGGCCGTAGAACTGGTCGCCATAAAAACGCGCGGTGGGGGAGAAGTCCACGGCACCAAGGGGCAGCTCGCCGCCCGATTCCTCGATGCCGCGGCCGAAGGGATCATCGGACACTACAACCACATCGTCGGTGGTGGACCAGTCGTGGAAATTTTCCAGGGTGGTAAACACGATGTCGGCATCGTCGCCCGAATATAAAGGTGTGCCGCCCGCGTTGCAAATTCCGAGCGGGATTACGGCCGACTGCCAGGAGATGGGCAGATCGAGACGGATCTGGGTGTCTTCGTCGGCGTCGAATTCCTGCAGCAACATATTGCCGATCTTGTTTGCCCAATTGTCCAAGGTAGTCGCCGAAAATTCCATGCGGGCGCCGGTGGTCTCGTTATAGACCGTCAGGCGGGGCGAGGCGGGATCGGTGCGAAGAAGAGGTTGCAGCAAGCTCATGCGAACCATCGTAGGCAAAAACCACATGCGAGTGATCTGACAGGAACAAACACCACGTGGGGGTGATCACATTATGTAAAAGTATTTGAATAGACTTTTGTGTTCGACTTCACGATTAAGTTGGGCCGAGTCACAGTCCGACCAGACGAAGGAAGTACGCCATGGCCGAACAAAGGGCCGAACAAAGGGCCGAACCGCAGGCCGAACAAAGCAGATCACTCACCGACAAAATCCTCGGGGGAGTCGAGTGGCTGGGCAATAAACTGCCTGAACCATTCGCCCTCTTCCTTGGGCTGTTCCTGCTCACGGGCCTGCTGTCCACGATCATGGCACTGATGAACGTGTCGGTGGAAGTCCCGGGCTCGGGCGACACCCTCGAAATCAAGGGTCTGTTTACCGGCGAGGGCATGGTCTGGCTGACCACCAACCTCGGCGAGAACTATATCGGCTTCCCGCCGCTAGTCACTGTGCTGCCGATCCTGCTCGCCGTGGGTGTCGCGGAGAAAACCGGCATGCTGGCGGCGCTGATTCGCAAGCTCTTCGGCTCGGCGAAGAAGTGGGTCCTGCCTTATGCGGTGGGCATCGTCGGTGTGAGCGCCTCGGTGATGGCCGATGCGGCGTGGGTGGTTGTGCCGCCGCTGGCCGCGATGGTGTTTAAGGCGGCTGGTCGTCACCCGGTGGCGGGTCTGATCGGTGGATTCGCCTCGGTTGGCGCGGGCTATTCCACAGCCCTTGTGCCCACGAGCCTCGACGCGCTGTTCTCGGGCATTACCAACGCGGTGATGGAATCCCTGCCGGGCATCGAAACCACGGAAGTTAACCCGCTGTCGAACTACTACTTCAACGTTGTCTCCGCCCTCGTCCTCGGTGCACTCGCGGGCTACATCACCGATCGCGTTGTCGAGCCGCGCCTCTGGAAACAAAACGTCCCCACGGAACAGACCGACGAGGATCCCAACGCCGAGATCTCGCCCGAGCTCACCGCGCAGGAATCTCGCGGCCTCAAGGCTTCACTGTTCGCGCTGGTGATCCTCACCGTCCTAGTGCTTGTCGCCGTGCTTCCTTCCGGGTCTCCTTGGCGTAACGACGAGGGCGGGTTCCTTCCCACCTCACCTTTGCTTGACAGTATTGTTTTCCTGGTTTTCGCCTATTTCTTGGTCGCGGGTCTGGTCTATGGCATCTATGTCGGCGCCCTTAAAAAGACGCGCGACGTGGTGGAGATGATGGCTCAGTCGCTGATCGACATGATCGAGTTCCTAGTACTCGCCTTCATCTTGGGCCAGTTCGTGGCGCTGTTCTCGTGGACGGGAATTGGCACGTGGACCGCGGTCCAAGGCGCCGCAGGCCTAGAGGCCATCGGGCTGACCGGGTTCCCCGCGATCCTCGCCTTCATCGTTTTAGCGTCGTGTCTGAACCTGCTGATTATTTCCGGCTCTGGCATGTGGACGCTCATGGCAGCAGTATTCGTTCCCATGTTCGCTCTGCTCGGCTACGAACCTGCATTTATCCAGGCGGCCTTCCGCGTCGGCGATTCCGCGACCCAGGTGATCACACCGCTGAACCCATTTATGATCGTGATGTTGGGCATGCTCAAGCGCTACGAACCACAGGCCGGCCTGGGCACCTTAATTTCTCGGATGCTGCCATATGTTGTGCCGTTCTGGGTTTCTTGGGTGCTCGTTCTGGCAGTCTGGTACTACGCCGACTTGCCACTGGGCCCGGGTGTGGGAGTGTTCTTGTAACGCGAAAAGATATAAAAAGATATAAGGAGCATCGTGAAACCATCAGACGCCTACCTGAAGCACATGGATGCGGTCGTCCGGGAGAAAATGCGTAGCACCAAACCCGCGCAGCCCCCGGAAACCGAGCACTATCCAGGCCAGGCCGCCTTGTGGAAGCGCGTCGCCGAGCAGGTCGAAGCCATCCGCGAGGAGCTGGCGTTCATCGTGCGCGATTTGCACGCCAACCCTGAACTCGCTTTCGAGGAAACCCGTTCCGCTGAGGTGCTGGCGACCACCCTGGAGAGGCAGGGGTTCGTCGTCACGCGTGGTGCCCATAGCCTGCCCACGGCCTTGCGCGCCGAATGGCACAGCCAGGACTTCGACCCGACGCGCCATCGCACCATCGCCGTGCTTTCCGAGTACGACGCCCTACCCGGCATCGGCCATGCCTGCGGACACAACATCATCGCGGCCGCCGGCGTCGGTGCGTTCCTGGGAGCAGCGGGCATCGGCTCCGGCAAGGTCGTGTTCCTAGGAACACCCGCCGAGGAGGGCCATACCGGCAAGGAATACATGATCCGGTCGGGCATGCTCGACGGCATCGACGCGGCGGTGATGATCCACCCCTTCAACTACGATCTCTCCGCGCACACGTGGATCGGGCGGCGCACTCTCAAGGTCGTATTCAAAGGCACTGCGGCGCACGCGTCGATGCAACCCTATATGGGACGCAACGCACTCGATGCCGCAAACCTCGTCTACCAGGGCATTGGCCTGCTACGGCAGCAAATTCCGCCGTCCGATCGCATCCACGCGGTCATCGACGAGGGTGGCCACCGCGCCTCGATCATCCCGGAGCGCGCCGAGATGAGCATCTACGTTCGCTCCCTCTACGTGGACACATTGATGGATTTGAGCTCGCGTCTCGACGATATCCTGACCGGCGCAGCGCTGATGGCCGGCGTGGAAGTCGAGCGTTCCTGGGATACGCATCCGATGTCGCTACCCGTGCGAAATAACATCACTCTTGCGGACCGGTGGGCGCAGACTCAGGCCTCCCGGGGACGCGAAGTCCTTCCCTTTGGGGTGTTGCCGGATTCCCAGGCGGCCTCGACGGACTTCGGCAACGTCTCGCAATTGGTGCCGGGCATCCATCCGACGGTCAAGGTCGCACCGCCCGGTGTTGCCCTGCACACGAAGGAGTTCGCCGACTACGCCGCAACGGACGAGGCTGTGCGCGCGGCGATCGACTCGGCGGTGGGCCTGGGACAGGTGATCGTCGATACGCTTCACGACGACCACCTCATGGAAAAGGCCCGCTCCGAGTTCGAGAACTCGGGCGGGCAGGTGCGCGCGGCTGATCTTAGTTGAAGATCAGACCCAAACCAACGAGGACGGCAACACCGATGAGCGCGACGACGATGGAGACAACCGCGACATCCTTGTAACCCTGGCGGTGGTTGAGGCCACAGACCAGAAGGAGTGTCACTACGGCGCCGTTGTGTGGCAGGGCGTCGGCGAAAACGGAGGCCATTGCCACGACGCGGTGCATCAGCTCGAGGCTAACGCCCTGGTCTGTGGCCATGGTGGCCAGCTGGTGGCCGAAAGCCTGCAGGGTGATTGACATGCCGCCGGAGGCCGAACCGGTGATACCTGCGATCACCGCGGTGGCCACGGCACCGACGATGAGCGGGTTCTCGCTGATATTGAACAGCGAATTCTGGAAGGCGGTGAACACGGCCAGCGATGCCACAACGGCACCGAAACCAACCTCGGAGGCGGTGGTGAACACTGGCAGGACGGACTTGCGGGCGCCCTCACTGATGCCCTCGATAAGCTGGCGTGACAAACCTGGCTTCAGGATGAACACGGAAATACACGCGATGACCAGCGCGATGGTCACTGACCAGACACCGATTACGGAGGTGATGGTGGTGGAGCCGAACTTCTCCTCGGCGAGGTAGGAGGTGTCTAGGTTCGGGCCGATGACGTAGGTGTAGAGGGCGTTGATGGCTACCATGATCAGGATTGGCACCAGTCCGATGGCGTCTTTCCACTGGATGCCCTTGGTCTCGGCGGCGATTTCAGCGTCGCCGTGGCGGGCAGCCGCCTCGCCCAACTCCGCGAATCCCAAGCCGCGGCCGGCCAGGTTTGCTTGGCGGAAGCGCAGCCAGCCGTAGCCCAGCGCGAAAGTCACCGCGCAGGCAACCAGGCTGATCCCGGGAGCAGCGAAGGTGGTGGTGCCGAAGTAAGGCGTCGGGATGGCGTTGTGCACCTGTGGGGTACCGGGCAGACCGGCCATGGCGTAGGTAAAGGAACCCAAAACGATCGTGGCCGGCAGCAGGCGCAGGGAGACGTCGCTCTGGCGGAACATCTCGCGCGCAATTGGCACGATGGTAAACGCGATGACCCAGACGCTGACACCGCCATAAGTCAGCAGCGAGGTGATCACTACGGTGACTAAGATGGCCTGCTTTTTGCCGAACACCGAGGCGATGAAGCGCGCGATTTTCTCGGCGAAGCCACTGATCACCATCAGCTGGCCGAAGATCGCACCGGTGAGGAAGAGCGGGAAGTAGCTGATGATGAACTTACCCAGCGCTGGCATGAAGATCTGGGTGTAACTGCCCATCAGTGGGGCGCCAGAGAAGATGACGGCCACAAGCGCTGCAATCGGTGCAGCGACAACCACGGAGTGGCCGCGGTAGGCCAGGGTGATCAGCAGGGCGAGGGCGAGAATGATGCCCAGGAAGGCGACGATCATGGGCGCACCCCTTCAGCCTTGGCAGATTGCGATGAGTTGGACAACGGATATCTCCTTTACGGGTATGAGCCACAGTTTTGGGTCACTGTTAGGGGCATCACACGTTTGTGCTCGAGAGATACGATCCCAAATAACTACCTATTGCGTCCAATACTTGTTTTAGCCCGCGCTAATAAGGTTTTTGCATAGCGTGGGGCGATGTGGGCTACTGCCTGCGCGAATGGGGAGGGCCAAACGAGGGCATAATAGGGGCATGAATCCAACATCAATCACCCTATTTTCTCCACCGCGGGCCTCTGGAAAGCCCGATTCTCCCGAGCAGATCCGAGATACTGTGCTGAGGTTGGCTCAGGAAGATGAAATCGAAGGCCTCGGATCCGCACAGCTCACGGACAGCGAGGTCACCTTTGGCCTCGCCGAAGGCCTCGAGGATGACGTTCTCGCGTGGTTGGACGACGTCGCCCTCGCCGAGGGTTACGGCATGCGCACCGACAAAGAGGTATTGCGCTTTGGCGACGAGGACGTGGAGTTCATGTATCAATTGCGTGGCGACGACGACCTGCGCCTCGGTGCGAGCCGCGCCGGGCTAGAACCCATTGTGGAATCGATGAGCGAGGACGAGGACTTTATTAAGATCTCGCGCTTTAACCTCGACGATCCCGGCGACGAATCTACCTATATCAAGGCCACGAACCTCGCGTCTTTGAATGGATTTACCATTGAGGTCTCGCCCCCGCGCCGCACCACGATTCTGGCCGATACCACCCAGACGGTGCAGACAATGCAGCGCTGGATGGACGGCGAGGCGCTCTCCGAATTGGCCTGGTCGGAATAGAGTCGGAATAGAGTCGGAATAGAGTCCGACTAGTTCACGCAGCGGGGGCCATCGGAGCCCGCCGAAATCTCCGGGGCGACCTCGGCTTGGCCAAAGTCGGCGCCCGGGGTACCCACGGGAGCCTCGCTGGAGACATCCGCAGCAGGGGTGTCCGAGCGCGGGCCGGTGTAGTCGTTGTAAGTAACAACGATCAAGGTGCTGGAATCAAGGCCGGCATTCGTGGTGATGGGCAGCCCACCGAGCAGATCGGATAGGGCGAGTGCGCCTGGGTCGTTGGCATCGGCGGCCACGATCTGGGAGCTGTAGTAGACGCCTTCCATGGCGTTGGAGGAACCCTCAACGCTGACACCTTGGTCTTTCAGCCACGAAGCCACGCCACCGGCCATGCCTGCAGTAGTGCCCGCATTAAGTACCTGGATGCCGTAGGAATTTAACACAGGATCCACAGCGGGGCCGGCATCTTGGGTGGGGGTACCGGTTGCCGGCGCATCGCTTGGAGCTGGCTCATCAGTCTTAGCCATGTCCTCCATGAAGGTGTGCACTGCAGCTGGGTCGACGGTGACAATGGATTCGCCGTAGTCGCCGGTACCGTCAATTGAGGTCACCGGAATGGTGGTAAAGGTGACGTTGCCGCCCGCCAGGCTTGCCAGCTGGGAGGCGAAGTCCATGATGTTCCAGCCCTTGTCAATGGTTACGGAACGCTCTACCGCGGTGCCCAACTCGCTGAGCTTTGCAGGATTGGTCAGCGTGCCAGCACTCAAGACCTTCTGCACCAAAGAAGCCATGTAGGCCTGCTGGCGCACGATGCGGTCCAGATCGCCGCGCGGAAGGCCATGGCGTTGGCGCACAAAGGCGAGCGCCTGGGTGCCGTCGAGGGTGGAGCGACCCGCCGGGAAATCCGCGCCCGAGAACTCGTCTTTCACCGGTGCATTCAGGCACACATCCACGCCACCAATGGCATCTGTGAGCAGAACAAAGCCCAGCAGACCAACTTCAGCGTAGTGATCGACCTCAACACCAGTCAGGTCAGCCACGGCACTAATTAGGCCGCGCTGGCCAGCACTGGCAACATCTTCTTCCAACTTCCGGCCTTCTTTTTGGCCCTCCGAGAGAAGCGTGGAGCGCCGATCGGCAGCATTTGCGGCGTAGACGCTGTTGATCTTGACGTTTCCATAGTCCTGCGTGTGCACATAAGTATCACGCGGGATGGATACCGCGTAGGCCTTGGATCCATCGTTCGGGATACGAATCACCATGATGGTATCGGTATTGCGCTCACCATCGGCTTGGCCAGCATTGAGCCGGGCGAGTTCTTCGTCGCTAAGCGGATTGCCCTGCGCGTCCGTGCGCGAATCTGAACCGACCAACAAAATATCCATCGCGCCGTCGGGCGCATTGCCTTGGGCGCCCTTGCCGCCAAGCAACAGCTCGGAGGCGGAAATTTGGTTGTCTAGGCGCCCGACTGTCCAATAGCCGATCGCGGAAATGACCACAATCACGACGGTCAGGATCGTCAGGAGCGCCTTGAGGTACTTGTTTCCCGTTTGGGACACATCCCGGAAGTTGCTCGGCGCGGGTTGAAACTCGCGACTACTTCGATGGGAAGGACTCACGCGGTCACACACCTTAAACTGCTCGGGGTTAATACTTTTCAGGGTGTCGCCGGGGCGTGGTCCCGCCGCGAAAAGGGGACGCATCGACCGTTCGACACAAGTGACCTGAATTATACGACACGCGCGCGCAAAACCGAGATCCGAATACCCAGCTCGGCGAAATCAATAGGTAGGATTGGGCCATTGTGATCAAAAACGAACCCACGCCACACGCGCACGACCTACCCGTCGCCGTGATCGCCGTGACGTACTCGCCGGGGCGCCATCTCGCACCTTTTCTAGAGTCGCTGCCCCAGGCCGCAAGCTCCGGGACTTACGTCATCCTGGCCGATAACGGCTCAACGGACGGCGTGCCCGAGCAGGCCGCGCAGGATTACGCCAACGTCGAGTTTTTCCCCACCGGCGGGAATCTCGGTTACGGTCCGGCGATCAATGCGGCAGCTCGTCGATTAGCATCGCTTCGCGACGAGGGCCTGGTCCGACCCGACTACTTCGTCATTTCGAACCCCGATGTGGAATTTATGCCCGGGGCTATCGATGAGCTCGCACGCTGCCTCTTTGCCGAGTCCGATCGTGGCGCTACCGGCCCGCAGATCGTTGAGGCCGACGGTTCGGCCTACCCCTCGGCGCGCAACCAACCAAACCTGGTTACGGGCATTGGGCATGCGCTGCTGTCGAAAGTGTGGCCGGGAAATCCCTTTACCGCTGCCTATAAGCGTGGGGAGGAGATGGATCGAGGGCGCTCCGCTGGGTGGCTGTCCGGCGCGTGTCTGGCAGTTCGCTGGGAAGCTTTTGACCAGATCGGCGGATTCGACGAGCGCTATTTCATGTACTTTGAGGACATTGATTTCGGCGATCGGCTCACGCGTGCGGGCTGGGTCAACCAATACTGCCCGGCCGCGAAAATCGTCCATGACCAGGGGCATTCGGCCAACGCACACTCCCAGCTGACGTTGCGGGCGCATCACGCCTCGGCCTATCGGTTCCAATCGGATCGCCATCCACGAACCTGGCAAGCCCCACTGCGCTGGGCGTTATTTGCAGGTCTGAAACTGCGCGAGGGCGTTGAGTTGCGCCTTGCGGGCAAATCTTCCTGATAGTTTTAAATATCAATAAATTACAGAGCGAACACACGAGGTTTAACACGATGGTGGATCCTTCTTCGACCGACGCAGTGATTTTGGTGGGTGGCCGCGGCACCCGGCTGCGCCCTTTGACCGTAAACACTCCGAAGCCGATGCTGCCTACGGCCGGGTTCCCGTTTCTGTCGCACTTGTTGGCGCGGATTCGTGAGGCCGGAATCACCCATGTGATTTTGAGTACATCCTTTAAGGCAGAGGTCTTCGAGGAGTATTTCGGCAACGGCGAAGACATCGGTCTGGAGATTGAATACGTCGTGGAGGAGTCCGCCCTGGGCACCGGCGGCGGCATCCGCAATGTTTATGACAAGCTGCGCTACGACAATGTCATGGTTTTTAACGGTGATGTTCTCTCCGGCGCCAACTTGGTAGATATTTTGGAGACCCACGACACCCACGACGCCGATGTGACCCTGCATCTTGTGCGCGTCCCCGATCCGCGTGCTTACGGCTCGGTGCCCACGGATGAGAACGACAATGTGCTCGCCTTCCTGGAGAAAACGGAGGATCCTCCGACCGACCAGATCAACGCGGGTTGCTACGTGTTCAAGCGCGAAATCATCGAGAAAATCCCGGCGGACCGCGTTGTTTCCGTCGAGCGCGAGACCTTCCCGAATCTGCTTTCCGCGGGCGCCAAGGTTGTCGGACACGTTGATACCTCGTATTGGCGCGATATGGGCCGCCCGGACGATTTCGTCCAGGGGTCCTCCGACCTGGTGCGCGGCATCGCTTACTCGCCGCTGTTAAAGGGCAAGACCGGCGAGAGCTACGTCGATGAGTCTGCGGGCATCGCCGGCGGCGTGATCTTGGTCGGCGGCACGGCGATCGGCCGCGGCGTTGAGGTCGGCGCCGGATCGCGTATCGACGATTCCGTGCTCTTCGAAGGGGTCACTGTAGAACCTGGAGCGATCGTAAAAAATTCCATCATCGCCGCCGGCGCGACAATTGGAGCGAATGCACGCCTGACCGATTGTGTGATTGGTGAAGGCGCCGTAATTGGCGCTCGTTGTGAGCTGATGGGCGGAATGCGCGTCTGGCCTGGGGTTACGATTCCCGATTCGGGGGTGCGCTTCTCCCCGGACGCTTAAGCGACACGCCGGGGAAGCGCGAACTAGTTTCTCGAAACACGAGGGGGTACTACATGTAGTGCCCCCTCGCTCCACCCCCGTACCTGTGTAAATGTTACTCGTGTGACTGGAGTGGCGACTCACCTGGGGGCAACCTTAAAGTGAGGCTACTTTCTTTGATTTAGGTTGACGCTATTTGTGGAAACCGTGTTGAATCACATTTATGTAATTGCTGCGCCACCCGAGCTAAGCCTTGGGAGTGAAGTGAAAATTACTTCAGTACAACCAGAACAACACTGAAACTAGTATCGAATACACCACAGGAGAAAGGATCTAGCGTGGAAGACATGGCTGAAAACGCAGTTCTCCGTGGCGGCGCCGCAGGCGAGATGACTCTCGATGAGTTGTTCGGCATCGTCGAACAGGAATGGCAGGATCAGGCGCTGTGTGCGCAGACGGATCCTGAAGCATTCTTTCCGGAAAAAGGCGGCTCCACCCGAGAAGCAAAACGCATCTGTCAGGCCTGCGCGGTCAGGGATGAATGTCTGGAATATGCCCTTGAAAACGATGAACGTTTCGGGATTTGGGGAGGCCTTTCGGATCGCGAACGGCGTCGCCTGAAAAAACAGATCGGCTAGAAGCTAGTACTGAAACCCAGGATCAATATCTGTCGGGTCGAGGTTTAAATAGTTCGCCACTAAAGCGGTCAGAATCCACGCCAGGAGTTCTGACCGTTCTTGCATGTTTGCGGTGCGCTGCTCCACGGGCATCCGGAAAATCACAATCCGAGCACGAGTAGGTCGCCCTTGGGAGTCCACGCCCGCCTGGAGAATACGTCCGAGCGGAACCGGGCCGTCGGCCACGATGTCGTCGGGAAGTAATGCGTCAGCGCGCAGGCGCATGCGTGGCACGGTGTCCACGGCAAGATCCACCCCGGCAAGTTGATCAAAGTAGGCATTCTGTAGCGGAGCATAGGCCTCGAGCACTGCTTGGTCGAAGCGCATGGACCTGGTGCGGTAGCGCGGCACCGCAACAGGCAAAAGGGGGCCACGAGGACCGCGACCGTGGCGGTCGCGACCGGTCCGCAAATGCAGTGCGTCGTGGGAGCTCATGGCTACATATAGTATTGCCTCGGCAAGTGAATAGGGGTGACCACGCCGAGCTAACACTTCTCAAATATCAAGTTCGGGTTTAGACTTGGTAATCGTGAGTACATTCCGTCGTTGTTGCCGAACCGGGTGCGGCCGCCCAGCCGTAGCCACGCTGACCTATGCCTACGCAGAATCGACGGCGGTCGTGGGGCCACTTGCGCCTGACGCCGAACCGCATTCCTGGGACCTGTGCGAAACCCACGCCAGCCGCATCACGGCACCGCTGGGCTGGGAAATGCTCCGCGTCGACCACATCGCGCTTGACGACGATGACGAGGAAGTCACGGCTCTGGCCGAAGCAGTCCGCGAGGCAGGTCGGGTGACCACCGGATTGGTGGAGCCAGGCCACGACCCCATCGAGTACGAGGGAACCCGCGACTATATCGACCCCGGGACTTCCAACCACCCCGTCTACCGCACTAAGCGGCTTGAAGAATTCAAGCATGCAAGGCGTGCGCACTTGCGGGTCGTGCCGGACCCAGAAGAAAATAATTAACATCGGCAAGATCCCCGCCTAATTGAATACTGCAGGTAAACTCGAACTTTGATTTATTGACTCGGGAATACAGAAAAAGGAATGGTTTGCCATATGCGTACTCGTGAGGAAGTTTCAAGCGCCATCAAGGCCTATGACGTCAGGGGCGTCGTCGGTGACAATATTGACGCGGAATTCGTTCACGACGCAGGCGCAGCATTCGCTTCCATCCTGCGCGGCGAGGGCGAAACCACCATCGCCGTCGGCTACGACATGCGCCCTTCCTCGCCTGAGCTAGCGCAGGCTTTTGCCAAGGGCGCGAACTCGCAGGGGCTCAACGTGATTGACTTAGGCCTTACTTCTACCGACGAGCTCTATTACGCGGCCGGTCACTACAAGTGCGCCGGTGCAATGTTTACTGCCTCTCATAACCCGGCGCAGTACAACGGCATCAAGTTGTGTCGCACGGGAGCAACACCGGTCTCGCAGGATTCAGGCCTGGCGGAAATTACAGACATGCTGGTTGACGGTGTGCCCGCTTACGAAGGTGACCACGGCGTCGTCGAAAAGCGAAATGTTCTGAGCGATTATGCTGCCTATCTCCGCGAACTGGTGCCCGCAACCGAGGGGAAAAACCTGGTTGTGGCAGTCGATGCAGCCAACGGAATGGGCGGGTTGACCGTGCCGGCGGTGCTGGCAGATATGGATATTCGCGAGCTCTACTTCGAGCTTGACGGCACCTTCCCGAACCACGAGGCGAATCCGCTTGACCCGAAGAATCTTGTGGATCTGCAGAAGTTCGTCGTCGAGCAGGGCGCAGATATTGGCCTGGCCTTTGACGGTGACGCCGATCGTTGCTTCGTTGTCGACGAAAAGGGCGAGCCCGTTTCCCCGTCGGCGATTACGGCGCTGGTGGCAAAACGCTACCTGGCCAAGCGTCCGGGCGCGACGATCATTCACAACCTGATCACCTCGCAGGCGGTACCGGAGATTATTCGCGAAAACGGTGGTACCCCGGTGCGCACGCGCGTCGGACACTCCTATATTAAGGCCGAAATGGCGCGCACCGGCGCGATCTTTGGCGGCGAGCACTCCGCGCACTACTACTTCACTGAGTTCTTCAACGCTGATTCCGGCCTTCTGGCCGCGCTCCACGTGCTTGAAGCGTTGGCGGAATACGATGGGCCGCTGTCTGAAATGATGGCGGAATACGAGCGCTACGTGGCCTCCGGCGAGATCAACTCCACCGTCATCGACCAAGACGCAGCGACCCAGCGCGTGCTCGGCGGGCTCGCAGACCGGATCGAGGCGACCGACACCCTCGACGGCGTCACGGTCAAGCTGAAGGGCTCCAAGGCATGGTTTAACGTCCGCGCCTCGAACACGGAGCCACTGCTGCGCCTCAACGTCGAGGCCGAGACGCACGAGCAAGTTGACACCCTATCGGCAGAAATTCTCGCCTACATCCGCAACGAAGAAAGCTAGTCTGGGTTTCATGGATTCCAGCTCCGAGGACTATCAAGACGACCGCCAATACTACGAGGGCTCCGGGGACTACGACCGCGAAACGGTCCGCTTCTTCGACGTCGCCCACGAAGGCGCCCAATTGCGTGCCATTGCGGGGGCGACGGATCAGCTCGCTACGCTTCGCGGCGAGATTCCGCGCAGCGTGGTTATTTTGGTCACCGATCAAATCGCGCGCGCAGGGGCTCGCTATGTGGTCAATCAGCGTATCCCGCTGCGCTTTCCCATCGTGATCACACAATCACTGCCCACCTTCGTCGGAGCGCTCGACATCGTCCTGGTCGTCGGCGATGTCGCAGAAAACGATGACATCTCCCAAGCACTCATCGCCGCCACCAACCGCGGGGCCAGCGTCGTCCTGGCAGGACCAGCACGAGGGCCAATTATCGACGACGCACCTGCCTCAGTCATCCAGCTCCCAGCACTGCCAACTTCTGCCGGAGGATCGCCGATGCGCACCATCGGAGCTGTCTCCTTAGTGTTGGATTCGCTGGAAGAAGACCCCCGTATTCTGCAGCAGCGCCTCAACGACTACGCCGATGAGCTCGACGAGGAAATCCAGCAGCTTTCTCCCGAGCGGGACGAGACGGTCAATCCAGCCAGGCAGCTGCGCGAATACGTTGAGGGAGCGCGCGTGATTCACACTGCTTTTCGTCAGCCAGGACTCGCTGTTGCGGAACTCGTCGCAACGCTCTGGTCTGCTCGCGGAATCCCTTCGAGCTTTGTGGCTCCAGAGGAATTACCCCGGGCTATGGAGGAACAACAACAAAAACAAGATATTTTCTATGACCCATTCATTGACGGCGAAGACCAACTGGTACCGTTGAAGGCCGTTGTGTGGGCTCAAGATGAGGCCCCGCTGCCCAATGCACGGGCAGAGTCCTGCCCGAACACCGAGTTGGGCGATACCGCTGCGGCGCTACGGCTTATCGTGCGTGGTTTTGCCACGACTGCGCTCGGCGAGTAGTTGGAATTGTTGAAGGAGTCCTAACCGACATGGAGCTAATGACTGGCGCCTTGCGCAGTTACCCCTGGGGGTCGCGCACCAAGCTCGCGGAGCTACGGGGAAAGCCAACTCCGACAGCAACTCCCGAGGCTGAGATTTGGTTTGGTGCCCATCCTGGTGACCCTTCAATAGTTGGGGGACAGAAGCTCGATGAGAAGATCGCCGCAGACCAGCACGGCCAATTGGGTGCGCGTGTTACCGAACAATTCGGCGGTGACCTCCCTTTTCTACTGAAACTTCTCGCGGCAGATGAACCGTTGAGTTTGCAGGCGCATCCTTCCTTGGAGCAGGCGCAAGATGGATTTGCGCGCGAAGTTGCGCAAGGGTTGCCGGAGCGAGATCCGAACCGTAATTACAAAGATCCGAACCACAAGCCAGAGCTGATTGTCGCCTTGACGGAATTTCACGCTCTTGCTGGTTTCCGCCCCTTGGAAAAGACTCGGGAATTATTCAGGGTGTTGGATTGCGAACCTTTTGATCGCTACCTCACCATGATCGACCAGGAACATGAAGATGCAAGTCTCAGGGCGCTGTTTACCACGTGGATTACCATTCCGCGTAGCGTGCGGACGACGCTTCTGGAAGCTGCTGAGGATAGTTGTAAGCAAATTAGCGATCGCGAGGACTGGATCGGCGACGTAGCACGCTGTTTCCTCGAGCTGAAGGAAATCTATCCATCCGATGTGGGAGTGCTTGCTGCGTTGCTGCTCAACTACGTTGTTTTGCAGCCAGGTGAAGCAATCCATTTGCGGGCAGGGCAGTTGCACGCCTACGTACGTGGGATGGGAGTGGAGATCATGGCAAACTCCGATAACGTCCTGCGTGGTGGTTTGACCAGCAAGTACGTGGACGTGCCGGAGCTGGTTCGCGTGCTGGATTTCTCGACACTCGCGCATCCCCGGGTCGATGCTGAATGTCATGACGGGGTGACTGAATATCCTGTTTCGGTGCCTGACTTCATTTTAAGTAGGCATGATTTGGGCACAGCCGACTTAATTGCTGATTGCGATGGTCCCGCCATCGTGCTGTGTACCGCAGGTGAGGCCACCAGCGGCGACATCACGCTCACACCCGGAATGGCGGCGTGGATCCCAGCGAAGGATCCAGCACATTGTTTCCGTGGGGAGTCTGGCACAGAGGTATTCTACGCCAGGGTGTAGGCGCTTAGGCTTAGGCGCTAGGGTGTAGGCGCTAGCGGATGAATTGACTCTGCAGCTGCTGCCACCACAGGTCATTCCCGAAATTACTCAACTGAGGCTGCGAAACCTGCTGCTGTTGCGTTTGCGGTTGGCCTTGCGGAGCTTGTTCCTGAGCAGGCTGCTGCGGCGCCGGAACAACCGTGGGTTCTTGTTGAGCCGGAGACTGAGTCGGCGCTGGCGCGGACTCTGTCTGCGCTGGCTGGCCTTCCGGTTGTTGATCAGCCTGAACGTTGAATCCATTAGAATCCGCTGGAGGTGAAGATTCCTGCGGAGGAAGCGGCGGAGTGGAAGGTTGCGTCTGAACTTGATCCGTGGAGGCCCCAGGTGCAGTAGAAGAAGGGATCCCAGTGGTTCCAGGAGTTTCTGTCCCGATAACAGGACGCGTCGGCTGAGTCTCATCCGCTGCACCTGGACGGGATGCAGAAGCCAGGGTATCGCCGTGAGAACTTCCACCCGGTTCAGTGCTTAGATCACCTTGTGATGAGTCTCCTGGCACTGAGCGATCTTGAGCCGAGCCATCTTTTACCGAGCCGTCCGGCACGACATTTGTTGGACGGTACACATTAGTTTCCCGTTCGATGGAACTCGGCGCGGCTAAGCGGGCGTTGGGTGGCAGGAAGGGGTCATTCTCATCCGGCTCGGCGTATGGAGTCTGATGGGCGATGTCCTCTGCTGATGTCGGCGTAGCACCGCGGGGCTCGTCCTGGGTGGCCGACGTAGTGATGTTAGCCGTATGCGAACTAGGTAGCGCGTCCGACCGTTTAGTTGAGATGCCGTCATTAGAAGAAGGGGAGCCGGTGTACCAAACACCAAGTCCGATCAAAGCTGCGATGACAATTCCCGCTGCAATGAACAGCATCGGGCGCACTTTTCTCCTGCCCATACTTTCCCCCTCCTAAGTGTTTTCTCAATCCTAGTGCTTTATCAATATGAGATATGTCAAAATGGTGGTATTTCTGCATTAATACTGGTCTGCGGTTATGAAGTCTAACCTTTGTAACAACTCGGTAACAACCGGACATGCCAATTTTGAATTGGGTAAACGATGTGTATTCCCTGAAAAAATATTGATCAACGTGGGTATATAGAATTGATTGTGAGCTCTGGCACATATGCCTAATGTCTTATAAAATGGCGTGCTTCTGATGTGCTCCTGCTGTGCTCTTGCGGAGCAAGGCGTTCAGTTACCGAAGTTTATTCCACGATCTATAGCGTGTCAGCTGGAAAGACAGTATTACTAACTATGAGCGGTTAATATGCGGCGTGGCAGTTTTACTTCCTCTTTACTTCTTTATGCCAAAACGACTTCAAGGAGCACAACAATGAGCACGTGGGATTCTGACATTTTTGCAGAAGAAACCAATGTCGATTTTCTCGATGAATTGGTCGACCTAGACGATGATGACATTGTCGAGTCTGTTACCGATGCCTGCCTGCTGGCGGCAAATCAAGACAAGAGCACTGAGGACGAGTTGCTCAATGGCCAAGCCGCCGCGACGATCGCCGCAATTTGGGCTGGTGCTCCCTTCGCCGCTGGCGATGTAGCGCAGCAGTACCCATTCATTCGTGGCTTGATGGGAGAAGTTGATGAGAAGCTCGCAGAAGCTGCCATTAGCGTCCTCGAGGCCGCAGATACCGATCACGATATTGATCAGTTCATTGAAGCCCTGTCCTAGTTCTGTCCTGGGGAAGCTTGTAATTCTTTCCGATTAAACGCAGTCATAAGCCGACGAGAAAAGTTCACGCTAGAGTGGATCGGGTACAAATAATTGTTTTCATTTCTCGTTTGATAGGAGCTCAAACTTCATGGCTGACGCACAAGCAGTCCTAGGTGAACAGGATTACAAGATCGCAGACATCAACCTCTATGAGGCTGGTCGCAAGCAGATCGATCTCGCAGAGTACGAGATGCCAGGACTGATGGAGTTGCGCCGCGAGTATGCGGAAGAGCAACCACTGAAGGGTGCACGTATCGTCGGTTCAATCCACATGACCACGCAAACCGCGGTCCTGATTGAAACCCTCACGGCGTTAGGTGCACAGGTGCGTTGGGCATCGTGCAACATCTTCTCCACCGAGGACCCAGCAGCAGCTGCGATCGTCGTTGGCAAGAACGGCACCCCAGAAAACCCGCAGGGTGTTCCAGTATTTGCCTGGAAGGGCGAGACCCTCGACGAATACTGGTGGTGCCTGAACCAGGTGTTTACCTGGGAAGGCGAGGCGCCTAACATGATTCTGGATGATGGCGGCGACGCTACCATGGCAGTAATCAAGGGCAAGGAATTCGAGCAGGCCGGTGCAGTTCCGGCTGCTCAGCCAAACGACCCAGACGAACAGATCGCGTTCTACGCCATGCTGGCCGAGGTACTTAAGGAAGACAACACCAAGTGGACCAACCTGGCTGAGTCCATCAAGGGCGTCACCGAGGAGACCACCACTGGTGTGCACCGCCTCTACCACTTTGCCAAGGAAGGCACCCTGCCTTTCCCAGCAATGAACGTCAACGACGCCGTGACCAAGTCCAAGTTTGATAACCGCTACGGCACCCGCCACTCGGTCATCGATGGCCTCAACCGCGGCACCGATATGCTCATTGCCGGCAAGAAGGCCCTCGTCTGCGGTTACGGCGACGTGGGCAAGGGTGTCGCCGAGGCACTCGACGGCCAGGGCGCGATCGTCTCCGTCACCGAGATCGATCCGATCAACGCGCTGCAGGCCCTGATGGACGGCTTCGACGTCGTACTTACCGAAGATGCCATCGCAGATGCAGACATCGTGATCACCTCCACCGGCAACAAGGACATCATCACCTTCGAGCACATGGAGAAGATGAAGGACCACGCAGTGCTGGGCAACATCGGTCACTTCGACAACGAGATTGACATGCACTCGCTGATCCACCGCGACGATGTCACCCGCGTGAACATCAAGCCACAGGTTGACTTGTTCACCCTGCCATCCGGCAACTCCATCATCGTGCTCTCCGAGGGTCGCCTGCTCAACCTGGGCAATGCTACTGGCCACCCATCCTTCGTGATGTCGAACTCCTTCGCGGATCAGACCATCGCGCAGATCGAGCTGTACACCAACGGTGCGAACTACGACAACGAGGTTTACCGTCTGCCAAAGATTCTCGACGAGAAGGTCGCGCGCATCCACGTTGAGGCGCTCGGCGGCAAACTCACCGAGCTGTCCAAGGAACAGGCAGACTACATCGGCGTCGATGTTGCTGGCCCATACAAGGCAGAGCACTACCGCTACTAATTATGATCATTGCGGTTGAGGGGATCGACGGCGCAGGAAAAAACACCCTGGTCACGGCGTTGAAGGAGCAGTTGAACGCGGACACAATGGCGTTTCCGCGTTACGACGATTCGGTGCACGCCCAACTTGCTCACGAAGCGTTGCATGGGCGGATGGGGGATCTCACCGATTCCGCATACGCCATGGCGACTCTGTTTGCATTGGACCGCGCGGGCGTCGTCGATAAGCTGCAGGAGTATTCCGGCAACCCTGACCGGACGATCATCCTTGACCGCTATGTCGCCTCGAACGCGGCGTATACCGCCGCGCGCACTGGCGACGATTCTGTGTTCGACTGGGTAGCAGCACTCGAGTTTGATCGGCTCGGGCTGCCTAAGCCGGACTTGCAAATCTTGTTGGCAACAACGCCAGAGGAATCTTCGCGTCGGGCGCAGCTTCGCGAAGAAGCCGATGCAACGCGCACGCGTGATAGCTACGAGCGCAATTCAGAGCTCCAACGCGATACCTACAATGCCTATGTCCGCCTTGCCGAAAGTAATTGGGCGGGTAAATGGGTGCATTCTTCGGATCCCACAGCTATTCTGCAAGAGATCCAAAAACTATAAAGGAGTCGGCAATGTCCCACAAGATCCTCGTCGTCGACGATGACCCAGCAATCTCCGAGATGCTGTCGATCGTGCTTGAGTCTGAAGGCCTTGAAGCCATCGTGGTAAATGACGGCAATGAAGCTGTGCCGACATTTCGCGAGCAGGAACCAGACCTAATCTTGCTCGATCTCATGCTCCCAGGCATGAATGGTGTGGACATTTGCAAGGCTATCCGTGCTGAGTCCTCGGTTCCGATCGTGATGCTAACGGCCAAGACCGACACCGTTGACGTGGTGCTTGGGCTGGAATCCGGGGCGGACGACTATATTACGAAGCCGTTCAAGCCGAAGGAGCTTGTCGCTCGTGTTCGTGCGCGTCTGCGCCGCACCGACGGGGCACCAAGTGAGGTGCTTGAGGTAGGCGATTTGACCATTGACGTGCCTCAGCATGTGGTGAAGCGTGGGGACGAGGAAATTTCCTTGACCCCACTGGAGTTTGACCTATTGTTGGAACTTGCACGCAAGCCTCGACAGGTACATACTCGTGAGGAATTGCTTGAGTCGGTGTGGGGCTATCGCCATGCATCCGATACTCGCTTGGTCAATGTGCACATTCAGCGCCTGCGTTCCAAGATTGAGAAGGATCCAGAAGACCCGCAGATCGTTCTCACCGTGCGTGGCGTGGGATATAAGACGGGAACAATGGGGGAGTAATTTACCCTGATAGATAAACTTAAAGCGATCCGTACGCGGATCGCGGACGCTTGGCGTACCTCGCTGCAGGTGAGGTTCATCGGGTCCGTATTGATAGCTTCAACCGTAGTCATGGCCGTATTGGGCTTTGCGCTTGCGTCGGTGGTGACCCAACGCCTTGTTACCACCAAGGAAGACATCGCGATGGGCCAGCTTGAACGTGCCCGCGAAACGGTAGAGCAGCAGATTAATGCCACCGGCTCGTCAACTTCGACGCAGGTGCGGCTCAATTCAGCGCGCGCATCGCTGACTAGTCAATCCTCTAGTACTCAAGATGCCGCGGCAGTCTACGAACCGGTGCTTGTCGTTGAAGGAACTAATGGCACGGTGACAACCTCGCCGGAGGGATACAACATTCCTCAGGAGCTGCGCGATTACGTCTCGCAGGGCCAGATCTCCGACCAATACGTCCCGATGACGCGTTCTGATGGGTCGACCTATAACGCCTACATTATTGGCACGCCGACGAATTCAGATATCCAGGACCTGCAGGTCTACCTTGTGTTGTCCATGGAATCGGAAGAATCCACGATGGCGCTGATGCGCGGTCTGCTTTCTACGGCGGGAATCGTCGTTGTGGTCTTGCTAGTCGGTATTGCCTGGCTGGCCACCCAGCAGATCACCACGCCTGTGCGTTCGGCATCGAGGATTGCGGAGCGCCTTGCTGCCGGGCACCTGCGAGAGCGCATGGCCGTCGAGGGCGAAGACGAAATGGCGCGGCTTGCGCTGTCGTTTAACAACATGGCAGATAAGCTCTCCAGCCAGATTCACCAGCTGGAGGAATACGGTGACTTGCAGCGCCAATTCACCTCAGACGTTTCGCACGAGCTGCGTACCCCGCTAACTACCGTGCGTATGGCCGCGGACATGATTGCAGCAGATGAGGATTCGTTGGAACCGCACACCAAGCGCGCCAGCCAATTGATGATCCGCGAGCTAGACCGCTTCGAGGCGTTGCTGGGCGACCTGCTCGAAATTTCGCGCCACGACGCGGGTGTAGCCGATCTGGCAGTAACGAAGATTGATGCGCGCGCACCTTTGCAGTCGGCGTGGGAGCAAACCCAGCACCTCGCGGAAGAACTCGAGGTCGAAGTAAAGTTCGACGTTCCAGAAGACCCAGTGCCCATCGAGGGAGACACTCGTCGCATCGAGCGCATCTTGCGCAACCTGCTGGCGAATGCACTCGATCACTCGGAAGGTAACCCAGTCGTCGTTGCGCTGACGGCAAACGATTCTGCGGTGGCATATACCGTCACCGACTACGGTGTGGGATTGAAGCCGGGCCAGGAAGAACTTGTGTTCAACAGGTTCTGGCGCGCAGATGCTTCCCGTAAGCGGCATTCGGGCGGAACCGGACTCGGCCTTGCAATCGCTCGCGAAGATGCAATACTGCATAAAGGAACCCTTGATGCAGCAGGCACGATCGGTGTTGGCTCGCAATTCCGGCTGGTCATTCCGCGTGCTATCGACGAGGGGATTGTCGAGTCGCCGAGCCCGCTTGCTCCGCCGGTCGGCCCGATTGAGCAGGAGGAGGCGAAGTAACAATGGAGCACACCCACAAGCGTTGGCCGAATGCGTCCCGGAGTACTGTCGCGCTTCTTGTTGCGGGCTCGCTGGCGTTGACAGCGTGCACCTCGCTGCCCACCAATACGGGCCCCGCAGCGATCCGCTCGTTTGAGCCCAATAGTGGCGCGAGCAGCGTGCCGGCTCCTCAAGCAGGCCGCGAGCCTGACCTTCTACTGCGAGATTTCTATGCAGCCGGGGCAATTCCCCGGGGCGACTATGAGGCGGCGCGCAGCTTCCTGACCCCGGCTGCCCAAGAAGTGTGGAGCCCGAATGAATCTACGCTGATCGTCGATCGCATCGACCTAACCACCCAACCCGGTGCCACCGGCCAGCGCAGGAGCTTCTCCGTGCGCGGCGATGTCACCGGCTCGCTGCGAGACGGGGGCAATTTCTACCCGGAGACCGGCGTTTATGAGGCCACCATCGAGCTGGAACAGGTCAACGGTGAGTGGAGGATCTCGTCGCTACCTTCGGGCATTATTTTGGAACGTACGGAGCTGCGTAATCAGTACCAGCCCTACAACCTCTTCTTCCTCAATTCCACAGGTGAAACCCTAGTCTCTGATCGCCGGTGGATTTACTCAGGCGCAGAATCGATTGACACAGTGTTGATGAGCCTTTTGGCGGCGGGCCCCAACGATCGCCTTCGCCCGGCCACGTGGTCGGGGCTGCCGGCGGGTGCGAATTTCTCGGGCAAGACCGACGGGGTCTACGAATTTACCGGTGTTGGCCCGCACAATCCCGATGAAGTGCAGCGGATGGCAAGCCAGGTTGTGTGGACTCTGGCGGTGGCTGGCGTGCCAGGGCCGTACAAAATCTCCTTCGATGGAGTCTCGCTTAACAACAATGGCCAGGGTCTAACCACAGATGATTTCGCAGGGATGGATCCGCAAGCCCCCTCCGAAGAGGCTTTCAGTCTCTACGCATTAAACAATGGTCGGCTGTTTAGCGTGGAAGGAAATCAAACCCGCCCAGTGGAGACCAGCTTAGGTGCCTCCGGCAACATTGAATCCGTTGATCTTTCCGCAGATGGCCACGCCGCTGCAGTTCTTAACGATCCGAATGATCCGAACACCAAAATTTTCTCCGTGGGCGGGATGGAGACCCCACAAGTCGAAGTGATGCGCGCCGCGGAATTCTCCCGGCCAACCTTTGAACTGAACAACAACGTGGCCTGGGTTGTAGCAGACGGCAACCGGATCATTCGCGCGGTGCGCTCGAACACCACCAGCGAGGTTGTCAGCAGTGAAGTTGATTCTTCCTTCTTAAACAACATTCATGGAGACATCTCGGTCTTAAGGATCTCGGATTCGGGTGCCCGGGTGGCCATGATCATTGATGGACGCCTCTATGTTGGCATCGTCGAGCGCAGCGCGGCAGGGGAGCGTTCGGTGGTCAACGTCATCGAGTACGCCCACGAGCTCGAGGGGTCGGCCGTCTCAGTGGATTGGTCTTCGGACGGCGCACTCATTGTGGGAACGTCCTCGGTGGACACGCCGGTGATCCGAGTCGAACAAGATGGTTCCGCCTCAACCACCTTGCCCACGGGCAACATCAACGCCCCAGTGGTGATGGTGGCCACGAGCTCAACCATGATCTATGTCACCGATGCGAATGCGTTGCTGCAATTCCCGATGCAAGGCCAAGAGTCCGTCAACTGGCGCGAGGTCCCAGGACTGCAAGGCGCACGCTCAGCCGCAGTGGTAGCAAAGTGATCGAGCTGCTCCTACCTCGCCATTGCGCGGGGTGTGGAGCGCCCGGGGAGCACCTGTGCTCGAAGTGCCGCCACGAGCTGGCCCGGCCCCCGCAGCGTGTGGTTACCCGCGAGTCGCCACACGTGCCGGTCTTTTCGCTCGGCCCATATGCGGGCGCGCATCGTCAAGTCATTCTGGCGATGAAAGAGCACAAAAATATCGCTATACGACGATTAATAGGCGCCGTTCTTCACGCCGGTCTCGAACACCTCGAAGCGCGCGGCGAGCTTCCCGTCCCCACAGTCCTTGTGCCGGCGCCAACACGCGCCTTTTCAGCCAGGCAACGAGGAGGGGATCCGGTGACCGCCGTGTGCCAGGCCACCGGTCGCACCGTGCTGCCCGTGGTGTCTTTAGCACAGAGCGTGCGCGATCAAACAGAGCTTGATGCAGCCGGGCGCAGAAAGAATTTGAGTGGCGGAATTATCATTTCTGGGGTGCCGCGCGACACAGTAATTGTGGTCGATGACGTCGTAACCACCGGTGCAACCCTGCAGGCAACTATCGAGAATTTGCTCAGCCGCGGAGCCAAAGTCGCAGGTGCAGTGACTATTGCGGCTGCCTAATTAGTGCCACAAGAATTAAGAGGGGGCTTTGTGGCAATGCGGTTATGACCAGACGTATAGTAGGAATTACACCCAGTCCCCACCTAGTAGGGAGGAAGCAGATGACCACTGCAGAAAACCACGAAGTCCTCAGCCCCGAAGCACAGGTGACCATCACCGGTCGTAACGTCGAGGTTCCAGAGCACTTCCAAGACCGCGTCAATACCAAGCTCTCGAAGATTGAAAAGCTTGACCCAACGTTGACTTTTTTCCATGTTGAGCTGCAGCATGAGCCGAATCCACGCCGTGAGGCAGAGGCTAATCGCATTCAGATTACTGCCACTGGCAAGGGTCACATCGCTCGCGCTGAGGCAAAGGAAGACAGCTTCTACGCTGCTCTTGAAACTGCATTGGCCAAGATGGAGCGTTCCCTGCGTAAGGTGAAGGTTCGCCGCGAGATCTCCATGTCCGGCCACCGTGCACCGAAGTCCACCGGTCAGGTCGCTGCCGAACTCGTCGATGAGGCGGATAAGGCAAAGGCTGAAAACAACGGCAAGTACGATGTGGATCCTTATGCAGATCAGGTCCAGAACGTCGAGCCGGGCCAGGTTGTTCGCACCAAGGAGCACTCCGCAACGCCAATCAGCGTCGATGAGGCGCTCAGCGAGATGGAGCTCGTCGGACACGATTTCTACTTGTTCGTGAATGAAGAGACCGGTCGCCCTTCTGTGGTTTACCGTCGTCACGCGTTTGATTACGGCTTGATCTCCCTCGTTGAAGAGGAAGACGCACAGTAGTCGCAAGCGCTCGAATTAATCACCGCCTCTGGGTCCTCCCAGGGTGGTGATTTTTTCACTTTGCTGGGTAGGTTGCTAGGGAGCCCTATGGCGGTGCGCGTACAATAGCGCATTGATACTAAAGTCTTAGAAAATATCCTCCACACAGATCGAAGGACTAAATACGTGTTTGGACTGTCCAAGCTGCTCCGGGCCGGTGAAGGCCGTACGGTCAAGCGACTGAAGAAAATCGCAGAAGACGTCATCTCTTTGGAAGGCGAGTACGAAAAGCTCACCGATGAAGAGCTCAAGGCGAAGACCGGTGAGTTCAAAAAGCAGCTGGAAGAAGGCGCGGATCTCAACGACATCTTGCTTGACGCTTTTGCTACCGCGCGTGAGGCGTCGTGGCGTGTGCTCGGCCAGAAGCACTACCTGGTGCAGATCATGGGTGGTGCCGCCCTGCACTTCGGCAACGTCGCCGAGATGAAAACTGGTGAAGGCAAGACCCTCACGTCGGTGCTGCCCGCATATCTCAATGCCCTCGAGGGCAAGGGTGTGCACATTGTCACGGTGAACGATTACCTGGCACGACGCGACGCCGAGATGATGGGCCGTGTGCACCGCTTCTTGGGCCTCGAGGTGGGTGTCATCTTGTCCGACATGCGCGCGCCAGAGCGCAAGAAGGCCTATGACGCCGACATCACTTACGGCACGAATAATGAGCTCGGCTTTGACTACCTGCGCGACAATATGGTCAAGTCGCTCAGCGATGTCGTGCAGCGCGGTCACCATTTCGGCATCGTCGACGAGGTTGACTCGATTCTTATCGACGAAGCACGTACCCCCTTGATCATCTCCGGTCCAGTTGAGGGTTCGAGCCAGTTCTACAACGTGTTTGCTCAGCTCGCGCCTCGGATGCGCGAGGGCATCCACTACGAGGTGGATAAGAAGAAGCGCACCGTTGGTGTCAACGAAGAGGGCGTGGAATTCGTCGAGGATCAGTTGGGTATTGATAACCTCTACGATCCTGAAAATTCCCAGCTGGTCAGCTACCTCACCAACGCGTTGAAGGCGAAGGAGCTCTTCGAGCGCGACAAGGATTACATAGTCCGCCAGGGCGAAGTGATGATCGTCGAAAGCTTCACGGGCCGCGTTCTTTCTGGTCGCCGCTACAACGAGGGCATGCACCAGGCAATTGAAGCCAAGGAAAAGGTGGAGATCAAGAACGAAAATCAGACCCTGGCTACCGTCACGCTGCAGAACTTCTTCCGCATGTACGACAAGCTCGCCGGCATGACCGGTACCGCAGAGACTGAGGCTGCCGAGCTGAACTCCATCTACGGCCTAGATGTTGTACAGATCCCAACCAATCGCGAGAACCAACGCATTGACCGCGACGATCTGATTTACAAGACGCAGGAGGCTAAGTTCGCGGCAGTAGCCGACGATATCGCCGAGCACGTCGAAAACGGCCAGCCAGTCCTAGTGGGCACCACCTCCGTGGAACGCTCCGAGTACCTCTCGCAGTTGCTGCACAAGAAGGGCATTAAGCATAACGTCCTCAATGCGAAGCACAACGAGGAAGAAGGTCGAATCATCGCCGAGGCCGGTATGCCAAGTACGGTGACCGTTTCTACTAACATGGCAGGTCGCGGTACCGATATCGTGCTGGGCGGCAACCCCGAGATCTTGCTGGACGCGAAGCTGCAGGCCCAGGGCCTCGATCCTTTCGAGGACGAGGAAAGCTTCCAGAAGGCGTGGGACGAACAGCTCCCGAAGGCGAAGGAACGCTCGAAGAAGCTGGGCGACGAAGTCCGTGAAAACGGCGGCCTCTACGTCCTTGGCACCGAGCGCCACGAATCTCGCCGCATTGATAACCAGCTGCGTGGCCGTTCTGGCCGTCAGGGCGATCCAGGCGAGACCCGTTTCTACCTGTCTATGCGCGACGATCTGATGGTGCGCTTCGTTGGCCAATCCATGGAAAACATGATGAACCGCCTCAACGTGCCAGACGACGTCCCCATCGAGGCAAAGATGGTGTCCAACTCCATTAAGGGTGCACAGGCGCAGGTGGAGAACCAGAACTTCGAAATGCGTAAGAACGTCCTGAAGTACGACGAGGTCCTCAACGAGCAGCGCAAGGTCGTCTACGCCGAGCGTCGCGAGATCCTTGGAGCGAAGGACATCAAGGACCAGGTTCGCCGCATGATCAGCGAGACCGTCGGCGCTTACGTCGATGGCGCAACCTATGACGGATACGTGGAGGACTGGGACCTCGACGAGCTGTGGAACGCTCTCGAGGGTCTCTACGGCCCGACCATGAGCCCACAGGAACTCATCGACGGCACAGAGTACGGAGCAGCGGGCGAGCTTTCGGCGGACCAGCTCCGCGAGGCGCTTATCGACGACGCACAGAAGGCCTACGACAACCTCGAGGCAAACGTTGCCGCCATCGGCGGCGATGCCCAGATGCGCAACATCGAGCGCATGGTGATCTTGCCGGTGATCGACCAGAAGTGGCGAGAGCACCTCTACGAGATGGATTACCTCAAAGAAGGCATCGGCCTGCGTGCCATGGCGCAGCGCGACCCGCTGGTGGAATACCAGAAGGAAGGCGGCGACATGTTCAACGCGATGAATGACGCAGTGAAGGAAGAAACGGTGCGTCAGCTGTTTATGATGCGCAAGCAGTTCGAGCCAAAGGCAGAAGACACCGAGGGCACCGTCCAGGCCTAGAACAGCCTAGAGCACCTTAAAACTGATCAGCCGTCCGCGTTCAATGCGGGCGGCAAATCCATATGTCCGCTCTTCCGTTGCAGCCGTCCCGAATACTTCGCCATTAGCGCGGGTGTGGAAGGAGAGAATCCTGACTGGTCCGGAGGTTTCGGATCGTCGTTTAGCGGCAACGTGCATGCGTACGCTGTGATCAAACCGTGCCTGCTGCAACGCCCGCAGCTCGCGGATTCCGAAGGCCGCATCCAACGCGACCTTGACCAGGCCCGCGGGTGAACCCTGGCTGGCTCCGCGGGGTTCCGTGCCACGCGGACGAGTGCCGCGAGGTACGGGGCGAGGGTGAATTTGGCCGGGAACCAGCACGCTGAGGTGCGTCTGACCGGGAACGGGATAGTACATGAGAAACTGCCCTCCAAAGGAATGAAGAAATTCAGGTGTGCTGAGGAGGGCGGACGTGGCATGGGCTAGGTAGTATTGTGTCACGATTAGTTCATTCACGCGCGCCGAGAGGCCGCTTCATTAATTTATAGAAAGTCGGGTTCATGCGAGGACTTATTGTGGACTATGTCGGTGTCTTGGATGCCGATGATGAAGATCAGCGCCGGTGGCGTTCCCTGCTTGCGGCAGTCCGTGACGCAGGGGTAGCGTCCGCAATCTTGTCCAATGATCCAGGCGGGGAAGGCGCTGACCAGATCCGCGAGTGGGAGTTCCGTGGCATCGTGGACGCGGTTGTGCTCTCCGGCGAGATCGGCGCGGAGAAGCCTTCGCGCGAGGCTTTCCAAGCGGCAGCCGATGCGATCGAGGCGGACTTGTCCGATTGCGTGCTTATCGACGATGACATCTTGAACGTCCGCGGCGCCGTTGATAACGGCATGATCGGTATCCTGCACACCAGCTTCGACCGCACCGTCGTAGAAATCCAGTCCCTGTTCGATATTGAGGGTGAGTTCTAAGAGTGCGCGTCTATATTCCGGCGACGTTTTCCATGCTCGAGACCCTCGATTCTGAAGGTCAGATGCCGGTGCGCAATGGCTGGGGATTTGCAGCTACCGAAGAGTTGGTGAATCTCTATGATCTGGGCGATCAAGAAGAAATCGACATGATCGCCTTCGACGATGCCGCACTGGCCTCCATGCGCCTGCTTGCTATCGGCGACGAGGAGAAGTTCCCGAACCGCCGCGTGGTCGTCTCCGTTGACGTTGACGCGACACCCATGCCTGATATGGGCGAGTCCGTAGTCAAGGTTGCCAGCCCGATTGCGCTCGAGGACGTCGCAGCGATCCACGTCGACTTGGAAGAGGCCGAAGAGGCAACGCAAAAGGCAGTTTCGCTTATCGACGAGGCCGACCTCGGCGACGAGGACGCCGAGTTGGCAGTAGGGGACGCCCAGGACAACTACATGGCGTTCTACGACCCGAGCGAGCTACCGTTCCTGGTCGAGCTGCTTTAGGTCCCATTCGTTGTTGCTGCGTAGCGCGGCCAACAGCTTGCGCACGGCCTGAGCGCGGCGCCAGGAGGGCGAGCCCTCTTCGAACTTGTCCCAGGCGCATTCCGGGTCGGCTGGGGGGCCGGCGTGAGTGCAGCCGCGGGGGCAGTTTTCAGCTGCCTCGGCGAGATCCTCAAAGGGTGCGATCACGTCCTCGGGGGAGACGTGGGCCAAACCGAAGGAGCGGATACCCGGGGTATCGATGATCCAGCCACCTTCGGGCAACTTCAGTGCCACCGATTGCGTGGAAGTGTGGCGTCCCTTGCCAACGCCGGATACTTCGCCGGTTTCGCGCTGGGCATCGGGCACAAGCCGGTTAACTAGGGTGGATTTCCCTACTCCGGAGTGGCCGATGAGTGCGGAGAGGCGATCGTCGATAAGCGAATGCAACTCTGTGAGGTCGTCGTCGATGCCGGTGGTGAGCACCTGGACGTTGAGGTCGGCGAATTCCGCGGCGAACTCGGAGGGGTCGGCGAGGTCGGATTTGGTCAGGCAAACTACCGGGGTCAGGCCGCCGACGAAGGCTGCGATGAGCGCGCGCTCGACAAATCCGGTGCGTGGTGGGGGATCGGCGACGGCTGCGACGATGAGTAGGATCTCGGCATTCGCCACCACGATGCGCTCGTAGGGGTCGGAATCATCTGCCGTGCGGCGCAACACGCTGGTGCGGTCCTCGCGTTTGACGATGCGCGCGAGCGTGTCCTTTTTGCCTGTGGTGTCTCCGACGACGCCGACGCGGTCGCCGACCTCGATGGAGGTCCGTCCCAGTTCGCGGGCGCGCATGCAGGTGACCAGGGTGTCGTCGTCCAGTACGACGCCCCAGCGGCCGCGGTCCTTTGTGGTGACCATCCCAAAGACTGCATCCTCATGCTTCGGGCGGTCCTTCGTGCGAGGCCTTGAGCCTTTGCCGGGGCGGATGCGGACATCGGATTCGTCGTATGACCTGCGCGACCTAGCCACGGAGCATGTCCGCCCACATCTTCTCGAAGCCCGGCAGGGTCTTCGATGTTGTTGCGATATTTTCCACTTCGACGCCTTCGACGACGATGCCAATGATCGCGCCCGCGGTGGCCATGCGGTGATCGGCGTAGGAAGCCCAGGTGCCACCGTGCAGAGGAGCTGGTGTGATGCGCAGGCCGTCGGCGAGTTCTACGCAGTTGCCGCCAAGATTATTGATCTCGTGGGTCAGGGCCGCGAGGCGGTCGGTCTCGTGGCCGCGCAGGTGCGCGATACCGGTAAGCGTGGACGGCGTGGAAGCCAAGGCGCACAACGCGGCAACAGTGGGGGTGAGCTCGCCGATATCGCTCATGTCGAGGGTGACGCCGGTGAGCATGCCAGCCTGCGGGCCGCGGACCTCGAGAGTGTGGGTGGGGCCCTCGGCGATGAGCTCGACTTCGCAGCCCATACGCTCCAGGATGTCGCGGATCACGTCGCCGGGCTGGGTAGTGGCGATTGGCCAGTTCGGGATACGCATGACACCACCTGTGGCGGCCGCTGCCGCGAGGAAAGGAGTGGCGTTGGACAGGTCGGGCTCGATGTGCCAGGTTCGGCCTTCAATTTCGCCGGGATGAACGCTCCAGGTGTTTTCGCTCGTGGTTACGGTGACTCCGGACTTGCGCAGCATGTCCACGGTCATTTCGATGTGTGGCATTGAAGGCAGCGACTTGCCTGCGTTATGCACCGTTACCCCCTTGTTGAAACGCGGGCCAGCGAGCAGCAGGCCGGAGACGAACTGGGACGAACCTGAGGCATCAATAGAGACCTCCCCGCCTTCTGCCTCGCCGCGGCCGTGAATAGTAAATGGCAGTGAGTCGCCCTCGACTTCCACGCCGAGTTTGCGCAGTGCGTTGAGGATCTCGTCCATGGGGCGGTTGCGGGCGTACTCGTCGCCGTCGAAAATGACGGGGCCGTTTGCAAAGGCGGCCACTGCGGGTGCGAAGCGCATCACGGTGCCAGCCAGCCCGCAGTCAATGTCGGCGCCGTGGAGTGGGCGGGGGGTAACGGTGATGATATCGGTCTCGTCATTACTGCTGTGCTCAAATTCCGTGCCGAGAGAGGCCATCGCCTGTTCCATCAGGTCCGTATCACGGGAACGTAGTGCGCCGATGATCTTCGACGGATAAGACGCCAACGCCGCCAAGATGTACGCGCGGTTAGTGATTGATTTCGACCCAGGGATGGTCTGGGTATGGGCAATGGGGCCGCGGGCGGTCGGGGCATGCCAAAGATCTGTCATACAGTACATAATAGATGGTATGTGTGGACGATTCGTTCTCTTTACCACCGGCGAGGATCTCATGAGCGAGATTGGCAATCTACCTGGTGTGACCTCCGTGGTCGCCCCCGAAGGTTTGCCCGTGCCGCGCTACAACGTGGCGCCGACCCAGAAGGTGCCCGTGGTGCGCTTTGCAGGCTCCGAGGCCAGCATCGAACCCGCCCGATGGGGCCTGTTGCCTGCCTGGAAGAAGGATGAGACGGGCCCGCCGCTGTTTAACGCGCGCGGTGAGACCGTGGCCGAGAAGCCATCGTTTCGCTCCGCGTTTAAGGCGCGGCGCGCGATCATGGTGCTTGACGGCTACTACGAGTGGCACGAAAAGAAGCCATACTACGTCACCCGCCAGGAAGGCATGCTGTATGCCGCCGCACTCTGGGAGACTGGGCTCGATCAGCTGTCCACCACGATGGTGACCACGGCCTCGCAGGGCAAGATTGAATGGCTCCACGACCGTCTGCCGTTGTTCTTGCACGAAGATGACATTGAGCAGTGGGTCAGTGGCTCTCCAGAGCAGGCCCTTGAGCTTGTCCAGCCATCACAGCTTGCCGACGATCTGCAGTGGAAGCCGGCCGACCCCGCAGTGGGCAATGTGCGCAATGATTACCCTGAGTTGATCTCAGATTCGACCACCTTGTTTTAGAAAACTGGTTGTGCTTTACAATGGCCACATGTCACAGACCGATAGTTCTCAGCGTTTCACTGAGGAGGCCATGCCACTTCTGGATCAGCTCTACGGTGGCGCCCTGCGCATGACCCGAAATCCTCAGGACGCCGAGGACCTCGTCCAGGAAACGTATCTCAAGGCATTTAAAGCCTTTGATTCGTTCAAAGAGGGGACGAATTTGAAGGCATGGCTGTACCGCATCATGACGAATACCTATATAAATACGTATCGCAAGAAGCAGCGTCGCCCGCTGGAGACGTCGGCGGATGAAGTAACTGATCATCAGCTCTACACCACGAGCACACATGACTCGACCGGCCTGCAATCGGCCGAGGTCGAGGCCTTGAAAAACATGCCGGATTCCCAAATCACCGAGGCATTGAATTCGCTTTCCGACGATTACCGCATGGTGGTCTACCTCGCCGATGTCGAGGGCTTGGCCTATAAAGAGATCGCTGAAATTATGGATACGCCACTCGGAACTGTGATGAGTCGTCTCCATCGTGGAAGAAAACAACTACGGGGTTTGTTGAAAGACGTAGCAGCCGAAAAAGGCATTGGATTAGACCACCCAGACATGCAGGAAGGAATCGAGCAATGAGTGCCGAGAACCACGAGGAAAATTGCGGCAAGCAGTGCGACGATCAGCAAGCGCTTCTCTGCGAGCTACTCGACGATGACACAACCCCAGAGCGCGCAGAAGAAATTCAAACGATCATTGCAAGCTGCCCCGAGTGCTTCGGACGATTGAAGTCAGAGCAAGAAGTTAGGGCCATGGTGCGCCGTTGTGGGCAGCCAGAGCCTGCGCCTGAGCAGCTGCGCACGCGTATCATGCAGCGTATTTCGATTACCTATACTGAAAGTCACTGGTCATAATCAAATATATAAACCAACGAAAAACGCCCTCTTTCCTGTGAAAGGAAAGAGGGCGTTAGCTGTTCTTAAGCATTTGGACGCTTACCGTGGTTTGCGCCCTTCTTGCGACGGTCCTTACGCTTACGACCACGCTTCGACATATGCGGCCTCCTTCGAGATAGGTGAGTAGATAACTTCTTACCTACTGACAATAGTGTTTTGGATTATCAGCAGGAAATTTGGGTCCTGTTATTAAAGGAGGCCAGCAGAAGAGGAGACTTTTTAGAAAGTCGCGCTAACGCGCTTATGCGGTGACGCGAGCACGACGACCGCGTGCCTTGTTGCGACGCTTGAGAGCGCGACGCTCTTCTTCAGACAAGCCGCCCCAGACACCAGCATCCTGGCCGGTTTCAAGTGCCCACTTCAGGCACTGGGAGGTTACTGGGCAGCGGTTGCAGACCAGCTTGGCCTGGGCGATCTGGGAAAGTGCAGGGCCGGAGTTACCGACAGGGAAGAACAGTTCTGGGTCTTCATCGCGGCAAATAGCTTCGTGGCGCCAATCCATGGTAATTTTCTCCTTAAGTGTTTCGAACAGCGAGTTCGGTGTTGCTTGTTGTTGCTTGGTGTTGTGAGACTTTCAATGCGCACCACAAATAGACCCCATGTGAAGTGGGTGTCTAATGCAAAGTGTTTGCGTACCAAGTGGTGGGACGGCAGTCCTGCGGTGGTTCCGAGGCCCATCAACTTTACTTGGTTTTAACTCCGTGGTGACCGAGAGTTAATGGCTAATTAATTAGCCCGTCGTTTTTGCTACCCGAGAATCATGACATGTTTAGTTCATTAGCGCTAGAGTTAGCGCCTAAAATGTGATGAAGCTCACATAATTTCATGCAGTTAATCTACGTAACCTACGCCACATTTTCTAAATGTGTCCATATCACCAATGGCGTGACCTGCGGTTATCGGGACTAAAGAAATATGCGCACTTCTTTGGAAAGGTCAAATCTTCGTGGTTCAAATTGGGGCGCAGATCACATTTCCATTAAGCAAACTGCATAAGCTGCAAGTTACGTTGAGTTTGCTTTGACTTAAAGTTAAGGGAAAGCGGAGAAAATTCCCAGGGAAGCTAGACTCGCTTAATGTGACGAAGAAACCTCAAGCACCAGGAACTCAGCTCCCCGCCCCATTGAAATGGGCCGCGATAATCTCGCTCGTACAGATGGTTGCCGCATTCATTTACGCCGGCATGCAAATTTATTGGGAGATAGCGGGCACGGAGCAGTCCTCGGTGGAATCGGCAAGCCCGAATGCTCAGTACGTTGGATACGGCACCGCCATCTTCATCATCTTGGTCTTTGGCGGGATGGGCGTGGCCGCCGTTGCCATGCTGAAAGGTAAGGTTCGGGGCCGCGGTCTGATCGTGCTGATGCAATTCATCCTGCTCGGCGTTGCCTATTTCATGATCACGGGCGGAGCAATGGCGCTGGGCATCGTTACCGGCCTGTCGGCGATCATCACACTTATCATGCTGTTTAACCCGCGCTCTACCGAGTGGGTTGCCTCGCATTACGGCGCTTAGCTTAAGAAGAACAACTCGTCGCCACGCTTTTCGACGATGGTGCCCCCCGCGGAACCGAGCGATACCGTGCCGACATAGCCCCCGCGATCGACCGGAATGGTGCGCTCGACTTGCTGGGCATCCCAATCGGCTACGGCGATCCCGCCCTCGACAGGGTATAGCAGCTTGTTGTCCACGGCGATACCTGTGCCCAGTGCCCCCTGGTAAACAGTTTGTACGGCCATGGTCTGCGGATTCATGAGCCAGAGGCTGGTGCCGTCGAAGAAGCTCTCATGGTTCGGAAGCGAGTGAACTGCAGGTTCGAACAGCGTGGGAATCTCGCCGAGAGCTGCAACTTTGGAGCGAGAGACTTCGACTCCTGAATCGTTGATTCCGATGACTTCTTCGGTCGTGGGATCGTATATAGCTGCGACATGAGTGCTTGTACCAACAAGCACGGAGCCGGGAGAGATCGTCGCATTTGCGCGGATTTCGGGTGCGCGTGAATCCTTCGGCGTGGTGTCCTGGAAACGCAGCCAGGTCGTATCTCCACAGATCTCGGTAACAGTGAAGAGGTCTGAACTAGTCAGTGCCGAGGTAATGAGGCAACCTGAATTCGGCTGCATGCCAGCCTCTTGGGGGGCTTCTACTTCTCCGTACTCGACGGTGCGCACCAGATCTGAACGCCACAGCTCAGTGCGCGCTCCACTGACCGTGCCCACCCGCTCTTTCGAGGAAACAGAGACGACTTCATCAGGGGCGTTAGCGGAACGAGTGCCGGCATAATTGCCAGAACTTGCATCAATGGCCACAACATCGCCGCAGCCCACATTGGTACGGTAGGTAGCTACTACTTTCCCCCACGCTGAGGCGAGAGCGCACAACTCGTCGTCACGCGAATAACTCCAAGCCTGCGAACCCGCCGGCGTATAGGCGCGCAGGGTATGCCCGTCGTAGCCCACGGTCATCCCGGACGCCACAATCGGGGCAAGCGCGGGGGAGGATTCGGAAACGCGTGTGGTCTCGTGAAGAGTTTCCGGGATCACGGTGAGCTGGCCGTAGTCTTGATGCGTACTGTTCGCCGGTGTGAGCTCGGCAGAGCGAATGGGCGCGGTGAAAAAAGCTATCAAGACAACCACCACAACAATCACGGTGATCACACCGGTGGCAATCCAATCCTTCTTCGAGCGATTCAGGGGTGCGACGGCCATTTAGGAGCGGCCCCGAAGACGCGATTGCCGGCGAGCGGAACTTGAACCGTGTGGCCTGCGCCCTTGCTGCGACACTGATTTCGCACCGACAACCTTGCGTGGTTCGCCGACCGTGGCGGTGGCATCCTTTGGAATATCCAGGGCTTCATAGAGCTCGGGAGATGTGGAGAACCACTCTGGTGGGGAAGGTTGCTCGAGGCCAAGCTCGGCGTTAATCAAAGACCACTTATGCAGTTCGTCGTAGCCGACCAAAGTCACTGCCGTGCCGGACTGACCTGCACGACCGGTCCGGCCAATGCGGTGAACATAGGTCATTGGGTCATCTGGCGTTTGGTAATTGATCACGTGGGTGACATCGTCGACGTCAATGCCGCGGGCAGCAACATCGGTTGCGACAAGGATCTCCACGGAACCAGTACGGAACGCATTTAGCGAGCGCTCCCGGGCCTCTTGGCCTAAGTCACCGTGCACCGACCCCACGGAGAAACCCCGCTTGGCCATGTCCTCGGCTACTTCGGCAGCCGTGCGTTTTGTCCGGGTGAAAATGATGGTGCGCCCGCGCCCCTTAGCCTGAAGAATGCGGGCGGTGACCTCGGGCTTGTCCATCTTGTGCGCCTGAAAAACCACTTGCTTCGTTGTCGCGTGGGTGGCACCGGCATCTGCGGATTCTGCCCGGATATGTACTGGTTTGTGCATGAACGTGCGAGCCAATGTCAGGATCGGGCCGGGCATAGTGGCCGAGAACAACATCGTTTGGTGCTTATGGGTCAGTGCCGACCAGATTTTTTCAATATCAGGCAGGAAACCGAGGTCGAGCATCTCGTCGGCCTCGTCGAGGACTAAAATTGCCACCTTATCGAGGGTGAGCGAGCCACGCTCGTAGAGATCAAGCAGGCGACCAGGAGTGCCCACGACAACGTCTACTCCAGCGTCCAACGCTTCGATTTGCTCGTCGTATGGGCGACCGCCGTAGATGTTAAGCACCTGGATCGGCAGATTGACTGCAGCCTGGGTTAGATCAGAGCCCACCTGGACTGCAAGCTCGCGTGTGGGAACGACCACCAAAGCGCGTGGAGTGCCGTCAAGCTCTGCGATATCAGCATCGTCAAAAACCCTATCTAGCAGGGGAATTCCAAACGCATAGGTCTTACCCATACCCGTGCGGGCCTGCCCGATGAGGTCGGTGCCGTCCAAGGCCAAAGGAAGCGTGAGCTCCTGAATAGAAAACGTATGCGTGATGCCTTGTGCAGCAAGCGCGTCGGTGATTTCCTCGGCGACACCAAGCTCGGAAAAAGTCGGAGTTGGTGTTGGAGTATTGGCACCGTGGTCTAAACGGTCTTGACGGTCTGAGTGGTCTAAGTGGTCAGATACGTTCGAGGACACACGAGCTATCTTAGCCGACGCGACTACAATAGAATCACTGTCGTATTCAGCGACCAAATCAACAATTTACTAAGGATAGTGAAAACCCACATTATGGATATCAAGATCGGTCTTCTCCAAAGCCCACGCGAACTGGTTATCTCTAGCTCTGATGCTCAGGAAGATGTAGTAGAAAAGATTACTCAGGCCATCGAGTCCAACCAGGCTACCGTGACCCTGCAGGATGCAAAGGAGCGCAAGTTTGTGCTTCGCACCGACCGGATTTCTTACGTCGAGGTTGGCCAGTCCGCTCCTCACGCCGTGGGTTTTGCGGGCTAATGCGCTAAATTGTTTGTACTATGGCAGACCTCCAAGATTTCGAAGGTGATCAGCACGCCACCTCGCAGGGGCAAGACACCGAACCAGAATCAAAGCGCTCAAAATTTGAAGCGTTTTTAGTTCGGTTTGCCCGTGAGTACGGGTGGCGCGCCTACGCCATCCCTGTGCTCGCTGTAATCACCATTTTTGTGGTGGTTGATGTAGTACGAACGCCTTCTGAAGATGCCTCAGCGGCGGATTACACTTCAGAAGTTTCTTCTTCGACAGGTTCTCGTACCCCCAGCGCCTCGCGTGGCCCTGGGCCCGATCCTTCACAGTCGAATCCCGTCCAGATCGACATGTCGAGGCTGCCTGCCGGTGGCTCCTTCACCCAGCAGGGTGAAAAAACTTACCGCGTTGTTGGTGAGCCGGGCCTAGTTGCCGGCCAGGGGGATTCGTTGGTAACTACCTACGTCGTTGAGATTGAAAACGGCGTGGATACCAGCTCCTACGGCGGCGACGCAGCATTTGCCCGCATGGTGGATGCAACGCTTTCGGATCCCCGTGGCTGGACAAATGACCCCAGTTTCCGTTTCGAGCACGTGACGCCCGACCAGAACCCTGACATGCGTATCCAGCTCTCGTCAGTAAATACAACGGCTGAGATGTGTGGCGCAGACTTGGAAATGGAAACCAGTTGCCGCACGACCTTGGGTGGAGGCAACACCGTCGTACTCAACGAGGCGCGCTGGGTCCGCGGTGCCGCACCATTCGAGGGTGACCTCGGTGCTTACCGCCAGTACCTGATCAACCACGAAGTCGGCCACGGCATCGGATACGCTGACCACGTCCCGTGTGGTGAAGATGGTGCGCTTGCCCCGATCATGATGCAGCAAACGTTGAGCCTGAACAATTCTGACCTGCAGCGCATGAACCCAGACGAGGTTTATCCGGACGATGGTAATACATGCCACGCGAACGCTTGGCCGTTCCCAAATCTGTAAGTCCCAAAGGAGTTTCACGTGGCATTACCTAAGCACGTCTTGTCTGCATTCCAGGCCGATTCTTTAAACCCCACCGCGTTGGGCCAGGCGTGGGACAACGGAGTGTTGTACGGAAATATTGTCGTCTCTCAGGCGAACTCTACGGCCGCGTGGTCGGCCAAAATCCGCGACAAGATCTCCATTGACGGCGTCCGCGTTGCACGCCCCGTTCGTGCAACTGACGGACGGTTCATCGTTGGCGGATACAAAGCCAGCGATTACATCGAGGGCGAGAACGCGCGACGCGTCGACGAAACCATCGCTGCAGCATTGCGCTTCGATACGGCGATGGCCGAGGTCGAGGTCCCCACAATAGAGCGTGACGACGAATGGGCCGCCGCGGACCGTGCTGCGTGGGATGGAGCAGACGTGCCTGGAAAGCCACAGGTCTGCCATGCGGACTTTCTTGCCTGCACGATCTACTCCGGAACCCTGCTCCCAGCTCTGACTGATATCGTGCCAACGGCAACGCCACACCCGCACGGATATAGTGCCGCACTTGTCTTGGTCGATGGCCTGCTTCACCGCGCTGTGGACAGCGCGGTCTTAAGCCGATGGATGCACGTTCCGAACTTCTCTGAGCTTTGCCAGCGGGCGTTGGAATACCGCCAACGACTGGTCCAACCAGGGGATATTTACGCGCTTTCGAACATTGAACGAGTTGAAAAGCTCATCATGTCTGACGCGTCTGCAACAATCTAGGGCATGTCGAATAAGCGGCCTGAACTACCCAGCGTTGAATTACCTCCCAACCCCACGGTGTACTTAGTCCCGCGTACTGCGGTGACGAAGAAGCGCTCGTGGCAGTACCCCCTGCCTGAGCAAGGGGTGTGGAAAGTAACCGGTCAAGCCGGCTCAGGTGTGTCCAGCTTTTTGGTGGACACGGTGATGAACACCATCGAGCAAGGCAAGGACCCAGATGGCGTGCTGGTAGTTACCGCTTCGAAGGAATCTGGTGCGCGCTTGCGCCGCGAGCTGTCAGAACGCGTGGCGGAGTCTGGCTTCGTGGCCAACGAACCACTTGTTCGCTCCGTTCACTCCCTTGCCTTTGCGCTGCTACGCCAGCGTTCAAGCGAACAAATCCGGTTGATCTCCGGCGCGGAGCAAGACTCGGTCATTCGCCAGCTGCTGCAGGGTAATGCGGAATACGGCACCGGTTCCTGGCCACAGGATCTGCGCTCGGCGCTCACGTTTGTGGGCTTTGCCCGCCAGCTGCGAGATTTCATTTTGCGTGCCGTCGAACGCCAGCAAACTCCCGACACCCTGCGTGATCTGGGTGTCTTGCACAACCGGCCGATTTGGCAGGCGTCTGGGGATTTCCTCGCGGAGTATCAAAACGTCATGCGTTTGTGGGGAGTACACAGCTATTCGGCCTCAGAGCTGGTTTCGGCGGTGCTTTCCGGGCCGATTAGCTCTCGCTGGCACACGATTGTTGTTGATGATGCCCAGCACCTCGATCCAACATCGGGGAAGCTGCTCCAGCAACTGATCGACGAGGCAGATCTTGCCGTTGTCGGGGGAGACCTTGAACAGTCGGTCTTTCATTTCCGTGGTGCCTCTCCAGCGTTTTTCCAAGAGCTTAAGGCCACTCCGATTGATTTGGGCGCCTCGCGTCGTAGCCCGCGTCGTCGAGTAGCGGAAGCTCCAACACAGGCAGCACATACAGCGTTCCTGACCGATTATGTGCGTCGCGCCCACCTAGATGAGGGCGTTGCCTGGCGGGACATGGCAGTGGTGGTGCGCTCGACAGGGATGATTGAGCCGATTCGCCGCGCATTGCTCCAGGCTGAGGTACCCGTGTCGCTGAACCCCACCGATGTGGTGCTGGGAGAACAGCGCATTGTCTCGGCGATGCTTTTGGGCATCCGTGCCCTGTACACGGAGCTGACACCTTCGGAGTGGCGCGAGCTGCTGCTCGGACCGGTCGGTGGCGCGGACCCAGTCACCCTGAGGCGTTTGCTGCGCGGTCTACGCAGGTTCGCGCCGGGAACACGTGCCGAAGATACGCTGCAGGAATTGCTTCGCCACTCCAGCGAATTGCCTGATTTTGAAGGAGTGCTCACCGACCGTGAGCTTGGCATTCTTGAGCGGATCAGGTCGGTCTTGCGAGCCGGCCACGAGGCGTTGGAAAGAAATGCCAGCGTGGAAGAGGTTCTCTGGGAAGTCTGGAATGCCACCAAGCTCTCGGACAGGTTGTTAGCCCAGGCCTTGCGTGGCGGTGCGGCCGGTTCGCAGGCAGACCGAGATCTGGACGCCATGATGGCGTTATTCGATGCCGCGGGCGATTTCGCAGAGCGCAGGGAGCACGCCAGCATCGATGCGTTTGTCACTCACATCACCGAACAAGAGCTGCCTACGGGTGTGCGCGATCGTCGTATAGCAACTCCTGATGCCGTCGCCCTGCTTACGGCGCACGGCGTGGTCGGGCGCGAATACCAGCGCGTGGTGGTCGCGGGAGTTCAAGAAGGCACGTGGCCGAGCCTCGGGGAGACGGGCTCCTTGTTCGGGCAGGAGGATTTGGTTGACCTGCTTGACCGAGACATTGACCCGAACTTGCCGGTCTCGCATAGCGCGGACCGGCTCAAAGAGGAGCGGCGCCTCTTCCATGTGGCTAGTACTCGTGCTACCGAAGAAGTTGTGGTGACCTCGGTCAATGCCCCCGATGACGATGAGGCCCGCGAGCCCTCTCGGTTCATCGAGGAATTCTGCGCACGCCACGATCTACACGTTGAGCTGGTGGAACAGGCCTATGCCCCGGCGAGCGCGGACGCAGTCGAGGAAGGCACGTCTACTTTCCGAGTACTGGCCAAGGACGAACTGCTTGCAGAATTACGCCGGGCCGTGTCGGATCCTGAGGGCTCGGAAGCCTCGAAGAACCAGGCCTCCCGGCAGCTCGCGCGCCTGGCGCAGGAAGGAGTAGCAGGCGCTCATCCTGAGCAGTGGTACACGACGACGCAGCCGTCCACGAGTGAGCCGATCGATGCGCCGCGTGCGTTATCTCCTTCGCGGATCGAGGGGCTGTTGGCCTGCCCGTTGCAAGACGTACTAGGTCGAGCTCTGCAGACTCCCAACACCGTGGCCATGGTGCGTGGTTCCATGGTGCATGCCTATTTTGAGGCGATTGCCAAGGGCGCCGATGAGGAATTAGCGCGCCGGGACACTATCAACGCATATCAGGAAATCCGCAGCGTTCCCGCTTGGAAGGCGGAATCGGATACCGAGACCTTTGACGAATTGTTGCAGCGATCGCACCAGTGGATGGTGCAGTCCCGCTCGGCCCTCGAGCTCGTTGGCACCGAGGTCGACGTTGATGTGAGCATCTCCGAGGAGGTGAGAATCCGCGGGCGCATGGACAGGCTGGAACGCGAAGGATCTGGCGAGGCCGTCATTGTGGATCTTAAGACAGGCAAGTCGGTTCCCTCGAAAGAAGATACGGCCGCGAATGCCCAGTTGTTCGCATACCAGTTGGCGCTTTCGCGCGGGGTGCTTCGCGACGAAGGCGTGGTCACCGCGGGGCCCGGAGAAGAACCGATCAGCGTGGGTAGCGCCATCTTGGTCTATCCAGCAAAGGCGTCCAAGGGCATTACCACCAGGGAGCAAGCGAAGAAATCTCCCGAGGAGCTCGATGAGTTCCTCGAGGCGATTACGCCCTTGCCCGCAGAACTTACCGGTCCCACACTGACCGCAAAAACAGGCCCGCACTGCACCTATTGCCCAGTGCGCCAGGTCTGCCCAGTCCAACCAGAAGGAGGAGACGTTACTCATGGCTGATATGTCGCCCAAGGTCCTGTCCGGATACCTCGGTCAGAAGTTTCCCCCAACCGACCAGCAAGCCGATGTGATCGGCGCGGCACCCGGCCCGCTATTGGTGGTTGCCGGAGCCGGGGCAGGAAAAACCGAAACCATGGCCTCGCGCGTGGTGTGGCTTGTAGCCAATGGCTACGCCCGCCCCGAGGAAGTCCTGGGGTTGACCTTTACGCGTAAGGCCGCCCAGGAACTCGGGCGCAGGATCCGCGACCGGCTGGCCACGTTGGCCTCCAACTCTGATTTGGTGCGCCGGCTTGATCCCACAGGTCAGCTGGGGGAAGCCCTGACAGTTATTGCGCCCACGGTATCTACTTACGATGCCTATGCAGCCGATCTTGTGCGAGAATACGGCCTTTTGGTCCCCGTCGAGCCGGACTCGCGCCTGATTACCGCCGCCGAACTGCACTCCATTGCCCGCGAAGTAGTTATGAACTACACAGGTGATCTCCGTGGAGGCGCCGAGGTGAACTCCGCGACGACACATCTGCTGGATTTGGTCACTGAGATGGGCAACGGTCTTGTCACCGCCGAGCAGGTCTCGGACGATGCGCACACGTTTATCTCAGAGAGCGAGTCCTTGCCTAAGGGCCCAAAGCAGCGAGTTGAGGATTTCACCGCTACCGTGGCTGGGTGGCGCGACACCCAACTGGAGCGCTTGGACTATCTGCCGTTGATTGAAGAACTCAAGGCCGAGCTGAACAAGCGCGGAGTAGTCACGTTCAACGAACAGATGTCGGTGGCAGCGAAACTCGCCGCCGAGCACTCTTATGTTGGAGCTTCGCAGCGTCGCCGCTTCCGGGTGGTCATGCTGGATGAGTACCAGGACACCTCCCACGCTCAGCGAGTGTTGTTGCGCAGCCTCTATGGCGAGCGCAGGGACGAAGAGGAGAGTGCTGGTTCTGGTGCTGGTTCTGCGCGCCCTTTGACCGTGACCGCGGTGGGCGATCCGATGCAGGCGATCTACGGTTGGCGCGGCGCGACAGCCGAAAACCTTGAAGCCTTTGTGCAGGATTTCCCACCGGTTGGCGGGGAAGAAGCACCGAAGAAGGAACTGACCACCTCGTGGCGCAATCCGCCAGAGGTCTTGCAGCTAGCAAACGCTGTTTCTGATGATGTTTTGGGTTCCGATCCGAAAAAGAGGACCGTGGCCAGGTTGGAGTCGCGTCCGGAACCCGGCCAAGGAGAGGTCCGGCTGGGCTTCTTTGACCACAAAGACGAAGAAGTCGATTACATCGCCGACGAACTGGCAGCGCAGTTCAGCGCGAGCGACGAATTCTCCGCAGCTGTGCTGGTAAGAAAGAACAAGCATTCGCAACCCATCGCCGAAGCGCTCGAAGCACGGGGAGTGCCCTTCGAAATCGTGGGGCTTGCAGGCCTGCTCGATGTGCCGGAGGTAGCCGACGTTGTCGCGATTGCCACCATGCTGATCCGCCCGGAGGACTCCCAAGCAGCCTTGCGCATCCTGTCGGGACCTGCCGTTGGGCTTGGTTTGAAAGATATCGTTGCCCTTGCCGGGCGCGCCCACAACCTCTCGGGCGCAGCCGACCATAAAGACACCACCGAGCAGGTCGCATCCGAGGATCCACTCGAGGCCCTGCGCGAGGAATTGGACGCCCTTGTCCGTGAGGGCAGTGATGCCTCGGTAAATAGGGAAGCAGCCGGGCTCACCGATGCCGTGGCCGACCTAGGTGAGCCGGAGCGCTACAGCGAGGAAGGCCTCGATCGCCTGCGCATCCTCGCGTCCAAGCTGCGTTACCTGCGCACCCATTCGTTGGGCAAGCCACTCACGGATATTTTCGCCGATATCATCAGCGTGTTTGGCATCCGCACCGAAGTGCTGGCGCGCCCCAGCAGCACCGGCACAGTCCACCTCGACAAACTCGCCGACGAGGTAGCAGGCTTCTCAGGTGCCAGCCTCGACGGTTTGCTGGACTACTTCGAGCTGGCACGCGAGCACGAGGACGGCCTGGCCCCTGGCTCCGTCTCGGTGCGCACCGATCGGGTGCAGATCCTCACCGCGCACAAGGCAAAAGGCCTGGAATGGGACACCGTTGTTGTTGCCCACGCCGACACGGGCACCTACGCCGCGAAGGCAGAAACCTTCCTCACGCAGATTAAGCGGCTCACCCCGGATTCCTTCGATGCCTTCGAAGAAGCCGGTGATCGCAAAGATTTCGAGGACTTGTGCAAACAATTCATCGCCGATCAGCGCGGGGATGTCGCCGAGGAGAACTACCGCCTCTTCTACGTGGCACTGACCCGCTCCGAGCGCAAACTACTGATCACGGGTTCGCGCCACAGCGGAACGGGAACAAAGGCAGTCAAGCCCTACGAGCCGTTTGAAAAGCTTGCCCAGATCGTCCCCGAAGACTGGATCGTCGAGTGGAGCGAAGCCGAAGGCGAGGAGGCAGAAAAGGGCGTTGCCCGCGCCCCGGAGGTAGGCACATGGCCACAGACGATCGTCGATAAGCATGGCCTCGAGGCAGCATCGCGTGTCGACGACGCGCTGACCTCACCCCCTGAACACGCCCGTGGCGAGCTCTTTGACCTGTGGGAACGCGACACAACGGCGCTGATCGAGGAACAGCAGTCCCTCTCTGCGGCGGAGCTTGCGGTGGAACTGCCAGGGGAGCTCACGGCCTCGGATGTTGTGGCGATTCATGCCAGCCCCGAGCAGTTTGCGCGCCGGGCGAGGCGGCCAGTGCCGTTCAAGCCGAATTCCTACGCCAAGCGCGGAACGGCCTTCCATGAATGGCTCGAGGACTTTTATGGGGCAAGCCCGTTGCTCACCGAGGACGAATTGCCGGGTAGCGACGACGCCGATGTGGACGAGGCGACTCTGGCAAGGTTGAAGGCATCGTTTGAGCAGAGCCACTGGGCCAAACGCACGCCGCGTTTTGTGGAGCACCCGTTTGAAATCGCGCTGGGGTCGTCGGTGGTGCGCGGTCGCATTGACGCGGTGTTTTCTGTGACAGTGGATGGGCAGGAGCAATGGTGGGTGGTGGACTGGAAGACTGGTCAGCAACCGGTTGGCTCGCAGATGGACACGGCGAAGATTCAGCTCGCCGTGTACCAGGAGGCCTGGCGGCGGATCGCGGACGATGGGAGACCGGTGCGCGCGGCGTTTTATTATGTGCGCACCGACAAGGATTTCGCGCCACAAGACCTACCGGACCAGAAAGAGTTGGAAAAGCTACTAGAGTTCAGTGCAGAATCTAGTAAGAAGGGACTCTAGGGTGTGAGCGCATTTAACCAATTTCGGCCGCGCTTCCGGGGCGATTTAGAGCTCACGGAATTGCCGGACCACGCCCTGCTCGGCGTGATTAACATCCCCGAGCAGCTTGCGTCTAGCCCGTGGGGCCTGATTTTCCGCAGGTTCTCATGGGCAGCGGTGCTATTGGTGCTGGTGTCGCTGGTCGTTTATTTTGACAAGAACGGCTACTCGGAAGAACTGACGTTTTTGGACGCCGTGTATTACTCGGCAGTGTCACTGTCTACTACGGGCTACGGTGATATTGCCCCGGTGACTCAGGGCGCCAGGTTCGTCAATGTTGTGTTTATTACCCCGGCCCGCATCGCTTTTCTGATGCTTTTGGTCGGTACCACACTCGCGGTGCTTACCGAAGATTCCCGCAAGACTTTGCAAATTCAGCGTTGGAGGAAAACAGTGCGCAACCACACCATCATCATTGGTTATGGCACGAAGGGGCGTTCCGCAGTGGACGCGCTCGTCGCCGATGGCGTCAACCCTGCTCAGATTGTTGTGGTGGACACGAACAAGGAAGGCCTGCGCCGTGCGGAAACAGAAGGCCTGGTCACCGTGCACTGCAACGGTACGAAGTCGGACGTGTTAAAGATCGCAGGTGTGACCAGGGCGCGGTCTGTGGTTGTTGCGACCTCCTCGGATGACACCGCCGTGCTGGTGACGCTGTCGGTGCGCGAGCTCGCGCCGTCGGTGATGATTGTGGCCAGTGTGCGTGAAAGCGAAAACCAGCACCTGCTGAAGCAGTCTGGCGCGGACTCTGTGGTGATTTCCTCCGAGACCGCCGGGCGCTTGCTCGGACTTGCCACCGTCACCCCAACTGTGGTGGAGATGATGGAAGACTTGCTGAGCCCCGATGAAGGCTTCGCGGTGGCAGAGCGCCCAATCGCCGACGACGAAGTGGGCGCAAACCCGCGACACCTAGCCGACATTGTCCTTGGCGTGGTGCGCTCGGGCGAGCTCTACCGCATTGATTCTCCAGAGGCGGAGACGGTTGAACCAGGCGACAGGCTTTTGTATATCCGTTACTCCCCGGGCGCGACGGAGGTACCCCGCGACTAATGGCCAAACTGCTACTTATTGACGAAAGGGGAGCCTTCCCCTTAGACATGGATCGCCGCCCGCTCTACATCACAGCGGCAATAGGCGCGGGTCTGGGGCATGCGATCCGCGTGCATGACGATGTCTTTGCGGTGAGGGTGCCCCGTGCGGTGGTCAAAGACGTGGCGCTGAACGGGATTGGGTATGCGCGCAATTTTGCCCAAGACCGCACCATTGCACGTGCAGTGAGCCTGCTGGCTAATCGAGACCGTGCACTCTACGATCCGCGTGATGGTTCACCGGTTGATTTCGACGAAGCTGGGTTTGTCTCCCAAGGAGCGGGGGAGCATCCGATTTTCCCGCGCCTCGACCCGGCCGTGATCGGAGTGGTCGTCCACGAACACCACGACGCGATCTTGCTGGGCAGAAACTTTAACCGGCCGTTCTACTCCTGCATCGCTGGCTACGTTGAACACGGTGAGAACTTGGAAGAAGCGTTCATCCGCGAGGTGTTTGAAGAAACCGGTTACGTGGCCACAAACCCGACCTATGCGGGCTCGCAGCCGTGGGCAATGTCGGGCTCATTAATGATGGGGTTTTATGCGCAATCTAGCGACGAGGAACCATCTGGCGAGACCGATGGGGAACTCTCCGACATCATCTGGGCCACACGCGAGGACTTGAACACCTTGGCGTTGCCACTTCCTGGTTCACTTGCTCGCACTCTTATTGAAGGCTGGCGCACGGGAAACTATGAAATTCGAACCGAAGGGAATGCTTAAGTGATCGACCTCGATCTACTCGACGACGATCAACGGGTCGCCGCCACCGCCCCACGTGGACCTGTGTGCATCCTGGCTGGTGCGGGCACCGGTAAAACCCGCACCATCACCTATCGCATTGCCCACCTGATCGACCAGGGCCATACCTCCCCGAACCGTGTCCTCGCGGTGACGTTTACTTCGCGTGCGGCAGGGGAGATGCGCGACCGCCTGCGCACCATGGGCATCGGCGGAGTCCAGGCCCGCACCTTTCACGCGGCAGCACTGCGCCAGCTGCGCTACTTTTGGCCCCAGGTGGCAGGGGATCTGCCCTGGAGGTTGCTGGATAACAAGTTTCCGCTGGTTGCCAGGGCTGCGCATTCGGTTGGGCTGAGCTCGAACAAGGAAACTGTCCGAGATCTGCTCGGTGAAATTGAGTGGGCGAAGGCCACCTTGATCACGCCTGAGTCCTACGCCGACAAGGTTGATGATTATCACCGTACCCCGCCGGTAGAGGCGAAGAAGGTCGGCGAGGTCTTCCGTTTGTACGAGGATGCGAAAACTAGCTCCGAAGGCATGCTGCTTGATTTCGATGATCTGCTTCTCCACGTTGCAGGTGCGCTCGAGAACGCGCCGGCGGTGGCCGAGGAGTTCCGCAGCCAGTACCGCACATTTCTTGTCGACGAGTACCAGGACGTCACCCCACTGCAGCAACGCGTCTTGGAGGCATGGCTTGGCGAGCGCGACGATCTCACAGTGGTTGGCGATGCGAATCAGACAATTTACTCCTTTACCGGAGCGACCCCGAACTACCTGCTGAATTTCTCGCGGACCTACCCCAATGCCACAGTGGTCAAGCTGCAGCGCGACTACCGATCCACCCCTGAGATCACGCAACTGGCGAATACGATCATTGGGCAGGCCAAGGGGCGCGTGGCAGGGACTCGCCTTGAGCTGCAAGGCATGCGCGAGCACGGCCCGCAGCCCACCTTTAGTGCCTACGACGACGAACCGACCGAGGCGCGAGAAGTCGCTGGCAAGATTTTAAGCCTGCTCAACCAGGGCGTGCCCGCGCGGGAGATCGCGGTGCTTTACCGCATCAATGCTCAGTCGGCGGCCTTTGAACAAGCACTCGCCGATGCGGGAATTCTCTACCAGGTCCGCGGTGGCGAGGGATTTTTCAAGCGTCCCGAAATCCGCGAGGCCATGAACACTCTCATTTCGGCTGCGCGCCGCACCGATCCCGGGGAGTCCCCGGTCGCCGTCGCCCGCGCCGCGTTCGCCCCGCTCGGGCTGACACCAACGGAACCTCAGGGCGCACAGGCCCGCGAGCGGTGGCAGACCCTGGGTGCCCTAGTGGATTTGATCGAGCAGATTGAGCGCTCCGGTGAGGCAAGCACCCTCACTGATGTGTTGGGCTCGCTGCAACGCCGCGCGGAATCCAAGCAGCCACCAAGCGTCGACGGGGTGACCCTGGCTAGCTTGCACGCTGCCAAGGGTCTCGAGTGGGATGCCGTGTTCCTAGTCGGCCTGGTCGAAAACACACTGCCCATCTCGCACGCGGTCAAAGCCGGCGACGAACAGATCGAGGAGGAGCGCCGCCTCTTCTATGTCGGCGTGACCCGCGCGAGGATCCACCTGCATCTCTCTTGGGCTCTTGCGCGGCAGGAAGGTGGCAATAAATCCAGGAAACGCTCCCGTTTCCTCGACGGCATCGCCCCAGAGCTCGAAGTGGAGAAATCCCCCGAGCGGCTCAAGCGGGCCAAGTCCTGTCGCGTGTGTGGCTTCCCGTTGGACACCCCGGCGGAAAAGAGCCTCGGCCGCCACGAGGATTGCGAACCCGGCTACAACGAGGACGTTTTCTTCGCCCTCAAACAGTGGCGGTTGAGCGAATCGAAGCAGTTCGGCCAGCCCGCGTTCATGGTGTTTACCGACGCGACCCTCATGTCTATCGCCGAGGCCATGCCACGCAACCAAGCCGAACTCCTCGACATTTCGGGCATCGGGCCTGCGAAGGTGGACAATTACGGCGAGGCAGTCCTCGAGGTTCTCAACCGATTCCGCTAGCGTGGCGCGCCTGCAGACACACCGGGCACACCTCGCTCTGCGGCATGGCACCCACCTCACGCGCAGGTTCCACGAAGGGGTCAAGCAGGACATAATCGCCAGGTCGCAGGCGCTTGACGACGATTCCCGGTGGGATCTGTTCATCAATCAAGCGGCGCACAAACGCCACCGCCTCCGCCGCAGCCACCGCGATAACCGTGGGATCAACGCGAAGGGGCCCACCCGGCAACTGAGCTGAGACGTGGTGCCAGCGCTCGTCGATCTTCGTCAGCCCCAATTGCAGGCACAACAGACACGGGCCGTGACCGGCGATGCGTGCCGGGCCCACTAACGCCCGGTGATCGAAAATGGTCACGGGAACCGCATTGGGCGCCAACCTGGTCAGTGCAGGTGCCAGTGAGCGGCTGTGCGCCAACCGATCCACTAGCAAGACTGGGTTTGCAGGGTCTATTTGGGCCAGAAAGGCGTTGTCGGTCTCCCCGCGGGTAGGCCGGCGCACGCGAAAACCCAGGTCGTGGAGTTGGCCGCTGATCTCCACCGCGAGGGGAGAGGAGCCAACGAGATACACAGTGCGCCCATTCGGTGGGATGAGGACTTTGTAGGAGAGGAGCTCGTCGAAAAGCGACTCAATCTCTGCTCTGTCTGCTCCCGTACGCACCGCAAACTCCTCGGCGGCCAGCGGGCGCGCGATGGGTGTGCTCAGGGTGTGCAAGAGCTCGGCAAGTTCCGGGGCAAGCGGTGATTCTAAGACCCCGGTGCGCGTGGCATCGAGGCCGAATTGGATGTGGGTGGCGTCGCGCAGGATGATGTTCACGCCGCTGGCAAGCACAAGGCGTGGCGGATTGTAGGTTGGTGGTGTCGGGCTCACGAATCTCTCCCCCTTGAGATGTAGTCGCTGGCACCGTGTTAAACCCCATTGCACCACAGCTAGAATCGACTGTCATGCCGAAGGTTCCAAAGGTGACAGTCATCCGTTCCGCGAAGCGCCGCCGCACGATCCAAGCGCGCGAAGTCGGGGGAGTGATTGAGGTGCGCATCCCGGCCAGTTTTAGCAAGGCGCAGGAGCAGGCAGCGGTCGACGAAATGTTGGTAAAGCTGGCAAAGAAGCGTCGCTCCACGCACCAAAGCGACGAGGACCTGCAGCGTCGTGCGCACAGGCTTAACGACGATGTGCTGGCCGGAAACGCCACAGTGGGATCGATTCGCTGGGTAAGCAATCAAAACACTCGCTGGGGCTCATGCACGATTTCTACCGGCGATATCCGAATCAGCGACCGGCTAAAAAACGTGCCGGATTATGTGGTGGATGCGGTGATCGTCCACGAGCTCACCCACACATTTATCCCTGGCCATGGGCCGGATTTTTGGGCCTGGGCAGACAAAGCGCCCCTCGCCGAGAGGGCGAAGGGCTACTTGGAGGCGTATCAGAGGTTCGGAGGCCAAAGGCCTGGGGAGTAAGGGCTAAAGTTCGGTGCCGTCCTGGCTACCGTCGTCCTTGCCGTCGCCTTCCTCGCGCTCCTTAATGCCAGGCTCATTGCGCAGCATCTCTTCGAGCTTGGCAATTTCTTCGTCGAACTTGGTGTCTGGCGCATCGTCAAGAATCGAATCAATGAACGAGGCGGGGTTTTCCAGCTGATCTGCGGAGGGCAGGAAGTCCGGGTGATCCCAAACCTTGTCGCGGCGTGCGACACCCACTGCCTGGGTTGCGCGACGCCACAGCTCAGCGGCTTGTTCCACGCGAGGAGCCTGAACATCAATGCCGACAACCTGTGCGATCGCGCGCTCTGCGGAACCGCCGGTGGCGCGGCGACGACGCCACGCCTCGCTCATGGCTGCCTCGGAGGGGAAGCGTTCCTTCAACGCCTCGGTGACAACGACGTCAACCCAGCCCTCGACGAGCGCGAGAAGCGTTTCCAGGCGCGACGTTGCAGCAGCATTGCGTGAGGTAATCTTCGGGCTCATGTCCATGCCCTGCATCTGGTTCAGTGCATCTTGAATGGCCTGTGGGTCACCGGACTCTAGGTTGAGCCCGCGGGCGGCCTCCTCAATATTGGAGGTATCAATTTCTAGCCCGTTGGCGTATTCCTCAACGGAGGCAACGATGCGCTCCGTGAGCCATGGGACGTGCTTAAACAGGCGCTGGCGGGCAACCTCACGCGCGGAGATGTACACCAAGATCTCTTGGCCTGGGACATTCAAGTCCTTGGAAATCTGCGCGACATTGTTCGGCAGCACGGCAGTGACACCAGAAGGTGAGGTAGGAAGACCGAAATCAGAACCGCTCAGCGCCTGCTTCGCCAGATCGCCGAGAGCGTGGCCGAGCTGCATCCCGTAATTCATGGCGTTCATCTGGGACATCATCTGCGCCATCTGGCCCATCATCTGGCGGGCTTCCTCGGGCATGGAATCTAATTGTGCGCGGCTCATCTGCTCGGCCACAGGGTTCACTAAACGCTTCCACATAGGCAGGGTGTTGGTGACCCAATCCTCTGCGTTCCACGCCTCAACGCGGCCCTCAGCGGTAGGCAGATCGGAGGCATCATTAAGCCAGAGATCAGCTAGGCGCACAGACTCCTCGACCGCGTTGCGGTCACCTGCGGAAACCTTTTGCACATTGCCGATCTGTTGGCGGGCGATACGTTCAGCCATGTCATAATTCACGGCACTGTTGCCGTCGGAGGACTTCATTGAATCCCCCATGCCGGAAAGCATCTGGCCAAATTGGTTCAGGATATCGCCCAACCCACCTTGGCCCGTGCCGAAGCCGAAACCCTCATAAGGGTTCTGACCATTACCGTCCTTGCGGTTTTTGTCATCATCGTCGTCGCGTCCATCATTTGGGAAGGAGAAACCGAATCCGTTACTCATACACCCAAGACTACAGTCCAATACCCTCATCAAGCCATGGCAACTGTAACGCTCATAGCGAACAGCGTAAGGTATCAATTTGTGACTGGCCCGAACTCGCAGAACGCCCCAGAGAAAACCCCCGAGAACACCTCGCAGTATTCCGAGCTGAAAACCTCGAGAAGAAAGAGGCGCCTTTCCACGATTACGTGGGGAGCGATTCCCGTGGTTCTTCTCGCAGCCCTGGTCACTGTTGATCGGATCCCAGGCACCGATATCTCGCTGACCGTGCCTTATGCCGCTGAAGGTCCCGGGCCGACCTTCAACACGCTCGGCGATGTCGACGGCCAACCCGTCGTTCAAATCGACGGCGCCGAGACGGATCCAACCTCCGGCAATTTGAACATGACCACGGTGTCGGTGCGCACGAATATGACGTTGGCACAGGCGCTAGGTCGGTGGTTGCTTACCGACGATTCCCTGGTCCCCATCGAGCAGATCATTCCTCCAAACGTCTCCCAGGAGGAAATGCAGCAGAGCAACGAGCAGGCTTTTGTGTCCTCGGAAGCCTCCGCGACCGTGGCCGCCATGAACTACCTCGGTCGCCCCACCAAAGTGATCGTCCACGACACCGTGGCGGACTCCGCGGCCGCCGGCATTATTCAGGCCAACGATGTGATCAATTCGGTCGATGGCACCGAGGTCACGCAGCCAGGCAAGGTCCAAGAGATCGTGCGCGCAAAGGCACCAGGAGACACCATCGAGTTAGGGATTTCGCGTGGCGACGAGCAGCTCACCGAAACCATTACGCTTGGCCAACACCCCGAGGACTCAAAGATCCCACTGCTGGGCATCACCATGACCTCTGAGCCTGCGGACGGCGTCAACGTGAATTACAACCTCAACGACGTCGGTGGTCCTTCTGCCGGAATGATTTTCTCACTGGCTGTGATTGATAAGCTCACACCAGGCGAACTCAACGGCGGGAAATTCGTCGCTGGCACGGGCACAATCGCCGAAGACGGCACAGTGGGCGCCGTCGGCGGTGTCGAACACAAGGTTGTTGCGGCGAAAGATGCCGGCGCAGAGCTATTCCTCACACCAGCCGACAATTGTGCAAGCGCACTGAGCTCCGACACCGGTGACATGGTTGTTGCCAAGGTGACCAACCTCGACGATGCGGTCAAGGCCATGGACAGTTTCGCCAACGGCGAGCAAGTAACAACTTGCCGCTAAGCGGCACCTACCTGGGCTGGTTTGTCTGCCGCACTTGGGCTCGTGGTCGGGGTTTCCTTGACCGCCAGGCCAAGATCGTAGATGCGCTGTTCTGGGTCTTCCTGATCGGAGGAGACCATCTGCTGCATGACCAGGCCTTCGTCGTTGTCAACGACGGTAATCACAGCCGTGGTGCCCAGGGTGGACCAGCCGACAACCTTGCGGCCGGTATCTTCGACCACGCGTGAGCTGCGCAGTTCCGTGAGCAACTGTGTAGTCGAGGCCGCCTTTGAATCCGAATCGAAGAACTGGAACTGACCAACCTCAGGGCCGGAGCAGTCATAAGAACCTGAAATGCCCGATTCCGAGCAGGTATCAAACCCATCGAAGAAGGATTCTGGAGCCAGTGGTGCGAACGTTTCCTTCACATGTGCCAGGATTTCGGCGCTCGCTGCCTTTTCGTCGCGCTCAGATGCCGTGGAATTGCGAGTGGTCTCCGAAGCAGAAGGCTTACTCGATGAGGAAGTACTGGTTGCCTCAGAGGAAGGCGCTGGTGCAGATTCCGAAGAAGTCGGTTCCGCAGGAGTGGGCTGCGCGGTTTCATCGGTGGCTTGATTATTCCCGCATGCAACGAGCAGGCTTGCGGCAAACACGCTAGAGACGAGGCTGGCCGTTATACGAGTCGCGCGGGTGCGGTGCACGTTTCACTCCTGAGGGTGAGGTGGAAAATCTTAGACTTTATCTATCCTAAACCATGTCCTCAGGATCCTGCTCCAAACCGTAGCGCAGAGCAGAAATGATCCCGGGTGCTACGTCAGGCCCACCGCGCAAAGAGATCTGATCTTCAGCAAAAGGTCCAGCCGCCTCGATCTCCTCAACTGTAGGTCGAATCTGCAGCAGGGTCAGGTCCACCTCTTCGTCGCGAAGCGCCCCAGAGAACAACCGCGCCGGACGCGGACCCTCCCCGGGGGTGGATGCATCCTTGAACTTAATTTCTTGTGCGAGCACGACACCGGCGACTTCCTCTGGCCAGGCAATGCGCGAAACGTATTCAGCTAATTCTTCCGAACCTGGCAGGATAGACTGGGGAAGATTGTCCTGTACTACCAGTGTTAGTGGGGCTTTCTCATCTTCATCGAGGGTATCAATTTGGTCGATGAGAAGTGATGTAGGAACGAGTGCGAACAGCGTCGGGGAGGCATCCCAGCCTTCTGCGTGGACGAACTCAACTGCCTCCATCATCGCCTTATTGAGCGCTTTTTGGTTGGGAGAATCAGACAACGGGAACCCTTCTGGTCAAACTAACGTTGGACAATTTAGAGTAGAAGATTATACGCCTTCTCACACAACTATTAATTAAGGAGCTTGGTTTTGGCTACAGGCCTAACTAATCCTCAGCAACCTATCAGGAGACCATCAAATAAATTGATGATCACAGTGGTAGTCATTGCAGCTATATTGCTGCTCTTGCCGATGGGAGTTGGTCTGTACACAGACTGGCTATGGTTCGGCGAGCTTGACTATCGCGGAGTATTTTCCTCCGTGATTTTCGCTCGTATCATCCTCTTTATTGTCTTTGGCCTGGTTGCGGGTCTGATTACATACGTGGCAGCGCGATTTGCTTGGCGCGGCCGTCAAACGGATACCACCTTTATGGATCCGAACTCGCCAATAGCGCAGTACCGCGCGAGTATTGAATCTGGTGTGAAGAGCCTCTTGATGTGGGTTCCAATCGTCGTTGGCATCATCGCTGGTTTTATCGGGCAAGGCAACTGGCGCACGGTATTGCTGTGGCTGAACGGTGAGAGCTTCGGCCAAACCGACGCCCAGTTCGGCCGCGACTTGGGCTTCTACGCCTTTACGTTGCCGGCGCTGAACATGATTGTTAGCACGCTGTCGATCCTGCTGATCATTGCCTTCGTTGTCGCCCTTGTCGGCCACTACCTGCTCGGCGGCATCCGCATTGGTAATCAGGCCGCAGGCGTGAAAGGGTACATTTCCAAGCCTGCTCGCGTTCAGCTGGCAATCACCGGCGGTCTGTGGATGCTGGTTCAGGCGGTCCAATACTGGCTTGAGCGCTACTCGCTGCTTTATAACGAAAACGACATCTTCACTGGTGCATCCTTTACCGATATCAATGCGCAGCTGCCAGCAAAGATCATTTTAATGATCATCGCTGTCGTTGTTGCTGCCGCATTCTTTTTGGCAATTGTCTACAACGACCTGCGCGTGCCTGCCCTTGCAGTGATCCTGATGGTTGTTTCTGCTCTGGTTATCGGCCAGGGTTGGCCGGCGCTGATGGAACAGTTCTCCGTTGTTCCAAACCGCCAGGCCAAGGAATCCGAATACATCGAGCGCAATATTCAAGCAACGCGCGAAGCCTATGGCTTGACCGACGATAAGGTGACCTACCAAGAAAATTGGGGCACCGACAACGTCTCCAACGAAGATGTGGCCAAGGACGAGGCAACGATCTCGAACATTCGCCTGCTGGATCCGGATATCTTGTCACCTACCTTTACCCAGAATCAGCAGCTGCGTAACTTTTACGGCTTCCCTGACACTCTGGCGATGGACCGCTACCAGGTAGACGGTCAGATGCGCGACTTCGTCGTTGCAGCGCGTGAGCTTGATCCGAACGCTCTGTCGGAAAACCAGCGCGACTGGATTAACCGCCACACTGTGTACACCCACGGCAATGGTTTCGTGGCCGCCCAGGCTAACACCGTTGATGAGGCCGCACAGGATGCAGGCTCGACCCGTGGTGGCTTCCCAGTCTTCACCGTTTCTGACCTGCAAACAAATGCGCGAACTGCAGATAGTCAGGAAGCACAGCAGCTTGGTATCCATGCTGATCAGCCACGTATTTACTACGGTCCAGTGATCGCGTCTGCCACCGACGGAATGGATTACGCCATCGTCGGTGACACGGGCCAGGGCCCAGTTGAGTACGACACTGATACGTCTTCCTACACCTACGACGGTGAAGGTGGCGTGAATATCGGTAACCCGATTAACCGCACTGCTTACGCCTTGAAGTACCAGGAAATGAACATGATCCTCTCGGATCGTGTTGGCTCTGACTCGAAGATTATCTACGACCGCGATCCACGTGAGCGCGTGGAAAAGGTCGCACCGTGGCTGACCACTGACTCTAAGACCTACCCAGCTGTGGTCGACGGCAGGGTGAAGTGGATCGTCGACGGGTACACGACTCTGTCTGAGCTTCCATACTCCACCCGGGCCTCGCTAACCGAGACCACCCAGGATGCACTGAATCCCGATGGCACCACCCAGCGTTTGATCTCCAATGATGTGGGCTACATCCGCAATTCCGTCAAGGCAACGGTTGATGCCTACGACGGTACGGTGACTCTCTACGCATTCGACGAGGAAGATCCAGTTCTGAAGGCTTGGATGAACGTCTTCCCAGACACTGTCCAGCCAAAGAGTGAGATTTCCGACGAACTGAACCAGCACTTGCGCTACCCAGAAGATATGTTCAAGGTGCAGCGTGAACTGCTGGCTCGCTACCATGTCTCTGATCCGGGCGTCTTCTTCAACAACGATGCCTTCTGGTCGGTTCCAAGCGACCCAACTGCAGCCGATGGCAACCAGCAGCTGAACCAGCCTCCGTACTACGTTGTGGCTGCCGATCCTGACAATGGTGGGGAAGCTACCTTCCAGCTGGTCACCCCGTACCGTGGCCTGAACCGTGAGTTCTTGTCCGCCCACATGTCGGTGACCTCGGATCCGCAGAACTACGGCCAGATGACCGTGCGCGTGCTGCCGACGAACACACAGACTTCAGGTCCGCGTCAGGTTCAGGACGCGATGATGTCGTCCGACCAGGTCGCCCGCGACCGAACTCTGTGGGAGGGCACCAATGACCTGCACAACGGCAACCTGCTTGCACTACCGGTTGCGAACGGCGAGATTCTCTACGTCGAGCCGATTTACTCGCAGCGCAAGGATCAGTCCTCGGCCTTCCCGAAGCTGCTTCGTGTGCTTGTGTTCTACAAGGGAAGCGTGGGCTACGCCCCAACCATCTCGCAGGCGCTGTCGCAGGTGGGCATTGACCCGGCCGCAGCCCAGGACATCAACGTTGTTGACGAGAATGGCAACACTACGCCTACCGAGACGACACCTTCCGACACGGCACCAGCAGCGCCAGCAAATGCGGACGCAGCATTGCAGCGTATCGACGATGCCCTACGCGGAATCGAGTCTGCGAAGAACGGCTCCTTCGAGGAGTACGGTCGTGCACTCGATGAACTGGACAAGGCCGTTCAGGAATACCAGAGCTCGCAAAATAGCGCTGGCTAACTTGAATGAACCGAAGGTAAAACTTAGGTAGCCAGACAAGCGGATCCCCTGCATGGAAATAGCTTCCAAGCAGGGGATTTGGCCTTTGTGGCTATCATGGGTATAGTTACATCTCGTTGCCCAGTAAGGCAGCAAGGTGAAAATTAAAGAAGGCACCCGACGCGGGGTGGAGCAGCTCGGTAGCTCGCTGGGCTCATAACCCAGAGGTCGTAGGTTCGAATCCTGCCCCCGCTACCAACTTCTTGCGATTGACCCCCTCTTCGGAGGGGGTCTTTTCGTCTGTCGTGACCTCGACGCGACGGGGGAGAAGGTCTGTTACTTCAACGCCAAGTACATCGGCTACTACGTAAAGATCTTCAGTTGTCCAAGCAGTTTGACCGTAGAGCTTACGACTCACGCCTGCACCGGTAATTCCTAGAGCTTCTCCAAGCGCCTTCCTGGTTATTCGGCGCCGGAACATTATCTGATCGACCTTTGCTCCGATCGCCTCATTGAGGGTCATTGTTTGCTGCGTAACTGTCATAAATAAAACCGTAACATGCGAAAGAAACCAAGGCAACCGAATGTAACTGACAGTTGCGAAAGTTTTGAGCATGTGTAACTCTGAGTTACATGAATGTGAGTAGCAGTTACGATGATGAGTGTTGGTTGACGCCGGAGCGTGCGGGAGGCAAAATCCCGGGACATCCTTCGGCGGTCACAGTTCGGAAGTGGGCGAGGGAGGGGAAGCTCCCTGGCTCGGTTCAACTTCCGAGCGGACACTGGCAGATTCCAGCTAGTGCTATTAGCGCACTCTATGCGGGGGGTGTCTAGCCATGGTGACAAAAAGAAAAGTTGCCTCCGTTAGCGGCGGAGACAACTTCAAAGTGGCAACTGTTCATCTTGATGCTCGGTATTTACTCTCGCAGGAGCTGCGTGAGCTGTCAACTGCTTTCTCTGGCTCGTTTTGCGAGGGGGCACCGGCATGAGTACAAAAGCTGTTGCGTGGGTGCTCGATGATTTGCAGGCGCTGAAACCTGGGCCTTCGTTGGTGATGTTGGCTTTGGCTGATTTTGCTGATGAGCGCAATTCGTGCTTTCCGGGGCAGGAACGTCTCGCCAGGCGGTCTCGCTGTTCTCGAAGGAGTGTTGTTCGCCATCTTGCAGAGCTGCGCGACCTCGGGCTGATTTTCGTAGAATCCCGGACGACGAACGACGCGCATGGACGTGTCCGCCGGACGTCAAACCGTTATGTTCTCAATGTTGGTGTGGTGGTTAATACCGAAAGTGACATTGTGGCACTTTCGGCCAAATATGCTGGTCAATCCGAATGTGACAGTTTGGCACCTACGGTCACCGAAAGTGACAAAAACGTCACCGAATGTGACACCGGTGTCACAGGAACCACTAGTTATATAACCACCAGTAATTCCCCCTCCCCCCACCCCTCCACGGTTGCTCAGTCGGAAGCAGCGGCTTCGCCGAGGGAGGGCTCGCCTGATGGCTCGGTGAGGGAGGATGTTCCTTCCATCGATGACGGGGTAGCTCGCCGCGGCTTCGCCGACGGCAACGCTTCACGGTTGGGCGGTGAGGCGCCTTCCGAGCGTGTAATTACGCTGATGGAAAACCAGAATACCCACCCTGACCTGCGGGACGATCGGCAGGAGTTGTCGTTCGAGGAGTCATCGTCGCTGGCTCGTGAAGTATTGCCGAGCCCGATGCAGGCGATGGGCCCGCAACAGTTGGTCAGGGTGGGACGTGCGATTGAGCTGCGGATCGATGCCGGATGGTCGAAAAAGCAGATCACGATGGTTTTGGGGGCACGCGAATTGCCGTCCCAGGTGCGGAACTTGGTGGCGCTGGTCATGGCCCGCCTGCGCGATGACGTGCCACTGGACCAGGTACCGCCGAAAGGTGTGAATTGGGCGTCTGATGCTGGTCATTTTGTTCGTAAGTCGCAGTGGTCGCACCAACTCTCCGATGGGCGCGTCATAACGCGTGGTGATCTCGATGTTGGATTGATCGCGATCGAATTCAATGCCGCTCGAAAGGATGGCCGGTGGAGCTCCGATGATCGCATGGACTTCGCTGTATCCAGCGGTATCGAGCGGTTCTTAGTTAGCTAAACAACGATTTAGAAAGGTTTTGTCATGAGTGTTGGTCATGACCACCATGGTCCCGGTCCCTATGTGTTTTTCCTGGTCGTCCCAGTTCCTCGGGAACTGATTGACGATGGCTTGTGCGCGGTTGAGGACGTGTGGCCCAACGGGCTATGGGATTTATCGGTTCCCGGCGAGTCAGTGCGGCAGCGCAAAGAGCGAAGGGCGTTAGCGAAGCGGGTGTGCTCGCAGTGTCCGGTGCGCGCATTGTGCGGGGATTTCGCTCGGCAGACATCGCAGTCTGGTGTGTGGGGTGGTGAGGTTTTTCCACCTTTAGCGAGTAGAGGAGGTGATGGTGCTGAGTTACAAAGTGCCCCCTGCGACACCGCAGGGGGCACTCGGCGTGGTGTTGGCACGCCACGTTCAGCATAACGCAGTTCGTTCTTGGCCTGTATTCCGCAGTGTTTTCGCTGTGTATGAGGGGGTTGACTGTGATTTTTGGAATGGTGATGCTGAGTCTGTCAAATCACAACGTTGATATCTTTGAGAGGAATTGTTGATGAATAAGAATCTGCGTGCAGCGCTTGCGTTGGCGGTTGCTGGCTCTTTGGTGCTCCCAGGTTATGCAGTTGCCGATGAGAAGCCAGCTCAGCCGGGTACTGTTCGCCCGGCAGAGAAGGCTGAGGCTCAGCCGGGAACCGCGAAGAATGAAGCTCCGAAGGAAGAAATAACGAAGGCAGAGTCAAAGCCTGAGGTGCAGGCAGCGCCAGATCCGGCTCCAGTCATAGAAGCGGCACCTGAGCCGATGCAGGAAGCTCCTGCTCCTGCACCGGCCCCAGCACCTCAACCTGAACCTGCGCCAGTGAACTACGAGCCGGTGGTGGAGCAGACTGGGCCGTCCCAGGCCGAATTGGCTACCGAGCAGGCGGCAGCAGCGCCAGTGCGAGAGAGCGTGGTTGAGCCTGTCATTGAGGAAACCACACCTGTGCGTACTGAGCGGGCTGATGAGGTTGCACAGTACGAGCTTGCTGCTGCGGTGGAAGACGGCGGTGATGTCCGTGATCAGGCGGGTAAGGATGATGAGGTCGTCATTCGTGAGGGGGAAGACGGCGAGATTGCGCCTGCCGATTCTCCTGATGGTGAGCCGGGCGAGGATGACGACGATGTGCAGTCTCCAGCAGCCCCCTCAGCTGAGGCTGTGGCGGGTTCTGAACAATCGCCTCCTGCAAACGTTGACAGTCAAAGCGTGTCGGCCGAGGATCTTCAGGGAACAGAGCAGCCCGTCGAGCAGGTTGATCTAGCTCAGCCTGCAGCCGAGCCCTTGGAGTCTGTGACTGCAGGTGCGGGGGTCGACAACTCCGTGGGAGCCGCGTCGATTGAGGTTCAGGCGTCGCCAGCGGAGACAGCGGTCTCGGCGACCGGGCAGGCGGCGGGTGGCTCTGAATCAGACGTGTCCGTTGCAATTAATCATGCAGATCAGGTTGTGAGCGTGGGCGTTGAAGGGCAGCAGACGTCGGCGTCTTATGACGCAGCAAGTCATGTGGTCAATGTTGATGTTGCCGGTCAGCAGTTTGACGTCGAGATTCCTGACGTACCGAGCCAGGTCACTGAGACTGTGGAGCAGGTTCAGCAGGCTGTGCCGGCGAATGTTGCCGAAGCTGTCGATAGCTCCGTTGTCCAGGTGGAAGCAGCGACCAATGACGTCCTTGCATCTATGCCGAACGGTGAGGAAGTCACTGATACTGCGGTAGGCCAGGTCACGACATGGTTTGAATCGAACTAACGAGTACACACCACCACGAACACGACTAGGAGGAAAAATGAGCTCGTGGTTCGATCAGTTTGAGAAGTCTCCGCTACCCGATGATTCAGACAATGATGTCGAGATGCCAGAGACTCGATCGGCGCGTTACCGCGGCGGAATGGGTGTGAGGAACCCCATGTTATGGCTACTTGTTGCTCTTGCGGTGGTCGTGCTTGTGCTCGCTGGCAGTTTCGTGTGGTTGTTCTCGGGTTCCTCGACGTCAACGGCAGCTGAGGAAGGTACCGCAGAGCCGACGCCACCTTCGGAGGTCGTTGAAGCAACTCCTACCAACCCAGATTTGCAGGTGGCTGTTGCGGGCCAGTGTGAACCTGAAGAAGGCGAGACCACGCTATCGACGGGCGATGATTCTTTGCGCGCGACTGTTGCAAATTGGCAAGACGCCTACTATTCCCAAGACACTGGCCTGACGAAGTACCTCACTGAGGACTCCTGGATGCACGAACAGGATTGGGAAGAGATTCTTCCCGAAGCAGCACCTGACGGTGTGTCGTGGTGCGCAGTCATGGCACCCGTGGAAGAAGCCGATAGCGGCGCCAGCGTTGATGTGGACCTGATGGTCACATTCGCTGATGATTCCTCTCAGACGTACCAGCAAACTGTCATCGGTGATCAGGACAACGAGGGTGCCTGGTTCATCGCGGATATTGTGACCCGCTAGAAAAGAGAAAAGAATATGAAACGTTTATCCACGCTCGGGTTCGCGACAATTGCAGCCTTGATCGTCTCAGCGTCTACGACTGTTATTCCTGCCAAGGCACAAGAAGCCGGATCCGAGACGGGGCGGGGAACGTGCCCATCAGTGCAGATGATTGCGGTTAATGACGTCGCAGATTCCGCGCTCGATCAGGCTGATGCGGGCTTCCTTGCTGATGTCTCGACGCCTGTTCTGGTTGCTGCGAATGAGGAAGGCACCCCTAGCGAGGCCTTGGATGCTGGTTTTAGGGCTCCTGCCGGACCTGCTGATACCGAGGATGTGCCAACGGGAAGCGGTGGGGATTCTGATGCTGATTGGAAGCCGGACGTCTGGGGAGAGGCGGGAGAAACTGCCGATGCGAGCAGTACGAGCTGGAAGCCCGACGTTTGGGGTGAGACCACTGCAACGGCAGAGACATCACAAGGTGAAGCAGCTCTAGAGTCACTAGAGGAATCAGTTGAAGAGTCTGAGAGTGCGCTGGCGACTGAGACTCCATCGGCGACGGCCGAAGTACAACCTGAAGCTCAGACTCCTGAGGTTGGGCGGACTATCATCTCGGTGCAGTCCACGGACGATACTCGCGCATACATTCCAGGCGTCACTGGGCCAGATTCGGTTCCGTCGTATAACGAGTCGATCACTCGGGCTGTTTCGGATACTGAGTCCGTTCTGGACGAGATCGATGAAGCTTGCCCTGGTACAAAGGTGATTCTGCTCGGCTCGGGACAGGGCGCGCAGGCGGCGTCGATAGTATCTAAGCGGATCGGTGCAGGTGAGGTATTCCCAGCAGACAAGGTGCTAGGCGTTAGCCTTTTTGCTGACCCTTCTCGGGGTGAGGATCAGCCGGTCGTTGCGTCCGGCGATTCTGCTCCAGCGGGTGCTACTGGCCAGTGGGACGCAGAAGCGGCACCGGGTGCCGGCGTTGCGACGGTCACCGGCGAAACGGCCAATGCTCCTGAGGGGGACTTTGGTGATGTCGCTGATCGGACGGTCTCGTGGTGCGCGGAGGGGGATACGTCGTGTGCCCTACCTGAGGGAGCACCATTGCGCACGTTAGTGGCAAATACTGCAGCCGGTACTGAAGGCAAAGCACCGGAGCAGGCATTATCGCACGTTACTGATGTCTTAGCTCCGGCAGTACTTCTGGGGTCGGTGGAAACACTGGCCTCGGATGTGGAGTTTGGTGACGACGGTTTTACTTTCAGTCGTGCAAGTAGCCCTGATTCCACGCTAGTGGGTCGGATTGCGACTGAGTCAGAGCGCGAGGTGCCACAAGATGAGATGGAACAGCGTCTACTCGCGTCCGGCATGCAGATTGGTGGTATGGCGTTGGCGGCAGGCGTCACGGTCGCGAAGGAAATGGTGCGCCCGGAGAATATCGCTCAGATCGCTGCTGCGTCGGCTGTCTCGCCGGCGGCTGGTGTTGGTGCTGCACTCGTGATTGGCGGTGGTGTTGCCGCAACGGAACTGATTTCACCGCGCACTATGACCACCGGTGCTGTGCGTTTGGCTGACGAGGCTCAGTCGCTCGGGATTGAGGACGAAGGTCTGGCACAAGCTGCTGTGGACGCAGCGGTTGGCTCCGAGGTTTCGAAGTCGAACGGCGCCTACTCGCAGGGCGCGGCTACCGCCACGGGTGAGACTGCCTCCGATGCGACAACAGGCTGGTTGCTCGATGTCGTCGGCACAGAAATTGGCCGCGAACTGGGGGCCGGTCCGCAGACGGGGCCAGCAACCTATGACACTGCCGCTATTGCGGCGGCACTTAAGGAGGCATGATGTCGATCTCGACGACGTATCAGAAGCAACGAGGTCAACCAGAAAACGATGTGGAGGTGGCACCGCGATTGAAGGTTGATGCGCAGACTCGTCACGCATTGACTGTCGCAGAAGAGCCAATATTTACCGGAGAGGGGTACTCACCTGTGGCATGGGCCGTGGGAGCGCATGGTGGTGCTGGTGCCACCACTCTGGCGCGAACTCTGGCACCTGTCGGCGATGCTGGCGCTGCGTGGCCGACGAAAGACGAGTACCCGCTGTGCGTGGTTGTCTGCCGCTCGACGCGCATGGGCTTGGACGCAGCCCAGTCGGCGGTATTGCAGGCCAAAAGTGGTCATGCAGGTGAGTGCGAAGTTCTCGGTGTCGTGATTGTCGCTGATGCTCCTGGCAGGACCCCGAAGTCATTGGTCCGTCGTGAGACGGTCTTAGAAGAACTCACCCATGTTTGGCACGTGTCGTATCTGCCAGGCATTCGTGAAAATGATGTCTCGGACTTAGCCGTGTGGGTTCCACGATCAGATTCCGAAGATGAAGGTCAACGGCGTAGCAGGAAGAAGAATCTTCCTGTCACAGAGGAAGTTCCGCAGACTATCGCTCAACTTGGAGCCAACATTTTCGAAGCGGCGTATGCCGCACATTCACTCAAAGATAAGGACAAGTAAGCATGAATCTCTCTCTTTTGCCTTACACGATTCTCGCTCAAATGCCTGGACAGAACATTCAGCCGCAGGCCCCCGCCGAGTTGTCATCGAAGTTCGATCGTCTTCTCAATCTGTTCATGTACGGCGGTATTGGTGTCGCAATTATTGGTGTCATTATCGCTGGTGGGACCCTGGTGATCTCGCGTTCGGCAGGTACTAGCGAAGAAGCCACCACCATGGCGTTGCGTATCGGGGCCGGGGCCATGGTTATCGGCAGTGCCGGCGCAATCATCGCGGCGCTGATATGAGAATCCTGCTTGCGCAAGAACCGCCGACAAGTACCTGGGTACCTCCGAATGCGGTCATGGCTGAGATCAGTAGTTGGCTCAACTTGGCGTTGTATGTGGTCCTCGGGTTGTCTGTGCTCGCCGTGATCGGCTTTGGTGTGTTGCTTGTTGCTGATCGCGAACGTGGAGAGCCAGTCAGCGCGACTGCACCGCACATGCGCGGACTACAGATCGCCCTTGGAGTGCTCGTTGCCTCCAGCGCAGGCTCACTGGTGACGTGGCTGGTCGCATAAATCCCTATCTGTCATATGACGAAACAATCAACGAAGGACTAGGCAGTAATGAGCAAAAATTGGGCACGCAAGGCATGGATCGCGGTGTCGCTGGCCTGTGTGGCAGGGCTTGGACTGACGGCTTGCTCGTCAAATGACGAACCATCTGATCAGCCTGCTGCTGTCGCTGAGGTCGATGTGTCGGAAGCACCAGCAGAAACAACGTGGGTCACTGGCCCCGCAGGACTTCAGTACCCGGTCAGCGAGGTTGCTGGACCAGAGAAAACTGCCGGGGTACCGCAGGGTTTTGATGATTCGTCGCAGGGGGCCGTGGTGGCCGCGGTGATTGCGCAGGTCTTTATGGCCGGTGCGGGGGATGAAATGTGGCCAGAGGTATCCCAAACGTTGCTAGAGCCGGGTCCTGGCCGCGACCAATGGGCACAGGCTCGTGGACTCATGAGCGTGGCCGACGAGCCAATGGGGAATCCGCCAGTGTTTCGTGGCTTTCGGGTTACACACTTCTCAGATACCGCGGCGATTGTGACATTGGCCGTGGATTACCCAACTGGCCAGCTTGCCGCTATGCCGGTTCAGATGTCGCGTGCCTCTGGTGAGTGGAAGGCTGTCCTGCCAACACAGGAGGAAGCACCGGATTTGCAGGAGATCACCGAAGAGGACCTAGTAGAGAACTTTACCGCTTACGGACCGCAGGAGAACCAGTAATGAAACGACATGCACGAAAGATCGGTGTCGGTGCCAGTCTTGCGGTCACAGCCCTGATTATCACGGCGTGTGGAAGCGAGTCTGAGGTTGCAGAAGCTCCGGAGCAGGACACCGCCGTCTCGTCGCCTGCACCGGCGACCCCTAGTAGCGAGGCAGGCAACGTCCCTGGTGCCATGATCGGCAATGGCCAGCGCACGTGGCCAGATCCTGACGGGATGTTTGACGATTCTGCTCATGCTGAGCCGGGCACATGGTCCGTTGACTTTGCCCATCAGCGTCCGGTGTGGACACCGAGGAACCATGACGGTGATCTTCCTGCGAGGGGTGATCTTGTAGACGGTGGCTTTGAGCAATGCGCGAATGGCAACGTCACGTTGGAAGGTGTGACGCAGCAGCAGTACGTCAATGCACGCTACTTGGCTGTTAATGACGAGGCGGGACCGTCGCGCGTGGACAACGGTGTTCCTGGTGGTTTTGCGCATTCTCCGCAGGGCGCGATCATGCTGGCGATTAATGCACTTGGCTACGGTGCCGCTGGACAAGGTGACGGGGTCGGCGAGGAAATCGACGCTACGTGGTGGTCGAACTATGACACTCTCCAAAAGGACCGTGAGTTTCGCGGACTCAACGATGAGGACTACGACCATTCGCGAGTGCGAGCGCAGACCCTTCCTGCGGTCGGTTATTACAACGTGCAGCAATGCTCGGAAAATGTGGTGGTGGTTGAAGTCGGCCACGACTTCACACAGTCGGGTGATGAAGCATTAAGAGTGACCGTTCCGCTGTACTGGCGTGATGGTGATTGGATCCCGGACCTGTCGGGTCAGGCTGGCGTTACGTTTGATAAGACAGAGACGTTTAGCCCTGAAGAGCCTGCACCTCTGAAAGAGGTGAATTACCAGTGACCTCGACGATTCGCCCCCGACTGACCCGTCTTGGTGCAGTGTTTTTCGCCGTGCTGGTGTGCGTGGTGATTACAGCTTGGCCTGCTGCCGCACAAGAGGAAGAAGAGCAAGGTGCGCTGGCGCGAGGCCAGGAAAAGTGCATGAGCGTGGATGATTCGCGCTCGGTGCTTGACCAGTTGGTTACAGACGGCGCGATTACCCAAGAGGAACGCGACGAAGCAGCGGGCACTTTCGGGTTCGATGAGGATAAAGTTGCTGAGATTCAAGCGAACAACTCTGAACGCTGGGATGAGATCGCGACTCATCATGAAGAAGAGCGCGGCGCCTTTGGGGAGATTGGTCGTGCTGCGCAAAATTTGGTGTGCTGGGTTGGCTCTCCTGCCAGCGCGGCTGTGAACGCGGTTAATGATTCTCCGTTCTGGGAGGATCCGATCGGTAAATTCACCCAATCCGTGCTGGAAGGCAACACAGAGTCGCTCAATGCGGCCATGACATTGTGGATGGACTTTTCAACGACAAGCGTTGATGTCGATGCAAACACTCAAGGTGTTAAGAACATTGTGATGGGTGTATCTGGTTTAGCCCTGGCTGCGAGTTTCATTATCGGAGGGTGGAGGATTGCGTCTGCCCGAAGAGGCGGATTACAAGAAGGCTTTAGTGACTTAAATGAGAACATCGTGCGCTGGCTGGTCTTTAGCATCGCGGTGCCTGTCATGGTCCCGGGGGCCATGGTCGCCAGTGACATGCTCGCTGACGCGATTATGGACGAATTCGGTGGAACTGAGGAACTGGTTAATCTCGGTGCCCTTGGAGAGTCTGAGTTTGGGCCAATCGTCACATTGGTCTTAGCCCTGATCATGCTTATTGGTTCGGTCGTACAGATTCTCGCGCACGTGACCCGAGTGCTTCTTGTACCTATCGCTGCTGGCTTGTCACCACTGTTTGCAGCGCTGTCATTTTCAGATACAGGTAGGCAGGGGCTCAACCACCTGGTGTCGTTTATGATCGCAGCAATTGCGTTCAAGCCGGTTTCTGCGTTGCTCTATGCAGTTGTCTTGTGGAACGTCTCGGGTACCGATGACATCGGTATGGCTGGTGGGGTCATTAATGCTCTCATGCTGGGCATTGCTGGTTTTGCCGCTCCTGCACTTGTGCGTGCTATTGTCCCGGCTGTATCCCAAGCTGGTGGTGGTGGCGCGGCACCTATGTTGGCGGGTGCTACTGGAATTATGGCGGCAGGTATGGGCGCAGTCGGTTCTATGGCCGGACGCGCTGGCGGGGCGCTGAGCAAGGCTGGTTCGTCTACTGGTTCGGGTGTGAACAATGTCGCTGGCTCTAGTAGTGGCGGTGGTAGTACTGGTCCTTCTGCTGCTGGTTCGGGTGCGCCTGGTCCTACCGGGCCCTCTGGTCCTCGTGGTGGCTCTGGCGGAGGTGGCGGGGGTGCTGGCCGTAGCAACGCGCCTACGCAGGCAGGTTCTCAACCGTCTGGATCGAGAGGTGGCGGTGGTGGACGTGCCTCAGCGTTGGCAGGCTCACAACCTTCTGGGGCCAATGCTGGTGGTGGTCGTGCCGCGGCTGTATCGCGTAGCGCAGGTCGTGGAGCAGCGGGGGCTGCTCGCGGTGTCGGCCGTGGGGCAGGGCGTGTCCTTGCAACGACGGGAACGGCAGCGTCAGTCGTTGGTACCGGTGTGCGGCGTGCCGGCGAGGCGGGACATCGGGCTCAGGGCTTGTTTGATGATTCGATCGGCGTCCCTGGTGGGTACGCCGGACAGGCACATCGGTAAACGGAACCGGAGGGGTACATCATGGCAGAGCACGATCACGAAGTAACAGTGCCGCAGTATTCATTGGGACAACCACCGCAGCGTACCGGCCTGGGTGGGTTGTCAATGACAACGACGGCAATTATTGCTGTCGGGTTTATGACCTTTTTGCTGATTCAGTTTACAGGTCTGGGTCTAGGTGTTGGCCTTGTGGTTTTGGCGTTGACTGCGGTGATTGCTGGATTGGTCACCTTCAAATGGGGTAATCGCTCGCTGGCAACTATGGCGCGGATGAGTGCCCAGCATCGGGCGCGGCGCCGACGCGGCGAGGAGGTGTATCTCTCCGGCGAGTTGTCGAAAGTTCCTGGTGGTTTTCGGCGCTTGCCGGGTTCCCTGGCGCGAACGATACTGGTCGATGGCGTGGATGCTGACAATCAGGAGTTCGCAGCGATTGTGGACGGGCCGGCACGCACGGCCACGGTGATGTTTGATTGCCAAATGACCGGGCAAACTCCCATGACGCAGAAGGAACGTAATCGGAAAACAGCGGAGTGGTCCCGTTGGTTGTCTGTGCTGTCACAGTGGGGCGATATCGAGCATGTTGCAACCGTGGTCGGTGTTCGCCCTGGTACTGGCCAGCTTGTCTCTCAAGAAGTGGACGCGATCGTGGATCCGTTAGCACCGGATGTTGCCAAGCAGATCATGGCGGAAGCGGGACAGAGGCTTTCGATGGGAGTCCCGGAGATTGTCTCTCACATTGCTGTGACCTTCCATGTTGAAGGCGAGGCGCTCAAGGACAACGCTTTTATGGAATCGCTGGCAACCCGTTTGCCGGTGCTGTATCAGGAACTGGCGTGGGCAGGAATCATCGCAGCACCGATGAGCAAGGAGGAAACTGTGGCCCGTGTGCACCAGTTTTACAATCCTCCGGCGGAAGCTGATTTTGAGGAACTCTCTGTCATGGGGAGACCGCATCATTTGGAGTGGGAAAATGCAGGGCCTGGATATGCACAGACGAAAACAGGAGTGTACGAGCATGAGGGCTGCACTTCTGTGTCGTGGGAAATGCGCGACGCACCCCGTTCAACTTTCGAAGATGGCCTACTGACCAGTCTGCTCTCGCCGCATGAACGTATCGAGCGTAAGCGGGTGGCATTGATTTATCGCCCGTTTGAAGCAGGTAAGGGGGTCAGCAAAGTTGAAGGTGAACACCGCGATGCGATGGTGGCCGCGAATAGTTCGAAGTCGATCAGGTCGGCTAATGCTGAGTTGCGCCTTGAGCATACTGACGCAGCCCGTCGAGCTCAGGCTCGCGGTGCTCAACTAGGTCGTTATTCCTTGTTCGTTACCGCGACGGTGACCAACCCGGATGATGTTGCCCGCATGGAACACGACATCGTGCAGCTGGGGGCGGGTGCGAGTGTGCGGTTGCAGAAAATGACCCGCCAGCAAGACACAGGCTTTATTACCACCTGTGGTGTGGGACAAATCCCGTGGCAAAAAGAGACAACTGATCTGATCTAAGACAGGAGAAAAGCCAATGTTAGACAAGTTCTTTCGACGCGGAGTCGCCGAAGTGAGTGGGGTGCCGCACCCGGCTGTTGCTGGATTGCGTCTAGAGTCGGAGCGCGATGCGCGAGGTTTCCCGATTGGGATCGTTGTTCCTCGTCACGCAGATGAAGCGTCGATTGCTCTTAGCGTGGCGGACGCGAGCACTGTATCGTCCCAGCGTGTCAGTTCTTGGCATGACGAATTGAGCAGCAATCAAACAGTCATCGCGACGTGCTCGAGTATCACCTTTCAGGACACTCAAGCTACAGCGGTGCTGTGGGCAACATTCGAAGCCTCCAGCGCTGAGCGCAAAGAAACCTCCGAATTTCTGACTCGCTTGGCCCGGTCCGCACCGGCGGCATACGACTTAGCTGATAGCAACGGCATGGATACTCGCCCGCTTTCACCCGAAGAAGTCAGCACGTGGGTTGGTGCTGGTCTGATAGGTATGGACGATGTCGATGAATTTCCGCCCCGTGCTCGTAACGTGAGCGAGGGACCTGCCGCACTTCTGGTCGACGGGCAGGTGACCATTAGTTTTGAAGTCGACGCCTACGACGGCGAAGACGATGTAATCACCGCTGTTACTGAGATTGGTGAAAATTTCAGCATTGGTACCCACGGTGCGCTGAGTGTGCGGGTCGGTACGTGGGCGCGGTCGGCCGAGAATGATGCGTCGAGCCCTCGCCGAGTTGGGATAGTCAGCTTGACCGCCAGTAGCAGTGAGGTGGTCGAAGATGCTGCGCTTATCCTCATCGCTGACTTAGATGCCCGGCAACGTCTGCATGTGCGCAGAATGTGGCATCGACAAGCAGTTGGTGCTGGAGCGTCGCTGGGAACGGGCGTTTTAGGGTGGCAACGCTTGGAGGTATCCGCATGAATGCCGAGCACGTCAGTGATTTTGAACGCCTGAATAAGGAGATCGAAACAGGCGTAGCAGTGACTCCATCGAGATGGAGCAGTGAGGGACGCGCATATCGGCGCTGGCTCAAGGAAGAACGTCAGCGTGAGCGTCAGCATGAGCTTGATGGGCAGTTCCCGATGGGGGTTGCCGCACGCGGGGAGCGAGCCTTTGGCCGACCTGGTCCTCACGGCTTTCGCGGAGCGACCGCAGGAACGCAGCGCGTGATCTCAGGGCCACAGGAATGGCAGACGACCACGAACTTCGGTGCTGGGTTTAACCCAAACGTTGTCGGCGCGCCGGCACCGATGATCGGCACACCTTTAGGTGTGCATGTCACCACCGGTGCAGAGATTGGGTGCGACCCTTTAGCGTGGTTCCGCGAAGGAATTATTGCCAACCCTTCGTGTTTCGTGCTGTCTCTACCGGGCTTGGGTAAGTCGACTCTGATCCGCAAAATGCAAATGGGCGGGTTGCGTCCGTTAGCGTGGTGTATCTGTAACTGCCGGTGACAACCCTCATGAATGCACGAGGCGACCACCGCAGTACCTTTCGAATCAACTCCTACATCTCCTCGAAAGGGACACCACGATGGCCGCTGGCCCCCATTCTATCGACCCCACCACCTATCTCGACGACCTGCTGTCTCAAGCCTCCCCGGACCTGATGAGACAGATGCTCCAGGGCTTCATCAACCAGATCCTGTCCACCCAGGCCGACCAGATCTGCGGCGCCGAATACGCCACCACATCCGAGTCCCGCACCAACGTCCGCAACGGCTACCGCCACCGCGACCTCGACACCCGGGTTGGCACCATCGACGTCGCCGTGCCCAAGCTGCGTACCGGTTCGTTCTTCCCCGACTGGCTGCTGGAACGACGCACCCGGGCCGAACGGGCCCTGACCACCGTGATCGCCACCTGCTACCTCAAAGGTGTCTCCACCCGCAGGATGAACGACCTGGTCGCCAGCTTGGGGATCAACAACCTGTCGAAATCACAGGTGTCAGAGATGGCCAAAGACCTCGACGTCATGGTCGAGGACTTCCGGACCCGGCCCCTGGATACCGGACCCTACCTGTATGTTTCATGCGACGCGCTGACGATGAAGGTCCGTGAAGGCGGCCGCGTGGTCAAAACCTCCGTCCTGCTGGCCACCGGCGTCAATGCCGAAGGCTACCGCGAGTTACTCGGTATGCAGGTCGCCACATCCGAGTCTGTGGCCTCCTGGACCGGGTTCTTCCGCGACCTCAAGGCCCGGGGCCTGGATCAGGTGTACCTGGTCACCAGCGACGCGCACCTGGGCATCCAGCACGCCATCAGCGACGTCCTGCCCAACGCGTCCTGGCAGCGGTGCCGGACGCATTTTTCGAAGAACCTCTCCGGCCTTGTGCCCAAGACGCAGTGGCCGACATTGTCGGCGATGTTCCAGACGATCTTTCAGCAACCCGACGCCCAGGCTGTGTGGGATCAGGCACGGGAGGTGGTGGGCTTCTGTGAGCAGAAGTTCCCCCATGTCGCGGACTACCTCGAGGAGTCCCTCGATGAGCTGCTGGCGTTCACGAACGCGCCGAAGGCCGTGTGGACGAAGGTGTGGTCGAACAACCCGACCGAGCGGTTGAACCGGGAGATCCGCCGGCGCACCGATGTCGTCGGGATCTTCCCCAACCGCGACGCCGTCGTCCGCCTCGTCGGTGCCGTGTTGGCGGAGCAGCACGATGATTGGATCCAGCAGAAGCGCTACATGTCGTTGACGAGCCTGGAGCAGACGAAGGCGATGATGGCCAGCTCTGTGATCGACGCCAGGGAATCCACTCAGGAGGTTGCATGAGCCCGCGCCAGCATCGAGCTCGTGCCGGTCCCTGAGGTCGTCACGCTGCTTGTTTTATCGAAAGGCAGAAACACCACTCCCGCGGACTTGACCAATGGGCGCGGTCGCGCAGCGGCAAATCCCGATCATTGCAGGAGACATTAAAGGTGAATATGTCGGTTTTTGCCATCAAGTGGGCGGTCAGGTTATCACTATTGGGCATGGCCAGGGGCATATCAATCCACTGGACGTGGGAGCGCTGGGCAGGATTATTCCGGAGTTGGAAGCCTCCGGCGAGGTGGAACTAGTCGAGCGAGCTAAAGCACAGGTTCATGGTCGTCAAGTCACAATGGTACAAACCTTGATCAGTTTGGGACGTGGTTCCCGACCTGCTGATTATGAGGTGATGCTGATTTCGGCCGCGCTTCGTGACCTCTACGGTGGCGATGATGTGGATTGGATGAATCCACCGGTGCTGGCTGACCTGATTGACCTGCTGGAGGAGGGCACACCACAGCTACGGAAGAAAGCGCGTGCGCGTGATGATGCAGCGTGGGATGCACGTGTCGACGACTTGGTGCTGTCTTTGAACTCGCTGTTGGATGGGCAAACCGGCCAGATTTTCTCCGGGCAGACCACCACACCCATTGATGTCGATGCTACTGCGGTGTGTATCGATGTCTCGGCCATTGATCGTGGTGATGCAGCCATGAAGGCTGCTGTCATGATGGCATGCTGGTCGAATGCGTTCGGTGCAATCGAAGCAGCACACCTTCTCGCGGATGCGGGATTGGGCCCTCAACGGTTGTTTTCTGTTGTTCTTGATGAGATGTGGCAGGTGCTCTCATCTGCGCCTGGGATGGTTGGCCAGGTGGATGCGCTCACACGCCTGAACCGTACCGACGCCACGGCACTGAGCATGATTACGCACACCTTCCAGGACCTCGAGGCCTTGCCTACGGAAGAGGACCGTAAGACGGCGATGGGATTTATTGAGCGCGCAGGCATGGTGATCTGCGGGGGCCTACCTACCTCGGAGCTGGATATTTTATCGTCCCGGTTGTCATTTACCGCGGCTGAAGGACAGATGATTACGGGGTGGTCGACGGGTGCGCCACCGAAACGGTCACGTACGCGTGGATCTCGTGCGATACCTCCAGGTAGGGGTAGGTTTATGATTAAGCCGAGCAAGGATGGAAGCCCAGGTATTCCGGTGCAAACGGTTCTCATGCCAACAGAGATTGAGCACCGCTTGCATGACACGAACGTTCGCTTTGAGGACTACTTCGCCCTGGGTGTGGAGTCATGAGTGACAACGGTGTCGCGCACCCTGAGCATGTGCGCCAGGGTGCGATGGAGGAGTTTTTGGCCGTCTGGCGCGAGCATTCTTCCCCGTCAGCGGCATCAGCAGTGGTGGCGAAAAATTGGGGTGTCGGGCGCACGACACTTTCGGAGTGGCTCCAAGCCGAAGGCAAATGGCCATACACCCGAGTGGCAGCAAATTTGCGTCTCGCAGAAGAAAACGAGCGTCTGCGCCGTGAGCTCGATGAGCTTAAAGGCCACGGCGCATGAAACGCATGGGGTGTTCGGCACTTGTCGCGTTGCTGGCTTTTGTCGTGCTCATTACAGTGATCCTGATTGATCAGGACGAGGACAAGTGCTTGCCAGGTAGCGGGTCATTGAGCTCCGATGGCGGAGTGCCTGCCGGTAAATTCTCCCTCCCGGAAAAAGGTGCGATGGACGCCGTCACAAGTGAGTTTGGACCTCGCGGCGGGACATCACATAACGGTATTGACATTGCTCAAGGTGAGGGCATACCAATTTATGCATTCGCCGATGGCGTTGTTGCCGAATCTGGCCCAGCCAGCGGGTTTGGTAACTGGGTCATTGTGGACCACCTGCTCGACGGGAAGCTGGTTTCAACGGTGTATGGACATATGTTTGATGATGGCCTCCATGTACAACCTGGTGATCGCGTGAAAGCGGGCCAACATATCGCAGACGAAGGCTACGACGGCGAGGTCTCGCCCCCTGGTCCGGGTGGCTCACACCTGCACTTTGAGGTGTGGGAGGGGGGCCGCCTTAACGGTGGCACACCGGTAAACCCACGTCCTTGGTTGGAACAAGCCGTGGAACCGGGAAGTGGTTTGGAGTCCGGTTCTGACGATCAACAGGCCCACGAGCAGGGGCACGGTACGACGACGTCGCCCGAAGGAACGAGAGAGCTGGCCCCGGATCCGAGGTTTAATGAAGACAATCTCCAGGTCAACTCCGTCAGGATGGGCCGGGCGATTGCTATGAACTTCCCGGAGGTCGACACCATTGGGGGTTGGCGTCCGTCCGATGCTATTGCAGATGACCACCCGGCCGGGCGGGCTGTCGATGTGATGATCCCGCAGTGGCAAAGCGATGATGGCCGCGTGCTTGGTGATTCCGTCACCGAGTACGTGTTGGGCAATTGGGATGAGTTCAACGTCGACTACATCATTTGGCGACAGGAGCTCATTTACCCGGACTCGACCAGCGGAATGGAAGATCGTGGGAGTCCAACGCAAAACCACTTCGACCATGTGCATATCAGCTTGGAGCCTTCCGAGATGGCAGAACCAAACTCTGACGTCGGCACCGGGCCGATGGGAGGCGCGGCCAGTGCCGCAGAGCCAGGCGAGATGGATCCAGATTGTGACGTTGCTGTAGGCGAGCATGACATGGCACTTAACGCTGACAACATTCCAGAGGAATGGGTACGACCTATCCACATCGCCGGCGGCACATGCACGGCGGTCAGTGCACCATTGATCGCTGGACTGCTGGATCAGGAGTCTGGCTTTAACACCGAGGCGGTCTCCGGTGCCGGCGCAACAGGTCCCGCACAATTCATGCCAGGAACGTGGACGAGTGCTGGTGCAGAGATGAGTGATGACGGTGAGATCGTCGGGCCGCCTGGCTCGGGCGACATCAACGACCCTAAGGATGCTATTCCTGCCGCAGGTCGGTATCTCTGTGACATCGCAGAAAGGCAAGCACCACAGATCGCCTCTGGCGAGATTAAGGGAGACTCTATGGAGTTGATGCTCGCTGGATACAACGCCGGTGAGGGAGCAGTACAGCAGTACGGAGGGGTTCCACCTTTTGCCGAGACGCAGAACTACGTGAAGGTAGTCCCCGAAAAAGCTAGAAAATACGAGGAGCTATAACCATGAAGCGAATTTCGAAACCAGCGTTGATTGTCACAGTCGTTGTGGCCGCGCTTGTTATCGCCGCGGTGTCGTGGGGTGTCATTGCACGCATGAGTGCGCCGAGGGAAGGCACAGACGAGCACGTATCAACCACTGACCCTCTTCAGGCCGATCCGAAGCAGGCCGCGACTTCGGCCATGACTGGGCTGATGACGTGGGACCCAGCCCGACAGAACAGCCCGCAGGATTCAGCGGCAGCAATCGTCGACCGCTTGACCGGGCAGCTTGAACAGTACGCCACCTCGAATGAGCCTGATTCTGTCCTGCCCGAGCTATGGGCGACATGGAGGGAATCAGGTGATCGAGTCCATGCGGTCACCACGGCTGACGAGGACGGTGTCGATCTCGTCGGAGGTGGGAGCCAGGCGGTCGTGGACGTTGTCGTCGAGCAGGAGGTGTGGCACCCCTCGGGTGAGACAACCCCGTACTCGCGGTTCAGTGCCACGGTGGAGGTCCACGATATTGACGGGCAGTGGAAGGCGGAGCGTTATGAGATCACCGAAGCTGAATACTGACTTAATAAGTCATAGTGACGAATCTGCAAGGTATCTACAACCAGTCAACATCCAAGGGGAAAGCAATGAACAGTAAAGGAAGAGACAATCCACGCGCAGCCGGTAGCGTCGGTTGGGACGTGCAGACCATTCTCGGGTTCGCATTCCTCGGTAGTGCGGTCGCAGCGATTGTAAGCGTGCAAGTAGGGCAGGCGATACAGTCTCGTGTTGGTGCAGGCCCGGCTGTCTCGAATAACCCGTTTACCACCGTGGGTGAGCTTTTCGGTGGTGAGCGCTCCTGGTCGCACTCGGCGACTGTTGGGGTTGTCGCATTGTGGGCACTCATTGTCCTTGCAGCTCTGATTGTGTCGCTGATCTCGCGTATGATGCGCAAGCCTAAGTCTCGTGTGGATACGGCATCAAAGTACCTAGCCAGCAAAGACGAGATTGCAAGTTTTAGCCAGAGTGCCGCAGAATCGTCAGCAACGAAATGGCTTCCATCAAAATCCATGGCCGCTGAGTTTCCTGGCCTAAAGTTTGGGCGCGTACCTGGATCGAAAACCGGTCTATGGTCAACGTGGGAGGACCTGTATCTGATTATTTTCGGTCCCCGTATGGGTAAAACAACATCACAGGTTATCCCCGCAATCGTAGACGCCCCAGGACATGTCGTGACCACGTCGAACAAGCGTGACATCATTGATGACACCATCGGTGTGACGTCGAATCGCGGCGAGGTTTGGGTGTTCGACCCTCAACGTATTGCCCATGGTGTTGCCCAGGAACAGTGGTATTTCGACCCGCTGGATCTTGTTCGTCGAGTGCCGCAGACGATGGACTCATCCGCGGTGCGCTTGGCCGACATTTTCAAAACTGCAGCGCGCGGTGCTGTCGATACGGGTGGCGATGCTTATTTCACCGAAGGGGGTAAGGAATTGCTCGGGCGTTTCTTCCTTGCAGCCGCACTAGATAATCGCCCCATCGGTGATGTCTACCTGTGGGTCAACGACGACGCTGACCGCACACCTGTCTCGATTTTGGAAAGATATCCGGAGTGGTCACAGCAAGCCTCCGCATTGTCGGCTACCTACCAAATCACGGAAAAGACCAGGTCCGGTCTATTCTCCCAGGCCGCACAAATGGCCACACCACTTGGTCGGCGTGAAGCACTGAAGTGGGTCACGCCGTCATCTGGTGTACGGAAGTTCGATGCGGAGGCCTTCGTGCGTGGCCGTGGCCGCGATACTGTCTACCTTTTGTCAAAAGAGGGCGCCGACAATGCGGCGGCGTTGACAACAGCTTTGACCGCAACGATCATGACCGCTGCCGAAGGCTATGGCGAGGAAAGCGGCGGACGGCTGCCTGTGCCACTTGTCGCAGCGCTTGACGAAGCGGCTAACGTCGTGCGCTGGCCAGAACTACCATCGCTCTACTCTCATTACGGTTCTCGCGGCATTATCCTCATGACAATTTTGCAATCGTATGCCCAGGGCGCAGAGGTCTGGGGTGAGAACGGCATGGAGCTTTTGTGGTCAGCAGCAGCTGTTGTGCTGTACGGCGGTGGCGTGCGGGACGACAAAATGCTGCAAAAAATCGAGGCACTTGTCGGTGACGTCGAAGTCTTTGAAACATCGACGTCACGTACAGGCGAAGGAGCGCGCACTGTCACGCGTAACCGCCGTGAGAAGAAGATTCTCACGGTCGCAGAGCTGGCCAGCCTTGACCAAGGACGTGCCCTGGTCCTTGCGTCGAGGCGTCGACCACTCATCGCCCAGATGGAGCCATGGTGGGAGAGACCTTGGCCGCAAAAGATTCGTAAGCAACTAGGAGCTAAGAACTAATGGCTGATCTGCGTTTTCCAACAATGTATGAGTTTGTCGATGAGATTATCTTGCCGTACTACGGGACGGCATCGACCAGGATCGGTCAGGTGAACTGGGGACGCCGATGGTGGTCCCACCCGGAGATTGTCGCGCGCCTCGAAGCTTTGTGGCTGCGCTATGAGACGTTGCGCCAGGAGGAACCGGCAACGTATATGGAGACGTTCTTCCGTGTGCACGCTGATTATCACATGAGACAGCTCATGGGGGAGACCTCAGTGCTGCAGGACTGCCGTCGAGAAGATATGCCCACCTTGCCACTGCCCACTAGCCCAGTCGAAGAAAAACTCGCGGAGATTTAATTTATGTCTAGCAAAGCAAATATTGCACCTACAATGCGCCAGATTGACCTCACGCTCGCCCGGGCACTCATCAGGGCGCGAGAAATTGCCCGACGTGTTGAGCAGCAAGAGATCCCGGTCCGCACCAAGGAGCGCACCCGCACTCCTGGCCCTCACACCTACAAGCGGATGAGTGTTGGCGAACTGTCCATGGCCGCGCTCGGCGGTGTCGCTGTCTATCACTGGTCCCAACAGGAACAAGGCTTCTTTGAATCCGAACTCAATAATCGCGGATTTGATGAATCGCTGGCCACCTGGCGCGACCCCAATCACGATCTGCCTATCGAGGAGGAAGCGCTTGCGACCGACCGCTTCGACCACCTTAGCGAGACTGTCTCTGTGGTAACACCCAGCAGTTTGGACGGTATGGCCGCTGCCGTTGATGAGGTCGTCCTCGGTGGCGACGGCCGGGTGCCAGGTGCCCTCCCTCCGGTAGAAGTCATAGAGGATATGCAGATCACAGGGGCCGACGCTGATGCCATCGCTGCCTATGAGATCGGCGTCGGTACCTCGGCAGTTTCGCCGTCGGAGCAGATCGACGCGCAAGCGACAGATGCTCTGAGCGAGGAACTGGTCGTGGACAACGAACTTACCCAGGACCACGACCTCATCTTGTAGCGGGCTCGGTCGCTGTCTATAGCTCGCGCTGTTCGTCCACGTCATGGTGGAGAGGCTCTGGCGTGGCCGGTGTGGTGGTCTGGAACCTGGCAGCTTGCAGACCGAGCTGGGCCGCTATTCTCTCTGCAGCGTCACTGTTTGGCGCAGCCGGGCTTGTTCGACGTTGCCCAGGTACCTGTTCTTCCACCGCTTGCCGGGCTTGCTCGCTAGGCGTTTCGTCTTTTACCGGCCAATCCCTCAACGTCTCGAACGTCTCGACCAGCCATGCGGCGAGATCAGGATCACTGCCACGCGTTACCGGAGGAGGAGGGGCAATCTTTTTGTTGCCGCCGGAGGTTTCTGCCAGTTGATCGCGCAGACGCCACGCAACAACAGCACCGGTCTCATCTACGTCACCTAGATTAAAGATCGCTGTGGCCATGAAATCACGAGGGTCATACCCAGCAGCGATAGTCTCCTGCCATGCCTGCCGGACCTTTGTGCGGCCTTCCTCGGTCAATTTTGTGGACGCGTTGGCGTCCAGACGATCCCACCACCCATCGAGGTACCGGTCGATGAAGTCCCCGCTTGCAACGTCGTGTCCGTAACGATAGAGCTTTTCTAAGCGCTCTTTACTCTCGGCGTACTCGTGTGCTTCCGCGCGAATATCCGTCGCAGAGCGTTGGAGTCCATCGCGACTGACCGCGCGTGCAAGCACGTCGCGGGCAGTAGAGCCAGGAGTGTTACCGGAGGAGTGCTCGTGACCTTGCTCGGCCAGCTCGTCCAGGTTGTCGTCGGTGATTGCATACATGCGGTTTTCTTGCTTGCCACGCGTAATAGCGACATACAGACTCGCCCGTGAAGTCGTGGAGTCGACCACGGCATGAGTGGTGTCCACGGTCGCGCCCTGTGCGCGGTGGACCGTGGCGGCATAACCCAAGTGAGTGTGCTCGGCAACGTAGTCGGCAGGCAGGTCATAGACCTCGCCAGTGGAGGTATCCCCGGCAGTCACCGAACCATCATTATGAATATCTAGGACACGGAATAGCTGCCCATTAATGACCTTGCGTCCCGGCTCATGTTGATTGTGCGGGTTCGGTAGGCGCTGATTTTGCCGTGCAATAATAATGTCACCTAAACCAGCACGGTCGGATTGGGCAAGCTCCACCTCGCGGGATACGTCCACCTCACCGGTATCGACATAGTGCGCACGAATCATTTCATTGAGTACCGAGACATCACTGTTAGTCGTGGCCACAACCAAGGAGTTACGGCCGCGGGCCACGTCGGCCAAATAGGTGTCAACGGCCTGGATAAGCATGTCGGCGCGTGTGCCCCCGGTAACCCATCCGCGCTGATGGTAGAACTCTAAGGCGCTCACCTCGCCGCGGCGCACACCCAGTGACGCATCCGCCTGCTCGGTGTCATTGCCGTGCGAGAAGCGCATAACGTCGGTCAGTTCCACTGAGTCGTTGTAGCGGCACATCGTACCAAACAGGCCACCAGTGCCCACTGCGTCGAGCTGGTGGGGGTCACCAATCAGACGCACAATAGCGCCGGACTGTTCGGCAATTTCGGTCAGTGCCGCGAGGTTGTCGGTTGTGACCATGCCAGCCTCATCGACTAGCAACATGTCGCCGGGATTGATCTCGATAGGCAGGGCCGCCAGGTCCCCACCGGGCCTATTCGGGTGTCGGCCACGCCAGACAAAGCTCAAAGAATCAATCGTGTGTGCTTCGATACCCAGCTCATCTCCGAGGACGCCGGCGGCTGCTGCTGACGGCGCAAGGCCCACAACGTTGCGCCCATGCGAGCTCCAGACGCTGGACACGATCTGCATGGAAGTCGTCTTTCCGGTGCCTGCGGGACCAACGCCGCAACCAACGAGAGTGCCCGACTGTAAGAGGTGATGAGCTAGCTCAACCTGACCATTATTGAGAGAGAAACCGTGCTCTGATTCGAAGGAATCAATTGCCGATGTAATCTCTGATGAGTTCGCAAAGATCGCGACAGGCTCGGCCACAGCGGAGAGAACAAGATCTTCCTGGGCGAGAATTTCTGGTGTGGTGTAACGCCTATAACCCAAGTGATGATCGACGGATTCGCCTACGTCATTGCGTAACTGCGCGGGAAGTTCGAGCTCGTTATCCGGTGTCAGTTCCACTAAATGCTCGGCAATAATCCGCTCGGTCAGAAGATCAATCGCGCGTTGTGTATCTTCCTGACGATCGAACTGAAAGGCTTTCAGATAACTTCCGACTGCCGCCGTGACATGGTGGCGAGAGAAGTACGACCGCTTCCTAATCATGCGGTCGATAACCTCGTGACTGCGCTCATCAAGTAGGCCAGCGTCAACATCTCCGAGAGTAAAGAACTCTGGGCGTTGGTCGACTGCGTCACCGTCGACCACTTTGGCAAGCGATTCAAATAGTGCGTCAGCGTTGCCCGAATTCTGTACATTTTCACGCCAACCTGCGCGAAGATCAGCAAGTGATTCCGCTGGTTTCTTGGCGTCGCGAGTATCTAAAATTGCTGACTGCCACAGGCTAAGTTGCGTGCGTTTATCGGGCTGACGGCCATGATCTGAAACGTAGTTTTCAACCAAGGCGTCGTAGACAGGGCGTGCCATAGCGCGGCGCTTCGAGAACAATTCGATGAGTTGTTCTGGCACTCCGGCGACCTCCCACACTGGTTCGTTGCCCTGGCCGCGAGCACTCGGGACAAACGCTAAACCCATCTTGCGGGTTAAGAGTTCTTGGACAATCGCGTCATAGCGAGCGGAAAGCGTCTGATGATTCTTAAACATCGCGCGCGAATCAAGCGTGCGCCACTTTCCATCGGGACCCTGCACCTTGTTCGAAACAAGGACATGCGAGTGCAGATCGGGGTCGCCAGCGCGGGTATCAAAGTGGGTGAACTCAGAGGCAATAATGCCGTTAGTTTTAACTTGAGCCAGTCCGCCAGCTCCCATACGTGTTCGCACCGTGTTGTCTTCAGCCCACGCTAAGACTTCGGCAACCGCTTCATGGTGACAGGCCGCAATCTTGTTCGCAGTGTCCTCATCAGCAAGCGCCCAAAGAACCGAAATACTTTTGGCAGGGGAGAAGGTTAAGTCGAATCCGGCGACCGCTTGCTTGACCTGATCTCGTTGCTTATTCACCCAATCGATGACATCTTTGTCCGGTGCTGACTCCCACCCAGTAGATGCGACATAGTGCTTTCGACCGATAGAAATAGCCAAGTCACTGCGTTCTTCATCGTTTAACAACCGGCTGTTGGTCTCTATGAATGCTCGCTCTGCATCACGAAGTTCATTCAAGACGGGAATGTCATTGGTATAGACGGGGAATTTGCCGCCCAATTTGCAATCCTCTAGTTTCTTGCCGGCTTGCAACATAGCGTGAGTATCGGGGTGGTAGCCCAGTCCGTAGAGAGCTTCCATTTGATCTGCTTCTATTTCGACACCGGCAGCGGCTGTTTCCGTCGAAAGTGCGGCCAACCCGCGGCCAATCCAGCGCCCAGGTGGGGTTCCCTTTGCTTGGTAGTAGGAGGACAATTTTCCTTCCTCAACCATGTTGTCGGGTGCATCGTTGGTAGCCACAGAGCGCAGCAAGTATTGGTACCCGCTGCCCGCGTGGACTGCACGAAACGACATCATATTTCCCAAGCATAGCGGCCACCGCTACCATTTACACTAAAAGTGCCTACTGTGTGTGGCAGTTTGAGCGCCTAAGGCGCGAGGAGGGCCTAGTGGAGCTAGGCCTGAGGCATTTAGGTTTGGGGTATGGCAAAAAGAACAACGAAACGTCAACAAGCACGAGAACTAGCAATGATTGCGCTTGCAGAACGACTGGCAAATCAGGAAAAAGTCAAAGCCGCCACCCAGCGCGCGTTCCTCGCACAAACCGAGCTCGAAGCGGTACGTGCCCGATTCGCGGCCGCTCTCCAAGAGCTCGACCAGCTCGGCGAAGCACACACCTGGCTGCGCGAGTCCTTCGGCCTCACCGCCTCCGAACTTCGCCAGCTGCTCGCCCTCGACACTGACAGCATCCACGACGAGGACGACGACGAAGATCAGCTCGACGGCGACGAGGACACTACCACCTCCGACACCAACGAGAACGCGGAAGGGGAGGGCAACCGAGACGACCAGGAGCACGGCGGCGAAAATTCCCACGCCTCCGACAACGACGAGCGACGCGACAAGCACGACAAGAACTAGGAAGGCACAACTTCCCCCTGAACCACCGCCCCCCGTCGCCGCCTCGCACACCAGCGAGGCGGCCACCTTTTATTCAACCGCCGCTAACTAGCCGATCAGACACCCGCGTACCGGTATGGTAAGAACATGATTTCCTCGACCCCCATCCGCCTCGACCGCTACGAAATCAAGCACAATCTCGACGGCTTCCGCGTCCACTGGCGACAACGACTCGACACCTGGAAAGCCAACAACGAGGGGGCCATCGAGAAGAAATACGCTCAATCATTCTGGGCCGACTTCCTCGCCTGCTTCGGCATCTCCGCGACACGAATGGATCTATTCGAGCAAGACGCTCGTCGCGGCTCCACGGGCAACACCGGCTACATCGACCTGTTCTGGCCCTCCGTCGTCATTGGCGAAGCCAAGTCCCCCGGCGTAAACCTCGACCATGCCGTCGCCCAAGCACGCGACTACCTCCAAGGCGGCTCCGTCTCCGACACCGAGCAACCCCGGTACATCCTCGCCAGCGACTTCGAAAACTTCCGCCTGCTCCGCCTCGGCTCCCCAGACCAACGATTCGACGTAACCTTCACACTCGACGAAGTCTCCGACAACGTTGACCTCTTGCGGTTCCTCGCCGGTTACGACGACTCCATGAGCCGCGAGGAAGAAGAAGCCGCATCGCTTAAAGCCTCCAAAGTCATGGCCAACCTTTTCACCGCAATGGCAGGCGACGACGTAGACGGCGGCGTGGCCGATCAAGCCCCCATCAACCCCGAGGACGAGGACGAAGAAGTCCAACGTGCGTCCGTATTCCTCACCCGTTTGCTGTTCCTCTTGTTCGGCGACGATGCGGGCCTGTGGGAGCAAGACTTGTTCTATCGGTTCATCCTCGACCACACCACAAGCGAAAACCTCGGCAGCCAGATCGACGCGCTGTTCGACGTTCTCAACACCCCCGAGAACAAACGCAAGCGCGTTCCCGACTCGATGGCCGCGTTCCCATACGTCAACGGCTCACTGTTCGACAGGGCAGGCGAGACACGCACGACAACATTCTTTAGCCCCGAGATGCGCCACGCCCTAATAGATGCGTGCCGCTTCCGGTGGACTGACATTTCCCCGGCGATCTTCGGTAGCCTTTTCCAGCTCGTGAAGTCGAAAGAGGCACGACGAGGAGACGGCGAACACTACACCTCCGAGACCAACATCATGAAAACCCTCGGCCCGCTGTTCCTGGACGAACTGCGCGCCGAAGCAGCCCAGCTGATTGCAAAGACAACCGGCAGCAAGAAGAAACAGCTCGACGATCTCAAGCGATTCCGCGACGATCTGTCTCACCACGTTTTCCTCGATCCCGCCTGTGGTAGTGGAAACTTCCTCATCGTCGCCTACCGTGAACTTCGACGCATCGAAACAGACGTGATTGTCGCGATCCGCGAGCGTGAGGAAAACATAAACTGGGCACTCGACATTAGCTGGGAACAGAAGCTATCCATCGGCCAGTTCTACGGCTTCGAGCTCAACTGGTGGCCAGCCAAGATCGCTGAGACTGCGATGTTCCTCGTTGACCACCAGGCCAACCGAGAGCTCGCCGACCGCGTCGGCATGGCCCCCGAACGTCTGCCGATCTCGGTCACCGCCCACATTCACCACGGCAACGCCCTGGAGCTCGACTGGAGCGAGATCCTGCCACAGACCAACGGCATGACCTACGTCTTCGGCAACCCACCATTCATCGGCCAGTACACCAAGACCGCCGCGCAAAAGGACGATATGCGCCGCGTCTGGGGGAAAGACTATGACGGCTACCTCGACTACGTGACCGGCTGGCACGCGCAAGCAATGCGCCTACTAGCCGAGCGCAGGGGAGAGTTCGCCTACGTGACCACAAACTCGATCACGCAAGGCCAACCAGTACCGGCATTGTTCGGCCCTTTGACCCGAGAGAACTGGCGCATCAAGTTTGCCCACCGCACGTTCTCCTGGGACTCCGAAGCACCAGGAAAAGCCGCCGTTCACTGCGTCATTGTCGGCTTCACCCGAGACCGTGGCATCAAGCAACGACTCTGGGACTACCCAGACGTAAAGGGCGAGTCGGTCGAACTCCCCGTAACCCAAGGAATCAACCCGTATCTGATCGACGGGCCAAACGTCCTTGTCGCTAAGATGATGCACCCGCTTAGTCCTGTAATCACGGAAGCGACAAGAGGCAGCCAACCAACTGATGGTGGCAACCTCATTGTTGAGGAAAATGACTATGACGAGGTTGCAGCGGACCCGATTGCGGCGAAGTATCTTCGTCCTTTCCGCATGGGCAGGGAACTTGTGCGGGGTCTCGACCGCTGGTGCTTGTGGATGGCGGACGATGATTTCAACCCAGCCGATATTGGCAAGTCGCCGGTTCTGAAACGACGCATTGAAGCAACGCAGAGGATGCGTTTGGGAAGTACGAAAAAGGCGACGCAAGAATCGGCGGCTACACCGTACCTTTTTCAAGAAAATCGCCAGCCGTCATGCGCGTATGTAGGGATTCCGGCCGTCGTCTCGGAAACTAGGCGTTACTACACGGTCGCGCGCCTGTCCTCGAATGTCATCGCGGGCAACAAGCTCTACACGGCAATTGATCCTGACGGACTCCTGTTCGGGCTGATCTCCTCGTCAATGTTCATCACCTGGCAGCGCGCGGTCGGCGGCCGCCTCAAGTCAGACTTGAACTTCGCAAACACGTTGACCTGGAACACCTTCCCCGTACCCGAACTCGACGATGCAACACGTCAACGAATCATTGAGGCAGGGCAGAAGGTCTTGGCTGCACGCGACCTGCACCCCGAGCGCTCCCTGGCAGAGCACTATAACCCGTTGGCCATGGATCCTGCGTTGATTAGGGCGCACGATGCCCTGGACAAGGAAGTAGACAAGGCGATGGGTGCTCCTCGCAAGCTCACCACCGAACGGCAACGGCAAGAACTGCTGTTCGAGAACTACGCTCGAATGACTCGAAACACATAAGAAAATGGGGCAGGAACACTTTCGTTCCTGCCCCATCTCGGGTCTTGAAGTGGCCTAGTATCCCTCGGGCTCGGGCGCGGGGGTGTTCGCGATGGAGAACATGTGATCAAGCACATCGCTGGGCGAGTCCACAAGCTGCGGCGTGACCTGTGGGGCCTGCATGTCCTTTTCGAATTGGTTAGCGGTGCCAGCGAGCACACCACCGAGCGCAGCCACGACAGTTAGCGAAATTGCGAGTCCACCAATCGGCAAAATGCTTAAGATCGGGCCAGCGATGATGCCGCTCTCGCGCACCTTGGTAATGAGGATGGCCGCTGCACCCAGCCAGAAGATGTATCCCAGGATGTTCAGGAAGGTCATGTGTTCGCCTCTTTCTGTAGTTCGCGGTAGATGGTGCTGCGGCTAACGCCGAATGCTTTGGCTAATTCTGTTGGTCGAGCGCCGGCCTTTGCTTGCTTCCGGATCTCGTCGGCCTGGTCTCGGGTCAGTGCCCGTTGTCGGCCTTTGTATCTCCCGGCTTTCTTTGCCAGGGCGATGCCCTCGGCCTGGCGCTCGCGGATGATGGCCCGCTCGAACTCCGCAAAGGAGCCCAACACTCCCAACAGCAGCGTAGACCGTGGGTCCGACACGCCTGGGGCAAAAGTCAGTCCCTCGCTCAAGAATTCGACTGCCGCGCCCTTGCCGGTGATCTCGTCGATCAACCCACGAAGATCCACCAGCGAACGCGCGAGTCGGTCAATCGAAGCGACTTTGAGAGTGTCCCCGTCGCGCAGGTATGCGATGCAGGCCTCAAGTCCAGGGCGCGTTGCTCGACTGCGGGCTGAGAGCTCGTCGACGAACTCGCGCTCGACCGGCCCGATGGTCTCGCGCTGGCGGGCGAGATTCTGCTCAGCTGACGACACTCGAATGTACGAAACTGTTTGTCCGGCCACCCTGCCTCCATTCTGTGTCACTAGGTCATTGGCTTTAATGAGAAGTGTATCAAAAATGGAGGCTGGGACCCTGTGGAACAGTTGTTTTGGTGTCGCGTGTGGTGTCTCATTAGGGCATACCGTAGGCGGACGTGCGGTTGCAGCCTGCCAAACTGAAATAAAAGGAAGCTACAGGCGCGAGGTATCGCAGCCTGGTGCATTGATGACTCGTTGAGTTCCGGTGAGCGGGCCCAGGCTGAGCTTGTTGAAAGTTTGTCGCAGTGGTGGGACCGACTTGATGGTGCCCAGCAGCGTGCCTTTGTGGATGCTCTTGATGAGTCCACCGAGGAAACGGAAGCGACCGAAGAAGCAGGACTCAAAATGTTAGGCGTAAACAACGATACCGTTTGAGGAGATACCGCTAAGCTTTCCTAGAGGGTGCGGTTAAGCGTGAATAGTTAGCGAATAAGACTTCCTGGCGTTGGCGTTCGGTGGTGAGTTTGCGTGGTGCCCCCATGGCCTTATCGACCTCGCGATCAAGTGCGCCGTGTGCCTTGATCAGTTCTGGTGCCATTGCCAACGGGTTGTAGTGTTCCGCCAGGGAGAACTCGGGGTGCAGCGCGCGTGCGGCGAGGACTTTCTTACCCGCATCAATGATGCGCTGGCGAGTCTCATCGTCTAGCTCGGGAACCGGGAAGGTATTCCATGTCAAGGTATTCGCAAAGTTTAAATCTGACTTTAAGCGCCCCCCGACTGTGCGTTGCCAGGTAATGAACATGGAAGAAGAAATAAGGCCAAACATTAATCCGTCCGGTGCTGTTGCAAAGTTCGGGCGACAGGAAGACCTGCGTGAAATAATCAGAGCCATGGGCATCTTCTCCGGTCGGCATTTCCCCCGTGACATCATCCTGTGGGCGGTGCGGTGGTACTGCCGCTACGGGGTGAGCTACCGCGATCTCGAAGAAATGATGACCGAGCGGGGTGTGCCAGTCGATCACACCACGATCTACCGCTGGGTGCAGAAATACGCCCCTGAGCTGGATAAGCAGACGCGCTGGTACCGGCAGGTACCCGACTGGCAGGCCAGTTCCTGGCGGGTGGATGAGACCTACATCCGGGTCGGCGGGAAGTGGTGCTATCTCTACCGGGCTATTACCGCCGGTGGGCAGACCCTGGACTTTTATCTCTCCCCGAAGCGCAATGTCGCCGCAGCGAAGCGTTTCCTGGCCAAGACCCTGAGGTCGAACACGATAACCGGGTCCCCGCGGGTGATCAACACCGATAAAGCACCCTCCCTGGCCAGGGCAATCGCCGAGTTGAAGTCAGAGGGAATCTGCCCGCCAACAGTGGAACACCGGCAGGTGAAATACCTCAATAACGTCATTGAAGGAGATCATGGGCGGCTGAAACGGATCCTCGGACCGAAGGGGGCGTTCAAAAACCGGACCTCGGCGTACCGGACGTTGAAAGGGATGGAAGCGATGCATTCATTACGGAAAGGCCAGGGGACGATGTTTGCTTACGGGCAACCGAATCCGGATGCGGTGATCGTCAGCCGGGTGTTCGAGGCTGCCTGAGAACGCCGACCCGCAGCGAGCATCAGAGGATGAAGACTGGGTCGTCACGGCTCTCCGCCTGAAGTTTGCAACAGCACCTATCAGACCGTCCCATTGACATCAGGCCCTTCGCCCTGGGGGAAGACCCGTCGGAAAGTTATTTGCCGCCTCCTGGGCGGGAAACCGGGTAGCAACCGCCGCATCCTCTGCGCACTGGTGGGTTGCGTCCAGGTAAACGGTGGAATTGTTGGAACTGCGGATGTTTGTTCGACTGCCTGGTCGCGGGTGGGTGACTATGACGGGGATATTCCTGCCTCGCTGTCTGATCCAGCGCGGCATCGCTTTCCAAAGCATGTAGAATGCACTCTCCTATGGCACGCTCAGTTCAATAATTAGAGGCGTCTTCCGCCGCCCTTCCCACACTCCGAGGATGCCGTGATCTCGGTACACTCTGGGGCATGGGATTATTGGATGTGGGACGCATCATTGTCGGACTGCTGCTGTTGGTTGTAGGCGGGGAACTCCTGGTGCGAGGTGCGTCAGCGCTGGCCCGCCGGGTGGGAATCTCCTCACTGGTGGTCGGTTTGACCGTCGTGTCAGCAGCTACATCCGCGCCGGAACTGGCGATTACCATCGGGGCGGTTTGGCAGGATGAGCCCGGATTGGCTGTGGGAAATGTGGTCGGTAGCAATATCGTCAACATCCTGTTTATTCTCGGACTCTCCGCCCTGATCCTCCCCCTGGTCGTCACACGCGGACTGGTACGGTTCGATGTTCCCGTAATGGTCGCTCTATCGGCCGGGTTGCTCGTGATGGCCCTCGATGGGGTAATCAGCGCGGTCGATGGTGCGATCCTGTTCAGCGTGGTCGTTGCACACACGGTGTGGACGATTGTTGCCAGCCGTCGCCGCGCACGGCCCCCGGTCGATTCCACGGAGACCACCGCCGCCTCCGATACCGGGGACGGAGACGAAAAAACACCTGCCACATCCACTCTCAAATCCCTCCTGCTCATAGTGGTCGGAATCGCGCTGCTGGTGGGTGGGGCCACCCTCCTGGTCGATGGGGCGGTCAACATTGCCACCGGATTGGGCATCAGTAGTCTCGTGGTCGGGCTGACCGTCGTTGCCATCGGTACCTCCTTGCCTGAACTGGTGACCTCCATTACCGCGGTACGCCGTGGTGAACGGGACATCGCGGTGGGAAATATCGTGGGCAGCAACATCTTCAACATCGGACTGGTGCTCGGACTGCCCGCCCTGATTTCCCTCGACGGCATCCCGGTGTCCAGCGCCGCCATCGCCTTCGATATCCCGGTCATGCTGGCCGCGGCAGCAGCCCTGCTGCCCGTTGTCTTCACCGGATTTGTGGTGGCCCGGTGGGAGGGGGCAGTTTTTCTCGGGCTGTATGTCGCCTACACGGGCTATCTCGTCCTTGCAGCTACCGAACACGATGCCCTGGAGGGGTTCACCACCGTGATGGCGGGGTTCATCCTCCCACTGGTTGTGGTCACCCTGATCGCCTTCACCTCCTATGAGATCGGGCTACGTAAGGGGAGAACAGACCCTGCACGTACAGACCCGTCTTGATCCCAGCTTTCCGGATCTGAGGGGGACGGCCTCAACTTCCCTGTGTTTAAAACGACCGATTTAGGCACAGTCCACAGATGTCATCGGCAGGTGTGAACCCCACCTCTCAAGGAAGCTCGAGTGAAGACCATCCTTTCGGAGGGGGAATGTGTCACAAGTTCTCCCACAGCATTTTCGTGACTCAGGCCTTAGGATTGCCCCCTGATGTTCTCTACCACGTTGTGGGATTGATTGTGGTGAGGGTACCCATAGTCGTCATCTGTGATCTGAGCGCCCATTGAAAGGGTTGTGACTACATGCCCGAAAGGGGGATGGGGAGGGGGATCGCTCGGAAGGATTGACGTCTTGCCGGAGAGGAATCACCTTCGGCCGTTAGGATCGCTCGACTGTCTTCGTTTTTGTCGGCGGCGATAGCTTGGATCTACTGAGCCTGCCCGAACCTCTTTACGACTTGTCCGGTTTCTCAATCTCCATCGCTTGCAACCGCCAACTGAAGTTGTGGAAAAACCGCCAATCGGCGTTGCGAGTTACAGGCTGTGGAAGCCACCTGGCCGGATTCGATGGTCCAGACCTGTGTCGTCCACCTGATCAGGGCAGCAAACCGGTGGGTGGCCTATGGAGATCGTAAGGCGGTGTCCGCCGGGTTGAAGAAGATCTACACCGCCCCCACCGAGCAGACCGCTCTGGCGGCGTTGACGGAGTTCGAGGCCTCCGAGCTGGGGGAAAAGTATCCGCAGTCAGTCAAGGTGTGGCGCGATGCGTGGGACCGGTTCATCCCGTTTCTGGAGTTCCCACCGATGGCCAGGAAGGTGATCTACACCACGAACTCGATTGAGTCGATGAACAACGAGCTGCGTAAAGCCACCCGGAATCGGGTGCAGTTCACCAACGATGAGTCTGCGATCAAAACCTTGTGGTTGATGATCTGCAACATTGAGGACAAACGGGCCGCCAAGCGCGCTAAGCAGGGCAAATGGGTCGCGGCGACCAGCGGCCGGCTGATCGAGGGCAGGCGGGTGACGAACTGGAAGCAGGCCATCAACCAGATGTCTGTGGCTTACCCTGACCGCTTCGAGCCCTACCTCTAATAATCACGCCCCACACACAAACAACTTGACACGCTCCCCCACCGGCTTGCATGCACAGTGAGCCACCGGGAAGGCCGGGGCCAACACCCCAACCCTGGAAAGGACAGGGAGCATGCCATTCAAGTTCCCCGAGACCCTGCCAAGCTCCGCGCCGAAGCACTCGCCACCTTCAACGACGCGTACAACGAGAGCAAACCCCCGACCGCGGAGGAACTGCAGTACCTGACCTACCTCACCGACGGCACTGAGAACATCGACGCCACCGTCGCTGAGCTGGACGCCGCAGACCAGCGGACCGCCGCCACCGAGCTCGCGAAGAACCTCAACAAGAAACCCGAGGAACCCGCCGACGACCCGGAGGACCCCGAAGACGAGCCGACCGACAACAGGCGGATTCAACTGGTCATCGCAACACCTCGCATGCGTTCCAGGACGACTGCGCACAGCTGGGGATCCGGCAGTCGATGGGAGCGATCGACAGCAGTGCTGACAACGCGTTGGCGGAGTCGTTCGACGCAGCGTTGAAGCGCGAGGTCCTCCAGGGCCTCGATGATTGAGTCCCGGGGTTTAAGCAGTGTTGCGAAAGTCCGGTGCGTGACACCGGACTTTCGCAACACGACCTATTGGCGGCGCAGCAGGAGGAAACCAAAGAAGATACATTAACTACACCTTGACTGTAGGAAAAGTAGATCAATCAATCAGTGCAAGTTAGCTTTACTACGCCTAGAACGCAGTAAACGTAGATTTTAGTAAATTTCCCTGCTATGTTTGCTACATGCGTGCTTCTGAGGCCACACCCATTCTGGATGCTTTCGGGTACCTCCAGCATGGCCTGATCACCTCTGCGCAGGCCAGCGACTCAGGTATTGACTCCACCACCATGACCAGGTTGTGCCAGCGTGATGTCATCCGCAGGATCCGCCGGGGGGTCTACATCCTGGCTGGGGTGGCTGAAGACTCTCTGACGGAGATTCGGGCAGCCTGGCTGTCTACCTCGCCGCGCACCATCGCGGAGGAACGCCTGAAAGAAGACCCCCCTATCGTCGTCTCGCATGTTTCAGCCGCCAGCGTCCTGGAGCTGGGCGATATCACGCCGGCCACCCATATGTTTTCTTCACCGGTGCGAAAACAGTCCTCGGCTGCTGATATCCGCCACCGTGTGACACCCCTGCCTGCCGAGGACATCACCGTCGTGGAAGGGCTGCCGGTTACTACGCCCTTACGGACGATCGCGGATCTGGCGAAAGATCGTCTCGATGGCGACCAGCTTCACCATGTCATCGCCAATGCGATCCGTGACCACCGCCTCAAGGCCTCGCTTGTCTCCAAGAGGCTTGATCCCCATGCCGAGCACTACGGCTACACCACGGGTCAGGACCTGGTCGCGCAATCACTGCTGCGGTTTCCCGAAGACAGCAGCGCCACCGAAGCTCTGGGACTCTCCGTCCTTGCCCAGGCCCTGCAAGGGAACCTGGATGGTTCAGTATCGGGTTTTCTGGCGGAGTTCCAGAAAACCCGTGGGTATGCCAACATTCTTCAGTCGTTGGCCTCCATTAACGAGAAGCTCCCATCCCCGTGGATGGAAGCGACGAGGTTCTCCTCTGGCGAGCTGGCTCAAGCGCTGGGGAGCCTCTCGGCACTGGGGCAGTTCACTCCCAGCTCTGCGCTTGACCAGGCCCGAGCACTAGGACTTGGTCGCCCTCCCATCCCGAACCTCGATCACAAGATTAACGTCGACGAGGACGGCAGTGAAGACACTAAGACGCGCAACGAAGAGGAAGGCGAGTCCGATGACTAAACCCTCACCGGCAATACTTCTGGTCCGTAAGCGCACCCAGCTTCTGGCGAAACTCAGGAACGAAGCACAACGCCAGGCAGTGACGCCAGAGAATATCCAACACCAGTTCGCCTTCGACATCTTCCTCACGAGGATGTTTTCCCATGCCGACTCGCCCTGGGTCCTCAAGGGCGGAACCAGCCTGCTGCTTCGCATCGGTTCCGGGCGACGCAGTAGAGACATCGATCTGGCACGCACGCAACATCTGCGACCTGCTGACGCTTTGATCGAGCTCGATCGGCTGGTCAACACACCAGGCCCGACCGACCCTGATTTCAGCTTCATTCTGCAAGAACCCGCCCGAGACAACCAGGACCCGGCAGATCCCACCCGCGGATCATTCAAGGGGTGCTGTTGCAAAGTTCGGGCGACAGGAAGACCTGCGTGAAATAATCACAGCCATGGGCATCTTCTCCGGTCGTCATTTCCCCCGTGAAATCATCCTGTGGGCGGTCCGGTGGTACTGCCGCTACGGGCTCAGCTACCGCGATCTGGAAGAAATGATGACCGAACGCGGCGTACCGGTCGATCACAGCACCATCTACCGCTGGGTCCAGAAATATGCCCCTGAGCTGGATAAGCAGACGCGCTGGTACCGGCAGGTACCCGACTGGCAGGCCAGTTCCTGGCGGGTGGATGAGACCTACATCCGGGTCGGCGGGAAGTGGTGCTATCTCTACCGGGCTATTACCGCCGGTGGGCAGACCCTGGACTTTTATCTCTCCCCGAAGCGCAATGTCGCGGCGGCCAAGCGTTTCCTGGCCAAGACCCTGAGGTCGAATACGACAGCCGGGTCCCCGCGGGTCATCAACACCGACAAGGCACCAGCTCTGGCCAGGGCAATATCCGAGCTGAAGGCGGAGGGAATCTGCCCTCAGACGGTGGAGCACCGGCAGGTGAAATACCTGAACAACGTTATCGAGGGAGATCATGGCCGACTTAAAAGAATCCTGGGGCCGAAGGGAGCGTTCAAAAACCGAATTTCCGCCTACCGGACGTTGAAAGGGATGGAAGCGATGCATTCATTACGGAAAGGCCAGGGGACGATGTTTGCTTACGGGCAACCGAACCCGGACGCGGTGATCGTCAGCCGGATATTCGAGACAGCTTAAGCACCCCGGAGCAAGGACAACTAATGTCTTGAGGTTGGGCTTTTCGACCCTGGCCCAACTTTGCAACAGCACCCAGAATATGCGGATGAAAGCGTACGAGTAATTCAGGAACGCATAACCAAACTTGATGACCGAGTTATCGCATCCCTTGTGAGGGAGGGACGACTGGAGGTCTTTGCAGATCCTGGTTTTCAGCGTTCCTACACGAAGGCACAATCGGGCGCCGCTGTATCGGATAAAGACAGTGATTATGATCTGTTGGCGGGATTGCTAGTTGATCGCGTCAAGCGAGGGCTTCCCGCAATATTAAGGCAGGAATTGAGCGCTCGATCGAGATAGTTGATCAAATCGATGATGAAGCTCTTCGTGGTCTTACTGTAATTCAGGCTATTCAGCAGTATCGCCCTCTTGGCCCACGTTTGGATGATGGCCTAGATACGATGGAGGATCTCTTCGTAGACTTGCTCGATGGCCCGCTGCCAGAAGGCGCAGAATGGCTAGACCATTTAGACATATTGGATGCGTTACGTATCAACCAAGTCTCTGGACTTAAGTCTTTTCGGGACTATTACCCCACAATAATGCCTGGCTATCTCGCATCGGGAGCGCCCATAGGTAGTCCTCAACTACCATTCATAATCTGTGACAGGCCACAATTCGGACCAGCTCTGCTGGTGCAGCATGAATTACGACCCGGATACTGGCGCTTCGCTGTAGCCGATACCGATACGCTCAAGCACACATTACCTAATTCCGAAAACATTCATTCAGAACTAATTGAGCAAGCAGAAGATCGCTTAGGCTTCGGAGCGATCGATCCCGAGCTTGTCGATTTGTTCCTAGAGAGACTACGACTACGACCCACCCTTGCAAAAATTGAAACCTGGTGGGACCAGATCCCACATGCCATGCAAATCACAGGGGTTGGTAGGGTGCTGGCTCGTTCCAATGCACTTCGCCTAGATGTGAGGAAAGTCTTGCCGCCGATCGATTGACGAGAGAGCGATCAGAGCGGTGCTGTTGCAAAGTTGGGGCAGTAGGAAGAGCGACGTGAAATAATCACAGCCATGGGTATCTTCTCCGGTCGTCATTTCCCCCGTGACATCATTCTGTGGGCAGTGCGGTGGTACTGCCGCTACGGGGTGAGCTACCGCGATCTGGAGGAAATGATGACCGAGCGGGGCGTGGGGCCTGCCAGGGCACGGGTCTTGTGTCCTACAAAAGACAGGACACGGGCGGGTGGGGCTGGTCAGCAGCCACCCGCCCGGTTAGGTCAGCGCCGCTTATGCGGGGTTAGGCGCTGATTTCCTTCTGGTCTGGGCTGGAAGAAATCTCGATCTTGCGGGGCTTAGCCTTCTCCGCTACCGGGATCCGGACCGTGAGTACACCGTTGGTGTACTGCGCCTGCGCGGCATCCGGGTCGAGATTATCGCTGAGCATGACCTGGCGACGGAACTTACCGGTGGCACGTTCCTCCGCGATGACCTCCACATCCTCCCGGGTGCGGGACTGGCGCTCAGCAGTGACTGTTAAGACGTTGCGCTCGATATCGAGATCAATGCTGTCGGAGTCAACGCCGGGGATGTCGAATTCGAGGACGAAGGTCTCGTCGTCCTTCCAGGCGTCCATCGTCAAGGCCACCGGTCGGGCAAGGGTTCCGCGCAGCAGTTCCTGCGAGAGGCGATCAAGCTCGCGGAACGGGTCAATACGCATCATGGGCATAGTCTGCTACCTCCTAAAGTTGAGTCTAGGTGGATCAACCTTGCAATCGCGATTATAACCACTGAATCGGCCTGAGTTTTTCGGAGACTACGGGTAAAAGCCTTACTGGGCTTTTCGGGTGGTGTTGAATTCCTCGTAGTCCTGCTCGTATTCGATCGGGGGAACGTCACCGATCGACGAGTGCAGACGCTGGTGATTATACCAGTAGACCCAGGAGGCCGTTTCCGTTTCGACCTCCTGGGCATCCCGCCATGTCCGTGCGGGGTCGAAGTCGATGAGCTCGGTTTTGTAGAGCCCGTTCGTCGACTCCATCATCGCGTTATCCAAGGCGTCACCGGCCGAGCCGATCGAGCCCTGGAGCCCGGCGTCTGTCAGCGCGTCGGTGAACGCCAGCGAGGTGTACTGGGCTCCCGCGTCCGAGTGGTGGACGATGCCGGTGGAGGTGAAGTCCATGCGGGTGCGCCGGCGGGAAAACAGGGCGTGTTCCAGGGCCATGAGCACCATCCGGGTGTCCATGACCGTGGTGACCACCCAGCCGAGGATCATCCGCGAATAGGCGTCGACGATGAAGGCGACGTAACAAAAGCCCTGGCGGGTCCACACGTAGGTGAAGTCCGCGATCCACCACTGATCCGGGTGCGACGGATACGTCCATCTGCGGTTGATCCGGTCCGGGTGCCGGCGGTGAGCGGGGTTGGCCACCGTCGTTTTCTTACGGTGCATCCCGCGTGAGACACCGCGGATGCCGGTGATCTTCATCAGCCGTTCGACCTGGTCACGACCGATGCTCATGCCGTCGCGGACAGCGGCCTTCCAGAGTTTACGGCGGCCGTAGACCTTGCGGTTGGCCTCCCATAGCCGGTAGATGCGGTGAGCGGCATAGGCCTGATCCAACTCGGCGTCCGAAGGGCCGAACTCGCGGGCCTGGTGGGCGTAAAAGGTGCTTGGGGCAATCGCGATGCCATGGGCGGTGAGTGTTTCGCAGATTGGCTCGCCCCCGAAGCGGTGGCGGTAGGTGCGGATGAAGTCCACGATTACCGAAGTTTGCGGTCGAGCTCCGCCTGGGCGAAAAAAGCCGACGCCGTCTTCAAGATCTCATTGGCCCGACGCAGCTTGGCCACTTCCTTGGCCTGCTCGTCGTAAGCGGCCTGGAGTTGCTCGTAGGACAGGGAACCGGGCTCCGGGGCCTGCGACTGCTGCTCGTGCCTGCGGATCCAGTTGCGCAGCGTCGATTCCTTCACGCCGAGCAACTCGCCGATCTCCCGGCGGGCGCCGGCCTTGGAGATGTCGCCTTCCTCGAGGCGCTCGAAGTACATGCGCACCGCGCGGTCCTGCGTAGCTGCGTCGTACTGACTGGGTCGTGCCATGATGCTGATCGTCCTCCTAGGGTAAAACCTAGTCTCCGATCACTTCAGGCCGCCTCAAAGCTTTGCCGCTGCAAGCTCTCAACCAGGCGATCGTGTGTGCTGAGGAAACAACAGGTCTCATTCATCATTCGGATCACGGGTCGCAGTATGTCAGCGTTGTCTACAACGAGCGACTTACCCAGCACGGCATTACAGCTTCCACCGGAAGTGTTGGTGACTCCTATGATAATGCTCTGGCTGCAAACGTTAACGGCTCCTACAAGAACGAGCTAATCCATACCCGCAGGTGGAATGACGTTGTAGAGGTAGAAATCGCGACGTTCGAGTGGGTGTCATGGTGGAACGAGGTAAGGCTCCACCAAAGCCTGGGATACCGAACCCCAGCCGAGGTGGAAACCGAATTTTGGAAGCAGAACTTGCCACAGGCAATAATGGAAATCAAGGCAAATGCCTAGGAACAAAACCCGGGGCACTTCACAAATGGACTAGTTCAAAGGAGAGCTGAGGAATGCCCTCCGGTTCGGCGTAGGCATAGGGAATGTTGTTCAGGATTTCCTGCGTGGCCCAGAGCGGATCACTCATGGCCTTGCGGCCATATTTGGTGAGCTTGATCTGTGTCGTTGTGGTCTTGAGCCAATCCAGGTCCGTGAGAAATCCGCGTAAGTTCAGCAACGGCTGGTGATAGTCTTCTCGTTTAACATCATCAAAATCATTGGGGCTGTTGAGGATCTCTTTGAGGCGCGAGACAGCCGCCTGCTTGAGGTAGCCGGCACCGGTAAGGCGCGGAAATTCTTCGATGACCTGGAGGTATTCGCGCACGCGTTGGCCTACGTGGGCGGCGATGGCGTCGTCAAGCGCCGGCAGCTCATAGTCGGGCCGCAGCTCCGGGTAGGCCTCGTGGATGTCGGCGCGCCACTGGAATGTCCTCAAAAGGCGTGGAGCGGAAGGGATCAAGCGGGAGATCACCAGGCAACGCCGGCTTAGTTCCGCCCTCCAGGTTCGCAGCCCCCGTGCCCATGGTGGCTAGGCGCTGTGCCACTGCTGGCGGGAAGAACGTGGTGAGGCGCTGATGGATTTGGTCCAGGGTGTAGTTGGGAAAGAGAGCGAAGATGCGCTCCATGCTTTCGGTAGGAACAGCCATGTAGGCCATGGTGGCCTGGACGTCGAGGACCACCTTGAACATTGCCTCGGCACTGCCCAGCTCACTCATGAGATCGGGGCCCTCACCGGCAATGAGAGCAGGAAGCCCCATGACGACGCGCGAGCTATCGGCTACGCTGATGCTGATATTCCACGCGCCATCCGAGGGGTGGTAGTGTGCAACCTCCCGGAATGTTTCGAAAAAGTCCTGGTCAATGATGGTGAGGACGTCGATCGGCGTGCCTTCCTCGCCCACGAGGATGCCCGGATGGGAGGGCTCAAGGCCGAGCGCGGCGTGGACGATGATCATCATTTCGCCCACGGTGAGTTCCGCGGGGGCGGCGACGAAGCGGGCCGTGGTGAAGAAGGGATTCTCCACGTCGATACGGACGTTCCTAGCGAGGTTCATAGTGCCCGACAGTATTAGAAAACCGTGCTATTCGCGCGCCAAAGCTTCGCCCACGCGCTTGCCAGAGTGGATGCAGCCGCCAAGGAAGGTGCCTTCTAGCGCATTCTTTCCGTGCATGCCGCCGCCGCCGAAACCGGAGGCCTCGCCGCAGGCATAGAGGCCGGGAAGGACTGTGCCATTGGGGTTGAGGCACTGGCCATCCAGGTTGGTCTCCAGGCCGCCGAGTGTCTCGCGGGTGAGGAACTTCAGGCGCACCGCGATAAGCGGGCCTTTGGATTCATCGAGGATGCGGTGCGGGGGAGCCACGCGGATGAGCTTGTCGCCGAGAAAGCCGCGGGCCACGCGAATGTAGTTGACTTGGGCGTCCTTGCTAAAGGGGTTATCCAGCTGCGAATCCCGATCCTCTAGGACATTCCTAAGGTGGGCCACATCTATGGTGGGGGAACCCTCTGGTGACAATTCGTTCATGCCGGCAACCAGATCCTCCAGGTTGTCTTCCACGACCCAGTCGATTCCGCTCTCCATGAAAGCTTTGACTGCCACGTGAGTGCCGGGGCCTAGCTTGCAGGCGAGCTTCTTGAACTCCTTGTCCGTCAGGTCCGGGTTCTGCTCTGAGCCGGAGAAGATGAACTCCTTGTCCACGATCTCCTTGTTGAGTACAAACCAGGAATAGCCGTACCCGGTCTGGCCGATGTGCGTCAGCGCCGCCAGGTTATCGGTGCCGGGGAAGAGGTTGGTGGGCAGGCGGTTGCCTTCCGCGTCAAGCCATAGCGCGGATGGCCCCGGGATGATGCGTATGCCGTGGCCGGGCCAGATCGGGTTCCAGTTGGTCATGCCCTCGGTATATGCCCACATGCGGTCAGTGTTGACCACGGGGGCGCCAGCCTGCTGGGCGATGTCTATGCCGCGGCCGTCGACATGCGCGGGAACACTCGTGATCAGTTCTTTCGGGCATTCGCCCCAGCGCTCAGTCGGCCACATGCGGCGCACCTTCTCCAGGTTGCCGCCGATACCACCGGTGGCGATGACCACGGCGGAGCCGCGCAGCTCGAAGTGCTTGACGACGTCCCGCGACTCGCCTCGCCGCGCGGCTGGCTGGTGGGGGAGAGGACGCTGCCTCGAACCCCGACGACGCGTGGGCTGCCAGCACCGTCCTTCTCGACGATGAGCTCGTCCACACGGTGGCGGAAATGGAATTCTACCTGGCCGTTTTTCTCGGCCTCCAAGAGTGGTTCGCGGAAGACACGCACGTCCTCCGGTCCCGTGCCCCAGGTCAGGTGGAAGCGCGGGACGGAATTGCCGTGGCCGGATGCTTCCCCGGAACCGCGCTCGGCCCAGCCGATGGTAGGCAGGACGTTGAGGCCCAAGGACTTGAGGTAGTCCCGCTTTTCGGTGGAGGCAAAGCGCACGTATTCGCGGCCCCATTTCTCTCCCCAGAAATCATGCCGGTCATCCTCCGTCACTGGGGCATAGTCGGCGGAGTTGGCCCAGTCGCGCCAGGCCAATTCCTCGGAATCCTTGACCCGCATCATCTTTTGTTCGGGGGAATCGACGTAGAACAAACCGCCAAGAGACCAGAAGGCCTGGCCCCCGAGGTTATTGCGGTTTTCCTGTTCTAAGAAGATAACGTGTTTGCCGCCCTTGAGGGCCTCGTAGCCGGCGACCAGGCCGGCCAGACCGCTACCGACGATGATGATGGAGTTCTCAGCCGAAGTGGTTTCTTTCATGACAGTAATGATAAAAGAAACGTGCTCCGATTGTGTGACGTGGCTCGCATATCATCGTCATCATCTTTATGCCGAGGCTGTGTCCTCGGCGTAGGTGGTGTTCACCTTCTCCACGAGGGTGAGGACATCGTAGGTCGCCACAAATTCATCGTCTTGGTTGTAGAGCACGGCGTCCCAGCAAACCTCGCCGTAATCATCGGTGACGCGCGGCGTGATGCGCCTGGCTGTCAGCTCCACGCGGATGGAATCGTCGTAGGTCACCGGCGTGATGAAGCGCAGGTTCTCCAGGCCGTAGTTGGCCAGAACGGGGCCCGGTGCAGGCTCCACGAAGAGGCCCGCCGCCCAGGAGACCAGCAGGTAGCCGTGCGCTACGCGGCGCGGGAAGAAGGGATTGGCCGTGGCGGCTTCCTCGTTGGTGTGGGCGTAGAAGGTATCGCCGGTCTTCTCCGCGAACTCGAGGATCTCCTCGAGGGAGACGTGGCGCAGGTCGGAGGCAAAACTGGTCACCAATCTGCAGCGTGGCCAGATCCTTGCGGAAGGGGTGGATGCCGCTGCCGTTGTCCACGTCGGCGCGGGTGACGCGCTGGACGGCCGCACCACGGTGCCACTGGCCCGTGATGGCGGTGAGATGATCTGGAGTGCCCTGAATGGCGGTGCGCTGCATGTAGCGCAAGATGCCGCGCACACCACCCAGCTCTTCGCCGCCGCCGGCGCGACCCGGTCCGCCGTGGACTAAGTGCGGCAGGGGAGAGCCGTGACCAGTGGAGGTCTTGGCGTCATCGCGGTCGAGGAAGTGCAGGCGGCCGTGGTGGGCGGCGATGCCCAGAGCGTAGTCGCGGGCGAGCTGCGGATCGTGGGTGATGACGGAGGCGACAAGAGAACCCGAGCCCAGAGTGGCGAGTTCGACGGCCCCGGCAGGGGAGTCGTAGCCCAAGAAGGAGACGACGGGTCCGAAGGCCTCGGTGTCGTGTACGGCCGGAGCGCGGTTATCTGCAAAGCGCAGGATGGTGGGGTTGAAGAAGGCGCCCTCGAGCTTTTCGCCGCCGTAGACTACCTCGCCGCCGCCGGCCTTGAGCTTCTCGACGGCTTCTGCGACGTCTTCCTTCTGTTCCGCGGAGACCAGCGGGCCCATGGTTGCGTTGGCATCGCGCGGGTCTCCCACGACGACCTTCTCGCGCAGGCGGGTGCTGAGGGCGTCAATGGTGGCGTCGACAAGCGCATGCGGAACGATGGCACGACGGATAGCGGTACACTTCTGCCCCGCCTTCGAGGTCATCTCGCCGAATACGGCCTTGACGAAGTCCTCGAACTCCGGGGAGTCCGCCGTGACGTCGGTGCCCAGGATGGCGGCATTGAGGGAGTCTGCCTCCGCGCTGAACTGGATGCCGCCTTCGATGACATTGCGGTGCGCGCGCAGGGTAGTGGCGGTATCGGCAGAGCCGGTGAAGGCCACATGGTCGCGGTAGTCCAGGTGATCCAGCAAGTCACGGGCGGAACCGGAGATGAGCTATAGGCTGCCTTCCGGCAAGATTCCGGAATCAATCATGAGACGCACGCAGGCCGCGGTGATGTAGCCGGTCGGCGTGGCGGGCTTAACAATGGAGGGGACGCCCGCGATGAAGGCCGGGGCGAGCTTCTCCAACATGCCCCAGACGGGGAAGTTAAAGGCGTTGATCTGCACTGCGATGCCGGGGATGGAGGTGTAGATGTGGCGGCCGATGAAGGAACCGTCCTTGGAGAAGACCTCCGCCTCACCATCCGGCATCACGGTGGAATTGGGCATCTCGCGGCGGCTCTTCGAGGAGAAGGTGAACATGGTGGAAATGTCGCCATCGACGTCAACAAAGTTGTCGCGCTCGGTGGCGCCGGCTTTGTTGGCCAGTTCGTAGAGCTCCTCGCGGTGATCCTGTAGGTAGATCGCCAACTCCTTGAGCTTGAGAGCGCGCTCGTAGAAAGTGAGTTTCTGCAGCTCATCGCGCCCAGTGCTGCGGGCGTAGTCGATGGCGCCGGCAATGTCGAGGCCTTCGGCGCTCACGCGGGCGACGATATCTCCGGTGGAAGCGTCGCGCACGTCGGTCACGCGCGAGGGGTTGTCCGGGGTGAGCCACTGGCCGGAGAGGTAGCTGGGGACGAGGGCTTCAGTCATGGCTTGAAGATTGGCCTTTCCATTAGTTTCCGAACGGTTGGTCAGTAAATACAGGCTAGTATAGTCTGCGTCACATTTCTAGGACTAAGTAAGGAGTGCAGCATGGCCGCGGAGGTATGGAAGATTCAGTTGGGGGAGCTGGACAAGAAGATGGGGGTAGAGATCCTGGAAGAGTCTGCTGAGCGAGTGGTGGCCACCATGCCGGTCGAGGGCAATACCCAATCTTTCGGTCTGCTCCACGGCGGAGCCATGGCGTGCCTAGCTGAGGCAGTGGGCAGCTGGGCGGCGGTGATTCACGCCTCGACGCTGGGCAAGGTCGCCGTGGGCGTAGACATCAACGCAACGCACCACGCTTCCGGGCGCGAAGGTTTGGTGACAGCAACGGCCACCGTCCTCAAGTTGGGTAAGACGCTGTGCTCCCACGAGATCGTCATTACAGATGAGGAGGAGAGGAGGCTGTGTACGGCGCGGATCACGAATGCGCTGGTATCCCCGAGGACGGAAGGGAAGTAAAGGGGGCCGTAAAAGAAGTGTAAAAATCGGGGTCAATGGGTGTAAAGATGCTGCAAATAAGCGTTAGGACCGGGGGAGAGCAGGCCTAACGTCAATGCTCGGCAGGTGCTTACCGGCACCGGCGCCCGATGCCCATACGCACCGGGCACAACCTTGTATTGCTTTCACCCAAGGGGGTCTTTCCCACATGTTGGACATTCTGGTCATCGTGATCGTGGTTCTGACATTTAGCGCTCCCTCCGCCATCAACGAGTTTATGGACGGAGATGCCTAAATCATGAACACCATCACTGCGGTCATCGGGCTCATCATTGTTGTAGCGCTCGTGGCCTACCTCATCATTTCCCTTATTGACCCGGAGCGTTTCGCATGATCGCCAGCATCGCGGCAGTGGCGCCGCAATACCTTGCCCTCTGTGTACTTCTCGGTGCATCGTACGTGCCGCTCGGCAACTGGATGGCCCGCGCCTATAGCTCCGACAATGACTGGGCCGTGGAGCGCCTCGTGTACAGAATCCTGAGGGTTGACCCCAACCGAGGCCACAACGCCAAGAACTACACGCGGGCGCTGCTGGGATTCAGCCTGGCCTCCGTGCTGGTTCTCTATGCGGTGCAACGCCTCCAAGCCGTCTTGCCCAGCTTTGGCAATGCCCGGGAGGAAGCGGTGGAGCCGTGGATGGCATTCAACACTGCGGCTTCTTTTACCGCCAACACCAACTGGCAGTCCTACTCCGGCGAAGACACCCTGACCAACGCCTCCCAGATGCTGGGATTGACCGTGCAAAACTTTGCCTCGGCTGCCGTGGGTATGTGCGTTGCCGTCGCCCTCATTCGCGGTATCGGCCACCTGGGTTACAGCCGTGACACACTGGCCACTGAGAGCGGTCAGCACCTCATCGGCAACTTTTGGGTAGACCTCACCCGCGGTCTCGTCCGCATTCTGCTTCCCCTGTCACTCATCATCTCCACCGTGCTCATCCTCGGCGGCACCATGCAGACCTTTGGTTCCAATCTGGTGACCGCCTCGGGCGTGGACATTTCGCGTGCGCCCGTGGCCAGCCAGGAAGCCATCAAGCTGCTGGGAACCAACGGCGGTGGCATCTTTGGCGCTAACTCTGCCCATCCCTTTGAAAACCCCACCGGTTTCACCAACCTGGTGGAAATCTTCTCCCTCCTGGTCATCTCCTTCTGCTTCATCCGTGTCTACGGCGTGATGCTGAATTCTCAGAAGCATGCGTGGACGCTTCTGGGCGTGGCTGGCGGCCTCTGGACACTCATGGTGGTCCTGGTCACCTGGGCTCAGCACACCCTTGTCGGCGGTGCGGCACACGCGGCTGGGGCCAACATGGAGGGCATCGAACAGCGCCTCGGCATTGATGCTTCCGCGCTGTTTGCGGTCTCCACGACGGGCACCTCGACGGGTGCGGTGGACTCCATGCACGATAGCTATTCCCCGCTCGGTGGTGGCTTGCTCATCCTCAACATGTTGTTGGGCGAAATCGCGCCGGGCGGTGTGGGCACCGGCCTGTATGGCCTGCTCATTGTAGCCATCCTGGCCGTCTTTATCGGCGGGCTTCTGGTGGGGCGTACCCCGGAATTCATGGGCAACAAGATCGGCCGCAAGGAAATCTCCGCGGTCAGCCTGTACATCCTCACCATGCCTGTCCTGGTTCTCGTGGGCGTCGGCGCCTCGGTGGCTCAACGCAAGCTGGTCGAACTCTCGGCGACGAACTTTGGAGCGCCGGGTACCGCGGACAATGCACACGGGCTTTCCGAGGTTCTCTATGCGTTTACCTCCGCTGCTAACAACAACGGCTCCGCTTTCGCCGGCCTGACGGTTACTGAGCCCTGGTGGCAGATCACCTTGGGCCTGGCCATGCTGTTGGGCCGCTTCCTGCCCATCGTCTTTGCCCTGTACCTCGCCGGCAGCCTGGCAGGGCAAAAGCGCCAGGCCACCACGGCTGGCAGCTTGCCGACGTCCGGCGTGACCTTCGCACTCCTCACCATAGGCGTGATTCTGCTGGTCGCCGCACTAACCTTCTTCCCCGTTCTCACCCTAGGTCCCATTTCGGAGGCACTATCATGACAACCCCAACCATGACCACAGAGCCGAATTCTGAGCCGGATAAGGCTCCTCACCGTACGGCTTCTGAGAAGAGTAACGGCCTTGCCGCCGCGGCCCTCAAGTCCCTACCGGGCAAGATGTCTCCCCTTTCCCAAGCCCGCAACCCCGTGATGTTTGTGGTGTGGGTCGGCGCCGCGCTCACGACCGTGTGGTCCATCATCCACCCCAGTGTCTATGGGTGGGTTGTGACGGTGTGGCTGTGGTTCACTATTGCCTTCGCGGCTTTTGCTGAGGCCTACGCCGAAGGCCGCGGAAAGGCTCAGGCGGATAGCCTTCGCTCCGTGCGCGACGATGCAACTGCCAACCTCCTGACAGACTCTGGTATTCAGGTGGTTCCGGCTTCCGAGCTGACCAAGGGCGCTATCGTGCGCGTCGAGGCAGGCGAGACCATCCCGGGCGACGGTGACGTCATCGAAGGCGCCGCGACTGTGGATGAATCCGCCATCACCGGTGAGTCGGCCCCAGTTGTCCGCGAGGCCGGCGGTGACCGCTGTGCCGTGACCGGCGGCACCGTGGTGCTGTCTGACTGCATCACGGTGAAGATCACCTCAGAGCCAGGATCCACCTTCGTGGACACCATGATTGCCCTGGTGGAGGGCGCTGAGCGTCGCAAGACACCGAATGAGATTGCGCTGAGCATTCTGCTATCGACGCTGACCATTCTCTTCCTCGTGGCGGTGACCGCATTGGCGCCGATGGGCTTGTTTACCGGCGCCGAGCTTTCCCCACTCTCACTCGTGGCGCTGTTGGTGTGCCTGATCCCCACCACGATCGCGGCCTTGCTGTCCGCCGTGGGTATTGCCGGAATGAACCGACTGGTTCGCCACAACGTGTTGGCCACCTCTGGCCGCGCGGTGGAAGCTGCCGGCGACGTGGCCACCCTGCTCCTGGATAAGACCGGCACCATCACCTACGGCAACCGCCAGGCCACCGGCCTGATTGTGGCCCGGGGAAGTGATGAGCAGGAGGCGGCCGAGGTTGCCCGCGTGGCCTCCATAGCGGATGAAACACCGGAGGGACGCTCCATCGTGGCGTGGCTGACGGAGAACTACGGGCTCAGTGATGGGGGCGACGACGAAGCCCGAAGCGCTGAGGTGATCCCCTTTAGCGCCTCGACCCGCATGTCTGGTTTGGATTTCTCCAACAGAAAGCTACGTAAAGGCGCTGGTGACGCCGTGCGCGCGTGGGTTACCGAGGCCGGCGGCCACTGGCCGGAGGAGATTGTGAACGCGGTGACCCAGATTGCCCAAGCCGGCGGCACACCACTGCCGGTGGCGGTGGAAGAAGCCGACGGCAGCCGCAAGGTTATTGCGGTGGTGCAGCTGAGTGACGTCGTCAAGCCCGGCATGGCTGAGCGTTTCGCCGAGCTGCGACAGATGGGGATCAAGACCATCATGGTCACCGGTGACAACCCTCTGACTGCGGCCGCTATTGCCAAGGAAGCCGGCGTTGATGATTACATCGCCGAGGCCACCCCGGAGGACAAGCTTGCCCGCATCCGTGAGGAGCAGGCGCAGGGCCGCATGGTGGCCATGACCGGCGACGGAACCAACGATGCCCCCGCGCTGGCCCAGGCAGATGTCGGCGTGGCCATGAACACCGGCACCTCCGCGGCTAAGGAAGCCGCCAACATGGTGGACCTCGATTCCGACCCGACCAAGCTCATCGACATCGTGCGCATTGGCAAGCAGCTACTCATTACCCGCGGCGCGTTGACTACCTTCTCCCTGGCCAACGACCTGGCCAAATACTTCGCCATCCTGCCAGCGCTATTTTCGGCACAGTTGCCACATCTGGAGCGCCTCAACGTTATGCACCTGCATTCCCCGCAGTCAGCCATTGTCTCCGCCGTTGTCTTCAACGCTCTCATCATCGTTGCTCTGATTCCGCTTGCCCTCAAGGGCGTGGCGTACAAGCCGGCCTCCGCGTCCTCCCTCCTGCGCCGCAACCTCGGCATCTGGGGATTGGGCGGCGTCATTACCCCATTCATCGGCATCTGGCTCATTGACCAGGTTGTCTCCCTCCTTCCAGGTCTTTAAAAAGAAAAGGACAGTTCAATGCGTGTCTACATGCGTAACCTCATCGCCGGATTCGTCGCTGTGTTCTTGTGCGTCGTTGTACTCGGCATGGTCTACCCGGCGGCTGTTTGGGCGATTTCTCGCATCACACCGGATTCCGCCGACGGCAACCTCATCTACCAGGGCGAGTGCCTCGTGGGCTCGAGCCAGATTCAGGATGGGCTCACGGATGGGCCGTACTTCTTCCCTCGTGCGGAAGGCATGAGCAACTACGGCACGAGCAGTTCCGAGCTGGAGAAGTCCATCACGGAACGTCGTGAGAGCATTGCGCAGCGGGAGGGTGTGAGCCCGGAGGAGGTGCCGGCCGATGCCGTCACCGGCTCCGGCTCCGGCGTGGATTCTGGCATCAGCCCCGAATACGCGGAGCTGCAGGCCCCGCGCGTGGCGCGCGAACAGGGCCTGAGCGTGGAAGAAGTAGAACAACTCATCGCGGATAACACTGAGCACGCTAGCCTTGGATTCCTGGGCGAAGATGCGGTCAATGTGACGACACTCAACATGTCGCTGCCCACGCCGACACCGTGTGCATAAAGATGAGTTCATACGAGCATTTAAGATGAAGCAATGATGACCGAAGCAAGCGCGCCCGCTCCGCGGCGCAAACGCGGCACCTTGAAGATTCTTCTGGGCGCTGCGCCCGGCGCGGGCAAAACCTGCGCCATGCTCAATGAGGCGCACACGCTAAGAGACCACGGCCGCGATGTTGTAGTGGGCATCGTGGAGGACCACGGGCGCGCCTACACGAAGGCTCTGTGCGAGGGCCTCGAGGTTATCCCCCGGCGGACCGTCGAAGGGCTGTCCGCGGGTGAAATGGATACTACGGCTGTCATCGACAGGCACCCGGACATTGCGCTTGTCGACGAGTTCGCGCACTCCAACCCCCGCGACGAGGAGCACAAGAAGCGGTGGGAAGACGTCGAGGAGATCCTGGATGCCGGAATCGACGTGATATCAACACTGAATATCCAGCACGTAGAGAGCCTCAATGACGTCATCAAGCAGATCACGGGCATTGCGCCGCAGGAAACGGTGCCGGATGAGGTGGTGCGGGCTGCTGATGAGATTGAGCTTGTCGACGTCTCCCCGCAGCTGTTGCGAACCCGTCTGCGGGACGGGCAGGTCTACCGAGAGGCCCGCATCGAACCGGCCCTGAGCAACTACTTCCGCGTGGGAAACCTCACCGCGCTGCGTGAGCTGGCCTTGCTGTGGTTGGCAGACCAAGTCGACGAGGCGCTCATTACCTACCGCGCAGACCAGAAAATTACAGATACGTGGGAGGCGCGCGAGCGCGTCGTGGTGGCTATCCAGAACGTGGCGCATGCGGAAACCCTCATTCGCCGCGGGCGCCGCATCGCGACGAAATCCTCGGCGGAGCTGCACGTGGTGCACGTGGTCTTTGGCGATTCTTTTGCCTCGGGCACGTCCTCTGTAGCGGGATCTGTGCAACAGCTGGCGAGGCTGCAGACCTTGGCCAACGACGTGGGCGCGCGCTTGCATCAGGTCACGGGTGATTCAGTCCCGGAGGCACTGCTCAACTTTGCACGCAGTGTCAACGCCACCCAGTTGGTTCTAGGGGTTTCTCCCCGCCGGCGGTGGGGCGTGCACTGGCATGGCACCGTGGCTGAGGCTGTGTTGCGGGAGTCGGGCACGATCGACTGCCACATCATCAACCTGCCGCCGGACACACCTCTCCCTTTAACGCGCCTGCTGCACCCGTTCCGGCCATTCCCACAGCGTGCCATCGCCTGGCTCGGTTCAGTCCTAGGCTTTGTGGGGCTGACCGCGCTGCTCGTTGCGATTGATGGCGCAGAGCTGGGAACTGGCACGTGCTCGGCGTTCTACTTCGCTCTCATCCTGCTGGTCAGCCTCGTCGCGGGGCTATGGCCCGCGGTGGTGGTGGCGATAGCCTCAGGCTTGGCGGTGAATTGGTACTTTACTGAGCCGCTGTACACCTTCGATATTGCGGAGCCTGCCAATGCCGTCATCGTCGTGGTCATGGTGGCCATAGCCTTGGCCGTGGGCATGCTGGTGCGCCGGGCAAAAATTGATCGCTCCAACGCGGCCATCGCCGCGCGCGATGCAGAGCTGCTCACGGTGTTTTCCCGTGCTGCGCTGAACCGCCGCGCGGACGTCTCACCGAAGGATGTTGTCATGCGCAAGGTAGGGGAGGCCTTTGGCTGCCACACGGCCGTGTTGCTCGATGCCGAAGGGGATAGCCTCGCGACGTGGCGCGCGCCTGTCGCCGAGCGCACGTCCACGCGCGTACGCATTCCGGCGAAACCACGGACTGAGCAGTGGGTAGAAACGGTAGTAGCCAGCGAAGATAGGACGGTGCAGCTGCGGATGGAAGGGCCCGCCCTGTCTGCTCGCGATCGCGGGCTCGTCACCGTGGTCATGGGGTATCTCGCGGGTATCGTTCGCCGCGAGCGCCTCGCCGCTGAAGCTGCCCGGGCAGACGCCATAGCCGCCGCGGATGAGCTGCGCCGCGCGCTTCTGTCCAGCGTGAGCCATGATTTGCGCACCCCGTTGGCGACAGCGAAGTTGGCGGTATCATCGCTGCGCAATGCCGACATTGAGTTCAGCGCCGAGGATCAGGAGATGCTCTTGGCAGAGACTGCCGCGAGCATCGAAGAGCTGACCGGGCTGGTGACCAACCTGTTGGACTATTCGCGGCTCACGGCTGGAGCTATCACACCGCGCCGGGAGACGGTACAGGTAGAAGAGGTAGCCAACCGCGCCATCGCCTCGTGCGCCTTCGGACACACCCGTGAAGAAATCCTTCGTATTCAATTGGCGCCCAACCTGCGAGGGGTGACCTGCTGTGCGGATGCCACGCTCTTGGAGCGCGTGCTGGCTAACCTCTTCGACAACGCCCTGCGGTATGCGCCGACGGGGGAGGTGATGCTGAGCGCCCGAGTCGTGGAGGAGCGCGTGGAGCTCAGCGTCACGGACGAAGGACCAGGTATTCCGCCCGAAAAGCAAGAGGAGTTGTTCACGGCCTTCCAGCGTTTGGGGGATACGAGCAATGAGAACGGGGTCGGGCTCGGGTTGTCCGTCGTGCGGGGGTTTGTCGAGGCCATGAGCGGTAATATCGAGGTCGATACCACTCCCGGCGCAACGTTTACGCTGAGTTTCCCCGCTGCGGGAGGAGAATATACATGACGAGCAAGAAAACCAGCATTGTCATCATTGATGATGACCCGCGCCTGCTCAACGCCCTGAGCATTAACTTCAAGGCGCGCGGCTACGAGGTACATCCCGCCACGACCGGCGCCCAAGGCCTGCAGGCGGCGTCGCAGACACAGCCAGATGTCGTCATTCTTGACATGGGTTTGCCCGACATGGACGGCTCCAAGGTGCTCGAAGGTATCCGGGGATGGTCCGCGGTTCCGGTGATCATCTTGACGGCACGCTCCGATCCGCTCTTTAGCGCTGCGGCTTTGGATAGGGGCGCGGATGACTATGTGACGAAGCCCTTCTCCATGGAAGAACTGCTCGCGCGCGTGCGGGTGGCATTGCGCCACGGTAATCCACAGCAGTTTGCCCAGCGCTCAGAGGTCACCGTCGTGCAGGCAGGCGACGTGGTCATTGACGTGCCACGCCATTCCATCACGAAAAGCGGCGAACCGCTGCACTTGACGCCCACTGAATGGGGGCTGCTCACGACCTTGCTGCGGGCTCGTGGTGGCTTGGTGCGAAAGGAAGACTTGCTCGCCGAAATTTGGGGGCCAGGCTTTGAGGGCCAGAGCCATTACTTGCGCATCTACACCTCTCAGCTGCGCCGCAAGCTGGAGGATGACCCAGCCCACCCAGCCTTCTTGTTAACGGAGCCCGGTTTGGGCTACCGCTTCGTGGTCCCGGAGCTGGGCGGGCCGGGGTGCGGCTACTCGGAGTAGTCGTAGAAGCCTTTTCCGGACTTGCGGCCCAGCTCCCCGCGCGCGACCATATCGCGCATGAGCTGTGGCGGGCTAAAACGTTCGCCCAACTGGGATTCGAGGTATTCGGCAATGCCGAGGCGCACATCCAAGCCCACGATATCGGTCAGCTCCAGCGGGCCGATGGGGAACTTGTATCCCAGCACCATGGCGTTATCGATATCGCGCGGCGAGGCCACGCCTTCCTCCACCATGCGGATGGCCTCCAGGGCAATGGCCACACCGAGGCGGGAGGCGGCGAAGCCGGGAGCATCCTTGACCACCACTGCGGTCTTGCCCAGCCCCTCGACCCAGCCCTTGGCCGTGTCCACGAGTGCATCCGGGGTGGATTCAGCGACAACCACTTCTACCAGCTTTGACGCCGGGACGGGGTTGAATAAATGCAGGCCGATGACGTCGTTGGGGATGCTTTCTGCCAGTTGAGACACTCATAGCGACGAGGTATTGGTAGCGACCACGGCCTCCGGCGCGGCCTCGGCGATGTCCCGGAAAGCCGCCACCTTGAGATCCATTGATTCCGGGACAGCCTCAACCACGAGGTCGAAACCTGCGAAGGCGGAGGCGGCGGTGTCGAAGCTGAGCCGTTCATCCCAGGATTCGAAGGTGCCTTCCGCCCCGCGGTCGAGGGAGCCGCGAATGGCCTTGTGCACGCGTTCGCGGGCGGCAGCCACGGCGTCCTCTTTGATATCGACAACGGTCACGGACGCGCCGGACGCCAGGAAGGCGTGGGCGATGCCCGCGCCCATCCGGCCGCCGCCGAGCACGCCGACCGTGGCGGGAACCTGCAGTACTGGGGACATGGGGTGAATCTCCTTGTGTGGAAGGTCTATTTCTTGCGGTCGAGGAAGGCCTGCATCCGCTCAAACTTGGCCGGGGACTCAAAGAGCACGGCTTGGGCAATGTTGTCCACCGCCGGGTGGGCCGCATCCGGCATGGCGATGAGCTGCTTGGTCAAGCGCACAGCCAGCGGGTCCTGCTGGGCTATGCGGGAGGCGAGGGCGAGGGCGCCGTCGACAAGCGCGGCAGGCTCATGCAGCTCGCTGACCAGGTGGTTTGCCAAGGCCTCCTCGCCGGTGAGGATGCGCCCGGCCAGCAGGATCTCCTTCGCCAGCGGGGTGCCCACGCACTCCTTGAGGCGCCACGTGGCACCCGCGGCCGCCGCGATACCGAGGCCGGCTTCAGGCTGCCCGAACTTGGCAAAGGGGGTGGAGACCCGGAAATCGGCGGCCAAGGCCAGCTCCAGACCACCGCCGAGGGCGTGGCCATCCACCGCCGCGATGACGGGCGCGGGAAGGGAAGCGATGCGGTGGAAGATGCCGGAGTTGATGCCACGCAGGGCATCCTCGCGGCGGCGCTCACGAAGTTGCGCGATGTCCGCTCCGGAGGCGAAGATCCCGGGAGGTCCCTTGGGCGTCTCCACGGTGCAGCCGGTGATGATGAGGATGCGCGGCTCGGCCTCGAGTTGCGCGCAGAGCTCGTGGAACTCCGTCACCATCTGCTCATCGATGGCGTTGCGCACCTCGGGGCGGTTGAGCTTGGCGACGACTATCTCGTCCTTCTCGCCGCGCGTTGAAATCTCAATGGCAGTGGTCATCTATACCCTCTCAATCGCGATTGCGGTGCCCTGGCCCACGCCCACGCACATGGTGGCGATGCCACGGCTCAGTCCATCGGTTTCGAGGCGGTTGAGCAGGGTCAACGTGATGCGGGAGCCGGAGGAACCCAGCGGGTGGCCCAGCGCGATGGCGCCGCCCCAGGCGTTGACCTTCTCCTCATCCAGACCCAGTTCGCGGATGCAGGCGATGGACTGAGAGGCGAAAGCTTCGTTGAGCTCGATGGCATCCACGCTATCTAGTTCCCAGCCGGCGCGCTCCAGCACATCGTGGGTCGCCGGGATGGGGCCGGTGCCCATGATTTCCGGACGCACGCCGCGGGCGGAGTTGGCCACCACGCGGGCGCGTGCTGTTAGGTTGTGCTTCTTTAAGGCCTCGTCGGAGGCGACGATGACGCAGGAGGCGCCGTCGTTAAGCGAGGAGGCGTTGCCGGCAGTGGTGACGTCACCCAGGGAGGTCACCGGGCGCAGCTTGGCTAGGACCTCCATCGTGGTGCCGGGGCGGGGCCTTCGTCGGTATCAATGACGGTGACGTTGCCCTTGCGGTCGGTCACCTCGACGGGCACGATTTCCCGGGCGAACTTGCCGGCCTCGATAGCGGCGAGTGCGCGCTCTTGGGAACGCACCGCAAAGGCATCGGCGTCCGTACGGCTAATACCAAAGACGTTGGCTACCTCCTCGGCGGTTTCCGGCATGGAGTAGGTCATCTTCTCCTGCTCCGTGAACTTCGGGTTGGCAAAGCGCCATCCGATGGAGGTATCAAAAACATCTCCTGGCTTGGCAAAAGGCTTGCTTGGCTTTTCCATGACCCAGGGGGGTGTTCCTATGTGAGTTGTCAATTCGGTGGGTGAGGTTGTTGGGGGTGAGAAGTGTTTTCTAGCTTGCTTAGCCGGTGTTGTTTTTGGGCGTGCTGATGGGCCGGTTGTGCTTTGGCACAATCGGCTTTGGATTGGGTGTTTTTCTAGGCTGCGGTTATCTCTTGCGGTTGTGGGTCTTCCCGGTAGAGTTCACCGTTGCGCATCATGGCGAATAGGACGTTGAGCCTTCGGCGTGCCAGTGCGATGACGGCGGCGTTGTGCCTTTTGCCTTGTTTACGTTTCCGTTCGTAGAATTGGCGGGAACGCTCGTGGAATCTGATCGATGCGAATGATGATTGCCATAGGGCGTTCTTTAATTTTTTGTTGCCAGCCCGGTTTGGTGAGTTAGACATGATTGATGTCCCGGACTGGTTGGTTCGTGGCGACAGTCCTGCGTAGGAGGCTAGGTGTGCTGCGTCTGGGAAGTCAGACATGTCGCCGACGGTCATTAGGATTTGGGCTGCGCTTCGTGGCCCTATTCCCGGCATGGAGAGCAAGATTTCAGTCTGCGGAATGTCCTTGATCAGGGTGAGGACCTGGGCTTGAATCTGTTTGCGGTGTTCAAGCTTGGCTAGGGCATCTTTGGCGGCCATGGATACGCCTAGCTCTGCATATGCTGCGCCTGGAATCGATATGGTTTGTTCGTGGATTGCTGCCAGCATGGCGTCGATGACGGGTTCGGGGTTGCGCGCTTGGTGGTTGCGTGCGAAGGCTGCGAGGCGGTCTTTGCTGATGCGCCGTAGTTTTGTGGGACCGCCGTATTTTGCGAGGAGGTGGAGGATCCATTTGCGGTGGATCACTTGTCCGCGCAGAACCTGTTCGAATGCGGGGTAAGTACCTACGAGTGCAGACCGCATTTGATTGATAAGACGGGTGTATGCCCTGGTGAGGTCTTCATCTATGCCGTTGAGAACTTTCAGTTGCAGTGAATCGGCCTGAGTTTTTCGGAGACTACGGGTAAAAGCCTTACTGGGCTCTTCTGATGATGTTGAATTCCTCGTAGTCCTGCTCGTATTCGATCGGGGGAACGTCACCGATCGACGAGTGCAGACGCTGGTGATTGTACCAGTAGACCCAGGAGGCCGTTTCCGTTTCGACCTCCTGGGCATCCCTCCATGTCCGTGCAGGGTCGAAGTCGATGAGCTCAGTCTTGTAGAGCCCGATCGTCGACTCCATCATCGCGTTATCCAAGGCGTCACCGGCCGAGCCGATCGAGCCCTGCAACCCGGCCTCCGCCAGCGCGTCCGTGAACGCCAGCGAGGTGTACTGGGCTCCCGCGTCCGAGTGGTGGACGATGCCGGTGGAGGTGAAGTCCATGCGGGTGCGCCGGCGGGAAAACAGGGCGTGTTCCAGGGCCATGAGCACCATCCGGGTGTCCATCACCCGGGTCACGACCCAGCCGAGGATCATCCGTGAGTACGCGTCGACGATGAAGGCGACGTAACAAAAGCCCTGGCGTGTCCACACGTAGGTGAAGTCGGCGATCCACCACTGATTCGGGTGCGACGGATAGCTCCACCGCCGGTTGATCAGGTCCGGGTGCCGGCGGTGGGCCGGGTTGGCCACGGTGGTTTTCTTACGGTGCATTCCACGTGAGACGCCTTTGATTCCGGTGATCTTCATCAGTCGTTCGACCTGGTCACGGCCAACAGTCATGCCGTCGCGGACAGCGGCCTTCCAGAGTTTACGGCGGCCGTAGACCTTGCGGTTGGCCTCCCATAGCCGGTAGATGCGGTGAGCGGCATAGGCCTGATCCAACTCGGCGTCCGAAGGGCCGAACTCGCGGGCCTGGTGGGCGTAAAAGGTGCTTGGGGCAATCGCGATGCCATGGGCGGTGAGTGTTTCGCAGATTGGCTCGCCCCCGAAGCGGTGGCGGTAGGTGCGGATGAAGTCCACGATTACCGAAGTTTGCGGTCGAGCTCCGCCTGGGCGAAAAAAGCCGACGCCGTCTTCAAGATCTCATTGGCCCGACGCAGCTTGGCCACTTCCTTGGCCTGCTCGTCGTAAGCGGCCTGGAGTTGCTCGTAGGACAGGGAACCGGGCTCCGGGGCCTGCGACTGCTGCTCGTGCCTGCGGATCCAGTTGCGCAGCGTCGATTCCTTCACGCCGAGCAACTCGCCGATCTCCCGGCGGGCGCCGGCCTTGGAGATGTCGCCTTCCTCGAGGCGCTCGAAGTACATGCGCACCGCGCGGTCCTGCGTAGCTGCGTCGTACTGACTGGGTCGTGCCATGATGCTGATCGTCCTCCTAGGGTAAAACCTAGTCTCCGATCACTTCAGGCCGCCTCACCACAATGTTTATTGCTGTCTAGCCTGACCGGAGAGGATATTTAGGCCCCCGCAATCACCCTGTGTGTCGTGTTCTGAGCCGTCACGGCGTCTGCCGGCGGGCATCTCTTGTCACCGTGGACTTGACCCCTTGCAGACCGACCACCTCGAAAGGCTAGCGCACCACCTGGACAGGACTTCGACCGGCAGCACTGAGACGCTCCGACCAGGGGAATAAGAGCAGGGAAACCGCTCATTGGCAACCCCCTCCCACATCCGAGCCAGCGAACATACGTGCTAACCTCTAGATCGGGCCAACCAACTAGGAGCACCATGTTCGCACTCTTCACCGACGCCGGACCTGCCTGGGTCACAGCAGGGGCCGAAGTCGCCCTCCTCGTCACCACTGCTATCGGAGGAGTGTTCGGCTTCGTCCAGTATCGCCGGGCACGGGCCGCGGAAGCCGAGGCAGCGAAGCACGCGCAGATCGCCTCCGAGGCTCAGCAGGCCCTTGCGCGCCTTGAGGAGGAGAAGGCCCGACGCGAAGAAAAGGAACGTCGTGCGAAGCCATGGGAAGTCACTTTTCGCGCGGGGGATACGTACGAGCTCACCAACCTCACCGGAGAGGCGGCCTACGACGTGCGTGGCGTCTTCTTCGGCCGGTCCATGGAACACTTTCCCCAGGGCGTCGACATGGACTATCGCGCCAGCAAGACATTCTTGTGGGCGACGACCTTCGACGAGCATGGCTGCGAAGAGATCACGCTGATCTGGAAGGACTCACCTGACGGAGAAGATCAGCAGTTCACTCTCGTCATGCCGACGAAGTACTGAAAGACCGAGCCTGTACCGTCGTCGCAGCCTGGTCATCAGGCCTCGGCAGGCCCCAAGCCCACAACGACCACGATAATAACCGCAGGTCAAACGCCTACTGCAACCCTGCTAAAAGCAGTGCGTATTTTTACCCACAAAAACGGGTGGAACCTTTAGCTCGCTGGCGCAGTCTAACCAGGTATGTGGATGCTACAGACAAACAATGATGTTCTAACCGGTGATCTGGAGTTGATCGCGGCAACGCTCCTGGAGCAGTTAACTCCCCCGGTATCTCCCCAACAAGTGGAGCTACTAGCCCAAGCGATTACCGGTGAAGTATACCCATGTAAGACAGGTTGATCCAAGGCTTGAGCGCTTCCCCTTGGATACCTCCTAAGGGGAGGATAACCGCACCGCAAAATTCTTTTCTTGGTACAGGGAACCGTTCGGGGATTAAAGACGTCTATCTGTAGGTGCAGATTTTATGTGATGATTTTTGTATTCAAGCTTCCCCTGCAAACTTGCGAGATCTCCTAGTTGGGATGATCCCTGGCGAGCTCACATCCAGTCAGCTCGTGAAGCTGGCTGCTGCCATCTTTGACGTAGATCCAACGGATTTCCTGCTTCTCGACGATTCGCAGGAGATTCCTCAATGGTTTACCGAAGAGGGCTAGCTCTGGCATCGACCGCTTGCTACCGTTTTCTTACGCTAGGAAAGGAACCGGAAATGCCTCTCAGTGCACAGCAGCGTCAGCAATTAGCAAATGTCATTGCCTCCTCCGAGATGGAAGGCGGCCAGGTAAGCGAACGTGAGAAGAAGAATCTAGAAGCACTCATGCTCGGGGAACTAAGCATTGAAGACGCCATTGCAGACGCATTGCGACATGCTGGGGTGGAACGCTGAACGACGAAAAGCAGCGCTGGGATCGCTTGATCTACCCAGCCACAGGAACACTGCGCAATCTCTATGGGGTCGAAGAGGAAGAACGCTGGACTGAGCTGGAAAAGGAGTTGGTTAACTATCGTGAATCCCTAATCTCCCCAGGAGGAATCGTCGGTGATGATCTCAGTGAGGAATTGAAGGCCTACCACCATCACCTATTTCAGGATTGCTACACCTGGGCAGGATCCTTTCGTGATGTCGACATGAGCAAAGAGAACTTCCTAACGGGCACCCAAAGCCTCTTCGCGTCGTGGGAAACCATTGAATCGCGCTTGAATGAGTTGGATCCATATCTCTATGCCCTGGAAGATACCGATTTTGCGCGAAAGATGGAGATTTTTGGATACCTCCATTCGGAACTAAATGAAATCCACCCATTTCGAGAAGGTAATGGGCGAACAATTCGCACTTTCATGACACATCTTGCCGGGCGCTATGACATCGTGGTGGATTGGGCAAACGCTAAAGATGCACAAATGATTGCCGCGGCCGGTTCGATGCTGGGTGACGAACTAGATTCGACCCCCTGGAAGAATCTTTACCTACGTATTTGTTCGATCGCGGACTGGACCGACGAGGAGGAGTCGCTAGGAATCTATGACTTGCTCAATGAGGAAGAAGGAGACCTCACGTTTGGTAAGTCTCTAATAGACACGATCGGGTCTCCCAATCTTGACCTTAGCTTCGAGGAAACGAGTGCCCTTGATAGTCAAGTCGAGCCATTGAATGACACATATCCCTTTGGAGTAATGACTAAACGTAACAGCGAGCTTGAGTCATAACATATAACTAATTCATTTTTATGTACTGTGGTGCAGCGTACATCAGTGAGCAAGGCCGCTTCGCGGCCGCGCTAGCCCAACGAGCGAAGCGAGGCGGGGGCTTGAATGGCTAGTAGTGCCAAGAATCAGGCTTCAATGTTACGCACTTCAAAAGCCAAGATCGTCCTTGTCCCATTTGTCTTTAAACTCGTCGTAGTCGATTTGTGAGTACCACGAGGAATAGTGCGTACCGGAAGCATCGACACCATCGGTCCTCGGCGGCGAGGAAAAGGGAGGCTCAACATCAGTATGGGCAGGCGGAGTTGTCTTCTTAGAATCCGCAGCTTGAGTTGATTTCTCAGATGTCATGACACGATGGTATCGCTTTTTTGGAAACATGGTTCCTCCATAATGTTTAGGATATTGATTTATGGGGATTGAGGAGATTCGGCAGTTTGAGTACCTGTCAAAGCAGGTAATCGAGAGTATTCGTGCACTGCCATCCGACTTTGCCATCGAAGGGGAGTTGGCGATCTCGTCCCTGCTGGAGCTGCAACGAGCTTTGGAAATTGAGCGGCTGCGTTCAATGGAAAGGCCGTTGGATCAAGATATTCGTGGTCTACAGCCTCCTCGAGAGGATCTGGACTATGCACTTACATCCCGTGCTGGTTGGGAGATGTTTGGGTTTTCTTCGTCGCTAATGCCCTTCTATTCCTTCCAAACTCATAGATTGCTGGCGACCGAAGTCGCGGCGGGAAGGGCACAAAAGGAGTTCTTTCTTCCGGAAGATGCGTGGAAGTCTCTGAATTGGAAGGTTATCAAGGGCGAGACGCCCATAATCACCCCAGACGGCAAGCTGTTTGGTGAGGGTCAAGTCAAGCCTAGGCCTCGGGTGGAGTTCTTGGAGCCAAGGGTAGTGTTTCACCCTAGTCGAGTAGTCCACGCTTCCAACCATGGACTCCAAGCTCGCCTTCTTGAATTTCTGGATTCTCAAGACGTTGAGGTGCATTTCGTAGATCCCTATTGGTTGAATGGCAAGGTATCTGAGCTACAGGTTTCGAAGGACAAAAGAATACTCTATTTGGGCAATCGTGTTGATGAACAGAAACAGCTTCGCGCCTTGGTGCGAGGGTGTGTGGAAGCCGCTCTTTGTACCTTTGACACTCCAAACTTGGCACATACGAAGCCTGTCATGAATCCGCTGTTGGCGTCTGCTGTCTTTCATGCAGTCGCTTATGCCAACAATCTCACTACTAGGCCTTACTCCACATCATTCCTCAAAGAATGGCCATCGAGGCTGGACCCATCCGACGTTGGTAAGTGGGCCCAGGTCGTTGAGGTTTACTCGTCAGAGCTGCTTTCGGCCACGGCGATTGAGACATCTCCGGCGTCAACCCTAGAATCCCTCGTCCTCGATCTCACCTCCCAGACACAGGATGCAACGAACGAAGACGATCAAGCCTTACTTCCCGGTCGACACCTGGTTGACCTCGTTCAAAATGGACAATCTACCGGTCAAAGGCACTCGCACCATTGGGGCATGACAGAAACAAATCAAGCCGATTCGGTCACAGTGCTAACTGAGCGTGAGGGCTTGGAACTCTAGAGTCCCGCGGCTAGCTTGATATAAGTGCAGCAATATAGCAAGCTATCAAGATAACCATCAATCCAGTGTTGAGTGTGGGGTACCGGCCCGCGATTGTTTGAAGACGTGTTCCTCATCGGCTGAACGCAGACCGGTACTACACTGTTAAAGAGCAAGGCCGCTTTGCGGCCGCGCTAGCCCAACGAGCGAAGTGAGGCGGGAGTTTGGCTGTTAGGGCTCGCGGAGCTTGCTTATAGCGCTAGTGACTCCCATCTCGAATGTGGCTAGCTGTGGAAGAGGTGCTGCTTGCACTTCGGTGGCCACATCTTCCCATTCGATCCCGATTGTCTTAAGGTGCCAGGCAAGCTCACTCGCCATATCTTCAATCAAGTTGATGTACTCGTTGTGATCGTCGACGGCAATGTAGCGTGCATCTTGGAGTTGCTTGACTGCTTGGCGCAAGGGGGACATTCTCATTCCTTTCAGAGTTAAGTTGCTAACAAGCTATGTTCCTAGGTTGGTAACAAGTTAGTTCGATAGGTTGTTAGATTGGTTGTTTTCGAGGTGCCTGCGGATTAGATCCGTGACAATTTCGGTCACTGTAGTGTCCTGATCGGCTGCTAGTCTGCGTAAATCTCGCTTCATCTCTGGTGTGATTCGCACGTTGAGTTGCACCTCTTGCTTGGACACTTTCTGCATTGACTGTGCTGCGCTGGTTATCGGCTTGCTTCTGGTGGGCCGGCGCATAGAGGTCATCGTTCAATCTCCTTGATGAGCTCGGCAAGGATGGAATCGTAGCCATAAAGCTTCTGTGGGACTTGGCCAAATGTCTTTTTGATAGCTTCACGCTGGGGGATACCGATCCTGAAGGTCGCTATGTGTTCTTCCTCGAGAGCTTCTCGCAGTTCCTGAAGGGAGTTGGTATTCGGGATGACTGAGGTTAGTAGGACCGTCAGTGGGGTTTGGCCGACTAGATCAGTTGTAGACCACATACGGTTGACCTCGATCGTGGACGGGCGGGTAGGCACGATGACGTGGTCGGCTACATGGATGGCTGCGTCGATGATGCCGGATTCACCTGGAGGACAGTCAATGATGATCCACTCACTGCCTGTTGTCTTGGTTCGGCTGATCGAACGTGCATTTGCTGGCACGGCCACGAAGGGCAGGGGAGTGCCTGCATCTTCTGCCTGTTGAGCCCATTCCGTCGCGGATCCCTGGGGATCTCCATCGAGTACGTGGACCTGCTTGCCCTGGTTCGCGAGGGCGGTGGCGAGGTATATGGCCGAGGTGGTTTTTCCAGTCCCACCTTTGAGGTTGCAGAGGGTGACGATAGGCACGATATCTCCTTCTAGAGTCTTGCGGATTGAACGAGTCCGCGGATGTCAGTCGATGCTTTGGTGTACCGCTGTGTGGTTTCGATGGATTCATGGCCAAGGGCTTCTTGAATCGCGATGATGTCTTGGGACTCCGCGTATGCGGTTGTGGCGAAACGGTGACGTAGGGTGTGCAGTGTCCAATTGTCTGGAAGGTTTTTCGCCGCGAGTTTCCCTACCCACCTCGGGGAGAGATGCCCGTGGAAGTTTCCTGGGAACAACCATTTTTGGTTCTGGATGTGTCGACTCATGTCGAACATCAGATCTGGGGGAATAGGAAGAACGCGGTCTTTTTGCCCCTTCCCATGGACGGTGAGGATTCCCCATCCATCACTGGCTGGTTGGATGTCCGTTGCCGCAATTGAGGCAATTTCCGCACTACGTAGTCCAAGCTCCGCAGCGAGACGAAGAATTAGTTTGAGGCGCTCATTCGGCGTCGATAACGCCTCTCGGATTGCAACGTCTGGTGCTGGCCTCGGTGGAGGAACGGGCCGCTTTATGGATTTTAAGAGAATCGATGGGTCCTCGCATTCGTGACGTAGGGAGCGCCATTGGAAGAACAAACGAGTTGACGCATGATAGGAGTTCCGCGTCTCAGGTGCCCAATCCCTGCTACCGCTCCACCTCACGAGGTCCTCACTTGTAACGTCATGGGGCCGATCAACCCCACACTGCCTGGCAAGCGTGCGCAGATGTCGTATGCGGGTGTCGATGGTGGCGGGCGTGCGGCCTTGCGCTCTGAGGAAGAGTTCGAAGTCGAGTAGCTCGGGTTCCCATTCCGTCGGGATCGGCTTAAGCGCGGGTCTTTTCGAAACAAGCATGATCCTTTAGCGTCCCGCAAGAGCTCCCTCTCGGTGGCCATATCCGCCTCAAAAACCGCAGTTTTTACGATACGGGGGGAGCCAAAACACCCACACTCAGGATATTTTGATAGCTTGTTAGCTTGATAAAAAAGCAGCAAGCTAGCTAAAAGTTCAAAAAAAATACGTCGAAGCGAACGAGTTATGCGCCAGTAAATAGCCCATAACCCAGAGGTCGTAGGTTCAAATCCTGCCCCCGCTACCAACTTCTTTCGAAACGCCCTCTGACTAGGTCTTTTAAAGATCGGGTCGGAGGGTGTTTTTATGTTTTGTGTGCAAAAGTGCACATAGTTACCCTAAAAGGTGCCCTAAGGTGTCGAGTTTATCCGGTTTAGTTTTAGGTTGTCGCAAATTCAGGATGACCATCGTTTGGAATTAAATAGTTGCTCGTCCTCTTTCTGAGCATGGGGACTTCGGTGGCGATTGAGAGGGCGGGGCCATCGCCTCTTTAAATTTTCAATTATCATTCGCAGATTGTTACCCGCCAATCGAGCCGCTATCTCAGCCGCAATAGAAATGGAATAGGTCATCCCGTGTACGGAGTCTTAGTCGATTGCTCTAGATTTTGCTGTCTCGATGATCTGTCGTAACTTATCGAGGAGTTCTGGGCTTCATTGACGCTTTGGAGGTTTGCACCCCCGGGAATCCGAACATCCTAGTTTGGAATCGATGAGATTGTCGCTCTCGTCAATATGCGGAAAAGCTCCCATGTTGTCCTAAAACTGCGGATATCGCTTGGTATGGGCTCGAATTTCCGCGGGCGGAATTTATCCAGATTTCAGAACACCCAACGTATTGCGATGGATAGTTCGAGGAAATAGAGCAGGATACAGAGATTCCAAGAGCATACGATGAATCCGGAACGCTTAGGTTGGGATTGGCTTGTGAACTTCGGTGTTGCTGTTGCTCGTTACCCTAGCCTTTGGATTTTCTTATTCCGATTCAATCCCTTTGGATTTGTTTAACTCTAAGCTAGTGGTGACTGCTTTTATCAATATTTGTATTTGTCTTAACGTTTGCCGATGGAGGTGGAATCTATGCCAATTAAACACACGGAAACGTTGTGGGACATCGAGCCTCACACAAAAGCGAAACACGAGATTCTAAAAAGGTATCTCAATCCATGGTTCGTCATCATGGGAAAGTGGAACGATTTAATACTGTTCGTAGATGGGTTCGCAGGTCCAGGCCGATATCAAAACGATGAACCTGGCTCTCCAAAAATTGCATGTAATGCAGCTATTCAAAATAAGAGCTCGCAACCAAATTCCAGAATAAAGCTGCTTTTCAACGAAGAGGATTCGAATCGATTCGAAGAACTTGAGAATTGGGCTGCTGAAACTAAGCCATTGTTGCCGGACAAAGTTGATATCTACGCAAGAAATATGAACTTTGCCGATCTTGCCACTGAGATCGTGTCGGGAAGACAAAGCAAAAAACAAGTCCCGACTTTTGCATTTATTGACCCTTTCGGATTCAAAGACGTACCCCTTGATCTGATTTCCAAATTAGTTGAGCATGAGAAATCCGAGCTCTTTATACTTTTCTCATTTAACGCAGTTAATCGATGGATCAAAACAAAAAGCCAAAAGGATAATCTTGATGCCCTATTTGGGTGCGAAGATTACTCGCAATGTGATGGTATGTCTCCGCCTGATAGAAAGATTTTTCTCGCTGATTTATACGAAAGGCAACTCAAAAAGGTCTGTAGGTTCGAGTATGTGAGCAGATTTGAGATGAAGAAACGAGATGGAAATAGGACAAGCTATTTCTTGTATCACTGCACTCGAAATTTGAAAGGGCTCGAAGTTATGAAAGACGCGATGTGGGCCGTGGACCCAGAGACTGGTTCACAGTTTTCGTATCGTATTGAAGAGTTAGAACCACTATTCGAAGTTCCACTAGATCTGGACAAGATCCTCAAAAAGGAGTTTCGGGGAAAAACAGTTCCTGTCGAGGAATTGGAAAAATATGTGTTAACAGATACCCGCTACGCAAGAAAGCATTTAAGAAAGGGCGCTCTCCTCCCAATGGAGCAAAGGGGAGAAATTGAAATACAAAATCGGAAGCGGAAAAATACTTTCCCCCGAGGAAGCAGGATCAAATTTTCGGCCTAAGAAGAATTGGCGCTCGGAAACTCGTTCCAGACGATTCCATCCAATTCGCGACCTAGCTTCTTAGGACTCTGACCGCCCCACTGCTTGAAGAAAAAGGGCACTTCAGCAATCTCACATGCGTCGCGGATGCCGCGGGCCCATGAAATATCCATTGGACGATAATGGGCTCCAGATTCTCCACCAGCAATCACCCAATCAATGTTTCTCAAGTCAATTCCGTCTAGCGGGCCCAACAACGGTTCACATGAAAGGAAGCGCACGGCAGCTGGGATTTCGCGTAGGTGGTCGATGCGACGATAAACTTCAGATGATTCCACCGAAACCCCAATCCAACAATTGCTAGGAAAATCAAGCTTTGGTGCGAGGCGTTTCAGACGAAGGGATCGTTTGGTGAGCACTTGGTATGTGTGTTGGGGGGTATCTCGCATCACATCAAAAACCGACTGGATAAACGCCAGTGGAACTTTCGCATGGAACAGGTCCGACATGGAGTTTACAAAAACGACTCGGGGAGACCTCCAGGAATATGGTTCTTGAAGGGTTGATGGATGGATTGTAATTCCAAACCCTGGGCCTGATGTTCGAGGATCTCCGTCATTTTGGTATTTTTTTGAACCCATTGCCTTCAAACGCTTGGACATAGTCAGCGCGTAACAATTATCACAACCCGCTGATATGCGATCACAGCCTGTTACTGGATTCCAAGTGACTTCAGTCCATTCGATACTCGACCGATTAGCCATGGGGCCTCCCTCTAGTAGCAGACCAAGACGAAAAACAAGGTGACAACTGCTCAAACAAAGCATATCCAAGAAGAGACTGCTTTCGTTAGAACACTCAGGCGAAGCTTTACGTAAATTAGGATAAGTTCGTTATACGGCTGGAAATCTAGATAGTATCTGTATTTAGTTATCACTTATCTTTGATCTGCTGGTCCCCTTTGCTTAACCATTGGCTGTTCCGACTCTCAAATTTGGACATTTGAAAGTAGTCTAATTATGAAAAATCTCCTTCCCTTATTGGCTGTAGCTGCTTTGACACTTGCGGGTTGTACCTCGGGAGATGTCAAAGATAGTTTGACTGAAAGTCCGACGAGTGAAACCTCTAGCAAAGTCACCTCGACTTCTTCGCCCAGTGCTTCCAGTACCACCATGGTCGCAGAATCAACCGTGGCGGAACTTAATGATGAAGTGCCCCAAAGTTCAATGACTGCTTCAGCTGTGGTTGAAACGCCACCATCGGTAGCGCAGTCACCTGAGCCGTATATTGTGGAGTGCTCCGAGGGGACACCCGGACCGACCGTGATGTCAGATGGCACTGTGCAATTTACGGATTACTGCTTTAATCTCCTTGGCGGACCAGCGTATATGGAGCAGGAAAGTAGGTCGGGATTAAACCCAGATGCGATCCCATATGCCGATGGCGGTACTTGTCCTGCCTATATTTGTGGATATGGCACTGATGAAAATGGAAACCCTAATCCTTCATCCGGTGAGCTTCAGCTGATGGACGGGTGTGAAAAGGGCTATATCGACGATCCACAACGGTGTGGTGCCGTCGCTGAAAAAGCCGCTCAATACGGTTGGTAATTTTTCTCATCTAGTCCTTACAGGTTCGAGTCCTAGTGGGGAGAGCCAAGCGTGTCAGTGCTAGTTGAGAACTGCACGAGGCGAATGCCGTTGTTCTAGTTTAGGTCTTGAGGTGGGTTCTTACGGATTTGGAATGAAGTGGTATCCAGGAGATTTCCAATTGGCCTTCCTTTGTGGTCTTGGACTTCCAATGTAGAGATCTGGCTACGAAGGTATGCACCTTGGGCGTTGGTGAGTCCGAACTCGGTTGCGTAGAATTCTTCGATATTGCCTTGAAAGGGCGCTACAGCAGCGGGCCATTCATTGGAGCGTCGGAAATGGAGAGTTTCGACAGTGATCACCATATGGCCATTGTTGGATTCCACCTCGGTGACAGCTTGGGCCAAAACGACACCAGCATTTGCTCTGCCGTTGATCCATTCCTTAATGATTTTTTCGGGCGAAGGAAACTGAGACATTATTGATCCAATCTTTCGGCGAATAGAGCAAACCTTAAAATAGCAAGCGCCGAGGACAGCTGGCGACGTAACCAGAACAAGTGATCGAATAATAATGTCGAAATCCTCTAAGAGGCGAACGTCGGTGCCGCGACCTACTAGCGCTTCCTCGACACATAAAAGCCGTAGATATCCAGCGCTTTGGCACGAGGTATGAGCTGATCCGCCGGTTGCCCTGTTCGAAAATCCTACACTGGATAACGCTCTCGAAGACCAGCCATCTCGTCCAAATGTTCAATGTCAACAGTGTGAAGTATACGGAAAGTGTCGGCATTCGCACGGTCCCAAGCTCGACGCTCGCATTGATTATCCGCCGAGCTTTTGAATGATTTCACAAAATACGTGTCAATGGAGGGGAGACAGCCCCACACTCCATTCATCACCTTGGAGACAAGTATCAAAGATCGCCCACCCTCGGGCAATAGAGCTGCGGTGAGATTGGACCAAGCGCCTTTTCGATCATGATTGCCATGTGTACTTGAACCTTGGGCCCAGTGTCGGTTTTCCCTCTGAGCTGATCAATTATCTTGCGAAGTTCCGTCAACCCAGATTTCGCCTCCTGCTGAATCAGGCTATCCTGCCTAGATTGATCCGTACTCTGATGAGCCAACAACACGATACGAGTTAGTGAATCAGCAACACCGTTATGCAATGCTTTTGCGACATCAATACGAGTCTGAATCTCCGCTAACTCAACTACTGCTTCTTTTTCCCTAATCAGAGATCTATTGAGTCGTCGGTAAAGTGCAATCACAATTGAGATGAGGATTCCCAACACTGCAAACAAGAACTGGCCAACCCATGAGACTGACCAAGCTGTTAGGGGATTGCCAAGGCAAAACCACGCCAAAACAATCAAAATCGAACAACCACCCGCCAGCCATCGAGCATTCGTTAGTTGAATTTCAATTACGAAGAACACAAGCACCGCAACGAATACTCCATACTCAACTTCTGCGACAAGAAGTCCCGCAACAACACACAAAAGCACACCTGTTGACCGAATACCACTTTCTGGTGCCAAAATCATGGCCCAAATTAAGAAAGACCCCGCCACAATGAGTTGCCACCCGGGATATTCTTCTGAGAGTGAAATTCCCACCGTGGCTGCAAACAACAGTGCAAAGCCGATGAGCGCTTCCAGCTTCCCATCAGTGTTTTGAAAAATACGTAGTAGTTGAGGCGTCACGACTTCCAGTCCACCACAGAAACTTTCGAGTCCATCAACTTGGTAGCTATTTGGCTACCCCCGAAGTTGAGCTTTGTTCTGACGGGGGTCTACTTCGAGTTACTTAGTTGTCCAAGAGAGGTCCTAGAACTCGGTTGCTCATAATCTGAGAATTGCCCACGTACACAGATTCTGAGAGGAACCCCGGAAAATGAGGCCTAAGAATAGGGTCAAGTCCGCGGGAGTGGTGTTTCTGCCTTTCGATAAAACAAGCAGCGTGACGACCTCAGGGACCGGCACGAGCTCGATGCTGGCGCGGGCTCATGCAACCTCCTGAGTGGATTCCCTGGCGTCGATCACAGAGCTGGCCATCATCGCCTTCGTCTGCTCCAGGCTCGTCAACGACATGTAGCGCTTCTGCTGGATCCAATCATCGTGCTGCTCCGCCAACACGGCACCGACGAGGCGGACGACGGCGTCGCGGTTGGGGAAGATCCCGACGACATCGGTGCGCCGGCGGATCTCCCGGTTCAACCGCTCGGTCGGGTTGTTCGACCACACCTTCGTCCACACGGCCTTCGGCGCGTTCGTGAACGCCAGCAGCTCATCGAGGGACTCCTCGAGGTAGTCCGCGACATGGGGGAACTTCTGCTCACAGAAGCCCACCACCTCCCGTGCCTGATCCCACACAGCCTGGGCGTCGGGTTGCTGAAAGATCGTCTGGAACATCGCCGACAATGTCGGCCACTGCGTCTTGGGCACAAGGCCGGAGAGGTTCTTCGAAAAATGCGTCCGGCACCGCTGCCAGGACGCGTTGGGCAGGACGTCGCTGATGGCGTGCTGGATGCCCAGGTGCGCGTCGCTGGTGACCAGGTACACCTGATCCAGGCCCCGGGCCTTGAGGTCGCGGAAGAACCCGGTCCAGGAGGCCACAGACTCGGATGTGGCGACCTGCATACCGAGTAACTCGCGGTAGCCTTCGGCATTGACGCCGGTGGCCAGCAGGACGGAGGTTTTGACCACGCGGCCGCCTTCACGGACCTTCATCGTCAGCGCGTCGCATGAAACATACAGGTAGGGTCCGGTATCCAGGGGCCGGGTCCGGAAGTCCTCGACCATGACGTCGAGGTCTTTGGCCATCTCTGACACCTGTGATTTCGACAGGTTGTTGATCCCCAAGCTGGCGACCAGGTCGTTCATCCTGCGGGTGGAGACACCTTTGAGGTAGCAGGTGGCGATCACGGTGGTCAGGGCCCGTTCGGCCCGGGTGCGTCGTTCCAGCAGCCAGTCGGGGAAGAACGAACCGGTACGCAGCTTGGGCACGGCGACGTCGATGGTGCCAACCCGGGTGTCGAGGTCGCGGTGGCGGTAGCCGTTGCGGACGTTGGTGCGGGACTCGGATGTGGTGGCGTATTCGGCGCCGCAGATCTGGTCGGCCTGGGTGGACAGGATCTGGTTGATGAAGCCCTGGAGCATCTGTCTCATCAGGTCCGGGGAGGCTTGAGACAGCAGGTCGTCGAGATAGGTGGTGGGGTCGATAGAATGGGGGCCAGCGGCCATCGTGGTGTCCCTTTCGAGGAGATGTAGGAGTTGATTCGAAAGGTACTGCGGTGGTCGCCTCGTGCATTCATGAGGGTTGTCACCGGCAGTTACAGATACACCACGCTAACGGACGCAACCAAGAATAGAAAGAGAATGAACTCTAACAAATGGATCAAGCCGACCATTTACGGGTTAAGTATTTTCACCGGAATTACAGGTTCTATCGCTTCAGGGATTACAGGCGGGTTAATTCTGCCTTTAATCATCGGCGTCGGGGCCGGAGGGGCCGTCGGTTGGTGGATAAACCAGATTGTTAAGACCCGAAGCTAGGTCGTTACTAGTCAACGACGTTCGAAACTATCAATTGATTCAGATAATCGATCTTTGGGTTTCTAGGCCAGCGCCCACCAACCAGAATGTCCCGATCGATTTACGGGCAACCCCAATTATCACAGGTGAGTTTGAGGTTTCCCATCTGCGTCGCTAGTCACCTACACACCCTGCTCGTTGAGAATATCGGCAAGCAGGTCTACCTTCGGCAGCGTGTAGTGATCATAGCCCTCGACAATATCGGTGTGGACGTTGGTGAACCCGTGGCTCTCGTACCAGTGAGAGCCTCGTCGCAAAGCTCGAACGGCGTTGAAGCCGTCGCGTGACGTCGTGCCATCGTCGTTCGACCCGACCACCCAATATAGAGGTGTGGTTTGGCGGTATTGGCCATCGAAAGTTGGGTCCTGATCCGTGGGCGCGCCACCACCGGCGAACATGATCGCACCGCCGGTGACATTGTTTGGGCTCGCGTGCAGCAGCGAGTAACTGATCATCTCCGAACCCCCGGAGTACCCCGACCACCAGATTTTCTGTGGGTCAAGGTCGTAGTCAGAGATTAGCTTTACGACGAGTGCGTCCAACCAATTCTGGTTGACAGAGAGTTGATGCCACCATGTTTCCTGCGTTGTGTCGGGTGTGTGGGGCACCACCGTGATCAGATTGTGCTGGGCAGCAACAGCCGCAGCGCAGGTAGCGAAGCCGTTGGGCGAGTCGTATTCTGCGGCGCCATCTCCGTGGAGGTGAATGAGAACTCCTACGGGCTGGGATTCGTCGATACCATGCGCGAAAACGTGATAGTGGGAGCTCAAGTTGTTGGAATCGGTGAGTTCTTCTCCGAGGGCGACGTCGCTCTGAGTCTCGGCAATTGCGGGAGCCGAGGCGTTGGGGGAATCGCTGGTTGTCCACCTCGTGCAGTCCGCGAGTGGCTGCTCATTTTGTGATGTTCGGCTCCGACTGAGGGCGAATATGGCGGCACCGAGAAGAATCGCCACGATGACAATGATTGTAAGCAAGAAAATTGTGCGCCTTTTCTTCAGATGCATCAGCGGGTTTACTTTCGAACGTTGAATCGGGAGTCACCTACCTTGGACAATTGGGCAACTAGCCACTCGAGCGGGCCTTGTCGGATAAAGCGTGTCCAGACGTAGGCAAACGCAATTCCAAACGCAATCTGCGTGACGAATTGGAGCAGTGGCGACCCGGAAATCAGGCCTACGCCGAGGAATGATTGGTGGCCCAGGTAAAGCGTCAGCGTCATCGATCCGATCAGCGCTAATGGTGAGAGTTGGCGGGAGTAGAAGCGAGACAGCAGCAGGCAGAACCCGAGGACGCAAAGTGCGACGCCGGTGCTGTGCAGGATTGAGAGGGCTGTGTTGGCATGGGGCGAGGCAACGAGCTGCCAGGTCAAGGTACCGGTGGGCATGTAATCGAATTCCGATCCGTAAACGATAAATGTCTCAATATCGTCAAGGGTCAGGTTTGGTTCCGAGGAGATCATCTTCTCCCAGCCACCCATGTACCAAATCCCCAGGTATGACACCGCCCAGGCAGAGACGGCAGCGAAGAACCCGAAAAACACCAGGTAGCCCTGCGTCGCTATTTTTCGCAGTGGCAGCCGGCCAACAATAATGCCAACAAGAACATAGAAAAACCAAGTGGCTACTGGGTAAGTGCCGGTAAAGAGCAGCGTGATTGCTGACTCCGCCGGGTACTGGAAAAGATCCACCACGGTAATGTTGGCTATCGGCTCGTCTACTCGGTTCCGGTTCACCACAAAGAGAACAATCGGCATGATTATTACGGTGAGCACCGCGGAGATGGTGAGTCCTCGGATACTCATACCGATAAAGAACACTGCGAACAAAAACATCAAACCGTAGTAGGGCAAAATGTTGTATACCGGCGGCTGAATCCACAGGTTAAATAGCACGCCGATGAAGAAAATTGCAATGGCGCGGATCAACAAGCGTTTGCGCGCTCGCCCAAGTCGAGGGCCACTCACTGGGTTCTGGCCGCCCGAAATGAAAGCGAGCCCGACACCTGCCAATGTGGCAAAGAGCGCTGCAGCATTACCTGCTGCGAGGAAGAAACTTAAGGTCATGCCTCCGTTGTCATTGACACCAGGAAGCGTGTGCACGGCCACCATCCCAATCAGTGCGAGGCCGCGGGCGACATCGACGCCGATGATGCGCTTCCCATCGAGCTGGGAACCAGCCCCGATTTCCTCGCTGCCGTCATCGGTGGGGTCCAAATAGACGGGTTCCCCTTCGAAATAGCGGCCGGTCCAGACTTTGCGATGGCCTGTTCGCCCTGGTGAGGGGTTAGCCGGTTGGATGATTCTGTGGCTCATTGGATTCCTGTTCTGGGTGAGTCTGGGATCGGCGTGGGCTGCTCGTCGTAAAGCGTGCTCGTGGCAGCATCTCGTGGGAAGCCAGCCTGTGCCACTGGGATGTATTGGGCGGGGTTGCCTTGCCAGCAGGTATCGGCGGGGACGGCCTCGTGGCGTTGGACGAGGGAGCCGGGGCCGATTGTGGCGCGCTGACCGATGGTGCTGCCCGGAAGCGCGAAACTGTTGGGTCCAAGGGTGGCGGAATCTTGCAGGTCAACGGGTTCCATGGACATCACGCGGTCCTGGAACAGGTGCGTTTGGACAACGGTGCCGCGGTTGACGCTGGAGCCGTTTTCGAGGGTAACCAGGTCGAATTCTGGTAGCCACCAGGTTTCGCACCAGACGTTTTTGCCAATGTGCACGCCGAAGAGGCGGTGCCAGACGTTGAACATGGGAGTGCCCAGGCTCATGCGGACAATACCGGGGATAGCCAGGGATTCGACGAAAACATCCACGAGTTCGCCGCGCCAGACGAAACTGGAGAAAAGCGGTTTGTTTTGGGTGCGGAACCGGCCGATGAGCAGCCATTTCACCGCGATAGGGATGAGCGCTGCAATCGTTCCGGCGACGATGAGTGTGGGCCAGCCAATCAGCGTTGCCCATCCGAGCGCGACCAGGCGCGTCTCGCCGCCCAGCCAGAAGTACATGTAGCAGGTGGTCAGGAACCACACCGTTGCGACGTCGATCCAGTTACTCAGTATGTTTGGGATGATCCGACAGCATTCGACAAGCACACGCAGCACGCGAAGCCGCTGCGAAGGGGTATAGGTTGTCGATTGATCACTATCGACGACGCGCCGCGGGATCTGGTGCGGCGATTGACCTAGCCAGGACGAACCTGCCCGGACTTGGCCAGGATTAACCGAGAGCACGGCGATCAGAGAATCATCGGGTACATCCTGGTCAGGGCCAACAATGCCGGAATTTCCCACGAAGCTACCCTCACCGATCACGGTGGTGCCAATATGAATCCAGTGCGTGCTATATCTCGTTGAGCTGGCCGTGGAGTGATCGGCCAGGAAGCTATTGTCGCGAATCCAGGTCAGATGTGGGATCGTTTCCACCGTGGAAATTTCTACGTTCTTGCCCACACGCGCGCCAAGTAGACGCAGCCACGCCGGGGTGAAACTAGAGGCGTAAATCGGATAGGCAGAGATCAAGGTGCGCTGCATGATGATGTGCGTCAGCCAGACGGCAGCAGCAGTAAAGCTTCGCGACGAAAAGAAGCCTGGTTTGATGGCAAGCGACAACAAACGGATCACTACGACAACACCGGCGAGCCACGTTGCCGCCATGAGAATGGTAAATGCGGGCGTCCACAACATGAGCAGGGGGAATACGTCTTCGTAGAGCTCGTTTTCTGCAACCATTGGGTAGACCAGCATGAACCCCGGTACCAGACTGCCGATTTGCAAGAGTCGGATTACCAGCAGGCCTGCGCTGTAGACAATTCTGCGGGTGGTGGCGTTGAGCGGGATTTCCATGTGGTTTAGCTCTGAGCGAGCCGCATCTTCTGGGACTCGGTCGGGCCAGGTTTCGCCGGCGGTACCATGATGCTCAATGGGCGATCCGCCCCACGTCTGTCCCGCGGGAATAGACCTGGTGACGGTGGACCCGGGAAGAATTTCAGCCGATTCCCCGATGTGGGAATCCGGTGCGATAAAAGTGCGCATGGCAACCCTGGCATTGTCATCGATGGCGATGGTGCCGATATGGACGGTGTCGCCGTCAATCCAGTAGCCGTGAAGATCTACTTCGTGTTCGACCACTGCGTGCTCACCGATGGTGACCATGCCAGTCACGCAAGGTTCCGCGGCGACGTGGGCAGTTGAGGCAACTTCGTTGCCAAATAGTCGGTGCAGCGCGGGCGCCATGGGTGTGCCATATAAGTTATCTAGCTGCATGAATGTGACAAGTCGGTCTGCCGCCCACATTCTTAAGTGTGTCCAACTACCGCGTTTGTAGAGTCCGGGCTTCATTCGGGCTGTCAAGAGGCGTGCACCTGCGGCCGCGATGAGGGACTTCCCGGGAAGGGAGTACACCACGATCCAGGCAATCAAAAGGGGCCAGCCTGGAATGTGAGGAACCCAGCCGGCATCGAAAAGCTCACCGAGGCCCCAGACCGCAATGAGTGCGCCGACTGCGTAACGCAACGTGTTGAACAGATAGAGCAGACAGACGAAAGCGAATTGAAAGAGTCCAGCTCCGCGTGGAATGGGCTGCGATTCCGTGCGGTGTTCTGTTGCCGATTCCAATTGATCGAGATACTGCGACATCTCGCCGAGTGTGGGGTGTGCGTAGAGCTCAGCGATTTCGGCCGACGGGTATTGCTCGCGGATTCGCGCGGCGAGCTGGGCAATGGCAATGGAACTGCCGCCGATGTCGAAAAAGTCCGACTCAGCAGTCATGGGAACGTGCCCGAGTTGTTCCGCCCAGAGCTTGGCCAACTCTTGTTGCTGGTGAGTCAGCCCTTTCAATTCCGCATCTCCTGCTTTTTGCAATGGCCAGGGCAGTGCTTTGCGATCAACCTTGCCGGAAGTTTTCAGCGGCATGGTCTCAAGAATGGTGAGCTGGGGGACAATGCCGTCCGGCAGATTATCGTGCATAATCTGTCGAACTTCCTCGAGATCAATGGTGTCATCGCCCGAAACGTAGCCGACAAGGATGCTGTTGCCACCTTCGGTTTTCTGCACCGCTGCGGCTGCTGCATGGACACCGGGAGCCGAATTGAGATACTCGTCGACCTCGCCAAGCTCAAGGCGACGGCCACCAATCTTGACTTGGTCATCGGCTCGGCCACCGAAGATGAGGCCTTCGTGCTCTGCGACGACGAGGTCACCGGTGCGATAAGCGCGTTGCCATCCCAGCGAGTCCAATGGCGCATACTTTTCTGCGTCTTTGGCCGCATCGAGATAGTGGCCCAGGCCCACACCTCCGATGATGAGCTCGCCGGTCTCACCCCAGTTCACGGGTTGTTCGTCTTCGTTGACAACTGCGAGTTGCCAGCCAGGGATAGGCCGCCCGATGCGAATCGGGGGAGTGCCATCCATCAGTTCCGCTGCAGCGATCACGGTTGCTTCGGTAGGCCCGTAGGTGTTCCAGACTTCGCGGCCTGGTTTGGTAAGCCGCTCGACTAATGCAAGCGGGCATGCTTCGCCACCAAAGATGAGCAAGCGGACTGCTTCTAGGGATTTTTCGCTCCACATTGCAGCCAAGGTGGGCACCGTGGACACCGCGGTGATGCGTTGATCGACGATCCATTGGCCGAGGACATCCCCGGAGCGGACAACATCGCGCGAGGCTGTGACCAGTGTGGCGCCTCCGCGCCAGGCGAGCCACATTTCTTCACAGGAAGCATCAAAGGCAACGGAGAGTCCTGCCATGACGCGGTCGGCCGGGCCTAGTGGTGCATCGGCTAGGTAGGTGAGGCGTTCGGAATCCACCAGAGCTGCAGCGCTGCGGTGACTGACTGCAACACCCTTAGGCACACCGGTGGAACGGGAGGTGAAAATGATCCACGCATCGTCGTCAAGCGTGGGTGGTGTTGTATCGACCTGGTGAGGCGCTTCAATTAGTTTTTGCGGGGGGGGGGGGGGATAGTGTTAGTTCTTTGCCAAAAACTGCATCGACCTGCGCTTCGGTCCAGACAGTCTCGGCGCGTGAGTCCAATTCATCCCAATCTACTGGGACGTAAGCGGCACCTGCGTAGATGGTTGCCAAGATTGCGATGTAGAGATCCGTTGTGCCTGATGGGACACGGATTCCTACTCGTGAACCCCGGCCGACACCGTGGTTGTGCAAACGCAGGACTTGTTCATCGAGTACGACCTTGAGTTGGGAATACGTCAGGGAGTCGTAAGAGCTTTCGATCGCAACAACATCGGGATATGTCGCGATCGTGTCGTTGATGATGTCTACAAGAGTCCGCTCGGGAGGAGCGGGTTCGACACCGAAAATTGCTTTGTCTGCGTGATCCGCTGTGGGTGGCTCTTGTTTATGAGGTGGCTTTGAAATATCAGCCATGCTGGTCCTTATGGAAAGGGGAAAGTGATTACGCAATGGCTTCGCGTCCACCAATTGATCCGCCTAAATCGGCGAGGGGAGGGTATATGCGAAGTTTGCGATACTTAATCTAGAGTTTGGAAATATAAAATAATAATTAATTGATAAATTGTAAGCGGGGTAACAATTTAATAACAGTGTGGTGATATCTATTTAAATTGAAAGTAAAGCATGTTATCGCACGTACCTTACACTTTTCGTTGCGAATACATGTAAAAAATACAATATGTAGGAGTGGCTAATGAGAATTTCCAATCGCCCTCAGATTGGGGTGGCTGGAAGCGGTGTTGTCTGATCAGACTTTGAGAAGCGCCTGTTGGGGGAGGGGGTTTGTCTAAGTATTCATTGGCGCGACTTATGGGAAAAATTGGAGAAGTGATCAATCCTCTCGCAATTGCAGCAGTTGTCATACAAATCCTGTAAACAATGTTTACTTTCAAATGAGATGATTTAGAACACTATTTGCTGGTAGCGGGCCATTTACTCATTTATATAATATAAACTGCATGGGTAATGTAAACCGGGTTTACCGGAACAATTAAAGGAAGGGGCGTGTGATGGCGCAAGCTCCGCATCCGTCGGGTCGTGTCGTTTCCGTGCGAATGTCCGAGTCGGTTATCGAGCGCTTAGATGCGTTAGCGAAACGGACGGGACGCAGTCGTGGCGCGTATATCAAGATGGCGGTCACTGCGATGCTGCCGGTTTTGGAACGGGAACATTGGAATCAGGTAGCCGCAAAATTTGAGGATGATGTAATCGACCACCAGTTTTACGAGATAATGGAAAACTCGTTGCGGGATCAAGAAGGAAAAAGTTGGGAAGATCCGGCCGACTAGGTACCTATTTGCTAATTCGGCAAAGATTTCTCTCTGGCAATGTTGAGGGCCGCGCCCGGATTACTTAACTCGCGGCCACCGATCGGGCCGACGCGGAAAGCCGAGAACTCAATCAGGGCATGTGACCACTCAAGGTACAGTATGGCACCGGATTAATGCGTGTTTTGTTAGGCCCGTTCAACCGGTACGCATCAGAAGTGGCAGATGATCAACCGCCCATGAGCAAGCCGCCATCGCTGTACTGGCTAAAATGGAAATTTGGGATTTCTCCAACCACTGAGCAGCCTATCGCGTAATCACCAAGGGCCCAGTCGCTGCCCTAAACAAAACTCGCAAGCCGCAGTTTTCCGGTTTCATCGAATTTCAGGCGCCGCAAGATGGTGTTGATTTCGTCGATAGGCAATGGCTCGCGGATGATGCCCGGGACAAACTCGGAGTATTTACCGCTCGAAAGTGCATTGCTAAAAGCGAGGCGATAGTTTCCGTATCCTCCTGCGTTGTCCAAGTAGATGAATAGGCTGCCGGTGAATTCCTCACTCGTTGTCGAATAAATATCGGAGCGGATTCCTGGGAAGGACCGAAACCACGAAGGTTTGGCCTGGTTCATTTTTACCTGGGGCGCAGCCGGCAGGTCTACACGTGGAAGCAACCGGGAGGCGATTGCTTGGAGGATTACGTCTCTGGTTTCAGCACGGGCCTCGTCGTCAATGTGCTGAAGCCATTCGTAGACTTCGGCCTCGTACTGTGATGAGGATTCCTTGTTGGGCAGGGCAGGGGGTCGTCCCTTAGCAGTACTAATGCGTTGCGATTCCCAGTGATTGCTGTCGGGAGTAAACACGACAGCCAAATCGGAGCGAATGCCCAGGCTTGTGAGCTCGCGGGATGCCGCGATAAATATTGCTTCGGCTTCAGCAGTGTTGTTCTTCTTGATCGTGCGCACGTAGTCACCGGTCATATTGTCTAAGAGGGTTACCACGGATTCCACGTCGTTCTCCATTGCATGTAGTACTAAAAAATTTCGCCTTCGACTTGAAGGTCAACTTAGGGCAATGTGTAGTGAGCATAGTCCTTGTCGATTCGCTTTACGACGAGTGCGTCAAACCGATCCTGGTTTACAGAGAGTTGATGCCACCATGTTTCTTGCGACGCATACAGTGAATCCGTTGGATGAGTCTTTTTCAGCCTGGATTCGCCGTACAACTACGCCCCGAGCACCCCTTTCTGAGTATTGTCGATCGTGCGCATTGGGAATACCACGGGAGGGTCAAGATGAGAACAGTAGTTATCACCGGCGCCAGCGATGGCATCGGCGCTGAAGCTGCGAGGCAGTTGGTGACTGGAGAACAACGTCTAATTTTGGTGGGCCGAAATCCAGAAAAGACGAAGGCTGTGGCTTCGGAAGTCGGGGCTGAGTTCTATACGGCTGATTTCGCAGATCTTGACCAAGTGCGAAACCTAGCCTCCGAGCTCAACACAACCTGTGATCGCATTGATGTTTTGGCTAACAATGCTGGAGGCATGTTTTCAGGTCCAACCGTCACGCGGGATGGGTTTGAGCTGACTTTCCAGGTCAATCACTTGGCACCTTATTTGTTAACGCATTCGTTGATGGATCTTTTGATCGAAAGTCGGGCAAGTGTGGTCAACACCAGCAGCATTGGGGCGAGGCTATTTAGCAAGCTGGATCTCAACGACCTGAACACGTGGAATAGCTACACCCCGAACCGTGCTTATGGCAATGCAAAATTGGCGAACATCCTGTTTACCGAAGGATTGCACGAACGATTCAACCAACGTGGTCTGACTACAGTGGCGTTTCATCCGGGTAATGTAGCAACCAACTTCGCGGCCGATACGACCAGCTACTTCCAGCGTGTTTATCACAGTGCGTTGCGACGATTCTTGATCTCGCCGGCTGCCGGTGGTGCCAGGTTGAAGTACTTTATCAATGGCATTGCGGGTCGTGACTGGGAATCAGGACAGTATTATTACGCGCCAAAGCGAGTCGGGCACACTGACCGCAGTGCCTATGATCAGGCTGTCGTCGATAAGCATTGGGAGCGGAGCGCGGAGATGCTCAAAATTGAGTGGTAACGGCACATTAGTTCAGGTCAATGGCTCTTTTGCAAGGACACAATCGTGTTTCCAGCGACGATCAGCGCGATCCCGATAACCTCATGCCAATTAAGCGCCTGACCAAGAACCAGCCAGCCGGCTAGCGCGGCCCACACCGGATTGATGCTGGTGAAAGTGCCAAAAATCCGTGCTGGAACGCGACGCAGGGCGAGGAGATCCGCCACATAAGGCACAACCGAGGACAACACTCCGCAGCCTGCCGCAAGGAGTAAAGCCGTTGGCGTGGGTGGATGGTACCAGAACCACACAAGTCCGATCGGCAGCCACAGCAAAGCCGTAAAGATGCTGGCAGTAGCAGTTCCTTGTAGCCCAGGAAGTGATCGACCAACCGCGCGATTGAGAAAGATGTAGCACCCCCAGGCAACGGCGGCGATCAAAGCTAATCCGATACCAATAAGATCCGATGATGGTCCAGGATTAACAAGGACTAGCACCCCAATCGCAACGACAAAAGCACTCAGAAAATCGAGTGGCCTGCGAGACTCGCCGATAGCCACAGCGAGCGGGCCTAAGAATTCTAGCGTCACTGCTAACGCTAAACCAATGCGATCAATGGCTAAATACAAACTCAGATTCATCACTGAGTACACGCACACCAGCCCAAGAATTGGTAGCCATTGTTTGCGAGTAAGCCCGCGCAATTTTGGTCGAACGGTAGGCACCAGAACCAAGGCGGTTATGTACTGGCGAATGGCAACCACGCCAACTGGGCCAATTACGGGGAATGCCATTGCTCCGAGCGAGGCACCGAACTGATTGGAACCGGAGCTTGCGAGCATGAGGGAGATTCCCTCCGCGTGCCGGCGCCTACTGCCGCTACCAGAGCTTGACGGGGAACTGCTGTTATTTTCCATGCACTCAACATAAATTCCGGTGAGCAGGCCAGGAAATGCACAATATACTCCTGCTATACACTTTGCGTATGGATTGGAATGTGCGAGAAATCCGCTTCTTCATCGAGGTTGTGGAGTCGGGTTCCTTCACCGATGCGGCTCCTCGGTTGGCGGTCTCGCAGGCAGCGGTCTCGCGGACAGTCGCAAAACTTGAAGAAAAAGTTGGAGCCCCTTTGCTGCGTCGCTTGCCCAGGGGGTGTGAATTGACGCCAATGGGGGAAAGAATTTTGCCTGCTGCGCGGCGTTTAATGGCGGAAGTGAATCGTTTCACAGAAGAGGTTCATGAAGATGCTCCACCGTTGAGATTGGGCTTCGCATGGTCTGCGCTTGGCCAGCGCACACTCCGCTTGCATGATTTGTGGATGAAGAAGCACAGTGAACAACAACTGCATCTGATCAGGTATAACTCTCCAACTGCTGGCCTGCTCGAGGGTAAAAGTGATGTTGCGATCACGCGTCGACCGATTGAAGATCCGCGATTCGAATCTGCGGTTGTAGGACACGAGAATCGGGTTGTAGCTTTTTCGGCAGCCGATAGGCAATGGGCACGGCGGAGAAAACTCACAATGAAGGAGGTTGCGGAACGTATCGTAATCATCGACATTCGCACGGGCGTTACTTCGGCCAACTTGTGGAACGACTCTGAGGTCCAACCGCGCACCATCGAGTGTTTAGACCAGGATGATTGGCTCAACATGATTGCCACTGGTCAGGGAGTAGGAACGAGTTCGGAGGCGACTGCGTATTACAGCTCGCATCCCGAAGTAGCCTATCGCCCCATTTCCGACGGACCTTCCATTCCCGTGTCGCTGACCTGGTGGCGAGACAATCCTCCACGGGCGTTAACAGAGTTAATCAGCACGTTGACCTATTTGTACGAAGAGGCATAAACAAAGTCCCGAGCAGTGCTCGCTCGATTAAGGCGTAATCTTGTTCCATGACAACTTCTCTGACATATTCGGATTCCATTCTTATTTCAGCGACTCCACAGCAGGTCTATTCCACAGTTTCAGACGTAACTCGCACTGGCGAATGGTCGCCGGTGTGCAAAGAGTGCTGGTGGGACGAGGGCGATAGCGCGCAGCTCGGGGCGTTCTTCACCGGGCGCAACGTCAACTCCGAGCGCACGTGGGAAACCCGTTCCGAGGTAACGGCGGCAGAGCCTGGTGTTAAGTTCGGATGGAAGGTTTCTGGAGGAAACACGAACTGGTCATACGAGATGGAGGAAGCCGAGGGCGGTACAAAGCTCACCGAATCGTGGGAGTTTACGCCATTTGGTCAGGAGTTCTTCAAAGAAAGGTTCGGGGAGCAGGCTCCGGTCGAAGTAGAGAAGCGCCGCGTTGCCGCTGAGACTGGTATCCCGGAGACGCTTGCCAACATTAAAAAGGTTGTAGAAGAAGAGTCCTAATTGCTCCGAGGATCAACGATCCAGCACATCGGAAATCTTGGAGACGAAGTCTCCATCCTGGTGGAAGTTTCCGTCTCAACGGGGTTGAGTCAAAGAGTCTAGAATTGTGGCATGAATATTCCAGACAAATTACTCGAAACCATGAACACTCAAGTCACCGCCGAACGGTTGCGTCCGTTAGCGTGGTGTATCTGTAACTGCCGGTGACAACCCTCATGAATGCACGAGGCGACCACCGCAGTACCTTTCGAATCAACTCCTACATCTCCTCGAAAGGGACACCACGATGGCCGCTGGCCCCCATTCTATCGACCCCACCACCTATCTCGACGACCTGCTGTCTCAAGCCTCCCCGGACCTGATGAGACAGATGCTCCAGGGCTTCATCAACCAGATCCTGTCCACCCAGGCCGACCAGATCTGCGGCGCCGAATACGCCACCACATCCGAGTCCCGCACCAACGTCCGCAACGGCTACCGCCACCGCGACCTCGACACCCGGGTTGGCACCATCGACGTCGCCGTGCCCAAGCTGCGTACCGGTTCGTTCTTCCCCGACTGGCTGCTGGAACGACGCACCCGGGCCGAACGGGCCCTGACCACCGTGATCGCCACCTGCTACCTCAAAGGTGTCTCCACCCGCAGGATGAACGACCTGGTCGCCAGCTTGGGGATCAACAACCTGTCGAAATCACAGGTGTCAGAGATGGCCAAAGACCTCGACGTCATGGTCGAGGACTTCCGGACCCGGCCCCTGGATACCGGACCCTACCTGTATGTTTCATGCGACGCGCTGACGATGAAGGTCCGTGAAGGCGGCCGCGTGGTCAAAACCTCCGTCCTGCTGGCCACCGGCGTCAATGCCGAAGGCTACCGCGAGTTACTCGGTATGCAGGTCGCCACATCCGAGTCTGTGGCCTCCTGGACCGGGTTCTTCCGCGACCTCAAGGCCCGGGGCCTGGATCAGGTGTACCTGGTCACCAGCGACGCGCACCTGGGCATCCAGCACGCCATCAGCGACGTCCTGCCCAACGCGTCCTGGCAGCGGTGCCGGACGCATTTTTCGAAGAACCTCTCCGGCCTTGTGCCCAAGACGCAGTGGCCGACATTGTCGGCGATGTTCCAGACGATCTTTCAGCAACCCGACGCCCAGGCTGTGTGGGATCAGGCACGGGAGGTGGTGGGCTTCTGTGAGCAGAAGTTCCCCCATGTCGCGGACTACCTCGAGGAGTCCCTCGATGAGCTGCTGGCGTTCACGAACGCGCCGAAGGCCGTGTGGACGAAGGTGTGGTCGAACAACCCGACCGAGCGGTTGAACCGGGAGATCCGCCGGCGCACCGATGTCGTCGGGATCTTCCCCAACCGCGACGCCGTCGTCCGCCTCGTCGGTGCCGTGTTGGCGGAGCAGCACGATGATTGGATCCAGCAGAAGCGCTACATGTCGTTGACGAGCCTGGAGCAGACGAAGGCGATGATGGCCAGCTCTGTGATCGACGCCAGGGAATCCACTCAGGAGGTTGCATGAGCCCGCGCCAGCATCGAGCTCGTGCCGGTCCCTGAGGTCGTCACGCTGCTTGTTTTATCGAAAGGCAGAAACACCACTCCCGCGGACTTGACCCCGCCGAACACCAGGCTTCGCTGATTTACACCCAATTTGCATATGACCTGGATCGCCTGAGCTTTCCCGGAATGAGCGCGTGGATGTACGCCCAGGCTGAGGAAGAGCGCGTGCATGCCAAGAAGATCGCCGATCACATCCTCGCCCGCGGTGGGGATGTACGACTGGGCACCATTGAGCTGCCCGACATGGCTGTAAAGTCCCCGCTTGATGCTTTTAATTACGCATTGGAACATGAGCAACAGGTTTCGGAAATGATCCGCAACCTGGCGCGCGTGGCCGATGAGGTCGGCGATCTTGACAGCCGTTCCCTGGTGAACTGGTTCCTCAGCGAGCAGATCGAGGAAGAAGACACCGTCTCCGAAATTATCGAACAGATCAAGCTGGTCGGCGAGGACGGCTCGGGCCTGTTGCGCATTGACTCCAACTTGGGTGCCCGCAACCAAAAAGCAGAGTAAAACCAGGGCGTTGCCCCTTCCGTAGACAAAGCGGAAGGGGCATTTGTTTTGCAATCTTCCATGGGAACACGATCGCAACCAGTTCCTGCCGCAAGTTATGTAGTGAAACTTTTTTGTAGCGTTTTACTGGACGAAAGACTAGCGTGGTTAATGAAATCGAAATGGTAGTACAAGACGGTTTCTACAACACCAAAGAATTCTTAAAACCTATGGAGGCAAAGAACATGCGCGCATGGCAATACGTCGGTGCAGGCAAGCCACTGACACTTAACGAAATCGAAGAGCCAACCGCAGGCCCAGGCGAGGTAGCAATCACCGTTCAAGCTGCTGGCCTGTGCCACAGTGACGTGGGCATTCTTGAAGGCGTTATTCCTGAGCCACTGCTAGGCAGCGTTCCACAAACCCTCGGCCACGAGGTTGCCGGCATTGTTAGCGCCGTCGGCGAGGGTGTGACCAAGTTTAAGGAAGGCGACCGCGTGGCATTCCATATGGGCGCCGACGGCCCTGGCATGGGAATTCCTGGTGGTTACGCTCGCGTATGTGTGGCGCCAGAACCACTCGTTGTGCCTGTGCCTGACGAGGTTCCTTTTACCGCAGCAGCAGCCGCAACCGATGCTGGCATGACCCCTTACCACGCAATTAACACCGCAGGCGAGGTCAAGGCTGGCGACAACATCGTCATTATCGGCCTGGGTGGCCTGGGCTTTAACGGCCTGCAGGTAGCACTCGGCTTGGGTGCAAACGTGTGGGCAGTGGAGCCTCGCGAAGAGGTCCACGCCAAGGCGCTTGAACTGGGCGCCAAGGAGGTTGCCACCGACATTACGAAGTTTGCTGGTCGCGGCTTCGATGCGGCCTTCGACTTCGCAGGCTTCGGCACCACCACCTCCGACGCGGTTGCCGCCGTGCGCCCAGGTGGTCGCATTGTGCTGGTTGGCGTGGGTAGGAACGAAACCACTATTTCCACGCCAGCATTTATCCAAAACGAAGTCACTCTGCGTGGCTCGGCAGGCGGTTCCAACGAAGACCTCGAGGGTTACCTGAAGCTTGTTGCTGAGGGCAAGGTCAACGCAGTGATCTCCACGATTAAGTTCGATGAGATCGGCGAAGGCCTCAAGCAGGTCGAGGCGGGCACCGTCACAGGTCGCCTCGTGGCTGACTTGTCGGATCACACCAACTAATCACACCAGCCAAGGTTCAATCGTCGTAAAGCAAAGTGCCCTTCCACGCGGAAGGGCACTTTTTCTCAGCTAGCCAACGGGACCTCGCGCAGCTCACGGCGCAAAATCTTGCCGGTCGGGTTCTTCGGAATCGTTTCGATGAAGTCCACGACACGCACCTTCTTGTACGGGGTGACGCGCTCGGCGACCCATTCCATGACGTCCTCGGCGGTCAGGTCAGAGCCATCACGCTTAACGACGAACGCACGTGGAATCTCCAAGCCATCGCGGTCAACGCCGACTACTCCGGCATCATTGATGTCTGGGTGAGTAAGCAGCAGGGCCTCGAGCTCTGCTGGTGCGACCTGGTAGCCCTTGTACTTGATCACTTCCTTGGCACGGTCCACGATGTAGACGGTGCCATCCTCGGCCACGCGGGCGACGTCGCCGGTGCGCAACCACCCATCGCCGATCAACGTTTGGCGGGTAGCTTCCTCATTGTTCAGGTAGCCGTGAGTGACCTGCGGGCCACGAATGACAAGCTCGCCGTTTTCACCTTCGGGAACTTCGTTTTCGCTGTCGAGCTCCAGCAGCTTGAACTCGGTGTTGGGCACCGCAAAGCCGATCGATCCGGGCTCAGCAATCCCACCAAGGCCCACGTGGGTCACCGGCGAGGTCTCGGTCATGCCGTAGCCCTGCAACATGTTGATACCGAGTTTCTTCTCCACGGTCTTGGCCAGCTCATTGTCCAGCGGGGCAGCACCGGAGAGCATGACGCGGGATGCGGTGAAGTCTTCCGGTTTCACCGCCGGGTGCTTCGCCAGCGCCACGGCCATTGGAGGGGCGATGAAGGTGAACTCGATCTTGTGCTTCGGATGAGCCTCAATGAAAGTGTCCAGGTCAAACTTCGGCAGGGTGAACACGTGGTGGTTTTGAGCCAATTGAGTCAGAAGCAGCGAGGTCATGCCGTAAATATGGGTAAACGGCAGCGGGCAGAGGAAGTTGGTGGGCTCGGTGATGCCGTTTTCGCGGATCATGAACGCGGTCTGCTCAATGTTGGAAACGATATTGCTGTGGGTAAGCATCACGCCCTTCGGCAGGCCGGTGGTGCCGGACGAGAATGGAATGGCGAAGAGATCATCTGGGGAGACGGCCACGCTAGGCGCAGGCAAGCCCTTGGTGGCGATCGGTGGGATCTCACCACTCCAGATTTGGTCAAGTTCCTCAACGTCTTGAGTGCCAATGTAGAGCTTCGCTGCGGAGAGGTGGAGCAGCTTTTCCAAATCGGCACGGTTGAGCAGAGCACCAAGCGGCGAGACTGTCGCACCGGAACGTGCGATACCCAGCAGAGCGGTGACGTAGTTGATCGAGTTCGGGATCTGCAAAGCAACCACGTCGCCCTTGCCTATGCCGCGCTGCGCAAGGGCACCAGCGACGGAGAGCGCGCGATTGCGCAGCTCGCCGTAGGTGATCGTTGCGTCAGTGTTGAGCTCAGTTACCGCAGGTAGTGCTTCTTGTTCTGGTGTGAGGTTACCGAAAATGCGGGTGAATACGTCTACTTCAGGGATATCAATGTTAGGGAAGCGGCTGGTGTACGACATGAAAGTGCTCCTTTTAAGAGTTTGAGTATTAGACGGGCTGGCTGACGGACAGTGGAATGTCACGCAGTTCACGACGTAAGATCTTGCCGGTGGAATTCTTCGGAATCGCATCGATAAAGTCCACCGCGCGGATCTTCTTATACGGAGTGATGCGATCTGCCACCCAATCCAGCAGCTCCTCTTCATTGAGGTCAGAGCCATTTCGCTTGACGACGAACGCACGTGGAATCTCCAGGCCATCGCGCATTGCGCCGACTACGCCGGCATCCAGGATGTCTTGGTGGCGCAAGAGGAGTGCTTCAAGTTCGGCCGGGGCGACCTGGTAGCCCTTGTATTTGATAACTTCCTTCGCGCGATCGACGATGCGCAGTGCCCCGTCATCGTCGACACGCGCCATATCACCCGTGCGCAGCCAACCACCTTCGATGATGGTTTCAGCGGTGGCTTCGTCATTGTTGAGGTAGCCGAGCATGACCTGCGGGCCGCGGGCGAGCACCTCGCCGGTCTGGCCGCAGTCGACGTCTTCGAGGGTGTCAATGTTGACGAGGCGCAGCTCGGTATTTGGGGCAGGGCGTCCCACCGCCGCGTGGTCGGCTTTTCCGTGCACGTTGACGGCAACAAGTGGCGCGGCCTCGGTCATGCCCCAGCCCTGGATGACCTTGGTAGCTAGGCGATCTTCCACGGCGCGCATGATCGGCGCATCGATAGGGGCCGCGCTGCTGATCATCAACTCCGAAGCCGCGAACCATTCTGGCTTGATGTCTGGCTGCTTCGCCATGGCAATGGCCATCGGAGGCGCGATGAAGGTGAGCTGGATCTCGTGTTTTGCATGTGCGCTGAGGAAGAGCTTCATGTCGAACTTTGGCATCGTGTAAATGTGGTGGCGCTGCATCAGCGGCGATAGCAGCAGCACGGTGAGGCCGTAGATGTGCGAAAAGGGCAGCGCTGCCAGCGTGTGGGTGTAGGGGCCGACGTGGTTTAGCCCAAACATGTACTCGATCTGCACCATGTTGGCCACGAGGTTGCGGTGCGTCAGCTGCACGCCCTTGGGTAGGCCGGTGGTACCTGAGGAGAAAGGTAAGGCAGCCACTGCGTCTGGGGAAATGTCCAGCTTCGGAGCCGGGAGGTTCTGATGCGCCAGCGTTGCAATCTCCATGGAGAACAGCTGTGGGAAGCTTTCCACGTTGGTCAGCCCGATGAAGAAGTCCGTGCCCGCCGACTGGGTGATGTGCTTGACATCGGCCTGGTTGAGCAGGGCACCGACTGGATTCACGGTTGCTCCCGCGCGCAGGATACCCAGCAAGCCAACTACGAAATTGATGGAGTTAGGCACCTGAAGAGTCACCATGCTGCCGGGACCGATGCCGCGTTCGGCCAAGCCGCCGGCAACAGATTCGGCTAATAGCTTGAGCTCGCCGTAGGTCACGGACTCGCCGGTGGACAACTCGGTGATGGCAGGCTGTGCGGCATCTTCGGCAGTGAGATCCCCAAATACCAGACTGAAGATGTCGGTTTCTGGAATGGAGAGTTTCGGGTACGGGCTTGAATAGATCAAGACGCCTCCTCAGTGTGATATGAATCGCTATTCGTATGAGCTGTATCACAGGCTACACTTTTCTAGCGGAGGAGGCAATGGATTTTTTAATCAGGGCCTAGCAAGTCCCGCAAACTCTCGATTTGCTACCCCAAGCCCCGCAACAACCTCCGTCGCCTGACGAATCGCCCGATTTGCATCCAGCTCAGCTGCCACATCAGCGCCGCCAATCAAGTGGAAACGCTCGTCGTGAAGCTCGCGCACAGACTCCTGACCTGTACAAATCACAATCGTATCCACCTCAATCGTGTGCACCTCGCCGCCGACTGAGACGGTGAGCCCGGAGTCGTCGATACGCTCGTAGCTCACCCCGGTCCACTGCCGAACGCCCTTCGCGCGCAGCGCAGCGCGATGCACCCAACCGGACGTCTTGCCCAGGCCCTGGCCGATCTTGGATTCCTTGCGTTGCAGCAGATGAATCTCGCGTGGCGAGGGTTCCGGTGCAGGGCGCGTCAGGCCGCCGGGAGCGTGCGGATCCACGCCCCATTCCGCGCGCCACGCATCACGGTTGAGGCTTGGCGACGATTCCGTGGCCAGGTATTCCGACACGTCCACGCCGATTCCTCCCGCACCAAGCACGGCAACGCGCTGGCCGGCTGTGCGCTCACCAGAAAGGAGCTGCGCGTAGGTGATTACAGAGGGGTGATTGATGCCTGGGATGTCGGGGATGCGTGGGGTGACTCCGGTGGCGATAAGCACCTCGTCGAAGCGTGCGAGGTCGGCCTCGGTGGCTTCGTGGTTAAGGCGCAGGTAAATGCCACGGGTATCAATCTGGTGCTGGAAGTAGCGCAGGGTTTCGCGGAATTCTTCCTTGCCGGGGATCTCCTTGGCTAGGGAGAATTGGCCGCCGATGTGGGCGTTGCGCTCGAAAAGGGTGACGGCGAATCCGCGCTCGGCGGCCGAGGCGGCAGCGGCTAGGCCTGCGGGACCGGCACCCACCACTGCGACCTTTGTGCGCACCGGAGACGGCAGAAGTATAAGCTCGCGTTCGCGGCAGGCACGGGGATTGACCAGGCAGGATGCGCGTTTTCCCACGAAGATTTGATCCAGGCACGCCTGGTTGCATCCGATGCAGGTGTTGATAGCCTCGGGCGTTCCGGCTTCGATCTTGTCTACGAGGTTGGGGTCTGCGAGAAAGGGGCGCGCCATGGACACCAAATCGGCGGTGCCCCCAGCCAGTAGTTCTTCTGCGGTTGCCGTGTCGTTGATCCGGTTGGATACCGCGACAGGAATGGTGACTGCCTTGTGAACCTCAGCCGTGCAATCGGCGAAAGCGGCCCGCGGTACGGAGGTGACAATCGTCGGCACGCGTGATTCGTGCCAACCGATGCCCGTGTTGATGATGTTTACCCCGGCCTCTTCGAGTTCTTGGGCAAGCGTGACTATTTCTTCGGGGGTCTGCCCGCCTTCGACAAGGTCGATCATGGATTGGCGGAACGTGATGATGAATTCGTCGCCCACAGCAGCGCGAACTGAGCGGACTACTTCGAGGGCGAATCGGCGGCGGTCTTCTGGGGAGCTGCCCCACTCGTCGTCACGCTTATTGGTTGCGGGTGCCAGAAATTGGTTGATTAGGTAGCCTTCGGAGCCCATGATTTCCACGCCGTCGTAGCCAGCATCTGCGGCCTGGCGGGCTGAGTTGGCGTAGTTGTAAATGGTGTCGCGGATTTCCTCGGTGCTAAATGCTGTCGGGGCGAAACGGGTAATGGGGGATTGAATCGCTGAGGGTGCTTTGCTGCCGGGCGCATTGGCGTAGCGGCCGGTGTGAAGAATTTGTAGCGCGATTTTTCCGCCAGCTTGATGCACCGCCGAGGTGACCGTTTCGTGGATTTTTGCCTGCTCCGGAGTGGTGAGCATGCTGCCGGGGGCGGCGATGATGCCCTCGGGGGAGGGTGCGTATCCTCCGGTAATGATCAAACCTGCCGAGGCGCGGGCTGCGAAAAAGGCTGCTAGATCGTCGATGTGATCCAGGTTGTCTTCAAGGCCCGTGTGCATCGATCCCATGATGACCCGGTTTTTAAGGGTAGTAAATCCAAGATCAAGGGGTTCGATCAAGTGTGGGAACTGTGTGGTCTGTACCATGAGCGACACTCTATAGTGTCACAGGTCACTATGTACAGAATTATGATTCGTATTTCTGATCGGCTTGATTCTTGCCCGGGTTCTTGCCTTGATTCTCGGGGTGAGTCTTCGGCGGGTGAAAGAACTTCTCCGGCACTCCGAAATCCAGGATATCTTCCTTGGTCGATCCGTTTTCCAAGCAGACTTTCACCACATGGCGCATTTGGTCACGCGGATCGGCAATGCGGCGCTGCTCGCTCATCAGCCGGGTCAAAATCTCAGGGCGCTCGCGGAACTCGTGCCACACAAGTGCTGTAGCCAAGGATTCCAATACCGGGCCTCGGGGGAAAAGCGCCTGCTTGGGTTGCGCAGCGCGCTCGCCACCACCGCGAGGCCGAACGTGCAGGTCTTGCTGGCTAATTCCGACGACATTGCCGTCACGGTTATATACCGTGAGCGTGATCGGCACATTGCAGTATCCGTCTTCCTCGATGGTTTTCTTAATCCAATTGATTAAGTAATCGTCGAGATTGACCTCTAGATAACAGCCCTGGCGACCAGGGGAGAGATACTGAAACGAGCCGACGCGCGTCCACGCCTCGTAGCGGTTGCCAAGGCGTCGCTCAGTTAGCACGCCCACAATGGCATCGCCCATGGCATACAAGGTCCCGCCGTAAGCCACCCCGTGCAGGTTGCGGTTCCACGGGCGCAACTTAAGCTCGACACGACCGTAGGAATAGTCGTCGGAAACGTGCGTCCACCTGGTACCGCTGAGCAGGTTCGGGCCCCAAATATTCATGGTGCGACGAACCCCAGCCGGTGAGCTCATCGTATTTTTAACTACCTTTTTGTACAGGTTCTTGCGCGCGGTGTTGATCCGTTGCGGAAAGTTTTTGTCGCCCATGGGGCCATGCTACCGATTTACGAAGGATAGTTCGTTACAGCCCATTAGAATGCAACAATTCGGCCACAATCTGCGCGTTAAACCGCAACGCGGAGTTGGTGGTGCCACACTATGAGGGTGCTTTCGGAGCACATGAAAGTCCCTCAATTTTTCCTCGGTTTTAGTTGGTAGAAAGTGAACACGTGCCTCATGAAGCCTCGCCATTTTTGGAAATACGTAGTACCCACAGGCTTCGCAGCTGCAACCTTGCTGCTGGCACCGCAAGCTGGTGCGCAAGAAAGCGTGGAGATTGCCCCGCTTGATTCAGCCGCAGTCGTCGACCAAGTGCGCACTGAAGCCGCCAACTACGGCATCGCCATTCAGTCAGTCGACCCGGCTCTGACTGACGCAATCGATGCGGCGGTCAATCAGTTTATTCCGCAGAGTGTACAGTCGCTTATCGACGAGTCCGTGGTTCCTCAGGCTTACGCAGAATCGGTCGATGTACCGGCAACGAACCCGGAGCCACTGGGTTCCGTTGACCAGCCTGCTCCACTTGCTCAGCGTGACGTCTCGGGCCCGAACTACTGGGTCCGCGACGACATTGTGTCCAAGACTTTGGCGCAGAAGCCGTTCGAAGACTACGTGGTCAACCGTGTGCCGGGATCAACCTTTGATGCTCCACACATCCCGGCCGAATCCGACGAAGCCATGGCGCGCGGAAACTCCCTGTACGGCCCGGGCACGCCAATCTATGTTGGTGACGGCTCGTTGTGCACCATGACTGTGACCGGCACCGATGCTGATGGGCGTAAAATCGGAATCACCGCCGCTCACTGTGGCCAGGTCGGCGATGCCGTGACCTCGGCAGACTCGTGGGAGGTCGGTCCGTCGGGCACCATCGTGCACGCCAACCCGAACCTAGATTACGCAGTAGTAGAGCTCGGCTCGAACGCTGAGATCACCAGTAACTACAACAATGTCCACGCAACCAGCATTGGTGGAACAGCCCAACCAGGCGAGATTGTGTGCAAGACCGGCGTGGCCACCAATGAAACCTGTGGCATGACACTCACAGTTGATCAGATCAAGCAGGTCAACCAGGTCTGCTCTATGACTGGAGATTCCGGTGCGCCGCTCTACCTGGGTGGCCGCGTGGTCGGCATGGTCAACGGTGGAATCATGCCGGTACCTCTAAATGTTTCCTGCCAGAGCCCTTGGCAGGGTGTGTTGCACACCCCAACCGCATCGGTACGTATGGATGCAGTGCTCAACGACATCAACGCTTCCGGCGCGCCGGGCCGTGGCCTAGTGCTGCCCGAAAACTAGCTCAGCGCCCCCAGCACGTCGGCGTGCAGCAGTCCGTTGGTAGCAACGGCGCTGCCACCGTGCGGGCCGGCCTGACCAGCCACGGAAGTAAACGTGCCACCAGCTTCGCGGACAAGAATGTCCAGCGCAGCCAAGTCCCACAGCGAGACCTCAGGCTCGGTGGCGATATCTACAGCGCCTTCGGCCACTAGGCAGTAGGAGAAGAAGTCTCCGTAGCCACGCAGGCGCCAGCACTTGTCAGTTAGTGCGAGGAACTTATCGCGCGCGCCTTCGCCCTGGTGCTCGTCCCAGCCGGACAGGGAAGAGAAGGACAGTGACGCGTCTTCCAAACTTGAAACACCAGATACCGAGAGGCGCTTGAGCGCCTGGCCGTTGAAGGTGCGCCACGCGCCTGCCTCGGCAGAGGCATACCAACGGCGCGACAGCGCTGGTGCAGAGATGACGCCGACGACGGGCACGCCATCGTCGAGAAGCGAAATCAGCGTTGCCCACACTGGCACGCCGCGCACGAAATTCTTAGTGCCGTCGATCGGATCGATGACCCACTGGCGACCTTCGAAGACTGGGTCGCCGCCAAACTCCTCTCCCAGCACCGCATCGTTCGGGCGTGCATCTAGCAGCTTGGAGCGGAGGCTTTCCTCGACGGCCAAGTCGGCGTCGGAGACGGGAGTCATGTCGGGCTTGGAGCTGACTTCGAGATCGGCGGCTTCGAAGCGTTCCAAGGTGATCGAATCAGCCAATTCGGCCAGTTCGAGCGCGAGAGCTAGGTCATCTGCGTAATTACTCATGTTGGAAATCTTAGCTACTTTGCAGCGCCGCCGAGATCTCTCCGACAACTTGTTTGTTACCGGCCACACTCCAGGTGGTGCCGCCGGCGTCGATTTTTTCGCCCACGCCGCCGACTCCCTCGATGAGAATCTTGCCCGGCAGCCAATCCCAATCTGCTACCGAATGCTGGATCCACCCGCCGAGCCCGCCGGAGGCAACAGTGGCCAAATCGATCGAACCGGCACCAAACATTCGGATCGTCGCAGCACCATTGGCCGCACGCAGCCAAGCCTCGCGGATCCCATCGATCTTCATGGACTGCGGATGCAGGTAGGAGGCTAGGCTGACCTGGTCCAACCCTATTTCGTGCAGCGGAGGCAGGGCGATGCCGTTTTTCGTCGAGCCCTGAGGTGTACCCAGCCACGTGGTGTCCATGGCTGGGCGGTTAACGGCACCGAGAATCAATTCGTCAGGGTCCGCGGTATCTCCCTCGATCAGTGCGAGCGCCGAGCAAAAATAATCGGAGCCGGAGGCGAAGTTATAGGTGCCGTCGACGGGATCAACCACCCACACGCGCCCCGAGCGCGAGGTAACTGACGCGCCTTCCTCGCCGACGATGCCATCGGTGGGGCGGAGCTCAGTAAGAGCATTAACCACGAAGTCCTCGGCCGCGCGGTCTGCGTCAGTGACCACATCGGAGACCGACGTTTTGAAATCCGTGGACACCCCGGCAGTGCGCATCTCTAAGGCGAGGGTGCCCGCGTAGCGGACCAGATCGCGGGCGAGAGTCATGTCGTCTGCGGTGCGGTGGGAGTCAATGAATTCCAAAGTCGATTCGTGCATGACCACCATTATGGGTCATCTAAGTGTACGGAAGGTAGAATCTAGCGCTATGCAGCCTGAAACCTCCTCGATCATCGAGCATTTAGATACTACGCTGACCACGATTGAGAAGGTCGTGGATCTGGACGAGCTGGCTTTGCGTGTGCGCGAATTAGAGCAGCAGGCCGCCGACCCTTCCTTGTGGGACGATCCCGATCATGCACAAGATGTGACCACGGAGTTGTCCAGCGTGCAGGCAAAGTTACGCAAGGTGACCGACCTGCGCTCGCGTCTCGACGATTTGCCGGTCATGTACGAACTCGCCGAGGAAGAGGGGGACACCTCTGTCGCCGACGAAGAGCTGGCAAGCTTGCAGGCTGCGATTGATTCTCTTGAGGTCACCACCATGCTCTCCGGTGAATACGACGAGCGTGAGGCCTTGATCAATATTCGCTCCGGTGCCGGCGGCATCGACGCGGCGGACTGGGCCGAGATGCTTATGCGCATGTACACGCGCTGGGCTGAGAAGCACGGGCACAAGGTGGATGTCTATGACATCTCCTATGCAGAAGAGGCAGGTATCAAGTCGGCCACCTTCGTTGTGCACGGCGACTACATGTATGGCCAGCTCTCGGTAGAACAAGGCGCGCATCGCCTCGTGCGCATCTCTCCGTTTGATAATCAGGGCCGCCGCCAGACCTCCTTTGCCGAGGTAGAGGTCCTGCCGGTGGTGGAGAAAACAGACAGTATTGATATCCCGGATTCCGAGATCCGCGTCGATGTCTTCCGTTCCTCGGGACCGGGCGGGCAGAGCGTGAACACCACCGACTCGGCGGTGCGCATCACCCACTTGCCCACGAATATCGTGGTGAGCTGCCAGAACGAGAAGTCCCAGATCCAAAACAAGGCCTCGGCGATGGCAGTGTTGCAGTCGAAGCTGCTCGAGCGCAAGCGTCAGGAGGAGAAGGCCGAAATGGACGCGCTCGGCGCTGGCGGTAATGCTTCCTGGGGCAACCAAATGCGCTCCTACGTGCTGCATCCTTATCAAATGGTGAAGGATTTGCGCACGAACTACGAGGTCAATGACCCGCAGAAGGTCCTCGATGGTGACATCGATGGATTCCTCGAAGCTGGCATTCGCTGGAGAATGTCCGAACAGAATTCAGAAAGTGCATAAATAAGTTTCACTTGCCCCACCCCAACAGATTAGGGTAGGGCTCGTGATCACTTTTTCCAATGTCACCAAGTCGTATTCAACCTCGACAAGGCCAGCTCTAGACAATGTCTCGTTCAAGATAGATAAAGGCGAGTTCGTCTTTGTCATCGGACCGTCAGGCTCGGGCAAATCGACGTTCTTGCAGCTGATGATCCGCGAGGAGAACCTCACCTCGGGCGATATCTACTTCGACGATCTGCACGTAAACACCCTCAAGGGGCGCCAGATCAACGAACTTCGTCGGCGCATTGGGTATGTGTTTCAGGATTTCCGCCTGTTGCCTAAGCTCAATGTCTACGACAACGTAGCGTTCGCCCTTGAGGTGATTGGCAAGCCGAAGAACCGCATCAAGAAGCTGGTTCCAGAGGCCCTCGAACTCGTCGGCCTGGATGCCAAAGCGCAGCGCATGCCGAACGAGCTCTCCGGAGGTGAGCAGCAGCGCGTCGCAATCGCGCGGGCCTTCGTCGATAAGCCACGCTTGTTGCTTGCCGACGAGCCGACCGGCAACCTCGACCCCTCCACCGCGGACGACATCATGTCGTTGCTTTCGCGCATCAATCGCACGGGCACAACTGTGGTGATGTCCACGCACAACTCGCGTGCGGTCAACGATATGCGCAAACGCGTCATTGAGCTGAGCTACGGCAAGCTGGTCCGCGACGATGAACATGGCGTCTATGGCACCGTAAGCAACTAGGGAAGTAACTAGGGAAGCAAAATATGAATCTTAGATATATCTTCCGCGAAGCATTCCGCGGGCTCGGGCGCAACTTCACCATGACGATCGCCCTGATCATCACTACCGGCATCTCCCTGGCGCTCGTCGGCGCGGGCATTTTGATTTCGCAGGTCACCAGCGAAACCAAGACCATGTACCTCGACCGAGTTGAAGTCATGGTTGAGCTAAACGACGAAATCTCGGCAAACGATCCGGACTGTTCCTCGGCGGCGTGTGTGGAGGTGCGAGACACTTTGCAGCACGATCCCGGCGTGGAGTCAGTGATCTACCGCAGCAGCGAGCAGTCCTATGAGCGTTTCGTCGAACTGTTCAAGGACACCGACCCGATCTTGGTCCAAGAGACTTCTCCGGATGCGTTGCCAGCGGCGCTGCACGTGCGCCTAGTCGATCCGACGAACACCGAGCCGCTTGATCAGGTCAAGGACATGCCGCAGGTCTCGCTGATTGTTGACCAGGCCGAAGGCGTGCGCGCCACCGCTGACAACTTAGACTCGCTGCGCAACGCGGCCTTCGTTGTTGCTGGCATTCAGGCCATAGCTGCGATCTTCCTAATCGGAAACATGGTCCAGCTTGCTGCCTACCACCGGCGCGATGAAACCGAAATTATGCGCATGGTGGGTGCCTCACGTTGGTTCACCGAGGCTCCGTTCGTGATCGAGGCGATGATCTCCGTTCTTATCGGCGGCGTTTTGGCCACCCTGGGAGTGTGGGCAGGCAAGACGCAGATCGTCGATCCGATGTTTGCGGATGTCTACTCCTCGCAGCTGGTGGCCAAGCTACCGGATTCTGCAGTGTGGACAACGATGCCAATTGTCTCGTTGGTCGGCGTGCTAATTGCTGGGCTAGTTGCCTGGGCAACGCTGCGCCTGTACGTGCGTAAGTAAACGCAGGGAAGCGTGCAGGTAGACTTGAATGGATTATGGCAAAGAAGAAGAAAAATCAGGACCGGTCCGTCATCGCGACGAACCGGAAAGCTCGCCATGACTTTCATATTCTAGAGACCTACGAGTGCGGCATCGCCCTTGTCGGCACGGAGATTAAGTCGTTGCGCGAGGGCAAAGCCTCGCTGGTCGAGGCGTTTGCCACCATCGATAATGGTGAAGTGTGGCTGCGTAATCTCCACATTCCCGAATACTCTATGGGTTCATGGACCAATCACTCGCCACGCAGAACTCGTAAATTGCTGCTGCACCGCAGCGAAATCGATACGCTTGAGGGCAAGGTCCGCGACGGCAGCCGCACGCTCATCCCGCTTTCGCTCTATCTGAAAGACGGGCGAGTAAAGGTTGAGCTTGGCCTTGCTCAAGGTAAGCAATCGCACGATAAGCGCGAAGCTATCAAGCGCCGCACCGAGGACCGCGAGATCGCCCGTGACCTGGGCAGAAAGTTCAAGGGTATTAAGGCATGATTTACGCAGTTAAGGTCCACGACATGCTCGCCGGCCGTGCTGAGGCCCCGGGCGAACACGTTCTTGTAGATAGGCTTTGGCCCCGCGGCATTGCAAAGCAGGACCTTGACGCAACTTGGCTCAAAGATGTAGCACCCTCGCCGGAGCTGCGGAAATGGTTCAATCACGACGTTTCGCTTTTCGACGAGTTCTCCCGCCGCTATACCGCCGAACTCGACGAGAAAGCAGCCTCTGACAACGAAGATCTGTCCACGTTGCAGGAGCTCGCTGCAGCGGGCGACGTATCCTTGCTCTACGCAGCAAAAGACCACGAGAATAATCAAGCAGTCGTGCTCAAGGGGTGGCTAGAGAATTGGCTCAAGAAATGAAAACTGCACTTGTTACTGGCGCCTCCCGTGGAATCGGGCGCGCGATCGCCGAGGAACTGGGCAAAGATCACCACGTCCTTGTCGGTGCCACCCGCGACGCCTCTGCCGTGGTCAGTGCGCTGCCGTCTGCTGAGCCTTTCGAGGTCGACCTGACGGACCCGCAGGCACTTGCCGCAGCAGTCCAGGGCATTGATCAGCTCGATGTTCTTGTTCACGCTGCTGGTGTTGCGCCCCATAAGAGGGTCGAGGAATCGTCGATAAGCGACTGGCGCAGCGCCTTCGACCTCAACCTCTTCGCCGTGGCCGAGCTCACGCGTCTGCTTTTGCCCGCTTTACGACGATCCACTGGCCTGGTCGTGGCCATCAATTCCGGGTCTGGCTATCATTCCGGGGCGAAGAACGCGCTGTATTCGGGCACGAAGTTCGCGCTACGGGCGTTTACCGACGCGCTGCGTGCCGAAGAGCTGGGCAAGATTCGTGTCACCTCTGTGCACCCTGGGCGCGTGGATACCGACATGCAGTTCAAGCTGCAGCAGGACATGGGCGTAGCCGCATCGGAGTACGACGGCTCGCGTTATGTTGCGCCGGTGTCTATTGCTCGGGCGGTGCGCCTGGCGGTCGACGCTGGGTGGGATGCTTCCGTGGACGAGGTTTCCGTGCGCCCCTCGGGTCTTGCTAAATAGGGCAGAGGCGCGTAAGGTTAGCTTTCCTGTGAAGATGTGCATATATCCCGTCACAGGCAATGGGGTTGATTTGGTTTCGACTTTGTTGACTTAGCCAGGGGAAGCGTGCCGGTGCAGGCTGGAGACCACCGTGAGCGTCGCAGCAAACAATAAGCGCAGAGAAGAATTCTCAGCGTGACTACGCCCTCGCTGCCTAATTCAGCGACGCGTGTCTGTCAGACCGTGTGAGCCTCGCATACGGACCCTGGCATCGACTTCAGAGGCTTACTTGCTTAGCGTGTTAGTGCGTTAAGTTGGGACATTTTTCACTAACTGGGCCCATCATCTGACCATGTTTGCCTGAGTTAGAGGGCCGAGCAGAGATTCCGCGCGAACTGCGCACGGAGAAGCCCTGGCACGGTAACGAAGGACCCGGGTTCAATTCCCGGCAGCTCCACAAAAAGATAAACCCCCAGGTCGTGATGACCTGGGGGTTTTCTTCATTTATGCCACATCACCTGCGGAAAGACCATAGACTAGAGTGGACAGGGATAGACATTGATAGTCACTCATTGGGCACGAATTGGGCACGAAAGGGCACACAGTAACCTAGTTAAGAGAAAATTGGGCGACTAATTAACTTGGGCAGAACTACTGTTTTAGGACCTGATCAAGGCTAAGATAAGCCTAACTAATTCGACAATACTTCTGCCGAATATTGGCCTCGAGGAGAGACCACCATGACCCGCGTATCTGGGCCATTGGCCCCCCTAACCCCCGTGCCCGAGCGGGTATCCGAGCTGCTCATACACACCCCACGGGTTCGCACTGTCGATGGATGGGTAGTCTCTGAGGAAATTTCCAGAGTCCCTGTCAACGATGGCATGGTCTCATTTGATTGCATGCAAGGATACGCCGACATCCGTCTCGTTATCGACGGGGAAGAAAGCGAGCCGATCCGGATCCTCGTTCCCCCCGCTCCCACAGCCTCGTTGGAATCAGTAGTGGAGACAGCGTCTTTCAGCGCCCCGCCGATATCCGCGGTGGAAAAAGGAAGCGTCGATTTGGTGTTCGTGCCAGAGGCCTATGGTGCTAAGGCTGACGGTAGAACCGACGATGCCCGAGCCGTGCAAGCTGCCATCAACGCTGCGGAAGCCGCGGGCGGAGGAATCGTGCATTTCAAGGCGGGCGCTACCTACCTGATTTCCCACGTGAGTGTTGGCGCTGGAATTGTCCTCGACGGATACGGGGCGCGTCTGCGCCGGCCGAAGAATACCCCGAATTGGAACAGGATGATTTCCAACGAGGGGAAACAATACAGGGGCGATACCGATTCCTTGAGGCCTATTGTGATCAGGGGCTTGACCATTGATGGAAACCTGCGCAACCAAGGTCCGTACGACGACTACGAGCAGGAGCAATCGTCGTTAGTATTTTTCCATACCAATGGCGCGAGACCTGGCCGGGAGCGAGTGGTGATTGAAGACGCGATTGTCCTCGGAAGCGTTTCGGACGGTGTTCACATTGTGGCGAATGTAGATGCCGTAGTCCGTAATCTGACTGCCTTTGATTGTTTTCGTGGTGGCCTGACACTGACCGGCGGCAACTCGCGGGTTGTGGTGCACGGATATACCGGTGGTGGAGACGTCCGCGGTGCCCATCTCGATATTGAGGTGGACACCGTCGGTTACGGGGGAAGCTGGCGCACGGATGTGTCGATTACTCAATGGCATGAGATCTCGCCTGCCAAGATGTCCTTTCAATTCACAGGCGAAGACGGGGCGATCCTGCACGTTTCAAACTCGACCATGATGTCTGGGCTGCACATTTACGGGGGTTTGCTGAAAACCGGGGGCGCGAGTATCAACTTTCGCGACTGTATGATTCACACGCTGACCAAGGATTACTACAACTCAATTTGGAATCCCGTCGACGTATATTTTGAAAACTGCGAGTTCACCACGGAGTACGACTCGGAGGAAGGGATCAAGGGCGCCATGTCCGTTTCCTTTAATCGCGAAGACCTTGCCCGGATGGATTCCCGGCTGCGTTTCGTGAATTGTACCTGGGATGTGACCAAGTGGCCCAGATCGCCAGAAGCACGCGCGGTGGTTGTGGATTTCATCGACCCGAATGACTCGAACTCTTACGTAACTGAGCTCGAAGGCGGGAGAATTTCCAGCGACTTCGATTACGCCGTCACCCTTCGTGGTGGCAGCGAGCTCCTTCTTCGGGGCATCGAAATGCAAGCGCGTGTGCCATTTTTCTTGTCAGGAGAAGCTTCGCGACGAACGACTGTGCGAGCTTACGACATGCGCTACACAGATACGGTCGAGCACAGCTTCGATTCCTATGACAGTAATCCGATTCATGTGGTGGAGCACCGAAATGTGGAAGTCCCCGAGTCGGCAGCAAGCGTGGCAACAACTCGGGGATTCACGCGGAATGATTATCGCGGCTCACGGACAATTCTGTTGACTTCGCAAAATCCAAACGGGGTCACTGGGCTTGTCGGCGACCGTGCCAGATCTCGGGGTTCACGCGGGGAAAATCCCCGTGAATGGGTGTGTACCGAGAGTGGCTCGGGCTCGGGCAGGGAAGCGGCGAAGTGGATTCCTGTTAACTAAACCTGATTCTCTTCGCGTTGCACATGGCTTCTCGCGTGTTCGACCGCTGCATCTAGGTCGCTGAACAAATGGTTCTTGTGGCGGAGTGCTGTGATGACACCGACTTGATAGAAGAGTTTCTCGTGGTGCTCGCGCAGGCCCTTAATTAGAACTGTGATTCCGCGGGCTTCAAGTCGGCGGACGATCTCGGAGAGAGTCTGGGCGCCGGTTGCGTCCACGGTATCTAGCTGGGAAAGCCTGAGAATAACAACCGAAACATTCTCGGTGCCAACTACTTCTTCCATCACACGATCGGCACTGGCAAAGAACAATGGCCCATCGATGTTAATCAGCGCGATGCGTTCGTCGCCCTCTTGGGGCTCACCCGGTAGATCTTGCCGATAAACGCGCACCGCAGATGCGAAGTTGCGGATCGCGAAAATACCAGCGATGACTAGACCGATGATCACCGCGACGATGAGGTCGACGGAGATGGTGACAACAATGGTGACAATGTATGCGAGTGCATCGGCGCGGGTGGAGCGCAGAATTGATTTGCCCACAGAGACGTTGATCATGCGGACGGCGGTGACCATAAGCACGCCCGAGAGGGCTGCCAGTGGGATGAAGCTAACTGGCTGCGAAAAGAGCAGCACAATAATCAGCAGCACCACCGAGTGGAAGATAGCAGAGAGTCGGGTGCGACCACCACTGCGCACATTCACGGCAGTGCGTGCGATCGCGCCGGTGGCAGGCATACCACCGAAAAGACCCGATCCGATTGATGCCAGGCCTTGACCGACGAGTTCGCGGTCGGGGTCATAAGGGCCAGTATCAGCCATCGACGCCGCAACACGGGCTGAGAGCAGAGACTCGATGGCAGCTAGAGCTGCGACTGCAATAGCAGGACCAATCAGGGAAGAAACGAGCTCGAGATCCATTGGAGGGATGCTTGGCGCTGGAAGCGTGTTTGGCAGCGCACCGATGGTGGCGAGTGGATTATCAATAAGTAGTGCCAGCACGGTTACGACGATGACCGCGATGAGCGAGCCAGGAATAGCGTGGTGCAGTCGTGGCAAGCCCACCATGCACAGAGCCACGACAATCACTGCGGCGATTGCCCACAACAGGTAATTCACATCTGCGTTGGCCAGGCTGCCCACGGCTGCAAGAATGACATTTGTGTGGCCAGTTTCGTTTCCGTTCGGCCCGGTCAGCGACGGGATCTGCTGGAGGAAAATAATCACGCCGATGCCCACCGTAAAGCCTTCAATCACGGGCCAGGGGATCAGCGAAACCACGCGACCAAGTCGAAGTATGCCGGCGAGGAGGACAATCAATCCGCCCATGAGCGAGACGATGACAATCGCCGATGTTCCGTGGGAGGCAACGATCGGAGCCAAAACAACAACCATGGCACCCGTCGGACCGGACACCTGGACGTTGGAACCACCAAAGACCGCCGCGATCACACCAGCAATAATTGCGGTGATCAGTCCGGCTTCAGCGCCGGCACCCGAGGAGATTCCGAAGCCCAAGGCGAGCGGAAGCGCGACAATGCCGACAGTAGTACCGGCTACTAAGTCACTGCGCCAGGTTTGCCGAATGCCCGCGTAATCGGATCGTTGGGGAAGAAGTGAACTGCGTTTGCTCATAGGGTGGGGTCTTTCTGTGCGGAGGCAATGTCTCGTTGAGACGCGTTGTCATGCAAAATCTGCTCGAGCAACTCGCGTGCTACGTGGAGAAACTCGCTGACTTGGGGGTAAGCGATTTGATAGAAGACGTGACTGCCACGGCGCTCGGACACGACGAGCTGGTAGCGACGAATCACTGCAAGGTGCTGCGAGAGGTGCGAGGCCTCGAGTTCCATGGCCGCCTGCAGCTCGGCGACGGAATGCTCCTCGCCGTCGGAGAGGAGCTCGAGGATGCGGATTCGGATGGGGTGGGACAGAGCTTTGAAAAGGCCGGCTTTGAGCTCATAAATTGGCCTAGTTTGATCGTTGATTGGCATGATGGATTCATCATATCGTCAAACCGTGCGGGGGTGCAGGGTGGAATGGCCGGGTGTACACTCGGCGCTCGTAAATGGCTTGAAAATCTCATGGAGGAAAGTGGCATGCGAGCGGTTATCATTCACGGTCCTGGGGATATTCGTGTAGAAGAAGTTGCGGCGGATTCGATTGAGCATCCGACAGATGCGGTCATCGAGGTCAAGGCAGCATGTGTTTGTGGCTCCGACCTGTGGCGCTACCGAGGCGAGACCTTCATTGAACCTGGTTCTCGCATGGGGCATGAGTACGTAGGCGTAGTCACCGAAATCGGCTCTGATGTGTCCACCGTGCAGCCAGGGGATTGGGTCGTAGGGTCCTTCGTGGCTAGCTGTGGAGTCTGCGAAATCTGTCAGGCTGGAGATTTCTCCGGCTGTATTAATCGCGAAATGCTCGGAGGCGTAGGTACTCAAGCCGAGTTTTCCCGGATCCCGTGGGCGGACGGAACCCTAGTGAAGCTGCCCGCTGTACCTACCGACGATCAGCTGCGCCACCTGCTCGCTGCATCCGACGTGCTGGGTACAGGTTGGTTCGGAGCAGATTCGGCAGGAGTGGGGCCGGGTAAAACCGTGGCCATCATCGGCGACGGTGCCGTTGGCCTATCTGCAGTTCTTGCCTCCCGCGAGCTCGGCGCTGAGCGGATTATTATCTCCTCGCGTCACGCTGATCGCCAGGAACTTGCGCGCTCCTTCGGTGCGACAGACGTGCTTGAGCAGCGTGGCGACGATTTCGTGTCCCAGGTAATCGAGATGACGAACGGCTACGGCGCACATAGCGCTGTCGAGGCCGTGGGAACCAATGAGGCGATGCAGCAAGCCATTGCTTCGACCAGGCGTGGGGGAAAGGTGGGATTCTTAGGTATCTCGCACGGCGTGGAAATCACAGGCGAGCAACTGTTTGCTTCTCTTATTCACCTGCACGGCGGGCCGGCCCCTGTTCGCAGGTACCTGCCTGATCTAGTCGATCGCATCTATGCTGGCGGATTTGAGCCTGGAAATGTGTTTACCCAGACACTGCCACTCGAGGAAGCAGCTGCAGGTTACCGGGCAATGGATGAAAGAAGCGCCATCAAGGTAATGCTTGCACCATAATAAGTGTGTGAACATATAGGAAATGGTGACGTGTCATATTTCCGGAGTTTCTGTTACAGTGGTCCCCGATAATCAAAAGTTCAACGAAAGGTTTTCTATGTCCCTCGCAGCATCTTCTATCGCCCTGCGCGCAATCCCTGGCGCTTTCATTCTTAACAGCGGCATCGGCAAGCTGCAGACTCCACCTGAGGCTTCCGCAGGCATGCAGCAGTTCGCGGCCACCGGCATTAGCGCACTAAACAAGCTTCCAGCAGACAAGTTCGGCAAGATCCTCGGCGCTGCTGAAACTACTCTTGGTGCAGCGCTTCTCACCCCATTCGTATCAAACCGCCTTGCAGGCGCCGGCCTGACCGCTTTCGGTACTGGCCTGTTGACCCTGTACTTCGGCAACGAAGCAAATACTGAAGATGATGGCGTTCGTCCATCCTCGGATGGCACTGTCCTAGCGAAGGACTCTTGGCTCGTTGCAATTGGTGTTGCTTTGATGGCTCTGCCTAAGGGAAAGAAGGCAAAGAAGAACAAGAAGTAATTAAGAAACACTACTGTTCGCTAATTAGGGGTACCTGGGGGTACCCCTAATTTTTTTTGCTTTTTGTTCATTTTCCAGCGGTTATTCATTATTCTGATAAGAATGTTTTAGATAAGGCTTGGCTAACCTAGGTTCGCAAGCTATGTTCTTTTAGGTAAGCCTTACCTAACATAATCTTGAAAGGGTTGAATCTATGGCAATTCGCCGACTCTCTCGCACAGCACTGGTCGCATTGGTTGCTGGTGCGGGCATGGTCCTTGCTTCGTGCTCTACTTCCTCCGCGCCTGCTGATAATGCGGCCGGCGCATCGTCGACAAGCGAAGTAACGACGATCCAGGTGGAAGACAACAACGGTGTTGAAACCGTGCCGAGCCCACCGCAAAAGCCTGCTTCGCTGGACAACCGCACTTTCGAGGTGCTGGACCAGTGGGGGATCGACCTAGTTGCAGCTCCCGTTGACCTGATGCCTACCACCATCGGGTACAAGACGAATCCGGATATCCTCAACATTGGCAATCACCGCGAGCCAAACCTGGAGCTGCTCACGGCCGCTGAGCCGGATCTGATTGTCAACGGTCAGCGCTTCGATTCCTTCCAGAGCGAAATTCAAAAGCTCAACCCTGATACCCCAATCGTGGACTTCGAGCCCCGTGACGGCCAGCCTTTCGATCAGGAATTGATCCGCGAGGTCGAAGGTCTGGGCAAGATTTTCGACAAGGAAGCTGAAGCAGACAAGCTGGTCCAGGACTTCAACGCTTCTATTGAGCGTGCTCGCAATGCATACAACGGCACCGATACCGTCATGGCGGTTAACGTCTCCGGTGGCACCATCGGCTACATCGCGCCAAACATTGGTCGCGTCTACGGCCCAGTCTTTGAGGTGCTTGGTTTGAAGCCTGCACTTGAGGTGGCAGATGCATCGAGCAACCACGAGGGAGACGACATTTCTGTTGAGGCAATTGCCCAGTCCAACCCAGATTGGATCTTTGTCCTTGACCGCGATGCAGCAATCCAGGCAGACGCGGCACCAGCACAAACTGTCATCGATGAATCCCAGGCGCTGAAGAATGTCACTGCCATTCAGAAGGGCAATGTGCGTTATGCACCTAACGACACATACACTAATGAGTCAATCATCACATACACCGAGATCTTCAACGATATCGCCGACGCTTTCGAGGCACAAAAGTAACAATGCAACAAACAGCAACTAATAGGGAAAGGCCACGCACCAAATCCCGTCTCTTAGACTGGAAGTTGATAGTGGCAACCCTTGCTGTCGCTGCTCTGCTTGTCCTGTCTCTTTTCGTTGGACAATATGACATCTTTGGTGCCGCCGATGGCGCCGAAATGTTCGCAACAACCCGAGTACCTCGTACCATTGCCCTCGCTTTGGCAGGCGCTGCCATGGCGATGTCCGGCTTGGTGATGCAGCTGCTCACCCAAAACCGCTTTGTAGAACCGACAACCACTGGCACCACAGAATGGGCAGGCCTTGGCCTCTTGTTCGTGATGTATTTTGTTCCTGGCGCCTCCATGCTGACCAAAATGTCCAGTGCGGTTCTCTTTGCGTTTATTGGCACCATGGTATTTTTCCTCTTCCTGCGCCGAGTCACACTGAAATCCAGCATGATCGTCCCAATTATCGGCATCATGCTGGGCGCAGTGATTGGCTCAGTTTCGACATTCTTTGCCCTCCAGACCAATATGCTGCAACAGCTCGGCGTCTGGTTTGCTGGCTCCTTTACCGATGTCGTTCGCGGGCAATATGAAGTGCTGTGGATCGTCGCCATCGTCGCAGTGCTGATTTTCATCTACGCTGACCGCCTGACTGTTGCCGGTTTGGGCGAGGAAGTGGCCACAAACGTTGGCGTGAACTACAACCGAGTGATCTTAATTGGTACCGGGCTGGTGGCAATTGCTACCGGTGTGGTCACCGTCGCCGTCGGTTCTTTGCCCTTCTTGGGGCTAATCGTCCCGAATATTGTCTCGATGATTAGGGGAGACGATCTGCGGAGCAACCTCCCGTGGGTTTGCCTCCTGGGCATTGCCATCGTTGCAGTCTGTGACATTATTGGCCGCGTGATCATTGCTCCGTTTGAGATGCCAGTCTCGGTCATCTTGGGAATCGTTGGCGCGATCGTATTCATCGTCTTGATTGTGAGGCAGACGCGTCGTGGCTAAGTATATTTCTGAAATTGAAAACGTTGACACCACTAGCGTTGCAGAGGGTGCGAAAAGAGAAGTTGGGCCATTTCAGTCGGCAAAGTCCGCCAGAAAATACTGGTTCATTCTCATCGGCCTAGTTGTTGCCGCAGCACTGTTTACTTTTGGTTTGCTCGCGTGGGATAACCCCATGGAAATTGGCACCCGAGGCTTCTGGCTGATCGCACAGCGGCGCGCCGACAGTGTGATCGCCATGGCCATCGTGGCTATCTGCCAGGCGTTTGCCACGGTGGCTTTCCAAACCGTGACGAATAACCGCATCATTACGCCCTCGATCATGGGCTTTGAATCGCTTTACCTGGTCATTCACACAGCAACGGTCTTCTTCTTCGGAGCAAGCGGCCTGCTGAACGCGCGCAATATGGAAATGTTCATTTTCCAAGTTGTGCTCATGGTCGGGTTCTCGCTGATTCTGTACACCTGGCTGCTGACGGGGAAGAATAGCAACCTGCATGCCATGTTGCTGATCGGCATTGTCATCGGCAGTGGACTGGGCAGCGTGTCTACCTTTATGCAGCGCATGCTTACTCCGAGTGAATTCGATGTGTTGTCGGCCCGCATGTTTGGCTCTGTCAACAACGCGGATTCGGCTTACTACCCAGTTGCCGTTCCGCTGGTGATTATCGCTGTCGTCGGCCTGTACTTAAATTCACGCAAACTCAATGTCGTGTCGTTGGGCCAAGACGCGGCTGTCAACCTGGGCGTGAACTATCGTTTCAACACCGTGTACACGCTGATCTTGGTCAGTGTGCTCATGGCGGTCTCTACCGCACTGGTCGGCCCGATGACCTTCCTTGGCTTCTTGGTGGCAACTCTTGCATACCAATTCGCCGATACCTATGACCACCGTTTCATCTTCCCGATGGCTGCACTCATCGGGTTTGTGGTTCTCGCCGGTGCGTACTTCATCATGAACCACATTTTCTATGCACAAGGCGTTGTTACAATCATCATCGAATTGGTGGGTGGCCTCGTCTTCCTGTACGTCGTTCTGAGAAAGGGCCGACTGTGATTACTCTGACTAACGTCCGTAAGGAGTACAACTCCGACGTTGCCATCGGACCTGTCAACCTTGAAATCCCCTCCGGCGGTATTACCGCTCTAGTGGGGCCGAACGGTGCGGGTAAGTCGACTCTTCTTACCATGATGGGCCGTCTTTTGAGCATGGACGCCGGCGAGGTGAAGGTCGCCCAGCACGACATTTCGAAGACGAAGTCGAAGGACTTGGCGAAGATCATTTCCATTCTCCGCCAGGAAAACCACTTCGTGACCAAGCTGACTGTGCGTCAGTTGGTTGGCTTTGGTCGCTTCCCATATTCACAGGGACGTCTCAACGCAGAAGACGAAAAGATCATTTCCAAGTACATCGACTTCTTCCAATTGACTGACCTCGAAGATCGCTATCTTGATCAGCTTTCCGGTGGTCAGCGTCAGCGCGCCTACGTAGCAATGGTGTTGTGCCAAGAGACTGAGTATGTGCTTCTCGACGAGCCGCTGAACAACCTGGACATGGAACACTCCGTCCAGATGATGAAGCACCTCAAAGACGCAGCTCACCAATTCGGGCGAACGATTATCATCGTCTTGCACGACATCAATTTCGCGGCCCGCTATGGCGACTACATTTGTGCAGTGAAGAACGGCCAAATCTACGCCTTCGGTACTCCCGCGGAAATTATGAAAGATGACCTCTTGACGGACATCTTCAACACGAAGGTACAGGTTATCGAGGGACCAAACGGCCCAATCGCCGATTACCACTAGGCAATGAGCGCCTTCCTTGAACGTTGGCAGGTCGGCCTCTACCTCGCGGCAATTATTTGCGGGCTAGTCTTTACAGGACCTGCACTCGAAGTAGCAGTAGAGCCAATGCTCGCCTTGCTCATTTTGGTCACCTTCATGGCGGTACCGCTTTCTCGGATGTCCATTCCGCCCAAGTTCCTAGTCACGCTCCTCGCAGTCAACTTCATCGCTGTGCCCATGGTGGTCTGGTTGATTACCCGGCCGATCGCCAATGCACCCGAACTCCTAGTTCCAGCAGCACTCATACTGCTCGCACCGTGCGTCGATTACGTCATCGTGTTCTGCACGCTCGCCGGCGGCGACCGCGAAAAACTCCTGGCTGCCACGCCAATTCTTCTGCTCGTCCAAATGTTTGCGCTCCCCGTTTTGGTCCCGCTTATTAGCGGCGGGGGAGTCGAGCTCGATATTGCACCGTTCCTGCGAGCGTTTCTCCTGCTCATCGTGGTACCGCTTGTCCTAGCAGCAATTCTGCAACGAGTAGACAAGATCGCATCGCTTGCCGACGAGTCCATGGTGCCCATCATGGTCATCACACTGTTCGTCGTGGTCTCGGCCTATTCCCGAGGGGTCACTGAAAACATCGAGAGCCTATTGCGGGTAATCCTGGTTTATGTAGCTTTCGTCGTTGTCATGATCGCAGTTGGGCACGTGGCTACTCGAACAGCAAAGCTCCCTGCCGGAGAATCCATCGCTGTGGTGTTCTCGGGAGTAACGCGCTATTCTCTGGTTGTACTTCCAATCGCCTTAGTTCTTCCCTCTACGAGTATTGAGCCTGCGGTAGTTGTGGTGACGCAAACTCTGGTTGAACTTATAGCGATGGTGGTCATGGTCAGACTGGTGCCAAACATAGTGCATAAAACCACGGTTAACTAGGCGATTTGTTGCCTACGCAAGTTTATGGATATAGTTCTTCAAGTCGCCAACGAGAGGTTGCCGCAAGGTAAACATCAAGGCGATACGAACTAAATACCTGCAGATTTGACAAAGATCTGATAAAGCGGGTAAGTTCAATCTTTGCTGCTAGTGAGTTCGATTCTGTGTGGTTTCGGGTGAGTTAGTGTGCTGATGTTGTGTGAGAACTCGATAGTGTGCCAATGTACTTTTGTTTGTGTGTTGGTTTGTGTGCTTGGTTGTTTCCCTGCCATGTAATGGTGCTGCTCTTTGTGGGTGGTGGTGTTGTGGTGGGTGTGTGCCGGTCGTGCTGCTACTTCCGTGGTGGTGGTGTGGTTTTATTTTCGGTGCGAAATAATTGGGTGTGCGGATTGATATTCGGACATTTGTGAACAAACTTTTGTTTTTGTTTACGTTGATCGGCCCTTTTTTCCTCGTCGGAGTGGGGTTGGTTGTTTTTTGTTTTGTAATTCTTTTTTTGGACAATCGCGTCAAAATTTTTGTTTTTGCGCTGGATTGTTTGTTTTTGGTTGGGTTTGGGCTTTTCACGGCCTAGATTTTTCTAGCTTTTTTGGTTGATTTATTTGGCTGAAATTGTTTTTGTGGAGAGTTTGATCCTGGCTCAGGATGAACGCTGGCGGCGTGCTTAACACATGCAAGTCGAACGGAAAGGCCCCGCTTGCGGGGTACTCGAGTGGCGAACGGGTGAGTAACACGTGGGTGATCTGCCTTGTACTTCGGGATAAGCTTGGGAAACTGGGTCTAATACCGGATAGGACCACTGTTTGGTGATGGTGGTGGAAAGCTTTTGCGGTATGAGATGAGCTCGCGGCCTATCAGCTTGTTGGTGGGGTAATGGCCTACCAAGGCGTCGACGGGTAGCCGGCCTGAGAGGGTGTACGGCCACATTGGGACTGAGATACGGCCCAGACTCCTACGGGAGGCAGCAGTGGGGAATATTGCACAATGGGCGGAAGCCTGATGCAGCGACGCCGCGTGGGGGATGACGGCCTTCGGGTTGTAAACTCCTTTCGATAGGGACGAAGCGTAAGTGACGGTACCTGTAGAAGAAGCACCGGCTAACTACGTGCCAGCAGCCGCGGTAATACGTAGGGTGCGAGCGTTGTCCGGAATTACTGGGCGTAAAGAGCTCGTAGGTGGTTTGTCGCGTCGTCTGTGGAAGTCCGGGGCTTAACTCCGGGGGTGCAGGCGATACGGGCATAACTTGAGTGCTGTAGGGGAGACTGGAATTCCTGGTGTAGCGGTGGAATGCGCAGATATCAGGAGGAACACCGATGGCGAAGGCAGGTCTCTGGGCAGTTACTGACGCTGAGGAGCGAAAGCATGGGTAGCGAACAGGATTAGATACCCTGGTAGTCCATGCTGTAAACGGTGGGCGCTAGGTGTAGGGGACTTCCACGTTTCCTGTGCCGTAGCTAACGCATTAAGCGCCCCGCCTGGGGAGTACGGCCGCAAGGCTAAAACTCAAAGGAATTGACGGGGGCCCGCACAAGCGGCGGAGCATGTGGATTAATTCGATGCAACGCGAAGAACCTTACCTGGGCTTGACATACACCAGATCGCCGTAGAGATACGGTTTCCCTTGTGGTTGGTGTACAGGTGGTGCATGGTTGTCGTCAGCTCGTGTCGTGAGATGTTGGGTTAAGTCCCGCAACGAGCGCAACCCTTGTCTTATGTTGCCAGCACGTGATGGTGGGGACTCATGAGAGACTGCCGGGGTTAACTCGGAGGAAGGTGGGGATGACGTCAAATCATCATGCCCCTTATGTCCAGGGCTTCACACATGCTACAATGGTCGGTACAGCGCGTTGCTACATCGTGAGGTGGTGCTAATCGCTTAAAGCCGGCCTTAGTTCGGATTGGGGTCTGCAACTCGACCCCATGAAGTCGGAGTCGCTAGTAATCGCAGATCAGCAATGCTGCGGTGAATACGTTCCCGGGCCTTGTACACACCGCCCGTCACGTCATGAAAGTTGGTAACACCCGAAGCCAGTGGCCTATCCTTTAGTGGGGGGGAGCTGTCGAAGGTGGGATCGGCGATTGGGACGAAGTCGTAACAAGGTAGCCGTACCGGAAGGTGCGGCTGGATCACCTCCTTTCTAAGGAGTTATATTTTTTGGCCTCGCAGTTGTGGGGTAACAATAGTTGAGTAGGCGGATGTTCTACTGCTGTTTTTTTTCTAAATTTCCGGGTGGAGACATACCCGCATACCTCAGTGGTGTGTGATGGGGATGGCTGGGGACATGAATTCTCAATACACGGCGATGATTTCCTTGTGGGGGGTTGTTGTGGGACTTGAGTATGTTGGTGCACTGTTGGGTGTCTGGGGCAACATTGTTGTTTCCTTTTTAAGATCACTGCGTGATAGCGCTGTGGCCGGGTGTTCTGGTTGTGGTGTTGTTGGTGGTGGTGTGTTGTGTGAGAACTGTATAGTGGACGCGAGCATCTTTATTCTTTTTTGTGTGTGTTTTTTGTTGAGTTAATGTGTTTGCCCCACATGCTTGCCTACTCGTGGGTGGGTGTGTGGTTGTGTGTTTTTTAAGGGCGCATGGTGGATGCCTTGGCATGCTAAGCCGATGAAGGACGTGTGAGGCTGCGTTATGCCTCGGGGAGTTGCCAACTAAGCGTTGATCCGAGGATGTCCGAATGGGGAAACCCCGTACTAGTTATGTGGTGCGACCTGCAGATGAATTCATAGTCTGTGTGGGGGTGACGCGGGGAAGTGAAACATCTCAGTACCCGTAGGAAGAGAAAATAAATTTAATGATTCTGCTAGTAGCGGCGAGCGAACGTGGATGAGGCTAAACCGTGTGCGTGTGATACCTGACAGGGGTTGCGTGTGCGGTGTTGTGGGATGCGACTTACCAGGGCTGTTGACTTGGTGCGTGTGTGGTTGTGTTAGTGGAAGTGGTCTGGGATGGCCTGCCGGAGTGGGTGAGAGCCCCGTACATGAAGGCGTAATCATATGTGTTGTTGTTTTCCCGAGTAGCAGTGGGCTCGTGGAATCTGCTGTGAATCTGCCGGGACCACCCGGTAAGCCTAAATACTTAGTGTGACCGATAGCGGATAGTACCGTGAGGGAATGGTGAAAAGTACCCCGGGAGGGGAGTGAAATAGTTCCTGAAACCGTGTGTCTACAATCCGTCAGAGACCCTCGTGTGGTTGATGGCGTGCCTTTTGAAGAATGAGCCTGCGAGTCAGCGGCATGTCGCGAGGTTAACCCGTGTGGGGTAGTCGTAGCGAAAGCGAATACTAATAGTGTGTTTGAGTGGCATGTCCTGGACCCGAAGCGGGGTGATCTACCCATGGCCAGTGTGAAGCAGCTGTAAGAGGTTGTGGAGGCGCGAACCCACTTAGGTTGAAAACTGAGGGGATGAGTTGTGGGTAGGGGTGAAAGGCCAATCAAACTCCGTGATAGCTGGTTCTCCCCGAAATGCATTTAGGTGCAGCGTTGTGTTAGCTTGCCGGAGGTAGAGCTACTGGTTGGTTGAGCGGGACTATTATCTTAGCAATGTCAGCCAAACTCCGAATGCCGGTTAAGTGGTGCATGGCAGTGAGACTGTGGGGGATAAGCTTCATAGTCGAGAGGGAAACAGCCCAGATCGCCGGTTAAGGCCCCTAAGGGTGTACTAAGTGGAAAAGGATGTGGGGTCGCGAAGACAGCCAGGAGGTTGGCTTAGAAGCAGCCATCCTTGAAAGAGTGCGTAATAGCTCACTGGTCGAGTGATTCTGCGCCGACAATGTAGTGGGGCTCAAGTACACCGCCGAAGCCGCGGCAATGAACTTTTGTTTGTTGGGTAGGGGAGCGTCGTGCATGGGGTGAAGCAGTACTGTAAGGGGCTGTGGACTGTGTGCGAGTGAGAATGCAGGCATGAGTAACGAGTGATAAGTGAGAATCTTATCCGCCGAATGACTAAGGGTTCCTGGGTCAAGTTCGTCTTCCCAGGGTGAGTCGGGTCCTAAGGCGAGGCCGACAGGCGTAGTCGATGGTTAACGGGTTGATATTCCCGTACCCGTATATGTGCGACCAAGGGCGAGGCAGTGATACTAACCACCCGTGCACTGTGACTGATTGATCTTCGGATCATGTGTTGTTGTGTGTGCGTGGGGCCTGATCTGTAGTAGTTCAGTGATGGGGTGACGCAGTGAGGTAGCCGAGCCATTTATTGGATTGTGGTGTAAGCGTGTGGCACGAACCTTTGTGAAATGCGGGGTTCATTGTGTGTGAGGCGTGATGCGTAGCCCTTTTTGGGTGATGTTGGTGATCCTGTACTGTCGAGAAAAGCCTCTAGCGATGTGTGTATATGGCCCGTACCCGAAACCGACACAGGTGGTCAGGTAGAGAATACTAAGGCGGTCGGGTGAACTGTGGTTAAGGAACTCGGCAAAATGCCCCCGTAACTTCGGGAGAAGGGGGACCCTATATGGTGATCGTTTTTTCGACGTGAGCTGTGTGGGGTCGCAGAGAATAGAGGGAAGCGACTGTTTATCAAAAACACAGGTCCGTGCGAAGACGTTGAAGTTGATGTATACGGACTGACGCCTGCCCGGTGCTGGAAGGTTAAGAGGACCTGTTAGGCCACTTGTGGTCGAAGCGGAGAATTTAAGCCCCAGTAAACGGCGGTGGTAACTATAACCATCCTAAGGTAGCGAAATTCCTTGTCGGGTAAGTTCCGACCTGCACGAATGGCGTAACGACTTCCCTGCTGTCTCAACCACAGGCCCGGTGAAATTGCAGTACGAGTAAAGATGCTCGTTTCGCGCGGCAGGACGAAAAGACCCCGGGACCTTCACTATAGCTTGGTATTGGTGTTCGGTGCGGTTTGTGTAGGATAGGTGGGAGACTGTGATCATTCAACGCTAGTTGTGTGTGAGTCGTTGTTGAAATACCACTCTGACCGTAGTGGATACCTGAACCTTGGCCCATGATCTGGGTTGGGGACAGTGCCTGGTGGGTAGTTTAACTGGGGCGGTTGCCTCCTAAAGAGTAACGGAGGCGCCCAAAGGTTCCCTCAGCCTGGTTGGCAATCAGGTGGTGAGTGTAAGTGCACAAGGGAGCTTGACTGTGAGACTGACAGGTCGAGCAGGGACGAAAGTCGGGACTAGTGATCCGGCACCTACTTGTGGATGTGGTGTCGCTCAACGGATAAAAGGTACCCCGGGGATAACAGGCTGATCTTCCCCAAGAGTCCATATCGACGGGATGGTTTGGCACCTCGATGTCGGCTCGTCGCATCCTGGGGCTGGAGTAGGTCCCAAGGGTTGGGCTGTTCGCCCATTAAAGCGGCACGCGAGCTGGGTTCAGAACGTCGTGAGACAGTTCGGTCTCTATCCGCCGCGCGCGTTGAAACTTGAAGAAGGCTGTCCCTAGTACGAGAGGACCGGGACGGACGTACCTCTGGTGTGCCAGTTGTCCCGCCTGGGGCATGGCTGGTTGGCTACGTACGGGAGGGATAACCGCTGAAAGCATCTAAGCGGGAAGCCTGTTTTGAGATGAGGTTTCTTTTGAGGTTCCCTAGAGACTATGGGGTTGATAGGCCGGATCTGGAAGCACTGTGAGGTGTGGAGGTGACTGGTACTAATAGACCGACAAACACCCAACAAATTGCAACCTGTGTGGTTGTGGGTGAGCGTGTTTTGCGAAACGAAAAAATGATTTGTGCACCAAGGGTTTGGTGTTTGCGTCCACTGTGCAGTGTCTGACACAGCACACACGGCTACCACTATTGTGTGGTGGTGGGTGTGTCTTGTGTAAGTGAATATGTATCTTCATGTGTCTGCTAGTCGCCTAGTGACAGTGCTGGTACACCCCAAGGGTGTGTCGGTGGTTGATGGCGGCGGGGAAACGCCCGGTCCCATTCCGAACCCGGAAGCTAAGCCCGCCCGCGCTGATGGTACTGCATCCGGGAGGATGTGGGAGAGTAAGTTACCGCCGACCTTTAAACAGAATAGATAACTACATACGTGTAAAGCCCCGGGTAAGAAACCATAAAGGTTTTTTACCCGGGGCTTTACCCATGCCCACAAACAGGATTATCAGGGAAAACCCCTATAGCCAAGCCCACATAATTGAACGATAAATCAGTGGGATCCCCGTAGCGCTCACAGCCGGGTCCAAGGAAAAATTAAAGGTGAGTCCAAAGCTTTTTCACCTTCCTCTTACCTAGGCGCTGATTCCCACATGAGCACACACAGTATCCAAGCACTCGATATCGCAGTGCGAACCAAAGATCTCCGTAAAACCTACGGCGAAGGCAACACCTCGGTCCACGCCCTTGACGGGATTACCGTTGAATTCATCGAAGGCGAATTCACAGCTATCATGGGCCCATCTGGCTCCGGAAAATCCACGCTCATGCATTGTATGGCTGGCCTGGACACCCCTACCTCTGGTGAAACCTACCTCAAAGGCACTGATCTCTCGCAGCTCGATGACAAAGCGATGACGTCGCTGAGGCGAGATCGCGTCGGCTTCATCTTTCAGTCCTTCAACCTCGTGCCCACTCTGACTGCCGAAGAGAACATCACGCTTCCGGACAGGATCGCCGGCAGACAGCCCGACATGGATTGGTTGCGCGAAGTTACTAAAAGATTTTCCATTCAGGACCGGCTCAATCACCGACCCGCAGAGCTCTCCGGCGGCCAGCAGCAGCGCGTTGCCTGCGCGCGGGCAATCGTCGCTAAGCCTGATGTTATCTTCGCGGATGAGCCTACGGGCAACCTTGACTCCAACTCCTCGGCGGAGGTGCTGTCTTTATTGCGATCGTCGGTGGACAGCCTGGGGCAGACCGTTGTGATTGTGACGCATGATGCGAAGGCTGCTAGCTACGCAGATCGAGTGATTTTCTTGGCGGATGGCCAGCTTGTTGATGAATTGCGCGCTCCTACAGCTGAAAAGATCCTGGCTGTGATGGCGAGGTTCGACTAATTATGAACAACATTTTGTTATTGCTCAGTTGGCGCAACATTAGATCAAACACCATGCGCCTGATTCTGTCGATTGTGGCAGTGGTGCTTGGAACGAGTTTCGTGGCCGGTGGCTTCATGCTTTCGGCAAGTCTGCAGAAGGCCTTTGATGACATCATCGAGGGTGGGTATGAGGGAGTTGACGTCGTCGCAAGCTCGACGATGGAAGCCCAGATTGTGCGCAGCGAGGTCGTCCCGAATCTGCAAAAGCTTCCGGAAGTAGCCATTGCTGAGCCGGTCGACCAGCAACCGATTGCATTGCTTATCGACGATTCCCCTGTCCAATCTGGCGGCGCAGGGTCATGGGTGCTGCCGTTTATCCCGGCGGAGCAACGCGTCTCGGATTCCTCGGGCGAAATACTATCTGGCAACCCTCCGACGCAGCCGAACCACGGATTGATTGACTCGAATACGGCGGAGGAATACGGCGTGGAAATCGGCGACAAGGTAGTAGTTGTCGACCGGACGGGGCGACACACCATCACTATCGATGGCATTGCCCAAGTCGAATTTGATACCGGTGGTTGGGCTGGCGTGCAACTTCCCGCCGAACAGTACTGGCAAGACTTCTCTGTGGGAGATACCGCTTTCCAAGTGAATATGAAAGCAGCAGCGGGATCGACTCCTGACCAGGTGGTCGAAGCCGTGCGAGCGATTTATCCTCAGTACGAAGTGAAAACCGGGGAACAAGCCGCCAAGGATGATTCTCGGGAGACGCGACAGTCATTGTCATTTATCTCGTATATCCTTGCGGGATTTGGTCTCATCGCATTGCTTGTTGGCGCTTTTATTATCTCGAATACTTTCTCCATGATCGTGGCCCAGCGAACGAAAGATTTCGCGTTGCTGCGTGCGCTGGGGCTTTCTAGGCGCCAGCTGACCACCTCGGTCGTACTCGAGGCTTTGATTATCGGCCTGATTGGCTCGGCTTTGGGCATCGTTGTGGGCATTGGCTTGGTGGCCATCATCGTGTGGGTCCTGGACCAAACTTCCTTGGGATTCCCAACTTCCGGAGTGGGCGTCAATGTCCAGTCGGTAGTATTGCCGCTCCTCGTCGGCGTGTTGGTAACGGTCTGGGGTGCGTGGGCACCGGCGCGGCGCGCAGGTTCGGTACGTCCCGTCGAGGCGATGCGCTCAGGAGATCAGGATGCACCGCAACCCCTAGCAGCTCGCACGCTGGTCGGCACCGCGATCTTTGTGGCAGGTGCTGTTGCTACGATTCTGGCTATCACGATGGATTGGAGCACCTCGACCAGCGCAATCGTCATGGGTGCCGGCGCGGTTGGCCTCGTCCTCGGCTGGTGGTTGCTGTCCGCATGGTTGGTGCGCGGAATGTTTGAGCACACGCCTCGTTCCCTCAACGTTGTGACTACACTTGCCGGAACCAACTTGTCGCGAAATCCTCGCAGAACCGCGTCGACGGCCTTTGCACTGATGATCGGTGTCACCCTTGTGACTGCAGTAGGTATCTTGGGTGCGTCGATGAAAGAGTCTGTGTTCGGCGCGATTGATGAAAATTTGCGCGCCAATGCCGTCGTAAGCACGGGCACGATTTCCAACCAGGAATTTCCCGCTGGCGCCGTCGATGACATCAATGCTCTCGACGAGGTGGAAGGCACTCTGACTACGGTTTGGGCACCGGTCACTGTCAACGGAATGGGAGGCAGCTCCGACCTACAAAACTCCGTCTCCATTGTCATGGAAGAAGACCCACGCATTGCCCTCTATATGGACATTAGCGCCGGAGATATCAGTCGCATTCCTCATGAGAATGGAGTAGGTCTGCGCACAAGCGTTGCGAAGGATATGGGCGTGTCTGTCGGAGACACGGTCGAGGTGGTCTCACCAACCCACACAGAACCAGTTCAGGTTCCAGTGCTAGCCACCTGGGACGACGGAGATGCCTACACTTCGGTTGCGGTGTCCCCGCTGACGGCCAAAGAGGTGTTCCCGGAAGAAGAAATGTGGACGAGGCAGCAAGTCTATGTCACCTTCAAAGACGGGACGAATACCGAGCAGGGCATAGCTACCCTAAAAGACACTGTGGCCCCCTACGCCGTGTTGCAGGTGCTGGACAAATACGAATTCAGGGACCAGGGCGCAGCACAGATCAACGGACTGCTGGCCGTAGTTTATGGATTGTTGGCGCTGTCGGTGATCATCGCAGTCCTTGGCATTATCAACACCCTGGCCCTCTCCATCGCGGAGCGCCGCCGTGAGTTCGGCATGTTGCGCGCCGTGGGCATGCAGCGGGCTCAAGTCCGCGCCATGATCGGATTGGAATCCATGGCCATCGCAGTCTTCGGAGCTCTCTCCGGCTTGGCGGTTGGCCTCTGGTTGGGTTACGGCTTTATGCAAGTGCTTTCCGACGAAGGCCTGGACCGGATCCTCATCCCGTGGGGAGAACTCGGCCTCGTCCTTGTCGGAGCAGTGGTGGTGGGCATGATCGCCGCGATTATCCCTGCCCGCCAGGCAGCGAAGACGCACCCGCTCGTGGCAGCTAGTTAGAAAGTTGCGCGAGACGATCGGCCGCGAGCCGCATCGTCTCGGGCTTCTTGCAGAAAGCAAAGCGCACCTGGCGGCTCCACTGATCTGGGTGATCGACAAAGGCCTGCACGGGAATCGCCGCCACACCAATGGATTCCGGCAGGTCCATGCAAAATTCCACCCCGTCAGCCCCGGCAGGCAGATCCGCCACGGTAAAGTAGGTGCCCGCCGTGGAATGGACGGCTAATCCCGCCTTACGCAGCGCGGAGCTCAACACATCTCGGTTGTCGGCCAGTTCCTGGACCATGCCCTTAAGCCACTCGCCGGCATTATCCAAGGCCCAGGCCACCGCAGGCTGAAATGGGGTGGCGCCAACGTAGCTCATGAACTGCTTCGCCTTGATCACTCCATCGAGCAGGTGCGCAGGCGCAAGTGCCCAGCCTGTTTTCCACCCCGTGACGTTGAAGGTTTTCGCCGCCGAAGACACCGTCACCGTCCGCTCGAACATGCCGGGCAGGCTGGCCAGGGCAGTGTGCTGCGTGTTATCGAAGACGAGGTTTTCATACACCTCGTCGGAAAGCACCAAAAGGTCGCGCTCAACTGAGAGCGCCGCCAGCTCACTTAGGACCTCGCGGGAGAACACCGCGCCTGTGGGATTGTGCGGGGAATTTATAATAATCATCGACGTCTCGGGCGTGATCGCCGCGCGCACGGCGTCCACGTCGATGGTCCAGGTAGCGCCGTCTGCAGCCAAAGGCACCGCTTTACGACGAGCTCCCGCCAGCGCGATCGCCGCAGCGTAAGCATCATAGTAGGGCTCCAAAACGATGACTTCGGAGCCAGGCTCAACCAAGCCTAAAACCGTGGCAGAGATTGCCTCGGTAGCGCCGACGGTGATAAACACCTCGGTCGCGGGGTCGTAATTCACCCCGTAATCGCGGCTGCGTTGGCGCGCAATGGACTCGCGTAGCTCCAGCATCCCGCGCCCGGGACCGTACTGGTTATTCCCGCCTGCGATTTCGCGCTGGGCAATGTCGAGCATCTCTTGAGGCCCATCGGAATCAGGGAAACCCTGACCCAAATTGATCGCGTTAAAGTCCACGGCGCGGGCGGTCATCGTGGCGAAGATGGTCTCTCTGAAGGGTTGGAGACGCTTTACTACTTTGCTCATAGAAACTACAATACTAGCAGGTTATGCGGGGTGTTCTTGACCTCGTCGAGGCGCTTGCGTGCCTTTTCAAGGCGCTGCCACTGATCCTGCGGAATTGCCTTGCGTGCCTCGGTGACAACATCTTGGTCTGGAGTACCCCATGCGATCGGCATCGGGGAGATTTCCTGCCAGTGATCCTTGTCCTGGCCACTGCGCTGGCCAAGCACAGCCGCCACCGGGACCTTGGTGCCCACCTTCGGGTCCACACCGTTGATTCGGGTCACTGTCCGCAGGGCCACACCCCACCGCGGCGGACGCGAAGGATCCACGTTGGTATTGACCAGCGCCATCAACACGAAATCCCGGTCATTGACCTCGGCGATGATGGCAGGCGCGAGCGGGTAGCGGTCATAGAGCGCTTGGGCGTTGCCTACCGACCGTGGCACAGCAAGAGCGACGATGAGCATCATGACACCGAACAAGCCCAAGCCGATCGCGCCGAGCATCCGCCACGGAGAGTCTGGGGAGACAAACATCCAGATCAACACCGCCGCGATCTCACTGATCACGAACAACGAGACACCCGAGACAACCAAGCGCTTGGTGTCTTTCAGCATCTCATTATTCTTTTTGGCAAAGTCCTCGTCGACGTCAAACTTGAATATCTTCATCTCGCTCATGGTTGTCCAGTCTAAACGTCTGCCGCGTCAACGAGGCGGTAGGCATAGCCCTGTTCAGCCAAGAACCGCTGGCGGTGCAGGGCGTACTCCGAATCGAGTGTGTCGCGAGCAACTACTGTATAGAAGTGCGCCCCGGATCCATCGGCCTTGGGGCGCAGCAATCGGCCCAGGCGCTGCGCCTCCTCTTGCCGTGAGCCGAACGTTCCCGAGACCTGGATAGCAACGGCAGCCTCGGGCAGATCGATGGAGAAGTTCGCGACTTTTGACACCACCAGAGTTTGGAGCTCGCCTCGTCGAAAAGCATCAAATGCTTCCTCGCGCTTCTTATTCGACGTCTTGCCATCGACCAGAGGCGCGCCGGTGCGCGCCGCCAACTCCTCGAGTTGTTCAAGGTAGGCCCCGATGATCAAGGTTTGCTGCCCGGCATGCTGTTCCAGCAGCTTATCGACGACCCGCAGCTTCGAATGGCTCGTAGCCGCCACCCGGTAGCGCTCGCGGGTCTCGGCGGTGGCGTACACCATGCGCTCCTCCTCGGTCAGGGAGGTGCGGACCTCGACGCACTCGGCCGTGGCGATGAATCCGGCTGCCTCCAGTTCTTTCCAGGGGGCGTCGTAGCGCTTCGGGCCGATCAGTGAGAAAACGTCGTCTTCGCGGCCGTCTTCGCGCACCAGGGTGGCGGTCAGCCCGAGGCGGCGGCGCGATTGGAGGTCGGCCGACATGCGGAAAACGGGGGCGGGGAGGAGATGGACCTCGTCGTAAATAATCAGGCCCCAGTCACGGGAATCGAAGAGCTCAAGGGCGCGGTATTCGCCCTTCGTTTTGCGCGTGACTACCTGGTACGTGGCAATGGTGACGGGGCGGATCTCCTTGCGCTCGCCGGAATACTCACCGATCTCGTCGGCGGTAAGCGTTGTGCGACGCAAAAGCTCATTGCGCCACTGGCGCCCAGCCACGGTGTTGGTTACCAGGATCAGTGTGGTGGTTTGGGCCTCAGCCATGGAAGCTGCGCCCACGATGGTTTTTCCGGCACCACAAGGCAAAACAACCACGCCTGAGCCGCCTTCCCAGAAGGAATCGGTGGCATATTGCTGGTAGTCACGCATTTCCCAGCCGTCGTGGTTCAGCGCAATAGGGTGGGCCTCGCCGTCAACGTAGCCCGCGAGATCCTCAGCGGGCCACCCGATCTTGGTTAACTCCTGTTTGATGCGACCGCGTTCTGAGGGGTGGACGGGGACCGACGTGTCGTCGATACGCGTGCCCAGCATGGGCTTGATCTTTTTGTGGCGAGTGATTTCCTCGATGATCGGGGCCTCGTCGGACTCAAGCACGAGGCCGTGCGCGGGGTGCTTGAGCAGGCGGACACGGCCATAGCGAGCCATGGTTTCGGCGACATCGACGAGCAGCGCCTGGGGAACAGGGAAACGCGAATAGCGCTCGAGGACGTCGACGGCTTGTTCCGCGTCGAAGCCTGCAGCGCGCGCATTCCACAGCGCGAGTGGAGTGATGCGATAGGTGTGAATGTGCTCAGGGGCGCGCTCAAGCTCCGCGAAAGGAGCGAGTGCGGCGCGGGCGAGCCCTGCCTGGGGGTGATCGACTTCCAGCAGGACAGTTTTGTCCGACTGAACGATCAACGGGCCGTCGCCGAGTGCCATAAATAGAGTCCTTTCACGTTCGAACCTCTATTATGCAACGCCTCGGCTTCGGGGTTTATGCCCGCACTGCTTGAAGCCAGCTCATCCTGCGGCCGTTATACAAGATGGTTGCGCGGTAGACGCGAGCCACGAACCAAATCACGCCCACGACGGAGAACAATGCGATGGCCTGGGAGGCGATAAGCTGCACCAACGTCATATCGCCGGCTGCGTAGGTAACTGGGGCGGTGAAAATACTAAACGGGGGAATCCACGAGAAGATCTGCATCCAGAGTGCATCGGTCATGGACCAGCCGAAGAGCGGGATGTACATGGACACCATGACCAACATCATGACGGGTGTCTGGGTGGAATTGAGGTCCTCGGTGCGCTGCACCATGGCGCCGGCGGCGGCATAGAGGCTGCCGAAGAAAGACATGCCCAAGATCCAGGCAACAAGGAGGATCGGCAGGATCGTCCAATCGAATTCGATCCCGTCGAGCAGACCCGAGACAGCCAGGGTGGCAACTCCGGCAATGATCACGATTGCGGTGGCTATGAATCCGAAGATTACGTTGCCGATGATCTTGCCGGAGAGGAAGTCCATTGGGCGCACAGCTGCCAGAATGATTTCCACAACGCGCGAGGACTTTTCTTCGGTAATCCGCCCGCCTATATTGCCCGCGAAAAGCATGACGGTGAACGCAACAATCATGACTCCGACAAGCGCAGTGAGAAGTGCCGTGAGGCTCTCCGCTGCGGTGCCTTCGCCGTCATTGGAAATGTCAACGGGGGTGACCTGGGAGCGAGGCATCGCTGCGGCGTACTCCTCAGGGCTGAGTCCAAGAGACGTGATCGCTTCAGTGGTGGAATAAGCAGTGGCAATTGCACTGACGCTGCTTACCACCGTGCTGTTCGGGGAGCCATCCGACAACACCTCCCAGCCAGTGGCGCTTGGCACGATTGCAGCATCGACATCACCGCTGCGCACCCAGGATTCTGCCTCGCCGCGATCTGCTGCTTGCGTGGCTTCCAGCTCGGAGCCCTCGAATGCTGCGACAGGCATTTGCACGGTTGCAACTTTTGTTGGGTCGGAATCACGGTTGGTGAAGTATGCCACGACACCGACACCAATAATGATGCCGATCAGCAGCAGCGAAATGGTGACCATAATGCCTTTGGAACGCAGCGCCATCTGAATCTCGCGTTTGGCCACAGTGGTGATGGTATTGGTCGATGAATATGAAGTACGGCTCATGCGGTAACAACCTCCTTAAACAGGTCGTTGAGGTCGGGGACAACGCGTTGGAAAGAATGCACTGGGCCACGCGCTAGTGCAGCATGTAGCAGGTCTTGGTCGGAGAGATCGCCGTCGACTTCGAGGACAAGCCGGTCCGAGGTTTCCTCTACTACCGTAGTTCCGGCAGGTTCCCATCCCCGTGCCTCGGTGCCTATTTCATAGCGCAGCGGGCCGCGGTTGCGTAGTTCTGCGACCGTTCCTTCTGCGACCATCTTTCCGTGGGCGACAATTCCCACCCGGTGGCACAGGCGCTGGACAAGATCGAGTTGGTGCGAAGAAAACACGACTGGAACTCCTGTTTCTGCGCGCTCCATGAGCATCTCGCTCATCACTTGCACGGCGACTGGGTCCAACCCGGAAAAGGGCTCGTCCAAGATCAGGACATCTGGGTCGTGGATCAGGCTGGCGGCAAGCTGTACTCGCTGTTGGTTGCCTAGCGAAAGATCGTCGAGTTTATCGTCGAGACGCTCGCCCAAGCCCAACTTCTCTAACAAGTTGCGCCCCGACTCGCGCGCGTCCTGGGCCTGCATTCCGTGCAGGGTGCCAAGGAATATGAGCTGGTCAAGGATCTTTTCTTTGCCGTATAGCCCGCGTTCTTCGGGCATGTAGCCGATGCGTCGGCGGGAATCGTCGTCAAGCGGAGTGCCGTCGAGCAGTACCTCGCCGCTGTCCTTGGCAAGAACGCCTAGCGCGATGCGCATGGTGGTGGATTTTCCGGCGCCGTTTGAGCCAACGAAACCGTATATTTCACCAGAGCCCACAGTAAAACTCATGCCGTCGAGCGCGAGCGTCTCACCTAAGCGTTTTGTGAGATTGCGGATTTCAAGCATGAATGAAAAATCTCCTTTGAATGTGCCAAGCTCCATTTATAAGTGACTGAGAAGCTGTACCAACAGTAAACATATAATATAAATGGAATGTTTGCGCATATTCTGGAGTATTGGTGGTGCGCGACCTGAATAGGGCCTGAATAGGGGGCTGGAGAGGCTACGGAAGCCGCACGCTATCAAGTGCGCGGGCCGTGGCGAAAGCATCGCGGACAATCTGTTCGCCCTGGGAGGGATCGCGCGGCTCGGGCAGCTGGTAGAAGGCATCCACTGCGGCCCAGGCGATGGCGATGGCACCGTGCATGGCAATAGAGGTATCGCGTGGCAGGTTTTCTGGCAGCAAGCGATAGTGCTGGTCGGTGCCGCGCAGGGATTCTAGGATCGTGCACACGCGGAAGAGCACAACAATATTGTCTACGCTGTCATCTGGTTCACTGCAGAAGGAATCCAACACTATAGATTCCAGGGTGTCGAGCATGTTGGCACCGTGGCCCGCGTTTTCTAGTTCTTCCTTCAGCGTAGTTGCGTGGATGGTGGCGAATTCTTCCAAGGCATCTTCGCGAGAGGAGAAGTAGTTGTGAAAGGTGCGGGCAGAGACCCCGACTGCCGCAGCGATATCAGCAACTGTTGTGTTTTCGGTGCCGCGAGAGATGACGAGACGAGCAGTCTCACGCATGAGATTCGCACGCGTTTCTGCCTTCTTGGTTTCGCGGGGGACTGCCATGTCCAACCATCCTTTTTGCAGTGCCTGTGCAATAAGTTGAAGTATTAAGCAATAGGGTTGGACTTAGCGTAACAATCAGATATCGATCCTGCAGGATGAGCGAAATCCCCTGTGGCGGATGGGGTAGCAGTGAGGTCTAGAGCAAGATTACTTTAGTAATTCTGGGCAGAGCGATACGCACAACCGCCCCGGTTTTCTCGTTCAGAGCATCCACCTGACCACCAGTTACTGATAAAGGGACAACAGTGATCTGACTGCCGCGACCATTCTTATCCACGTAACCTATGGCAACCTGTCGGCTGGAGCGTGCGGCGGCCTGCAACGTGGAAAGGTGATCGCCTCCAGGAGCGGGAGACGCGTTGCCGAAGTCTGCATGGCCGCCAGCAGCGTCACCGGTACGAATTGCTGCTACTGCTTCGGCAAGATGAGCCTCACCGGGAGTGTGGTCGCGCAGTAGCGTCGAGGGTGTCGCACGCACCAAGGTTGGCTCGGGTGCCATCGTGATTGATGCGCCAGAGGAATCCTCAGCCGTGGGCTGCAACCCGTGGGCGCGGAGTCGTTTGAGCAACTCGGCAAGGGAAAGGCGCGACACGGCTGCCTGCGGGGCGATCACAGTGAGATCCTCGCCGAGCAGGCCAGCCGCGTGAGTAATCAGGGACTCGTCCTCACTGCGGACATAACTTAGGGCTTCACCGGTGCGCAGTCGGCCGTGATTGCGCCCGGCATCCTCAATAAGAAAGGCCATCGGCTGTGGCACGCCAGTTGGGGAACGGGCTTCTAGCCAGGAAATAATCTCGCTCGGCTGTTTCCCCGCGTCGAGTGCCTTGCGCGCAGAGGCATCGGAAACACGGAACACGCTTGCCAGCCCTGGCGATTCCAATTCCGCGAAAGACTCCAACTCATTGTGCATTTCCGGAGGCAGCGGACCAGGGGCCAGAATAGTCATGTCGGCCTGCGGGATCACATAGGACACCTCCGCAGGAACAATCTCACGCGTTGCCGACGCCACATCGTCGCCCCGGTGGAGCGCAATTAAAGCTGAGGACGCAGCCTGATTCGCCAGACCTCCCACGATCCGGGCCTGTTCAATCACCGCGTCGAGTTCGGAATCAGAGATCCCTGCAGCAGCAAGTGGTGCACTAAATTGCAGATCCTCGACCACCTCCGCGCGCTCCAGCGAGACACCTGGGACCCGAGTGAATTGAGCAACGATGAGCTTGCGCGCACGGCGAATCGTCGGATCGTGCATGGCCTCGGAAAACAACCTGATCGTTTGACCCTTCGCATCCTTGCCACCGAGCAGGTGGACCTGCCACGGCGAGGCCATCCAGCCAGCCAGAACTATGGCCCACTGATCCGACAACGTAGCATCGGCCCATTCCAGGCCGTCGCGAGTAGGAGCGAGACCATCAACATCTGCCTCTATCTCACCGCGGCCAATGATGCCCGCGGATTCACCGATAGACACCAAAAGCGCAACGCTAGATTCAGCAACTTGCACTTCCTTAGACAGTCCCGCCAGTGCGCGCACACCAACAGATCCGTCTCTATTAAGAACGACAGGTTTGCGACCAAGGCGTGTGACAATCTTGCGCATCGCGCGTGTGGCATCGAGCCCCTGGGCGGTCGCGGAATCGTCGATAAGCGAAAATGCTTTTTGGCCTGTGTCTGCGCCCCCGAGGATGCGACTGGAAGGCTGCAACGAATATTGTCTCGGTGTTTCGCCGCGAACGATGTCGCGTACGGGGCGTGGTAGGCGCACGGTGGAGGCATTGACGCGGACGAGGAGGCCGAGTTCGATGAGCCGTGGGATGGGGCGCGTCGGGTCAGCGTCGACGGCCGCGTCGCGCGTGGTGCCCACCGAACCCGAGGACGCGAGAGTGTCCAACACTGCCCGGGCAGGCCGATCCAACTCGTTGACAATCTTTCTGGTGTCCTCCACGGAAGCGGGGAGTGCATCTAAGATGCGCCAGCCGGAGGGCAAAGCGCCGAGCGCGCCGGGCGTGACCTGAATTTCATCCGAACCGAAGATGAGGGCATATCCGCGCAGGCCGTCGATGGCATCGCGGGCGAGTTGCGCGGGCACAGGAAGCTTCTCGACGATAGCCTCCACCTTGACTGGCGCGAGTTCCGCGCCGAGATCGCCCGCCGTTTCTAAGGCTGCAATCTCAAGCGTGCTCAAGCTCCGGACAGCGCGGGCAAGCGAACCCGGCAGCGTGATGCGCGACGCCAGCGAACTTACCCCTGGGGGTAGTGGAACGGACAAATCTGGGCGGCTACGCAGGAGCTGCTTCAACTCGGCATCGCTCATTTGAGCAAGTGAGGTGCGGAAATCAAGCGGGGAGGTGGACTCGGTCATGGTGATGGCAATCTTACGCGGTAGCTTTCTGGCCGGTTAAGTTACTTTTTGGCCTGGTATTTGGCACAATATGGACTATGGCTAATCATGTAGACAAGAAGAACGTTAATAACCCAGCTTGGCCTGTGGATACCCCAGGTGACGGCCACCCGGTTACAGAAATCTCCTCAAAGCTTCAAGGCGCATCCAGCCCATTCGGCGATGACTTGGTGCTGCCTCGCCCATCCGAGGAACTTGGCTACGTGCACCCTTACACCCGCGTTAACCACTAAAAGTTAGACGCGATTTTCTTACCCCTGCCACCCCTGTTGTGTTGGTGGCAGGGGTATTTTGCGTTGCTAAAAACCGGCTGGGACCGGGAGCGTGAAAAAGGCTGTGCCCCTCCCTGATGTGGGAGGGACACAGCCTTAATTTTTTTGTTGCGTCTTGGCTTAGAAGCCGACAGCGCCTGCGATGCGCTGGACATCGCCAGACTGAACAGCTGCGATCAGCTGAGCGTTAGCGGAGTAGAACGCGTTGTAGTTGTTGCCGAAGGTGTTGTACAGGTCAGTCACACCGGCTGGGACTGCGATGCCGTACTGATTCAGAGTGTTCTTGATCTGGTTGTACAGAGCATCTACTGGGGAGGAAACCTCAGCTGCTGCCTCAACTACTGGAGCTTCTGCAGGGGCGGCTGCTGGAGCTGCTGCAATGCTGGTTGCTGGAGCTGGAGCCGGTGCTGGCGCAGCGTTAGGATTTGGGCGGTCGGTGTTCGCTGGGGAGCTCAGACCAAGCTTTGCGGAGCAAGCTGGCCATGCGCCCCAACCCTGGCCAGCCAGGGTCTTTTCTGCAACATAGATCTGCTGTTCGCGAGTTGCCTGGTAAGCGTATGGTGCGAACTCGCCGCCACCGTATGCCTGCCAGGTGGAAGCGGAGAACTGCAGGCCACCGTGGTAGCCGTTGCCGGTGTTGATCGACCAGTTGCCGCCGGACTCACACTGGGCAAGACGATCCCAGTCAGAGTCTGGAGCTGCGCTTGCCTGAGGAGCCATGAGCGCGGTAGCTGCGATTGCTGCTGCTGCGCCTGCAGCGATCTTTGCAGCTGGACGTGCGGACTTACGTGCGGACTGTGCCATGAAAAGAATTCCTCTCTTGTGCGCCTGCGAGGTGAGCTGTCGGGTTCGGGCAGAGGTTGTATAAGCCCGGTTCAGTAGTTGAACTTCACCCCAAGCACTGGCAAGGTTGGTGCCAGTGCGATGCCTGCGTGAGCTGGTGCATCAGCACAAGCAGGCGGTGGGTTCCCCGTCCCTGTCCTATGAAGTTGGTTGGTTTAAGTTCCGTATTGTGAACTACCCGGACAGGGCTCGGCGTGGATAGTTCATCTGTCAGTGTTGCCTCTGGAAGGCCTGCGCAAGACTTTATCGTTTGATAACGATTTAGTCACGCTATCGACACGAATCGGCTCATATTTGTTGTTTTGACCGCATGATTTTATCCATTTTCCGAGGTCAGCGAGCGCGAATTTTCCGGAGTGATCTACATCACGTATAGGTAACAATTATCACAGCTTTATCAATAGTCACGTCTTAGGTGTAGTTTTGCGGTGCAAAAGCTCGCAGGCCATGACCAAGGGAATAGTGAGAGTAGAAAGTAGGTTTTCTTTTAGGACCCGAGTATGGTGGAGTATTTAACCCTGCGCACTTTCACGCGCAGGCCGATGTCGTTGAAAGAAAGTGGTGATGACCGTGCCAGTCGGAAAAGTTAAGTGGTACGACGCTGATAAAGGTTTCGGCTTCGCTTCCAACCCAGGCGATGAAGACGTATATATCGGTAAGGATGTCCTGCCAGAAGGCGTGGACGAACTTGTCCACGGCCAGCGCATCGAGTTCGATTTCGCTGCCGGTCGCCGTGGCCCGCAGGCCCTGCGAGTGAAGGTTTTGGACACCCCCCGACGTCGACCAGTTAATCGTCGGAAGCCAGAAGAGCTCAACTCGATGCTGATGGACGTTATGACCGTCATCGAATCCAGCGTGCAGCCCGTCCTTGCACAAGGCCGCTACCCAGACAGGAAAGAAGCCCGTCAGGTCGCGGAGATCCTGCGGGCTGTAGCGAAAGAGCTTGACGCTTAGGGGGTCCCTTCGGGAACCCTGAGTTCTGATAACCCTGCCCCTACTTCGGTTTACTTCAGTTCGATAGCAATCGACCAGGTAACCAGGTAGGGGCTTTCTGTATTTGTAGCGTCGAGGCCGATCATGAGTGAGGAGACTTCGATGACAACCAGCTGCGGGTTCTCCGTCGAATCACCAACAGGTGCAGCTGAAACAGGGATGTCCACTGAATCGGTGTCGTAGGCGCCGTGGACCTGTTGGTCGTTGGCCCCCGGATCGTCGTAAATTGTCAGCAGCGTCCAGTCGTGGTCGTAGATGTCACTCGGAACCTTGACATTTACCGTGTCCCCGCTGGCGACAGTCAGTGTAGGGATCTCGCCCTCTGGGCATTCCACGCCAGGTTCGCACACCATATAAGGCAATGCTTCGATGGTTTGGTCCCCAGCACTAACGGTAATGGCTACCTCTTGCGGAGGTGTGGGTGGGCGGTTCTTCTGCCACGTCATGATGCCGTAGGCGCCAACGACCATCACCAGCACCATAGCGACGATGAGCGCGAGCAACTTCAGCGACGACGATTTTTTCTTGGCCATGAACAACCAGTGTAGCGGGCCTACTGCATGGGCTCGAAGGTGACCTCGTAGAGATCAGGCCAGCGCTTCCCGGCAAGCAAGAAATGCTTATTCTGCCTGTTATAGGCAATGCCGTTGAGCACGTTATCGGGGTCGTCGGCAGCGTTATTCGGCAAGCCAGACGCGTCAATGACGGCGGTCACCACGCCAGTTTGAGCGTCGATCCGATAAATGTTGGACGTAGTCCAGACATTGGCGTAGATTTCGTCGCCAACGCATTCCAGCTCATTGAGCCCAGTGACGGGCTCTCCCTCGAGAGTGACCGTGAACCGGTCATATTCCTCGAAATCGTCCATCGTCATTCGGCGCAGCTCAGAGGTACCATCGGAGAAAATAACATGATCTTGGCGAGTGCACAGCCCCCACCCTTCGCCCTCGTACTCTGCGGTACCAACCTCCTTGAGCGTCACGGAGTCGCGCTCAATGGCTACGCCGTCCTTCCACGTGAGCTGCCAAATATGGTCGCCGGCTACGGTGATCCCTTCGCCGAAATACTGCGGATCGAGTGATTCACTTTGCAGCTCTTCGCCCTCGATCGTGCGGCGATAAATCCGCGATTCGCCCTCTTTACCAGTGCTCACCAGCAGCGTTCCATCCGGCCCAATTTCCAGGCCCTGGGTAAACGATGTCTCATCGAAAGGGTGGACAGCGTGGATTCGCGGGATCAAACGCTCGACAGGAGCATTTTCGCTTATCGACGACCCACCCATCCCCGGCACCTGCGTCGAAGAGGGCGCCGACTGCTCGGCTGTGCATGCGCTTAAGGCCAACGATGTAATTGCAGTTGCTGCCACAACAGCCAAGCAATGGGATGGTGAACCAGTAGTTTTCGTGAAGATGCGACCCATGTGAACTATTATCGCCCGCCTCGGCCATAATAGGGGAGTGTCCCACCCAAATAAGTCTAAGAAGTCCAACCCGCTGCTCAGCGCGACGGCTGTGCGCGTTGCGCGCGAAGCTCTCGTCGATGTTGCCGAAGGTGAAGAGATCGGTGAGCACATTGGAGTCACAGGGTTGGCACCAAATGTCGCAGTGCACCGCTTCCATGCCGAGGTGCCGGGCTACCCAGGCTGGGAGTGGAACGCAGTCATCGCCTGCGCGTCGGGTTCTTCACACGTCACGGTCAATGAAGTGGCGCTGGTTCCAGCACCTTCTGGTGATGCGCTCCGAGCCCCAGAATGGGTGCCTTACTCTGACCGCTTGCTCCCCGGAGACTTGGGCCCTGGCGATCTTATGGCTCCAGCAGCCGACGACGAGCGTCTCACCGATGACTCCTTCTCGCGCGAAGCCGTCACCTTTCCCGGCCGCGAGTCAAAGAAGTACCTCACGACCACTGGTTTAGAGGCAGCTAAGCAGCGCTGGCGCACAGGGGATTACGGCCCCACCAGCGAGTTCGCCGAAAAAGCGGCCATGCGTTGTCAGACCTGCGCCTTCTACGTTCCAGCTGGTCAACCCATAGGCGACCTGTTCGGGATCTGCACCAATGAGTACTCGGCCGATGGCCACGTCGTTGCCGCAAGCTATGGCTGCGGTGCCCATTCAGATACTCACATTGAAGAAGAGGGCGCCGAGCCAATTGATGGGCTTTTCGACGATGAAAAGCCCATCTACTAAATCAAGTACTAGGCAGCTTGTACGCGCTCGAGGCGCATTTCGTTGACCTCGCGGTGAGTAGGAACACCCATCCGATTGACTTGGGAACGCCCAGGGATAAGGCTGCCGTACTCCAACCAACCGGAAACCAAGGACGCGCCATAAAGGGAACTAACTACCCAGGCTTCGTTCTGCATGAGTTCCTGGCGGGAGAACCCTTTTTCCAGGGTGCGGATTTCTACGCCTTGTTTCTGCAAGATGTCCACCACTGTATCTGTCGCAATTGACCGAGTGGTGCGTGGATGGGTGGACACATAAGCGGCACCATCTCGAATCATGACAAAGGGCGCAATAAAAGAATAAACGATGGCCCCGGACTCGTCGATAAGCATCCCGTCATCGGCTGCGGTGTGCATCTGAAGATTGTGCTGCCACCCCAAATCTGCGCCGCGACGATCTGGTGCGGCGCGCTTGTCAAGGACTCCGGCTGAATCCACAGTAATTTCCGAGGGTTGGGAAACAAGGGGGCGCAGCGAGAGTGAAGCATTGCCGTTTGCAACTTCGATGACAGCGCGACGAGTGCCGCTGACCTGCGCTAACCGGAGGCGTAGTGCGTTGATAGTCGGATGATTTACTCCATGGGCGGCGATGGCTTTGAGATACTTTTCCAGATCTACAGCCGCACCGTCGCGTACAACAAATGTAAAAACTTCCACGCTCTCACTCCAAAGTGGTTCGTCCGGTGCGACATGCCAACACAGTAACTACCCCTTAAACTATCAGCGCACGGCGTTTTTTGTGAGTTGGACTGGCCATCTGTGGCAATAAAGTACTTCAATAATTTTGCGGATGTGAAGAAAGCGATTGTATGGTGTGATTTCTGTATCCCAGTTTGTCCGGGTCATAGTTCTCTGCCAATCTGGTTACGAAAACCTGTGCACAACATTAGTGTCAGTAATGAGTGTCAGTAATAGTCAGTCATAAGTGAATACCCAATCCTTCTAGTGGCATAAAGGGGAAGGCTCGGCATGAGTCAGAATGGATCAACCAGCACTACCAGCGGGCGCCAACAAAAAAGTGCCATGGATAAGTTCTTCCACATCTCAGAACGCGGTTCGACTGTAGGAACAGAAGTGCGAGCAGGTGTAGTCACCTTCTTCGCCATGGCCTACATCATCTTGCTTAACCCGCTCATCTTGGGCACGTCGCCCGACCGCGAGGGAACTATCCTCGGTGTGCCACAGGTGGCGGCGGCAACGGCGCTGGTCGCCGGTGTCATGACAATCATCTTTGGCGTTGTGGCCAAATACCCATTCGGCATCGCCGCAGGCCTGGGTCTGAACACTCTCGTGGCGGTCACACTGGTCGGTGGAGCAGGCCTGACCTGGGCGGAAGCCATGGGTCTTGTTGTGATCGACGGCATCATCATTGTCCTCCTAGGTATCTCCGGATTCCGCACCGCAGTGTTCAAAGCCATCCCGCAATCGATGAAGGCCGCGATGAGTGTGGGTATCGGTATGTTCATCGCCATGATCGGCTTTGTCAATGGTGGCTTTGTTACCCGTGTTCCTGACGCTGCTAATACCACTGTTCCAGTAGGTCTTGGCATTAACGGCTCGATCGCATCCTGGCCTACCCTGACGTTTGTCATCGGTTTGATCATCTGTGGTTTCGCTGTTGTCCGCAACGTTCCTGGTGGCCTGTTCCTTGGCATCGTTACCACCACCATCATTGCCATGATCATCGAGGCAATCACCGGTGTTGGATCTTCCGCCGAGGCCGGCCCGACCGGCTGGGGTCTTGCAGTTCCACAGATTCCTAGCTCCTTGGGCTCGATCCCTGATCTTTCCATCGTTGGAAACGTCGACCTGATTGGGGCATTCACCCAACTCGGCGTGGTCACCGCAACTCTGTTCGTTTTCACGCTGGTGCTGGCAAACTTCTTCGATGCCATGGGCACCATGAACGGCCTGGGGCGCCAGGCAAACCTGATGGACGAAGACGGCAACCTGCCAAACATGAAGGCCGCACTGGTTGTCGAGGGCTTCGGTGCGGTTGCTGGTGGCCTGGGCTCTTCGTCTTCTGCAACGGTCTACGCAGATTCATCCGCAGGTATCGGCGACGGCGCACGCACTGGCCTGGCTAACGTTGTCACGGGCGTGCTCTTCTTGCTGGCTATGTTCCTCACCCCGCTCTACGAAGTTGTGCCCATCGAGGCAGCCGCACCCGTTCTCGTGGTGGTCGGTGCAATGATGATGGCACAGGTCCGCGAAATCGAATGGACAAAGTTCTACATTGCCTTCCCAGCATTCCTGACCATGGTCACCATGCCATTTACCTACTCCATCGCCAACGGCATCGGTGTTGGTTTCATCGCGTTCACCCTGATGGCCGTGGCAGCCGGCAAGATCAAGGAGATTCACTGGATCATGTGGCTTGTCTCGGCACTGTTCGTGGTCTACTTCGCAATGGATCCGATCCTGAGCCTGCTCTCTTAAGGCATTTCTAAACAGCTACACTTACTGCTTGTGAATCAGACACCACAGCAGGTAACCGACCCACTAGATCCCCGCCTCGACGATATTCGAGACCTCAAGCGCAATGAGAAGAAGCTTGTCATTGCCGAAGGTCCACTCGTGGCCGGGCGTCTAGTGTCGTCGCGTTACCCGCTGCGGTGTCTGATTGGTTTCCGCACCAAATTGGAAAAGTTCCTCGCCGAGCACGAGGTCAATTGCCCAGTCTATGAAGTCGATCGCGAAACCTTAGCTGAGGTCGCAGGCTATGACATGCACCGCGGACTTCTGGCGGTGGCGGACCGGGCCGAGGAATCGTCGATAAGCGAAATGCTCCAAGCGCGCACCCTCGTGGTACTTGAGGGAGTGGGTGACCACGAAAATATCGGCGCACTGTTTAGAAATGCCGCGGGCATGAGCGTCGACGGCGTTCTGCTGGGTTCGGGCACCGCGGATCCGCTGTATCGCCGCAGCGTGCGCGTGTCCATGGGGCATGTGCTGCGCATGCCGTGGGCGCACCTTGACGGTGGATTCACCACCTGGCAGCGCTCGCTTGAGCAACTGCGCGAGGCGGGCTTTCGCCTTGTGTCGCTCACGCCCGACGATGCGGCGGTCCATCTCGCAGATGCGCTTATCGACGACACCGGCGCCCCATATGACAAGGTCGCCCTGTTGGTAGGGGCCGAGGGGCCTGGGTTGACCGAGCACGCGATGCGCGCGACGGATGTGCGTGCTCGGATACCGATGGCGCCCGGCACCGACTCGCTCAATGTGGCGACGTCGGCGGCGATTGCCTTTTATGAGCGTGCGCGAAGCCTGAGGTAGGGGCCTATATTGTTGGGGCTTGCTCAGTCGCGGGTGATATCGCGATCGGAATGGCGAATCCGCTCTCCGATGGCATCGCGAGCATCTTTTGCCCGGCGCAGGAAACTTTTGCCGAGACGTTTCGCGGCAGCGACAGAGGCATCGGCGAGGCGCACAAACTCATCCCCGTCGGAATCCTCTGGTGAGGTCTCATAATCGTCGTAGTCTGAGTGCGAGGCACTGAATTTCGCTGCCACCTCGTCGACGGACTTAACTCGCTTTGGAGGTGGATCGACCTTGGGCTCGGGGCGCCCATCCACGGCGAAAGCAACCACATTGATATCCGGGCCCGTCGGCGAAATGTCGACGCCTAACCACGCTTCGTGCGCGGCTATGGTCATGTCTAGGGGCTCAAAAGGGAGCGCGATACCCCCGAGCTGGTCATTCATCTCGCCGGCCCAGTAGGGGGCTTCGAATGGCTCGGGGAGACCGAGGTCTTCGATAACCGACGTCCGTGTGGCCGTAAACGAGCGAAGTACCTTGTCGCCCTGGAAGTGAGCAAATCCCGCGAACGAACTATCCGTGCCGCGGGCAAAAACATAGACATCTTTGGCGTGAACCGACTTGCGCAGGCGCTCTGGCGTGTCCGAGAGCGTGTCCACTTCGTCCAAAAAGGTCTGCACGATAGTCACCCCCGGATACCCGGCGATGTAATACTCCTCCCGCGATGGGCGAGCTGAGCGGTTCAGCGGGAACTGGCCTATCGGGGTAATCGGCCAAGCAGGGTTGAGCTGCGCCAGATACTTCCTACCAAATCCCCGATCAGCTTTAGGCTCTTGCGAGACAACACTGGCCACGTCGTCGGTATTGACGAACCACCATGTGACAACAGCAGGAAATTGCATCGAGGGCCATCCCTTCTTGAGTACCGGTCTACTTTTTGGGGCTACTTCTTAGGACGCTTGGTGTTGGTTCGGACACCCAAAAGGACATCCTCCCAGTGTGGGGTGACCGCTTTTCGCTTGCGCTTTTGCGGCGACTGGTTTTCCTCTGGGTTCTCTAGGAGATCCCCCTCGGAAAAGACTTCCTCTTTGGTGGCGGGGCCGTTGTCATCGTTTTCTTGCTTGGTATCTGCGGGCAGGTTTGCATCGAACTCTGGATCAAGCTCAGCTTCGTCGTACTCATCCGCAGGTTTGGTCGAACGCGTGGCACCAGTATTGACTGCCGTGAGCGAGCGCACCGGCTGCACAAAGTTGGGGTCCGTCAGATCGGCTGCGATCGGGTTTCGGGCCTCGGTGGTGGCGTTCATTCCGTTGCGCGTGAATGACCATTCTGCGACGTTGTCCGACAACCCGGCCTTCCACGACACTTTGACAACCCAGGAATCGCCTGGCTCGCGGACTGCATCCCAAGATGCCTCAGAGAGTGAATGGCCGCGCGCGACGAAGGCGGTTGCCAGGATTTCAAAAAGAGTCAGCTTCGCAGGACCATCTTCGCGCACAGGGCGAGACTGCTTTGCTGCTTGGGCAACCTGCTCACGCTCAAGGAGTACGGGATGTGCATACGGCTCGAGGCGGGAAACGGCCACGCCCATCTCGTCGGCAAGTTCTTGTACTGTTGCGCCTGCGCGAATACGCTGCTGGATCTCGGACGGACGCATCGTAAACGGGGTGGCGTAGAGGGGATCGGGCTTGGGGAGCGGGCGCGGCGAGTCAGCGTCGGGGGCCTCAGCCTCGGGGGCTGCTGTCTCGTGTGATTCTGCCTCGGGGGCTGAATTTTCGGTTGTTGCCTCGTGCTCGATGCCCGGTTCGGCCTCTAATGCATCGGACTGACCGGAAGGTGTGGTGTTCGTGTTGCCGAGAAGGTGGCGAGACAAGCTGAAAAGCTCGCCGTCCTCGGTGCGCAACACCAACGACTCATCCGTTGATTCTTCATCAACCGGGAAAAGCTCGCGCATCTCGTCTCCTTAGTACGTTGTATTTCGTCCAGACTAACGTAACTTGGGGGACAATCTGTGCAGCACAAGCCCTTCCGGTGAAGAAGAATTAGGAATTGCTTCTTGAACTACTTGGAGCCCTGTGAAGAGCTCTACTTAGCGCCCTACTTGGCGCCCACGCCTTGCTCGAGCAAGAAATCAATCGCCTTGGTGAGACGCTCCACATCACTTGGGTCGATTGCAGGGAACATGCCGATGCGCAGCTGGTTGCGGCCGAGCTTGCGGTAAGGCTCGGTATCAACAACTCCATTTGCGCGCAGTGCCTTAGCAATTTCACCTGCATCAACGCTATCTGCAAAGTCGATGGTGCCCACGACGAGGGATCGCTTCGCTGGATCCTGGACGTAAGGGGTGGTGACTTCGTTGTTCTCAGCCCAGTTGTACAAGATGGAAGAGGACTCGGTGGTGCGCTTGACCATGCCGTCAAGGCCACCGTTTTCGTTCATCCACTTGACCTGGTCTGCCAACATAATCAGCGAGGTAACAGCCGGGGTGTTGTAGGTCTGGTTCTTGCGGGAGTTATCCACGGCAGTCTGCAGGTCCAAGAATGCAGGGATGAAACGACCGGAATCCTTGATCTTTGCAATGCGCTCGATTGCTGCAGGGCTCATAGCTGCAAGCCAAAGGCCACCTTCGGAAGCGAAGTTCTTCTGAGGGGAGAAGTAGTAGACATCGGACTGGGTGATATCTACCGGCAGGCCGCCAGCGCCCGAGGTTGCGTCGATGGTGACAAGGGCGTCGGTGCCTTCTGGGCGAACGACCGGAACCATAGCACCAGTGGAGGTTTCGTTGTGTGCCCACGCAATGACATCGGTGCCCTCAACTGCGCGAGGGGCAGGAGCATCGCCCGTCTCGGATTCGATTACCTCAGGGTCATCCAACCAAGGAGCCTGCTTCGCAGCCTTGGCGAACTTGGACGAAAACTCACCGAAAGACAGGTGAGCGGACTTCTTTTCGATCAGGCCGAAGGTAGCCGCATCCCAGAAAGCGGTTGCGCCACCGAGGGACAAAACGATCTCGTAGCCCTCCGGCAAGGAGAACAGATCAGAAAGACCTTCGCGTACTTCGCCGACGACATTCTTCACTGCCGACTGGCGGTGAGACGTGCCGATGATTCCGTTTGCCCCAGCAACGATGGCATCGATCTGTGCTGGGCGGACCTTGGAAGGGCCGCAGCCAAACCGACCATCTACTGGGGTGAATTCTGCGGGAAGAACTGGGTAATCAGTCATCGATAAAGTCCATTTCCAAAAATCTAGGAGAGTGGGTTCCTTGCCTCAAAGTAGGGGCAAGACTATTGAACACTGTACCGGGCCACTAGACGGAAACTATGAATAGGGCCACGTTCTATTTTCCTCCCAAATGGGGGTAAGGGGTGAACTGGGGCAAGTTTTTCAAACATTGTTTCCTAGCTCACAAACTTTGCTAAACTCATGGCGTGTCTTCAAGGCGCTGACCGTACCCGGCACAGGACCAATAGTATTAGCTAACGGAACAATGAGTCGACCTAGAGTCGTCCCAATTGGGATGCGGTGACTACCCCTGACTGCAATTGAATACCGGTACTGGAAGAGTTAGCAAAAAAAGTGCTAGCGTCACGTTGTATCTGGGATTAAAAACCCATAGATAAACTCTGGCAGTGCCGAGCAAATTACGTTGAAAGGTTCATAGTGGCAACTGATAACAAGGACAAGGCAGTACTTCACCTACCTGACGGTGAATATGAGATGGATATCATCCACGCCACCGAAGGAAATGATGGTGTGGTGCTGGGCAACATGCTTAGCAACACGGGCTATGTAACCTTTGACCCAGGTTACGTATCTACCGGCTCCACTGAATCCAAGATCACCTACATCGACGGTGAGAACGGCATTCTTCGCCACCGCGGCTATGACATCGCTGACCTTGCAGAAAACGCGACCTTCAACGAGGTGTCGTACCTGCTGATCAATGGCGAGCTGCCTTCCCTGGATGAGCTGCACACGTTCAACGACGAGATTCGCCATCACACCCTCCTCGACGAGGACTTCAAGGCTCAGTTCAGCGTCTTCCCACGCAAGGCCCACCCAATGGCCGTACTGGCATCGTCGGTGAACATCTTGTCCACCTACTACCAGGATCAGCTTGATCCAATGGATCCAGAGCAGCTGGATAAGGCAACCGTTCGCCTGATGGCAAAGGTGCCAATGCTCGCGGCATACGCATACCGCGCATCCAAGGGCTCCCCATACATGTATCCAGACAACTCGCTGAACACCCGCGAGAACTTCCTGCGCATGATGTTCGGTTACCCAACCGAGCCATACGAGGTTGATCCAGTAGTGGTCAACGCCCTGGACAAGCTCCTTATCCTGCACGCTGACCACGAGCAGAACTGTTCCACCTCCACCGTTCGCATGATCGGTTCCGCACAGGCCAACATGTTCGTTGCCGTCGCTGGTGGCATCAACGCACTGTCTGGCCCACTGCACGGTGGCGCAAACCAGGCTGTGCTGGAAATGCTGGAAGACATCCAGAACAACCACGGCGGCGACGCAACCAACTTCATGAACCGCGTGAAGAACAAGGAAAAGGGTGTCCGCCTCATGGGCTTCGGACACCGTGTGTACAAGAACTACGACCCACGCGCAGCCATTGTCAAGGAACTCGCACACGACATCATCGACCACCTCGGTGGCGATCCAATGCTTGACCTGGCCATGCAGCTGGAAGAGATTGCACTGAAGGATGACTACTTCGTCTCCCGCAAGCTCTACCCGAACGTTGACTTCTACACCGGCCTGATCTACCGCGCGATGGGCTTCCCAACGGACTTCTTCACCGTACTGTTCGCAATTGGTCGCCTCCCAGGCTGGATCGCTCACTACCGGGAGCAGCTGGAGATGAACACCAAGATCAACCGTCCACGCCAGATTTACACCGGTGAGACCCTGCGCACGGTTAAGCCTCGTGAGCAGCGCTAATAGCGAGAATCTTCGCTAGCACGGTCGTTACAATTCAGCCAGGAAGGTAGTTCGCCCCTATACTTGGGGGAGCACGTTCCTGGCGTTTTGTTTTGTCAGGACATACCCAAGATTAGTCAAGGAGAGTATTTTCCATGGAGAAGCCCACCATCGACGTTCCTCAAACACCTGCCCCAGCTGACCTAGTCACCGAGGATTTGGTGATTGGTGAGGGCAATGAAGCTCAAGCGGGTGGACTGGTAGAAGTTCACTACGTCGGTGTTGATTATGAAACCGGCGAAGAGTTTGACTCTTCCTGGGACCGTGGTTCCTCCAGCGAGTTTCCACTGACTGGCCTGATTGCGGGCTGGCAGGAAGGCATCCCTGGGATGCGGGTAGGCGGTCGTCGTCAGCTCACCATCCCACCTGAGAAGGCCTACGGTGCCGCCGGCGGTGGCCACCCGCTGTCTGGGCGTACGCTGATCTTCGTCATCGACCTCATCGACGCCAAGTAGGTCGTCAGGGTCGCATAAGCGCCTTCGCTTTCTGAATCTTTCCGCAAGGGGAGAGGGGAGCGGAGGCGCTTTCGTGTGCTTTGGCTCAAGTTGTCGCGATTGAGGTGTCGGACAAGGCAGAATAGAGCCATGACTACTCCGCAGATACCGAACGTGACGTTGAACGACGGCTATGAAATGCCACTTCTTGGTTTTGGCACATACAAGCTTGGCGACGAGACCGAGTCCCTTGTCCGCCGTGCAATCGAACTGGGTTACCGCCACATTGACACGGCATCACTCTATGGCAATGAGGAGGCAGTGGGTCGCGCGATCAATGGGGCGATCACGGCGGGAGAGGTAACTCGCGAAGAGCTCTTCGTGACGACGAAGCTCTGGAACGATGACCAAGGCAATGTAGCCAAGGCCTATCAAGAATCGCTGCGAAAGCTCAACCTTGAATTCGTGGATCTCTACATGATCCACTGGCCTCATCCACGCCAAGGGCTGTTTGTGCAAGCATTCGAAGACATGGCGCGGCTGCAGGGGCTGGGGCAGCTGCAGTCCTTGGGTGTTGCCAATTTCTATGAAGAGGTCCTGGACGAGCTCATCGATCGCACTGGTATTACCCCGACGGTGAATCAGGTGGAACTCCATGTGGGGTTCACTCAGGATGAACTACGCGCGTATAACACAAAACGGGGGATCGTGACGGAGGCGTGGGCACCCCTGGCCCGGGCCACAATGGTCCACAATCCTGACCTGAAAGCAATCTCTGCTAAGTATGACAAGACTTATAGTCAAATCATGTTGAGGTTCCTCCTTCAATTAGGTATTTCGTCTGTGCCGAAAACTTCTAGTCCAGAACGGCTGGAAGAAAACCTCGGCATTTTTGATTTCCGGCTGGTCAAAACGGATATGGATATTCTGTCGAGGATTGCTGGAGAACGGCTTTCTAACGACCCGCGGACGTTTCCTGAGCAATAGGACTAGTTGCAATACGTTCGGTATGTAACTGATGTAAAGACTTTTTAGCTTCCCATTCGGACATTTGCAATATTTGCAAAACCGCCTTTTATACCAATTCGGGGGGAGAGGTGGTATCTTATTAAAACGCTGGTAACGGGATTTTGTGGGGGTAGTTGATCCGGTCATTTCCATTTTGAGAGTCAAACCAATCGAACTTGCAATGTGAGCCAGGTAACTTGCAATGTGTCGAACTTGTTTAGACCACATTATGAAGGGAGTCGACCGTGAGTGATTCAACGAAGACCGCCGGGACAACCCGTCGGGAACCCACGTCCGAAGACTTTATTGCAATGCAAAAAAGTCCTCAGTTCCAAAAACTACGTAAGACCTACCGCCAGTTCACCTTCCCGGTATCTGTCGCATTCTTCGTCTGGTACATGTTCTACGTTCTCGTAGCAACGTACTTGCCAGATCAGATGGCGCAGCCATTCTGGGGCCTTAACGTCGGCCTTTGGCTCGGCTTGGCTCAGTTCGCTACCACCTTCTTGATCACGTGGGCATACGTTGTCTACGCGAACAAGAACATCGAGCCTCAAGCGGCAGCAATCCGCGAAGAAATGGAAGGCTAAAAAATGAATACCATTTTCCTTGCGCAAGAAGCCACGTCGGAAGGCGTAGGCAACCCATGGTTGAACATCGGCGTGTTCGCAGCGTTCATTGTTATTACCCTCTTGATCGTCTCCCGTGTTGGTAAGACCACCAGCGAAGCATCTGACTTCTACACCGGTGGCGCACAGTTCAGCGGTACTCAGAACGGTCTCGCAATTGCTGGTGACTACCTCTCGGCAGCGTCCTTCCTCGGTATCGTCGGTGCAATTGCGCTGAACGGCTACGACGGCTTCCTCTACTCGGTTGGCTTCTTCGTGGCATGGCTCGTAGCTCTGCTGCTCGTGGCTGAGCCACTGCGTAACGTTGGCCGCTTCACCATGGCGGACGTGCTTTCCTTCCGACTGAAGCAGAAGCCAGTTCGCGTGGCTGCTGCATTCGGCACACTGTTCGTGTCCCTGTTCTACCTGATTGCTCAGATGGCTGGTGCCGGCTCGCTGGTGTCCGTTCTGCTGAACCTGCACACCTTCACCGCACAGGCAATCTGCGTGGGCATCGTCGGCATTATCATGATCGCTTACGTTCTCATCGGTGGTATGAAGGGCACCACTTACGTCCAGATGATCAAGGCTGTCCTGCTTGTTGGTGGCGTTGCTATCATGACCATTCTTGTATTCGTTGTTATCCGCGGTGGCATGGGCACCCTGCTTGAAGACGCAGTGAACACGCACGCAGCTTCCGAGCGCATCAAGGAGGTCGGCTACGATGCAATGGACATCCTTGCTCCAGGTCTGCAGTACGGTGCGACCGCAACCTCTAAGCTGGACTTCGTTTCCCTGGGTTTGTCCCTGGTCCTTGGTACCGCAGGTCTGCCACACGTTCTGATGCGCTTCTACACTGTTCCTACGGCAACTGAAGCACGTAAGTCCGTGACCGTGGCAATTGTCCTCATCGGTGCTTTCTACCTGATGACCCTGGTTCTCGGCTACGCTGCAGCTGCACTGGTCGGACCAGACCGGATCATTGCTGCACCTGGTGGTGCAAACGCGGCGGCTCCGCTGCTCGCCTTCGAGCTAGGTGGCTCCATCTTCATGGCGCTGATATCCGCGGTCGCGTTCGCTACAGTGCTTGCCGTTGTGGCAGGTCTGGCAATTACCGCCTCGGCATCTGTTGCTCACGATATCTACCACGCAGTTATCCGCGACGGAAAGTCTTCCGAAGCAGAGCAGGTGCGAGTCTCTCGTATCACTGTGGTTGTCATCGGTATCGTCGCTATCGTCCTCGGCATCCTGGCAATGCAGCAAAACGTTGCATTCCTGGTCTCCCTGGCGTTCGCAATCGCGGCATCTGCAAACCTGCCAACCATCCTGTTCTCGCTGTACTGGAAGCGCTTCAACACCACCGGTGCGGTTGCCTCCATGTACACCGGCCTGGTTGTTGCACTCGTGCTCATCATCCTGTCCCCAGCAGTCTCCGGCTCGCCAACGTCGATGATCCCAGGCGCAGACTGGGCTATCTTCCCACTGAAGAGCCCTGGTATCGTCTCGATTCCACTTGCGTTCCTTGCAGGTATCATCGGTACTTACTTGGGTAAGCCTGACAACCTGGATCACCTCCAGGCTGAGATGGAAGTTCGCTCCCTCACCGGTGTCGGTGTTGAGAAGCCAGTCGACCACTAAACAATTGCCGGTCTAAATCGGTTCAAGCTAGATAAACACTTCACCCCCAACCTCGTGCACGAGGTTGGGGGTGAAGTGTTTATCGTGAAGATTATTGGATGAATTTCCGCGCTGCCTCGAGAGCAGTCTGGAGATCCTGCTGGTTGATATTTGAGGAGAGGTTGGACGCCTGGGCTCCGATCTGGTCCAATTGCGCCTTGTCGGGCAGTGGGATCGAGTAGGTTGTCGACTGACCCGTTGAATCTTGAGTAGCGCCTGATTGACCAGGCTGGTTCGACGGGGTCTGCGTTGTCTGGCCCGGCTTCCACTGGCCCCAGTCCTCTGCGTAGACGTTATTGATATCTACCTCGACACCGTCCACGCGGGTCTGCCAACCGGCCTTTTGGTGAATCGTGACGCGTGGGTGAATCTTGCCATTCGAGCCCCAATCATGCTGCCAGAAGAAGGATCCGATTCCGTCCTGGATTGCCCATTCGATTGTGTTCCAGTTGCCATAGATGCCTGTTTGGTACCCGGCGGCTGTAAGCGCAGCCTGGAAAGCCTGCAAGTAGGGACGAATCTGGTTGGTGTATTGGGTCTGGGTTGGGTTGTCGTCGATAGCAACGTAAATCGGGCGACCAGTTGGACCACCGGCTGCGCGGTGCAGCGCGATTGCTTGAGGTGCATGCGTTGCGGCGCCAGCTGCACCTTGAAGCCAGTCGGCAGTGGTTTCCCTTCCGAATTGGTAGACCGAGGCTGTAGAAAGCCCGTTGGCCGCAAAGTCTTGGGTTTCTGCGAGGCGGACAGGTTTGCCGGCCATCCATGCTGCGTCTGGACGCGGCTGCGAAACGTAGCGCACCGCGCCCAAGTGTCCGGCTGCTGCTACGGCACTGCCGGATGGGACACCTGCGGAGTAATCGATAACTGTGCCAATGATTGAATTTTGAGCCCGTGCGGCTGGTGCAACCGATGTTCCGACTACGCCAGCTGCCACTGCGATGGAGGCGGCCTTAAGCACGCCACGGCGACTATAGGTAGAATTGTTCACATTCGTCACGGTAGCAACTTCAGGCACATCATGCTAGGTAAGTCGCCGACTTTTTATGAGAAACTTGTTTCCTTGGTCGTGCCCCACTAGGTGCACTTCGCATGACTTTGTTTGAATTGACCTGGGCTTTTGGATTTCGCAGTGCGTTAGGTCCGGTTTTTCGCTTCACGACGACCCCCTTCGCGTACCTAACGCCCGACGAAAACTAAAACCCCAGGTCAGATAATGGTGATATCTTGCAAAGTGCACGTCTTTAAACGTTCAAGCAATTCTGGGGGTGGGGCAACGCATGTTGAGAAACTTGTTTCCTTGGTCGTGCCCCACTAGGTGCACTTTGCATGGCTTTGTTTGAAATGACCTGGGCTTTTAGATTTCGCAGTGCGTTAGGTCCGGTTTTTCGCTTCACGACGACCCCCTTCGCGTACCTAACGCCCGACGAAAACTAAAACCCCAGGTCAGATAATGGTGACATCTTGCAAAGTGCACGTCTTTAAACGTTCAAGCAATTCTGGGGGTGGGGCAACGCGAAACCCCACCTTCCTGGCGAAGATGCAGGTAGATGGGGTTTATTTTGTGCCCTAGAGAGGGTTCGAACCTCCGACACCGGCTTTAGGAGAGCCGTGCTCTATCCACTGAGCTACTAGGGCAAAATCTAAACGGAACAAAGTATAGGGTACCGCACATCCAGAAGACACCGTGAATTAGGCTAAGGACCTACCGGGTGAGTGTTTGTGTGCCCAAAACTGATTAGACCAGATGCTTAGACCAGAAAGGCCGTGAGAAACCAATGTCTCAGACCCAACCATCTTTTACAGACGTACAACGCCGCAAGATCGACGTTGAACTAGTCAGCAAGGACGGCATTCCGGTGCTCTCTGTGGATAAGGAGCTGCCCGGGGGATCGTCGAAACGCGTTCTTCTGCTCAACCACCACGATGCGCGACGCTTGAAAACCGCTCTTGAAAACTACCTTAACGAAGTGGCTGCCCGAGAGCTTGCTGGCCATACTGCCTCGCTGTCGCCGAAGGACATGGTGGATCTCTTCGGCGAAGACGAGGACGATTAAAGCTTAAGCACTGAGCTCGCAGTACTTTTCGTCGACGGACTCTGCTGGTGGGTTTGTCGCATGCGAGCCGTCGGAGAAGCGCACCGTAGGAACGACCGCATTGCCATTATTGACGGACATGACCCACTCGGCGGCCTCTTCGTTACCTGGCTCCTCGATGTCGATCAAGGTATACGGGGTTCCGCTGCTGGCTAGGCCCTGCTTGAGCCGGCGGCAGTAACCGCACCAGCTGGTGGCGTAGACGGTGACATGATTGGGGACATGATTATTGTCAGACATGTTCCTTGGCAACCTTTCTATCGTAAGTAAGAAAGCGGTATCGCAGAGGCTCGTCCGAGCCGTTGAGGTGGCCGGACTCTGATTGGAGCCAGCCGGTGTCGTGCATGAGGGCAAACTCGTCCTCGGGGATCGCCGGGGCGAAGACGGCCTCGTCGCCGTAGGCATCGGCGATGATTGCGTCGATGACTGTTACTTCGATGATGTCCAACATGTCCATCATGGATTCGTAGAGGCGAGCGCCACCGATGATCCATGTGTCCGTGGCAAGGTCTGGAACATCGGGGAAGACGAATGCACCGTTGGACCAGTTACCGGGTTCTTTCGAGGACACAACGTAATTATCGCGTCCGGGCAGGGGACGTTTAGGCAATGAAAGCCACGTGCGACGCCCCATGATCACAGGACTGCCCATGGTGGTGATTTTGAAGTGGCGAAGATCCTCGGGCATGTGCCATGGCATGCCTTGTCCGTCGCCGATCACCCCGTCGACGGATTGAGCCCAAATTGCGCCGATCATACTGAAACTGGGGCAGCGATCTTTGGGTGAGGGTTGTAGCCCTCGACGACAAAATCTTCGAAGCTATAGTCAAACAGCGAAGCGGCCTTGTTCAGCTTCAACTGCGGATACGGGCGGGCCTCGCGGGAGAGCTGCTCTTTTACCTGTTCAACGTGGTCGTTGTAGATATGGCAGTCACCGCCAGTCCAGATCAGCTCGCCAACTTCTAAGCCAGCTTGCTGGGCAAACATGTGCGTCAGCAGCGCGTAGGAAGCAATGTTGAAAGGAACGCCGAGGAACATATCTGCAGAGCGCTGGTAGACCTGCATGGACAGCTTGCCGTCAACCACATAAAGCTGGAAGAGCAGGTGACAGGGCAGAAGCGCCATCTTGTCTAGCTCGGAAACGTTCCAGGCTGAGACGATATTGCGACGCGAGTCAGGGTTATTTACTAAGGTGTCTAGCGCACCTTGAATCTGGTCGATGTGCTGGCCATCGGGAGTGGGCCACGAGCGCCACTGCACACCGTAAACTGGGCCGAGCTCGCCGTCTTCGTCGGCCCATTCGTCCCAGATCTTGATGTTATTGTCTTGCAGCCACTTCACGTTGGAGTCACCGCGCAGGAACCACAACAACTCGCCGACAACACCTTTGAAGAAGACTTTCTTCGTGGTCAGCAGTGGGAAGGATTCAGCCAGGTTGTAGCGAATTTGGCGCCCGAACACGCTGCGCGTGCCGGTGCCGGTACGGTCGCCCTTGGCCTGGCCGTTATCCAGGATATCTTGGAGCAAATCCTCATAGGGGGTAGGCACAGTCATGGCCCCAAGATTAACGCCCAACGCCCGATTCGTCCAAGACAACGTGAGTAACCCACCCTAGGGTTCGAAGGTGCCGTGCTCGTCATAGAACCCGCGGGCCAGCTCGAGGATTTGATCGGCCAGCTCAGGGCGGCAGATCAGCAGGTCTGGGATATAAGTATCCGAGTTGTTGTAGCGCAGTGGCTCACCGTTGAGGCGGGAAGCATGCAAACCTGCGGCCAAGGCAACTCCAACGGGCGCTGCCTGATCCCACTCGTACTGGCCGCCAGCGTGAATATAAGCATCATGGTCACCGAGCAAAACGTGCATGGCCTTTGCGCCGGCAGAGCCGATACCTTCGACCTCGAAGCCAAGGTCCGCGGCGATGTGTTGGGCAACTGCTGGCGGGCGGTTGCGCGAAATAGCAATCTTGCCCGCGAATGGGCCATTGACGTAGCGCACATCGGAGGATTTAAATACCACGCCAAGGTCAGGCAATCCGACGGCCGCATGGGTAGGGACCCCATTTTCCACCAGCGCGATGTGCACTGCCCAGTCCTGGCGACCGGTGGCGAACTCTTTGGTGCCGTCGAGCGGGTCGACGATCCACACCCTGTCCTTGCTCAGGCGAGCCGGGTTATCGGCGGCTTCCTCTGACAAAAAGCCATCGTCTGGACGGTGCTGGCGCAATACGCGCGCGATCCAGTTTTGGGCGAGATCGTCACCGGCTTCGCCGAGCTCGCGGCCACGCAGAAGGCCTACGCCACGGATACCTTTGAGGATTTCCCCTGTGCCTTGGGCGATCAGGTTGGTCAGCCGAGAGTCAGAGTACTGAGCGGTCATAATCCAAAGACTACCGTGGAAGTGTCGATCGCGGGGGTTAAAGTATGTCCATGAGTGAATTCGTCCTGGACCGTTTCTACCCGCAGGTAGCCACGTGGTTTCGGGAGGTCTTCGAAGCCCCAACCACAGTCCAAGAGCAGGCCTGGGAGGCTATTTCTGCAGGTGAGAACTCACTGGTTGTTGCGCCGACCGGTTCCGGTAAAACCCTGGCCGCCTTCTTATGGTCGCTGAATTCACTGGTGGAACGCGCAGGCCAACAAGTGCTCCCCGTGGGCCAGCCCACAGGTTCGACCACCAGAGGAGTTAAGGTCCTCTATATCTCGCCACTTAAGGCCTTGGGGGTGGATGTCCAAAACAACCTCCGCGCGCCTCTGAATGGCATCGCGCGCGTGGCCGAGCGGATGGGCCGGCCAATGCCGGATATTTCGGTGGGAGTGCGCTCAGGCGATACCCCGCAGGCCGAGCGCAATCGCCAGGTCCGCAAGCCACCGGACATCTTGATCACCACGCCCGAGTCGGCATACCTCATGCTCACCAGCAAGGCGGCAACTATTCTCAAGGACGTGGACACCGTCATCATCGACGAGATCCACGCGCTCGCAGGAACGAAGCGTGGCGTGCACCTCTCCCTGACCCTTGAGCGGTTGCGGCGCATCGCAGGCGACTTCCAACGCATCGGTCTCTCGGCAACCGTGCGCCCGCTCGACGAGGTAGCAAATTTCCTCGGTCGCAACACCACCATCATCAACCCGCCAGCCGAAAAACGCTGGGAGCTCAACGTCCGCGTGCCCGTCGAGGACATGAGCGATTTGCCCGTGCCCGAGGATGCCTCCACGATCGGCGAAGCTATTATCGACGATCGCCTGAACGAGCCAGATCAAGTCGACGCCGGCGCAGGCCCGACTGCAGCCTCCAGCATTTGGCCACATATTGAGGAGCAGCTCTACAACGAGATCATGCAGCACCGTTCCACGCTGGTGTTCGTCAATTCCAGGCGCACCGCCGAGCGGTTAACCTCGCAGCTCAACGAGCGCTGGGCCAGGGAGCATGACCCGGATTCTTTGTCTACGCCTATGCGTCGCCCACCTGCGCAAGTGATGGTACCGGCGGATACTGCAGGTCATGCGGCTCCCGTTATCGCGCGCGCCCACCACGGCAGCGTGTCCAAGGACGAACGCATCCTCACTGAGATGATGCTGAAGGAGGGTTCCCTGCGTGCGGTGGTGGCCACCAGTTCCCTCGAACTGGGCATTGACATGGGTGCCGTGGACTTGGTGGTGCAAGTGGAATCTCCGCCGTCCGTAGCCTCCGGTTTACAGCGGGTGGGCCGCGCCGGGCACTCTGTTGGTGCCACTTCCCACGGTTCCTTCTACCCGAAGCACCGCTCTGACCTGGTGCAAACGGCGGTCACGGTGCCGAGAATGCGCGAAGGCGCAATCGAGGAGTTGCATACCCCGAAGAATCCTTTAGACGTGCTCGCCCAGCAAACAGTGGCGGCCGTGGCGGTCGAAGACTTGGACGTGGACGATTGGTACGAGACCGTGCGACGCGCCTGGCCCTACCGCGACCTTGCCCGCGAGGTTTATGATTCGGTGATTGACCTGGTCACGGGCGTGTATCCCTCGACGGACTTCGCTGAATTGCGCCCGCGCGCGATCTTGGACGGCACCGTGCTTAAGGCACGTCCCGGCGCGCAGCGCGTTGCCGTGACCAATGCCGGTACGATCCCGGACCGCGGGATGTTTGGTGTGTTCCTCGTCGGCGGGGAGGCGGGGTCGGCTCCCCGGCGCGTCGGTGAGCTCGACGAGGAGATGGTCTACGAGTCCCGCGTCGGCGACGTGTTCACCCTTGGTGCGTCGAGTTGGCGCATTGAGAACATCACGCGCGACCAGGTCCAGGTCTCGCCCGCGCCGGGGCACACTGGTCGCCTGCCGTTTTGGACAGGCGATAGCCTAGGCAGGCCGTATGAGCTGGGGAAGGCACTTGGTGCTTATCGACGAGAGGTGCACGCGGATGCGTCGATCGTCGATAAGAGCCTCGATGCGTATGCCCGGGGCAACTTGCTGAGCTACCTGGATGAACAGGAAGAGGCCACCGGCACGATTCCGGACGAGAAGACGCTGGTCCTGGAACGTTTCACCGACGAACTAGGGGATTGGCGCGTGGTGTTGCACACCCCGTTTGGCAAGGGGGTCAACGCGGCGTGGGCGCTGGCAACCGGGTATCGGATTTCGCAGGAGACGGGCATGGACGCCCAGGCCGTTGCTGGCGATGACGGGATTGTGCTGCGCCTGCCTCAAATGGATAAGGAACCGGATGCCTCCTTGTTTATTTTCGAGGCCGATGACATCGCCGATATCGTGACCGAACAGGTGGGGAATTCGGCGCTGTTCGCCTCGCGCTTTCGCGAGTGCGCGGCCAGGGCCCTATTGCTTCCACGCAGGAATCCGGGCAAGCGCGCGCCGTTATGGCAGCAGCGCCAACGCGCGGAGCAGCTCCTTGATGTGGCCCGAAAGTATCCAAGTTTCCCGATCATTCTGGAAACGGTGCGCGAGTGCTTGCAGGATGTCTACGATCTGCCTGCTTTGCAGGAGGTAATGGGGGACCTAAATACGCGTCGGATTCGGGTCGCCGAGGTCACCACCGATCAGCCCAGTCCCTTCGCGTCGAGCCTGCTGTTTAATTACACGGGCGCATTTATGTACGAGGGCGATACCCCGCTGGCGGAGAAGCGTGCCGCGGCCCTCGCCTTGGATCCATCGCTTTTGGCGAAGCTGCTGGGCACCGTGGAGCTGCGTGAGCTGCTCGACCCAGAGATCATCGCGGAGGTGGATGCGAACCTGCGGCGCGTAGGCAAGGCAGCGACCTCCGAGCAGTTCGCTGACACGTTGCGCATGACGGGTCCGGTGCTTATCGACGAGCTGCCGACCTACACTTCCGTGCCTCTCGCAGCGTTGGAAAGTTCCCTGGGACACCGCGTGATGCGCGTGCGCATTGGTGGCCGTGAGTACTTAGCTCAGAGCCTGGATGCGCCTTTGCTGCGCGATGGACTGGGTGTGCCGGTTCCCCCAGGTGTTGCTGCCCAACAGGACACGATCCAGGATGCGCTCGCGCAGTTAGTAAGCAGGTGGGTGCGCACCCGCGGCCCGTTTACGCTGCGTGAGCTTGCAGCTGCCTTTGGCCTGGCCATCGGAGCTGCGTACTCTGCGCTGCAGCCGTTAGTGGATGCAGAAAAGGTGGTCGAGGGCAGGTTCCGCCAGGGCGTGGAGGAACAGGAGTATTGCGCCGCCGAGGTTTTAAAGATCATTCGGACGCGCTCGCTGGCGGCTGCTCGGGCGCAGACTCGGCCGGTGTCGCAGTCCGCGTTTGCGCGCTTTAGCGTGGACTGGGCAAATATTGCACCAGTGGGAACGAGGGCTGCGCTGCGCGGGGCCGACGGGGTGTACACCACGCTCGAGCAGCTCGCCGGGGTGCGCCTGCCGGCCAGTGCCTGGGAATCGGTGGTGCTGCCCAGCCGGGTAGGCGATTACAACCCGGCGATGTTGGACCAATTGACTCTGTCAGGGGAGGTGCTCATTGTGGGCGCGGGAAAGGCGGGGGCGCGTGATCCGTGGATTATGCTGCTGCCCGCAGACTACGCGGAACAATTAATTCCGCAGGTCGAGGAGCCGGTGCTCAGCATGACTCAGCAGCGCATCATGGAGCGGATGCGCGCAGGTGGCGGATTTCTTTTCACCGACCTGTTAGAAAACACCGATACCGAGGAACTTCGAGAAGCCATGTGGGACCTCGTGGAGGCAGGGGTGATTGCACCGGATTCTTTTGCCCCTATTCGCACCCGTCTGGCCGGAGGAAAGACGGCTCACAAGGTGAAGCGTCGGCCGTCTCGTTCCAGGATCAGGACGGGACGGACTAACTTTTCCCCGGTCACACCACCCGACATGGTGGGCAGGTGGGCAGCAACCCCTGCCCCCGACACAGACCCGACGCAGCGCTCGCTGGCTCAAGGTGAGGCGTGGTTGGATCGCTACGGTGTAGTTACTCGGGGATCAGTGGTGGCCGAAAACGTGTTGGGCGGATTCGCGCTGGCCTACAAGGTGCTCTCGGGTTTCGAAGAATCCGGCAAGGCGATGCGCGGCTATTTGGTGGAGGGCCTTGGTGCCTCGCAGTTTTCTACACCTGCAGTCATTGACAGGTTGCGCGGACACCAAGATACCGATGACGTGGTGGGCTGGCCCTCGGGAACACAGGAACCAAAGGTGCATGTCCTGGCGGCAACCGATCCGGCTAACCCCTATGGCGCGGCACTGCCGTGGCCCGGGCAAGGCCCAACCCGGGCCGCGGGTGCGTTGGTGGTGCTCATCGATGGTCTGCTTGCCGCGCACATCACCCGCGGTGGCAAGACCTTGACCACATTCTTCGACAGCTTCCCCGCAGGCATCGAGGATCCAATGCCACAGGTCATTGCAGCGCTTTCTGATGTTGTGGCCAAGGGGCTCATCCAACCACTCAATGTGGAACGAGTCAACGGCGAATCCGCCTACATCTTGCGCGACTATGGTGCAGAAGTCACCCCACGGGGCGCGAAGATAACGGGGCGGAGGCGATCGTCGCAAAGCAAAAACCGTGGTCGCAGCTACGCCGAAGCTATCGACGAGCTGAACTTCGACGACTGAGCGCGCGCGATTATGATGAGGCGTTATGCCAGAAGGTGATTCAATCTATCAGTTAGCCAAGCGGCTGAAATTGATGGAAGGACGTAAGGTCACGGCGACCTCGTTGCGCTGGCCGAGCTATGCCACGGTGGACTTCACGGGGCTGACCTGCGAGCGGGTGTGGCCCTACGGGAAACACCTGTATATGCAATTTGGCAACGATATTTTGCAGACGCACCTAAAAATGGAGGGCACGTGGTCGATCCACCGGGCGGGCGCGCGGTGGAGGAAACCCGGACATGCAGCGCGCGTGGTGCTGCAGCTTGCCGACGAGGCCCGCGACATCGAGCTGGTGGGATTTTGGCTGGGGCTCGTCGAGGTGTTCCCCGCACGTGAATACCCCGAGCGCGTCAGCTACTTAGGCCCAGACATCTTAGAGCCCGAGTGGGACATCGACGAGGCCCAGAGTCGGATCGAAGCACAGCCCACGCAGACCATCGGCCAAGCTCTGCTTGATCAAAAGAACCTCGCAGGAATTGGCAACGAGTACCGGGCAGAGATCTGTTTTATCGCAGGCGTGCACCCGAAAGCCAAAGTGCGCGATGTGAATGTACGCCGGATTTTAGAGATTGCCAGGCGATTGATCTGGGCCAATAAAGATGCCCCGGTGCGAGTGACCACAGGGATCAAACGCGCCGGGGAAACAAGCTACGTATTTGGCAGGAACAACAAACCGTGCAGGCGGTGTACCACGCTGATTAAGAAAGATTTCCTTGGCGGCAACGGGGACCTAGAACGAGTGATTTGGTGGTGCCCAACATGTCAGCCACTGGCTGGCAGCTAAGCGCTTACTTGTGCTTCGGGTTGCTCTCGGGAACTACTTCCCAGTCGCCGGTATCGGCAGGAAAATCGGGTGCATTCTTGCGCTTCTTCTGGCGCAGGACCAGGTAGACGAACCCTGCCACTAGGAGAACCAGAATGATGACGTAGATGACGTTGGAGTACTGGTTCACATACACCTCGACCTTGGTGTACTGATCGCCGAGGATGTAACCCAGGTAAATCAAAATCGCGTTCCAAATACCGGAGCCAGCCGTGGTCCACAGACCGAACTTGAACAGATTCATCCGGTCAATGCCCGCAGGAATAGAGATCAGAGAGCGCACACCAGGGATGAGGCGACCGAAGAAGACAGAGGCAGAGCCGTACCTGTCGAACCAATTCAGCGCCTTGGTGACATCTTGTGGCTCAACCAGCCACATCCAGTCCGCGATCTTGCGCAGGCGCTCGGCCCCCAGCCATGCACCCAGAGCGTAGAGAATATAGGCACCAACTACGGAACCCGCCGTCGCCCACAGGAACGTGCTGAGCATGTTCAGGGAGCCCTGTGAGACCGTGAAGCCAGCAAGTGGGAGGACTACCTCAGATGGGATCGGAGGGAAGAGATTCTCCAACAAGATGGCGATGCCGACGCCGGGCGCGCCGAGGAGCTCCATCAAGCTCACGATCCAGTCGATTATTCCTTGCACGTATGGCTCCTTATGGAAATTCTGCTACTTAAAAAGAGGGTAAAACATCTTAATTATGCCCGCACGCATTGGTCCAGACACCATCGAACATGGCCATCGGGCCAGATTAGTCCTCGTTTCACTTATTTTTGCCAGGTTATCGGCAGCCAGCAGAATAAGATGAAACCATGAATCTGATTCTAAACATCATCTGGTTTGTCTTCGGTGGCATCTGGCTTGCTTTAGGGTATTTCGTATTCGGGGTCATCGCCTGCCTCTTCGTGGTGACCATCCCCGCCGGCATCGCATCTTTCCGGATGGCAAAGTTCGCGCTCTGGCCATTCGGTCGCTCGGTGATCCAACCGGTGGGCGGCACCGGCGGTTTCTCCACCATCGGAAACGTTATCTGGTTCCTCGTCGCTGGCCTCTGGCTGTCCATCGGCCACATCACCACCGCGGCCGCCCAGGCCGTTACCATTATCGGCATCCCGCTGGCCATCGCTAATTTGCGGATGATCCCAGTGACCTGCTTCCCATTCGGCCGCCGCATCGTCGACAGCGACCGTATCCCCGTGGGCTGGGAACCCATGATCAAGATGTAGTGGGAATCTTCCAGGTATGCACGGGGTCGCCGCCGCGCTGGTTGTCTAGGTAATCACTTAACATCTGCGTCAATGCTTCGCGACGATCGGGCGTATCCGGTAGCGTGCCCCGCCCATAATGCTTCAACGCCGCCAGTTGCCAGGATGCCCCGTTTTGGCGGGTTTGGGCACGTGCAGCAATGATGCCCAGGTATTCGTCGATAAGCGAAGGCGCAACGTGCAACTCCTCGAGGCCCTCCCGGGCCTGCGGCAGGAGATGCTCCGTGACCAGCGTCGACGCATTGATCCTGCCCAGCGTTGGCCACCTCAAGCGCGAATAAAGACCATGCTTGGCGGCCGCGTAGAAATTGCTCGTGGCCTCCTCGAACGTCAGGCGCGACCACACCGGGCGGTTCTGCTCGGCGAGGTATTTCACCATGCCGTAGTAGAAAGCCGCATCGGCGACGATATCGGCTACCGATGGACCCGCAGGCAGCAGGCGATTTTCCACACGGATATGGGAAAGATCCCCGCTCGGATCATAAATCGGGCGGTTCCAACGCCACACCGTGCCGTTATGCAGGTTCAGGTAGTGCAGGGCGGGGGAGTCACCGTCCATCATCGGGGTGCCTGACGACGAACGATTCTCTGGCAACAGCGGAGAGAAGTACCGGACGTTTTCCTCAAACAGGTCAAAAACGCTAGTGATCCACCGTTCCCCAAACCAGACGCGGGGGCGCACACCCTGGGTGAGCAGCTCGTCGGTACGCGTATCTATGGACTGCTGGAACACCGCAATGCGCGACTCGTGCCAGAGCCTGTGGCCGAGGAAAAGAGGTGAGTTCGCACTCAGTGCCACCTGAACTGCGGCGATGGCCTGGGAGGCGTTCCACACATCCGCGAAGCGGTTTGGGGCGACCTGCAAGTGAAGCTGGATCGAGGTACACGAGGACTCAGGCGCGATGTCCTCGAATTCATGCTGATAGTGCTCCTCACCCGTGATGTTGATGGGCAGGAGCTCGCCGCGGGAGGAAATGATGGAGTTGTTCAGCGCAAGATAGCGATTCTCCTGGGTCATCCAGGCGGGATCTTCCAGGAATTCTGTAGTGAGGGTGGGCAACGTGCCAATCATGGCCACGTGCGCCCCCGCATTGGTAGCTGCCACGTGAACGTTTTGGAGACGCTCAGCGAGGCCTTGGTGAAGCTGGCTCAGGCCATTACCCGCCAGCGAGAGTGGCGGGTGATTCAGCTCAACGTTGTAGGCGCCGATCTCCGACTGATATTCGTCGGAGAGCTGCGCCAGGACCTCTTGATTGCGCGGCGTTGGCTGCAAATCATCGCCGACCAAGTTGAGCTCAAGCTCAAGGCCGATGGTGCCGTGATCGATGAATTGGGCATCTTGGAGGTGCTTGTCGAAGATTTCCAAATCATCCATCAACCGCTTGCGATACGTGCTGCGCTCGCGCGGGGTGTAGGTCTTAGAAGAAACTGAGTCGCCCATGCCAGTTATTTTACTTCTTCGAGCGGTACCATTCGATCAAAGAATCGGTGGAGCTATCACCTGTGTTGGCTTCCTCAGCGCCGGAGACTGCAGCTGCAAGCTGGTTGGCCTGCTGCTTGCCCAGTTCCACGCCCCACTGATCGAAGGAGTTGATATCCCAGATCACGCCTTCGGTGAAGGTGATGTGCTCGTAGAGAGCAATCAACGCGCCGAGTGCATGCGGAGTGAGTTCCTCAGCCAAAATCGTGGTGGTCGGGCGGTTACCAGGCATCACCTTGTGCGGTGCCAGGTCCGCAGAGACACCCTCGGCCTTGATTTCGGCTTCGGTCTTTCCGAAGGCCAGAACCTTGGTCTGGGCGAAGAAGTTGCCCATCAACAGATCGTGCATGGAACCTTCGCCACTTGCGGTGGGCAGGTCAGCCTTCGGGGTAGCAAAACCGATGAAGTCTGCCGGGATCATCGACGTGCCCTGGTGAATGAGCTGGTAGAAAGCGTGCTGGCCGTTGGTGCCCGGCTCGCCCCAGAACACCTCGCCGGTGTCGTAGGTCACCGGGGTGCCGTCGTGGCGAACCGACTTACCGTTGGACTCCATGGTCAGCTGCTGCAGGTATGCAGGGAAACGACCAAGGTCCTCGGAGTAGGGGAGTACTGCGTGGGATTGGGCACCGTAGAAGTTGCGGTACCAGACGTTGATCAGACCCATCAGGGCTGGAACATTCTGGCGCAGATCTGTGGTGCGGAAGTGCTCGTCCATGTCGGAGAAGCCGGAAAGGAAACGCATGAAGTCCTGGGGGCCGATCACAGCCATCAAGGAAAGACCGATTGCGGAGTCTACGGAGTAGCGCCCGCCCACCCAGTCCCAGAATGGGAACATGTTCTTGGTATCAATACCGAACTCAGCAACCTTCTCCGCGTTTGTCGATACCGCGACGAAATGCTTCGCAATCGCAGACTCATCGCCATTAAACTGCTCGAGCAGCCAACGCTTAGCTGCGTGCGCATTCGAGAGAGTTTCCTGGGTAGTAAAGGTCTTGGAAGCAACGATGAACAGTGTCGACTCCGGATCGGCATTGTCCAGCACACTGGTCATATCGGCAGGGTCGACGTTAGAGACAAACTCGGCGGTAATTCCCGCGGTGGCATAAGCACGCAGCGCCTTAGTTGCCATTGCTGGGCCAAGATCCGAACCACCTATGCCAATGTTGACGACCTTCTTGATCGTGCGGCCGGTATGCCCCAGCCACTCACCAGAGCGCAGCGCCGAGGCGAAATCACGCATCCGGCCGAGTACCTCATGAACATCGGCGGCGACATCCTGGCCATCGACCTCCAGATCCTTGTCCACCGGCAGACGCAGTGCGGTGTGCAGTACCGCGCGGTCCTCGGTGTTATTAATATGTACGCCCTTAAACATTGCCTCGGTTTTTTCCTTGAGTTGCGCCTCCTCGGCGAGTTCGATCAAGGCATCCAGCGTGGCATCGTCGATCAGGTTCTTCGACAGGTCAACGTGCAGGCCAGCTGCGTCGAGTGTGTATTTCTGGGCACGATCGCCTTCCGCGAAGAGGTCGCGCAGGGTGGCATCCTTCTTCTCCGCATAAAGATTCGTGAGCTTTTCCCAGGCCGCAGTGCTTGTGATGTCCGACATACTTCCTCCAGATTGGTGATTTCTACCTACCAAATCTAGTGAAAAAAGATAGTTCTCGCGCAGTAATTGAAACGAGGGCATACTGGACGCCATGAGCATTGTGAAGATTAATGCGCTGACCGTTCCCGAAGCGGCAGCGAGCACCCTGGAAGAGCGTTTTGCAGCACGAAAGCAGGCCGTCGATTCGGCCCCGGGTTTTGAAGGTTTCCAGCTCCTGCGCCCCGTTGCAGGCGAGGACCGATACTTTGCGGTCACGCGCTGGAAGGACGAAGAGTCCTACGCAGCATGGCGCGACGGCGACGCACGGCAAGCACACGCTCGCCCTGCACAAGAAAACGGAGAAGCACCCCGCAAGCCGGCAGCCACGAATTCCGAGTTGCTCGAGTTCGAGGTAGTGCTCGATTCCACCGACGGAAAATAATTATCGACGATCGCGAGGCGCGGACTACAGGGTTAACCGAGTTTTCCGCGCCCTAAGCGCAGCAAAATACCCGCCAAGTTTGGGCCCTCTTCGCCGAGCTCCTCGCGGAACTGATTGATAATTGCAACTTCTCGCGTGTGCACGAGACGCGTACCACCTGAGTCCATCCGGGTTTTCCCGATGGCTTGGGAAACCTGCGTGCGCCGCTTTACCGCATCAAGGATGACCTTGTCGAGGCGGTCGATCTCTTTGCGATATTCCTGAATCTCAGCATCCGATAGTGGATCGTCGGTGCCCGACGGCGTGCGGATCTCAAGATTGTCTTCACTCATGTCACTTATTGTGCCACGGGGTCGACGCTTCGTCGCAATGTCTGGTGCAACTAGTAGGTTTATTTACATCATGACTACAGATCTGACTTTGGGCCTTAATCCGCAACAAACTGCCGCGGTCGAGCACGCAGGCAGCCCACTCCTCATCGTCGCTGGGGCAGGCTCGGGAAAAACAGCGGTGCTCACTCGTCGTATAGCGCACCTGCTCACTAACCGGGGTGTCGCACCCTGGCAGATCCTGGCCATCACCTTTACAAATAAGGCAGCCGCCGAGATGAAAGAGCGCGTAGCCAGCCTGATTGGACCTCAGGCGGAGCGCATGTGGGTGGCCACGTTCCACTCTGTGTGCGTGCGGATCTTGCGGCAGCAAGCACAGCTCGTGCCTGGTTTGAATACCAATTTCACTATTTATGATGCGGATGATTCCCGGCGCCTGCTGACTATGATTGCCAAGGACATGAACCTGGATCTAAAGAAGTTCAGTGCTAGGGCATTGTCGAATGCGATTTCAAACCTAAAGAACGAATTGATTGCTCCCGATCAGGCGAAGGCGAACGCGGATCGCACGAAAAACCTCTTCGACGTCACCGTGGCTGACGTCTATGCGGAATACCAGCGGCGCCTGCGTGCGTCGAACGCGGTGGATTTCGACGATCTGATTGGTGAAGTAGTCCGTATTTTCCAGCAGCATCCGCAGGTCACTGACTATTACCGCAGGCGTTTTAGGCACGTGCTCGTAGACGAGTACCAGGACACCAACCATGCGCAGTACGAACTGATTCACACCTTGGTCGGTGATGGCCCGGATGCACCTGAATTGGCCGTGGTGGGCGATAGTGATCAGTCCATTTATGCATTCCGTGGTGCCACAATCCGCAATATTGAGGAGTTCGAGCGCGACTATCCGAACGCCACCACGATTTTGCTGGAGCAGAACTATCGCTCGACGCAGAATATTTTGGAAGCGGCCAACGCTGTGATCTCACAAAACGAGGGTCGACGGCCGAAAAATTTGTGGACCGATCATGGCTCCGGAGACAAGATCGTCGGCTACGTTGCAGACAATGAGCATGACGAGGCGCGCTTCATTGCAAATGAGATTGATTCCCTGACGGATCAGGGCAGGCGCTACTCGGATATCGCAGTCATGTACCGCACAAACAACTCATCTCGTGCACTCGAGGACATTTTTATCCGTTCAGGCATTCCTTACAAGGTCGTCGGTGGTACCCGCTTTTACGAGCGCCGTGAGATCCGTGACATTGTTGCGTATCTGCGTGTGATTGACAATCCCGATGACACGGTCAGCCTGCGTCGTATTATCAACGTGCCCAAGCGCGCAATCGGGGATAAGGCCCAAGCGATGGTGGCGTTGCACGCGGACAATAACAACATCAGTTTCGGCAAGGCGTTGCGTGATGCCCAAGAGGGCAACGTGGACATGTTGGCCACGCGCGCGAAAAATGCCATTACCGGTTTCAATGAAATGATGGATACGGTTCGGGCGGAATTGCCCGGAATGACCAATGAGATCACTGGGATGCCCGACTTGGGGCTGTTGGTGTCGCGCATTTTGGATATCACTGGCTATAAGGCAGAGCTGGAAGCATCGAATGACCCGCAAGATGGCGCTCGCCTAGATAACGTCAACGAGCTTGTTTCTGTGGCACGCGAGTTCTCTAGTGAAGCGGCAAACTCGTTGGCCTACGATGATGCGCCCGAGCTGGAAGAAGGGGAACCACAGCCTGGCTCCTTGCAGTCGTTCCTTGAGCGGGTGTCTTTGGTGGCAGACGCCGACCAGATTCCTGAAAATGATCAGGGTGTGGTCACAATGATGACCTTGCATACCGCGAAGGGCCTGGAATTTCCCGTGGTGTTTGTTACCGGGTGGGAGGATGGCCAGTTCCCGCACCTTCGTGCTTTAGGAGACCCCGCCGAGCTAGCCGAAGAGCGTCGCTTAGCCTATGTCGGCATTACCCGTGCGCGAGAGCGCTTGTATTTGACCCGGGCAATGCTGCGTTCGTCTTGGGGCAATCCGGTAACTAACCCTGCCAGCCGCTTCCTCGTAGAAATCCCTTCGGATCTCATCGACTGGCGCAGGGAAGAACCAACCTATAGCTACTCCTCGAGCGCGTGGGGTTCGCCACATCAAGCCCGTCCATCTCGACCGCAGCGCGCTCAAACTCCGAAGTCAAGCATGAAGGTAAACAAGAACCTGAAGCTCGACGTGGGTGATAAGGTCAATCACGCGAAGTACGGGCTGGGTACTGTGATGGCTGTCGACGGTGCGGGTGCCCGCGAAACCGTGACCATTGATTTTGGTTCGGCCGGAACGGTGCGCCTCATGCTCATCGGCGGCGTTCCCATGGAAAAGCTGTAACTAGCTGATGTTGATACCGCGCTCAGCAAACCACGGGCGCGGATCGACAGCGGTGGTGCCATCAGGCTTGATCTCAAAGTGAAGGTGCGGGCCGGTAGATTGGCCTTCGTTGCCAACTGCTGCGATGACATCCCCTGCGGAGACCTTTTGGCCAACTGAGACGTTATAAGACGCCATATGGCCGTACACGGACTTTTCGCCATTGGAGTGTTGAAGTACTACCCAGTTGCCAAAGCCCTGGGCTGGACCGGCGTTGACAACTGTGCCGTCCATGACCGCGCGGATCGGGGTCCCGAGGGGAGCGGCAATATCGATGCCTTTGTGCTGTGCGCCCCAGCGGGCGCCGAATCCAGAAGTAAAGGTGCCTACTGTCGGCAGTACAACCCGCCGCCCCTGGGCATCCATTCCCTCTTGTTGCGTGATTGGGTAGGTGGGTTCAGCCTCCTCCGGTACGTATTCGTCAAGGGTGCGAGGGTCAAAGACAATGGAATACCCGGCAGCCGAAATTGTGGCTCCCGTGGAAGAAGCCTGCGTGGTTGCGTCTGTTAGTGCGGTGAGTATGGAGTTGAGGTCGGTGATGGGGGCACCATCGACGTTGATCGTGAGGGCCTGAGCCTGTGCCGTAGGGGCAAGGACCACAGCGGTGGCGGTGGCGAGTGCGAGTGTCCAACGTTTCATATTGGTCCTTTTCGTGTGCGACAAAAATAAAGCAGCCTCGAAGGGCGCAACGTTTCTTAAGATAACGGTGGTATCACTGCCTTGCAATGCGTTGACGTGCAGTTTCGGTGGCAAGTAACGGTATTGGTATTCGAAAACGCCAGTTCAACGAATCGAACTAGAGTGACTGAAGGGGTAAAAGAAAGTTTTGGGACTTGAGGTGACAAAGGGGTGGTAGTGGGGGTAGGGGTGCATGTGGAAAATGTGTCGCTGCCTGGAATCGGGCTGATTGACCGCTATAGGGATGCGAAAAACCGCACCACGCAAAGCGTGATGCGGTTTGAGGCAGAACTAGGAGCTTTAAGTATTACAGGGAGATACCGTGCTGTGCGAGCCAAGGCTGAGGATCAACTGGGCCTGAGCCGGCAGGGTGATACTCGAAATGAAGGTGGGAACCAGTCGATTGGCCCTCACTGCCCATGCCGGCAATCTGCTGGCCTGCGGTAACTGCTTGTCCAACGGCGACATTCAGGCTAGACATGTGGCCATATAGGGTGGTGGAGCCGTCCTCGTGAAGGATCTTGATCCAGTTGCCGTAACCGGACGCAGGGCCGGAGGCGGTCACAACGCCGTCCATTGCCGCGAGGATTGGGGTACCGATTGGTGCCGCGATGTCGATGCCCTGGTGGATGGTGCCCCAGCGTGGGCCGAAGCCCGAAGTGAAGGTGCCCTCGGCAGGCTTTACCACGGAAGGTGCGCGAGCCGCCAGATCGGCTTCAGCGCGGTCGTTAGAGGCAACGACAGCCTTTTCCAGCTGTTCGGAAACATTGGCGGTTGGCTTGTACTCAGAGATCGCAAGGATCTGAGGGGCCGACTCGGTTGCTTGCTCGACGATATCGGTGGAATCGTTACTGAGTGTGTAGTCAACGACCGACTCATCAGGGGTTGCCTGAAGGGTCGCGGCCGCCGCGCCACCGATGCCGGCAGTAGAAACTGCTCCGGTTGCTACAGCAACCAGCGCAACGCGGCCCTTGTTTGGGCTCTGCTTGCGGTGCTTGCCAACAACCGTGCCGGCGTTAAGTGTCGTAGTTCGCATGTAACCTCGTTTTGTCTGTCTACGATCACCGTTTCGTGTTGGGATCGTAACCATCTCGTTATCTGCCGAGACGTAACATTAGCGTTTCACTTCGGTGCGGGCAACTAAAATTGGCGAAATTGCTCTATTGCAAGTGTCTAAAGATTCGTTACAAGTCCTTCTTCGGTCGTGTCCCAGCACATCTTCGCCATTCTTCGTGGAACACTGAAAAGCGATGAGTAAGAAGTCCAGCCCTCGCTCCGGTTCCGTGCGGAAGTCGTCAACGCGTGCCCTTTCGGGGGTTCGGCGACCTCGTGTAAACGTGAATGCGCCGCAAAAGAAGAAGCCGGAAGCGCCGACGAATCAACGAGAGCGAATCCGCCATTATCTGCCAGTGGTATTAATTCCAAACACTGTAATTGTACTGGCTATTGTTGTATTTTCCTTCGCTGGTATTTTATTTTCCGGTGGAAAATTTTCGGCGTTGCCGGCTCTCATTGCTGAAACGTGGTTTGTTGTTCATCTTGTGCCCGTCACTTTTGATGGGGTCAACCTCGGAGTGCTGCCACTGTTGCCCGCGATGGGATTGGTCATCCTTTTGTCGCGGCGAATTCGTCGGGCAGTGAAAGATCGTGTGAGCGTGCTGGATCTGTATACCCTCACAGGTTTAGTGTGTGTGATTCCACTCACATTGACCGGAATTGCCTGGTTTATGGTCTGGGATGCCTCCCAGGTTTTTCCCGTTGAAGCTCCTTCTGCGATCACTGCAATAGTGCAAACCTTGATCATTCATCTTGCTGGTTTGGTCATAGGGATGGGTCCAACCCTATGGAAGTTGCTTGCTCGTAGGTCGGCTGTGCCGGAAGGGATTGTCACAGGTGCACAGATGGCCTCCAAGATTCTTGTACGGCTGACCCTCGTCGCTGGCGTTGTGTATTTGATCCTGCTCGGCATTGGGCATGTGCGCCTCGGGGAGGTCCTTGCTGCATATCCCATTCTGTCGACCGCTGGGGGAGTCGGGCTGTTTGTGGCGTGCCTGCTGTATCTGCCGAACGCCGCGATTGGGACGCTGTCGGTATTGCTCGGTGGCGACATTTCGATCGGGGCAGGTCAAGTCAGTCTTTTTTCAATTGACCTTGTCCCGCTGCCAGTCTTCCCACTTTTTGCAGCTATTCCAGGTGCAGTGGCATCATGGGCCCCAGCACTGATGCTGATTCCTCTGGCAGTGTTGATTCATTTCGTGGCAAAGCGGTCGTGGGATCCCATATCTGCCGCAAGCACGGCGGTGTTTGCTGGTATCTGGGCATTCCTGCTTGCATACCTGGCATCCGGGGAGCTGGGAGGCTATGGATACGCCGGCCCGACTGCTTGGCTCATGGCGTTGCTGATGATTGTGTGGGTGGGAATAGTTGTGTTCGCCGCCTGGGGAGTGGCCAAGGTACGGAATCGACCACCTAGCACTCCAGAAGTCTCTGAAGAGGGAGAAAAGGAAGAGCAGGAAGAGATTTCAGTAAGTACTACGGAGAATCGTGTGGACCGCGGTGCCCCTGTCGGTGTCCAACCGGACAGTAATACCCAGGAAAACGAAGTTTCCGATGTCGAAGAGCAACCCGCGCCAGTTGAAAACACTGAAGGGGAAGATGACGTGCAATCGGACACCCCAGAGGTCCCAGAGGCTCAAGAGGTGCCAGAGGCTCCAGAAGCTCCTGATGAATCGGATCCCGAACCTACGCAAAGCAATTAGTGGGAACTCGTGAGTAATGGCGTCGCGTAAAGAGGCGAAGGACCAGCGTCGGAAAGAACTTCTTGTTGCTGCAGCCGAGATTATGGCATTGAAGGGGTTCGGGCAGACGCGTTTCGACGACGTCGGGGCGGCCGTAGGAATTTCTGGGCCCGGGCTGTATCGCTATTTCTCCAGCAAGGGAGACTTACTCGCGGAAATGCTCATCGAGATTTCGGAGCGATTGCTGGAAACCTCCCGCGAGATTGTCTCATCGGCCCAGTCTGCAGGTGTCGAACCGAATGAGGTTCTGGCCAGGCTCGTTGAATTTCATGTTGATTTCGCAATCAACGAGCCAAATCTTATCCGCGTTCAACAGCGTGAAATGGTGCATCTGGAGAAAGATGCGTCAGACAAGGTGCGCTCACTGCAACGTGCATATTTGAGGCTGTGGTCGGATTCGCTGCTGGCTGTCCTTCCCTCACTCGGCCGAAAGAAGGCCCGACTGCGTGTTCAGCTGGCGTCCGGATTGGTCACGTCCTCCCAATTTGTCATTCACTGGGCGGGAGAAGACCTTGTTCGGGGACAGGCGACATGCATGGCTATGTGCGCATTGCTTGCCGACGAGGCCTAATTCTTTTATGTAGACCATTTAATCTGCCGGTCTTACTTTCAGTTGGAAATCCTGCGAAGCACCCCCTTTGCATAAGTTTCAGTTAGTAATAAATAACTCAATTTTCTTTAAAAACAGCATGTAAATGGCATTTCATGAACGGGGTAGTTCAAAAGGTGTATAGGAATTGGTCATGGATATCCCCTGTTTGGCTAATGAATCAGCTGATATAAATAGGGCTACATTGTGATGTAGGACATAGACCTTAATGGTCTGGCGCGCATCCCCACTCCCATCGAAAGTTGAGAACCGCATGTCAGTGAAGTCCATGGCTAAAACCGCTTCACCGGACCTAGTCCGTACTGAAGGCTGGAAGTCGCCCAAGCACCGTCGATCCGTCTTCGCGGTCGTCGCGATCATTTTCACCGCAATGGTGTTCGACGGTTACGACATTGTCGTTTACGGCGCTATTTTGCCATCCTTACTCGCAGACCCTTCCCACATTGGCCAACTTACTCCGACCGTTGCCGGAAGCCTCGGTTCCTACACCATGATCGGTATCTTCATCGGAGCACTTGGCGCAGGCGCAATCGGTGATCGGATTGGGCGCCGGAAGATGATGATCGTCGCCCTTGTCTGGTTCTCGATTGGCATGGCAATGGGTGCGATGGCCACGTCGATTGCATTCTTCGGCGCGACCCGCTTTTTCACCGGCCTGGCTCTCGGCGTGATTACCGCCGGAGGTGGCGCGGTTATCGCGGAGTTCGCGCCGGCGCATCGTCGTAACTTGTTCAATGCCATCGGCTATACCGGTGTCCCAATCGGTGGTGTGATTGCTTCGTTCTTTGCACTCTGGTTCGAGGACTCCATTGGCTGGCGCGGGCTCTTCCTTATCGGCGCGACACCATTGCTGTTCCTGGTTCCCCTTGCCATCCTTTTCCTGCCTGAATCTCCACGGTGGTTAGTCGCAGTGGGCAAGCTCGGCCGCGCCGAAGAGATTTGTCAGAAGTATGACCTGCCGACCGATAAGTTCATTCGAGTCGAATCTGCCGAGGATACAACCGTGGACAAAACGGCAGAAGTAGATACAAAGAAACAAAAGCTCGGTATGGCTGCGATCTTTTCCAAGGAATTTGTGGTTGCAACACTGCTCATCGGTTCAATGAGTTTCATCGCGATTATGGCGACGTACGGATTGAACACCTGGCTGCCGCAGATTATGCAGATTAACGGCATGTCCTCGGACGCATCGCTTTACTCGTTGGTTGCGCTCAATGGCGGTGCTGCCCTTGGTGTGCTCGTTGCCGCGAAAATTGCCGACATGATCGGTCCGAAGCCAGTGATCATCACCACCTTTACTATCGCAGCCCTGTGCCTATTCGCTATGCCATATCTCACGTCAGCACCGGTGATGTACGCCGCCATCGCGGTTACTGGATTGGGCGTGATGGGTACACAGATTCTGATTTATGGTTTGACGGCGAATCACTTCCCAACGCGAGCTCGCCAGGCAGGTGTGGCTTGGGCAGCTGGCTTTGGACGCCTTGGCGGTATCCTTGGCCCGTTGCTCGGCGGCATCATCATCTCGCTCGGTTTGGGCACCTCCGACGCCTTCCTCGTCTTCGCAGTTACCGCGGTGATCGGTGCCATCTGCACAGTTATATTAAGGACAAAGAAGCATACCGTTGTGAAGAGCTCAGGCTAAAAGCTAGAAATCAAGACAGGCTGCTGCACACAAGGTGCGGCAGCTTTCTTGTCGTAAAGCGAGCCTCTCCTTACCCGCTTTTACCAGTGAGCATGGCCGAAGGGCTATGCTTAGGACCGTGACTAGCCAGCAAGGAATATCCGTAACCGCATTGGTTTCCGGTTCAGGAACTCTCCTGCAGTCCATTTTGGATAACCAGGATTCCCACTATCACGTGGATCTCGTGGTCGCGGACGTGAACTGTCCCGCTCTCGAGAGGGCACAGCGCGCAGGGGTTCCAACCCGCGTTGTTGAATTGAACCAGGATCGAGATGCGTGGAACGTCACTCTCGCAAATGCCGTCGCTGAAGCCGACCCTGACATAGTTGTGTCAGCAGGTTTCATGAGGATCTTGGGGGAGGGGTTTCTCTCCCAGTTTGAAGGTCGGACGATTAATACCCATCCGGCTCTACTTCCGTCTTTCCCTGGTGCCCATGCTGTGCGCGATGCTCTCGCGTACGGGGTGAAGGTCACCGGCTCGACGGTACACTTCGTGGATAAGGGCGTCGACACCGGCGAAATTATCGCGCAACGTGCCGTTGATGTACTGGAAGACGATGATCAAGCCTCGCTGCACGAGCGCATCAAAGTTGTGGAGCGTGAGCTGATCGTTGAGGTCCTTCGCTCTGCCGAGATTTCACCCACCGATAGGAAGGTTAAGTTTTAATCCCATGAGCCAAAACCGCACTCCGATTAAACGCGCACTGATTAGTGTCTACGACAAGACCGGTCTTGAAGAACTTGCACAGGCACTCGGTGAGGCAGGTGTTGAGATCGTTTCTACCGGCTCGACCGCTGCTCGTATCGCCGCCGCCGGTGTGCAGGTTACTCAGGTTGAGGAACTGACCGGATTCCCAGAATGCCTCGAAGGCCGTGTGAAAACGCTGCACCCACGCGTGCACGCAGGTATCCTCGCCGACACCCGCAAGCCAGACCACTTGGAGCAGCTCAAGGAGCTCGAGGTTGAGCCTTTCCAGCTGGTAGTGGTGAACCTATACCCATTCGCTGAGACCGTCGCATCGGGCGCAAGCTTCGACGAGTGTGTCGAGCAGATTGATATCGGCGGCCCGTCGATGGTGCGCGCTGCCGCGAAGAACCACCCGTCGGTTGCCGTTGTGACCTCGCCTGCGCGTTATGACGATGTCATCACCGCTGTGAAGGAGGGCGGCTTCGACCTGGACCAGCGTCGTCGTCTAGCGCTCGAGGCATTCCGCCACACCGCAAGCTATGACGTTGCGGTTGCATCGTGGTTGGGCGACCAGCTTGACGACGATTCCTGGACTGGATTCACTTTCGATCATGCAACCCCGCTGCGCTACGGTGAGAACCCGCATCAGGCAGCGAAGCTATTCTCCGATGGCACCGGCCTGGCTGGTGCGACCCAGCACAACGGTAAGGAAATGTCTTACAACAACTACCAGGACGCGGATGCTGCATGGCGCGCTGCCTGGGACCATGACCGTGCCTGCGTTGCCATTATCAAGCACGCAAACCCTTGTGGCATCGGCGTCTCCGATGAATCGATCGCAGCTGCTCACAAGAAGGCTCACGCCTGTGACCCAATGAGTGCCTACGGCGGTGTGATTGCGTCGAACCGTGAGGTGACCAAGGAGCTCGCAGAGCAGATCAAGCCTATCTTCACCGAGGTCATCATTGCGCCTTCCTACGAAGAAGGCGCGATTGAGATCCTGCAGGAGAAGAAGAACCTGCGCGTTCTCGAAGCTGAGGCGCCTGAGCGCACCGGCAACGAGATCAAGCAGATCTCCGGTGGTCTGTTGGTCCAGGAGCGCGACTTCCTGCAGGCTGACGGCGACAAGGCTGAGAACTGGGAGCTCGTGACTGGCGAGGCAGTTTCAGAGGATGTCCTGGCGGACCTGCAGTTCGCATGGAACTCAATTCGCTGTGTGAAGTCCAACGCGATCCTGATTGCTAAGGACGGCGCTACCGTTGGCGTGGGCATGGGTCAGGTTAACCGCGTTGACTCCGCAAAGCTTGCAGTTGATCGTGCGAACACTCTCGACGAGGGCCGTAACCGCACTAACGGAGCAGTTGCAGCCTCGGATGCATTCTTCCCATTCGCCGATGGATTCCAGGTCCTGGCGGACGCAGGTGTTACTGCAGTTGTGCAGCCTGGTGGTTCCATCCGCGACGAGGAAGTGATTGCGGCTGCGAAGGAAGCTGGCGTGACCATGTACCTGAGCGGTACTCGTCACTTTGCTCACTAAATTATTGGCAGAATGAGTCGTGCCCGGCACCTTTTTGGTGTCGGGCACGACTTTTGCGCGGGGCAGAAAGCCCACGATATGTCCTCAGCCTGCGACCCGGAATGGGGTAAGAAACAGGATTCTGAGTCAATGTTCTCCAACTTGCTTGATGTTGCGCACTTTCCTGCGACAATGGTTTTCAAAATTGACAGTATTTATGAATACATTGTCAAAAGTTAAGTATGGAGGGGATGGGGAACGTGACAAGCGGTAATTCGCAGGGGGAGTGGAACCAAGGGGAGTGGAACCAGCAACCGTATGCGCAACAGCAATACGCGCAGCAGCCGTACTCCTACGAACCTCCGCGTCAGAGGCGCAACGGGGCCGTTATCGGTCTGATCATTGTTCTCATCGTGCTTGTGCTCGTCCTAGCAGGAATCCTGGTGTATTGGCTGACGAACAACCAATCAGGCGGAAGGGGCGCAGAGGGAACTTCGACGGGCACCTCGACTGTAGTCGTGATAGAAACCGCGGAGCCAATGGCACCAGAATCTGCTCCATCGCACGCTCCTGCACCGGCAGAGCCAGCGTTACCCGGCGGTTCGTTGAACAGTGCGTGGGCGGGCACTAGCGTTACTAGTGCACCATTCGTCGAAAATGTGCGTCGGGAATATGTCGCCTACCGCAACAGCACTGGAAACGTCAGCGGAAACATTAACGTCTATTCTTCGACGACCGGCCGAAACTACAACATGAGCTGTGTCGCCTCGGGGAATAACATTCGGTGCTCCGGCGGAAATAACGCAGTCGTCTACATCGGTAATTAAATGAAACGGAGTGGGGGATTTTTTCTCGTCGTCACGCTCGCCTTGAGCGGATGCTCGAGGCTCCAGCCTGACAGCGAATCGGCGGATGTTACCGAGTACGTCACGATTACGACTACTCCACGTGCTGCGCCCGAGCCGGTGCCGTCAGCGAGCACCGAAACTAGCACCGAATCGGGCGAGGTCGGAATCGACGATGCCGACCTAAGCGCGATCGTAGATCGAGCAGTAGCGGTCCATGGTGGCAGTGCTGCGATCGCTATATCGAATGGTCAATCAGTCGCTGTTGGAGGTAGTGACCTCGATGCGCCTGCATGGTCGACGATCAAGGTCCCGCTGGCGCTAGCTGCCCTGAGAGACAACCCTGCGCAATACGATAACGCTGTTGCTGCGATCACGGAGTCGAATAATAGCGCCGCGAGTGCCCTCTGGGAATCGCTGGGGACACCCAGTCAGGCGGCGCTAAGCGTTGAATCAGTCCTCTCCGAAGCGGGTTCGCCAATTGCGGTGAACACAGAAGTACTCCGACCAGAGTTCTCGGTTTTCGGGCAAACGCTGTGGTCGACCACGGAGCAAGCCACTTTTGCAGCGAACCTGGCATGTGTGCGGGGAGCGGACCGCATCATCGAATTGATGGGCAACATCGATGCCTCTCAGAACTATGGATTGACCCAGCTCGCTGGTGCCAGCTCTAAAAGTGGGTGGGGCCCGAATGAAGCGGGCGCCTACGATGTCCGGCAGTTAGCATTGATCTCTAATTCGTCGGGCACCCTCGGAGTGGCTCTCACCGCTTCACCAGGCACGGGCACTTACGAAGCCGCACAGTCAATGTCGACCCAACTAGCGCAGGAGCTGGTTGGAATAATTGATCAACATACCGCCGGAAAGTGCTAAACCAGCACTGGCTACTTCGCTGCGGAAGTCGCATCGACCTTTTGAATCAGTTGCTTGGTCTGTTCGATGTGGTCTTCGGGGACCTGCGCGTCCAAGGCTTCTAGAACTGCGTCGGCAAGCATAATCGAGTAAGGCGGAAGTTCAGTCTCGTCCTTGCTAAACGGAGCCGTGCCGGTGTTGTCGCGCATTTCCACAGCAATGAGCGCCATGTGGAAGGGGAGGACCGTCCGGGGATCATCAGGTCCCACGATTTCCGCTGCTAAGGACTGGAAGATTTCTTCGAGTGCTTGGCGCGATTCGTGGAACTCAGCGAACTCCTCGGAAGTAGCAATTGGCAACTGGTACAAGCGACCAATGTTCCAGTTGCTAATGAGCAAGCTGCGCGACTGTGCAGCTACAAGGGCCCACAATTTCATTGCAGGTGAGGCATCCGACTCTGCGAAGTCTTCTGCCATCCTCAGGGCCGGCTCCACGGTCTCCTTCAGCAGGGTCAAGAAGATTTCTGCCTTGGAGGGGAAGTGGTAATACAGTGAAGCCTGCCTAATACCCACGGCCTCAGCAATCTGGTGCGTGGAGGTAGTTGAGAAGCCTTGAGTTGTGAATAGCTCAGATGCAGCATCGAGAATCTCGTCTCGAGCTGTCTTGCCTTTACGGCGGGGCCCGCTCTTGCGCGGGCGACCTACTGCACCAGCCATTGCTACCTTTCGTTAAAGATATTTTTCTATAGACCGAAAGATACACCGTTTTTGACGCAATTGGAAAAGCTGCCCCCAAAAGTGCTTAAACCAAATAAAACACCCGTGTCACACCCGAAGGAATCGGGGGTGACACGGGTGATTCTCGAACTCTTGCTGCTATCGTCCGAACAACCGTGTTTAGCGGCTGGTGAACGGCAGGAGAGCCATTTCGCGTGCGTTCTTCACAGCGGTAGCTACCTGGCGCTGCTGCTGTGGCGTCAGGCCAGTGACGCGACGGGAACGGATCTTGTGGCGATCAGAGATGAACAGACGAAGGGTCTTGATGTCCTTGTAGTCCACCTTCTCAATGCCTTCGGCCTTGAGCGGGTTCTTCTTTGGGCGACGGGACTGCTCAACCCGTGGCTTGCGGTTATTAGTGCGCTTCATTTCAGCAGTTCTCCCTTACCACGAAGACTTACGAACGCCTGGCAGCTCACCGCGGTGAGCCATGCCACGCATGCGGACACGGGACAAACCGAACTTACGGAGGTAACCACGTGGGCGACCGTCCTGTGCGTCACGGTTACGGACACGAGCAGCGGAGGCGTCGCGTGGCTGCTTGTTCAGTTCGAACTGTGCATCCAAGCGGTCTTCGTCAGACGTGTTTGGGTTCTTGATGATTGCCTTGAGTTCAGCGCGACGCTCTGCGTAACGAGCGACAATCTCCTTGCGCTGCTCATTCTTGGCGATTTTAGACTTCTTAGCCATAAATTATCGCTCCTCGCGGAATTCGACGTGCTTCTTAGCAATCGGATCGTACTTCTTCAAAGAGATACGGTCCGGGTTATTGCGCTTGTTCTTACGGGTTACGTAGGTGTAACCGGTGCCCTCAGTGCTCTTGAGCTTGATGATAGGGCGGATGTCATTACGTGCCATCTGTTAGATCTTCTCCCCACGGGCGCGGATCTTGGCAACAACGGACTCGATGCCGTCGCGGTCAATGATCTTAAGACCCTTAGTAGATACGGTCAGGGTGATGGTACGGCCCTCGGAGGGCAGGTAAAACCGCTTACGCTGCACGTTGGGGTTCCAACGGCGCGAGGTGCGGCGGTGCGAGTGCGAGACGGTTTTGCCGAATTGCGGCTTCCGTCCCGTGACCTGGCAAATAGCCGACATGGGTGTGCTTCTTTCTCCTTGCCGCCCACGACATGGCTAAAACCATTGATGTGACTCCGCACTTGGAAGGTGAGGATTTGACCGGATGTGAGGTTGGCCAAAAGTCCAAGGGTGTCACTGGTAGCCGGTTGACGGGGCGTAAAACGTGTACTTCGACAACAGCGAGTGTCAATGCTACCTGGGTGTGCCTATAATTCCTAATCGCCTGTTCACGCGTTAGTCATGGAGCTAGGAGGCTTTCATTTCAAATGGCCTAGCAAAGTATTCTAACCGTATTTAATAGGGCATAAAGATCCAAGTCGGCTGCCGTAGGGAGGGGATTTCGGAAAATGGTGCCTGACCTGTAAAATAGGTCAGGTTGTCCGCCTCGATTGGGCTTTCGTCTGGGAAAATCTCTGTGATCGCATCCCGTCGGCGCTGGATAAGAGTACATTTTCGCACCCAACTCGGGCACGATCCCTGGACGTTATACAAGGCCTTGGAACCGACCCGATGTTCAATCCTGAGGGAAACGAATACATATGAAGAAAGATATCCACCCAGACTACCGCCCGGTAGTCTTCCAGGACGCTGGTACCGGTTTCCAGTTCCTGACCCGTTCGACCGTTGAGTCCGACCGCACCGTCGAGTTCGAGGGCAATGAGTACCCACTCATCGTCGTCGATGTCACCTCTGAATCTCACCCATTCTGGACCGGCGCACAGCGCGTTATGGACACCGCTGGTCGTGTCGAGAAGTTCAACCGCCGTTTTGGTGGCATGGCTCGTCGCAAGAAGAAGTCCGCAGAGTAAAACACTCGCACCTAAATATAGGTCGAAGGAGGAGAAACAGATATGGCAACCCCAAAGTTTAAGATGTCCCGGTCCAACACCCGCCACCGCCGTTCGCAGTGGAAGGCTGATAACACTCAGCTGCAGGAAGTGAAGATCGACGGCCAGACCGTACGTATCCCACGCCGTCTGGTGAAGGCTGCAAAGCTTGGCCTGGTCGACGTTGAGCAGTTCTAAGCTTGACTAGATTTCAGCTGCATTAACAGCATAAAAAATCCCCGGTTCTTCGGAACCGGGGATTTTTGTCGTTTGCGTGTTGTTACGATGTACTAGTAGACCAACTAGTAAATTGCCAGCGCATGCCACACAGGAAACTTGCAGGTATTCACTAGTAATCCAGATTGTGGACCCAAGATTTTTTCAGAGCACTGGAGCATAATTTTCAATCATGAACAGCCCCGATAATGGTGAGAATAATCCTCAACAACCTAATCAGCCGAATCAATCGAATCAGCCGCGGTCCGGATATCCATATGGCAACCCGAATAGTGGGCAGTCGCCGTATGGAACCAGCAACTCGCAGGGTGCTTCGGGTTTTGGAGGAACCCAAACCTTTCAGACCAATGAGCAGGTGAAGCCCGTGAAGGAAAAGCGCCAGTTAGGCACTGGGTCAGTCGTCGCAATTGCGCTGGTTGCTTCGCTGGTTGCCGGTGGTGTATCCGGCTACGTAGCTGGCAACGCGTCAAGTAAGACTGAGTCCTACAGCTCACTGGACAGCCCGAGTGTCTCTTCGGCTACACCTGCCGCTGAAGGTTCTGTTGAAGCCGTCGCGGAGCAGGTTTTGCCTGCGGTTGTCTCAATTCAGGTTGCAACCAGATCGGGTGGTTCAGAAGGTTCCGGTTCGATCATTTCCTCGGATGGAATGATTTTGACCAACCACCATGTCGTGGCTGAGGCAGCGAACGGCCAGGGTGAAATGCAGGTCACACTCAACAACGGTGAAAAGCACAGTGCGAAGTTCGTGGCTTCTGACGTCAATACAGACATTGCTCTTATCAAGATCGATGGAGTCTCCAACCTTCCAGTTCTTAACTTTGGCGATTCTTCGGAGCTGCATGTTGGGCAGGAAGTTGTCGCGGTTGGTTCGCCATTGGGCCTTTCTGCAACAGTAACTTCTGGCATTGTTTCGGCACTTGATCGTCCAGTTCGTGCTTCGCAGGGCGGAGGAGAGAGCTCTCTAATCGATGCGATTCAGACCGATGCCGCAATCAACCCTGGTAACTCCGGTGGTCCACTTGTAGATATGAACGGCAATCTTATCGGTATGAACTCGGTGATTGCTTCTTTGTCGACGACTTCGGAGTCTTCCGGATCGATTGGCTTGGGCTTTGCTATTCCGTCGAATTTCGCAAAACGAGTAGCTGACCAGTTGGTCAACACAGGAAAGGCAACCCAGCCGATGCTGGGAGTCCAGGTTGATGTGCAAAGTACGGAAGACGGCGCCTTGATTATGGGAGTTGAGTCTGGTGGCCCAGCCGACAAAGCGGGCCTTCGTGAAGGCGATGTGGTCACAAAACTCAACGAGCGCACGATCCAATCTGCAGACGATTTGATCGCCGCAGCTAGGTCGCACCAATTTGGGGAAACAGTCACCCTAGAAGTTCACCCCCGAAACTCGGGAGAGACTCGAACAGTAGATGTAACCCTAAGTTCCGAGTAAATTACTACAAGAAGACGATTTTAAAATCTTCCCATCAGTCGGTGGGAGGATTCGATTTGAGGAGACCCGAATGGCTGATTCTCTTGACTCATTAGAGCTTGAAGAGCCAGATGATGCTTATCTAATGGCAGCTGAGCGGGAAGCCGTTTTACCACCGGTTAGGCGTGCTCTCATTGTTTTGATCTCGGACCATCGCTATGAATCAGATAGCGATGACACTGGCCGATTGGTTGGTGAGCTCGCTGTCGAGGCTGGATTTACGGTGGACGGAATTGTTCGCGTTAAGTCGAAGAAGTCCGATATTCGCAAGGCAATAGAAACCGCTGTTGTGGGTGGGGTCGATCTTGTACTTACCGTCGGCGCTACAGGCGTTGGCGCTCGCGACCGTGCTCCAGAAGCAACACGCACTGTCATTGACCAGCTTGTTCCTGGCGTGGCCCAAGCGATCCGCTCTTCAGGTCAGGCTTGTGGCGCAATCGATGCCTCTACGTCACGGGGCATCTGCGGTGTCTCCGGTTCGACGGTAGTTGTTAACCTTGCTTCTTCGCGCCTCGCAGTTCGAGACGGTATGGCTACAGTTGCACCGTTGGTAAATCATCTAGTCGGAGACCTGCAAAAGTACAGTGTGCAATAAAGACAATGAGTAGGTAGGTGAATCGCAATGGGGCAAGGATCTCGTCCGCGTCGCCGAGTGGAGAAGCGCTCCGCTGCGCCTAATTACGATCGCACAATGGATGCTCCCGGGGTGATGGGAAACCAGTCGTCGAAAAGTGCAGACGAGGCCCGCTCGGTCGACTTTGATGGTGAATCAGAGCCTGACGTCAACGGGGATGCGGGCGACCAGAATGACCAAGAACATAAGTCGAAGGAATCCTACCTTAACGAGCAGCCACCGCACTATTAAGCCTTAATGCTTGGCCCAAAAGTCTCAGACATAAAAAATGCCTCGCACCTAAACCTCTAAAAGATACGTAGAGGTTATGGTGCGAGGTGTCTTTGTTTCTCGCGAGAAAGAGGAGACCGAGTACTACTCGGTAACGCGAGGTGCCTGACCCTTTTCTGCCTGGAGCAGATCGCGGATCTCTGCGAGCAGCTCGACGTCGGTCGGGGTCTCCTCGTGCGGATCGAGGCCCTTGCGGCGCATCTGTGCTTCATTTGCCTTGTTCATTGGCATCACGATGGCAAAGTAGACAACCGCTGCAACCAAGATGAAGTTGATGAAGGCGGTGATAACAGCGCCAAAGTCAACAAAGGTTGCTTCATTGCCCTGAATTACGTGGATACCAAGACCCGAGAAGTCAGCACCGCCGAGCGCAGAAATCAGCGGATTGATGATGTAGGTAGAGAATGCGGTGACAACCGCTGTGAACGCAGCGCCGATGACAACACCAACCGCGAGGTCGATGACATTGCCGCGCATAATGAATTCTTTAAAGCCTTTTAACATAGAAGTCTCCTTCAATGAGGTTTCAACAACGAAGTCAGTCGTGCGCAGTCAGTGCCGGACGCACGCGACGACTGCACATTACTATGGCTATTTCTTTACGTAAAGTGGACATGGCCTAATTTTTGGCACGAGAACCGGTGAGAATCACCGTCAGAGGACTTGTGAGCGACGCAGCTGCAACAGCATTTGCCATCGCTTCGGGGAGTAAAACTAAGACAGTTTCCGCATTCGTCGTTCCAGTTTCTCCGGCAAAAACAACGCGACCACCAGTAGCAATGGTGTCAGAGGTGCCATTGTGGCTATTGGTAGAGACAATATTGACCACGTCCCCTTGGTGGAGGAGCGGAATAATGTCAGGCTCCGCTAATTTGATGGGCACCATGGAGTGGCTGCCCGCATCAAATTCCTCTGTGATGTGTGTCACATATGCTGCGGAGTATTCTTCTCCGAGGAGCTGCACGCTCGTAAGAAACTGGCCTTCGGTGCCGTGCGTTGCTGCAACCTTGCCCACCGCATCGTCGATAAGCGTCACTGCATCCTTCGGTACTAAGTGCTCGGGAACCTGTGTGAGACGAACATCGTGTTCGCTTAACACCGTGCCGACCTCAACCGGGGCCGCAAACGTGACTACTGACGGGTCGCGGGAAAAGGTTGACGTGGCAAAGCTCAGCATTGCGATGATGGCTAACGCGCCGGCGAGCACTCGGCGCAGGATGAGGGTGCGTTGATAGCCGGGGGTGCGCAGGGACTCTAATGCGCTGGAGGCTGAGGGGAAGATAGAGCTGCGTTGCGAAGGTTTCTTAGGGCCCATACCCGTTTAGACTGCGCAGGCGCGTGCATGGTTCCAAACGAATCGAATTAGCTATGTGCGATGGTGGTGAGCCCACGATTAGTAATGACGATGTCCATGGGCACATCGTGGGCGTTAGCTGGGACTTCTGGGAGAAACTCGTTGTGGTACAACATGCCGACCAGTGGGACTTTGCCACGAATCTTTTCTAGGGCGCGGTCGTAGTAGCCGGCACCTTTCCCGAGGCGGTTGCCCTTTTTGTCGATGGCCGTGGCAGGAACGAATACGGCATCACAGGTTAACAATAGATTCGAGTTGTATCGCGGACCCGTGGGCTGCCAAATTCCCAGAGCGCCACTGGCAAGGTCAGTTCGCCCACGGTAGCGAGACCACTTGAGGGATCCGTCGTCTTTGGTGATGGGCAGAAAGATCTCTGTGGCTTGGGAAGCAAGAGCTTCGAGAAAGAGCGTGCTGCCGGGCTCATCCGGGAGAGGGGAATAGGCGGCGACCCTGGGCTGTGGGTTAGACAGGGCGCGGACGAAGGTTGCAGCGAAAGCAACGATTGTCGCGTCAGCGCGCTTTTTTACCTCGGGAGTGGAGACGAGCTGACGCCGTTGCGCGACAACGCTCTCTCGAATTGCGACTTTTTGGTCCTCAGAGGTGCTCATATCCCTAACCTTAGTGGGGTAGTGACCATAAATGGATTCTTCGACCGGTAGAGTGGGATTTTATGCGGAACTCGACCGAAAACCTTGCCAACGGCGTCCGAACAGTTGTTGTCCCTGCCGCGGGTCTGGGAACGCGTTTCCTTCCCGCGACCAAGACGGTGCCGAAGGAACTGCTGCCCGTTGTGGACACACCTGGTATTGAACTGATCGCAGAGGAGGCGGCCCATCTCGGGGCCCAGCGCCTTGCGATTATTACTGCACCCTCCAAGGGCGAGGTGATGCGCCATTTTGAAGAGTTTCCAGAACTTACAGCAACTCTTGCCGCACGCGGAAAATATGACTTGGTAGAGAAAGTCGAGCGCGCAGCAAAGCTGATTAACGCAGTCTCGGTAACCCAGGATGAGCCCCTTGGTCTTGGCCACGCTGTTGGGCTAGCCGAAGAAGTCCTTGAACCCGATGAAGACGTCGTTGCAGTGATGCTTCCCGACGATCTAGTGCTGCCCATTGGCGTGATGGAGAAAATGGCCACTGTCCGCAATGAATTGGGCGGCTCGGTGCTGTGCGCGTTTAATGTGTCACGAGAAGAAGTGTTCAACTACGGTGTTTTCGACGTTGAAGAGGTCGATGAGGAATGCTCATTGCCTGAGGGCAGCGTAAAGCGCGTGCTGGGAATGGTTGAAAAGCCAGAACCAGAAGATGCTCCTTCCACCCTTGTCGCAGCAGGGCGCTACCTGTTGGACCGTGAGATTTTCTCTGCGCTGAAGCGAATCGAGCCCGGTAAGGGTGGCGAGCTCCAGCTCACGGACGCGATCGAGCTGATGATCCAGGAAGGGCACCCAGTTCATATCGTGATCCACGAAGGCAAGCGCCACGACCTGGGTAACCCGGCCGGATATATTCCTGCCAATGTTGATTTTGGGTTGCGTGACCCTAAGTACGCTCCGGCCATCTACAAGTCTGTGAAGCAACTTCTCGAGGCATATGAGGCAGAAAATCCCGATCGCTAAAAGGTCTGTGGGTAAGCTCGTCTAGAGTCCCCGTTAGAAGCTGGGGTTTAAACCTAGGATTGATTTCATCCGGCCACAAAGCCGTTCAAAAGGGATGAAAGGGCCAGAAGGGAAAAGGAGCAATCTGTGCGCAGCGTTGAAGACCAGATAGCCATCGTGGTGGATGCCGCCCCGATTCCTGAACCTGTCCGCATCGGAATCACTGATGCTCTCGGGATGATGAGTGCGGAGGAAGTCGTCGCAACGCGTTCTGTGCCCGGCTTTGCACAAGCAGTGGTTGATGGATATGCGGTCCGCTCCGTTGACCTTGGGGGAACCCAGGGCATTTCTAATAAGAACGCTGCGAAGGAAGAAGTTCCGCCGGCGGAGCGCTCGTTTCCGGTCGTCGGCGAGGTTGCTGCCGGCTCGCAGAAGCCGTTAAGGTTGCAGCCTCGGCAGGCAGTGCGGGTGGCCACGGGAGCACCGATTCCAACGCTTGCCGACGCGGTGTTGCCTCTTGAGTGGTCCGATCGGGGGAAGAAACGGGTCACCGCGACCCGCCCCGTGCAAACGGGCGATTTCATTCGTAAAGAGGGCGCCGATATTCAACCCGGTGACGTTGCGGTAACTTCTGGGGCGGTCCTTGGGCCAGCGCAGATCGGGTTGTTGGCTGCAGCAGGCCGAGACAAAGTGCTGGTCTATCCGCGCCCGCGCGTCACCGTGCTGTCCTTTGGTCTTGAATTGGTCGATATTGATCGCGATCCCGGTCTTGGTCAAGTCTTTGACGTGAACTCCTACGCGCTTGCCGCGGCCGCGAAAGAAGCCGGTGCCGATGTGCACCGCGTCGGAATTGCCAATGCTGAGCCGCGTCGCCTCCGCGAGATCATCAATAATGAGGTCGCACGCAGCGAAATGTTGGTCATTACCGGAGCTGTAGGTGGATCCGGTGCCGAGGCTATTCAAAAGGTGCTCTCTGAGTTGGGCGATATTGATACCACTCGAGTAGCTATGCACCCCGGTTCAACCCAAGGATTCGGCCTGCTCGGGGAAGACCGAGTTCCTGTGTTCCTCTTGCCATCGAATCCGGTGAGCGCACTTGTTGTGTTCGATGTGATCGTACGTCCAGCAATCCGCACCTCGCTGGGGAAGCGCGTTGCGCAGCGGCGCAGCGTGCAGGCTCGCGCACTGGGTCACATTGCGTCCATTCCCGGGCGCCGCGGATATATCCGGGCTCGCCTTATGCGTGACGCAGACACCCAAGATTACCTGGTCGAGGGGCTTTCGGGCACCGATGGTGCACCGGCACACTTGCTTGCAGGTCTGGCGGAAGCGAACGCTTTGATCAGGATCCCTGAAGACGTAGTTGAAGTCCGTCCAGGTGATGTTGTCGACGTGCTGTTTATTCAGCAGCGGTCGTGACCCGATGCTTAATGCTTTTGGAATGGGTTCACGGCGCACAGCCGCACCCGCAACAGGCCAACGCGACATCATCCATCCCGGATGGCCAGAATCCACCAGAACAGTGGAATTACCCACCGGCGATAAACTGCGTCTCCGCCCACTACTCTCCAGCGACGGGAAAGCATGGAGCGAGCTACGCATCTTAGATAAGCAATGGCTGAAACCTGTCGAACCGACAACTCACGGGACGTGGGAGCAGGCACATTCACCGACGAGCTGGCGAACCAACTTTCGCAATCTCCGTGTCATGGCGCGCCAAAGTACCGTGGTTCCGTTTGTCATTGAATTAAATGGCAAGTTTGCAGGCCAGCTCACCATGGGCAACATTCAACATGGTTCCATCAGTGAAGCCTGGATTGGTTATTGGGTGGCCTCGGGCGCAATGGGCAAGGGGGTGGCTACGGCGGCGTGCGCGTTGGGCACGGATCATGCGTTTAGCCGCATTGGCTTGCATCGGCTCACGGCGACGTTCTTGCCCAATAACCCGGCTTCTGGGCGGGTATTGGAGTTAAATGGATATCGCCGAGAGGGTTTTTTACGGAAAAACCTTCACATTGATGGACAATGGCAGGACCACTACTTAGTAGCTCAGAATATTGATGATTTTGCTGATACAGCAGTGGCCCGTCTGATGCGTGATGGGCGGATCAGTCGGATTAAAATATAAAGTATTCCTTGAGACTGCAGTCGGCGTGGCAGGTTTATCGGCTCCGTCTTGCTGGATACGCTAAGTGGCAGATTTTATAAACTCGCAGTGAGAAAGGTGACGTGGACGTGGACGGCACTCTTGTAATCGTCCTCATCGTGGTGGTGTGGATTTTCGTACTGGCGCCACTAGTGCTGGGGCGAAACAATAAACCAATCCGCAAATCCGGCGAGGCTTATGACGAAACCCGAGTCTTGCACCAAGGCGGATCGGAGCCAGTGGCTGCGCGTCGACGTCCGAAACTGACAGCCAATGACGTGCATCGTTACGGTAGTGACGATGCCGCAGACCTCGAGGTGGTCAGTGTCGTCGATGCCGTCGAGGATCCAGCAGGTGACCGGGTAGAGGACACGGTGCTTATCGACGACACAAAGCCCAACCACTTCCGCGAGTTCTCTGCTAAGAATTTGAGCCGAGACGACCAACCCGAAACTGTGGTGACGGTTAAGACTCCTGCACCAAAAGTAGCAACCGAAGAAGCCCCAGTTGCTCATGCTGAACCTGCAGCGCTAGTTGAGGGCGAGGTAGTCAGTGAAGATCCACCGGCCGAAGTTGATGCCAACGAATCAGAAGCAGACACTTCAGAATCCGTTGCAGAGTCCGTTGCCCATATCGCTCCGGAGCGCTTCACCGAGTGGGACGAGGAACCAGAATCCGTCTACCCAATGGACGATTCCTACTTAGGCGTAGACGACGTTGCCTACTCCGCTTCTAACACCACCGTTGTGTCGCTGATCGATGACGCAGATTCGGCAGCAGACTCAGCAGACTCAGAAAGCTCAGAGAACTTAGTTGATCAAGCTGATGCCACCGATAAGGATTCCTCGGTAAACAGCAGCGAAGCGGAGCTTGCTGAAGAAGCTACCGACGACGAAGATGCCAATGCAGAACTAACCGAGGAAGAACTCGAGTTCGCCAAAGCGCGCCGTGGCCGGGGTGGCTGGGACCCTGAGTCCGACGAGACCTACAAGCTCGACCGCTACCAACGTCGCCAGCGCACCTTTATCGGGCTGTGTGTCGTGCTTGTGCTCACCGTTGTCCTTGGCATCTTTGTCGGTGGCTGGGCCTGGACCGCCCCAGTAATCGTCGTCGGTCTTATCGTCTGGTACCTCGTCGCACTGCGCAGCCTCGTGCGTAAGGAACGCGCCCTGCGCGCTCGACGCGTGCGCCAGCTGCGTCGCGCTCGCCTTGGCGTGAAGAGCTCGGACGCCCAAGCTCCCGTACCACGTGAGCTGCGCCGCCCCGGAGCGATCATCCTCGAGGCCGACGACGAGTCCCCAGATTTCGATCACCTCCCGATGACCTACGGGCAGTTCGAGGAAACCGACGGCGCAGAGGATTCCGTGCCAACTGTACCCACTAACAGCCGCCGCGCAGGCTAAATCGAGCCTGCCGCAGGCTCCGACCACACCCTCGACGAACCACGGCGCCACGATCCCAGAAGATGCGTATCGACGATGCCAATTACCTGCATTAACGCAAAGCAGGTAGTGGGACCGACAAAGGAGAAACCGCGCTGCTTCAAATCCTTGGCTAACGCCCGAGATTCTGCAGTGGCGGCCGGGATTTCTTCGAAGGCCTCCGGCTGCGGTGTGTGTTTCGGCTGATACGACCAGATCAGTTGTGCAAGCCCTCCACCTGCTGATTCATCCCCGCGCAGAGCAATCGTTGCCTGCGCGTTTGTGATTACTGCTTGCAGTTTGCGCCGATTCCGGATCAGCCCATCGTCGTCAAGCAAATGCTCAATGCTCTCCATGACCGCGACCTTGTCCGGTGCAAACTCGTAGAAGGCGCCCCGCAGCGCCTCCCGTTTCAAAAGGACGGTGCGCCAGGACAACCCTGCCTGAAATCCTTGGAGGCAAAGCTGTTCGAAGACACCTTGTTCATCGCGGACGGGCATGCCCCATTCCGTGTCGTAGTAGTCGCGCAATATGGGTTCGGGGGCGGCCCATGCGGGACGGGCGAGTCCATCGCTGCCAATGACGAGGCCAGAATCTGTTGTTTTTAGTTCCATACGTTCTTAGACTGCGCGGAGGACCGGATGGTTCCCTCTAAACGCTAGTTGGTGAAGAAGGAATGGGAGTGGGCAGGGTAGTCTATCAACCATGAACAGGCCCGTGGTTCGCGATTTCACTCTGCTCCTTGTGCGTATTGTGCTCGGCGTGGTGTTTGTTGCACGTGGATATCAACACTGGTTCGTCGACGGAATTGCCAATGTCGCAGCTCAGTTCGGGGCCTGGAATATTCCACAGGCGAAATTCTCGGCCTACCTTGCCTCCAGCGTGGAATTAATTGGTGGCGCGCTGTTGATCATCGGACTAATGACTACGGTTGTGGCGGGTTTACTCCTGCTCCAGGTCGCGCTGGCACTGTATTTTGTCCACGTGAATAATGGCTTCTTCGTGGAGGCAGGCGGTATTGAATATCCTGCTGTTTTGTTGATTGCGCTGCTCGTAGTGGTCGTATTCGGTGCTGGGCGTGCAAGCTTAGATGAGGTGCTCAACCGTGCTTGACCATAAGGATGTCCAACAGGCTCTCTCTGCTCGACTTGATGGAGAGCCAACAGGGTACGACGATGCCGTGATTGACGCGCACTTGGCCACATGCGAGGAATGCCAAGCATTCTGGGACAAGGCAGTCTCGTTGTCACGGACCCTGTCCTATGTGGAAGTGGATGGAGGGATGGCACCTCCTGAGAACTTAACGCAATCCATCGTGGCAGGCGTGGAGCCGGAATGGCGCAAGCACGCACGCCGGCGCATAGTCGGGTTGTCCATTGGTCGAATCGCGTTGGTCATCGCGGCTATCTTGCACGTGATTTGGGCGGTGCAATTGGTCATTGATTCGGGCACCCTTGTGGTTACAGGTCCCGTCGGTCCGGGCGCTGATGTGTCTGCAGATCCTGCGTATGCGGCACTTTTGATCCAATCTGCGGCTGTGCGTTTCGCGTTCGCACTAGCTTTTGGCTTCAGTGCCTGGCGTCCATCGAGTATCCCGGGAATTTTGCTGATTACCGGATCCGTCTTCGCCTTCTCCGTGGGATTTGCCGTGCGCGACTGGGTTCTGCTTGGCAGCGCGGACAATTGGGGCGGAATGTGGACCCTGTTTTTCGCCTGCGCTGCTTTGGTGTGGACCTGGGTCGCTGACCGCGGCATTGAGGTGCGCCGTGCGTGGAAATCACTCAACGCACAGCCGACTTCATAGGCCTTTAAGCTGTGGATTTTCAGGTCTACTGCCAGCTAGGCAACCACATCATTTGCTGGTACCAGGCCTCGGGGATCGAGTACCCGTAGAACAACGGGGAGAAGTAGAGGAACATCGCCACAACGAGCGCGAGGTAGGCGATCACCCCGAGTTGCCCCCAGCGCAACTGGACACCGGCAATCTTGGTTAGCCAGGCGGATTGAATCGGTCTGCCTCGCTTGGAAAGATACCCGAGTGCGAGAGCGATCAAGACAATCGTGAATGGGACGAGTGGCGCTGCGTAGAAGAAGTACATTTGTCGGTCAAAGGCTGCTAACCAAGGCAGGAACCCTGCAGCAAAGGCCACAAGTGGAAGGATGACGCGTTTTTCGCGACGAACAATCCAGACCCACACGGCCCAGAGTAAAATCGGGACGGTTAGCCACCAGATCGCTGGGGTACCGAAGAGATAGATCATTTGCCTGCAGGTGGTATTCCCGCAGCCATCACCGGTAGAGGAGTAATACAAAATCGGCCGGGCAGCGACCAACCAGGCCCATGGTTTGGAATCCCACGGATGGGAATGCCCGCTTGAGCTGGTCAGGCTGCTGTGGAATTCAAGAACGGAGAAGTGGTAGTAAAACCAGCCGGCCCACGCATCGGGGAGCAGCTGAAGAGCGGAACTATCGGGAATGGTGCCATCTGTTGCCGCATGACGATACACCGAGGTCTCGGACGCGAACCAGCTGCGCCATGACCAGATATACAGCGCAGCAGGAACGACGACCAGTGATGCCAGGGCTGCCGGGACATCTCGAACTAAGGTGCCGGTGACCGGTTTTTGGGCGCGGTAGCGATTGCGCAGGTATAGGTCATAGAACACACTCAAGAGGCCGAAGAAGGCAATGTAGTACAGGCCCGACCACTTCACCGAAAGCGCCATACCTAGCAACACGCCTGTGGCAAAGCGCCACCAACGGAATCCAATGCGAGGACCAAATGGCCCCGAATGAGCGAATCTGCCGTCGAGAAACGCTGTATGGAATCGCTGGTGGACCTGGCGCATATCTCCCGCCAGAGTCCACGCAGCCATCACGATAAAGAGCACCTGGAAAATATCGAGCATGCCGAATTTCGAGGCGACTAGGAGCACTCCGTCACTCGCGGCAATGATTCCGGCGAACAGCCCTACCTGCCACGATTGCGAGAGCCGGCGGGCCAATAACATGGTGAAAACCACGGCGGCGGCGCCGAATAAGGCAGTCATAAACCGCCAACCTAAAGGCGTATATCCGAAGAGCCATTCGCCGATGGAGAGCAACCTTTTGCCCAAGGGCGGGTGAACCACTAATCCATAGCCCGGATTCGATTCGATTCCTCCGAGAACCGGGTTAAAGAAACTGCGCACCATATCCCTGGCCTGCGGGACGTAGTGCTTTTCATCGAAGACGGGAGTCCCGCTCGCAGTTGGTACGGTCAAGCCCACAAACCTGGTTACCAGGGCAAGAAGCGCAATCACCGTGACCGAGAGGGTATCGCTCCTCGACCACGGCAGTGTCACCGGAGCAGTCGGCGCCGGTGACGCAATGCGGCCGCGTGGGCGGGATGCAGTTCGTGGCTGGGCAGTCGTACTCACTCAATTGATACTAGTCGGTGGCTACCGTGCCAGGAGAGCTGCGCAAAAATCGCCAAATGTGGGAAGCTTGAGGAATGGAAAAACCTGATGTGTCTCTGCCTACCCACGGCATTGTGTTAGCCGCGACTCCTCTGGGTAATCCCGCTGATGCCTCACCTCGTTTGATCGCAGGTCTCGAGCACGCCGATGTGATCGCTGCCGAGGACACCCGCCGGGTGCGCTCCCTTGCGGCTTCGTTGGGTGCAGAGATTCGTGGCAAGATTGTTTCCAATTTCGACCACAATGAGGACAGCCGCGCGGCTGATCTCATCGCCGAGGCTAAAAAGGGACTCGTGCTTGTGGTCTCCGATGCCGGAATGCCCGTTGTCTCGGACCCTGGGCATTCGCTGGTCTCAGCCGCCCACGATGCCGGTGTTCCCGTGACTTCTTTTCCCGGCCCGTCGGCGGTGCCCACCGCGCTTGCCCTTTCTGGACTCAACGTCGGCCACTTCATCTTCGATGGCTTCGCACCCCGCAAACACGGCGCGCGTCAGACCTGGTTGGAATCGTTGGTGGCCGAAAAGCGCGCCGTTTGCTTCTTCGAATCCCCACACCGCACAGCGCAGACCCTCGAGCACGCTGCGGAAGTCCTCGGCGATACGCGCCGGGCAGCCGTCTGCCGCGAGCTAACAAAAACCTACGAGGAGGTGCGACGCGGCACGTTATCCGAACTCGCCCAGTGGGCCGCCGAGGGCGTCAGGGGAGAGATCACCATTGTCATCGAAGGCGGAGAAGGCCCAGCCCTAGAGCCCGCAGACCTAGTCGAGCTCGTCCTCGCACGAGAAGCCGAAGGAGTGCGGTTGAAGGACGCCGCCAAAGAAGTCGCGCGTGAGCACGGGGTCAAGGTGAGCTCGCTTTACGACGAATCCCTGGCCGCAAAAAAGAAAAGCTAAGCCAGCTAAGTGGGTGCTCAATCTTGCAATAAATTGCGAATTTTCTGTATAAAACTATAAATTTATCGTTCCGTTATGTGGAATGCGGGTTTACCTATGGTGACCAGCGGAAACAATCTATAACAAAAATGTAACGGTGCTGGTCAGGTATTTTCCGCCACAGTGCAGAAATGCCCGTCCGCATTGAATAGGCACGCGACTAAAGCCATTGTTAATAGATATGTCGAATAATGACCCTACTTTTGATGAAAATCAACAAGATAATAAGAAGGTAGCGTCCGAATCCTTTCCTGACAGCAGTTCTGACGAAGGAAACGTCGACTATAAATCTGTCAAGGAGGAAGTGGACGCTACTTCCGCAACACGCGTACTAGCCGCAATGATCGAGGCGGAGACTGACTTAGATGTGGCCTCGAGAGCGGAATCGGAAAAGACAATCAAGCGCCTCTCCGAGGACGAAAATGCGAAGATTGATTGGGCGATTGTTATTCCCCTCGTGGTCATCGTCGCAGGCATTGTCATCTGGGGCCTAGTCGGGCAAGAAAGCTTTGGCAACTTCGCGAATGCGGCCTTTACCTGGGTTGTTGATTCACTCGGTTGGGCCTTCGTGCTCTTCGGGACTGTTTTTGTGGTCTTTGTCCTAGTGATTGCATTCTCCAGATTCGGCACAATCCGACTCGGAACGATCGATGAACAACCTGAGTTTCGTACCGGATCCTGGATCGCGATGATGTTCGCCGCGGGTATGGGTATTGGTTTGATGTTCTACGGAGCATCCGAACCGCTGTCCCACTACCGCGACGGCGTTCCCGGGCGTAACTCCCACGAGGTGGGCACCGCTATGGCGCAGTCCATGTTCCACTGGACGCTGCACCCGTGGGCTGTCTACGCGATTATCGGCCTGGCTATTGCCTATTCCACCTTCCGACTCGGGAGAAAGCAGCTTTTGTCCAGCGCGTTTATTCCCCTGATTGGGCAGCGTGCCGCTGACGGGCCGATCGGAAAAATCATTGACGGGCTTGCCGTCTTTGCCACCATTTTCGGTACCGCCTGTTCGCTTGGCCTGGGTTCGCTGCAGATTGTCGCGGGTCTTGAGGCAGCAGGCTTCGTGCAAAACTCCTCCACGGGGCTGATTGTTGGCATCGTTGCCGTTCTTACCCTTGCTTTCTTGCTTTCTGCGATGTCGGGCGTGGGCAAGGGAATCCAGTGGCTGTCCAACTTCAACATGATCATCGCAGCAATCTTGGCGATTTTCGTGTTCATCATGGGGCCCACGCTGAACCTGCTGAACATGCTGCCAACTTCGATTGGTGCCTACCTCAGCCAGTTCTTTGAAATGGCCGCTCGCACCGGCGCCTCGGCAGATGGCACGGCAGGAGAGTGGCTGGGTTCCTACACCATCTTCTACTGGGCTTGGTGGATCTCCTGGTCGCCATTCGTCGGCATGTTCTTGGCACGTATTTCTCGTGGCCGATCGATCCGTGAATTCCTCCTCGGGGTCATGCTCGTCCCAGCGGGCTTGTCCACCGCGTGGTTTGCCATCTTTGGTGGCACCGCGATCTGGATGGAACAAAATGGGCAGTCCATATATGGTGACGGCTCTTCGGAATCTCAATTGTTCAACCTCCTGCAGAATCTGCCGGGTGGTTCGATCATGTCTGTCTTTGCCGTTATTTTGCTGGGTACTTTCTTTATTACATCGGCCGATTCCGCGTCGACGGTAATGGGATCGATGACGCAAAACGGTAAATCCGATGCGAAACCATGGTTGTCTGCGCTGTGGGGTCTTGGCACCGCAGCAGTTGGCTTGACCCTGCTGATCTCAGGTGGCGACGAAGCGCTGAACTCCCTGCAGTCCGTCACTATCGTTGCTGCTAGCCCATTTTTGATCATCTTGATCCTGTTGATGTTCGCGATTGTTAAAGATTTGCGAAACGACGTGATTTATCTTGATCAGCGCGAATCCCAAAAGTTTGCCCACAAACTCGCTGTCGAGCGACGCTTGCACCGCGATGCGGAGTACCGAGAAAGGCAGAAGGCGCGTCGTCGTAAAGTGACGTCGAAAAAGGCGAAAGACGCCAAATAGCTCTCTCGCGATTGCCGATTCATCAAAATCCATGGCTCCACTTCAACCGAAGTGGAGCCATAACCTATGCTAGTGGGCATGACTGAATCCACCCCGAAGAATATTTTGGTGAGCGTTGCGTGGCCATATGCCAACGGCCCCCGCCACATTGGTCACGTTGCCGGCTTTGGCGTTCCATCGGACGTTTTTGCTAGGTACCAGCGCATGGTGGGCAACAACGTGCTCATGGTTTCGGGAACTGACGAGCACGGCACCCCGTTGCTTGTCCAGGCGGACAAAGAAAACGTCACGGTTAAAGAGCTCGCTGACAAGTACAACCGACAGATCGTCGAAGACCTTGCAGGTCTTGGTTTGTCCTACGACCTTTTTACCCGCACCACAACCCGGAACCACTACGCAGTGGTGCAGGAACTCTTTAAGGGCTTGTATGCCAACGGGTACATGATTAAGGAAACTACCCAGGGCGCAATTTCCCCGTCGACGGGACGAACTCTGCCGGATCGCTATATCGAGGGCACCTGTCCAATTTGTGGTGCACCTGATGCACGTGGCGATCAGTGCGATACCTGCGGTAATCAACTGGACCCAATCGACTTGATCAACCCTCGCTCCAAGATTAATGGCGAGACTCCGGAGTTCATTGAAACTGAGCATTTCATGCTCGATCTGCCTGCTCTCCACGACGCATTGAAGGCTTGGTTGGAGTCCCGCGAGGATTGGCGCCCGAACGTGCTGAAGTTTGCGCTGAATCTGCTTGAGGATATGCGCCCGCGCGCCATGACCCGCGACATCGACTGGGGCATTCCAGTTCCTGTTGAGGGCTGGGAAGATAACCCAAGCAAGAAGCTGTATGTCTGGTTCGATGCCGTGATTGGCTATTTGTCTGCTTCCATCGAGTGGGCCGCACGCAGCGGTGACGAAGACGCCTGGAAGACCTTCTGGCAAGACCCAGAATCTGAGGGCTACTACTTCATGGGCAAGGACAACATCACCTTCCACGCCCAGATCTGGCCAGCCGAGCTGCTGGGTTACTCCGGTAAGGGGTCCAAGGGTGGCACGGTGCATAAGTACGGCGAGCTTAATTTGCCTACCGAGGTTGTGTCTTCTGAGTTTCTCACCATGAGTGGCTCGAAGTTCTCTTCTTCGAAGGGTGTTGTCATCTATGTGAAGGACTTCCTGAAAGAATTCGGCCCTGACCCACTGCGCTACTTTATTGCCGTGGCTGGACCTGAAAACAATGACACCGACTTCACCTGGGACGAGTTCGTTCGTCGCATTAACAATGAGCTGGCCAATGGCTGGGGCAACCTGGTCAACCGCACGGTCTCTATGGCGCACAAGAACTTCGGCCAGATTCCAACTCCTGCTGCCCTGGAGCCTGCGGATCAAGAGATTTTGGACCTGGCTTTGCGCACCTTTGACGAAGCTGGCGAAGATTTGGCGGCAGCGAAGTTCAAAAATGCCATTGGCAAAGTCATGAGTCTTGTCGGTGAAGCAAATGCGTACATCGCAGAGCAGGAACCGTGGCAGTTGGCGAAGGACCCGTTGCAGCGCGAGCGCCTTGCCACCGTATTGTGGACCGCGCTGCAGGTCGTCTCTGACTGCAACACGATGCTGACCCCGTTCCTCCCTCATACGGCTCAGGCGGTGCACGAGACCTTGGGTCGTACTGGCGTGTGGGCCGCAACCCCGCGGATCGAGGAAGTTGTCGATGACCAGGACTTTGATCTGGTCGGCGTGGGCCTGCCTGAGAAGGGCCAGACCTATCCGGTGATCACTGGTGATTACTCCTCGCAGCAGGCGGCGTGGAAGCGGATCGACGTTGTGCCTGGCACCGAGCTAGCAAAGCCAAAGCCACTCGTGGCCAAGCTTGACCCAGAGCTGGGCCAAACCGGACCTGAATGGGCGCCGGTGCAATAAATGCCTGTTGTGATGTTGTTCCTGGCGGTTTTTACCGCCGCGATCAACCTTCGCGCAGGTATGGCCTCGGTGGGGGCTGTCCTCGACGAGGTCATTGCGTATTATGATGCCCCGGCGTCCCTAGCTGGCGTTATTACTGCCATGCCCGGTGCCTTCTTCTGCATCATGGGACTCGGGGCTGTGCCACTGGCGCGTCGCACGGGTATCACTCCGACGATTCTCGGCGGTGCCATACTGACTTTTCTTGGCCTGGCGCTTCGGCCGTACGCACCGACGGTGAGCCTGTTTATTGTGTGCACTGCTGGCGTGGTGGCAGGCGTTGCCGTGGCGAATGTCTTGCTTCCCGTGTGGGTAAAGCAGTACGGCGGAAAGCACATGGTTGCGCTGATGACCGTGTACTCCGGTGTGCTTGGGCTTTCGGCGGCGCTTGGCCCGCTGAGTCGCCTGATCACCGAGAATTGGCAGGGTGCCCTAGGTATTTGGGCTATTCCCTCGGCGCTGCAAGTTGTGGTGTGGCTGTATGTGTTGGCGAAAGTCCGCATCGACATCCCACGCGGATCGGGATCCGAAACGGAGCTGAGCGGCAGCCTCTGGCGATCGCCGACAGCAGTGTCGTTGATGCTGTTCTTTGGATTGCAATCGATGAACGGTTACGTCCAGATGGGATGGCTGCCGGTCATTTTGAAAGACGCGGGTGTCGACGATTCAACGGCCGCTGCGGCACTTTCGGTGGTGGGATTCTGCGGCATCGTTGGTGGGTTGGTCCTTCCGACTGTGATTTCGCGTGTGCACTCTTTGACCCCGTGGGTGCTTACGTTTGGGTTGATGACGGCCGGGGGATACCTCGCTCTGCTTGTCGCCCCGGCTGCGGCCCCGCTGCTGTGGGCAGTAGTCCTCGGCATTGGCGGCTGGTGCTTCCCTCTGGCCATTGCTTTGATTCCGGCGCGGACCCGCTCGCCTTTAGTGACGGCGAAGCTTTCGGGTTTCGTACAACCTTACGGCTACGTGGTGGCTGCGGTCGGTCCGCTGCTCATCGGTGTTGCCTACGGAATTCTGGGTTCCTTCCAAGGGATTTTGATTGTGTTGATCATCTTGGGCGTGCTGCTTGGTTTCCTCGGAGTCAACGCGGCACGCAATGTTTACATCGATGATGAACTAGCAGGTCAGAAGTAGTTTTTCGAGCAATGTCTAGTGGCATTGCTAGCGTTGAGGACATGGGAGCTATTCGCGAATTGGCAACACGGCAGGAAGCAACTCGGCAGGAAGCAAACGAACTACTCACACTCATCGCGGGCAGAGACGCAACTCTTCGCGATGATCAGTGGGTGGCAATTGATGCGCTGGTTAATAGGCGGCGCAGGATGCTTGTTGTCCAGCGCACGGGCTGGGGAAAATCGGCCGTGTATTTCATTGCCGCGAAGTTACTCCGCGCACGTGGAGCGGGCCCGTCGGTGATCATTTCCCCGTTGCTTGCGTTGATGCGCAACCAAGTTGCCTCCGCATCGCGCGCGGGTATTAAAGCAGTGACCATTAATTCCGCCAACATGACCGAGTGGGAAGGTATTCAAGCACAGGTCGTTGAAAGCGAGGTGGACGTTGTCCTGATTAGCCCGGAGCGTTTGAACAGTCCTGATTTTCGGGACCAGGTCTTGCCTCAACTAGCAAGCAGCGTGGGCATGGTAGTTGTCGATGAAGCTCATTGTATTTCTGACTGGGGGCATGACTTCCGGCCGGATTACCGGCGCATTCGTACCCTACTTGCTGAGCTGCCAGCCGGCACCCCAGTTCTTGCCACAACTGCTACGGCCAATGACCGAGTCGTAGCCGATGTAGTGGAGCAACTCGGGGAGGGGACCGAAGTGTTACGCGCCGGCCTCGACCGCGAGTCGCTTGCCTTGTCGGTGGTTTCCTTGCCGGATTCCACGCAACGTGCCGCATGGATTGCGCAACAACTTGCGTCACTGCCAGGTTCGGGCATTATCTATTGCCTTACAGTTTCGGCCGCGGAAGATCTCGCTGAGGCACTGGAAACCGCTGGGTGGAACGTGGCGGCTTACACTGGGCGCACCGAGGCCAGCGAGCGCGAGGAATTAGAGCGAGCTCTCATTAGAAATGAGCTTAAGGCGCTCGTGGCCACTAGCGCGCTGGGGATGGGCTTCGACAAACCCGACCTCGGCTTCGTGGTGCACCTCGGGGCCCCAAGTTCGCCAATTAGTTATTACCAGCAAGTCGGCCGTGCTGGACGCGGAACCGAACATGCAGAAGTTATCTTGCTTCCCGGCCCCGAGGATAAAGAGATTTGGGAGTATTTCTCCCAGGTGTCCATGCCGAACGAAGCCACAGTGCATCAATTGCTAGGGGCATTGGGCTCAGAGCCACTCTCTACAGCAAAGCTAGAAAATGCGGTTGACCTGTCGCGCTCCCGGATTGATCAGGCACTAAAAGTTCTCGACGTTGACGGGGCAGTTCGTCGCGTCAAAGGAGGTTGGGTAACTACAGGAAACGAGTGGACTTATGACCATGATCGCTACGACGGTTTGGCTGCCGCGCGGAAGCAGGAACAAGACGCCATGGTGCAATACCAGCGCACAAGTCAGTGTCGGATGGTGTTTTTGCGTTCGCAACTCGACGATCCAACCATCGTCGACGGTGAGGCCTGCGGCAGGTGCGACAATTGCACGGGAGTACATCGCTCAACTGCGGTGAATCCCCAGGTTGCTGAGCGGGTGGAATCGCGGCTGCGCGCGCCGGGGATCAGGCTCACGCAGCGCAAGATGTGGCCCACTGGTTCGGTGCGGCGCGGAAAGATCAAAGGAGTGCTAGCAGGGCGCGCCTTAGGCAGGTTGAACGATATAGTTCGGGGCCCTGAACTGCATACTCTCTTAGGGGATTCCGAGTGGAGGCCAGCGGCCGAATGGAGGAATGACCCTTGGCTTACAAGGATTGTGGCTGTCCTGGCTGATTGGGATTGGCAGCAGCGCCCATCCACCGTTGTTGCGCTCGGCAGCGAAGACGACAAGCGCCATGACATGCTCGTAGCCTTGGGACAAGCGGTAGCCCAGGTCGGAAGAATGAACTTCGGTGGCGTTGTCTCCCCGCGAGGAGAGGCAGTAACCGCACACAATTCCGCCTTCCGAGTCAACGCATTGGATAAGCACTTTGACTATAAGGATTTGCAAGATTTGAGTGTCGGCGCTGGTCCGGTTCTCCTTGTTACCGACGTTGTGGACACAGGATGGACTGTCACCGTGGTTGGCGCAGATATTTCTGCCCAATATGGGGTCGATATTTTGCCTTTCGCACTGGCATCCCAAGGATAATTGTTGAATCTAATGACGTAGGCCACATTTATTGCCTAGGCTAAATGGCCATGGCACAAGCGAAACTCAACCGCGTCTACGGCGCGGTACTCTTCCTGCTTTTTAGCGCAGGTTGGGCAGCCAACCATTTCACCACGATAATGGTGCTTTTGCGCGAACAAGTGGGTGTCTCCAGTGCGCTCGTCAATGGCGCCTACGGCATCTACGCGCTGGGCCTAGTGCCAAGTTTGTTGGGCGGTGGCGCCTTGGCTGACAGGTTCGGTGCCCGTCCCGTTGTTGTCGTTGGAGGCCTCGTCGCTGCAGCGGGCAACCTTGCGTTGTATTTCAACCACGAGGGTAACGAACTGCTGCTGTGGCGCTTTATCATTGGCCTCGGAGTGGGCCTCTCGGTTAGTGCAGGCACCGCGTGGGCGGGACGTCTCAAGGGTGCAAGCGGCATGACCATGGCCGGAATTATGCTCACCCTCGGCTTTGCTACTGGGCCAGTGGCAGCCAGTACCATGGCATTTTTCCTTGAACCCGACCTCAATATTGAAGTGCCATTTATCGTGACCGTTGCATTGTCGCTGGTTTCAGTGCTGGTAACTATTGTGGTCGGAGATGCGCGAGCCCCATCAGAAGTAGTGGGGACAGCATCTCAGCCTACCTACAAGCGCAGCATGGGCAAGGCACTGGCCATTGCGCTTCCAATGGCGATTTGGGTGTTTGCGTCAATCGCCACGGCACTCGTTATTTTGTCTTCCCGGACAAACAGCGCATTTGCACCACCGGTGTTATTGCCGGGTATCTCCGCCGCGCTGGCGTTTGGTACCGGCATTGTGGTGCAGGCTTTGGGACGAAAATATGCCTGGGGTAGGCACGCCGGTGCAGCAGGAGCGAGTTTCGCAGCCATTGGTTTCCTTCTTGCTGCTGCCGGTGGAGCTTCGGTGCCAGTGTGGCTGTTCATAATTGCCGCTTTTATCCTCGGCAGCGCCTACGGCCTTTGCCTGCGTGAGGGTCTGCTGGGGGTGGAGAAATACTCTCCTCCTCAAAGTCGCGGGGTTGCCATCGGTATCTACTATGTATTTACCTACATCGGATTCGGTTTGCCACGATTGTTCGACGTCATAGTTCCGGTCATGGGCCCGAGCCTGCCATTTATTATTCTTGCGGTGCTGGCTGTGGGCTCCGCGGTGATCCGAGAAGTTCAAATCCGTCGGGGATATATTGATTAATTACACAGTCAGTTGCATGTAGCGAAGGTCAAGCCACTCACCTTTAAGGAAGCCGACTTCGCGCAAGAAACCCACTTCCTCGAAACCCGCGCGGTAATGCAGGGAAGTAGAAGCGACGTTGCGGCCCTCAATCGCGGCGATGATGGTGTGAACGCTGTCGTCGCTACGCGCAACCTCGACCAGTGCCTGCAATAGTGTGCCGCCGACGCCGCGGCCCTGTGCATCAGGGTGGACGTAGATGGAGTTCTCTACTGTGTGGCGGTAACCGGGGTACGCGCGAAAGTCTTCGTAGGAGGCAAATCCCAAAAAGACGCCCTCATCGTAAGCAACCAAGGCTGCACGGGACCTTCTCAACCACTGTGTCCGGTTGGCGATATCAACATGGTCGTCGACCCATAGAGCCTGGGTGTTATCGACAGCCCAATTGTACAGATCGGTGATCTGTGGCAAATCGGCAGCTGTCGCGGGTCGGATACTCATGGAAGACATGCTTCGAGCATAGCCACTGAAACTGGCAGCGCGAGCAATTTTCCTTCGAAGGCCCCCAACATCTAGGTGGCGCTAACACTTCTGTGAAAGCAGTGCAGAGGTGGGTGAGTTTTCCCGACTAAAGATCCCCCTAGTTTTGGGGTACTCGCCTGAAAAGCCCACGAAATATACACCTGGGGGTATACGGTTTTTGTACGGGAAGTCACTCTAGAACAGGAGCTAGATCGTGTCACACATCGTCATCCTTGGCGCCGGTGTTTCAGGACATACCGCCGCTCTCCATCTCAGTCGCGCCCTTCCGGAAGGGCATACAGTTACCGTAGTTTCGCCAAAGCCTGATTGGAATTGGATTCCAAGCAATATTTGGGTCGGTGTCGGAAAAATGGGAAAGAAGAATGTTGAATTTCCTTTAGTACCGGTTTATAAAAAGAAGGGGATTGGCTTCGCGCAAGCAAGCGCGACTGCGATCTGGCCGGAAGGAGACTCTGAAAGTTCCCAACCGGCAGTGGACATCGAATACACCGATCCTGCAAGAGCTGGCGAAAAGGCGAGAATCCGCTACGACTTTTTGATCAACGCAACCGGCCCGCAGCTGCGTTTCGGGATGACTGACGGCCTTGGCCCTGACATTGGGCACTCGGTATCGGTGTGTACCGCTGACCATGCTGTGGAAGCCAACCAGCGTTTGCAACAAGTCATTTCGGAGTTGAAGGGCGGTGCCTCTCGTACGTTGATCGTTGGTATGGGACACGGTACCTGCACCTGCGAGGGAGCAGCCTTCGAATATGTATTCAACGTCGACCATGAGCTGCGGGCAGCGAATGTGAGAGACCGAGCCCGACTCATTTATCTGACCAACGAAGCTGCTCTGGGCGACTTCGGAGTTGGTGGAATGGTTTTCAAACAAGAAGGTTATGAAACCTCCTCCAAGATGTGGACAGAATCACTCTTTAGGGAGCGAGGGGTCGAAGCGATTCTGGGAGCCCACGTTGAACGGGTTGACAAAGATATTGTGTATTTCGAAACGCTTGATGGGCAGCACCACCAGCTGAATTACGATTTTGCAATGCTGCTGCCGCCTTTCGGTGGAGTCTCACTTAGTGCGCATGCCCCCGACGGGACGGACATCTCGTCCAAGGTCTTCGCGCCAAATGGCTTTATGCTCGTTGACGCCGATTACACGAAAAAGCCCTACGAGGAATGGAGCGCCGACGATTGGCCGTCGACCTACAACGCCGTGGGCTACAACAATATTTGGGCGGTGGGGATTGCCTTTGCTCCGCCTCATCAAATTTCCCAGCCACGCACCTCTGCAAATGGCACGGTGATCACACCTTCGCCACCTCGGACAGGGCAACCTTCAGGGGAAATGGGGAAGGCAGCGGCAATGTCGATCGTTGACCGAATTGAAAAAGGTGAGGCAGCTCGACCTCACGAGGCATCAATGGCGGACCTGGGAGCGGCATGTATTGCTTCGGCAGGCGCGGGACTGAGGAACGGATCGGCAGCTTCGATAGTGATGATGCCAATCGTTCCAGATAAGCGGAAATACCCCACCGGCAGAGACCTGCGTTATACCAGGGGAGAAATTGGATTGGCGGGCCATTGGACCAAGTTAGCCTTGCACTTCATGTTTATGTACAAATCCCGTGGCCTGCCGGGTTGGCAGCTCATTCCAGAATAAGGGCCAGAATAAGGAGAAGTGTCAATGGCTAAGTCAACTAAAAATGCTCCTGACCACGAGACTGAGTCTTTCATTGCCCAGCTCGACCAGGCGCCCATGCCCACACCAGCTACCCTGCGTCGCAGGCGCAGTATTTTGTATCAGTTGTTTCGGTTTGTGGTGAACAACCTCCGCTTGGCTCGCTTGGCTTTTAGCAAGCACTAGCTGCTACGGGGTATCAGCAACAAACCGATCAATAAAAGCGGTGAGCTTACCGGTCTCGTCATCGTCGAAACGCGAATTAACAACGACGAGCGGGGCCGCGTACTTCTCACCACTGGCATCGGCCACGACGAGGTCGGTGCCATAATCGTCCGCCAGGATCTGCCAGGTCAGTTCGAGCTCGCGGGTCAGAGCATCGCCGAGGGCTGAGCCGTAGATGCGGGCAGTTTCACCACGGGGATACGACTTTTTAAGGTCGGGATCGAGCGCAAGGAATTCGCCGAGGTCGGCTTCGAAGCTTTCTACGATATCCGCAAGAGAGCCGTTGATGCCACGACCAGCGGCTTCGGCCAAGTCGCGGGTGAGTTGGAGGGACGTGGGCTCGTCGATAGGCGAAAATGTCATGCTCAAAGTGTAGATGCCTCCGGGCTGGGGCGAAATGGCGTGCGGGCGATAAGGTAGGGCCTATGTCAAAGAAGAAGCCTCGCCCAACGCCAGTCCCTGCCAGGAAAATCCCGGGCTTGATCGATGCGCATACTCACCTGGCCAGCGCCAACGCGCGCTCAAAGGATGAAGTTGATGCAATTGTGCAAAGGGCGGTCGACGCGGGTGTGGAACAGATCTGCACGGTGGGCGATGGCTTGGCAGAGGCTGAGCTGGCGCTTGAGGCAGCACACATGAACGACCGGGTCTTCGCAGCCACAGCGGTTCATCCCACCAGGGCGCATGAACTCGATGCGGATGCGCGGGCGCGGCTTATTGAAATGTCGCAGGACGATCGTTGTGTGGCCATCGGGGAGACCGGCATGGATACCTATTGGATTCAGCATGACCCGGACCGCACCGCACCCCTTGATGTACAAGAGGAGGCGTTTCGGTGGCACATCCAGTTGGCAGTTGATTCTGGAAAGGCCTTGATGGTGCACAATCGCGAGGCGGATGCTGAGATGATGCGGATTCTTGCCGATAGCCCGCGTCCGAAGGAAGTAATGCTGCATTGTTTCTCCTCGCCGATTGATGTGGCACGGGAGGCGATTGAGCGAGGTTACGTGATTTCGCTGGCGGGAAATGTGACGTTTAAGCGTAACGACGAGTTGCGCCAGGCTGCGGCTGAGGCACCACGGGGGCAACTGCTGATCGAAACCGATGCGCCTTATATGACCCCTGAGCCATTTCGAGGTGCGCGCAATGAACCGAGCCTGATCGGGCACACTGCGCTTTGTGTGGCTGAGGCTCGTGGTATGGATGTGGCTGATCTTGCAACTGAAGTAGGGGACACTTTCCGCAGAATTTTTGGCGTCAACTCAAAATAGTTACATGAAAACTTGTGATACTCGCCACACTTTTTTATGTGGGGAAAATCTGTTTACGCAGGAAGCGCCGGTTTTCGGAACGACACGCTATGGTTTCATAAAGATAACGTTCTGGTAAAAGTGTTCTTGTTATCGTATCGTTACCGGAAGAAAACGCGAGCAACATCGTGTGATAACCGAAATTCCCTACTTTGAGGACACCTAACTACATGTCGTCTAAGAAGATCAACAAGTCCGCTTCCCTCCCAGTGAAGATCGCCGCCGGCGGCGTCCTGGGCACCCTCGTTGTCGGCGGCGTCGCCGTCGCAGGCGCAGCTCAGAAGGACGTCACCATTGACGTCAACGGCCAGGCTCAGTCCCTGTCCACCTACTCCGGAAGCGTTGACGGAGCCCTGCAAGCCGCTGGCATCAGTATCGGCACCGAAGACTTGGTCTACCCAGCACCATCCGAAGCTCTGTCCAACGGTGACACCATCACTGTGCAGACTGCAAAGCCAGTCGCAGTTGTCATCGATGGCAAGCAGCAGGAAATCACTTCCACCGCCTCCACCGTTCAGGGCCTGATCAGCGAGCTCGACGGCATCAATGGTGGCGCAGAGTACAACGCTGCACCAGATGCGCCGGTGACCGACGGCATGACCCTGGATGTCACCAACCCGAAGATCGTTGCTATCAACGACGGTGGCAACGTCACCTACACGTCCATGGCAAAGAAGACCGTTGGTGAGCTGCTTGCTTCCCGCGGTGTCACCGTCGACTCCTTCGACCGCGTCACCCCAGCTCTGAGCGAGCAGGTTCAGCCAGGCCAGCAGATCAACATCGAGCGCGTCAAGGTCCGCGAGTCTTCCCAGAACGTCAGCTTCGATGTTCCTGCCAACTACATCGACGACCACAACCTCGCACAGGGTACCGAAGAGGTCCGCGATGCAGGCCAGCAGGGTCAAAAGCGTGTAGTCAGCCGCGTGACCTACGTCAACGGCGAAGCCCAGAGTGAAGAAATCATCTCCGAGGATCAGACTCGCGAGGCAAAGCCAGCAACCATCGCACGTGGCACCAAGGCTCCTGAGCCTCAGGCTGCTGCCACCACCCAGTCGGCTTCCGCTTCCGCCGCTCCAGCAGCTGCAGCGTCCGGCAACTCCGGCGCAGCTGCACCTGCAGTGTCCAACGGTTCCGTATGGGACTCCATCGCCCAGTGTGAGTCCGGTGGTAACTGGGCAATCAACACCGGCAATGGCTACCAGGGTGGCCTGCAGTTCAACCAGTCCACCTGGGCTGCATACGGCGGTACCCAGTACGCGCCGTCCGCTGACCAGGCAACCCGTGAGCAGCAGATCGCAATTGCTGAGAAGACCCAGGCTGCACAGGGCTGGGGAGCATGGCCTGCATGTACCTCCAAGTTGGGCTTGCGCTAAACTCCCGCTAATCTCGGAGTCTATGAGTACACCTGACTCCCACCTGCTTGGTCCCATTGAAATCCGGGACCTTGCAGCAGAACTGGATGTCACCCCAACGAAGAAGCTGGGGCAGAACTTCGTCCATGACCCAAACACGGTGCGCCGCATTGTTGCGGCCGCCGACCTCTCACCCGACGATGTGGTGATCGAGGTCGGCCCGGGTTTGGGTTCTTTGACGTTGGGCCTTGTTGATACAGTGCGCCGCGTCATCGCCGTGGAAATCGACCCTCGCTTGGCGGGTCGCCTCGAGCAGACTGTTACGCAGCGCGCCCCGGCGTTTGCCGATCGCCTCGACGTGGTCAACATTGACGCCCTGAAGGTCACGGCCGCAGATCTGCCCGAAGCCCCGACCGCGTTAGTGGCCAACTTGCCGTACAACGTGTCGGTGCCTGTGTTGTTGCACCTACTCGAGGAGTTCCCGTCCATTCGCCGAGTACTTGTGATGGTCCAGGCCGAGGTCGCCGACCGCTTGGCCGCACAGCCGGGCTCCAAAATCTACGGCGTCCCCAGTGTGAAAGCCTCTTTCTATGGCGACGTCACCCGTGCGGGTTCCATCGGCAAGAATGTCTTTTGGCCAGCCCCAAAGATCGAATCAGGTTTGGTGCGCATCGATGTGCGCGACAAGGGGTGGCCACGCGAGTCACGGTCGGAGGTTTTTCCGCTTATCGACGCCGCCTTTGCCCAACGTCGCAAGACTCTGCGCTCGTGTCTGTCGGGCATCTTCGGCTCCGGTGCGGCTGCTGAAGAGGCGCTGCGGGCGGCGAAAATTGACCCGCAGCTGCGGGGAGAAAAACTCATCGTCGACGACTACGTCCGCCTGGCTAAAGTGCGCAAAGCTGGCACAAATGAATAGCGCGCAGCGTTTCACCGCTCGTGCCTATGGCAAGGTAAATCTGCATCTTGGCGTCGGGGAAGCCCGATCGGATGGCTATCACGAACTGGCTACCGTATTTCAGGCAGTGGATCGCCCTGAGACGGTTAGCCTCGTTGTCTCGTCTGATGCCCGCGAAGTCAGCCACGGTTCTGTTGTCGAGCGCATGAGCACTGATTTCCGGGTCAATGAACCGGAGATTGACATTGACAACTCCGGCAACCTAGCGTGGCGGGCTGTCGATGCTGTCGTCGAAGCCTACCGCGCAGTGCCCGAGATACAGCACTCCCTTCTGCCAACGCTGAGCATCCAGGTGCTGAAAACGGTGTTTGTTGCCGGCGGGATGGCTGGGGGATCGGCCGATGCCGCAGCCGCCTTGATCGCAGCAAACAGTTACCTGAACTACTACGCAAGCTATGAATTCACAGAGGCTGAGTTGATGCGCATCGGTGCGAGCCTCGGCGCCGACGTGCCATTTTGTGTGATGGGCGGGACAGCGCTTGGCACAGGGCGCGGGGACAACTTGGCACCTATGCTCACGCGCGGTGAATCGTGGTGGGCCTTCGTCTCCCAGAAAGAAGGCCTGTCCACCGGAGCTGTTTTCGAGCATCTCGACGACATGCGCCACAACGATCCCTCGCTGGTGCCACGCATGGACACGGGAAGGATCGCGCGCGCTCTTATCAGCGGCGATCCGATCCAGATTGCAGGCGCACTCCACAATGATTTGCAACCAGCAGCGGTGACCCTGCACCCCAACTTGCGGCGCACGCTCAACGAAGCACAAGGCCTTAGTCCGCTGCGTGCCATTGTCTCTGGCTCGGGGCCAACCTTGGCGCTATTGTGCGAGGACCGCGAGCACGCCGAGCGGGTAGTTTCTGCGCTCACCTCAACCGTTGCCTATGAGGGATTTGTTGCCCGAGGCCCGGCACCGGGTGCCCATTTAGTGGACTAGTATTAGTCGCACTATGGCAAATCTGATCAACCTGGAAAATGTTTCCAAGACCTGGGGTTTAAAGACCCTGCTCGACGGTGTCTCGCTGGGCATCCAAACCGGTGACCGTATCGGAGTCGTCGGCCTCAACGGCGGCGGCAAAACCACGCTGCTTGAAGTAGTCACCGGCATTGAAGAACCGGATTCGGGCCGTGTGTCGCATAACTCGGATTTGCGCATGGCGGTGGTGACGCAGCGTTTTGATCTCGACGAAAACCTCACCATCGGTCAAGCTGTCGTCGAACCTCTTGGCCTTGAAACCTTTGAATGGGCCTCCAACGCCAAAGTCCGTGAGGTGCTCTCGGGCACCGGAGTTGCCGAGCTTGGCTTGGATACTCCTGTGGGCAGGCTCTCTGGTGGCGAGCGTCGCCGCGTCAACCTGGCGGCAGCACTCGTGCAGGAATTGGACCTGGTGGTCTTGGACGAGCCCACCAACCACCTCGATGTTGAGGGCGTGCAGTGGCTGGCAGATCACCTGCTCTCTCGTAAGATTGCCATTCTTGTTGTTACCCACGATCGCTGGTTCTTGGATAAGATTGCCACCCTGACCTGGGAAGTCCACGATGGCACCGTCGATGTCTACGAGGGCGGATATAACGACTGGACTTTCGCGCGTGCCGAGCGCGCCCGCCAAGCAGATGCCATCGAGCAGCGCCGTCAGAATTTGGCGCGGAAGGAACTCGCCTGGCTGCGTCGCGGTGCACCAGCGCGTACTTCAAAGCCGCGCTACCGCATTGAAGCCGCAGAAGCTCTCATTGCCAACGTCCCGGCGCCGCGCGACAAAATCGAGCTGATGAGCTTTTCCAAGCAGCGCCAAGGCCGCGTGGTCATTGAGCTGGAGGATGCGCGCATTGACGCACCGGATGGGCGTACGCTTGTCGATCACCTCACGTGGCGTCTTGCCCCAGGCGAGCGCATCGGCCTTGTGGGCGTGAATGGCTCCGGCAAGACCACCTTGTTAAAAACGTTGGCTGGGGCCTACCCACTGGCAGCAGGCAAGCGCATCGAGGGCCAAACCGTGCGCATCGGCTGGCTGAAGCAAGAACTCGACGATCTAGATCCGAAACAGCGTGTCCTTGAGGCCGTCGAAGACGTGGCAAACTACATCACTTTGGGCGACAAGGAGGTCTCAGCCTCTCAGCTCGCTGAGCGCCTCGGTTTCTCCCCGAAGCGGCAACGCACCCCAGTCGGAGACCTCTCCGGTGGCGAGCGCCGTCGCCTGCAGCTCACCCGCGTGCTAATGAGCGAGCCGAACGTATTGCTTCTCGACGAGCCCACCAACGACCTGGACATCGACACTCTCCAGGAGCTCGAGGATTTGTTGGATAGCTGGGCAGGAACGCTCGTGGTGATTTCCCACGACCGCTACTTGATCGAACGCATCGTAGATTCGACCTATGCTCTGTTCGGAGATGGGACTTTAACCAATCTGACCGGCGGAATTGAAGAGTATCTTTCTCGTCGTGAAGCGATGAACAATGCCCAAGGCGTGCTTGATTTGGGTGTCAAAAACGACACTGCGCCCGCGTCTGAACCCAAGGGGTCGGGGTTGAGCTCGCAGGAAGTACGCGAGATCACCAAGCAGATGAACGCGCTCGAGCGAAAAATGGGCAAATTAACAGATAAGATATCTACGTTCGAAGAAGAACTGGCGCGGATTTCGGCCAGCGAGGACCCCGATTACGCCCAACTCACGCAAGTAACTGAGGAATTAGGGGAAGTGCGCGAGGAACACGAGGGCTTGGAGATGGAGTGGATGGAACTCGGTGAGCGACTCGAAGGTTAACAATCACTGGACGCACAAGTGGCTGCATTTTGACTGGTGGGGCCTTACGGTTGCTTCCATCTTTTTCACGCTTGGGCTCACCCCGTCATTGTTGCTGCGTGACTGGTTTTACCAAGGACTAGTTTCGGGTCTTTCTGCTGGTGTCGGTTATGGCATTGGTGTGTTTATCCACTGGGTCGTATTGAAATTTGTGATCTGGCGCAAGATTTCCATCCCGTTGCCTCGCCGACGGATCATATATGCAGCGCTTTTTGCGATCTTGCTGATCTGGATGCTGGCCGTGATTATTTTGTCGTCAAGATGGCAGACAAGGTTAGCTGAACTCACGGAAGGCCAACCCTCGCCGCTGTGGGAGCGGCTGCTTATTTTGCCAACCGGTATTTTCGTGGCCGTCCTTGTGGTCGGCATTGGCAGGAGTGCGCGGTGGTTTGCTCGGCGGATCCGTCGAGCGCTGCCTGAGCGCCTGGCTCCAACGGTGCGGGGTGCAGCGGGGTGGATCGCTGTGTTTATCGTTGTGATTTGGTTGGTTGAAACGGCAATCCCAGGCAGCGTCGTAGCACTTGGGGAGCGAGTATTTTCAGTGCGCAACGCGAACGCGGAGCCCGGCAGGCAAGCCCCCACCCAGCCCGAGCGCTCCGGATCGCCGGAGTCGAATCTGTCATGGGAAGGAGTCGGCTCCTACGGTTCGCGTTTCCTGGATCAGGGCATGCACGCCGACGAGCTCGAGGCTATGACCGGCCAACCGGCCAAGGAACCCATCCGGCTCTACGCGGGCATTCAGCACGCCCCGACGGATGCGCAGCGAGCTCAATTGCTTATCGACGAGCTGGAGCGGACAAACGCCACCGAGCGTGAAGCGATCCTAGTGACCATGACCACCGGCACGGGGTGGGTGAACTCGTCGACAGCTCAGGGCTTTGAATTGCTCTATAACGGTGACACGGCAATCGTCGCGGAGCAGTATTCGTCGATGCCGTCGGCCTTCCACTATTTTGCCGGCGGTGACGCGGTGAAGTTGGCGGGACGGGACTTCATCACGCCGATCGTTGACTGGTGGAACAAACTCGATCCAGAAACGCGGCCGAAGCTGTATCTCTACGGGGAATCCCTGGGCACCACCGGCGTTGAGTCCGCCTTTTCCGGCATCCGCGATATTGCCAACTCCGTTGACGGCATCTTGTTGGCCGGGCCGCCGAACTTCAATCCGCTCTGGCCCGAGTTCACTTCGCGACGAGACCCTGGTACCCCCGAGGTCAAGCCGGAGTATTCAGCGGGCATGGTCGTTCGCTTTGCTAACAACAACGCCGACATTCTGGCGCTGACCCAAGATGAAATTGAGTGGGGTCCGACCCGCATGCTCTACCTGCAGCACCCTTCCGATCCCGTGGTGTGGTGGAGTTTCAAGCTGATTCTCACCGAGCCTGATTGGCTGAAAGAAGAGCCAGGCTTTGACCGCTTGCCCGAGATGACTTGGGCACCGTTTGTGACCTTCCTCCAGCTTTCGGCGGATCTTCCAGTGTCGCAAAATGTCCCCGACGGGCACGGCCACAACTACGGCAATTCGATGATTCCGGGTTTCGCGGCGATTGCACCCGATGGGCGTTTCGACGAGGCGTACGTGCGCCAAACGCAGGACCGGTTGGGCGAGGCACTCGCGATTGGGGACTAGTTGGCAAGCTGGTCGGCCACCGCAACCCTCGGAATGTAAGTACCATTAGGCATATGATTCTGATTAACGTTCGATTCCGTCCACTTCCCGAGTATGTTGAGGATTTCCGCGAGAAGGTCGCTGAATTCACCGAGGCCTCCCGCGCTGAGGAGGGCAATCTCTTCTTTGATTGGTACAGCAGCACCGACAACCCAGATGAGTACCTGCTCATCGAAGCCTTTAAGGACGACGCGGCTGAAGCTCACGTCAACTCCGATCACTTCAAGGCCGCGGCTGAACTATTCCCAACACTGCTGAAGGAGACCCCGACGATCATCAACACGTTGATCGAAGGAAAGCTCGAATGGGATGAAATGGCGGAGTTCAAGGTAGAAAAATAATACCTACTTTCGCATCATTGGGCCGCCCCAGACTACTGGGGAAGGCCCATTTTTTCATGCGCGCGGCGGAAGGTACCGTAGTAAGTATGGGATCTGACATTACGACATCCAAGCCACCGAAACTGCATAAGAAGGCCTACGAAACGGAGCTCAAGAGGCTCCAAGCCGAGCTCGTCGATATGCAGCAGTGGGTCGTCGAAACGGGCGCTCGCGTTGTCGTGGTGATGGAAGGCCGCGACGCGGCCGGTAAAGGCTCTGCCATCAAGCGGATCACACAGTACCTCAACCCGCGCTCTGCCAGGGTAGAGGCGCTGCCTACCCCGAACTCTCGCGAGCAAGGCCAGTGGTATTTCCAACGCTATGTAGAAAAGCTTCCTACTGCAGGCGAGATCGTTATTTTTGACCGTTCCTGGTACAACCGTGCGGGCGTCGAGCGCGTCATGGGATTTTGTACCTCACAGGAGTACCGTCGCTTCTTGCACCAAGCACCAATCTTCGAGCGCCTCCTTGTTGAAGACGGCATTATGCTGCGCAAATACTGGTTCTCTGTTTCCGACGAAGAGCAGGTGGCGCGGTTCCAATCGCGTTTGGACGATCCGCTGCGTCGCTGGAAGCTTTCCCCGATGGACTTGGAATCCATCACTAGGTGGGAGGATTATTCCCGCGCCAAGGACGAGATGTTTATCCACACCGATATCCCTTCGGCGCCGTGGTACACGGTGGAATCGGAGGATAAGAAGCGATCGCGTATCAATGTGATTTCGCATCTTTTGTCCACGATTCCTTATGAGAAGATCGACCGTCCGCTACCGGAGATTCCAGGCCGTCCAGCTTCTGGAGATTACAAGCGTCCTCCACGCGGCGAGTTCCGTTATGTGCCGGATGTGGCAGCGAACTTGGAGCATTCGAATTCGAAGGGCAGCGCTAAGGGCAAAGGCAAGGATAAAGATAAGGACAAGAAGAAAAAGAAGAAATAGGCCCCTAGCTGCCCTAGCGGCTTTTTCCTCCGGGGTACCCTCTGCGTGCGGAGACAGTTTTATCTAACGGAATCCAAAAACGCAGGGGAGCGTCGACGTTTTTTGAGATGCCGATGCGCGGTCCCACCACCCACTCTGGTTCCACCGCGCGTTCGGCGAGCAGAAAATTCGGGCCTGTTACAGGCTCGCCGTTATCACTGATCTCAAGGCCCAGTGCTTGTCCGACGTTGCCTGGTCCTCGTGCGAGATTGAAGAAGTCCACGTCTCCGCGGCGGCTACGCGCAATGTCAACGCCATCGACCACTTCGCCGGCCCGCAGCAAGCAACCTTGCCCGAAGCCACGAGGGGCGCAGACAATATTGCCCGCCTTATGAATGCCGTACGAGCGATAAACGTACATTCGGCCAGGCAGACCAAACATTGCCGCGTTGCGTGGCGTTTCTCCCCGAAACGTATGCGCGGCTTCGTCCTCCGCGCCGAGGTAGGCCTCAACTTCAGTCAGCCGAATGGTCACGCCTCGGTGGGAGAGCAAACAACCAAGTAACTGGGGTGCAACAAGGTTGGCGGGTAATGCGAAATCGATCAACCGATCCACTCGCGAATCTTTTTCAGAGCCCCGTGGTTGACGTTGGAGTCTGCGATCTCATCGGCTATTTCTTTGAGCTTCGGATGCGCATTCTCCATGGCCACGGCGGTGCCAGCTGCTGCAAGCATGTCGTAGTCATTGAGATAGTCACCGATTGCTGCGGTGTCTTCCTGCTTGATGCCCAGCACCTTCGCCAGGTCATGCAGAGCAACTCCCTTATTTACTCCAGGTGCCATGATGTCGAGCCAATGCTTTGAACTCACAGCAACGGTGTAATCGGAGGCGACCTCGCGAATCACTGGCAGTGCGTCTCTTTCAGAATCAGTTTCGACAAACAGCGCGATTTTCACCACATTGGTATCTACCTTGTCCAGCACAGATTCGGTGTGCTGATTTGCCAGATAGTACTTGTCTACCTCGGCTTTTACTTCCGGAGGCATGTTTTCGTCAGTGTAAGAGACGTCGGCCTTACACAGTACGACGTGAACACCGACATCGATCGACGCGACTGCTTCCAAAATGCGCAGGGCAATATCGCGCTGCATTCTCTTTTGCGACACCACCTCGCCCTTGTGCCACACCACCGCGCCGTTTTCGGCGATGTAGGTATGCGGGCGAGTATTGGTCACGGAGAACATTGAACGCAGCGTGGCCAACTGGCGACCAGAGGCGGGAGCAATAGTCATCCCTGCTAGTTCCGCGCGGGCCAGCAGATCCCAAAATTGATCTGGAATCTTGCCCTCGCCGTCGAGCAGCGTGCCGTCCATATCTAAGGCAATAAGTTTTGGTGAATTAATAGCGAGACCCTTTGTGATGTGAAACACTGGCTACATGAATCAGCCTGTAAAAGTTACTGTAGAGAAGTCTACCGGAATCCTCAGTTTAGATCGTCCCAAAGCTCTGAACAGCCTTAACGACGAGATGATGACCATTATCACCGACGCTTTGATTGAGTGGAGGGAAGATCCCGCAATCGAACAGGTGGTGATTCGCAGCGACGGCAAGCACTTCTGCGCAGGCGGTGACGTGCGTACAATCCGCGACCAGGTACTGGCCGAAGACTTCCAGCCCGTCGACGATTTCTTCGCGTACGAGTACAACTCCAACCTCATGATTGCGGAGTACCCCAAGCCGTACATCGCGTTGATGAATGGCTTGACCATGGGCGGTGGCCTCGGCGTATCGGCACACGGTTCCCACCGCGTGATCACCGCTGACTCCTGGGCCTCCATGCCAGAAATCAACATTGGCTTCATCACCGACGTGGGCATGTCGTATCTCTTCCAACACCTCCCAGGGCACCCGTCGCAGGCACTTGGGACCTTCCTCGGACTGACGGGCTACCGCTTGAAAGCCGCCGACATGATCGAAACAGGCCTGGCCACGCACCTCGTCGAAAGCTTCGACGGACTGCTCGAAGCCATCATCGAAAACGGCCCCAGCGCTCTCGATCAGGCAGCCATCTCGCCGTCGGCGAGCCCAGAGCTTCCTTCGCTTTACGACGACATCGAGGCGCAGTTCCAGGGTTCCTGGGAAGAGATCGAGCAGAACTTGCACGGAGAGCTGAAGGAACTCGTCGAAAAGCTGACCGCTCAGGGATCTCCTTCCGCTCTCGTTGCCGCCACCGAACTCTTTATTGCCAATTCCAAGTTGGATCTGGCAGGTGCGCTGGAAAACGAGCGGGCCTTAGGTGAGCTGATGCGCAGGGAGCCAGATTTTGCCGAAGGGGTGCGCGCGGTGCTGGTAGATAAGGACCAGGACCCGCACTTCGTAGAGGCTGGCCCTGCTGAACGCTACCGCGCAGTTCTTAAGGTGAGGGTTTAAGGCTTAGGCGTAAAGCTGGCCGTCCGCGCCCGTGGTTAACTTACGGTTTCGTGCGTAAGTTTCCCGGGCGCGTTTTTCGTCGATATGCGAGGGAAAACCTGCCAACGTTGCGCTGACTGCATCCTGGCTTGCGGCGGGCAGCGCGAGTTGTGGGCCACGCAGCAGGACCACGCCTGTGGTTTCTGCGTTGAGCGCGGTAGTTGCGTGAGTCCACATGTTAAGAATCGGTTTAGTAGCGACGATGGCGTCATCGAGGGCGCTCGTCTCAAAAATGGGGCGCAGGAGCTGGGGGATACCGTTTTCAAGCGCGAATCCACGCAGGCGCTGCGCAGCCTGTGAGGCTGAAGCGCCGAAAAGTCCCTCGTCGGCCCATGCCCAGGTTGCGTTCTCGCCGCGGACCGTGGCAATGACCTGGGCTTCCACCTCGAATGAATGTTGATCAGGGGAGTCGATGAGGGCTCGGCCGGTGTGCAGGTTAAGGCGAATCTGAGCCTGCGGGAAGTGTCCGTGGAACAAGAACTGATGTTCCTTGCTGGTGAGGTATCCATCGGCGAGTACCTCGGCGAAGGACAGTCCGCCGCTGACATCGCTAACTTCTCCTTCGGTCAGGGTGATCCGGGTGCCATCCGAGATGGTGATCCCATCCTCGTCAAAGGTGCACTCGTAACCGCGCTGGGCTGCGAAGGCGTGCACGGCACGAGAGGTATTCATTTCCTTCGGTAGCGTAGCGATTCCGCTGATCAATGCCGGGCGAAATTCATTCACCCGAGGGGAGCCGTTGAGGGCAACAACGCTGGTTGTGCCGTCGGAGTGCGGAGCCAGGAGGACGGGTGTGTTTCCAAAGAGCGTGCGTGTTGCCCGGATGAGCTCGTCGGAGGCGGTGAGGTCGCGGTGGAGCTCGTCAACATCAAATTTGTCGACGCGCTGTGTGCGCCACTGCCAGATTCCATCGCGAATAAGGGCTGCGCGAGTGCCGGTAGTCTCCGAAGTTCGACCATGCGGGTAGTGCAGCCGAAGCTCCACGAATGCATCGAGGGCATCGTCAGCGGGATCAGGGCCAGTAAATTCAACGCCTTGGATTTTTCCTGTCGCAGATATGGCGATGGAATCAATATCGTGCTGGGCAATGGCCCCATCTGTCACGATATCCTGCAAGGTGGAGGGCATGAGCGAGTCCACGTTTCCCGAGGTTTCCTTCCGAGCGTTTTTGCGAGCTAGTTTCGCACATTAATTTCGTAGGTCGAGTTTAACCGTATTCCCTGAAATGCTGCTGGCAGTGGCTGATCCGCGAGCTGGTCCCGTGTTGGTCCTTTCCGTGGCCGCGAAAACACAAAGTACACAGAAAGATATTATTATTGCTGGTCGTGGGTGTGATGTCTACCCCCGATACCTGTAATGACATGCTAAATCACATATTGTAAGGGAGGTGTTGGGGGCATTACCCTGCCCCCAAGAACTGTTCCTTATCCACCTAAGTTAAGAGCGAAAAAGAAGAGGATTGATTTGAGCACTCAGGACAGCATGCAGCAGAAGCAGGATGACTGGAACCGTCGCCTGAAGCAAGCGCAAGAAATGTTGCCGCTGATCAGCAAACTCCATCGGGATAACAATGCAGTCACCTCGATTTTTGGCAGGATCCTGGTGGGTGCGACTGACATCGACATTTTGAAGGCGCACCGCTATGCGCGCCGTGTCGTGTCCCGCGAGCTCTCTTTGGATGAAACGCTTCCTATCGTGCGTGAGCTGGCCACGATGGATTTGGGTTCCGCATCGATCGACCTGGGCCGCTTGGCGAAGAACTACGGTCGCCTGGAGAACAAGGACCTGCGCGAATACCTCGAAGAAGAACTCGCACCTGTCATCGGTGGCGAAAAGGAAAAGAAGGCCAAGGACGTCGTCCTTTATGGTTTCGGTCGCATCGGCCGCCTTCTTGCCCGCATCCTGATCCAGCGCGACGCCACCTACGGGGGAGTGCGTCTCCGCGCCATCGTCGTGCGCAAGAAGGGCGACGACGATATTGTGAAGCGCGCTTCGCTGCTGCGCCGCGACTCGGTCCACGGCGCATTCGACGGCACCATCACCGTTGACGCAGAAAACGATGTGATCTGGGCAAACGGCACCCCGATTCAGATGATCTACTCGGATGATCCCGCAACCATCGACTACACGGCCTATGGAATCGACGACGCCATCGTCGTAGACAACACCGGACGTTGGCGTGACCGCGAAGGCCTGTCGCAGCACCTCAAATCCACAGGCGTAAGCAAGGTGCTGCTGACCGCACCGGGTAAGGGCGATGTGAAGAACATTGTCTACGGCATCAACCACGATGCCATTACCAACGACGAATCCGATCGCATTCTCTCTGCCGCCTCCTGTACCACCAACGGGATTACTCCGGTGCTGAAGGTGATTGGCGATCGCTACGGCGTCAACCATGGTCACGTGGAAACCGTGCACTCCTACACCAATGACCAGAACCTGGCAGACAACTTCCATAAGGGCCCGCGCCGTGGCCGTGCTGCCGGTCTGAACATGGTGCTCACCGAAACTGGTGCAGCCAAGGCAGTGTCCAAGGCGCTGCCAGAGTTCGAAGGCAAGCTCACCGGCAACGCAATCCGCGTTCCCACCCCGGACGTATCCATGGCCGTACTCAACCTCGATCTGGACACCGAAGTAGACAAGGACGAGGTCAACGATTACCTGCGTCGCGTCTCTACCGACTCAAACCTGCGCCAGCAGATTGACTACATCCATTCTCCAGAGGTCGTCTCCACGGACTTCGTCGGCTCGACCCACGCGGGAGTCGTCGATGGGCTAGCCACCATCGCATCGGGTAACCACCTCGTGCTCTACGTCTGGTACGACAACGAGTACGGATACTCGAACCAGGTGATCCGCATCGTCGAGGAGATCGCAGGCGTTCGCCCACGCGTCCTTCCGAAGCGCAAGGAACCTGCCGAGATCCGCTAGCACCTAGCTAAGTGTGTTCTCATGCCCCGAGGGATGTCCTCGGGGCATTTCCGTATTTTCTACCCCCAAATTGACGTAGCGAGAATGTCCGGGTGAGAGTGTCGCGACGAAGATTCACAAGCTTCTCGACGAAAGCCTCTGCGGACGATTTCGAAGCGCAAGAAAAAGGTTTTCCCCTGGAAACTGCCTGTTGGGGAGTCTTGTCTAGATCGTGTCGGAAAAATTTCGACGACCACGAATGAAGATTCGTTCGGGGGTGCGGATATCTCGTGCGTATCGGCCATGTGTGTCAAATCAAGTAATTCATTTTGTTAACCAAAATTTATCAATTCCGGTCGCTGAAAATTGATCGTCTTGCCGAGAATCTCCTTCAAATCGGGAGGGATGTCGTTTGTGATCTCTAGAAATTAATCGGAATCATAGCCCGAATTTCAGGGCTTGGGCGCGAAGGAAAATTGTTAAGACGATGCAAATTTCCTTCAATTGCTGCCAGCTATAAGGTTTCCGTTTTACTTCCTTGCTATTGATTGGTGTGTTACCTTTTCCACCTAATGTGACCTAGAGCACTATTTAGGCGCACTTTTCAGGCAACACGATCGAGGAAGGTTCGGCATAGATGAGTTCCAATAGAGGCCTTGGCGCAATCTTGGATTGGCGCCCGCGCAGTGGCTTAGCCCGCTTTGGGCTAATTGCAATATTTATTGCCCCTCTCATCCTTTCGGTGGGTTACATGTGGTCCATGTGGGACCCATCGAAGTACCTCCCGCAAGTGCGACTCGCCGTGGTTAATGAGGACACTGGTACCTTCGGTGATTCGGTCGTGGAAGGCCTGGTGAACACCGACTACATGGCTTTCGAGGAAACGACCGCGGGTCACGCAGCTGATGGATTAATTCGTGGTGATTACCTCTTTACCGTTTACATTCCATCCAATTTCTCGGAGGATTTGGAAACCGTTATTTCGCCGAACCCTGTGAGCCCCACGGTGACCATTTCCTACAACGACTTCAACGGAACCAATGGCTCCGTTCTCACTTCCGGAGTGGTGCCACAAGTTGAAACTGCCGTGGCTGCAGGTATCCAGGAAGGCTACGCAGTCAAGGTGCTCGAAGGACTGAATTCTCTCGGTGACGGCCTTGGCGTTGCTCATGAAGGATCCGTCAAGCTGAACGAAGGTGCGACCAAGGTCGATTCCGGAGTTGGTGCCGCAGTGGATGGCATCGTTGCTCTGCGCGATGGCGCGGGCGAGCTCTCCGCAGGTACCGGGACTGCACTCGATGGTTCGGGTCAATTGGTCGACGGCACTAACTCCGCACTTGACGGATCGGGTCAACTTCTCAAAGGTACAGATTCCGCGCTCAGCGGTTCGGGCCAGCTTGTCACCGGTACCAACACCGCGCTCGAGGGTTCCGGCAAATTGGTTGAGGGTCAAAACCAGCTAGCTTCCGGGCTAAACCAATTTCAGTCCCAAGGGCTTGGTTCGTTGGCAAGCGGTTCCGTCCAGATCGACGACGGCGTCCAACAACTGACCGGAATGCTCATTCCCATGTTGCAGCAGGCGCAAGTTGCAGCCCCTCACTTGTACAACGCTGCAGAAGTGTTGAATTCACTTGGTCGCACAGAAGAGGCGAACCAGATTCTTTCGCTTGCGAACCAACTAGATGGTTCTGTGGTCAGCGATCTCAACCGTCTGCGCGATGGCACCGCGCAGATGCGAAGCGAACTGAACAACCAGGACTCCGAGTTGATGAGCGGTTGGCACCAGATCACAGACGGATCGAATCAGCTTGTAGCCGGGCAAGGGCAGCTGCATGACGGTCTTGGTCAACTCGCTCAAGGCCAGGGACAATTGCATGACGGTCTTGGTCAACTCGCTCAAGGCCAGGGTCAACTCCATGATGGGCTTGGCCAGCTAGCTGACGGCCAGGGACAGTTGCACAGCGGCCTCGGGCAAATCGCAGACGGGCAGCAGCAACTCTACGCCGGTACCGGCAAGCTTTACGACGGTGGCCTTGCACTCAAGGAGGGCGCCAGTGGCCTTTCTGAAGGCACTGGCAAGCTGGAGAATTCCTTAAAGAAGGGCGTGGATAATGCTCCTCGCGTGGAAGATGTTCAGGCATCTGCCCACCAGGTTGCCGTCCCCGTGTCCTTCGGCGAGGATTACCACAATGCAGTTCAGCTCGTTGTTGCCGCTGATAATCCGACTGTGAAGGAAGTCAAGGGTGGTGTGTCAATCCTGCTGATCTTGGTCTTTGGCTTCCTACTAATGGCGCTTGCTTCCGTTCTCATGCCGCATGTTTTAGGCAGGAACCGACTAGATAGTGCCTTAGGCCCGACTGTCCGAGGTTACCTTGCTTCGTTCTTGGTCAATGTTTTCTTGATCGCAGTGTTGGCAGCTGTGTCGGCTTCCTTCGGCTGGTCACCAGCAAATTGGGGCATCATGATCGTGGTACTGGCCACTATTGCCGCTCTCGGTACGGCGATGTTCCAAATGCTGAGAAGCGTTCTTGGCCGAGTATTCGGAGGCATCGCATCCTTGGTTACGGTGGTGTACGGAGTATTCTCCTTCGGTGCGGTGTGGCCAATTGAGCTCATGCCAAAGGTGTTCTCCTTCCTTAACGCGATTCATCCGATGACTTACGCACGCGATGCTTTCGTGCGAGCCTCGGATGGCATTTACGATTCCACCTTCTACACGGGACTCGGTGTGATGGGAATCTTCATCGTGGCGTCGTTCTCGGTTACTTACGTTGTCCGACGCGCCCGAGTTCAGGGTGTGGCCAGTGAGCACGGTGAATTAAAGGCCGAAGAAACGCTCGTTGAAAATGACCGTGAATTAGTACGGGTCTAGCTCTGTCACAGGAAAAAGACCCTCGGGCCACATCCAGTTTTAAATGAATGCGGCCCGAGGGTGGTGTGTGGTTTAGGCGTGAACCGGCTGAGCTGCGCGTCGCTGAGCGATGAGGTGGTCAAGGCTGAAGCGTCCAGCTCCGGCCGCGGTGAGTGCGAGGGCGGCGGCACCAATGGCACCGACCAATTCCCAACCACCATTGGTCACGAACACACCGCTGTCAATATGGACGATGATCGCGGCGCCGAGCATTTCGAGAGCGACGATGATGCCAACCCACCGGGTGGCCAGGCCAACAATGATGAGGATCCCGCCAACGAGTTCGATGATGGCCGCCAATGGAGCGGAAAGACCAGGTAGGGGAGCGCCCATCATGCCGAACGATTCGGTTGTGCCAGCGATCGTCCATTCTGTGAACTTCTGCCAGCCGTGGGCGACGAGAATGATTCCCAGAATGATGCGGGCGATAAGCGCTGAAATATCCTTGGTAATTTGCATTGCCCGAACACTACAGACTTCAAGCAATTGGTGCAAATTTAAACTAAGCCACATTGATCGAGGAGTCCGAATACCCTGGAGACTCTAGTTTGCGTTGATGATGACTTTCATCGCCTTATTTTCTGCAGCATTGTAGAAGGTGTCCCAGGCCTTGCCTAGCTCATCCCAGTTGAAATGATGGGTGGCTAGTTCCTTGATCGGGAGATCAGAATTTTGCACAGTCTTGAGCAACATGCCAATGGTGTTGGTATTGACAATGCCCGTGGTGACCTTGATGTTTTGTGCCCAGAGCTTCTGCAGTTCGAAGTCGACTGGCTTGCCGTAGACACCTACGACGGCCAAGTTGCCACCTTCCTTGAGGTTGTCACAGCAGGTCTTCCAGGTTGGGGCCAGGCCCACTGCTTCAATAGCTACGTCTACGCCACGTCCACCTGTGACCTCAGAGATGAGTTCGTCGACATTGTCCTTAGATGGATTGACGATGTGTGTCGCGCCCATCTGCTTTGCCATTTCGAGGCGGTTGTCATCCATGTCGGACATGATGATGGTGGAAGGGGAGTAGAACTGTGCGGTGAGCAAAGCGCCCATGCCCACGGGGCCAGCGCCCGTAATTAGGACGTCTTTGCCGGGAGATACTTCGCCGTTGAGCACACCGATTTCGTGACCGGTAGGAAGCGCGTCGGACAAGAAGACCGCGACGTCGTCGTCAAGGCCTTCTGGGAGATGGAATAGAGACGTCGATGCGAAAGGCGTGCGGACGTATTCCGCCAGGGTGCCGTCGACCATGTAGCCAAGGATCCAGCTGCCGCCGTTGAGACAGTGGCTGTAGAGCTGCTTCTGGCAGTTTTCGCAGGAGCCACAGCGTGAGACACACGAGATGATCACTTTGTCGCCAGGCTTGAAGTCAGACACCGCGGAGCCGACCTCTTCGACAATTCCGATGCCTTCGTGGCCGATGATGCGGCCATTCCATTCGCCAGTCTTTTCGCGGGCGACCTGTTCGATCTCTGGGTTCTTACCATGGGCGATGCCGAGGTCGGTACCGCAGATCGTGGTTGTGGTGATGCGCACGATGGCATCGGTGGGTTCAAGAATTGTGGGTTTTGGACGTTCTTCGACGCGAAGGTCGTTCTCGCCGTAGTAGGTTAGGGCGGTCATCGTTGCGGACATGAAAACTCCTTGGAAGGGGTAGTGAGTGAATCAAGTCGTACACCTCCTAGCCTAGTTATTGAAAATGGTTTGGCGAGGGTAATAGTTACCACAAATACCGGACCCGACCTGAGGAAATGTTGATCTACATCGAACGATAAGCGTTCGGAATCTACCCGATCACAAAGGAGAACCAGAAGCGCAAGCTAGAGGCACAGGCTACTTGCGCTTCTTCACAATCCGCTTCGAGTGCAAGTCAATGGCTTCTTCGTAGTACTTCACCACTTGCTCGGTAGAGGCACGCCATGACCAGCGCTCAGCCTCCTCGCGTGCGGCTACGCTCATCTGTTTGCGCAGGGCATCGTCGTTAAGCAATCGTGCAATCGGCTCTGCCCACTCGGCATCAGACGCTGCGGGATCGACCAAGAACCCAGTTTTTCCGTCATCGATCACGAAGGGGATGCCACCAGCGTTGGCGCCCACGACGGGCACTCCAGAGGCGAAGGACTCAAGCGCGACGAGGCCGAGTGTCTCTGTCTCGGAAGGGAAACAGAACACGTCGCCAGAGGCAAAGGCCTCGGCAAGCTCGACACCCGACATGTAGCCGGTAAACGTAGTCCATGCTGGGTCAAGAGTTTTCTTCAGCTCGTCGAGCTGCGGGCCAGAGCCCACCATAGCTAGGCGGGCATGCGGAACGAGCTTGCGCAGCTCCACCATGATGCCGGCAAGCCGGTCGAGGCCCTTTTCGCGGCTCATGCGCCCGACATAGACCACAAGTGGAGCATCAGGGTGGCCACTGGTGAGCTTCTCACGCATGGCGCGCGAGTAGCGCTTTGGCGTATATCCAACGGTGTCTACGGATTTTGGCCACAACTTCACATTGCGAATGCCAGCTTCGGTGGCCTTCTCCATCATCGGCCCAGAGGTGACAAGATTGATTTCTGCTTCGTTGTGCAAAGTGCGAATCCACCACGCCGCAGGCTGGCGCAGCCAACCAATCTTGAGAGATTCGGTGTATTCGGGCACGTTTGTATGAAACGATGCCACGAGTGGAATGTTACGACGCCTCGCCGAAAGCACTCCATACGCTGCGAGAGCCACGGGATTGACGGCGTGGACAATATCTGGCTGAAACTCCTCCATCCTGCGCGCGATGGCGGGAGTTGGCAGACCGACGGTGATCTCCGGGTACACGGGTTTGAACGACACGCCTCGCACTCGCTGGATATCGAATCCTGCATAAGTGTCTGGTGGATCGCCTGGGGCGAATAATTGCACTTCGTGGCCCATTTCTGCCAATTGCTCAAGGGTCCCCGTAATGCGGGTGACCACTCCATCAATTTTTGGCAGAAAGACCTCCGTGAACATGGAGATCTTCATCGCCGATTACGCCTTTGCTGCAGCGCTGGACTGGCTTGCTCCGCCTGCAGACTCTGCAGAATCAACGGAAGAAGGAACGCCTTCTGCCTGGTTCTCGGTCCACAGGGAACGTGCTGGAATCTTGGACATATCCGCGCGATCGGCGTATTTACGGGCGATCTCCTCGACCTCGTGCAGCAGACCATTTTCCAGTTTGGTTGGGTTCAGGCCCAGATCAAGGAAGGTGTCGTTGACCACGTGGAGTTCGTTCTCGGCGGACTCCTTGCGTGGGTTGGGCACCATTTCTACCTGTGCACCGGAGATCTCAGCGATGAGGTTGGCAAGATCGCGCACGCGGTGGGTCTCGGTCATCTGGTTGAAGATCTTCACACGCTCGCCAGTAGCAGGTGGGTTCTCCAAGGCAATCTGAACACACTTGACCATGTCGCGGATGTGGATGAACGCGCGGGTCTGGCCACCGGTGCCGTGCACGGTCAGTGGGTAGCCCACAGCGGACTGCATAAGGAAGCGGTTGAGCACGGTGCCGTAATCGCCGTCATAATCGAAGCGGTTGATCAGGCGCTTGTCGCGGGCGGTCTGCTCAGTGTTGGTGCCCCAGATGATGCCTTGGTGCAGGTCGGTGATGCGCAGCTCATCGTTCTTGGCGTAGTACGCGAACAGGTGCTGATCCAACACCTTGGTCATGTGGTAGATCGAACCGGGGTTGGTGGGGTAGAGAATCTGCTGGTCAATCAGGTGCGGCTCGACGGAGTTACCGTTCTCGTCCTCGTCGACCTCGACTTTAATATCAAGGTAGCCCTCAGGAATCTTCATGCCCGCGGTGCCGTAACCGTACACGCCCATGGTGCCCAAGTGAACAACGTGGATGTCTTGGCCGGATTCCACGATTGCCGCCAGCATGTTGTGGGTAGCATTCGTATTGTTATCAACGGTGTAGCGCTTGTTGCGCGAGTTCTTCATGGAGTAAGGTGCCGCGCGCTGCTCTGCGAAGTGAATGACGGCATCCGGCTTGTACTCGTTGAACAATGCCAGCAACGCGTCATAGTCCTTGGCCACGTTGATGTTCTCGAAGCCGATCTCCTTGCCGGAGACTTCCTTCCATGCAGCGATGCGCTCGTCGATGGAACGGATTGGGGTAAGTGATTCCGCACCAAGTTCCTTGTCAATTTCACGACGAGACAGGTTATCAACGATAACCACGTCGTGGCCTAGATCCGACAAGTGGAGGGATGCTGGCCAGCCGCAGAAACCGTCGCCGCCCAAGATTGCGATCTTCACTAAATACTCCAATAAATTTCAGTGGACAGGAAAAAGTGTGCAAGTTGCACGCTGTCTATCCACCCTAGTCTCTCTAGCACGTACCTGCCTGTTTGGCGGGGTTAATTTCAGGTGACATGTACGCAGCTGACGGCATTATCAGTGTGGGCTAGGGCACTCGCTTTTCGACGATTAACCCCACGTTGATCGTTTCCAGCTCGACTTGGTCGGTGTCGGCGGGCAACGCCCGCAGCTCCGCCTGCGTCTGGGGGGTCAGCGGGATGATCCACCCTAGGGTGGGATCCAGTGCCGGTGGGCCCTCGCGTTTGACGGGCACCCAGGTGACGGGGCGTTCGTCGCGAAGCGTCATGCGAAGTGGTTCCTCAGTCTCGCGCGCGAGCCGGAACGCCCTGTCGTCGAGCGTGACTATGACAATGATGTCCTTGGTGTCCGGCGTGATGTGCGCCGTGTGCACGCTGAGCACATCGACTTCGGTGATGGCGACCTCGCTCGGGTAATCAACGAGTTCGGGGTAGTTGTCCGTGCCCAAAAATTCACGGATGCGATCGAGTAAGCCCATGGCGACGAGTCTAATTGCCTTGGGAAAGCCTTAGCGCTTTTTCAGCGAGCTGCGCAGGTGGTTCTGTATCTCCTGGCCTACTGCCTGCATATCAAACTCAGTGGTCAGCTCTGTTTTCGTGGTATTGAAGTGGTAGCGGCGCTGAGTTGCATCGACCTGTTTTGCCGTTGAAGAATTGACCACGTGCGACTGGTTGAAAATGAGCGTGAGTTCCTCGCCATTGCGCTGCACAACGCCTTCGAGCAGCTCCGTTTGTCCAGTGGGCTGGGCGATGACAAACTCCATGGTTGTGCTTGTTATGGGGCGCAAAAATCCCACTTCAGTGTGCATGGGGTTGCCCTCGGGGCCAAAAGTTTTCTGCTCATAGCGCAGGAAAGGCTTATTCGGAAGTGTCGTGAAAATCAGCGTCTCCGAGTAGGAAAAGTCACTGATAGTCGGGTAGTGGCCGGAGCCTTGTCCAACCCATTCGCCGGCAAGGAATGCGAACGGCGCGACGTTGTCGTGGAGTTCCATGGCCTCAAGCTTAGAAGAACTATTGGTACTGTGCGGTGGTGTTCCATCAGAGAAAGTGCATGGTAGCCGGTACCCTTGAGCCCATGAGCGAGAAGGACTCACACGAAGGTGCTGCTTCTGGTGCCACCAGCGCCGACTTCATCGTTCCTGTTGGCGGGAGCAAGGCACACGTCATTTCCCAGGACGAAGACAAAGCAGACCCTTTAGCTCCGGGGAACCGGCTGACCTGGCAGAGCTGGGGGCTTGTGATTCGTCGGACGTGGAATGATTTCTTCTTGAACCAGTTCCTCGATCGAGGAGCGATACTCGCTTTCTTTATGCTCTTGTCTTTTGCACCGACTGTGCTTTCTGCATACTCGATTGCCACACTGGTGTTGGCGCGAAATGAATCGCAGGTCAATTCGCTCGCTGATCAATTGATCAACGATTACGTTCCAAACGAGATCGCCGAACCGGTGCGCCGAGTCTTCGAATCCATTGTGGGTTCCGCAGCCCAAGGCACTGTTGCGTTAATCATTGGTGTCGCCGTTGCGTTGTTCTCGGCATCGGCATACGTGCGAGCATTCGCGCGCTCCTCGAACTCCGTGTACGGCCGCGTTGAGGGCAGGGCATCGATACGTCAATGGCTCACAATGTGGGGGCTAACGTTTGGGCTGGTCATCGGGCTCGTCCTCATGCTTGGCGCGTTCCTACTGCGCGAGGACATCGTGAAGTTTTTCCTCGAGCCGATTGCGCAGCCCCTGGGGTTGACAGGCACACTTGAATTTTTGGTGGAAATTTTCTTGCCCGTGTGGCGCTGGTTGCGGTTTCCCGTCATTGCCGTGATTGCCGTTTTGCTCACGGCGATGCTGTATTACTTTGCACCGAACGTACGCCCTTCACGGTTTCGTTGGTTGACCTTTGGCTCGGTGCTTGCGCTGCTTTCCATCGCAGTGGTGTGGTGGTTGTTCAATTTGTACCTGACCTATTTCGCCGGTGCCAGCGCCTACGGTGCGATCGGTACATTGGTGGCCGGCCTAATTGCCCTGTGGGTGATGAACATTGCGCTCATCGTTGGGGTAAAAATAGATGCCGAGATCTTGCGCGCAAAGGAATTGCAGGTTGGCTACGATTCCGAAAAGACGATCCAGGCACCGCCACGATCGAGTACCGCTTCCGTACAATACGCGAAGACCCAGCAGAGGCTGGAGGCCACGGCTGCCTCTATTAAGGAGCGCCACGCAGCCAAACACGCTGAAGTTGGCACCGAGCAAGAAGAAAATGGAAAATAGCACCATGCAAACCAACGAGAAAACCCTCCAACGCGTCTACGCGATGACATTTTCTTCCATTTATCCGCTGTACGTAGCCAAGGTGGAACGCAAAGGTCGCACCACCGAGGAACTTGACGAGGTGCTGTGCTGGCTCACCGGCCACGATGTTGAGAGTTTGCACTCTGCAGCGAATTCGGAACAAACGTTAGAAGAGTTTTTCGACGAGGCACCTGGTCTGCACCCCAACGTTTCCATGATCACCGGCGTGATCTGCGGGGTGCGCGTGGAAGATATCGAAGAACCCATGATGCAAAAGATCCGCTACATGGACAAGGTCGTCGACGAGCTGGCTAAAGGCAAGAAGCTAGAAAAGATCAAGCGGGTCTAATTAGCTTGCCGGGTCTGAACACGTATCAAGTTGCCTGGTCAGCGCCTCGTGCTCGGCGGGAGCTACCCACAAACCATAGGCGTGCTTGACCTCGATTTGTTTCGCCGCGAACTCGCACCGGTACGGTTTATACGGTGGCAGCCACGTGGCCGCATCACCTGCACTCTTTTGGCGGTTCAGGCTGGACTTCACGGCCACAAGGTTGCGCGGATCGTGGGCGAAGTTGCGCCTGGTGTGCTCGTCCCATTGAAATGCACCGGTTTCCCACGCATTGGACAAGCTCACACGGTGGTCGATCTCAAGCTGGCCGTCGCCTCGGGTGAAATCGATGTACTCGTTGGAATAGGGATCCCGAATCACGCCCCAGGTCACCGTGCACCCATCTGCGGCGTAGTCAAGGTAATCGGCCTGGCGGGCAAGGATGACATTGCGCGTATCGCAGCTCCCATCGACAACGTCGAGGCCTTTGTTATTTGACCACTCGTCCCCGAACAATTCGCGCTGGTAGCCACCGCGCCCCGCCTTGCCCTTGATTTCTAGCTCCGCGAGTTGAGCGCGGGCGGTTGATTCGAGATCGCCAGAAGGCTCGGGTGCAGGCTCCGGCTCGGGTGCAGGCTCCGGCTGCACTTCCAAGACGCTGCCCGGGGGAAGGGGAGCTCCGTCAGGATTTTCAGCCGAGAACTCAGCCGAGAGCACATAAGCCCCGAAACCCAGTGCAACAACAACGCCAATAACCAGCGATCTACGCAATTTTTTCACAGTAGCTTCACCCTAGCTGGCGGCCTCGACACAGCAGAAAACTGCGGAGCATCGTTCACAAACATGTTCGGGAACAAAACATTATATCTGCTGGTACGGCTACGAAATTTAAGCGATGGGACTACGATATGGTGGCATGATCGATGCAACAGACACAGCCCTTGTCATTGAAGGCGGGGGTATGCGCAATTCCTACACCGCTGGTGCCATGGTTCGGCTCATTGAACACGAAGTGCAGTTCGGTTGGGTCGGCGGAGTCTCTGCAGGTTCGTCTCACCTTTCTAGTTATGTCTCCCGCGATGCCCCACGCGCGAAAGCAGCGTTTACAACCTTTGCCTCCCACCCACAGTTCGGCGGGTGGCAGTCCATGATCCGCGGCACGGGGTACTTCAACGCCGAGTTTATTTATGAGAACTCCCAGGAAGCGCTCCCATTCGATTGGGAGACATTCCGCGACAACCCAATTGACGTTCACATTGATGCCACCCGGGCCGACACCGGCGAAACTAGGACATGGACGCGCAAAGATCTCGGCGAGCGCGAAAGCGTCCTTGCCGCGGTGCGCGCCTCGTCGACACTGCCTTTAGTCATGCCCATGCGCGTTATCGATGACGCGCCTTACGTCGACGGTGCCCTCGGCGAGTCCGGCGGCCTACTCATTGATGCGGCTGAGCGCGCCGGGTACTCAAAGTTCCTGGTCATTGCATCGCGGACCCGGGATTATTGGAAGCCCGAGGTATCGCGCCCCGCAGCTTTACGACGACTCTTCCGCAAATACCCAGCCGTTGCAGAAGCTCAGATCACGCGCCCAGCACGCTACAACGCATCGAAGCAGCGCATCCTCGACTTAGAAAAGGAAGGCCAGGCTCAAGTGTTTTTCCCAGATACGATGCCGGTCGAGGTGAGCGAGCGAAGAGTTCCCAAGCTCGAGGCATCATATGAGCTTGGGCTTTCGCAGGTCGACCGCGAGTGGGAGTCGTGGATGCAGTTCCTCCGGCTCGGAAGCTAGAGAACTAGTCGGCCACTAAGGGTTCGATGGTCAGGTTCGGGTGTTCCTTTTCCACGAAGGCCAGCTTCCATTTGTCGCCGAATAGTGCAATGAGTTCGCCGTCGGTGCGGGTGAAAATTTCCACGCCGCGCTGGCGACCAAGCTCGGGCGCCGAGGCTTCGTCGGTACGCCGTGCCACTGTGTAAGGAATCGGTTCGGTAACCGTTTCCACGTTGTACTCGTTTTCCATGCGTGCCTGCATGACCTCGAACTGCATCGGACCAACAGCAGCCATGACCGGTGCTGCGTCGCCACGCAGATCGTTGCGCAGAATCTGTACAACACCTTCGGCGTCCAGTTGCTCGAGCGCCTTGCGGAACTGCTTGTATTTGCCCAGCGATTTCGCGCGCAGCGTGCGGAAATGCTCCGGCGCGAACTGTGGCATCGGTGGGTATTGCACCTTACGACCCTCAAAAATCGTGTCCCCAGGAGCGAGCGACCCCGCGTTCACCAGGCCGATAATGTCGCCAGGGAACGCAGTTTCCACGGTGTCACGGCTGCGGCCAAACACGGTCAGCGCGTACTTCGTCGAAAAGCTGCGCTCTGATTGAGCATGTGTGACCTGCATGCCGCGATCAAACTCGCCTGAGACCACGCGCATGAAGGCGAGGGTATCGCGGTGATTCTTGTCCATACCGGCCTGGACCTTAAACACGATGCCGGAGAAGTCGTCGTCGAGGTTGCGGTATTCGTCCATGGCACTTGTCGACGACGCCACTGCCTTCGGATCCGACGCGCGACCGGCAGGTGCAGGTGCGATTTCGCACAGGGTGTCCAGGATCTGGTGCACGCCAAAGTTGAGCATTGCGGAGGCGAAGATCAGGGGAGAGGTCACGCACTGCTCGAAGAGCTCTTGATTGTGAACGGCACCGTCGGCGGCTAGCAGCTCGGCCTCCATAACGGCGGTCTCCCAGGCCTCGCCCTCTTTTTCTTCGGCCTCAGCGGGGGTGTAATCCTCCTCGGGCGCGATGGTGGAGCCACCGGCGGTGCGGGTGAAGTGAGTGTAGTTGTCTACTTCGCCCTCGTCGTTGACGTGAGCGAGGCCACGGAAATCGCCTGCTTCGCCGACAGGCCAGTAGAGAGGGGTGGGCTGGAGATCGATTTCGGTGACGATTTCATCGACAAGCTCGAGGGGTTCGCGACCAATACGGTCCCACTTGTTAATTACGGTCACAATGGGAAGACCACGTGCTTTACAGACCCGGAAGAGCTTCAGGGTCTGTGGCTCGAGACCCTTGGAAGCATCGATCAGCATGACGGCTGCGTCCACCGCGGAGAGCACGCGGTAGGTATCTTCCGAGAAGTCGGAGTGGCCCGGTGTATCAACGAGGTTGATTACGTAGGGCTCCCCGTCATAATCATCGGGCTTGTACTCGAACTGCAGTGCCGAAGAGGCGATGGAAATACCGCGGTCTTTTTCCATGTCCATCCAGTCAGACACGGTGGACTTACGATTGCCCTTGCCGTGGACTGCGCCCGCTTCGGAAATAACGTGTGCATGCAGCGCCAATGCCTCGGTCAGGGTCGACTTACCTGCGTCGGGGTGTGCAATAACTGCGAATGTGCGGCGGCGTGCTGCTTCCGTAAGCGTACTCATGGGGATTAAGAGTAGTCGGTGCCCCCGCAAAACACCGAGACGGCCCAACTGTGGGGACGCTGTTAGAACTGTGAAGTTCGTGAAAGTTTTCCTGCGAAGCGCACTTTGAATTGCGCATCCTTGAATAATCATTACAATGTTAAAGGAAAGATGACTTGTCAACAAAGAAGGATTTTAGAATGACCAAGATTGGTATTTTCGTCGGTTCCATCCGCGAAGGACGCTCCGCAGACGCTGTTAAGCAGTGGGTTGCAGACGCAGCTGAGAAGCGCGAAGGCGCAGAATACGTCATGCTCGACCTGAAGGAATTCAACGTTCCACTGCTCGAGTCCGAAACCGTTCCAGGTGCAGCAAACAAGCAGTACGACAACGAGAACGTGACCCGTTGGTCCCAGGCCGTCGATGCTTGTGACGCATACGTATTTATCACCCCTGAGTACAACCACTCCGTACCGGGCCCAATGAAGAACGCTTTCGACTCCCTCGGTTCCGAGTGGGCAGGCAAGCCAGTCGCATTCGTCGGCTACGGTGCTTCGGGTGGCGTTCGTGCGGTTGAGCACTGGCGCGCAATCGTTGCTAACTTCGCTATGGTTGACCTGCGTAACACCATCGAGCTCTCCCTGTTCACCGAGTTCGGTCCAGAAGGCCTGCAGCCAGCAGAGCGCAAGGGCGGCGAGCTGGAGAACCTCCTCAACGAGCTGGAGCAGACCGCCGAGGCAATTGCTCGCGCTAACCAGTAGTTTTTAGCTAGTTTTTAGCACAGCTTCAATCCGTATCTTCCATCTGGGAGATACGGATTTTTGTTTCCCTTCTTGTTTCTCGCAGCTATTTCTTTCGCGAGTTCACCTTATTTTGCGCCTTGGCAAGGCCCTCCGAAGCAATAAGCGAAGCCGCCTCCGCAGCCCGAGAAATCTGCTCCTCAAATTCAGGGCCACTTCCGGCAGAAGTAAGCACCCACTCGGCGATTGGCTGAGCCGTATCTGGCCTGCCAATCCCGATGCGGACCCGAATATAGTCGCGGGTGCCCAGGTGCTCGCTCAGCGACTTCAAACCATTGTGGCCATTTTCGTTGCCACCGAGTTTGACGCGTACCTCGCCCGGCGGCAGGTCCAATTCGTCGTGAAGCACAATGATGCGCTCGGGTGCGATACCTAGCCTTGATGCAAGCGGGGCGATCCCTTCGCCCGAGACATTCATATACGTTGTCGAGCGTGCGAAGGCGACATTGTCACTCAGGGCAACCTGTGCCTTGATTCCCGGTACCGGTTCCAGGCGCACGCCATTTTTGCTAAGCTGCAGGTCAACGGCCATGTAGCCCACGTTGTGCCTGGTAGTTTCATATTTCGCCCCGGGATTGCCCAACCCCACAATTAGCCATTCGGCATGAGCGCCGTCAAGCGGGTCGGCGGTAGGAGTGGAAGGTGCGGAGCGAAACAAGTGGCGAAGAAAATTGAACACACGACAATTCTTCCACACCTATGATGGCCCCATGGATTTCGTACTCCCGCCCGTAATTGTGGCGCCTATGGCAGGCGGGCCTTCGACACCTGAGCTGGTCAATGCCGTTTCCTTCGGGTTCCTGGCGCTGGGCACCTGCAGTGTCGACGACGCCCGCGCACAACTGGCCAAGGCCACCGGGGACTTTGGCATCAACCTCTTTAGCGCGCAGACAGAACAGCCCGCGCCCGGAGATGTCGCTGCCGTTGCCACCGAGTTAGGCGTTGAGGTACCGGCAGTGGATCTCACCTGCGGGTACCCAGCGAAGTTCGCAGCTGTGCTCGAGGCCATCGATGCAGGGACCGGCCCACGAGTGGTCTCGATCATGTTCGGCTGCTTTTCTTCAAGCGATATTGCAGCGCTGCATTCCCGCGGTGTGGAGGCGTGGGTCAACGTCACCACGCCCGAGGACGCGGTGGCAGCCACTCAGCTCGGAGCCGACAAGCTGGTTGTCCAGGGGCCGAATGCAGGCGGACACCGTGGCACGTGGAGCATCACCGCGCAGCCAGATAGTCGCAGCCTGCCCGACCTAGTAGCCGCAGTTCGGAAGGTGACAGAGCTGCCGCTGATCGCCGCAGGTGGGGTGCGCACATCAAGCGAGGTAGCGGGGCTTGTGGGGCTCGGTGCCGCCTCGGTCATGTGTGGTTCCGCATTTTTGCTTGCCGACGAGGCCGGCACCTCGCAGTTCAACCGGGAATTGTTGGCGGCTGGTGGATCGTCGATAAGCACTCGTGCCTTCTCTGGCCGCTACGCGCGTGGCCTTGAGACGACCTTTACCAGCCGGCATCCGGACATGCCCGCGATCTATCCCTACCTCAATGCGATGCTGAAGCAACGGCGGGAGGAACCGGAATTTGCTTACTGTCTGGTGGGGGAGCCTGCCACGGGGATTCTGGCAGCACCGGCGCGGGAAATTGAGAGGCGATTGCTACCGCACTGACGGTAGCGTAGAGGCATGGAACAAAACTTCCGCAGGCCTGTGGGGCTTGTAGCGGCCTCGTTGCTGCTGATTGGTGGCGCGGCCCTTGGGGTTTCGCCGGGCGTGGCCGTGGCGCAAGAGGCGCCTCCGGCAGCCTCGTCGGCACCTGCTGCTTCTGCTCTGTCGGTGAAGGTCGAAGACCCTTCAGGTCTGCTGAGCGCTTCCGATGTGACCAGTCTTGTCGATGGCACGACTGCGCTGAGTTTTCCGGATGCTGTGCACGAAGTGACCTATATGGTTTTCAACGAGTACTCGCAAGGACTCGATTACGAGACGGTGCTCAGCGACCAAGTACAAAACTATTCCCGTGAGCAGCGCCCGGACTTGATCACCGGTTCCACTTTTAACGATGGCAAACTCATCATCGCCACGGGGTACCTGCCCAACTTTACCGGCGTGTACTGCGGAAACGACGTGTGTGACGCACTTGATCTGTGGCCGGGAAAACACCTGACTAATGCGGAGGGGGCAGGGAAGACCGATTTCAAACATTTGAAAACCGTTGACGGGTTGCTTGCGATGGCTGATGCAGTAGTCACGCCCGAGCCGAATCCTGGCGATTCAGGCGTCATCTTTGGCGCGATTATCGGCGGCGCAGTAGTACTCGCCGCCGCGGGTGGAGGCTCCTATGTGCTCGGGAGACGTCGCAAGAAGCGTGCCGAAGAAGCCCGCTCCTACTACGGAATCGTAATGGCTCATTACCCCGACGTAGATCGGCGCCTAGATGCCATTGATGTCCGCGCACACTCGCTGACCTCGCAGTTGGCGGATGAAAACTTGCTCAAAGATTGGGAAGAAGTACGCGATAAATTCGTTGAGCTTCGCGACGATGTCCAAGCCCTCGACTCGATTACGGCAGACTCGGACGACGCTACGTTCCGCTCGAAATACAAGCTGCTGAAGCAGGCTGCGGAGACGACAAAGCAGGTGGCAACGGCCGGCGGAAACATTGACATGATCTACCTAATTGAACAGGGCGACAACGCTGCCCGGCTTCAAGCAGCCGACGAACTTTCGCATGACATGCTCAAAGCTCAGACGGTGGCGAAAAACGAAGTGTTGCAGAATCAAGCACGATCGCTCAGTGAACGCGCCGACGATTTGCGCGACGAAGTAGAAGCAGACGACTTCCTTGATCAGTACGTGCGCCTGCTAGGGGATTGTGCATTGGTTGTCGAACTCATCGACGAACAAGAATTCAGCAAATTCGAGCGCACCACCGAGCGTGAAGTACCACGCGTTTACGACTCGGACTACCGAGTAGGCACGGGTGTGAACCACTACATTCCATTCTCAGTGGTGTTCTCCTGGCACCAGCATGACGTGGACGTGCATAAGGCTTTGCGCCCGAAATCCTAAACCAACCTAGGTTTAGCTTGGGCTTCTCGGGGGCCCACAGACGAAAACCCACCTAGAACCTTCCGCAGTAGAAAGGTTCCAGGTGGGTTTAATCGTCGTCAAGCGAAATGCTCTTAAAGCCAGCCTTAAAGCCAGCGAGGTGGCTGCGGTGTATCTTCGTTCACACCGCGACCGCCACGACCGGTGGCCCAACGTGCGAGGCCCTGGAGGCTACCTCGAACTTCAGTGGTCGGGGTGCCGGAAACCTCGATGCGCTCGTCGGTGTCGGTGTTGACAAGGACGAGGCCCTCGCCGAGGCCGCCGCCACGCCACTTGCCCGCGATCTCCGGAAGGAGCGTGGACAAGATGACCTCTGGGATGTCTGCGAAACCAGCGTTGACGTTCAGGTCAACGGCGTGGATCCAGACTTCGCGGGAACGCATCCACAAGGTCTCTGACGCAGGAACCGTGCGGCCCTGGGCGGTCTTGACCTCGTGGGACCAAGCTTGCTCGGAAGCGTCGCGCCATGCAACGTCCAAACGGACAAGCGTGTGGTCGTGCAGGTTGCGGATCGCATCAGGAATCAGCGTCGCGCCGTATTCGATTTCCTCGCCGCGGGCGTTCGGGGAGGAATACATGGGGTGCTCCACGCCGGTTTCCGCCCAGTCCATCAGGTTGCACAAAGCCGCTGCATTGTAGGCAACGTGCGCAGCCAGGTGGGAGACGGACCAACCTTCGAGGAGGGTATCGCGACCGAAATCGGCGTTGTCAATGAGCGCCAGCTGGCCCGAGTAGTGGGCGGTGCCACGGCGGACGAGCTGGAGACGCTCCTCAATAGATAGGTCGTGGAAGGTGCTCATTATTCAAACACCGTCTTGTTGGCCACGTGGCCCAGGCCGTCAATTTCAACCTTGACGGTCTCGCCGTCGCCGACGTAGCGCTTTGGATCGCGTGCATGGCCGACGCCACCTGGGGTACCGGTGACAATCACGTCGCCAGCATCCAGTGGGTAGATGTGGGAGATGTACTCGATCAGTGCCTCTGGGTTGAAGACCAGATCGTCGGTTGGGGTCGACTGCATCTTCTCGCCCTCGAGGTAGGTAGCCAGTTCGCCACCGAAGGTGAAGTCGTCCTTGGTGGTCATCCATGGGCCGAAGCCAGCGGTCTTCTCGAAGGACTTGCCCTGGTGCCACTGCAAGGTGCGGTACTGGTAATCGCGCATGGTGTAGTCGTTCATGACTGCGTAGCCTGCGATGTGATCGTTTGCATCGGCAGCCTTGACGCGACGGGTGCGCTTGCCAATGATTACGGCCAGCTCGCCTTCCCAGTCCAGCTCGGAGTTTGCGTACTCAGGAACCAGCACGTCGTCGAAAGGACCGGTCAGTGCGTCTGGGAACTTCACAAACAGGGTAGGAACTGCAGGCAGGTTGCGGCCCATTTCCTTGATGTGGTTGGCGTAGTTCAGGCCAACACAGACGATCTTGTTTGGTGCAGGAACAACAGCCTCGAGGTCAGTCTCCTTGAAGGAAACTGCGTCGCCGGAAGCATCCTTGGCGATCTGCTCCCAGTTCTCTTCCTGGAGCAGGTCACCGACGTTGGCATAACCGTTGATTGCAACGGCGGAGGTCTCGGACTCGACGCGTGCTGCGAAGGTGCCCTGCTGAGAACGAATTGTTGCTAGGCGCATGAAATTTAGATTCCTTCCGGAGTGTAGGTACGTGCGAGATCCAGTTTCTCAAAGATCGGGTGATCAGAGAAGTTGAACAGGTCAGCGCCGTCGGCGCCAGCCTCGATGTGCCACTTCTTCCACGATGGAACGTTGAAGATGTCGCCGTGCTGGAGATCAAACTTCTGGTCTCCAACATACGCGGTGGCAGAGCCCTGGAACAGCTGGAAGACGCGGTTGCCCACTTCGTGAACTGGGACGGTCGCAGCGTTTGGACGCAGGCGGTGGAACTCAGCACGGATGGTCGACATGACATCGCCACCAGTGGTTGGGTTGGTGAAGCGGATAGCTGCGTGTCCTGGGGAGACAACGCCAGGGAAGCCCTGGTCTTCGAGCTTGAGCTGCTCGGTCAGTGCCGCGTCAGTGTGCTCCCAAGCGTAACGGCCGATTGGGGAAGCCGACTGCTGGCCAGGGTAGGCAACTGGGCGCAGACCTGGGTGAGCCCAAAGACGCTCGCTGCGGGAGTATTCCGGAGTGGACTCGTCGGTAAGCTTCTCTGTGCCGTACTCGAAGAAGCCGGTGTCCATCTGACGTGCAAATGGGATGTCCAGGCCGTCGAGCCAAGCCATTGGCTCGGACGCGATGTTGTGGTGGCCGTGGAAGTTCCAGCCCGGGGTGAGCAGGAAGTCGCCGCGCTTCATTGGCACAGCGTCACCGTTGACAACAGTCCAGACACCTTCGCCCTCAATGACGAAGCGGAAAGCGTTCTGGGAGTGACGGTGCTCAGGAGCGTTCTCGCCTGGTGCCAGGTACTGGATTGCAGCCCACAGGGTAGGTGCGATGTAGGTGTTGCCGCCGAGGCCTGGGTTAGCCATGCCGATTGCGCGACGCTCGCCGCCACGACCGACGGGAACGAGCTCGCCGGAGCGCTGAGCCATCTTGTACAGCTCTTCCCAGTCCCAGTGATATGGGATTGCGTCTGGTTCTGGGCTGTTTGGCATGAGTCCGCCGATCTGGCGCCACAGTGGCTTCAGATGCATCTCGTCCATGCGCTTGTACATGGCGTCGAGTTCTGCCTGCTCTTCTGGGGTGGCCTCGGGGACCTTGAATTCAACGTGCTCTTTGGAGTAGTCGTTTTCGCTGCTCACGGTTCTAACCTCCTGTTAGTTCCTATTGGTAAAGCTTTTTTGAAAACCGGCTTTTAGAAACGGTTGTGACATCGAACATAGGCAAGATTAGAAAGTGACACAAAGCTATTCCGTTCTGCGGAATCTGAAAGTGGGGGTAAAACGGGCTACCCCATACCAGACATCGGAGGTGGACGGAACTTCGCCAGTCTGCGGTTGATATCGGCGGCGTGGCGCATCAAGACGTCGGCACTCGTGCGGTGCGCGTTGCGGAAGCGCTGTGTGGGAATGGCAATGGTCACCGCGCCAAGAGTGTCTCCGAGCTCGTTTTTTAGCACCGTGCCAACTGCGGACACGTCATGTTCGTACAGTCCGTTGTTGTAGGCGAATCCCCGTTTGCGGGTGCGCTGTAAGGTGCGGCGCAACTCGTCGAAATCTGCATCCGTCATGGTGGGGTAGAGGCCGCGCAGCTCGCCTGGGGAAAGCTCGCTGAGCATGGACAATCCGCCCGCATTTTCCGCTGCCGGCATGATTTGGCCTTGTCTGGAGCTCACGCGCACGTTCTGGGTGCCCTCCACCGAAAAGATGAAGTGGGACTTATTGCCCGCCAGCACCTGCAGATTCGCTGTCTCCGCCGACTCCGTGGCCATCGCCCTGAGGTGGTCGGCGGTTGCGTTGATCAGTTCGTCACCGACGCCAGGCACCAAGCTTGACGACGACAGCGCCGGCCCCGGAAGGTACTTGCGAGATTCGGACTTAGTTGCAAAACCCCGGTAGACCAGCATGGACATTGATCGGTGTACGGTGGATTGGGCGACGTCGAGGGACTCGGCCGCTGAGGAAATTGTCAGCGATCCCGAGTCGCGCAGCATGAGCACTAACACGAGTGCGAGGTCGACGGATTGGAGATACTCGCGCGGGGGTGAGCCGTGCGTGGGGCCAATGTGAAGCAAAATATTACCTTCCGCTATGTGGAACTATTTTGATTGTAACCCGCATCACGCCCAAGATATGCGTATGGCTTCCATCTCCGAACCTCGAGATACCGCTGATTCACAGCGGCGTAATACCGTCGAGTACGCAAAAGAAAACAGTTTCACCATTCTTGGTATTTCTGGACGACGTCTTGCCGCCGTCTTGATCGGATGGTTCTTCGTCATTTTCGACGGTTATGACCTCATTGTCTATGGCACCGTGCAGGGCGCACTCATGGAAGAGTGGAACCTGAGCTCGGCCGCCGCCGGCACCGTCGGCTCAGCAGCCTTCGTCGGCATGGTAATCGGTGCGCTCATAGTCGGGCGCATCTCCGACCGCATCGGCCGTAAGTTTGCGGTCATCGGATCGGTCCTGATCCTTTCCATCTTCACCATCTTGTGTGCGTTCGCACCAGGACCTGTCATCTTCGCTATTTTCCGTGTCTTGGCAGGCATCGGCCTCGGTGGCTTGGTTCCTTCCGTGAACGCCATGACCGCCGACCTCGTGCCTTCCAACAAGGTCTCTGCATGGTCGACCGTGATGATGTCCGGTGTTCCACTGGGTGGTTCCATCGCTGCTATCTTGGCGCAGTGGATCGTTCCATCTGATCCACACTGGGGCTGGCGCACCATGTTCCTCATCGCCTTTGTGCCATTGGTCATTGGCCTGCCAATCGCGATGAAGGTGATTCCTTCCGACAAAGAAATCAAGGAAGACTACCTCGCACACCACGAGACAGAGCAGAACGAAGCAGAAGCAGACGAGAAGCCTGGCTTCGGCGCGATCCTCAGCCCGAAGTACCGCACCGTTTCAATCTGGTTTGCTATTGCGACCTTCGTGACACTGCTGGCTTGGTATGGTCTGGGCACCTGGCTGCCTAAGCTGATGACCACCGCAGGCTACGACTTCGGCGCCGCACTGAACTTCACCCTGGCCCTGAACCTCGGCGCGATTATCGGTTCCGTTGTCACAGCATGGGCAGGCGACCGCTTCGGTCCCGTCCAGTCGGGCTGCGTCGCCGCTGGTGTTGCTGGTATTGCCTTGCTCTTCCTGCTCACCAGCCCATCCATCTTCTGGGTATACGTCATCTTGATCCTGGCAGGTGTGGGTACCCACGGCACCCAGATCCTTATCATCGCTGCAGTTTCTCAGTTCTACCCGCAGCGTCTGCGTGGCACCGCCCTCGGTTGGGCTCTCGGCGTTGGCCGCCTCGGCGCAGTGGCAGCACCTCAGCTTGCTGGCCTCCTGCTTTCCTGGGGCCTGGGCGTCAACTCCAACTACCTCATGTTCGCCATCGCAGCATTGCTGTCCTCGCTCTCGCTGTTCATCCTCTCCGGAATCCAGCGTCGCGACAAGGCTAAGAACGATACGCCGGCCGCCACAGTGGTCTCCCAGGCTGAACCACAGTAATTTCACAACTGTATTCGCCGATAACCGCTTAATCAGACTTAATTAGAAAGGCAGATTCTCCACAATGTCAGCAAACAAGTCCAACGACCTCGCCGGCCAGAAGATCATCATCACCGGTGGTGGTATTGGCGGTGCTTCAGGTGCCCTCGCACTTGCACTGCGTGGTGCAGACGTCACCTTGTACGAGCGTCACAACGAGTTCAAGGAAGTCGGCGCCGGCCTTCAGATCGGCCCACACGGCGTGAAAATGCTGGACAAGTGGGGCTTGAAGGAAAAGGCAATCGCAGGCGGCTACCTGCCAGAACGTATGCAGTTCCGTGATGGCATTACCGCCGAACCAATCCTGAACATGGAGTTCGATGACAAGTTCCTCGAGCACTACGGTGCCGAGTACCTCGTCATTCACCGTTCTGATTTGCTGAACATGCTCGTCGAGGCCGCTCGCGAGGCCGGTGCGAACCTAGTCAACGGTGTCAAGGTTACTGGCGCCGACGATCACGGCGACGGAGTGTCAGTGCACCGCGAGGATGCCAACACAGGAGAGAAGCTTGACGACGACGAGGCCGACATCCTAGTCGCCTTCGACGGGATTCACTCGGTCTTCCGTCCAATGTGCGTTGATGATGAGCCAGTGCCGTCTGCTTACGTGGCCTACCGCGGTACCTCCCCACTTGCTGAAGACGAGGAAATGAAGGACCTCAAGGATGTCCGTGGCTACATTGGCTCACGCTGCCACTTCATCCAGTACCCGCTGCGCGGCGGCGAACTGTTGAACCAGGTTGCTGTGTTCCAGTCTCCTCGTTACCTGGAGGCCTTGACCAATGGCACTGAAGTTCCAGAGGACTGGGGCAACAACGAAGAGTTCAAGCAGGCCTTCGACCACACCAACGAGGCCGTGAAGGGTCGCTTGGGCAACATGTGGCTGGATACCTGGTGGCAGATGGCTGACCGCGAGCCACTCGAGGATTGGATTGCTTCCGACCGCATCATCGTGATGGGCGACGCAGCTCACCCACCTCTGCAGTACATCGCTTCCGGCGCAATCATGGCCATGGAGGACGCCGAGTGCCTGGCTCAGTATGCTTCCGATGCAGTCAATGCTGGTGACCTGAATTGGACCACAGTTCTGCGCGAAGTCGCCGACGAGCGCGCTCCTCGCTGCGGACGCATCCAGACCACCTCCCGTTTCTGGGGCGAGCTGTGGCACGTTGATGGCTTGTCCCGTCTCATCCGCAACGAGCTCTTCCGTGAGGCTGAGCGCACTGGTTGGTTCAAGTACGCAGACTGGCTGTGGGACTACGACGCTAACCGCCGCGAGTACATCAAGGATCCTTCGAAGGGCAACCTGCCTAAGGAACTCGACGAGTGGGAGTACAATCTGCACAAGATTGCTCGCCAGCGCGAAGAGGGCAAGTCTGCTGAAGAGCTGACCATCTAGTCGTCTCGACTTTTGGCGCGGACCGACTCCAATTGGGAGCCGATCCGCGCCATTTTTTGTTTTTCTCCCGCCCTCGCCGGACCTAACGCACTGCGAAATTTAAAACCGCAGGTCGCAGGAAACGAAGTCCTGCGTTGTGCACCTAGTGGGGCTGAGCCCATGAAATTCGTGAGGGGTGCGTGGCCTTGCGTGCCCTGGATGCTCGAAAAGGTGCACTTCGCAAGATATCACCATTATCTGACCTGGGGTTTTAGATTTCGCCCGACGTTAGGTACGGTTTTTCGCTTTGCGACGATGCCCTCGCCGGACCTAACGCACTGCGAAATTTAAAAGCGCAGGTCGCGTGGAACAAAGTCCTGCGTTGTGCACCTAGTAGGGTCGAGCCCACGAAATTCGTGAGGCGTGCGTGGCCCTGCGTGCCCCGACAAAAGGGGCTAGTGCAGCGCGCGGAGCAGCTCGGTTGCCGCGTCTCCGCAGATGAAGGGGAGCTCGGATTGTTCCTTCTTGCTGAAGGGCTTGAGTACGTAGTCGGCGACTGGCTGGCGTCCAGGTGGTCGGCCGATGCCCACACCGAGCTTGTTGTAATCGCCGGTACCTAAGGACTTGGTAATGGACTTGAGCCCGTTGTGGCCATGGTCGCCACCGCCGGAACGGAGCTTGATTTCGCCGAAGTCTTGGTCGATTTCGTCGTAGATGACGTAGAGGTCGGCAGGTGAAGTGCCGAAGTAATTGGCAAGCGCCTTGACTGGACCACCCGAGACGTTCATGAAAGACCTGGTCCGGGCGAGGATAGTTTGGCGAGACGTTAAACGACCTGCGGTGAGCTCGGCAACTTCGGTGTTGGTTTTCTTATGCACGCTCAAGGTGGCAGGCATGGGGGAGACCTCACCGAGGAGTTCCTCGATGACCATTACACCAACGTTGTGGCGGGTTTCGGCATACTGCGGGCCGGGGTTGCCCAGGCCAACGATTAAAAGGGGAGAGTGAGACACGCTTCTATATTGGCATAGATGCAAAAACCGCCCCACTGGATTACCAGTGAGGCGGTTAATCGTCGTGAAGCGAAATGCTTACTCGGCGGATTCGGCGCCTGCTTCTGCGCCGCCTTCCTCGGCTGCTGCTGCAGCCTCTTCGAGCTCGGTGTCAACCTCTTCGAAGGTGACGTTGATGATCAGATCCTCAGGATCGGTGATCAGGGTTGCGCCTGCTGGCAGAGCGATGTCGCCGGCAAGGATCTGGGTGCCGATTTCCTTGCCCTCGACGGAAACGGTGATCTCTTCAGGGATCTTCAGAGCGTCGACCTCGATGGTGATAACGTCTGCTTCCTGGATCATGATGGCACCTGGAGCGATGTCGCCCTCGGTGACAACAGGAACGTCAACCTCAACCTTTTCGCCGCGCTTGATGCCCAGCAGGTCGATGTGGTCGATGTCGAGGGTGAGCACGTTCTGGTCGATGTACTTGACCATTGCGAGGTGCTGCTCGCCGTCGATCTCAAGCTCGAGGATAGCGTTAACGCCGTCGTTACGAACGAGAGCCTGCATCTCCAGCAGGTCAGCGTGGAAGTGGACGTTCTCTGCACCCTTCGAGTACAGGACGCCTGGGAGGCGACGGTCGCGGCGCAGACGGCGGGAAGCACCCTTACCGAACTCTTCGCGCAGCTCTGCCTTGATTACTGGGGTTTCAGCCATGTGAACTCCTAAAAGTAGTGGTTGCGGCCGCTAAAATAGGTGTTCTAAAAAAGAAAACCTGCGACCAACTCAAACGTGTTTTGCTCGTCGAGTGATCGCAGGCCATAAAAGTCTGTGATACTTATCGCGTCGATAACGGCCATTCTTTCAGGCCCTCGCCGAGACGCTGAAAAGCATAACACCAGCAAGTGTACTGGTCCAAAACGCTCAAGCGACCAGGAGCCCTACCGGGAGAAAATGAAATGGCCGTGAGCCTGGCGCTGCTCGTTTTCGTGGCCCAATGCAATGCCGGTCCGGTCGCGCAACAGGGCTGCGGTGATAAATCCGATGACGGTGGCAGTGAGTAGATAGGCCGTAACGCCCCAGGTAGAGCCGGTGTTTTCTACCATCCATGCGGCGATCATAGGCGCAAAAGCACCGCCGATGATCGAGCCGATGGCGTAGGTAATGGAAACTCCCGACCCGCGGATCGAAGCAGGGAAGAGCTCAGCGTAGGTCGCACTGGTCTGGCCGTAGGTGAGGCCAAGCCCGATGGAGAGGAAACCAAGGCCCAAGAAAACCATGCTGTACTCGCCAGTATTCACCAGCGGGAAAAGCGCGAGAACACCAGCGGCTTGGACGATGAAGCCGAGCAGGAAGGTATTGCGGCGCCCAATCTTGTCGGATACCCATCCCGCGAACAGCGTGGATACGACCCACACACCTGCCGAAGCCGTGACAATGAGCAGGATCCGGCCGCGCTCTAGGGCCAGGCCATCAGGGTTTGTGGTGTAGTTCTGGATGTAGCCACCGGCCATCATGTAGCCCGCAACACCGTTCGCGGCGAACAGCAGCGCGCCGACGATTACCAGCGGCCAGTATGTGCGAAACAGCGTGGCAATGGGGTGGGCAGGAACGACGCGGGCTTCCCGGTCCTGGGCCATCTCGGTGTAGACGGGGGATTCGTCGACACCTACGCGAATGAGGTAGCCAATAACCACGAGCACGATGGAGAACAAGAACGGTACGCGCCAACCCCACTGCATGAAGGCGTCACCAGGTGCGATCCAGTTCATCAGTGCAAGTGCGCCGTTGGCCATGAGCAGTCCAAGGGGTGCCCCGATCTGCGGGCCAGCACCGAATAGGCCACGTTTGTTGGTGGGGGCGTGCTCGACGGCAAGTAGTACGGCGGAGCCCCATTCGCCACCTGCGGACATGCCTTGCACGATGCGCAACACCACGAGCGTAAGAGGCGCCCAGATTCCTGCCTGCTCATAGGTGGGCACCAGACCAATCAAGGTGGTTGCGCCACCCATGGCAAATAGCGTGACCATAAGCACCATACGGCGGCCGAGCTTATCGGCGAAGTGACCAGCGAGGAAAGCGCCCAGCGGGCGGAAAAGGAAGGAAAGACCCACGGTGAGGAAGGCCAAAATTGTAGAGGAGCCGTCCCCGACGGGCCCAAACATCAGCTTGTTAAACACCAATCCTGCCACGGCGGCGTAGAGGAAGAAGTCGTACCACTCGATAGCGGTGCCAACGGTGGTTGCTGCGACGACGCGACGACGCTCACGCGGGGTCGTGGTTGCTTTCATAGTTCCCTTTATGTGGTAGTTGATAGGCGGACTGATTGTGTCTCACCGCACAATACCCGCACAATACCAAGGACACCTTAGCCAAAAAGTGGTAAGCCGGAAGCATGGACATCAAAGAAGTTTTAAGCAAAGTACCTACCCAACTCCGGATCGGCGCGAACTGGCAAGACGGCTCGACAGGGGAGACCTTCGAGGTATTAAACCCCGCCACCGACGAGGTCTTAGCCACCGTTGCATCAGGCACGTCCGCAGACGCAACCGCAGCCCTCGACGCGGCAGCGGCAAAACAGAAGGAATGGGCACGCACCTCTACTCGGGAACGCGCGGAAATCCTGCGCCGCGCCTATGAGCTCGTTATTGAGCGGAAGGCGGAATTCGCCACGCTGATGACCGCGGAGATGGGCAAACCCTACGCCGAGGCGGAAGGCGAAGTTGTTTATGGAGCCGAGTATTTGCGCTGGTTCTCGGAGGAAGCCGTGCGCAATTATGGCAAGACCTACCCGGCCCCGGAAGGCGGCAAGCGAATCATTACCGTGCGTAAACCAGTCGGCCCCGCGCTGCTGATTACCCCGTGGAATTTCCCACTCGCCATGGCATCGCGCAAGGTCGCACCGGCTATCGCAGCAGGGTGCACGATGGTGCTCAAACCCGCTAAACTCACCCCGCTCACCGCGCTTTATTTCACCCAGACCATGATCGACGCCGGGCTTCCCGACGGCGTGCTCAACCTAGTCACCTCGAAGTCCGCATCGTCGATCTCTGAGCCACTTCTTGCTGATCCGCGCCTGCGCAAGGTTTCCTTCACCGGCTCCACCGCCGTCGGCCGCACCCTGCTCAAGGGGGCCGCCGACAACGTCCTGCGCACCTCAATGGAGCTAGGTGGCAACGCACCAGTCATCGTCTTCGAGGACGCGGACCTAGACACCGCCGTCGACGGCGCGCTGCAGGCCAAGATGCGCAACATCGGCGAGGCATGCACGGCCGCAAACAGGATTTTGGTGCACGAATCGCTTATCGACGATTTCTCCGCCCGCCTCGCCGAACGCATGGGTTCGATGAAAATCGGAAACGGATTCGACCCAGACACCCAGGTTGGCCCACTAGTCGAGCCTAAGGCGCTCGAGGGAGTCGAATCACTTGTCGACGACGCCGTCAACGCCGGGGCCAAGGTGCTCACCGGCGGCAAGCGCGTCGAGGGCCCCGGCAACTTCTACGAGCCCACCGTGGTCACCGGTGCCACCACTCAGGATCGAGTGTTCCGCGAGGAAATCTTCGGCCCGGTTGCCGTGGTCTACCCGTTTTCTACCGAGGAAGAGGCCTACGAAATGGCCAATGACACCGAGTTCGGCCTAGCCTCCTACGTATTCAGCCAGGATTCCGCACGGCTCTTCCGGGCCTCCGACAACCTTGATTACGGCCTGATGGGCTTCAATACCGGCATTGCCTCCAACGCGGCGGCTCCCTTCGGCGGCGTCAAGCAATCGGGTATGGGCCGCGAGGGTGGTGCGGAAGGCATCGAGGAGTACACCGAGGTGCAATACATCGCAGTCGCGGACCCCTACGCGGGCAACTAAAGGTACTTCGAACCCTCCCGCACCGACAGTGGAGCCAGGTCGTGGGTGGCAATGAAATTTGCCACCCACCTCTGATCCGTTTTCGAAAAGTCCCGCAGCGCCCAGCCGATGGCCTTGTTTATGAAGAATTCTTGGGAGCCAAGGTTTGCCTCGATGCACTCGCACAAGAGTTCAGTGTCGGTGCCGCCCTTGAATCCCAACTGGTGAATAATGGCTACCCTGCGGACCCAGAAATCACCATCGTGGGCCCACGCGCGCATCGATTCCGCATCTGCCGCCGCTCCCACTGCCTTGGCCAGCGAGTCCACTGTGTCCCACCACGACTTGGTTTGCACGAGCTCTTTCAGGGCGGGCAGGTTGCTCGTCGATAAGTGTCCAAAACGCACGTGGTCGCACGCGCAGTAGTGGAACTCGCGCTCGTCTTCGCTAAAAAGCTGCCGTGCGAAGTCGAAGTCGGTGGGTCGCACGTGCACGATTTCACGCGTCGCTTTACGACGAACACCTGCGGAAACGCCCAGGAAAGGGAACTTATCGCGCATATATGCTTCCATGCCGGTGGCCCTTTCGGGGTCGGCAAGGGGGAGCAGCGCGGAGTAAACCGATTCAATTGGTGGCATGTACCCATACAATCACCACATGGATAAATTCCGCTATGTGTGCATCATGATCGGTGGCTTCCTCGGGCCTTTTGCGGGGCAATCGCTGTCTGTGGTGCTGCCGGAGTTCGCCGCGGATTTTGGGATCTCGCTGGAACTGGCATCGTTGACTATGACGGCATACATGCTGCCGCTTGCCGTGACGATGCTCTTTTCCTCGTACCTAGTGCGAAACCTCCGTCCGGCACCCGTGATCCGGACCGCGTATATGGTCATCGCTGTGGCCGCAATTGTGCTCGTGTTTACGCCGGTGTGGTGGCTGTTTCTGGTGGCGTTTATCGTGGCGGCGATCGGTAATGCCTTTACCGCTCCGCTTTTACAACAGGTGCTCAAGCAGATCACGCCCGACGATAAGCTAGGCCAGGCGCTGGGGACTTATGCTGCGATGCAGTCCTTCGGGTTGTTCTCGGCGCCTTTGGTAGCTGGTGTGACGTCGCTTGTGAGCTGGCGATTGATGTATGTCTTCCTGGCGGTTTTTGCCGTGGTGATTGTGATTGTGATTGTGCGCGTGCCCGATGTGCCGGCCACCCCGCCTGCACCGGGCTCTCGCCGGTTCAAGCTCACCTGGCCGGTCGTGCGCGCGATGCTCACGCTGTTGTCCGTGGGCACCGGCGTGATCGGGATGTCCTTTATTATCTCGCTCTACATTGGCGACCGTTTTGGTGCGGGCCCTGTAACGCGCGGTGCGATTGTGATGATTGGTGGGCTCACCGCATTCATTTTTGCTCGCTATGTGGGAGGCCTAGCCGACAGGCATGGCCCGCGCCCCGTGCTGGTGGGTGGCTTGATTGTCGCGGCGGCCGCAATCTTGGCCATCTCGGTCTCGCCGTGGATGATTCTGATTGCCGTGTTCTGGGGCGTGGCGGTCCTCGCCGTGCAGGGCACTCAGGTGTCGGTGAACATGCTGGTGCTGCGCGCGCCGGGCGGCACACAGATGCTCTCGACGATTCAAGCCTTTAGGTTCTTCGGCAACTCCCTGACACCGATTCTGATTCTGCCGCTTTACAACATTCACGCCTGGCTGGGCTTTCTTGGTGCAGCGGTGATCTTGCTGGTGATGGCCGTGGTCAATATCGTGGGGCAGCGGACGACTAAATCAGCGAGTTAGCTAAACACCAAGTGTTCGCGCAGCTCACCGGAGGCGTAGAGCTCTAAGTCTTTGGTGATTACAACCGCGCTTACATCAGGTAAGGCACCGATTTCCTGCAAGATTTCCGGGGCGGGTCGGCCAAACAATCGGCTTGTCCAGATCTCGCCATGGACCGAACGAGTAGAAACAATGGTCAACGACACCACATCAGATTCCACCGGGTAGCCGGTGGCGGGGTCCAAAATGTGGTGATACGTGCGGCCGTCTTGGTTGAGGCGGCGCTGATACACCCCAGAGGTCACCACCGATTGAGCATCCACGCTGACCGAACCGATGACCTGATTATCGTGATTGTTGGGATGGCGCAGCCCGATGCGCCACCGGCCGTCGGCTTGGCGCGGGGAAGGGCCAAAGGTGAGCACATTGCCACCCAAATTAATCATGGCCGAGCGGGCACCATGTGATTGAAAATACGCGATGATCAGGTCGGCGATATACCCCTTGGCCACCGCGCCTAAGTCGATTTTCATCCCGCTGCGCGCCAAAAAGACCTGGCTGGAATCTGCATCGAGTTCAATGAGCGAGGGATCCGTGAGTTTCAGGGCAGCCTGAATAGCAGCAGGTGAAGGAACATTCGCATCGGAAAAGCCGATGCGCCACAGTTGCACCAACGGGCCGATGGCAATATTCAGCATTGACCTGTCAGCAAGGCTGTGTTCCACGCCAAGTGAGATCAACTCGAACAGCTCGGGATGCACCTCTACGGGGTGCAGGCCGGCGGCGCGATTGAGCTCGCCTAATTCCGAGGTGGGATCGTTGGCACTGAAGCGATGCTCGTAGATTCTCAGTCGCCGGATGGCCTCGTCGATAAGCGATTGTGCGTGCTCTGCCTCCACTTGGACCTCGATGACGGTGCCCATCATGTGCACCTGGGTACTTGCGATCTGCATCGTCATCGAGCTCCTGGATTGCCTAGCTGTTGTGCTTCGCGGCGTTAGTGCCCGCGAAGCGACCGAAGGTGAAAATGTCGGCCAGGGCATTGCCACCAAGGCGGTTACCCGCGTGGATGCCGCCGGAAACCTCGCCAGCCGCGTAGAGGCCCGGGATGACCTCGCCCGCGGTATTGATCACTTCGGTGTTGGTGTTGATCTTCAGCCCACCCATGGTGTGGTGCACCGCTGGACGACGAGAAGTGGCATAAAACGGCGCCTTCTCCACCTTCAGATCGAACGCGGACTTGTGGAACTCCGGATCGGAACCCGCATCAACATAAGAGTTGTACTTGGTGATCTCCTCGACAAGCACGGCGGGATCGATACCGATCTGCTCCGCGAGCTCCTCGAGGGTGTCGGCGCGGTAGAGCGTGCCGTCGTTCTTCTCCACCTGGTGATCCAGCTTTTCCTGGTTGGTGTTGTACGCCGTTTTCTTGATCTCGTCGTCGGCGATGAGGTAGTAGAGCGTGCCATTATCAATGGCAGCCTTGGAGATCTCATCGCGGCTGCCGAACTCATTGACAAAGCGGCGACCCTGCTGGTTGACCATGACGAAGTTCGCCGGTGGCACCTGCAAACCAGTAAACAGCGCGCCGGTCTTCGGGTCACAGGTAGGCAGCATCTGGATAAAGCCCATGTCTACCAGCTCAGCGTCGGCCTGCAGACCCAGGTTGATGCCATCGCCCTGCAGAGCAGGGGAGTTGGAAGTGGTGGTGTCATCGGCGATTTCTGCCCAGTAGGTGTTGTACTTCTGCAGCATCTTCGTGTTCGAGCCGAAGCCGCCGCTGGCCAGGACAACCGCATTCGCGCGCACGATGACGCGCTGGTCGCCGTTCATGGCTTCCACGCCGACGACCTGGCCGTCTTCGATGATGAGCTTCTTTACATCCATTTCGGTCTTAATCTCGCCACCGTTGGCTTCGACCCACTTGGACAGTGCATCAACGTACGCGTAGCCCTCATTCGCCACAGGCTTGTGACCGCGACGCCACAGCGCACCCACCGGCATGGACACTTCCTCGTAGTCGAACTCGACGCCGATCTCCTCGAGCCAGTGCACCGAATCAAGCACGTTATCGGTCAGCGCCTTGACCAGATCGTACTGGCCATAGGTGCGGGTGCCGGTCAGATCCGTGCGCTTGCCACCAAGATAGGTCTGCATGCGGTGCCACAGGGGCGAGTCGAAGAGATACTGCTCGGTGCCTTCGGTTTTCGCGAAGTATTCCTTGATTTCGGCCTGGGCAGCGCGGAAATCGTCGAGGTATTCCGGATCAATCTCCGATTCGGGCGTATCGACGAGCTCCCGCAGCGTCACATCTTCACCGGGCAGTGCAGCAAACTTCTCCTGCCAGGTGGGATCTGCCGAGTTCATCGGGCCACCGGTACGCACGGTATTGCCACCGATTGCAGGGAACTTCTCCAGCAGAATGACCTTCTTACCATTTTGGATGACCGAGGCCGCAGCTGCCAGGCCAGCACCACCGCCACCGACGACAACCACGTCAGTTTCCAGCGTGATTGGGGCAACGATGGATGCCTTGCTTGGCTTCGGACGGTTGCGCAAAATATCTGGGTCCGCATCGGCCAGCCGGACCGCATCCGCCACGCCGTCGAGGACACCTTGGCTGGTGGAGGTGGCACCTGAGATGGTGTCAATGTTCAGCGTCTGACCAGAGATGATCTGCTCGGGGATGCGGGTAAATACCACATCGGCGATGCCCTGGGTTTCGCCCGAGGTATCGATGTCGATGTTCTCAATGCGGTCGTGGCCGAAGGTCACCTTCATGGGCAGCTTGCCGCTATAACCAACCGCACTGACGGTGTAGGTACCAGGCTCAAACGCGATCTCCTCTGGCAGGTTGAGAAGGTTGGCCACCGAAATGAAGCGGATGAATCGCTTCACGCAGGATTCCAGGAATGCAACTGTATCTTCGTTTTTGATATTGCCATCGTCGTCAAAGGCCTCATGTGCGGAACCGAGCAGGAATTCGCTGCCCGGCATGACAGTCGCACTGACACCTGGGGCATCAAGGATCTGGCGCAGGTGCAGCTGGGCACGCGAGGAGCCTTGAATGCTTACCGACGCGCCAACGACCATCACTGGCTTGCCATCAAATGGATGCAACTTGTCGGACATCCACTCGATGAAGCTGTTCAGTGCTGAAGGAACGGAATAGTTGTACTCAGGAGTAGCAATGATGACGCCATCAGCCTGCTCGATTTTCTCCGCGAGCGAAGCAATCGGCTCGGTCTCGGAGAGATCGTTGCTTGCATCAAACATGGGAAGATCTTTGATCTCACAGATTTCGAAATCGAAGTCCTCGGCGAAGTGCTTCTCAATGAATTGCAGCAGGAGGCGGTTGTAGGAAAAGTCCGCGTTCGAACCGACAATACCAACGACTTTAACCATTATTGAGCCACTTCCTTGCCTTCGATAGATTTAACAAGCTGGGTGAAAATCATGAACCGGGCCCATACAGAATCCAGTTCTTTTACGTCGGATTCCTTGATCAAATCGCCGTTCTCATCAAACGCCTGCAGAGAATCACCGAGAAGGAACTGAGGAGCAAGCACACGAGCCTGGATAAAGGGGCTAGTGAGGATCTGACGCAAATGGTCCTGCGCACGCGAGGTGCCCAGACGACCATAGGATGCACCGGAGATCATGACTGGCTTCCAACGCAATACCTCGGAAGTCCAGCTCAACCATTCCAGGACGCTTTTAAGCGCGGCTGGAACAGTGTGATCGTACTCAGGGGTAGCAATGATGACGCCATCGCTGGCTTCGATGGCCTGCATGAGTGGCTGGAGTTCTGCCGGGGGCGTTTTGTCATCGGAGACTTTGAAAGGTGGAATGCCAAGAATTTCAAAGACTTCAATTTCTGCCTGATTGCCGAAACGCTTCGCGATGTAATGCATCAGCGTGCGGTTCGTTGACTCCGTTGAATTGTTACCTATGATCCCGACAAATTTTAGATCGGTTGCCATACCTTTTTCCTTTGATTGTAGGAAGGGCTTGCTCGAAGAGGTAGATCTGATTATTAAATTAGGTGATTTCAATTTTGCCACAAAGATAATTAATGAGGGGGACGAAAAATAAGGTTGGATGACTCTCTCGAGGTGTGAATAGTCACACCATTGGTGGGGACGACAAAAAGCGGTTCCTAGCGCATTTGCCAGGAACCGCTTTTCTCGTCGATAAGCGAAAAGTGCTTAAGCTTGACCCTCAAACAGCGTGGTCACAGAACCATTTTCGAAGATCTCGTGGATCGTCTTCGCCAGAAGCGGAGCGATGGAGAGCACCGTGAGGTTGTCCCAGCCCTCGGTGGACTGAGGCAGGGTATCGGTGGTGATGATCTCCTCAGCGCCACACTGCGACAGGCGCTCGCGGGCAGGGCCCGAGAAAACGCCGTGAGTGGTGGCGATGAGCACGGACTTCGCGCCAGCTTCCTTGAGCACGCCCACAGCGCCGGCGATGGTGCCGCCGGTGTCGATCATATCGTCGAGAAGCACACAGTTCTTGCCCTCAACATCGCCGACAACGCGATTTGCGACGACCTTATTGGCCTCGTCGATGCTGCGGGTCTTGTGCACGAACGCCATTGGGGCATCGCCCAAAGCATTCGCCCACTTCTCCGCCGTTTTCACACGGCCCGCGTCAGGGGAGACCACCATCAGGTTGTCCAATGGGTACTTAGACTTGATGTAATCAGTCAGGATTGGCATCGCATGCATGTGATCAACTGGACCATCGAAGAAGCCCTGGATCTGATCGGTGTGCAGGTCCACCGAAACAATGCGGTCTGCGCCTGCAGCGGAGAGCAAATCTGCAACCAGACGAGCAGAAATTGGCTCACGGCCACGGTGCTTCTTGTCCTGGCGTGCATAAGGGTAGAAAGGCAAAATTGCGGTGATGCGCTTTGCGGAACCGCGCTTGAGCGCATCAATCATGATCAGCTGTTCCATGATCCACTTGTTCAGTGGCTGTGCGTGCGACTGCATGACAAAGCAATCTGCACCACGAACGGATTCTTCGAAGCGAACGAAGATCTCGCCATTCGCAAAATCACGTGCGACGGTGGGAGTGAGCTCGGTGCCGAGCTCTTTGGCCACAGCTTCTGCAAGCTCCGGGTGGGCACGCCCCGAAAAGAGCATGAGTTTCTTATGGCCTTCAGTGAAGTATCCGGACATAGTGGTGCGGGTTAGCCTTCCTGCTTCGTAGAGTTTTCACGTGCACGCGCAGCAGCTTCTGCTGCCGGAGTGCCTGGTCGCTTATCCTCGACCCAACCTTCAATATTACGCTGGCGCCCTTCTTTAATAGCAAGTGCACCCGCAGGGACATCCTTGAGCACGACAGTTCCCGCGCCAGTATATGCCCCATCACCCACTGATACCGGGGCAACGAACATTGTGTCCGATCCCGTCCGAACATAGGAACCGATTGTGGTCTGGTGTTTGGTTACGCCGTCATAGTTTACGAACACGCTCGAGGCGCCAATGTTGGATTTTTCGCCCACCGTGGCATCGCCGATGTAGGTCAAATGTGGCACCTTTGATCCGGCACCGATCTTCGCGTTCTTCGATTCGACGAATCCGCCCAGCTTACCGCGCTCGCCGAGGACGGTCTTCGGGCGGATGAAGGTGTATGGGCCGACGGTTGCTTCGGCTCCGATTTCAGAATCTGAACCGTGGGTGCGAATCACAGAAGCGCCTTCGCCGACGCGCATATTGGTCAATGTGGTGTCGGGTCCGATTTCGGCACGATCGGAGATCTCAGTTGTGCCCCATAGTTGGGTGTTGGGGTGAATCACTACGTCGCGGCCAATCTTGACATCTACCCCGATAAAGGTGGAGCGGGGGTCGACGACAGTCGCGCCGCCACGCATTGCAGCTTCAACGGTACGGCGGTTCAACTCGGCACCTGCTTCTGCGAGTTGGACACGATCATTGACACCGGCGAGCTCGCGCGAGTCGTGTGCGATATGTGCCGAGACAACCTTGCCGTCATTGCGGGCGATGCCCAAAACGTCGGTGATGTAGAGCTCGCCTTGGGCATTATTCTTGTCGATGCGGGTCAGTGCATCTGCCAGCACCGCACCGTCAAACGCGAAGACTCCCGAGTTCACTTCGGTGACTAACTTTTGCTCGCTCGAGGCGTCCTTCTCCTCGACGATTTCCTGCACGTTGCCGTCTGAATCGCGGAGAATGCGACCGTAGCCAGTCGGGTTGTCCAACTTCAGTGACAGCACGGTAACGGCTGCCTTGTTCTCCTCATGCGCCTTAACCAGGGAGGCAAGCGTCTCCGATTGCAGCAGTGGCACATCAGCGTTGGTCACCACAACGGTGCCGGAGTAGCCCGCAATGGGCTCCAAACCGCACTGCACGGCATGGCCAGTGCCGTTTTGTTCTTCCTGCACTGCCTGCTTGACCTCGCGCCCAAGCTCCTCGGCGACCTTGTCCACGGCGGGAGATACCTGATCGCGTTGGTGTCCGACGACTGCAACGATGTGCTCTGGCTCGATTCCTGCTGCAGCATGCAGCGAGTGCGACAGCAAGCTCCGCCCGCCAATTTCATGCAGCGTTTTTTGCTTGTCTGATTTCATCCGAGTGCCAGCGCCTGCCGCCAAAACGACGACAGCGCAGTCAGTACCTTTGGACATGTGCAACTCCTCATGCAGGTTGTGTGGGTTGGGTGGAAGCCATTTCGAGCGACCTCATATGGTGGCCGTGTGTTGGCTTCATGAGTCTGCTCAGAATGAGTTCCAGCATAACGCTAGAGGGCGACATTCACGGGCACATTCTTAGCCTCAATGTGAGCGCGCCCCTTAGTTGGGTTTAGGCCTTAGCGGATACGTCGCGCATGGAGGCTGCCATAAAGACTCCGACAAAGCCGATGGCGGCCAGGAACAAAAGTGCTGCCTGGGTGCCGAATTGCGCGATGACACCGGAGATGGCACCCACGATGAGCAAGATAACGCCCATCAACGTGTTGGCGGCACCGGTGTAGCGGGTCCGAAGATCGCCCTCGGCCATATCCAAAAGGTAGGTCTTTCGCGCTACGCGCACGCCGGTGTGTGCCAAGGTCACCAGAAAGTAACCCAGCGGAATTACCCACGCGTTGACCGCATCCGAGGCGTACTGCGCTGACAACACGAGCAAGACGATGACCACGCTGGCTGCGCCGGAGCTCAGCGCCATGGTGTTCTTGGAGGAAATGTCCGAGAGGATTCCTGAAATCCTGCCGCCGAGCAGGGAAGCCAAACCAGAGGCCACCATGAAGATGCCCAGGCTTGTAATGTCTTGGCCGATTTCCTGACTGAGGGTGACAATAAACGTGGTGGACAAGGCTGTGACCAGCATGAGGGAACGGACAATAACGAACCTGCGGAATTCCTTATCGCCGGTAAAAAGCTCCCAGGTATCTTTCCACCAGCCTTTTTTGACCGGCTGGGGGTCGACCTCGGATTCCGGCTCGTGGATACCTTGGAAAACAATCGCGGCAAGTGCCCACGTCAAAGCGCCTCCACCGAGCAGTGCGACGAGGGCCCAACGGGGAAGCGCTCCTGGAACAAAAGACAATCCCAAACCAACAGCCAAAGCGATGGCACCAGATAGGGCAGTGGCCCGACCTGTAATAAGGCCACGCCGCCCCTTTGTAATCGTGCGTCCTTGGACATCTTTCGAGGCAATGGAACACAACGAGCGAAATAGTGAGAGCACACCGAGCAACACCACGACTGCCAGACCCAGCGCCCAACCATTAAGGAACATTGCCACGACAGCAATCAACGCAGCCGAAACAAATTGACCCAGCGAGCCGATGATCCAGACTTTTTTCCGCGAAGGTTGGGTGGTGACCCACGGCGTCATTGCGGCTTGAGGGAGCATGGAGAGCGATTCGCGGATTGGAACCAGCATCGCAGTAAAGAAACCTGGCACTCCTGTGGCGCCGAACAGCCAGGCAAGGACGGTTTTGGGGGCGACGATCTGGTCGCCTAAGCCTTGGAGGCCATTTGCCCAAATGAATCTGCGAGCGTTGTGTTCCTCATAGGGTTTTTGCTCAGTACTCATGTGTGCCATCGTAAACTGAAAAGCTGGCTGCCCAGGGATAAGGATTGGCTTACCCCGATCCCTGGCCCGATCCCTGGCCCGATCCCTAGCCCGGTGCAGCCACGCAGTATTCTTCCCCGAAATACTGCGCAATACCGCGTGGCTGCACCAACATTTTTCTCAGTAGGCCCGAGCTCAACCCCCCGAAACTGACCTCGTGCCACGACTATGATGACACGGAAGGTTTCTGTGCGCTGGTTAGGAATGCACACTTTAGTGTGCACGTACGCGTTGCAACCCAAGCACTTGTATGCATGAGTTACTTTTTAGCCACAATATCAACCAAAAGTAGTATGGTGAGAAAGTTAATTTATCCAGCTTTCCACGTATTAAAAGGGGTCCAATGTCGAAGATGTTTCAGCACCAAGTCTCACGACGCACCTTCTTCAAGGGGATGATCGTCCTCACCGCCGGCGCAGCGCTCGCGGCGTGCACGGGCCCCGGCGGCACCCAGCGCAACCAGGCGGAGCCACGCGGCTTCGACGAAAGCCCACGCCCGCTGCCGATTCCGCCTCTCGACGAGGGCGAGGTAGTCGACGGGGTGCGCATCTTTAATCTCACTGCAGCACCTGGTGAGGCAGAATTACTCGCAGGAATTACTACCGCGACCTGGGGCTTTAATGGCGCGCACCTGGGGCCGACGCTGCGCTCGTCGCGAAGCGATCGTTGCAAGGTGACAATTACGAACAACCTGGACGAAATGACCACCATTCACTGGCACGGGATGAATATCCCGGCGTGGGCCGATGGCGCCCCGCATTCGCCGATCGAACCGGGTGGGCAGTGGGTGCCGAGCTGGGAGATCGATCAGGCGGCCACGACGCTGTGGTACCACCCGCATCCGCACGGGCGCACGGCGCTGCATTGTTATCGTGGCCTGGCCGGCATGTTCATTATCGACGACGACGTCTCCGACTCCCTCGACCTCCCGCGCGACTATGGCGTGGATGATATTCCGGTCATTATCACTGATCAGAAGTTCACGGATTCCGGCCAGCTCGACGAAACCGACGACCCCGTCCTCGGGCTGATGGGTGACACACCGCTGATCAATGGCCAGGCCAACGTGCAATTTCAGGCCAGCACCACGCGCCTGCGGCTACGGGTCCTCAATGCGTCGTCGATGCGCTTTCACAATATTGCGCTTGACGACGACCGGCCCTTCCACATCATCGCCGCCGATCAAGGGCTCTTCGCCGAACCTCTCGAGGTGGACTCCGTGCTCATTGGTCCGGCCGAGCGGGTAGAAATCCTGGTCGATCTCGAGCCCGGCAAGGACATCACCTTGCGATCCGCGGGTCTAGATTCCAACTTCGGGCTGCCTGACGACGAGTACGCGCCGAACTTCCGCTTCCGCGACACCTTCGACCTATTGCCGATCCTTGCCCCAGCCGAATCAACCGAAGCAACCGTGGCTCTGCCTGCTGTGTTGGATCCCGCCGCGAGCCAGGAGCCCGACCTGAGCGGTGCTCCTGAGCGGGAATTTTTGCTGAATACTTATCAAATCAACGGTCAAACCATGGACATGAACCGGGTGGATTTCGTGATAGACCACCAGGGCCCAGAAATCTGGAAGGTGACCAACGAAAACCCCGATTGGCCGCACAACTTCCACATTCATGATTCCCGGTTCAAGGTGCTTTCTATTACGGGCACAGATGTAACCGACGTGTTCGATTCGGGTTGGAAAGACACCGTGGCAGTTCCGCCGAATGCGACGGTGACCCTAGCCGTCGAATTTGGATACCACCCCGATCCCACGGTGCCGTATATGTATCACTGCCACATGCTCTACCACGAGGACCAGGGGATGATGGGGCAGTTCGTTATTACAGCGCTAGGCCAAGGCGCGGACCTGAAGCCGATGACGGGGACGCAGGAGCATCATGGGCACTAGCGTTTGCTGGGGTTTGCTGGGGTTTTAGTTTTGCCTGCCTAACTAGGTGCACTTTGCAAGTCTTTGTTTGAAATGACCTGGGGGTTTAGATTTCGCAGTGCGTTAGGTCCGGTTTTTGCTTCACGACGACTCCCTGCGCGTACCTAACGCACGACGAAAAACAAAAGCCCAGGTCATTTAAAGGTGATATCTTGCGAAGTGCACCTTTTGTGTTGACTAGGGCTAGACCAGGGCTAAATCAGGGCGAAAAAAGCTTCCCCACCAGGACTCGAACCTAGAATGACGGTACCAAAAACCGTAGTGTTGCCGATTACACCATGGGGAAAGACGTTCCCTATCTTACCGGAAGGTCCATATTTCCCTAATCAGCAGGTCGCGGTATAAAAACGGAACAGAATCAGTGCGCAAACACTGAAGCAGGATAGGGTATTGGATATGGTTCGACAGCGAATGACCGGGAAACAACGCCGGGAACAATTGATTTCGGTGGGTCGTGAGGTGTTCGCGGAGCGTGGCGTCGATGGAACATCGGTGGAAGAGATTGCCCAGCGCGCCGGGGTATCCAAGCCGGTTGTCTATGAGCACTTTGGTGGCAAGGAAGGCCTGTACGCGGTCATCGTCGATCGGGAAATGCTCCACCTCGAATCCGTGATTACTGTCTCCCTTGGCGAAGGCGCGTGGAGGGCCCGCATCGAACAGGCCGTGATCGCCCTGTTGACCTATGTGGAAGAGAACACCGCTGGCTTCCTCATTTTGGTCCGCGACCAGGTCCCAGGCGAAGAGCGCAGCTATTCCACCTTATTAAATACTGCTGTGGGCCAGGTATCGCATATTCTAGGGAGTGCTTTTGAGCACCGGGGATTAAACCCAGATCTGGCCACGTTGTATGGTCAGGCGCTGGTTGGCATGGTTTCTACTACGGCTCAGTGGTGGTTGGATGAGCGTGAGCCGAGCAAGGAAATCGTTGCTGCGCATATCGTGAATCTGTGTTGGAACGGTCTGCGGGGTATGGAAGACCAGCCGAAGCTGAGCAAAGAGTATTAGTTTTTACAGAAGGATTTCAAGGAAAATACATGGCGGAGAACCTCCCAGAGCTAGCTGGCCTATTAACTAAGGCTGCTAGCGATCCGAAGCTTGCAGGCCTTGTCACCCAAATCGGCGCCGAAAAGATGCACGTCACGGGCATCGACCAGGTTCGGCCCTGGGCCGCGGGCGCGCTCGCTCGGGAAACTCCAGTCCTATTGGTTACGGCAACTGGTCACGAGGCGGAAGACCTCACTGCCGAGCTGAAGGCAATGTTGGGGGAGCGCAAGGTAGCGCTCTTCCCCTCTTTGGAGACACTTCCTCATGAGCGTTTGTCGCCGGCGGCGGATGTCGTCGGCAAGCGAAGTGAAGTGCTGTACCACCTGGATTCCCTACGTGTTGTGGTGACCTCTGCCCGCGGATTGTGCCAGCCTGTGCTGCAGTCGCCTGCGCCGATCGTGGTGGAAAATGACCACGAATATGACTTCACGGAGCTAACCGAACAGCTGACATATTTCGCCTACAAGCATGTTGACCTTGTGGCGGCGCGTGGTGAGTTCGCTACGCGCGGCGGCATCATCGACATTTTCCCGACCACCTCCGAGCACCCCTACCGCGTGGAGTTTTGGGGCGACGAGGTCACCGACATGCGCACGTTCGCCGTGGCCGATCAGCGCACCTTGGACGAGGTTGCGCGCGTAGAGATCTTCCCAGCACGACAATTGCTTATCGACGACGACGTAGCCGCCAAAGCCGACACCTTATCCCGCGAGTACCCGTCGAATCCGACTTTGGTGGAATTGCTCACCCGCATTTCCGAAAAGACCCACGCCGACGGCATGGAAGCCCTGATTCCCGCACTGACCACGCAGAAACTTTCGGTGCTGCCGGAATTGATGCCCAAGGGCTCGATCGTGTTGGTGACCTCTCCGGAAAAAGTGCGCACCCGCATTGCCGACTTAGAGGCCACGGATAAAGAGTTCCTCGAGGCAGGCTGGGAAGCTGCGGCGATGGGCGCCGATGGTCCGGTCGCCGTTTCCGGGTTGGATCTTTCCGGGACTTCCTACCGCTCGTACGAGTCGCTGGAAATTTCGGCCAAGAATGCAGGAAATAGCTGGTGGACCTTTGCGCCTCCGGGGATGTTTACTGCCGACGAGACGGAAACCCTGCCGCTGGAATTTGCGCCTGCTCCGGCACCGCACGGCGATCCTAAAGAGATTGAAGCCCTGATCGCCCAGCTGAAAAAGCACGTCGGCGACGGGGGAGAGGCTGCCTTTATCGCCCCAGCCAAGGGCACCGTGGACCGGATGGCGGAGCGTTTCCGCGAGCATGGGATCTCGGCGCGCATTGCCACGCCGGGCCTGGAGCCCGTAGCTGGCCAAGTCACTTTGTACCAGGCACTTTCGCACGCGGGCCTGATTTTTAATGGCACGAAAATTCCGCTCGTGGTGGTCACGGAAACCGATGTCACCGGCAACCGCGTGGGCGATATTGCAGGTGCGAAGCGGAAGAAGTCCAGGCGCAGGAACCGTGTGGATCCACTGGCGCTGAAGCCCGGTGACTTTGTCGTGCACGAAACCCACGGCATCGGCAAGTTTGTGAAGATGGCTGAGCGCTCGATCAACGCTGGTGACGAGACCTCGCGCCGCGAATACATCGTGTTGGACTACGCCCCTTCGAAGCGCGGCCAGCCCAACGACCAGCTCTGGGTGCCCATGGATTCGCTGGATCTGTTGTCCAAGTACTCCGGCGGTGAATCACCAACCTTGTCCAAAATGGGCGGCTCGGATTGGAAGAACACCAAGAAGAAAGCCAGCGCCGCCGTGCGCGAGATTGCCGGTGAGCTCGTCGAGCTCTACGCAAAGCGTGTCAGCGCGCCGGGCCACGCGTTCGCGCCGGACTCCCCGTGGCAACAGGAGATGGAAGACGCGTTCCCCTTCGTGGAAACCGAGGACCAGCTCACCGCCATTGAGGCGGTCAAAGAGGACATGGAAAAGCCCGTCCCAATGGACCGCGTGATCGTGGGTGACGTGGGCTTTGGCAAGACCGAAGTGGCCGTGCGTGCGGCTTTCAAGGCAGTCCAGGATGGCACCCAGGTTGCAGTGCTGGTGCCGACGACTCTGCTTGCCCAACAGCATTACTCCACCTTCGAGCAGCGCATGCAGGGCTTTGGGGTGGAAATCCGCGAGCTATCTCGATTTACCTCCGCTGCAGATTCCAAGAAAGTGATCAAGGGCCTAGCCGACGGCTCGGTCGACATCGTGATCGGTACGCACCGGCTTTTGCAGACCGGTGTGCACTGGAAGAACCTCGGGCTGATCATCGTAGACGAGGAGCAGCGTTTTGGCGTGGAGCACAAGGAACACATCAAGGCGCTTAAGGCCCACGTTGATGTGTTGACCATGACAGCAACACCGATTCCGCGCACCTTGGAGATGTCCATGACGGGCATCCGCGAGATGACCTCGATTACCACCCCGCCAGAGGAGCGCCACCCAGTGCTCACGTATGTCGGACCCTATGAGGATAAGCAGGTGGCGGCGTCGATTCGTCGTGAATTGCTCCGCGACGGACAGGTATTCTTCATCCACAACAAGGTCTCTGACATTGAGAAGAAGGCCCGTGAGCTGCGTGAACTCGTTCCCGAGGCGCGCATCGTGGTGGCGCATGGGCAGATGGGCGAGCAGCAGCTCGAGCAGACCGTGCAGGGTTTCTGGGATCGTGAATACGACGTGCTCGTGTGTACCACGATTGTCGAAACCGGCCTGGACATCTCGAATGCGAACACCTTGATCGTCGAAAATGCCCAGAACATGGGCCTGTCGCAGCTCCACCAGCTGCGCGGACGCGTGGGACGCTCCCGCGAGCGCGGGTATGCATACTTCCTGTACCCGAAGGGTGCAACGTTGTCCGAGACATCGTATGACCGCTTAGCGACGATTGCGCAAAACAACGATCTCGGAGCAGGCATGGCCGTGGCGCAAAAGGACTTGGAGATGCGCGGAGCCGGCAACGTGCTCGGTGCGGAGCAATCGGGCCACATTGCAGGCGTTGGCTTCGATCTCTATGTGCGCCTAGTCGGCGAGGCCGTGGAAACCTACAAGGCGCTGGCCTCCGGCGAGGTCGTTGACGCGACAGACCAGGGCCCGAAGGAAGTGCGCATCGATTTGCCTGTGGACGCCCATATTCCGGAGAACTACATCAATTCGGAGCGGCTGCGCCTAGAGCTCTACCGCAAGATCGCGGAGACTCGGGACAATGCCGATTTGGATAAGGTGGCCGACGAGATGGTCGACCGCTTTGGTCCGCTGCCAGGTGAGGTGGAACAACTGATGGCTGTGGCGAGGTTGCGTCACCAAGCCCGGCGCGCCGGGGTGGCCAATATTACTGTGCAGGGAAATCGCATCAAGCTGCACCCGGTGGAGCTTCCCGATTCCAAGCAGGTTCGTCTCAAGCGCCTCTACCCGGGAACGACGTACCGGGCAGCCGCGAAGGCCATTCAGGTGCCGTTCCCACGCGTGGCGAAGGGCGTGAATCAGCCGAACTTGCGCGATACCGAATTGCTGCAATGGGTGGCTGACTTCCTCACGGCCATTTTCGATGTGGAGAAGATCCAGGTTGCAGGGGTGTCGGACAAGCCTGAAAAGAAGCGTGTCTTTAGCGTGAGCGAGTAGCTCGCGCTAAAGCACGAGCGTGCCTTGCACGATCCCTGCAATGGCTACGCCTGAAGCAACCAGGATGATCGCAACAACAACCCACTCAAAGGTGTTGAAGATGCGCTCGCGGGTGTTGATCCGGGTCAGTACATAAGGGATCAGGCCAGGCGCCACGGCGAGCGCACCGTATAAGACGTAAACGGGGTCGGCGGCGTAGAAGAGCCAGAGTGAATAGACCATCGCAATCACACCAATGACAAAGTGCTTGCGGTTGGTCTTTTTGTCTACGTCGGGCCCGGAGTCGTCGAAACGCGATCCCGCATGAGGGTGGGAAATGCCTTTGCCGCGCACTGTTAAGAGCACGAGGTAGAGCGCCGAAAACAAATACGGCACGAGGTAGAGCACCGTGGCGAGCTGCACCATCGAGGTATATGCCGCCTCCGAAATGAAGAAGACGATCACCCAGATCTGAATCACGATGGTGGAGACGAGCTGGGCGGCCCACGGTGCACCGTTGCTATTAGTTTTGCCAAGGGCGCGGGGCAGCAGGCCGTCGTAGGCCATCATCGCTACAGGCTCGGCGGCCAGCATCTGCCAGGAGACGTAGGCGCCGAGGACGGAGAGGCACAGCCCGATCGAGATCAGCGCGCCACCCCAGGGGCCGACCACTGCGGTCAGGACTGCGGCCATGGAGTTATCGGGCAGTGCTGCGAGTTCTTCTTGGCTCATCACGCCATAGGACAAAGTGGAGATGGCGACAAGCAAGGCGAGGACAGAAAAGAATCCTAGGATGGTGGCGCGCCCGACATCGTTACGCGATTTTGCCTGCTTGGAATAGACAGAGGCACCTTCGACGCCAATGAAGACCCAGACTGTGAACAACATCGTGCCTTTGACCTGCTCGAAGACGTCACCGGAGCCCCAGAAGTCCATGGTGAAGCGGTCCCAGGAGAAGCCGAAGAAGGCCACCAAGACAATGAAGGCCAGAATGGGCAGGATTTTTGCCACTGTGGCAACAAGGTTCATGAAAGCTGCCTGTTTCACTCCACGGGTCAGCAACGCGAAGATGACCCAGGTCAAGGCTGACACTGAGATCACTGAGACCCAGCGGTTCTCGGAGGAGAAAAAGGGGATATAGAAACCGATGGTGCTAAAGAATAAGGTGGCGTAGCCGACCTGTGCGATTACGGAACCGAGCCAATAGCCCCACGCCGATGCGAAGCCAATGAAGTCGCCGAGGCCCGCGCGCACATAGGAGTAGACACCGGATTCAAGGTGGGGCTTGCGTACTGCCAGGACCTGGAAGACGAAAGCGATAGATAACATGCCGACCGCGGTGATAGTCCAGCCGATCAACGACGGGCCGGGTGCGGCCGCCGATGCGATGTTTTGCGGGAGCGAGAAGATGCCTGCGCCCACAGTGGAACCAATGATTAAGGCCATCAGAGACCACATTGAGACCGAATGGTTTTTAGTCATTCGAAAAAATCTACCCTTAACAGGGGGAATGCGGAAATGGACCCCGATGCTTGCGTTGCTTAACACGCACCGTATTATTTAGTACTTAGAAAGCTCGCCCCCATAGCCCAATCGGCAGAGGCAGTTGACTTAAAATCAATTCAGTCTGGGTTCGAGTCCCAGTGGGGGCACAAAAAGGCCAGTTTAAAATCGCTTGGCGAAAGTGTTTAGCGCAAAATAGTAGGCATGAATAACACTTATCCCGCGACGCCACGCTTGGTTCTTCTCCGTGGAATTGTCGCGGAATTTTTGGGAACATGCCTGCTCGTCGCCATTGTTGTTGGCTCGGGCATTGCGGCCCAAACGCTGTCTCCTGACGATGTCGGCCTCCAGCTGCTACAAAACTCCCTCGCAACCACCTTTGGGCTGGCTGTTTTGATTCTGATCTTTCAAACGGTCTCGGGAGCACACTTCAACCCAGTGGTCACCATCGCAGATCGTATTCTTGGCGCACGGCTCTCTCTAGGCACTATCACCGGATATATCGTCGCCCAAATCCTGGGTGGGATCTCTGGCGCACTACTTGCCAACCTCATGTTCGACGTCCCCACCACAATTGCGACAACGCAGCGCGCCACTGCCGGTAAGCTTCTCGGCGAAGTCGTTGCAACCGCTGGGCTGGTTTTGTTGATCTTTGCTTTGGTGCGCACTCGGCGCGCAGCCATTGTTGGCCCGGCCGTCGGGGCGTATATTGGTGCTGCATATTGGTTTACTTCTTCAACCTCGTTTGCCAACCCAGCTGTCACCATCGGACGGATCTTTAGTGACACTTTCGCAGGCATCGCGCCCTCGTCGGTTCTTCCATTCATTCTTGCCCAGTGCGTTGGCGCTGCTATCGCCATCGGGCTAGTCGTTCTCCTCTTTCCAGCAAGCGAAAAGGATAGACAATGACACACCTAGTTATCGTCGGTGGATCGGACGCGGGGATCTCTGCGGCACTGCGTGCCCGCGAACTGTCTCCAAGCACAGAGGTTACCGTTGTAGTCGCAGACGAATTTCCGAACTACTCAATCTGCGGCATTCCTTATTACTTCACCGGGGAAGTTGCTCCGTGGCAGTCGCTGGCACACCGCAATCTCGCGGAATTGGAAGCAACCGGAATGAACCTGCGCGTAAACACCGTAGCCACCCGCATCGATGTGGCAAACAAACAACTGGAAGTACGCACAAGGTCAGGGGAACACGAGCTCATCGCCTACGACGAGCTGATCGTAGGCACGGGAGCGGTGCCATCGAAGGCAGGAATTGCGGGACTAGAGCGTCTGGGCAGTGCGGACGGCGTGCACGTCCTTCACTCCATGGGCGATACCTTTGCCTTAGAGCGCGACTTGAAGGAGAGAAAGCCACGCTCGGTGATCATTATCGGTGCAGGCTACGTTGGCCTCGAGATGGCAGAGGCGTTCATTGCCCAGGGGATGCAGGTTACTCAACTGCAGCGCGGGCCTGAGGTGTTATCCACTCTGGATGCTGAACTTGGCGCGCTAGTACACCAAGAATTGGTGGATAATGGCGTCAATGTCGTGGTGAACTCCACGATTACTGCCGTAGCCAAAGGCGCAGATGGTCTCACTGTCACCGGCCAGCACGAAGGCCAGCCGTTTACACAAACCACAGACCTCGTGCTCGTTGTTGTCGGAGTTCGCCCGAATACCGAGCTCCTTGAGCAAGCCGGGGCCACTTTTGGTCCAGGTCACGCGGTCATGGTGAATAAGAAAATGCAGACCGGAATTCCGCACGTCTGGGCTGCGGGAGATGGTGTTGTCACCCATCATCGTTTGCTTGGCGTGACGTATCTGCCGTTGGGCACTACAAGCCATAAGCAGGGAAGGACCGCGGGAGAGAACGCGATCGGCGGGCGCGCTGAATTCGCAGGCTCGGTGGGCACCCAAGTTGTAAAAGTATTCGACCTGGTCGCGGCGCGCACCGGGCTTCGCCAAAAGGAAGCCGAAGCAGCAGGGCACGCAGCGCTCACCGTTGCGGCTAAGGCAGACGATCACAAGCGCTACTACCCGGGAGCGCAACACATCGAGTTCCGCATCACAGGCGATTCGAGCGATGGGCGACTTCTTGGAGCACAGCTCGTCGGAAAGCGTGGCAGCGAGATCGCCAAACGTGTTGATACCTTTGCCACCGGACTCTATGCGGGTCTCACCGTGGCGCAAGTCAGTGAACTGGATTTGTCCTACACGCCGCCCCTCGGCTCACCGTGGGACGCAGTGCAATCTGCCACGCAAGCATGGGAAGCACAATTTCGCCAGCTTTAAGTATTCGGGTCGATCACGTGAATCGAGAGCGGTTGCGTGGTCATGGTGTAAATTCCGGGCTCAGAATCAAAGACGGCAAGGATTTCCGTCGCAAGCTTTTCGGAAATAGGGAGGCCGAGGTGGTCGTCGGCAAGCACCGGCTCGCCCTCGCCCGGCACCACCTCGATCCACTTCTTCCGGCTGACCAACGCAAAGCTCTTGTCAAAGCGAATTCGGTAGCGCACCGCCCGCAGCAGCTGCTCGGCCGCGACGGTAGTGATATCAATGCGCAGAGTGGGCTTGTCGGTGAAGTCCAGGTAGTCGGCCATCGCAGCGCTTAACGACGAGCCCTGCTCCTCCGTGGCATTACGTAAAATTTTGAAAGCCTCGGGATCGTCCCGCAACGAATCGCGCTGAGGGTCAGTGAGCCCGAGCGGGTAGTAGTTTCCCAAGACTCCTGCGAACTTTCGTGCATCCCAGTTGAGTGCGTCGCCTAAGTCGCGAGCGGTGACTCCGATGGCGTAGGTGAATCGGACGGGGCCCGTTTTCGTCTCGACGATGCCAAGCGCTGGGTCATTGACGAAGATCAGGGCGGAGAGCGTGGAATCGTCGATAAGCGGAAGCCCGAAGTCCATGTGGTGGCCGGGCTCGAGGTCGTTGCCGGTGCTGGTGATGTACTCAGCCACGCGGCTCAAAAGCTGCGCTGGCCATGCAGGAGGCAGTGGTTCGTCTGCTGCGACGCGCATGGTGAGTTCGGTTTGGGTGCCCGCGATAGGCGTGGCGGAGTTTACTCGCGAGATGCCGAAGGTGGAGTAGAAGTAGTGGGGGACTTCGCGGTCGACGCGATAGCTGAGTACGGGGATGTCTCCGTATTCGTAGACAATGGGATCTTGGTTGCCAAATGCGTCATTGAACGCTGCCTTGATCGCAGTTCCGCCGACTTTCGGTGAGAACCGCGAACGATTGAAGACTTTTTTCCACGCACTCATAGGTTCTAGATTAACCCTGGATTGAAATTGGTTCTGTGATGTGGCACACATGTATGGGGTGGGGTGGGAACCTTTGGACCTTGAATTGCGTTACACGTTGTGAACAATTTATATTCGCCAAAGCTATAGAGAATAGAGAAAGGAAACGGGTTCTCGTGCGCAGCACTAATCCTGTTTTATCGAACCTACCCGCCTCCCAACAACAGGGTGGCTACGGCTACCAACAGCAGTCCTACGGTAACTACCAGTCCTACCAGGGCTACCAGCCACAGCAGCAGGCTGCTGCATCCGAGCGTCCAATGACCGTTGATGATGTGGTGACCAAAACGGGTGCCACCCTGGGTGTCATCATTGTCTTTGCACTGGCAAACTTCATTATTGCGGCAACCGGCAACGTTGGTCTGACCATGTTGCTGACTGTCGTCGGAGGTATCGGCGGTTTCATTACCGTGCTTGTGCACTCGTTCGGTAAAAAGTACGGCTCCCGGACCGTCACTCTGATCTACGCGGCCTTCGAAGGTCTCTTCGTCGGTGGCCTCTCGCTGCTGCTGTCTGGTTGGACCATTGGCAACGAAAACGCTGGCATGATGATCGGCCAGGCGATCCTGGGCACTGTTGGTGTATTTATCGGCATGCTATTCGTGTACAAGACCGGCGCGATCCGCGTCACGCCACGTTTCACCCGCATTCTCACTGGTGCACTGATCGGTGTCGTAGTCTTGTCACTGGGTAATCTCATCGGCGCGCTCTTCTTCAACTTCAACATCCTGCGTGATGGTGGCCCGATCTCCATCATCTTCTCGCTTGTGTGTATCGTTTTGGCCGCAGTGAGCTTCCTCAATGACTTTGATGTAGCAGACCAGTTGATCCGCACTGGCGCTCCTTCGAAGATGGCATGGGGCGTTGCGCTCGGCCTGGCAGTGACCTTGGTATGGCTCTACACCGAGATCCTGCGCCTGCTGTCCTACTTTACGAATAGGAATTAGCACTGAGGCTAGAACGACTAAGCCCCACACCAAGAATTTGGTGTGGGGCTTAGTGCTGTGTTGCCGGTTTGGCTGAGCAGGAGGGGCTGAGCAGGAAGGGTATTGAGAATCGGCGCACCGGGCCATTAATATTTGCTCTATAGAGGATCTTTTTCTTGCGCATCTTTTCAATAATCCATTAGGAAAATCTTGAAAGGGCACCACTATGAGAAAGAGCTCTGTGGACAGGGAACTCTGGGATGCAATCGATGCGCAACGTGAGCGAGTCGCAGATATGCTGGACCGCTTAGACGCAAGTGAGTGGGATCAGCCTTCGCTGTGTGAAGGATGGACCGTACGCGATGTCGCAGCGCACTTAACGCTGCAGCAAATGAGCCTGCCAAAGGTGCTGTGGCTGGCGCTGAGGACTCGCGGCGATCTGAATAACATCATTCGAAAGTCTGCGATTCTCAAGAGCACCGCTGCGACTGAGGAGTACGCAAAAGCAATTCGAAACATGATCGGATCTACGGCACACAACTTTGGAGTTACTCCGCAAGAGACGCACATGGACATTATTGTTCACGGCTTTGACATTGCGATTCCGCTCGGACGAACCATAGATGTTCCCCCGCAGGAGGTACGTCGGGCAGCTCAACGGGTCTGGTCGTATCAGGGGAAAGGACTCGCGGAAGTCTTTACCCAATTGGGTACTTCCGACCTGAGATTCACCGCCACAGATGTCGAGTGGCAAGTAGGTAGTGGCCCCGAAGTTCGCGGCCCTGTGGCGGCCATATTACTGGTGTTAACGGGACGCACAGTGTGGCTAGATCAGCTCAGTGGCCCAGGCACAGACAAGCTTTGGGCCAGCGCGAAACAGGCAAAAGAAAACGCCGCCTCGACCAGCAAGTCGAAGCGACGCTCAAAACCGCAATAAGGAGGGCCTAGTACTACCTAGTACCACCTTTTACTATTCGGTAACTACACCTTCGGAGCCCATTTCCAGGGTGCTGCCATCGACAGCAGTCTCTGGTTGCTGGGTAAAGGTACCGGTTGCTGCGGTGCCCGTAGCGCCTGCAGTTGTGGTAGCGGTTGCGCGAGCGGTGGTTTCGTTTGGATCCTCGAAACCAGGCTGCCCGTAGTTCAGGGAATCTGGGTTCTGCGTCTGAGCAGTAGGGACCTTGCCAATCTCCGAGTCTTTCTCATTCGGAGGGGAGCAGGCTGCGATGGCCAGGGCTGCGACAGCCGCCACGGAGGCTGCGGTGAGCTTACGGGAGATACGCATGGATTTCCTTTTCAAATTGTGTAATCGAAATGAGCAAAGGTGTTTTAGTACTTAGTTTTACCTAGTCAGTACCTAGTCAGAGCGAGGTGTTGCTGCCTTATCAGAATCATACGGCTCTGCAGAGACGATTGTCACCGAAATCTCACGTCCGTTTGGAGCAGTGTAAGAACGGGTTTCGCCCTCGGAGGCACCAATCACAGCTGCGCCAAGCGGGGACTGCTCGGAGTAGGTCTCTAGGTCCTTGTTGCCGGTGGCGGCAGCGCGGGTACCAATTAGGAAGGTTTCCTTGTCGTTCTCGTCGCCGTCGTAGTACACATGCACAACGGAACCGACGTGGGCCTGGCCCTCAACAACACCGGAGCGCTCAGTGGTGGAGCTAGCAAGGATCTCGGAGATCTGCTTAATGCGGGCCTCTTCTTGGTCCTGCTGTTCGCGGGCTGCGTCGTAGCCAGCGTTCTCCTTGAGGTCGCCTTCCTCACGGCGCTCGTTGATCTCGGCCGCGATAGCGGTGCGGTTATCAATGAGCTGCTGGAGTTCGTTCTCCAGCTTGGCCTTCATCTCTGGGGTGATGTACTGCTGTTGGGGCTCAGCCATGGGTGACAAACCTTCCATTGAAACGATTCTGCGACATTTCTGTGTCGTGGCAGCGCGAGGTACACGCTGTAAATGCGCACTTGAACTAACGGGCATTCTAGCACAGGTCAATGTGGTAAAAATTACCCGCCCGCCCAAAGCGAAAATTCTTAAGAACGCGCCTGATCGTAGGTTGGGTTTTCGGTGTTCATATAGGAAGGAACATTCTCGGAGCAACCGTAGATGCCGCCAGAGACTGGGTAGGCGCGCGTAGGCATGTCCACTGCGATACGCATCTGCGCTTCGCCTCCAGCAGGAATAATCACTTCGCGACGACCGACCTCCGCCATCGAATAGTCCAGCGAGGTGGCAATGCAATAGGAAGGGATCTCAGTGTTGGTGCGAACGACGTCGATCCAGACCCGGTTGGTTTGGTCGTCGATACGCTCACTGGTGACGAAGGAACCTTCGATGGGGGAGTCGTCCTTGGTCATGATGCGTGACATGCCAGCGACCAAAATGATGGCGACAGCCACGACCATGAGTACCGCAATGACCTTGCCAGTCATTCCTTTGGGTTTTTCTGGGGTGAAATCTTTCCCATATCGGTCAACGGGGCGGGAAATATCTGGGGTGGACACTGCCGAAAAACCTCACAAAGGAAAAGATTTGAGCCTGAGCTCAGAGACGAAAATGACTTTAACCCTGATGGTACTAAGATTGTTAGAAGTTAACCTAAATCACGAAATGTGGAAGGTGGAGTTTTAGTGAGCGGCCTACGCCTCATGGCAATCCATGCGCACCCCGACGACGAATCGTCGAAAGGCGCGGCAACCATGGCGAAATACGCAGACGAAGGCAACGAAGTACTCGTAGTCACCTGCACGGGCGGCGAACGCGGTTCGATCCTGAATCCGGCGATGGATCGTCCAGGTGTCCTGGACAATATGGTCGAAGTGCGTCGCGAAGAGATGGCGAACGCAGCTGATGCACTCGGCGTTGATCAGATGTGGCTCGGGTATGTTGATTCCGGCCTGCCGGAAGGGGATCCGCTTCCTCCGCTGCCAGAAGGCTGTTTTGCCAGGCAAGATCCCGTCGAGGTGACCAAGCATTTGGTCCAGGTGATGCGTGAGTTCCGCCCTCACGTGATCATCACCTACGACGAAAACGGTGGATATCCACACCCCGATCACCTGATGGTGCACGAGATTTCGATGCTGGCCTGGGAGAAATCCGGCGATCCGGAATTCGCACCTGAGGCAGGGGAGCCGTGGATTCCATTGAAGTTGTACTACACCCACGGTTTCGTGCTGCAACGCATGAAGCTTTTCGACGAGCGCCTGCGCGCCGAAGGAAAACGCAGCCCGTACGGTCCGATGATTAAGCGTTGGGAAGAAAACCAAGCCGACATTATGGCCCGGGTGACCACGCAGATCGAATGTTCAGACTATTTTGGTAATCGTGAGCAAGCACTTCTCGCGCATGCCACTCAGATTGACCCAGCGGGTGCTTTCTTGGCAACATCAGTAGAAGTGCAGCAAGAGCTGTGGCCTACGGAAGAGTTTGAGCTTGCGCGCACGCGTGTGTCAACGCACATGCCAGAAGATGATTTATTCGCAGGTATCGCACGAGATACCGCGAAGGATGAGGATTAGGACCCGTGATTACGGAATTTTTGGCCAGCACCCAGGGCGTTGTCATCGACGTGCTTGCCCAACAAGAGCAAGGTGGCCCGCTGGGTCCTGAATTCGGTAAGGCATCGCCTATTGGCATGCTTGTTGTTGTGGCCTTGTTGGTTGCGATTTTGACGTTGGGCTGGTTCTTCCACCGTCGGTACTCTCGCTTCAATCGCCGCCGTATGTTCGCGGAGGCCCATGGCTTGGATGTGTTCGACACTGAGGCAGTGGACAAGGCGATGGAAGAAGCCGGTGTGCTTGACCGGCGAGATGACTCAAAACTTTGACGCTTGTTTTTAACGAATGAGCTCCATCCCTACCCCCGCGCCGTGAACTGTGCTAGGGTGTAGAACATGTTCGTAAAGCAGTTTTATTTTAGCAAGGCTCTGGGGAGCGTCCCCCGGTCTTGTTCTTTGAGCTGACCGAACACACGCTAACTAGAGCCTAAGCAGCACCTCCCCGAAAGGGTTGAGGGGCTGCTTTTTTGCTTGTCTGCTTCATTTTTCTTTTCCCACGATCTCCCGAAATCAACCCCAAACCAAAAATAAGGAACCAAGAGAATGTCTCAACCAGTCTCATTGAGCAATTCGGCCTCCACCTCGAATAAACGAGTCCGCGATTTCCACCGCCTCCCGAGCCCTTTGGAAATGCAAAACGATCTCCCGCTCGACGAGGATAAGTTGAACAAGGTCGAACGCGATCGCCAAGACATCGCGGACATTTTCGCCGGCGAGGATGACCGCCTAGTGGTCGTTGTTGGGCCATGTTCAATCCATGACCCCGTCGCTGCACAGGAATACGCTGATCGTCTTGCCCCGCTGGCAAAGCGTCTCGACGACGATCTCAAGGTTGTCATGCGCGTGTACTTCGAAAAGCCACGTACCACCGTGGGCTGGAAGGGTCTGATCAATGACCCCGACCTCAATGGCACCTACCACGTGGAAAAGGGGTTGCGTCTTGCCCGCGAGGTTCTGACCAAGGTTGTCACCACTGGTCTTCCTGCAGGCTGTGAGTTCCTCGAGCCTTCCAGCCCGCAGTACTACGCGGATGCCGTTGCCTGGGGTGCAATTGGCGCGCGTACCACGGAATCACAGGTGCACCGCCAGCTGGCTTCGGGGATGTCCATGCCAATCGGATTCAAGAACGGCACCGACGGTTCCGTCCAGGTTGCCATCGACGCAGTCAGCGCCGCCCAGCAGCCACACTTCTTCTTTGGGGTATCGGACGAGGGCGAGCCAAGCGTTGTAGAAACCGAAGGCAATCCTCACACGCACGTCATTTTGCGCGGTGGCACCAGCGGACCGAACTTCGATAGGGACTCGGTGGCGGCTGTCGTCGATAAGCTTGGTCCTGAATCGCGCCTGATGATCGACGCGTCGCACGCGAACTCCAACAAGGACCACGTGCGCCAGGCTGAGGTGACCCGTGACATCGCCGAGCAGATTGCCGAAGGCAACGAGCACATTGCGGGCATCATGCTGGAGTCCTTCCTGGTTGCAGGCGCACAGAAGTTGGATCCGGAAAAGCTCAAGGTCAACGGTGGCGAGGGTTTGGTTTACGGTCAATCCGTGACAGATAAGTGCATGGACTTCGACACAACTGTGGATTTGCTGGAAGATCTGGCACGCGCCGTGCGTAAGCGCAGGGAGAAGTAGTTACCCGCTACACTGAACTATGTGAATGTGCTTGAACGTATGCTGTATCCGCTCTACGAGCGGAGGCTTCAGCGTGAGTTACGCGGAAAGTCACAGCCCAAGCATATTGCGGTGATGGCGGACGGCAACCGCCGGTGGGCGCGTGAGGCGGGGTTTACCGATATCTCCCATGGCCACCGGGCCGGCGCGAATAAGATCGCCGAGCTTGTACGCTGGTCGTCGGAGACGCAGGTAGAGGTGATCACCATTTATCTGTTGTCCACCGAGAATCTGCAGCGCGCGAGGGAAGAAGTCGACCTGCTCTTCGACATTATTTCCGATGTGATCGATGACCTCGCCGCCGATGATCAGACCTGCAAAGTCCGCCTCGTGGGCCACCTCGACCTACTGCCACCCGATGTGGCAAAGCGCATGCAGGATTCCGCCGCAACAACGGCTGATCGCCCAGGCCTGACCGTGAACATTGCGGTGGGGTACGGCGGCAGGCAGGAAATCGTCGACGCAGTCAAGACGCTTATCGACGAAGAACTGGCCTCCGGGACCCCTGCAGAAAAACTCTCCGACGCCGTGACGGTGGACTCCATTTCCAAGCACGTCTACACCAAGGGCCAGCCCGACCCTGACCTAGTGATCCGCACCTCCGGTGAGCAGCGCCTGTCGGGATTCTTGCTCTGGCAGTCGGCGTACTCGGAGATCTGGTTCACGGATACTTATTGGCCAGCGTTTAGGAAGATTGACTTCCTGCGTGCGCTGCGTGATTATTCCCAGCGCTCGCGCCGTTTCGGTAAGTAATCTAAATTTTGCGCATCCGGACCCGTTGCACCAAGTGGTCGTAGCCCTTATGCAGCACCAGTGAAGCGCGGACTTTGGTGGGCAGGATATTTTCCATCAGGTTGGGCAGGTTGATTGACTGCCAGATTTCGCGCGCGGTGTGTGCGCCCTTCGCCTCGTCCAAATGGGCATAGTCAGCGAAGTGCGCACCTGGTTGGCGGAAAGCCGTGTGGCGCAGCTTGAGGAAGCGCTCGATGTACCAGTGTTCAATGTCGGTGGTGCGCGCATCCACGTAGACGGAGAAATCAAGCAAGTCGCTGACCATCAACGTGGGGCCCGTCTGCAAGACGTTGAGGCCTTCGAGGATGACAATGTCTGGACGGTCGATGACTTGGTATTCGTCGGGGAGAATGTCATAGGCGGTGTGCGAATACACAGGTGCCTGGACGTTTGGCTTGCCCGATTTCACGTCGGTGACGAAGCGCAAAAGTGCACGCCGGTCGTAGGACTCCGGGAAACCTTTGCGGTTCATGAGTTTTCTCCGCTCCAGCTCAGCGGTGGGGTAGAGGAACCCGTCGGTGGTCACCAGATCTACCCGCGGATGGGTGTCCCACCTTTGCAGCAGTACCTGCAACAGACGTGCGGTTGTAGATTTACCCACCGCCACAGAACCTGCCACGCCGATGATGAAGGGCACGCGCCCAGTTGACTCGCCCAAGAAGGTTTCTGTTGCGGCAGTTAATTCCTGGCGTGCTGAGACCTGCAGATGAATCAGACGAGACAGAGGCAGATAAATGTCTGTGACCTCGTTCAAATCAATATTTTCGCCAACACCGCGCAGAGTATCCAGTTCCTCGGCGGAGAGCACCTGCGGCATAGTTGCACGCAGTTCCCTCCACGCATCTCTGTCAAAATCGAGGTAAGGACTGGAGTCTGTGCTGCGGGCCATGTTGTTAATTGTCCCACTCTTTATCTTCCTGCTGGACCTTGGCCCCACCGCAATATCTGCGTGTCGTAAGATACTCAGGAACTACTCGCTTTTTGAAAGGTCGGCAACCGTCCCATGACAGACAATGTGTTGAACCAGGAGTTGGCGGAACTTGATCCTGAGGTACACGCTCAGATCCTCAACGAGATTTCCCGTCAGCGCAACACCTTGGAAATGATTGCTTCCGAGAACTTCGTTCCCCGTGCAGTGCTGCAGGCGCAGGGTTCAGTCCTGACGAACAAGTACGCTGAAGGCTACCCAGGCAAGCGCTACTACGGTGGCTGCGAAAACGTTGACGTGGTGGAGAACCTCGCCATCGACCGAGCAAAGTCGCTCTTCGGTGCGGAATACGCCAACGTTCAGCCTCACTCCGGTGCACAGGCTAACGCTGCTGTGCTGCACGCGCTGATCAAGCCAGGCGACACCATCCTGGGTCTGTCCTTGTCCCACGGTGGTCACCTGACCCACGGCATGAAGGCAAACTTCTCTGGCCGCCTGTACAACGTGGTTGCTTACGAAGTTGACCCAGATACCATGCGCATCGACATGGATAAGGTTCGCGAGCTGGCCCTCGAGCACAAGCCACAGGTCATCATCGCTGGTTGGTCTGCTTACCCTCGTACCTTGGACTTTGAAGCGTTCCGTGCGATCGCCGACGAGGTTGGTGCCTACCTGTGGACCGACATGGCTCACTTCGCGGGTCTGGTGGCAGCTGGTCTGCACCCAAGCCCGGTGCCTTACTCTGACGTTGTCTCCACCACCATTCACAAGACCATTGGTGGTCCACGCTCCGGTATGATCCTGGCGAAGGAGGAGTACGCAAAGAAGCTTAACTCCGCTGTCTTCCCAGGCCAGCAGGGCGGCCCACTGATGCACGTGGTTGCTGCAAAGGCAACCGCGCTCAAGGTTGCTGCAACTGAGGGCTTCAAGCAGCGCCAGGAGCGCACTCTCGAAGGTGCACGCATCGTCGCTGAGCGTCTGACCGCCGCAGACTGCAAGGCTGCCGGCGTTGACGTGTTTACCGGTGGCACCGACGTTCACCTGGTTCTCGCCGACCTGCGCAACTCCGAGATGGACGGACAGCAGGCAGAGAATCTGCTGCACGAGATCGGTATCACGGTTAACCGTAACTCCGTGCCTTTCGATCCTCGTCCACCAGCCGTTTCCTCCGGCCTGCGCATCGGTACCCCAGCGCTGGCTACCCGTGGCTTCGACGCAGCAGCATTCACTGAGACCGCAGACATCATCGGCACCGCTCTTGCAGCTGGCAAGAACGCTGACGTTGAGGCGCTGCGCGCACGCGTGACCAAGCTCGCTGAGCAGTACCCGCTTTACGAAGGCCTCGAAGACTGGAAGATGGTCTAAGAAGCGCGCGAACAAAGGCCCGATCCCCTTAAGAACAGGGGATCGGGCCTTCGTCGTGAAGCGAGCTTTTAGCTCTCGGCGGAATTTTGCTCCTCACCGTTTGCACGCTCTGTGGCGAAGGCGGTGCGCGCCTGGCTCAACCACTCAGGCTGGTTAGCTAGCAATTCCTTGATCTCAGCGGTAGTCAAAGGCTTGTCCAAATCATTGCGCTTGAGCGCAGTAATCGAGATGCCGAGCTTACGTGCCACCTCGGGGCGAGGGTGCGGGCCATTGAGACGCAGCTCCGTGAGCCACTGGGGTGGATTGTTCTGCAGATCGCGCAATTGGCCATGGGTGATGGCGCCGTCCTGGAATTCCTGAGGCGTCGCGGGCAAGTAAATACCGAGCTTCTTCGCTGCGGTTGCGGGTTTCATGGCGGTGCCGGATGGCTCACCATCGAAGTTGAAATCTTCACTCATAACCATGACGGTAGCATTAACGCCATGTTGACCCTTGCGTTCGTAACAGGAACGGAGCCATCGAAATGGTTCCGCAGATTCCGCGACTCCACATCACATGGGTTGAGCACGCGCGATTCCGATGACGCGTTCGCAGAACTCCAGGCAGGGGAGGCGGAGATCGCGCTCACGAGGCTCCCCGACGCCCGCATTACGGAGGAGTATTTCGTCGTCACGCTTTACGACGAGGAACCAGGCGTGGCAGTTCCGAAAGACTCGGTTTACGCGGAAGTCGCTGAGGCCGTGGCGCTGCGCGACCTTGAAGGTGAACACGTTAACGAATACGACACTATCGACGAGTTACGGGCTGGCCTGCAGGTTGTTGCCGCAAATGTTGGAATCGCGTTCGGACCGAAGCCCCTGTTGAAGATGCTGTCGAAGAAACAGGTTGTTCCGTTGACGCTGAAAGGTGGGCGAGATCCGGTGACTAGTATCGCCTTGGTGTGGCGAAAAGCAGACGATTCGGACGCTATCCAGGACTTTGTCGGAGTGGCGAAGGGTCGTACATTAAACTCTTCGCGTGCGGCTGCTCCGAAAAGAACGGCGAAGGAAAAACGTATAGCGAAAGAAACTCGCCGCGGTAAGCAATCCCCCCAACCGGGGGGAAGGAAGAAGCGCCGTTAACCAGAAATTCGGATACTAGAAAAAGTAATCGACCTCACAAGAAAGGTTTTCTTCATGAAGCGCACACTAGCAACAGTTATTGCAGCGGTCACCTTTGCGGGTGGATTGGCTGCTTGTTCAGCAGATGGCGGTAGCTCCTCCACCGGTTCGACAGGTGCTTCTGCCTCCGCAACGACGAGTGCAGCGGCATCCAGCTCTGCTGAAGCCTCGGATTCGGCAGATGCCTCCGAAACTGAGGGTGCCACCGATGGTGCAGATGCCAGCGGCGAAGCTGATGAAAGCGCTGCAGGAGCAAACGACGCTACCGTCGAGCAAAAGACCGCAGATGGTAATTCTGTCCTCGTACCTGCGGATTTCAAGGCCGCCATCGATGAGGTGACAGGAGAGTGGGGTGAGCCAGAGACCATTCAGCAGGAAGAAGGCGGAGCGCTCGCAACATTTGCAGAGGGCAACCTGCTTGCATGGTCCAAGGATTCCGGTGCGGCACCGATGGTGGGCATGATCGCGCAGACGTGGGCGGATGAGGGTGGCTTGGCGAATACGATCGGTCTGCCAACTGCTGCCGAGGAAAAGCTTCCTGATGGTGGTTGGACTCAGAAGTTCACCAACGGCGTGATCAACTGGGTGAATCAGGGCGGTCAGTGGGGCGCTCAGGTGCAGCCGAACTAGTGCACATCCCTTGACCTCTAGCTGAGAGTCAGGGTTTGTAAACAAAAGTTCATCTTCCAACAATGTAATTTACACCTTGCTTCCCTACCGTCGGGGTTGTCCGGAAAACCAACGAAAACCTACCGGGCACCTACCGACTAGGGGAGCAGGTCCAAATGTTTGAACCAACTGTCACCGAGCGCGATTTCACTCCAGATGTCACTGATGTCACGGACAACAAGACGGGGGTGAAGACATACGTGCTAGATACCTCGGTGCTGTTGTCAGACCCCTGGGCGATTCGGAAGTTCGCAGAACACCACGTAGTACTCCCGCTCGTGGTCATCACTGAGTTGGAAGCAAAACGTCATCACCCAGAGCTTGGCTGGTTCGCCCGCCAAGCTCTTCGCTTATTAGAAGAACTTCGCCTGGATTATGATCGCCTTGACCAGCCAGTTCCCGTCAATGTAGACGGCGGCATGGTGCGAGTCGAGCTGAACCACCAGGATCAGTCCCGGCTGCCTGTTGCATTCCGCGGCACCGAAGGCGATCACCGGATTCTGGCGTGCGCACTCAACCTCATGCACGAGGGCAACGATGTTGTGCTTGTGACCAAAGATGTCCCACTTCGCGTTAAAGCTGGCGCAGTAGGCCTAGCCGCAGACGAATACCGTGCGCAAGACGTTGTTTTGACCGGGTACACGGGTATGGCTGAGCTCGAGGTGTCCGGGGAAGACATCGACGAACTCTTTGCTACCGGCTTCTTGGCCATCGACACGGAAGACCTGCCAGTACATTGCGGTGTCACCCTTAATGCGGGGACCCAATCGGCACTCGGTCGTGTTGCACCGAGCGGCGGGGTGCGCCTCGTTCGCGGGGACATTAACGCCTTCGGCCTCAACGGTCGCTCGGCGGAACAGCGCATCGCCCTCGATCTGCTCACGGATAGCAGCGTGGGCATCGTCTCCATCGGCGGTCGCGCCGGTACAGGCAAGTCGGCTCTCGCACTGTGCGCCGGGCTGGAGGCAGTTCTCGAGCGTGGAGAGCACAAGCGCATCGTCGTATTCCGCCCGCTCTACGCCGTCGGTGGGCAGAACCTGGGTTACCTGCCGGGCAGCGAAACTGAGAAGATGAATCCGTGGGCACAGGCTGTCTATGACACCCTCGAGGGCGTTGTTTCAGACAACGTCATGGAAGAAGTCATGGCACGTGGCCTGCTGGAGGTGTTGCCTCTCACACACATCCGCGGACGCAGCCTGCATGACAGTTTTGTCATCGTCGACGAGGCACAGTCACTGGAGCGCAATGTCTTGCTCACCGTGCTTTCGCGTCTGGGTCGTGGCTCCCGTGTTGTATTGACCCACGATGTGGCGCAGCGCGATAACCTGCGTGTTGGCCGCCACGATGGTGTCCAGGCAGTCATTGAAAAGCTCAAGGGCAACGATTTGTTCGCTCACATCACCTTGACTCGTTCCGAGCGCTCAGCAATTGCGGAATTGGTCACCGATCTGCTGGAAGACGGTCACTAGACCCACGTGAGCGTTCGCTAGCTGCGAATATTTTGCACGACTACAGGTGGTGGGGTAAAAATTGGGTGTTATGACCAAAGCTGGCTTCAATCTTCGACCAGTGCGCCCGGAGGATTATCCCCAGGTGCGTGCGATCTACCAAATGGGCCTTGAAACAGGTAACGCCACTTATGAGACTCAAGGGCCGACGTGGGAAAGGTTCACAAGGTCCAAGATCATGGAAACTGTCTATGTCGCCGTCGAAGAAGACGATGACAACAAGGTGATCGGTTGGGTGTCGGCGGCGCCGGCGTCGTCGCGAAGCGTCTTTCATGGCGTTGTCGAAGACTCCATCTACATTCACCCCGAAGCCCAAGGCAGAGGCGTTGCTGGTGCCCTTTTGGACCGCCTCATTGAGGTGTGCCAAGAATTAGACAAGTGGGCGATTCACTCCTGGATCTTCCCAGAAAACGAAGGCTCCGCGAAACTCCATATCTCTCGCGGGTTTGAGAAGGTAGGCACCTACCGTCACTTAGCGAAGATGACCTACGGCGAATACGCTGGCCAGTGGCGCGACACTGACGTGTACGAAAAGCTTTTGCCCAAGCCGGAAGAAAAAGAAATTAACGCCCCCAACTACGAGATCTAACAACGTACCCAGAAACGCAGTTCAGGGCCCCAAGCAGTTCGCTTGGGGCCCTGAATTGTTTTATTAGTGCACTGTCTATTCCACTGTGTCCTTGAGTTTTTCCTCAGTGATAGGGAACATCAGCAACATTGCCACGATGGCTAGCGGCACCATGAGCAAGAAGACGGGAGTCAACGCGTCGTTGTAGCTAGTCATGATTGCCTCGCGCAAAATGGTCGGGAACTCCAGTACAGCACTCGGGGTCAGCGAGCTTGTCGCGCCTCCCGCGGCGAATGCCTGGGCATAAGGCGCGCCCTCGGAGCCCATCTGGGCGAAGGCGCCAGGCAGGTTCGCCTCCAATTGGTTGATTAGGTTCATAGAGAACATCGAACCGATCAGAGACGCACCGAGCGAGGAGCCGAGCTGGCGGAAGAAGTTGTTCGCGGCCGTGGCCGTACCAACCATGGTGATCGGGAAGGAGTTTTGCACGATCAACACCAGCACCTGCATGACCAATCCCAGGCCGAAGCCGAAGATGAAGAAGTAAACGCCGATGGTGACCAGTGACGTCGCGGTAGTCAGGGTAGAGAACAGGAAGAGTGCCACTGCCACAATGCCCATACCGATAATCGGGTAGATCTTGTAATTACCCGTGCGAGTGATCACGAAACCGACAATCGTCGAGGTGCCGAGCATACCGAACATCATCGGGATCATCATCAGACCTGCCGAGGAAGGCGACATACCGTGCACCATCTGCAAATAGGTAGGCAGGTAGGACAATGCGCCTGTCATAGCCAGACCGAGGACAGTACCACCGGCGGTGGTGAGCACCATGTTGCGGTTCTTAAACAGCTCCATTGGAATCAGTGGGTTCTCAGCGCGCAACTCGACGATCACGAAAGCAACAGCCGCTGCGATGGTCACAATGATCAAACCAATGATGGTAGGCGAGTTCCACGCGTACTGATTGCCACCCCATGTGGTGAACAAAATCAGACTTGCGGTAGCTACTGCCATGAGCATAGTACCCAGCCAGTCGAAGCTCTTGCGCTCGGCAGAACCCGTGCGCAGGTGCAGAACGGCCCAACTAATGGCAATGGCAATCAGGCCAAGTGGGATGTTCATCCACATGCCCCAACGCCAACCCGGGCCGTCAGTGAACCAACCACCGAGGACTGGGCCAAGCACCGAGGAAACACCGAAGGCGGCGCCCATCAGACCCTGGAACTTGCCACGTTGGCGCGCTGGGATGATTTCAGCGACGATCGACTGCGACGTCACCATCATGCCGCCACCGCCGAAGCCCTGGATAGCTCGGCCAATAACAAGCCAGGTCATCGAGTTGGCAAAGCCACCGATGGTGGAGCCAATCACGAACAGCGCAATGCCGAAGATGTAGAGCCATTTACGGCCGATCATGTCGCCGACCTTGCCGAAAATTGGCATGGCAATGGTCATGGTGACCAAGAATGCCGAGATGACCCAACTCATGTGCTCCACGCCACCGAGCTCACCAACAATGGTGGGCAGCGCGGTAGAGAAGATCATCTGCGCTAGCGAACTCATCATCATGGTGGTGATGAGTGCGGTGAAAATCAGACCGATTCGGGGCGCGGCGGCGGACGCACGGTCTGTTTGGTTATCTACCAAATTAACTCCTTAGAAAAACGGGCGGAAAGTGCCGCTGCGTTGAGTAGCTGGTCAATTTCTGACTGCGACTCAGTGGGTGCGAATTCCGGATGAAGCAAATACACGCTTACCGCGGACATGACTTGGAGGAAAACAAGGTGAATCTCTACCGAAAGAGGCTCGTTTTCCAGCTTCCTGTCTTCAGGGAAGGTGCTGTAATGCCTCTCGAGTACTTGGTGGGTGGGCTTCAAAGAGTGTCGCACCCTAGACATTGCGGTCATAGCCAAGCCTTTATCTTTCATGATGATGCGGCGCTGGCGGACCTCGAATCCACGATCGAGAGGGTCAACGTTTGCCTCAATCTCCGAGAGAATTGAGGCGACGATGTTATCTGTTTTTGTGGTGGCAATCCGTTCGTGTGCTGCTTGGGGCAGTTCAGCAGGAAACGCTCCAATGACGAGGTCGTCCTTGGAGTCCAAGTAGTTGAAGAAGGTCCGGCGTGAGATTTCAGCGGCTTCGCAGATGGCGTCAATTGTGACGTTGTCAAAACCCTGACGCTCGATAAGAGTCAGGGCTTCGTCGAAAATGCGCCACCGTGTGTGACGCCGCTTTTTCTCACGCACTCCCTCTGACGAAGAAATGCTCACCGAGCACATATTACACTCGGTGCAAAAGTTTTCTACTTCGCTAAGGTAAGATGATAATCTCTCACGAAAATGATTGTGAATGGGGTCGCATCCACAATCGGCCTTTCACATTTTTCTGGATACGTCTACGCTGGTTGGCAAGAGAAAGTAGGTGCACATCGTGCGATTCTTTAGTCCTTCCCGTCGCAAGCCTGCGGAGCCTGACGCGAATTTCCCAGGCCTGGACCGTGAGCGAGCCAACGATCTACGCACGGAGCTTCGTAAAGCCGCAGAGCAACGCGGTGCTGCGATCCGGATCAACGGCAAAACGGTGTTGCTCGATCATCCCCGACTCGGCAAGGTCAGCGCCGACGTTTCAAGCGCGGTTCGTCAGTTAGGGTCTAGCGTTCACCCGAAGGCACCACGGCGTATCGCGACAGCACTGGTGGATCAGATGCTGGCCAGCCCGCAGGGCAAGGGCTCTGAGACTGCATCCGTGTATGCATCCTTGCGCCCACGGCTCGTGCAAGTCGACGAGGGCGAAGGCACATTTACCAACGACACAACCGCGACCATTGTGTTAGATACCGGCGACGGTTATAAGACCATGTCTGATGAGGCTTTAGCGCGTATCGACGATCCCGAGACGCTTCGTCATGCGGCCTCCGTGAATCTGCGCGCAGACATAGAATCGACGTTTGATGTCCAGGTAACCGACAACGGTCAAGGAATCATCGCAATCGAGGCTGTTGGCTCTGAGCTCGCGTCGGCTGCGTTGGATTTGGCCCTCGTGCTGGATACATTTGCCCCACGGGTCGCACGCGACAAGGGCCTGCTTTTTGCCATCCCTACGCACGGCACGATCCTTGTGTCACCTGTTAGCGAGGGAGAAGAGCTGGTAGCTTCCCTAAATAACATGGCCAAGCTTGCGGTGACTTATCCAACGAGGAAGCCGCTTTCTAGGCTTTTGCACTTTTGGTATGAAGGCCAGGTGGAAACGCTGTCCTCGTTCGATAGGGACGCTCAAGCAATCGTGATTACACCGAACGATTACTTGACGCGCCTTTTACGGATTGACGGGAACCCCGAAGGATAAGGTGCCCTCGACTTCATTGACACCGTTGATGGAGTAAGCCACCTCGACGAGGCCGGACTCAGGAACCGAAATAGTCCACGCCCCCTCAGTTCCGGAGCAGCTATTCGTCAACGCGGTTGAGGAATAGAGTTCGCTGGTCAGTGGCTGGAGAGACACCACACAGCCCTGGTCGGGATAGACGATCATCGCGGTGTCGCCGCCGAATGTTGCAACTGCCTGCCAGCGTTGGCCTTGAGTCGCCTCGGAAACGCTAACCAGCTCACCAACGTAGGTTCCGGCAGGAGGAGCATCGGGGGAGGCACCGGGAGTCGGCGGAGTAGCCGTCACGGTGACGGTTTCTGGGGTGGTGGAGGTAGAGGCCTCGTCGTTACGCGAAAATGCGATCCCGCCCGCCGCAATGGCGGCGATGACTGCGACGATGAGCACGATAATGCCACCGGCAACCACGGGGCGATTCGAGCCGGTGGAATTTTTTACGTCAGAAAATGAGTCACTCATATGCTAAACCGGCCCGAGGAAATCCCACGGGCCGGCTCCCTTTAATTATGTGGACCTGATCGCACTAGTTAAAACTAGTCGCGGTCAGTGTTTGCCATGCTCAGAACGTCAAGGCGACGGTCGAGCTCTTCCTCGGTGAGGGTGGTGCCGTCGACGAAGCCCATGTCAATGACGGTCTGGCGGATGGTCTTGCCCTCTGCCAGCGCAGTCTTTGCGACCTTAGCTGCGTTTTCGTAACCAATTGCCGAGTTCAGCGGGGTGACGATCGAAGGGGAGGACTCAGCCAGAGTCTTCATACGATCGACGTTTGGTGTGATGCCATCAACCAGCTTGGTAGCGAACTGACGAGCGGTGTTAGCCAGCAGGCGAGCGGACTCAAGCACGTTGCGTGCCATCACAGGGATGAACACGTTGAGCTCGAACTGGCCCTGGGTGCCAGCAAAAGCAACGGCAGCGTCGTTGCCGATGACCTGAGCGGAAACCTGGGTTGCGGTCTCACACAGAACTGGGTTGACCTTGCCCGGCATGATGGAGGAGCCTGGCTGCAGGTCAGGCAGGTGGATCTCGGCGAAGCCGGTCAATGGACCAGAGCCCATCAGGCGGATATCGTTGGCGATCTTGTAGAAGGAGACAGCAACAACGCGCATGGCGCCGGAGAACTCAACGAGAGCGTCGCGGTTAGCCTGAGCCTCGAAGTGGTTCTTGGCCTCGGACAGCTCCTGGACACCGGTGAGCTTCTTGAGCTCCTCGGTGACCTTTGCACCGAAGTCAGCCGGGGTGTTCAGGCCGGTGCCGGTAGCGGTGCCGCCGATAGCAAGCTCGCCCAGGCGAGGCAGGGTTGCTTCGATGCGCTCGATACCCAGCTCGATCTGGCGAGCGTAGCCACCGAATTCCTGACCCAAGGTCACAGGGACAGCGTCCATGAGGTGGGTACGGCCGGACTTAACAACCTCTTTCCACTCATTTGCTTTGTTCTGCAGGGACTCCTGCAGCACCTTCAGGCCTGGGATGAGATCGTTGACAGCAGCTTCGGTAGCAGCCACGTGGGTTGCAGTTGGGAAGGTGTCGTTGGAGGACTGACCCATGTTGACGTCATCGTTCGGGTGGATCTCCACACCGTTCTGCTTCGCCAAAGAAGCGATGACCTCGTTGGTGTTCATGTTGGAAGAAGTACCGGAACCGGTCTGGAACACATCGATTGGGAACTGATCATCGTGGGCACCATCAGCGATTTCCATAGCCGCTGCAATGATGGCATCTGCCTTCGTTGCATCAAGAGCACCGGAATCCTTGTTCACCTGTGCACATGCAGCCTTGAGCAGGCCAAGTGCACGGATCTGAGCGGACTCCAGGCCACGGCCGGAGATAGGGAAGTTCTCCACTGCGCGCTGGGTCTGTGCGCGCCACAGAGCGTTAACTGGGACCTTTACTTCACCCATGGTGTCGTGTTCGATGCGGTATTCCTGCTCGGTCATTTACTAGTCCTTTACTACTTAAGTGATGTTTGATTGCTTATCTGAGTGAGATCCGCGGACGTGCTCACACGTACCTCTAGGGTAGCCGACTGGCACGACCGCGCTTTTACAGCGATTTAGTTTTGTGGGTCGTTGTAATCCACCACGGAGTATTCCTGCAGCTTTGCCAGCTTGTGCAAGCTCTCGATGTGGCGGACGGTGCCGGACTTCGAGCGCATGACCAAGGAGCGGGTGGTTGCACCGTTCGAGCGGTAAGACACGCCACGGAGCATGTCACCGTTAGTAACACCGGTTGCTGCGAAGTAGCAGTGGTTCGAGGTGACAAGGTCGTGGTGGGTCAGCACACGAGTCAGGTCGTGGCCAGCAGCCAGCACTTTTTCGAGCTCTTCGTCGGACTGCGGTGCCAGCATGCCCTGGATCTCGCCATCGAGGCACTTCATCGCACACGCGGTGATGACGCCTTCAGGGGTGCCGCCGATGCCCATTGCCAAGTCGATGGAGTTGTTTTCCTGCGCGGTAGCGATAGCACCTGCAACGTCACCATCCATGATGAAACGGACCTTTGCTCCAGCGTCGCGGATGTCCTGGACCAACTGGGTGTGGCGAGGACGGTCCAGCACGACCACAGTCACGTCTGAAGGGGTAATCCCCTTAGCCTTCGCAACAACGGAAATGTTATGAGCAACAGGAGCCGTGATGTCGATCTTGCCAGCGGCCTCTGGGCCGGTGGCGATCTTGTTCATGTAGAAGGCATCCTTCGGGTTGTACATTGTGCCGCGCTCAGCAGCAGCAATGACAGAAATCGCGTTCGGACGGCCCTCAGCCATCAGGCGGGTACCATCGACTGGATCAACTGCGATGTCAACCGCGGCACCTTCGCCGTTGCCGACGTTCTCGCCGTTGAACAACATTGGAGCTTCGTCCTTCTCGCCCTCACCAATGACGATGATGCCGTCCATGTTGACTGAGTTAATCATCTGACGCATCGCTTCAACAGCGGCGCCGTCGCCCTCGTTCTTCTGGCCACGGCCGACCCAGCGACCAGAAGCCAGTGCTGCAGCCTCCGTGACGCGGACTAGTTCCATGGCGAGATTACGGTCTGGGCGTTCCGACGAAGTCGCGGACATACGGTGGCCTCCTGGTGAGATGCTTAAGTGACATGTTTAAAAAGACTTTCAAAAGTCTGCAGCGCACGTGATCCATGCATAACTAATGCATCAGAGTAACGCGCACCTTAACCTCACACTATTGTGGCACTTTTGTGTCCGAGAGTGTGGAATCTTTGTACCGTTTGGGGGTATGTGCCGACCGTCACTACAGAGTGCATGTGTTTTGCAATAGATTTGCCATAGATTTGCCCTAGATAGGGCTCTCCACACCACATTTTGGGGGTGGGTTGGTGGAACCCCGTAGACATGGAATACTGTCCAGCGTGGCTGCACAAGAGAAACCCCGCATTTTTCAGGATGGACGAGACATGGTTTTGTCCATCGGATTACTCGTCCTCGTGATGTTTGTGTCCGTGGGTTTTACGGGGTTATGTTCCTTTAACCCAGGGGCTCCCGAGAACGGTCCCGTCCAGGAAGTGGACGCGAAGACCTTCACCGACATGGAAGCACGTGCGGTGAACTATCCGGTGCGCTACCCAGAAATGCCCGAGGGCTGGGTCACCAACTCTGCTCGGCGTTCCATGATTGACGGCCAGCCTGCTCCTGTCATCGGTTGGGTGACACCAGATACCGGCTACGTTGCCATGACCCAAACGGGTGCAGATTTAAAGACCGCAGTTGCAGCTATCGACGACGACCCACGCCAGCACACCGACACCGTGCAAATTGCTGGTCAGGACGTGCTGAAATACACCTCCGAAGAACGCGATGTGCGTGATGTGTGGGCGCTTGACATGCAGGATTCCCGCCTCATCTTTACGGGGGCCGGCACCGATGCGGAATTCGACGAGCTGATTTCTACAGCCATCACAACCGCACCGATTGATACCTCCGTGCCGGTGCAGTAGCCCTATTTAGCCCTATTCAGATTCCGGGTTATCTGTACCCAACGCCTGCTCGACGCGGGCGGATGCACCATCCAGAAGTACCTCGCAACGTTTTGCGAGGGCCTCACCGCGCTCCCAGTACTTGAGCGATTCATCGAGGCTCATCTGGCCGAGCTCCAAGATTTTCACGGTTTCGATCAGTTCGTCACGGGCCTGCTCGTAAGTCAAGGATTCAGGGTCGGGGAAAGCGTTTTCTCCTGCTTGACCTTGGCCAACAATGTTTTCGGACATGTAATGAGTTCTCCTTCTAAAGGTTCTTCGGTTGAATTTGCTTAATCTGCGGGCGAGGTGGACATTCCGGCAGCAGTAATCGAGCCGTCTCCCACGCGAATGCGCAGCTGTGATCCTGGAGGGGCTTGAGTAATGCTGGTAACAACTTCTGGGCCTGAATGATCCCGTGGCAGCACTTGGACAACCGCGTAGCCGCGCTCCAAAGTCGCCGAAGGCCCTAGTGCGGATACTTGGGCGCGAAGGGAACGAATAGTGGCGGTTTCTTGCCCGAGCAGATAGGTCATTTCCTTGCGGATGGACGTGCGGGAGCGCTCCAACTCGTCGCGACGCACATTGATTGGTGTGAGCGGATTCGCCAGCACCGGACGAGAGCGGACATTGGCTAGGCCGCGGCGTTCGCGTTCCACCCAACCGCGCAGTGCGGCTGCCATGCGAGAGCGAGCTTCTACGACGAGTGCGCGTTCTTGAGCAACGTCGGGTACGACGCGTTTTGCTGCGTCCGTTGGTGTTGCTGCGCGCAGGTCGGCAACGTTATCAAGGACGGGGTTGTCGGGTTCGTGGCCGATGGCTGAAACAACTGGGGTGTGCGCTGAAGAAACGGCGCGTTGGAGGGCCTCTTCCGAAAAGGGAAGGAGATCCTCCACGGATCCGCCACCGCGGGCGATGATGATGATATCAACTTCCGGGTCGGCGTCGAGTACACGAAGTGCCTCGATGATTTCGGGCACGGCATTCGCTCCTTGAACTGCAGTATTGATCACCCGGAAGGATACTGCCGGCCAGCGATCTTGCGACACGGAAAGCACATCGCGTTCTGCAGCAGAACCACGGCCCGTAATCAGCCCGACTTTGTTGGGAAGGTAGGGCAGAGGCTTCTTGCGGGAGGGGTCGAACAGGCCTTCGGCAGCGAGCTGCTTTCTTAACATCTCGATGCGCGCCAGCAGCTCCCCCTCGCCGACATGGCGAATCTCTGTCACCCACAAAGAGAAGGACGCGCGTCCTTCGAAGAAAGCAGGCTTTCCGTGGATAACCACGTGGTCGCCGTCTTTCAGTGGGGTAGGCATGTTGCGTAGCAAGCTCGTCGAGCACGTGAGCTGGACACTCGCTTGCTCTTCGGTGTCACGCAGCGTGAGGTAGGACAGCTTCCATGTTGGCTTCATGTTGACCTGAGTTAGCTGACCCTCAACCCACAAGAAGCCCAGTCGCTCAATCCAACCTTTAACCGTGGAATTCACCCGACGAACGGGCCACGGCGTTTCAGATGTGCTTGCGGGCGGTTTACTCCCGTTATTGTCCACCTGTGATCCTCCTTACTCGGTTTATGCTGGGCGCCTGAACTCACCCAGCCTATCCTTTTAGACTGCGATTAGATACGCTGGGATCCATGAGTTCTGCAATTAATGACGCACCTAAGAATGTGCTTCTCGCTGCACCCCGCGGCTACTGCGCTGGTGTTGATCGCGCGGTGGAGACCGTGGAAAAAGCACTGGAAAAGTATGGTGCTCCGGTTTACGTGCGCAAAGAGATCGTTCACAACAAGTATGTTGTAGAGACGCTGGAGAAGCGCGGCGTCATCTTTGTGAATGAAGCAGACGAGGCTCCAGAAGGCGCACACCTGGTCTTTTCGGCCCACGGTATTTCCCCTGCGGTTCGAGAGCTCGCGCTTTCGCGTAACCAGCAGACCTTGGACGCTTCATGCCCGCTGGTGACAAAGGTGCACAACGAGGCCAAGCGTTTTGCTCGCGATGGTTACCAGATTCTCCTTGTTGGCCACGAGGGCCACGAAGAGGTCGAAGGCACTGCCGGAGAAGCTCCAGAAATTACCCATCTGATCGATGGTGTTGAAGGCGTGGATTCCGCCCCAGATTTCCCAGAGGACCAGAAGCTGGTGTGGCTGTCTCAGACCACCTTGTCCGTCGACGAAACCATGGAGATTGTAACGAAGTTGCGCCAGAAGTACCCGAACCTGGAAGATCCTCCTAGCGACGATATCTGCTACGCAACCCAGAACCGCCAGCAGGCTGTAAAGGCTATCGCTGAAAAGGTCGAGCTGATGATCGTGGTGGGTTCGCAGAACTCCTCAAACTCGAAGCGCCTCGTTGAGGTTGCTCTTGACGCGGGTTCCAACGCTTCACACCTGGTGGATTATGCAAGTCAGATCGACGAGGCTTGGCTCGAGGGAGTAAACACCGTGGGTGTGACCTCTGGTGCTTCTGTCCCGGAGATCCTCGTCCGCGAAGTTGTCGAGTGGCTCGATGAGCGCGGTTACAGCAACGTCGAGCAGGTCACCACAACCACGGAGACTATCTCCTTCGCGCTGCCACGCGACCTGCGTCCAGCGCGCACCTAAAAGAAGTACCTAAAAGTACTAGTCGCCGTAGATATCATCGTCCAGCCGATGACCGGGATTCCGGTCTTGGCTGGACTTTCTGTTTTCTAGGCGGTCCGCTGGACGACGAGGTGACCTGGTTGCGCGTTGATTCCTGCGGTTGACTAGCTCTTGGACCGAGACTTGGCGAGACTGCTCCCGAGCCCGCCTAGCCGTGCGGTTATTTTCGTGGTTCCCGCGGGAAACCTGTTGGCGCTCTGAGAGTAGTTTCTCGGCTGCGACCTTGTTATACCGCTTGAGTAGCCGGATGCGCACCAGCGCGATTGCGATGCAACCGAGGAATGTCACCGCTAGGACGGGGAAGTGCTGGACCAGCGGATACACCGACAACAGAAGCGATGTGGTGGAGAACGGATCCCCGTAGTCGGGTAGATCTGCCCAGTTCACCACCCAGCTAGTGATCACCAAAAACACTGTGAACAAGATGGGGATCAAAATGACTACGAGATACAGGTTCTTCGGATTGGTCAGCAGGGTAACTACCACGCTGGAGACAACAAACAACGCTAAGAATGGCCAGCCGAGCGTGTGGAAATACCAGCTGATCAACAAACCGGTGAGCAGAGCAGCAATGATGATCCCGATACTGGAGTAGAGAGAAAGCCCCTCAAACTCGGAGGAAGAGCGCCTGCTTCTTCGGCTAGATTGATATGACACGATTTAACACTCTACCGGGAAAGAGCCTTAGACACGATCCTCGCCCCAGTGATTCGCGTTTAACTTTGCTCCCAGGAGAAACTGCCTTGCGCATCTTCCTCTTCAGAAGGAGGAGGCACTTGCCGGGGAGTAGCGGTCACGCTTTCTAACCGAGTCGGCCTTTTGCTTGAGCGAGTAGGGATATCAAGTTCAGCGAGTTTGCGTGCAGTAACCATTACGCGAGAATCCATGGAACCTAAGGTGGCGTTGAATGCCTCGGTGGCTTTCTCTAGCGACTGGCCGACCCGATTGTAGTGTTCGCCCATCGTGTTAATCCTGGTGTACAGCTCGGCTCCTAAACGCTGCACTTCGCGCGCGCGTTCCGAAATGTCTTCCTGTTTCCAGCCCAATCCAACAGTGCGCAACAACGCGAACAAGGTCGTCGGCGTTGCAATGACGACGTCACGCGAGAAGGAATAATCAAGCAATTCCGGGTCTTGCTCGAGAGCGGCGTCCAAGAAGGGGTCCGCCGGGACAAAAAGCACCACGAACTCCGGGGTTGGCTGAAACGCCGAGATGTAATCCTTTGACGCCAAGGTGTCCACGTGGCTGCGGAGCAAATGCGCGTGACGACGAAGGTACCCCTGCTTTTCCTCGGGATCATCTGTATCCAGGGCATCCAGATAGGAAGCAAAAGGAACCTTGGCATCGACGATGATATTGCGACCCGCGCTGAGCCTGATAATCATGTCCGGACGCAGGATTTGGCCATTGACACGGGCAGAGACCTGCACGGCAAAGTCACAGTGTTCGACCATGCCTCCCAGCTCGACGACGCGCTCGAGCTGGATTTCTCCCCAGCGGCCACGAGTCTGCGGTGAGCGCAACGCGTTAATCAGCTGGTCAGTGCGATCCGAAAGCCTGGTAGAAGTACGCGTCATCGCTTGGACTTGGCTGGCCAGGGCGGAATAGGCAACGGCCCTATCTTCGTCCATCTCATCGATCTGTTTGGTTAAACGCTCAAGCTCCACGGTGTAGGCCGTGATATCCAGTTCGGGTTGTTTAACAGATGCATCCTGCTGAGCTTGTTGAGCCTGTTGGGCAGCCTTTTGGCCACGGAAGAGATATCCCAGAGCGAAGCCGAGCACAAGGCCCACCAGCAGAGAGAGGAAAACGGAAACGGTCGCACTCATGAAACGCACTATGCCATACGCGTGCGACACTACTGCTTCGGACGCTTCAATCTATCGAATGTGCGTGCTAGAGATTTGCGGACTCTGTCTTGATCATTCTGGCTCTTTTCAGCAGATTCGTCTGTGGTGGCGTCATCGTCGTCACGCGTTCCTTTAGCGCTGCTTGGAACCCGCTCGGGCTCCCAATCTAGATCCTCGCGCCACGCTTGACGTTGCTGGCGGCTTTCGTTTTCGCGGATCTTGCCAATGATTTCGCCCTCTCGGGTGACAAATTTGATTTCGTCGGCGTGCTTTTCACCTGCTTGCAGCGCAGTCATATCCTGCAGGTAGCGGTAGACCACCGCGACCATCGCGGCGAAAGGAACCGCGAGGAAGGCACCGACGAGCCCGAAGAGGCCACCGCCGACGGAGACGGAAACCAAGATCACCACGGCGTGCAGATTCATCGCACGCGATTGCAGGATCGGCTGCAAAATGTTGCCCTCGATTTGCTGAACGGCGATCACGATGATCAACACGATGACGGCCTCTGTGAATCCAAGCGAGACCAAGGCAACGATCACGGCCAGCGCACCGGCGGTGAACGCACCAACGATTGGGATAAAGCCTGCAATGAAGGTGATCACAGCCAGGGTGAAGGCCATGGGGACGCCCACAATTGCGATACCGATACCGATGAACAGCGCATCGACGAAGGACACAATCGCCTGAGTTTGGACGTATCCGCCCAGCGTCGACCAAGCGCGCGTGAGCAATTCGGTGGCGTGCATGCCAACACGGCGACCTGTTGCATTGCGCAGCCATGGCAGGAACTTGTGGCCGTCCTTAAGGAAGAAGAAGGTTAAAACGAGCACGACACCGAGGGTGACAATCACCGAAGAAGCAGTGCTGATTCCGGCGAACACACCACCTGCAATTGTGCCGGCCTGTGCTTGGAGCCAGGAGGCAATGTCGTTGACAACGCTTTCCATGTCAGCCGCGTCGATATTTAGTGGTTCTCCCTGCGCCCAGAGCTGGAGCCGCTGGATACCTTCAACTGCTTGCAAGTACAGAACTTGTGAGTGTGAGGCGATATCTGGGGCGATTAGCGAGATCAGGAAGCCCAAGCCGACGAAGAAGATCAGAATGGAGATAAGTGCGGCTATGGCAGACGGAACGCCGTGTTTGCGCATCCAGGTGGTCGCCGGTGCCAGCACCGTACACACGATGATGGCCAGGATGACGGGGAGAACTCCGCCCCAGAAAGTACGCACCACGTACCACAGGGCAAACAGTGCGATACCGATGACGAGGAGCCGCAAGGATAATGTTGCGGCGCCTTTGAGCCACGAATCGACGACAATGGTGCGGTCGATTTGATCGCTATGGTCGTCGTCGACCGGCGCGGCTATCTCGTCCCACTCGTCGTCGTCATGCGAAATGTTTTCGGCACTTTCTCGGCGCTCGCTGTTTGTAGAACTCACCTCTTCTATATTGCCCTATAAGTGTGGCCTGGGCAGGCGTGGGATAGAATTGGCCACCGTGAGCCTTACACTTGGAATTGTTGGATTGCCCAACGTAGGAAAATCGACCCTGTTCAATGCGTTGACGCGCAACGATGTTCTCGCTGCGAACTACCCGTTCGCAACGATTGAGCCGAACGTGGGCGTAGTTGAGCTTCCCGACGAGCGGTTGAACCGCCTTGCCGAAATTTTCGGCTCCGAGCGCATTCTGCCTGCAACAGTGTCTTTCGTGGACATCGCGGGCATTGTGAAGGGCGCTTCCGAGGGTGAAGGCATGGGCAATGAGTTCCTGGCTAACATTCGTGAAGCTGATGCGATTTGCCAGGTCGTGCGTGCCTTCGCCGACGAAAACGTGATTCACGTTGATGGCAAGGTCGATCCGGCCAATGACATTTCGGTGATTAATACCGAGCTGATCCTGGCTGATCTGCAGACCATTGAGAAGGCGCTTCCACGTTTGGAAAAGGAGGCGAAGAAGGACAAGGAGCTCGCTGCCACTGTCGACGAGGTGAAGAAGGCACAGGCCATCCTTGAGGATGACCGCACCCTGTTCGCAGCTTCGAAGAACAACGAAATTGACCTTGCCCTGCTGCAGCACATGCACTTCATGACAGGTAAGCCGTTCCTTTACGTCTTCAACTCCGACGAGGCAGTGCTTACCGACGATGCGAAGAAGCAAGAGCTGCGCGAGCTCGTCGCGCCCGCCGAGGCAGTTTTCCTTGATGCGCAGACCGAGACTGAGTTGCTCGAGCTTGACGACGAAGACGCGGCCGAACTGCTTGAGTCTGTTGGCCAGACTGAACCTGGTTTGCAGACTCTTGCGCGCGCTGGTTTTGAGACTCTGGGCCTGCAGACGTACCTGACCGCTGGTCCGAAGGAAGCTCGAGCATGGCAGATTCGCAAGGGCTACACGGCTCCTCAGGCAGCTGGTGTGATCCACTCTGATTTTGAGAGGGGCTTTATTAAGGCCGAGATTGTCTCTTTCGCTGACTTGGATGAGTACGGCTCGATGGCTGAAGCTCGCGCGCATGGCAAGGTTCGTATGGAGGGCAAGGACTACGTTATGCAAGACGGAGATGTGTGCGATTTCAAGTTCAATGTCTAGGCGTTGACAATGAGAAATGGTCTTGGTTCATTCCAGGACCATTTCCGTATTATCGGACCTATTCTCGGAGATCCAGATGAGAGGAACGACTAGAAAATGCAGACAATCCTTGGGGCAAATGGCCAAATTGCAATCGAACTTGCCCGTGAGCTCCATCGTGGATTTACCCAAGATCTCCGGCTTGTAAGCCGAAATCCCCGTCCGGTGAATGATTCGGATAGCACGGTGTCTGCAAATCTTCTGGATGTGGAGCAGACAAGAGTAGCGGTGGCGGGCAGTGAGATCGTATATTTCACGGCTGGGTTGCCTGCAGATACTGAATTATGGGAGTCCCAGTTTCCCACGATGCTGCGAAACTCGCTAGAAGCTGCCCGGGGGACTGGAGCCAAATTCGCTTATTTTGACAACACCTATATGTATCCGCAGGACAGTCGCCGCCAGACTGAAGAAACAAAGTTTTCTCCAGTAGGGAGGAAAGGTCGCGTCCGCTCCGAAATGGCGACGATGGTGCTTGATGAGATGAAACGGGGAGACATTCCAGTGCTCATTGCGCGCGCTCCCGAGTTCTATGGGCCAGGACATACGCAGGGATTCACGAATTCGCTCATTATTGATCGGATGAAGTCCGGCAAGCGTCCTTTCGTTCCAGTGAGTGATAACAAAAAACGCTCGCTCATCTGGACCCCTGACGCGAGCAGAGCCCTAGCTCTACTCGGAAACACTTCCGATGCCTACGGTCAGACTTGGCACCTACCCATCGATGCGCGGCACCCCACCTACCATGAATTTGTCGCGTTGGCTGCTGAAGCTTTCAACAGAAAATCTGGGTACGTGGTCATTCCTCAATGGGTATTCAAAGCTGCGGGCATCGTCTCTCAGCAGGCACGAGAAATGGGGGAACTACTTCCTAGATATGCCCACGACAATAACTTTGATTCGACGAAGTTCGTGGCGCGATTCCCCAACTTTGAAGTCACATCGTACCGGGAAGGGCTCAGGGCTATCGGTGCAGAAATTAGAGGCTGAGAATGGTGTGCAGCGTAATTCCGGCAAAGCCTTTCTGGAACAAGTCGTTTCTCCAGGGACCGTGTGTGCTTCGCCGTAGGGCTTCTCGCGGATAGAATGCTCGAGCGGGGGTGTCTTGCATGTTCTACGATGAGAACAATTGATGGCTGTGCGTGCGCTTAACCGAGACACCGAACGGAATCCTTGACAATGAATAGCCCGAATTCTCTCTCTAACCCCGATTCGGAGTTCGAGAAAATTGCCAACGCAACGCCGGTAGTGCTGGCCGTTACTGTAGGGATTGCAGTTGCAATTCGGGAGGAATCTTTCTTGCTCGGCCTTCTCACTGGCGGTGTTACCTTCATTATTCTGGTGGCTATAATGCAGGTGGATCGATGGGCGAATTTTGCGCTGCGGATGTTCGCCGGGTTTGCCTTGATTACTGCGATTTTCTTGGCAGGTCTGTTTGGAGTCTTGGTACTTGTTGCAGCGATCGTAATAGTTGTTGTTCTTAAAACAAGCCAAGTGGAAGATCCAGTGGACCGAGGAAGAAGGCCGAAGTAGAAGTTAGCCTTCTTCTCCGAAATTCGCGGGAGTCTCCCGTGGTGGGAGGGCCCCCATTTGCACCATTGCACCTACTTCGTCTCGGGTAGCCCAGTGCTCTGCAAGGCGGTCGCCTGAGGTGCGATAGATGTGAATTGTTGGCATGTCATAATGCTTACCCTCAGCTTTTGGGCCGTACACCTGAGGCACGCCTTCACCGTGTGCAACTGTGCGAAAGACCAATCGGTCATCGGTTTCGATGGTGTCTTCGATGTCGTATCTGATCTTGAGTACCTGGGTGACAAACGTGAGAATCTTGGTGTATCCCTCTGGGCCTGCAGGGATAGAGAAGGGTGCGGCGTGATCGACAAAATCGTCGGTGACGCAATCAGGGATGGATGTGAGATCGCCGGAGTTGATAGCTGCAAAGACTTTTTGAGCGGCGGGCATTGCTTGGTTTGCCATGATGGACTCCTGGGGGGAATGGATGCCGAGAAATTATTTTCTGTAACAAAAATCTTTCCACCGGTTTTCCTATTGGGTCAATAGGGCTTTGCTGGCAAAAGAGTGTGTCACAGCCACCAAAAAATTAGCCCTGCAGAGATTTCAGATTCGTTGTCAATAACGGGTGTACCTTATCGCTGTTATTGAAGTTCGGGAGCTGAAACAAGGTAGGTTCAATTCTTATGACTACTGAAGTTGTGCTTCCGCCGTGCCCCGAGTGCGCTGAACCCTATACCTATGAGCAAGGCGACCTCTTGGTCTGCCCGATGTGTGGATACGAGTGGATTTCAAGCGAAAATGGCGAAGAGACCCCGGCGACGGAGGACGTTGTGCGAGACGCGGTGGGCAACGAGCTCAACGACGGAGATACAGTCACGATTGTCAAGGGCCTGAAAGTTTCAGGTGGCGGTGGCGGCACGATCAAGGCCGGAACGAAGGTCAAAGGGCATCCGCCTGCTTGAAACACCTGTAAACGGACACGATATCGACGCAACAGTTCCAGGGTTTGGCAAGATGCAGCTGAAGTCTTCAGTAGTAAAGAGGGCCTAAGCGCCGAAGGCTAATTCAGCCCTCGAACATACTCCACAACTGGCGCAATCGTGGCCCTATCCCGGAAATCAATCACCTGACCGTAGGATTCGTACATCATCTGGGATTCGGCGTCGCCCTTGGCGCCTTTGCGCTTTGCTGCTCGGCTGACCATCCACATCATCGCGCGGTGGGCCCGTGACATGCGGGGATAGTCCAAGCCACCACGCAAGTGGAACCACTTCATCCGTGAGCGAATCTCTTCAGAAAAAGTAACATCGACAAGCGCTTTGTACGCCTTGATGTTTTCAGGGTTTTGCGGATCTGAAGCGCTCACCGAAACTCCTACAAGCGGAATTTCAGGGCTATTTTCGACGAGAACCGAAAACTCCTTAGCGCCTAAATAGCTGCGAGCATAAATCGGGCAAACAAGGATAATTACCGAGGCTGTGGAGAGATCGGGATCCGAGTTTTCGCCGAGGTTGACCAACGTGGCGCCGAGATCCTCGGCGAGCCATTCGGCATAGCTTTGTGCGTGGCCGTAGTGAGTGCGGTAGACAACAAGAGGAGTGCGGGCGCTGGACTGGTTGTGCTCCATAATTCCAGCTTATGCCTGCTTGTACCATAAGGGTATGAAAAAGCAGGTCGTGTTGGTTACACGACCTGCTTAATCAGTTTTCCTACTGCTGTTCCTCTGCAGAATGTTCCTCTTCAGAAGTTTCAGCAGATTCCTCTTCAGGGTGCCCAGGGGAGCCAGGCTTTGCACCGACGAGCAGCGCAGGTGCCTTCTGGTGCTCAACTCCAGCAATCTCGTAGGCTTCCGCCTGGTCGAGGGTCTCACGCTCCATCAAGGCATTCGCAAGAGCGTCGTGCTTGTCGCGGTTTTCGCGCAGGATCCGGCGAGTCTCTGCGTAGCATTCCTTGACCAGATCGCGGACCTCGTCGTCGACAGCCTTGAGCAGTTCCTCGGACGCGCCGTTGTCGCGGGCGGTGCCTTCCTGTGGGTAAACCTGAACAGGGCCGACGTTGTCGGACATGCCCCATTTTCCAATCATGCTGCGTGCGATCGAGGTGACGGTCTGTAGATCGGACTCGGCGCCGGTGGTGATCACGCCGAAGATCTCCTGCTCTGCAGCCATGCCGCCGAGGGCACCCATGATACGTCCGCGCAGGTAGTCGTAGTCGTATCCGTAGCGATCGGAATCTGGTGTGGAAACCGTCACGCCGAGCGCGCGACCGCGAGGGATAATCGAGATCTTACGCACTGGGTCCGCGCCGGGCTGCAACATGCCCAGCAGCGCGTGGCCAGCCTCGTGGTAGGCGGTGCGCAGACGTTCTTCTTCTGGCATAACCACGTTGCGCTTGGCACCAAGCTGCACCTTCTCCAAGGCGTTGGTGAAGTCCTTCGCAGTGATGTGTGTGTCCTCGCGCTTTGCGGCCAGGATCGCTGCCTCATTGGCAAGGTTGGCCAGGTCAGCACCGGTCAGCCCCGGGGTGATCTTTGCTACCTGTTCCAGGTCGACGTCGTCGGCAAGCGGCTTGTTGCGTGTGTGTACTTCGAGGATCTGCTCGCGGCCGGTGGCATCGGGTGCGGTGACGGTGATCTTGCGGTCGAAACGACCGGCGCGAGTCAAAGCTTCGTCAAGCACGTCGGCGCGGTTTGTCGCCGCCATGACGACGACTCCTTCGCTGCCGTCAAAGCCGTCCATCTCGGTGAGGATCTGGTTCAGAGTCTGTTCGCGCTCGTCGCTGCCACCCATCGCCTTGGAGCTGCTACGGGAGCGGCCGATGGTGTCAATCTCGTCAATGAAGATGATGGACGGAGCGACCTTGCGTGCCTCGGCGAAGAGCTCGCGCACGCGCTGAGCACCGACGCCGACGATCATCTCAATGAATTCGGAACCGCTGGCAGAGAAGAAAGGCACCTCGGCTTCGCCAGCGGTTGCGCGCGCCAGCAAAGTCTTACCGGTACCTGGCTCACCCTCAAGGAGCACGCCCTTCGGCACCTTGGCGCCGAGCTTGGTGTACTTGCTGGGGTTCTTGAGGAAGTCAACGATCTCGGAGACCTCGGCCTTGACCTCGTCGATACCCGCGACATCGTCAAAGTTGACGCGGACTTCTTCAGGATTGACTCGCTTGGATTGCTTGTCGCCCATGCCGAGCATGCCGCCCATTTGGCCACCGTTTTGTTGCATGCGACGCAGGATCCATGCGTAGAAGCCGAAGATCAAAATGAGCGGAAGGAATGAAAAGAGCAGGTTCCAGAACACACCGCGCTCTTGGGTCACAGGGGTTGCACGAACCTCGACACCTTGGGCTTCCAGCTTTGTCAATAGATCATCTTGGGCGAAGGTAGGGCGCTCGGTTTCAAATTGTTGATAGGTCGGGGCCTCTTGTCCCTCAGGAAGTACAGGACGCTCACCCTCGACAGGCACGTCGACGGGATTCTTCAGCACACCTTGGATTGAGTCGCCGCGGGAGTAGATCGCTTGGACGTTCTCATCCTCAACCTGGCGTGTGAACTCGGTATAGGAGATCGTTTCCGCACGGTTGACCAAGCTGTCCTGGAAAGACATCAATGCAAAAAGAAGCAGCCAGCCAATGAAGAAAAAGACAAAGAACCGGACCCAGTTCGGACCCTTGGGCTTGTCATCATCGTCGTTGTCGGGCAGGCCTTCCGTCCTCCACAGAGGAGGTGGGCGACCGGTACCGTCATTTTTTGACGACGATACGCTTCCTTCCGATCTAGAATTTGTAGACTTCTCGAGCTCCGAGCTCTGAGTCTCCGCTGAGTCGGCCATAGTTCACTCCAAACAAATGGGGGAGTACCTGATAATCATCGGGTAAAGGTACGTGTACGGACAGGTTCTTATTTAGAGTAACTAGTTAAGCGGGCCAAGTCTCGCTCTCCAATGTTTATTTAGGGTTCTCAGGCTACCCCCGTGGGGAGCGAGTTTTCGAGATCGAATCGCAAAACACACAAAAAACGGATATCATGACCTGCCCTTTTGAGGCATACTTGAGTCAATAGACCTCAACTCGAGAGTTGGTCCCCATGCGTACATTCTTGAAAGTAATTGGAAGCATTGTTTTGGTCGTGGTGCTGCTTATTGCCACGTGGGTTGCCATCTTCTTTTTCAATACGAATCGCTTCAAAACGTCGGAAGAGTATTTGGGCTCAAGGCAGACCGCGCTCAATTCTCCTGGAGTCACTGCAATCGAAGGCGAATGCTTGGTTGGTCAGCGCTACACACCAGCAGGGGACAATCATCCCGGAACCGTCGTGGTCTTCGGTGGTTCTGAAGGTAGTGCGAACCACGCACTTTCTAGGGAACTTCAGGCCGAAGGATTTGATGTCATCTCCGCGTACTACTTCGGGCAACCCGGCCAGCCAGAACAATTAGTCGAAGTACCTTTGGAGATCTTCGACGAGATTTTGGCACTTATCGACGAAGGGCCGATCACCGTCATCGGAACGTCGAAAGGGGCAGAACTGACTGCCAATTTGGCAGCGCGCTATGAAGAAATCGATCACATCGTGCTTTACGCTCCTGCCGAATACACCTATGCAGGATTATCGTTCCGAGGCCCCGAGCAATTCAGCAGTTTTACGTATGGGGGCGAACCCGTGGAATTTGCACCATTTCCAACTCAATACGATGGTGCTTTCACCATGCTTAGCCGGACATTGCTTGGACTCCCCGTGTCCTATCGTGCTTCCTACGAAGCAGCGGCCGCGGAGGCACCAGCAGGTGCGAAAATCGATCTTTCGAAGTTCGCCGGGACCGGGCTCGCATTCGCCGGCGACGCCGACCCGATGTGGCAGTCCGAGGTAGCTGCGAGAAACCTCTCAGCTGAAGTGCCCGGGATCGAAGCAATTGTGTACCCCGGAGCCGGCCACCTTTTTGCCGAAGACATCACCAAAGCCGGTAAAGGCTGGCAAACAATGCTGGGAGGCACAGTTGATGCCAATCGAGATGCTAAACATGACTCTGATCGGAAGCTGCTGGCGGCGTTACTTACCTGGCACCGCTGATCGGCTCATGCGCACGCCTTGCCAGATTAGCCAGACCAAAAGTACTACTTCGCCGACGAAGGAAACAGTGGAAATTTCGAAACCCGGGGTAAATCCGAACCAGACGCCCAATGCATCAGCAACATAGCCGACTCCTGAAATGAACAAGAGAATTCCAACAGCATTTGGCAACTCCTCAGACCTGTAAAAAGAGACAGCAACCAGAAGCAGATGAATACCAAATAATAGGAGTGCCCGATCCCACGCGGAGTTGAAGAAATCTGCATCGCGGGTGATCAGCATGTAGGCCCCGGCTCCGACCAGTGCGATTGCATAGATAATGCGAAAGAACGCACCGGACAGCGCGAGTTTCCTGCCACCAGATTTAGTGACATAGAACAAGGCAATGGCTACAGCGATATCAAGTAGTCCGACTAGAAGTGCGATGACACCGGCCAAGGTCAGTGAACCAGCGGGCAGCGCGACCAAAAATCCAATCGGAGAGAGGACTGCCATGAGCAGTAGGCCGAAGCCGGCGACAAGGTAATGGCGTGACAGTGGCATGAGGAACTCCCAGCGAGTGTAGGCAAAACAACGATTCTTCCGGGAAAAGTATTCCGGAAGAATCGTTGTTTTGCAGGGCGTTAATCTGTAGTACTAATCCCCGTACACCTCTTGGGCCATGCGGAAAGCTGCCCACGCCTTCGGCCAGCCAGCATAGAAAGCCGCGTGGGTGAGAACTTCAGCCATTTCTTCGGCGGTGACCCCGTTATTCTTCGCACGCTCGATGTGGCCCTGCAGGGAGCTGTCCAATACACCGCTAGACATCAACGCGGTCACTGTGACTAGCGAGCGATCACGGGCTGAGAGCTTATCTTCTCTGGCCCAGACCTGACCGAAGAGGACGTCGTCGTTAAGCTCGGCGAACTTCGGCGCGAACTCGCCGAGGATGTCGCGACCTGCTGTAACCTTGTCTGCCATTGTGTGCCTACTTTCCTGCGAACACAGGGAAGTCGCTGTGATCGCCGTAGTCTTTGTAGTTGAGATTGCGCAGGGCTTCCATGTCTTCGGCGGAGATTTCGAAATCGACCTGGGCATTCGATGCCATGTGCTCTGGGTTTCCGGTCTTGGGCAGCGAAACCGTGCCGAGCTGCAGGGTGTAGCGGATGCAGAGCTGAGGAACGGTGGCGTCGTACTTTGCGGCCATCTCCTGGACCTGCTGGTTTTCCAGAATCTCGCCGTGTGCGATTGGGGAGTAAGCCTGCACCTGGATGTTCTTGTCCTGGCAGTACTTAATCAGATCAGTAGGGGTGTTGCCTGCGTGGACTAGGATCTGGTTCACGTGAGGGGTCACTGTGCCGGAGGACAGAATGTTCTCCAGGTCGTTTTCGCGGAAGTTGGACACGCCGATAGCGCGAAGCTTGCCGGCCTTGTAGGCATCTTCAAGTGCACGCCATGCCTCGCGATTGCCTTCTGCGTAGTCGCCACCACGGAAATCGTCCCAAGGCTGAGGGGAGTGGATCAACATCAGATCGATGTAGTCCAGGCCAAGAGTTTCTAGAGATTTGTCGATGGCTGCGACGGCCTCGTCGTAGGTCTTGATTTCGGCGGCGAGCTTGGTGGAGAGGAAAATTTCTTCGCGGGCTACGCCGCTGGTGCGCACGCCTTCGCCGACGCCACGCTCGTTCTCGTAGGCCTGAGCGGTATCGATGTTGCGGTAGCCGATTTCGATGGCGCTGCGCACCGCGTCGGCGGCCTTGTCGTCGTCGATGAACCAGGTGCCAAGACCCAGCTTCGGAATAACAACGTCGTTGCTTAGGGTGTAGGTTTCGTTCAAGATCATATTAGGACTCCTAAAGATTATTGGGTTTAAAGGTTGTTGTAGTGCTCGTCGTCGACGGGCTCGAGCCACTCGTTGTGGGTCTCCTCGCCTGGGACCTCGATGGCGAGGTGGGTGAACCAAGAGTCGGCCTTGGCGCCGTGCCAGTGCTTGACCCCTGCAGGGATCTGCACCACGGAGCCCGGTTCCATGCTTACGGCTTCCTCGCCTTCGGCCTGGTACCAGCCGGAACCGGCGGTGCACAAGAGGATTTGTCCGCCACCGGAAGTGGCGTGGTGGATGTGCCAATTGTTGCGGCAGCCAGGCTCGAAGGTGACATTGCCAATTGGCACGCCCTCGGTGGTGAGCATGTTTAGGTAGCTCTGCCCGATGAAGTTTTCGGCGTAGGCGTCGTTCTTCTCGCCGCGTGGGAAAATCGGGTCAATATCCATGTCTTTGGTGTTAGCCATTTTGTGCTTCCTTACTTATTTGTTGTCCACTGTGTAGCGCAGCCAGACGCTATCGTTTTCCTTGACTTCTGCGGATTTCAGCTTGAAGCCACGCGGGGCATCAGAAGTGCGTCCCGCGGTTTCGAACAGGGAAGGCTGATCGGAGGAACCGTCGGCGACTGGAGCGACAACCACGCTGAGCTCGTCGCACAAGCCTTCTTGGATAAAGGACCAGTTGATCACGCCACCGCCACCGAGCATGACGGTATCCATGCCGAGCTCGTAGCCGAGTTTGTCCAGCAGGAGCTCCCAGTCAATGGACTCATCGCCGCAGATGACGTAGGAAACGCCGAGGTTACGCAGGAATGCCTTGTAGGCATTGGAGGCCTTGTTCGTGAGAACCTCAAGCACGTGTGCATCGGTGGTTTGGTAGCGCATCTCGGAGCTTTCCCAGGCTAGCTTTCCGGAAGCATCGATAGCGATGTAGTACTTGTCCGCATTGCGATTCGCAATGAAGTCACCTTCTGGAACCTCGGGAGCGTTCCCGTCGAGCTGCGGCTTCTTGTAATGGGTGAAGTTGTCATCGGTGGTAACGCGACCGGAGATCCACCCCTGGTGCTTGTAATGCGGATTCTCACCGAATGCGAGATCATAAAACACTGAGGCGGCCTGGGTTGGTCGGAGACTAGGTTTTACCCTAGGAGGAAGATCAGCATGGCACGACCCAGTCAGTACGACGCAGCCACGCAGGAGCGCGCGGTGCGCATGTACTTCGAGCGCCTCGAGGAAGGCGATATCTCCAAGGCGGGCGCCCGCCGGGAGATCGGTGAACTTCTCGGTGTGAAGGAATCCACCCTGCGCAACTGGATCCGCAAACAGGAAAAGCAGGCCGAAGCTCCTGAGCCTGGTTCCCTGTCCTACGAGCAACTCCAGGCCGCCTACGACGAGCAGGCCAAGGAAGTGGCCAAGCTGCGACGCGCGAATGAGATCTTGAAGACGGCGTCGGCTTTTTTCGCCCAGGCGGAGCTCGACCGCAAACTTCGGTAATCGTGGATTTCATCCGCACCTACCGCCACCGCTTCGGGGTCGAGCCAATCTGCGAAACCTTGACTGCCCATGGCATCGCGATTGCCCCAAGCACCTTTTACGACCATCAGGCCCGCGGCTTCGGCCCTTCGGGCGCCGAGTTGGATGAGGCCTATGCCGCTCACCGCATCTACCGGCTGTGGGAGGCCAACCGCAAGGTCTACGGCCGCCGTAAACTCTGGAAGGCCGCTGTCCGCGACGGCATGACTGTTGGCCGTGACCAGGTCGAACGACTGATGAAGATCACCGGAATCAAAGGCGTCTCACGTGGAATGCACCGTAAGAAAACCACCGTGGCCAACCCGGCCCACCGCCGGCACCCGGACCTGATCAACCGGCGGTGGAGCTATCCGTCGCACCCGAATCAGTGGTGGATCGCCGACTTCACCTACGTGTGGACACGCCAGGGCTTTTGTTACGTCGCCTTCATCGTCGACGCGTACTCACGGATGATCCTCGGCTGGGTCGTGACCCGGGTGATGGACACCCGGATGGTGCTCATGGCCCTGGAGCATGCCCTGTTTTCCCGCCGGCGTACGAAGATGGACTTCACCGCCACCGGCATCGTCCACCACTCGGACGCGGGTGCCCAGTATACCTCGCTGGCGTTTACCGACGCGCTGACGGAGGCCGGGTTGCAGGGCTCGATCGGCTCGGCCGGTGACGCGTTGGATAACGCGATGATGGAGTCGACGAACGGGCTCTACAAGACTGAGCTCATCGACTTCGACCCTGCACGGACATGGAGGGACGCCAAGGAGGTCGAAACGGAAACGGCCTCGTGGGTCTACTGGTATAATCACCAACGTCTGCACTCATCGATCGGTGACGTTCCCCCGATCGAATACGAGCAGGACTACGAGGAATTCAACACCACTCGAAAAGCCCAGTAAGGCTTTTAACCGTAGTCTCCGAAAAACTCAGGCCGATTCAGACCAGCATGTCCGCGATCGTGATGGGCCGACGCATGGACATCCTGGCTTGGAACAAGTTGGCTGCGAAAATGATGGTAGATTTCAGCGAGATCCCGCAGGACAAACGCAACTACGTGCTCTTGCTTTTTACCGATCCGAGGATGCGCCTTGTATATAAGGACTGGGAGGCGGTGGCCAAGACTGCCGTGGCCCAGTTGCGTATGGAGGCCGCGAAGTACCCCGATGATCCCCGCCTGGCAAAGATCGTCGGCGAGCTCAGCGTCCAAGACGAGCAGTTTGCTACCTGGTGGGCAGCTCGTGGCGTAGCGACGCTATCTACGGGCCGCAAGACTTTGGTGCATCCCGTCGTTGGCGAAATGGAGCTAGACTGGGACACCCTTGTCGAAGCCGACGATGCCGATCAGCAGTTAGTGATCTGGACCGCCGAGCCCGGCACACCTTCGCACGAGGCTTTACAGAAGTTGAACGATCTTTAGACCATACCCCTTGGAGGCCAGCGTCATGACCCCTGTACCGAAAGTATTGCTCATCGGTTTCGGCGCGATCGGCCGCCAGCTAGTCACCCTCTTCGACCCAGGGGAATTCGACGTCAGCGCGTATGTGCGCGACGTCGGCCCGCATATCGCGCGTGGCACACAAGGCATTTCGCTTTACGACGATCACCTACCCGATCTCATTGGTAAAGCCGACATCGTGGTGGAATGCGCGGGAGTGGCAGCTGCAAAGACATTCGGCCCGGAAGTTATTGCAGGGGGCAAAGACTTGGTTCTCACCTCCGTTGGAGCGCTCGCAGAACCCGCTGCGCGCCGGGTATTGCTGTTTGGGCCTGGAAAGCTGCACGTCACCTCCGGTGCAATCGGTGGCTTCGACCTGTGGGCCGCGGTAGCAGAAGCTGGTGGCGCGGACATAGTAAAGATCCGGACAAGAAAGCAAGCGGAAGCCTTGGTGCAGCCGTGGATGTCGGATTCCGAGAAAGCCAGGCTGGAAAACGCGACGGAGCCTTTTGTTGTGTTCGAAGGAAGCCCGATCGATGCGATTGCAAAGTATCCCGGCAATGTGAATGTCTCAGTTGCCCTAGCGTGGGCAACTCGTGGGCGCGGGGATTCTGACGATGTGCTGCTAGAAAAGTCGCTGAACAGAGTGCACGTTGAGCTCGTTGCCGACCCTCATGCTGAAAGAAGCCGGCACGACATTGAAGTGTCGGGGCTGGCTGGAAAATTCAGTCTCACCAGTGAGTCCGCACCGAGCCCCGTGAACCCCAAAACTTCGGGGCTCACGGCTTTGTCGGTGGCACACTCGCTGAGGCAAGCGATCAAACTTCTTTAGTTCTCCTCAGGAAATACGAGTGAGGCGACAAAAGTGTTGTCCATTTTGCCGTGGCCCTCGTCGATAAGCTTTTGTAGCTTTTCCTGTGACAACTTGGTGGTTGGCAGCTGGGCGCCGACCTCTTCGCCTGCGGCGAGCGCGTTGGTGAGATCCTTGTGCGCGCCGAGGGCTGCGAAGCCGGTGGGCTGGAAATCGTGGTCGGAAGGAGCATCCTCGGCGACACCAGCGACAGGGTACCAGTGCTCCTGCGCCCAGGAGTGGCCGGTAGAAACGTTGACCAATTCCCAGAATGCCTTGGAATCGATGCCGAGCTTCTCGGCAAGCTTGGCGGACTCGGCAGCAGCAGAAACGTTGTTGAACAGCATCATATTGTTGCACAGCTTTGCGGCCATGCCGGTGGTTGGGCCACCGAGGTCAACGAAGGTCTTGCCCATCGGCTGGATATACTCGCGCACGCGGGTGATGTTGTCGGGTTCGCCGCCGAGCATGAAAGTCAAGGTTGCGTCGTGGGCGCCGGTGACGGAGCCAGAGATCGGTGCGTCGACGAAGCCGAAACCACGCTGCTTCGATTCCGTGTGGCACCAGCGGGAAGTTTCCAGGTCAACGCTGGAGCAATCCACAATTAAGGTGCCTTCATCGATGGAATCCCACACACCATTGTCTTCGGAAAGGGTAGAGCGAACGTGGGGGCCGGCAGGCAGAGTCATGAATACGGCGTCGACGCCCTGGACGGCTTCGGCAACTGTGTCGAACATTTCCACTCCGCTTTCGGTGGCCTTCTTCTTTGCCTCTTCGCCGAGATCGAAGCCCTTGACCTTGTTGCCTGCGGAAACCAGGTGCGCGGCCATTGGGCCACCCATTGCTCCGAGTCCAATCCATGCGAATGTAAAAGTATTTGCCATGTGCCTCACCTTTTCTCTGATACGTTATTTCTCGTAGTTATAGAAGCCCTTGCCGGACTTGCGGCCGAGTTCACCGCGAGCAACCATGTCGCGCATCAACTGAGGTGCCGCGAAGCGCTCACCCAGGGTGGACTCGAGGTATTCGGAGATGCCCAGGCGGACATCTAGGCCGACGACATCGGTCAGCGCCAGCGGGCCAATGGGGAACTTGTAGCCCAGGACCATTGCGTTGTCGATGTCTTCCGCCGATGCTACGCCTTCCTCAACCATGCGGATGGCCTCAAGAGCGATCGCAACTCCGAGGCGAGAAGATGCGAAGCCAGGGGAGTCCTTCACCACAATGGGGGTTTTGCCGATTGCCTCGACCCAGCCACGTGCGTCGTCGACAAGCGAATCTGGTGTCTGCTCTGCCACAACGATTTCGACGAGCTTCGACGCAGGGACCGGGTTGAAAAAGTGCAGGCCGATGACCTCGTTGGACACGGTAGCCGCGAGGTCGGTGACAGAGAGCGAGGAGGTGTTGGTAGCAATCTTGGCTTCAGGTGCTGCCGCGGAAATGTTGGCGAAGGCATTGGTCTTGAGCTTGAAGTCTTCAGGTACAGCCTCGACGACGAGATCGAAGCCTGCGAAATCCGCGGAGTCGGTGGACACCGAAAGGTTGTCCAGCCACTTGGACTCGGGTCCTTCGGCGCCGCGCTCGACGGACTTCTTCACGTCGCGTTCGACGCGCTCGCGGGCTGCCTTTGCTGCATCGTCGTTGATGTCTACAACGTGAACAGGGAATCCAGCCATGAGGAAAGCATGCGCGATACCTGCGCCCATGCGGCCGCCACCAAGGACGCCTACTTTATTGGGAAGTGCCATGTGTGTTCCTTACTTCTTCTTGTTGAGGAAGGCATCCATACGGGTGTACTTAGCCTCAGATTCAAAGGTGATTGCCTGAGCGAGGTTGCTCACCTGAGGGTGCGCTTCGGCAGGCATATTGATCAGTTGCTTGGTCAGTCGCACCGCCAGCGGGTCCTGGGCTGCGATCTTGTCTGCGAGCGCAACGGCCTGGGTGAGCAGCTCTTCTGGCTCCGTGACCTGGGAAATCAAGTGAGCGTCGAGGGCTTCGTCGGCAGTGAGGATGCGCCCGGCCATCAGAATCTCGCGGGCAAGAGTTTCGCCGACAGCTGCCTTGAGGCGCCACAGGCCACCGGCGGCAGCGATGATTCCCAGCCCGACCTCGGGTTGGCCGAACTTCGTTCGGTTTGTGGCTACGCGGAAGTCGGCTGCGAGTGCGAGCTCGAGTCCGCCGCCGAGGGCGTAGCCGTCGATCGCTGCGATGACCGGTGCCGGCACCTGGGAAAGTCGCTGGAAAGCGGTGTTATTAATGCCCTGCAGTGCGTCGTCGCGACGGCGCTGGCGCAGAGCACCGATGTCAGCGCCCGAGGCAAAAATGCCCTTCCCGTTTACTTCGGTGCCGGTGAGGATGAGAATCTGCGGTTCGCGTTCAAGCCGGTCACAGAGCGCGTGAAGTTCTTCGATGACCTGGCCGTCGATGGAGTTACGTGTGTCCGGGCGGTTCAGGCTGACCACGAGGTGGTCGCCGTGGCCTTCAAGAATCTGAAATGCTTGTCCCTTATTTGATCCCATATTTGATCCCATATTTAGTAGTGCCACTCAGCCTTGTCGCGGAAGGAAGCCTCGCGCTTTTCTACCCATGCGGCTGCGCCTTCCTTGCCCTCGTCGGTCTGGCCGAACATGTCGAGTGCGCTCATCGCAATGTTGGAGATGCCAGCGATGGAGTCGGAATCGGCGTTGAAGGACTGCTTGAGCAGGCGGATTGCGGAAGGGGACTTCTCTGCAACTTCGGCAGCCCATGCAAGTGCGGTTGGCATGAGCTCTTCGGCGGTGGTGATCTCGTTGATCAGGTTCATGCGCAGCGCCTGCTCAGCGGTGTAGGTGCGGTTCCAGAACCAGATCTCGCGGGCCTTCTTTTCGCCAACAACGCGGGAAAGATACGCCGTACCGAAGCCAGCATCAAAGGAGCCGACCTTTGGACCGACCTGACCGAACTTGGCGTGCTCAGCTGCGATGGTGACATCGCAGACCACGTGGAGCACATGCCCGCCGCCGATTGCCACACCGTTGACTGCCGCGATAACAGGCTTAGGGGTGTTGCGAATGACGCTCTGCAGATCAGCAACCAGCAGGCGACCAGATTCCGAAGGGCCATAGCCGCCGGTTGCTGCGCGGACCTTCACGTCGCCGCCCGAGCTGAAGGCCTTTTCGCCGGCACCGGTGAGGATGATAGCTGCAACCGAGGTGTCCCAGCTCGCCTTCTGGAATGCTTGGATCAGTTCCTCAATGGTCTTCGCGGTAAACGCGTTGTAGGACTTCGGGCGGTTGATGGTGATGACTGCTGTGGTGTCGATCTGCTCGTAGATAATTTCAGTGAACATGGTCACGTCCTTTCGTGTTTTGAGACACAGATTACGAGGAGCGAACCATAACCGTCCAATATTAATTTTTCAGCTGATCGATAATGAATCGTGATTAATTGTCTGCGGCTGGCTGCGTGTCCACGGTGGGAAGCACGCGTTCGGACAGTTCCAGAACAGCGCGCGATGCGGGCGTGAGGAACTCGTCGCGCCAGCAGATCGTGGCGACCGTCGGCGGTGGCGTCGGGGTAAGTTGCTTGACGACGATGCCCGGCATCTGCAGATAAGCGCTCGAATCGAGGTGAACGGTGACACCGACACCTGCCGAAACCAGCCCAAAAATGGAGAGGGCATCGGGTGCATCCTGGGTGATATGAGGCGTGAACCCAGCATTATTAGCCAGGGTAACCAACATATTGCGTACCGACGAGCCCGCGTTTCCTGGGTAAGTGACAAAGTCTTCGCCACTTAGATCCTTCATGCTGATGGTCTCCGCCTCGGCCAGTGGGTGCTCTGCAGACAGGAGAACTACTGGAGTCTCCAGTGCATAGGGGCGGTGGGAAACGTTGGTGGTTGTCGTCGGCAGGCGAGAAAAAGCGATGTCGAGATCCCCTCGTGCCACGGCGAGTGCTGCGCGCCCGGCGTAGCGGTTATTGAGGAGCTGAAGATCAACGCCCGGCAGTTCTTTGCGGACCGCACGAGCCAGCGTGGGCATCGAGGAGCTGTTCGCGGCACCCCCATAATTGAGGGTAACGGTGCCCAAGACATCTGCAGCATCGGCGCGGACCGCGCGACGTGCAAGACGGTTCGCATCGAGGATTCTGTGCGCGGGCTCGATCAGGGCGGCACCCTGAGAGGTCAGCGAGACGTTTCGGGAGGAGCGGTCGAATAGTTCGACGCCCAAATCCTTTTCCAAACTCCGAATTTGTTGACTTACTGCTGGTTGGGCGATGTGGAGGCGGTCAGCGGCGCGACCAAAATGGAGCTCTTCAGCCACCGCCAAGAACGTCTGAATGTGGCGCAATTCCATGTCTTGCTTCTTCATGATTATGCAAATCCCTTATCGAAATGGTTTCAAACGAGTATTGGACGTAATCGTTCGTTTCTGGGATTGTATCTTCAAACACCAAATAATGTGATCCCCACTACAAGAGTTTGGCGGATGGCATATCACCACAAAGGAGAGTTCTCATGACTGAAAGCACCTTCACGTCCGATTTCCTCGACACCGAGAGCATGCTCTCCGACGACGACCACGCCCTCGTTACACGTGTCCGCAACTTCGTCGACACCGAAGTCACCCCGATTATCAACGAATACTGGGAGAAAGCAGACTTCCCCTACCAACTCATCCCGAAATTCCGGGAACTCGGCATCGTCGGCACCACCATCCAAGGCTACGGCGCACCAGGACTCACCCCACTGCAAGCAGGACTCGTTGCCCGCGAACTCTCCCGCGGCGACGGCTCGATTAACACCTTCAACGCCGTACACTCCGGCCTAGCCATGGGCTCGATCTACCTCCACGGCTCGGAGGAACAAAAACAGCGCTGGCTACCCGCGATGGCCAACTTGGACAAACTCGGCGCCTTCGCCCTGACCGAACCCGACCACGGCTCCGATACCGTCCTGTTAGAAACCACAGCCCGCCTCGATGGGGACCACTACGTCCTCAACGGCCACAAACGCTGGATCGGCTTAGGACATGTCGCCGACTTGGTGATTGTCTGGGCACGTGATGAAGCCAATGGCCGCATTGCTGCTTTCGTGGTGGAAAAAGACGCCGAGGGTCACTACCCCGACGGCTACGAAGCCGAAGCAATTACCGGCAAGATTGCCAAGCGCGCCATCCAGCAGGCCGATTTCACCATGACGAATGTGCGTGTGCCGAAAGACAACAAGCTCGAGGGGGCGATTGGTTTCGGTGCCGTGTCCAAGGTGCTGCTGCGTACCCGTTCATTGGTGGCGTGGGAAGCACTCGGTCATGCGTGGGCGGCGTTTGATTACGCAGCCGAGTACACCGCGAATCGGAAGCAGTTTGATAAGCCGATTAATAATTTCCAGTTGGTCCAAAACAAACTGGCCACCATGCTGGCGGACTTGAGCGCGATGCAGTTGATGTGTATCCGCTGTGGTGTGTTGCAGAATGCGGGTGAGTTGTCGGCGGAGCGTTCCTCGATTCAGAAGATGTTTGTTTCTGAGAAGTCGCGCAATCTGTGCCGTGATGCCCGCGATCTGATGGGTGGTAACGGTCTGCTCTTGGAGAATCATGTGGCGCGTCACCTGACGGATATGGAGGTTGTGCATACCTATGAGGGCACGCATTTCATTCAGTCTTTGATTGTTGGCCGCAGCATCACCGGCGTCAACGCAATCTCCTAAGCACAGCTCACCACCGAAGAACAGGTAAATACATGGACAAGATCATCAACAATGCAGCCGAGGCGGTTGCAGATATTCCTACCGGCGCATCGATCGCGGTTGGCGGCTTCGGACTGTGCGGCATCCCCATGGTGCTCATCGAGGCAGTGGAAGAGTCCGGCATCAATGACCTGGAGATCATCTCAAACAATGCAGGTATCGAAGGCGTTGGCCTCGGTCGTCTGCTGGATTCCCACCAGGTCCGTCGCGTCGTCGCATCGTATGTTGGCGAGAACGGCGAGTTCGCCCGCCAGTACGTCTCCGGTGAGCTCGAGCTCGAGCTGACCCCGCAAGGCACTCTGGCAGAACGCCTCCAAGCAGGCGGAACCGGCATCCCAGCGTTCTACACCCCGGCAGGAGCAGGCACGCTCGTCGCCGAAGGTGGCCTTCCATTGCGTTACGACGAGAACGGCAACCCTTCCGTTCTGTCCGAGCCAAAGCCAACCGCAAAGTTCGACGTCTTCGGCGAAGAAACCGAGTACGTGCTGGAAAAGGCACTCGTACCTGATTTCTCGCTGGTCCGCGCAGCCAAGGCTGACAAGTTCGGCAACGTGCAGTTCCACCGTGCAGCCCGCAACTTCAACCCGGTCGTTGCCATGGCTGGCCAGATCACCATTGTCGAAGCTGAAGAGATCGTCGACGTAGGCGCTCTTGATCCAGACGAGATCCACTTGCCGGGCATCTTCGTTCACCGCGTTGTGCCGCTTACCCCTGAACAGGCTGCGGATAAGCGCATTGAAAAGCTTGTGACCCGCCAGCGCGAAGAAGCATAGGAGATAAACATGACTATTAAGACTCTGACCCGCGCCGAGATTGCGATCCGCGCTTCCAAAGAACTCCACGACGGCCAGTACGTCAACCTTGGTATTGGCGTACCAACGATGGTGCCTCACTACCTTCCTGAAGGCACCACGGTGCTCTTCCAATCGGAAAACGGCCTGCTTGGATTCGGTAACCACCCTTACGAGGGCGAAGAGGATCCGGACCTGATCAACGCAGGCAAGGAAACCGTGACCATGCTGCCAGGCGGCTCCATCTTCGGCTCCGAGATCAGCTTCGGCATGATCCGCGGCGGCAAGCTGGACGTGACCATGCTCGGTGCCATGGAAGTCTCCGAAAAAGGCGACATTGCCAACTGGATGATTCCCGGCAAGATGGTCAAGGGCCCAGGCGGCGCAATGGACCTGGTTCACGGCGCGAAGCACGTCATTGTCCTGATGACTCACCAGGACAAGCACGGCAAGCCGAAGATCGTCAAGGAATGCAGCCTGCCACTGACCGGCAAGGGCCTAGTCAAGCGCATCATCACCGACCTCGCGGTGATCGATGTGGAAGATCGCGGCCTCGTCCTCGTCGAGCGCGCCCCAGGCGTGACTGCAGAGGAGATCGCAGAGCTCACCGCCGCGGACCTGATCATCGAAGGCGAGATCCCAGAGATGCAGGTCAGCTAATAAGTTTGTTAAGGCCGGAGTCGGAAGGAAGCACCGACTCCGGCCTTAACGCATGCTTCACGACGATCACTCGGCCCCCGCAACTAGAAATGCCCGGACGGTTTTAATCTGGGCTTTCTTCGATGCGCTGGTGAAGCGGAACACCAGGCTAAAGTGTTGCACTGAGTCCTTAAAGGTGAGGGTGCCGTCGCAGGAGGCAAGCCTGCCGTGAGTAATTATTGTGTTTACGTCCACTCGTTCAGGTTGCTCTGCAGGAATCTGCGACAAGACGGCATCGACACCCACTAATTCCTCGGCAGGAACCGGATTCCACACGACGTCCGTTGAAAGCCATTTCGACATAGCTTCAGTATTTCCTTCAGCCCAATTGGCAACAAAGCGACCGACGATGTTGACTCGGGGAGCGTTTCCGCAGTCTTCTGGGATGAGTACTTCCATGGTTCCCATCGTGCCAAAAAGTAGCACGCCTACACTTACTTTTATGTCTCCCGACAATATTTTGCTCCACCTTCCCGACAACGAGGAGGCCTATGTCCGTGAGGTGTTTGATGAACTGCACAAAAGGGGACTACCGAAGCAGAATCAGACACCTCATATCACCATCACTTTTGCAAAAAAGATGGAAAACTGCGTGGTGGAGCGAGCACGAGAACTTCTTCCTCCGCTCCTACCTGCCATGTTTCAGCGCGCTGGCGTTGTGGTCTTTGGTACGAAGAGCAAACAGACTATCGCGTGGCTCCTCGAGGTCGACCCAGAGTTAGAAGCAGCGGCCCGCGAACTCAGCGCGCTGAACCCAGAAGGCAGGGGAGAGCGTTGGGTCCCGCACCTGACTGTGGGCTTGCGCATCCCGCGCACGCTGGTCCCTGAATATATAGGTGCCCTCGACGAGGTGACCTCCGGCCACTTCAAAACAATTACTGGTCAGCATGCCTATCTGTGGCAGCCTCGGCTAGAAAGACTGACGGACCTAAGTTAATGATCGTGGCGCGGGGCAGTCCCCGCGGCGAGTTCTCGAGCCCACCCGGTGTCGCGGTGTGTTTCTTCACCCACGTAATTGAGAGGCTGGTCCGATCCCCACAAAATGACATTTCCGTAGGACCGCCCGGCAAGTAACTCCTTCGGGGCGATGGCACCGACATAGTCGAAAACTTCCAGCATGCCAGCAAGTTCTTCGCGAGTTCCGGGCAGGGCTTTGCCGTCGCCACTATTGGCTATATATAAGCCCCCTGGGGTCAGGCTTCGGCGAACCGCCTCGAAGAACTCAACGGTGGTGGTGTGGCGAGGGGTATCAGGGCCAGCAAAAACATCGCGGATCACGATATCAACGGAGCCAGGTTCGAGAGAGTGCGTAAACATGCGGGCCTCGCCGATTTCAACGAGGAGATCGTCGCTAAGCGAAAATGCCCATCGCACGAGCTCAGCGAGTTTCGCATCGATCTCTACGACAGTGTTGCGGCTGGCGTGCCACTTGTCTACGCAATAGCTCGGCAGCGCGCAGCCTGCGCCGCCGAGGTGAATTACCTCCGCTAGCGGGCGTTCGTTCATAATGGGTTCGATGGCTGCCGCGATCCACCTCATATAGGGGAAGACGAGGACGCGGGGGCCTCCGAGAATTACTTGGGAGGAGGGGACGTCGTTGATTTCTAGGACATAGGAGCCATCGCGATTGGGGTCGGCGATGATGCGGGCAGTACCAGTATCAATGTCGTATTCGCCCTCGATGATTTTCTTAGGATGACGGGGCTTGCGTGGAGTATTCATGAGCTGGCAAACAATTCTATCGGGTTCAGTAGGATTAGCGTATGCCAGCTAAGATGTCGCGAATTGCGGAATTAGTCAGACTCATCGTGCGACATGGCGGAGCTGCTCTTTTGCACCCGGACAGGGCAGCGAAATACCGCTCGAAAGACGACGAGGAAGTTTCAAACGACGGGCCAGAACAGCTTGCGGCCGACCTCGAGGCAATGGGGCCGACCTATATTAAGTTGGGTCAGCTGATGTCTACTCGCCACGATATTTTGCCACCGCAGTACGCGGATGCTTTGGCGCGTTTGCAGGACAACGTCCAAGAAGTCCCAGTCGAGCTTGTGCACAAGACAATTCGGGAGGATTTGGGCGGCGACGGGCACGAAATCTTCGCCGAATTCGACGACAAACCACTGGCTGCAGCCTCGATCGGGCAGGTGCACCGTGCGCGCACGAAAGAGGGCCTGGACGTAGTAGTCAAGGTGCTGCGCCCTACTGTGCGTGAAGATGTCAAAGAGGACATGGAAGTTCTCATGCAGGTTGCAAAGCTCATTGATACCCGCACGAAGATCGGGCAAAGGTTGGGCGCGGTGGAGATGTTGCAGCAGTTTCGGCGCTCGCTTAACGACGAGCTTGACTACCGCAAGGAACGCGCCAACCAGGACAAATTCGTGGAACTTGTCGAAGACTACGAACTTCTGACCGTTCCCAAAACCTACGCGGAGTACAGCACGTCGAGGGTGCTGACGATGGATTACGTCCAAGGGTACAAAATTACCGAACTCGCTCCCACAACTATCGAGGACATTGGGGGACCAGCGATTGCGAGCTCGCTGTTTCGGTTCTACATAGATACCTTGTTTAGGTACGGGCTTCTTCATGCCGACCCGCACCCGGGAAACCTATTTATTACGCCCGATAACCATCTGGCGATCCTGGATTTTGGCATGGTTTCCCGCGTTCCAAAGCAGGCCCGAAACAAGCTGATTCGGCTGCTCATTTCGATTGGCGAGGGCGACGGGGATCAAGTCGCAGACGTGTTGGCAACAATGGTCCACTCCACGGGTGAACTTGACGTTGACGCGTTTCGCAACGAAGTCGGCTACTTCGTTTCCAGCGTGCTTTCGTTGGGAAGCGATTTCCAGATTGGCACCGTGATGGTCGAACTGGCGCGAATTAGTGGTGAGTTCGGTCTGCGGACACCGACCGACATGACCATGATCGGAAAAGCACTGCTCAACTTGGATGAGACAGTGCAAGCCCTTGATCCCAATTTCACTCCGGTCGATGCAATCAAGGACAACATCGACATCCTGACTGAGTCTGGTCTGCATATTTCCGCGGGCAGCGTGGCCTCTCACACAATGGAAACCAAAGACTTTGTTTCCCATCTCCCGCGCCGAGCGAACCGCATTATGGATGCGTTGAGTGACGGCGAGCTGAGTTTCCACGTGAACGGCATTGATGAAGACCGATTAGTGGAATCCATGCACCAGGTGGCCAACCGCGTCACCGCGGGGCTGGTGCTTGCGGCGATCACCGTTGCGGCCGCCTTGATGTCGTCGATTGATTCGGGGCCCCAAATTTTGGGCTACCCGGCTGTCTCGCTGATCTTCTTCCTCATCGCCGCGATCGGCGGTCTGGTGTTCATCGTGGTGATCTTCGCCAACGATCGCCGCACCAGAAAGCGAGCGAAGGAAGCCGAAGAACACCCGTACCACACTCTGGATGACTAAGAATCTACAGAGGGAAGGTAGCGAAATCTCAACAGCACGATCCGAACTAAGTCGATTAGTGGCCTGAGCGCCTTCAACCACCACGTCGAAGGCTCCGAGTAAGCGGTGATAGTGAAGGTAATTGTGCCGTCTGCAGATTGACTCAAGGTAAAGGACTCGATACCACGTTCAACGTGTCCCGGAAGCGTGCCATACGTAAAACTTCGTAACCCAGCTTCATGGATGTGTTCGACAACCCGGCACCCAAATTTTTTTGAGAGCCTACCGATTCCAATGCGCATCTCGACGATTGCACCTGTGGTCAATGGGGAGCTCGAGGCAGCAACATGAAATACTGAGCGCTGCACCGCCCAGTTCATCAACTTGTCCGTGGCAGCGAATGCACCCGTGCAGGGTCGTAGGATAACGGAGGGGAATCTAGCTTCACTGCATGCGACCCCGGAAACGCAAGTACTCACCAACCACGGCCGAGCCAAGTTCATCGAGGTCCGGTGCCACGACGGTGCCATCGACACGATCTGCCAAATCATTCAAGAAGGCGACCAAACCGGGATCATCACCGAGGCGGAAGAAGGTGGTGCGGGTGCCACGCTTGGTTACGCGATCAAGTGCCGTCACCGTTTTATTTAAGGTCACGGGGTGCGTCGGCCACTCGAAACTGGCCTCGCCCCATTCCTCCAGGTGAGCGGTGGGCTCACCGTCGGTGACAATAAGCAGGTTGGGGCGCATATTCGCGTGTTTGGTGAAAAATTGCTCGGCCAATAGCAAACCGTGGTGCAAGTTGGTGCCCTGTTGCTGCACGGGAGGCATGGCAGTGAGCTCTTCGATGTCCATGTTCATGGCGTAGCGCCCAAAGCTGATCAGCGCCAGCTCGTCGCCACGGAAGCGAGTGGAGATCAAGTGGTGCAAGGCCAGCGCCGTGCGCTTCATTGGTACCCAGCGACCCTCGGCGGCCATGGAAAATGAGGTATCTACCAAGAGCACAACGGCTGAGCGGGTGCGCGCCTCGGTTTCCACGACCTCGATGTCATTTACGTGAATTCCCACGCCATTGTCGGTGCGCCCGCCCTCGGAGATGGTGCGCTGGATTGCGTTCGTGATGGTGCGGGTGGTGTCCCAGGATTGGGTGTCACCGAATTCCCAGGGTTTCGAGGCACCCGTGGGCTCGCCGGCTTGCCCCGCAAGGTGCGATTCATTGCGACCGGTGCGCGCCGTCAGCTGATCGGAGGCATCTTGGAGCAGTGACTTACCCAGCTTGCGCATTGCCTGCGGGGAAAGTTGCAGGCTGCCGTCCGGGTTTTTGCGCAATAGTCCGCTGTCGCGCAGAGCCCGTTCGATTTCGGCGAGGCGCTGGGCGGAGACAGAGGCCTCGTCGCCAAGCATTCTTTTAAGCTCATCGAGGTCGATGTCTGCGGGGTTCGCTCGATCGACCTGCTCGGAGAGCCGATCCAGATTACCCAGGTCCTGAATGGCGCCGGTGCCGTCGCCCAGGCCCAGTCCCTGATCGCCATTGAAGGATTCGCCGCCGTTCCAATCAAGATCGGGGCGGATCCCGCGCAGGTTCATGTCCAGTTCAGTGAGCTGATTCATCAGTTCCTGGGAGCCGAAAGCCTGGGCGGACAGCTCCATGAGTTCGCGGCGCTGTTCCTCGGTCATGGAATTGAGCAGGCGTTGGGCTGCGGCGGAGCGCTCGGCGAGTTGGGAGATCAGCTCGTCGATATTCTGCGGATTCTCGGGGAATTGGTGGCCCCACTTGTCCATGAAGTCCTGGAAATCTTGCTCGGAGTCCTGGCCTCGGCGGTGCTTTCCCAGCAGGTTGTTGAGGTCCTGGATCATTTCGCTGACGGCGGCGCGGTCCTCGTCGGTGGCGTTTTCGAGGGCTTGCTTCATGCCGGCAAAGCGCTGGTCGAGGAACTCACGGCCGAGCAGGTCTTTGATCTGGTCGAACTTTTCGCGGGCGTCGGTGGACTGCCAGTCGTATTCAGAAAGCTCGTTGACGGCGGCCGCAGGTGAGTTCGGAAGGTTGTCCAGCTGCATTTCGCGCAGGGCGCGGTCGGTGTCGTCCATCATCACGTCGCGGGCAAGTTGGCCGCGTTCGGCCAACACGGCCTCGTCGAGAAGCTTTTGTACATCTTGGAGCGTTTGGCCGAAGTTATAGCGACTCAAGATATTGCGACGCTGCTCGGAGATCTCGGCCATGAGGTCGTCGTAGCCGGCGCGGCGCAGGTATTCGCGCAGCGCCTGTTCGGGGGAGTAACCTGCCATGACATCCTCGGCGATCTCGTTTAAAGCGCCTGAGAGATCGGCCGGGGGAGCTAGGGGATCGGGCCCGCCGGTGTAGCGGGTGTAGCGGCGCCTGCCACTGTTGTGGGCGTTGGCCATGGGAAGTCCTAATCTTTTGTGGTTACTACTAGCCGTAGATTGTTTCGCCCTCGCCCGAATCCTTGGAGATCTTGCGAGAGAGGTAGAGGGTTTCAAATCCGAGCTCGATGGCTGCTGCGCGCTCGCCCTCGTTTTTTGCGTCGAAGGCTATGACGAGGTCCTCGTACAGCGTGGATTCACCGAGGTCAGGGAGGTTGCTTAAGAATTCGGCCGCGGTGACGCGCTCGCCGGTAGATACGGTAGTGGTGCCGTCTAGCGCCTCGATGAGCGGGGAGAAATCAATGTGGCGCACGCGCGGGCGCACAGCTTCGGCGGTGGAGGTGCGCAGGAGGTACTCCAAAATTTCCCATTCGCGGCCTTCCTCACCGGACTCGAATTCCACCTTGCCACCCATCACTTCGGCGGCGGCCTCCAAATCAACGAGGCGTGCGACAGGGTGCTCCTCGCCGCGGATGGCGCCACGGTGACGGGCTGCCGCAGCCACGGTTTCGGCTCCAGCGATGGCGAAGCGGGCAGAGACTCCGGCTGATTGGTTGACGGCAGGGGATTCGCGCAGCGCGCGGGTAAAGCGTGCCAGGATCTCAATGAGCACCGGTGGTACATCTGCGACCAGGTTGGCCTCCTGCTCAATCACGGCGATCTCGTCAGAGAGCTCCAGCGGGTAGTGCGTGCGAATCTCGGCGCCGAAGCGGTCCTTGAGCGGGGTAATAATCCGGCCGCGGTTGGTGTAATCTTCCGGGTTCGCGCTGGCCACCACGAGCACGTCGAGGGAGAGGCGCAACATGTAGCCGCGGATCTGAATATCGCGTTCTTCCATCACGTTCAGCATGGCTACCTGGATGCGCTCGGCAAGATCCGGCAGCTCATTGATGGCCACGATGCCACGGTTCGAACGCGGAATCAGGCCGTAGTGAATGGTTTCGGGATCGCCCAGGCGACGGCCTTCGGCCACGCGCATGGGGTCGACGTCACCGATCAGGTCGGCCACCGAAGTATCCGGGGTGGCCAATTTCTCCGAGTAGCGAGAGCTGCGATTGATCCAAACGATCCGCAGATCGTCCCCGCGCTCTTCAATCAGTTCGCGGGTGGAATCGAGCACCGGCGCGTAAGGGTGCTCGCGCAGTTCGGAGCCCTGAATGGCGGGCGTCCATTCGTCGAGAAGCATGGGCAGCGCACGCAAAAGGCGAGTCTTGCCTTGGCCACGCTCGCCGAGCAAAACTATGTCGTGGCCTGCGATAATGGCACGTTCCACCTGGGGGATTACGGTATTATCCAGCCCGTGGAGACCTGGCCAAGGATTCTCGCCTGCCGCGAGTTTGCTCAAGAGATTCTCGCGCAGTTCTTCGCGCAACGGGCGGTATACATGGCCCGACGCTTTGAGTTCACCGAGTGTTGCAATAGCTGGCGCATCAGTCATGGCCCCAGGCTACTCGGTTCATTACAGTAGGGCCATGGACACTTTGATTCTGCTTGTCCGCCATGGTGTCACGCCCACGACCGGCCAAGTCTTACCCGGACGTGCACCTGGCCTGCACCTTTCGGAGAAAGGCCAGGAGCAGGCGGGCGAGGTAGCGGCGCGAATTGACCGCGTCGACGCAATATATTCATCGCCCCTGGAGCGCACCCAGGAAACTGCGTTGCCGCTTGCTCGCAGGCATAGCGTTCCCGTGCTTCTCGACGATGCCCTCATCGAGTGCGAGTTCGGCACCTGGACGGGGGCTGCGCTTAGCGAGTTGGCCAAACTACCCGAATGGAAAACAGTGCAGCAAACGCCCGAGGAGTTTCGCTTTCCAGGCGGAGAAAGCTTTGTGGAAATGCAGGAGCGGATGGCGGCAGGGCTTCGTCGTATAGCAGCGAAACACCCCGGCGAAGTGGTCGCGTGCTTCTCCCATGCGGACCCGATTAAGGCCGCGGTGACGTGGCTTGAGGGTGCGCCGCTGAATAGTTTTCAGAAGGTGCAGATTGACCCGGCATCGATCACCATCGCTCGCATCGGCGCAGGTGGCACTGAGGTTCTTGAGCGCAATACCAGCTCCGGGGTGCTTGACATAGATAAGCTTTTGGGAAACTGACATGTCCTTCGAGCGTGAGCTGAACCTACTTGAGACCGGGGAGATCGGCTGGGTGGCGCAGCTGCAAGAATCGTCGAACGCGGCCTATGTTTTGGATGTCACCTTGGGCGAAGACTACGCCTGGGCCGTGTACAAACCCGCGCTCGGCGAGCAACCGCTGATGGATTTCCCGCCCGGGCTGCATCGCCGCGAGCGTGCCGCTTTTGTGCTTAGCGATTATCTCGGATGGGACATCGTCCCGCCGACAGTAATCCGTGACATCGAGCCCTTTGGCGCGGGCTCGCTCCAGCTCTTCATTGAGCACGAGGGCTGGCACTATTTCCCACTTTTCGAGGAGCGCGAAGACCTCCACCCGCAACTGCTGCGCATGGCTGTGTTCGACCTGCTGACCAACAACACTGACCGCAAATCTGGTCATGTGCTGCTCGGTGCGGGCGACCACGTGTGGGGCATTGACCAGGGGTTATGCTTTCACATGGACCCGAAGCTGCGCACCGTTGTCTGGGATTTCGCAGGCGAAGCAATTCCCGAAGAGCTTGCGGATGCCGTCGAGCCGCTTCTCGACGACGTGCCTGCCGAGCTGGCAGAACTACTCTCTGAAGAGGAAGTAGACGCGCTGCAGCGCCGAGCGTCGCGGATTGTCCGGTTGCCGTTTTTGCCGCAGCCCCGGTCCCATTATTCGTACCCGTGGCCTCTAGTGTGAGTGCGATCAAATATGGGAGGATTTTGTAATGGAGCTCGAGGATGTCGACTGGTCAAAGATTCAGGTAGTAGAAGGTGACGAAGGCCTGCTGCTTTTTGGTGCTGAGTCGGATTTAGCGGAGCTTGAAAAAGGCTCTGGTTTTGAAATGCGGAAGCCGTCAAAGCAGACGATGAAGCGCGCCAGCAATCTTTTTGGTGCAGCTTCGTCGCTGCAGGAACAAAGTGGTCGCTGGCTCAAGCTCGATAAAAAGAGCTTCGATGTTGTTAAGAAGATGAAGGGACGCAACGTTTCCAGTGGTGTGGTGCGCAAGGGCGACGTTGGCGTGGCAGGCAATGCCGGCGACATTGTCAAGCACTTGGGGTTTGAAAAGGCCACCTTGTTGACCCCGGCGGCACCCGCGGCCGCGGCTGCCTTGATTGCGCAAGAGGCCATCGAAGCTGCCCTTGACGAGATCACCGAATACCTGGAAACAATCGATGAGAAGATTGACCATTTGATTGAACAGCGGAAAGTAGATTCGCTGACCAGCTTCCATTCCATTCGGGCAGCTCTCATCGAAGCGCAGCGCCTTTATGAAAACACCGGGACGGTGTCCGATACCACATGGTCAAAGATCGCCGTTGTAGGAATTGGGCTGCAAAAAGTCCAGGAAGATGCTCTTGCCCAACTCGGTCTCGTGCGAGACGGGATAGCCAAGAAAACAAGGAACACCACGAAACTTGGCAGTGCATATGAGAGCGCCGTAGAACAGATTCAGTTTTGGCTGCAGTTGCTCGCGCAGGGAATCGCCTTGCAAGACAACTATTTCGTCCTAGAACTCGCTCGCGTAGCCGACTACGAAAACGAGCACTTGGAAGGACATGTTCAGGGAATCCGACAAGCGCGGCGCGAGAGGATTCACGAGCAGGGCGATATTTTGAGCCAGATCCAATCAGCGATAAGCGAGAGCGCGCAGCTCACGCGTGCGGAGAAACTACAGCATCCTCGAGCAGCCCAGCGGATCAACGACAGCGCGAATCGCATCCTAGAGAGTTTTGATCAGTTTGCTGAGTACGTCGAGGTCGAGCTCACTTCCCGCGAATCTTTGAAGCTGGAGCCGTGGGCAGTGACCGCCCGCGAGCTCGTCGGCGACGTCACGGATTCCGTTAATACCTTGCTGAAGTCGTCCCAGGACAAGGTGACGGCACTACCCGCAACAGTAAAAAAGCTTGTCGACGAGGCCCCGAACCTGAAAGACATGCGGATCCCGAAGAGGCCTGCGGACAAATCGAGTGACGATTCTGTGAGGACGTAGGCAATCGTCGAAAAGCGAACGCGTTAGCGAGCAAGCCTTGTTAGGTTGGAAACTATGGAATTCCTTAGCAAAGAAACAATTGAAAAAGCGCCAGTAATGACGGGGGTCGCGCCGGCATTGGATACAGCGGATCTGCCCGAGCACCCAGGCGAGCTGTTTGCCTCGTGGTTCGAGGTTGCAGTGGAGCAACAGGTTGGCGATGCACGGGCGATGCACCTTGCCACAGTGGACAAGGCGGGACTTCCTGATGTACGCGTGGTCAATCTCATGGGCGTGGACGAGAATGGCTTCAGCTTTGGAACCGGCTCTGCGTCGATGAAATCAGAGCAGCTGGAAGAAAACCAAGTCGCAGCGCTGAGCTTTTATTGGCAGCCATTGTTGCGCGCGGTGCGCATCAGGGGAGAAGCACAATTGGCTCCAATGCCAGAAGGCTCTGAGGGCGGATTCCAGGTCTGGACCGTGCGCCCATCCCACGTGGAGTTTTGGCAGGGAGGCGGTGGCTACAACGCTACCCGCATTCATTATGACAAGACCGGCGAGCAATGGAGCTCGCAGGTCTTGGGTTAGTCTTGGTCCGGGTTTTTGACTAGTGGCCACAAGATATTGACAACCTTCTCTGGGTAATCGTCGGGGATTGCTCCTTCAGTGGTGTATTGCAATAGCATTCCGCCAATAGCCATCGATGACATCAGTCCACGGTCTGCGTCTTTGCGAACTATTCCGCAATCGATGGCTTCCTGGAAGTAGCGATCGAATTCTTCCTGGAGCGGAGCTACGACGCGTTGGCGCCACCGTGCCAAATCCTCATCGGAGCTGGCCATCAGGCTGCCGATGAGCCTGATGCCGATTTGGTTCTCCAAATAATCTTTGATTTTTCGGTACAGCTCAACGATGCCCTCGCGAGATGCTGGCATGTCATGAGAAAACTCGAATGACACCTGGTTGGAAACGCCAATGATCATATCCATGCGGTCGTTATACCGCCGATAAATCGTGGTTTTGGCAACACCGGAGTGGGCAGCTACCGAGTCGATGGTGACTGCCGACAACCCGTGTTCACGCGCGATGGCGAGCGTGGATGCCGCGATCTTTTCATCGGTAGCATTGCGGCTTGCAGCCTGCCTAGCCGTCGGCTTCTTCGTCTCGGTTTTCACACTCATCGTCTCTTCTAGTTTCTGTATAGAATGCAATCCTAGCAGCGCGCTAGGGGTGCAAAAAGCCGGCCACTTGTTGGGCCGACTTTTCGTTCGACTTCGAGCTTCGGTTTACAAGGTTTTATAAGTCTGCCTTCTTAGCAGGAGACTGAACCAGTCCGACGATTCCGAAGACAACTACTGCTGCACCGACGATCCACATCGTCCACGCTGCGCCAGTGTAAGTGGCGAAGCCTCCGAACCAAGGTGCGAGGAATGCGATTGCACCAGCGATGATCTGGACCCATTCAGAAGCAGGGGAGCTAGCAGTTGCCAGTGCCCAGAGGGCTACGGCTGCGACCACGATACCCATGGTGACGGGCCAAGCTCCCCAGCCCGTGGGGCCTGTAGTCCACAGTGCTGCAAACAGGAGGTAAGCGCCGAGCACCAGGTTGACCCAGTCTGGCCATGTCTTCCAGTTTGCCTGTTCGGCCGAGTTGCTAGCGGTGTTGTAAGAGGTATTTGGTGCGGTTGGGGCGGTCATTTTGACGCCTTCCTTTCGGGGGTTTTCTTTCGTTGTCCCATCTCTTGGGCTCACCTCTTATTCTAGCGATACTTTTTAGTAGTGCAACGTTTTTGTAGCGAACTTAACATTGTTGGTTTAGCGCGGTTTGGAAGCCGTTTGTTTCGTTATGGAAAAATCCCCTTGAACTGCACAAATTGTGCATTTCAAGGGGATTGTTTCGGTCTGATTACGGTTCGGTGAAGGTGCTTTTCTTTGAGGCTTAAACACCCTCAATTGTGACGTTTGTGGACTTGATTACGGCCGTGGCCATCGAGCCCACTTCGAGGCCAAGTTCCTCGACTGCTTCCGTGGAAATCAGCGACACGATCCGAAAAGGTCCACATAACAATTCGACTTGGCTCATAACTTTGTCCGATGTCACTTTTGTGACCAGACCGGTGAGATGATTGCGGGCGGAACGATTCTGTGCGCCCTGGTCTAAGGAGTCGAGGTCCTTTTCTGCTGCGATCTCTTGGCCAATTTTCACCAATTGCGCGCCTTCGACGGCTGTACGTCCGGAGGCATCTTTATGTGCTTCCAGTTTTCCTTGAGAAATCCACCTCCGGACGGTGTCGTCGGAAACTCCAAGGAGATGGGCTGCGGTGCTAATTCGGATCATCGCCATCTCCTCAGAGTATCTCTTGGATGAAAGTTTCGGGGGACTACATCTCGTCGTCAAGCATCTTTGTCTTTGCTCTTGGTGTTATGGCTCCAGCGGGATGATCTCGGTCTTGCCACCGTCCTCGAGGAGCATGTCCTGAGTCAAAGTTTGCTGAACATCTGGATCGACTGGCACCTCAGTGACCTGGATATCCGACTGGTTGCCCGTGGCCTGTGGCTGCTGTTGCAGCGTGAAGGTGCGCGATTGTGGCGCAGTGGTGTCGATACCGAAGAAGGTGCCTAGACCTTTAATGTTGAACTGGGTGGAGTTGTACCTAGAGTTGTCGCTGGTATTCCATTGAGAAACAACGATATCCATGTTGTCCAGTGTGGAAGTTGGGGTGATGTAGCCCCCATAAAGCTGAGTGAAATTGGACGGGGTTTGTTCCGCTGCCCACCCGCCGGTGCCCGAAATGACAACGTTCGCGGGAGTAATCTCGTTCCAATCGCGGGCGATGTCTTCGGATATACGGATTTCAATGGCCATGGTCTCGCGGTTGAACATCGCCAGTACCCAATGGCCCTGGATGTAGCGGAGGTTCATTTCGCCCGCCGCAACATTTTGGTCGAGGATCGGAGAGCCGGACTTGCCCCACTGGTCGGTCTGCGGGTCGTAGACCTCCCACTTTGTGCGGTCGGCGATGTTTTCGACTTGGAAGCGCGAAAGATAGACCGGATCCTTGCGCTGGAACTCCGAGCTCACCACATAGATATATCCGTCTGGACCCTGCTCCCAGGAGATGAGATTACCCATGCCGTTGAGATAGGTGCGGGGAGTGCGAGCGACTGAGGTCCACGTTGCGCCGGAGTCGGTTGACTGCCAGATTTCGGTGTACAACACATTGCCGACACCTTCGTTGGCCATTGTCTGCATGTACATCGTGTCATCGATGGTGATGATGTCGGACGGAAGGTGAGTCAGTCCCCGGTCATTGTGCGTGTAATTGAGGAGTTGTTGTACTTGTTCGTCGCGATTCAGCGGGCGCAGAATCTCGATTTTTCCGTCTGCCCCCATGCGCGCGACCACGCCAACCGGGCTCATCCACTCGCCATCGCCGAGGCTGTAGCCGCGGAACGAATCACCAAAAATGATAACGAATTCGTCACCTGGGCCTAAGTCGGTCATGATTCCCAGGTCGCCAGAGTAGAACCCCGCGTTGTCGGAAATTCCCTTGCCCAGGAGGTCCCCGACGAGAACTACCGTTAGCTCCTCGGAGATGGAGTCCGCCCATTTTGTGGGAGTACTTGGGGTGCTTGGGGTGTTCTGGCTGCTTGAGCCACTCGAACTGCTTTGCGCGGTTGCTAGGGCTGGGGAGAATAATGTTGCGGCAAGGCTGGCCGTGACGGCGCATGCCAGGAAGGTTCGGTTCAAAGATCGCTCAATTCGAATAATGCTGCAGAAGCAGCGCAATGTGACAAGACAATAACGGTTGACCGAGATTGAGACTAACAAAGCACGAGGCTGCGCACCCGCTTCTAAGCTGGAAGGTATGAAAAAAGCTGTAGTTGGATCATTTGTTGTTGCTTCACTTTTTTTGGCTTCTTGTTCTGAAACGGATTCGAGCGCAAGCAGGGGAAGTTCTTCGGGATCTTCTGGTTCCGAGGATTCTTCGGGTTCTTCTGGTTCCGCGGTGGGGTCGTCGTTAAGCATTCCCAGTGATGCCACCGAACACGGCAGATTCGATGCTGGCTGGGCACTCGAATTCCTCCCCGGGACCGACTATTTGCTTGTCACCGAGCGCGGTGGCGCCTTGCAGATGATGGACTTAAACACTGATAACACAGTGGAAATTGCCAATACTCCCGAGGTTTATAGTGAAGGCCAGGCGGGCATGCACGATATTCTTGCCGGCCCGACCTTTGAAAATGACGGCACCGTATATCTCAGTTGGGTGCGTGACACCGCGCAGGGCCCGCAGGGAGTCATCGGGAGGGGGAAACTGAATACCGAAGCTGGCTCGCTGGAAGAGTTTGAAGAAATCTGGCAGCAGACACCATCGGAGCACGACGGGCACTTCGCACTTCGCATGCTGATCCAGGATGACTACTTATTTGTCACCTCTGGCGACCGTCAAGCGTTCGATCCCGCACAGGACATTCAGTCAAATTTGGGCAAGGTCCTGCGGCTAACGCTCGACGGAGAGCCCGCACCGGGTAATCCATTCGCGGGCCAAGGTGGCCGATCCGACGAGATCTACTCAATGGGCCACCGCAATCCGCTGGGTATAGATACCGACCAGCGCGGCGAACTCTGGGTTTCCGAAATGGGGCCGAGGGGCGGTGACGAGCTCAACCACCTCGTAGAAGGGGAGAACTACGGATGGCCTGAGGCCTCGATGGGCAGGCACTATGACGGCAGCAGAATACCTGACCACCAGCAGGGAGACGGCTATGTTGCGCCCGCTGAGTATTGGGTGCCATCAATTTCGCCAGGTAACTTGATGATTTACAAGGGGCAGCTTTTCGACGAGTACACGGGCAACGCATTTCTCGGAGGGCTGTCGGGTGAGAAGATTGTCCGAGTACAACTAGATGGTGATCAGGCTTCGTTCATTGAAGAATGGGACATGAGCAATCGTATCCGGGCCCTCGAGGAAGCGCCGGACGGTTCCATCTGGATCCTCGAAGATGGGGAAAACGGGCGCCTGCTTGAGTGGAGGCCTGCGTAGCTTTCTATCGCTTGGGTTCTCGCACCCACGCCCCAATGACGCCTGGGACTACTTCAGGACCTGGCCCGAGGAGAGCTTTCAGATTGCCCTCTCGTTCGACTGCACTGGTGACCTTTTTCACCGCCCCGGCAGTTGATTTCGGGCCGCCCCCGTTTCGACCTGCTTGCGCCATGCCTGCAGGGACCATGCCGCGACTGTTTTGGTTGGTGTGTTGGTTGGTGGTGTGATTGCTCGGGTGATTGCTGTGGGCTGATGCCCCTGGAGAACCGTTGCCCGGACCTGCATGTGGGTTGTTTACATTGCTGAACTGGCCGGTATTGCTGCCATTGCCGGGGGCATGCCCAGACCCAAAGGCAGTAGAAGGGGATCCGAAAAAGCCTGGCCGCGGGGTGCCGAACGCGCCGTGGGGCCCAGAAGAATTGGCTCCGGAAGAATTGGTTCCGGACCCGCGGATTGCGGAATTCGGAGCCCTATTAGCTACCGCTCCGAGTCCTCGCCCGATTGGGTTGGACCGTGAAGCCGAGTTGGCCCCGTTCCCTGCGCCGAATGGACTAGATGCTTGGCCCAAGTTGCCGAAGGGCTGCATGCCTTGGCCTCGCGCCATCGATGCAGCCGGGCCCGCTGAATTGCTGGCTCCCTGGGGAAGTGTGCCCGGAAAAGCTGAAGCACCCGTCATTGAAGCAGCAGGATTTGTCGCACCCGAAGCATTAGGCAAGGCTCCTGGCAGGCCCTGACCGCCAGGATTGAGAGTCGGTGGCATTGCGACGCCCGTGGTTGCCGTGGTAGTCGGGGCCTGGCCAGCAAGTACTTGTTCCAGCTGCTCCGGGCCGGTGCGCAGGAACTCGTCGGCAAGCGATTGTGGATTGCTCATGCGAGCCGCCGTGGAGTAGCCCATCTCGTTCATTGCCGCAGCGACCGATGGAGGAAGCGGCAGCTCGGCAGGCTCGGGGACGCGCTGCGCTGCGCCGCCGATCTGCGCCGATGCTCCGCTCGGGTCATTCATACCGGGCAAGAGCTGGCTTATCGCTGGGATCGACGGTGCGAGAGCCGCAGTGGCCATACCGGGAAAAGCGTTGAGATAGGTCTGCTCTAATAAGGCCGCGGCATCAGGCCTGACCACCATCAGCGCTTGATACGTGGCGCCGACCGACGCGGTCTGCTGGCCCAAACCGAGGCTTCCCGTGCCGAGTCCAGTCGTGTGACCCGCCATCAGCGAAGCATTGCTTGCGAAAGCCAAACCAGTATTCCGAAGCGTCGTAATATTGGCGATGGCCTGGGAAATCGCATCGGTTTCTGCCGAGGAATGAAGATCTGCAAGTACACCGTCGAGGCTCGCCGCAGCGGCCGTGATCGTGCTGGCAAGACTGGTCCAATCGGTGGTCATGCCAGCAGGTATTGCGAAGTTCGTCGCTGCGAATTGACCGCAGAGAGCAATTAACGACGAAGGGCGTGCAACCATTGGCAAAGATGCGTGAAACGGCAGGGTATCAGTGTTCCTTGCCGGGCCAGAAGAGCGCAGGCTGCTCAACTTGTCGCCAATTGGATGCTTCACGCCGAGGCTGGACAAAGTTCCGGCGATCGCTTGGTCGCCATCGATGAAGTCGGCGAGATTTGTGCTTAGAGTGTTCGAGGCGTTGGCGAACCGATCTGCGAAAGCCTTCTGAGATGCGATGGCATCCTTGTCCAGGATGGTCGAGTGGGTGAGCCCAGCGTCGTCGAGGCCGGAGACGGTGGAGAAGGTTGGATTTACGAGGTTTGTATTTTGGATCGAGCTGGATTGAATATCCTGAAAAGTGCCGGTTAATTTGTCGATAGCAGCTAGAATGTCAACAGAATTAATGTACATGTCCCCAGTTTTCGTTGGTAAACGGATGCTTGATCTAAACGGATATTTTGTAGAAGTGCTCTAACAACTCGGTGCCAGTTCGGCAAACATCTTCGAAATTGGAAGCACTTATTCCTTGATCGACGTCCACTGAAAAAATTCCTCTGGACGTGGAGATCGCTGCGCGACAAGTCGTCGGATTATCCAATTCTGTTCGATAGTGAAAGATCTCAGGCAAAATTTCACTTGAATAGTCAAGAATGAGCTCGCCTTGAGATTTGATTTGCTCGAATGGAGCTAAATTTCCTGAGACCGTTATCGAGAGCTTGTCGTCTTGGCTCAACGGACGAATCCCACAACTTAGAAGGCTTCCTTCCCCTCTGGATTGTGTTTCTCCGCGCACCTCATATCCAATAGCCGCGAACTCTTCGGCCGATATTTCTTCACACGGATTAAACACGTTGGGGTACACCTCTTCGGGATTGAAGTCTCCGATAGGTAGTACGCCGCTTTGAAAGTGAAATGCGTGTCCGGCCGACTCCTGCGAGGTGCTGGAAGCAGCAGTGGAATCGTCGATAAGCGACGTACTTGGCTCCGCAGTCATCGCCGAATTCTGAGGTGGCGAGCATCCTGCAATTACAATCGCGCAAGCAAGGATGGTCGCTAAACTACGGCTTTTCATATTCCTCCCCCGAGTAAAAAGTCGTGCATTGGCATTTTTGCATATTTGGAGTGGATCCGCACGGCGAGTGGAGCTCATTCAAAAAATTAGAAAGAATGTTCTAAAAAGTTCCATTTAGCCCTTGTATCCGTCCTCAGGACATGTATAATCAAGGTATCGAAATAGAACAAAAGTTCTAAATCTGAAATGGCAGGGGGTCTCATGGCAATGGAAATCAAGGACTTAGTGCGGCAAATCTCAGAGGCAATGGAAGCGCTGAGTACGGTCATGATGCTCCCGGAAAACCAGTCCTTTTTGGCTGTTCATGAGGACATGGAGAAGCTTGAAGAGGCTTTTAACCTCAAGGCAACCATTGATGCGTCGGTTGCTTTTATTGGGGAGCGTGACGGTGCTGGTCAGCTTGTGGGGGCTAACTATCCAGTCGAATATTTCACCGAAAGAATGGGGCTCTCTCGGGCGGAGGCATTTGCGCGTCTACAAAGGGGACAAGCGCTCTTTGGTAAGACACAGGAGCCAAAGCCGGAACCAAATCTCAATCCCGAAGATGAAGAGAAGCAGAAAGAAGAGGCGCGCAAGCGTGCTGAACGGGAAAAGAAGGCCCAAGAGAAGGCTCGACGGGATGCGGCGAAGAACAAGATTTCGGCGGAGAAGCAGCGCATTATCGAGCGCGCTCTCAAAGATCTGAATGAGCATTCTGATCCTGGTCGTGCTGAAATACATGCGCAGGCCATGGAAGCGGCAAAAACACGAAGTACTTCTGAACTGAAAAAGCTCGTCGAGGACATGGTGCGCCGTGCCAACCGAAAAGGGAAAGACTACTCGGGACAAAAGGATCCGCTTGCTGGTTTCAAGAGGCGAAGCTTTCACGTGAGTGAGCCGGATGCTGACGGTGTAGTCACCATCAACGGCAAGCTTGCCGGCGCTGAAGCTGCCGCATTGAAAGCCGCCTTGGCCCCAGGTCTTGCACCAGGGAGTAATACCAATAGAGATTCGAGCGACGACAAACGCACCAAAAGCCAGCGATTGGCAGACCAATTCGCGGTCATTGTCAGATCGTTCAACCAGGATATGGTTGCGAAGAACAAAGGAATTGGGTCGGTTGTCATCGCCATGACTGTTGATGATCTTGCTGGCGCCGATTGGACTACCCGATTCTGCACGAACACCGGGGTCGACCTTGATTGCTTTGACATTCTTCGATTGGGAATGACCGGAAGTGACTTCGTTCTGCAGCTTGATTCAGTTACAGGAGTTCCACTCTCGGCAGGTCGAACAAGGCTCTCCAATTTCGAGCTAAGAATCATCATGCTGGCAATGCAAGCTGTATGCGCATGGCTAGGGTGCACGAGGCCGATGACGGAGCTGGAAGCCCACCACATACTGGCCTATATACAGGGTGGCTTGACTGACATAGAGAACTTAGTCCTGTTATGTCGAGAACATCATAGATGTAACAACGACAATCGCGATGGCGCAGACAACAAGGGCTACATCGATCGCGATCTTTCCACCTGGGAAACGGGCGTCATGCCAGCAGACGGTTCGCCGATGAGGCCGAACACCACCTACCAGCATGAACAAGCACCCGGGCAAAAGTTGCGCCGACGTGCGAGAGAACGGTACCCAGACTTCGATGCGGAAAACCGTCCAACCCAAGATCCACTGCTTTACCCTCCGCCAGATAAAACAGGCGCATGGAGCATGGCATAGTGGTAGCCCTAATATCTCAACCCCTACAAACGAAAGACCCAATTTGGCCTGGCCAAACTGGGTCTACCCGTCGTTGTGAAACCTCATCCAAGGCTCACGAGCGTGAACTACTCGTTGTCGCCACCTGTTGCCAGAACGGCATCCTGCTCATCAGAGTCGGAAGCCTTGTCGGACCAAGTCCAGTTAGCAATCGAAGGAACGTCCTCGCCATTCTCAAACGCATAAGAGCGGGCGGAAATTCGAGCATCCTCCATGTACTGACGCAGGTTTGCGTACTTGGAACCCAACGAAGGAACACGATCAATGACATCCATGACCAAGTGGAAACGGTCCAGATCATTGCGCATCACCATGTCGAATGGGGTAGTGGTGGTGCCTTCTTCCTTGAAGCCACGAACGTGGATGTTCTTGTGGCCATTGCGGCGGTAAGTCAGGCGGTGAATCAGCCATGGGTAACCGTGGTATGCAAAGATGACTGGCTTGTCGGTGGTGAAGTAGGTATCAAAGTCACGGTCCGAAAGTCCGTGTGGGTGCTCCTTCTCATCCTGAAGGCGCATCAGGTCGACGACGTTGACCACGCGAACCTTCAACTCTGGAATAGCCTCGCGCAACATCTTTGCTGCAGCCATTGTCTCCAGGGTTGGAACGTCACCAGCGCAAGCGAGCACAACATCTGGGTCTTCGCCCTCAACTTCGGTGCCTGCGAAGTGCCACACACCAAGGCCACGGGTGCAGTGCTTCAAAGCCTCGTCCTTGCTCAACCAGTTCGGGTTAGGCTGCTTACCTGCAACAACTACGTTGACGTACTGGCGCGAGCGCAGGCAGTGGTCGAACGTGGACAGCAGGGTGTTGGTATCGCAAGGAAGGTAGACGCGAACAACTTCGGCCTTCTTGTTCACTACGTGGTCGATGAAGCCTGGGTCCTGGTGGGAGAAACCGTTGTGGTCCTGGCGCCACACGTGAGAGGACAGGAGGTAGTTCAGGGATGCAATTGGCTGGCGCCATGGCAACTCGTTGGTGACCTTGAGCCACTTCGCGTGCTGGTTGACCATCGAGTCAACAATGTGGATGAAGGCCTCGTAAGAGTTCATCATTCCGTGGCGGCCGGTCAGGAGGTAGCCCTCCAGCCAACCCTGGCACTGGTGCTCGGACAGCATCTCAACAACGCGTCCCGCGCGGGCGAGTGGATCATCCTTATCCGATTCGTACAGGTCAGCGTTCCACTGCTTGTCGGTTACCTCGTAAACATTCTGCAGCCTGTTAGAAGCAGTCTCGTCAGGGCCGAAAATGCGGAAGTTGTCAGGGTTGAGCTTGATTACGTCGCGGAAGTAGGTGCCCAGCTGGCGGGTAGCCTCGGTCACTGGTGCCCCAGGAGTTTCCACATCGATGGCATAATCGCGCCAGTCCGGCAGATTCAGATCTCGCAGCACCACGCCACCGTTGGTGATTGGGTTCGCAGACATGCGGAGTTCGCCAGTTGGAGCCAGCGAAGCGATTTCAGGCAAGAGTTTGCCGTCCTCGTCGAAAAGTTCTTCTGGCTTGTAGGACTTGAGCCAATCCTCCAAGTTCTGAAGGTGCTCATCGGTGTCGCGGGCATTAGCCAGAGGTACCTGGTGCGAACGCCAGGAGTTCTCGGTGACCTTGCCGTCGATTTCCTTCGGACCCGTCCAGCCTTTTGGAGTGCGCATGACAATCATTGGCCACATCGGACGCTCGAAGTCGACGCCGTCGGCATCTGCCTGAGCTGCTGCTGCCTTGATGTCGGCGATTTCGTCGAGGCAATCGTCGAGAACTGCCGCGAAACGGGTGTGGTAGGACTCAGGGGATTCGTCATCGAAGCCGGCAACAAAAACGTGTGGCTTGTGTCCGTAGCCGACCATGAGGGCTTCGAGTTCCTCGTCGGAGATGCGTGCCAGCACGGTTGGGTTAGCAATCTTGTAGCCGTTGAGGTGCAGAATTGGCAGCACAACGCCATCTTGGTTTGCGTTCACGAACTTATTGCCGTGCCACGAGGTGGCCAGTGGGCCGGTTTCGGCCTCGCCGTCGCCGATCACGGTGACAACCAAAAGGTCCTTGTTGTCGAAGGCCGCGCCGTATGCGTGGGACAACGCGTAGCCGAGCTCGCCACCCTCATGGATGGAACCTGGGGTCTCCGGTGCGGCGTGGGATGGGATGCCACCTGGGAAGGAGAACTGCTTGAACAACTGCTTCATGCCGGTTTCATTCTCCGGCACATTTGGGTACACCTCAGAGTAGGTGCCCTCGAGGTATGTGTTTGCCACAATGCCTGGGCCACCGTGACCAGGGCCAGTGACGTACATTGCGCTGAGTTCGCGTTCCTTAATGGCACGGTTTGCGTGTGCATAAATGAAGTTCAGGCCAGGCGTGGTGCCCCAGTGGCCGAGAAGGCGGCGCTTCACATGATCGCGATTCAGTGGCTCGCGAAGAAGTGGGTTATCCAGAAGGTAGATTTGGCCAACGGAGAGGTAGTTGGCCGCGCGCCACCAGGCGTGAATCTGGTTAGCGGTTTCTGGGGTGATTTCTGCGCTTGCATTTGCGGGGCGATGCTGCCAGGTCGAGGCAACGTTCATGGGGTGCTCCTCAGTTCTAGTTTGTGCGCATACAGCAGTTGCTGTATCTGTTCTCCATTTAACCTGGATTCATCAACCCGCGTCACTGGTATTACCAATAAAGTTGAGTTAATAATGTCACACCGATGTCATTTCGGCTGGAAAACTAGCGTGAGCCACAGAACTCGTTAACTTTTTCACATCTGCGTTTTCTGCGGAAACCATTGAGTTTGCCTATTCTGAGAGGTATGAGCGATTTTTCAGGCCACACAATCATCGTGACTGGAGCCGCATCCGGCATCGGTCGTGCCGCCGCACTATTGCTTGCAGCGCGCGGAGCCCACATCGTCGGGGTTGATAAGAACGATTCTGTCGAAGATCTCATTGACGAAATTCGGGCCCAAGGTGGCTCCGGAACCGCAGTGCGCGGTGACCTGACTGATCCGGGAATCATTCGCGCCACCGTCGAACGGGCCGTCGATCAAGGCGGGCTGCTCGACCTCGTCAACAACGCGGGCGTCATGGATCATTTCCAGGGTGCTGCCTCAGTATCTGATGAGGTGGTTAATCGCTCCTTCGACATTAACCTGTTCGCTCCCTTTCATATGGTGCGGGAAGTCTTGCCTCACATGATCAAGGCGAAAAAGGGGGCAATCGTCATCGTTGGTGCCGAGGCTTCCTTCCGTGGTGGTGCCTCCGGCGTCGCCGATACGATGTCAAAGCATGGTCTCGTTGGCTTGGCCAAGAACACCGCGTACACCTACGCAAAGAAGGGTGTGCGCACGAACCTTATCGGCCCGGGCAGTGTGTCCACCCACCTAGCCAGCGGTTTCGATCCGCTTTCGATCAACCCGGACGAAGGCATGGACGCAATCTCCCCAGTTCACCAGGCGTCAATCCGCACTGCGGAGCCCGAAGAGCTGGCCAGCGTCATCGCATTCCTCCTCTCAGATGAGGCAAGCTACATCAATGGAGCGATCATCCCGGTCGACGGTGGCTGGCAGGCAGGTTAAACAGGCAGGTCAAGGCACGATCATTTTCGCTTAGCGACGAAAGCCCCTGCCAACCATTCATAGAAACGCATACCCCAGCGCTGCTCAAAAATCGCGAACCATATAAAGTTTTTCTTGTGATCGAATTTTTGCAAGAGAACGTTTTGCTGACCATTTTTATAGTCATCGCTGCGGGTGCGGCATTCGGTGCGATCCCATTTGGCCCGATCAAGTTTGGTGCGGCCGGCGCGCTGTTTGTCGGCCTTGCAGTTGGTGCTTTCGTTGAGCTGCCTGCAGACCAATTGTCTATTCTCCAAGATCTCGGTCTGGGTTTGTTCGTCTACATGGTTGGCCTCGAAGCAGGCGAGACCTTCTTTAAGAACATCCGTTCGCAATTTGGGCTGATGATGATGTCGCTCGTTTCAATCGTGCTTGGTGCCCTCGCGGCCGTCGGTGTCGGCGGATTGCTCGGGATTGCCCGCGAGGTTTCCGTCGGTGCGTTCGCGGGAGCGTTGACTTCGACTCCTTCCCTCTCGCTGGCGCAGCAGCAAACCGGCTCCGACCTGCCTGCGGTTGGATATTCCATTGGTTATCCCACCGGAGTGATCGTGGCTATCTTGCTGGTAGCGGCAACCATCACGAGGAACTGGAAGGCACCCAAGGATGAAGACCGTTCCGCCGAAAGCGAGCTGCGGGGCGTGCGCATTGCGGTGGAGAAAACGGTGACTTCCGATGAACTTGACGAAAAATTCCCAAACCAAATCACCGCGGGCGTGTTGAGTCGCAATGGAAAGACGGTCATCCTAGATTCTGACTTCACACTTGAGCCCGGTGATTCCGTATTCATGATGACCACCAGGGGAGTGCGCGACCAAGTAATCAAAACCATCGGTCGAAAGCTCCCCGAATTGTCTCGCCGGATCCCGCACATGACAATTCAGCGTTTCAGTGTGTCGAATCAGGACATCGCGGGCAACGAGTTGGGCAATCTCCCGCTGTACGAGAAGTTCGGCGCGCAGACCCTTCGGGTGCGCCGCGGAGACGACGAGCTGCTTGCAACCGATGATCTCCACATTGCGTCCGGAGACGTGATCGAAGTCGTCGTGCCTACCGCCAACGTCACCCGTCTTGAGCAGTATCTCGGCGATTCCGTCCAGGTGGCCAATCAGCTCGACTGGGTAGCTGCCGCAGGTGGCCTCGTCTTCGGCTTCATTCTGGCGGCCATCCCGTTCCCGCTCCCTGGCGGAACCAGCTTCCTCATCGGCGCCGCGGGTGGCCCCCTGATTTCAGGGTTGATCCTCGGCGCCCTCAACCGCACCGGTCGCATCGCGTGGCAGCTACCACGCTCAGCGAACTACGCGCTGCGCCAGTTCGGCCTCATGCTCTTTTTGGCCGCGGTGGGCACCGCATCCGGTCCGGCGTTCGCATCCACGGCGTTCTCATTGCAAGGCTTGACGACGATTCTTCTCGCCGCAATCATCGCCCTAGTCGGTTGTGGATCGCTGCTGCTCATGGCGTACTGGGCGGGTCAATCGGAGACCCGGGCGAACGGTGCCGTCGCTGGCTAGCTGGGTCAGCCTGCAGTCCTTGAATATGCCCTGCAGAATTCTAATGACAATCGAATTATGGCCGGTTATTCCACGACTTTTGCGATCGCGTTGATTTTCAAGATCATGGTGGTTCCGTTCATGTTGATTTAGAGCACAACCCACACAATCTGATCCTCTTTCCCAATAGGCTGGTTTATGTAAGGAGCCAATCTCAAAATAAGGACAGATTATGTCAGAGAAGGATTTTGCAGGACAAGCAATCATTGTTACTGGTGGTGGCTCGGGAATCGGACGCTCCACGGCATTGCAGCTGGCGGAACGCGGAGCCCATGTCATCGTGGCGGATCTCCATACCTCCGGTAACGATGTCGCCGAAGAAATCACCAACGCTGGAGGCCAAGCAACCGCCGTCATCGGTGACATTTCCGACGACGCAATCGTCGCAAAGCTTGTCGAAACGGCTACCGCAGCAGGCGAGCGCATCGGACTTGTGAACAACGCAGGCGTCATGGATCAGTTCGACGGTGTCGCATACACCTCGGACGAGATATGGGACCGCGTTATCCGCATTAACCTCACCGCTCCCTTCAAGCTGATGCGCGCTTGCGTGCCACACATGCTGGAAGCTGGCAAAGGTGCCATCGTCAACGTCGGTTCCGCGGCCTCCCTCCGTGGCGCCGCTGCAGGTGCAGCATACACTTCGTCCAAGCACGGCCTCGTAGGCCTGACCAAAAATGCTGCCTACATGTACGCCAAGCAGGGGATTCGCACGAACTTGGTTGCCCCAGGAGGCGTGGCCACCAACATCATGGATTCAATTGATGGCTCACAGATCAACCCAGAGCACGGTCTCGATGCCCTCAAGCCAGTCCACGATTCCGCCGTTGTCAATGCGACCCCAGAAAGCGTTGCCACTGGCATCGTTTTCCTGCTCTCTGATGCCGCAGAGAACTTCAATGGCGTTATCATGCCTTCCGACGGCGGTTGGTCCGCAGGTTAAGGGCTAAAAGTTAAGGTACTCGATGCGTCCAAGCGTGCGTTGAGTACTTCTTATCGACGAGTTCCTGCGCGGCATCCATATCTTGCTGCAAAAGCTCGGCAGGCTGGGCGCCATAGCGTGCGCTGAAAGTCTTGATCAGCGTGTTAATGATTTCTTCGCGCGAGGCACCAGTCTGTCGACGAAGCGGATCCACGCGCTTCTTTGCAGAGCGCAGACCCTTGTCAGCAATCTTGGCTTTGCCAATACGCAGTACTTCGGTCATCTTGTCGGCGTCGATGTCGTAGCTCATGGTCACGTGGTGCAAAACAGTTTTTCCCTTGCGCTTCTGAGCTGCACCGCCGATCTTGCCGCCATCCGAAGTGATGTCGTTGATGGGCACGTACCAAGCGTTGACACCGTGTTCGGCAAGGGCTGCGATAACCCAGCGGTCCAAGAATTCGTAGGAGTCGGTGTAGGACAATCCCGCGACGAGCTTTTCTGGCACGTAGAGGGAATAGGTAATACAGTTTCCACCCTCCATGAACATCGCGCCACCACCAGACATTCGACGCACCACCTGAATGTCGTGCTTTTCCACGCCATCTGGGTTGAGCTCGTTAACGTACGACTGGTAGGAACCGATTACGGTCGCGCGGTCTTCCCACTCCCAGATGCGCAGGGTAGGGCCACGTTTCCCTGATTCGACTTGGTCCATCAACAACTCGTCGAGGGCAACATTCATCACTGTAGGTAACGGACCCGGGTGGATGATCTCCCATTCAAGGTCAGTGAAATCAACCGCATCGGTAACTGCTCGGCGCACCACCTGGGCGACATCGCGGGTACTAAATCCGTGCAGTGCAACGCCCTCAATATTCGACAGGGCTGCATCGAGGCGGTTGGTCAGGGCCTGCGTGTCGTCGTTAAGCGATGCTCCCTGCAACGCCGGGCCGAGGGCTTCATAGGCTTCTTCGGGCTCGAGGAAGAAGTCGCCGGAGATCTTTGCGCTAACGATAACCTCGCCGTCCGATTCGACATCGGCGACGACGAGTTTTCCACCTGGGACTTTAATTTCTGAATGATGATTTGTTGTCATACCACCATTTCTACCCGAATTTCGAAACATTTGTGTGCTCTAATTCGGGAACCGGTACTAACTCTCCAGTGAAGCCGCCTCCTGCACAGCCTTGCTCACAGCGGGCTCGACGCTCGGGTCCAACGGGGAAGGCATGATGTAGTCCGCAGCGAGGTCGTCGCCGACACATGCTGCGATCGCCTTGGAGGCCGCAAGCTTCATCGCGGGGGTGATGTGTGTGGCGCCAGCTGCAAGCGCTCCAGCAAAGATGCCGGGGAAGGCCAGCACATTGTTGACCTGGTTGGGCAGGTCGGAGCGGCCGGTTGCCACCACGGAGCCATACTTGTTGGCAAGGTCCATCGGAATCTCTGGGTCGGGGTTTGCCAACGAGAACAGAATCGGATCCGGTGCCATCGACTGCAGTAGTTCCTCGCCCACGTGGCCACGTGAGACACCGATGAAGGCGTCGGCGCCTGCGAAGGCTTCCGCTGGCCCGCCCGTGAGCCCGCGAGGATTGGTCACTTCGGCAATCTTTTCCTTTACCGGGTTCAGATTCTCGCGACCCTGGGAAACGATGCCGCGGGAGTCGAGCACGACAATGTCTTTCACACCGGCTTCGAGTAGCATGCGAGTACATGCAACTCCGGCAGCACCGGCTCCAGAAACAACAACTTGGAGGTCCTCCAAGTTGCGTCCTGTTACCCGGCAGGCGTTCGCCATTCCAGCGGTGACCACAATTGCGGTGCCATGCTGATCGTCGTGGAAGACTGGAATGTCCAGGCTTTCTTCGAGGCGATGCTCAACCTCAAAACAAATCGGCGCGGCGATGTCTTCCAGGTTGATCGCACCCACGCTCGGCGCGATTGCTGTCACTGCCGCAACGATTTCATCGGCTAAGTGCACGTCCAAGACGATGGGGATGGCATTCAAATCGGCAAAAGTAGTAAATAGCTGGCACTTACCTTCCATGACGGGAAGTGCAGCACGGGGGCCGATGTTGCCTAGGCCCAAGACTGCGGATCCGTCGGAAACGACCGCCACGGTGCGTGAAATCCCGGTCAACTCGCGGGCCGCAGTGGGGTCGTCCTTGATGGCCAAACATGCCTCGGCCACGCCGGGACTGTAGGCGATGGAGAGATCGCGTTTCGTCGTAAGCGGGCGAGTGGACTTAATGGAGAGCTTGCCACCGCGGTGGGCTTCGAAAACTTCTTCTTTGGTAATTGGGTCGTTGAGGTCTTGCGCTGTGGTGTTCACATAATCAATTATGGCAAGGAGCCACTGGCAATTCAGCGCTATTTCCTATCGCTAGATAAATGTCACCTATGATTCAGGGGTTGTCCGAGGGTGCTTCCGAGTTTCGCAGCGCCGACCCATCGACAACAATGTGGATCTCCTCCGAGACCAAGACATTTCCGGAATCCAAGACCGTATTCCACTCCACCCCGAAGTCTTTCCGATTGATGTCCAAGGTTGCCTCGAAGCCCACACGGGAGTTGCCGAACTGATCGCGCTCAGCACCGAACACGGCCACATTGAACAGCACCTCGCGAGTTGTTCCCTTGATTGTCAGATCGCCGGTGACGTACAAGGTGTCCGAGCCCTGGAACTCAACCTTGGTGGACTCAAAGGTCAGTGTTGGAAACGCGCGCACGTCAAGAAAGTCCGGGCTGCGCAGGTGAGCGTCGCGTTGCGGCTGACGTGTGGTCAGCGAAGAGGCATCGATCGTTGCGGAAATGGTCGAGGCCTCCGGGCTATCGTCGTTAATATAAAGGGAGACTTCCCAATCCTGGAAGGTGCCGTGGACTCGGCTGATCATCGCGTGGCGTGCGGTGAAATTAATAGAGGTGTGGTCTGGGTCGAGCTTGTAGTACCCGTTGATGTCACTTGTCATTTCGGATTCCTCACCAATTTCCTCACCAAATCTCTCACCAATCTATTAGGATCCAACAAAACCTATAAAGACCTTCGCCATTGCCAATGGTTTAGTACACTACCAAAGGTATTTGTGGTCCGGAGGCCCCCTTGAAACTAAATACATCAAGTTTGGGGACAATTTTCCTCGGCGAAACCGGGATTCCTCGATTAGACTGCCCCGAATAACAAAAGCTCAACACTTCTGCAGGTGCGCTGCAGGTTCGATGGGGAAAGGAAATGACAAATTCATATGTCTCGCCAGCGACAATACAATGATGCTCTCGACGGGATTGCAAACGATCTCGATGGGTTCCTCGGAGCTGCCCTCGTCGATGCGTCGACTGGCATGGCGCTCGCTTCGCGCTCTGGGTCCGCAGACTTCGATCTCGATGTTGCCGCAGCCTATAACTCGGAGATGCTCAAGGCGAAGAAGAGGACGCTCAAGGCGCTAAACATTGACTCGCCACTCGAAGAGTTTCTAGTGACTTTGGAGGATCAGTACCACATGATCCGCATCCTCGACGACAATATGTTCCTCTATACCGCGGTCCGAAGCAAGGACACCACAATCGCAATGTTGCGCGCAGTGGTCAATATCCACCTCCGCAAGGTTGATTGAAGAGTAGCCTCAACGGACGGTCAGTCGCAGGCATCGCTTCACGACGACACCAGCGCCCCGGTTCACACCACCGCCATTGAGGAAGAAACACACAACTCGACCACGAGTCAGCCTTTCAGCAAGCGCCGTTGGATTTCGCGCTTTCATCTCAGCTAACGCTAGACCTGCTCCTCCTGAGCCTCCTGTTCCTCCTGATCTTCACGGTAATGCCGAGGTCCAGCTGCCTGCGCTTCCTGGTCTCGCAACTCCAAGAGTTGGTCGGAGTGGCTGAGGTAGGGAGACAGGATCGGCTCCAAAACCGCATCCACTACGGTGTTTTCCGCAGTGTCCACCGTTTCCTCAGCCTCCACAGCAATTTCAATCCCAGGTTCCTGGGCAACCTCGTGCCCAGGCTCTTGCTCAACCTCGTGTGGCGAGCGCACAATGCGGGCGCCCTCGCGAGGGTTCGCCTCATCGTCGGGATCGGTAGCCAACGCATGGGCGACGGTGACCATGACCGTCCCATCTTCTAATTGATTGACCCGATACGTCGAGCGCGGGCGAGCATCGGGAACTTGAAGCGGTGCCACATGCTCAGAATCACCGTGTGGACGGCTGGCGTCGATGGTGACACTCAAGTCCTGAAAATATGCTCGACCCGCTACCGGGGCACCGGGATCGTCGTTCTGCACTGAGTGGATGAACGACAAAAGTTCCGTACCCGCATCGCCTGAAACCGTGCCTAGGACCCGGCCATCCAAGGTGGCTATGAGCTGGTCGCCCATCTGCGTCAGGATCAATAACCACTGTCCGGGGCTGAGCACTTGGAGCTCGTCCTCGTCGAATTCACCCGTTGCTGTGTCCACCTCGAATGCGCCCCCTGGGGGCAGCACCCGGGTGTCCTCGGTGACGTTGTTGCGTGGAACCGCCAGCTCTGGGGGAGGAAGCAGCACATCGACGAAGAGCTGGCTGCCTTCGATCCGGATCCCAGCCAGTGTCTCCGGCAGGAAACCAGAAGAGCTAACGCGCACCATTTCCGGATATTCTTCGCGCAGCTCCTTGGATACTTCGCCTAAGATTCCGAATTCCCAGCGCACCCGCCACGTTCCCTTGACCGGGTCGGCGGCGAGGGTGACGGGAACGAACACTTCCTCTTCAGTTGGCGTGAACTGAGCAAACAGGGGAGCCTGGAGGACATCGTCGACCGGCAAGCGGCGGTACTGATTCAACGCGACCGGAGCCACGAGATAGTGAGGAAGATTAATCATGTGCACCCGATCCTTTACCTGTCAGCTCGAAGAGTACGAAAAGTAATAAGTACCATCCTATTTGATACCCACTGGTCGACATATCATTACAGGTACTGCGCTAAGAATCGTCCCGTTGCACTTTGCGCGTTGGCCGCAACCGAGCGCGGCGTACCCTGCGCAACAATTTGCCCGCCGGCCGAACCCGCGCCTGGGCCAAGATCGATCACGTGATCGGCTCGACTGATTACGCCGAGGTGGTGTTCCACGACAATCACTGTCGCGCCTTGATCAACCAGTCGATTGAGCAGGTCCACCAAAGATTCCACGTCGGCTAGGTGCAGGCCGGTGGTCGGCTCATCGAGAATATACAGCGTTGCCTTGTCATCGAGGTGGCTGGCTAACTTCAGTCGCTGTCGCTCGCCACCGGACAAAGTGGTCAGGGGCTGACCCAGCGTGATGTAGCCAAGCCCTACATCAACCAGATGTTGGCAAATAGTCGCTGCGGCCCGAACTTTGTTCTCCTTCAAAAACTCAGTTGCTACCAAGGCGCTCATGCCAAGTACTTCGGCAATATTCTTGCCGCCCAGGGTGTAGTCCAGCACGGACTCGTCGAAACGCTTGCCCTCACAGACCTCACAGGTCACATCCACACCTTGCATCATGCCAAGGTCGATATAGACCACACCTGCGCCCTTGCAATGCGGGCACGCGCCCTCGGAATTCGGGGAGAACAAAGCGGGCTTGACCCCGTTTTCCTTCGCAAATGCCTTACGAATCGAGTCCAGCGCACCGGTATACGTCGCCGGGTTCGAGCGGCGCGAGCCCGAGATATGGGATTGATCGACCCACACGGTCTTCTCGTCGTGGGGCACGAAAGACACTAACGACGATTTACCCGACCCGGCCACACCCGTCAGCACAGTCAGTGCCTCGCGTGGAATCGACACCGAGACGTCCTGCAAGTTATTCAAATCCGCGTGTTTGATCTCGATGGCACTTGAGCCGGGGCGGACCTGGGAATCGTCGATAAGCGAAAAACGCGTATGCATGTGCGAGCCGGTGACGGTGTCAGCGGCCTCGAGCTCGGCGACCGTGCCCTCGAAGACGATCTGTCCGCCCTTGCTGCCCGCGCCGGGGCCCAGCTCGATGACATGATCGGCGATCTCGATGGTTTGGGGTTTGTGCTCAACGACGAGCACCGTGTTGCCCTTGTCTCGCAGACGCAACAGGAGCGTGTTCATGCGCTCGATGTCTTCGGGGTGCAGGCCTGCGGTGGGCTCGTCGAAGACGTAGGTGGTGTCGGTCAGCGCGGAACCCAGGTGGCGGATCATCTTGATGCGCTGCGCCTCGCCGCCGGAGAGCGAAGATGCCGGGCGATCGAGTGTGAGATAGCCGAGGCCAATCTCGACGAAATTGTCCAGGGTTTCCTGAATCGCGTTGATCAGCGGGGCAACCTGAGGGTCCGTGACCTGCGTGAACCAATTGGCCAAGTCGGTGACCTCCATGGCGCACAGCTCGGCGATGTTCTTGCCGTAGATTTTCGCCTCCAGAGCGTGTGGTGCAAGGCGTGTGCCTCCGCACTCCGGGCAGGCGACGAAGGTGACGGCGCCGTCGACGAAGGCGCGGATATGCTTCTGCATGCCTTCGCGTTCCTTCGACAGCATGGACTTCGAAATCTTCGGGATTAGACCTTCGTAGGTGACGTTGATCCCCTGGAACTTAACCCGCTCCTGGTCCTTGTACAGCAGATCGTGGCGCTGCTGCACGGTGAACTCTCCCACCGGGACATCAAGGGGATAGAAGCCGGACTCGGCGTATTGGCGCCAGGACCAGGAGTCCACCTTGTACCCGGGGACAAGTATCGCGCCGTCGTTGAGGGAGAGGGAATCGTCGACAACTGCTGCTTCATCGACCTTGCTCACACGGCCGGTACCCTCACAATTCGGACACATACCGCCGGTGCGCGTGTAGTTTTTGACCACTTTCTTGTTGCCCCGGGCATCGGTCAGCGCGCCACCGCCCGAAACCGACGGCACATTGAAGGAATACGCGCCGGGCCCGCCCACGTTGGGCTCGGCGATGCGGGAGAACAGGATACGCAACATTGCAGTGGCATCGGTGGCGGTGCCTACCGTAGAGCGGATGTTGGCACCCATGGGTTCCTGATCGACAATGATCGCCGCGGTGATGCCCTCAAGCGCATCAACGTCGGGCCTGGCCATCGAGGGCATAAAGCCCTGCACGAAGGAGGAATAGGTTTCGTTGACAAGGCGCCGGGATTCGGCCGCGATGGTAGAGAAAACTAACGACGACTTACCGGATCCCGACAAACCCGCAAACACCGTGAGGCGGCGTTTCGGGATCGTGACCGAGATATTTTGAAGATTGTTCTCATTTGCACCACGGACTTCTATCTGGTCGTGGGTATCTGCGGCTAAACTCATAGAAAATAGAGTACGGAACAATTTCGATGAATGAATCGTTGGTGATGGTGTGGATTCCAAAGATTTTTCAATGAACGGCTTTACCGGCCTGGTCAGTATCGCCGGTGCCGATGATGCCTTGGTGTGCGGGCCCGATGGCTGCGCTCCCGTAGGCCAGGTAGAACAAGCAGGCGAGGCAAGCGAAGCTGGTGAGGGCTCGTCGGACGACGACCCTGCCGGTAGACAGATCGCGCCCATGGAGGACAGAATCTAACCTATGAGCATCCTGCTGAATTTCCTCCTCGTCCTCGTCTTCGTCCTGATCGGTGGCATCTTCTCAGCGACTGAGATGGCACTGGTGAGCTTGCGTGAATCTCAGATTAAGCGCCTCGAAAAGGGCAAGGGTGCTGCAAAAACGGTTGCCGGCCTTGCCCGTGACTCGGGCCTTTTCCTCTCCGCCGTACAAATCGGCGTGACCTTTGCTGGCTTCTTCTCCTCGGCTTTCGGTGCCTCCACCATCGCGCCACAGATTGCGCCCTACCTAGTTGGATGGGGGATGAGTGAGTCCTGGGCAAACGGCGTGTCCCTTGTTGTAATGACGCTGATCGTGTCCTACCTGTCTCTGGTTTTGGGCGAGCTCGTGCCAAAGCGCATTGCCATGCAGAAGGCCGAGAGCGTGGCACTTGTGGTCGCGCCACCGCTGAACGTGTTTGCAAAATTGATGCGCCCAGTGATCTGGATTGTCAATACCTCCTCCAATGGTCTGCTGCGGTTGCTTGGCTTCGACCCCAACGCGCGCACCGAGGAAATGAGTACAGCAGAAGTCCGCGACATTGTTTCCTCCCACGATGGGCTGGCGGAATCAGAACGAGAGATGATCGACGACGTCTTCGAAGCAGGCGAACGCCTCGTCGGCGAAGTGATGCGCCACCGCTCCGATATGGCAACGCTGCCAGCCACGATGACCGTGGGTGAGGCAGCCAAGGAAATCTCAGATAAGCCCTATTCCCGCTACCCGGTCTATGGCGAAGATATCGACGACATCGTGGGCTTCGTCCACGTCCGCGACGTGTTGGAGTACTCCGCACGTGGCGACAATGAAGAAGTTTTGGACACCTTGAAACGTTCGATTGTCCAATTCCCGTCCACGGTGCGTTTGCCCCAGGCGCTCTCGCAGATGCGGGCTTCTGGCCACCACATCGCCATCGTTGTGGATGAATACGGCGGAACCGACGGCATGGTCACCCTCGAGGACTTGATTGAGGAACTCGTTGGCGAGATCTGGGATGAATATGACCGCGAAGAGCACGCTGCGGTGATGAAACTCCACGATTCCAAGTTGCTCGATGGCTCGACGAACCTCGAGGACTTCCATGACCTGACCACCATCGAGTTGCCGGAAGGCCCATACGAAACGGTGGCTGGTTGGATGCTGACCAAGCTCGGCCGTCTTGGCCAAGTAGGCGACACTGTTTCCATCGACCCCGAGTGGTCCGACGACACTGAAGACGATTCGCCGGGCGTGCAATACCGGCTGGAAATTGCCAAGGTCAGCGGAAATCGTATCGTGTCGATCAGGGTGCTGAAGACAACAACCTCAGAGGCCTCAGAGGGGTCTGAATCCCCGGAGAGCTCCGAACCCTCTGAATAAATCGCCTAGGATGGGAGGCGATGTACGATACCTCGACCGTTCTCTTGGCCTTCGGGATGACCCTGTTGGCCGGTTTGGCCACCGGTATCGGAGGAGCCATCGGGGTGATGAAGCGCAATCCCACCGATCGGTTTATGGCGGCGGCGCTTGGATTTTCCGCCGGTGTAATGGTCTATGTTTCCCTGGTGGAAATCCTGCCAAAGGGGATCGCAGACCTTGGAGAAGAATACGGGGAGCGCCCCGCCGCTTGGATTGGCATCGCAGCCTTTTTCGGCGGAATCGCATTAATCGGACTCATCGACAAGTTTGTTCCAGAGGAAATCAATCCCCACGAGCCCGATTCGGTGCGTCCCGAACACATTGATGCACGCCGGACCCGCATGATGAAGGCGGGTGTACTTACTGCATTGGCGCTTGCGCTGCACAACTTCCCAGAAGGTTTCGCCACCTTTGTCGCAGCGCTGGAAGACCCAGTCATGGCAGTGCCGATCGTAGTGGCCATTGCTATTCACAACATTCCGGAGGGCATCGCGGTTGCGGTCCCTCTGCGCGAGGCTACCGGTTCCAGGTGGAAGGCGTGGGGCTGGGCGACTCTTTCTGGGTTGGCAGAACCACTAGGTGCGCTGATCGGTTACCTTATCCTGATGCCGATCATGGGGCCGGCAACGATGGGCATCGCCTTTTGTGCGGTTGCGGGAATCATGGTGTTCGTCTCACTTGACGAGCTGATTCCAACCGCCGTGTCTACGGGCGAAAACCACGCGTCGACCTACGGAGTGGTTGCTGGCATGGCGGTCATGGCGGTCTCATTGGCACTCATGCTGTAGCGGAAACTAGCTAGAAACCTGAGCTTTAGGAGTCTTCGGTGTCAGGGCCTTAAACAGAGCGAGAAGACCCACGATGACAAAGCCCCAGATCAGGCCTACAACTAAGGAACCCGCGGTATTAATCAGCCATGCCAAGAAACTGTTGCTTACTGCAGTTTCCCAACCGTGGATGGTGTCGTATAGCCAGGTCCAGCCGAATTCTTCGAAGCCAACAATCATAATGTGCCCGCCGACCCAGAGCATGGCGATGGTACCGATCACTCCGATAATGCTCAGCACGACCGGCATGCCCTTGACCAGGGCAGTTCCGAGCTTCGGGGCACGTCCGCTCTTGATCAAACTAAGACCGATGTCGTCCATTTTCACGAGTAGTGCTACGGCACCGTAGACAAGGACCGTGATGCCAATACCGACCAGCGCGAGGACCAGGGCGCGCATCCAGAAAGTCTGATCCGCGATCTCATTGAGGGAAATCACCATGATCTCTGCAGACAAGATCAGGTCTGTGGTGATGGCGGAACGGACCAGACTGTCCTCGTCCTCAGGTGTTTTATTGGCTGCCTTCTCCTCGGCCTCGTGGCTGTCGCGAGTGAGCTGTTCGTAGATCTTGTGGGCACCTTCGTAACATAGATAGGTGCCACCGAGCATGAGGATTGGGGTGAGTGCCCACGGCGCGAACTCCGAGAGTAGCAAAGCAATCGGCAAAACAATGATCAGCTTGTTGAAGAAGGACCCCTTGGTGATCCGCCAGATCATGGGAAGTTCGCGTGCTGGACTAGCATCGGCAACGTATTGAGGTGTCACGGCCGCGTCGTCGATCACCACACCCGCGGCCTTTGCGGAGGTCTTTGCGGTTAGCGCGGCAACGTCATCCATCGTTGCGGCGGCCTTTTTGGCGATGAGGGCAATATCGTCGAGAAGCGCAAGCAAGCCACCGGCCATGTTTGTCTACCTTTCGTGCGGTCGAAAGCGGGAACGCTAAAAAGTTTACCTGTGGATGGTGCCTTTAGAATGCGACGTAGGATAGAAAACATGAAAATTGCCTGTATTGGTGTTGGTGCGGTTGGGGCCTGGTACGCCGGCAGTTTGGCGAAAAGTGGCCACGAGGTTGTCGCGGTGGCGCGCGGTAAGACGCTTGAGGCACTGCGAAGCCGTGGCATCGTGCTCAATAATGAGGACCCAATCAAAGTCGAAGCAGTCGGCCACATCAGCGAGGTCGAGCATGTTGACGTGATCATCCTGGCGATGAAGGCCACCGGGCAAAACCTCGCGGAGGTGCTTGAGGGCGCCCCGCAAGAGGCACTCGTTGCGGTCACGCAGAACTCTGTTGAGTCCGCCCACGAAGTCGCCCAGGTCGTGGGCACAGGGCGCACTCTGCCTGGCGTTGTCCGAGGCTACTTCCATCACACGGGCCCGGCGCAGGTCGAATTTCACGGTGGGCCGTGCTCGTTTACCACCGGCACCTGGGATGGCAGTAAGTCGCAGGTCCTTGATGAATTCGCAGACGCGTTGCAGTCCGCAGGCATTGACTGCATCGTGCGCACAGACATCTTCGTCGATGTGTGGGAGAAAGCAATGTTCGTCGCGTGTTGCGGGGCACTAGGATCGCTTGTCGACGAGCCCCTGGGGCAGCTGCGCGGTTTCTGGCGATCGTCGTTAAGTGCTCTCATGCAGGAGGTCGCCTCCGCGGGTCGGGCGAGGGGAGTGCCCCTGAGCAGCGATGTTGTGGATCGTACGATGGATTTCGCAGATCGCATGCCAGCCGATTCCACCACGTCGATGCAGCGTGATCTGGAAGTCGGAATCGTCGGCGAGCTCGATGCCCAAGTCGGCGCGATTGTGCGTGAGGCGGAACGCGGCAATGTCCAAGCTCCCATGCATGAGCTGATCCTGAAACTTCTTTTAAGGAAATTGGAGTAAGCTGTCCGCCTATGAGCGCTACTTTCACATCTACGGCCCGTGTTAAGACTGATCGGCCAGGTCGCTACGGAAAGCAATTGGCATCGCATTTTGGCAAGAAGATTTCCGCCAATTGGGATGCAGACACCAACCGTGGGCATCTTACATTCCCGTCGCCTGAGGGCCAGGATCTCCCCGCAACCACCTGCGACATGATTGCGGGCGACGGAGTACTCATGCTTTCGATCGATGGTGAAGCAGGAGCTGTTGAGCGCCTCGAACGCGTTGTTGCAGTGCACCTGATCCGTTTTGGCACCAAGGATGAGCTTGAAGTGAACTGGGCCCGCTCCGGTGGTCATGGTTCCGCGCACTTCACGTCGGCGGACTTGGAAAAGTAATTTATGTTTGCTTAACTTAATCGCGTACCCACGGGTGCCCTGCAGAAGTCGGGGCTGAGATGCCAGGAAAGCTGGCGAACCGTTGAACCTGATCCGGTTAGTACCGGCGCTAGGAAGGAAGCAATTTTATGCGTTCTCGCATGCAATGGCGCGTTATTGATATTGTCACCGCTGCAGTTCTCGGTGTGGCCTGTGGCCTCATTTTTTGGCTGTGGAACTCGATTGGATACGCCGGTTTTACCGCGCTTGATGCCCTGACACCCGGTTTCGGTGGCCTCTTCGCCGGCGTGTGGTTCCTCGGCGGTGTGCTGGGCGGCCTCATCATCCGCAAACCAGGTGCCGCCATCTTTGTGGAGGTCGTTGCCGCCTCGGTCTCGGCCATTTTGGGCAGCCAATGGGGAGTGGAAACACTCTACTCGGGCATTGTCCAAGGCCTCGGCGCAGAGCTGGTCTTCCTGGCTTTCGCTTATAAGAAGTTCACCCTGCCCGTAGCTATGCTCTCCGGTGTGGGCGCGGCGCTTGGCGCCTTCGTCCTCGAGCTGTTTACCAGCGCAAACCTGGCAAAGTCCATCGAGTTCAACATGATCTACCTAGGCTCGCTAATCATCTCTGGTGCGCTGCTTGCAGGCCTGCTCGGACACTATTTAGTCAAGGCTCTGGCGCAGACTGGCGCGCTTGATCGTTTCGCTGCAGGCAGGACTCGATGACCTCACCCGCCATTTCGGCGACCGACCTGTCCTACCATCACACGGTTCGGCGCGAGCCCGCCTTCAGCGGCGTCTCGTTTGAGATTGAACGCGGAGAAAAAGTCCTCCTCACCGGCGATTCCGGTGCCGGAAAGTCGACGTTGCTCGGTGTGATCGCAGGCTTGCTTGTCGACGACGAAGAGGGCACCCGCACAGGTAGCCTCACTGTCAATGGCTCCGTAGGTATGGTGCTGCAAGATCCCGATTCCCAAGTCATCTCCGGTCGCGTCGGCGACGATGTCGCCTTTGGCTGCGAGAATCTTGGACTGCCTCGCGAGGAGATCTGGCCACGCGTGGAAAAAGCCCTGGCCATGGTCGGGTTGGACGTGCCACTGAATCACCCGACTTCGCACCTGTCGGGTGGGCAGAAGCAGCGCCTCGCGCTCGCCGGCGTGCTGGCGATGGGCGCAGACATCATCGTGCTCGATGAGCCCACCGCCAACTTGGACCCGGGGGGCGCAGAATCCATCATCGCTGCAGTCACCGAGGTCTGCGCGCTCACAGGGGCAACGCTTCTCGTCGTGGAGCATAACCCCGAGCCGTGGCTGGGCCTCGTCGATACGCTCTTTCGCCTGGATAGCTCCGGCATGCGACAGATTGAGCCCGCCGATCTACCCGGACCGCCACAACTTCCGCCGCCGCGACCTGCAGTCGGCGCTCCGTGGCTGGTCAAGGCCGACGAGTTGCTTACCGATTGGGGACCACCGCGCACACTCGAGCTGCCCGAAGGCCATTCGAGCGTGCTACTCGGCGCGAACGGGACGGGGAAGACCACCCTTGCCACCGTTCTTGCTGGCCTAGCGAAGCCACAGGGAGGCAGCCTTGAGCTAGCCGAGGGCGTGCGACAGGGGTTACACAAACCTCCACATGAGTGGCGTTCAAAGGACCTTTCCCAGCGCATCGGCTACGTCTTCCAAAACCCAGAGCATCAGTTTGTCGCGCGCACCGTCGCCGATGAGCTGGCCATCTCGGGTGCGTCGAGCGAGCGTATCGACGAATTGGTGGCCAGGCTGCGGCTCGGGCATCTTTTGGAAGCCAACCCGTTTACCTTGTCGGGCGGCGAAAAACGACGCCTGTCGGTGGCAACCGCACTGGTGAACGCCCCGGCTTTCGTAGTTCTCGACGAGCCAACATTCGGCCAGGATTCCCGGACCTATGTCGAGCTCGTGCATCTGATCCGGGAGTTAACCACCACTGGGGTCACGGTCTTGTCCATTACCCATGACAAGAACTTCGTGGCCTCGCTGGGCGATCACAGGATCGTGCTGACGTGAATCTTATCTCCAACATCAACCCTGTCAGCCGCCTGATCGGCGTGCTGCTTTTCACCACCCCGCTCCTGCTGACCCTGGATTGGGTCTCGGCGACGGTGGCCATCGTGATCACGGTTCTCGCCGCCCCGCTGCTCGGCGTTAGCTACCCACGACTGCTCCGGCGCGGGTGGCCGATCTTCTTTGCCGCACCTCTGGCTGCAATCCCCATGGCGCTATACGGCAGGCCCGGGGGAGAGGTCCATTTTCAATTCTGGCTCCTGCAGATCACGGATAACTCCCTCGAGCTCGCTGTTGCGATTGCCCTGCGCGTCATCGCGGTGGGGCTGCCCATCGTGGTGCTCTCCGCCGATGTCGACCCGACTGACCTCGGCGACGGACTCTCGCAGATCCTAAAACTCCCATCGAAATTCGTCCTCGGAACGGTCGCCGCGATCCGGATGATGGGATTGCTTCGCGACGACGTCGAGGCGATGCGCAGGTCGCGGCGTTCGCGTGGACTCGCCGACACGGGACGGCTGAAATATTGGTTCACCATTGCTTTTGGCCTGTTGGTGATGTCGCTGCGGAGAGCCTCGAAACTTGCCACGGCGATGGAGGCACGCGGATTTGCCCGCAGCAATACCCGCACCTGGGCGAGGGAGTCGAGGCTTTATCCGAGAGACTGGGTGTTCATGGTGCTCTGCGGTCTCGGTGCGGCCCTAGCCCTGGGGATCGCTGTGTACACAGGCAACTTCCAATTCTTAGGCTCTCTCTAGAAAGCAATCTCCATGCGCAACGTCACCATCTTGATCGATGGCCCCTCTGGATCCGGAAAGACCACCTTTGCTAACAAAGTGGCCGAAGAAACGGGAATTCCGCTGGTCCACCTGGATGATTTCTATCCCGGATGGTCCGGCCTCAGGCAGGCGGCTGAAATGGTGACCACTTCGGTGCTTAATCCGATTGCGCCTGGATATGTCCGGTGGGACTGGGAAAAGGACCAACCCGGCGAGTGGGTGGAGATCAATCCTGATCAGGATCTGATCGTCGAAGGAGTCGGCGCGCTGACTCATGGCTCTCTGGCCGCGGCTCAGCGTCTAGGCGACGTGCTGACCGTGCGCATCACTGCTCCTTATGAGCTGCGCAAAGATCGGGCGTTGAAGCGGGATCCGGGTTATGTCGAATTCTGGGACATGTGGGCCGAGCAGGAGCGCGAACTTTATGCATCGGAACCCCCTGTAACTGCCGATGTTGTCCTGCAGTGGAACGGTAGGGGGTAACTAAAGAGACAGCGGCTTCACCCCCGTTAACTTTTGTGAACAGCGGGTTAACTATGTAGTTAACTGTGCAAAATTACTGATTTCTGGTTTTTCCCTGAGACTCTGTGATTCAATTCTTTGTAATACAACTCACAAACATCCTTGTGAGGTGTTGTTTCCCATTACACAGAAAAAGGAGACCAACAGTGTCCCTCAAGAAAAGTCTTGCCCTCCTCACGGTTGGAGCGGTGGCCTTCGCAACCGTTTCTTGTTCAAGCTCGAATGGCGGATCGGACGCATCCGGTAGTTCCTCTGGCGGCGACAATTACATCACCGCTAAAGGCACGGAGCCACAAAACCCACTGATTCCGGCCAACACCAACGAGGTTGGTGGCGGCAATATCGTTGACCTCATCTATTCCGGTCTTGTCTATTACGACGCCGATGGAGAGATTCACAATGAGATGGCACAGTCCATCGACCTCGAGGGCGAGAAGACCTATAGGGTCACCTTGAAGGACGGCATTACTTTCTCCGACGGCAGCCCAATTAAGTCTGAGAACTTTGTCCGCGCCTGGAACAAGGCCGTTGAAGATGCCATGCTTTCTTCCTACTTCTTCGAGCCAATCCTGGGCTACGAAGAGGGCAAGGCGGAGATGGAAGGCCTAAAGATTGTCGACGACAAGACCTTCACCATCGAGCTGAACCAGCCAGAGGCAGACTTCACAACCCGCCTGGGTTATTCAGCGTTTTACCCATTGCACGACTCTGCATTTGATGATCTGGCCGCCTTCGGCGAGAAGCCAATCGGTAACGGCCCGTACACGCTGTCCGCATGGAACCACAACCAAGATGCCACGATCGTGCCCAGCGAGGAGTACTCCGGCGAGCGCAAGCCACAAAACGATGGCGTGACCTTCGTGTTCTATGCCCAAGACGATGCAGCTTACGCGGATCTTTTGGCAGGCAACCTCGATGTCACCGACCAGATCCCTGATTCCGCGTTCGCCACCTTCGAGACCGAGCTGGGAGATCGCGCGATCAACCAACCTTCCGCAGTCTTCCAGTCGTTCACCATTCCGGAGCGAATTCCACACTTCGGCGGTGAGGAAGGCAAGCTTCGTCGTCAAGCAATCTCTCATGCCATCGACCGCGATGCCATCACCGAAACCATCTTCGGTGGCACCCGCACCCCTGCGACCGACTTCACCTCTCCCGTAATCCCAGGTCACTCCGACACCCTCGCCGGTGCCGACGTACTGAAGTACGACCCAGAACTGGCGAAGCAGCTCTGGGCTGAGGCCGACGCGATCTCTCCTTACACCGGCGAGTTCAAGCTGTCCTACAACGCTGACGGCGGGCACCAGGCATGGGTCGACGCGGTGGTCAACTCTATCCGCAACACGCTCGGCATCGAAGCAGTCGGCGATGCGTACCCAGACTTCAAGTCGCTTCGCGACGAGGTCACCAACCGCACGATCGACGGCGCATTCCGCACTGGCTGGCAGGCTGACTACCCATCGCTGGGTAACTTCCTCGGCCCACTTTATGGCACCGGTGCAGGCTCCAATGACGGCGATTACTCCAACCCTGAGTTCGACAGGCTTCTGAGCGAAGCTGCAGCAGCCGCCGATGCAGAAGCGGCAACACCGCTGTACAACCAGGCACAAGAGATCTTGCTCCAGGACCTTCCAGCGACCCCATTGTGGTACGCAAATGTGACCGGTGGCTACTCCGAGAACGTCGACAACGTCGTCTTCTCCTGGAAGTCAGTGCCTGTCTACTACAACATCACGAAGAAGTAAGGCAACAACGAAGGCAGACAATCCGGCCTGAGTCACGGCACCACCAAGGTGCCGTGGCATCTGCATTTTTGCATTGTGCCGTTTGATTGGTGCCCAAGGCTCGAATAGGAAGGAGCGCTGCATCCATGCTGCGCTACATCGGGCGACGCCTGCTCCAAATGATCCCTGTGTTCTTTGGTGCAACCTTGTTGCTCTACTCACTAGTTTTCTTAATGCCCGGCGACCCCGTCGCGGCCCTTGGCGGTGACCGCGGATTAACTGAAGCCGCTCGTGCCCGCATTGAAGCGGAATATAATCTCGACCAGCCATTCATAATTCAATATCTGCTCTACCTCAAGGGGATTTTCACCTTTGATTTCGGTACGACATTCTCGGGTCAGCCGGTCTCCAAAGTCATGGCTGATGCATTCCCCGTCACGATTCAGTTGGCGTTGATGGCCCTGGCCTTCGAGGCGATTTTCGGTATCACTTTCGGTGTCATCGCGGGTGTGCGCCGCGGCGGAATCTTTGATTCCACTGTGCTCGTGCTCTCCCTTGTTGTCATCGCGATCCCATCCTTCGTGATCGGCTTCGTGTTGCAGTACGTTGTCGGTGTGCAATGGGGGCTCTTACCTGTCACGGTGGGCAGAAACGTTTCATTCACCTCGCTGCTCATGCCGGCGGTGGTGCTTGGCGCGCTCTCCTTTGCTTACGTTTTGCGCTTGACCAGGCAGTCCGTCAGTGAAAACTTGACTGCCGATTATGTGCGCACCGCCCGCGCGAAGGGCTTGAGTAATGGCCAGGTGATGAACCGTCATGTGCTGCGCAACTCCATGATCCCCGTGGTGACCTTCTTAGGCGCCGACCTTGGTGCCCTGATGGGCGGCGCGATCGTCACAGAAGGCATCTTCGGCATCAATGGTGTCGGTGGTGCGATTTACCAGGCCATCTTGAAGGGCGAACCAGCAACAGTTGTGTCATTTACCACCGTGCTGGTTGTTGTATATATCATCGCAAACCTGATCGTTGACCTGGTTTATGCGGTGCTCGATCCGAGGATTCGCTATGACTAATACACATGAACAACCGTCCCCGGACCAGATTCCCCAGATTCCTCCGGCAGAAATTCCCCCGACAAGCATTCATGATGCCCGGACCCGGATCGGGCAGCAGTACTACATTGCAGCAACCGACGAAGAGGGCCTCGGCGCTGTCGACGCTGTTGCCGACGATTCCGCGCCACGTTCCCAATGGGGCGAGGCCTGGCACAACCTGCGTAAACGCCCGATGTTCTGGATTGCGGCAGTACTGATTTTGGTGGCTTTAATGTTGGCGGCATTCCCGCAGCTCTTTACCTCCACCGATCCGCGTTATTGCGTGCTGGGAAGTTCCCTCGACGGTCCGCAATCCGGACACCCCTTCGGATTCGACCGCCAGGGCTGCGATATTTACTCGCGCGTGATTTATGGTGCCCGGGCTTCCGTTGTCGTCGGCGTGATGACCACGATTACGGTCACCATCATTGGCACACTCATCGGCTCGATCGCAGGATATTTCGGCGGAATCTGGGACACTCTGCTGTCTCGACTCACCGACATCTTTTTCGCGGTGCCACTGGTTCTTGCTGCCATCGTTGTGATGCAGATGTTTAAGGATCAGCGCACAATCTGGACCGTGGTGATCGCACTGTCCATCTTCGGCTGGACAAATATCGCCAGAATTACCCGCGGCGCCGTGATGAGTGTGAAGAACGAGGAGTACGTAACCTCTGCGAAGGCGCTAGGTTCCTCGGATCTGCGGATCCTTACCAGCCACATCCTGCCGAATGCTGCTGCACCCATCATTGTTTACGCCACTGTTGCGCTGGGTACGTTCATTGTTGCCGAGGCGACTTTGTCCTTCTTAGGCATCGGTTTGCCCAGCACTATTGTGTCCTGGGGCGGCGACATTTCGGCAGCGCAATCGTCGCTACGCACTCAACCGATGGTCCTGTTCTACCCGGCTATCGCCCTGGCGCTGACCGTATTGGGCTTTATCATGATGGGCGATGTCGTTCGCGACGCGCTTGATCCGAAGGCGAGGAAACGATGAATCAACCGCTATTGGAGGTTGAGAACCTCAAGATCACCTTTGAATCGTCGACGGGTACCGTCGAGGCCGTCCGCGATTTCGACCTGACCATTTATCCAGGCCAGTCGGTTGCAATTGTGGGTGAATCCGGTTCCGGAAAGTCCACGGCCGCGATGAGCATGCTTGGGCTGCTTCCCGGCACGGGCAAGGTCACCAATGGTTCGATCAAGCTCGAGGGCGAAGAACTGGTCCACCTGGACAATAAGGGCTGGCAAAAATACCGTGGCTCCCATATCGGTCTGGTTCCGCAGGACCCCATGAGTAACTTGAACCCCGTGTGGCGCATTGGCACTCAGGTGGAGGAGTCGCTGCGCGCAAACAACGTGGTCAAGGGTTCCGAAATGCACACTCGCGTGGTCGAGCTCTTGGAGGAGGCGGGCCTGCCCGATGCCGAGCGTCGTGCGAAGCAATACCCGCACGAGTTCTCCGGTGGCATGCGCCAGCGCGCGCTAATTGCGATTGGCCTGGCGGCCCGGCCGAAGCTGCTCATTGCCGACGAGCCGACCTCCGCACTCGATGTGACCGTGCAGAAGAAGATCCTGGACCACCTCGATGGGCTCACCAGCGAGTTGGGTACCGCCGTGCTGTTGATTACGCACGATCTTGGCCTCGCTGCCGAGCGCGCCGACTTCGTGGTGGTCATGCACCGTGGCCGCATCGTGGAAAAGGGCCCCAGCCTGCAGATTCTGCGCAGTCCACAGCACCCTTACACGAAGCGACTGGTCAAGGCAGCGCCTTCGCTGGCGTCGGCACGCATTCAGTCAGCGCACGACCAGGGCCTGAAATCGGAAGAGCGCGTCACCACAAACGTGGCCACCAACGACAACGTTATTGAGGTCCGCGACCTGGTCAAGGAGTTCAATGTGCGCGGTGCTCGCGGCGACAAGAAGAACTTCCGCGCGGTCGATGACGTGAGCTTCGATTTACGACGAGGCAGCACACTCGCATTGGTGGGAGAGTCAGGTTCGGGCAAGTCAACCGTCGCGAATATGGTGCTTAACCTGCTGCAACCAACAAGTGGCACCGTTGTGTACGAGGGTCGCGATACCTCGAAGCTGAGCCGCCGCGAACTCTTTGAAATGCGCCGCAATGTCCAAGTGGTGTTCCAAAACCCTTATGGTTCGCTGGATCCCATGTTCTCGATTTACCGCTGTATCGAGGAACCGCTGAAGTTGCACAAAATCGGGGACCGGAAGGCACGCGAGAATCGTGTGGCTGAGCTGCTCGACATGGTCCAAATGCCGCGTTCCGCCATGCGCCGCTATCCCAACGAGTTGTCCGGTGGCCAGCGTCAACGCATCGCAATCGCGCGTGCCATGGCGTTGAGCCCGGAAGTCCTCGTACTCGATGAGGCGGTGTCCGCTCTGGACGTGTTGGTGCAAAACCAGATCATCCGTCTGCTTGCAGAAATGCAGGAAGAGCACAAGCTGTCCTACCTCTTTATTACGCACGACTTGGCCGTGGTCCGACAGACTGCCGACGACATCGTGGTGATGAAGCAAGGTGCGATCGTCGAACAAGGCTCTGCGAATCAGATCTTTGATTCCCCACAGGAGGACTACACAAAGAATCTGATCAATTCTGTTCCCGGCCTCAACATTGAGCTGGGTACGGGCGAAGAGCTTGGGTTCGAACTCGAGGACTAAAGCTCTATCGCTTTACGACGAATGGCCGCGTTGATTTTTCAACGTGGCCGTTTTCTGGTTTTCGTGGTGGAGTTAGCCCGGAACATCGACGGCCTCGAGAAGGGCTTTCAATGAGGCGAATTGGCGGACGGAAGCGCGCTCCAGGCTGCGACTGAGCAATGGCTCTGCCAAGCGCGTCGCCCCAAGTAATTTCAATTCCAGCACCGACCGAAGCTCGGTGGAATCGGGTGCGATCTCCCTGACTGAGTAGGAGGCCCACCCAGTGCCCACGCTCTTATCCATGACGAACTTCACGTGCTTGCCCTGCACGAATTCGACGAAGGTGTTACGCGAGGTGAGCATGCGACCGGCAAACCTACGGCTGAACTCGTGGACCGTGCCCACTTGAAGCGGCGCGTTGCCTATCCGGGTGACCTTTTGCAGATCAGCCTGCCAGAGTGGGGAATGGGTGAGGTCGGATACGAACTCGAACACTTCGCGCGGTGGACGATGGATGATGACGGTTTTGTCGAGGCGGATCATGGCAGTGAGCTCTCTAGGGGATGGAGCAGGGAGTCAAGCACTATTACTCCCTATTTTAGTGCCTTTGACCTGTGTTTAAAAGTATTGATTATGTATCAAATAGGGGCATATTCTTAAAGAAACGCAGACGAAATAGTCGCCCGCGCCGAAGTGCGAAACGTGGTGTTTTCCATGCTCATCGTCGTTTGGATCTTTGCCCTGATCACTGGGCTCATCCACGTGGTCGTGTTCACGTGGGAGTCACTATTTATTGACAAACCCTTTGTCCGTGACAAGATATTCTCAGTCCGCGCATCCGACGTACCGGCCATTCGACTCTGGACATTTGGATTGGGCTTCTACAATCTCTTCCTTGGCCTCGGACTCTTTGCGGGCGTCATCATGTGGGCGATGGGGTATGAGGTCGTGGGCAAGACGCTAGTTGCCTATATCTCGCTCGTCCTGTTGCTCTGCGGAATCGTCCTGTTTATCGGCGATCGTCTGGGCTACGGGAACAAAAAGGGAGACAACATCTCCGGAGCCTTCTCGCAAGCAGTACCACCGGCAGTTACTCTTGCCGCGATGGCGTTCGTTTAATGTCCTAGGTTTAATGTCCTAGGCAGCAGGGGTCAGTTTCACGCTCTCGGCCCAGGTCAGGTTGATGTCCTGGGCGCGAAGCCACGCCATTGCGTCGTCGTTGTGACGCGTGATTCCCTCGACCACGGCCAAGGTCGTCTCAATCGCGCGCTCAGCGGTCTCCGCGGTAATCAGGCCAGCGGAGGTCGCAGCCGCGAGTTCATCAATGTCCTCAACACCGATTGGCTCGCCGGTTGTGGAAATAAGGTCTACGTAAAGGTCGCGGGTGGACCACACGCAGCCGTTCACGTTGATCTCGGCAACGTCGAAGTAGAACTCCTGGTCCGGATAGTTTTCTGGCTGTTTGCCCTCGCGGAAGTGGAAGATGTTCGCGCGTAGGTTCAACTTCGGCAAAAGCCAGCTTTCCAGGTAGCCGAAGCTCTGGTGATTTGCACCGCGGGCCATGTAGAGCCCGAAATCGGTGATACGGAAGGTGTCGACTTGGCGAAGGAACCCCTTCGGGTCCGTGTTGGTCTTCGCGGTGGTATCAAAGGTTTCCTGCTTCACGGGGTGAAGGTCAACGCTCATTTTTACCTCACGTTAATTAGTGCAGCCGTTGGTGCAAAAGAACAAGTATTTGTTTCGGTTTTGACGCTGCCATTGACTACTGCAATGACGGTGCCGGAGCCTGTATCAGCCAAGCCGGACAAAGTTGCCGGTCCTGTTTTGTTTATCCCATTGTTATCTAATGGCGTTACACCGGCACGAAGATTATTAACGTTGAACCAGTACACGTTCATTCCGCCCTGGGCTTCAGCAGCTGGGGGAGTGCCCAGCGCGGTGAAGACGAAAGTCGTCTGACCGGCCTGGGGAGCGGGTGCAATGTTCTCGGCAGGACCCGGAACAGCTAGTGCGCTGGCAGTGGAATGTAGCCCCTCGCCGATGCAGTTGCTGGAAACCGTTGGCCAATAGAACTGTGTGAAGTGTGGCGCGTCAGTGGGTAATTCGGGGCCACCAAGCTCACCGTCGGTGCCCGCGAAGAAGGAGACACCTGCGCGCAGCATGTTCTCAACATCGTCGGGAACCCACGGCTGACTTGCGAATTCGTTGACCTTTCCAACGGTGTAATCGGTCGGGCGGCCGAGTTCATCGATGTAGCTCGACATCACATTAGAGCTGGCATCAATTGGATTGGTTGCCGGAGTCGATTCTGAAGCGGAAGCAGGTTGTGCCAGGAGACCTGCCATCGCGATGACGGCCGCGATTGCGGTGATGGCTGTACGGCGGAATTTTGAGGAAAAACGCACGTGAACTGGTCCTTACGAGTTCGGCTTGAGAATTGAATTCTGGGCAAGTTATCTACATTTTCTCAGTTTGAAGCATGAAAGAACACCCCTGGGCAGCCTCGATGTACGTCAATACAGAAAGGCACTCAGCTAGCACAGGAAGTTCCCATCAAAAAACTGACAACAATAGTAACAATAGCCACAATACTCCCAATAACCACGGCTGCAACTGGTTTTGGATACCTATGGCTGGTGGAAAACACCTCCAATGCTGCAGATGTCGTGCTAAGCGAGTAGGGTTTAACCGTTCAGAAACATTTCCAGCTTGAAAGAGGAGCACCCTACGTGTCGCATCCTGAGTTCCGTAACGTAGCTATCGTCGCCCACGTTGACCACGGCAAGACCACCCTCGTCAACGCACTGCTAGAGCAATCTGGCGTGTTCGGTGACCATGGTGAAGTCGCAGACCGCGTCATGGACTCTGGCGACCTCGAGCGCGAGAAGGGCATTACCATTCTTGCGAAGAACACCGCTATCCGTCGCCCTGGTAAGGGCAAGGACGGCCGTGATCTTGTCATCAACGTGATTGACACCCCAGGCCACGCCGACTTCGGTGGCGAGGTCGAGCGCGGCCTGTCCATGGTTGACGGAGTTGTCCTGCTCATTGACGCATCCGAGGGCCCTCTCCCACAGACCCGCTTCGTGTTGGGTAAGGCACTGGAGTCCAAGAAGCCAGTGATCATCTGTGTGAACAAGACTGACCGTCCAGATGCGCGTATCGACGAAGTTGTGGAAGAAGCACAAGACCTTCTTCTCGAGCTCGGTGCAGGCCTCGAAGACCCAGAAGCAGCAGAGGCAGCCGAGAGCCTGCTTGATCTGCCAGTCCTCTACGCATCTGGCCGTGCAGGTCGCGCCTCCTTCAACAACCCAGGCAACGGTAACCTGCCTGACAACGAAGACCTCGAGCCACTGTTCCAGGTCATCTACGACGAGATCCCAGAGCCAGCTGCTGACGACGATGCGCCATTCCAGGCTCAGGTCACCAACCTTGACTCCTCGTCCTTCCTTGGCCGTATTGCGCTGATCCGCGTGCACCGTGGCACCGTGAAGAAGGGCCAGCAGGTTGCCTGGATCCACTACGATTCCGAGGGCGTACAGCACGTCAAGAACGTGAAGGTCGCTGAATTGCTGCGCACCGTTGGCTTCCAGCGCGTCCCAGCTGAAGGTGACGTTGTCGCAGGCGATATCGCAGCTATCTCGGGCATCGACGAGATCATGATCGGTGACACCATCACCGATCCAGACCACATCGACCCATTGCCACGCATCAAGGTCGACGATCCAGCTCTGTCCATGACCATCGGCGTAAACACCTCGCCAATGGCAGGACGCAACGGCGGCGACAAGCTCACCGCGCGTATGGTTAAGGCCCGCCTCGATCAGGAGCTCATCGGTAACGTGTCCCTGAAGGTTCTGCCTACCGAGCGCCCTGATACTTGGGAGGTCCAGGGCCGTGGCGAAATGGCGCTGACCGTCCTGATTGAAACCATGCGTCGTGAAGGCTTCGAGCTCACCGTGGGTAAGCCACAGGTCGTGACCCGCCAGATCGATGGCAAGACCTACGAGCCATTCGATCACATGGTCATTGACACCCCATCTGAGTACCAGGGCAACATCACCCAGCTGATGGCAGCTCGCAAGGGGCAGATGACCGCTATGGCTAACGCTGCCGGTGACTGGGTTCGGATGGAATTCGACGTTCCTTCTCGTGGCCTGATCGGCTTCCGCACCACCTTCATGACCGAGACTCACGGCGCAGGTATCGCAAACTCCTACGCTATCGATCCTCGTCCATGGGCAGGCGAAATCAAGGGCCGTGCAACCGGCTCCCTGGTTGCAGACCGTTCCGGTCAGGTCACCGCGTACGCGCTGATGAACCTGTCTGACCGCGGAGACTTCTTCGTTGAGCCGGGCGCAGAGGCATACGAGGGCATGGTCGTCGGTGCTAACAACCGCGACGAGGACATGGACGTCAACATCACCAAGGAAAAGAAGCTCACCAACATGCGTGCCGCTTCCGCTGACACCACCGTCACCCTGGCGAAGGCTCGTACCTTGTCCCTCGACGAAGCCATCGAGTTCTGTGGTGCAGATGAGTGCGTCGAGGTTGCTCCAGAGGCAATGCGCGTGCGCAAGGTCATTCTCAACGCTACTGAGCGTGGTCGCGCTCGTTCCCGCGAGAAGCAGCTCAACAAGTAATGAAGGTGTCGCCGCGGCGTCCCATCGGGGTGGCAACAATGTTTGCCACCAACGGAATCTCGATTTCCTCGGTGCTGCCGTGGTATCCAACATTCAAAACCAACTGGGAGCTCTCCGACTTAGTCTTCGGTCTCCTCGTCACCGCCGTGGCAATCGGTTCGCTTGCCTCGACGGTGCTGCCTGCCTGGGCTGAGCGCACGTTCGGTGCGCGGCCCGTCATGATCGTGGGCACCGTCATTACGGCGGTCTATCTCGTCGGTATCGGCCTTGCCCCTGGAGCCTGGGCGCTCGCTGTCCTGCTGCTCTTGTTCGGCCTCACCGACGCAATCATTGACGTCTCCCAAAACGTCGCAGCCGTGCGCGTCCAAACCGAGATGGGGCGCTCCATTATGAGCTCCCTGCACGCATGCTGGTCGCTCGGTGCCGTCCTCGGCGGCATCGGAGGTACCGCAGCCGCAGTCGCTGGTGTTCCCATCTGGGCGCATCTCAGCGCGATTGCCGTGCTCCAAGTCATCCTTGTCGCATTGGCAGCCTGGCTGATGGGTGATGTCAGTGGCACCGACCAGCAAGATAGTGCCACAGCAGAGCCAGCGCAAAGCTCGGCAAAAATCACTTCTCGTGTCGTCTGGCTCGCCTTGCCTGCAGCGATTGTGGCCACCGCCGGAACCATGGTGGAAGACATCGGCAATAACTGGGCGGCTCTGTCGGCGACCACGCTGTCGTCGATAAGTGTTGCCGCCGCGGGCAGCGCCTACATTGTGCTCTTCGCAGCGCAGACCATCGGCCGCTTTGCGGGCGATCTGCTGATCAACCGCTTTGGTCGCGTCGCCGTGGCGCGTGCGGGAGGCTTCAGCATTGCGCTCGGCGGCCTGGCGGTCGTGCTTGCCACCAACCCGATTCCGCTTTACATTGGCTATGCCCTAGCAGGCTGGGGCTGTGCGACCCTAGTGCCAAGTGCGTACGCCGCCTCGGCGATGCTGCCGGGCGTTGCGCAATCGACTGGTATGACCGTGGTCAGCTGGCTCATGCGCGTCGGTTTCATGGCCACAAGCCCGCTCATCGGTGCGCTTTCACAGGCCACCTCGCTGCGCGTCGCGCTTGTGATTTTGCCCCTCGCGGGTGTCGCCGTCGTGTTGTCTGCGCCGGGGTTGCGCGGGCACGTGGTAAAACAACAGTAATGAAACGGCGCCTTTCCACCCTGTTTGCAACCCTGCTCACCGCGGGAGTTGTTCTCTCGGGCTGTTCTGCTAACCCGGGCCCAGCACCGGTGGTTGAGCCGACGCCCTCGTCGTCAACATCCACGGCCCCAACCACCACGCAGGCGCGTTCCGCGCGCACCGAGGCAGCGGTCGGCGTTGAGCCGTTACGTAACGGTTTCAATCCGCATTTGCTTAGCGACGATTCCTCTGTGGTTCGTTCGATTGCGAAGCTGGTGTTACCCAGCGCCTTCAATGACGGCAAGCTCAACAAAGACTTGCTGCAATCGGCCGAGATCATCGAGCCTGCCCGTTCCTCTGGAACTGTGATGACCGTGCGCTACGTGATCCAGGATGCCGCCCAATGGTCGGACGGCACCCCGATTACTGGCTCCGATTTCTCCTATTTATGGCGCGGAATGTCCACCTCGCCGGGTGTGATCAACCCGGAAGGATACCGGGCGATCAGCGATGTCCGCGTGATTGGCAGCGGTGCCAAGACAGTAGAAGTGGACTTCCATACGCAGGTAGCGGAATGGCAATCGCTGTTTGATTTTCTTTTGCCTTCGCACCTGTTGGACTCCAGTGCGGACGGTTTCCTGGTGGGTCTTCGCGACGATATTCCGGCATCAGCGGGGCGCTATTTGGTGGAGAAGGTCGACCGTGCCAGGGGAGTGATCTCGCTGAATCGCAACGACAGGTTCTGGGGGCAGTCTCCCGCGCAGATTGATATCTTGTCCCTAGTAGAGACTCGTTCCACGACGCATAGCGCCGACCAACTACGTGCGGGCCAGCTGCAATTTGTTGATGTTTTGCCTGGTGAGACCACCCGGGATACCTACGCGCTGATTCCCGATATCCAAAACAGGTTGATTCAGTCGCAGCGCCAGCTCGGCTTGACCTTGTCTACCACCTCGCCGATCCTGTCCGACCACGCTGCCCGCGTGGAGTTGCGCGGGCTCGTCGATGTACCCCTGATCGCACGCCTCGGTGCGGGTCGTTCCACCGACCTCAATGTCGCGGATTCGGAACCTGTCAACGAGGCAGAACCCGCACTGCTGCGCAGCAAAATTGAAGCCTCGGGGCGCCCTCTGCGCATTGGTGCCGATCCTGCCGACGCCACCGCCTCAGCCTCAGTCCGCTCGCTCGTCGACCTATTGAAACAACGCGGAATTGACGCGGAGGTAGTCTCCACTGACATCACCGACCTGACCAGGAACCGGCTGCCCAACGGCGAGGTCGACGCCATCATGACGCGAGAATGGATCGATGGCAGCCTCAATTACGTCGCAGGCGCACTGCGCTGTCCCGACGAAACCACTGGTCTGCGCTCCGGAAACCTCTCGGGGCTGTGTATGCCAGAGTCCGAAAGCGTGTCCACAATGGCGTTGTCCGGCGAGATCAGTGTTGAAAAAGCACAAGAACTTCTCGACGATTTCCAAACCCAGGAAGCCACCTGGGTTCCGTTGCTGAGGGAACAAAGAGTCCTTGCTCTCAGCCCGGGTATCATTGGCCCTGATCCAGATCTTGAGGCATGGACCGACGGGCTGGCAACCGCTGACACGTGGAAGCTTCCGGCAGAAGCCACTACGAGTACCACCACTTCAACGACCCAGCCGACAATTGCTGAGGAGGAACAACAGTTTTGAGTGACTTAACTAATCGGGGGCTAACACGCGACCTCTCGGGATACCGGGTGGTTGCCGTGCACGCGCACCCTGATGATGAATCGATTGTCACCGGCGGAGCCCTTGCTGATCTCGCCCGACGCGGGGCAGACATACTCGTCGTTACGTGCACTCTTGGCGAAGAAGGCGAAGTAATCGGCGAGACCTACCAGGGCCTGGTCAATGACGAAGCCGACCAACTTGGTGGTTTCCGTATTGCTGAGCTTAAGCGAGCGCTTGCCATTCTGGGTGTGCGGGGAACTTTCCTCGGTGGCGCTGGTGCCTTCCGTGATTCCGGGATGGTGGGCTCACCAGCACATGCGAATCCCCGTGCCTTCGTCAACTCGGGCGAACGCGCCGTTGAGGAGCTAACGCGCATTTTCGAAGCAGAACGCCCCCACCTGGTTCTTACGTACGGCCCCGACGGCGGGTACGGCCACCCAGACCACATCCGCACGCACGAGATTACTCATGCGGCAGCCCAGCGCGTAGAGGTCCCGCGCATCCTCTGGTCCGTGCATCCACGCGACGAGCTCGAAGCGAACGCTGCGACGACCATTCCCGCAGGGTGGCGCGCACCAAAGCCTGGAGAACTCGCCGCAGTAGAGCACACCGATACCTGGGTGGAGCTCGACGAGGTGACCTACCACCAGAAGGTCGAGGCGATGCGTGCGCACGCTACACAGATCTGGGTCGCCGACGGATATGTCTCCGAGACGAATCCTCATGCTGCCTGGGGTGCGGGCCCCGATGTTGTGTTTGCACTGTCCAACTTGATCGCGCAGCCGATTCTCAAGCGCGAGCATTACCAATTCGGCGCTGGGCTGGCACTCGAGCACGGCGCTGATTTGCTCAGCGGAATTGAAAAGTGAATTGAAAAGTAAGCAGAAAAACACAGTGGAATCTCGTTCTGTCACTCGCACCGACTACTCGCGTAGCGAACAAGTCACCGGCCTGACCTGGCTTTCTTTGGGAGCGGTGTTCTCGCTGCTTCTTGAGGTGGTCTACCTTGGTACCTGGATCGGTCCCGTGCCGTTTCCGTACACGATTGTGCTGGCGTTCTTCTTCAACATGGTGCTCACCCGCACTGCAAAGTTGTGGACCACCTCCTGGTGGGTCGCGCTGATTCCGCTCGGTGTGTGGGTCCTAGCTTTCTTCGGGCTGATGTTCGGAGTAGGAGTGACCGGAGACATGTTGCTTGCCAATAATATTCGAACCCTGCTGTTGCTCTTCCTGGGGATACTGGGTGGTTTATACCCTGTGCTTCGGGGTAAATGACATAATTACGAAAAGCCAGAGTACGATTTAGCCAAATAGTTCATGCGTCAGGAGTTTGAGTAAATCCAATGACATACGTTATTGCCCAGCCATGCGTCGACGTCCTCGATCGTTCGTGCGTAGAAGAATGCCCAGTTGATTGCATTTACGAAGGTAAGCGCATGCTGTACATCCACCCAGATGAGTGCGTGGATTGCGGCGCTTGTGAGCCTGCCTGCCCAGTCGAGGCGATCTTCTACGAAGATGACACTCCAGATGAGTGGGCAGACTACTACGATGCAAACGTCGGCTTCTTCGACGATCTGGGCTCCCCAGGCGGAGCTGCAAAGCTTGGCCCACAGGACTTTGATCACCCATTCGTGGCGGCACTGCCTCCACAGAACCAGGAATAGAGCCTGTGGTTCGTACGCCTCTTAGCTCTGTCCTGCCTGATTTCCCATGGGATTCCCTTGCCTCGGCGAAGGAAACGGCCAACGCCCACCCAGGCGGGATTGTCAACCTTTCGGTAGGCACACCAGTCGACCCGGTGGACCCCAGCATCCAGCTCGCGCTGGCTGAGGCTGCCGCAGAGCCTGGCTATCCCACCACAGTAGGCACCGACGAGCTGCGCGAGGCCATTGTTGCTGCCCTGGAGCGTCGCTACCAGATGGAGGGCCTTGATACCTCTTCTGTATTGCCTGTGATTGGCACCAAGGAAGCCATCGCGTGGCTACCTACTTTGTTGGGCTTGCGCGGAGAAAAGATCATCATTCCCACGGTGGCGTACCCCACCTACGAGGTTGCGGCCTTGATCGCGGGATGCACCCCGGTGCGTTCCGACGAGCCCGTCGAAGGCGCCGCCTTGGCGTTTATCAATTCGCCCTCCAACCCGACTGGCAAGGTAGCCAGCGCCGAGGAGCTCAAGGTCTGGGTCAATTTCGCCCGCGAGACCGGCTGCATCATCGCCTCTGACGAGTGCTACTTGGGCCTGGGCTGGGACGACGAGCACAAGCCCGTCTCGATTTTGAGCCACGAGGTCGCAGGCGGGAACAATACCAATCTCATCGCGGTGCACTCGCTGTCAAAGACGTCGAATCTGGCCAGCTACCGTGCGGGTTACTTGGCGGGCGATAAGGCATTGATCGCGGAGCTGACCGAGGTGCGCAAGCACGCCGGTTTGATGGTTCCCGGCCCCATTCAGCACGCCATGGTTGTGGCGCTAAACAACGACCTGCAAGAAAAGCTCCAGCACGCCACCTACGCGGTGCGCCGTGCGAAGCTGCTCAAGGCCGTGCTCAAGGCGGGCTTTAACGTGGACAACTCCGAGGCAGGGCTCTACCTGTGGGCTACCCGCGGCGAGAACGGTCGCAAGACCGTCGAGGCTCTGGCGGAGCTGGGTATCCTTGTCGCGCCCGGCGATTTCTATGGCCCGGCAGGCGAGAACTACGTGCGCATTGCGTTGACCGCAAGCGATGAGCGTATCGACGAGGCCTGCCACCGCCTCGAGGCGCTAGCCAACCAGGACGCCTAGGCCTGGAAGATGGGTCACAACCCCACTGGTCGGCCGCCGGCTCGAGACGGGGTAGTGGCCACCAAGGTCGTCCTGCGTGGCCATGTTCCCGCAGGCGAGTTTTTCGTGGCACGCAGCGGCGACAGTTCCTTTGTCCCGGGTACCTTGCTCGCCCCCGGGACCGAGCTCGATCGGCCCACCCCGGCCTGGCAGTTTCCCCAGGTCGACCACGAGCCCGTGATCCCTTTCGACTACCAGGTGCTTTTCGAAGACGATCGCATCCTCGTGGTGGATAAACCCCACTTCTTACCGGCCACGCCCAACGGCAGGATCGTCCGTGAGACTCTCCAGACTAGGTTGCGCGCTCGCTTCGGCGAAGAAGTCACAGTCGTCCACCGGCTCGACCGGCTCACCGCTGGACTTATGCTGGCGGTGAAACACCCGCAGCACCGGGCTGCCTACCATGAGCTTTTCGCTCGTCGAGAAGTGCGCAAGACCTATCTTGCTCGGCTCAGCGCACCCGTTGAGTCCCAGCCTTGGCAGGAACTCCACCTGGGCATGCGCAAGGTGGGGCGCCGGGTGATCGTCGATAAGCAAGGCACACCGACGGTGACTTTATGGCGCACGCTTGACCACGACCCCGAGCGTCGCACCGTGGAGTTGCGGCCACTCACGGGGCATACGCATCAACTGCGCGTGGTGTGTGACTATCTGGGAGCCGGGATTATCGGCGACGATATGTATCCGAATGAGCGTGAGCTGGACCTGTATAACTATTCGGATCCACTGCATTTGCTGGCAAAAGGCTTAGAGTTCCGTGACCCCTTCGAAGAGAGGGCGCGGGAATTCGTCTCGGAGCGTGCTTTACCCACTAGAATGGACTGAACCCCTGATTTAGTTCAGGTTTATTTCTGGTTAATTTATTGGTCCGATTCCGAAACGAGGTGGGTTAATGGCGGTGGAAGTTTCTGACGAAACTGAAACGTCCCCGAGCACCCGCAAGGTCTCCGCAGTGCGGATGCTTAACAACATGCGCCAGTTCATCATGTTCGGCATCGTGGGCGGATCGGGCACACTGGTTAACTTGTTGGTCACTTATCTGTCGAAGAAGTCGGCGGAGTGGGGCTGGGGGGTTCATGAAAATGATGTGTTCATGAATTTGCTCGGCACCGAGTACAACATCCGCTGGTACCACGTCTTTGCCACGATCGCGTTTTTGGTGGCAAACACGTGGAACTACCAGCTCAACCGTTCGTGGACCTTTAGGGGGATCACGAAGCGTTCCTGGATTCGCGGCTTCTTCCCATTTTTGGCTACCGGGCTTGTGGCGTTTGCGGTGTCGCAGATCATTCTGACTCTGCTGATGAATCCGACCAGCCCAGTGGGTCTGCCGGACGACGTATTCGATAACTCCACTGGCTTTAGAACCAAGTTCTACTGGGCACAGGCCATCTCGATCATTGTGGCGATGCCGGTGAACTTCGTGATCAATAAGGTGTGGACCTTCGCGAAACCCAAGGTCAAGGTCGTTTCCTCCGAGGAGCCAGACGAGCGCCATACTTAAGTCGCTCTCGGCAGGCTCTGCTTGCGCAATATATTGTGCACTCTTGCCCCGACAACTGTCCTCGCGCCGTGCATAATAGCGGGCAGGGACGTTGCTCGGGGGACTTCATCCCGCACCTTTTGTTGCACGTCTCCCCTGCAGAATCGGGGGATTCATGGTGGCACTAGACCTTTCTTTAGATACGGCCGAGTTACGGTCGCACGCAACAACAACACATTCGCTTATCGACGAGCTGCAGACCCTGCGCAGCCAGACGGTTTCAGCCGGTCTGGGAGAAAACTTCACGCCTCTCCCGGGCCTTCGCGAGCTCGGGCGCTATCACGGGCTGTGCCTCAACGGGGCGGAGGGCTCTTCGGTCAGCGCGATCGACTTTCTCACGCGCCTAGTTCGGTTCGCCTCTGATTCCTTCGAGGCGGATGCCACCGCCTTCGAGCACGTCGAAGACTCCCACGCCGCAGCCTTGCGCGGGGTATCTCAGGAGACACTCTTAATGAGTTTTCCAGTGCGCCCAGCCACCGGTCCGCAGGCCGTTGGGTATCTACCCACTAGTGAGCACGTGGTGCAGTCGGCAGGTACTTTCAGCTCCGCTTCGGTGGAGAGTCTGCGCGGCGGCCTTGCAGCGACCTCTCTGATCGAGGTCGAGGAGGGAGCTCGACTGTGGTCCGAGCTGGCGCGGGTGGCGCAGGCAGTCGCTCACCACTTCGCGTCTACCTCTAGCTCTCTCGAGGCGGGCTCTACCGGGTCTGTCGTGGAGGCCAGCACGCAGACGCTGCGCGAGTTCGCAGGTCAGGCCGAGGCGATCGCCCGGGCGGCCCAATCGATGGGCGGTGTCGTGCAGTTGATTACGGGCATCGTGCAGGCTCTCAGGGGTGCGCTCGGGCTCCTCGAGACAGGTCTAGCAGGCCTACCAGCCGAGGCGCGTGTCCTTGTGGAACGCAGCTTCCTCGACGCCATCCCGGAAAATCTTATGGCTCTGGTCGCGCGAGCATTGGCGCCCTTCGCCTCCTTGCTCGACCTCTTCACTTCGGGGTGGATCCTCAAGGGCTTGCCCCAGCTGGTGTGGCCAGACGACGTGGCGGCAAGGATGTGCTGTAGCGATCTTCATCTCGCAGAGACAGAGCTTCACGACGAGGGCGCCATCGAGCCTGACATCGACCTTGATGAGACCCCAACGGAAACTGCGACGGCGTCTTTGAGTAGCGCACCTGCCTTAAGCTCTGTAGGTGCTGTTTCTACCGCGCTCTCGGGTGTGGGCGGGGCACCATCTGTGGGACTCGGCGCCGGTGTGTCCATGGCGGTGCCGCGTGCCTCGAGTGTCCCTGCGGGGATCTCCGTCGGCTCCTTGGGTTCTATTGGTGGGGCGCAGGCTGGGGCTGGCCAGATGATGGCTCCCATGGGGGCGGCGCGTACCGCGGCAGTTCCACAAAATAAGCGCAACCCCGCCGTTGGGACGGGGCTGCGCTAGTTTTGCTAGTTCTTATGCAGCTCTTCATTCAAGGAGATACCAGGCGAGCGGGTGGCCTCCACTGAGCCGGATACGGAATTGCGGCGATACAGGATACCGCTCTTGCCGGTCAGCTCGGATGCCTTCATCCGCGACGAGTCAACTACACCGAGTTGCTTTGCTACATCGCCCAAGACGGTAACTTTCGCGCCTGCGGTGAGGTAGAGGCCAGCCTCGACCACGCAATCGTCGCCAAGCGAAATGCCCACGCCAGAGTTCGCGCCGAGTAAGCAGCGTTCACCAATGGTGATGGTTTCCTTGCCACCACCCGACAGGGTGCCCATGATGGAGGCGCCGCCGCCGATGTCGGTGCCGTTGCCCACGGTGACGCCCGCGGAGATGCGGCCCTCGACCATGCCAGCGCCCAGGGTGCCGGCGTTGAAGTTGACGAAGCCTTCGTGCATGACCGTGGTGCCCTCAGCTAGGTGAGCGCCGAGGCGCACGCGGTCGGCGTCGCCGATGCGTACGCCGGTGGGAACGACGTAGTCGACCATGCGAGGGAACTTGTCCACCGAGTAGACGGTCACGGGGCCCTTGCCAGCGAGGCGGCCACGGACCATCTGGAAGTCGGCTACGGCGCAAGGGCCGTAGTTCGTCCAGACCACATTGGCGAGCAACCCGAACAAGCCGTTGAGGTTTGCGCCGTGAGGCTTGATCAGGCGGTGGGAAAGAAGGTGCAGGCGAAGGTAACCGTCGTAGGCATCGATGGGTGGATGAGCCAGATCTTCGATGGAGGTTTCTACCGAGATGCGGGCAACACCACGATCCTCGTCGGGACCCACTAGGTTCAGGAACTGCTGCGGAGTGTCGTCGAGACGCTCCGTGCCGGTAGACGAGACCGATTCACCGATCTTGGGTGCTGGGTACCAGACATCTAGAACGGTTCCATCGTGAGTCACTGTTGCTAAGCCGCGGGCGTATGCAGAAGTCATGAAGTTAGTGAGATTCCTTAAGTTGAACCGTACGTTGCGAATTGGCTTTCGTGGTCAGCGAAAGAAGCGCCACAACTGCCGTCAAAATAATAACCGAAATGACCTGCGCGCGGGACGCATCGTCGAAAAGCATCAGTATGACAAGAGCCACAAGTGCGATCACGGTGGCCCAAGGCAGCCATGGCCAACCGCCTACGCGCACGGTGGTGATCTCGTTGTTCCTCTCAAGTTCGGGGTGCAGCTTGATGTAGCTGAACGCGATCATCAGCCAGATCACCATCAGGGTGCCACCGACTGCATTGAGCAGGAAGTCCAGCAATCCTGTTGGGTTCCACCACTGCAAACCAACGGAGACAAAAGCGAAAATCATGGACAAGATCACGCCGTTAATAGGCACGTTGTCGCGGTTGGTCTTGGCCAGAGCCTTTGGTGCATCGCCGGAAAGCGCGAGGTTGTGCGATAGGCGGGAAGTGGCGTAGATCTGCGCGTTGAATGCAGAGAGCAGTGCCAGCACGATCACGGCCTCCATGAAGCCAACCGCACCTGGGATGTTTGCCAGAGAGAGCACCGCGGTGAATGGGGACTCCGCGGCGGTGTCGGCGCCCTGGATCTGGTCGTAGGGGAGCAGCAAAATAATCACCAACACGGAGCCGATGTAGAAGACCGAGATACGGAAGATCACGCTGCGAACTGCGGTCGCAATAGAGCGCGAAGGATTCTCGGATTCTGCGGCGGCGATGGTCACCATCTCGATGCCGCCAAAAGCAAAGGCAACGGCGAGCAGGCCAGCTGCGATACCCGTAATGCCATTAGGAGCAAACCCAGATTCTTGGATATTGGTCAGGCCCACAAAATCATGGCCGGGCAACCAACCAAGCCAGAGCAAAACACCAATGATGATAAACAGGACGATTACGGCCACCTTGACGAAGGAGAACCAGAACTCGAATTCACCGAAGCCACGCACGCGGGCGAAGTTCACCACGGCGAAGAAGACCACGGCGATGAGAGCAGGGATCCACGGGTCGACGCCAAACCAGGAACCCATGATGGCGGCAGCGCCTGTCATTTCGGCGCCCATCACCATGACCAGCATGAACCAGTACAGCCAGCCGGTGGTGAATCCCGCCGAGTGGCCGAATGCCTGGCGGGCGTAAGTGGAAAAGGAACCTGAAGAAGGCCGTGCCGCGGCCATTTCGCCGAGCATGCTCATCACCAGCACGACGATGATGCCTGCAATGACATAAGCAATGAGGATCGCAGGTCCTGCGGCGTTGATGCCTACGCCAGTGCCAAGGAAGAGGCCTGCGCCGATGGCGGAGCCCAGCCCCATCATGGTCAGGTGTCTGGTTTTTAGGCCAGAGCCGAGCTTTGTATTATTTTTCTCTGTCACGAGCGGTCACTTTCATCGCAAGGTGAGTGTTGAATCGAAAACATTAACAATTCTCAACTGTAATCAACAGCACTTCCACAGCTTCTATTGACCGGCGTTACGGCGCTTAAAGATGATTTCTATAAAGAAACTATTTCCGGTGGTCTGAGGCTCGAGATTAGACCCAACCTTAGACCCAGCCTTAGACCCAACGCAGCACCGGAATGCTAAACCCTGGTTCATTCTTCACGGACCAGCCCGAGCGTCCCGAGAGCTCAATTGCCGGAATATCATCGCCCGAATGCTGGTCGTGGATCATGGAGTCCGGTTCCAACATGACGTTGACGCCGATACTGCAATTATCGCCCATCTCAATACCAATCAAACCCGAGGACGTGCGCAGCACACAGTTCGAACCAATATGAAGTGGCGTGCGGTTGTGGCGTTCATTGCGCAAGGCCATGATCGTCGATGAGAGGCCAACATCAGTTCCACCTTCAATAACAACTGACGACGACAGGCGGCCCTCAATACGCGTTGCGCCCAACGTGCCGGCATTGTAGGAAACATAGCCCTCACGCATCACGCTTGTGCCCGGGGCAAGGTAGGCACCCAAGCGCACGCGCTCGGCTTCGGCGATGGAAACACCGGAAGGCACGACGTAATCCACCATGCGGGGAAGGCGCTCGATGCCGTAAACGTGAATCAAGCCGCGGGTACGCAAAGCTGCACGGACAAACTCGAAGTTGTCCGGCAAACATGGCCCCTTATTTGTCCACACAACCGGCAACAAGTGGTCGAGGATGTTCTCCATGTTCAGCTCAAGGGGGCGAACAATGCGGTGGGAGAGCAGATGCAGACGCAGGTACACGTCGTGAGCATCAACCGGAGGCTGGTTCAGATCAGCAATGGTGGTACGCACTGCGACCTGCTCGACCATGCGGTCCTCGTCGATACGCACGAGCTGCAGCAGACGTGCAGGCAAATGGTTCGCGCCTAGGCGGTGGGTGCCCGATTCTAGGCCGACGGCTTCTTCGCCTTCGACCAGCTCGGGGTCTGGATACCAAGTATCAAGGACAGACCCGTCCATTCCGATGTTGGCAATCCCGATTGCGTACGCTCCGATTGTCATGGCAATTACCTTAGTGTGCCCACCCCTCTTAAGCATCCGGGGAAGCCGGACATGCGTATTATTGGGCGCGTGCATGTACTCGATCTGAATTCCGACCCAGTCGACCTGACCGCTGCGCTGATTGACGTGGCCAGCCCCTCTCACCAAGAGAAGGAGATCGCAGATCTGATCGAGCTCTCCCTGGAACAACTCGATGGGGTGGAAAGGTACCGTTTCGGCAACACGCTTGTCGCTCGCACTAACCGTGGTCTGCCCCAGCGCGTGGTGCTGGCAGGCCACATTGACACGGTGCCAATCGCCGATAACGTGCCCCACACATTAAAAGATGGCGTGCTCTACGGCTGCGGCGCGGTGGACATGAAATCGGGCCTGGCCTGCTACCTCAAAAGCTTTGCGGATCTTGCCAATCACCCAGACCTCGCCTTCGACCTCACACTGATCGCCTACGAGGCAGAAGAGGTCGAAAGTCAGTACAACGGGCTCGCTCACTTAGAGCGCGACCACCCAGAGTTGCTCGCCGGAGACCTCGCGCTGCTCGGGGAGCCTTCCGGTGCCGTCGTTGAAGCCGGTTGTCAAGGTTCCATCCGCGTCCACATCACCGCACGCGGCACCCGCGCCCATTCCGCGCGCGCCTGGCTCGGGCACAACGCCGCCCACGATCTCGCGGGCGTCCTCGGGCGCATTGCAAACTACAGCCCGCGCCGGGTCACCATCGCCGGCTGCGAGTACCGCGAAGGCCTCAACGTCGTGGGGCTTCGCGGGGGAGTAGCCACCAACACCATCCCCGACGAAGCCACCCTTGTGGTCAACTTCCGCTTCGCCCCCGACCGCAGCCTTGAGGAAGCGAAAGCCCACCTCGAGCAGACACTTGCTTTAGAAGAAGGCATAGAGCTGCTTTACGACGACGCCGTGCCCGGCGCACTTCCCGGACTCGATGATCCAGTTGCCCAGGGGTTGATCACCGCCGTGGGGGGAAATGTTCGTGCCAAGTTCGGATGGACGGATGTTGCAAGGTTCTCTAGTCTGGGTATTCCGGCGGTGAATTATGGTCCCGGCGATCCAGGATATGCACATAAGATTGATGAGCAATGTCCGGTTGAACAAATTCACCAGGTAGCACGCAATTTGCGCGCCTATCTAACTTCCAAAACTTCACATTAAGCCCCACTTTTATCCCTTACACCGAGTAGAAAAGACGACGATTCATGGCACCTGAAATTACACCGAGGCCTGAAAAGGATCGACTGCTGCGCGGCCCACTTTTGGTTCGCAGCCACGACGAACAAGAAGGTGGATCGACCTTCGACCAGCGCTTGCTGGAGCTTGGTGCCGATCACGATTGGAAGCATGCAGACCCATGGCGCATCCTGCGCATCCAATCGGAGTTCGTCTCCGGCTTCGATGCACTGACAGAACTATCCAAGGCTGTCACCGTGTTTGGGTCGGCACGTTTGGGCGAGGGCACGCCAGAGTACGCGCTGGCCTGCGAGCTGGGCGAGGCGCTTGCGAAGTCCGGCTACGCTGTGATTACCGGTGGTGGCCCTGGTCTAATGGAAGGCCCCAACCGCGGTGCCTACGAGGCAGGCGGGATGTCTGTCGGTCTGGGCATCGAGCTTCCTCACGAGCAAAGCCTCAACGCCTGGGTCGATCTGGGCTTGAACTTCCGTTATTTCTTCGTGCGCAAGACCATGTTCTTGAAGTACTCCCAGGCCTTTGTCACCCTGCCAGGTGGCTTTGGCACCTTGGATGAGCTCTTTGAAGTACTGTGCATGGTCCAAACTGGCAAGGTCACCAACTACCCAATCGTGCTCATGGGCACGGAGTTCTGGTCCGGCCTCATTGACTGGATAAGCTCCCAGCTCAAGGCTCGGGGCTTGATTTCCCCGAAGGACATGGATTTGTTCTTGGTCACCGACTCTGTTGATGAGGCCGTCGCGCACATCATCGACGCCCACAAAGTCATGTCTGACGGGCGCCTGTCCGACAAGAGCGCAAAGGATAACGAGTAGCGTCTGTGTTTGAAGCGTCCGAATCATCCACCATGGCCCAAGTAATGGCCATTGTGAACCGCACCCCAGATTCCTTCTATGACAAGGGGAAGACATGGGGCCTTGAGGCTGCACTCACGCGTTGCGACGAAGTCGTGGCCCAAGGGGCAACCATCGTCGATATTGGTGGTGTGAAAGCAGGCCCTGGCGACAACGTTGACGCTGCGGAAGAAATCGATCGTGTTGTACCAATGATCGCTGCTGTCCACGAGCGCTACCCCTCGCTGATTATTTCGGTAGATACCTGGCGCGCCGATGTCGCAGAACACGCCATTAGCGCGGGTGCCACCTTGATCAATGACACGTGGGCTGGTTGGGACCCGGAACTCATCGAGGTCGCCGGTGCCCACAAAGTCGGCTACGTGTGCTCACATACCGGGGGAGTCACGCCTAGGACGCGTCCCCACCGCGTGCACTTCGACGACGTTGTTGCCGATGTCATCGCGGAGACAACTGGCTTAGCTGAAAAGGCCGTAACCGCAGGTGTTCCCGAGGAAAAGGTATTCATCGACCCAGCTCACGACTTTGGGAAGAACTCCTTCCACGGTCTCGAGCTGCTTCGCCGTGTCGACGAGCTCGTCGCCACCGGATGGCCCGTGCTCATGGCACTGTCCAATAAGGACTTCGTTGGTGAAACCCTCGACCGCCCTGTTGGCGATCGGGTCCCCGGAACCCTTGCGGCAACAGCCTGGGCAGCGGCACGGGGAGTGGCGGCCTTTCGGGTGCACGAAGTCAAAGAAACTCTTGATGTCATCCGGATGACTGCAGCGATTCAGGGCGAGGTGGCCTCGCTGAATACGGTGCGAGGTCTTGCGTGAAAGTCTCAGTAGTAATTCCCGCTCTCAATGAGGAGTCGACGGTCGCGCAGGTTGTCCGCGCCGTGGCTGCAGATAACCCGGCTGAAATTATCGTGATTGATTCCGATTCCAGCGACGCCACGGCTGCCAATGCCAGCAGAGCGGGAGCCACGGTGATCTCGTGGAAAGACGTTGCCCCTGAGATTCCAACGAGCCCCGGCAAGGGCGAAGCGCTGTGGCGCGGTGTGCGTGCTGCCACCGGAGACGTTGTGGTTTTCGTCGATGCCGATCTGCACAGCATTCCCAATAACCTCGTCTCGCGCCTGTGTGCCCCGCTCGCAGATCCCGAGGTACACATGGTGAAAGCGGACTATACGCGGAGCTTCAATGGGGCACCGACCGGGGGCGGTCGCGTCACAGAACTGACCGCAAAACCGCTACTTTCCACCTATTTCCCCGAGGTGGGCCATATCCGCCAACCCCTCGGTGGCGAATACGCCTTGCGCCGTGAGACCGCACTGGAACTTCCCTTTGTCGCAGGCTACGGGGTCGAAGCCGGGCTAATCATCGACATTGCCATCAAGTACGGCCCGAGCGCTTTGGCACAAGTGAACGTGGGCAAACGAGTCCACAGGAACCGGCCATTATCCGAGCTTGCCCCCATGGCCGACGTCGTCGCGCGCACAATCTTGGGCAGGGCAGGCGTTTTACCGGATCCCACGCTCAACATTGCGCAGCGGCCGGCTTGGAACACGTTTCAGAACTCTTTGCACTAAATAATCACCAGTTAGGATGTAGCCATGTTGTCCTGGATTCTTCTCATCATCGTGCTGCTTGCCCTGATCGTGGTGGGCACGTGGGCGTTCGGCGAACTCTTCGGGCGTGGAGAGCTCCTTCCCCCGATGGAGGAATCCCAGGATGTGATCGCCGCCAATGCAGAAGCGATCCGCTCCGGGCGCATCGACGACATCGCTCTCGAGGTTGTGCCGCGTGGATATCGCCAGGACCAAGTCGATGCGATTATTGCCCAGCTCACACAATCCGACCGGGTTTCCCTCCCGAACCACCCCGCTCAAAGCGCTGTGACCAGCACTGATGAAATTTCTTCGCCTAGTAGCAACGAAAAAGAGGTAAAATAGGTAAGGTCAATCGTTTGCAGTGAAGGAGAATGGTCAATGGCAGCAATGAAGCCGCGCACCGGTAACGGCCCTATGGAAGCGGTGGAAGAGTCCCGGAAGATCGTGATGCGGATTCCATCCGATGGTGGGGGTCGTCTCGTCGTCGAAATGAATAAAGAAGAAGCAGCCGAGTTAGGCCAACTTCTCATGGATGTCGCCGCCGAGTAATCCCCGGCTCATACCGCTAGTACTGCAATATATCAATATATAAAGAAAAACCCACGTTAATCGTCTGTCACGCCATTGACGGGGTAGGCTTTCAGGCATGCTTTCAGATATCGTGCACCTGCTTGCTGATCCCGTCGATGGTTCCCCGCTCACCGGGGCAGACGATTTTTCTCGTCTTGTCTCCGAAAGCGGGCATTCTTACGACATCGCCCGCCAGGGCTACGTCACCCTCGCCTCGGGCGCAGGCATCAAGCACCACGGCGATAGCACCGAGATGGTTGCGGCGCGCGAGACCTTCTTGTCGCAGGGCCATTTCGCACGGTTCGTTGAGGCCGTCACTGCGGCAGTCCACGATGCAGTAGACGCATCGCTTGGCGACGATGACCGGGCCCCCAACCTCCTCGAAGTTGGAGCAGGCACCGGCTACTATTTGGCCCACACGCTGGACTCTTTCGATGGGGCCCTCGGCATCGGCATGGATATTTCCGTTCCCGCGGCGAAAATCCTGGCTAAAGCACACCCACGCCTTGGCGCGGTTGTGGCTGACGCCTGGGGAAATCTGCCCGTGCGCGACGGAGTCATCGATGCCCTGACCGTAGTTTTTGCTCCCCGCAACCCTGCCGAATTCGCCCGCGTACTCAGCGAGAATGGCCAAGTCATCGTCTTATCCGCAGATCAAGGCCACCTCGACGAACTGCGCGAGCCCCTTGGCATCTTGACCGTCGAAGACGGCAAAGTTGATCGCATGCTGGAACAGGCCAAGGGACACCTTGTTGCAGTTCAGGAACCTGAGCTCATCGAGTTCCCCATGACGCTGGACCGCGATTCCATCGCAGCCCAGGTCGGCATGAGCCCGTCGGCGCGCCACATCGACCCCACAGAGCTAGCTGACAAGCTCCAAGCTCTGCCCGACACCATGACTGTGACAGCGCGAGGCAACCTCACCAGGCTCGCCCGGGCCTAAGCCCCTAAGCCGAGGCCCGAGCCCGAGCGGCGCTACCGGCCGCGGCGCCACTCCGTTTGAATCGTTGCCTCATCTTTAGTGGCAACGCGAATTTCGGCAACGCCTTCCTTCGGAATGATCCGGCTAGACATAACTACGCTGCCACCGCCGGCATAAACCTCCAGCGTGTTGCCGTCGACCACGATGGAGATATTGTCCTCGTCGACCTCATCGAGGCGAGCCCGCGCCGGCGCATCAATGTGGCGGTCCACCGAGATCATGTCACCGCCATGAGTCACGGTAGCAATCACGTCGCCGGACTTATCGACGATTTCCGCCACCACACTAGAACCGCTAGGAATTTCGCATAAAGCACTCCAGAACTTGGCATTTTCTGACTGCTCGACGGCATCGGGAAGTCCCGCGGCAGGAGTTTGGAAGAGCTTGCCGCCCTGCAGCGTGGTGGAACGCGGAAGCGAGAGGGAATTGGCCCAACCTTCGTTCTTCCAGCTGGTTTGTTTGGTTTCGTCGTCGCCACGCCCTACTCCGTTGAACAGGCCGAACAGGTAGCCCTTGGAGTAGCGCTCCTCGCCGTCGACGGTGTCACGGGTGTAGTTGGTGTTGCGCGGGCGAGTAAAATCGTGGCCCTGGTCGATGCGCTGAAAAGGGGTGGAGATTTCAAAATTCGTGCCCTTGAGCTTGCCGACGATATAGCCCGACCGGTCGAGGCCATCTTTGCGCTCAATGGTGACAAGGAGGACATCGTAAATTTCACGGTCCACTTCGTCGCGAAGGCGAATCAACCGTGGCGCGACGAGAATGGCATCCTTGTCAAGACCTGTGTCACCGGTGAAAGTCAGTGGGCCGAGTAAGTCCCAATCGATTCCGTCGCCGGATTCTAAGATGACAGGAACTGGAGAGTCGGGCTCACCGGTGCTCGTGATCATGAGCCAACCAGCGTGGCCTTGATTGCGGTCATCCTCCGAGCGCCAGTCAGGCACCACGCAAGGGGAGCGGAAGCGCGAGAACTCCTTGGTATCCGAGATGACTATGCCGGAGCGGTGAACGGAAGGATCTAGCTCCAATGGGTCGTCGGTAATCTCTGCAAGATTAGTAATGTCTTCGACCCGCGCGAATTGAATCGAGGTGCCCGCCGCCGTCACCGAGGTGAAAAACAGGTCGGCTCCGCCGTTGTTGGACACCACCGAACCGGCCAAGACTTTAGTTTCTCCACCCTTGGCTGCGAGAACATCAGGGTAGACAGCCCAGTCAAAGGGACCGTCGTGCGAAACCTGGTGCCCCCAACGCGAAGGTTGGTCGGGCGCCGGCCGGTATTGGTAGAGCATGTGCCAGGTATCCCCGTTGCGCAGCATTCCTGCGGCGGCCTCGAGGATGCCAGACTCGGCGGTGACGTGGAGTTCAGGGCGGAGAGCAGACAAAATAACCCTTTCAGTTTGTGTTGAGACCCTAAGAAAGCGACTTGTAAATATCTACGGTTTGCTGCGCAATCGTGGCCCAGGAAAACTTATCCTTGGCGCGCGCAAGTCCGGCCTGACCGAAGGCGTGCGCCTTATCAAGGTCAGAGACCAAAGCATTGACGGCTGCGGCAATGTCGCGTTCGAAGCTTTCGGTGTCGTTTTCGTCGTAGTGGACTAGGGTGCCAGTCTCACCGTCGACGACAACCTCGGGAATGCCACCCACGTCGGAGGCAACAACAGCGGTCCCGCAGGCCATTGCTTCAAGGTTGACAATGCCGAGGGGCTCGTAGATGGAAGGGCACACAAACACGTCGGCGATGGAGTACACCTCGCGGATCTTGTCGGAAGACAACATGTCCTGTACCCAGAAAACACCGTCGCGGGTGGATTTTAATTCCTCGACGAGAGCCTTCGTCTGAGCGGCGATCTCAGGGGTATCAGGCGCACCAGCGCACAGCACGAGTTGGACATCGGGAGCGAAATGGCGAGCTGCCTTCACCAGGTGCTCGACGCCCTTTTGGCGGGTAATGCGACCAACAAACGCAACGATTGGCTTGGAGGTGTCCACCCCGAGCTCTTCCGCGACGGAGCCTTCGGTTGGGTACCACTTTTCCGTGTCAATGCCATTGAGAACTACGTGGACCTTTGACTCGTCGATACGTGGATACGCCTGAAGGACGGATTTTTTCATGCCCGCAGACACGGCAATTACCGCATCGGCGTATTCCATGGCGTTCTTTTCGGACCAGGAGGAGACATCGTAACCGCCACCAAGCTGCTCGCGCTTCCATGGGCGATCGGGCTCGAGAGAGTGCGCGGTTACTACATGCGGGATGCCATAGAGCTTCCCGGTGAGGTGGCCACCGAGACCGGCGTACCACGTGTGAGAATGCACGACGTCGATATTGTTGGCAGAGTTGGCCATTCGTAGGCCGGTGGACAGGGTCTTAATTGCGCTGTTGGCGTCATCGAGGGCTGGGTCAACCCCATGAACGTATACGCCGTCCATGTCGCGGGGTTCGCCCATGCAGTGGACGTCAACTTCGACGATCTCGCGCATGAAACGGGTTAATTCGGTGACGTGCACTCCAGCGCCACCATATACCTCGGGCGGGTACTCTCTTGTCATCATTCCGACTCTCATAACCACGAGGTTAGTCACGATTCGAAATTTGTGCAGAAACTCTTTGCGTAGCCTGCGCAGACACTGTGTAGGCACTGTGTGGGTGCTGTGTGGACGTGCTTGAGCCCCGACAAGGTCCCGACCCGGCCCCGACTCGGCCCCGCCTCGGCCCTGCCAAGAAACTTCCGATGTTGTGCAAACAACAGATTAAGTTTTAGGAGCCGGAACAATAATCCCCTGCAAAGTGCTTGGGAAAACAATATGCTGGGCAGTGTGAAGACTCAGCCAAATGTACTCTCAATTGTCCTCGCGGGCGGCGAAGGAAAACGTCTTTTCCCTCTCACCGCTGACCGCGCGAAGCCCGCTGTGCCTTTCGGTGGCAACTACCGTTTGGTCGACTTTGTGTTGTCCAACTTAGTCAACGCCGGCTTCTTAAAAATCGCAGTGCTGACACAGTATAAGTCGCACTCCCTAGACCGCCACATTGCTACCGCATGGAATATCTCGGGGCCGACGCCTCAGTACGTTGCTTCCGTGCCGGCACAGCAGCGCCGTGGCAAGCGTTGGTACAACGGTTCTGCCGATGCAATCGTGCAGTCCCTCAACCTGATCTATGACGAGAAGCCTGATTTCGTCCTCGTTTTCGGCGCTGACCACGTCTACCGCATGGATCCATCCCAGATGTTGGAGGATCACATTGCATCCGGAAAGTCCGCCACAGTTGCAGGAATTCGCGTGCCGCGCGAAGAGGCGACAGCATTCGGCGTGATCCAAGCTGATGGCGATGGCACAATCACCGAGTTCTTGGAAAAGCCAGCGGATCCTCCGGGCACTCCAGATGATCCAACCCAGGCCTATGCGTCGATGGGTAACTACATCTTCTCCACCGAGGCGCTTGTACAAGCGCTGCTCGAAGACGAGCAGAACGAAGACTCTGATCATGACATGGGCGGCGACATCATCCCGTACTTCGTGGACAGAGGCGAAGCCAATGTCTATGACTTCTCCGGCAACGAAGTCCCAGGTGCAACGGAACGTGACAAGGGGTATTGGCGCGACGTAGGTACCATCGACTCTTTCTATGAAGCACACATGGATTTGATTTCGGTTCACCCGATTTTCAACTTGTACAACAAGTCGTGGCCGATTCACTCCACTGCCGATAGCAACCTTCCACCGGCGAAGTTCGTGCAAGGCGGTATCGCGCAGTCGTCGATGGTCGCCCCAGGCTCCATCGTCTCAGGTGCAACGGTGCGTAACTCGGTGCTGTCCACCGATGTCCGCGTTGAGGAAGGCGCAACCGTCGAGGGGTCCGTGCTGCTGCCGGGTGTTCGCGTGGGCCGCGGCGCCGTCGTTCGTCACGCGATCTTGGACAAGAACGTCTACATCTCTGACGGCGAGACCGTTGGTGTCGATCATCCTCGCGATCAGGCACGCTACAAGGTTTCCCCTGGTGGCGTTGTCGTAGTGGGCAAGAACGAAGTGGTCTAGTACTGCCTCGCGCTGAGTTTGAAAGCGGGCTGGCCGGGCTCCCTGTGAAAGTGGAGATCCGGCCAGCCCGCTTGTTTTTGGCTTCGTTAGGCCTTGCGGGTGACCAGCGTCAGTCCGGCACCGAGCGGCAGGCGAGTCACAATCGCGTTTTCTAGCGTATCGACGAGCGCCTCTGCCTCTCGTGCAGCCTCAGTGTCGCGGTCTTTACGTGTGTCGTCGGCAAGCGTGCCGTCGAGAAGCGCATCGACGATAAAGAGCGAACCACCCGGCGTCAGGAGGGGATAGGCTGCCGTGATCAACGTGGAGCGATCGAGCGGTGCCGCATCCAGATACACCACCTGGTAGGACGCCGATGCCAGCCGACTTAATACATCGGCTGGTCGCGACGGTAAAAAGCGCCCCCGCGAAGGGGAGTAACCGGCGTCGCGGAACGCCTGGCGTGCACGGTTTTGATGGTCTGCCTCTGGGTCGATGCACGTCACCGTGGTTTTGTCGGCGAGGCCCTCAAGAAGATGCAGACCGACGACGCCCGCGGCTGGGGTAATCGCTACCGCACCGGCTGAATCGGGGTGGTAGGAAGAAGCAGCCAGGCTAGTCAGCAATTGTCCGGTAATTTCGTCAGGAACGTTGAGCCGGTATTCCTCGGCATCGGCGCGCGCCGAAGCTAAAGCCTCAGAAAGCTCGGTCTTGCTCGCGATATAACGCTGGATGGCTGAATATGCTGTTTCACTCACGCTGATAATTCTAGGCAGCGTAAGGCGGTAATTGGGGAAGCCACGGTGAGGTTTCTGGCTCGCCTATTCATCCGCCTAGTCATTCACAGAGTATATCCAGTCGAGTTTCTGGCTTTCGGAACCAAAATAGGCAAAAATAGACTGTATGAAGCGACAATCGGCAATTTCCAACGAAAATGACGTGCTTCCTGCCTCCGAGGGCGAAGAGCTCTCTGGAACAGCGGCATTCGATGCAGGACAAGCTGAGATGCCGTCATGGTCAGAATTAGTCGCAGAACACGCGGATAGCGTTTACCGTCTGGCTTTCCGCCTTTCGGGTAATCAACACGATGCAGAAGATCTTACCCAAGAAACCTTCATGCGTGTGTTCCGCAGTTTGAAGAAGTACCAACCGGGTACTTTTGAAGGCTGGCTGCACCGCATCACCACGAACCTATTTTTGGATATGGTGCGGCACCGCAGCAAGATTCGAATGGAAGCCCTCCCCGAAGACTATGAGCGTGTTCCTGGTACTGATATGACTCCGGAGCAGGCGTATAACGTCTCCAATTTAGACCCCGCACTCCAGCGTGCTCTCGACGAGCTCAGCCCGGATTTCCGCGTTGCGGTTGTTCTGTGTGACGTGGTGGGTATGACCTACGAAGAGATTGCGGAAACACTCGGTGTGAAGATGGGCACGGTGCGTTCAAGGATCCACCGCGGTCGATCCCAGCTGCGTGCATCATTGGAGGCCCAAGCTAAAAATGATGAGGATGTTCGCCTTTTGCTTCGGACGCGCTAAGCATTGGCTCCGGTTGATTCCCGCAGAAAACGGGTAGGGTGGGAATTAACTTCAGCAGATTGTCGCAGCGGTAATGAGCGGAAGGAGAACGCGTGACACTGAAAAAACATACTCCGGAACGTCGTTCCTTTCGGCGGAAATTACGCATGGAACTCGCCAGTGTTGAGCATTTAAGCCCTGAAGCTGTAGCGGCGTTCGTCGATGGTGAGCTCAGTGATGGTGCGCTGCACCGCGCGCGAGTACATGTGGTCCATTGCAGCGATTGTCGTGAAGAGGTCCACGCTCAGCGTCACGCTTCCGAAGCCGTGCGTGGTTCCAATCTTGAGGAATGCGTTCGTGCCCCGCGCAATTTAGTGGCGCGGCTGTCTCAGATTGCTGATCTCGCGCCGTTGCGTGATCCCGAAGATTCACCTTCCGTTGAAAAAGACGATACTGCAGGTGAGCGTCGTTTAAAGGCGCTGTTCCGGAAGAATTAGCGTGGAATAATCCCCGCGAAGTCGGTCCAACGAGATTGTTGCGCCCGCGCGTACTAAGGTGAGAGTGTGTTTGACAGTATTGGCTGGGGTGAAATATTTTTCATCATTATTATCGGCATCATCGTTATCGGACCGGAGAAATTGCCCGGGGTAATTCAAGATGTTCGCGCTGCAATCTTTGCGGCTCGCCGAGCGATCAATAACGCGAAGGAAGAGCTCAACGGCGACTTTGGCGAAGACTTCGACGAGTTCCGCAAGCCCATTAATACCGTGAGCGAATATGCGGCGATGGGCCCGAAGCGCGCGATTGCGAAGGTGCTCTTTGACGAGGAGGGGGATTACCTCGATCAATTTGATCCCACGAAAATGATGGAAGGCGACCCAGCCACGGCGACGGGCCAGAACCAACTGCGCAACCAAGCCCAGCAAGGTACTCAGCCTCCGACCCAGCCTCCGACGCAGTCCCAGCCTCAAAGTCAGCCTCAGCCCACGTCGAACAAGAATAAGGGCGACTATTCAAGTGGTGGCGGCTTCTCTTGGGCGGACATCACATAAACCAAACTCCGCCCCGATGGAAAAATTCCATCGGGGCGGAGTCTTGTTTTGGCTTTATTTTCGGTTCGGCCTTTTAGCGCTTACTTCCGCGTAACCCCAAGGTTCAAGGACTTACCCGCAAGGGAGTCCTTCCGGATCATTAGCTTATCGACGATGGCGCTAATTGCCTTCGCTGCAGAAGAATCAGGCTCCGAGAGAACAACCGGATTGCCGTCGTCGCCATGCACGCGCAGCTGTGGGTCAAGAGGAATCGACCCAAGAAGGGGAACATCGCCACCGGTGATTACAGACAGCCGTTCGGCTACCTGTTGGCCACCACCAGCACCAAAGATTTCCATGACGCTGCCATCGGGCATGATCATCCCCGACATGTTCTCAATCACACCAGCAACCCGCTGACGGGTCTGCTGGGAGATCGAACCCGCGCGCTCGGCAACCTCGGCTGCAGCAGCTTGTGGCGTCGTCACAATCAACAGCTCGGCGTTTGGAACTAGCTGCGCAACAGTAATGGCTACGTCGCCGGTTCCTGGTGGCAGATCCATGAACAAGACATCCAAGTCACCCCAGAACACATCTGCGAGGAACTGCTGGATAGCGCGGTGCAGCATCGGTCCACGCCACACAACAGGGGAGTTGCCCTCGACAAACTGACCGATGGAGATATGGCGCACGTTGTGAGCGATCGGCGGCATGATCATGTCGTCGACCATGGTTGGGTTTTGTCCCGTGGAACCCATTAACGCTGGAACCGAGTGACCGTAAATATCGGCATCGATGATGCCAACCTTGAGCCCACGCGCAGCCATAGAAACAGCGAGGTTAACCGTAGCCGAGGACTTACCTACGCCACCCTTGCCAGAGGCCACCGCGAACACTCGGGTGGTGCTGTCTGGCTTTGCGAAAGGAATCTCAGGTTCTTCGGCATCCCCGCGCAACCGCAGGCGGAGTTCGCGGCGCTGATCGTCGGTCATGGCGCCGAGGGTGACATTGACGGTGCCAACTCCGTCTAACTCTTCCAAAACAGCTCGAGTATTGGACTCGATAGTGTTGCGCATTGGGCATCCCGCAATGGTGAGCAACACCTCGACCGAGACATTGTTGCCATCAAGTTCGATGGACTTCACCATATCTAGCTCGGTGATGGGTTTGCCTATTTCGGGGTCCTCTACGCGGGACAACGCGCTGCGAACAGAAGCTTCGGTAAGTGTTGTCATAGTAGTGAATCAGTATAGTTCACCCGATTCATAGGACTAAAGGTGCACGGTACCTGTGGATTCCCTGAATAAGGGAAGCGAATATATCTAGTAGTTTCAATGCATGTCTACAGGTTTTTCAGTTACCATAGTTTGGTACCGATTCCATAATTAATATGATTAACTAAAGGAGACTCATAGCGAAATGACACCGAATTCCGATCGCGCCCGACGAATCCGTCCTGATGGATGGCCAGTTGGCAGCTTTAACACGTACCTTGAAGCTCAGAACGCGGTTGATGCACTATCGGACCGCAAATTTCCAGTCGAAGAAACAGCAATCGTAGGCGTGGACTTGTTCCAGGTAGAAAAGGTCACTGGTCGCCTGACTTGGGGCCGCGTCCTCGGCGGTGGTGCCCTTGCCGGTGCATGGTGGGGCCTATTCATTGGCCTGCTTGTGGGTATGTTCAGCCCTGCTCTGTGGATTCCAGTGTTTACCGGCATCGTCATCGGTGCTATCTTCGGCATCATCTTTGCGGCAATCAGCTACGGCATGACCGGTGGTGCACGAGACTTCACATCTACCACCGACATCGTCGCAGGTCGCTACGACGTTATTTGTACTCCGGATCGCGCCGAGGAAGCTCGCGATATCATTGCGTCTCTTGGTACGTCGATTCCGCAGGATCAGCTGGATCAGTCGCATCCGGAGAATGATCCACGCCCGACCAATGATGCTTAAACCCGGGTAGGTTCGGGGTAGACTTAGCCCCTGATTACCTATAAAACCCGCGGCCGAAAGGATCTCCCGGTTCCGCTATGCATCGATTAGCTCAATCACGACGCACTGTATCCGGAGGGATCGCCCTTGTGGTGGCCGCGGGTTTTGTGCTGTCTGGATGTTCTGCCCCAACCACAACAGATTTCGGCCAGGGGGCGGAGCCGGTGGTGATCTCCATTGATGCCAACTCTGCAGAGCAAGTCGTCCTCGCGGAGTTCTATCGCCAAGAGCTAGAAGATATCAATCACTCGACTCAGGTGATCAGCCCCGCAGCCGACAGCGAGACAGGCAGCGAGACAAGCAAAGTCGAACGGCTCAGATCAACCGAAGCCAACTTCGTCATTGGATGCACCGGCGATCTGCTGGCCGAGCTCAATCCCACGGAGACGGGTGTTCTTGTCACCGAGGTCAATACAGCTGAGCAATCCGGTGATACCAGCTTCAATGTTTCTCAGCGCACGTACGACGAGTTCGTGGGCTCCCTACCTGGTGATGTTCAAACCACTGATCCGTCGCCAGCCCAGGGCTGTGCAGACACGCAACATTCGGAGCTTGCCCAGAACCTCGTACCGGTGTTCTCAAAAGGCCTGTTTGACCGCAGTGAGCAAAGGTCAATCAATGCATGGACACGCGGATTAGTCACCGACGAACTGAAAGAAGTCGCCGATGAAGTCAAACGCGGAGAAACTGTAGAAAATGCGGTGCTCAACTGGCGCAGCACACACAATTCGAATATTAATCAAGCCGAAGACAGCAGCCAGAAGAACTAAACAGAAAAACTAAAAGGAGGTCGGCCCCACAGAGTGGGGCCGACCTCCTTTCTTCAGCTGCTGCTAGGTAGTGGTCCTACTTGGCAAACGCCTCGTCGAGAAGCTGCTGCTCTTCTTGTGCGTGAACCTTGGCCACACCGGTAGCGGTGGTGGACTGTGCACGACGCGAAACGCGCTTCATCTCAGGCATTTCTGGGATCAGGTTGCGCAGGTGCTCGTTGTAGAACGGCCATGCACCCTGGTTCGCAGGCTCTTCCTGGACCCAACGGATCTCTTCAGCATTCGGGTAGTTCTGGAATGCCTCGCGGAGACGGTTGAATGGAATTGGGTGGAGCATCTCGATGCGAACAATCGCGACGTCATCGCGGCCATCCTTCACACGACGCTTCTCCAACTCGTAGTAAACCTTGCCGGAGCACAGCATGATGGTCTTGACCTTGTCGGTATCACCGATCTTCTCGTTGTGAGCGTTGACCAAGTTAGGGTCATTGATCACGGACGCGAAGGACTTGGTCTCGGTGAAGTCAGACACCTGGGAAACCGCAGCCTTGTTACGCAGCATGGACTTCGGAGTGAAGACGATCAGCGGTCGCTTCATCTCGCCAAGGCCTTGACGACGAATCAGGTGGAAGTGGTTTGCCGGGGTGGTTGGCTGAGCAATGGTCAAGGAACCTTCTGCGACCAACTGAAGGAAACGCTCGATGCGTGCCGACGAGTGGTCTGGTCCCTGGCCTTCGTAGCCGTGTGGCAGCAGCAGGATCAGGCTGGAGAGCTGGCCCCACTTCGTCTCACCGGAGGCGATGTACTCGTCGATGATGGTCTGTGCGCCGTTGGCGAAGTCGCCGAACTGTGCTTCCCATGCAACAACTGCATCTTCGTTACCCACGGTGTAGCCGTACTCGAAGCCCATGCCCGCATACTCGGTCAGAGAGGAGTTGTACACCAGGAACTTGCCGCCGTTACCGGAGTCAAGCGCGTTTTGGTGCAGTGGGTTGTAGCCCTCGCCGGTCTCTGGATCGTAGAGAACTGCGTGGCGCTGGGTGAAGGTACCGCGCTGGGTGTCCTCGCCGGCCAGACGAACGAGCTTGCCGTTGTCTGCAGCCAAGGAGCCAAAGGCGAGCAGCTCGCCCCATGCCCAGTCGATGTCACCGTCGACAGCGGAGTTACCGCGCTTCTTCAAAACGGAGCCGACACGCTTGTTTGGAGTGAAGGTGTCAGGCAGCTCTCCGTAGGAGTTCGCCATTGCCTCCAAGGACTCCTTGGAGATGGAGGTGTCCAAGCCGGTGGTCAGCACCTGAGAGTGGGTGATACCGGTCTGCTCGGAAGGCTCGCCTTCGTGTGCCTTGACATCGGTGAAGACGGAATCCAACTGCTCGTTGAAGTCCTGTGCCACGATCTTGGCTTCCTCGTCGGTGATGTCGCCACGGCCGATGAGGTCCTCGGTGTACTTGGTACGTACCGATGGGTGATTCTGGATCTTCTCGTACATCTTTGGCTGGGTCACGGTTGGATCGTCAGCCTCGTTGTGACCGCGCAGGCGGTAACAGATCAGGTCGATGAATACGTCCTTGCCAAACTCACGACGGTACTCGGTAGCCAGCTTGGCAACCCACACAGCAGCTTCTGGGTCATCGCCATTGACGTGGAAGACTGGGGCGTCGAAGCCCTTTGCCAGGTCAGTGGAGTAGTAGGTGGAGCGACCCGAATCTGGGGTGGTGGTGAAGCCGATCTGGTTGTTCACCACGATGTGGATGGTGCCGCCCACATCGTAGCCGCGCAACTTCGACAGGTTCAGGGTTTCCTGAACAATGCCAAGACCTGCGAAGGAAGCATCGCCGTGGAGCATCATTGGAACAACGGAGTAACCTTCTTCGGTTGCGCCCTTGTCTAGGATGTCCTGCTTCGCGCGAGCGATACCGACCATAACTGGGTCGACGGCTTCCAGATGCGAAGGGTTAGCGGTCAGCGAGACCTTAATCTCGTTCTCGCCGAACATCTGGATGTGCTCGCCCTCGAAACCGAGGTGGTACTTCACGTCACCGGAGCCACCTTGCTGTGCCGACTGCATGTTGCCTTCGAACTCGGTGAAGATGGTGCGTGCTGGCTTGCCAACGATGTTGAACAGGACGTTCAAACGGCCACGGTGAGGCATGCCGATGACAACCTCGTCGAGGCCCTGGCCTGCGGCGGTGTCGATGACGGAATCCATCAGTGGGATCAGGGTTTCGGCACCCTCGAGGGAGAAGCGCTTCTGGCCCAGGTACTTGGTTTGCAGGAAGTTCTCAAATGCTTCAGCAGCGTTGAGCTTCTGCAGAACGTACTTCTGCTCGGCGTTGGATGGCTTCGGCATGCCGTTCTCGAGGCGGGTCTGCAGCCATTCGCGCTCATCGCGGTCCAGGATGTGGGTGTACTCCGCACCAACGTGCAGGGTGTAGGCAGAGCGCAGGCGGCTGAGAACCTCGCGCAGCGTCATGGTTTCCTTGCCACCGAATCCACCAACGTGGAAGGTGCGGTCCAGATCCCACAGGGTCAGGCCGTGGGTTTCCATCTGCAGGTCACGGGAGTCCGGCTTAGGCAGGCCAGGCTGATCCCAATGAATTGGGTTGGTGTCGGCCATGAGGTGGCCGCGGGAGCGGTACGCCTCGATGAGCTGCATGACGCGGGTGTTCTTGTCCAGGCCAGTGTTTGGCTGGTCCTGTGCCCAACGCATTGGAGAGTAAGGAATCTCCATGTCTTCGAAGATTTGGTCCCAGAACTTATCGTCGACAAGCAGCTGGGAGATATCGCGCAGGAATTCGCCGGACTCTGCACCCTGGATCACGCGGTGATCGTAGGTAGAGGTCAGGGTAACTAGCTTGCCCACACCAAGTTCAGCAAGACGGTCCTCGGAAGCGCCAGCGAATTCTGCTGGGTAATCCATTGCGCCGACGCCGATGATCGAGCCTTGGCCCTTGGTCAGACGTGGAATGGAGTGACGCGTACCAATGCCACCTGGGTTGGTCAGCGACATGGTGACGCCGGAGAAATCATCGAGTTTCAGCTTGTTCACGCGAGCACGAGCGACGATGTCCTCGTATGCGTCGATGAACTCCTTGAAGTTCTTGTTTTCAGCTTCCTTAATCGCAGCAACGACGAGCGCGCGGGAGCCGTCCTTTTGGGGAAGGTCAATTGCAAGGCCTAGGTTGATGTGCTCAGGCTGGATCTTGAAAGGCTTTCCATCCCTGACCTCGTAACGCACGTTGAGGTCTGGGTGAATCATCGCAGACTTCACTATGGCGTAGCCAATGATGTGGGTAAAGGAAATCTTGCCACCACGAGTGCGCTTGAGGTGCTCGTTGATCTGCGCACGGTTTTCGAACATGAGCTTAACTGGCATATCGCGAACGGTGGTTGCCGTTGGGATTTCCAGAGACTCATCCATGTTCTTGGCGATGGCCTTAAAAGTGCCCTTGAGCTGCGTTTCGCTAGGCTCCGGAGACTTACCAATGCGATCGAGCGGACTCGACTTTGGCTTTGGGGTCTTCTTTGCAGGCTTAGCTGCCTTCTGTGCTGACTCTTCCAGTCGCGTGGCTGGCTTCGCTGTGCCCGTCGCTGGGGTCGTAGCGGTGGTCTGAGAATTAGCCTGGGCCTTAGGCTGCTGACCGGCAGTTGCCGAGGAAGCAGAGGCGGCGGTTGTTGCAGGTGCATCCTTCGCTGTAGTCGAAGTGCCCCTCTTCTCGAAAAGCTCTCGCCATTCAGGATCCACGCTAGATGGGTCCTTCTGGAACTGCAGGAACATCTCGTCAACCAGCCAGGTGTTTTGGCCGAATGTACTTGCGCTGCTCACGGCAGGTGCTCGCCTCATTTCTTGGTGCGTTTATTAATGGTGTTTAGTCGACTTTAATTGTCTATCAATCTCAAGCGTAAACTTGAATCGATGTAATCCACTTATCGGAGTATACCTACCCCCGTTAGCGGTTGCTGGCCCACATCTGGGCATATTTTCCACCGCTATCAAGGAGTAGATCGTGGGATCCATCTTCGATGATACGTCCCTCGTCAATAACTAGTATGCGATCGGCCTGACGTGCCGTAGCCAAGCGGTGAGCCACGATCACAGAGGTGCGTTTGCTGGTGGCTTGGGCCGAGGCATCGAGCACCTTCTTCTCTGAGGCTGGGTCGAGTGTGGCGGTGGCTTCGTCGAGAAGCATTATTGGCGCATCTAACATTTCGGCGCGCGCGAGAGCGATGATCTGGCGCTGCCCGGCGGACAGCCCGCGGCCACGTTCGCCAACGACGTGATTGAAGCCACCGGGGATTGTAGCGATGACGTCGAGGGAGTCGATCGCGCGCACCGCCTGCTCAATGTCCTCGTCAGAGGCATCGTCGACACCGTAGGCGATATTTTCGGCGACGGTGCCGGGGAAGAAGTAGGACTCCTGGGGCACTTGGGCGATGGCGCGACGCCATTCGGCCAGGGGGAACGAGGAAATGTCTTGCCCTGAAGCTTCTATCCGGCCTGAGGTGGGGTCGTAGAAACGGGCCAGCAACTTCACCACTGTGGATTTTCCGGCGCCAGTCGGCCCGACCAAAGCGACGGTTTCGCGGGGCTTGAGGTTGAGCGACAGGTTGTCTAGGATCTCCGTGTCTGCGGCACCTTCATAGGCGAAATCAACGTTGCGCAGGGACACTTCGCCCGCAGCAGCCTGCGCTGCCCCCGGCGCTACCCCCTTATCGGGCACGGTGGTTTTTGTAGCAAGCAATTCTGCGATGCGGGTGAAGCTGACGGTTGCTTGCTGCCATGAGTCGAAGATCTGTCCGAGCTGTTGAATTGGACCATAAAGCTGGCCGAGGTACATGGTGAACGCGACGACGACGCCGACGGAAAGCGAACCCTCAGCAACTCGTGTTGCACCGATACCGACCACGACGGCGGTCATGATCTGCGAGATTGCCTGCATTCCTGGGAAATAGAACGCCACCAAGACTTGGGAGCGCATACGCAGCGAGCGGTATTTCTCGGACTGTGAGGCGAAGGAATCGTGCGCGGTGGACTCCATGTTGTGCATTTGGCTGGTTCGAATACCGCCGATTAGCTCGGAGAATTGGCCGTTGACCACGGAGACCTGTTGGCGGGCTTGGGTGTAGAACCGCTTGGAGAGCCTGCGGAAAATGATCGTGACCACGACGATAATCGGCACGGCGATGAATGCGATCAGAGTCAATGAACCATCGGTGGCGACAAGCATCGCGCTGACACCAATGAGCGTGCCGATGGAGACGATCGCTTGCGCCAGGCCCGTTTGCAGGAAGTTGGACAAAGTGTCGATGTCGGTGGTCATGCGCGTCATGATCTTGCCCGACAGATTCGACTCGAAATACGACATGCCCAGGCGCTGCAGGTGTGCATAGCTGCGCAGGCGTAATCCGTACAGCAAGCGCTCACCGGAACGTGAACTCAACACGGTCATGGCTACGTTGGATGCCCAGGAGATCAACACGACCACAGCAGCCACCCCCGCAACAAGCCACAGCGTGGACGTGCTCCCGGCAGAGATACCCCTGTCGATGGCGATACGGATCAGGGTGGGGAAGGCGAGGTCCGCGAGCACCCCGATAATCAGCAAGATGATCACGCCGACAATGAGCCACTTCACCGCGGCAAACAGGTCGCGAATCTTAAATGGACGATTCGTCTCCCGCAACCGAGCCGAGTCGATGTGAGGTTGTTCGTCGGCGGGAGGCAACTTGGCCAAGCGTTCCTTGAGCTCAGGGGTCTCAGTGAGCACAGCGGTGTGCCCCATGTGGCCGGTGGCCGTCGCCTGAATCGCCGGGCCCTCATCTGCGGCGGCAACCTCCGGCCAGAGCTCCTCGTGGCTTGGTTCAGTCAAGGTCTCAGCCGAGACGTTGACCTCTTCCGCGGGGTCAGTGGGATCCATCAAGGTGGTATAAGCACGCGTATCGACGATTTGCTCACGCGGTCCATCGGCAATGACAGAACCCTGATCCATGATGACCACACGATCTGCGAGATCAACCGTGGATTGGCGGTGAGCGACTGCGATCACAGTGGTGTTTTTCAGCTCGGAACGCAGGTTGGCCAAGATGATTCGCTCGTTCTCGGCATCGATGGCGCTAGTCGCGTCGTCGAGAAGCATGATCTGTGGCTTCGATAGCAATGCGCGCGCGATGGCGATGCGCTGGCGCTGACCACCTGAAAGTGTCAGGCCGCGTTCGCCGACTACGGTGTCGTATCCGTCGGCGAGTTTCTCGATGAACTCGTCGGCACGCGCGAGGGCGGCGACACGCGCGACCTCCTCGTCGGAGACCTCGAGCCCCATGGTGATGTTGTCGCGGATCGAGCTGGAAAAGAGGAAAGCTTCGTCGAAAACGCAGGTCACGCGGTCACGGATGTCATGCAGACGGAGTTCTTCGTAGGGGTAGTCGCGCGTGCCGACGAGGGCGATGCTGCCAGAATCCGGGGTGTAGAACCCGCCGGCAAGCTGGACTGCCATGGATTTTCCGGCGCCCGGGCCGCCGACAACTACGACGCTTTCGCCAGGTGTGACGCGCAACGTGAGGTTGTCTAAGACTTGGTGGCCGTCGGTGGAGAAGGTGACGTTGTTGAAGGAAATACCCAGTGGTTCCTCGCCGAGCTCAAGGGGAGTGGCGGGGTCTTCGCGTTCGGGACGCAGACGCAGCACATCGTCGAGACGATCGACGCTACTCATGCCCATTTGCAAGGTGACGTAGGTGTTGGTGAGCATGCTCATCAGCGATGTCATCGAGGTGAGGTACGCGGTAAACGCGACGAACTCGCCGACGGAAATGCCACCGTTGATGGCCGTGAGACCGCCGAGCACAATCGTGATCACAAGGGCGAAATTGGGCAGCTGTGACAAAAGGGGCCTAAAGCGAGCGGTGAGTTTAGCCGCACGCATTTTCACTGAGTAGAGGCGCGTGCCCAGGGCATCGAGCCGGTCGACTGCCTGGTCTTCTCTGCCGAACGCCTTAACCACTCGCACGCCCGAGACCGTCTGTTCGACGTGCTCAGCTAGATCGGCGGTGGCCTGCTGATTCTCCCAAGTCGCGGCGTAGAGCGTCTTGCGCGAACGGTTGGCCAACCACAAAATGATGGGCAAAAACGCCAGTGCGAGAAGGGTCAGCGGCACTGACATGGTCAGCATCACCACCACCGTGACCAATAGCTGCAGGGCGCGCGAAAGTGCCAGCGGACCCATGGCAAGAACCGATTGGAACTGGTTCAAGTCACTGATCGAGCGCGAAACGATCTGGCCGGTAACGATCTTGTCCTGGCCGGGACCGTCCAGTGCTTGTAGCGCATCAAGCACATCAACGCGCAGCGTATGCTGCGCTCCGACCGACAGCGAGCCGGCCGACCAACGCCGGGCAATCTGCATCACATATTGGCCGAGCGCGATGGCGACCATGGTCCACGCGATCGCAGAAATCGAGCCCACGGTTTGCCCGGTGGCCACATCGATGGCCTGGCCCGTCAGCGCCGGGACGGTCACCTGCAAAAGCGTGGCCACGATCGCCGTAGAAAATGCAACGACCGCCACCACGGGACGCCGCTTGATAATCTGCCAAATGAGGCGAGCTCCGCGATTGGTTGGCGAAGCCTGATTCATGTTTCCTACTTATCTGAGCGGTGCAGCAGCGAGTTCCAAGCGCGCTGGATGCGGCCGTTCTTGTCTGAGTGTTTTGAGTCCGAAGATGATTCAGTGAGCAGCGCCTCCAGCTCGGCGATAGCAGCGTCATCCTCGTGCGAGGTTGGCGCCTGCGGAAGCTCCACGAGGAAGCGCTGCGGGGTAGCACCCAGGCTAGTAGATACGTTCGACATCACGGATTTTGCTAGACGACGATTGACCACCGTTCCTGCAACGGCACCGATTCCCAGCGGCATAATCTTTGAAATCCATGCCGCGGAGAACTTCTTGGTGACCTGCTTGACGGCAAGGGACAGTAGCTGGCTGTTAATATCTGCCAGCTTGGGTCCCGAAAAACGAGTCAGCGACTTGGCCACGGGAGAGCCGATGGCGACATCGCCCATCATCGCATCGACGATGGCCAAGCCCTTCGAGCCGAGCAGTGTGATCAATACGAGTGTGCGTCGACGCTCAGGGTCAGAGATATCAATGCCACGCAGATACGCGCTGGCCACGGTATACACCGCGCCAAAGTCGAGGAAGACTGCTGACTCGCCTGCCACAGCGGCCGTGCCTAGGAAGAAACCAACGCCGGGAACTGCGGCTGTTGCGCCCACGCCGGCACCTGTGCCGGACACGGCAGTGAGGAAGTGGCGATCCATGATTTTTTGGATCTCCGCCGGAGTTGCGTTCGGATTATTGCGACGCAGGCGGTTGACGTAGCGTTTGATGCTGGATCCCTGGATGTGGACTGCCTTGTCCACGGCCCCGATCAAGGCTCGCCCAATGGGCCCCACACCGTGTTCGATGGCCGAGGGATCTGAGCCGATGGCGTCAACAACGACTTGGTTGTCATCGAATGAAAGCTTTGTTTTTGACCGTGCCATGGGTTCCTCCTTAGAAGCAGGATTGGTAAGGAAATGATTATCCTAGGTAGTCAACGAACTTTATAGCGTTAGCCCAAGAAGGTTTATTTCCATCTTGATCAACTTGTAATTTTTGAGACTTTCCGTTTTGCCCGGTAGGAAAATTTTGCACGTGAAGCGTAGAAAAACTCTCAGTATATATTAAGATTCGCCGACTAACCTAGATAACATGAGTGTTTCCGATGCCGTGTCTACTGCGCCCGGAGAAGGGCCTGATATGGGCCCCAGCACCGGTCGCGGTCGGCGATCTGGCGCTGGGGAGACTGCTTCTGTTAAGAGCCTTCATGGCAAAAATTCTTCCAACCAATTGTCTCCCCACACAGGTAGCGGTCCAGTTGTGACCACAACGCAGGGCAAAATCCGCGGGTTTATTGATTCTCTTTCAGGAGTGCGTACTTGGAGGGGAGTGCCTTACGGTGCTGATACCAGCGGTGAGCACCGATTTCGGGATCCGCGCCCGGCAGAGCCTTGGATTGGTATCCGGGAATGTACCTCTTTCGCCCCGCCTGCTTTGCAGGGAACTTACGGCCTGACCAGTAAGGTCATTGGTAGCGAAGATTGCTTGACCTTGGATGTGGTCCGGCCAAATACCGACGATGTTTTACCGGTCGTGGTGTATTTCCACGGCGGATCCTTCCTCATGGGTTCCTCGCATGAAAAAGTACTCCAAGGCCATAACTTGTCGTTGACTACCGATGTTGTCTACATCTCGGTGAATTTCCGCCTCGGTGTGCTGGGCTATTTGGATTTGCGCTCGATCGGGGATGATTGCGTGGCCAATCCTGCGCTCAAGGATCAGATTCTGGCACTGCAATGGGTCAGAGACAACGCAGCTGCTTTTGGCGGTGATCCCAATTCGGTGACCATCATGGGTGAATCAGCAGGCGGTGCTTCTGTGATCTCGCTGATGACCGCTCCTTCCGCACACGGTCTATTCCACCGTGCGATCGCGCAGTCTCCTCCGATTGGCGCTGTGCATTCGAGGCTGCAGGCAGCGTCGTGGGCGACGCGCCTGCTGGATTCGATGGGCATGTCCAGGCTGTCCAGCATGTCGGAGCTGCGCCAAGTCGAGGGCGCAGAATTGGTTCGAGTAGGCCAGGCCATGGTGATCCGGGGTGGCGAATTGATGTATTTGAACTCGGCGTACATGCCTTCCGTGGACGGCGAGACCGTGATGCAACACCCGTTGGATGCATTCGCAGACGGTAATCAAGCGCCTGTGCCTTTGATTCTGGGGACCAATTCTGACGAAGCAAGTTTTGCCAAAGCCATGTATCTACGTAATAAGGCACGGGCCAAGGCGGCTCGCCGCTTGCTAGATGTCTATGATTCCGCAAACGCCCAAAAAGTGCTTGAAGCCTATGACAATGCGGAGTCTCGTTCAGATTTCGCTGAGCTTTTAGCAGATGCCGTGTTCTGGGCGCCGACGGTTTCGGTTGCCACTAATCACAGGTTTGTAGCCCAGACCTGGATGTATCGCTACGACTATGCCAGTACAGCGATGCAGCGACTCGGACTTTGGGCGATCCACTCTTCGGACCTGACTGCAGTTTTTGGTGCCCCGGGGACAACCCGCGCCGCTAGGTTGGACAACATCTTGTCCAACGAGGGCTTCGATGAGGTGAGCGAAAGGATGCAATTTCACTGGGGCAATTTCTTCCACTATGGAACCCCGGGACCGCAGTGGCCTGAGTATGGGATGCGTACCGACGAGGCGCCTGGCCGTGCGACGGTCATCTTTGATAAGGATTCTCATGTGGAATTGGATCCGAAGGCAACGAAGCGTCGCGCGTGGGAATCATTCTCAATGACCGAGTGGGGCGAGGGACGCCATGACTTGGAAGAGCGTGTGGCGGAGTTCTTAGGTACCGTTTTTGAGGCAGTCGAATAGGATTTTTACTTTCGTGGCAATTTCACAGTGGCAATATCGGGCGTGAAGTGAATCTGCGAACTAGGCTGGTACCGGCCACCATTTTATCCCCCAACAGAGTGCGCATGATTCAAGGGACGAATTTCCGGAAAGGGACTGTTGACCATGAGCTTTTTTGAGGATATCGCTGCGGCGCTCGACCGCGATGGGGTGGAATCACGGGTGCACGACGAAGTTATGTTTGTACCCATTACCGCCGAGGTTGAAATCCAGTTTGTCGAGATTGACCCTCACTTGCCGGCAGCGAATGTGTACATTGCTGCCGCGGATGTTGATGAGGACGATGACGATTTTGAAGCAGTCTTAGTCTCCGTTGTCTTTTCTGTTGACGCGGCTGTGCAGACTGTGGCGGACCACATTGCCACCGACCAAGTTGTCACGGTTTTGCGGGATCTGCTGGAAAGCACAGATGAGCGCATTGAAGACCTAGATTTCTTCCAAGACGTAGTCAACCCACACCTGGTTCGCGCTGAGGTAGGCGACAATTCAGAGATCCAGGTGCTTGTTGAGGTGCTCGATGGGGTGCCTTCTGCAGTTGTTGAGTTTGTTGCTATGGGCAATGATTTTGACGAATTGGTTGACCAGGCCATTGATGAGTTGTGGGAATCTGATGGGGAAGCTGAGCTTTCCAATGAGGACCGTGACCGTCTGTTTAACGACTTGGCTATTGAAGCTGACCTCGACGGGGAAGTCCTGGCTTTGGGCACCTTTACCGATTTCGATCGCCTCTTCGACGTGCTCTCGCTCGCCGCCGATCATGCAGACGATTGGGAAGCCCAGCTGGTCCCGGTTGTAGACGATGAGTTTGAGGAACCTGAGGTGTACGACATCTTCGGCGCAGACGATGGCGACGATGATGTCGACATTGACACTGACCTCGATGCCGACGATGATTCCGACGATATTGATGATCTCGATGAGGTAGACAACATCGCCGAGTACGAAGACGGGCGCTAATCGGGCACCGCCCCGAGAACGCTAGGTACTCCTTTTACGCTGCAGCGCTTTCCTGGAACATGGAGGCAGGCGACTGCAGTGGCTGGAATTTTCCATCGACGATCCAAACATAGGTAACCGCGGTGTGCGACGACAGTTCGTGCACCGCGCCTTCTATGTTTAAAGGCAACAGCGCGCGGATCCATTCTTCCGCAATGTCGCGCGGTGCGGGCGACCCGGTTGGATCAGTGATGCGGATACTGATCAAATATGCAGGGTGACGAGTTTCCCCATATCCCTGTAGCCGAGCCTGGACTCTGGGGCCGACTCGGTGCCTGCTGATAGCCATGGTCAGTGGGGCACCACCCGCTATTCCGGGCAGCGCTTTTGTGGGAGGGCGCCAGGATGCAAGTGGCCGTGCGAGCGAGCGCGGGTGGTGCAAGATGGACGAGATTTGGGACAAGAGTTCGGCGTGCTTCTGGGAAATGGAGTGCGAGTGTGTGTTATTCATGATCCAAATTTTAGGACTGGCGTTCGACGAGATATTCCCACTATAGAACAAGTGTGCTAATTTGTCTTGGATAGGTAGTTTCTTCGAAAAGGGGATAGCCTAAGGGAACAATGACCACGAAACCTTCAGATTCTGAGCACAACGCATCTGAGCCAACACCGAATGAGCCAACACCGAAAATTCCTCGCCAGATTTGGGTGCTTGTCTCCGCTGCGTTTCTTATTGCCCTGGGCTATGGGCTCATCGCACCGATCATTCCGCAGTTTGCGGTGAGTTTTGGCGTTTCTATGGCAGCAGCGGGAGCCGTTGTATCGGTGTTTTCGGCTGCTCGTCTGTTTGGCGCGCCGTGGGCGGGGCGCCTCGTCGATAAGCTTGGTACCCGGAGGGTGTACCTATCGGGACTGGTCATCGTCGCGGTGACCACCGCATTGGTCGCTGTGACCCAGGAATTTTGGCAGATTCTTGTGCTGCGCACCTTAGCGGGGCTGGGCTCGACGATGTTTTCCATCTCGGCCATGGGGTTGATTGTGAAGGTCGCCCCGCCAGCGATTCGAGGTCGAGCCTCGTCGGTCTATGGTTCGGCGTTCCTTTTGGGCAACGTGATTGGTCCGGTTATCGGCGCTGCGATGTCGTTTTTGGGGATGCGTTGGCCATTCGTGATCTATGGCATCGGTGTGGGGCTTGCAGCCTTCGTGGTGTGGTTGGCCATGCCTCGCAGCAATGAAGATGTGAAAAAGGAATCACTGCCGCCGATGCAGCTTTCCGAGGCGTTGAGGGATTCTGCCTACCGTGCGGTACTGGTTTCTAACTTCTCGCACGGTTGGATTAACATGGGTGTGCGCGTGGCAGTGCTGCCGCTCTTTGCAGCGGCCGTGTTCACCAATGGCGGGGCAGCATCGGGCTTTGCTCTGGCGGCGTTCGCGCTGGGCAATATGATTGCGCTGCAGTTTTCGGGTCGATTGGCGGACACGATCGGTCGTAAACCGCTGATCATCGCGGGTCTGCTCACTACCGCGGTGTTCACCACCATCTTGGGCTTCTCTGATTCATTCTGGCCACTGATTATTACCTCGGCGCTCGCAGGCGTCGGCGGTGGCCTGCTCAATCCGGGTCAGCAAGCGGTGCTGGCTGACATCATTGGTAACAACCGTTCCGGCGGTAAGGTCCTGTCTACTTTCCAGATGAGCATGGACGCAGGACAGATCTTGGGCCCGATTTTGATTGGTGCCATGGCGGAAACGTATGGGTTCCAAACGGCATTCATGGCCTGTGGCGTTTTGGCTCTCGTCGCCGCCGCAGTGTGGTTGACCGGGCGAGAAACGCTGTCCAGTAAACAACAGCAAATTACAACGATTAAGGGTGAGGGTACTGAATAAAGCGGATCTATCGAACTCATATAAGGCGCTCGCCGCGCTGTGCGTGGGGCTCTTCCTCACGCTGATTGACCAATCGATGGTGGCCGTGGCACTTCCTGCCATCGCAGAGGAGCTCAACGCCTCGACGAACCAGATCGTCTGGGTTGTAGCGATCTACCTGCTCACCTTCGCCGTTCCACTGCTGATTACGGGCAGGCTCGGCGACAGGTACGGCCAGCGCCGGATGTATATGATCGGCATGACCATCTTCGTGGTGGCCGCCGGATTGTGTGCCTTTGCGCCCTCGATTGAGATCTTGATCCTCCTGCGCGCCATCCAAGGCTTTGGCGGTTCTCTGCTCAATCCACAGCCGATGGCCGTGATCAACCGCATCTTCCCTCGTGAACACCGTGGCAAAGCCATGGGCTATTGGAGTGCGGTCGGCGGCTCGGCAGGAATGTTCGGCCCCGTCATTGGCGGGCTCGTGGTGGCCGCCGGAGGCTGGCGCTGGGTCTTCGCCATCTACATCCCCGTAGGGATTATCTCGCTGATCGCCGTGGCCCGGTTCGTCCCGGTCCTCGAGCGCACCAGCGCGACAATCGATATCCCTTCGGCGCTGCTCTCCCTTGTCGCCGTCGCGGGTGTCACCGTTGCATTCCAGCAAGGCCCCGAGTGGAATTGGGGTTGGCCGGTGTGGGCCGCATTCGCCGTCGGAATCTTCGGGTTCTACGCGCTTTATCAAAGGCAAAAGTCGCGTGGCGACGACGCACTTATTCCCTTGAAGCTGTTTAAAGTTCACAACTTTAAATATGGCATCATCGCGGTGTTTACTCTTGGCTTCGCCGTGTACACAGTGCAGCTTCCTGTCATGCAATACCTGCAGGTAGAACTTGGAATGGGCAGCGCGCAGGCGGGTCTCGTGCTCATTCCGATGGGCGTAATGTCAGTTCTTGTTGCGCCGTACGCAGGAAGGCTCACCGACCGGATCGCGCCGGGCACGGTATCCACGATCGGCTTCGGTGCGTTGATTGTTTCGCTGCTTCTATTTGGCATTTTCATGATCTCGGGATTGTCCGTGTGGTGGATGCTCATCCCAGTCACCCTGCTTGGCATTGCCAATGGTTTGGCCTGGTCGCCGAACTCCGCTATTGCTATGCGCGACCTGCCCTCGGATGTAATGGGCGCGGGCTCGGGTGTGTACAACACCGCGCGTCAAGTAGGTGCCGTGATCGGTTCCGCTTCCATGGGCGCGGTCATGCAAATCGGTGTTGCCTACGGCGTGGGCTTCGGCATGGGCATTTCCATGTTTGTCCCCGTGGCCGTCCTGCTCGTGGGGCTGGGGGCCGTGCGCCAGTTCCGCGCCTGATCTAGAGTGAGCCTCATGAAACTAGTGTTAATCAGGCACGGATCCACGGACTGGAATATTGAGCGGCGCATGCAAGGCAGCACCGATATTGCCATTTGCGATCAGGGCAGGGAAGAGTCAGCAAAGCTGGCACCTTTCCTTCAGTCCATCGAACCCGGCTACGTGGTTACCTCGGCATTGCAGCGCACCATCCAAACCGCTGAGGCCGCCGGATTGACTATAGATAAGAGCGACCCACGCCTCAACGAGTTCAATCTAGGTGTCTGGGAAGGCCAGCTCATCGACAATATCGACCAGAAGCTCTATAGCGATTGGGTCAATGGCGAATACGCGCCCGAGGGTGGCGATGACATGGGCGAGTTTTTCTTGCGCATCAACGCAGCGATCTTCGATGCGCTGAGCCACGCAGCAGCCAACAACATTGAAACTGTGTGCGTGGTGGCGCACGGGGGAGTGATTCGTCGCTACCTGGCTCGCGGTTTGGGCTTGGACACCTCGAAGATGGTTAACCCGCGCCACGCGAGTGCCTCCATCGTTGATTTAGACGGCCACCGCATGCGCCTCGAAACATATAACTACCTGGGGCTCTAATATGCGCGCGCCCGTAGTGATTGATTGTGACCCAGGAATCGACGACACCCTCGCCCTGATCTACCTTGCCGGGCTGCACGTCGCAGGAGAGATCACGCTGGAAGCTGTGACTACCACGGCGGGCAACACCACAGTAGACAACACCGCCTCCAACGCAGCATGGGTACTAGAGCTTTGCGGCCTGGGCACAATCCCCGTCGCGCCGGGCCGCGCCGTCCCACTGCAGGTCCCACTGACAATCACCCCGGAGACCCACGGCCCGACCGGACTGGGCTATGTCACCGCGCCACAACAGACATCGCTTCACGACGATTGGCAGCAACTCTGGATCGACGCCATTGAGAAGCACGGCTCCGATCTCCACCTGATTATCACTGGTCCTTTGACCAACCTGGCTCAATTTCGCCACGACCACCCGGAGCATTTTGCGCAGCTCAACTACATCACCGTGATGGGTGGGGCGGTGAACTACCGCGGAAATACCACGCCTACGGCCGAGTGGAACTTCTGGGTCGATCCGCATGCGGCCGCCGAAGTTTTTCAGCACACGCCGAGCGAGATCACCTTGTGTTCGCTAGAGGTCACTGAGCGCATGCTGGTGAATCCGGAGCGTGCGGCAGCGCTCGTCGATAAGCTTGGTGCGGTGCCTATCGCGCACTACCTGAACGACATCCTGCGGTTTTATTTTGAGTTCCACGAGCGCAATAACGAGGGGTATCAGGCGCAGATTCATGATCTGTTGACCTGCATGATCGCGCTGGTGACCGTGGATTATACGGAGCTGACTACTACCGTGGCCGTGGAGGCTGATAGTGAGCTGATGCGCGGGACCTCGGTGGCTGACCTGCGAAATCATTGGGATAAGCCGGCGAATGCGCACCTGGTGATGAGCGCGGATATCGCAGGCGCACAAGAGGAGTTGGATCGAGCGGCGCTTCTGTTGGCGCAACACGCGCGCACCGACTAAAGTCCAATGTCGTTGTGGCTGAGCCCGAGGTGACATAGGGTGCCATTTCCCCGTGCCCGTTTTCTTAACGAACTTTCGAGGACCACCTATGTCTGAACAATCTGCAATGACCCCGGCTCGCAAGGCTCTTGCCGCTGCTGGCGTGGCCGTTGTTGCTGCTACCTGGATTTATCTCGTGCTCGTGCGGCCTACCGATTGGGATTCGGTGGGTGGTTCGACGGAATCGCTGATCACGCTCGGAGGCTATATCGGTGGCGCAATCCTGCTGCTCGCGGCCACCTTGCCAGCGCTTCCGGCGCGTACCATTGCAATGATCCCCGTGGCCATTGTGCTGAATATGGTCATCGGCCAGATTGTGGGTGCGGTGGGTATCCCGCTGTATATCGATGCGGTGGGTACCATCTTGATGGCCGCACTCGCGGGGCCAATTGCCGGCATGTCTACGGGTGTGCTGGCCTCGGTGGTGTGGGGCTTGCTTAATCCGGCTGCGCTGCCTTTTGCTGCTAGTCAGGCCATGACGGGCTGGCTTGCCGGTGTGCTGATCCACCGCTTTGGTGCCTTCAAGAATGTTTTCCGCGTGGTTATTTCCGGTCTGATTGTTGGTGTTGCAACCGCGCTCATGGCGGCTCCTGTGGCGGCTTTCGTCTATGGCGGTACCGCCGGCGTAGGCACCGGCGCCCTGGTGACGCTCTTCCGTGAGCTAAATATGGAGCTGCTTGGTGCGGTATTTGTGCAGTCGCTGATCTCTGATCCGCTGGATAAGGTCCTAGTGATGTTGATCGTGTGGGCCGCGATCAAGGCGATGCCGAAGAAGACCCTGCGCAGCTTCCAACCACTTGAGCTGCAAGAATCGGCGCAGGTCAAATAATGAACCCACTCACAGCTTTAGCAATCGGGATGTCAGGGTGGATCCTGGCACTGGGACTGAACTCCCCGCTGGTATCAGCGGTACTGATTCTCCTTGCACTCGTTTTAGCTGTGACCAGAACTCGTAACCTGTCTGTTCCCCTTGCCGTACTGGTCCTTGTGATTCCGCTAGGTCTGTCCATGGTGTTAGTCCACGCACCCTACGGCGACAACCAGATCGCTCCGCTTCTGACCTCCGATGGCCTGGCGCTGGCGGGCTCGCTCACTTTGCGCTTCGCGGCCCTGATGGCGTGCCTGCTGTCGGCGATGACCTTCGTCACCATCCCAGAGCTGGTCAAAGCCCTACAGATCAGCCCCTTGGGAAATCGCGTGGCCTATATTGTCGGCTCGGCCTTGCAGTTTTTGCCGCAGGGTCGTCTGGCCGCCCAGCGCGCCCGCGATGCCAACACGCTTGTCGGGCGCAAGATTAACCTGCGTACCGTCGTGCCACATCTGGTGCTCCCCGTGATGACCAGTGTGCTTTCCCAAGGCGCTTCCCGCGGCCAAGCACTTGAGACCGCAGGCTACGACATCGAAGGCAAGCGCACCGTGCTCATCCCACCAGCAGACAGCACCACCCAGCGCTTGCTTCGCTACCTCGTGCCGATTGCGTGTTTGGCGGTGGTCATATGGATCTGACACCACTGCGCGCCTCCCTGGCAGCATCACGCAATAAGACTGTCCAAGTAGTTGCCGATTCCGGCCAGGGCCTAAGCCGCTTAGCCCGCGAACTTCACGAAACACTGCCCGGTTGCGGCGTGGTCATTCAAGACGCGGAAGCACACATCTCTCTACTTCGCGATACCGTCATCGAAGAAGTCGCCATCGGCCTCGAACAACGCGGCATCGACCGCGAAGAGATGATGAAGCGCTGCACCCGCACCCTTGATATGTGCGGACTTGCCGACCTCGCGCACCGACACCCCACCCAACTCTCCGGCGGACAAACGCGCCGCCTCGCAATTGCCACCGTCGCGGTCCTCGAGCCGGACATCTTCGTCTTAGACAACCCCTTCGCCGGCCTCGACCCCGAGTCCTCCCGCGCGATCGTCGCACTCTTCCGCGCCATGCCCAGCGAGATTATCGTGTTGGGCAATCGCGCTCACCGTGAGTTGGGGACCACGGTTTTATCGCTTCGCGACGATTCCCTGTCCATCCACGTACCCGCATCCCACGAAGTTAGCCTGCCTGCTCCGGTGCCTGCTTCTTCTGCGGCTCCTATCGACTTAGGTTCCGTCAGCGCTTCCCGCGGCGGTGCTAGTCGACGGTGGTGGCAGTTCAAGGCTTCCACCGAGCCCGACTTTGCCGTGGGGCCTGTTTCTTTGCAGGTGACATCTGGTGGAGTTGTCTGGCTGCGCGGCGCCAACGGCTCGGGCAAGACCACGCTGCTGCGCGCCATGGCTGGCCTCGACGATAACGCTGGTGTTTCCGTGCCCACCTCGTTGGCGCTCCAACACGCAGCCGACCAGGTCGTGGACACCACAATTTCGAGTTTCATCGGCGACGCCGCGCTGATCTCGGAGTTGGGTTTTGACCCAGAAGAACACCCGCTGGACCTCTCCGCTTCGAACCTGCGCTTGGCACAGATTGCCTCTATTTATGCGCAGAACCGCACATTGATGCTTTTCGACGAGCCCGACGTCGGCTTGGACACCCGCGGTCGCACGCGTGCCCACGAGTTGCTGGCCCGCTGCCTGTCCGGTGGTGCTGCGCTAGTGATGACCTGCCACGACGCTTCCTTTATGGATGAAGTAGGGGAGTACGCGCAGGTCAGCGAGGTGTGGGTTTAGGATTCGGCACAATGAGTTTTAGACGAACTCGGATGATGAGTAGCTTTGCATTAGGAATCCAGGACCTTCTTGAGAAGGTCCCTTGGCGCTACCTGATTCCCGAGAAACCAGTCGAACAAGCTCTTTGTATCGATAAGAATTGCTTGAATTCTTTCATGCTGGTGGAGTTGTCCATCTCTCCAGTTCGGAACCGCGGTGCCAACTTTACGAATGGGCCCTAAATAGCTGTCATCTTGGCGAAATGGTAGAAGAAATGCATTTTGGACATTATTACCATGCTTTAGGAATGCAAAATCTCCATATGTAATTTGTTTGTTTATGTCTGCGGACCCAGGTAGGTCTTTTACATTTCCACTTATCCCAAACTGGTAATATTTTGCGTCTAGTACCGCGAGAAAATCGCCGTGGGTAAAAATTGTGTCTGGTTCCAAAGGTGCTTGTCTCCCGGTAGTTTCGGTAGCTAGATGCCAGGTTGCGCGTGGAAAATAAGCGTCCTTGCCCGGACTACCAAAGACTTCGTCTACGAGACGCTCCCATGCGATATGAAAATTATATGTACCAAAAGTAAATGCCGAATGCTCATCGATATTTGCAGGACTTTGGATTATTTCGAGTAACGCCAGGATGATTCGTTTCCACCGGTCATTATTTGTTGAATCTAAGTGGTATCGAAGCGTGTTTATGCTTTCAGCCTTGTTTGGCATATACAAAGGTTTCGGAATAAAAATATCAGAAATTAGCCAACCAATCTTTTGGACTGCGAAGTACAGGCAATAATAGTGAATGTTCTTGAGCGAACTGGATACTTGTTCGGCAGATTGGCGAACAATGAAATCCATATAGACTGGTTGCTTTCTACTGTTCAAGACTGGCTTGATTCTCTTGAAAGTCTTTCCCCAATCGATCTTCCCTCGTTTCGATTGAGAGGTAATTTCCTCCGACGGGGAAAGAAACGATTGATATGTAATAAAGTCGACGATCAATGCTAGACACGCGGCTAGTGGAACAGTCGAATCTTGTGAAGAATTGTTAAATCCAGAATACATTTCGACTTCAAGTTCGCTGTTTGGCAACAGTAAGCTGAGCGTGCTCAGAAGTTCACGAGTCGCTCGTTGGCGCTCCTTTCTTCCATCGGGAATTTTATATCCAGTTGGAAAAACCACTTCGATATTTCCTCGATTGAGACGAACTCCCACAAAGTAGTCATTCTTCGATGCTAGGTCGGTGAAAATGCAGCTATCAAGGGGATCTGTTGAGGTATCGTTAGTACGAGTCATAAATGGTGTTAAATCGAATCAGTGTTTGGTTGAATGGAATCGATTCTGATTGTTGGATCGTCACCCAGCATCATATTTTTCACCTCGCTCGTGAAGACATTGAAGCGATCATTTCCGCGAAGACCATTAAAATCAGTCAACACGGATTCGAGGGTTTGATACTTCTTGTCAAAGAGGGATTCACGCCTGAATTTGAATGCATCATCCCAAAGATACTTGAGGACAGTTTCTCCGAAGCTTTCATTGGATAACTGGACTGCAGATCTTTCGTGTTCAGGGAAGTCTTCAGGATCATTCCAATTGAGACTTCGTGGCTCGACAAAGTAGGTTCCTAGCTGTTTGTCTTCGCTAGAAGACCCGTCCAAGTTTCCCTGCGCCAGCAATTGATTAATCGACGTAGCGAACAGCTTCCAGGTAACTTGGGAATCTAGAATGGTTTCTGCGCCGATTTCCTTGTCTCCAATATGGTTTTTAACCATGCGCATTGTCCAGCGTCGTTGAAACGCAGTGTCAAGGGTGAATACATTCTGATCAGATGTGTTCATGGTTCCAATTAGAAGAAGATTTGATGGCAATCGGATTGGTTCCTCAGGATCATTGAAAACGAAATTCGCTATTTCCGGGTTGTTTACGAAATACTCAGAGCTCCCGTCCTTATTCCTGTCAAGTAATTGGAAGAGATCACCAAAAACTCCAGCTGCGTTTGCTCGATTAATTTCCTCAATAATTAGGTAATAATCCTGATCGGGATCCTCAATTGCAGCTTTGAGTATTTTGGTAAAGGGTCCAGGAACAAATGAATACGTAACATCAGATTCTGAGACCTGGGGGAGTATTTGCCCGACGAAGTCGCTGTATGAATACTCTGGGTGAAACACAACCCTAATGAGGTTTGTTTCGCCCGCGTGAAATTGGCGCTTGATCTGGTAGCTTTTTCCGGAACCTGGCACGCCATAGAAGATCAAGTTTCGAGGATGATAGTAGCGGTCTACTTCCCTAGATAAATGATTGCTCTGAACGGTCGGAGCATCAATTTCCTCAAAACTGCGATTTGAAAAACTTAAGAGTTTTAAGACTCTCTTAGTGTAATTTTCGAGCTTTTCGATCGACACTTCGTCTCGCCGAGTTACGTTGTTACCTCTACTCGATTCCTTAGTTACGTACCGATTAAGTCCTTTTTGAAGACCAGACTTAATAATGCGCTGCGCACCTTTTCCATTTGAGGTATCGAGACTTACTGAATCTGAAATTTCCAACGCCCGATAGATTCCTTCAAATCTGAAGTATAAATCTTTTTCTGTTTCATTCGACGTGGCAGGGGTCGCTAGTTTATAAACAGAATTTTCACCGAGCACAGTTAGGGTTTGAACCAATAGAGCTTCAGCTTTAGCTAGTTCCGAACTAGGATCCTGGCCTAGCATCCAAGCGAACAGCAATTCGGTGAATTCTTCATTTTGTGATTGGATGAGCGCATCAATTATGTCTAAGGCCGCGGAGAAGATTATTCGTTTTGGGTAACGGACACCCCCGGTTCTTTCGGACCCAGAATTCGATTGACTAGAAAATTCTAACGAACCCAATCCCCAAACGAGCTCCAATGCAACGTTTAAAGGTTCATATTGTGACTGATTTAGGGGATTTTTAGAAATAGCGTCAAGAAATGTGGATTGATCGACACTGTTACTTTGGAGCGGCTTCTCAAAATATTCAAGAAGGCGAGCCTCCACTTCATCTGTGAATTTGATACCTTGAGTTTCCCCAGTGCCATTTGAAGGGCTAAACGATTGGGGATCTAGTTCAGAAGGATGATCAAATGCCTCGTAAAGTGCGATGATGGCTGCGATCAATAATTTCGGTTCCGGAAGTGAAGGAGAGACTTGAAACCGATGGTTGATTGGTTGAATCGGATCAGCTGGTAACGGAAATTGCATGCAAATTCTCCTTCGACGTACTCAAGATCTGATTAGCAATAGCAAACCCTAGCTTGGGTGGAACCGCATTTCCTACCTGCTTCATTTGTGAAGTTTTCGTCCCTATGAATTGATAGGTATCTGGGAATGATTGAATCCGAGCTGCTTCTCTGACCGTAATTGCCCTGTCAAGGAATGGATGCGTGAATCTTCCCGATGAGGGTGTGTCAAACCGTGTTGTAATCGTCACTGCTTGGGCTTGTGGATCCATTCGACTCCAGGTTCCGCTATAGATTGACTTCGTTCGGTGCTCTGGGGGTAAGAAATCTCGACCACCTAGTGGAGGGATCATCGCTAATCGCTCGAGGGCAATTTTTGAATGGTTTGTAGCTCGATGATTAAACAAGCGGTCACTATCAAGGCGTGCTTCCCTTTGATATTGGGTGGTTGGTTCATTCAGATATTCTGAAATCTCAGTTCCTTCTCCAGAATTAAGGTACGCCAAGTCGCTGATAGCGTCCCAAAGAGGGATCTTTTCAGTAAGAATCTTTGGGAGCTCTATTGCTCGATTATCTAGGGTACCGATGATGATTGCACGGCGTCGATTCTGAGGAACTCCAAAATCCGAAGCATTTAGAACCCCGGCATTTACTGAGTAGCCAATTTCTTGGAACATCTCGCTAATTTCGTTCTTAAACAAGCCGTTTTCACTTGTGAGAAGGTTCGGAACATTTTCCATAACGAAGTACTGGGGGTGAAGATATTCCACAACTTTTACGAAATACTTGAATAAATAGTTCCGCTCGTCCTGTATCGTTTTGCGGCTACCTTTTTGGGAAAATCCCTGGCAAGGAGGACCTCCAAAAACTATTTCAGTTTTATCCCGAAGACTTCTGAAAGTTTTAGGGATGGGTAAATTTGTAATGTCGTCGACAATCATCCGGGTATGTGGATGATTGTGAGTGTACGACTGAGCAATTGATTTGTCCCATTCATTCGCAAGCAGAACGTTAAAGCCAGCTTGTCTAAACCCTTCTGAAAGTCCACCGACTCCGGCGAACAAGTCTACAGCAGTTTTGCCCATTGATTGGCGTCCTTAATTCGAGATTTTGCGATACTAAAATATTCTTTATCGAGCTCGATACCAGTAAAATTCCGTTCTTGACTCACTGCTGCAACCCCCGTAGACCCGCTGCCCATAAATGGGTCAAGAACAGTATCTCCTGGATTACTAAGCAAACGCACGAAATGCTCCATGATACTGACTGGTTTTTGAGTCGGGTGTTTTCCGTATCGCTTTTCGGAAGCGGGTGTAACACTGGATTCAATAAAATCATGTTCGACTCGACCATCGTTATTAAACACCCCAGTGCGTTTTTTAAACGTGAAGTAGACCCAGGCCTCTGTGGAATTTACGAAGTGCAAGTTCATGTTTCGTGGCATTGGGTTTGATTTGTGCCACGTTCCGGTTGTTTTGTAATAAAATCCTTGCTGTTCCGCAAGGCGAATTAAAGATTCGACTTTAATAACTGCCATAAAGGAAAGTAAACTACCGCCAGGTTTTAATAGTCTTGAAGATTCCTCAAAGAAGCTTGACATTGACTCCTCCCATGAGGATTGGTCGAGATTGTCCCACCCAGCCGATGCAAAAAAATTTTCGCGCATTCTTTGGATGCCAGCCTGCCGATTCTTCATGAAATTGCCCAGATTGTACGGCGGATCAGTGAGGATGAGGTCAATCGATTGGGAATCAAGACTTCGCATATTCTCGACACAATCACCCTTCAATAGTGTTGTCTTCACTTGGATTTCTTCTTTCTGCGACCCGCAATTTGGGATCAGATTCAATTTAACTCGAGCCTAGGATAATGCTCCGACGTGGATTACAAATTAGCTCCTAAATTAGAACAGTAGTACTAAACCCAATTCCTTGTTGGATCTTAAGTTTCGAAGCAACATCTGTAGGGAACGGGATACAATCGATATCTTTGATTTGGTTCGACAAATCGTCGTGAAGCGAAATGCTATTTCACTTCGTGTTCGACCTCGTGTTCGGCGATGGCCTGCGGGCGACCGGTGACGAAGTACATCACCGTCATGATGGCCAAGAAGGCAACGCCGACCCATAAAGCCGTGTGGTACTGGGGCAGCCAGATCATGATCACGAAGGTAGCCAAGATGAAAATCACCGCGAACCATTGGCCGTATGGCCAGAAGGGGACTGGGAACTTTAAGGTTTTGGTTTCTTCTTCGCTCATGTGCCTGCGGGAGGCGATCTGGGCGAGCAAAATCATCAGCCAGACGTAGACCGTGGCGAAGGTTGCCAGGGCTGCGATGGTGGTGAAGATATCCGGGAACATCGCGTTGAGCACGACACCGACGATGAGCACGAGCAGGAGGGAAACGATGGTCATGACGGGGACGTCGCGGACCGTGGTAGTCATGAACTTCGGTGCCAACTTTTCCTTGGCCAGGCCGTGGAGGACGCGGCCGGTGCCGAAGATGTCGGCGTTGATTGCGGAAAGAGCTGCGGTGATGACCACGAAGTTGAGCAGGCCCGCGGCCCAGTTCACGCCGAGGGTGGAGAAGATCTGCACGAAAGGAGACTCTTCGCCGGTGATTGTGCGCCACGGGTTCAGTGCCAGGATGATCAAGATGGCAAGCACGTAGAACAGCAGGATGCGTACTGGAACGGTGTTTACAGCTTGTGGGATGGAACGGTCGGGATCTTCGGCCTCGGAACCTGCCACACCGATGATCTCGGTGCCACCGAAGGCGAAGAGCACGAGGATGAAGGAGGCAATCATGCCCTCGATGCCATTGGGGAAGAATCCGCCGTCGTTCCAGAGGTTGTCGAAGCCGGTCTGGGAGGAATCAGTGCCCAGGCCGAAGGCGAGGATGGCAGCCCCACCGATGATCATGGCCACTACTGCGGTGACCTTAATAACGGTGAACCAGAACTCCATTTCGCCGAACCAACGTACCGAGGCAAGGTTGGCAGCACCGATGATTAGGAGAGCTGAGGCAATCCAGATCCACGAAGGAGAATCAGGGAACCAGAACTTCATGTAGATGCCAATGGCGGTGAGATCGGCAAGACAGACGATCATCATCTCGAAGGCAAACATCCAGCCGGTGATGTAACCGCCCCAGCCACCGAGGTGTTCGCGAGTGTACACCGCGAAGGAACCACGCACGGGGTGGTGAACGGCCATCTCTCCCAGGGCGCGCAGCATGAAGTACACCACGGCACCGGCCAGCAAGTAGACCAACAGTACGGAAGGACCTGCGGCCTGAATAGCACCAGCGGAACCGTAGAACAGCCCGGTGCCAATGGCAGAGCCCAGTGCAATGAAGCTGACGTGGCGGTGCTTGAGTCCGCGGCGGCGAACAACCTTGGTGGGTTCTTGTGCAACGGTTTGTTTCGATGATGGGGCAGGAGAACTCACGTGAGAACCCTTCTAAATAAAAGGAAACGTGTATAAGACCGCATAATCGTACAATGACCGGGCTATTTCATGTGAATTCTCCCGAAAGACTTGCAATGTGTGCGAAAACACAGTTAAAAAGGCGCATCCATGCCTGTGGGTTCTGGATAGGCATCGTCGGAGAAGCTCAATTCAGGCGCGCCGAAGCTGGGCTCAAGGAGCCGTAGGCGCTGGTGAATCTCATAATGGCTGACGTCACCTGGCGATAAGCGGAGACTAAAAATTTTGACGCGATCGAGCCTGGCGGTCAATTGCTGATGCCCGTCGCAGTAAGCGGAGGCCTCTAGCTGCAGGTAGGGCACATTGTCTGCCCAATCGAAGAGAACCTCAATCAGTTCATGTATGCGGCGTTGTTCATAGTAGAGCTTGAGTAACACGGGAAGATAGTCGTTGACCAGGTCTTTATAGTTTGCAGTTCGTTGTCTCATACCTCATTAGACTGCATTAAATGCGCTCCGGTTCCGTGGGAGAGGAAATCGTCGTAAAGCGAAATGCTTTTGTGCCGATAAGTGCCAGTTGAGCGTGCGCAAATGGTGTATTACCACCAAGTGGCGTATTGTTGCGATCAATGAGCAATTCCGAAAACGTCACCGGCGACGTAAACGAGCCGGATAATTTTATTGAGTCGGAAAATCAGGATAACCCGCAGGATGTCGCAGTGGATAACACTGCCGAAGCAGTAGAAGTTGCTGCAGAGAAAGACACCAGGGATGCGGGGGACTCTGAGGAGACCGGCGTTGCAACCGAAACGGAAGCAACCAACGATGTCCCTGAAACCACAGACGCAGCACCAGAGGCTGCAGTTGAAGAACCTGTAGAAGCTGAAGAAGCTGAAGAGCCTGCACAAAAGGCAGAAAAGGGCAATGGTTTTGATAACCTTGGCCTGCCAAGCAAGGTCGTAGAAGCGGTTAAGCGAGTTGGGTTCGAAACTCCATCTGCAATTCAGGCAGAAACCATTCCTCTATTGATGGAAGGCCGCGACGTAGTCGGTCTTGCACAGACTGGTACCGGTAAGACCGCGGCATTCGCGCTTCCGATCCTGTCGCAGATCGATCCGAACGAGCGTTACCCTCAGGCATTGGTGCTGGCACCAACGCGTGAGCTGGCTCTGCAGGTGGCAGATTCCTTCCAGTCGTTCGCTGATCACCTAGGCAAGATTCAGGTCCTGCCAATCTATGGTGGCCAGGCATACGGCGTTCAGCTTTCGGGTCTGCGTCGTGGTGCGCAGATCATCGTGGGTACCCCAGGTCGTGTCATTGACCACCTGGAAAAGGGCTCGCTGGATATTTCCAAGCTGCGTTTCCTCGTGCTCGATGAGGCCGATGAGATGCTGAACATGGGCTTCCAGGAAGACGTGGAGCGCATCCTCGAGGACACTCCAGAGGAGAAGCAGGTAGCACTGTTCTCGGCGACCATGCCTAACGGCATCCGCAAGATTTCCAAGCAGTACTTGGACAATCCTGCAGAGGTAAGCGTCAAGTCTGAGACCCGTACGAACACCAACATCACCCAGCGGTACCTGTTTACGGCTCACCGCAACAAGTTGGATGCCATCACCCGCATCCTCGAGGTGACTGAGTTCGAGGCCATGATCGTCTTCGTGCGCACCAAGCATGAAACCGAGGAACTGGCTGAGAAGCTTCGTGCACGCGGATTCTCCGCAGCAGCTATCAACGGCGATATCGCTCAGCAGCAGCGTGAACGCACGATTGACCAGCTGCGCGATGGCCGCCTGGACATCCTGGTTGCTACCGACGTGGCGGCTCGTGGCTTGGACGTGGAGCGCATCTCGCACGTGCTCAACTACGACATCCCGAATGACACCGAGTCTTATGTGCACCGCATTGGCCGTACCGGCCGTGCGGGTCGTAGCGGCGAGGCAATCTTGTTCGTCACCCCTCGTGAGCGCCGCATGCTGCGTTCCATCGAGCGTGTCACCAACGCAACCATCGACGAGATGGAATTGCCAACGGTGGACGAGGTCAACGAGTCCCGCAAGTCGAAGTTCGCTGATTCCATCACCGCTTCTTTGGAAGCAAAGGAAATCGATGTCTTCCGCAACCTGGTCAAGCAGTACTCTGAGGCAAACGACGTTCCAATGGAAGACGTTGCCGCAGCTCTGGCTACCCAGGCCCAGGCCGGCGACGAGTTCTTGATGAAGGAGCAGCCAAAGCAGAAGCGTGACCGCCGTGACCGCGAGCAGTGGGATCGTGAAGATCGCCGCGATCGCGACCGTGGTGACCGCCGTGACCGTGACCGTGGTGGCCGCGATCGTGACCGTGGTGGCCGTGACCGCTTCGAGCGCGACGGTGACTTTGATACCTACCGCTTGGCAGTGGGTAAGCGTCAGCACATTCGCCCAGGTGCCATTGTTGGTGCCCTGGCAAATGAGGGTGGCCTGAGCTCCAAGGACTTCGGTCGCATCACCATTGCTGTGGATCACACCCTGGTTGAGCTGCCAAAGAACCTGGATAGCTCCGTTCTTGATCGCCTCAGCGACACCCGCATCTCGGGTCAGTTGATCAACATTGAGAAGGATCGTGACGGCGGCGGACACCACCGTGGCGGCGACCGCGATGACCGTCGTGGAGGCGGACGTGGCGGATACCGCGGCGACCGTGATGATCGCGGTGACCGTGGTGGTTACCGCGGCGGACGTGGAGATCGCGATGATCGTCGTGGTGGCGGACGTGGTGGACGCGACGACCGTCGAGGTGGCCGTGATGACCGACGTGGCGGTTACCGCGATGACCGTGGCGGACGCGACGACCGTCGTGGCGGCGGCCGTGATGACCGACGCGGTGGCTGGCGCGACTAGTTTTCGCCCTAGTGCGGCGCTAGCGCTGTACTGAATACGAAAAAACGCGACATGGGAAAATCCCGTGTCGCGTTTTTGTTGTTTCTACCTAGTATTTGTACTTAGTTTGTGTATACAGCCTCGGTGATCAGATCAAGTACCTTCGGATACCAAGGACTATCGGCCGCAAGGTAGGAGGTATGGCTCTGCTTGGGCAATAAAACCAGCTTCCCCTCGCCGTTTTCCGCGTTGAGTGCATTGACATAGTGCACCGAGTTTTCCTTGGGCACCAAGTCATCGGCATCCCCGTGAACAGCCGTCACCGGAATTGAGGGATTCATGTTCTTGATCGGATCGATGGCATCAAAGCGCTCCTGATACTGGGCCGGAGTACCACCGATCGCATTCTCAATATTAGTATCGCCGTTCTCAGCTGCCCACGACAAATCAAGAGGCCCGGATAGCGAAATGATCTCCGCCGGTTTGAACTTCGGCTGTCCGCCAAGTTGATCGCCTGTGGTGTTATTGCGCGTGGCACCCCACGCCGCTAACTGGGCACCCGCACTATGGCCGGCCACAATCGAGGCATCCAGATTCAGTTCTGGGAATTGCTGCGGTAGCTCAGAAACATAATCAATCGCGGCGGCAGCATCGGTGAACGTTGCTGGCCAGCCGCCACCGGAGTTCACCCGACGATATTCCACGTTATATACCGCAAAGCCACGCGCCGTAAGGTCTCGAGCAATCCGGTCAACACCCTCAGCTCCTGAGGTGTTCATCCACGCCCCGCCGTGAAAAAACACCAAAATTGGCAGCGATGCCACGTCGTGCTGCCCCGGAGGCAGATACAGATCGGCCCAATTTTGCGTCGGGTCAGCGTTTGCGACGGGGTAGTACAAGCGTTGCACCGTTGCGTCGGCAGGATTCGTCGCGGGAGGTTGGGTAAGAGGAGGTTTGCTTGTCGACGACACCGTGGTCGATGCAGCACTTGCTGGTGGTGCCGGATTCTGAGCACCACATGAGGCTAGGAAACTTGAACTAACGATGGTTGCGAGCACGATCTGTATTGCGGATCGTTGTCTCATGTGGCGCGCAGCTATATTCATTTAGCTGCTGAAGTTATTTACGAACATCAGGAGCAAGATGATGATCCACAGCAGGTTGAAAATACCTGCGCCGATGGTGGTCATCTTCCGAGACCTGTCCCAGTCCTTGACCTGATCCTTTTCCGGATCAGCATCAGAGGCAGGAAGGAGGTTAAGTGAACCCAGCATCTTCTTCTGCTGAGGAATGACTAGGCCGATGAGCACGCCCCAGGCAATCACTGCAAGGAGGAGAGAAACGTGGAATTGGCCAGAGGACTTGAAGTGTTCCCAGCCTGCGAACATCGCAGCTGCGCCCAAAAGCGGAGTAATTGCCGACAAAAGACCGTAAAGCGAAGTATTGCGGTGAAGCAGTTGCGCACGACCCGCCGCCTGCGCGTCACCCTGGCGCGCGGCTTCTGCCTGCTTAGGGAAGGAGGACGACGCAACCATGGCCGGACCAATAAAGATCACAGCAGAGGCAACGTGGAGGACTATTAAGATTGTAAGCATGCCTCATAGTCTACGGTGAATACCCACATTCTGGGCAGTTGGAAGCATGCGAGGCTGTCAATCGGGCACCAAATGCGTGCGGAGGAGTCCGATTGCGCTTCTCCTGCACTGCTTTTTCATTGCCGTCCGATCATCGACAGAAAGAGCAAGTCCGTAGTAGGCGGCCACCTGAGTTATCCGGGTGACGTAGTCACATCGGTAGGAAGCATCCAGAGGCAGCCACTGGGAAGGCAGTTGATCTGACTTGGACTGATTTGCTTTCCTCGACGTGACAATGAGGTTGCGTGGATCGTTGGCAAACTTCTTTCGCTCGGCATCGTCCCAGGCAAAGGCACCCATGTCCCAGGCTGCGGAGAGCGGAAACACGTGGTCAATTTCCACGTCGCCGATATCGAGAGGTTCGCCGGTGTAGGGGTCGATCACGCGGGTAGCCTCGGCCTCCGCTTTATTTATAGAAGAACAAGAAGCCACGCTGTAGGCCTGGGCCAGGAGTTCCTCGCGCGTCGTGCACCCGGAACGCCCGGTAGACCAGCCAGCGCCGAACTCACTTCGTTCGTACCCTATAACGGTAAGGCGCTGAGGTTGGACAGGGGTGTCGTCGAGAAGCGAAAAAAGCTCCTGCTGACCAACCGGGAAGGGGAGGGCGGCCAGCGTGAGCGATGTCAAGAGGAGAAGGTAAAGGGTGCGAAGGCTCATGCCCTCTTAGACTGCGTCGGACTCCTGTTTGGTTCCCTCGCGCATGGCAACGGCGTCGCGCGCCTCCTGGAAGCTGAGCTTCGGGTGCTTCTCGGAGAACTTGGCCACGGCCTCTGCCTCGTCGAATTCGGCGGCGATGGCGGGGTGTGGCTTGGTGGCCAGCGAGACAATGATCATGACCAAGGTTGCAGAGAGGAAGCCCGGAACGATTTCGTAGAGATCCGCCCAGCTGGCATCGATATTGCCCCAGACGAAGGAAACAACCGCACCGGTAGCCATACCCGCGATAGCGCCCTGGGAGGTCAGGCGCTTCCAATACAGCGAGGCGAGAACAACGGGGCCGAAGGCGGAACCGAAGCCGGCCCAAGCAAAGCCCACCAAGTTCAGAATGGAATCTGAGGGATTAATGGCCAGCAGGATTGCAACAACAGCCACAACAATCACCATCATGCGCGAAGCCATCAGCAAAGTCTTGCCCGAAGCCTGCTTCTTGGCGAAGATGCGGTAAATGTCCTCAACGAGTGCAGAGGACGTAATCAAAAGCTGCGAGGACATTGTGGACATAATCGCCGCCAGCACGGCGGTGAGGATGATGCCCGCGATCAATGGGTGGAACAGGATGCGCGTCAGATCCAGGAAGATCGTTTCGTAGCTGGTGGTATCGGTGATCGGCTGGTCTTTCTCCACGAAGTAGACAGTGGAGATCATTGCGGTGGCGATCGCGCCGAGGAAGCACATGGTCACCCAGAACACACCGTATCGACGAGCGGACGTCGCCTCCGCCGGGCTGCGCAGCGCCATAAAGCGGGTAATAATGTGGGGCTGGCCGAAGTAGCCCAGGCCCCACGCCAAGTTACCGATGATCGTTATTGCTGAGACCCCTGCGATCAGGTTGAAATACGTCTCGTTGGGCTCATTGTGTGGGCCGTAGGCATTTTCTGTGGCAAAGGAGAAAATATCTGCAGGGTTATCCAGCGAGAACAGCGCCATGATTGGCACGATCAACAGTGCCAAGAACATCAAGCTGCCCTGGACAACATCGGTATAGGAGACCGCGAGGAAGCCACCGACGAAGGTGTAGAGCACCGTGATACCACCGACGATGAGCATGCCGGTGAGGTAATCGCCCTGGAAGGTGGATTCGAAGTAGCGGCCACCAGCCACCATGCCGGAAGAGACATAGAAGGTGAAGAAGAAGATGATGATCGCAGCTGCCAGCAGGCGCAGAATCTGAGAAGAATCGTGGACGCGATTGCCAAAGAAACTGGGCAGGGTGATCGAGTTGTTGGCCACCTCGGAGTAGGTGCGCAGGCGCGGGGCGACGTACTTCCAGTTGGCCCAGGTACCAATGAGCAGGCCGATAATAATCCAGACCTCACTCATTCCGGAGACGAACAGCGCGCCAGGCAGACCCATGAGCAGCCAACCGGACATATCCGAGGCACCCGCGGACAAGGCTGCCACGAAAGGGTGAAGGCCTCGGTCGCCGAGAACATAGTCGTCGTACTTGTCGGTTTTGCGGTAGGAATACCAGCCGATGGCCAGCATCACGCCGAAATAAAGGACGATCGCAAGGATCATCCAAGCATTCTCGGACATTGCGTTTGTCCTTTCAGTGGAGCGGAGTCATGGGACACGGGTATGATCGTGGTTTCGACATTAGTGTACGAAGTTCGCTTCGTGTGACCTAATTCTCAATAGTTCGCGATAGTTATCGAAGGTGGCAGTAGCGCGTATGGGTAAGTTCCTTCTGCATGGACTTTGGCTGCCATCGTCCGGGCTCAACCTTTGGGTGGAGCAAATAGAAGGCCACAAGATTGTTCTCCCTTCCCAGGTCCCAGAGGGAACGTTTCCGCCGGTTATCGAGTCCCGGCTAGATGATGCCAATTTCCGTCGCCGTGTGACCATGAAGCTGCAAACCCCAAAGGGCCGCCAGGTGGATCTGCGCGTTCCGGCGGCAGCATTTGCACCTGAGGAACAGGTGGCGTTTTTAGAACAGATTTCCTTTTTGGATGATCCCTCACCGGCGGCCACTCAGGCGCAGCGCGATGCAATTGCGCCGGACTTGTATTGGTTGATCCGGCTGTATTTGGGCTTGACCAAGTTTGTGCGCGCGGGCCGAGTAACTATTCGCGTGCGCTACGAGCACCAACAGTGGTCGCCCGAGTGGCAGTTGGGCTCGGGGTTGGAGGAACGTGGCTGGCTTGCTGAAATGGTGGCAGCGGCACCGGGCGTTATCGCCGTAAATAACGTCAACCTCTCAGAGTCCATTGCACAGATGTTTGTCCACTGGATTGCCACGGCCAGGCTGCGCCCAATGTTGGAGCGCGCTAGGCCGTATCCGCTGCACGATTTCGCCGAGTCGCTCTTACTTTCCCAGCCGCTACGCCGCGGCAACCCGCAGCTGATGAAGCACATTAATGCGTGGAATGGCTCTATTAATGATGTCAACGTGCAGCTGGTGTTTATCGTGGAGCAACCCGGTGATGAAGACGTTGATCCAGCTTCGACGCAGTGGCCGGTGCGCCTGCAGGTGCGCAGCGGAACGGACGCTCCCCAGCCCATTCGGTTGGGGGAACTGGACCCGCAGACAACGGAGCGGCTGAAATCGTCGCTACGCAGGGCAATCGACGTGACCACCCGCGTCGATGGTGTGCGCCACCCGCGCCTGACGTATTTCGACGATGACCGCAACGTCGGTGACTGGGATGCCTACCTGTCCACCGAGGACATCGTGGAGTTCATGCAAAAGGACGTGGCAAAGCTCAAGTCCCACGGCTTTACTGTGATGCTGCCTCGTGCGTGGTCGACGGCTGAGGTCAGTTCCAAGCTGCGCGTGACCAACCCGGACACCGGTGCTGAAGCGGGCGGAGTTTCTCATCTTGGCTTCGATCAATTGGTCAGCTATGACTGGCGGCTGTCCATTGGTGATACCGAGCTGACCGATGAGGAAATGCAGGAATTGGTCAAGTCGAAGACCGGCCTGATCAAGCTGCGCGGCGAATGGGTCATGGCGGATACCTCCTCGCTTTCGCGGGTCAACGACTACATGAAGCAGCTGTCCAAAAAGGACAAGGCCCGCGTCAAGCGCGAGTTGGAAAAGGCCGCGACCCGCGCCGAGATGGCCAAGGCGAACAACGACCCTGACTATCCGGCGCTGGCCGCCGAGGTGGAACGGCTTCGCGAGGAGTACAACTCCGATCCCGATGAAGAAACCGGGACTGTGACGGCAGCCGAGCTGCGTGAGCTTGCGCTGGAAGCCATGGCCAGCGAGCCGATCGAATTTACCGGCTCGCCCTGGTTCACTTCCCTGATGGGAGGCCAGGACCGACCTGCGCCCGAGCGCGTGGACATCCCAGACACAGTGACCGTGCAGCTGCGCGACTACCAGCGCCGCGGCGTGGACTGGCTGTATTACATGTCGCGCAATAATTTAGGTGCAGTGCTTGCCGACGACATGGGGCTGGGCAAGACTCTTCAGCTGTTGACCTTGCTTGCTGTGGAAGCCGATCGCGGCGAGGTTACCGGGCCGACACTGGTGGTTGCGCCGACGTCGGTGGTGGGCAACTGGGCCAATGAGGCCCGCAAATTCGTCCCAAGCATGCGCGTTGCCGTGCACCATGGATCCGATCGCCTCCACGGTGAGGAGCTGACCCGCGAGATCAATGGGCTGGATGTCCTGATTACCTCCTATGGTGTGGTGGGGCGTGATTTTTTGGAGTTGTCTGAGTTCCAATGGGACCACGTCGTGCTGGATGAGGCACAGGCGATCAAGAACTCGTCGACACGCGCTTCACGCAGTGTGCGTGCCATACCCGCACGTCACCGCATTGCGCTGACCGGTACTCCCGTGGAGAACCGGCTTGCCGAGATGCGTTCGTTGCTCGATTTTGTCAATCCCGGCATGCTGGGCGGGGCGAGCTTCTTCCGTAACCACTTTGCCAAGGCGATCGAAGGCGGGCGCGATGAGGAACTCGCGCAGGACATGGGGGAGCGGCTGCGTAAGCTCACGGCGCCGTTTATTTTGCGCAGGCTGAAGACGGATCCGGCGATTATTGATGATCTGCCAGAGAAGGCGGAGCAGATTGTCGTGGTGGATATGACCACCGAGCAGGCGGCCATGTACACGGCGCTGACCGAGGCGACGCAAAAGGCGCTGGAGGAGCGCGAAGGCATGGCGCGCAAGGGCCTGGTGCTGGCCACGATTACGCGCATCAAGCAGATTTGTAACCACCCGGCGCACTATCTCGGCGACGGATCACCAATCACAATCAACGGCAAGCACCGCTCTGGCAAGGTGAAAAAGCTCATGGAGCTGCTGCGTCAGGCGGTTGAGGAGGATCGTCGCGTGCTGATCTTTTCGCAGTACAAGGCGTTTGGCGATATCTTGCAGCCTTATCTCTCAGAGCGCCTCGGCGAGCAGATTCCGTTTCTGCACGGCGGCCTGAGTAAAGGTCAGCGCGATAGAATGGTTGAGGAATTTCAGCACGACGACGGCCCGCGCGCGATGATTTTGTCGCTGAAGGCTGGTGGTACCGGGCTGAACCTCACGGCGGCGTCGATGGTGATTCACATGGACCGCTGGTGGAATCCGGCGGTGGAAAATCAGGCCACTGACCGTGCGTATCGCATTGGGCAGGACAAGAACGTTGACGTGTACAAGATGATCACAAAGGGCACGATGGAGGAGTCGATCCAGGACGTGCTTGACGGAAAGATGCAACTTGCCGGCACCGTTGTGGGCGAGGGCGAAGGCTGGATCACCGAGCTCAACCCAGAGGAGCTGCATCAGCTGATGAGCTACCGGGCTAATAAAGACTAGTTTTTAAAGAAGGGAGCACGCACATGGCACGACCACGCGAAGACAATGTGATCTACGCTAATTTCGGCGCGAAGAAGCGCGTCACCGATGCGAGTGAGGTGCACGTTCCGCCACGCCCCACGGGAATGTCCTGGTCACCGGCCGCGATGCGGGTGTTTAACGCCGCCGTGCAGAAAACCGATCAGGGCAGGGTGAAGCGCGGGCGCGAGTACGCAGCCAACGGCCATGTCGTTGACCTGCAGTTTCACAATGGCGCGATCCAAGGCCAGGTGGCGGGCTCTCAGAATGAGCCTTTCACGGTCACGATTCGCCTGCCATACCGCTCCGATGAGGACCTCAACGAGGTTGTCCGGATCCTGTCCGAAACTCCCAACGGGATCACGAAGGCACGAAAGGGCGAGATCAGCGAGGAACTGTTGGGCATTTTGCTCGCAGAGCGTAGCGACGACATGTGGTTCAGCTGCGACTGCCCCGACAATAGCCCCGCCTGCAAACATGCCGTGGCGGTTGCCGAAAAGGCCGCGGTGAAGATCGATTCTGATCCCTCGCTGTTGTTCCAGCTGCGCGGTTTGAGCCTGTCATCGATAGAGCGTCGCGTGCGCGCCGTCGCCGCATCTGTGGCGAAGGAGAACGCCGAGGAGGGCTCCGAATACTTCTGGAGTGGCCGGGGCCTGCCCGATCTGCCCCAGCCAAAGGTCGCGCCCATGCTCGACGATTCGGACATGGACTTGCTGCACAAGGCGATGCAAACCATCTCCTTTACCAACATTGATCAGCTGCGTGCCGTGGCTGACATCGAGGATATGTACGACGAACTTACCCGCTAATAACTGCAGGTCAGATAGTATTTCGAAAGTGATTTCGAGGCCGTGTCTAGTGGGCCTGATAGGAATTTAGATTATGAACTCAAGCGCGGGCTCATCAAGGGGCTCAACTTCGAACCGGGTAACCTTCATCCATTCCTCTGACCTCCAATTAGGCATGAAGCGTGCCTTCCTTGACACAGATGCACAGTCGCGTTTCGACGAGGCACGAACCCAGGCAGTCACGCGCCTCGGGGAACTTGCGCGCGAGCGAGGCGCCGAGTTTATCGTCGTGGCAGGTGATGTGTTCGAGCACAATTCGCTGGATCGCCGTACCACCGGCAGGGCGCTGGAAGCTTTTGCCAAGCTGCCGGTTCCCGTTTACCTGCTGCCCGGCAACCATGATCCGTTGGTGGCTGATTCCATCTTTCAGCGCACAGTGCGCCTAGACAATGTCACCGTGCTGGATTCCTTCGAGCCCGTGCACGTACGCGAGGGGGTAGAGCTCTTGGGCGCACCGCTGGTGGCCAAATACGCCACCGAAGACCTCGTGGCCAAAGCACTGCGTAACGTGGAGCCCACGGACAATATCCGGATTATGGTTGGTCACGGCCAGGTCGAGGCCTATAGCAGTGATCATTCCGCCGACCTGATTGATCTGCCCAATGTGGAGGCGCACTTGGCCGATGGCACGATTGACTACCTAGCGCTGGGTGATACCCATTCCACCGCAAGTCTGGGCGGCAGTGGTCGCGTGTGGTTTTCGGGAGCTCCAGAGACCACAGATTTCCATGATCACACCCCTGGCACGGCTGGCGGAGAGACCGATTCCGGCAATGCGTTGGTGGTCTCACTGGACAAGGAGTCGATCTCGGTCGAGCCGGTCCATGTGGGCTCCTGGGTCTTTGACGCACTATTTTGGCAAGTCACAGACATGGAGGATGTAGAGCGCCTCTTGGCAGAACTAAGCGCCTACGAGAATAAAGAGCGCACCGTGATCAAGTACGCCATCTCCGGCACGCTGGGCTTGGAAGCCACTAGGCGCTTGGAAGAGGGTTTAAGTGAGTTGGAACCGGTATTTGCTGCTCTGTACGAACGCACCAGGTTGATGGATCTTCACCTTGAACCGGGAGAAGACGAGCTAGCCGCCTTGCCGTTATCGGGTTTTGCGCGCTCAGCCATGGCGGAACTGGCCGAGTCCGCGAAGCAACACGATCCCACTGCGCGAGATGCCGTGAACTTGCTATTTCGCCTGAGCCAGGAGGTATAGCTCGATGCGAATCCACTCACTTTCCTTCAGTAACGTCCGCGCGGTAGACCACTTCGAGCTCACCGATCTGCCTGATACCGGTGTGTCTGTTATTTACGGCGATAACGAGGCCGGCAAATCCACAATTTTGGATGCCCTCCACGCGGTTCTCACCGAACCGCATAAGGCTAAAAATAAGGTCACCCGCCCCTTGAAGCCGGTGCATAAGGATGAAGGCCCAGAGGTCAAGCTCCGCGCAACCATCGGGCCCTATGAATTTGAAATTTCCAAGCGCTGGTTTAACAAGCCCAAGTCCGAGCTCAGCATTAGTACTCCGCGCTCGGAGAACTACACGGGCCGTGAGGCGGATGAAAAGCTAGCGTCCATTGTCGCGGAACATTTGGATCAGGCCCTCGTCGATACGCTCTTTATGCGTCAAGATGAACTCCCCAGTGGCATTGAGGCCGTGGGAATTCCCAGTATGACCAGGGCTTTAGATGCGGGTGTCGAGGAAGGGGAGACCGGCACCGAGGACACCGAACTCATGCAGCGAATTGAAAAGGAGTATTTGGAATACTTCACCAAGTCCGGCCGACCGGTCAAGGCCGTCACCGACTTGGGTGCGCGGTTGGACGCTGCCGAGCAGGAACTTGAGCTCAAGCAGGCCGAGGCGTCGCGGCTGGGCGGCCACGTCGATGAGGTGGCGCGACGGACAAATGAGATCACCCAAGCCACCGCTGACCTTCCGCAGGCAGAGGCAGACGTGGCAGAAAAGCAAGCCCTTGCCGAGGCCGCCAATCAGGCCAAAGACCTCGAGGGTGCGGCTTCCGAGCGTGCCATGCACACCCGCAGCGTGGTTGAGCGGGTTGAGGCTGAACTGCAGCAGCGTGCCGCGTTGAAGCAGAGGGTGAAGGAAGCCAAGGAGAACAAAGAGGCGCTGGGGGACAAGCGCAAGGAAGTCGAAGCGAGTGCCGCGGAGGAAGAAAAGACCGTGGCTTCTCTCAAGGCTCTGCTCGATGAGGCTGCGGTTGCTGAGGTGACTTGTCGTGAGGCGCTGAAGGAGGCGAATGCCGTTCTGGGTTTAGTTAGAGATGCCTCGCGCATAGCGGAAGTAGACGAACTGCTGGCTTCGATTGCAGACGCCAGTGCTGCGGTAGATGAGCTGCGTGAAAAAACGCCCGAGCGCGTCATCACTGACGAAGACGTCCGAGCAGTCGAAACTGCCGCGAATGACGTAGTCATCCAGGAACGTCTCAGGGAATCGGCGGCTGCCAAGCTAGTCATCGTCACCCCTGGTAGCGCGTCGGTGCGCGTTGACGGTGTGGAACAAGAACTTGAGGAAGGCGCTGAACTCGATATCCACGAGGGCACCACCCTTGCAGTGGGCGAGTTTGAAGCAACGTATCGTCCCGCGCGGGGAAGCGAAGACGGCACGCAGGCTTTGAATAAGGCTCGCAAGGAGCTCGCGGAATTACTTGCTGAGAGGGGCTGCGCCTCCCTCGAGGAACTACGCACGCTTCGCGACGAGTACCGCACCCACAACGACGCTTTGAAACAGGCACTTTCTCGCAGGGATGCGATTATTGGTTCTCGCAACGTTGATGACCTGAAAGCTGAGGTAGAGCGCCTGCGCCAACGCACTGAGGGAGCAGAGGTGCCGGAAATCGGATCGGATGAGGCGCAGTCGCTCGTCGATAAGGCGCAGGAGGAAGCAGATGCCGCCGTCGCAGCCTTGGCCCAGGCCGAGTCGGCGCTGAAGCCGTGGGCAGAGGCGAAGGCCGCCCAGGAACTAAAGGTGGTGGAAGCGCGAATCGAGGTCGCGCAACGGGCCGAGGACCAGGCGGTGAAAGAGCTGGAAGTTGCTGAATTAGCTGCGCCTGAGTCGGATATTCAGCAGCAGTTGCAGCAGGCAGCGTTAGAATATACCCAGGCGCAGGAAAAGTGGCAGACGGCGAAGGAAGCGCTTGCCCAGGCGCAACCGGAGGTGGCGAACAACCTTCTCGTTGGGGCGCAGACGAAGGTGGACAACCTGCAGCAGCGGATCCGGGACGCGGAGAATCGGGTTGCGGAGTTGAAGGGCTATATCCAGCAAGCGGAAGGTATTGCCGAGCGCGTGGATATCTTGAGTGGCGAGGTTGAAAAGCTCCAGCTCGACCACGACCGGACGTCGCGTCGCGCCGCAGCCATTGAGCTGTTGCGTTCGACCATGCATGCGCACAGAGACGAAGCGCGGCGCAAGTACTCGGCACCGTTCTCGGAGGCGTTGAAGAAGTATGCCTCGGTAGTCTTTGGCCCAGAAGTCAGCTTCGAGCTCGACGACAAGTTGCAGGTAGAGGCACGCACGATCAACCGGACCACGGTGTCGATGGATAGCTTGTCTGGAGGTGCGCAGGAGCAATTGGCCGTGGTAACCAGGTTTGCCATCGCGGAGCTTGCTGCGCAGGGCAGTGATGGTCAGGTGCAAGCCCCGGTAATTGTTGACGATGCCCTTGGTTCCACCGACCCGGTGCGCCTGGAACTGATGAATACCTTGTTTACCCAGGTAGGCAAGCATAACCAGGTGATTGTGTTGACGTGTTTCCCACAGCGCTACGACATGGTGGCGGCTGCGGCACGCTATTCCATCGAGGATCTCAAACAGGCCGAGGGATAAGAAATCCACCACCTGCGTGTGGCAGGTGGTGGATTCTTTGAGCGTATTTAAGGCGTTACTTATGCCTCAGCGCGCTTGATGCCGGAGCCTTCGATTTCGATGCCGATCTGCTCGGAAACCAGAACGCCACCGGACTTCATTGGAGCCTGGAAGTCGACGCCGAAATCCTTGCGGTTGATCTTGGTGGAAGCCTCGAAACCTGCACGGGTGTTACCGAATGGATCTTCCTCAACACCGAAGACCTCAACGTCCAGGGTGACTGGCTTGGTGGTGTCACGGATAGTCAGGTCACCGTCGATGGTGCCGTTGCCGTTCTCGTCCAGGTTGAACTTGGTGGAGGAGAACTTGATTTCTGGGTACTTGTCTACTGCGAAGAAGTCATCGCCGTGGATGTGTGCGTCACGGTCGGAGCTGCCGGTGTTTACGGAAGCGGCTTGGATAACAACGTCGATGTTGCTGTTTTCTGGGTTCTCCTGGTCGATAACAACGTCAGACGACCACTGGTCAAAGCTGCCGCGAACCTTGGTCACCATTGCGTGGCGAGCGGTGAAAGAAATCTTGGTGTGTGCTGGATCCAGATCGTAGGTGCCGGTCAAGTTAGCCATGAAAATGTACTCCTTAAAGTTTTGCTTGGTTGTTACTTGCGCCATAGTAGCGCGACATGAACTACAATAAGTTTAAGTTGGTGACATGTCAACTGCAAGTTTCAAGTAATTTTAGAGTGGGTCTAAACTCACAGGTCAACTTCATAAAGTTTTTTAAAAAATACGAACCAATAGTAGGGTTGCTGGTATGGCTACGGACGCACGATGGCTCAATGATGAGGAACAGGAATTTTGGCGCGCGATGCTCGCGACGTCGAGGAAGATCGATCGTGCTATGGACGAAACCCTCCAGGCGGGGACCGATCTGTCCACTTCCGAGTTCGCAGTGCTCGTTTCGCTTTCAGAATCAGAGGACTGCGAGATGCGTCTGCGTGATTTGTGCACCAGCTTGGACTGGGATCGCTCGCGCACTTCCCACCAGATCACGCGCATGGAGCGACGTGGGCTCGTCGTAAAGCGAAAAAGCCCTGGCGATGGCCGCGGCGTCGTGGTCTCCTTGACTGATGAAGGCATGAGTCGGCTCAAGCAGGCTGCCCCGGCGCACGTGGAAAGCGTGCGCCGCCTTGTTTTTGATCACATGCACCCAGAGGATGTGGATCACCTGCGGCGCTGGATGGATGGGGTTGCGCAGGTCAACAACGTGCCGGGGACTTCTGGATATAACGGCGCGTTGAACACGAAGTCTTAAAGCGGGTTCAGGGCGGATTCAGGGTAAAAATCAGGGTTGGCCCCGATGCATCTGTGCATGTAAGCGAGTTAAATAGAAACTAACAGCAGCACAGATTATGAAAGGCTATGACCATGAGCAACAGTCCACTGTCCAGAAAACTTTATCGCTCCCGGAACGACCGCTACATCGCAGGTGTGTGTGGCGGCATCGCAGAAACTTACGGAATTAACGCAACTTTGGTGCGTCTCCTGTTCGTGATTGTTACCTTGGCTGGCTTCGCTGGCGTACTGCTCTACATCGTGGCGTGGATCCTGATGCCTGAAGCTCCGCTATAAACCCTCGAATCAAAAAGGACCACCTTCCCGAGGCCGGGATAGGTGGTCCTTTGCTTTGCTGCTAGATTGCTTGGCAGTTAGTACGCGCAAGCATCCGTCCAGTTCGGGTGCTTCGCCAGCGGGGTGACATGGATCTTCATGTACTTGTACATCGGGAAGTTCTGGAAGATGTCATGCAGCTCGTCGTTGTCCGCAGCGTCGTAGATGGAGTAGTTGGAGTACTCGCCGACGACGCGCCAGATGCCCTTCATCTTGCCCGAGGCCTGCAGCGAACCGGAGTATTCCTTCTCGCGCTTCTGGAAATCAGCGACCTGCTCTGGGGTCAGGTTGTCGGGAAAATCAACGTCCATACGGGCAAGAAACAGCATGTGAAACCTTTCTTTAGCGATAATTACTTTCCTCGAGGATACCCGCGCGCCGCGCTCTCGCGGTAGAGACTCGGGGACAGCCCAACGACCTTCTTAAACTCCCGCGCAAAATGGGCCTGATCGCTAAAACCGCTCGCCGCGGCTACCTCCGCTAGGGTCTCGGGGGAGCGTCGAAGTTGCTCCGCCGCGGTTTGCAGTCGCCTGCGCTGCACAATTTTGTACGGGGTCACTCCGATATATCGCTTGGCCAACCGGTGCACCGTGCGCACCGACACGTTGATTGCCTCCGCAATCTCCTCGACATTCGTGATCTCATCCGTCGACTCAATAAACGCCACCATGTCGTTTGCCAGCAGTGCGATCTCCAGCGGTGGCGGGTAGTTACGCAGTCGCTTCTCGACGACACCCACGCCCTCTTCCAGCCCACCGTTTTCCACGGCGTCGATGGTGTCTTGGTGCAGCTGAGAATCGTGGTGGGTTTCCCACGTGTCCGCGAGCGTGGCAGGTTCCTCGGAGAAAAGCGCGATACCTGCAGGTTGCAGACGAGCGCCGACAACCCACCCTTTGCCTTCAAGCTCGTGCACGTATGCCTGCGTGGTTGGCCCCGTAATTCTGATTCCGTCCGGTTCGACCGAGAACTTCGAATCTGGGTAGGCCAAGATATGCTGCTTTGCAGTTTCTCCCCGTGACACATCCCATGCGGCAACCCACCACCAATGCACGAGGTCCTTGACCTGGTCGCTCGGGGAGATGCGCTGAAATCCTTGAGGCTGCTCGGTGGGGTAGAGCCGCCCGTGGGTGTGCTCATTCATGGCACAAATCTACAAGACTTCTTCAGTGCGTGTCCGATAGTTTTGAAATTATGAATCATCCACAAAAGGCCGTCACCGGCCAATACACAACCAATGGAATCCCTCACTACTACACTTCAATCACTCCATTCCTAGCCATCGCAGACCCGGCAGCAGCCATTGCCTTCTATGAAGAGGTTTTTGGCGCGAAGACCGCGAATAGCACAGCTTCCGGTGGCGTTATTGTCCACGCTGAGCTCAACTTTGCCAACGGGCGCCTTGATCTGGGTGTTCCTACAGCCGAGTCAGGGATGGCCACTCCCGATGGCTCACCTGTGACATTTTCGCTCGCCCACTACTGCCCAAACGTTGACGAGGTGGCGCGGCTGGCAGAGGCCCGCGGGGCGACCGTGCGCGAACCAATTGGCTACTTCGCCAGCGGAGATAGGTACTGCAGTATCGTTGATCCGTTTGGGATCCGGTGGAGCATCATTACCCGGGTTGAGGACTACAGCGAGGCCGAATCAGCAGCAAAGGTCAATGAGTTCTTCGGGTCGTAATTGTTTTGGGAGCAAACATAGGTGCACTTCGCAGGACTTTGTTTTCAGCGACCTGGGCTTTTAGATTTCGCAGTGCGTTAGGTTCGGTTTTTCGCTTCACGACGATCCCCGCGCTGGACCTAACGCAGGACGAAATTTAAAACCGCAGGTCGCGCAAAGGTAATATCTTGCGAAGTGCACCTCTTTAAAGTTTCAAACAAAAAGTGTATGGTTTCAAACGTTTAATGTTTGAAACCATACACTTTAATTTGTGTCCCCGACAGGGATCGAACCTGCGACCTTCGGTACCGGAAACCGATGCTCTAATCCGCTGAGCTACGGAGACAAAATCCGCCGGAAAAACTCTACGCAAACCACACGCAGGTAGTTCTCACGACGGGTATGACTTTAGCACGGGGTGTTCTGGGGCCTAAATTGCACCCCAAAAACCTATCCGCGCTGCGAATCCCAGTAGCCCGGCGCATCTGTCGGGCCGGTATCGCCGGTGCGGAGGTAGTTGACCACGATGTCGTCGACAACTGGATTACCTGCAGCGACGTGACCGTGACCTGGACCGTGCACGGTGAGGATGTGCGCGCCCATCTTGTCGGCCATGTACTGGCGCTCACTGTAGATGGTCTGGGGATCGTCGGTGCCCGAGATCTGCAGTGGGCGAGTAGCCAGCTGGGAACCGTCGAGTGGCTGGACTCCGGTGACCGGCGCGTAGCCATTGCAGGTCACGCCTGCGCCGTAACCCAGGTTATAAGGTATGCGGCCACTCTTCATTACATAGGTGCCCCAGACGTACTCGGGAAGCAGTGCGTAATTCGGAGGGGTGACGTTCTCGTTGCAGGTCTGCAGGTACATAAACGCTGTGGAGTTGACCTGGGAGATTAATAGTTCGTCGAGCTCTTCTTGGCTCAGCTGGTCGTAGGCCGCGTTCATCTCTTCTTCGGAGGTACCGGGAAGCGGGGTAATACCTGCGATGTGGTTGGCCAGATCGTGCCACATTCTTGGTATGGGCATGATCTGAATAGTGGCTAGCCAAGTCACCGAGGCGGCTTCTCCCTGACTGTTGTTCATCGTGGTGTTCGCCAGGCTTTGAGCCTGGGAGCTTGGCACGTTGAGTGCTGTCATGGCGTCGGCACCAGCATCGCCGGCCCAGGCGACGTCGGAAGGCAGGTCGCCGACCTGGGCCGCAGGTGGAAGCAGGGTAGGAGTGGTGCCGGATTCAGCAAGCACGCGCTTGCCCCAGGTGTTGTACACCTTCAGCGGGGTGTCACCCATGCCGTAGAGATCGTTGTTGTTCGCGGCGTAGCCGAAGAACTGGTACAGCGAGCTTTCCATGGCAGGGCGCTGGTTGAGCACGAGCTCGTTCCACTTGGTCTCGGGGTTCATTGCGGAATCGAGGACTAGGCGGTCAACGCGATCTGGGTGGTTGGTTGCGTACACGGATCCCAGGTAGGTGCCGTAAGACAGACCCAGAATAGAAATGGTCTCTAGGTCCAGTGCACGGCGCACCATTTCCCAGTCCTCTGCGGTATTCGCGGTGGTCAGGGTGCGCACGTAGCCCGGGTCGGTTTTCTCGCAGGCACGCAAAAACATCGAGGTTGGAGCGACGAAGTTGTCTACCATGTCCTGCGGGCTGCCCTCGATGCCTTCGCAGCGGATTTGGGTGGAACCGGCCAGGCCACGAGGCTGAACACCGATGATGTCCCACTCATCCGAAATGCCAGCGGGGAAGCTAAAAGCATCGGAGTTGGCGGCCATTGGGTAAACGCTGCCACCAGGTCCGCCGGGATTGACGAAGAGGCTGCCACGTCGAGCCGCCGGATTATTTGCAGGATTGCGCACAAATCCCACGGAGATGGTTGGCCCTGCGGGATCGGCGTAGTCGCGGGGAACGTCGATGCGACCACACTCAGCAGTAGGATCGGTGACTTCGGCCGGGCATGCTTCCCACGTAATCGGGGAAGTTGCCGGAGAGGTCTGAGCAGTGGCGGTCGGAGAAATCAGCCCAACGGCAAGTAACGCGGTGGCAAAGGCCCCACCAACTGAGCGCATTGTGCGTTTCCTTATTATCTTGTCGGTATTTCGCATGGGACCTTCCAGGAAAATTACAGGTACGGCCCTCATAATAGGTCTTGCGCGCGTGATACGCGGCACGGGAAACAATGACAGCAAGGTCACCGGTTGCACCGACTTAGTGGAATAAGTCGACAACCGGTGGTTTTGTGTTTAAAAAGTATTAGAAATTTCTTTTCAATGTCAGCGCGTCACCAGCCCAAATATCCCCCTGAACGGGCGCGAGGGACCCTGCTTCGGTAAAAGAGACCTTGGTAAATTAAACTCATGCCTCATGACCCCTGCTGATTTGGCTGCACACATTAAAGACACCGCGGTGCGCGTACTTGAGGCGCATGACTTGGACTCCTCGGTAGTACCCGAGACGGTGACCGTCGAGCGCCCACGCAATCCGGAACACGGCGATTACGCCACGAATATTGCACTTCAGGTAGCTAAGAAGGCGGGTACCAATCCGCGTGATTTTGCGGGATGGCTTAGCGACGAGCTCCTGTCTTCCCCTGAGATCGATTCGGCGGAAGTTGCTGGACCAGGTTTTATTAACCTGCGTTTGGCTGCTGCTGCACAGGGTTCCATCGTTTCTGAAGTCCTGGACCAGGCAGAGAAGTTCGGTAATTCCGAGATCTACGCTGGTCAGAAGATTAACCTCGAGTTTGTTTCCGCGAACCCGACCGGCCCGATCCACCTGGGCGGTACCCGCTGGGCTGCCGTGGGTGATTCCTTGGGTCGCGTGCTGGAAGCAGCCGGTGCAGATGTAACCCGCGAGTACTACTTCAACGACCACGGCGAGCAGATTAACCGGTTCGCTCGTTCCCTCGTTGCTGCTGCCAAGGGCGAGCCAACCCCGGAGGATGGTTACGGAGGGGAGTACATCTCGGAGACTGCGCAGGCGGTCGTCGCAAAGCGTCCTGATGCTCTCGAGGGCGATGCCGCAACCGTCGAGGAAACCTTCCGCTCTGAGGGCGTGGAAATGATGTTTGACCACATCAAGACCTCGCTGCATGATTTCGGCACGGATTTTGACGTGTTTTTCCACGAGAATTCGCTGTTTGAGTCGGGTGCTGTGGATCGGGCGATTGAGCGTCTGAAGGACAACGGCAATCTGTACGAGGCGGATGGCGCGTGGTGGTTGCGGTCGAGCAACTTTGGCGACGACAAGGACCGCGTGGTGATTAAGTCGGACGGCAATCACGCCTACATCGCCGGTGATATTGCGTATGTGGCCGACAAGTTTGATCGCGGTCATGACCTTGCGATTTACATGCTGGGTGCCGATCACCACGGTTATATTGCGCGTTTGAAGGCGGCGGCGGCAGCTCTGGGCTACGACCCAGAACGGGTCGAGGTGCTCATTGGGCAAATGGTGAATCTGTTGCGCGACGGCAAGGCAGTACGCATGTCGAAGCGTGCTGGTACCGTGATCACACTCGATGATCTGGTGGATGCAATTGGTGTGGATGCTGCGCGTTACTCGCTGGTGCGCTCGAGCGTGGATTCTTCCCTCGACATTGACTTGGGCTTGTGGGAGTCGCAGTCCAGCGACAATCCGGTGTACTACGTGCAATATGGTCACGCGCGCCTGTGCTCGATCAAGCGTAAGGCTGATGAGCTGGGTGTTTCCTACGAGGGGGCAGATTTGTCCTTGCTTACCCACGAGAAGGAAGGCGATCTGATTCGTACCTTGGGCGAGTTCCCCGAGGTCGTCGAGGCCGCGGCGACGCTGCGTGAGCCACACAGGATTGCTCGTTATGCGGAAGAACTAGCGGGCGTCTTCCACCGCTTCTATGATGCTTGCCAGATCCTACCTAAGGCAGGGGAGGAAGCTCAACCAATTCACTCTGCACGCCTCGCACTTGCAGCAGCAAGCCGCCAGGTCTTGGCAAATGCGCTGGGACTTGTTGGCGTGACTGCTCCGGAAAGAATGTAAAGGACACCGATGACTGAATCTAATACGTTCAATGAACTCCCAGGACACGTGTGGCCTCGCAATGCGTGCAGGCAGGAAGACGGCGTAATTACCATCTCCGGTGTTCCGCTGCCGGAAATTGCTGAAGAATACGGCACGCCTGTCTTCGTCGTCGACGAGGATGACTTCCGCTCACGGTGTCGCGACATGGCCGAGGCCTTTGGCGGACCGGAGAATGTGCACTACGCATCGAAGGCATTTCTCACCCGCCGCATTGCCCGCTGGGTGGATGAAGAGGGCTTGGCTCTTGACGTAGCCAGCGAAAACGAGCTGCGCTTGGCACTCGCCGCCGATTTTCCAGCTGCCCGGGTGACCGCGCACGGCAACAACAAGACTGCCTCTTTCTTGCGCCTCTGCGTCACCGCAGGCGTGGGTCACGTTGTGATCGATTCTGCCCAGGAACTTGAGCTTTTGGACATGATTGCCCGCAGCGAAAACAAGACCCAGGAAGTGTGGATTCGCGTCAAGCCTGGTGTGGAGGCACACACCCACGAGTTCATTGCCACCAGCCATGAGGACCAGAAGTTTGGTTTCTCTCTGGCTTCGGGTTCCGCGTGGGACGCTGCGGTTGCCGCGCAAAACGCCGAGAATCTCACTCTCTCGGGCCTGCACTGTCATGTGGGTTCGCAGGTCTTTGACGCCGACGGATTCAAGCTCGCCGCAGAGCGCGTACTCGAGCTGTACTCGCGCATCCACTCCGAACTGGGCATTAGCCTGCCGTACCTTGACTTGGGTGGCGGCTACGGTATTGCCTACACCGAGGACGAGGAACCACTCGACGTGAAGGCAGTAGCGCAGGACCTGTTGACCGCCGTGGGCAAGATGGCAGCCGAGCTCGGCATCGAGGCCCCGACCGTCGTGGTCGAGCCCGGCCGCGCGATCGTCGGCCCATCGACCGTGACCATCTACGAGGTGGGCACCATCAAGGATGTGCATGTCGACGACAACACCACCCGCCGCTACATCTCAGTTGACGGTGGCATGAGCGACAACATCCGACCTGCGCTCTACGGCGCGGAGTACGATGCCCGCGTGGTCAGCCGCTTTACTGACGAGGCGCCGATCACCTCTCGCGTGGTGGGTTCGCACTGCGAATCCGGCGACATCATCATCAACGATGCGCAGTACCCTGCCGACGTGGCCACCGGCGACTTCATGGGCGTTGCCGCAACCGGAGCGTATTGCTACGCCATGAGCTCGAACTACAACCTTTTCGGTCGCCCCGCTGTGGTCAGCGTGCGCTCCGGGCAGGTAACCCCGATGCTCAAGCGCGAAACTGTCGACGATTTCATCGCCCGGGAATCCTTCGACGCCTAGTTCCGGTGAAACTCGGACAGGTCTTGAACCCCGAACTTGAATAATATTTCACACCGCACTGAACAAGCAGGAACCGCACTCGGTACACTGTGACAAGTGTGCCTTTCGCGCACCCCTATGCTCGAGACAACTACAGGAGAATCATGACTGCGACTACAGCCCCATCCAGCGAAGGTAAGGTGTTCGACAAATCTGTCGGAGTGGCCGTGCTCGGCATGGGTACTGTCGGTACCGAGGTCCTTCGCCTTATCGCCGAGAACGGCAATGACTACGCCAACCGAATTGGCGGCAGGATTGAGCTCAAGGGCGTTGCTGTCTCGGATCTGTCCAAGCCACGTCCGGGAGTAGACCCAGCACTGCTTACCGACGACGCGGAGGCCCTGATCAAGCGCGATGACGTAGACATCGTCGTGGAAGTTATCGGTGGTATCGATTACCCGCGCAAGCTGATTCTGCAGGCTCTTAATGCTGGCAAGTCGGTAGTGACCGCGAACAAGGCACTTGTGGCAGCTCATGCCAGCGAGCTCGGTGAGGCAGCCGACGTTGCCGGCGTTGACCTCTACTTCGAGGCAGCCGTGGCAGCGGCCATTCCGGTCGTCGGTATGCTGCGTCGCTCCCTTGCAGGTGACCAGATCCAGCGCATCTCCGGCATTGTTAACGGCACTACGAACTTCATCCTGGACGCAATGGCAACCACCGGCGCGACCTACGAGGACGCACTGGCAGAGGCAACCCGCCTCGGCTACGCAGAGGCAGACCCAACCGCTGACGTTGAGGGCCACGATGCCGCCTCCAAGGCTGCGATCTTGGCGTCGCTGGGCTTCCACACTCGCGTCACCTTCGATGACGTGCACTGCGAGGGCATCACCAACATCACTGCAGAAGATATTTCCGCAGCGAGCGAGGCCGGCTACACCATCAAGTTGCTTGCCATTTGCAAGAAGCTTGTCGACGAGGACGGCAACAAGTCGGTCAACGCGCGCGTTCACCCGACCCTGGTTCCTAACGAGCACCCACTGGCAACGGTGGACAAGTCATACAACGCTATTTTCGTCGAAGCAGAAGCTGCAGGTCGTTTGATGTTCTATGGCAATGGTGCAGGTGGCGACCCAACTGCATCTGCTGTTCTCGGCGACCTAGTCGGCGCCGCCCGCAACAAGGTCCACGGTGGCCGCGCGCCAGGGGAGAACCCTTACGCGAACCTCCCAATCGCGGACTTTGGCGAGGTAACCACCCGCTACCACATTGATATGAACGTGGTTGACCGCCTGGGAGTGCTCTCGTTGATTGCGGATCACTTCGCAAAGGCTGGCATCTCGCTGCGCACCGTGCGCCAGGAAGAAGCAGAGGACGAAACCGTCGCACGCCTGATCGTGGTTACCCACGCGGCCCTAGAAAAGGACCTGCGCGCGATTGTTACCGAGCTCGAAGGCACCGAGGACGTGCTGGAAGTTCGTTCGGTCATTCGTCTTGACGTGTAGTGGTGTTAACAAGAAGTACAGGAGTAATCCGTGAGCAATGAGCTGAAGGTTGGTCTGAAAGCCACCGTGACCGTGCCTGGTTCCTCGGCGAACCTGGGCCCAGGCTTTGACACCTTGGGCTTGGCAGTGGGTATCTACGACACTGTCGAGGTAGAGGTCACCCAGTCGGGACTAGTCGTGGAAATCCACGGCGAAGGCGAAGACGACCTGCCCAAGGATTCCAGCCACCTAGTGGTCAAGGCTATTCGCTCCGGTCTCACCGCGGCGGGAGTGACGGTACCGGGGCTCAAGGTCACCTGTACCAACAACATTCCGCAGTCGCGCGGTTTGGGTTCCTCGGCTGCAGCGGCGGCTTCCGGTGTCGTCGCAGCGAATGCTCTTGCCGGTAGCCCACTGAACAATGATGAGATTGTACAGTTGGCCTCGGCATTTGAAGGCCACCCCGATAATGCGGCGGCTTCTGTTTTGGGCAATGCTGTTGTGTCCTGGACCGATATTCCTGTTGACGGTAAGTCTCAGCCGACCTACCGTGCCGTGGGCATTGACGTGCACAAAGACATTCGGGCTATTGCGCTTGTGCCTGACTTCCACGCCTCTACGGTAGCGGTGCGCCGCGTCTTGCCGGACCACGTAACTCACGTCGATGCACGCTTCAACGTTTCTCGCGTTGCAGTGATGACCGTGGCTTTGCAGCACCATCCGGAACTGCTCTGGGAGGGCACCCGCGATCGCCTGCACCAGCCTTACCGCGCCGACGTGCTGCCGGTAACGGCGGAATGGGTCAATCGCCTGCGTAACCGTGGTTACGCAGCCTACCTCTCAGGTGCGGGCCCCACCGTGATGATGCTGACCACCGAAGACGTCGATCCGAAGATCCTGGATCAGGCACGCGAGGATGGCCTGCGAGTCATGGAGCTTGAGGTGGCAGGGCCAATGCGCGTTGAGGTAACGGGGGCATAGGCCCAGCTCAGGGCTTTAGGAATCCTTTGCCTGAATCTCGACTGCGCACTGCTGCGCGTTTTTGAAAGGTAGGAGCTCAACCTTGACGCGGTGCCCGCCCGAGGAAGAGCTGCACGCGGTTTCTTCGAGGAATCCTCCGTGCACCGCGCAGACAAACGCGGAAGGTTTCTTGCCCGGCTCCGAGACAAAGGGGCAGGCGTTCAACGAGATTTCCGCGGAAGACTTCTTGGTTGAAGTGCCAGAAGTGTCAGATTCAATCGCAGGATCGAAGCCCATATCGCGGAGCCGATGAAACAACAGCGGGAGTGCATCCTGGACAGATTGCCAATCGCGATCATCCGCGCCCATCTTTTGCGCCCATTGCCGACCAATTGCGCGAGCCTGGTCCAAAGACTCCTCAGACAAGGGCGTGGAACCATTACCGGTGGAGTCGCCGTCCTGGGCGCTGTCGTCGAAAAGCGAAACTAGCACCTCGATGAGGTTGACGTACTCGTCGGCAATTGTTTGATTGTCGGGGACGCGGACGTGGAAGATCAGCGACGGGCGACCGCGGCCCTCGGCGGGTGCGGTGGTGACTCGGACGGCGCCTTTGAGGACGAGCTCGTCGAGGTGTCCACGGGCGGTGTTCACGTGCATGCCCAAATTGGCTGCGACGTCGGAGGCGCGGGCACCGCTGCCGTATTCCTGGAGCGTTGCTAAGACTTCAGCCTGCTTCGGGCTGAGCCGAAGCGACTCCGGGAAAAGCTCGGTCGCGGGGCGGGGAACACTCTGCTGCGTCATGGCAGACAGGACCTTTCAACTAAGAAATACTGTGGTTGGCCTCAGTACTTGAGGGGAAGCGCTGAGGGTGAACTGATATATTCAATGCTTTTGTTACGCACTCTACGATGGTTCCAGACTCTAACCCAAGTTCCAGGGCAGACTCTCGCGTCACTGGTACTGAAATCATCTGAGAATCCCCAGAATTTTCTGTGCTACCAAGTCTGACAAATACTGTCACCGCAGGCTGTCCTGGCGTGGTGTCGATGCTTTCAACGACACCGCGCCAAACATTTCGGGCTGACTCGTGTCCAGCTGCGGGACCAGTCTCAGGGCCGGAGGGCAATCGTAGAGTTGTCGCTGATGGCGCGAAGGTAGCAACGGTGGGCGTACCCGTCTTCAGGGCATCGGGTGAGATGCTTAGATCAATTAGTTTGCCGCGCACGGTGGTTCCATCTGCATTAAAACTAACTATGCCATCATTTACAGAGGTGATAATACCGGTTAGGCGGTTCAATCCGGAAATCCCCGCGACAAAACTATTGTGTGGCACCTCCAACTGAGCCTTCGTATCGCCTGAGCTAACCACCTGTCCGCGATCCATCACGATCAAATGCTCAGACAATCCAGCAATATCCAGCGGGTTATGAGTGATCAGCAAAGTCGTGCGGTCGGGCGCGATTGCACGCAGGACTTGGCGCCACGCACGCGCGGAGGCAACGTCCACGGCGGCCAGTGGCTCGTCGAGAATTAGCACGGACGGGCGCGCCGAAAGGGCTCTGACCAGCGCAACCTGTGCTGCCTGGCCCCCGGAGAGAGCAGGCACGGGGGTCTCGGCGAGCTCGTCTAACCCAGAGGCTCTCAAGAGCGCGCGTGCATAGTCTTCGTCGCCAGTGACCATGGTGATGGCACCTTTTACGGTCGTTGTCCGCGGCAGCCCCGGGCGTTGGGTAAGCAGCACGACGCCACGTTTGTGCGGGGGGAGCGGTTGCATACCAGGCTTATCGACGACCCGACCGCCTATTGTTACTTCTGCACCCGTCAGGCGCCCGGCGATTTGGCCCGCAAGGGTGGTTTTTCCCGAACCGTTCGGCCCGATAATGGCGGTAATCCGGTCGGCGGGGATCTCGGTGCCGTTAATGGTGATGCCCACTCCGGTAGTTTCCGGACGGGTCAGTTCTTTCAACGCCTGCGCATCGATGGTGCCCAGTGCAACCGGCGCAGGGGCGTGCTTCTTGCGAAACAGTGCTGGTATTGATGCAACAAGCAGGGACAAAACCGCCAAAGCGATGAGGATGGCGGACAGGGCGTAGGCCGCCTCCTGGTCGGTTTCGCGCTCGAGGTAGATTCCCAGTGACATGGTCCGTGTCACCCCAGGCATGGAGCCTGCGAAAGTCAAGGTAGTGCCAAATTCGCCGAGCGAGCGGGCAAACGCTAGACCTGCAGCGGTGGCAATAGAAGGTGCGATCGCTGGCAGGGTGATACGCCAAGCGATCTGGTTTGGAGTCAGGCCAATGCCGGCTGCGGAAGCGGGGATCTCTCGATCGATCTGGCGCAGCGCAGAATCGAGCGTGACCACCACAAAAGGCAACGCAATGAAGACATGGGCCGCCACCACCCCAGGAAACGCGAAGGCGAACTGAATGTTCAGGGCATCGAGTAGCGGTGCAAGGAGTCCGCGGCGACCAATCAGTGCAGTAAGCCCCAGACCTGCGACAACAGGAGGCATGGCCAAGGGCAAAAGGATAAGTAAGCGGACGATCCGGGCGCCACGACGCAGGTGCTGCACCCACATTGCCAGTGGTAAGCCCAGGGCCACGGTGACCAGAGTAGTGATCACGGCAGCACTCAGTGTGACCCGGAGGAGCTCGTGGGTAGTGGGGTCGGCGAGAATGTCACCGAGACGCGCCCAGGGCACTCGGATTCCCAGTGCTAAAACGGGTCCAAGAATCCATGCCAAAGCCACCACTCCCACGACAACAACAATGGTTGGGGCGGGAGCGGGGACAGGACGAGGCGTGCGCGACATGAGTTACTGCTAGGGGAGACTTTGGGGGGACTACTGAACAGGAGTGAAACCGTATTGCGCCCAGACATCTGACATCTCGGTGCCCATGATTACGTCAAAGAGCTTTTTAGCTTCTTCTGGCTGCTCAGAGTTGGTAGTCACAGCAACGACCAGGGAGTTCGGGAAGTTCTCTGCCTGTGGGATCTCAATGACTTCCACGTCTGCGCCTGCTGCTGCCGCATCGGTGCGGTAGACCCAGCCAGCGTCGGCCTCACCGGACGTCACCTTGCCCAATGTGTCGGAGACAGAGTGCTCGAGTGAGACCGGCTGGACATCAAGATTGTTGGCATCGATGAGTTTCTCCGAGACCGTGCCACACGGAACCTGAGGGTCACACAGCACGAGGTTCACATCTCCTTGGAGGTCTTCCACTGACTGAATACCAGCGGGATTACCAGCCGGAACAACCATCACCATCGAGTTGGTGGCCACAACCTCGGGATTTTCAACAGACCCATTCGCCATGGCCTTGTCCATGTTTTCCTGGTCAGCGGTGATCAAGATGTCAGCGGGAGCACCGTCTGCGAGCTGTTGGACAAGTGTCGACGAGCCGGCGTTGACAAATTCGATGTCCATGCCAGATTTCTGCACCAAATCGTCGTTAAGCACGCGTGTCGACGCGGCACCCATCACCGTTAGTGGCGTCGCGCTCGCCTCAGAGGTGGTCGCTGTGGCATCGGAGCCGGCAGAACTGTCGGAACTGCAACCGCTGAGCACGAGAACTGAGGCGAAAGCGATGGCACAGGCTGACGTGAGGCGACGCAACATTGGGAAATCCTTTACTTCGGAAATAGTGGGAACAATTGGCATAACACCTGTCATGGTAGCCAACTTAACCAAGCAAATCATAAGAATAACCCCCTTTACTTCCGCTTGCACGGAAGTAAAGGGGGAATAATGGTGAATTGGCGGGTTAGGCGCCGCGGGAGGGTGTTTCGTTGTTTCCGTCGAGCTGCTCGGTGTTGGAGCGGATTGGCTCCCACGCATCGTGGCGACGACGCGGGGTGGTGCGAGTATCGCGCGAGCGGTACACCACGTAGGGGCGACCAATATAGCCAACCGGCGCAGAGAAAGCGTGGACCAGGCGGGTAAACGGCCAGATAGCAATCAAAGTGAAGCCTGCAATGACGTGAACCTTGAACTCCCACGGAACATCCATCATCAGTTCGGGCTGCGGGTTAAATATCAGCAGTTGGCGCAGCCACGGTGAGATGGTCTCGCGGTAGTCGTAGCCGTGTCCTCCGCCGAAGAGCTGGAGAGAGACCGTGGCGAAAAATCCGGAGAGGATCGCCGCCGCCAAGAAGAGATACATCACCTTGTCAGAGCGCGAGGTGGCAAGAAAAACCGTGCGGTTGACGATGCGGCGGTACAACAAACCAGCCAGCCCGAGCACCACCATGACGCCGGCGATGGTGCCTGGGATTGTGGCGATCCAGTGGTAGGCGGTGTCACTGATCCCGATCGCGCGGGTCCACGTTTTGGGAATAGCCAGGCCCATCAAGTGGCCAACGATCACGAAAATGATGCCCCAGTGGAACAGTGGCGATGAGAGTCGCAGCAACTTGGATTCATAAATCTGCGAGGAATGGGTGGTCCAACCGAATTGGTCGGTACGCCAGCGCCAGAAGATTCCGATGAAGAAGGCGGCGATGCACAGCCACGGGTAAGCGACTCACAAGAATTCTTCAATGTTAAATGTGTTCATTGTTAGTCCTCAGTCCTGAGCAGTAGGGAAGGGAAGCTGTTGTACATCGATGCCCACCAACTCGGCCGGGGGCCCAGAGCGGATGAGTTCGACGTAGCGGTCGATGGTTTCTTCGTCGATTTGTGGCAATGCCATGCACACCGCTGTAATCACGTGCTGATAGGGGGAATCGACATTGCTGAGCGCAGAGCGCAACACCTCGATCCCGTCGCGGTGGCTGGAGACCATTTCCACGGCGAGATGGTGCTTGTTCTCGTCGGTAAGCGCCATTGCTTCAAGCAGCACGCAGAGGTGGTCCGGCAGCTCGTCGGAAATCTCTTCTAAACCCAAGCCCTCGAGCTGTTGGCGAAACGCCAAGATCGCTGTACCGCGCTGGCGGGTATCGCCCACGGCGTAGTAGGACAGAAACAACGAGCAACGCCGACGCTGGTCAAAGGTTTCCACGTAGTGCTCTTCCAAACCGCGACGTCCCATGCGACGTGCGGCCTCCAAGAAGATGTGCAGCTGCTCAGCGATCGGACCGGGCAGGTTATCCACGTTCGCGTCAACGGCCTGCTCAATCTCGGGTAAATCCTCACCCGGGTAGCGCAGCAGCAGCGAGGCGATCATGGCCACCACCCGGCGCTGCCTATCGCTTAAGCTCACCGGGGTGACGAGCGTCTCCGGAACGGTACCAATATAGGTGCGATTCATGCTCATTCGTCCCTCTTTGGCGGGAACATGGAATCCGGCCGGTCACCGCTCCACGAAAGCAGGCTGACCTTGCCGCCTTGGCTGTTTTCCGCTTCGGTGTGGCAGGCCGACGGCGCGCCTTCGCCGAGGTTAGGCAGGGTATCCATGCTCGATGGGTCGACGCCGCCAAATGGATCCATGCTGGAAATACCGCGCGGGGTTTCCGGCGATGCCGTCGGAATGACATAGCGATCGTCGTACTTGGCAATGGCCAGCAACCGGTACATTTCCTGGATTTTTTCACCCGTCATTCCGACGGCCTCAGCGATGCGTTCCTGGGGCTCGTCGCCAAGCGAAATGTCGCGCATGTAGGAGCGCATTGCTGCTAATCGACGAAGAGACAGCTCGACTGGAGCGGTATCTCCGGCTGTAAAGAGGCCAGCGAGGTACTCGAGTGGGATGCGCATATTCGAAATGGCCGACAACAAAATCTTGTGGTCCTCGCCGTCGTTGCCGGTGCTGGTCACAGAGTCCACAATCGGTGACAGTGGCGGGATGTACCAGACCATGGGCAGCGTGCGGTACTCGGGATGCAGGGGAAGTGCGACGCCGTACTTGAAAATCAGGTCATAGATCGGGGAAGCCTTAGCCGCATCCAACCAGGAGTGAGGGATGCCTGCCTTGACGGCTTCGCGGAAGACCTCGGGATCGTGCGGATCCAAAAAGAGGCTCTTTTGGGCTTCCAACAAGTCCTGTTCATTCGGAGTTGCGGCAACCTCGGCGACGCGGTCGGCGTCGTAAAGCAAAACACCGAGGTAGCGCAAGCGACCCACACACGTCTCCGAGCACACCGTTGGCTGGCCGACCTCGATGCGCGGGTAGCACAGCGTACATTTTTCGGCCTTGCCGGACTTGTGATTGAAGTAAACCTTCTTGTACGGGCAGCCCGAGACGCACATGCGCCAGCCACGGCACTGATCCTGGTCGACCAGCACGATGCCATCTTCGGAGCGCTTGTACATCGCGCCCGACGGACACGAGGAGACACACGTTGGGTTGAGGCAGTGCTCGCAGATACGGGGCAGGTAGAACAAGAAGGACTCTTCGATCTCGTGAGCCACATGCAGGTTCATTTGCTCCAGGATCGGGTCTTGATCCATGGTTGCAGAGCTGCCGCCGAGATTATCGTCCCAGTTAGAGGACCATTCCACCTTATTGATCGGCTTGCCGGTCAACTGCGACAAAGGTTGTGCGGTGGGCTGCGTCTTTTGCCCCTTCGGAGCAGACAAGAGCGCGTCGTACTCGTAGGTCCACGGCTCGTAGTAGTCGTCGATAGTTGGCATCTTCGGGTTGTGGAAGAGCGTAGCCAGCTTCTTCAACCGGCCACCGGAGCGAGGCTTGAGCTTGCCGTTGGATGTGCGGACCCAACCGCCTTCCCACTTGTCCTGGTCTTCCCAGCCGCGCGGGTAGCCCACACCGGGGCGAGTTTCCACGTTGTTGAACCACATGTATTCGGTGCCTTGGCGGTTTGTCCAGGCCTGCTTACAAGTCACAGAACACGTGTGGCAGCCAATGCACTTGTCCAGGTTCATGATCATGCCGATCTGAGCCATAACTCTCATTAGTATTGCACCTCCTGGGAGCGGCGACGGATACGCGTGACCTCGTCGCGGTTATTTCCGGTTGGGCCGATGTAGTTGAAGTAGTAGGACAGGTGCCCATACCCGCCGGCTACGTGAAGTGGCTTAATAGTGATGCGGGTCAGCGAGTTGTGCGTGCCGCCACGTCTGCCTGAGCGCTCATTCAGTGGGGTACCAACAGTGCGTTCCTGAGCGTGATTCATAATCGCGGTGCCCTCTGGGATGCGGTGGGAGACAATCGCTCGGGCAGAAACGACACCGTTGCGGTTGTACACCTCGATCCAGTCGTTGTCGGCCACACCAATCTTTGCGGCATCCTTATCCGACATCCAGACCACCTGGCCACCCCGAGAAATGGAGAGAAGATGCAGGTTGTCGAAGTACTGCGAGTGGATGGACCACTTGTTGTGCGGGGTGAGGTAGCGCACCGTGATCTCCGGATTGCCATCCTCACCTGCGACAGTCTGGCCAGGGGCGGTCTCACCATTGAGACGCAGACGATCTAGCGGTGGCTTAAACATGGGCAGTTGCTCGCCATAGTCGATGAACCAGTCATGATCCAGGAAGTAGTGCATGCGACCCGAGAGGGTGTTCCACGGTTTGCCCATGCGCACGTTCAGCGAGAACGCTGTGTAGCGCTTGCCGTCGCGTTTGTCGCCGGACCATTCCGGTGAAGTAATCACCTCTTGGGGGCGTTCCTTAATCTCGTCCCAGTTGATGCGCACGTCTTCGGTGCCCTCCCAAAACTCGCGGGTATCGGTGCCCATGAGGTCGCCGAGGCGCTCGAAACCATCCTTGGCCACCTCGCCGTTGGTCACACCCGAGAGGTGCATGATGGTTTGGGCAGCCTTGATATCAGTGCTGACCGAGGGGCGGTCGCCGGCGCTTTCCGTGTGCGTCTTGCCCAGCATAGAGTAGAGCTCGTCGACCTGTTTGCCCACGTTAAACGGCGTGCCGTGGACGTTACTGCCAGCCTTGGCGGTCAGCGGACCAAACGTCATCCACTTTTCGTAGACCTTGGTGTAGTCACGCTCGACAGGCACAAGCTGCGCCATGGTCTGACCAGGCACAAGCCCGACTTCCTTGACATCCGGGACGATGCCGTTAGCCATCAGCGGGTTGATCTCATCTGGAGAATCATGGTTTATGGGCTTGGCCACAATGTCGGTCTGGGTTCCCAGCCACTTCACGGACATCCGCGATAGTGCATCGGCGAGGTCGCGGAAGACCTCGAAGTCAGTGCGTGCCTCCCATGGTGGGTTGATCGCCGCGTTGAAGGGGTGCATGAACGGGTGCATATCCGTCGAAGAAATATCGTGCTTCTCGTACCAGGTAGCGGCAGGTAACACGATGTCAGAGACCAAGGTTGTTGAGGTATTACGGAAGTCCGTGGTCATCATCAGATCCAACTTGCCGTGCGGTGCTTCATCGCGCCAGCGGATGGTCTTTGGACGCTCGCCCTCTTTGAGCTCCTCAGCAGAGGCATCCGAATCAACGCCGAGCATATGACGCAGGAAGAACTCGGTGCCCTTGGCAGAGGACCCCATCAGGTTGGTGCGCCAGTTCAGCAAGATGCGTGGCCAGTTTTCCTGTGCATCTGGGTCCTCGGCCGCGAATTCCATGCGCCCGCTTTCTAGCTCTTTGACAATGTAGTCTTTGACGTCCATGTTCTTGGCGGCGGCTTCGTCGGCAAGCAAAAGCGGGTTGCGGTTGAACTGTGGGTACGACGGCATCCACCCGCGCTTCATGGACTCCACAAGAGTTTCCGAGAGCAGCTTGTCGTCGGCGACACCGTGCTTGGCCAGTGGGGAGGCCATGCGCGAAGCCTTGGAATTGTCGTAGCGCCACTGGGAGGTGGTCAGGTAGTAGAAGCCAGTGGTGATCATCTGGCGCGGCGGGCGGTTCCAGTCATTGGCGAAGGCGTACTGACCCCAACCGTTTTGAGGGCGCAGTTTCTCCTGGCCCACATAGTGTGCCCAGCCGCCACCGTTGACACCTTGAGTGCCGCACATGGAAGTCAGAGCCAGGAAGGTGCGGTAGATGGAATCGGCATTGACATAGTGGTTCACGCCAGCACCCATGATGATCTGCGAGCGACCCTTGGAGTCCGCGGCGTTCTGCGCGAACTCGGTTGCAATGCGCTCGACCTGGGCGGTAGGTACGCCGGTGCGTTCTTCGGCCCAGGCAGGAGTGCCTACCTCGGTGGCATCGTTGAAATCTGCAGGCCATGAACCTGGCAGGTTGAGCTCGGGGCGATTGACACCGTAATGCGCGAGCAAGATGTCAAAGACGGTGGCGACCTTGCGGCCATTGACCACGCGGTAGGGGACACCGCGGTGCACAATGCCGGCTCCGATGGGGCCGTCGGAATCCAGATCTTCCTCGGAGGCATCTAGATCGAAGCGAGGCATGAGGATCTCAGCGGTGCCTTCCACTCCAGCATCCGCGACCGAGATGATCGGTGCGACACCGTCATGGTTGAGGTTCCAGCGACCAGGTTCCGTTTTGTAGTGGTCGGCCAGTGTTCCACCTGGGTCGACGATCTTTCCGTCGGCCTCCATGTTTAACAAGCGGTAGTTCGCGTTATCTTGACTTGGCAGGGTGGCCAGGGACTCGTCGTCAAGCTTGTCGGCGGTGAGGAACTTGCCTGCCGTAACGGTGCCATCTTCGTTTTCATCAAGTGTGACGAGGAACGGCGAGTCCGTGTACTTCAACATGTAATCAATGAAGTACGGGGTGCGCTGCGCGACGTGGAACTTCTTCAAGATGACATGTCCCATGGCGAAGGCCAGGGCGCCGTCCGCGCCGGTGGAAATGCGGACCCACTCGTCGGCGAACTTCGCGGCGTCGTTGTAATCGGGGGAGACCGAGACAATCTTGGTGCCTTTGTAGCGGACCTCGGCCATGAAGTGTGAGTCCGGGGTGCGGGTGACCGGAATGTTGGAACCCCACATCATCAGGTACGAGGAGTTGTACCAGTCGCCGGACTCCGGCACGTCGGTCTGATCGCCGAAGGTCTGCGGGGAAGCGGGCGGGAGGTCTGCATACCAGTCGTAGAAGGAGAGCTGCATGCCACCAATCAAGCCTAGAAAGCGCGTGCCGGAAGCATAAGAGACCTGCGACATTGCAGGGATAACAGTAAAACCAGCAATGCGATCCGGGCCCCACTGGCGAATGGTGTACACGTGCGCGGCCGCTGCCATCTCAATGGCTTCGTTGTAATCAATGCGTACCAGCCCACCCTTGCCGCGCTGAGACACATAGGCTTCGCGCTTCTTCGGGTCCTCTTGGATGTCGCGCCACGCTAGAACTGCGTCGCCGTCATGTTTTTGTTTCGCTTCACGGAACATATCGACGAGCACCCCGCGCGCATAGGGATAGCGGATGCGCGTGGGCGAGTAGGTGTACCAAGAGAAGGAGGCGCCGCGTGGGCACCCGCGTGGTTCATATTCCGGCATGTCAGGCCCGGTGGTGGGGTAATCCACTGCTTGGGACTCCCACGTGATCACTCCGTCTTTGACGTAGACCTTCCAGGAACAGCTACCGGTGCAGTTCACGCCGTGTGTGGAACGCACCATCTTGTCGAATGACCAGCGGTTGCGGTAGAACACATCGGCCTGGCGTCCACCTTTGAGGAAGATTTGCTGCCCGGATTCAGTGGTATCACCCTTGCGGACGTATCCACCAAGGCTAAAAAGCAGGTTGTCCGCAGACGACGCTTGGTGTGTTGTGGCCATTGAGGAGCTCCTTTTTGAAGTAGTGATTGAAAGCGGACTATCCCGGGAACGGCGCGTTCGGGCGTGCGTAGTTCACCCAGGCGATCACGGCGGCGATGATGAAGAACACCACGCAGCCCCAGAAGAATGTGGCCGGTGCCACGAGTGAAAGCAGGATGCCCACGATGAATGGGCCAAAGGCTCCTACCGCACCGGTCCAGCCGATTACGCCACCTGATTGGCGCTTCGGGAAGATCATGGGCATCTGCTTGAAGGAACCGGCGTTTACCAGCCCGGAGAAGAACGCCATAATGATCATCATGGTGAAGAACCAATTGAATTGATCCGGGGAGGTGGGGTTCAAAAATAGTGCGGCGGCACCGGTAAACACAGCCATGCCGACAAGCCCAATAAACGTCCAGATCGCACCCCCGAACTTGTCGCACAGCGGGCCCCAGAGTGCACGAGTGGCTGCGCCGACGAGTGGGAAGAGGAAAGCCCATGCAGCACCGCGGGGGAGATCCTCGGTGGGCACAGTATCGGCGAATTGGGAGGTGATGCCGAAGGTGTTGTTAATCAGCAGTGCCAGCTGGGCCGAGAATCCCGCGAAGGCACCGAAGCCTGCGAGGTAGATGATGGTCATGAACCAGGTGTTCTTGTTGCCAAAGATGTCGATCTGCTGGCGGAAGTTTGCCTTGACTGGAACGTCTTTGAGCTGGGTCCACGCGATAATGGACATGATGATGGTCCACGGGACCAACACGATGGCGGGGTTGTAAACGTAGAGGGCTTCGCCTGTTTCATGGGAACGAGTTGGTGCCACAAACCCGATGCCCAGAAGAGTAAAGCCCATCAACCACGGGCTGACCAGCTGGATAAAGGACATACCCAGGTTGGACAGGCCTGCCTGCAGGCCCAGTGCCGTGCCCGACTTCGATTTGGGGAAGAAGTAGCCGGTAGATGGCATGAAACCAGAGAACACGCCACCGCCGATGCCCGCGAGGAAGGAAAGCACCAACAGCGTTGTGAAGGAGGTGGTGTTGTACTGCACGGCGAAGAACCAGCCGAACATGGGAATCAGGAACAAAAGCGCCGAAAAGGAGACAAGCTTGCGTGTACCAATAATTGGTGGCAAGAACATGAACCCTAGGCGGAATAGGCCCGCGGAGAGTCCAGGGACCGCGGTAATCCAGTAGAGCTGGCTTTGGGAGAGGTTAAAGCCAATCTGGTTGAGCATCGGCGCGATTGCCGAGACCACGTACCACGTACAGAAGCCGATAAAGAGTGTGATCGTGGTGATCCAGAGGGTCTTCCAGGCGATCTTGGAATCCCAGTGATCGGGATCTTCTGGGTCCCAGCCATGCAGTACCCGTTGTGAAGTATCTAGCTGCGTCATATCACTTTCCTCAATGGTGGAATCGTTAAAGAATGTGGATCTCTAATGTGACGCAGTTCTTAAACCATTCAATAGAAACCGCGTCTTGCTCAATACGTTAACGGTATATCCTCAGGTTATCTTGTTTTATACGATCTTTTTCGTTCTATATAACGGCACGGGAATGTGATGTAAATATGTCAACAAAAGTTTTGCACAACACACCATGAAAGATAGGCAACAATAATGGAACCATTGACGGGCTCGGCTCCGGCACAAGCGGCTGTGATCGTTGTCTCGGACCGAATTTGCGCCGGCGAGCGCACAGATAAGGCCTCTCCCGTGGCGGTGGAACTCCTCGAGCGTGCGGGGTTTGAGGTTGTGCCGGTTGCGGTGATTAATGAGGGTTTCGATGATGTATCCCGCGCCCTGGCTGGAGCCATTAGTGCCGGTAACCGCCTCGTGGTTACGTGCGGGGGTACCGGCGTGGGGGCACGCAACCTTACCCCGGAGGCAACACTGGGCATTATTACGACCCGGCTGCAAGGTTTGGAAAACCAAATTCTTTTTGAGGGATTGAAAAACTCGGCCCACGCCGGACTATCCCGCGGAATAGTGGGTTTGACCTCGAGGGAAGCGGACGGCGTGCTCATTGTCAACGCGCCAAGTTCGCCTGGCGGAGTCAAGGATTCACTGTCCGTCATCACTTCCGTGTGGCTAAATATTCAGGAAAGATTGGGCAATTAGAGCATGCAATGAGAATATTTGCGAAAACCAATTATTCTGCGAACGGAAATTGTACACTCAGTGCAAGAAGTTCCTGGCAACACGATGGCCGCCCTTTTGGCTTACAGCTCCACCTCGCCGAGGATGCCTAACTCCCCGGCGGTGTCGTAATCTGTTTCGCGGCCATCGCCGGGAACTTCTGCCAACGTTTTTGCAGCATGAATTAATTTTTTGGCCGCTTTGTCGCGCGGAGATCCCAATGTTTGAAGCGCTCGTCGCAAAGCATCTGCCCGCCACAGCGCGCACAGCGGTTGCAGCCGCCCATCGTTGACAACAACAGCACATTCGCTTGACGACGATTCCAGCGCCTCGTAGAGCGACTGCATCAACCCGGCCGAGGCCGGCGCATCTACCGCAAGCACGGCGATGAACTCATTGCTGAGGTGCGCACTGCCCGCGGCTATTCCCGCGACCGGGCCACCGAACGGCGGGTCCTCGCTGACCGAGGGTATTCCGAGATCGAAAGGCGAGACCACCACGTGTGGGGTGCCTTTTGGCAGGGAGGCCACAAGGGTATCGACGAGGCGGACACCGTTGAGGCGGACCTGCGCTTTATCGGCGCCCATGCGCGTGGAGCGGCCACCGGCGAGCACAATCACGCCGATATCGGGGGCACTCACTTCGGTAACTCCCGGGACCAGTCGCCTGATCGGCCACCTGATTTTGCCACGATGCCCATTCGGCGGATCATTGCGGAGCGATCCACGCCTTTCACCATGTCGATCACGGCCAGGGCCGCGACGGAGACGCTGGTGAGCGCCTCCATCTCTACGCCGGTGCGATCCGCAGTGCGGACGGTGGCCTCGATGAACACGTGGTCCTCGCGAAGTTCCAAGTCCACTTTGGCTCCGTGGACCCCGATGGTGTGGGCCAAAGGTAAAAGATCGGGGACCTTCTTCGCCGCCGAGATACCGGCAATGCGCGCAACTGCAAGCACATCACCCTTGGGAACGGTGCCGTCGCGCAGAGCCTGCATCACATCGGGGGAGCAGGCCACTTCCCCTTGCGCCGTGGCGGAGCGAACCGTTGGTATTTTCTCGGTCACGTCAACCATGTAGGCCTGACCAGACTCGTTGAGGTGTGTGAATTTCATGGAATCTCCTTAAGCTCGAATCAGAAGAACGGTGGCGGTTTCTGGTGTTTTCGTGTCCTCTGTGTGCTCCATGATGGCCAAGCCGTCTGTGTCGGACAGGGAGCCGACCAAGTGCGATCGGGCGCCATCTTTCGCGAACGCGCTCGCCGTGATCTGCGCGCCGGAGTAATTCAGTCGTACTGGTACGACAAGTGTGTTCGGGGCTTTCACCTGGGGGAAGTCGCCATCGATGCGTGCGATCACCCGCGCTCGGTCGGAGATGGATGTCGGTTGAGGGAAGCCGGCGGTGGCGCGGAGCAGCGGTGCAACATAGAGGTGAAAGGAATTAAACGCGGCGACAGGATTGCCGGGAAGACACACCAGGGCAGTTCCGTTCCATGTTCCCATGCCTTGAGGCGCGCCGGGGCGTTGTGCCACAGGCCCGAACCACATGTGTTCGGATGCGCCGGTAACCGCTCTGACCACATCGAAGGCGCCCACCGAGACCCCACCCGAGGTGATCACAATGTCGGCGACTTCAGCGGCGTGGTTCAGGACCTGCAAGAACTCTTCATTGCTATCGCCCACTTGGAATTCGTGGACCTCGGCGGCGCCATTCGCGCGGGCCAAAGCGGCGAGCATTGGCCTATTCGAGTCCGGGATTTGGTAGTCAGTTGCTACCGCTGCCGTTTCGGCGAGCTCCTCACCAGTAGAAATAACGGCCACCGTGGGCGCGGCGTACACGTCCACCGTCTCCACACCGAGTGAGATCAGGGCGGCAAGGGTGCCGGCATCGATACGGGTTCCAGGCTTTGCGACGACATCTCCTTCAACCACGTTGCTGCCTCGGAGACGGATATTTGTCCTGGTGTGATCAACGGAATTAATAGTCACCGTACTGGGAAGCGGAACTGGCCCACGGTCAATGTTGGTTTTTTCCACGGGTACGACGATCAGGTCGTCGATCTCGGGAACCGGTGCACCTGTCATGATCCGGGCCGCGGTTCCTGCAGGGAAATGCTCAGGTGTGGCACCGGCAGGGATGTCGGCGTGAACTGGGAGCTGCCACGGGCCTGAGCCGGCTAGGTCTGCTGCGCGAACAATGAAACCGTCCATCGCAGAATTACTAAACGGCGGAACTGCCCGGCGCGCGATAGCCTCTGTAGCCAAAACGGTGCCCACTGCGTCCTTGACTGCGACATCGCGAGTGACCTGTCGGTGAGCCAGGGAGAGCACGGCAGCGAGGTGCTCATCGATGGTGCGTGCTTTGTGTGCGCTAGAGCTGTAAGCAGAGGGAGCCTTGTGAGCCATGGTGGAAACTCTAGCCACCAATGGCAGACATTGGTCGATCAGGCTGGAGGAATCCCTCGTCGTCAATGCCATGCCCTGGCTTTTTCAGCCACATTGTTCCGGCCCAGGCTTGGGCGAGTTCCTCGTCGGACGCGCCCGCGCGCATCAAGTCACGCAGCGAGGTCTCTGCCTCCTGGGAGGAGAACAAGCAGCTGCGCACGGCGCCGTCGGTTGTAAGGCGGGTGCGGTCGCAGTCGCCACAAAAAGGATGAGTCACACTTGCGATGACACCAATGGTTCCGTGGAGCTCTGCGTTGGCAGCCTCCCACAACGCCGCGGGTGCGGAGCCGCGGGGCGCTTGTGCCGGCTGCAGGTCGAATTCGCGGCCGAGACGTTCCAAGATCTCCTCGGCGGTGACCATATCTTCGCGTTTCCACTGCTCGCGGGGGCCAAGCGGCATTTGTTCAATGAAGCGCAGCTGTGCACCCTTTGCTAAGGCGAAGCAAGCCAAGTCAACGAGCGAATCCTCGTTAACTCCAGGCATAACAACCGCGTTGATCTTCACGGGGTTCAGGCCTGCTTGGGTAGCGGCATCGATCGCGGCAAACACATCTGCGATGCGATCACGCCTGGTCAGTGCGAGATATTGCTCGGGATCAATGGTATCAAGGGAAATGTTCACCCTGTCGAGGCCAGAATCAGCAAGGTGCTGGGCTTTGCGTACCAGGCCCAGACCGTTGGTGGTCATGGCTGTGTCGGGGGCTACGCCTTCGTCGGTACGCATCTTTTTCGTTGCGGCGAGAATCTTATCCAAGTTCTTGCGCAAGAGGGGCTCGCCGCCGGTGAAGCGCACCATTCGGATACCGAGCATTTCCACGCCGATGCGAATCAGGCGGATTGTTTCGTCGTCTGTGAGCGTGAGATCGGTAGGGATCCACTCCAGTCCTTCCGCGGGCATGCAATAGGTACAGCGCAGATTGCACCGATCGGTGAGGCTGACGCGTAGGTCATGGGCGACGCGACCATATTTATCTACTAACGCACGGGTGCCATCGGCAAACGCCGGTGGGAGATCCTCGGGAGCTGAGTAGCCCGCACTCGGCGCTGTGCGCGCCGGAGCTGGAGACTGCAAGGGAAGAGGAATCCGTGTGAGAGAGCTTTTGGTCATGGTGCCATCATCCTACGAGGTGGTCCTGAAAATGCCAAGGGTTAAACGCGGAGTTTTCCGGAATTAAGGCTTGCCTTTCTGAAGCTCGTTTGGGTCAGCGGGATGAGAGCGATTACCTGGCCCCTTCAGCGCGATAACATCAAAGTCGCCGTCCCTGAGATGTTTGCGCAGGTCCTTCTTGTCAAACTTGCCCACCGACGTTTTATCGATGGAGCGCACAAAGGTCCAATACTCCGGCAACATCCAGGCGGGAAGCTCCTTGCGCAGGCGGTCGCGCAGCTCCTCGGCCATTTCCTCGCTAGGTCCATGTTCTTCATAAAGCACGGTAACGGCCAGTGGACGCTCACCCCACTTCTCATCGGGGTAGCCGATCACGGCACACTCAACGACTTCGGGGGAGGCCATGATGAGGTTTTCCAGCTGCACGGAATAGATCCACTCGCCACCAGACCTAATCACATCGCGTGCCCGGTCGTACAGGGTAAGGAAGCCGTCGGCGGATACAGAACCGACATCGCCGGTGCGCAGCCAGCCGTCGGCGGTAAACAGCTCCTCGCCGTCATTGACCTCGACACCGCGGAACGAGGCTGCAGATGCACCGTTATCTTCCGCGGGCGAGTGGTAGTAGCGAGCGGTGACCATGTTGCCGCGCACCTGGATTTCACCTTGGTTCATATCGGTGGCGCGCACGACCTTTCCGTCGTTGACCACGCGGTATTCGAAGGAAGGCATGAACCTGCCCTGAGAAATCCGGTACGCCCAACGTGCCTCACCGGATGCACCTGATGGTGGCCGTGCCACCGTGCCCACCGTGGTGGTTTCTGTCATGCCCCAGGCATGAATCACATCCACGCCGTAGCGTTCCTCCCACATCTTCACCAAGGCAGGGGGAGCAGGGGAGCCACCGACGTAGATTTCGGTGAGACTCATGCGCTCTGGCGGGTGGTTGTTGTAGTGCACCATCAGCTGAATCCAAATGGTGGGCACACCGTGAGCAACACGCGGATGCGTCGCAGCAATCAACGCGGCCAGTGTCGGGGCAGAGACATCGGAATCCGGCAGCACCATAGGCGTGCCCGACATGAACGCTGCAAAAGGAACACCCCAACTCAAGACGTGATAGATGGGGATACAGCAGAGGAAGGATTCTCCATGCGTAATCGCCAGGGAGTCGGTCGAGCGCAGCGACATCGCCGAGAGCCAAATAGCGCGGTGGGAATACACAACCGCCTTGGGAGCACCAGTGGTGCCCGTCGAGTAGCACATTGCGGCAGCGGTTTGCTCTGGTAACTCAGGCCAGTCATAAACAGTGGACTGGCCATCAAGCAGGGCTTCGTAAGAGTAAAGGTCGATGCGATCCGGAAACAGATCCCGGAACTCGTCGATAGGCGAGAGTCCTGTAATTGCGATGACGCGCACTTTCGGGCAATCCGCGACCACCGTCGCGGCCTTGTCTGCCAAACGCGGGTCGATGACGATGACCTCGGCCTCAGAATGGTTGAGGATGTAGGAGATCTGATCATCCATTAGCTGCTTATTCACCGGGGCAAACACGGCACCCTTGGACGCCACCGCGAACATGACCTCGAGGTGCTCCGCGCAGTTGTACATCATGGTAGACACACGCTGATCACCATCAATGCCAAGTTTGTCGTGCAAAGCGTGTGCAAAGGCCCCGGCCCTGGCTGCAATATCGCGGAAGGTGCATTCCTCGGCGGAATCGGTCCGCCACGTAGTCACCTTCGTGGAACTATGAACCGTGGAACCGTATTCCAAGATCCTGGCGATCGACATCGGGATGTCTTGCATGGTCGAGAGCATGGGCCCTACTTTAGCTGGGAATGGGAAGAGGGGGACCAAAAGTGGGGGTCGAAAACACACCTTTGAAACTTGTCCGCTACACTAGCCTCCAAGATCGACGGGTACGGATCTGAACTGGACTTCATGTACTGGACTAAAGTATCCGCGGATTATCTCCAGCCATTCGACGGCGGACCTCGCGTGCCCCGCGGAGGGAAACGATCTTCTTTCTATATTTTGCTTTTGTTACCGAGGTACTTGAATCCCTGGAAACACAAAGTTTTATCTCTGCCCGTCTGGATTCAGGTTGCTTTCCCGTGCAGCACTAGTAGGGCAGACATCATCCACACGAAAGCTTTCGGCAAGTGTGCTTGCATTTTGAATAATGAAACTGTGCATTGCATCAGTTCCGCATTCGAGGTGAGAAGACGCTTAACTGCCAAGCGACGAAAGGACATCCGTGACGCAAACGGACAATGCAGTGGCCAACCAGGATTTGGCTACCATGAAACTTCCTGAGCTGCGTAAAGTAGCTGCAGAAAAGGGCCTTAAAGGCGTTTCCGCCCTGCGTAAGGGCGAACTCATTGAGGCAATCAAGACTGGGTCCGTCCCAGTGAAGGCCGCGCCTAAGACCGATGCCGCGCCTAAGGCAGACGCTGAACCTCAGGCCGAGCAAGCCCAGGCTCCAGCAAAGCGTGCTACGCGCCGGGTAACCCGTAGCGCGGGAACCCCTGTTGCTTCCTCCACTCCGGATAGCAAGCCTGAATCGAAGCCGGATACCAAGCCGGATACTTCGGCTGCAGCAGAGACAGCTCCTGAGACCTCAGCTCCTGAGACAACGTCGGAGGGCGCAGCAGATCAGTCTTCTCACAACGGTGAGAGCGATCAGCGCTACGAATCGCGCTCGGCAGCGCGCCGGGCTCGTCGTTACCGCGCCCGCCAGGGTGGCCACAGCGATGGTCACAGTGATGAGCAGGGCCAAGAGCGTCACGACGACGCCGTCTCGGCAGCCCCACAGGCTAACGGTGAAGCGGCTGTGGAGTCCCCGGCTACGACCCAGTCGGATGCGCAGGCAGAAACCCACGTTGAGGCGAATGCAGATTCCCAGGCAGATTCCCGAGCTGATTCCCAGTCGGATGCTGCAGGAGATTCGCAAGCCGATTCCCAGGACAACCGCAATAGGCGTAGCTCCGACAACCGGGACAACCGGGACAACCGGGATAACCAGGGCAATCGCAGCAATCAGGGCAACCGCAACAACCGTAGCCACAACGCTGAAGACGAAGACGGCGGCAACCGTCGCGGGCGTCGTGGACGTCGCAATCGTCGCGGACGCGACCGGGATAATCGCCAGGACAACCGTCAAGACAACCGCAGCCATGGCGACAACCGTCAAGGCGGCAGCCAGGGTAGCAACCAGGAAATTGAGCCTGAAGAGTTGCAGGAAGTAGCTGGCATTCTCGACATCGTCGATAACAATGCCGCCTTCGTCCGCACCACCGGCTACCGCTCCAACCCAGCTGACGTGTTCGTGCAGAACAATATGATTCGTCAGTTCGGCCTGCGCTCCGGCGATGCCGTGGTTGGCCAGGTCCGCCAAAATGGTCAGGGCCAGTCCCATGGCAATGGTCGCAACCGCAGCAAGTACAACAAGCTTGTCCGCGTGGACTCGGTCAATGGAATGGATCCTCAGGAAGCGAAGAATCGCCCAGAGTTCCACAAGCTCACGCCGCTGTACCCGAACCAGCGCCTGCGCCTTGAGACTGAACCGAACATCTTGACCACTCGCGTCATTGACCTGGTCATGCCAATTGGTAAGGGTCAGCGTGCGCTGATCGTCTCGCCTCCTAAGGCCGGTAAGACGACCATTCTGCAAAACATTGCAAATGCAATTGCCACGAACAACCCTGAGTGCTACCTGATGGTCGTGCTTGTCGACGAGCGCCCTGAAGAAGTCACCGACATGCAGCGCTCTGTCAAGGGCGAAGTCATTGCCTCGACCTTCGACCGTCCGCCTTCAGAGCACACCGCTGTGGCAGAGCTCGCCATCGAGCGTGCGAAGCGCCTCGTCGAAATGGGCCAGGACGTTGTTGTCTTGCTCGATTCCATTACCCGTCTGGGCCGTGCGTACAACAACTCGTCGCCGGCTTCCGGCCGTATCCTCTCCGGTGGCGTGGATTCCAACGCGCTCTACCCACCGAAGCGCTTCCTCGGCGCTGCCCGCAACATCGAGGACGGCGGTTCGCTGACGATCATCGCAACCGCCATGGTGGAAACCGGTTCTGCCGGCGACACCGTGATCTTCGAAGAGTTCAAGGGCACCGGCAACGCCGAGCTCAAACTGGACCGCAAGATCGCAGAGCGCCGCGTCTTCCCTGCAGTGGATGTCAATCCTTCCGGTACGCGTAAGGACGAGCTATTGCTCGTTCCTGAAGAAGCACGTATCATGCACAAGCTGCGTCGCATCCTCTCCGCGCTGGATTCCCAGGCCGCAATTGATCTGCTGATCAAGCAGCTGAAGAAGACCAAGTCCAACGGAGAATTCCTCATGGGCGTAGCTAAGAGCGCGCCAATGGCCGCAGACACGGATACCGAGGAGTACCTCTGATGGCAAACGACGTTTCACTTGTCGACGATTACGTCTCCGAATACGAGGGCATCCAAGCCCAAATGTCGGACCCGGAAATCACCGGCAACCAGGAAGTTTTCCGCAAGCTCTCGAAGCGCTATGCGGAAATCCAGCCGATTATTACGGCCAACAACAAGCTCGTCCAGGCCCGCGAGGACCATGAGGCAGCAGTTGAAATGGCTTCCGAAGACAAGGAATTCGCCGACGAAGCCAAGCGCCTTGAGGGCGAAATCGTCCAGCTCGAGGAGGAGTTAGCAGATCTGCTCGCACCTCGCGATGAGCACGATGCCGACGACGTGATCATGGAGATCAAGGCCGGCGCAGGTGGCGAGGAAGCAGCGCTCTTTGCTGGCGATCTCGCCCGGATGTACCAAAAGTACACCGAAAAGCACGGCCTGACCTGGGATGTTTTGGACCTCGCCGAGTCCGATCTCGACGGCGTCAAGGACATGACAGTTGCCATCAAGTCGAAGAACCCTTCGCGCGATGGCGCATGGTCGAAGCTGAAGTTCGAAGGCGGAGTCCACCGCGTGCAGCGCGTGCCAGTAACCGAATCCCAGGGTCGTATCCAGACCTCGGCGGCAGGCGTGCTGGTCTACCCAGAACCCGATGAGGTCGAGGCCGTGGACATTGACGAGAAGGATCTGCGCATCGACGTCTACCGTTCATCCGGTAAGGGTGGCCAGGGCGTGAACACCACCGACTCTGCTGTGCGTATCACCCACCTGCCCACCGGCGTCGTGGTGACTTGCCAGAACGAGCGCTCCCAGATCCAAAACCGTGCCCGCGCCATGCAGGTGCTCCAGGCTCGCCTGGACCAGATGCGCCGCGACGAAGCCGATGCCGAGGCTGCGGAAGGCCGCGCTTCCCAGGTGCGCAGCATGGACCGCTCCGAGCGCATCCGCACCTACAACTGGCCTGAGAACCGCATCTCGGATCACCGCATCAACTACAAGGCCAACAACCTTGATTCGGTCCTCAGTGGCAATATGGATGATTTGATCACCGCCCTGCAGACCCACGAGCGGCAGGAGCGCCTTGAAGCGGAATAAGATCCGTTCGCTTCTCGACGACGCTACCGCACGCCTTACCAAGGCCGGAGTGGATTCCCCAGAGGTCGACGCGCGTATTCTCGCCGCCGAACTGCTGGGGATTCGTCCCATTCAGGTGGCTCTCGTCGACGAGCTTCCCGCAGATTTCGAGCAGCGATTTGAGGCGTGGGTGCTTCGTCGCGAAGCGCGCGAACCCCTGCAACATATCGTCGGCAGCGCACCCTTTGGCCCGCTCGACCTCGACGTGGGCCCCGGAGTGTTCATTCCGCGACCCGAAACCGAGGTGCTTGCGGATTGGGCGGTCGGAAGGATTGCACTTATCGACGACCCCGTCGTGGTCGATTTGGGAACCGGCACGGGGGCGCTCGCGCTCTACATTGCTTCGCAGCGTCCGGATGCGCGGGTGTATGCAGTGGAGAAATCTGCCGAAGCCCGAGCATATGCGCAGCGCAATGCGGAAATGGCGGGCGGGAGCGCCTCGTCGATAAGCATTATCGACGGCGACATGACCGACCCCGAGCTGCTGCGCGACCTCGATGGCACTGTCGACCTTGTTGTGTCCAACCCGCCGTACGTACCGGAGGCTGATGATCTCCAACACGAGGTCTACGTCGACCCGCACCAGGCGGTGTTTTCTGGTGCCGACGGCATGGAAGCCATTCGTGGGCTGGTACCGGTGGCTGCACGCTTGCTTAAAGCCGCGGGCGGTCTGGGCATCGAGCACGATGACACGACGTCTGCGGAAGTATGCGGCGTTGTGGCTGCTCACGGGCAATTCGGCGAGCCTGAGGTGCTGAAGGATTTTACCGGACGTGATCGATTTGTGATTGCGAGTAAGCTTGCACAAGACAAACCCGCATGAGAAGGAGAGCTACACGGTTATGGTGAGCAAGATTTATGACTGTCTTGATCCGAAGGGGCGCGAAGAGGGGATCGCCGCTGCGGTCGAAGCTGCGCGTGCGGGTCGCACCGTTGTCCTTCCCACTGACACCGTGTACGGCATCGGCGCAGATGCTTTCAACAATGATGCCGTAGCTAGTCTGCTTGCCACCAAGCGCCGTGGTCCCGACATGCCGGTGCCGGTTCTTGTTGGTTCTTGGGACACGATTCAAGGCCTAGTCCTTGAATTTACCGATACTGCCAAGACTCTGGTTGAGGCATTCTGGCCTGGTGGGCTCTCCATCGTTGTGCCTGAGGCGCCGTCGCTGCCGTGGAACCTTGGCGACACGCGTGGCACCGTCATGCTGCGTATGCCGCTGCAACCCATTGCGATTCAGCTGCTGCGCGAAGTCGGCCCAATGGCAGTCTCGAGCGCAAATATCTCAGGCAAGCAGCCTCCAACCACCGCAGTCGGTGCAAAGCAACAATTCGGCTCGGCCGTTTCTGTGTACCTGGATGGGGGAGAAGCCACCATCGGTGAGCCTTCGACCATTGTGGACATTTCCGGCCGCAGTCCTGTGATCTTGCGTGAAGGGGCAATCAGCGCTGAGCGCATCGGTGAAGTCTTAAACCTCGATCCGGAGCAGCTGCGGAGGAAATAAGTGACTGGCGCTGGCGTTCCGCTGCGCGAACTTGGAATTATCCTCCTCGTTGCCGCTGCAATAACCTATCTGCTCACCGGGGTCGTTCGTTCCATTTTGGTGCGCAGCGGTAGAGTCGCCGAGATTCGCCAACGCGACGTCCATACCCAACCGACCCCAAGCTTGGGTGGGGTGGCCATGTTCATGGGCTTCATCTGCGCTGTGTTCGTGGCGTCCCAACTACCAGCACTAACGCGAGGATTTGCCCCTGTCACCCCAGAGATGACGGCAGTGATTTGGGGCGCATTCGCCATCGTTGTTGTCGGTGTGATCGACGACTTATACGAGCTTGGTGCTTTAACAAAGCTCATCGGGCAGCTGCTGGCTGCGGTTTTGATGAGTGTGTTGGGTCTTTCCGTCACAATGATTTATATCCCGTTCGGGGATGGCACCACGCTACTGCTTGATCAGGCACAGGGGGTGATCGCCTCGACAATCTTTACTGTCTTATTGGTCAATGCGATCAACTTTGTTGACGGTATCGATGGCCTGGCAGCAGGACTCGGAGCCATTGCCGGTGGGGCCATACTTATTTTCTCCCTTACCGTGTTGCACGATCAGGGGGGTGCAGTCTCGGCGTATCCACCAGCTATCATCTGTGCGGCTTTGGTGGGTATGTGTGTGGGATTTTTACCGCATAACTTTGAGCCCTCGCGGATTTTCATGGGTGACTCCGGGTCCATGCTCATCGGCCTGCTCTTAGCCGCGGCGAGTATTTCGGCCTCCGGCAAGATCAACATGTCGCTGTATGGCACAGCCGATGTGATTGCACTCATGAGCCCCGTGATCGTAGTCTTGGCTGCTATCGCTTTGCCTGTCCTTGACCTAGTGTTGGCTGTGATTCGGCGCGTGTCGAAGGGGCAGAGCCCCTTTTCCGCCGACCGTCAGCACATCCACCACCGACTTCTCGCGCTAGGGCACACTCATCGACGCACCGTGCTGGTGCTTTACCTGTGGGTTTCGGCCGTAGCGTTCGGTGCAGTCAGCTTCTCTGTGTTCCCCGTCAGATACGCCGTAGCCTTATCTATCCTGTTACTCGTCCTCGCGGCCTTGGCAACCGCAGTGCCTGCCCTGCAAGGAAAGATTGGGCGAAGACCACAGGCCGCAACAAAAGGCAGGCACCGAAAATAGGCAGTGGAAATAGGCTGTGGAAATAGGCTGTGGAAGGCATTCTCGGTAGTATCTCCACTGTGAGTAGCACAGCATCAAATCCCGACAGCAGCCCTCAAGACGACCCTGCCACTATTGAGGACGTTGATTTCGACGATCCGAAGCGCCCGCTGTACCGCGCATTGAAATTGGGCAGTATCGCTTTGTTGGTCCTGACCATCGTTTCATTGATTATCTGGGGCGCGCTTCGTGACCTACCAGGCATCTGGGGCGTGCTGATCGGAGCAGCAATCGGCGGAGGATTCGTGCTTTTTACTGCCCTGTCTGTTCTGGTTACGGCGAATACCTCGGCATCGACGACACTGGCAGTTGTCTTGGGAGGCTGGCTTGTCAAGATTGTGGTCTTGATTCTTGTATTGGCCTGGCTGCGAACTATGGATTTCTACGACCAAACTGCCTTGGGCGTGACCACCATCGCTGCACTCGTTGTAGTATTGGCCACGGAAACATGGGGAGTCATTACAACTCGCGTCACCTATGTGAGCTAGCTATAACCCAAGCTATACGCCTTTCGGACTACCTCCGGAGGGCGTTTTTCTAATCTTGGCGAAAAGGAAAGTTCCCCCAACCGGGGGACCTGTGACAGACCTTACAAGCGCTTGAAAAGTGGGTATACCTGCAATATCCCCCGAAATTAGGGAGGGAACCGTGAAAGAATCATCAAAATGGAATTCTCAACACCTCGATTTTCGCTGTGACTGATAGGCTAGCCTGCGGGTTACTTGAGGTGGGCGTATGCCGCCGTAAGAACATCCCCTGTCACCGCGGACGCTGATGTGCGACGGAGTCCGCCGCGGGAGCAGACGATTTGAAGACGTCCATCGCACCGCATCGACTACCTAACGGTGCGGCCCGAGAACGGGAGAGAACGCTGAGCGTTATGAATTTGGCCATGCGGGGGGAGTTCCATGCCCCTGAGCTGGACCCAGAATTTTTCCCGGGGCAATACTACGGCCACATCATCGGGGAGAACTTCCTCGGTGGTGCGTTCGCATTGGATCGCATTATGATTGTCCGCCTCTTTGTGGCGGCTGTCCTTGTGATCCTTTTTGTTCTTGCTTTTAGGAATCCAAAGCTGATTCCTAAGGGTTTGCAGAACTTAGGTGAAATCGCAGTTGATTTCGTGAGGGTAAACATTGCCGAGGACATCCTTGGCAAGAAGGACGGAAAGCGGTTCCTTCCGGTAATCGCAACTTTGTTCTTCACCATCCTCTTCATGAACTTCGCCACGATCATTCCAGGACTTAACATTTCCCCGAACGCGCGTATCGGTGGACCGATTGTGTTCGCGCTCGTTGGATACATTGCAATGATTTACGCCGGCGCACAGCGCTATGGCCTTGGCAAGTACATCAAGTCTTCGGTGGTTATTCCGAACCTACCGCCAGTACTTCACATCCTGGTGGTTCCTATCGAGTTCTTCTCGACATTCATTTTGCGTCCGGTCACCCTGGCTCTTCGTCTTATGGCGAACTTCCTGGCCGGTCACATCATTCTGGTTCTTCTGTACTCGGCTACCAACTTCTTCTTCTGGCAGCTGAATGCATGGACCGGTTTGTCGGCACTGACACTCGTTGCAGCGGTTCTGTTCACCTTGTACGAACTCATTGTCATCTTCCTGCAGGCTTACATTTTCGCTCTGCTGGTTGCTGTCTACATTGAGCTTTCGTTGCACGCAGATTCGCATTAACAAAATCGCGTTCGCGCGGCCAATTGAATACCCCATACAACTTCGTCAAAATCGCCCGGGATAACAATTTCCCGGGTATCTAGAAAGGGAACGACTTTCACATGAACGAGATCATCCTGGCACAGGCTGCAGAGTCTTCGATCACCGGCCTTGGCGCAATCGGCTACGGCATCGCTACCATCGGCCCAGGCCTGGGCATCGGCATCCTCGTCGGCAAGACCGTTGAGGGCATGGCTCGTCAGCCTGAGATGGCTGGCCAGCTCCGTACCACCATGTTCCTGGGTATCGCCTTCGTTGAGGCACTTGCCCTGATCGGCCTGGTTGCAGGCTTCCTGTTCTAAAAAGAAATCCCCGCAGGACATTAACTTTTTAAGAAACAGGAGCAAGCTATGACGAACGTCATTTATAACCTTGCGGCACAGGCTGAGACGTTGCCACTTGACGGTGGCAACTCCATCCTTCTGCCGAAGCTGTACGACATCGTCTGGTCTGCCGTCGTCTTCGTCATCATCTTCATTCTCTTCTGGAAGTACGTGCTCCCACGTTTCCAGAAGGTGATGGCGGAGCGTGAAGACCGGATTAAGGGTGGCATTGAGCGTGCTCAAGCCGCTCAGGCTGAAGCTAAGGCTGCCCTGGAAAAGAACAACTCACAGCTCGCTGAGGCTCGCGCCGAGGCTGCAGAGATCCGCGAAGCCGCTCGTGAAAAGGGCAAGCAGATCCAGGCCGACATGCGTGCGGAAGGCGAAGCCGAACAGCGCCGTATCATCGACGCCGGTGAGAAGCAGCTTGCTGCGTCCCGTGACCAGGTTGTCGCAGAACTGCGTAACGAGATCGGTCAGAACTCCATCAACCTTGCAGAGCAGCTGCTGGGCTCCGAGCTTTCGGACTCCACTCGTCGCTCCGGCACGATTGATAACTTCCTGTCCGAGCTTGACAACGTCTCACAGGCACGGAAGTAGGCAAGATGCGAGCAGCGAGTCGCGAAGCACTAGCACAGGTCGAAGACCTTATCGACAAAAAGATCCGTACTGCGGATAACGTCGTGGCGTATGCAGCACAGACCGGCACAGAAATTTTCGACACCGTCGATGCACTCGACGCGGACCGCTCTTTGCGTGTTGCCGTTGCCGAGTCCTCTTGGGAGCCTGCACAGCGTGTGGGCATTATGACTCAGGTATTCGGCGGAAAGGTTGCAGACGGCACCCTCGAGGTGTTGCGTGCAGCTGCCGAACGCGTATGGTCCACTCCGCGTGAGATGCGCGCTGGGCTGGTCCAGCTTGGTCGTCGTGCCCTATTGCGTGGCGCCGAATCCGAGGGCCAGCTCGGCCAGGTGGAAGAAGAACTCTTCCAGTTGTCCCGTCTGCTGGACCGCGAAGGCAAGCTATCGCAGCTGCTGTCCGATCGAACCGCCACCGCAGAGCGTAAGCGTGGCCTTTTGGCCAGCGTGCTCTACGGCAAGGTAACGAAATATACCGAAGCACTGGCTCTGCAGGTCATTGGCCGACCAGAGCTCAACCCAGTTGACGATATGAAGGCACTAGCAGTCGAGGCAGCAGCCTTGACTGGTCGCACTGCCGCTCACGTCGTTTCGGCTGAGGCGCTTAACGAAGGGCAGCGGTCGGCGTTAGCCGAGAAGCTGGAACGAATTTACGGTCAAGAGATGTCCGTTCACTCTGAGGTAGACCCCAGCCTCCTCGGTGGAATGGTTATCCGCGTAGGTGACGAGGTCATCGACGGTTCAACGCGAAGCAAGATCACGCGTTACCGCACGAACCTAGCCGCCACCTCCTATTAAAGACTGAAGTACATAAGAACATATGCTGGAACAATCTACCGAGAGCAGGAAGAACATGGCGGAGCTGACGATCTCCTCCGATGAGATCCGTAGCGCGATAGCGAACTACACCTCGAGCTACTCCGCGGAGGCCTCCCGTGAGGAGGTCGGCGTGGTAATTTCGGCTGCAGACGGCATTGCCCAGGTTTCCGGGCTGCCAGGCTGTATGGCGAATGAGCTGCTTGAGTTCCCGAACGGCGTCATCGGCGTTGCACAGAACCTCGAGACCGACTCCATCGGTGTCGTTATTCTGGGTCAATTCGAGACCCTTTCCGAGGGCGATGAGGTTAAGCGGACCGGAGAAGTTTTGTCCGTACCGGTCGGGGATAATTTCCTCGGTCGCGTAATCAACCCACTGGGTCAGCCAATCGATGGCTTGGGCCCAATTGAATCTACTGAAGAGCGTGCACTTGAGCTGCAGGCTGCAGGCGTTCTTGACCGTCAGCCGGTCGAAGAGCCAATGCAGACCGGCATCAAGGCGATTGACGCGATGACCCCAATCGGCCGTGGCCAGCGTCAGCTGATCATTGGTGACCGTAAGACGGGTAAGACCGCAATCTGCATTGACACCATCTTGAACCAGAAGGCATTCTGGGAGACCGGTGACCCAACCCAGCAGGTGCGATGCATCTACGTGGCAATTGGTCAGAAGGCCTCGACTGTTGCTGGTGTCCGCAAGACCCTTGAGGACAACGGCGCACTGGAGTACACCACCATCGTGGCTTCTCCTGCATCCGACTCCGCGGGCTTCAAGTGGCTGGCACCTTTCTCCGGTGCAGCTCTTGGTCAGCACTGGATGTACCAGGGCAAGCACGTCCTGGTCATCTACGATGATCTGACCAAGCAGGCTGAGGCCTACCGTGCGATCTCCCTGCTGCTGCGCCGCCCACCGGGCCGCGAAGCTTACCCAGGTGACGTCTTCTACCTGCACTCCCGCCTCCTCGAGCGCGCTGCAAAGCTTAACGACGAGCTCGGTGCTGGTTCGTTGACCGCTCTGCCGATCATTGAGACCAAGGCAAACGACGTCGGCGCCTTCATTCCTACCAACGTAATTTCGATTACCGATGGTCAGGTCTTCCTGCAGTCCGACCTCTTCAACCAGGGTCAGCGTCCAGCTGTTGACGTGGGTATTTCTGTGTCCCGCGTTGGCGGCGCCGCTCAGACCAAGGGCATGAAGAAGGTTGCTGGTAACCTCCGTCTGGACCTCGCGGCATACCGCGACCTGCAGGCGTTCGCTACCTTCGCATCCGACCTTGATGCTGCTTCTAAGTCTCAGCTCGAGCGCGGTCAGCGCCTGACCGAGCTGCTCAAGCAGCCAGAGTCTTCCCCGCAGCCAGTTGAGTACCAAATCGTCTCTATCTTCCTGGCCAACGAGGGCGGCTTCGATAACGTTCCCGTCGAAGACGTTCGTCGTTACGAGAGTGAATTCCAGGAGTCCCTGGCATCCGCCAAGCCTGAGGTCTACGAGCAGATCAAGGGTGGCGCAGTTCTCTCTGATGAGTCCAAGGCTACAATCCTGGACTTCAACGAGACCTTCGCTAAGGACTTCCAGACCTCAGCTGGCGAGCGTATCGTTCGCGAGGCAGAGCATGAAGCTCTTGACGCTGGTGAAATTCAGAAGAACCAGCTCTCCGTCCAGCGCAAGTCGGTAAACAAGTAAATTATTTGCTCACCGTCTACGAATAGGAAGGGAGGAGAGTAAACCATGGCAACACTTCGCGAATTACGTGACCGAATCCGGTCCGTCAACTCAACGAAGAAGATTACAAAGGCCCAGGAGCTGATCGCTACTTCGCGCATCACCAAGGCCCAGCAGCGCGTTTCGGCTGCATTACCATACGCAAACGAGCTGCAAGCCGTCATGGAGCGGATTGCTTCCGCTAGCTCCCTGGACCACCCCATGCTCCGTGAGCGTGAGGATGGAAAGGTCGCGGCGATTCTCGTCGTAACCTCTGACCGCGGCATGGCCGGCGGTTACAACCACAACGTGCTCAAGAAGGCCGGCGAACTCGAGAAGCTTCTCGAGAACAATGGCTACGAGGTTGTGCGGTACATCACCGGTGGCAAGGGCGTGGGGCACTACCAGTTCCGCAACCAAGCCATCGCAGGTGCTTGGACTGATTGGTCCCAGGATCCGACGTGGGAAGGCACGCACAACGTGCGCCGTCACATGATCGACGGATTCCTTGGTAGCTCCAAGGGTGAAGCCAAGTGGCGTGATGGCCTTACTGGTGAAGAAGGTGTTCCAGTACGTGGTTTCGACCAGGTACACGTCGTCTACACCAAGTTCATTTCGATGTTGAGCCAAGAGCCGGTTGTACAGCAGCTGCTGCCAATTGAGCCGGTCGTTGAGTCTGTCGAATTGGAACAAGAATCGTTGCAGGAAATCACCGGCGACGTGCACCCAGAGATGGATTTTGAGCCAGACTCTGAGACCCTGTTGACAAACTTATTGCCAACATATGTCTCTCGTACGCTCTACTCCATTTTCCTGGAAGCATCGGCAAGTGAGTCTGCTGCACGACGCACAGCTATGAAGGCGGCAACCGATAACGCTAACGATCTGGTCAAGGGCCTGTCTCGTGAAGCTAACCAGGCCCGCCAGGGACAAATCACCCAGGAAATCACCGAGATTATCGGCGGCGCAGGCGCGTTGTCCGACGATGGAGAAAGTGACTAAAACATGACAACCTCTCTCGCAGAGCAGAGCAACGAGCAGGTGGGTTCCTCCGCCGGCCGCGTTGTTCGCGTGATCGGCGCAGTCGTCGACGTGGAGTTCCCACGCGACGAGATGCCTGATCTTTATAACGCGCTGCAGGTCGAGATCACTCTCGAGACAGTCGCAAAGACCGTTACGCTCGAAGTCGCCCAGTTCTTGGGTGACAACCTCGTGCGTACAATCGCAATGGGCCCAACCGACGGCATGGTCCGTGGTACACAGGTCATCGATACTGGCAAGCCAATTTCGGTTCCAGTCGGCGACCAGGTTAAGGGCCACGTATTTAACGCCCTCGGCGACTGCTTGGACGATCCGTCCGTTGGCGTCGATGGCGAGCGTTGGGGCATCCACCGTGAGCCTCCAGCGTTCAAGGACCTCGAAGGTAAGACCGAGATCCTAGAAACCGGCATCAAGGTCATCGACCTGCTGACCCCATACATGAGGGGCGGCAAGATTGGCCTCTTCGGTGGTGCAGGTGTGGGCAAGACGGTTCTTATCCAGGAGATGATTACTCGTATTGCACGCGAGTTCTCCGGTACCTCCGTTTTCGCTGGCGTCGGCGAGCGTACCCGTGAGGGCACCGACCTCATTCTGGAAATGGACGAGATGGGCGTTCTCCCAGATACCGCCCTTGTCTTCGGCCAGATGGACGAGCCACCTGGGGTTCGTATGCGTGTTGCTCTGTCCGGTCTGACCATGGCGGAGTACTTCCGCGATGTCCAGGATCAGGACGTGCTGTTGTTCATTGACAACATCTTCCGCTTCACCCAGGCAGGTTCTGAGGTTTCCACCCTTCTCGGCCGTATGCCTTCCGCTGTGGGCTACCAGCCAACCCTGGCTGACGAGATGGGTGTGCTCCAGGAGCGCATTACCTCCACCAAGGGCCGTTCGATTACGTCTCTGCAGGCCGTTTACGTTCCTGCCGATGACTACACCGACCCGGCTCCAGCGACCACCTTCGCTCACCTTGATGCAACCACCGAGCTTGACCGTGGTATTGCTTCCAAGGGTATTTACCCTGCAGTGAACCCACTGACTTCTACCTCTCGTATCCTCGAGCCAGGTATCGTCGGCGAGCGTCACTACAACGTTGCCCAGCGCGTGATCAACATTCTGCAGAAGAACAAAGAGCTGCAGGACATCATTGCAATTCTGGGTATGGACGAACTCGGTGAAGAAGACAAGCTGACCGTTACGCGTGCCCGTAAGCTTGAGCGCTTCCTGGGCCAGAACTTCTTCGTTGCTGAGAAGTTCACCGGTCTGCCAGGCTCCTACGTGCCATTGGAAGAGACGATCGACGCTTTCGACCGGATCTGCAACGGCGAGTTCGACCACTATCCAGAGCAGGCCTTCAACGGCCTCGGTGGTCTGGACGATGTCGAGAAGGCATACCAGAAGCTCAACGAGAAGAACTAGGAGAGCACCATGGCTGACATCACCGTCCAATTGGTTTCTGTGGATCGCATGCTCTGGTCTGGACAGGCCAGCATCATCACCGCACAGACCACTGAGGGTGAGATCGGCGTGCTGCCTGGTCACGAGCCTCTCTTGGGCCAACTGGCCGAAAATGGCGTTGTGACTATCACCCCTGTGGATGGCGACAAGATTGTTGCCGCTGTCCAGGGTGGCTTCCTCTCCGTGACAGCTGACAAGGTGACAGTTCTGGCTGACTACGCGATCTTCGCTAGCGAAGTCGACGTAGCCACCTCAGAGTCCGAGCTTTCTAGCGAGGACGAACTGACTAAGTCTCGTGCTGAAGCAGCTCTTGCAGCTGTGCGACGGGATAAAAACTAAGTAGGGCAGTAAGCCTTCTTCCTTCTCGGGAATCTGATAAAGACCGGGGTTCTCGATCACATCACTGTGATCGAGAACCCCGGTCTTTTCACATCGTTTTCAGGACCTAGTTTGACGGCGCTAGTAATATCGTGGCATACAGTTTTACTTCAAGCTCCAAGAAGAATCCAAGAAGAAGTTGTCGTGGCATCAACCAGAAGGCGGATAGGCATTCGTAGGTGCCACGGCTAGTATTGGAGCAGGTATTTGAGCATAACGTGGGGAGTATCCATGGAGTTTATAGGTTGGGTGCTAATTGCACTCGCAGTCCTCTGTATGGTGCTCGCTGCCCTGCGCTTTTTTGCTCTTCGTTCGCGCGGTTCAACAGTGCTGCTTCGGGTGCTCCCGGCAAGTGGGGAACATGGATGGCGTCACGGCAAGATTCAGTACAGCGGTGATACCCTTTACTATTTCAAGCTGCGTTCTTTAATTCCTCGCGCTGACATTACACTCGACCGGTCCCATCTAGTTGTCGAAAGCCACCGGGAAATCTCGGACAATGAGCGCGAATTCATGCCCACGGCAGCCCGCATCCTTACCGTCAAGTCGGAGTCCGCTACCTACGAAATTGCGGCGAACCGCCATGTGATTATGGCATTGATTTCGTGGATCGAATCAGCACCGAATCCACGTCAAGAAAAGGCCGATTTTAAGTCGCTCAGCCAGCGGATTGGGCGCCAGCGCGAGCAAGGCTAATCTAGTAGGCATGCGTCTTGTCATTGCTCGTTGTTCTGTTGACTATGTAGGCCGCCTGGATGCCCATCTTCCCATGGCAGACAGGCTGATTATGGTGAAAGCGGACGGCTCCGTCTCCGTGCACGCCGATGACCGTGCCTACAAGCCCCTGAATTGGATGACACCGCCGTGCACCCTCGTGGAAGAGTCCATCGTGGACATCGACGGCGACGATACCGGTGAGCTGCTTTGGGTCGTGGAAAATCCCAAGGGTGAACAGCTTCGCATCACAATAGAAACGCTTCACGACGAAAAAACTTTCCACCTTGGGGAAGACCCAGGTCTGGTGAAAGACGGCGTTGAAAGCCACCTCCAGGAGCTATTAGCCGAGCACATTACAACGTTGGGCGAGGACTACTCCCTTGTGCGCCGCGAATATCCCACCCCAATCGGCCCGGTTGACTTGTTGGCCAAGTCCGGTGACGGCACCTCTGTGGCCGTGGAAGTAAAGCGGCGCGGAAACATCGACGGCGTGGAACAGCTCACGCGCTACCTTGAACTTCTCAATCGCGACGAGCTACTTAAGCCTGTTGTTGGAGTCTTTGCAGCCCAAGAGATTAAACCTCAGGCTCGCACACTGGCAGAAGACCGCGGAATTCGCTGCGTTGTGTTGGACTACGACGAGCTCCGCGGTATTGAATCGAACGAGCTAAGGCTGTTTTAAATGCCCAGGCGGAATCGACGGACGCAGGGAAACTCAGGCCGCGGCAGAGGTTCGCACGCCCAACCGCCACGCGAATTGCCGCGTGACGGGGCTACCTATCTGGGCACCCAAGAAGTTGAGGGGCCTTCGTGGACGCATGGCGAAATCTATCTCATGCGCCACATGGGCTCCTCGCGCGCAACTAAGTTTTATGTCTGCCCGGGGTGCAATCAGAACATTCCCCCCGGAGTTGCCCACATCGTCGCGTGGCCCCGAGACGCGGGCGGACGCGAAGACGACCGCCGACATTGGCACCGGCATTGCTGGGATCGTCGATAAGCGAATCTCGTTAGACTAGAAAGCATGATTGTTGCTTTCTCTGTAGCACCGACCGTGACCAGCAACCCGTCCGCCGAAATGGCGGACGCGGTTGCGCGCGCGGTGGCGGTGGTTAATGAATCCGGCTTACCTCACGAAACAAATGCGATGTTCACCATCGTCGAAGGCGAGTGGGACGAGGTGATGGACGTGATCAAGCGAGCCACCGAGGCGGTAAAGGCCGTGTCTCCTCGAGTTTCTCTTGTGATTAAGGCGGATATTCGCGAAGGCTACACTGACCAGCTTCATCAGAAAATGGATTCGCTTAATAAAGCTTTAGATTCGGCAAAGGAGAACTAAATGACCAACCCATATTCCGCCGGTGCCGTCGACCTTGGTCGGCTGCAGGCACAGTCCGAGGCTCGTGAAAAGATGAATAGCTCCAAGGTCGAGGGATTTTTTACCGTCACCGAGGACAATCTCGAATCCGAGGTGCTGCAGCGCTCCGTTCAGGTTCCCGTCATTGTCCTCGTGGGTTCCGCGCGATCCCAAGATTCCGAGGACCTGAAGTCCAATTTCCAGCAACTGGCGAAGAATAACAACAACGCGTTCGTCGTCGGCTACGTCGATGCCGATGCAACTCCTCAAATCGCCCAGGCGCTTGGCGTTCGTGGCATCCCGACCGTGCTGGCTATCGCCGCGGGCCGCCCCGTTACCTCCTTCGAGGGCGGCCAGCCCGCTGATGCGCTTACCCAGTGGGTGAACAGCCTCGTCGAGCAGGTCGGCCCGCAGCTGCAGGGCTTGCCCGAGCAAGGGGAGCCGGAAGAACCAGAGGATCCTCGTCTCGATGCGGCGACAGCGGCGCTCAATGTCGGAGATTTTGATACGGCCACCAAGCTTTACGACGACATCCTCGCCGAGGATCCAGCGAACGCGGAAATCAAGCAGGCCAAGGCCACTGTTGCTGTGATTAAGCGTCTCGATCCCCAAAACCGTGACACCGATGCGATTGAGGAAGCCGCCGCACATCCTGACGATGTGGACAAGCAGCTTGATGCCGCGGATGCAGAAGTCGTCGCTGGTGCCCCTGAAAAAGCATTCGACCGTCTGCTCACATTCATGGAGCAGACGGCCGGTGCCGATAAAGAGACCGCTAAGCAGCGCCTTTTAGAACTGTTCGCGCTCTTTGATGCTGCGGACCCCCGCGTGGCGCAAGCCAGGACACGCCTGGCCAGCGCACTGTTTTAGCTAAGTTCTACTAGCCTCTAGCCTCGGTGGATGTAGTACTGCACACTCATTGCAGGGATGGTCAGCTCGACTGACTGGTCTTGGCCATCCCAGCTCATAGGTTCGGTGTAGACGGTGGTGTCTAACTCGGTGCCGGCGCCTTCGTAGATTTCCGCATCGGTGTTCAGAAGCAGATCCCATGCGCCAATACGAGGAAGACCCAAGCGGTATTCAGTCGCGGTGGTACCGGAGAGGTTCACCACAACCAAGATTGGCTTGTTGTCGGTGCCCCAGCGGACGTAGGAGAGCATGTTGTTCGCCGAATCGTCGCCCTTGATCCACTGGAATCCCATCGGGGTGTTGTCCTGCGAGTACAACGCTGGGTGATTCTTGTACACCTCGTTCAGGTCGCGGACTACGCGCTGAATGCCCTGGTGGAATTCAGATCCCCAACCCTCAAGGTCGGACCAACCAGTGGAATGGGCTTCATCCCACTCAGAGGTCTGGCCGAACTCTTGGCCCATGAACATCAGTTGCTTTCCAGGGTGCGAGAACATGTACCCGTAGAGGGTGCGCATTCCAGCTGCCTTATTCCAATCGTCGCCAGGCATGCGACCCCACAGCGAACCCTTGCCGTGAACAACCTCGTCGTGGCTAAAGGGAAGAACATACTTCTCGGAGAAGGCGTACACCATGGAGAAGGTGATTTCGTTGTGGTGGTACGACCTGTGTACCGGATCGAGCTTGAAGTATTCCAGGGTGTCGTTCATCCAGCCCATGTTCCACTTCAGGGAGAAGCCCAGCCCATTGTCCTCGGTGCGTGCGGTCACGCCAGGCCATGCAGTGGATTCTTCGGCGATGGTCACGATGCCTGGGTGCTCGCGGTGCACGGTGGCGTTCATTTCCTGGAGGAACTGCACTGCGTCGAGGTTTTCGCGACCACCAAACTGGTTCGGCACCCATTCGCCAGACTCGCGAGAGTAGTCGAGGTAGAGCATCGAGGCCACTGCGTCGACGCGCAGGCCATCGACGTGGAACTCTTCCAGCCAGTAGAGAGCATTGGCGACGAGGAAGTTACGCACCTCGTTACGGCCAAAGTTGAACACGTAGGTGCCCCACTCCTTTTGCTCGCCTCGGCGCCAGTCTGGGTGCTCGTAGAGCGCGGTGCCGTCAAAGCGAGCCAGCGCCCAATCGTCCTTCGGGAAGTGGGCAGGAACCCAGTCAACGATTACGCCAATACCCGCCTGGTGGAGGCGATCAATCAGCAGACGGAGATCGTCGGCGCTACCCCAACGTGCACTCGGAGCGTAGTAGCCAGTGACTTGGTAGCCCCAGGAACCGCCGAATGGGTGCTCAGCCAGTGGCAGGAATTCCACGTGCGTAAAGCCCTGTTCGGAGACGTACTTGACCAAATCGTCGGCAAGTTCGCGGTAGCCATCGCCCAAGCGCCAGGAACCAAGGTGCACCTCATAGATGCTCATTGGGCTATTGGTCTGGTCAATTTCAGGACGTGCCTTCATCCACTCAGCGTCTGCCCAATCATAGGTGTCGGATTCGACGACTTTGGACACAGTTTCTGGTGGCGCCAGAGTGCCCTTCGCCATAGGGTCAGCCTTGTCGCGGCGGTGGCCTTCGGCGGTTTGGATTGCAAACTTGTAGGTCGTGCCGGCACCGAGGTTCGGGATGAAGATCTCCCAAATACCGGTCGAACCAAGAACGCGCATTGGATACTGGTTGGGATTCCACTCACAGAAGTCACCGATAACAGCGACGCCCCGAGCATTCGGCGCCCACACCGAAAATGAGGTACCGGTAACGGTGCCCATCGCAGTTTCGTAGGTGTGAATGTTGGCGCCAAGAACTTCCCACAGACGCTCGTGGCGCCCTTCGCTGATCAAGTGCAAGTCGAACGACGACAGGGTAGGCAGGAAGTGGTACGGATCGGCGATAATCTTTGGCTCTGCGTTCGGGTAGAAAACGCGGAAGCGGTAGTCCGGCGTGAGCTCGTCGTCAATTCCAATGACCCAGATGTCATCTCCTGAATCCAGCATCTCGCGGGAATCACCGTGGATGATTAATTCGACGCGCTCTGCGCCGAGCAAGCGGGTACGAATGACAGAACCCCACGACGTGGAGTGCCAGCCGTAAAAATCATGGGGAGCGTGGTGGCTGCACTCAAGAAGGCGTGCGCGATCGCCGGACGGAATAAGCAGCACAGGGTCGATGCTGTTTTGGCCTTCAGACATGATGTTCCTTTAATAAAAGAGTGGTTAATGTGAATTATTTAGCGGTGCCTCTAACGACGGTACCGCAGCAAGATTGATTCCAGCGCGGTTTCTCGTCGATAACTGCGACTTTCTGGGTGGTAATTAGGAATTACGGCCTGTAGTCGTGCTCGCTAATTTGGCGCCATGCCAACTGCTCGCGCTTTTCAGGGGCAACATCCGGCAAAACGAAGATGTGAGCCACGTTGTTGAGTGGTTCCAACCGCACGAAATTGTGCTCGCCCCAGATGTAGTTCGAGCCGCTGACAAGATCGTCTACGCGGAAGCTGTCGCCTTCGCTGAGACCAAGCTCAGCCAGGTTGAGGTGCACCATGCCTTCCTGAGAATTATAGGAATCCAGGTTCACCACAACGAGAACACAGTTTCCGGTGAGCGAATCCACCTTGGAATATGCGATCAGGTTGTCGTTATCTACCTCGTGGAACCGCAGGTTGCGCAGCTGCTGAAGAGCCGGTTGCTTTCGGCGAATGTGGTTCAACGTCGTGATGTAAGGCTCCAAAGATTCACGACGAGCAAGCGCGCCTGCAAAGTCGCGAGGGCGCAGTTGGTACTTCTCGGAATCAAGATATTCTTCGCTGCCTTCCTTGACCGGAACGTGCTCGTAGAGCTCGTACCCGGAGTAGACACCCCACAACGGGCTCATCGTGGCAGCAAGAGTTGCGCGGATGGCGAACATTGCAGGGCCACCCTTTTGCAACGACTCGTGCAAGATATCCGGAGTGTTTACGAACAGGTTCGGGCGAGAGACATCGGCGCGCTCGATGACTAAGTCTGCGAACTCCGTTAGTTCTGCCTTCGACGTCTTCCATGTGAAGTAGGTATAAGACTGGCTGAAGCCAATCTTTGACAGGCCGAACATGCGCGCGGGGCGGGTAAATGCCTCGGCGAGGAAGATGACCTCAGGGTGAGTCTCATGCACACGAGTGATCAGCCATTCCCAGAAATTCACCGGTTTGGTGTGCGGATTATCTACGCGGAAGGTCTTGACGCCTAGGTCCACCCAGTGCATGACTACCCGGTACACCTCTTCGTAAATGCCCTTTGGATCATTATCGAAGTTGATGGGGTAGATGTCCTGGTATTTCTTCGGTGGGTTCTCTGCGTACGCGATGGTGCCGTCGGGGAGTTCGGTGAAGAACTCGCGGTGGTCCTTTGCCCATGGGTGATCCGGTGCTGCCTGAAGTGCGAGGTCGAGGGCAACCTCAAGGCCGAGTTCCTCAGCGCGTGCGACGAGTGCTGCGAAATCAGCCTCGGTGCCTAGCTCTGGGTGGACCGCATCGTGGCCACCAGCCGCAGAACCAATGGCCCATGGGGAACCCACATCGCCTTCAACGGTGGTCAGCGTGTTGTTCTTGCCCTTGCGGTTGACCTCGCCGATCGGGTGGATAGGAGGAAAGTAGACAGTGTCAAAGCCCATCTTCGCCACGCGCTCGAGCGCATCGGCCGTGGTCTTGAACGTGCCGTGTACTGGATTGCCAGCCTCGTCCCAGCCACCGGTGGAACGAGGGAAGAGCTCGTACCAGGAATTGACCAGGGCACCGCGGCGCTCAACCAAGATCTCGCACACAGGGCCACGGGTGACCAGTTCACGCAGCGGGTAGTCAGCCAGGATATCGAGTACTTCCCCGGTCATGGCTTGCTCGATGCGCTCACGCAGCGAGAGGTATTCATCCTCGAGGGAGTGAGCGACATCCTTGAGCACCTGATCATCAGGTTTAGGTGCGTTTTTTGCTGCCTCGAGAAAAAGATCTGCGCCGTGGTGGAGGTCATTGTCCATCTCTTCTGCACTTTGACCGGCAGCAAGTTTCTTCGTTACTGCGTTGCGCCACGTAGCCATTGGGTCTGACCACGCGTCAATGCGGAAGCGCCAGGTGCCCTCGGTGTCCGGCACGAATACCGCGTGGACATTGTCGGGGCGGAACTCTTCCTTCTGCATGTGAATCGAAAAAGGCTCGCCGCCCGCAGGAGGGACAATTTCGACGGTTGCTGCAATCGCATCGTGGCCCTCGCGCCACACTAGCGCGGAGATGGGAACAACTTCTCCAACGGCTGCCTTGGCAGGAAGGGTACGCCCAGAAATTTGGGGCCTAACATCATCGATTCCGAGTCGTCCAGTCATAATTCCTCGCTCGCAGTCACGGTGTCGCCCTAGAGGTGCATCGCAGATGAAGACCTCTACGAATTCGCTCAAGGTGTTGTAAACGGTTATGTCTAACACGGTCGATCTTAGTCAAAACGTGTCACTTTCACCGTGGAGCGAGAAAATAAGCCACAATGGGTTTGTGAATGCTCCTGAAACTAATCCAGAGAAGGCAATCGAGCCCACCGATCCTGACCTCATGATCGATTTCCGTGGCGTCGAGGTTCGGCGTGGCGGAAATACTCTTGTCGGTCCCGTGGATTGGCAGGTCGAGCTCGACGAGCGGTGGGTGATCATCGGCCCGAACGGAGCGGGCAAGACCACCTTGGTCAAAATCGCGGCAGCCCAAGAGTTCCCGTCGTCTGGTACCGCATTCGTTTTGGGCGAGCAGATTGGCAAGACCGATATGCGTGATCTCCGCGCCTCCATTGGCATGACTTCTGCTGCTGTTGCGCACCGCATTCCCGACGAGGAAAAAGTCGGGGACTTAGTTATCTCTGCTGGTTATTCCATTCTGGGTCGCTGGCGCGAAGTGTACGACGACATGGATTACGAGCAAGCCTCGGAGAAGCTGGAACAGCTCGGGGCAATGCACTTGATCGACCGAACCTGGGGCACCCTGTCCGAGGGTGAGCGCAAGCGTGTGCTGATTTCGCGCGCCATCATGACGGATCCGGAGCTGCTCATCTTGGATGAGCCAGGTGCTGGCATGGACCTCGGTGGCCGCGAGGATCTGGTGGCGTATCTTGGAGATCTGGCCTTGGACCCAGATTCACCTGCAATCGTGATGATCACGCACCACGTGGAAGAGATCCCCTATGGGTTTACTCACGCCATGCTTCTCGACGAGGGTAATGTGGTTGCCCAAGGACTTATCGACGACGTTCTGACCAGCGAAAACTTGACCACCGCCTACCATCAGCCCATTGAGTTGAATAAGGTAGACGGTAGGTATTTCGCACGCAGGAAGCGCCGTGGAGGTTCACACCGTGCTTAAGGGATTAGGAGTTTAGCAGTTTAGGAGGTGGGGAGTTGCATCGCTCAAAGGGGGCGGTGTCCGCGGACGCAGCGGATCATATTGACCCCACCGACAAAACTGGGTACAACGGCGGGCGCCTGGCAGCCACAGTGTTGCTCGTTCGAGATGGCAGCGATGGCCTAGAAGTGTGGGCGCAAGAACGCGTCCGGACGATGCGCAATTTCCCCGGCATGACCGTGTTTCCCGGTGGCGGGGTAGACAGTAGGGATTTCCCGCCTCGGTCGTGGGATTCAGGCGAGCTCTGGACAGGGCGTTCCGTGGTCTCTTTTGCCCGCAGGTTGGGTCTAACAAAATACAAGTCGCATGCTCTTGTCTTCGCCGCCGTGCGCGAGGTGTTCGAAGAGACAGGCATTTTGCTGGTCAACGATGAATCCGGTGAGATTTTGCCCGATGCGCGCCCCTACGCCGATGCTCGCCACAAGCTTGAATCGCATCAGCTGGCGCTGACTGACGTGCTGCAGGACAATAAGCTCAAGGTCAACGCCGACTTGTTGGAGCCCTGGGGAAGGTTCGCTGGGACCTCGGAATCAGGCAATCGCTTTGATACGTTCAGCTTTGTAGCCGCAGTGCCCGAAGGGCAAGAACCAGACGGCGAAACCGGTGAAGCGCACGACGCGAACTGGTTCTCGCCGACTCTTCTCATGGAAGGGTGGCGCGTGGGACTTGTGCGTTTTGCGGTGGCAACGTGGGCTCAAATCCTTGACCTGTCCAAGTTTCACACTGTAGAGGAGGTCTTCGAAGCCGCGAAGCAGCAAGACATGGCACCAGTGGTAGGCGATCCCACACATATTCCGCGCTACCAGGACTTTTTTACGCACACACCAACGGACAGGATTGGAAAACTGGGTGGCCTTCACTGACAGCGAGATCAGCTATTTAAGCGAAAATCGTGCACGTATCGACGACACCACCGCCGCTCTTGCCCTGACGAAAAAATCAGCACTGACTGATCACAAAGTCTTACGCGACGCGTTCGGGGACTATTCCCGGGCAGTGACTGAATTGGTCGTGGCTTCTCGGAGCGCGGGAGAAAAGTTCCCCACCTGGTGGCTGACGGACTCGGATGCGGCGCAGCAGGCCACCTCGGCGATAGTCAGCGAGCTGCGTGCCAGTAAAATTAAACAAGCCGGGGCTCGCCTGGTCCACGACGTTACCTGCTCAATCGGCACCGAAGCACCCGCTGTGTATGCCCACGAGATGCAGTGGCTGGGAAGCGACCTCGATCATGCCCGGTTGCGCATGGCGCGATACAACCTCGGCCAAGACGCGTGGCTTGTTCGGGCCGATGCCACTGTCCCGGTTTCACAGGCAGATGTGATCGTGGCAGATCCTGCACGTCGCGTAGGTGGGCGCCGGATCACCGACCCTGCCAAGCTCATGCCACCGCTGCCTGAACTTGTTCAGGCCTATCAAGGCCGCGAGCTGGCGGTGAAGTGCGCCCCGGGGATTGATTACTCCGAGTGGGAGGGCCTGGTCAGCATTAGTAGTGTCGGCGGCGCGGTGAAAGAGGCGTGTCTGTATACGCCGGGGCTGGGGACAGGGCTTCGTCGTGAAGCGATTGTGTGCGACACCGAAGGTGTCGTCGAACGCGTCACCGACCTTGACCCCGACGACGTTGATGTGCGAGCGCCGGGCCGCTACATCATCGAGCCGGACGGCGCGGTAATCCGTGCGGGATTGGTGCGCGGCTGGGCGGCGCGCCACGGGTTGTGGATGTTGGATTCGCACATCGCATTTCTTTCCGGCGAGGCAATTCCGGAAGGTTCCAGCGGATTTCCATTCATTGAAACTGTGCCCCTGAAAAAGCTAAAGCAAGCCCTTGCGGCATATGACGCTGGGGCCATCGAGATTCTTGTGCGCGGAGTCGACGTTGACCCCGATCAGCTGCGGAAAAAGATGAAACTTAAAGGGAAGCGCTCCATGGGCGTGATCATCGCGCGCATCGGGTCGACGGCAACGGCCTTCCTCTGTGGTGCGAGGGAGCGCTCAGGGGAGCGTTATAGCCAACTTTCGGATTAGGGTAACCTGAGTCCCAGAAATCTTCGACAAAATCTGCCGATAAAATTTGCCAATTGGAAGGTGAGTGCTTTTATGGCCACCATCGTGGTGCTTGTGAAGAATGTGCCTGATACCTGGTCCACCAAGGTCCTGGAATCTGATAACACTCTTGACCGGACCAACGTCGATTCCATCATCGACGAGATTAATGAATATGCAGTTGAGACCGCGCTGCAGATCAAGGAAGCAGATCCCGAGCGCTTCCAGGTTGTTGCACTGTCCATGGGCCCCAGCGGTGCGGACGAAGCGCTGCGCAAGGCACTCGCGATGGGCGCGGATGACGCAGCTTTGCTTAGCGACGAGGCCCTGGCTGGCTCCGATGCTGTAGCAACAGCATGGGCCCTGACAAATGCGCTCAACACCATCGAAGACGTAGCTCTTATTATCACCGGTAACCAGTCCTCCGACGGTTCCACCGGTACTCTGGCTGGTTTGCTTGCGGAATACCGCCAGATTCCTGCGCTGACCCAGGTTGGCGCGGTCTCCGTTTCTGGTGACAAAGTTACCGCGACCCGAGAGGATGAGCGCGGTACCTGGGAGCTGGAGGCTACTTTGCCGGCAATTGTCTCGGTAACGGAGAATGCGGCGAAGCCTCGTTTCCCTAATTTCAAGGGTCTGCAGGCAGCGAAGAAGCATGAAATTAAGAACTTGGATCTTAGTTCCATTGGTGTGGATGCCGGCCAGGTGGGCCTCAGCCACTCTGCCACCGTGGTGCAATCTGCAACAACCGTTCCATCGCGTACTGCCGGTGAGCTGATTGATTCTGGCTCCGCTGCAGATATTGCGGCGCAGGTTGTAGCCAAGCTTGCTGAAAAGTCTCTGATTTAGGAAAGGTCTAAGGGGAACAAAGAATTATGTCTCACGTTTATGTTCTAGTCGAGCACTCAGCTGGCCACCTCAACCCTGTGACCAATGAACTCATTACAGCGGCACGTCCACTCGGTGTTGTCTCCGCCGTGGTTGTTGGTGCGCCGGGACAGGCTGCATCCTTGGCTCCTGCACTTGCTGAGGCTGGTGCAGCCCAGGTAATTGATGCTTCCGCACCCGATTACGCATCCCGTCTGGTCCTGCCCGAGGTCGATGCACTCCATGCTCTCGGTGCTGCGAACCCTGCACCGATTGTCATTGCAGCTACGGCTGCTGGCAACGAGATCGCGGGCCGTTTGGCGGCACGTCTGGCTTCGGGTGTGCTGACCAACGTGGTGGGCATCGAAGCTGGCGGTACTGCTCGCCACGAGATTTTCGGTGGCTCAGTTGTCACCACCACCGCGGCTGGCGGTGCCTGCCCGATTTATACGGTGCGCCCAGGCTCCATTAAGGCTGTACCTGAGGCAGCAGCGGGCCAGCTTGCGCCGATGCCGCTTCCTCCGGCCACCCCGAAGGACGTTGTCGTGGCATCCTTTACTCCTGCGGTACAGGGTGATCGCCCGGACCTGAACCAGGCAACAGTGGTTGTTGCTGGTGGTCGTGGCGTAGGCGAGGACGGCTTCGCGGAATTCGTCGAGCCTCTGGCTGATACCTTGGGCGCGGCAGTGGGCGCGACCCGCGATGCTGTCGACGAGGGCTGGGCTCCTGCGACTGCTCAGATTGGCCAGACTGGTGCGACTGTCTCGCCGGACCTGTATTTCGCACTGGGTATCTCCGGTGCGATCCAGCACCTCTCGGGTATGCAGACTGCGGGCACGATCGTCGCGGTAAACCAAGACCAAGACGAGCCGATTTTCCAGATCGCAGACATTGGCATTGTCGGCGATGTGGAAGAAATCGTCCCGGCACTGATCGAGGAACTAGGCAAGCGAAAGTGACGCACTACTTCGATCACGCGGCGACAACTCCCATGCGCCAGTCGGCGATCGAAGCATGGGTCGAACACGCCGGAGCACTCAACCCCGGGGGACAGTACACCTCGGGGCGTAAGGCCAATTCGGTTTTGGCCGAGTCCCGGGAGAAAATTGCCGAGCTGCTTGGCGCGGATCCCGTGGAAGTAGTGTTTACAGGCTCAGGCACAGAGGCGAATAACATCGCCGTAAGAGGCTTATATCAAGCCTCTGAACTTGATCGAGTGGTATCTACTCCGATTGAGCACGCTGCCGTACTGGAAACGGTGAAGTCGCTTCAGGCATCAGGCGCAGAAGTGGAATTGCTGCCCGTCGAGCGCAGTGGGCACATTCGAGAACTTTCTGCACTGGACAGGCCGGCCGCCGTGGCTGCGTGCATGTGGGCGAATAACGAAACCGGTGCGATTCAACCGGTAGGAGAGGTTGTTTCTAGGGCTTCGGCACAGGGCACGCCAGTCCATATTGATGCCGTCCAAGTTGCTGGGCATCTCCCGATCGATTTCCACGAGCTCGGTGCTACGACAATAGCGATGAGCGCGCATAAATTCGGTGGGCCGCGGGGTGCCGGTATCCTTTTGGCTAAGCGTTCGCCTGCGCCCCAGCCACTCACCCTGGGTGGAGGCCAGGAACGCGGGATTCGGTCGGGGACCGTCGACGTAGCTACGGCAGCTGCCACGGCAGCGGCCTTGGAAGAATCGGTCCGTGAGATGAATACCGAGAATGCTCGGATCTCCGCACTGCGCGATCGGCTCATCGAGGGTGTGAAAGTCCAGGTTCCTGACCTGACGGTTACAACGCGCGAGCCCGCGCTTGTTGGGCATGCCCACTTCATTTTTGCTGGTGCACATGGGGATTCCCTGATCATGTTGCTCGATGGCCTGGGGATCGAGGCGGCTACCGGTTCGGCGTGTAATTCCGGCGTGACCCGCATGAGTCATGTGTTAGAGGCGATGGGGGTTGATGAAAAGACAGGAATCGGGGCTTTACGTTTTACCTTGGGTCGAACGACTACGGAAGAAGACGTTGACTATGTGATTGAAAATATTTCTCTTGTGGTGCAAAGGGCGCGTCTAGCAGGCAACTTTTAAAATGTTTCCAATGTGACTATTGTGATTATTGTTAATAATGTGGTGTATGCGTTTAATGTGATGTAGCCTTGCCATCATGCGTTTAAGCCTGAATCTACGATCTTTTACAGTAGCCATGCTCGTCGCGCTCTTCGCTGCGGTGGGTTTTCTTGTCATCCCACTTTCTTCTAAAGCTCAAGCACAATCTTCTGTCGCCCCGTCGGGAATCGACGTGGCTAGCCACCAGCGTCCCGGTGGTGCACCCATCGATTGGAGCAGCGTCGCAGCCAGCGGTCAACGCTTCGCCTATGTCAAAGCCACCGAAGGCCATGGCTGGGCAAATGACTTTTACGCCGAGGACATCGCTTCCGCAAACGCGGCAGGTTTGATGACTGGTGCTTATCACTACGCCAGGCCGGACTCCGATCCGCGTGCCCAGGCTACCTACTTCGCGTCTGTGATCAACTCCGGCACGCCGACCTCGCTTCCACCGGTTCTCGACTTGGAGGAGACCGACGGCCTCAATGCCGTCGATCTACAGAACTGGACCCGCACCTTCTTGCAGACCCTGCAGGCACAAACAGGCGAGACTCCCATGATCTACACCTACCGCTACTTCTGGGTAGAGGACATGGCCAACACCACTGAGTTTTCTAACTACCCGCTGTGGCTGGCTGCCTACCAAAGCAATGCGCCAGCGCCCGTAGGTGGGTGGAGCACCGTGTCTTTCTGGCAACGCTCGGAAACCGGCACTGTGCCCGGAGTGGATTCCCAGGTTGACCTGAACTACTTCAATGGCACCGAAGCTCAGCTGCAGGCCTTCGCTGCAGGAAACACCCAAGCCGCTGGCGGTATCTTCGAAACGACGCAGATGCCAAGCAGCGAAGTCATCACACGCCTTGAGCAAGAAAGTTCCACGCTGCTCGGGAACGTGCTTAATGCAGTCCAATCAGGTGCTGCGGGCACAGAGGCAGCCCAAGTAGCCAACGAAACTGGCCTGAACGAGTCTGATGCAGCCCAGATCGAACAGGTCCTGTTGCAGCGCAAGGACACCGGCGAAATCCCCGTCACCCAGCAGCAGATCGACCAGGTGTACGAGGTCATCGCAACTCTCTAGTATTTCATTCCATTCGAAGCGCCCACTTCACGGCATCGGTATGCAGCGGCAGGTCCCCATGGACTACAGGTCCCAGGCAGACAACGGTGCCAAGGCGTGACGACGATTCAGGCACCTGTTTATCCTCCGATGAAATAATCGAGACCACCCTCACTCCTTCGGGAATGGGGGCTTTCGCAGGTTCAGGGCGCATAATGTCCACGAAAGACTCGCCCAGCACTTTCGCCTGAAACCACCGGCTCACAGGGTTGCCGGTCACAGGGACACCTCGCCACGAGGCACCTAAGCCGACGATTGTGTCAATCTTTCCCGCAAGACGCGGGTCGTGGGCTGCGCCAGGCGCAATAAGACCGCCGAGAGAGTGACCGACCAGGTCAATCGTCGTCACGCGTTGTGGAATGGCCGCAAGATAATCTGCTACCTCGCCGACGGCTTCCTCTACCGGTACTGTCCCGCGGTGACCGTAGGGTAGTTGGACCACGGGGCAGGGGAGATCGCGGGCGAGGACATCGAAGCTGCGGGGGTGACCCAAAGTACCGTGAAGCGCGACGACGATTCTATCGCTGGTCTGCGGGAGCTGCGCTAAGGTTGGATGACGAAGGCGAGGTAGGTAAGAAGCAATTCCCATAAAGCTCAAGAATAGAGCGAAACTAGACAGCAAGGTGTAAACCTAATCAAATGGAGTTGATACGTTCAATTTCGCTGGTAAATACTCCAGCTCTAATTACGATCTATTTGATCGTCTTGATCACCACGGCCGTTGCTGCCTGGGGTTTCTTTCGGAAATCCCTGCGGGTTCGCACCACCATTGCGCTGATTATTGCTCTGATTATTGGTGTGATCGCGTGGTTTATCTTCGCAGTGTGGCCGAAGCCTTTCCCTGACACGATCCCGATCGAGATATTTATCGCAGGTACCGCCGCGGCCTTTGTTCTGGCGAGTGCGTTTACGCAGCGCGGTCGGCGCATCTTGCTGGCAATTCTGGCCGTGATTGCAGTGGGAAATGCGTATTTGGTAGCCAACCTGCAATATCAGCAATTTCCGACGATTGGCTCGTTCAACCCTCAGCCTGTCACGGTGTCGATGAGCCTTGATGAGTTCAAAGCCTCGACGCAGCCGCCACAGCTCAACGGCCGCGATGTTGGTGCGCTGGTGACGGTTCCGATCGCCCCGATGCGAGATGCGGTGGCCTACGTTCCTCCTGCCTATTGGACAAATTCCAACTTGCCGGTCCTCGTGCTCATGGCCGGCAATCCCGGCGAGCCAGGGCAGTGGTTTACCGTGGGCCAGGCGAGCCAAACGGCAGATGACTTCCAGATCCAACACAATGGTGAGTCACCGGTGATTATTAGCGTCGATGGCACAGGTACCTTCAATGGAAATCCTGCCTGCTTCGATGGGCCGGACTATCAGGTGCAGACCTACCTCGCAGAGACGGTTCCTACGGCCATTAATCAAACATTTAACGTGAATAGAGACCAGAAAACTTGGACTATTGGCGGGCTAAGCTACGGAGGCACGTGTGCTCTCCAAGTGATCACAAACAGCCCGCAGTCCTATGGCATGTTCTTGGACTTCTCGGGCCAAGCAGAGCCAAGCATCGGCACGCACCAAAAGACTGTGGATACCTTCTTCGGCGGCGACGAGCAGGCCTTCCAAGCCGTAAACCCGGCCAATTTAATGCGCCAGGCGGTGGGCACCGATAAGTATGCACACTTGAAGGGCATCTTTATCGCAGGGGATAAGGATAAAGAATCGATGAACGCCTTGACCACAATGAATCAACTTGCCCAAGCAGCCGGGATGGACACCTCCTATAAAACCGTCCCGGGCGGGCATAGCTATTCCGTGTGGCGCCAAGCCCTGCGACAAAGCTTCGAAGAAGTAGCGAAGTTCGGAGGGATCAAATGATCGAGTTATTGAAAAGAATCCGGCTCTCGCTGATCGGCGCCGTGTTGCTGTGGGTGCTCTATCCACTGCGCGATAACTTGGCCCTGACCGGTTCAGGAGATGCAGAAGGTTGGCACCTGTTTACCTCGGGCATGACTACCGACCACTGGGTACCACTGATCATGGTGACACTGGCGGTTATCGCACTCGGTGGAGCAGCCGAGGTTGCCTTCGGCTCGAGGCGCTACCTGATTGTGGCGTTCGCCTCGCAGATGATCTCGGTCCCTCTCGGTTTCCTCGCTGCCGAAATCATTGAGAACTTGGGCTTCAACGAATGGGGAGAGGATCTCCTCAACGCTACCTACTTGTCGCCGCTGGGCTGGTTGTTCACCACCACCGCCGCGGCTACCGCGTGGATGCCACTGTTGTGGAAACGCCGCTTACGAGTCTTCCTGATTGCGCTTTCTGCAACCATGGTGCTGTATGCAGGTACGTTGGTGTGGGTCGTTGCGGCTGTTGGTGTTGCCTTTGGTGTTCTGGCAGGTGAAGTGCTCACTGGGCAAACGTTCACCCTGAAAAAGCCTTCCATGTCCATCCGAGAGGCCCGCATCCTGGTGGCCTTGGTCTATACCTCGGTGGCTGTTGGTCCGCTGCTTTCTGCCATTAATCCTCAATCTGATGGTCCTTTCTCGCTGGTGACTCAGCTGCTGTGGCAGCCCACTGTCTCCGGGCACATGGTGCACAAGTTGTGCACCGAGGATCCAAATAGTGTTGCTTGCTTCGATGCAACCACAATCAACCAGCTCAGCGGCATCGGCCCGACCTTAAGCAACCTGGTTCCATTCATCCTCCAGCTCGTCATCGCTTACGGCTTGGTGCGCGGGCGCAGGTTGTCATGGATTTTGGCGATTTTGACTCAAATTGTCACCATCGCCGTGATTTCCGCGCAGGTCGTTGTCACACCGTCGAATCTTCCGGCTGAACTCTTCGGCGTGAACCTCTTCTTCCTGTTGCTGCCATGGATCGTGTGCAGCGCCGTCCTGATTCGAACCTACCGGCACTTCTACGTCCGGATCAACACCTCGGCCGCGCGCAACAACACCTTGATTGTGCTCGCTGCATTCCTTGTCACGGCCGTGGCCTGGATCGTCGGTGCGAGCGCCTTCTCGCACAGGTTTACACCGCACCTGACCTTCACGGAGGTTCTCCTCGAGCTTCCACGGCGGTACCTGCCTCCTGTATTTAACCTGTTCTTCCCAACTCAGGCTGTGCCTACCTCGCATATCTCTACCTTCATCTACGAGTGGGTCGGCGTGATCTTCTGGATCGTCGCACTGGTTGCTCTGTACCGGGTTACCGCAAGTGCGGCCGACCGATCGTCGTCACGCGATCGTGACAAGGCGCACACTCTGCTCAAAGCCGGTACCGGTGACCACCTCTCGTGGATGACGCTGTGGGACGGAAACAAATACTTCTTCAGTGGCAATGGCTACGTTGCGTACAGGTTGAAGAACGGTATCGCGGTCAGCGTCGGCGAGCCGATTGTCGGTGAGGGCGATACTCGTGACGCGATCGCGGAGGAATTTGAAAAGTATGTCCAGGGCATGGGCGCGCGCGTTGCCTGGTACTCGGTGCGCGAGGAATTTGAGCGCCCAGGCTTCCGCCAGGTCCATGTCGCCGAGGAATCGGTGTTGGATGCCACCAACGTCGAGTTCAAGGGCAAGAAATTCCAGAACATCCGCACTGCCCGCAACCACGCCGCAAAAGAGGGTGTGCGCGCGGAATGGACTACCTGGAACGAGCTTGACTTTGATACCCGTGAGCGCGTTATTGCACTTTCCGAGGCGTGGGTGGCAGAAAAGGCACTGCCAGAAATGGGCTTTACCTTGGGAGGGCTCGAGGAACTCAAGGATCCAGATACTTCGCTGCTTCTCGCCATCGACGAAAAGGGCGCCGTACACGGCGTGACCAGTTGGTTGCCGGTGTACAAAGAGGGCAAGATTGACGGATACACCCTCGACTTCATGCGCCGCGACGCGCAGGGGTGGCGCCCGGCCATTGAGTTCCTTATTGCCGAAGCCATGATCCACGCCAATGGCGAGGGCATCGAGTGGATTTCGCTCTCGGGCGCGCCACTGATGCGCTCCGGCGAGCCCGAGGGACTTTTGGATACGCTGCTCGATCGCGCCGGAGATTCCATCGAGCCACTATATGGCTTCCGTTCGCTGGCCTCGTCGAAGAATAAGTTCCACCCGGGGCACACCAGTTGGGTGCTTGCTTACGACGACGAACTCGCCCTGCCGGCCATCGGCCAGGCCGTGGTGAGCTGTTACTTGCCAACGATGCGCGCCTCCGACACCGTCGCCGTGGCACGCGCGTGGCTGCAGGCGCGGAAGGACAACGAGCCGAAGAAGGAAGAGCCAAAGAGTTACTCGTCGTGACGCGCTTGGGTGCCTGAGCTGAACTCGCGCGCCCACTTCACGTCCTTAAATTGCGCAGGCACCGCGCCCTGGAGCAGCCGCTTGGTCAGTTGCTGGCTGGCCTCGAGGGGGAAATCCGCGCCGAGCAGTATGATATTGCCGTATCTGCGCCCTTTGAGCATCGGCGGATCCGCAATCACCGCCACGTGCGGAAACACCTGCAGCATCCCGGCCAGCTCCTCCTTGGCATTGGTCAGATCGGAGTGATCGCCACAGTTGGCAATGTAGAGGCCACGCTTGCTTAACGACGACCGCGCCGCCTCAAGAAACTCCACCGTGGTCAGAGCGCGCGGGGTCTGGGCTCCGGCGAAGACGTCCCGGATGATCACGTCACGACTATCGGGAACGAATTTATTTGTTTCCTCGCGGGCCTCACCAACGCGGATTTTCACGGTTGGCGATTTGGGTATGTCGAAAATCTCACGCACCAGCTGGGCGAGTTCCATGTCAATTTCTACAACCGTGTTGCGCGAGGCAGGCCACACGTGCGCGAAGTAGCGCGCCAGGGAGCACCCCGCGCCACCGAGATGGGTCAGCCGGGGCTTATCTGCAGGCTTATCCAGGCTGGTCAGCTCCTCAACGCCGGCCGCAATCCAGCGCATGTATTCAAACTCGAGGCGCTCCGGTTCGCCGGGCACATTGTTCGACGAGGGCACGCCGTTGACCAGCAGCGTGATCGAACCGTCTGATTCCTCGACAACTTCCGCGATCCCGGTTGCTATCTCAAAGGTCCGGTTTTCCTGCTGTTTTCTTGCCATGGATGTAGAGGGTACACTGCCTGACATGCGTGTTCTTGTTGCAATGTCCGGTGGTGTCGATTCCTCAGTGGCGGCTTCCCGCCTCGTCGACGCTGGCCATGATGTGGTCGGCGTCCATCTTGCGCTGTCTCAAGACGCCCAACAAACCCGCGAATCCGCCCGCGGCTGCTGCTCGTTGGAGGATTCCGCCGATGCGCGGCGTGTGTGCGACAAGCTGGGGATTCCGTTCTACGTCTGGGATTTCTCGGACCGGTTCAAGGAAGATGTCATTGACAACTTCGTTGAGTCCTATGCCATGGGCGAGACCCCGAACCCGTGCCTGCGCTGCAACGAAAAGATCAAGTTCGCGGCCCTGCTCGAGCGCGCCATTGCGCTGGGCTTCGATGCGGTGGCCACGGGGCACTACGCAATTATCGACGACGAGGGCAACCTCCGTCGCTCCGTGGATCCGCTCAAGGATCAGTCCTACGTTCTAGGTGTGCTGACCCGCGACGAGCTGGACCACTGCATTTTCCCGATCGGCGATACTGAGAAGCCTCAGATCCGCGAGGAAGCCAAGGCAAAGGGCTTCTCCACGGCGACGAAGCCGGACTCCTACGACATCTGCTTCATCCCAGACGGCAACACCCAGGCATTCCTTGGTCGCTCCATTGGTATGCGCCCCGGAATGGTTGTGGACCAGGACGGCACCGAGCTCAAGGAGCACGACGGTGCCTTCCAGTACACCATTGGTCAGCGCCGTGGCCTTGACCTGCGCGTTCCCGCTTCCGATGGTCAGCCGCGCTACGTCACCGACGTCGATGCGGCTACCGGTACCGTGACCGTCGGTCCCCGCGAGGCGCTGAAGGTCCGCGAGATCACCGCGGATCGCCTGAAGGTGCTGCACCCCGACATGCGCGGTGAGTTCGAGGCCAATGTGCAGATCCGCGCACACGGCGGCGTTGTGTCCTGCTGGGCCAATATTGAAGGCGACACGATGACACTCCAGCTCAAGGAGCCACTCTCTGGCGTAGCCCGCGGCCAGGCAGCCGTGCTCTACCTGCCAGACCCAGACGGGCACGGAGACGTGGTCCTAGGTTCGGGCACGATCTCGGGTACTGCTTAAACCCCATTAATTTCCAGCCTGATTAGACTGGTCATTTATGACTGCATTTGGGCTAGGCGAACTACCCGGGACCTCACTGTCCCAGGCCGCCGACATCGTGATTTCCGAATCTCCGCTCCCACACGTGCCGCAGCTTCCGGACCGTGGCCTCGGCTCGGACCTAATCGGGCGCACGGCATCGCTTTTGCCCATCCATGTCGATCGCGGTGCGCGCTCCTGGCGGGTCACCCCGCGGCCCCAGATTCTAACCAAGCGCTCCTCCGATCAGATGCAGCGCGACCTCGACTTTCTCGAGGAAGCGTGGGCCGGGCGCACCGATAAAATCAAGGTGCAGCTCGCCGGTCCCTGGACATTGGCTGCTGATATTGAGATGCCCAACGGCCACCGCATCATCACCGACCCCGGCGCGCTGAAAGACATGACCGAGGCTCTCCTCGAGACCGCGCGCAGCCACATCGCCGACGTGGCATCACGCTTCGACGCAGAGGTCACGCTCCAGCTCGACGAACCGCGCCTGCCCGAAATCATTGCAGGCCAGCTCAAAGGCACCACCGATTACGAAACTATCAAGGCGGTTCACCAAAGCGACATCCTCGAGCGCCTCGAACCCTTCGGCGAACACCTGCTCAACACCTCGGCACCGATATTTGGCGCGCAGTGGGTCACCGTTGACCTGACCACACTTAACACACCAAAGCTTCTCGACGACGCCGGCGCCGCACTTGGCGAAGGCCACAGATTCGCCATCGCGCCCATGGAACCAAAGAGGGTCGGGGACATCGTCGATAAGCTGCGAATCGATCCTGCCACCACGAACATGGACGTCTACGCGCCACCTGCCGCGACGCTGAAGGAGGCAGCGGCGAACTACGCCCAGGCGCGCGAATACGACGAGATCCTGCAGCGAGATTTCCTAAGCTAGAAGGCTAGCCAATCATGGGCCAGCCGGTGGCCACATCGGAGGCATCGCGACCACGAGACTCGAGGAATTTCTTTAGGTCCGACTGCAATTCGTACTGTTGCACGGCCTGGTATTCCATCAATTCGTCCACATCCATCTCGGAGAGCTCGGGCCAGAACTGCTTGACCTGTTTCCATGCGATGCGTGCCGCGGCGAGCGCATCGGAGGTGGCCTCGTGGGCGTTGTCGAGCTGCACGCCATAAAACTCCGACAGGGCGGTGAGGTTGCGCTTCTTGCCCTTGCGGTAGCGATCGCGAGCGCGGTCAATAACATAGGGATCGTAGACAGGCCCGGTTACAGTGAAATCTCCGGTAAGTGCCCTGAGCACGGAAAGATCATAAGGGGCGTTGAACACGATCAGGGTCAGGCCGTCCTCCCAGCCCTGCTTGATGGCCTGGACGGTCTCGGCAAGCACCTCGTCGTGGGGGCGACCCTCAGCGCGCGCCTTTTCAGTGGAGATGCCGTGGATCTTGGTGGCTTCCTCGGGGATTTCCACGCCGGGGTCAGCCATGGTTTCGTTCGCCTGCACGTCGCGGCCATCGATGCGCACCAACGCCGAAGTGACAATGCGCGCCTCCGCTGGATTGACTGATGTCGTTTCCAAATCAAAAGACAGCATGCGGGAGGCGTTGAAGGTTGGCATGAGGCTTAGTCTAGCTACACTTAGGGGCTGTGACCGAACAATCAGTTGATCTGCGCAGGCAATGGGACGAACTTGCTGAGGAAGTTCGCAAACACCGCGACCTCTACTACAACGGACAGCCCATCATCTCCGATAAGGAGTTCGATGAGCTGTTTGCGCGCCTGCAACAGCTCGAAGAAGACCACCCCGAGCTTGCCGTACCGGACTCGCCGACCAAGGAGGTCGGCGCGCCGATTTCTAGCGCCTTTGCCGATGTCGAGCACCTCGAGCGCATGATGAGCCTGGACAACGTGTTCAGCAACGAGGAGCTCTCCGGTTGGTTGGCGCGCACCCCGGGGCCGTACCTCACCGAGTTGAAAATTGATGGCCTGTCCATCGACTTGGTCTACCGCAACGGTGAACTCGAGCGCGCCGCCACTCGCGGTGATGGCCGCGTCGGCGAGGACATCACAGCCAACGCGCGCGTGATCGAGGACATCCCGCACACCCTGTCCGGTGACTTCCCCGAGCTGGTAGAAATCCGCGGCGAAGTATTCATCCGCCCCGAAGATTTCCCGGAGCTCAACGCCCAGCGCATCGAGGAAGGCGGCAAGCCTTTCGCCAATCCGCGCAATACGGCCGCCGGTGGAATCCGACAGAAAAACCCGGAAGACGTAAAGAAGCGCAAGCTCCACATGATCTGCCACGGTATTGGCGCCCGTGAGGGATTTAACCCGGCTACCCAGCACGAGGCGTACCAAGCCATGGCATCGTGGGGCCTGCCGGTCTCCGAATACACCAAGCCCGCGGCCAATGCAGCCGAGGTGCTCGAGGCGGTGGATTATTGGGCTGATCATCGCCACGATGCGATCCACGAGATGGACGGGGTGGTCATCAAGGTAGATTCCATCGCCGCGCAGCGCGGTCTGGGTTCCACTTCGCGGGCGCCGCGTTGGGCAATCGCGTACAAGTACCCACCGGAGGAAGTAACCACCAAGCTGCTCGACATTCAGGTGGGTGTCGGGCGCACCGGTCGCGTCACCCCATTCGCTGTGATGGAGCCGGTGTTCGTTTCTGGTTCCACAGTGTCTATGGCCACGCTGCACAACCAAGAAGAGGTCAAGCGCAAGGGCGTACTCATCGGCGATACCGTTGTGCTGCGCAAAGCTGGCGAGATCATCCCCGAGGTCTTAGGCCCCGTGGCCGATCTACGCGACGGCACCGAGCGCGAATTCATTTTCCCCACTCAATGTCCCTCCTGTGGCACCACGCTTGCCCCGCAAAAGGAAGGCGACGTGGACTGGCGCTGCCCGAACACACGCTCGTGCCCAGCCCAGTTGTCCTCCCGCCTGAGCTACCTCTCCGGCCGAGGCGCTTTCGACATCGAGGCATTGGGGGAGAAGGGTGCCCAGGATCTGATCCGTTCGGGAGTGCTTATCGACGAGGGCGCTCTCTTCGACCTCACCGACGAAGATTTGGCCAAGACCAGCGTGTACACCAATAATGCTGGCGAGGTAAACGCTAGTGGCGAGAAGTTGCTGAAGAATCTAGCTACGGCGAAGGAAGTGGATCTCTGGCGCGTTATTGTCGCCCTGTCCATCCGCCACGTTGGCCCAACGGCAGCCCGCGCGTTGGCTGGGCGCTACGGGTCAATGCAGGCACTCGTCGATGCACCCGTCGAAGATGTCTCGGAAACCGACGGTGTTGGCCCCATCATCGCGCAGGCCTTCAAGGAATGGTTCGAGGTGGATTGGCACCGCCAGATCGTGGACAGCTGGGCCGCGGCCGGGGTGACCATGGAGGCCGAGGCTGGAACCGAAGTTGAGCGCACCCTCGAGGGCCTGACCGTAGTAGTCACCGGAACCTTGGAGAACTTTTCGCGGGATTCCGCAAAGGAAGCGATTGTCTCTCGCGGTGGCAAGGCAAGTGGATCGGTGTCGAAGAAAACCGACTACGTGGTGGCCGGAGAAAACGCCGGTTCCAAAGAAACCAAGGCCCGGGACTTGGGGGTTACCGTACTCGACGAAGCCGGCTTCCAGCGCCTGCTAGAAACCGGTTCGCCTGAATAAGTTTTAGGTGAGTAGCGAGCCGACGATGGTGCCCAAATCCCCGATATGGCTCACCTCGTTGGCCAGGAAGTTCGGCCCGCCGGTGCGGCCCACAATAAGCACGAGATCAGTTCCGACCAGCGGGGCAGCAACGAGCGTGGAGTCCAACAAACCCCAAGAGTCAGGGATCCACTCTTCTTCGTCAGGGAGCAGGATGCGTGCTTCGGTGACGTTGGTCAGGGCAGGCGAGGAGCCATCGTCGCTAGGCGCTGCCTGCGAGGCTGCGATGCGTGTGACACCTTGATCTGTCTGGCGTAGAACAATGGCCCATGACGAGGTCAAAGCCAACGGCATGACCGTGACCAGCTCTTCCATCGCGCGGGGGACGTTGTTCGATTGCTTGGCTACGCGCGCGAGCATCTGAATCTGGCCACGGCGGTCGACGCGGCCAGAAAAGGGGCGGATGGAATCCACCTCGGCGCCTTCAACTTCGCCGGCAGCGGTGATAAGCGCATCGGCCATCACGTCGCGGGGGAGCTCGACCACGATATCGTCGAGAACCGTGCCGTCAGGCAGTGCTTCCACGATGTCTACTGATTGGATATTGGCACCTAAAAGCCCGAATGCTTGGGCTAAGTCCCCGAGGCTTCCGGGGGTATCGGCGAGCAATACTCGAATCAGGTATGACATGTTTTCCTCTTTCATCGGCAAAATTTGCGCTTCCCTATTTATACCAGCGCCACCTAGGTGCCCGAAGATTTCTTCGTGCCGTAATATGGGAGCGGTTCAACAGATTAAAGTGCAAAGGAAGAGTTTACGTGTCTGACATTTCCCGCGAGGATATCGAGCACCTCGCAAGTCTTGCCCGTCTCGCGCTGACCGAAGAAGAACTGTCTACATACGCCGACCAGATGGATACCATCATGGACGCTGTGTCGAAGGTTTCCCAGGTCAACACGGAAGGAGTCGAGCCAATGAGCCATCCACACTCCATCCACGCGCCAATGCGCGAAGACGTTGAGATCAAGACTCTGACACAAGAACAGGCACTCGATCAAGCCCCCGAGGTTGAAGACGAGCGTTTTGTCGTTCCACAGATCCTGGGAGAAGCTGAATAAAAATGACCGAGTACACCACACCATCTTCCGGTCTGACCGCCCTGACCGCCGCAGAGCTCGCTGAAAAGATTCATTCCGGCGAGGTCACCTCGCGCGAAGTCACCCAAGCACACCTTGATCGCATCGCGGATATCGACGACACCCTCGGCGCATTCCTGCACGTCGGCGCGGAAGAAGCGTTGGCAGTTGCCGACGAGATCGATGCCAAGGTAGCAGCGGGCGAGGAACTTCCTTCCGCCCTTGCCGGCGTTCCCGTTGCGGTCAAGGACCTCTTCGTCACCACCGACGCGCCCACCACTGCAGCATCCAAGATGCTCGAAGGCTACATGGCTCCCTATGACGCAACAGTGGTCAAAAACCTGCGCGCGGCTAGCATCCCCATCTTGGGCAAGACCAACTTGGATGAGTTCGCCATGGGTTCCTCGAACGAGAACTCGGCCTACAAACTCACCCGTAACCCACACGACACTGAGCGCACCCCCGGTGGCTCCGGTGGTGGTACTGCTGCAGCTTTGGCATCGGGCCAGGCTCCGCTGGGCATTGGTACCGATACCGGTGGCTCCATCCGCCAGCCAGCAGCGCTGACCGGCACAGTGGGCGTGAAGCCAACATACGGCACTGTGTCTCGCTATGGCATGATCGCAGCCGCATCTTCCCTGGACCAGGGCGGTCCAACTGCGCGCACCGTGCTCGATACCGCGCTGTTGCACGAAGTCATCGCAAGCCACGATCCTTTCGACGCCACCAGCGTGGACAATCCTGTGGCACCTGTTGTTGTCGCTGCCCGTGAGGGCGCAACCGGTGATCTCAAGGGCACCAAGGTCGGCGTGGTCAAGCAATTCAACCGCCCGGGCAACCAGCCGGGTGTGCAGGATGTAATCACCAAGGCTTACGACGAGTTGTCGAACCTTGGCGCCGAGATCATCGAGGTCGACTGTCCGCACTTCGACGATGTCATGGGTGCCTACTACATCATCCAGACCTCTGAGGTGTCATCCAACCTGTCGCGCTTCGACGGTATGCGTTACGGCCACCGCGGTGGCGACGACGGCACGCACTCGGCCAACGAAGTCATGGCTATCTCGCGCGCCGAAGGCTTCGGCGACGAAGTCAAGCGCCGCATCATGCTGGGCACCTACGCCCTGTCCGTTGGCTACTACGATGCTTACTATTTGCAGGCACAGCGCGTCCGCGCACTGATCGCCGAGGACTTCAAGAAGGCCTTTGAACAGGTGGACATCATTGCCGCACCGGTCACGCCAACCACGGCCTTCAAGCTGGGCGAAAAGGTCGACGATCCGCTGGCAATGTACAACTTTGACCTATTCACCCTGCCGCTGAACCTCGCAGGTCTGCCAGGTATGAGCTTGCCTGCCGGATTCGCTGAAGACACCAATCTGCCTGTTGGTCTCCAGCTGATGGCACCAGCGTTTAAGGACGATCGCCTCTACCGCGTCGGCGCTGCCTTCGAGGCCGCCCGCGCTTAGTTCTACGCCTAAGTACCACTCGCTCCATAAGCTTTTGACGTGCACAAACGTCGAAAACTTATGGGGTTTCTGCTGTGCAGGAACAGGTGCAGGAACCGATTCAAACACATGATCAACTTCACATCTGCTTTTTACCTTTGATTCACATTCTCAGTGTTAAATAAGCAGTGATTTTTTGGAAAAAGATGATCAATAATTGTTTGAAAGGTTTGGTTAATGACCTCAATTCTCTCCGCGCCAGGTATTTTGCAGCAGCAGCTGGCGATGCTCAACGGTGCAACTGCGCACCTCGATTTTCAGGCTATTGCGGCACCAGCCTCGCAAGGAGCTCACCGGAGGGAAGAACTTCCAACCCAGCGCATCCAAAACTCCTATACGTGTCGCTTCCTCACACCGAAGCTCAATGATCCAGATAATGACTTCCACCTGATCGCAGGCGAGGATCTAGCCCCTCGCGCAGGAGATGTGGTTGTGGCTCGCGTCGTGGAAATCCATAACCACAAGCGCGTGGAAACGGAACATTCGCGCAAGGCCATCTTGTTCGAAGGCCATCTGGTCATGCTGGCCTATGGTCACCGCTACGCCGCCGATCAGTTCCTCGCACACGTGCCTGAGAACTTGGACTACTGCCACCTCGTCGCAGCTGGTGGCATCGCGGGCGTTGTCACCGAACACCATGCGGGTATCGATGCGCCCACTCTTATCGAACCACTAGGCCTGCTTGCGCGTGATGGAGTCGTGGTTAATGTGATGGAATATGCCCCACACGTCAACGTGGCACGCCCAGAAGCCCCAGCAAAGACCACCGAGGTCATCGCCGTGCTGGGCACCTCAATGAATTCCGGCAAGTCCACCACAGCTGCCTGCATGATCAACGGGCTGACCAAGGCAGGCAAGCGCGTCGGTGCGGGCAAAATCACTGGCACGGGCGCGGGCAACGACCGCAACTTGTTCTTCGACGCCGGAGCCACCGAAGTCATTGACTTCACCGATTTCGGATACGGCACCACGTTCCGCCTTGATTTCAACCAGGTGCGCGACCTCACCTCCAACATGATCGAGCTGCTCGGTCGCAACAACGACGTGGTCATCGTCGAGATTGCCGATGGGATCTACCAGGACGAAACGATGCGATTGCTTCGCGACGAGATCTTCCAGGCCAGCGTCGATCGTCTCGTATTTTCTGCCGTTGATGCCCTTGGTGCTCGGGCTGGTGTGCAGACTCTACAAGAAGCTGGACTGCAGGTGGCATGTGCCTCGGGTGTGATGACATCCTCGCCATTGGCAGCTCGCGAGGCAACTGGAGTTCTACTCGATCTGAATGTTCCAGTAATTAACACGTTTGAGCTGTGTGAACCACAAGTTGTAGGATCTTTTCTCAATCAGGAGCAGTAAAAAAGGGTAGTCGCATAGGGAAACAATGGCAGAAAAGATGCCGCCGATCTGGGCGGGGCGCAGGCGTTGGCTGCTAGTTCTTCTTACAAGCCTTGGCGTAGTCCAAGCCGTCCTCGCCTTAGTGATGGCGTTGTGCGTCGAGGCCGTGTTGGACAACAACTCCCATGCTGATCGTTGGGTGCTCGTCGTGATGATTGGCTCGGCGATCGGCCTGGGTCTGGCCCGCTGGTTGGAGCGCGTCAGCGGCGAAGACCTTGGGCAAGACTATGTTTTCGAACAGCGTCGCCGCCTAGTTGTCACAGCGGTGGGGGAAAGCGAGTATTCAGGCTCCCTGGGTGTGACGGTGACTCGAGCCTCCAACGATCTCTCGTCGATTAGAAATTGGGTCTCGTTGGGGATTGTTCCGCTGGTCACCGGAATTCCGCTGATCATAGTAGTGGTAATTGGCCTGTTCCTGCTCGATTGGTCGCTAGCGCTGGTTGTCACAGCCTCGATGGCCGTCTTTTTTGTCGCTATTCCGGCGCTCTCTAGCGCCACCTTTAAAAAGTCGCGGGCCTTGCGCAAACGGCGTGGCAGGATGTCGGCGCGCATCGCCGATACTGTGCTTGCCAGCGAATCCGTGCGCGCATCGGGCGCAGTAGCCAGAGAAATCAAACAGCTTGATCGCCATAGCGAAAAGGTGGTCAACGCGGCTGTGGCTCGCGCGCGGATCACCGGGTTGACTCGCGCATTGTCCGCTACCGCTTCCTCCTTTGCAGTCGTGGCGGTGGTGTTGGTCTCCGATCGGGGATTTGCAGAGGCCGCCTCTGTTGCCTCGGCGATGACCTTGCTGGGAGTCTTATCCACACCCTTGAATGACCTGGGCAAGGTGGTGGAATACCGCCAGAACTACAACGCCGCGACACGCATCCTTGTGCCGGTGTTGAACCAAGCAGACCGGCTGAAGGAAACCGAAGAAGAACGTCGGCAAGCATGGGAAGCCCGCGAGGGCGAAGCTTTGCCGGTCCGCGGCGGATCTGTCGTCGTCGATAGGCTAGTCGTCGACGATGACCCAATCGACACGTTGGTGGTACCTGCCGGGACTTTCGTCGAGATGCGATCGACGAATCAATCTCGCCTCAGGTCAGTCGTCTCGGAGCTTTTGTCTATCGATGATGAGGATTGTTTTGTCATTAACGGGCTCGATTATGTCAGTGCTCCCGCCAAAGTCAGGCGCGAACTCGTCGGATTTGCGTCCATCCACACCCACCTTGAGCGCGGGTCGGTGAAGCGACTCATCACATACCGCAAACCTTCGGCCGAACCGGAGGAGATCAATGCGTTGATCTCGGCTGTCGGATTAGAAGCCACGGTGAATGAAGATGCAAAGGGGCTGCGGAGGCAGCTAAAAAATGATGGTCAGCCCTGGTCACAAGGGGATGTGGCGCGCCTTAAAGTGGCGCGTGCACTGCTCGGTCAACCGCCTGTGTTGATCCTTGAAGGCATTGACCAGCATTTGCCACCCGAGTTCTTGGAAGACTTGGCTGGGTACCTCGCGCATTACCCAGGCGTAGTGTTGTGCGCCACGACGCAAACGGAGTGGCTGCCAGATAACCGCGTAGTCTGGAACGTCGATGGGCTACGCGCGATAGAGAGCAGGCAGGTTAATGGGCACGGAAAAGAGCTCGGAGCGGCACGAGTCTCAGAAGACACAGACACAGTCGACCAGAAGTAGGTGGCTCGCGCTGACGGCGATGTCGGCGGGCTATTTCTTGGTCATGTTTGATCAGGCCGTCGTGCCTGTGCTCACCCCGCACCTTCCTGCGGAAGTGGGGGACTCCGTCTGGATCACCAGCGTCTATCTTTTGTGCACCGTGGTTCCCATGCTGGTCACGGGCCGGATGGGGGATCGCTTTGGCCAACGCAAGCTCTTCCTCGCGGGAATAGCGCTGTACACACTTGGCCTGGCTCTGGCTGCCATGGCCCCATCTTTCGCTTGGCTGATTGTTGCGCGTGCAGTTCAAGGTCTGGGAGCAGCAGCTTTCTTACCTCAGGCATTTAGCGTGATTGGACACATCTTCCCCGAGCATTCGCGTGGCCCTGCCTACGCAATGTGGGGCGTCGTTGGCTCAGTCGGCTCGTTGATCGGGCCCGTATTTGCCGGATGGGCGGTAGACACGATTGGGTGGCGCGGCGCCTTCGGTATCCAGGCTGGCCTCGGAGTCATTGCCTGCGTAATGGCGCTGGCATGGATTCCAAAGATGGGCACGTCGCGTGCGCTTCTCGACGCTCCCTCTGTCATCATTTCCTTTATCGGACTCGGAGCGCTCGTCTATGGGATCCAATATGGAAACATCCTTGTACTGGTAATTGGCATCCTCGCCCTTATCGTCTTCTTCAGGCTCCAAGCGAAGCACGGCGATCAGGCACTGCTGCCCCTGAGCGTGTTTAAAAACCGCAACTTCACGCTCGCCTCGGTGGGCATTGCGGCCATGGGTTTTGCTGCTGCGGCCCAGTTCATTCCGATTATGTTCTGGCTCCAGGACGCGCGCGGGATCGACGCCACCACCGCAGGCTGGTTGACAGTTCCGATGTCGGTCGTGGCGCTGATCCTCACTCCATACGTAGGTGTGCTCGCTGACCGCGTGAACCCAAAGATCCTGTCTGTCTTCGGGTTCGGGGTCTTAGCGTTTTCGATGCTGTGGACGTGGTGGCTCATGGTCGGGGATGCTTCGGTGTATTGGATGATCGCGATTACCGCGCTCAAGGGAGTGGGAAGTGCGTTTATCTGGGTGCCCAATGCGGCAACTGCCATGCGCACGATTCCTTTGCATCTATCGGGCGCGGCCTCCGGGGCCTATAACACGGTGCGCCAGGTGGGAAGCGTTATTGGTGTGGCCCTGATCGGCGCGACACTCTCTATAGCAACGCCAACTCGCGGCATTGAGCTCGCCTCGGCCGACGCCATGTTAATCCTTGCAGCTGCCATGCTCCTCGGAGTTGTTGCATCACTTTTCCTCCGCTCAGACATTCCTGCCAGGAACCGCTAAAGTTGGGGGCATGCGCCTAGCCACACTGACTTCCGGCGGCGACTGCCCCGGCCTCAACGCAGTTATTCGTAGTATCGTCCGCACCGCCAATACCGAGTATGGTTCGACGGTTGTGGGCTACCTGGACGGTTGGGTCGGTCTTCTCAACGATCACCGCATTCAGCTTTACGACGATCACTTTATCGACTCGATTCTCCTGCGTGGTGGCACTATCTTGGGCACCGGCCGTTTGCACCCAGACAAGTTCAAGGCGGGCCTTGACCAGATCAAAGCCAACCTCGAGGACGCGGGAATCGACGCACTCATCGCCATCGGCGGTGAAGGTACTCTGAAGGGCGCGAAGTGGCTCTCCGATAACGGCATTCCAGTTGTCGGCGTGCCAAAGACCATTGACAACGACGTGAACGCCACCGACTACACCTTCGGCTTTGACACCGCGGTATCAGTGGCTACCGACGCGATCGACCGCCTGCACACCACGGCAGAGTCGCACAACCGAATCCTCATTGTTGAGGTCATGGGCCGCCACGTCGGCTGGATCGCCCTACACGCTGGCATGGCCGGTGGCGCGCACTACACCGTGATCCCGGAGGAGCCCTTCGACATCGCGGACATCACCAAGGCGATGGAGCGCCGCTTCCAGATGGGAGAGAAGTACGGCATCATCGTTGTCGCCGAGGGTGCAGTGCCAAAGGAAGGCACAATGAACGCAGGGCTTGGCGACGAGGACGAGTTCGGTCACAAGACGTTTACCGGAATGGGGCAAGTCATTGCCGACGAGATCAACCACCGCACTGGCTACGATGTGCGCACCACGGTGCTAGGCCATATTCAGCGTGGCGGCACCCCAACCGCATACGACCGAGTGCTCGCTACCCGCTACGGTGCTGCTGCTGCACGAGCTGCACACGAAGGCCAGTTTGGTACCTCGGTGGCTTTGCACGGCGAGGACATTGACTTGGTTTCCCTCGAGGCCGCAACCGGCAACCTAAAGACGGTCCCGCCGGAGCGCTACGCCATCGCGAAGTCCATGTTTTCTTAAGGGTTTACCTAAAGGTCTACGAGCACCTCTCCGCGCATAATTATCCGCGCGCTGCGCTCGAGTGCTACCCACTCCAGCTTGTCACCGTTGGCCAAAGCGTCGACGGTGACTTCACCTTTCGGGTGGGTGAAGGTAAATCCACCTTCGAAAACGGTGCCGCCGAGTGCCGTAGCTGCTCCGAGCGCCAAGATGCCCGTGGCGGGAAGAGCGTGGTGGATCACGCCTACCGAGGTCATGAATACTCGGTTGCCCTCGGAGAGCGCCAACCGGGGAATCACCTTGGAATCTAGGCCCATCCGTGTGCCCGCCTCGGCGCGGAAAGATTCGAGCCGATCAAGTAATTCCTGGTCTGTGTTCATCTCTTCGCGGGTGGTCAAAGAGACCCCGAGGTCGCGTGCGCGAACGATGGCAATGGGGTTTGCAACGTCGATGAGAGTTGTATCAATGCCCTGGATTTGCGTGATGCGACCGGCGGGGAAGATGGAACCAGTTTTCTCTCCACCCGGGCGCACAAAGCGGGTGTGAGTGGGCGTGATCTCCATCAGTGTGCCTGTATTTAGGTTGCGAACTGTGCATGACTCCTGCGCGGGAATCAATCCTGTGTCGATGGCATAAGGCAGGATCGCGGAAGAGAGATTGCCACAATTGCCATTCCAATCCACGGACGCTTCATTCGGTGAGACCTGTGCAAAGACACTGACAAGTTCTGCCTCATCCGACTCGGGCGCAGGGCCGACGAACATCACCTTCGAATTCGAGGACACGCCGCCACCAAGACCATCAAAAGCGACAGGGTCGGGGCTTCCAATAAGGCGGAGGCATAACTCGTCGCGAAGCGATTGCTCTTCTGGCAAATCTTCAAGGCGAAGCAAAAGTCCTCGGCTGGTGCCGCCGCGCATGATGTGGCAAGGGTATGCGGTTGTCATGAGGGAGATAATACGTTGTGGGAACTCTAGGAATGCGGCCATCGAGGTCGGAATGCAAAATTGCAGGGGATAGACCCTGACGAGACGCGCGGACGTCAAGGGCACTAGACTACCAACCATGACTGCGTACGACCTGATGGATTACGACGAGGTACTCGAGAAGTTTGACCCTGTAATGGGCCTCGAGGTTCACGTCGAGCTTGCTACCGAAACAAAGATGTTCTCCACTTCTTCGGCGCACTTCGGTGCTGCGCCGAATACGAACGTGGACCCAGTATCGCTCGGTCTGCCGGGCGCATTGCCGGTAGTGAACGCCAAGGGCGTCGAGTGGGCCATCAAGATTGGTCTCGCTTTGAACTGCAAGATCGCAGAGTCCTCCCGCTTCGCACGCAAGAACTACTTCTACCCGGATCAGCCGAAGAACTACCAGATTTCGCAGTACGACGAGCCGATCGCCTACGACGGTTACCTCGATGTTCTCTTGGACGATGGCACCGAGTGGCGCGTGGAAATCGAGCGCGCCCACATGGAGGAAGACACCGGCAAGCTAACCCACCTCGGTGGCACTAGTGGCCGCATCCACGGCGCGACCGCGTCCTTGGTCGATTGCAACCGCGCCGGCATCCCGCTAATCGAGATCGTGACCAAGCCAATCGAAGGCGCTGGGGAACGCATGCCGGAGATTGCTCGCGCCTACGTTGGTGCTATCCGCGAGCTCGTCCGCGCGCTCGGTGTCTCGGACGGACGCATGGATCAGGGTACGATGCGCTGTGACGCTAACGTCTCCCTGCGCCCATGGGGCCAGGAGGAATTCGGTACTCGTACCGAGACGAAGAACATCAACTCCCTGAAGTCGGTGGAGCAGGCCGTACGCTTTGAAATGCAGCGCCAGGCTCGCGCGATTGAAAACGGCGAGGAGATCATCCAGGAAACCCGCCACTACCAGGAAACCGACGGCACTACGTCGAAGGGACGTCGCAAGGAAAACTCCGACGACTACCGCTACTTCAACGATCCTGACCTGCCTCCAGTGCTTGCTCCAGCCGAGTGGGTGGAGGAAATCCGTGCAACCTTGCCCGAGCTTCCGTGGGTGCGCCGCGCACGCATTGAGAAGGAATGGCAGCTGCCGGAGAAGGAGTTCCGCGACCTCGTCAACGCAGGCGCTCTCGACCTAGTCGTCGACACCGTCGAGGCCGGCACCACCCCAGACGAAGCGCGTGCCTGGTGGGTGTCCTACCTGGCAGGAAAGGCCAACGAGCTCGGCACCGACTTGGACTCGCTTGGTGTTGAGCCAGCCCATGTTGCGCGCGTGGTTGTCCTGGTCAAGGAAGGCAAGCTGACCACGAAGCTAGCCCGTCAGGCACTCGATGGTGTCATTGAGGGAGAGGGCGACGTGGACGCGGTCGTCGCAAAGCGAGGCCTTGAGGTCGTCCGCGACGACGGTGCCATCGAAGCAGCTGTCGACGAAGCGCTTGCCGCAAACCCGGACATCGTGGAGAAGTACAAGGCCGGAAACACCAAGGTCACCGGTGCAATTGTCGGTGCCGTGATGAAGGCAACGAAGGGCAAGGCCGACCCGAAGCAGGTCAACGAATTGATTGCTGCCAAGTTGAGCTAATCTGCCAACAACCTTCGTATCCACCCAGCTTCTGGTAAGGTGGGGCGACGTTGTACGGGATGTCGCGAAGAAGGTTGTCGCAAATTCCCGGCACAGTGTGGTGGGAAACCTTTTTCATAGCAAGCGCGTCTCGTACGCGCTTGTTCTGTTTTCTAGAGATGAAAAGGGTTTTTCTGTGCGTAGAAGCATCACAATCGCGCTAGCATTTGTGGGACTTCTGGTTGGTGCTGGTTTTGCTACCGGCCAAGAGGTTGTCCAATACTTCGTTTCCTTTGGTTATATGGGCCTTGTCGGTGCGGTGATTGCCGGGGCAATCATGATTTTCTCCGGGGCGATCATCTTCCAATTGGGCTCGTATTTTTTAGCCTCCGACCACAACACGGTATTTAAGAACGTTGCGCACCCCTGGGTGTCCAAGTTTTTGGACTTAACGACGACCATCACCCTCTTTGCCATCGGTTTTGTCATGTTGGCAGGTGCGGGTTCCAACCTTGAGCAGCAATTCGGCTGGCCAACGTGGATTGGTTCTTGCCTGATGACCGCGCTAGTGCTGCTCACCGGATTCCTTGACGTGGACAAAGTCACCAACGTTATCTCGGCGATTACGCCGTTTATCATCATCGCCATTGTGGTGGCCTTCGTGATCACTTTGGTGAACTTCCCTGAAGACACCTCGCACCTCAACGCGATTGCCATGCAACAAGACTCGGCGCTTCCACACTGGTTGCTCTCGGCGGTGAATTACACTGCGCTCGCGCTGATGCTGGGTGTATCCATGATTTTGGTGATTGGCGGCAACCAATCCTCCACGAAGGCAGCATTTCGTGGTGGTGTCCTCGGCGGAGTGATCTTCACTGCCATGCTGCTGGTTTTGGCCTTTGTCATCTACTTCAACATCGAAAAAGTTGGTGGCCTTGACCTGCCGTTGTTGGGTGTTTTCGATGCTATGCACCCAGCCGTCGGATTCGTGGTCTCGTGGATTATTTACGCGATGATTTACAACACGGCTATCGGCATGTTCTACGCGCTGGCCAAGCGTTTGACCTCTCATCGCCCCGAGCGTTTTGTACCCGTTTTTATCGCGGTCACCTTGGCTGGATTTGTTGTGTCTTTCCTTGGGTTCTCCAACCTTCTCGGGTGGGTTTACCCCGTGATCGGTTATATCGGCATGGTGATGATTGCCGTGACCACGATCGCGTGGTTCCGCGGACGCCACAAGCTGAAGAAGGAAGAGCAACTGCGCGAGCGCATGGCAGAACTTGCCGAACAAAACATCGACCCGGAACAGGATGAACTCTCACCGTCAGAGGTCAAGGAAGTCAAGCAACTCGCCCGCACCTCCCGCGCGGATGGCAAAGAGCTCTGGGAAACCGTCCAGCATGACGTGGCAGAGGATCTTGACCTTGAAGTACCGGATGCTTCTGATTCCGGCAACCAGAATTCCGTGCAGAAGTAGCGCGAAAAGACCACAATAGTGGCATGACTACTTATGTTCCGAATGAACAACGTTATTCCGATATGCCCTACCGTACGGTGGGGCATTCCGGCTTGAAACTGCCAGCCGTCTCTCTTGGGCTGTGGCACAACTTCGGCGATGACAAGCCGCTGGAAACCCAGCGCGCCATCATCCAACGTGCGTTTGATCGCGGAGTAACGCACTTCGACCTGGCCAACAATTACGGCCCTCCTTCAGGCAGCGCAGAGAAGAACTTCGGTCGCATTCTGCGCGAAGACTTCCAAGGCTACCGCGACGAGATGATCATCTCGTCGAAGGCTGGCTGGGGCATGTGGCCTGGCCCATACGGCTGGGGTGGATCCCGCAAGTACCTAATGAGCTCGATTGATCAGTCGCTGACACGCCTCGGCGTTGATTACGTGGACATCTTCTACCACCACCGACCAGACCCAGATACGCCGCTGGAAGAGACCTTGTACGCGCTGCGCGACATCGTGGCTTCAGGCAAGGCACTGTACGTAGGCATTTCCTCCTATGGGCCAGAACTGACTGCGGAGGCTGCACAGTTCATGGCTGAGGAAGGCTGCCCATTGCTAATTCACCAGCCCAGCTATTCCATTGTGAACCGCTGGGTAGAACAGCCAGGTGAAGAAGGGGAGTCCCTGCTGGAATCGGCCGCAAATTCCGGTCTCGGAGTGATCGCCTTTTCCCCGCTGGCCCAGGGTCTACTCACGGACCGCTACCTCAGCGGCGTGCCGGAGGGCTCGCGTGGCGCTTCGAACAAGACGTTGTCTGGTGACATGCTCAGCGATGAAAACATCACCATGGCAAAGGCCTTGAACGATATTGCTGCTGAGCGCGGACAAACCCTGGCACAGATGGCAATTGCGTGGGTTTTGCGCGAGCAGGGAGAAAACGGCGCCGACACGGTAGTCAGCGCGCTTATTGGTGCCTCGAGCGTGGAACAGCTGGATCAGAATCTTGATGCAGTGAACAACCTAACGTTTAGTCAGGAAGAGTTGAAGGCGATCGACGAGGTCGCCCACGACGCTGGGGTGAATATGTGGCGCGATGCCATTAATTCCCGCACCCACGGTTAGGGGCCTGGGTTAAGCACTTGGGTTAAGCACCTGGGTTAAGCACGAGGCATGGTTGTGGGCTCTAGCTTGGTAATTACCTTCCGGAGAAGATTGCCGAGCTGGTGAGATTCCTCGTCGCTAAGCGGATCAAAGACCAGCTCACGCACTCGCTCGACGTGACCGGGGGCCGCTTCGCGGATGAACGTCCAGCCCTCCTCGGTCATGGCCGCGATGTTGATCCGGCGGTCGTCTTTGTCGGGGGTGCGGGTAACAAAGCCACGCTTTTCCAGGCGCCCCACCACATGCGACAGGCGGGACGGAGACATCTGGGTCAGCGCCGCCAATTCCGTCATGGTGAGTTTGGCATCATCGGCCATGGAAATCTGCGCGAGGGTGAAGTAGTCGTGGTGGTTGATCCCACTGTCAGCCTTGAGCTGTTCATCTAGGCGAGTGGGCAGCCAGGAGATGACGGCCCACAGCGCTAGCCAGGTTTCGGTCTCGTCGTCGTTGAGCCAGCGAGCGTCATTCATAGTTACATATGATAGGTGCCTGATGGTTAAAACTTCAAACAGTAAGTAATTTCGTAATAGGTTCGCCTACACTTACATCTCATGTCTGTAATTCGACCTGCTGAAATCCGCGATGTGAGTGCAATCCACGAGATGATCGTGGAACTTGCGGTGTATGAGAAAGAACCCGATGCAGTCTCTGCAACACCTGAGGATCTCACGCGCCACCTCTTTGCCGAGCACCCAGCGGTATTTGCCAACGTTGCCGAAGTAGAGGGCAATGTTGTTGGTTTCAGCCTGTATTTCCTGAACTACTCCACGTGGGAGGGTCGCCACGGGATCTGGCTGGAGGACCTTTATGTCAAGCCTGCTTTCCGCGGGCATGGCTGTGGCAAGGCGCTGCTGACTGAGCTTGCGCGCATCGCCGTGGATAACGACTATCGCCGCGTCGAATGGGCCGTATTGAAATGGAATACACCCTCGATTGAGTTCTACCGTTCACTTGGGGCGGAGGCGATGGAAGAGTGGGATACATACCGGCTGACGGGTCAAGCACTGACCGCGCTAGGGAGCACGGGTTCTACATCAGAGCAAGCTTGAGCGTGAGTCCAATCAAAATGATGCCGATGCCCACGTTGAGCACCCGCCACACGCGCGGGTTGGACAGTGGCTTCGATAGTGCACCCGCGCCGTAACCGACAAGCGGGAACCAAATCAGGCTGGTAATCATCGTGCCGACGATAAATAGCCAGCGCCCTGGGTCGCCGTATTGGGCGGCGATTCCACCGATGACCACGCCGTCGACCCAAGTATTAGGGTTGAGCCAGGTCAGGATCAACGCGGTGGCGACCGGTGTCTGGATCCGGGCGCGGACCTTGGCTCGCGTGCCTTGCGCGGTTTTCAGAGCCACCGTGGCCCCGGCACCTGTGGCTTCAGTGGCTTCAGTGGCGGCTGGTTCTTTGTTGTCTACAACTGCCACCGAGTGATCGGCGGGCGCGAAGGCGTCGCGAAATGCCTGAAACGAGAACCAGGCCAGATAGGCCACACCTACCCAGCGCAGGATTTCCAGCACTATCGGGGCTTGCTCAATCAGCACACCAACGCCGCTGACTGCGATGATGTAGAGCACCACGTCAGACAGAAGGCATACGAGAATCACGGCGGTGACTGACTCGCGTTTGATGCCCTGTTTGATCAGGAAAATATTCTGCGGGCCAAGCGAGATAATCAGCGAAAACCCGAGGGCAATACCGGCAACAATGATGGAAATGATGGACACGGGACTATCTCAACACGACGAAGAAGATTAGTCCATTTACATTTATGCAACCTGGTTTAGAATTGCTTCATGGACCAGGTCAAGATGACAACACTCGCCACAATTATTGATGAAGGAAGTTTCGAAGCTGCCGCCGATGTCCTCGGGATCTCGCCGAGCGCCGTCTCCCAACGCGTCAAAGCACTCGAGCACGAAGCCGGCCGGGTGCTTCTGCACCGCACGATCCCCGTGACTGCGACGCAGGCAGGCGAGGTGGTCGTCCAAGCGGCGAAACGGATGTCTTTACTCCAGGCCGAAACCGATGCAAAGCTCACCTCGCGCCTGGCTCGGGTGCCACTCGATGTCGCGGTCAACGCGGATTCCCTTGCCACCTGGTTTCAACCAGTCCTTGGAGAGGTTGCCCGCATGGGCAACGCAAGCTTGCGCCTGCGCGTCGAAGACGAGTCGCTCACCCTTGACCTACTGCGTCGCGGAGATGTTATGGGGGCCGTTACCCGCGAGTCGACGCCTGTCTCGGGGTGTACGGTCAGCGAACTCGGCTCGATGCGGTTTGTCGCCGTCGCAGCACCTCAGCTCGTGGAAGACGGGATTGACTTCGCCCGGATGCCCGTGCTGCGCGGAAGTCCCGCAGACGGCTACCAAGATCAAGTCGCTCGTCGTCACTTGGCTCAAGGACAGCGTGTCGAGCGCGGCGAAAGCATGATTCCCACCTCGCAGGCCTTCATCGAGGCCCTGGTAGTGGGACTTGGCTGGGGGTTGTTGCCGTTGGTCCAGGCGCAGCCGCTTATCGACGAGAACAGGCTCCTCGTCATCGACGAAGAGCCTGTAGATGTTGCCCTCTATTGGCAGAGATGGCGACTGGAATCCGACCTGCTCCGCGAGCTAACCGAGGTAGTGCTTAGAGCTGGAAAGGCTCTGGATGCTTGACCCTCTCCGACTCAGCAATCGGGCCAGGAAGGGTAACTCCCTCGGCAAATGGAGAGCCAGGCAGGTGATCGCGGCCATGAGGTTCCATGATGCCTGACATGTCAGGGCCAACCGGAACGATGCCCGTTGGGTTTACCTCGTGGTGCGTGATGAAGTAGTGCTCTTTGATCTCCTGGAAATCCGTGGTGTCGCCGAAGCCCGGGGTTTGGAAGAGTTCCTTGAGGTAGCCCCACGTGTTTGGCATCTCGGTGATCTTGTTTCGCGATGCCTTGAAGTGCGAGTAGTAAACGGGGTCGAAGCGTACCAAGGTGGGGTAGAGGTAGATATCGGCCAAGGTGATGTGCTCGCCCATGAGGAAGCGGTTGGTGGAAAGACGCTCCTCGATCCAGTCCATTGCCTTCCATAGTCGGGCGTAAGCCTTCTCATAGGCCTCCTGAGAACCGGCAAAGCCAGCGCGGTAGACGCCGTTGTTGACCTCGTGATAGATCTCGGTGGTCACCTTGTCAATCTCTTCGCGCAGCTCTACAGGGTAGAGATCAGGTGCGCCCTCGCGGTGGAACTGCTTCCACTGGTCAATGAAATCGACGGGGATGGAAGGGAAATCGTTGGTAACAACCTTCTTGGAAGAAATTTCGACGATAGCGGGAACGGTAATACCACGTGGGTAATCAGGGAAGCGGTTGAAGTAGGCCTCCTGAAGAAAGTGCAGTCCGGTAACGGGATCCTTCTCGTCTGGATCAAGATCAAACGTCCAGGACCGCTTGTCGTGGGTCGGGCCAGCGAGGCCGAGCGAGATAACGTCCTCGAGGCCCAGGAGGCGACGGGTAATAATGGTGCGGTGTGCCCAAGGACACGCACGCGCAGCCATGAGGCGGTATCGGCCGGCCTCTACTGGCCAGTGGAATGTGCCGTCTTCTTGAGCCTGTGGTTCAGAACCCGGTGCGAGATCGGAGACGATATGGTCGTCGATATACGTGGTGTCGCGGACGAACTCGCCGTCGGGGGACGCATTCTTAGCGGGTTCAACCCAGTCTTCCTTCTTCATTCCAGCTCCTTTTTTCTGTGATGGTCTCTGTTGCGATTTTATTGGGATGACTTCCAGGCTAAGCCGAAGTTGCGTGCATGTCAACAAAATTTGTGGTGAGTACACACTTTGATGAAAAACACTCGGCGCGCCGTTTCACCTGCCCCGAACAGGCGACGGACTCGCCTACATTTGGGCATATGAGTGACACAAACCCACGCCCCAACCGCGATAATTCTGCGGACTTTGACGACTTAAACGATCTGGATGTCCCAACCTACAAGGGCAATGCGAACACCGCTAGTAATACGGCCAGCAGTAGTGCCGACGGTACCCCGCGGCCCGATATCTACGAGCGCACCGGACGAGCAGCCCCTGAGCGGATTGAACCGACCCAACCGGGCAAGAACACTACAACGCCTCCCACCGAGACGATTTCCATGAACCGTTCGGAGCCAGTAGCAAACTCTTCCTCGGCACAAACCGAGTTCTACACCACCGACTTTGACTACACATCCAAGGAAACCGCAAGCGCAGGAAACAACCCTGCACCAGCAGCAGCACCCGCGGCCGCATCGAGCGCTCCCGCAGCCCAAGCCACAGCTTACGAAGCACCACAGCAAGTCGAGCTCGGCCGCGGCACTCCCGCTGAGGTTCCAGGCCAAGATGCGTCAAAGGATGCGCGCCGCGGCACCACTGACCTGGGCTTGTTCTTGCTGCGTCTGCTGCTTGGCGGCTACCTCATCCTTGAATCCGTGCAGACCTTCTTCCGCCTCGGTGGAACAGCTGGTCTAGCAGGCCTGGAGGCAGATTTTGCCAACTACACTTACGGAAACATCCTTGCAATCGGCTTGCCTACAGCACAGCTGGCCGCTGGTGTCTTCCTTGTCCTTGGCTTGCTCACCCCGGTTGCAGCCATGGTTGCCACCGTAGCCACTGGCTTTGTCGCGCTGAACGCACTTTACGTTTCCGGCGCCGGAATCAACGTGTTTAACTGGCCAGAAACGATCTGGCTACCGGTCATCCTGTTCGGTATTTCGGTTGTTTTGCAGTTCACCGGACCTGGAACGTACTCCTTCGACACCGGCCGCGGTTGGGCTCGTCGTCCGCTTGCCAGCTCCTGGATCTTCATCGTTTTGGGCATTGCCGCCCTGGTTGCCGTCTGGATTTTCGGCACCGGCATCAACCCGTTCGCTTAGCGGGACCTTCTTCAAGGCCACGGCCAGCGCGATCATGTAGGCGATGGCCAGCCAGACAAAGTCGCTAACCAGAATCTTCTGCCAGATCGCAAGCTCGAAGACCTGGATTGCATCGCCAAACCACCACTTTGGTGGATTGGTCAGGACCAGTACCGCCCACAGTGCAGTCACCACTGTCAGGGCGGTATTTTGTTTGTATACCGTAGCCAGGCGCCACGCGGTAACCGGCAGGATTAGCGCCAGCCAGACCCAGTGGTGCGACCAGGACACCGGCGAGATCAGCAGCATGATCAGTGAATTGACTAGGACCGCGTCGAGCAGCAAATTGCGACGCATCAACGCCACCATTAGCCAGCCACCAGCCACAATGACCGCGAGAGAAAGCACCATAGTCAGCACATTGACCAGCGTGCTATTCGCATCAAGCTGCGCCTGCGACTCCGCAAAACGCATAATTACGCCCTTGATTGAGCTATTCGACTGATACGAAGAATCCACACCAAACTCGTTGCCCGAATTCATGCCCAGCAAGGTCACCGAGAAGTACTCAACAGTGGCGTCCCAGCGCACGGCAGCAGCAATGAGCGTTGCGACGACCGCGGTTGCGGCCGTAGTAAAGATCGCACGGAAGTCCTTGCGCAGCAAGAACACCAGGCACATGGCAAGGGGAGTGAGCTTGATCGCGGCGGCAATACCAATCCAAAAACCGCGAGGCAGCCTGCGCTTGCGAGGCACAAGATCCAAGAACACCAGACCCATGATGACCATGTTGACCTGGGCAAAGCCTTGGTTGAGCCACACAGGTTCGATCAGCATGCCCATGACCCACGCGGCGACGACGACGGCTCGTCGATCCCAAACTTGAGCCTGCGGCAGCAATTCCTTAAAGGCAAAGTGCAAGCAAGCCAGCAGCAAAATATTCGACACGACGATCATGATGTCGCCAGCCAAATCATTAGAAATAAAGCTCGGAGTCAGTGGCCCGAGCACGAGCGCGCCGAACGGCGGGTAAATAAATGGAAGCGCGAGGTCTCCCGCGTACATCGGGACGGAGTACACTTCTCCGCCCGAGAAAAACGCACGGGATCCCTCGCGGTAAATGATCATGTCTACTGGAAAGTCGGTCAGGCCAATGTGGCGCCATGTCACACCTAAACCAGCAGCCAGCCCCAACCACGTAATGAAGCGGGGCAGAAGCTGGCGAAAATCATGATCCTTCATTTGGGTGAGTCTAGTCCACTTGACGTACGGCACCCTTATCGGCGCTGGTGGCCATCTTGGCGTAGGCCCGAAGTGCCTTCGAAACGGTCCGCTCACGGTTCGGCGTCCATGGGTGCTCGGAGGCCTCCATCGCTTCACGACGACGCTCCAGCTCCTCTTCAGGTACATCCAGCGTGAGCTGGCGGTCGTGGACGGAGATGGAGATGGTGTCGCCGTTTTCGATCAAGCCGATCAAACCCTTGTGGGCAGCTTCCGGCGAGATGTGTCCGATAGACAGACCCGAGGTACCACCGGAGAATCGGCCGTCGGTGATCAGTGCGCACTTCTTACCCAAGCCAGCGCCCTTCAGGAAGGAAGTGGGGTGCAGCATCTCCTGCATACCAGGGCCACCAGATGGGCCCTCGTAGCGGATCACAACAACCTCACCAGCCTGGACCTCGCGCTTAAGGATCATCGAGACTGCCTGTTCCTGTGAGTCAACCACACGGGCTGGACCGGAGAACTCCCAGAGCTCTTCTTCCACTCCAGCGGTCTTGAGAACAGCACCATTTGGTGCCAGGTTGCCGCGCAGGATAACCAATCCACCATCAGAGGTGAATGGGTGCTCGACATCGTGGATCACGCCCTTGATTGGGTCAGTGTCCAGCTCCTCCCAACGATTGGACTGGGAGAATGCCTCAGTGGTGCGTACTCCACCTGGGGCAGCGTGGAAGAGCTCGATTGCCTGATCGGTAGCCTTGCCACCGCGAATGTCCCAGTCGTCCAACCACTCGTCGATAGTGTCATACTTGATGGAGTGAACGTTCTTGTTCAGGATGCCCGCGCGGTTGAGCTCGCCCAGGATGGCTGGGATGCCACCTGCGCGGTGGACGTCCTCGACGTGTGCGGTGCCATTTGGTGCAACCTTGGACACACAAGGAACGGAGTGGGACAGCTCGTCGATGTCGGAGAGATCGAAGTCGATCTCGCCTTCCTGTGCTGCAGCAAGGGTGTGCAAAATGGTGTTGGAGGAACCACCCATTGCCATGTCGAGTGCCATAGCGTTCCGGAATGCATCGCGGGTAGCAACGTTGCGTGGCAGGACGGACTCGTCTTCCTCGCCGTAGTAGCGGCGACACAGCTCCATGATGGTGCGGCCAGCCTCCTCGAACAGCTCGCGGCGAGCGGTGTGCGTAGCCAGGGTCGTGCCATTGCCAGGCAGGGAAAGGCCAAGTGCCTCAGTCAGGCAGTTCATCGAGTTCGCGGTGAACATACCGGAGCAGGAGCCACAGGTCGGGCAGGCGGACTGCTCGATCTGGTCCAGCTCGGAGTCGGAGACGTTGTTGTCTGCGGAGAAGGAGATCGCGTCGATCAGGTCGGATGCAGGGCGTACAACGCCATTAGCAACGACGGCCTTGCCGGCCTCCATTGGGCCACCCGAGACGAAGACAACGGGGATGTTCAGGCGCATCGCGGCGTTGAGCATGCCCGGGGTGATCTTGTCACAGTTAGAAATACACACCATAGCGTCAGCGGTGTGCGCGTTGACCATGTACTCGACCGAGTCGGTGATGATCTCGCGGGATGGCAGCGAGTACAACATGCCGCCGTGGCCCATGGCGATGCCATCGTCGACAGCAATCGTGTTGAACTCCTTTGGTACGCCCCCTGCTTCACGCACTGCGTCCGCCACAATATCGCCCACGTTCTTGAGGTGAACGTGGCCTGGGACGAACTGAGTGTACGAGTTTACAATCGCCACGATTGGCTTACCGAACTCGTTATCTTTGGTGCCAGTTGCACGCCACAGTGCACGGGCACCTGCAGCCTGACGGCCAACAGTGGTGACTTTAGAACGAAGTGGGAATACCATTTCACTCCTTCGGTGAATCGGTGGAAGCGACGCTGGTGTTTTCCTGAGCGCCGTCTTCGTTATTTGCTGTGGTTTTTGAATCTTGTTCGGGATTGCGGGAAGGGCCGTCCGCAGTACCAGCTTTTTGGCGTTGGTGCTCGGCGTACTCTTCCTGAGTCATCAACACCTGATGGCCGTCTTGTTCAATGACCGACATTTTTCCATCGAGAGACGCAAGGCCTTCGGTGAGAACATCGGGGATGCGGCCTCGGGAGGCTTCTTCAAGTTTCGGCAACGAATTGAAGGTGACCCCGGGCATGGAATACTCATGGCCGTCGGTTGTCGTAGCAACAGCCTTGGATCCCTTAAAGCCGATTCCTTCAAGCTTGTCCCAAGGAATGGTGACGTTTTTGCGAAACAGGTAGTTGATGGCAATCCCGTTCTCGTCGACACGCGTGTGCGCCTTATAGACCCACAGGATGAAGGCGATGGGGAATATGAGTAACCAACCGAGCGCGAGGGGCGCCCAGCTGATCCCGATGAGCGCGATGCCCGTCATCAATACGGTGGCAATAACGTGCGTGCGTTCTGGCCGGAAATAGGTGGTGTCCGGCGTTTGTTCTTCGGAACTCATAGATGCCATGCTAGCGAACCGTAGTTTCCGATTGCACAGTGGTCTCCGCTGACTGCGGAGAAACAGTTGGAACCTGAGTCTGCTGCGACTGTTGGGGCTGCTGTTGCTGTTGTTGTGGCTGGACTGGTTGTTGTGTCTGCTGAGGTGTGGTCACCTGCTGTTGGTCTTGATAGGTTTGCTGATTTGGCAGATTTTGCTGCGTCTGCTGTGGGGCAGTTTGCTGCGCAGTCGGAGCCTGCGAGTTTGCGGTTGCCTGTCCAGTTCCAGTCGTACCGGTTGACTGCGGGTTTGTCTGCCGGGTGCCAGTGGTCTGGCTGCCGGTAGTCTCGCCAGGTGTTGGCTCGCCAGCAGTTTCGGAGGCAGAAGAAGAGGCCGGAGGAGCAAGCACACCCGCGACGCGCTCGTCATTGGCTGTCGACGAGAAGGTCAACCCGCGCAGGATCAGCAGTACCAACAGCAAAATCAGCAAGCCCGCGGTGGAGGTACGCATCCGACCGCCGAGGGTGATGATGCGCTCGAACCGAGTCTTGGGGTCTTCCTTCTTCTCTTCCTTGGATTTCTCCTTGACCGCAGGGTCTTCGCCGTCGCCCTCGTCGAATTCTTCAGGCACGTCCGGTTGCTCGGAGTCCGCGTTCGAGGACTTTTCCTCGTCGGTATCGTCCTTATCGCCCTTTGCGCTGCCGTCACCTTCGATGCTGGTGGTAGCAGGGAAGAGCTCGGTTTTGGGCTCACCCGAGTAGATCTCGGTTGTGGCCTCAGAATTGGCCTCAGTCTTCGCTTCGGAATCCTGTGCTGACTCCTCGAGGTTGATTCGGCCGGTTTCGCCAGTCGTAGGCGCAGCTGCCGCGGTGGCCATTGTCGCAGCGGCCGCAGCGGCTGCAGCAGTGGTCTTGTCGGCCTCAGCCTCAGTAGTGCCGGTGTCGGTCGCGGTGTCCTTTGGCTCGGACTTGTCTTTGACCTCGAGAACTTCTTCGGGAATCTTAGGATTGTGCACGTCTTCAATCAGCGCACCGCTAACCGTGGTGGCCGAGCCGTACTCATCCCAGAACTCATTCAGGATCGACATACGGATTGCGCGCTCGACCAGCCACTGGGAACCGGCCTTCACCTGAATCATGAAACGCATGTCCACGGTCCACGGCATACCCACCGTCGATGGTGGGCTCACAGCAACGGCAGGGTGGACATCGAGTTCGCCGAGCAATTCAGAGGCGATCTCGGGGCGGGCGAGTGCCTCGCGGGTGGCGCGCTCAGCACGCTCAAGTGCTTCATCGGAGCTATGCGAACCCAGCAGAGGAACAGGCATAACGACGACCGCGCGCGACCAGTATTTCGACCGGTTCACCGCGACGCGGGCGGTGGAGTTCGGGATGGTTACCGTGGATTGGTCAATGGTGCGGATCTGCGTCGAACGCATGGTGAACTGGATGACAGTGCCTTCCAGCGGTTCTTTGGTGCCGGTGCCCTCGAAAGCGACCCAGTCGCCCACGCCGTATTGCTTCTCGGTGATGATGAAAAAACCAGAGAGGAAGTCCGCAATGATGGATTGCGCACCGAAACCGACGGCGGCCGAAACCACAGTCGCCGGGATCGCGGCACCGGCCAGCGAGAAGCCGAATTGCTGCAAGATCAGTACGATCAAGATGAAATAAGCAATAATCTGGATGACATAAACGCCCACTCCAGAAAGTGCAAGCTGGCTCTTGCCTTCCTCGGCATCGGCTTTTTCTGCAATGCGATGTTCAAGAATTCGGTTGGCCAAGCGGCCAGCACGTGGAACAAGGAAGATTAATACGATCAGGATCGCGATATTTAGACCTGAATCGGCGATCCACGTCCAAGCAGCGTTCAAAAGATATTGAAAAGGCATGATATCTCCGATGCTAACCCCCAAAAGGAGGAAAGACCTGTGAAGCGTGTATGATTTACCGCATGATCATTTTACGACTAGTAGTGGTACCGACGCGGCGCCTGCCGTGACGGTGAGATATTACTTCTCGTCGTTGTGACAAGCGCCCTCGACAGCACCCACCCAAAGTGCCTGTGCGAGGGTTTTGTTATGTGGTCGCGCATCAATACGGCTAAACACTCTCGGTACCACACCTAGGAATCGAATACTCGTTTACAACCTACTTTTTATAAGGAGCTTTCAAAGTGGCAGCTTCCCCCACGCCTTCGCCCGCGAAGGCAGCCAGCAAGGCAGGCAGCGCAGCCCCGGAACGCATGACGGGTGCTGAGGCGATTGTCCGCAGCCTCGAATCTCTGGGAACCGACTTGGTGTTCGGTATTCCAGGAGGTGCGGTCCTACCTCTCTACGATGCGCTCTACGCAGCGAAAAACCTTCGTCACGTGCTCGTGCGCCACGAGCAAGGTGCCGGCCACGCAGCCGAGGGTTATGCTCAGGCATCCGGCCGCGTCGGAGTCTGCATTGCAACCTCGGGCCCAGGTGCAACCAACTTAGTCACCGCCTTGGCCGATGCCAACCTGGATTCCGTTCCTATCGTGGCCATCACCGGCCAGGTTGGTTCGTCCTTGCTGGGCACCGATGCTTTCCAGGAAGCAGATATCCGCGGCGTGACCATGCCTATTACGAAGCACAACTTCATGGTCACCGACGCAAATGATATCCCTGAAGCAATCGCGTCGGCCTTCCACTTGGCCGAGACCGGACGTCCTGGCCCAGTCCTGGTTGATATCCCGAAGGATGTCCAGAACCAGGAAATGGATTTCGTCTGGCCTCCAGTCATTGACATGCCGGGCTACAAGCCGGTCACCACGCCACACTCTCGCCAGATTTCCCAGGCAACCGAACTCATCGCTGAGTCCGAGCGCCCAGTTCTCTACGTCGGCGGCGGCATCATCAAGTCCAACGCGAACAAGGAATTGCTCGCATTCGCTGACTACACCGGAATCCCTGTTGTCACCACGTTGATGGGCTTGGGCTCGTTCCCAGAATCCCACAAGCTGCACATGGGTATGCCAGGCATGCACGGTACGGTTCCGGCCGTCGGCGCGCTGCAGGGCGCGGACCTTTTGATCACCATCGGAGCGCGTTTCGACGATCGTGTCACTGGCGACCCAGAAGGATTCGCTCCAGAGGCCAAGGTCATCCACGCGGATATCGATCCTGCTGAAATTGGCAAGATCCGTGCGGCTGATGTCCCCATCGTCGGCGACGCAAAGGAAGTCCTTGAGGCGCTGCTGGAGAACTTCAAGTCTTCGAAGAAGATCTCGGCACCTGAAATCAAGCCGTGGATTGAGTACCTCGACGGTCTGAAGGAGCGTTTCCCTCGCGGATACGATCCACAGCCGAACGGCACTCTCGCACCACAGTTCGTCATCGAGACCTTGAGCAAGGAAGTTGGGCCTGAGGCGATCTACGTCGCAGGCGTTGGCCAGCACCAGATGTGGGCTGCACAGTTCCTCGATTTCGAAAACCCTCGCACCTGGATCAATTCCGGTGGCCTGGGCACCATGGGTTACGCAATTCCTGCTGCCCTAGGTGCCAAGGCTGGCATGCCGGACAAGGAAGTCTGGGCAATCGACGGCGATGGCTGTTTCCAGATGACCAACCAGGAAATCACCACCGCCGCGGTTGAGGGTTTCCCGATCAAGGTTGCCTTGATCAACAACGGCAACCTGGGCATGGTTCGTCAGTGGCAGACTTTGTTCTACAACAAGCAGTACTCGAACACGAAGCTGCACCAGGACGATCACTACATTCCTGATTTCTTGCAGCTCTCCGAGGCACTTGGTGCAGAGGCAATTCGCGTCACCACGGAAGAAGAGGTCTTGCCAGCGATTAAGCGCGCACGCGAGATCAATGACCGCCCAGTCGTTATCGACTTCGTTGTCGGTGAGGACGCGCAGGTCTGGCCAATGATTGCGGCTGGTAGCAAGAACTCGGACATCGAATACGCCCGCGGTCTGCGCCCTTTGTTTGACGGCGAAGAGTCGGCTGCCGAGTCACCTGCTGATATCCACGAGGCCCTCGACGAGGCTGCAAAGCAGAAGGAGAACTAAGACATGTCTGAAGTCACACGTAATATCCTGTCGGTTCAGGTTCAGGACGTCGATGGCATCATCTCGCGCGTGACCGCGATGTTCACCCGCCGCGGCTTCAACCTGGTGTCCCTGGTGTCAGCAAAGACCGAAACGGAAGGGCTCAACCGCCTGACCATCGTGGTTGACGCTACCGAGTACCAGATCGAGCAGATGACCAAGCAGCTTAACAAGATCATTCCGGTGATCAAGGTTGTCCGCCTCGAAGAGGAGACCACCATTGCGCGCTCGCTGATGATGGTCAAGGTCAACGCGAACAACTCGAACCGCCCACAGGTCGTTGATGCAGCGAACATTTTCCGCGCCCGCATCGTTGACGTCGCCCAAGAGTCGGTCGTCATCGAAGCAACCGGTACACCGAGTAAGCTGAAGGCTTTCTTGGATGTTTTGGAGCCATTCGGTATCCGTGAGCTCATCCGCTCCGGAGAGATTGCTTTGAACCGTGGACCAAAGACCATGGCACCGTCGAAGTAAGTAAGAAGTAAATAGCTACATCTGGTAGTAAAACCATATTTGCTACCAAAATGAAACCTAAATTTTTCCGCATGGCATAATCAGCCACGGAACACTTTTGACACACGAAAGGTGAGTGCAACACTCATGGCAATTGAAGTCTTCTACGACGACGACGCAGATCTCTCCCTGATCCAGGGCCGCAAGGTAGCGGTTATCGGCTACGGCTCCCAGGGCCACGCACACGCAATGAACTTGCGCGAATCCGGCGTTGAGGTTGTTATCGGTCTGCGTGACGGCTCCAAGTCGGCTGAGAAGGCAAAGGAAGCTGGCTTCGAGGTCAAGAGCAACGCTGACGCTTCTGCATGGGCAGACGTTGTCATGCTGCTTGCTCCTGATACCTCCCAGGCTGAGATCTTCACCAACGACATCGAGCCAAACCTCAACGAGGGTGACGCACTGTTCTTCGGCCACGGCCTGAACATCCACTTCGACCTGATCAAGCCAGCTGACAACATCGTTGTTGGCATGGTTGCTCCTAAGGGCCCAGGTCACCTCGTTCGTCGTCAGTACGTTGACGGCAAGGGCGTTCCTTGCTTGATCGCTATCGATCAGGATCCAAAGGGCAACGGCCAGGATCTCGCTCTTGCTTACGCTTCCGCAATCGGCGGCGGCCGCGCAGGCGTCATCCCAACCACCTTCGAGGCAGAGACTGTCACCGACCTCTTCGGTGAGCAGGCTGTTCTTTGTGGTGGCACCGAGGAACTGGTCAAGACCGGTTTCGAGGTCCTTACCGAGGCTGGCTACGAGCCAGAGATGGCATACTTCGAGGTTTTGCACGAGCTCAAGCTCATCGTTGACCTGATGTTCGAAGGTGGCATTGCCAACATGAACTACTCGGTTTCCGATACCGCTGAGTTCGGTGGCTACCTCTCCGGCCCACGCGTCATCGACGCTGGCACCAAGGAGCGCATGAAGGACATCCTCTCCGACATCCAGGACGGCACTTTCACCAAGCGCCTGTTGGCTAACATCGAGGGTGGCAACAAGGAGCTCGAAGCTCTGCGCAAGAAGAACGCTGAGCACCCAATCGAGGAGACCGGCGCTAAGCTGCGCGACATGATGAGCTGGGTCAAGGTCGAGCTTTCGGACACCGCTCACTAATTCGCTTTACGACGATTGCATCTGCCCAGGTTTTCACCTGGGCATTTGTTTTGCCCTCTTGCTTTCAATTGATTTTTCATTTTGTTTTCAATAAGGCTAAAACTGGCGTAGGGTAAGGGTATGCACACGCACAGTCATCCTTCTCGCCATGATCACGGGCACGATCACGGCATTGACCCGCAGACCGCGTCTTTGCGTGCGCTAATTACGGCACTGACTTTTACCGGCACGATCTTTTTCGCCGAGCTGATCGGTGGCTGGATCTCTGGGTCGCTGGCTCTGATGGCAGACGCCATGCATATGCTCTCAGATGCGACCGGACTGATTATCGCTGTGATTGCGGTGCTGATTGGTCGCAAGGTTGCTACTGCGAAGGCGACCTATGGGTACCGTGGTGTTGAGGCGATGGCGGCGGCCATTAATGCCCTGACTGTTGCGGTTGTTTCTATTTGGATTGTCGTTGCCGCGGTCATCCGGCTGAATTCCCACGCACACATCGATACTGCGCTGATGGGATGGGTTGCAGTGGTCGGCTTGGTTGCCAACCTTGCCTCGGCTTGGGTGTTGTCTAGGCAGCGGAAGAACTCACTCAACGTCGAGGGAGCCTTCTTGCACGTCCTGTCCGACATGCTTGGTTCGATTGCTGTCATCGTTGCGGCTGTGGTGATTCGGTTTACGGGATTTACCGCTGCTGACACTATTGCGTCGCTGATTATCGCTGCGCTGGTATTGCCGCGGGCTTTGCAATTGCTGAAGAACTCGGTTGATGTGCTCTTGGACAAGGTTCCTGCTGGTTTTGAAGTGGGCGAGATTCAATCGTCGTTAAGCGAAATCCCTCATGTCGAGGCCGTGCATGACTTGCATGTCTGGTCTGTGAGTGGATCTGAGGTCCTGGCAACGTGCCACCTTGTGGTCGACGGTGAGGTTCCTAGTGGCCCTGTGCTGGATGCGGCGCAGGAGAAACTGCGGGATTTCGGCATTCACCACTCGACGATTCAGATTGAACAACCTGGTCATCAGGACCACGAGCAAGTCTGTTCAGATAATAATCATACTAATATCGCGTAGTCCCGCGGACTTTGGTTTTGCCCACTAAGCTAGGCCCCATGGGTTTTACTTCGCCAAGCTATTCGCTGACTGACCTGTTCGAACGAATTGATCGATCCGAACTTCAAATCCCTGATTTCCAGCGCGAGGTGAGCTGGGACATCGATCGCATCCGCTCGCTGATTGCCACAGTGCTGCGTGGCTACCCGGTGGGCTCGCTGCTCGCTTTGGATACGCGTAATACCGACACGCCCTTCAAACCTCGTCCCGTGCCAGGTGCACCGGACCGTGGCGTTGCGCCCGGGCTGTTATTGCTTGACGGCCAGCAGCGAGTCTCTGCTTTGTATCACTCGCTGCAAGGTGACGGGTTTGTGCGCACAATTGATATGTTGGGCAATCCCATTGAGCGGAAATTCTTCGTGGATGTCCGTTTGGCTACCTCCACTGATCCGTTGACGGATGAAGCGATTTTCACCGTCGATCGGGAGGGGGAGATCCGCTCGCACTTCGGGCCGTCGATTCCCGGTGGTATCCAGAACACGGATCAGATGCTGGAAAACTACATCGTGCCTGTTTCCTCCTTGCTGGGTGAAGAAGGCAATGACCTTCTTTTTGAAATGGCTGCAAGTACCGACGACCAGGAAATTCGGACCGCGGTAAAGAAGTTCCACAATTCCGTGTTGCGCAAACTCACCGCTTATGACATCCCAATGGTGCGCCTGGATCGTGATACCCCGCAGCGTGGCGTGGGCCAGATCTTCGCGCAGGCTAACTCCGTTGGTCAGCCGATGGATGTCTTCGAGCTGCTCACCGCGGTATTTGCCAAAACCAACGAGAATTTCCGCCTCGCAGACCACTGGGCGGAGATCTCCGAGTACCTGCGCCAATTCCGTGCACTCGATGGTATTGGGCGGATGCAGTTCCTCCGTGCCGTCGCACTGTTGGTTACCAGCAGGAAAGGCCAGGCAATGGGCCACCGCGGCGACATTCTTAACCTCACCCTCGACGAGTACTTGGGTGCCGCGGAAGATTTGAAGGCCTCTTTTGCCCAGACGGCGGAGTTCCTCGAGCAACGCCGGATCTTCACCATTGACCAGGTGCCTTACACCACGCAGCTGGTGCCTTTGGCTGTTATTTTGGCTCGCCTTGCAGAGACCCCAGGTGTTTTGGAGACTTCCCAGGCTCAAGATCGCATAAACCAATGGTTCTGGGCGGCTGTTTTTGCCGAGCTCTACGCGGCTTCTTCACCGACGATCCGTTCAGGCCGCGACGTGGACCAGGTCACCGAGTGGGTTCGTGGCACCACCGATGAGCTTCCCAAATCCATCCAAGACGCAGAATTTAAGGAGTCCAGGCTTCTTACCGCAGGCCCCGATTCCGGTGTGTACCGCGGATTCTTCGCGTTGCTCATGTCGCGCGGAGCCAAGGACCTGCGCACTGGTGAAGAGTTCACGGCAGAAACCGTGGAAGAGCTCGATCCAGGCTATTTCCAGCTTTTCCCACAGGCGTACTGCGAACAGGTGGGCATAGACGATCAACTTGCAAAGTCTGTTTTGAACCTCACTCCGATGGGTAAGCGGACAGAGATTGTGATTGATGGTGGGGAACCGAAGCGTTATCTGCGCCGCATTCAAGCCAAATCGATTATGGAAGATGACGAATTCGACGACGTGCTGCGCACCCACGAACTCGAGCCAAGCTACTTGTTCAGCTCCAATTGGGAGGCGTTCTTCAAGGATCGTTGGGAAAAGTTCGTGGGCATGGTTGAATACGCCATGAACAAGAAAGTCGTTCGCGATGTTGATCGGAGTAGCGTTCAGTTCGGCGCCGACAAAGCAGATGACAAAGCAGACGACAAAGCAGACACGGTAGACGAGGGGTCCGAGAACGCAGGTGAATCAACACAGGAGCAGTAGTTTCTTTTGCCTCGCTAGCCGCCTCGTCAGCCTCGTTGCAGCATCCGCGTTGCTCGCCGGATGCGCACCTAGTGCGTCTTCGGATCCTTTCGAGCAGGCGCAGGCGGTAAATCAGAATCGCTCGGTGTCGGCGAACTTCCCGTCTCATCCCGTGGTCATTGACGACCCTTTTGGTTTCCAGACCTCTCAGCTATTTTTCCCCAGCTCGGAGATTGCCGTCATCGTCGATGAGACAACGGAAGCTGCACTACGCGGGGCATCTGTGGCCATGGTGACGCATGCTCCGATGTTGGTTTACTCGGCGGATGCGCACAATCACAACAAGGTTGTCGCGGAGATTCAGCGTCTCGGTGCCCACACTATCTTGACAGTCGGGGAGGTCGGTTTGGCCCCGTCGTCAGGCTATGTCACGGTAATTCGTGACCCGGGCGGGTTAGAGGCACTGGGGACGATGACCGCCTTTGCCTTCGAAGAGGTGACGGTGGAGAGTCCAGACGATGCTGTCCGGGCTGTCGCTTCTGTGGGTGAGCACGAACAGGTGTGGCTGCGCGCGAGCTGGGCGGACCCGGTGGTGGCACCCCAAGCACTCGCAGCTGCGGTGCCGGCGTCGAGCCCCCGCGATGCCGATATGGCCCCGAAAGTAGTAGCAGCGAACAACTCCGATTTGGCAGCGGTGGTCAATGCGCGCAGCTACGGGGCTGACGTGGAGGTCATAGATGATCCCAATCCTGTGACCTCGGCTGCTACGTACCAGGCAATGGCGGGCTTAGAATCCTTACCGCTGCTGGCGCTGGGGCAAGAATTTGGCAGCAACGAAGTACTCCAGTCACGTATTCGTAGTGCTGAGGCCATTTACATGCCTCATCAATAGGCATTCTTCTACCCTGGGCGCTAAACTATTTTCGTCATCTACCAATTCTTTTAATTGAGAACGATTTCAGGAGCAGTTTCGTGACCAAACCCGTCGTGCTAATCGCAGACAAGCTTGCCCAATCCACCGTCAACGCACTCGGAGATGCTGTGGAGGTGCGCTGGGTAGACGGTCCGAACCGCGAGGAGCTTCTTGCAGCTGTTCCTGAAGCAGATGCGCTTCTGGTTCGTTCTGCAACCACCGTTGACGCGGAGGTTCTTGAGGCAGCTAAGAAGCTGCAGATCGTCGGTCGCGCAGGCGTTGGCTTGGACAACGTAGACATCGATGCAGCTACCGAGCGTGGCGTCATGGTTGTCAACGCACCAACCTCCAACATTCACTCCGCTTGCGAGCACGCAATTGCTCTTCTGCTGTCCACCGCGCGCCAGATCCCAGCTGCGGATCAGACCCTGCGCGAGCACGAGTGGAAGCGCTCCCAGTTCAAGGGCGTGGAAATCTTCGGCAAGACCATCGGCATCGTCGGCTTTGGCCACATCGGCCAGCTGTTCGCTCAGCGTCTGAAGGCATTTGATACCACCATCATTGCCTACGACCCATATGCAAACCCAGCACGCGCAGCTCAGCTTGGCGTAGAGCTCGTTGACCTGGACACCTTGATGGCCAACTCTGACTTTGTCACCATCCACCTTCCAAAGACCAAAGAGACCGCTGGCATGTTCAACGCCGAGCTACTCGCGAAGTCCAAGAAGGGTCAGATCATCATCAACGCAGCTCGTGGTGGCCTTGTCGACGAGCAGGCACTGGCAGACGCGATCAAGTCTGGCCACATCCGTGGCGCTGGCTTCGACGTGTACTCCACCGAGCCTTCCACCGATTCGCCACTCTTCGAGCTGCCTGAGGTCGTTGTCACTCCTCACCTCGGCGCTTCCACCGAAGAAGCACAGGACCGCGCTGGCACGGACGTTGCAGATTCCGTTCTCAAGGCACTCGCTGGCGAGTTCGTTCCAGACGCAGTCAACGTCTCCGGTGGCGCTGTAGGCGAAGAGGTTGCAGCATGGCTCGACCTCGCACGCAAGCTCGGTCTGCTTGCAGGCAAGCTTCTCGACGACGCAGCTGTCTCCCTCAAGGTGACCGCACGCGGCGAGCTCTCCTCCGAGAAGATCGACGCACTGGGCCTGTCCGCAGTTCGTGGCCTCTTCTCCGGTGTCACCGAGGAGCCTGTCACCTTCGTCAACGCACCTCAGATCGCGCAGCAGCGTGGCCTGGAGTACAGCGTTGCTACAGAGACCGAGTCTGTATCTCACCGCTCTGTCCTCGAGGTCCAGGCAGTCTCTTCCACCGGCGAGGTATCCACCGTCATTGGTGCGCTGACCGGTCTTGAGCACGTAGAGAAGATCGTTCGCATCAACGGTCGCGGTGTGGATATGCGCGCTGAAGGCCGCAACCTGTTCCTGCGCTACACCGATCAGCCAGGCGCACTGGGCAAGGTTGGTTCCCAGCTCGGCGATGCAGGCATCAACATCGAGGCTGCAGCATTGACCCAGACCACCAAGGGCGACGGTGCTGTCCTGGTTCTGCGCGTTGAGTCCGAGGTTCCAGCTGAGCTCGAGGCAAAGATTGCTGATTCCCTCGGCGCAGAGTCCCTGCAGATCAACCTGGATTAATTGCAGGTTAGTTCCGGACTAATTCACTCCGTTGAGCTGGCTCACGTCAGTAGCTAGCACCTACAGCGTTTTTTCAGAAACATAAGGTTTCTGGGAAAACGCTGTTTTTGTTCGGCATATTGTGGGAATATATTGTGACCCAGTTAATGGACTGGGCCTATATGTTTTCTAAGCAACTAAAAGTTGCCCCAATGCTGGAGAGGAGTGCTGTACGTGAGTACGAAGATCGACCAGTCTTCCAACAACTTCGAAGATATCGATGACTTGCAAGACCGCATCGAAACGACAGTCACGGACGACGGTAAAGAACACATCGTTGGTATCCGTCCCAAGAAAATGATCGGCACGACAGAACGTATTGTCATTGCCATTTGCGCTGTCTTGGCGGCTCTGGGCTGGGGCGCCATTGCCCTGAACCGCGATGAAACCATCAACTCCGTATGGCTAGTGCTTGCCGCCATCGGTTCCTACGTAATCGGATACTCGCTTTATTCTCGGCTGATCGAGTACAAGGTAGTTAAGCCACGCAATACCCGCGCGACCCCTGCCGAATATGTCGACGACGGCAAGGATTTCGTTCCTACAGACCGACGAGTGCTCTTCGGACACCACTTTGCGGCAATTGCCGGTGCTGGGCCACTGGTGGGACCGGTCATGGCAGCACAAATGGGCTACCTGCCTGGTACGTTGTGGATCGTCGTTGGTGTTATTTTCGCAGGGGCAGTCCAGGATTACTTAGTGCTCTGGGTTTCCACTCGTCGCCGAGGTCGTTCCCTTGGACAAATGATTCGCGACGAGATGGGCCGCGTCGGCGGCGCAGCCGGTATCTTGGCCACCATCGTCATCATGATCATCATCATTGCCGTTCTGGCCTTGATTATTGTCAATGCGCTTGCGGATTCGCCATGGGGTGTTTTCTCCATCACCATGACCATTCCTATCGCAATGTTTATGGGTGTCTACCAGCGCTACATCCGCCCAGGCGCGGTCACAGAGGTCTCCATCATCGGCGTTGTCTTGCTGCTCGCAGCAATCATCGGTGGTGGCTACGTTGCCGACACCGAGTGGGGCGTGGCCATGTTTACCTGGTCGAAGGAAACTTTGGCTTTTGCATTGATTGGTTACGGCATTGTCGCCGCAATCTTGCCGGTGTGGCTGTTGCTTGCGCCTCGTGACTACCTGTCTACCTTCATGAAGATCGGTGTGATCGTCCTTCTCGCAGTGGCAATCTTGATCAATCGGCCTGAGGTGCAGATGCCCGCGATTACCAGTTTTGCAATCGAAGGCAATGGCCCGGTGTTCTCGGGAAGCCTGTTCCCGTTCCTATTTATTACCATCGCCTGTGGTGCGCTCTCTGGGTTCCACGCATTGATCTCGTCGGGTACCACTCCGAAGTTGATTGAGAAAGAATCTCAGATGCGACCAATCGGTTATGGTGGCATGCTGATGGAATCATTCGTTGCTGTTATGGCTCTGGTCTCTGCTGTGGTGATCGACCGACACAAGTACTTCGCCATGAACTCTCCAGCATCGCTGACGGGTGGAACTTCCGAAGGCGCAGCTGGATTCGTCGCAACGCTCGATCTCCCTGGCACCCCGATCACCGCGGCGGAACTGGATGCTGCAGCACAATCCATTGGCGAAGCGACGATCGTCTCGCGTACCGGTGGTGCGCCAACGCTGGCCTACGGCATGTCCGAGATCTTGACGGACATTCTGGGCAATCCAGCGCTGCAGGCTTTCTGGTACCACTTTGCCATTATGTTTGAGGCTCTGTTCATCCTGACCACTGTGGATGCTGGTACTCGCGTTGCACGCTTCATGATGACTGACACTTTGTCTAATATTCCTGGTTTGGCGAAGTTCAAGGACCCAACTTGGACCTTTGGTAACTGGATTTCCACGATTGTTGTGTGTCTGCTCTGGGGTGCGATCTTGATTATGGGCGTGACCGATCCGCTGGGTGGTATCAACGTTTTGTTCCCTCTGTTTGGTATTGCGAACCAGCTGTTGGCGGCGATGGCGCTGTCACTTGTGCTCGTGGTAATGGTGAAAAAGGGAATGTATAAGTGGATATGGATTCCGCTGATTCCACTGGTGTGGGACCTCATTGTCACTATGACGGCGAGCTGGCAGAAGATCTTCCATTCAAACCCGGCTATCGGCTACTTTGCTCAGCACGCTCGCTATAAGGAAGCACAATCGCAAGGTCTGGACACGTTCCAGGGCGCGGCTACTCCTGAAGCTATCGATGCGGTTGTTCGCAACACGATGGTGCAGGGAATTCTCTCTGTTCTTTTTGCAGTCCTTGTCCTGATCGTTGTCGCCTCGGCAGTCATTGTGTGTATTCGTGCCGTTCAGATGCGGGCTCGCGGTGAACATATCGGTACCACGGAAGAACCAGATACTCCTTCGCGAACCTTTGTTCCGCGCGGACTGGCTGCTACAAAGGAAGAAAAGGCCATGATGCAGGAACTGGGTATTAGTCGGGGAAGTTCTGGGGCAAACTAGCTGGGGCAAACTAGCAGGCATCACAAAAGCTTCAACGAGAAGGGAAGTGGAAATAATGATCGGTGCAATCAAGCAGGGCGCATCGTCGATCTCCTGGTACTTCAAGGAGCTCATGGGCGATAACGACTACAAGAAATATTGCGCCCATCTCAATCGTCATCATCCAGGTCAGGAGGTTCCCACCGAGCGGGAATATTGGAAGCAACGTTGGGCACGCCAAGAGTCCAACCCGCAGGCCAGATGCTGCTAGACTGACAGACAGTGTCCATCAGGTGAGAAAGGAATCCCACGATATGAAGATTGCGGTTATTGGCGGCGACGGTATTGGTCCCGAGGTGATGGCGGAGGGCCTCAAGGTCCTCAACGCTGTTCGCGACGACGTTGAAACGACCGAGTATGATCTCGGTTCCCGTCGCTACCAGCGCAATGGTGAACTTCTCACCGAGGACGATCTGGCCAGCCTGCGCGAGCACGACGCGATCCTGCTTGGTGCGATTGGCGATCCTGAAAAGGTCACCCCGGGTGTTCTCGAGCGTGGCTTGCTGCTGAAGATGCGCTTCAACCTGGACCATTTCATCAACCTGCGTCCATCGAAGCTGTACCCAACCTCGGTGAGCCCTTTGGCAAACCCAGGCGACATTGACTTTGTTGTTGTCCGCGAAGGTACGGAAGGCCTCTACGCCGGCAACGGCGGAACCCTGCGCCAGGGCACCCCTCACGAGGTAGCGTCTGAGGTGTCCCAGAACACCCGCTACGGCGTTGAGCGCACCGTTCGCTACGCCTTCGATCTGGCAATGCAGCGCGACAAGAAGCTCACGCTCGTGCACAAGAAGAACGTTCTGGTTAATGCAGGTGTGCTGTGGCAAAACGCTGTCGACGATGTGGCGAAGGAGTATCCAGAGGTGGCGGTTGATTACAACCACATCGATGCGGCGACGATCTACATGGTCACCGATCCTTCGCGCTACGACGTGATCGTCACCGACAACCTCTTCGGTGACATCCTCACCGACCTCGCCGGTGCAGTCTCCGGCGGCGTTGGTTTGGCGTCCTCGGGCAACATCGATGCATCGCGGACCAATCCTTCCATGTTCGAGCCTGTTCACGGCTCGGCACCAGACATTGCGGGCCAGGGCATTGCGGATCCAACCGCAATGATCTTGTCCGTAGCAATGATGTTGCGCTGGTTGGGTGACGAAGACAATGCGGTGCGTATCGAAGAAGCCGTTGCGCAGGATGTTTCCAGCCGTGGCGAATCCAAGGTAGTCACTGTGCAGGTCGGTGACAGGATCGCGGCAGCCCTGAAGTAAGCTACATAGGTCAAAACTTATGCACCGAAGCTAATCATTTGGCATCGGTGCATTCGTTTATCCATTTGTATGACCGCAATGGCATCGAATGAGCTCGGTGAAGATTTCACCGAGACTCGTGCCGTGTGCGCTGCTAGGAAAGGGGCCTTCATGCGCTCAAACTTGCTTGGTGTAACCGCGTTGATTGTCTCTGGTGCGTTGGTGATGACTTCCTGCTCAAGCACCAACAACTCGGACAGGCAAGCCAACTCAGCCAATACGGAATCAATGCCGGCGGAAGAAAAACCGGCACTGGAAACGCACGGCCCTGAGGTACTCACCGATCCCGATGGCTCTGGTGCCGAGGTCTCGGCTCGACTCTTTGCAACTTCCGATACCGTGGTCGTATCCACCTACGATCTAGCCGATCAGCTTCAAGCAGCCGCAATTGCGAAGAAGCTGGGAATCCCCATGCTCACCCGATTCTCCGGTAATGAAGAGGCGGTGGCCTCCGAAATTGCGCGCCTTGGTGCGACCCGCGTTATCGAGGTCCCCAGCGGAGACACTGAAATCGACACAGAGATCGCCGATACCGCGCCGGTCGTAGCAACTGATCGAAGCACCGCAGTCAAAGCAATCGCAACACAAACCGGCGGGAATCCACTTGACCTGAAGCTTCCTCCAATGTTGGCCACGCCTGAGACTTCACTGGCGGCCGCGGGAACCGCCGCGGCGGCCGGCGCACAGATCCAGGTGCTCTCGGTGCCTGATCCCCGTGAGACTTCCGAGTCGATGCGCACTGTCACCGAACAAGACACCTTGGCCCTAGGTGCGCAATTCGGATCGACCGCCAATTTTGCCGATCGCGTCGAGCTCGCCCACAATGGCGAACTACCCGGTGGCGGCGGACTCCTCTTCCCAGGTCGGCGCATGGTTGCCCTATATGGTCACCCCTCTGGAGGTTCCCTGGGCATGCTGGGGGAGCAACCACCAGCAGAGTCTGTTGATCGCCTTCAAGGGATGATCAGTCAGTATCAGCCACTTGAGCAGCAGCCAGTCCTGCCCGCATTCGAAATCATCGTGACAGTGGCCTCCGAATTCCCCGGCGACGACGGGGACTATTCCAACGAGGGCGCACCGGAGGAATTCATCGGCTACATCGACGCGATCACCGAAGCTGGTGGCTACGCCTTCCTTGATCTCCAGACAGGCCAGGCCAATTTCCTGGACCAGGCCAAACGCTACGAAGAGCTATTGAAGCGCCCCAACGTAGGCCTCGCCTTGGACCCAGAGTGGAATATTCACCCAGGCGAGAAGCCACTTGAGCGGGTGGGCTACGCCCAAGCTTCCGAGATCAACGAGGTGGCCGATTGGCTCGCGCAACTTACACGCGAGAACAACTTGCCGCAGAAGGGTTTGATCCTGCATCAGTTCCAGACCCAGATGCTGCGCGATCGGGATCAGATCAATACAAACCACCCCGAACTCGCGTTTATTTTGCACGCCGACGGGCACGGTTCCGCCCAGGACAAGTTTGAAACGTGGAACGCTATGCGCGAAGGCCTGAGCCCGGATTACTTCATGGCATGGAAGAACTTCGAGGACGAAGATTCCCCGATGTTTACCCCGGAACAAACCTATGACACGGTTTCGCCTCGTCCGTGGTTCGTGTCCTATCAGTAACTCCTATCAGTAACTCTCAAAACCCGAAAAACACGCTTATGGTGCGATAACCTTGCTCCATGAGCGTCGAACTCGAAGAAGTCCGCGGTTTCCTCGCGCAACAGGAACCGTTTTCGCACCTTCCCGCAGAAACGCTGGATGCGCTGCCTGGCAAGATGAGCATGTCTTATGTCCGTCGCGGGGAGACCATCATCGCGCCGGGGGATGAGAATAACTTTCTCTACATCATCCGCTCCGGAGCGGTCGATGTGATCAGCACCGACGATCTCCTCCTTGATCGCCGGGAAGAGGGCCGCAACTTCGGCTATTCCACCCTCGTCGGGGACCCAGCTTCTCACTACCGCATGGTCGCGGTTGAGGATTGCCTCTTGCTGCAGTTGCCGCGCGAGGAGTTCACTGAACTCATCAATGAACACCCACAGACCAAGGTCTACTGGGCATCGCAGTCTCGTCGGGTCAAGGCCGCGGCCGATGAGGTACGCGATAGTTCGGCCGCGGAGCTGATGCGCACCCCAATCAACAAGCTGATTCAGGGGCGCCCGCCCGTGACGGCCCCGGCCACGGCGACTTTGCGTGAGGTCGCGACAACGATGACAGAGGCCAATGTCTCGTCGATAGTTATCGTTGGAGACGGCCTCGAGGGCATCCTGACCGATAAGGACCTGCGTACCCGCGTCGTCTCTCATGGCCTAAGCTCCGAGTCGATCGTCTCCGAGGTGATGACCCCGAATCCACGCACGGTGGACACCGACATTCTTACCTTCCAGGCCATGCTGGTCATGAGTGAGATGGGTATTCATCACCTGCCGGTCGTCGATGACGGTGAGGTCGTAGGCGTGCTCACCAGCGGCGATATCTTCCGCCAGCTCCAAGACGATCCGATTTATCTCACCGCGGATTTGGCACGCAGTTCGTATGAAGACCTTAAGGGTGCTTATCGACGAGCAGCCGACGTCGCCGCTAGATTCATCGATCGGGGAGCTACCGCCGAAGAAGCCCAACGCCTGATGACCAGCGTGGCTGACACAATTGCCCGCCGGTTGATTACCTTGGTGGAAGAAGAAATTGGCCCAGCGCCGAGTCCTTATGCATTCGTGGCAGTGGGCTCGCAGGGCCGCCGAGAGATGGGCCCTGCCTCGGATCAAGACAACGCGCTTGTCTTGGACGACTCCTACAATGAGGAACTGCACGGCGAGTACTTTGCCAAGATGTCGGAGTTTGTCTGCGAAGGCCTTGATGCCGCAGGTCAGGTGCTCTGCCCAGGCAACATGATGGCGTCGAACCCAGAATGGCGGATGACGGTGACCGAGTGGAACCGGAAATTCCACCACTGGGTCACCGCACTTGAATCAGAATCGGTGCTAAATGCGCAGATCTTTTTCGACTTCCGCGCCCTTGCTGGCGATGAAGAGATGGCCCGCGGGGTGCACAGTAATGCCGTGATGTCGGGTAAATCGTCGACACGCTTCCATGCGCACTTGGCGGGGCTGGCTGCGCACCGGGAGCCGCCGATCGGCTTCTTCCGTGGGCTCGTGGTCGAGCGTTCCGGTGAGTATGCTGACACGCTGGATATTAAGAAGGGCGGGATCGCGGCCGTGGTGCAGATGGCCAGGCTCTATGCCATCGAAGCAGGCAGCGACGAGGTGGAGACGAAGGAGCGGCTAAAGGCCGCGGCAGGCAAGACCGTCTCTGAAAAAGGCGCCGAGGACCTTATCGATGCCTTTGACTACCTGCAGATTCTCACCGTTCGCCACCAATCCAAGCAGATTCGGGCAGGGGAGAAGCCGAACTATCGGATTGACCCGAAGGATCTGTCTGTGGGTGACCGGGAGAACCTGCGCGAGGCCTTCAGCGTGATAAAGGGCATGCAAAACGCCTTGGGCAACAAGTATCCGGTGAGGAACTTCTAATGCTGGACAAGTTTCGTCGCAAGGACCGGGGTGAGTTGGAAGAAGGGCGTTTCCTAGCTGTCGATGTGGAAACCACGGGGCTGAAGTCGAAACGTGATCAGCTGGTGTCCATCGGGTGGGTGCCCGTGACAGATCGGGTGATTGATTTGTCCGGTGCGGGCTATTTCGTCCTGGCCGGGGCCTCGGTGGGCGACTCGGCGTTGGTGCACGGAGTGACTGACGACGACATCGCTAACCACGGAGTAGCGCCCGAGATTGTGCTGGAGGAGTTTGAGAAGGCCCTTGAATCTCGTGGACTCTTGGCACACTTTGCCCAGATGGAAACAGGGTTTATCTCTGAGCTGCATCGTCAAGTACGTGGCAAGCCGTGGAAATTTCGGGAAGACCAGGTCACTGACACCTTTGCGCTGGAACGCCGGCACATGGAGCGCATGGCCACCTACCCGCGCGGCGAGGATCTGCGTTTGGCGCGCGTGCGCGAGCGTTATGGTCTACCGAACTATCGCAATCACAACGCACTGACTGATGCTTTGGCGTGCGCAGAGGTCTATTTGGCCATCACGGCGTGAGCTCGTCGCAGCTCTGTCGAGCGGGTGGGGTATTGTACGTTTCATGCGTTTTGGACGAATTGCAACTACTGAAGGAATGACCTTCGCGGTCATCGACGACGAAGCTACTACTGCGAAGCAGATTTCAGGCACCCCATTTACTGAGCCGGAGTACACCGGCAAGGAATGGAAGATGGACGAGGTCCGCCTGTTAGCCCCCATGCTGCCAAGCAAGATCATTGCCATCGGCCGCAACTACGCCGATCACGTCGAGGAGGTGTTCAAGGAGTCAGCAGAGCATTTGCCACCAACCCTGTTCATCAAGCCACCTACAGCAGTTATCGGCCCTGAGGCTGCCATCAAGATCCCAGATTTTGCTACCAAGGTTGAGTTCGAGGGCGAGCTGGCGCTCGTTGTTGGCAAGCCATGCAAGAACGTCAAGAAGGAAGACTGGCGCTCGGTGATCGCTGGCGTGACCATTGTCAACGACGTTTCCTCCCGTGACCTGCAGTTCGCCGACGGCCAGTGGGCACGCGCAAAGGGCATTGATACCTTCTGCCCACTGGGCCCATGGATCGAAACCGACCTGGACAAGTTCGATTTCGATGACCTGCCCATCAAGGCTCACCTCACCCAGAATGGTGTCACCGAAACCAAGCAGGATTCCAACTCGAACCAGATGATCATGAAGCTGGGCGAGATCCTCGAGTTCATCACTGCCTCGATTACCCTGCTGCCAGGCGATGTCATCTGCACCGGTTCCCCTGCGGGCACCGCAGAGATGTTCCCAGGCGACCGCATCGAGGTAGAAATCCCGGGCATCGGAAAGCTGGCGAACCCAGTTGAGCGAGCATAACCACTCCCACTCTGGCCACGGCACCGAGGATTTCCACGCGTTCTACGCCGAGGGCCAGAAATGGTCCGGAAATCCGAACGCGACACTTGTTCGCGAGGCCGAGAAGCTCACCCCTGGCACCGCCCTTGATATTGGTTGCGGGGAGGGAGCCGACGTCGCCTGGCTGGCACAGGCCGGCTGGGACATCGTTGGCACCGACCCAATCCAGGGAGCGCTCGATCGCGCCCGCGAGATCACCGATGCGCCACTCTACGCGCTCGATCTTGACGGCACCGCCGAGAAGTTCCCAGGTCAAGGTTTTGACCTTGTCTCCGCGATGTACATTCCGCTGGAGCCCACGCAGGCGGTCGTCGATAAGCTTGCTTCTCTTGTAGCCCCCGGCGGCACGCTGCTGTTCGTGCACCATCAATTCGATGAGCCGAACGGGATTTTGTGGCCCCAGGAAGTCGCAGAGATGCTTAGCGACGAGTTCCCGGCGCCGCAGGTCACCACCGTGGATCGGGGAGAAACGCACGGGGCTGGGGCGCATCACCGCACCGATGTGGTGCTGGTGGCTACTAGAGCCCAAGTGCGCGCATAATTGTGCGCAGCTTTGCGGAGGTCTCCTCGAGCTCAGCCTCGGGGTCAGACTCTGCGACAAGGCCGCCACCGGCCCAGGCACGCGCCATGGTGCCCTCGCCGTTGACCTCGGCGCAGCGGATGGAAACCATGTACTCGCCGTCGCCTGTGCTGTCGCACCAACCGACGGTGCCGGCGTAGAAGGAACGATCCGATTCCGCGGTAGTAATCAGCGCTTCGGCGGCATCTTGCGGGGTGCCGCACACCGCTGGCGTGGGGTAGAGGTGCAGAGCCAATTCCAAGGCATTTGGGGTTGGCTCTTTAAGCGTGCCACGAATCGGGGTGGCCAGGTGCCACATCTCGTTGGTCTTGTGTAACTGCGGACGATCGGGAATGTCCAGTGTGGTGCACAGGGGAGTCAAGATTTCCCGAATGTGGTCAACCACGTAAGCGTGCTCGTCGAGATCTTTGGCGGAATTGTACAGCTCGCGGCCCCGCGCCTCGTCGACTTCGCGGTCATAGAGGTTGCGCGCGGCCGAGCCTGCCAACGGGTAGGAGGTAACCTGGTTGCCTTCGCGGCGCACCAACACCTCGGTGGATGATCCCACCAGCATATGACCCGGTTTTCCGGCAGGGGTGAGATCGGCGATGAAGCCGTCGCGGGTATACGACATATCGATCAAACGGGCGGCAACCAGGCGGGCGTCGACGGGCGGATTGAATTCGATGTCCACCGCACGTGCCAGCACGACCTTGTCCAAAGCGGAGTGGTGGATTGTCTCAACGGCTGCCTCGACGCGGCGCAGGTGTTCCGAGGGCTCGGGATCGAAGCCGTAGACACTTGCGTGCAGGGTAGAGCCCTCGCCAATGCGGTAGTAGGGGTGCGGTTCAAGGGTGCCTGTCTCGCGCACGATGGTCTCGGGGACCGTTAGCGCGGCAGGTGCGCTGCGATCAAAGGGGAGCGCACCAACAACCATTTCGACCTGGCCGCTGTTGATCGCATCGATGGCCTCCCAGGGGTCGGTAAACGTGGCTTTTGCACCCTGGGTGCGCACGGAACCGTGCGCCCGAGACAGGAGAAAGTCGGGCGCGGTAGAAGGTCGATGGGCACACATGGATAGAAAGTGTAGCGCGCACCAGTTGGCCAAATGCGAAAAGGGTAAAGAAATAATTGTTTGTTTGTTATATGTCTCCTTCCGGGGCTCCTGGGGGAATTGCCAGCTAGCGCAGAAGGTGCAGGCCCGGGGTTGTACCATAGGCCCATGACTGAAGTACGCGTACGATTTTGCCCATCACCAACCGGCACCCCGCACGTTGGCCTGGTGCGCACCGCATTGTTCAATTGGGCCTATGCCCGCCACACCGGTGGCAAGCTGATTTTCCGCATCGAAGACACTGATGCTGCACGTGATTCCGAAGATTCCTACAAAGCCATCGTGGATGCCCTCGAGTGGCTGAACCTGGAGTGGGACGAGGGCGTGGAAAAGGGTGGCCCGCACGCACCATACCGCCAGTCGCAGCGCATGGACATCTACGCGGACGTGTTGCAGAAGCTGAAAGATGCCGGCGAGGTTTACCCTGCGTACTCCACCAACGAGGAAGTCATCGAGCGCCACAAGGCCGCCGGCCGTGACCCGCAACTGGGCTACGACAACTTCGACCGTGACCTCACCGAGGAGCAGATTGCAGCATATGAGGCCGAGGGCCGCAAGCCGGTGTGGCGACTGCGCATGCCACACAAGACCTGGAAGTGGACTGACCTCGTGCGCGGTGAGATGGAGTTCAAGCCGGAAACCCAGCCTGACTTCGTGGTTGCCCGCTCCAACGGCGCGCCTTTGTACACGCTGGTCAACCCTGTCGACGACGCCCTAATGCAGATCACCCACGTGCTGCGCGGCGAGGACCTGCTGTCTTCTACGCCTCGCCAGCTCGCACTTTACGAGGCCCTGCAGCGCATTGGTATCACCGATTTCACCCCTGAGTTCGGCCACCTGCCATTCGTGATGGGCCAGGGCAACAAGAAGCTGTCCAAGCGCGACCCAGAATCCAACCTGTTCAACCACCGCGACAACGGCATCATCCCCGAGGGCATGATCAACTACCTCGCGCTGCTGGGCTGGTCGCTCTCGGCTGACCAGGACATCTTCACCGTCGAGGAATTCGTCGCAGCCTTCGACGTCAAGGACGTTTTGGGCAACCCTGCGCGCTTCGATCAGAAGAAGCTGGAGTCCATCAACGCCGATCACATCCGTATGCTCGAGCCGGCCGACTTCAAGACCCGCCTGCGCGACTACCTGACCGAGTACACCGATTTCCCGGTCGATTACCCAGACGAGAAGTTCACCATTGCAGCCGACCTGGTGCAGACCCGCATCAAGACTCTTTCCGAGGCCTACGGGCTACTCAAGTTCCTTGTCACCCCCGATGAGGACATCGTGCTGGACCCAAAGGCCGCGAAGAAGAACCTCAAGGAGTCGGCGATCCAGCCGCTCGAGGTGGGCATTGCCGCGCTCGAGGGGATCGAGGAGTGGACCACAGAGAACATCGAGGCGGCACTGTCGAAGGCGCTTATCGACGAGCTGCAGCTCAAGCCTCGCGTCGCCTACGGCGCCCTGCGCATTGGCATCTCCGGTGAGGCTATCTCGCCACCGCTTTTCGAGTCCATGGAACTGCTGGGCCGCGAATCTACCCTGACCCGCCTGAAGGCTGCGCGTGAGCAGACGCCGTACACGGCTGAAGCCTAAAAGTTTCTTCGCGTTTTTCTGCTTCGTCGAATGGCTATACCAGAATTACAAACACGTAATTTATGCGCTGTGACCTGCCGATTTGGTCTTAATTGGTAGTTCTGGTTATAGTTATCAACGTTGTTCCGAGCAAGTGCTCACCAGCCAGGTGAGAACAAAGCGAAGGAAAACGATTGGCCTATGGTGTAATTGGCAACACTACGGTTTCTGGTACCGTCATTCTAGGTTCGAGTCCTGGTAGGCCAGCTGCAGAGCAATCTGCAAGTCCTAATGCCCCGTTCGTCTAGCGGCCTAGGACGTCGCCCTCTCACGGCGGTAACACGGGTTCAAATCCCGTACGGGGTACAAATGAGAAAGAGCGAGACCGATAAGGTCTCGCTCTTTTTCTGTTTGTTGCTTTGATTAGCCGGTGGCCTTTGGTTAGTCTTCCATCGCGGCAAGATCGCGGATCTGCTGGGTGATCTTAACGTTGCCCTTGCCTTCTATGTCTCGCTTCATGATGAGCTTTGCAGCCCTAATTTGAACGGAGAGTGGTAGTTCCCGGCCTTCCGGCGCGTTTGTCTTTCGCGGCATTGGACGAGACGCACTGGTGCTGGAGCGAGAATCGTGAATCGTCATTGTTTCATTCCTTCCCAGTCGGAACTGTGAAGTGCGGGAATAATCGAAGTTATCGCAGCATCGATCAGTTCTTGCTCTGGCTGTGAGATATCTGGGTGGTCGTCGATAGAATCGAGGATCGCTAACCCAAGATTAACCTCGATGGGGTTCTCAGACAAGCACATCGCGCACGCCCAGCGGAGGTCTGCATGCCATTCCTTCAGTGATTCAAGGCGCCTTGAGCTAAGGATCGTGTGATTAACGCCGAGCCAAGCGACCAGTGCTGCAGCCACTGGGGCGGCGACCCGCGTAACGGATTCAAGAAGCAGGCGTCGAGTTTCCTCCGTAGCTAAAGCTAGAGCGACCATGAATATGGTGACACCGGCGGAAGCACTTGGCGGTGATATCCCACTTTGTCCCACGGGTGAGGTTTTCCGTGGGAAGATGGATGAATGGACCCAGTTCAAGGGCAGGGCTACTGGTAAGCCAGAAGAGGCATGGTTTAACTCCGCTTCAAGTCGAGACTCTAGAGTGGATCAGAGCTGGCCAGCCACCAGAAGCAAACGCGGATGATGAGAATCTAAGTTATCGCGGTAAGGCCCGCAGACTCGAGCATCTTGGGTTGGTGGAAGTCTCGGGCAGTGGCGATTCTTGGGAGGTTTAACTAAGGGACTTAGGGCGGAAGTGGCCGGCGGGTTTTGCTACTGATTCAATATCTGATCTGAAGGCTGGGAATACAAGAAGTGCGAGAAAGCCAAAGAAGCGGGTAGGAAGCTTGGTTCGGACGGATCCAGGCGTCGTAACAAGCACTCCCGTGATTCCATCGGCGCCTTTAACTTCTGCTTTACCTTCACCAGAAGCAGAGAAAATGTTTAATGGACTTCTCTAGGCAGAGTTCCATATTGTGTCTCGTCGTGTCGATGATGATCAAGAGACGGACGAGAGAAAGCGACAGTTGGAAGCGCTGCGGCGAGCGAAACCTTGTTGGGTGAGCAATGGCGTGTGAGCAGCCAGACCAGGAGGGAGGGGCAGTATTATGCTTCTCGAAACTTTGTAGATATTGGTATCTTCCCAGTCGATCGTTGGCTGAGTGAGCCGTTGCCTGAAGAAATTAATCGCTAAAACTTATTCACTGGGCTGTCCATGATCCTGGCTTTATGGGCACGAATCGTTGCTAGACTTAAAAGTGATTAAAAATCCTACGAACACACTAGTGCCTTTAGGACGATGACGATTTGCCGGAATTAACGAAGAGGAACTAATCATGGGTCGGTTTCCAGAGGTAACTTGGTTTTGCGATCGTTGTGATGAACACTTGAATTCTCAGGATGGGTTTGATGACAACAAGTACACGTGGAAATGTCAGCACTGCGGGCATAAGAACAGCATCTCGAGAGATAACATTTTTAATTCTTCCGAGGACTATTTCGGAGGGGCAGATCCAATCAACTATTGAGTGAGGATCCTTTAGCCGTTACGGAGCTCACCAATGCTCTGGTGATGACAACTACTCATTGAATGCTCAAGAGGCAAGTATTGCAAGCGGCGTTTTGGCAGGTTGGGCGGCGCTGCTGAATACCTGAATGAGCATGACGGGCCGGGATCTTTATGAAAAGATGAAACTTGAACAAGCCCGTAGGGTATTTGTCCCTTTTTCGACGGGCTGCGTAATTCGCGAGAGGAACCACATGAGGCATGTGTTTAGAGCCCAGAAGCTCGGTTGGGAAAAGGAAAAAGAAGGCATCTGGTTTGACGCGGATGAATATACGGAAGAGGAAGCTAAGGCTCAGTTTGAGGAGTACGAGGGTACCACTCAAAGGGGAGACTCCTACGCCGGTTATGAGTACGGTGGAGATAAGTTTTACCGAGTCACTTATCTGGGGTTGTATGAAGATGATGAGATGCCTAGGAATGATGCTGAGTGGTGGCAGAGTCTGTTGAAAAAGGACAATTAAATTCAAACGTTTGGGGGCATCGACGTTTCCTGCCGAGCCGTATCCACAAGGTGTGCACGCGATTGTAATGGATGCTAGGTATCGTTAATCTGGCTCATTGATATCCCCCGCCATGTCCGCCTCGGGGCGAACAGGGGGGAATCGGGTCGATTGGGTGGCGCATTGCTCCGATGCCCACGTTAAGATTTTAGTCTCATTACACCTGCTAGAGATGCCTTTTGAAGGTCTGGTCGCCGATTGGCAGCGCCTCGTGCACTTTTGTGAAAAAGGGTACAAAGCATTAAGAAGTCAGTAAATTTTGCGAGGGCTGCGATTTACTGTGTTGGGGCTATGGTTGGCGCATTCTGATGCGGATTTTGTCGACCTTGTCCTTTGAAAAGAAACCGCGGGCTGGCTGGTTTGATTGGATTGTGAAAATCGTTGTTTCAAACTACAACTTGATGTCTAGGCTGGTGACAGAGGCATGCAAGAGAATTTAAGTAAGCAAATAATCTTAGACGGTTGAAATTTTCGGCTGTACCAGTCTGATTAATCTGAGGCCCGTCGACGTAAAATTAGTTGACTACTTAGAGTATTCGAAACGAATATCCATTCGCCGAATCTGCACTGTCCCGTTTATGAACCGTGCTCGAAGCACTCGGTCCTCTTTGACAACGGGTTTGTCGGCAAAGTCGGCGAACCGGTCTCCGCTAATGACATAGGCGGTAGATGCAGATGCAGCATCTAGGATCATTTCGTCAGCACCAGAAGGATTGTCGTCTAGGTGGAACTTTGTACCTGGCAAAAGATCGTGAAGTACTCGCTCATCTCGAAGTCCAAGGGTTTTGAGTATTGATCCGTCAAAGATGACTTCGACGTGAATGTCTTCCGGTATCTCTTCGCAGAGCTGGCGTAACGCAGAAAGCCCTATAAATTCATCCCCGTCGTAACAGAGATTGCTACCGTCGATCACGACTGATTGGATGTCTTGCCCCTCGCGTTCGATGATATCTTGAATTCGATTTTCAATCTTTCGCTGATTTCTTTCTTCGCTTTCGATCTGTTTCATGATCCTTCTGATTTCTTTTGATGGACTACCACTACCGAAAGCAGCTTCGCATTCTTCGTGAATAAGTCTCCGTTCGTATCCGTTAGTCGCACTATTTAATCTTTCTTCGAAAGTTCTGGCTTTAGAAAGTTCGGTGTTCAGCCCTCTAATTCTCTGAGCAATACTCTCTAATTTTGCAACTTGTTTCTCTATTAGTTGGTTTATCGAGGCCTCCTTATCTTTGAGATCGGAGAATTCTTTTTGTCCAACTTCGATCTTGTGTCGGAGGTCGGATATTTCGCTTTTTATAAAGTCCTCATCAAGTGCGTTGAATCGATCAATCTCGTTCTTGATTTCAGCAATTTTGCTTTTCGTTGCGTTGTTTTTGGTGTTGGAAGTGTTCAGCTGAGAATTAAGGCGCGCAAGTTGCTTATGTCGTTGTTCCAAGGCCGTTTTTGCCCTTTTACGTTCTGTAGTTGGCAGCAAATTCCACAGCTTCCACCCGGGTTTTAACTCTTCTTCACTTTTCTTTATCTTTTTCTCTAAGCTTCGAATTTTGGTTTTGATCTCCTTGCTCTCGTTCTCCCCAGCCTTTAGATTCTGGTTCTCCGACTCTAGGTTCTCTTCTGCGGTTTGAGCGTTGAATGCTTTGAACCAAGATAGGTCCGATTCCAACCTGTTTAAGGCTGAAGTGAAATCAGCTATATCGTGCTTGAGATTGACCACTTTTACGGTGTAAGGGTTGTAATTCATGTACATCCACCTATTTTTTGATTTGAAGTAGGATTCCAGCCCGCTCTCCGTGGTTGGAATGCTATGAAATTTCAGCAATAGCTGATTTAGGGGCACAATGCCATAAAGCACTGTGACTTATCACGGTATCGTGAATTCTCTCGATCTAATGATTGAAAAGTGAAATTTGCTTCGGGAGTTCTACGTGGGTTTGTGCAAGAAATGGGGTGAGGATCAGAAAGCTTTCGAGGTGTCGTTAGAAACTGCCAGCTAATTTGTTTCTCAATTTCCAAAAGGTGTACCTATTTCAATGGCGGTACTAAATATGAGCAGATTGATGGAAAAGTAAATCCATTAGGCGCGATTAAGCCCGCCTAAATCCCCAACCCACTCATCTGCCCCGCCACTGCATCCCTGCGCTCGTCCAATGATAAATCTTCCGAAAGCACCACTGAGGCGGCCTGGGTTGGTCGGAGACTAGGTTTTACCCTAGGAGGAAGATCAGCATGGCACGACCCAGTCAGTACGACGCAGCCACGCAGGAGCGCGCGGTGCGCATGTACTTCGAGCGCCTCGAGGAAGGCGATATCTCCAAGGCGGGCGCCCGCCGGGAGATCGGTGAACTTCTCGGTGTGAAGGAATCCACCCTGCGCAACTGGATCCGCAAACAGGAAAAGCAGGCCGAAGCTCCTGAGCCTGGTTCCCTGTCCTACGAGCAACTCCAGGCCGCCTACGACGAGCAGGCCAAGGAAGTGGCCAAGCTGCGACGCGCGAATGAGATCTTGAAGACGGCGTCGGCTTTTTTCGCCCAGGCGGAGCTCGACCGCAAACTTCGGTAATCGTGGATTTCATCCGCACCTACCGCCACCGCTTCGGGGTCGAGCCAATCTGCGAAACCTTGACTGCCCATGGCATCGCGATTGCCCCAAGCACCTTTTACGACCATCAGGCCCGCGGCTTCGGCCCTTCGGGCGCCGAGTTGGATGAGGCCTATGCCGCTCACCGCATCTACCGGCTGTGGGAGGCCAACCGCAAGGTCTACGGCCGCCGTAAACTCTGGAAGGCCGCTGTCCGCGACGGCATGACTGTTGGCCGTGACCAGGTCGAACGACTGATGAAGATCACCGGAATCAAAGGCGTCTCACGTGGAATGCACCGTAAGAAAACCACCGTGGCCAACCCGGCCCACCGCCGGCACCCGGACCTGATCAACCGGCGGTGGAGCTATCCGTCGCACCCGAATCAGTGGTGGATCGCCGACTTCACCTACGTGTGGACACGCCAGGGCTTTTGTTACGTCGCCTTCATCGTCGACGCGTACTCACGGATGATCCTCGGCTGGGTCGTGACCCGGGTGATGGACACCCGGATGGTGCTCATGGCCCTGGAGCATGCCCTGTTTTCCCGCCGGCGTACGAAGATGGACTTCACCGCCACCGGCATCGTCCACCACTCGGACGCGGGTGCCCAGTATACCTCGCTGGCGTTTACCGACGCGCTGACGGAGGCCGGGTTGCAGGGCTCGATCGGCTCGGCCGGTGACGCGTTGGATAACGCGATGATGGAGTCGACGAACGGGCTCTACAAGACTGAGCTCATCGACTTCGACCCTGCACGGACATGGAGGGACGCCAAGGAGGTCGAAACGGAAACGGCCTCGTGGGTCTACTGGTATAATCACCAACGTCTGCACTCATCGATCGGTGACGTTCCCCCGATCGAATACGAGCAGGACTACGAGGAATTCAACACCACTCGAAAAGCCCAGTAAGGCTTTTAACCGTAGTCTCCGAAAAACTCAGGCCGATTCACCACATCCTCTTTAATCTTGCCGTCGCGCATAAACAGCACCCGGCCGGCACGTGCAGCCACGCGCACGTCGTGAGTAACCAGCACAACCGTCGTGCCCGCCTGGTTGATCTCCTCGAAGGCCTCCATGATCTCGTCGGCGGTTTTGGTGTTCAGCGCGCCAGTAGGCTCGTCGCCGTAGATCACCTTCGGACTGCCCATCAGAGCACGCGCAATTTCGGCACGTTGCAGCTCACCACCGGATGTCTGGGTAATCTCGCGGTCCTCCAAATGCGAGATGCCCAGATCAACCATGATTGAGCGCGCTTCCTGGACAATGGCCTCGCGGTCCGAGCGCCTGGACTTCATCGAGGGCAAGATGATGTTGTCCAAGATGTTTAAGTTTTTCAGCATCGTGGGATGCTGAAACACGAAACCCATCTCGTCGCGGCGTAGATCAGCGAGTTCATTCTCTGAGGCGGTGGCCAAGTTGTGGTCGTCGAAAAGCACCTCTCCGCTATTGATCGCGTCGATGCCGCTGAGCGCAAAGAGTAGCGTGGACTTGCCGGAGCCGGATGGGCCCATGATGGCGACGAATTCGCCAGGCGTGATGGTCAGCGAGACGTCGTTGAGCACGAGGTTCTCGGCGCCGTCGCTGCTAAACGATTTCCGGATGTTGCGTGCCTCGATGATATTGGTGCTCATGCTATTCCCTTATGTTGTTGGCAATTGTGATCTGCTTGGCAGCGCGCATGCCCAACATCGTGGCGAAAATGACGGAGAGGGCAAGGAATGCTGGGTAGGCGGCGTAGATCAGCCACGGGTTGGTGATGAAGCGGACGGAGGTCGCGCCGATTTGTGACAAGAATAGTCCGGCCAGCCAGGCACCGAGAGTGTTTGCCAGCACAATTCCGAGCAGGATTGCCACAATCGTGACCCCAAGGGTGCGGGTGAGGTACTGCGCGGTGATATCGGCTGTGGTGAATCCGCAGTATTTTAAGATGGCGATCTCGCGGCGGTCTTTGACCACGATCATCTGCACGAATAGGAGAGTGATCAAGAGTGTTAGGCCGATGGCTACGAGCAGCGCAATATAAGAAATGGACTTGATCTGCGCGATGGTATCGCCGAACATTTGTTGGGTGTACGTGTTCACGCTGGCCACTTTGGCAAAACTGAACTCGCTTTCCAGGGCGCTGACCTTGGCCTCGATGAGGTTTGGGTCGGTGGTGTTGAGATACATCATGGCGCGCAGAACGTCGGTCTGATTGTCGGTAAAGCTGGCCTTGGCGGTCTTGCCGCCGTTGGTCACGTCGGAGTAGATGCCGGAGACCATAAGATCGCGGGGTTGGCCCTGGATAGTTACGGTCAAGGTGTCGCCGACCTTCTTGCCCAGCTCGTCGGCGTTGATCGTAGAAAGCGCAATGTCGGTATCAGTGAGAGGAGCAGAGCCGGAAATATAGGCAACGGGGAAGACGGAGTGGTCGCCGAGTTCGATCCGAATGTTTTGGGTCTGGCCGGCAGTCTCCGTTGTATAGGACTTGGTCAACAGCGCCACGGAACGGCCGATCTCGGGATCGGCGGCAACTGCTTGCTCGATCTGCGCGGTGTCGCCGGCAATGTCGTCGGATTGCTGCAGGGTAATAATGATGTCGCTTTGGCCAATGCCAAGGTATTGCACGAAGCTCTTATCCGACATGGTGGTTGCAATGTTCTGCGGCACCGTCATGATGATCGTGGAGATGATCAGGATCAAAAACAGGGTCACGTACAGTTTCTTCCTGGTCAGCAGATCCTTCACGCCGAGAAAGGCATTGACACTGAGCGCGCGGTTCTGAGACAGCTTCAGTACCCGAGTGGGAGAGACCTTCTCTGCCGCCTCGCCGAAGCGAATGGCCTCGGTAGGCGAGATCTTCCGCAGCCGGTTGAGCACCTGATTGACGTAGGCAATAATCGCCAGCAGTACGAGGAGAATGCCCGCAACACCAACAATCGGAGCGTATTTGTCCAGGGAGCTCGTGCCCATGTACAGCCGGATATTCTCGCGCAGCGATCCCTGAAATGCCAGAGCCAGGAAGTAGCCGAGCAGGGCGCCGGCCACGGCAATCGCCACGTATTTCGCCAGGTAGATCTGCTTGATATCGCGAATCCGCAGGCCGATTGCCTTCATCACGCCAATCTCGCGGGTATCCTGTTCAATCTTGGTCAGCAGAGTAAACCGAATACACAAAAAAGCCACCAGCACGACCATGAGGCTCACGGAAATCAGAATGAGAATCATCATGCCGTCCGAGAGCGCATTGATCATCCGAAACAGGGGATAGGTGATCGTCGGCCCGTTCGCCTCCAGTCCGCGTGCGACATAGTCGGCCTCGAAGGCACCCAGATCCGCCGCGTCCTTCAGCCGAAATTCGATGAGGTATTCCACGGTGCCGGCCTCGCGCACGGCGGCAAAGTCACGGTCGCTGATAAGAAAGCGTTTCGACGACGAGAGCGTGGAATTCATCTGTGAGTCGCGCAGGAAACCAGCCACAACAAAGTCGCGGCCTGCGATCGAGGCTGATTCGCCAACAGTAGCCGAGCCGTCCTTCATGTAGGCCAGCGGAACCCAGAGCTCGCCGTCGGCGGGGTGAATCGGCTGATCATTGAGGTCCAGCAGAAAATCGAAAGACTGGTTCTGGGTGACCACGCCATTGTCTTGCACACTGTCAGAGAGCGATGCATCCCCGAGGTAGATTTGGCTGCCCTCGAGGTTGAGAAACTCTTGGACTTGAAAAGAGTCCACGCGGTCGTCGTGAAGCGAAAATTGCTCTAAGCGCTCGCGATCGAGCGGACCTGTGTGCATCTGTAGGAAATGCGGGGTTTGCGCGTTCGTCATGAGTGAGTCGATGGCGCCGGAGAGGTTCATGGTGAGAATCGTGGCGAGTGAGACCAAGGCCGATGCGGCCGCGACAAAGAGCACCATGGTGATGGTGACTAGCTTGCTGCGCGCAATATCGTTGCTAATGATCTTCAGATTCACAAATAATGCGGCAATCAAAAAGTTTTATTACCGATGGTTATGACATTACCCGGATAGGCGAATAAATACGCCGTGGGCTGGTGTGATCTAGCCCGGCGCGCGGTGGCTAGAATCGAAAAATATGGCAAAGAAAGTCAACGATCATTTAGCTACTCCCGCCTTGGCAGTGTTGACTGAGAAGCAGATCCCTTACCGCCTGGATATCCACGAGGCGGACCCGAAGTCGGCGAAAGGCTTCGCGCTCGATGCCTCTGAGGTGATGGGTGTGCCGCCGGAGCAGGTGTTTAAGACGCTGATGGCTGAGGTTGATGGGGAACATGTTGTTGCTGTGGTGCCGGCGAATCGCACCTTAAACCTGAAGCAATTGGCCAAGGCGGGCGGTGGCAAGCATGCGGCGATGATGGATCGCAGTCGCGCACAGGTGGTCACTGGTTATATCGCTGGTGGGATTTCGCCGATCGGGCAGAAGCACTCGCACCGCGTGTTCTTGGACGAGTCCGCGATCTTGCAAGACGAGATCTATCTCAGCGCTGGCAGGCGCGGCTGGTCGCTGATCATCGCCCCCGATGACGTGCTGCGTGCCACCGGCGGCAGCTACGCGGATATAGCTTCTGCTAATTGATACACCCCAAGATCTTAATGGCTAATCTTCAGCCAAACCGGATTAAGGTCAAAGCCAAACCAGAAGACCGGTTCTTAATATTTGGGGAATGAAGAAGTTCATCCTCGGGCTCGGCGTCCTGTCCACACTTGTGGCGTACAGCTACGGTATCCGCGCCCAACAACAACCCATTAATACAGCCGCATCCGAACCGATTGCCACCAGCACGGCACCATCGAGTGCCACAAGTGCCGCACCCTCGAGCACCACAAGTGCAGCGCCTTCAACCACAACTGCCTCCTCGGGCGCCTACACCGACGGCACCTACACGGGTAGTGCCGAGAACGCGGTCTACGGCACCGTTCAGGTCCAGGCCACGATCACGGGTGGCAACATCACCGATGTCACCTTCTTGCAGTCGCCGGATTCGCGCTCGGCTTCAGTGCGCATCAATCAGCAGGCAATGCCGTACCTGAAGCAAGAAGCCATCGCTGCGCAGGACGCCCAAGTCAATACGGTCAAGTCCGCGGGAGTGGTGTTTCTGCCTTTCGATAAAACAAGCAGCGTGACGACCTCAGGGACCGGCACGAGCTCGATGCTGGCGCGGGCTCATGCAACCTCCTGAGTGGATTCCCTGGCGTCGATCACAGAGCTGGCCATCATCGCCTTCGTCTGCTCCAGGCTCGTCAACGACATGTAGCGCTTCTGCTGGATCCAATCATCGTGCTGCTCCGCCAACACGGCACCGACGAGGCGGACGACGGCGTCGCGGTTGGGGAAGATCCCGACGACATCGGTGCGCCGGCGGATCTCCCGGTTCAACCGCTCGGTCGGGTTGTTCGACCACACCTTCGTCCACACGGCCTTCGGCGCGTTCGTGAACGCCAGCAGCTCATCGAGGGACTCCTCGAGGTAGTCCGCGACATGGGGGAACTTCTGCTCACAGAAGCCCACCACCTCCCGTGCCTGATCCCACACAGCCTGGGCGTCGGGTTGCTGAAAGATCGTCTGGAACATCGCCGACAATGTCGGCCACTGCGTCTTGGGCACAAGGCCGGAGAGGTTCTTCGAAAAATGCGTCCGGCACCGCTGCCAGGACGCGTTGGGCAGGACGTCGCTGATGGCGTGCTGGATGCCCAGGTGCGCGTCGCTGGTGACCAGGTACACCTGATCCAGGCCCCGGGCCTTGAGGTCGCGGAAGAACCCGGTCCAGGAGGCCACAGACTCGGATGTGGCGACCTGCATACCGAGTAACTCGCGGTAGCCTTCGGCATTGACGCCGGTGGCCAGCAGGACGGAGGTTTTGACCACGCGGCCGCCTTCACGGACCTTCATCGTCAGCGCGTCGCATGAAACATACAGGTAGGGTCCGGTATCCAGGGGCCGGGTCCGGAAGTCCTCGACCATGACGTCGAGGTCTTTGGCCATCTCTGACACCTGTGATTTCGACAGGTTGTTGATCCCCAAGCTGGCGACCAGGTCGTTCATCCTGCGGGTGGAGACACCTTTGAGGTAGCAGGTGGCGATCACGGTGGTCAGGGCCCGTTCGGCCCGGGTGCGTCGTTCCAGCAGCCAGTCGGGGAAGAACGAACCGGTACGCAGCTTGGGCACGGCGACGTCGATGGTGCCAACCCGGGTGTCGAGGTCGCGGTGGCGGTAGCCGTTGCGGACGTTGGTGCGGGACTCGGATGTGGTGGCGTATTCGGCGCCGCAGATCTGGTCGGCCTGGGTGGACAGGATCTGGTTGATGAAGCCCTGGAGCATCTGTCTCATCAGGTCCGGGGAGGCTTGAGACAGCAGGTCGTCGAGATAGGTGGTGGGGTCGATAGAATGGGGGCCAGCGGCCATCGTGGTGTCCCTTTCGAGGAGATGTAGGAGTTGATTCGAAAGGTACTGCGGTGGTCGCCTCGTGCATTCATGAGGGTTGTCACCGGCAGTTACAGATACACCACGCTAACGGACGCAACCGTGCGCGTGTTCCCGCACCTGATCCAGCGGGTGGGTACCTCTGCTACAAGTGCGGACTTCGTCTTCGTCACTGATCGGAAGGTGTCCTATCGCCCCGGTCAATACATGGAGTGGACGCTTCCGCACACAGGCGTTGATGCGAGGGGCAATCGTCGCTACTTTACGCTCGCGTCCTCGCCGACCGAGCCTAACCTGCGCCTCGGCGTGAAGTTCAACGATCCCAGCAGCAGCTACAAGCGAGCGATGGCCTCGATGAACTATGACACCCCAATGGTGGCGGCGCACGTTGCCGGCGACTTTGTCCTGCCCCGTAATAAACGCAAGAAGTTGGTCTTTATCGCGGGTGGCATTGGCGTGACTCCGTTTCGCAGCATGGTGAAATACCTACTGGATATGAACGAGCCCCGCGACATTATCATCCTCTACGCTGCGAAAAACTCCTCCGAGATCGCCTATGCGGACGTCTTCGAACAGGCACGAACCCAATTAGGCTTGTCGACGACCTACGTCTACTCCCAGCCCACCCATTCCCAGATTGATACTCCGTATATACGCACCGGCCACATCGACGGGCCAACTATTCAGGCCACGGTGCCGGACTTGAAGAACCGCACCTTCATGATCTCGGGGAGCCAGCAAATGGTCGACAGCGTTGAATCTGTATTGCTGCAGCTTGGCGTTTCCCGCCACAAGATTAAGACAGACTTCTTCCCCGGCTTTGTCGAAGGCGCAGATTCCCGCGACCACCACCAGAAGGGTGCCCGCTTGGCTACGCTCAATCTATGAAACCAAAAACCGTCCTGCTTCTAGCAGCACTCTTGCCCGCCGTGTTGATTGCGGCATGCAGCTCGCCCAGCCAAGCAAGTTCCCCACAAGGCAACTGGGGGAGTAATGAACCCCAGCAGCCACAGCTGACCCTCGCCGATGATGGCTCGCTGAGCGGCACCGACGGTTGCAATCGGATCATCGGGAGTTGGGAGCTTCACGACGAACGCGTCCAACTTTCACCACTTGCCACCACCATGATGTTCTGCGAAGGCGTGGACACCTGGCTGTCGAATGCTGCCACCGCCGAGGTGAAGCGCGAGACGCTGCACCTTTACGACGAGGCCGGCGCTGAAATCGGCACCCTGGAGCGCCAGCAATAGCTGGTTAGTAGTAGGTGCCCAGGGGTTCAAGAGTTGGATCAGGATCCTGGAGAACAGCGCGAACTCGGTCGCTGAGCTCTAGGCTCCAGCCCGGTTCGTCCAGAATTCCCGCCCACATATCCACCGCATCGGCCCCGTAGGCGTGCCCGTACCCATCTGGCACGCCCGTAGATAGTGCCATATCGGCGGTGACCTGCCAGAAAGTCACAAACGGCATCCACCGCATATTCGTGTTCACGTCCGGCCCGAGTTCTTCTTTCAGCCAATCGGGGCGGTGCAAGATTAAGTCGAAGCTCCACCAGACGATCGGGTCAGAGGCATGCTGCCAGTAGACGAACCGAGGCGTTGCCCAATCGTCGAGAAGCGAAAGATCTTCCCCGCGCGCAGCAAACCGGATATTCTCTCCGCCGTCAATCACTGGGAGGCGCTCGGGCGAGCCCGCGTCGCGCTGTTCGGTGAGGCGCTGCCACGGCTGGGAGAAATGCGGATTACCGATGATCAGCGCGCCGTCGAGGGTTTCAATGAGGTTCATTTTCGAACCAACCGCACCTTGGGCGCCATATCCGCCGAGGCTTTCGCCCATGACCACCAGACGTGGCCGGTCGGCCTCGGGAATGGTGGTCATCGCCTCCTGGACCTTATCTAGCAGCACAATGCCCGCCTCGAGGGGAGTCTCTCGGTCAGCCATAAACGCCAGCGGGCTTTGCAAGTAGCTGTACTGCATCGATGCGATTGCCGAGTTGCCAGCCGTGATGTATTCCAGGGAATCGGCACCCGCCGGGTTTACCCAACCGCGCCCTGTCGTGGTCACAACGGCGATGGTGCCACGCTCGAAAGCCCCGGTGCGATGCATTTCGGCGACGACATTGTCCGCGATTTCCTCCAGCGTATCCGCTGACTGTCGACCCGCATACACCCGAATCGGCTCGATCGCTTCCTGCCCAGTAACTGCAGTGATGTCTTGTGCTCGTGGGCCAGAGGCAACGAAAGAACGCCCGTCGCGCCCCAGCGAATCCCAGCTTTGCAGCGATTCATCCGAACCCGAGCGCAGCGGTTCGCCTGCGGGTTGCACGATACCTTCGCGGGTTTTCGAATTCACGGCAACCTGGGAGCTTTCCATCGCGCGCACGATCAGGTTCGGCAGGACTCCGTCGGCAAAAAGCGTTACGACGATGACAAGCACCGCCACCGTTGTCAGGCGTGAAACGGGACGCGGCACGTGCTTGGCTCCCCAGTTAATGATCTTCGCAGTAAGCGCGCCAATACCTCGTCCCAACTGGATGAACAACGCAGCCAGAGCGAAAGCGATGATGACGACAAGGATATAAAAGCTCCGTGCCTCCGTTTCCACCCCGACGAGCTCTCTGGTTTCACGCTGCCACTGGGCACCGAGAATGCCGAAGAGGGGAATGAGCACAATTGTGGCCACGGCCAGGGTCCACCAGCCGATCTTTCGTACCTGCGGGGAGGGCATCACTTTCACACCGGACCAGCGGAGTATCTTGGCAACGAGAACTCCGAGGCCATAGCCGATGGCCATGCTGATTGCAGTGGCCAGCGCCTGGAAATACCACATCCGGGGCAGCAGCGACGGGGTGAGCGACCAAGTGAAAAATAGGAGGGCTCCAACTAAACCTGCTGGGTGGAAGGAGCGCAGATAGGGCAGAGTCGCCCCTTTGATGTTTTGCACTAAGAAATCGTACCGATAACTCGGCCGAGCATGTTCAAATTCCTTGTTTTGGGTTTAGGCTGTTGCAGGGACCTTCTCCGGATTGAGCACTCCCAAATAGGCGGCGACGAAAGTGACCTGGAGCAAGCCGACCCCTCCCCACAGCGCGTGAGCCCAACCAAATCCGTTCAGTACCCAGCATTCGCCGAAGATCCAGCAGACCATGACGAAACCAGCCGCCAAGTGCGCGAGCGCGAACCGCTGCGGCCATTTCCAGCCGACAATGATGGCCGCCCACTGCCAGCCACCAACGACGACGCCGAGCAGAAAACTGGCAAGCAAATATTGCCCGGCAAAAAGCGTGGGATCTAAAGCAGGGGCATAGATGTGCGGAATAAATACGAGTGTGGCCCAGCCGATAAGTGTTGAAATAGCTTGGAACCAGGCGATGATGATGAGCAGCGTTTTCCACGTGCGTTTCATAACTTAAGTGTAAAACTTCGAGGTCCTAGCCCTGAGGGCTTTGCCCGTGGGGTCTATCACGCCGTTTTCGAGTTCCGGGGGAAATCGAGTTAGATGCGTCCAGTTTCGGTTAAGAGCTTGGGTGCGTCGCCGGATGCGAGAGCCAACGCACGTTGGTTCAGTTCCTCGACGCTGAGCTTTGTGCTCTGTCCGAAATCGACCAGTGCCAGTGTTGTGTTTAGCGACAAGGCGCGAATAATCGTCCACTCGACTGACTCGTCCATTGATTCAAGATTTGCTGTTTCAAGGGCAGGGAGCTCGGCCAAGATGTCTGTGCCGTGGACGGTTCGGAGGTCTCGAAGCTTGAGAATCCTGAGTGTGGGGTGGTTAGCCAGTGGCGTAAGGTCTACGTCTTCGATGTCGGAAAGACGAAGCTCTTGCAGTGGGAAATCGGCTATTCCGTTGAGATCAATCTTCTCCGATGTGTAAAGACAAAGACTAAACGGACTCTGGCCAGCCAAATCGCTCACCCGAACTAGGGGTTGACCGCCAATTGTCAGTTCTTGCGTGCCAAAAGGAATGCTGGCCGGATCGAAGTGATCTTCTGGTTTTACAGTGAACTTTCGATTCGGCGGCTTGATCTCAGGCGTCAAGCGACCAGCAATGTAATCGATCAGTGAGTCCGCGATCAGTGTAGGTCCGTCGTATTCATCGTCGCCGAAGGTAATTACTTGCCCCGGGGTTCCGTTGGGCCCGGGAACAGTATCGATGGCCAAGTAATTTCCGCCGTAATCGTTGGCGAAAGGGATCCATCCGGGGTGTTTTTGGCGAAGCTGAGTAGCTCCTTCTAACCCGTTCGTGTATCCGACGTTATTGTAGGGTGGGTAAAGCGCCACGTCGGCAGTGTTGGTGTAATCCCTTTCGATGATTTCCGTATTCGACAAGGACCAGTCCCCGGTTAAGCTTTCCTCCTCGACGTTGTCGAAAGAGATGAGCTCCGGGCCATTGGACAAGCGCAAGAGCGCTGCCAATTCGGGAGGTACGGGCTGACCGAGAACGTGAGAGAGCTCGTCGAGTTGCTGGTCAGTAGCGACACCAAAGGATCGGTAGAACTGGGAGTGGCTGTCCCAGAGAGACGTGAGCTCGTCGATACGTTCTTGTGAAGGCTCCGGAAGAACCTGCGGCGCATCGTTGATAGGAAGGTCGCGGAGCACTACATATTTGGGATTACCAGGCACGGATGCGACTTTCCAATAGCCGTCGACATCCAATGTCACCGCGATTGTCACCTGCTCCTTGGGGGCGAGAGCAACATGAAGTGCTTTGACGGGTTCGCGAACAAGTGGATAGAGCCTATTTGAATGCTCGAGGCGGTTTCCTTGTGCATCTTCGCACCAGAGCTGGAAACCATGGTTTCGTTGACCGTAGCTGAGGCGGATTGTCACAGATTCAGCGTCAGGCACTGCGACAAATGCAATGCGGAGGGTTTGCAAGAGGGGATTGAGGTGCTGCTGCTCAATGTGCATGGCCTCATTGTCTGGGAGGCCACGCACTCCTGCAACTGCTGGGGTTTAATGGTTGTGAGTGTTGTCTTGGGCTTTCTTCGCCTCATTGCGGATTTGAATGCCACTGATGAGCTGGAAGATGCCCCAACCAAGTGCCAGCAAGCCGAGGAAGACTGCGACACCGACGGCGGCGCTACCTGGGTTCGCAATGAAGAGGATGCCAGCGATGATGAAAAGAACACCGCTGATACCAATCGCCCAGCGCGAGCCCATCGTGACAGGCCCGAAGGCTGCGATCAGCCCGATGATGCCACGCAAGATCAGCCAGATGCCAAGAATCCACGCGATCGCGACCGCGCTTTCAAAAGGCCGGAAGAGAACGAGCAGGCCAGCGATGATGCCAATAATTCCCATCACAATCAGCCAGCCACGCGCCGGACGTCCTGCCGGTTGGAAAGCCGAGATGAGGGAGAGGATGCCATCGATGAGGGCGTACGCACCCCAGAGCATGACTAGGGCAAGGACTGTTTCTGTCGGCCAGACCAGCGCGACGATGCCAAAAATGATGGCAATGATGCCGGATCCGATGAGGAGAGTTCCTGAGCGTTTTACAAAGTCAAGCATGTTTTACACCGTTTCTTACTTGAACGATTTCCTCAGCATCACCGACTAAGGAATTTACCCCTCAAGTCTATCGGCATCGAAGATCAAATGGCTCGTACTCCAGAAACTTGGGTTTCGGTCTACGCTCGGAAATCAGCATCCACGTCAGCCAAGGAGTATCAATGCCCACTTATACCGTCTGGTCAAAGCCGAATACGATCTCAAGCGAGGCGAAGCGCCGAATTGCCGAATGCATCACAGCCGCTCACCACGAGGAAGCCAAAGCGCCTCGGTTTCTTGTCCAGGTGATTTTCACTGAAATTGCGCCGGACTCGCACTTCCTGGGCGGTCAGCCCGCCCCAGCGAGCCAAGTGTGGGTTCGCGGTGACATTCGCAGCGGCCGCGCCACCGAGCAGAAGGAGAAACTCCTGCTCCGCCTTACCAACGAGATCGCCGACATTCTTGGCATTGCGTCAACCGAGATGATGGTCTACCTCAACGACATCCAGGGCGCGAACATGACCGAATATGGCCGCTTGCTCATGGAACCAGGCGAGGAAGACGCCTGGTTTGCGAAACTCCCCGAGGAGTTGCGGGAGCACCTGCGTCGCCTCGAGGAATCCTAGTTAAACCGTGATTTTCGCCGGTTCCGTGTGGATCAACGTCTCGGACTTGGGCAGTGCCTCGAGGATTGCGGCCTCCAACTCGTCGGCAAGATCATGTGCGTGCTCTACGGTCCACTCGCCGGGAACGTTCATGATCACGTAGATCAGGCGCTGACGACCCGACGCCACCGTACGAGCAGGCTGAAAGGTCACGCCCTTCTCGGCACCGAACTTGTCCAGCACTTCGTTCAAGACTTTCACGTCTTCCGCAGGTAGCGCTTCGCTGATCAAGTTGCTTAACGACGATTTGAGCAGCGTGTAACCCGTCCACATGATATTGATGCCAACAAGCAGTGCAATGACTGGGTCGAGCCAGGTCCAACCGGTCAGCGCCACCGCGGCGATGCCGACGACGACGCCGACTGTGGTCCACACATCTGTCATCAGGTGGTGGCCGTCTGCGTTGAGAGCAGCGGAACGATACTTCTTGCCGCCCCGGATGAGCGCTTGCCCCACGAGGAGGTTGACCAGTGCAGCCGCGATGGACAGAACTAAACCGATTCCCACTTGCTCAAGTGGTTGTGGGTTAAACAGGCGCTCAACCGCGGTGTAGATGATCATGCCGGCAGCAACGAAAATCATTGCGCCCTCGACCAGGGCTGAAACGTACTCAGACTTGCCGTGGCCGAAGTTGTGGTTGTCGTCGGCAGGCTTGGCTGCAATCCTGATGGCAATGAACGCGACAACTGCTGCGATCAGGTTGACGCCGGATTCCAGCGCATCCGAAAGGAAGCCGACCGAGCCGGTGAGTACTGCGGCTGCGAACTTGAGCACAATGGTGACAATGGCCGCGGCGATGGACAGGAGCATAAATCTTTCGACGATTTTCTGCTCTTTCTTATGGGATTCTGAATCAACTGACGTAGTAGTCATGATGAAGCCTTCTATTTCAGGGCTGGGGCAGTGTCTACCCAAGCGCGGGATTGGATAGAAGGTCTCGTTCGCCCGTTTGTACGGACTGATTGGCCGGGCGAAAACTTCGCCAGGATGTCGACCATTCATCGCCACTGAAAATGTGGGTGTGAACTACTCCCCTTCGGTAAATCATCCTAGCACTACTATTCAGTAGTGCAGTGATTTAGGTCTGACTAAATAGGGGGTTACCTGGTGATTTGTATCATTGGGCATTGTTCATTTATTGTTAACGAGTCGCAAACAAAGCGAGCGCGCCCCGTTCGTCTAGCGGCCTAGGACGTCGCCCTCTCACGGCGGTAACACGGGTTCAAATCCCGTACGGGGTACCAAAGTATAGACCCAAGCTATTAAGCTTGGGTCTTTTTCTTTCCCCTTCTTCCAAAAGTCCGGAAGATCCGACATAAATTAAATTTCTTATAAATTTTAAGTTTGTATTTTTAATTGTTGACGTGTATACATTTATATGTTGTCACGTCACCGAATGTGTGCCTGAAACGCTGGAATCTTAATTGCGGGTCACATTTCCTTATCTAAGGCATTGAAAATGGCTAACTCTGTTGCTCGCATCTCCTACGAAAATTCAACCGACCTCACCGGAACACTTCGCAATTCAACCAAAGTCACATACCGCCGAGTTCTTAATGGCCGAACCCGCGTCGGTCTACATATCTGGGGCCTGATCATGCTGATCACCAGCCTCGCCCTACTAGGGTGGATCGCATTCGGTGCAGCAGTGAATCCATCCCCGCTAGTCATTGTCGCGGCTGTGCTCATGGCTTTGATCGAGCTGATCCGCATTTTCCAATCAGTGACTCTGTGGATTTTTGCCCGACATGCACATGATCCCGTGCCAATGAAGCCCGTCCCAGGACTTCGCGTTGCCGTGCATACAACTATCGTGCCTGGGAAGGAACCCTTTGACTTAGTTGCGAAGACGCTCCTTGCGATGAAGGAGATTCGCTACGAGGGCGGTTCTGTTGACGTTTGGCTTCTCGACGAAGGCAACGAACCTTACATCGCTCGTTGGTGTCAGGAAAATGGAATCCACCATTTTTCGCGAAAGGATATTGAAGAGTGGAACCAGCCCAGCGGACAATTTAAAGCGAAAACTAAGCACGGGAATTTGAACAGCTTCCACGCGGCGCACGGTCATGAATATGACATCGTTGCTCAGATGGACCCAGACCACGTCCCTTCACCGGAATTTCTTGAACGCAGCCTGGGCTACTTCGCTGATCCTTCCGTAGGCTTCGTGGTTGCGCCTCAGGTCTACGGAAACATTAAGGAATCCTTCATTGCTCACGCCAGTGCCGTCCAGTCCTATATTTTCCATGGCGTGATCCAGCGCGGTGCAAACGGCTTAAATGCCCCTCTGTTGATTGGCACCAATCACCTCATCCGCACCCAAGCACTTCGCGATGTAGGAGGCTATGCCGACAACATCATCGAAGACCACCTCACCTCAATGGCGCTTTTTAGCACAAAGAATGAAGCCGGGGAATTGTGGAAGGGCGTATATACCCCGGATATCTTGTCTGTTGGCGAGGGTCCTACAACCTTTAGCGACTACTTCTCTCAACAACAACGGTGGGCCTATGGGATCTGGGATATTGCCATCGCACACTCGCCACGTACCTTGAGGAAAATGCCCAAGAACCAAGCGGGAATGTTTGTCATGTTGCAATCCTTTTACCCGTCGGTCGCATTGACCTGGGTGCTTAGCATTATTCTGACCGGACTTTACTTAACTGGATTTGTTCACGGTCGCCCAATGACCGAATGGTTAATCTTCTGGGTGCTGTCCATGACTTCGACGCTGGGGTTCTTCTTCTGGCTGCGACGTTTCAATCTCGTCGAACACGAGCGCAAGGACCTGGGACTTTCAGGCATGCTCCTGCAGTTGATGTGCATCCCTGTATACGTGCGGGCAGGCTTCCAGGCAGTGCTTCGTCGAAAATTGAAATATGCAGTCACCGCAAAAGGCGACTTAGCCTCTCCGGATAGTCTGCGGACCTTTGGATCACACTTTGGGTGGGCAGCGGTGGCATTGGTCATGCTCGGTGTAAGCTTTGCGGGTCTGGGCTCGACATTCTTTGGTGTCCGCTTTTGGATTATGTGGGTCATATTTGTCTGCCTACTCGGTCCGACGGTGTGGATGGGAATGAACGCGCGTAGGCGTACAAAGGCGCAGCAGCTTGCAATTACGGCTGGCTCTCGAGAAGCCCAGCCGTGGATTCACATGCCAAAGCGTATAAGAAAAACTGCGTAGTGCCTGCAGAATTCTTTGCGAAGCAAGCTAAGGATAACCCCTACCGGAATGGTCAATCGCCTCGATAAGCACACGCTATTGAAGCGAGTGGGTTATAACCAGTGGTGTGATTGGGGAAATTGGTTCCCTTCGCACAAAGTGCAGCCTAAAGTCAGAAGTACGAAGTCAAAGCCCCCCGCAACACATGTAAAGCAGGGTAGAGCCTAGACATCGTGCACCTGAACCAAGAGGCCGAAAGGAGACTAGATGGCAGTAAGTGACAACACTTATTTCAGCCAAGCTGAGCACCCGGTACGCCGAGGGCTGATCGCGGCATAGCCATAATCCAAACTTCTGATTCGCTAGGTATGCGAGAAGTTACGGAGCTTACGCCCGAGAAATACCAAAGGTATCAGCTGCCTGAAGATTTGAATAGCGAATGAACTCCACTGTATATATGCACGTCACCCACTTATGAAACCGCGGACGTAGTTACGGGTAAGCACGAACCCGGATTAGAGAAACCTCCGCAAGATGACTTAGCTTCGCAGTAGAGTCCGTTCCTTTCAGACGGGTTCAGAAAACCGCATCCACAACCCCCGTGGATGCGGTTTTTCATTGCCTGGAATCACCGGTGGATTTTAGATCTTTTCCATGATCGCGTCGGCCATAGCCTGCTGGCCGAGTGGGGTCGGGTGCATCGGGTAGGTATCAGTTTCGATGCCCGTCACGTCGGTCCACCGGTCCTCGGGTGCGGCGCAGACTGTGTGGTCTTGCGCATTAGCCGGCATGACATAGGCCCACCCATGGTCCGCTGCGACCTTCGCTACGTGCTCGTTGAGCTGATTCGTCAGATCTACGGCCCAGGCGCGGTCCTGCGGGGAGACGAAGTAGGCATCTGGGCACTCGCCTTCGGCATTGAGCAGCGGCAAGTAACCGGTGACGTACACGTAGGCGTTGGGTGAACGCTCCGCAATGGTGGTGTAGACGTTGGACAGGTTTTCGTCGATATTAGCTAGCAGCTCGGCGTTGTCGTACTCTTCCGAGCAATCCGAATGGGTTCCGGACAGAAGGGCATCCTGGAAACAGTCGGCGAAGACGGGGAAATTGATGTCGTTGCCGCCGATGGTAACCGTGACTAGGTCCGTTTCTGGAGTGAGCGCGTCCGCCTGAGGTGCAATCATGTCGGCGCCTTCGCCACTCGGCGCCAAAATATCTTCTGTTGTTGCGCCAGAACAGGTGACGTCATCGGTAACTTCGACGCGGTCGTGTTGGCTAATCAGGGTGGGGTAGTTGTCAACCGAGCGCACACAGGCTTCTGGGCCAGTGGTGTCTCCGCTGAATGAACCCATGGCCGCGTAGGAATCGCCGAGGGCAACGTAGTGGTGATACGTCACTTCTATGGGAGTAGGGGCTGCCGTCTCCTGGGCAGGTTGGGATCCGCACGCGGTGAGGGCCCCAGCGGCGAGAAGCGTGACTGCGGTTAAAGTCCAGATCTTCTTCATATCGCTCAACACTAGCCCTTGGCGTACCGGATGCTCGAAAACAAAACCCGGTTGCTCGAAAACCAATTTCGAGCAACCGGGATGAAACGCGCGGGAACTAGACCAGCTTGTGGGTCAGGTTCGCTGGGCGGGTGTAGGTGTTCACCACTGGCGACCACTGGATTGCGTCATCCACGATCTTCTGCAGGGTCTCGCGGTCTGCGTCGCCGTCCAAGTCAACGGAAACGCGCACATCGGAAACACCTGGACGCTTGTGCTCGCCGAGGTCGCCAACGCCCCAGGTAGGGGAGATGTCAATGTCGCTCTCGATGTCAATGTTGATCTTGGTCAGGTTCACACCACGGTTGGTAGCAATAGCCTGGATGCCCACCGAGATGCATGCAGCAAGGCCGGCCTGCGCGGTATCGGTTGGATTCGGCGCGGAATCGTCGCCAAGCAATGCTGGTGGCTCGGAAACCAAAACCGGCTCCAGATCGCGGATCTGGGTGTAGTTGCGGAAAAGACCGTCAGCCTCGGTGTGCGTCTTGATGGTGCGGCGGCCGCCCTCTGGATTGTCAATGTTCTTCTGGGCAAGCGATGCCAGCTTGTCCTTGTCAATTGGCTCCAGAACTTCGCCGTCGTTGTGGTTTGGCGTCAGATCAGACATTTATATGCTCCTTGAAAGCTGAGTGTGAAACTACGGTGTTCACCATAGTCCGGGTTGAATTAAATTGCTAGACCGCTTGGTTCGCAGAAACTGAACTGAGTGCAACAGTAACCGCACTGTTCGCTGCCTTGTCAGTCTCCTGGATAAACCACGGATCCGTGCCGGGGATCGGCGGCGAGATCGTGGTGTCCGGGTACTGCGAGTGCGCCGGAATGCCCACCATGTGCAGACGTGGGTCCTGCTCACCGTCGGGATTGATCACCCGACGAGTCACCGGGTGCTGGTCCACAGAACCCGTCGGCAGCTCAGTGCCGTCCTTCGCCAGATCGGTAAAGGGACGCACGCGCTCGCTATCTACCAGGTTCAGGGTGAAGGCATCCACGGGTTTCCGGCGAATATCGGGTTTGTTCACCCACGCGTCGAGAAGCGTGGTGCCCTTATAGCGCACCCCGCCCGACGACGGCGAACTCATGGTCCACTCGCCGGTGTGACGGTCGGTATCGAGGAAAGGATGTGCGCCGATGAAGCGCACGATCCCGGCATCGACGAGCGCAAGCAGCTGGCGCGTTCTAAAGATCGGCGGTCCGGAGCACGCCAGCTGACCCAGCGCAATCGCCTTGTCGAACATGTGGTGCCGCGATTCCACCGTGTAGCGACCTTCCGCACCGAGTACCTGCGTTGGCTTACGCGAGAATCCGATCGACCACAACGCAGCACGGACAGGGCTGTCTAGTCCGCCCTCGGCGTCGCTCAAATCCTCCTGCATGCGCTGGACAAGGTAGGCGGTCAGTTCCTCAGTATTGTCAAAAGTTGCCGGAATCAGGTGCAGCCAACGCAGCAAGGAAAAGCGCTTCGTGGTGTACTCGGTGATCACATCGTCCATGGCAGTCACGCCGTTGAAAACCACGCTGGCGTCGACCTCGGCGTCGTCGATAGCTGCAACGATCGTGTCCAGGTCGGCCTTGAGTGCCTCCGGTTCTACGCGCGCCAGCGTCTTCACATACGCGTGATACGCGTCGCGCAGCACGGCCGGCCAGACCTCCACGTCGTAGTCGATGGAACGCTTTCCGCTTCGCGACGAAAGCTGCGCAACCACCTTCTTCAGCCGTGGGATTTCAGCTGCAGGAGGCAGCCCGCCATCATCGGACTGCGGCATGAATGGATAGCCGCGGCGCGAGCTGGCGTAGAAGGTAGGTTCCTTGCCAGTGGGAATGTAGCGCACTCCGCCGGAGGCGTTTTCGTCCTCGACAAACTGGCCCCCGCGCTCGACGGTGGTCATGATCAAAACGTCGAAAAATCCCATGCCAAGTCCGCGCGCCAGTACACTTTCATTAGCCTCGATGGAGTCAATGTCCTGCTCAATGGGGTTATCGGCGCGAATCCACTTGAGGTTTTCGTGAGCCTCTAAGGTCTTCTTGATCCACTTTTCCTGCTCACCTAAGCCCTGGTTTTGCCAGCCGGTTACCGCGATCGTGGCAGAGGCAGTGACTTCCTCGCCGTTGTCCAGGGTGATTAGATCGTGGTCGTCGACAGACTCAGTCTTGGTCGCACGCGCCTTGTGCTGGATAACCGTGACCCACTCCGGGACATCTTTGAGAATGGAGTGGAAGAACCAGAGCAGGTAATAGCCGTACAGGGCGCGCGGTGGGTAGGACTCGGGGTGGATCGCCTGGAGTTCTTCGTCGCTGAAGCGCTCGTTGACCTCGGGTTCAAGCGGATGCTTTTCGACGAAGGCCAGCTTCTCAGGGGAGACCTCGGAGGTATCGCCGAGGTGGAGGCGGACCCACTCATAGATGGTAGGGCCTTCGACAACAGGAGCCTCGACGCTGGCGCCCGGCTCGGCAAAGAGCGTCATGCCGTGGGCGAAGGTGTTCATGCACAGCGCCTTGGTTTGGTTAATGTCCCAGACTTTTCCGCCGCCGTGTTGTGCGTCGTCGATCAGGTGCAGCTCGAGGCGCTCTGGCGGGTTTTCCACTGTATTTAGGCGTGCAATGAGGCGCTCCAGCGTGGATACGCCGCGGGGTCCAAGGCCGATGAGGGCGATGGAAGGTGTTGAAAGTGGCATAGTTTGAAAGGTTCCTCAAAAAGTTTTTAGACCGCTAGGTCCGCGCTAATCTTTCCGAAACTATACCATTCTGTCTATTAAATTCAGACTTCTTTGTGGGGTGCCGCTTTTGCTCAAAGGCCCAATATTGGTGACGTTGGGCAAATGGACTGTTTACGTCGACTTTTGTGCACTATGTTGAAGCGTCGTCAATATCTAACGCCGTGAATAAAATTCCCTATAAGCCCGCCGAAACCAGCTCGGCGGCCTCGCTCAGTTCCTTGCCGCAGCACTGGGCGGGCGAGGGGCGCAGGCGCTCGGCCGGGCCAGAAACAGACAGGGCGGCAACCAAGGCCCCGGAAGAATCAAAGATGGGGGCCGAAACGCTGGCCAGGCCTACTTCGCGCTCGCCGATGGACTCGGCTAGGCCGGACTCGCGAACTGCGGCTAGGTCGGAGGGGGAGAAGGGCTCGTCGTGAAGCGAGCTAAATGCTGCGAAGATGCGGGCGGCCGAACCGTGAGTTAACGGCAGTTGTGAGCCGACGGGGACCGTGTTTTGGAGGCCGATCGGTGGTTCTTGGGCGGCGATGCAGGTGCGGGTGTGGCCGGTGAGTTGGTAGAGCTGGACGGATTCGCCGGTGGTGTCCACGAGCCTGGCCATGATCGGGGATGCGATGGAGATCAGGCGCGATGGGGCGGTACCTGCCAGTCGGTTGAGGGTGGGGCCGACCTCCCATTTGCCGTCTGACGTGCGGATGAGCATCTGGTGAGTCTCAAGGGCGGTGGCCAGGCGGTGGGTGGTGGCGCGGGGGATTCCTGTGGTCTCGCACAGTTCGGCGAGGGTTTTTGACCCGCTGGAGACGGCGTGCAGGATCGAGATTGAACGATCTAGTACCTGAATTCCGGATTCTACGCTATACTTTCCCATATACCGGATAATAGCATCTCACTTAATGGGAAACTGGGTGAGGTAATCAAGGAGGGGAACATGGCGGACAAGCCATTGACACTGGCAGAGAAAGTCTGGAACGACCACGTTGTTAAGCAGGGCGAAAACGGCGAACCAGACCTGATTTACATTGACTTCCAGCTGCTCCACGAAGTGACCTCCCCGCAGGCCTTCGACGGACTGCGCATGACTGGCCGCAAGATGCGCCACCCAGAGCTGCACCTGGCCACCGAGGATCACAACGTTCCTACCGAGGGCATTGTCAAGGGCTCGCTGCTGGAGATCCGCGAGGCTACTTCGCGCACCCAGGTGGAAACCCTGCGTAATAACTGTGCTGAGTTCGGCGTGCGCCTGCACCCCATGGGCGATGTGCAGCAGGGCATCGTGCACACCGTTGGCCCGCAGCTGGGCATTACCCAGCCGGGCATGACCATTGTCTGTGGTGACTCGCACACTTCTACCCACGGTGCCTTCGGCGCAATCGCAATGGGTATTGGTACCTCTGAGGTTGAGCACGTCATGGCTACCCAGACCTTGTCGCTGAAGCCTTTTAAGACCATGGCCATTAATGTCTCCGGTGAACTGCAGCCGGGCGTGACCTCCAAGGACTTGATTCTGGCGATCATCGCGAAGATTGGCACCGGCGGCGGCCAGGGCCACATCATCGAGTACCGCGGCGAGGCCATTGAGAAGCTGTCCATGGAAGCCCGCATGACAATGTGCAACATGTCCATTGAGGCAGGCGCCCGCGCCGGCATGGTTGCACCTGATCAGAAGACTTTTGATTACGTCGAGGGCCGCGAGTTCGCACCTAAGGGTAAGGACTGGGACGAGGCAGTGGCGTACTGGAAGACCTTGCCTACCGACGAAGGCGCGGAATTCGACACCGTCGTCGACATTGACGGCTCCGCGCTGACCCCATTTGTTACCTGGGGCACCAATCCAGGCCAGGGCCTGCCACTGTCTGAGACCGTGCCGGACCCTGAGTCCTTCGGCGACGATCAGGCTAAGGCCGCGGCTGAGAAGGCATTGGCCTACATGGATCTGAAGGCCGGCACCCCGCTGCGCGACATCAAGATCGACACCGTGTTCTTGGGTTCGTGCACCAACGCACGTATCGAGGACCTGCGCGAAGCCGCCTCGGTGGTCAAGGGCCAGAAGATCGCAGACGGCACTCGCATGCTGGTCGTTCCTTCCTCCACGCTGGTCAAGCAGCAGGCAGAAGAAGAGGGCCTGGACAAGATCTTTACCGAATTCGGTGCCGAGTGGCGTACCGCTGGTTGTTCCATGTGTCTGGGCATGAACCCGGATCAGCTGAAGCCAGGCGAGCGCTCCGCGTCCACCTCGAACCGTAACTTCGAAGGTCGCCAGGGACCAGGGGGCCGCACCCACCTGGTCTCGCCGCTGGTCGCAGCCGCAACCGCCATCACCGGCCACCTGTCCAGCCCGGCCGACCTGTAAATCACCCCAACCAATAGGAGAGAGACCATGGAGAAATTCACCACTCACACTGGCGTTGGCGTGCCACTGCAGTCGTCCAACGTGGACACCGACCAGATCATCCCAGCTGTATACCTCAAGCGCGTCACCCGCACCGGCTTCGAAGACGGCCTGTTCGCCAACTGGCGCAAGAAGGACGAAAACTTCGTTCTTAACCAGGAGCCATACAAGAACGGTTCCGTGCTTTTCGCTGGCGCTGACTTCGGCACCGGTTCCTCGCGGGAGCACGCCGTCTGGGCGCTGATGGACTACGGCTTCAAGGCCGTGTTCAGCCCACGCTTCGCCGACATCTTCCGCGGCAACTCCGGCAAGGCCGGCCTGCTTGCCGGCATCATGAGCGAGTCCGACATCGAGCTGATCTGGAAGCAACTCGAAGCAGAGCCAGGTCTTGAGGCCACCGTGTCCCTGGAAGACCGCACCGTCACCGTGGGTGAGAACACCTACACCTTCGAGATCGACGACTACACCCGCTGGCGCCTGATGGAGGGCCTCGATGACATCGGCCTGACCCTGCGCGAGGAAGACGCGATCGAGGCCTACGAGGCAAAGCGCCCAGCCTTCAAGCCTGCTGTGGCTTCTTCCTAATCCCGGTAAATTCAAAGAGCCTTCCCGCCACCCCATGACATTTGTCATGGGGTTTTGGTGACAATGCCAAGATCGCTTCATGACGAATAGCTCTACCTGGACTTTTATCTTCCCGAGATAGTGGAAGTAGCACAGAAAAAGTCCACTGAAAGGCGCTCTCATGAACACGGCAACAGCAACGCAACGCACACCCACCGACACGCACTCCACCGACGTCATTACTGTCCGCGGACTGACCCGCACTTACGGCACCAAGAAGAAAACGTACACAGCCGTCGACGCGATCGATTTCTCCGTCGCGCGCGGCGAGGTCTACGGCCTGCTGGGCACCAACGGCGCGGGCAAAACCTCCACGCTTGAAATCCTTGAAGGCCTTGCCACTCCTACCGCCGGTAGCGTCGCGGTCCTCGGCATGGATCCCATCACGCAGCGCCAAGACGTCCGCCGCCAAACGGGCATCGTGCTGCAAGACGGCGGCCTGCCCAGCCAGCTCACGGTTCAAGAAACCATGACCATGTGGGCGGGCACGTGCTCGTCGCCTTTGCCTATCGACGAGGTATTAAACCGAGTCGGCCTCGCCCACAGGCTCACTATCAAAGTGGGCATGCTCTCCGGAGGAGAAAAGCGCCGCCTCGACCTCGCCTGCGCGCTGGTGGGCAACCCCAGCCTGCTCTTCCTCGACGAACCCACCACAGGCCTCGACCCGGAGTCACGCCGCAACGTGTGGAACCTGCTCCGCGAACTTAAATCCGAAGGCGTGACCATGGTCCTTACCACTCACTACCTGGAAGAAGCCGAGTACCTGTGCGACCGCATTTCCATCATGCATAAGGGCTCCATCCACATCGAGGGAACACTCTCGGAAATTGCCGAGTACTCGAGTGCTCGCATCAGTTTCCGGGCACCGGAAGCCCCTCTGCCAGATCTGCCGGGCACAGCCATCACCCGGGACGGCAACGCCATCGCAATCAGCACCGACAACCTCCAAGCAGACGTTCTCACCATTCTCCACTGGGCCGAGGACAACAACCTCACCCTTGACGGCTTCAGCGCCGATGTCGCCAGCCTCGAACAAGTCTTTCTCGACATCGCAGGAAAGGACCAGTAATCATGACCACCCAAACCCGCACCCCAGAAACCACATCCACCAACTATTCCCGCACCTCATCGTTAGCTAAAGCCGAAACGAAACAATTCTTCCGCAACCCCACGCTGCTGTTTATGAGCCTGGTCTTTCCGGCCGGATTCGCCGGCACCATGTACGCGCTCTACGCAGCCATCGCCGAGGACTTTCCGGCAAACTTCCCGGCCGCAGTGAGCATGGAAATCTTCGTCCTGATCTCCCTGACATTCGTGCAGTTCTACTCGGTGTTGTCCATGGTGGCCACACGCCGCGATGAGCGCGTGCTCAAGCGACTGCGAACTGGTGAAGCCACGGACGTCAACATCATCCTGGCCATCTGCACACCTGGTGCCATCGTCACGCTATTGTCCTTCCTTGCCTTCGCCACCGTGATCGGCATTCTCTCCGGCAGCGCCCCCACAAACTTCCTGCTGCTTAGCGTGGCGATGCTCGCCGGGCTGGTCATCGCCTCAAGCCTGGCCCTGGTCACCGCCGCCTATACCCGTAACGCCGAGGCCGCGCAGATCTCGTCACTGCCGGTCATAGGCTTGGCCATGTTGTCCCAGCAATCTATCCGTTCGATGTTTCCCGAGAACATCGCCGATATCATCGCACTGACCCCGTTTGCAGCAATCTCGGATCTGACCTATCTCGGCTGGTCCGGACTGGATCGCGCAGGGGAAGTCCACGTGGGATTCGTCGATACGCTCGTGGAAGCCTGGCCTGCCATCCTCGCCTTAATCGCCTGGTCGCTCGCCACCACATACTGGGCAAAAACCACCATGCGCTGGGACTCCCACCGCGACTAACACGCAGATAAAGTAGGCATCATGTTGGGGATGAACACATGGAAGCAGATGGATTCCGTAGAACGATTCGTGTTCTACTTCCGTGCTTCCGTGCACATCATGATCGTGGGCATCATGGCCCTCGTACTGCTTGATAGTGCACTGGTCACAGGCATCGAGATCGACTTCACTCACCCAGCCGTCATCCTCGCGTGCGTGGTGCTCATCGGATTGACGGTACTCGGGCTCATTGTCACCGAGCTCGAACCCGTGTGGAACAACCGACCCCGCGCTAACGTCCGCCCCTGGCGCATTGCCACCGCCATCGCCTCAACGGTGGCGGTTTTCGCCGGAATACTCCTCGAGGAGTTCTCCGCAGGCACCTGGGCCTTTGCCGGTGTGACCTTCATCGGCGGAGGAGCGGTGATTCTGGCCTTGGTGGTCATCCCGTGGATGAAGTACCGTTGGTGGTTGATCATCGCGTTATTCCTCGTAGTCGGGGCGTTTTCGTGGTGGACCATGGCGATATTTTCCTTGTTAATCTTCGTCGCGATCGTGCTGTCCATCTGGTCGGTCAACGTGGTCAAAGAAGCCGAACGTGCCCGCTACCTAGAATCCGCCCTCAAGGTCTCCGAGGAACGGCTCCGCTTCGCCCAAGAACTCCACGACACCCTCGGGCAGCACCTCGCCGCGATGTCGGTCAAGGCCGAGCTTGCCCGTGCGCTCGCAGCGCGTAACGACGATCGCCTGGCCTCCGAGCTCGCCGAACTCCAAACCCTGACCAAAACATCCATGGCCGAGATGCGCGAGGTGGTCGACGGGTATCGCTCGATCAACCTGGCCACCGAAATTGAGGGTGCGCGCTTGCTACTATCCAACGCGGGAATCCAGACCACGATCCATGGGGGAGCCTTCGACATCGCCGAACCCGACCGCGAACTGGCAGCCTGGTTCATCCGGGAAGCCGCGACCAATATTCTGCGCCACGCCCACGCAAACTACGCCACTTTCACCCTCGGGCCCGCCTTCGTCGAGGTGATCAACGATGGTGTTTCGGGCGATATCGGCCGCGCCGGAGGGATGAGTGCGCTGCAGCGCCGTGCCGGGGCGAGTGGCTCGTCGATAAGCTTGCGAAGAGACGGCGCACAGTTTTTCGCGCGGCTGAACTTCTAGGAGGTCCAACATGACAATTCACGCGGTGATCGTCGACGATGAATCCTTGGTGGCGTCCTCCCTTGCCACGCTCATCGGGCTGGAGGAGGACATCGAGGTGCTCGCGGTGTTGGGCTCCGGCGAGGAACTGGTGGCCTGGTGGCAAAAACAGTTGGCCACGAACCAGCCGGTGGCAGACGTCATTGTCACCGACCTGCAAATGTCCGGCATTGACGGCATCGACGCGGTGGCGCAGATTCACCAGCTCAGCCCGGATGCTAAGGCGATGGTAATCACCTCCCATGGCAGGCCACGCCAACTTAAACGGGCGCTCTCAGCTGCCATCCTGGGGTTTCTACCCAAGACCTCCACGGCGCAGGAATTCGCCGCGGCCATCCGCGCGGTCAACTCGGGGCGGCGCTACCTCGACCCGGAACTTGCCGCATTGGCCATCTCAACGGGGGAGTCGCCGCTCACCGAGCGCGAAACCGACGTACTCGCCGCCGCCGGTGCCGGGGGCTCCGTGGACGACATCGCCCGCCAGACCTTTTTGGCCGCGGGCACGGTGCGCAATTATCTCTCTAGCGCGATGACCAAGGTGGGCGCGCAGAACCGCTTCGAGGCGTTTACCATCGCCCGCGATCGCGGCTGGATCTAGCTTTAGCGCACCGGTAGCGCGCTTGGCATGTAATCGGCGCCGGTGAGCTCACCGTTATTGAAGGACAGCGACCACACCGAGCCCTTCTTCGCCTTAATTTCCCCGTCGATCGGCAGGCGACCATTAGCCGAAAGCCACGCAATCATATCGGGAATGGCCACGCCCTGCGCCACAATCACGCTGGTCCCGCCCATATTCACCACTTCCATGAACGCCTGTTGCGCCTCTACCATGTGCTCCAGCCAGTACTCGTCGCCGAATCGCTTATCGACGACCACGTCCACCCCAAGCTCGTCTGCAAGCGGCTCCGCAGTCTGCACACAGCGATCTGGCTCCGCGGAAAACACCCGGGTCGGGGCAAAAGGAGTGAGCATCGGCACAAGCATCTCTGCCTGCCTGCGCCCCTTCTTCTCCAGTGGGCGCAGGTTATCGTCGCCATTCCACTTGGCGCGGTCATGGGCTTTTGCGTGGCGGACGTAGAGAATCCGCGAGGTGGCTGGCAAATTGAAACGCTTCTCCGCCTTGACCAGAACTTCCCGATCAAGGTCATAGGTCATGAGTTCCTGGGCCTGGTCCATCGGCAACCAGCGAATCTCGTCGACCTCGCTGTTCGGGGTGAACTCGCCGGAAAGTACCTCACCGGTCCAGTAATAGACCACCTTTGTGCGATCGAGCACTGGGTACACAGTGCGGCCAAGAAGCTTGCCCAGGCGCACGTGGTAACCGGTTTCTTCGAAAACCTCGCGCACGGCCGTAACCGGCAGTGACTCATCCGGGTCGACTTTGCCCTTGGCTAGCGACCAATCGTCGTAACCCGGGCGATGGATACAGGCAACCTCGCGGTTTCCATGCTCATCCTTGCGCCACAACACGGCCCCTGCGGCCAGTGTTGTCCGTGTGAATTCCTTACCCGGTTTGGAAGGAATGATCTGGAGCCGGCCGGTGACCAGCTTTTCGCCGAAGACGTCTTTATCGGTCTCGTGTAGCGCATTATTCTTGCCCATAACTTTCTATTGTGGCGTAATCAAGGCACGCGCGCTATCTCAACTAGGATGAGCACCAATAATTACTTTGGAAGGGAACGCTTAATGGTCAATGTTGCGGTGATGGGAGCTGGCTCCTGGGGAACCACTCTGGCAAAAGTCTTCGCAGATGCGGGCAACACCGTCACATTGTGGGCGCGCCGGGACGAGCTTGCTCAGGCCATTGATCAGACCCACATTAACCCCGACTACCTGCCGGAAATCACTCTTCCCGAGTCCATTTCCGCCACCTCGTCTGCCGCCGCCGCGCTTGATGGCGCCGACATTGTGGTCTTCGCCGTGCCTTCCCAAACCATGCGCGAAAACCTGCAAGTGTGGACCCCACTGTTGCCGCCGGATGCAACCCTAGTTTCCATTTCCAAGGGCATCGAGTCCGATACTTACAAGCGTATGACCCAAGTCATTTCCGAGATCACCGGCGCCAGCGACGACCGCATCGCAGTACTCACCGGCCCAAACCTGGCACGCGAGATCGCCGAGGAACAACCCGCCGCCACCGTCATCGCGTGCACCAACGAGAACCGCGCCAAGTTAGTTCAGGCCGCCTGCGCCACTTCTTATCTGCGCCCCTACACCAATACGGATGTCATCGGCTGCGAGGTCTCCGGTGCCTGCAAGAACGTCATCGCGCTGGCCTGCGGCATGGCTTCGGGTAAGGGGCTTGGCGAGAACACCCTGGCCACCGTGATCACCCGCGGTCTCGCCGAGATTACCCGCCTCGGCATGGCGCTCGGCGCCGACCAGCGCACTTTCGCCGGTCTTGCAGGCCTGGGCGACCTCGTGGCCACGTGTAACTCGCCTCTGTCGCGCAACCGGACCTTCGGTTTCCGGCTTGGTGCGGGCGGCACCTTGGAGGATGCAAAGGAAGCCACGCATGGTCAGGTTGCCGAGGGCGTTACCTCGTCGCGAAGCATCTTTCACCTTGCAAACAGCGTCGGTGTGGAAATGCCGATCACCCAGGCTGTGTACGCCGTGTGCCACAAGGGTATGAGTGTTGATGACATGATTGTTGCCCTGATGGGTCGATCCAAGAAGTCTGAGTAAGAGAAAGTAGGCTGTATTCGTGATACGTATAGCAGTAGTTTATGGAGGTCGCTCCACTGAGCACTCCATCTCGTGCATTTCCGCAGGCTCCATTATGGCGGCGCTTGACCCAGACAAGTACGAGATCATCCCCATAGGCATCACCCGCGAGGGCACCTGGACTTCCGGCTCGCTCGACCCCGTCGGCGGGGAGGCGTTGCCAGTTGTGCCCGAGGGCCGCGAGATCGCGTTGTCCGTGGATCCGCGCCGCAAGGGCGAGATCGTGGATGCACGCTCCGGCGAAACGCTCGCAGTCGTCGACGTCGTGTTCCCCGTCATGCACGGCGCCTTCGGTGAAGACGGCACTATCCAGGGCCTCTTCGAGATGTCCGGCGTGCCCTACGTCGGCCCCGGCGTCCTCGCGTCCGCGTGCGGCATGGACAAGGAATACACCAAGAAGCTGTTGGTTGCGGAGAGCCTGCCCGTTACGGATGAAGCAGTTTTGCGTGACGACGAGATCCTGCCCGAGGATCAAAAAGCTCGCCTCGGTTTGCCGGTGTTCGTGAAGCCTGCACACGGAGGTTCCTCGATTGGCGTGAACAAGGTGACTGACTGGGATGATTTCCCGGCCGCCGTTGCCCTGGCTCGCGAGACCGATACCAAGGTGATTGTGGAAGCCGAGCTCGTCGGCGACGAAGTAGAGGTCGGTGTGCTGGAATACCCAGACGGCAGGATTGTGGCCTCTTCACCTGCGAAGTTGATTGGCACGGAATCCACCGAGGAAGGCTTCTACGGCTTTGATACCAAGTACCTTTCTGATGCTGTCTCGGCCGAGATCCCTGGCCCCTACGATGAGGAAACCACTCGCCAGCTCAAGGCCATGGCCATTGAGGCTTTCAAGGCGCTGAACTGCTCCGGCCTATCCCGCGTGGACTTCTTTGTTACGGCGGAGGGCCCTGTGATCAACGAGATCAACACCCTGCCAGGCTTCACCTCAATTTCTATGTACCCGCAAGTGTTTGCAGCTGATGGCATTAGTTATGCGGAGCTGCTGGATACGCTGGTGGCAACGGCGCTGGCTAAGAAATAGCGCTGGTTAGAGGATGGTTTGAGTTTTTGGCATAATTTTCGGCGGAGGTACGGTCTCTAGCGTCCGGTGGACCTCCCGAATGAATGCACACGATCCATCCGGTTCTTGCTTGAGCCCGTCGTGATAGGTTCGAATTACTATAAACCCAGCGCTGCGCAGTAGCCTCTCGCGGTCTCGTTCCATTTTTATCACCGCTGCTGGCTGTTCACCGTAGGTGCCGTCGTATTTGGTTCGTCCGTCTATTTCCACCACTAGATAGCTATTAATTAGCTGGTCAACGTAGAAAACGTGACGGACCTTTTCTGCATCGGTAATTTCTACTTTGACCTGGAACCTTATATCCCGAATCCCTGGTAGGTCAGCCTTGATAAGCCGGTAGCGTGCAATCGTTTCAAGCGGACTTCCCATTCCGGCTTGAGAAAGCTCGATGGTCTCGCGAAAAGCCGGTAGCCCGATTGAGTTTTTTAGGGAGTCAGCTCTTTGGTGCAGTGTTGCTAACGAAAGGCTGTCCCATTGCAGGCGGGCGGAATCCATTGCAACCAGACATTCCAGTTCGCCGTGATGCCTATTGAGGTGCAGCAAGGTTTGGATTGCGCTGGTCACCCGGAGATTTGGGTCTGCGACGTGGACTTGAACTGGAACCGTGGTGGAGAAGTATTTTGTTCCAGGGCTCCACTGTTTTCGCGGAGGAGCATTAACTCCGTCCGGTAAGTAGAACTCGACGATTGTTAGCCTCGAGAGAGTTTTAAGGCCCATTGCGCGTGCTGCTGCTATGCCGGTGAGCACCGCCTTACGTTTGGTGCCATAGTGTTTCTTAATTAGCGCTAATTCTGTGTCTGATAGTGGTGACATGCCCATATTCTGGGTGTGAAACAAGACGCGTGCACAGGGGCGGGTTCTAGCCTGTGAGCAAAAAATAGTTATCCACAGTCTGGTGCCACCCAGGAAACGTAGCCTCACCTAGGAAGCAGAAGTGTGGTATCGAAACCTGGCTATCGTTCGATATCGAAGTCCTGATTTTAATGTCTTGTAAGTCAAGCACAAAGGCCTGATTTGGGGCGCTTTTTAGCCAGCGTTCGATATCGAAGTCCTGCGCAGCACCGAACCCTAGCTAGCAGAAGTGGTGGCCTCAATCGCCTCCGTAATCCGCACAATCGCGGAATTGCCCGCGTACTGCGGCACCGAAACAGCAATGTAGGTCTCGCGGCCCAGCGCAAACCAGGTGGAAGCCGTGGAACCATTGATCAGCTGGGTGTCCTCGAACCAGGTCACATTGTTGATTTGCTGCAGCTGCTCGCCGGCCTGGTAGTTTTCAGGTTCCGCAACGTTGCAGCGCACCACAATGGGCTCCTGACCATCGGCGGTCCAGGCAACCGTGTTGGGTTCGGAGACCTGCATACGCGAGTAACCGGAAGCAACAGAATCTGGTAGCGCAGACAAGAACCCTGCGCACACTGACTCAGAAGAACCATCAGCAAGCTGGGACAAAGGCGCAGGCCCAGGCTGAATCTCAGCAGTAGCAAGCGCCGAAACCGGCAGCGAGGAAACAGGCTCAGCCTGGCCATCCAGAGCCGAGGAATCCGCAGTTACCGCCACAACCGGGTACCGGTCCGTGCTGTACCAGGTAGAGAGGGTGGATTCGGGAGTGGCGTCGTCGATACGCAACCACTCCACGCCACCGAGGTTCTCGGTCTGGGCATACTCGGTGTACTGCAAAGGCATGTTCACGCCACAGCGCAAGGTAATGCGCTGGATCTCACTGGACTGCCACGCGGCCACACCGGCAGGAGCAGGCTCGATGATTTCGGCGCGCTTATTGCCCAGCAGCTCGTTGGGCAGCGAATCAACGAGCGCCGCGCACTCCGCGGTCTCGGCATCTGGCGCATCGATGGGCGTGATCGCGATGGGCTGGTTGGAGAGTTTGTCGAAGTACCAGCGAGCACCAAATATAACTGCAATGACCAGGACAATGGCAAGCCCAAGGCTAATCAGGGCTGGGGTGCGGTTAAATTGGAGGTCGTCGCTAGGCGTATCGTCGTTCATGTCGCCTTAGTCTACTGAAAGGCCTTTTTATCCAATGATCAGCACCGGGTTCCCCACGATTGGCCCAACGCTCGGCGAGGTCGGGGAGCACGCCGCCATCCAAGAGATCCGGACGGCGGCACCGTCGTCGCTCAATGGCGATGACGCGGCGGTGTTGGTTCACGCGTCGACGAATTCGCGCACCGTGGCCACGACCGACATGCTCGTCGAGGGGCGCCACTTCAAGCGGGAGTGGACCACGCCGTTCCAACTTGGGCGCAAGGCGATTGTGCAGAATTTCGCCGACGTTGAGGCGATGGGCGCGCGTCCCATTGCTGCACTGCTGGCAATTTCCGCCCCAGAGGACACTCCCGTTGCAGTTGTGCGCGAGTTAGCGGAGGGCATCGCATCGCGTTGCGACGACTACGCGGCCGAGCTGGTCGGCGGCGATCTCACAGCGGGGGAGAACCTGGTCATTTCGGTGACCGCAATTGGCACGCTCGGCGGCAACTTGCACGAGCTGACCCTAGATCAGGCCCGCGCCGGCCAGCGTGTCGTGGCCCACGGCAAGATTGGCTACTCGGCGGCGGGTCTGGCTATTTTGGCCTCGGGCATTGATGTCCACGAGTCGCTTTATCCGCTCATCGAGGCACACCAGGCCCCGTACCTGATTCCGGGCCGCGGCGTGATTGCGCGCGCGGCCGGGGCGACCGCAATGACCGATAACTCCGACGGTCTGATCAGCGATATGTCCACATTGGCGGAGCGATCTGGAGTGGGCATTGAATTGTCGTCGATAAGCATTGCTCCGGATAAATTGCTGCATGCGGCCGGCGAGCTACTGGGCGTGGACCCGTGGTATTGGGTACTTTCCGGCGGCGAGGATCATACGCTGCTGGGCACCACGCATGGGCAGGCGCCGGCCGGGTTCCGTTCAATCGGGCAAGTGGTGAAAACGCCGGGCGTGCGCGTTGATGGCAAGCGTCCGAAGTATGGCGAAGGGTGGCGGAGTTTCTAAATGGCACTTCCGGTTCATCCTTCATGGAATGAGGCGCTCGCGCCGGTGGAGACGCAGATTCACGCGATGGGCGATTTCCTGCGCTCCGAGCCCGCCTACCTGCCCGAGGGCAAGAACATTTTGCGCGCCTTTCAGGATCCATTCGACCAGGTCAAGGTGCTTATTGTCGGACAAGACCCGTACCCCACGCCGGGGCACGCGATGGGCCTGAGCTTTTCCACGATGCCCGGGGTGAAGCCGCCGCGGTCGTTGGTCAATATTTACACAGAGCTTCACGACGACCTGGGCGTGCAACCTAGAGCAGACGGCGATCTGACAGCCTGGGCGAACCAGGGCGTGCTCCTGCTCAACAGGGTACTTAGCGTGCGCCCCGGCGAGGCGGCCTCGCATCGGGGGAAGGGCTGGGAACAGGTCACGGAGCAGGCCATTCGTGCCCTGGCCGAAAGGAATCAGCCACTGGTAGCCATTTTGTGGGGCAAAGACGCCCAAAGCGCAGCCAAATTTTTGGGCAACACGCCAGTGATTGCGTCGGCGCACCCTTCGCCGCTGTCGGCTCGGCGTGGTTTTTTCGGATCTCGGCCTTTCTCACGAGCTAATCAGTCACTCGCCGACCAAGGTGCAGCCCCTGTGAACTGGCAACTGTAAAGTTGGTTAACATGTCGTATCCTGTTGAGCTTGATGGCGCCCGTATCCGTTCGTGGGCGTCGCGCGCGGTGGATGAACTCAACCGCAAACGCGCTGAAATTAACGCGCTCAACGTGTTTCCCGTCCCGGATTCAGACACCGGATCCAACATGGCCCACACCATGTCCGCGGCTCTCGCCGAGGCCGAGAAACTCGAGCCAGATGCACCTGCAGATAAGGTAGCCGAGGCTCTGGCCACCGGCAGTATCCGTGGTGCCCGGGGTAACTCAGGTGTGGTGTTGTCGCAGGTCCTGCGAGGTTTGGCGCAGTCGGCAAGTGCGGGCCAGGTCAATGGCGAGACCATTGCAAAAGCGCTGCGGATGGCGGTGCAGTACGTGGACAAGGCCATCGCGGATCCTGTTGAGGGCACAGTGGTCACCGTCCTGCGCGCCGCAGCCACGGCAGCCAGGGCGGCGGAACCGGAACTGTATGACGTGGTTTTGGCGGCCCGGGATGCCGCGCGCACCGCGCTGGAAAACACGCCCTCGCAGTTGGACGTGCTGCGCGAGGCTGGCGTGGTCGATGCTGGCGGTGCGGGTCTAGTCGTGCTGCTTGACGCGCTCTATAGCGAGGTGACTGGGGAGGAGGCCGTGGAGTCGTCGATAAGCGATGACGCGAAAGACGCCTCCCACTCGGTGCCCGGCGACCTGGAGGTCATGTTTTATTTCCGCGGGGATGTTAGCGCGCTGGAGGAGGCGCTGCATCCGCTCGGCGATAGCCTGGTCATCGCGCGCGCGAGCGATACCGAGGGGCGTGTGCACATTCACTCGGCGAACGCTGGCGAGATCATTGAAACAGCCTACGCGCGCGGCGAGGTGAGCGACCTGCGCCTGGAAATCTTGCCGCAGGGACCGCGCACGAGCGCACCTTCGCGGATTATCATTGCCGTCACTCCTCCTGGGTCGCTGAGCAGTTTGTATGAACAAGCCGGGGCCACCGTGGTTGCGCCGGGGGAGAACGTGGTGGGTGAGATTCTGGGGCTGATTCGTGAATCGGAGGCCCAGGAAATTGTGCTGCTGCCTAATGGTTTGCTGGACAACCGGGCGCTGGTGGCCATTGAAAAGGCGGCCGCGGCCTTTGAACAGCAGATCATGCTGCTTCCCACCGTGCGCCTGGTGTCTGGCATTGCCGCGCTGGCGATGCACGATCCGCAGCAACCGCTGGCCACTGCTTCCTACACAATGAGTGAGGCGGCCGGTGAGATGCGCATCGCCGTGGTCACCGAGGCCGAGCGCGCAGCTCTAACTCAGGCGGGGCCCTGCTCGCGCGGGGATCTCATTGCTCACTCCCACGGCGACATCGTGGCCATTGGAGATACCGTTTCGGACGCGACTTTGCTGTGCTGCAAGCGCCTGCTTGAATCCGGCGGCGAGCTGGTCACGCTGCTGGTGCACCCCGATTACGTGGACCAATTTGAGCAGGAAACCCTCCGCGAAAAACTCGGTGTCGATGTTGTGTTCTATCCTGCAGATGGACTTAATGTGTGCGCGGAGATCGGAGTGGAGTAGCGGCGGTGTTGGGGTTTCGCGATACAAGGCCTCTAGGTGAGGTTCTGCCGGAGAAGGAAGCCAAGAAGCTGACCAAGCATCTTGGCGTTTCCACCTGCGGTGACTTGGTTGAGCTCTTTCCGCGCAAATACCTCCACTATGGCGGCACCTCGGCCATTTTGGGTGCCCAGGACGGTGACACGATCAGTTTCATGGGCCACGTTGAGTCCCTGCGCACGGATTACCGCAAGGGCAAGCACATTTTGACGGTGGTCATCTTCGACGGCATCACCAGCGTGCGCGCCTCCTTCTTCAATGCGCACTATCTGGAGCGGCTTCTCAAGGTAGGCACCCGGCTCATGGTTACGGGCAAGCTTTCCTTTTTCCGCGGTAATCCGCAGATGTCACACCCCGATTACGTGCTCATGGATGGCTCCGGCCAAGCCACCGGCTCGATGGCGCAGCTGGGCAAGTTCGGCTCGCTCGCCGAGATGCTCAAGGGCCGCGAGTTCCTGCCTGTTTACCCGGCCACCGCCAAGGTGTCCACGTGGACAATCATGGGTGCGATCTATTCCATTTTGGAGTCCCTGCCCACCTTGCCCGAGCCACTCGGTGAGACCCCCGAGGGCTTCATCAGCTTTGATGCTGCCCTGCGCGGTATCCACGAGCCCCCGGCCGAAGGCCCCCAGGCGGCGGTGGATCGGCTGAAGTACAACGAGGCACTTTCCGTTGCGCTTGTTATGGCTTTACGACGAGTAGATGCCAGCCAGCAATCCGCGCCTGCGCTGCCGAGGGTAGAAGGCCGCGATCAAGACGGCATGCTCAAGGGCCTGCCGTTTCCACTGACCCACGGCCAGCAACAGGTGCTTACCGATGTCAGCGACGATCTTGCACGCCCTCGGCCCATGTCTCGTTTGCTTCAGGGTGAGGTCGGTTCCGGTAAGACTATCGTGGCGCTGTTGGCTATGTTGCAGGCCATTGACAATGGGAAACAGTGCGCGCTGCTTGCTCCCACCGAGGTCCTAGCGCTGCAGCACGCGCGTTCCCTGCAGCTCACCTTGCTCAACGCGGGTGTGCAAGTCAGGGTGGTGGCCTTGACTGGCTCGATGGGTGCTGCGCAGAAACAGGAGGCGCTGCTGAAAATTGTCACCGGCGAGGCAGACATCGTGGTGGGCACCCACGCCATCATCCAAGACTCAGTGGACTTCTTCGACCTGGGCTTCGTGGTCATCGATGAGCAGCACCGCTTCGGCGTGGAGCAGCGCGATCAGCTGCGCACCAAAAACGAGCGCTACACCCCGCACATGCTGGTGATGACGGCAACGCCAATTCCGCGCACCATCGCCATGACCGTGTTCGCCGACCTGGAAGTGTCCACGCTGCGCGAGCTGCCGGGCGGGCGCAAACCCATCCAGTCCTCGGTGGTGCCCGAGTTCCTGCCCACCTGGGTTGCTCGCGCCTGGGAGAAAATCCGCGAGGAAGTCGCCGTCGGCCGCCAGGCTTATATCGTGTGCCCGCGCATCGAAGGCGAAGGTGGTGTGCTTCAGATGGCGGCGCACCTCGCGGCCACCGAGTTCCAGGACCTCTCCGTGGGTGTCCTGCACGGCCGGATGAAGGGCGACGAGAAAGACGCCATCATGGCGGAATTCGCCCGCGGAGACATCGACGTGCTGGTGTCCACCACCGTCATCGAGGTCGGCGTGGACGTACCCAACGCCACCGTGATGATGATCCGCGAGTCCGAATCCTTCGGCGTTTCCCAGCTCCACCAGCTCCGCGGTCGCGTGGGTCGTGGCGGACACAAGTCGCTCTGTTTGTTCCATACACTTGCTAGCGATCAGACGCCCCAGTTCGACCGCGTACAGGCAGTGGCAGATACCTCGGATGGCTTTGAGTTGGCGGAGCTGGACCTAGAAACCCGCAGTGAGGGCGACGTGCTGGGCACCTCCCAATCCGGCACGCGCCGCAGGCTTAAGCTGCTGAGTTTGACCAAGGATTACCAATTGATTCAGCGGGCGAATGAAGATGCGGCAGCGCTCGTCGAGAAGCAACCGGACCTGGCGCGCGAACTGACAGCTGATTTGGACGACTCTGACCTTGAATACTTAGAGAAAAGCTAGCTTCCCGTTAAGGTAAGGGACATGAATCGCATTATCGCCGGCGATGCACGCGGCAGGAAGATTAAGGTACCGCCCGAGGGGACGCGACCCACGTCGGACCGGGCTAGGGAAGGTCTGTTTTCCTCGTTGAATGCCCGCTTTGGGTTCCCGGGTCAAGTTGTGTTGGACCTGTTTGCTGGCTCTGGCGCGCTTGGTCTCGAGGCGGCCTCGCGTGGCGCCGAGTCGGTTGTGCTGGTGGAAAATGATGCCAAAGCGGTGGAGATCCTTGAGTTCAACAAGGCGGTGGTCAAGCATCCACACGTGACCATCGAGCCCGTGGCGGCGTCGACCTACCTCGCGCGTGCCCCACGTGAGCACTTCACCATGGTGTTGGCGGACCCACCCTATGAACTTGCCGACGAGTCAGTCGTGGAAATGCTCAACGCGCTTATCCCGGCACTCGTTGATGGTGCCGTGGTTGTGGTGGAGCGCCACCGCGATAGTCCGGAGACCGCTTGGCCGGAGGGATTTACCCCGACGGGGCAGAAGTTGAAGAAGCGTCTGTATGGTATTGCCAGGATGGATATGGCTACTTTTGACCGAGACTCTGAAAGGAACACAGATCAGTGACAATTGCAGTTTGCCCCGGATCCTTTGACCCGGTCACCAATGGCCACCTCGATATTTTTGAGAGAGCAGCAAAGAACTTCGACGAGATCGTCGTGCTGATTACCGGCAACCCGGGCAAGACCTCGGGGCTGTTTACGGTAGATGAGCGCAAGGACCTGATCCGGGAAGTCACGCGCGACATCCCCAACTTGCGCATTGATCACTGGGGTGGGCTGCTGGTGGATTACACCACCGCGCACCGCGTGACGGCGCTGGTCAAGGGCCTGCGCTCGTCACTTGATTATGACTATGAGCTGCCTATGGCACAGATGAACCGTCGTCTCTCGGGCGTGGAAACGTTCTTTCTGATCACCAATGAAAAATACGGCTATGTGTCCTCCTCGCTGTGCAAGGAAGTTGTGCAGTACGGCGGAGATATCACGGGTTTAGTTCCCGACGTTGTCCTTGAGGCAATGCGGGAGAAATATCGGTGACCGCAGCGATAGTCGTATTCCTGACGGTCTTCGTCGGGGCGCTGCTCCAGCGCATCTCAGGAATGGGCCTCGGGCTTATCGGAGGGCCCGTGCTGATGATTTTCATGGGCCCTGTCGACGGCATTTTGGTCCTCAACGTGCTCGCCTCCATCAACGCGGCGATGAGCACCCTGACGGTATACAAGAACGTGAACTGGCGAAACTTCGCCGTGATTTCCTCGATGTTGGTCTTCGGTGCCGTGGTTGCGTCCGTTAGCGTGGTGTATCTGTAACTGCCGGTGACAACCCTCATGAATGCACGAGGCGACCACCGCAGTACCTTTCGAATCAACTCCTACATCTCCTCGAAAGGGACACCACGATGGCCGCTGGCCCCCATTCTATCGACCCCACCACCTATCTCGACGACCTGCTGTCTCAAGCCTCCCCGGACCTGATGAGACAGATGCTCCAGGGCTTCATCAACCAGATCCTGTCCACCCAGGCCGACCAGATCTGCGGCGCCGAATACGCCACCACATCCGAGTCCCGCACCAACGTCCGCAACGGCTACCGCCACCGCGACCTCGACACCCGGGTTGGCACCATCGACGTCGCCGTGCCCAAGCTGCGTACCGGTTCGTTCTTCCCCGACTGGCTGCTGGAACGACGCACCCGGGCCGAACGGGCCCTGACCACCGTGATCGCCACCTGCTACCTCAAAGGTGTCTCCACCCGCAGGATGAACGACCTGGTCGCCAGCTTGGGGATCAACAACCTGTCGAAATCACAGGTGTCAGAGATGGCCAAAGACCTCGACGTCATGGTCGAGGACTTCCGGACCCGGCCCCTGGATACCGGACCCTACCTGTATGTTTCATGCGACGCGCTGACGATGAAGGTCCGTGAAGGCGGCCGCGTGGTCAAAACCTCCGTCCTGCTGGCCACCGGCGTCAATGCCGAAGGCTACCGCGAGTTACTCGGTATGCAGGTCGCCACATCCGAGTCTGTGGCCTCCTGGACCGGGTTCTTCCGCGACCTCAAGGCCCGGGGCCTGGATCAGGTGTACCTGGTCACCAGCGACGCGCACCTGGGCATCCAGCACGCCATCAGCGACGTCCTGCCCAACGCGTCCTGGCAGCGGTGCCGGACGCATTTTTCGAAGAACCTCTCCGGCCTTGTGCCCAAGACGCAGTGGCCGACATTGTCGGCGATGTTCCAGACGATCTTTCAGCAACCCGACGCCCAGGCTGTGTGGGATCAGGCACGGGAGGTGGTGGGCTTCTGTGAGCAGAAGTTCCCCCATGTCGCGGACTACCTCGAGGAGTCCCTCGATGAGCTGCTGGCGTTCACGAACGCGCCGAAGGCCGTGTGGACGAAGGTGTGGTCGAACAACCCGACCGAGCGGTTGAACCGGGAGATCCGCCGGCGCACCGATGTCGTCGGGATCTTCCCCAACCGCGACGCCGTCGTCCGCCTCGTCGGTGCCGTGTTGGCGGAGCAGCACGATGATTGGATCCAGCAGAAGCGCTACATGTCGTTGACGAGCCTGGAGCAGACGAAGGCGATGATGGCCAGCTCTGTGATCGACGCCAGGGAATCCACTCAGGAGGTTGCATGAGCCCGCGCCAGCATCGAGCTCGTGCCGGTCCCTGAGGTCGTCACGCTGCTTGTTTTATCGAAAGGCAGAAACACCACTCCCGCGGACTTGACCGGTGCCGTTCCGGCCGCGCTGCTGATCCGCGTGGTCTCGCCTGACTGGTTGATCATTGTGGCCGGTACCTTGCTGCTGATCGCACTGTCGGTGGTCACCATTGGGAAGCGCTACGTTCCCCACGTCGAGGGAACAGTGCCTATGGCAGCCTCAGGCGTGATTGCCGGCTTCATGAATACGCTGGCGGGTATCGCAGGTCCGGCGATTACTGTGTATGCGACGGCTGCGCGTTGGGACCAGCGGATGTATGCGGCCACGTTGCAGCCAATCTTTATGGTTTCCGGTGCCATTTCCTTCTTGATCAAGGAGTTCACCGGTGCTGCCGACCTGACTACGGTGAATCCAGCAGTGTGGGGGATAGGCGTCGTGGCCATGATCCTGGGCATTTCCATCGGCGTGAAGGTGGCGCCGAAAATCCCGCGGGACAAGGCCTACAATCTGGCGCTTGCCCTCGCGGTGCTCGGCGGTCTTACCGCGGTGATCCGCGGAATTATTGGGCTGGTTGGTTAAAGCAAGCTCGAGAGGAACGCTTTCGTGCGTTCCTCTTTCGGGTTATTCAGCACTTCGTCTGGGGTGCCGTACTCCACGATCACGCCACCGTCCATGAAGGCGACGTTGTCGGCAACTTCGCGAGCAAAGCCCATTTCGTGGGTGACCACCAACATGGTCATGCCCTGATCTGCAAGGTCGCGCATGACACGCAGTACCTCCCCGACGAGCTCGGGGTCGAGGGCGGAGGTGGGCTCGTCGAAAAGCATCAATTTCGGATCCATAGCCAACGCGCGCGCGATGGCCACGCGCTGCTGCTGACCGCCTGAAAGCTGGACGGGGTAGGCATTGGCCTTGGAGGCCAATCCCACCATGTCCAATAGTTCCATCGCGCGCTTCTTCGCCTGCTCGACCGGCTGGTGCTTCACCTGGGTGGGCGCCTCGATGATGTTCTCCAGGGCCGTGCGGTGCGAAAACAGGTTGAAGGACTGGAAAACCATGCCAATGTCGGAGCGCTGGCGGGCGGCTTCCTTCTCGGAGATCTCGTAAAGGGTGCCGTCTTTCTCGCGGTAGCCGATCAGCTCACCTTCGACGTAGAGGCGGCCAGCGGTGATCTTCTCCAGGTGATTCACACACCGCAGCAGGGTGGATTTACCGGAGCCGGAGGGGCCGATCAGGGTGGTGACGTTGCCCTTGGGCACCTCCAGATCGATGCCCTTGAGCACGTCCAAATTGCCGAAGGACTTCCAGACATTATCGGCATGGATCATCAGATCGTTCGCCATTTATTTGTTCCTTTCAACAACGGTGACATTGCTTGGCACAGTGCCTTCGGCGTCGGCGAGGCTGGCCAGCTGGCGGGCGGTAAGTTCGCGGGTCGCGCCCTTTTCAAAGTACTTTTCCAGGTAGTGCTGGCCCACCATCAAAACCGAGGTGATGGCCAGGTACCAGGTGGCGGCAACGAGGAGCATCGGCACGGGCTCAAAGAGGGCGGCGGCGATATCCATGGAGCGACCGTAGAGCTCGGCGGTATACGGAATCGCGACAACCAGCGAGGAAGTCTTCAGCAGCGAGATGAACTCGTTGCCCGTGGGCGGGATAATAATGCGCATCGCCTGTGGCAATACGGTGCGGCGCATGGTCTTGCCCCAACTCATACCCAGAGCCTTCGAGGCCTCGATTTGGCCCTCGGGCACCGAAGAAACACCCGAGCGCACGATCTCGGCCATGTACGCGGCCTCATTCAAGCCCAGCCCGATGACAGCCAGTAAGAATGCCGACGAGGTCAAGCCTTCCAGCGAAATCTCTGCGAAACCGACATTAATAGACTGATACAGCGCACCGATCAGGCCCCAGAACATCAACTGGACGTAGACCGGCGTGCCACGGAAAACCCAGAGGAACGCCCAGGCCACAGCCTTGAACACCGGGTTGTCCGACATGCGCATCACTGCGATTAAGATGCCACCGACCACGCCAATGAGCATGGCCAAGATTGTGATCGCAATGGTGTGCAGAGCAGCAATAGCAATGCGGGTATCAAAAAGATACTTAAAGTAGGTGTCCCAGCCGTAGGCCGGGTTCGTGGCAGCGCCGATGATAAACCACGCGAACAGCGCGATTACAACGGCGGCCAGCACCCACCGGCCGGGGTGGCGCAGTGGCTTGGCCTCGATGCGCTGCGGGCGCGTAGCCGTCTCAGAGCGCCCTGCCGGCGTTGGATTCGTTGACGTGGTCATTAGCGTTGTGCCTCCACAGGTTGTTGCACAGGTTGTTCATTGATCAAAGCATGGTCGAGCAGCCCGTCCTCGATGGACCATTGGGCAAGAATGCGCTGGTATTCACCAGTATCGATGAGGTGTTGCATCGCCGCAGCCAACGCAGGTCCGAGTTCCGAGTCCTTCGGCACGGCGATGCCATAAGGTGCGGCGGCGAACATGTCGCCAACAATTTCCAGCTTGCCATCCGAGCGGTTGACGGCCCAGGCGGTCACAGGGGAGTCCGCCGAAAGTGCATCCGCGCGGCCAACCATCAGCGCCAGTGCTGCGTTATCCGAGGAGTCATAGCTCAAGATAGTGATCGGATCTTGACCCGATGCGATACATTCCTCGTTCTTCGGCCGCACGTCGTCAGTCTCCGAGACAGTGGTGCGCTGCACCGCAACTGTTAATCCGCATGGGTTATTCGGATCGACATTGTCGCCCGGCTGCTGCGCCCACTGGATACCCGCATAGAGAAAGTCCACAAAGTCATAATTAGTGCGGCGTTCCTCGTTGTCGGTAAAGCCCGACATTCCCGCGTCCACGGTGCCCGCATCCACTGCCGGCAAAATCATGGCAAAGTCTTGCTCTACAGGCTGGAATTCAAGCCCCATCACCGAAGCCAAGGCCCGGCCAAGGTCCATTTCCACGCCGATGATGTTGCCCTGGGAGTCCTTGAACTCAAATGGCGCGAAGGGCGGGTTCGACCCCACCGATAGCGTGCCGTCGCTTTTGACTGATTCGGGCACCATCGCGGCGATTTCCGGCACCGCCGCGGGCGTGATTTCTTGCCAGCCGTCGGGGTTGCCGCCCTCGACGTTGGTCACGCACCCGGCCAGGGAGGCCGTGGCAGCTAAAACGGCCGCCAGCATAACTGGTCTATTCATGGTGCTGAACGTTACCTCTTTCCGCGATTAAATCTGCTTTAACTGTAATTTATGCACGTAAATGAATAACAGGAGGGGTGCACAAAAGCTTTTCGCTTTACGACGATTTCCTCCCTGGTTTCCCATCTCTACAGAAACAAGAACACCACCCGAATCGGGTGGTGCGGGCACAAATCTTAGTGGCTTAGAAACTTAGAAAAACGACTTCAACGCATTCATCACTGCAACATACAAGCTACCGAATGCCGTGGCTGCCACCGAGCCCAGCACCCAGTCGAGCGCGACCCGGGAGGAGCCTTCCACAGTTGAGCCCGAGCTTCCCGAGGACATCATGTCCAGGCCTTCGGTGGCCCAGTTCCAGTGATCCTCAAGTTTCTGGCTGCTAGAGGTCTCCGCGCTTGAGGTCTCCGCGCTTGAGGTCTCTACCTGCGAGGAGATCTCGGTGGTGCTGCTTTCTTTCGCCGAGGCGGCGGGAGCTCCAGCAAATGCGAGGGAGACTGCGGCGGCAACGGCAACGAGGGATGTACGCATGAGGGCCATGATATCGCCAAAGGTGCATACATAAAACTCTTAGCGCAATTAGCTGGGTTCACTCGTCGTTACTTGCGTCGATGGTGTCTTAGACTGCTTGAAACGGTCCACGGCCAAGAACGCCGCAACGATGAGCGCGCCGAGAACCATCATGCCCACAACTGGTCCAACATTGGTTGGTTCGGTGTCGGGCCACGGCCACAGTGCGCGCAGCGAACCAACCATCAGACCGGCCATCAGCGCGAGGGTGACATTGCGATGCTTCTCCAAAAGCCAGGACAAAATACGAACGAAAGCAACCACGCCGGTGAGTGCTCCGAGGATGAACACGATGATCACATCCCACTCGCGATTAGACAGCGAGCCCATGATCGGCTGGTACAAGCCCAAAGCGAGCAACACGAAAGAGCCGGACAAGCCCGGAATCATCAGTGCGCACACGGCGACCATAGCTGCGAAGAAGATGGCCACGAGGCTTGGATTTTCTACCACGCCCGAGGTAAAGCCGGTGGCGATGAAGCCTATGAGTACTCCCGGGATGAATAGAAGGAGAAGTTTCCAGGTGGCCGTTCGACGATCCATCATGCCGATGGGAACAACGATGGATACCGCCACCATGCCCAGGAACAATCCGTTAGACAGATCGGGATAGTTGCTTACAAAGTTATGCATCACGGTGGACATCGTGAAAATGGCTAACACCATGCCGCCGCCAACGAGGATAAGGAAAAGCCAATCAATCTCGCGGAATCGCCGCCTCATAAGCAGGTCGGCGTTGTGCAGCGCCTTTTCATAAATACCAACGATGAGTGCTACTGTGCCTCCGGAAATTCCGGGGACCAGTTCGGCAAGTCCGATGAGGAAGCCACGGAAGGCATCGAAGACATAGTCTAAGAAATTCCGCTTGCGTACTGGGTGTTGATATTCGGTCGGGCTTGTCGTGCTCTGGGGATGTGGGTCGTTGGACATAAAACTGCCTAGCGATCACTTTCTACTCGGGTACTTGAAGTCTGACTCGCCCCGAGGTTACAGCGCTGGCATGCAAAACCCTATTCCGACTTATATATCACTGTTCCCAGCGTTGCGATCTGAATTACCTCGTCAATGGTGATGGAGTAAAACCATGGGGGAGGCGTATTGTTCGCAATCGCCTCGGCATCAGAGCGTGCCTTGGCGTTGGGGTGGTGCAAGTTGGACGAGGCCCAATCCGAGGCAGTTTCTGCCACCTCAACTGCGGAAACAAAATAGTTCAACGTGCGCCCGTCACGATTTACCGAGTAGACACCCTTCGTGGGAAAGGAGCCATCCGTGAACGGGCGGTCAGTCCAAGTAGGCAGGATGGCGCGTGCCCAGTGTGCCGTTGCCGTGGGGGATTCCAGCAGCATGCGCATGGCATCAAGCCTGCTGATCGTCATTCCGAATCACCTCCTTTACTAGTTTTTATTAGCTTAGCCTCTTAAAACTAATAGGGGAATATGTGCGGTGCGTCACACAGTCAATTACTAGGCGCTTTCGATATCCTCATTCGGAATCAAGGGCATTCCCTTGATTATCTCCCCGAGCTTAAGTACATCGCGCGGAATAAATTCCGCAACCGTCAGCCCGACCACATCCGCCACGTTTGCCACATCGCTAATCACGCGCCGCACCTGAGCCGTACTCAGCCCACCGGGCACTTGCCCCATGCCCAGCGCTGCCTCGTTGCTATCCACAGTGTCCACATCAAAATGGATGGCCACCTTCGTCGCGCCCGTACCCCGCAGCCAGCTCACCAGCGCATCCGACGTCTCCCGCAAATCCTCCGGACTAAAACTGCTAATGCCCCACGCCGCTACGTTGGGGAAGTCGTCCTCGGTCCAGTCATGCAGGCCCGCCAGCGCCACCTTTGCAGTGTCCACGGTTGCAGGAAGCTTTTCGACGAACGCCTGGTCCCCATGCCCCGTCAGCAACGCAACAGCCATTGCGTGATACCCCGGGTACTCACTCTCGGGAGTGCCAATATCCGGGTGCGAGTCCACCCACACCACAGCCAGCTCTTCTCCGTAGCGCTTCGCCAGGGCTGCAAAAGGTGCCACGCTCACGGAGCATTCCCCGCCGATGGTCAGAATCCGCTCAGGGTTGTGCTTCTCAATTGCCGCTAAAGCATTGCCCAGCGATTCCAGCACTGCCTGACGAGACTCAATCCCACCCGTCACACCTTCAGCATCACCTTCCGGTACAGTTACCACCTCGGTCGGGCCATCGTGCTCGGGTAGCAGCGCCTGGATAACCTTCGCGCCCACCGCATATCCCTTGCGGGCCGTGCTCAGTGGCAACTCCGGGATTGCTCCGGCAACCATCTCGCGTCCCGCGCCTTGCCACTGCGGCCAAATGAGACGCAAGGTACTTGAGGTGGTTGTGGTATTCACTGCTTCAGTCATGCTGGACTCCTTTGCTTGTTTAGGCCCCATGGTAGGCACTTTTCCCGGACTTCGATATCGACGGATATTGCATTTGCGACGTATGTCAAGTAGCTGCGCACACAGCAGATCGGTCGATATGGAACCCGCCCCACAGCAAAACAAAACCAGGCCAGAGCATTTTCACGCTCTGACCTGGCTTGGCCTTAAACAAATGGTGCCCCTGGTGAGACTCGAACTCACACTGGACGGGAGTTGCATACGCCTATTGATTGGCATGAACGGTTACGACTGTTCCTATAAGGCGTGCTCACACATACTGAACATTCTTTCTGATTGTATGTGTTTCGCATGTTTTCAATTATTATTTGGACACTTTTAGGACACCATCAATAACATCACCGATAGGCACACCTGCTCGATTCCTCTCATAGTAAGCGCGCTCAGTCAGGCGTGAATCAGCGTGGCCAAGCACGTCCGCTGCCTTATGTGGTCCAAGTTCATCTGCCACTATTGAAGCCACCGTCTTTCGTAGCGTGTGGATAGTAACCCATGAAAACTGCTCGCCCCGAAACTTTCGTAGAAGTCGATTAAAGTTGCTCTCCCATTGGAAAGTGCCGGTTCCTGAGGGGAAGATGATTCCTAACTCGTTGTGGTTGTCCTGGCGCTCGCGCACAATCTCGGACGCTCGCGCGGATAAGGGGATAGGCCTGTTGGCTGCCGCTGTTTTGCCTTCATCTTGCCTGTGGTTGCCGGTCTTTTTGGAGTAGGCAATAGTGCCCGAAGGTGTAACGGTCATGTGGCCGTCCTCGTTCTCTGTCACGTCCTCGAAACGTAACGCTAAGACTTCACCCGCTCTAAGCCCTGTCGATAGGCAGAAGTCAGTCACATCAATTAGGGTGACATTCTTAGACTTCTTGATCTGTTTGCGAAACAGCGGGATTTCCTCAACCGAAAGTGCTCGAACTTCATCGGGAGCATCTACCGGGAACTCTACAGCTGCTAACGGGTTGGTTTGGATTATCTCGTAGCGCAATGCCAGTTTGAACGCGCCACTGAGCACGGTTCTTGCTGTCGCTGCAACACCCGTGGATAAGGTTTTAGCCCAGGCATCGAGGAAGGCCGGCCCTACTTCGTTTAGCCGCATGTTCCCGAAGGCTGGCACTAAATGCTTGTCGATGTTTGTTTGGTAGCGCTCTAGCGTTTGGGGGCGCACATCATCTTTCGATTCAATCCACGTTTCCAACAATGCCTTCATCGTGGACGTGGAAGATAATCCACCCTGATCTGTCACACCTAAGCGTTCAGCACAACGTTTCTTGACGTTGGTTGTGGCTGAGGTTTTCGAGGTCCCTACGGCGCGTACTCGGACGGTATCGCCGTTGAATTTCCGTAGCCTAGTCGATGCTCGAAACTTCTTAGGCCCCAATTGTTCGACGTTGATTTCTCCCCAGGTGCCCAACGGTGTTGCAGGTCTACCGCGAACCATTAGAACGATTCTCGTATTCGTCTAATGCATCGAAGATTCTATTGAATAGCTGATTGGCTTGGTCTACTTGCTTCCGCAGCTCGTCGCGGGACTGGTACTCATGCCCAAAGTCTTCCGCTGCTCGAACGCTGTTATCTAAGTCGTTTAACGCTGCTTTGGCTTCCCTGAGGGTTTTCCTTAGTCGCTCAAACTCTTTTTTGTAGAACGTTCGACGTTGCAGGGCTTCCGATTCATGCGGGTTTTGATCTAGGAGCTGTGTCGCTATGGCATCGAGGGATACACCAAAAGCCTGAGAGAATCCCTGAGCTTCCACAAGTCGAACTTCCCGGTCACCTGACTCGATTCGACGTAGTGCCGTTTCTCCTACCTCAAATCCAAGGTCACCCATAATGTCGATTAACTCGCGTCTGGATAGCCCTTGTTGCTGCCTAAGGCTGGCTATATTCGCGTTCACTTTTTCCATTGTTACCTGCACTTTCGGGAAAATGTTGGAAATGAACTTGATCAAAACGAACAAATAGCGCTATATTGTTCATATCGGACAGTTCGGTATTCGTTCCAGATTCTAGCCAAGGAGAAATGATGAAGTCCACTATCAGCGTTCGGGAAGCAGCGAAACTTCTCGGAATCAGCCCGTCAAGCGCATACAAATCAGTCCATGCAGGCACGTTCCCTACTCAGGTCATTCAGATTGGACAGCGTTACGTGGTTCCCACTAAACCACTGCTCGACCTGCTCGACCTGGACGAATTGCCACCCGCTGCTTAACCCCGCCACCGATAAGGAGAAACCCTGATGCAAGACCCCACCATGCACGACCCTAAGAAATTACGGCATATCGCAGTCCACGAAGACCACACCCACTTTGAATGCTATTGCGGGCATGTCATTCCGAAGGGAACCCACCCAAGTGGTCGAAAGACGTGGAAGGAAGGTAAGGCAACTGAAGATAGGGAATGGTGCGAAACCTGCCTATACCTCTCCAACCTCAACCGAGAAATGAAGGAATACACCATCGAACAGTGGGCACTAGACGTCAAAAACAGTAAGGATAACCAGAATGTTTAACCAGCCAGGCGTGACCATCGATGCCACGGGCATCAACGTTGTCGGCAAGATCGGTGGCTTATCCATCACCGAATCACTAGGCCTTATCCGGCATCTCTCAATCGCTGTTCAAGATCAACTCAACCGCCCGTGGTCCGAAGATGACCCCTCAACCATTCTTAGCCGCGGCGAACGGTAACCAACTTCGCTAGCTGTGCAGCACTCCCAGGTGCCGCTGGTTCACGACCAAGCACTAGCACAAAGCCGCATAAGCGGTGTGAGTCGAGCCTAGGAGCCAGCCACACAACCCAAACCAAAAAGAAACCCCCCGGCAGCAACCAGGGGGGAACAACGTAAGGAGTTATAAGTGGATTATAACACGAAAATGCGCACCGGCCACATCCAAGAATACTTTCTTACCGTCCTGGAACTCACCGGCGCTGACGCTACCCGCGCCCTCGACCTCGTACACCCTGACGTATTGCCCTGGCAGGCCGCGAAACTTCACGCCGCCATAAAATACGTAGCCACCAAGTCACCCGATGATCGCATAAGCCAAACAGACGTGAACTCCTACCTCACAGCCAACGGACTCATGGCTAACCAAGGACTCGCTGCATGGTGGCAAGCACTTATCACCTCAGACGTGAAACCACGAACACCGGCGATACTCCAAGAACTCGCAGCACGAATCACAGAAGATCAATTCCGGTTGGCTTACTCCGAGATATACCGAGATTCCGATAACGCATTCACTGCCACCGTCACAGAGCTTATAGCCCGCATGAACCGCGACCGCACGAAGATGCTCACCATCTACAACCACCTCAACCAACTCACCGCAAAGGAGGACGCAGCATAAATGGAAGCGAAAGTAACCCAACTTCCGCGCGAGCTTGACAGTGCCCTAACCAAACAACAGTGGGCACTACTCGAAGATCGTGTATTTTCCGGCGCTGGTGAAGCCACAGCACGATTCCAGAAATGGGCAAACCATAACGCCGTTTCTCCCGTTGCAGCACTAATCATGGGAGCGGTTAAAGCCCTGGCATGTCTCCCACCTGGAACCAAATTCAATGCGGGATTACGTGACGGTTCGACCAACACTTTCGTTGTACTCGTTGGAAAACCAGGGCAAGGGAAAGACGAACTAGCCACCGCCATTGCCGAAGACCTCAACGTAACCCACCACGATAAGCCCGTTCAACTACTCGAATTGCCGGTTGGCTCAGGTGAAGGCATGGCCCTGAAACTACAGCCAGATGAAGAAGGTAACCCTGCATCGCCCGTGCTGTTCAGTGTGTCCGAAGTTGGGGACCTGGAAGCGAAGATGAAACGTGAAGGCTCAACCCTCAGGTCAACACTTCTCAGTGCTTATTCCGGTGGTGGTATCGGTTCAACCAACAAGGGTGAATCATCTGTAGTGCCGCGCAACTCCTACACCATGTGCATGTGGGTAGGTTGCCAGCCTGATAAAGCCGGGGCACTTCTTGAAGGTAGTGATGATGGTTTTGCTCACCGCTTCATCTGGACTGAACTTGTTAACCCGAATCATCAAGTCGTTGATCTGCCCATGAGTCTTGCCCCTGTAGTCATTCCCGACGATATTAAACAGGGCTTCACGTTCCCTGTAGAGATTCAAAAAGCCACGGTAAAGAATAAGACCGAAACACTCATGCTAGGCGCTCAGGGAGGCTATCAGGGCCACACAAACCTAACCCGCTTGAAGTTGTCTTGTGGACTCGCGCTAATCCGCTCTTCCCGCCATGTCTCCATGGGCGATTGGGTACGCGCGGGGCATCTCATGGACTACTCGAATACGGTTCGTCAACGTAGTGAAGCCTACCTTCAAGGGAAGCGGGTAGAACGTGACGCAGAACGTTTGCAGCGCCGCGAGGAAGCCGACGAACGAAACGCCGTGAACCGCCGTAAAAGGTACGGGAAGAAGATTCTCGCCGCGCTTGCCGATGACTCCACCGAGGAAGCACTCAAGTGGGGAGCGTTTAGACATAGAAAGTTCGCGAACAAGTACCGAGAAGATGGTTCCACCGCCCTGGAAGAACTCGCTGCCGTTGGTGCCGTAACTAAGAATTTCGACGCTGATGGCAACTTCGTTTCAGTGTCGCAGGGGCCAAAGTTCACCGAATATTGGAACGGGAACTAATGATCTTTCTATACCGGCAAGGTTCCCGAGTTCCCAAGGTTCCCATGCAGGTCACAGCCTTACAGGCAGGTTCCCGACCAGTTCCCCAAGTTCCCGAGATATGGCAAAACGGGGAACCCCGGGAACCACCGGGGAACCACCGGGGAACCATCAAAAACATACCCTGACCAGCATGGGAACCCCGGGAACTAAAAAATGAATCAGAAAAAGAAAAGGAAACCATGAATACTGATCACATGAAACGGATTATGGAGAAAAACCCATACATCCCTACACGAGAAGTTGTAGGCAACCACATCAAAAGAATGATCGATTACGACTACCGGAAAACCAAGCCGTGGCCAGACAATTGCCCTGTCTACAAAGCCCTCGGTATCGAACCGGGACAGAGTCACAGGCTCGAATGGGTAGACCACCCCGTAGTCGAGAAGGAAGACGGACACACTGTCTACGTCTCCCACCCGTACCAAATCCACGGAGGTGACCTCAAAGACTTCATCGCACTGGAAGAAAAAGGCTTCCAAGTGACCATCAGCGGCGGTTCCGAATACAGCCTTTCAACCGCCCGCGTAACGATTCACACACCCCAGAAGGAGAACTAACTCATGTCTAAGAACTACGAATCTGAGTATTCACGTTTCATTGCCCCTAACGGCCTGGAAGCCACCCTCAACCACGCCGCACAACCACAAGAACAACGACTAGTAGAACTCCAAGCCTTGTGCCGTATTGCCGATGCGTTGACCGTCTTAGCGGTTGAAGCTCACGAGAACCACCCTTCCCCGAATGATTAAATGGTCTAGGTAATGGTAGACTTTTAACCGTGGCCGGTTGATGTACTGGTGGTACGGGAACCAACCAGCCGCACTCTATGTTGAGACAAAAGCAGTAGTTTCTCCTGCCAATAGCCCCCTTCACCCCAAGTTGCTTTGCCAGGTGAAGGGGGCTTCACTAATTCTTGTAGAAGGTTCACATGTCGCTGAAACGTTGCCTACGATGCGGTTGCCACCGCCCCCGCCTGGACCCCGACCCCAAAGGCCTAGGACTCTGCGAAGAGCACTACAACCAGTTGAGTGCAGGCACCATCGGTCAAGACCACAACCCCCGCAGCAAAGAACGCACCGTCGAAGAGATGGAAGACTACCTCCTCCAAGCGTGGGAAGCCTTAGGCACGATCCCCAAAGACAGGGCCCTCGCACGCCAAATCGGGGTACCCAAAGACACCATCCACCACATCATGGGCCGCACCTGGCCCAGGTTCAGAACAGCCGCCTGGATACCCTTCACCGACGGTGTAGCACGCCTACGCTTCCACCACGAACACCCAGAAGCCAACCAAGAAGATGATGGTGGCCAATGGGACCAAGGCGAACCACCAGGCTCAAAGGGTCGCCTATCCGAGAATGAAGCCCTACTCGGGGAAACCCACCACGAATACAAAACCTGGACCAAAGCAGCATGAGCCACCCCAACACCGACCGCGACAAACGACAATGGCGAAACAAAGTCACACGAGAACGCAAACGCCTAGAGAAAGACCCAGTACTCGCAGTCTGCTGGTTGTGCGGTTCTGAAATCGACCTTCAGTTGCCTTACCACCACGAGAACGCGTTCACCCTCGACCACGTTGTACCACTCGCAGCTGGTGGTCACATCATGGGAGAAACCAGACCAGCACACAGAAGTTGTAACTCTTCTCGTGGAGATGGAAGAAGAAAACCAAACCAAAGACCAACACTTCTTGAATGGTGAACAACAACGTTGTTTGCTTCACGTGAAACAACTTCAAACAACTCTTGATTCAACGCAGCGCACGCCAGCACCCACAGCCACACACATGGTTGGTAGGCACCAATGATTGAGCCGACCCCACGGGGTGGCGGGGGACTCGGTCGCCCGATCCTCCGGGGGACCTCTCGGTATTGGGTCATTTGCTCGCGCCCTGATTCTGCTGCTTAGTTCCAGACTTCTTTTTGGTGGTGGTTTTCGTTTGGTGGCCTGGTTATTGTTGGGTTTTGTTGTCGTTTGGCCCTGGGGTGCCTTGGGGCGTTTTTGTAATCGGTTTGTAAACCGTTTTCGTATTGAAAAAGCAGGGTGGTTTTTGGCTGGTGGGTTCCACTGTCTCGTAGCGTTCCTCGCCCTTCAGCGTTCCTCGATAATTGTTGGTATGAAGCGTCCTGGTTTTCGTTCCGCTTATTGAACGCCCAACGGCTGGGCGTGTGATTGTTGATAGTAGGCGTCTTCCATCTCTTGTGGGGTGATGTATCCCAATGACTCGTGCAGGCGGTGGTTGTTCCACCAGTACACCCAGCGAAGGGTCGCGATCTCGACTTCCCCAACCGACGCCCACGGCCGGTGGGGATAGATCAGCTCGGTCTTGTAGAGACCGTTGACCGTTTCCGCCAACGCGTTGTCGTAGGAATCGCCGACGGTGCCAACGGACGGATCGATCCCAGCTTGAGCAAGTGCCTCACCGTAGCGGATGGACACGTACTGCGAGCCGCGATCGCTGTGGTGGACAAGTCCTTCAGCACGAAGATCACCTGCGTGATAAAGAGCGTGCTCAAAAGCCTCAAGAGGCAGCTCATCGGTGCGCATGCTCGCCCTGGTGGCAACCCCGACAATCTTGCGGGAGTACACATCGGTGATGAACGCGGTGTACGCAAACCCCGACAGGGTGCGCACGTAGGTGATGTCAGCGACCCACAGCCGGTGCGGCGCTGACGCGGTGAAGTCACGATTGACCAGATCAGGACGACAATCCGGGACATCAGCCCGAAGCGTTGTGATCGGAGTGCGGCCCCTTCTGCGGCCTTGGATGCCGGCGAGTTTCATCAACCGTGCCGTCTGATCACGACCGATGTCCCAGCCGGCGCGCTGCATGGCCTTCCACATCTTGCGTACCCCGTACACGCTGAAGTTGTCCTCGAAGACTCTCACCAATTCGGGGATAAGCAGCGCGTCTGACAAGCTCCTGGCCGACGGGGCTCGTGTTTTCGCTGCTCGGTAGCCGCGAGAGGTGATAAACCCACATTCTGTCTGCCTTAACGTGCGACAGATGGCCTCGACCCCGAAGCGATCGCGATACGTGTCGATGTATTCGATCATCTTCTGGTGGGACGGTCGAGTTCCGCTGCGAAAAAAGCTGACGCGGTCTTCAAGATCTCGTTCGCCCTGCGCAGCTCTTTGTTCTCCTGCCGCAGACGTTTCAGTTCGTCGTCAACCGACTCGCCAGTGCTCCGCTGAACGTCGGGGGACGCTTTGACAGGTTTCAACCAGTTGTTGAGCGTGTGCGCCGAGACGCCGAGCTTCTCGCCGATCTCCTCCGCCGCCGCCCACTTCGAACACCCCTCAAGCTCAACGAGCTCCTCGGCTAACCTCACCGCCTTGTCCTTGAACTCGTCACTGAACTTCCTAGGCATGATCCAATCCTCCTCTAGAAACGATCGGAACTAAACCCAGGACGCTTCAGTATGGCAAGGACAAAATTGGAGCCTAGGAGTCGTTTTCAGTGCGGTACTAATGCGGGTTATCGGCAGCATTCTAAGCGTGGTGAGCGTCCTTGTGATGCTTGTCGTACGGCTCATGCTGCTCATAGTCGCGCGTATCGCATGGGGGAGCGCACTGTGAAGAAGAAACGTAAGACTGATGTGTCTGGCCCTTCGATGGATCAGATCATGGGTGATAAGTACAACTATTTGGAAGAAGGAAATTGATGGCTGTGAAGTCGAAGTCGTTTGTGTCTCGTTTGGAAGAGTTTGATTCTTTCCCTGCAATTGGTGTTCAGTCGCCACTGCTTGGGGAGTTGGAGGATGCGGACCGGGCGGTGCAAGCGAAGTTGGAAGAGCTTGATGAAGCGTGTGGGGTTAGTGCTTTGTCGCCTGAGAAGTTGGGGGAGTTGGGGCAGCGGTTCGCTAAGGGTGAGTTGAAGCCTGAGACTGTGGCTGCTCGTATTTCGTCGGCTGCTACGGTTCCTCGTGGGCAGGCTGGTTCTCGTCATGCGGTGGTTCGTCAGGCTGCTAAGGCTCAGTTGCGTGCGGAGCTTGATAGGCCTGAGTGGTCTCGTAAGTCTCTGTTGGAGTCGTTTCGGGAGCCTGTGGCCAAGGTTGTGGACCAGGCCGCGGTTGAGATGGTGGAGACGTGGCAGGCGTTGCCTGAGCATTTGAAGGACTTTGCTAAGGGTATGCGTGGCCCTGGCAAGTTGGGCCGGTTGGCTAATGAGGTTGATTTGAATGCTTTGTCTGGTGCTGAGATTGACCAGGTGCGCCGTTTGTCTCAGGTGTGGGTTTTCTGGTCTCCTCGTTCTGTCCCGCCGTTGGTGTATGTGGCTGAACAGTTGGGCGAGTTGCCTAGCCAGTACACCGCGAGTGGGCGCGCGAATCCGAATGCGCCTGCACCGTTGCAGCACTCGTTGTTGTGGTCTGGTGCTGAGGAAGCGGCTGTGCTCGCTCTTGATGATCTGGTGATTGGTGGCCATGTTGATGAGCTTGAACCTGTCATTGATGGTTCTTGTGAGGAGTACGCGGAGCGTAAGGCATTCATGGACAAGATCGACACGTGGAAGAATGAGAAGGCTATCTTGGCTGGTGCTCGTGCGAATGTGCCCCTGGGGCGTGATCGTGCAGCTGAGTGGGATCGTCGCCGTGACCTCGAAGGTATGCAGCTGTTGGAGGAGTTTCGTTCTAAGCCAATGTTGGTGTTGTAGATGCGGATTGATGATTACGGCAATGTGGCTGATGGTTCACCGGAGTCAGCGGAGCAACGACTATTCATGCCTGTGACTTCTCGGGATTACCGGGTGGTCATGGAGGGTGAGGAAACTGTGGAAGAGATTGGGGCGCGGATTTATGAAGTCTAAGAAGAATGGGCCGGTGGCTGTGCAGGAAGTCCCTACGCCGGGGCCTGTGGTTCGCCCTGAGGTGGCTAAGTCTGGGGATAATCGTTTGATTGCTTGTGACAAGGTTGGTTTGCCGTTGCACTTGGCTTCTCGGTTGATTGGTGACACGCTCGAAGAGTTGGTTGAGGATGCTAAGCGGTTTAAGGAGTTGTTGGAGTCGTTGGAGCCTTCAACGACTTGGCCTTAGAAAGGATTGAATAATGGCTGATGTATTTGATTTTGCGAATGCTGTCGCTGCTGAACTGGCGCAAGACGAAATGGATAGGGTAGCTGAGGAGATGCGGGCGCAGGCTGAATCTACTGCTGCTGAGCATCGAGATTCTGGCGAGTTTTCCGGAAACTTCAAGGTTAAGAAGCAGGGGAAAGATCGTTATGTTTATAACGATCACCCGGCTGCTTGGCATATTGAGGGTGGGCACTTTGCGGGTGAGGAAGGTAGTGGTCCTCGTAAGTGGGTGCCTGGTCAGTTCAATCTCACTCGTGCTTCACGGAAAGATTATTGATTTAGTGCCGCGCTAGGAGCCGTTTTAAGCGGTTTTATGGTGGTGGCCTGCACTGTTGTACCCCTGGATGGCTTAAATGGCCTTCTGGGGGTATTGGTGTTTGTGCAGGTCAGGACTTTTCGACAAAAATGTCGGAAAGTACCGGGGTTTGTACTCAAAAGTGAGTAGGTACCAGGCGGTCAAAAATGACCGGGTACAAGTCGAAGAATCGACGGGTACAAGATGTGTTCCATTATCTGTAACACTGGTATTGTTACGTTTATGGAAACACTTTCTTGTCCTCGGTGCGATACCGACTCCTTGCCAACTTTCGATACACCCGCTTATCCGATGTACGTGACGCGCCGGTATGGCAGATCAAAAGGTATCGCCCTGGAGCCTGTGTGCAATGCCTGTGGAACCTCGTACCCTTGGGTTGGCGACCCTAAGCAGTCTGGCGTGTTGTACGTGCGCCCCGGCGGGTATGCCGCTAGGGGTAAATGTGTTTCCTCATGTGTAACGTGTGGTATTCCCACGGCTGTCAATGATGATGCTCGCCGTAGGGTTGTCTACTGTTCGGATAAGTGTCGCAGTAAGTACTACAAACAGCGTGACGCGAAAGAGAACACATCTTCATGTTTGGAATGTGGAACAGACTTCACCGCTCGACGGGGTGCTAAATACTGTTCCCCGAAATGCAGGCAGAAAGCCTACCGCGCGCGCCAGGGCTAGGTGAGTGGTGGGTTATTAAGTGGTCATTTTATGGACACTTTGACCTAAAACTAAAGCCAGGCCGGAACGCTTTCACGCTCTGACCTGGCTGTTCGGTGCCCCTGGTGAGACTCGAACTCACACTGGACGGGTTTTGAATCCGTTGCCTCTGCCAATTGGGCTACAGGGGCTGTACCGGAAAATAAGCTTAGCGCACACCCATGTAACTTTAAAAATTGCGCCCCTCAAAGCCGAAAATCTGGGCACGCTAGACTGTTCAACTGTGACTAATAAACGCCTGCTTCTCATCGACGGACACTCTATGGCCTTCCGCGCTTTCTATGCGCTGCCTGCGGAGAATTTCTCCACGTCAGGCGGTCAACACACGAACGCGGTGTACGGATTCCTCTCCATGTTCGCGAACATTCTCACCGAGGAGAAGCCCGACCACGTCGCCGTTGCCTTCGACGTGGGGCGCAAGACCTTCCGCACCGAGAAGTACCCCGAGTACAAGGCCCAGCGAGAGGCCAGCCCGGAGGAATTCAAGGGTCAAGTCCCCATCATTGAGGATGTGCTGAACGACCTGGGCATCGTGACCCTGTCGGTGGAGAACTACGAGGCCGACGACATTATTGCCACCTGGACTACCCAGGCGAAGGAGTCGGGCGATTTCGACACCATCATCGTCACCGGCGACCGCGACTACCTGCAGCTTGTCGACGATTCCACCACCGTCCTTTACCCCACCAAGGGCGTATCGACGATGACCAGGTTCACGCCCGAGGCAGTCCAGGAAAAGTACGGCCTGACCCCTGAGCAATACCCAGATTTCGCGGCTCTGCGCGGTGACCCGTCGGATAACCTGCCAAACATTCCCAAGGTGGGAGAGAAGACCGCCACGAAGTGGATCAACGAGTATGGCAACCTGGACAACCTGATCGAGCACGCCGACGAGATCAAGGGCGTGGCTGGCCAAAACTTCCGCGACCGCATCGATCAGGTGCGTATGAACCGGGAGCTCACCCAGATGGTTACCGACATGGATCTGCCGGTTGGCCCGGATGACCTGCATATGAAAGAAGCGGACGTGAGCACCATCGCGAAGGACTTCGACGAGCTTGAATTTGGCGTCAACCTGCGCGAACGCGTCCTTGCCGCGGTGCCTACTTCGAACGGCACGGAACCCGAGGAACTCGTCGAGCTGGACAAAGTCGAGGTGCACGAAGGCGGTCTGGACCAGTGGCTCGAACAGCGCAGCGGCCAGGGTTTGGCAGTCTACGTGGTCGGCAATGGCGCCCCGAATGCGGGTGATGCGAGGGCGGTGGGAATCGTCGATAAGCAGCGCAGCGGTATTTCCAAGGAACTCGCCGACCTTGACCCGAAGGAGGAAAAGGCGCTGGCGGAATGGCTGGAATCTGGGGATCCGAAGTACATGCACGAGTCGAAGGCGGCCTACCACATGCTGGCCGGGCGTGGGATCACGCTGAACGGCATCGCGCATGACACGGCGATCGCGGCGTATTTGCTGCGCCCGGGCCAGCGCACTTATGAGCTCAAGGACGTGTATCAGCGTCACTTGCAGCGCCAGCTTGAGGAGACATCGGACCAGCTCAGCCTGCTCGACGACACCTCGCTGACGGATTCCGCCGTGGCCATCTTGGAGCTCGCCGAGGAACTGACCAAGCAGCTTAAGGAGATCTCCTCGTACGAGCTCTATCAGGACCTCGAGCTGCCACTGGTGACTATCCTGGCGAAGATGGAGGCCACCGGCATCGCCGTGGACGTGGACGTGCTGGAGGACCAGCTGAAAACGTTCACGGATCAGGTCGCCCAGGTCGAGGAAGAGGCACGGCAGCTTGTCGACGAGCCCGACCTCAACCTGTCTAGCCCGAAGCAGCTTTCCGTTGTACTTTTCGACAAGCTGGATCTGCCCAAGACGAAGAAAACCAAAACAGGCTATTCCACCGCGGCGAAGGAGATTGAGGCCTTAGCGGCGAAGAATCCACACCCGTTTTTGGATAAGCTGCTGCAGCACCGCGAGTACCAGAAGATGAAGTCCACGCTTGAGGGGCTGATTAAGACGGTGCAGTCCGATGGTCGCATCCACACCACCTTCAATCAGACGGTTGCCTCGACCGGCCGCCTGAGCTCGACGGATCCGAACCTGCAGAACATCCCCGTGCGCACCGACGCCGGCAAAAAGATCCGCTCGGCCTTCGTGGTGGGCGAGGGCTACGAGTGCCTGCTTACCGCGGACTACTCGCAGATTGAGATGCGCGTGATGGCGCACCTCTCCCAGGACCCAGGCCTGATCGAGGCGTACAAAGAAGGCGAGGACCTGCACAATTACGTCGGTTCGAAGGTCTTCGACGTGCCTATCGACGAGGTTACGCCCGAACTGCGTCGCCGCGTCAAGGCCATGTCCTATGGTCTGGTCTACGGCCTGTCTGCTTATGGCCTTTCTGCGCAGTTGGATATCTCGCCAGGCGAGGCGAAGAAGATCATGGAGAGCTACTTCGAGCGCTTCGGCGGGGTAAAAACCTACCTGGAGGAAGTTGTCGAGCAGGCACGCAAGGATGGCTACACATCCACGGTGTTTGGGCGTCGTCGCTACTTGCCGGAGCTCAACTCCGACAACCGTGTCGCCCGCGAAAACGCCGAGCGTGCAGCGCTGAACGCGCCGATCCAGGGCACCGCCGCCGACATCATTAAGGTGGCCATGATCCGCGTCGACGCAGCTCTCGAAAAGGCCGAGCTGCACTCCCGTGTGCTTCTCCAAGTCCACGACGAACTCGTGGTGGAGATCTACCCGGGTGAGCTGGACCAGGTCACCGAGATCCTCGAGCGCGAGATGGACCAGGCGATTACCCTCCGCGTCCCACTGGAGGTCTCGGCCGGTTCCGGAAAGAACTGGGATGAAGCCGCGCACTAAGGCCCGGGATAAGGCCCGCACCAGACTCGTCGCCCAAGGCCTCGTCGGCGCAGGCTGGGACACTCCCACAGAAGCCTTAAGCGCCTTCGGCCTGATGCAGGGCCAGGACCTATCGGTGTTTTCCTCGGTGGCGCTGCGCTCCACGGGACAGATCAAAGATGTCCACGAGGCCCTTGACAAAGGCGAGATCGTGCGGGGCTATCCCATGCGCGGCACCGTCTTTGCCACCCGCGCCCACGAGCTGCGCTGGCTCACCGAGTTGCTAGCGAACCCCGGCGTGGAGCGCGCCCGCAAAACCATCATCGAGCACGGCGCCACGCAGGCTCAGCTTAATAAAATCCGCGAAGGCATCCTCGAAGAAGGCCCGCTGACCAACCAAGAGTACCAGGCCCTGGTCACCCGAGTGATTCCCAACCCCGACGCGCGTCATTTCTACCGCACGCGCTACCTGCTCATGGTCGAAGGTTCCGTGGCCTACCTTGGCCGGGAGCAGAAGTTGGGGGCGGCGCCGTCGTCGCAAAGCATTGAAACGGCATTTAACGGCGAGCGTCAGGCGGCCGCCGACGAGGTGGTCGCGCGGTATGTGCGCACGCACGGCCCCGTCACTTTCGAGGATGTGCGCTGGTGGTCGAAGCTGCCCGTGCGCGAGATTCGCGTAGCTCTCGAGCACCTGCCCACCGACATCATAGAGGTCGAAGGGGAGTACATGCGGGCATCGCTTCTCGACGAAGTGGCCCACGCGACTCCCGCTCAGCTGCGTGCCCCGCACTTGCTGCCAGCCTTTGACGAATACATCCTGGGCTACCAGGACCGGCTGTTCGCGATGTCGGAGGAGACTCATACCCAGCTTGTGCCTCGCAACATGGGGATTTTCAAAAAGGCCGTGGTTGTCGACGGTGTGGTGCGCGGGGCCTGGCGGGGCAATGCAGGGAAGCTAGAAATCGACGATTACGCGGGCATCCCGAATTACGCGCAGGCGGGGATTCGCCGCAAGCATAAGACGCATCCGTTCTTTTAGCGTTTCTGGCACACGAAGATTGCTGTGCCCGGGAAGATTCGGCCGCGCTCTGGCGACCACTGGCCCCAGTTCTCGGTGAGGTGCTCGGGCCACTCGGGTTCTACTACGTCGAGCAGCTCGAAGCCGGCTGCATTGATGGCGCGGACCCAATCGCCGAAGGTGCGGTGGTATTCGGCGTAGGTGAGGTTGCCGTCCTCGTCGAATTCTTCGTACTCGCGGGAAAAGTAGCTGATCTGGGCGGTAAAGGCTTCTGGGTCGTCGGGGAAGACCCAGCGCATCGGGTGGTTGACGGAAAAGACGAAGCGGCCACCAGACACGACTACACGGGAGATTTCCGTCAAAGCGGCAGTTACGTCGCGGACGAATGGCAGCGCGCCAAAGGCAGAAAAGGCGACATCGAAGGCTTGGTCGCGGTAGGGAAATGCGAGCACATCGGCTTGGACCAGTGGCACTCCGGGGCGGGCCCGGGCGAGCATACCTGCACTAATATCGAAGGCAGTGATAAATTCCACGCCCTCGTCGTAAAGCCAACTAGCGCACGACGCGGAACCGCAACCGATCTCTAGGACGTGCTTGTCCGAGACGTCGCCGAGCAGGCGCGCGTCCTGCTCGGAGAGCATTTCCGGGCACCAATTGAAGCCCTCGAGGTAGGAGGCGTGCTCGGCGTGATAGTCGCTTGCATCGGAGTCCCAGTGCGCACGGTTGGCTTGGGAGGGAGTATTCACGCTTGCTGTCCTTCACTAATAAGAATAAATCATTTGCTCTAGCTGCAGAAACACGGTACCGTTTAATGCGCGTGTCTGTGTCTGGGACGTAGCTGGCTGTAATAGGAGGGTCAGAGCGTCGCCGAGATGAGATCGAAACCCCAGCGTAACAGGTTTATTCGAGAGACACGTTACTGTCCAATTTCTATCTCCTATCCATTTCGGAGCACATTAATTAATGTCCACTTCTAACGCCCCTCAGGTAGCCATCAACGACATTGGTACTGCTGAGGATTTTCTCGCCGCAGTCGATGCCACCATCAAGTACTTCAATGATGGCGATATCGTCTCCGGCACCGTCGTTAAGGTTGATCACGACGAAGTTCTGCTCGACATCGGTTACAAGACCGAGGGTGTCATCCCAACCCGTGAGCTTTCCATCAAGCACGACATCGACCCAGATGATGTGGTCGAGGTCGGCGATGAGATCGACGCACTTGTTCTCACCAAGGAGGACAAGGAAGGCCGTCTGATCCTGTCCAAGAAGCGCGCACAGTACGAGCGTGCATGGGGCACCATCGAGGAACTTCAGAAGAACGACCAGCCTGTTACCGGTACCGTCATCGAGGTTGTCAAGGGTGGTCTCATCCTGGACATCGGTCTGCGTGGCTTCCTGCCTGCGTCCCTCGTTGAAATGCGCCGCGTCCGCGACCTGGAGCCATACATTGGCCAGGAGCTGGAGGCAAAGATCATCGAGCTGGACAAGCACCGCAACAACGTCGTGCTGTCCCGCCGTGCATACCTGGAAGAGACCCAGTCTGCGGTCCGCTCCGAGTTCCTGCACCAGCTGCAGAAGGGCCAGGTCCGCAAGGGCGTTGTCTCTTCCATCGTCAACTTCGGCGCATTCGTCGATCTTGGTGGCGTAGACGGCCTGGTTCACGTTTCCGAGCTGTCCTGGAAGCACATCGACCACCCATCTGAGGTTGTCACCGTGGGCGACGAGGTCACCGTTGAGGTTCTTGACGTCGATCTTGACCGCGAGCGCGTATCCCTGTCCCTGAAAGCAACCCAGGAAGATCCTTGGCGCGTCTTCGCACGCACCCACGCTGTGGGCCAGATCGTGCCAGGCAAGGTCACCAAGCTTGTTCCATTCGGTGCGTTCGTTCGCGTCGAAGAGGGCATCGAGGGCTTGGTCCACATCTCCGAGCTGGCTCAGCGCCACATCGAGGTGCCAGACCAGGTTGTCAGCGTCGGCGAAGAGCTGATGGTCAAGGTCATCGACATCGATCTCGAGCGTCGTCGTATCTCCCTGTCCCTGAAGCAGGCAGACGATGATTACTCCGAAGAGTTCGATCCATCCCGTTACGGTATGGCTGACTCTTACGACGAGCAGGGCAACTACATCTTCCCAGAGGGCTTCGATCCAGAGACCAATGAGTGGATGGAAGGCTTCGACGAGGCTCGTCAGGCTTGGGAGGCTCGCTACGCTGAGGCTGAGCGTCGCTTCCAGGCTCACACCGCTCAGATTGAGCGTCACCGCGCTGCCAACGCTGAGGCAGCAGCACAGGAAGAGGCTAACTCCAACTACTCCTCCGAGTCCTCCGAGGATGCGCCTGCTCCGGCATCCGCAGAGGCTGCAGAAGAGACCACTGGTGGATCGCTGGCTTCCGACGAGCAGCTCGCTGCTCTGCGCGAGAAGCTGGCTGGCAACTAATACCAGTTCAGTTTCCCGGCTAATTTAGCCAGGTAGAGCGCCCACACGATCGAGATCGTGTGGGCGTTTTCTCATTCCTATTTATAACCAGTCCAAGTCACTAGACTGGAGGTATGAAAAAGATTGGTTTGACAGGCGGAATTGGCAGCGGCAAAACTACAGTCTCCAAACTTCTGGAGAAAGAGGGCTTCCCAGTCGTGAACGCGGATGAAATTTCGCGTCAGGTGATGGAACCAGGCTCGGAAACCCTTTCGGACGTGGCTGAGGTTTTCGGCAGCGATTTGATTGACGAAGATGGCAACCTCGACCGCGCGGAGCTGGCTCGGCGCGCATTTGCGGACGACGAGAGCACAAAGACACTCAATGCGGTCACCCACCCGGCGATTCGTTGGCGCACGGAGCGAGAGTTTGAGAAGTACAGGGATGAGCAGGCAGTCATTTATGACATGCCACTTCTCGTTGAGAACAACATGGCCCGCGACATGGATATGGTTGTGGTCGTGCAGGTGGCCTCGGACATCCGCATTGATCGTTTGGTGAATTCGCGTGGGCTTGACCCCGACGACATTCGCCGCCGAATGGTCCAGCAGGCATCTGATGAACAGCGCGCCACCGTAGCCGACGTAATCATTGACAATTCTGGCACCGAAGAGGACTTGAAACCGCAGGTCGCTTCTCTGGTAGAAAAAATCCGCGCCCTGGGTTAAGATTCCCAGCGAATGCCTATATTTTGGTCGATGAAAGTTAACCTGTGCGACAGCTGTGGGTCATAAAGGCTCCGTAGTCTAGGACGGCATGGGGTACTGGGATGTTGGCCCGTTTGATAATAGCGCGGCCCGAGATGTAGTAGAGGCGATCCGTCTGGGTCGCTTCAATCTCGACCAATTCATCTTTGATTGCACCGGCGAGGACGAGCTTGACGCAGATTTAGGTGCAGGGATTGTTGCGCTTCTTGCACTTGTCGACGACACCTACGCCCTCCCCGAGGGAGTCGAGTGCACGGACATCACCGCCTTGGACACCCCTCGGGCCTGGTCTTGGTTGCGCGGTCAGCGCATGCGTGTGCTCAACCCGGAGAAGTCCGGCCTCTACGCCTTCTGGGAACAAAGTGGCCAGCTGCAGGATTGGCTGAATGTGACCACACCAATCGGTCGCCCTGGTCTGCGAAAGCTGCATAAGAAGTAAGTTCTGGGAGTCACTGGTAGTGGCTCCCTTTCTGCTTTTTAGCGCCCTAGCCTTGAATTCATGGCAATCACTCAGCGGATCATCGGCATCCTCGCTATTTCTGCTGCGCTTACCCTCGCTGGGTGCAGCACCGCGGAACCAAGTGCGGAACCGCCTGCTCAACCACCCACTTCTACGTCCCAGGAAGAGGCACCCATGACAGATACTCCCATCACCCTGCAGGTCAACGGCACGACCATTAGCGCCGTGCTCTACGACAATCCCGCTGCCAATTCGCTGCGCAGCCAGCTTCCCCTGACCATCTCCATGTCCGACTTCGGTGGACAGGAAGTCGCGGGCACACCGGCACAACCGCTCACGATGGAGGGCATGCCCGCAGGAGAGAGCGCCCCGCGCGGCACCATCGGTTGGTACGAACCCACCGGCAGCGTCGTTGTCTACTACACCGATGTCTCCCGTTTCAGTGGCCTAGTCCGCATCGGCCACATCAAGGGCGATGTCGGAGCCTTCCAAGGCTGGGGCTCAGCCCGCGATGTCACTATCGAGGAGGTGCGCTAATGGCCCGCATCCTCGTCACCGGCGCAACCTCCGGCCTCGGCAAGCTCACCGTCGCATCGCTGAAATCCCAAGGTCACGAGGTCGTCGCGCACGCTCGCAGGTCAGGCGAGGGGCAGGTGTTCGGCGATCTTTCGTTTATCGACGAGGTGCGTAACCTCGCCGACCAAGCAAACAAGATCGGGCGCTTCGACGCCGTCATCCACAACGCTGGCACCATGGATGACTCCGCCGTCGTTGAGGTCAACGTCGTGGCTCCCTATGTGTTAAGCGCCTTGATGCAGGTGCCACAGCGCGCCATCCTACTTTCCAGTTCCATGCACGCAGGTGGGAGCACTGCGCACATGGCTGACGCGATTGCCGACCGGGCGAGAGCCAGCTACTCCGATGCCAAGATGTGGGAAACCATTCTGGCCATGGCTCTTGCCAAGCGCTGGCCAAGCAGCGGGGTCTTCGCCGTCGATCCCGGCTGGGTACCTACCCGCATGGGAGGAGCCGGCGCCCCCGACGATCTGGAAAAGGGCCACCTCACCCAAGAGTGGTTGGCAACAACGGATCCTCAGCAAGAATCCGGCACCTATTGGCACCACATGCGCACCCAAAAACCACACCGCGATGTGCTTGATCGGCGCAATCAAGAACTTCTCATCGCAGCTCTGGAGAAGCGGACCGGCTTGGTTCTGCCATCCAACTAGTTAGCAGGCGCATCCTTTGGGCCGACTCGGAACCCGGCTCGGCCGTGTAGATCGTCCAGGTCAGGTGAGGGGAGTCCTCGAGCAGGAGTCCCTGGTAGGCCAACTGCACATCGCCGACTTCCTTGTGATGAAAGGTCTTCGACCCAGCACCATGGTGGCGCACGTTGTGCTCGCCCCAGCGCTCGGCGAAGTCGTCGCTGCGTGTAGAGAGTTCACCGATCAAATCGTGGAGGTCCTTGTTGTAAGGGTCGCGGCCTGCCTCGGTGCGCAGGATCGCTACAGTTTGATCCGCGAAGGCATCCCAGTCCGGGTAGAAGTTCTCAGCTGTGCGATCCAAGAACATGTGCCGGGCCAGATTCGGTTCCTCACCGTGCTGCTCAGCCCAGTCGAACACGTCGGAATACAGCGCCCGAGCAGGCAAGTTCCACGCGAGCAGCTCCATCTGGCCGTTGCGGACAAAAGCGGGCCCGTCGGTAAAGGAATCCAGCGCCCATTGCACCGCAGCGCTTGGTTCCCACCGCGGTGCGCGACGACGACGCAAACGTGCCGATCCCGGTTCCGCCGCCTGAGCCAGAGCTATCAAATGTTCGCGCTCGGCGTCGTCGAGAAGCAATGCCCTTGATAGCGAATCCAACACGTCTGCGGAGACTCCCGCGAGCGAGCCGCGTTCGATGCGGGTGTAATACTCGACGCTGATGCCGGCTAGCGTGGCCACTTCGCTGCGACGCAGCCCCGGGACGCGGCGGCCGGTGCCGCGGGGCAGTCCGGCCAATTCGGGAGTGACTCGCGCGCGGCGTGAAACAAGGAACTCGTTGACCTCGGCAGTGTTGTCCATGTAGCAAATTCTAGTGCTTGGCGCGTGGGCGAATCAGGCACTGTCAGGGGCTCCTTCAGTGCCCGGTGCGGGCTTAACCTGGTGTGTGAGAACAGTTCGATTGAAAGGAAGATCATGCGCGGAGTTGTATTGCACGCACCAGGTGACGTTCAAATTCAAGAAAGGCCAGACCCGCGGATCGAGGCGCCAACTGATGCGGTCATCGCCATCAAGGCGGCGTGCGTCTGTGGCTCTGACCTGTGGCCATACCGCGGCGCCGACGAACCCGAGGACCAGCTCATGGGCCACGAATACGTCGGCGTGGTTGAGGCTGTTGGGTCTGCAGTGGAAACTGTGAAGCCGGGGGATTGGGTCGTCGGATCCTTCGTCATCTCGGATGGCACCTGCGAGATTTGCGAGGCCGGCTACCAGTCGCGATGCGTGCACGGCCAATTCGTCGACGGCACGATTGGCACCCAGGCAGACAAGGCGCGGATTCCCTACGCGGACGGCACCCTAATCGCGCTGCCCGCAGCACCTAACGACGAGCAACTCGCCTCCGTCCTCGCAGCCTCGGACGTACTGGGCACTGGTTGGTTCGCGGCCGACGCCGCGGGTGCTGGTCCTGGCAAGACGGTTGCGGTTGTCGGCGACGGCGCCGTCGGCCTGATGGGCGTGCTCGCAGCCAAGCAGCTGGGCGCCGAGCGGATCATCATCTCCAGCAAGTACCCGGACCGCCAGGCGCTCGCCCGGCAGTTCGGTGCGACGGACATCATCGAAGAGCGTGGCGACGAGGCCGTGCAAAAGATCCTGGCGATGACCGGTGGCCTTGGCGCTCACTCTGTTGTCGAGGCTGTGGGAACCCAGGAATCCATGATGCAGGCGATCCGCTCGACCCGCCCCGGTGGTTCGATCGGCTACGTCGGTGTGTCTCACGATGTTGAACTGCCAGGTGACCTTTTGTTCTTTGGGCTGGTGCACCTGCACGGTGGCCCGGCGCCGGTGCGTCGCTACCTGCCTCACCTGGTGGAATTGATTTTCAACGGCGACATCAACCCGGGAGTTGTCTTCGACAAGAAGCTGCCCCTGTCCGAGGCCGCCGAGGGTTATCGCCTGATGGATCAGCGCGAGGCCATTAAGGTGATGCTGGTGCCTTAGAGGCTTGGCCTATCTCTCCCGTTCCACATCAATGGGTGAGGATCCCAGTGTGGCGGGGTCAGAGCCTTTTGCCCTTTCGTCACACCAAAGCCCTGACCACGGTATCCAGGGATCCTGATTCTGGGATCCTCAACAATTAATCTGCCACCGCGGTCCGAGCTACCGATTCAGGTGTGGCGCGCCAATCGCCTTCACGATCGGGGTGTTGATCTCCACCATCGCCTCGACCTGCTCGGGGCTCAACGAATCAAAAACATAGCGACGCACAGCAGCAACGTGGCCGGGGGCAGCCTCGGCCACCTTTTGCTTTCCAGCTTCGGTGAGCTGCGCCAACGTATAACGCCCGTTAGTCGGGTCGGGGAAGCGGATCACCCAACCAGCGTTTTCCAGCCTGGTCATCACGCGCGAGAGGTGTGGCAGCTTCATGTTGGCCATCTCGGCGAGCTCGCTGAGCCTGATCGTTGCGTCCGGAACCATCGAGATCTGAGAGAGCGCATTGTATTCCGCCAGCGATATTCCGGACTCGGCCTGCATCTGTTCGCCGAGACGCACGGGGAGCCATTCCAGAATGGACCAGAGGGACAGCCAAGCGTCCTGCTCAGTGTCGGAGAGCCAATTCGGAGTAGCGTTGGAATCATTCTCGGTGGTCATAAATCCATCATACATTCTGGCTTGACATGTAAAGTCAAGTAGTTAAAGTAGGCTTTACACGTAAAGTCAGAGCGTGACACACAAACTTAAGGAGTACTCAATGGCCTTGCCAACAATGAACCTTCCCCTCGTCCTCGGTGGCAACACCTTCGGATGGACCTCCGACAAGGAAGCATCCTTCGCAGTTCTTGATGCCTTCGTCGAAGCCGGCGGCACTTACGTTGATACCGCTGACCTCTACGCCGTGTGGGCCGGCGACAATACCGGCGGCGACTCGGAGAAGGTTCTTGGCGAGTGGTTCAAGGCCCGAGGAAACCGCGCCGACATTGTCCTGGCCACCAAGATGGGCGGGCTGGCACCTTACGATAATCTGCAGCACGACTCCGTTTTCGGTGCCGTCGACGCATCGCTTGAGCGCCTGCAGACCGACTACATCGACCTGTACTACATTCACTACGACGACGAAAAGGTCTCCATCGCCGACCAGGTAACCACCTTCGATGAACTGGTGAAAACCGGCAAGGTCCGCAACATCGCCCTTTCTAACTTCTCGCCTGAGCGCATGCGCGAGTGGTTCGAGTACGCAACCGCCAACAACCTCACGGTTCCTGTTGCGATCCAGCCACAGTACAACCTGGTGCACCGCAAGGATTTCGAGGAGTCCTACCAGCCAATCGCGAAGGAATTCGGCGCGGCAACCTTTACCTACTTCTCCCTGGCTTCCGGCTTCCTCACCGGCAAGTACCGCTCCGCCGAGGATATGGAAGGCAAGAACCGCGAAGGTTTCCTTGGCGGTTATGCGACCGACGAGGGTTTCGCTGTCGTGGATAAGCTTGTCCAGGTCGCCGAGGCCCGCGATGTCGAGCCTGCCACCATTGCGCTTGCATGGCAGTTGGCCAAGGGCGTGACCGCGCCGATCGCTTCCGCATCGACCCCGGAGCAGTTGCCGGCACTGGTGGCTGCGGGTTCGCTCAAGCTTGACGACGACGAGGTCGCCGCACTCGACGAGGCGTCCAAGCCCTTCGCGTAGCGCCGAATTTGGGGTTCTGTCGGGAGATAACTGTCGGCCTATAGTCCGCCGTGCGGACTTTTTGGGGTCCGGGGGCCATTTCATGGCTGGAAGGTGGCCAACGTGCCCCAAGCAGCCACGCTCTCAGTCGAAATGGCTAATTGTGTATAGCTAATTAACGGGCAAATACCCCGATTTTCGAGCTAATTAGTCAAACACAATTAGCTAATCCGAGTAATCGAAGCTCGAAGCCACGCCTCTGCACGGAAATACCTGTCGCGCAATAGTCCGCCGTGCGGACTTTTTGGGGTCCGCACGCGTACGCAACAGGGTAAGTCGGGGCGCTATCTGAAGCCACGCCCCAGCGCATCAATACCTGTCGGCCTATAGTCCGCCGTGCGGACTTTTTCGGTTCTGGGGCCATTTCGTGGCTGGAAGGTGGCCAACGTGCCCCAAGCAGCCACGCTCTCAGTCGAAATGGCGAATTGTGGATTGCTAATTAATGGGAAAATAGCCCGATTTTCGAGCTAATTAGTCGAACACAATTAGCCAAATCGAGTAATCGAAGCCCGAAGCCACGCCTCTGCACGGCAATACCTGTCACCTTATAGTCCGCCGTGCGGACTTTTTCGGTTCTGGGAGAAGCAGACCCTCACTCCGCCGGCAACAACTCCGAAGCCTCGCCAACCGCGGTGATCATCAGTGCGTCTCGGGCGCGGGAAGCCGCAACGTACAACAAGGCCCGCTCGCGCTGAAGCACGTCGTCGCGCTCAGCTTCCGCAAGGCCGTTCAAGCGGAACGCCTGAGGCATGGACTGCGCGTTTACGCCTAGCAGCACGACATGTGTGAACTCCAGTCCCTTGGCGGAGTGCATCGTCATCACGGAAATGTCGTGCTCGGCAGCGACCGTGGCCTGGCGGGTTACGGTGGCATCGAAGCCAGCGGACGTCAGCGCAGCAGTAACTCTACGAACATCCGCACGGCTGCGCACCAAGATGCCGAAGTTCAATTCACCCTGAGCAGAGTCCTGCCACTTATGCAGCTGCGCAATAACAGCGTCCATCTGCTCGGCTTCGGTAGCGGCATGCACAACAATCGGCTCGGGGCCATTGCGTAGCGAGCGGTAGCCGGTGGTGGTATCTTCCTCGTCGCTGGAATCGCGCCATTCTTCACCCTCGAGGATCTTCATCGCGTAGTTCAGCGTTTCGTGCGTGGTGCGGTAATTGCGGGTGAGTTTGCGTGAAGCGCGGCCACGGATCGTGATGTCAAAATGCGACATGGTCAAGTGCTGGCCGTAAATGCGCTGGTGAGAATCCTCGGCGATGAAGATATCGTTAGGTCCCTTGCGCACTGCAGCGCGCAGGAACCGCCAGTGGCCGGCGTGGAAGTCCTGGGCCTCGTCGACAATTGCGTGGTCGAAGAGCGGCACACCGCGACGGATCAGTATCAACGCATCGGTGGTCGGGGCCAGCGTGCGCGCGAGCTCGTTGTTTTGGGTGCCCACGTTGGTGGCGTTGTGGATCTCGTCGATAACTACTGCGTCCCAGCGCACCTTATTTAACTGCGCGCGGTACTTCGGCGACTTCAGAGTGTCCATGGATACGATCACCCGCGGGAAATACGTGAACGGGTTGCGAGACGCCGGCAGCTTCTGGCGCACCTTCTGAATTCCCACCGAGTCGAGGCGCACGAGCGGGATGGCAAAACGCGTCCAGAGTTCCTGCTGGAACTGCTCCATAACGTGTTTTGGCGTGACGACGAGAATGCGTTCCCCACGACCGCGCCGGATCAACTCGGCCAAGATCATGCCGATTTCAAGGGTCTTACCTAGACCGACGGCATCCGCGAGCAGGATGCGTGGGCGCACGTTGTCGGGGCTCAGCGCCTTGTGCACCGCCGCGAGCTGGTAGTCGAGCGGGTCGGCCAGCATGCGGGTGGAGACTTCCAGCTCCTGCTGATGCAGGGGGACTGCTGTTTGCCGGAGCGTGGACTCGACCCAGAGGCGCGCGTGACGATACCTAGGCGAGTCGTCGGGGATGACATCTACCTTGGTTGGGTCGAGTACCTCGATGCGATCGAGCGCGGTGAAGAAGGTCGCGGTGGTGTCGCGGACGTAATCAGACAAGCCTCGAACCCTGACGCGGAAGCCGTCTTTGGTGCGGGCGACGCCGGTGACCAGCCAATGTTCGTCGCGGACCTCTACCGTTACGCCTGGGGCGAGTTGCTCGGTGGAGGGTTGGGCTTGCTGTGCTGTTTTTCCAAGCACTTTTGTTTCCGCGGACATGAGGTCCTACGTTATCGGTTTTTTGGGACTCGTACGTATATAAGCCAAATTGAGGGGGAATGCTGCGGCTGGGAGTTGGGGGTTAACCTACAATTTGTCTAGGCCTGAATGGGGGTAATGGCGACTGCGAGAAATTGGGTTTCAAGGCTTAAGCTCTGAAATTTCAAGCATAAGTTTGGTATTTGCGGAAATCGATTGTTCAAATCTGATTATTTGACGCTTCAATGTAATCTTTCCACTATGCAAATCGACGCTTTGCGCTCCAAATTGATGGCTGGAGCGACGGCAGTAGGTGCTGCCGCTCTTCTTTCAATCACCCCAGTCGCAGTTGCGCACGGCGCCCCGAGCCATTCCGACTCCCAAATCGTTGTGGCCCAGGAAGCTCCAGTTTTGGACACAACGCTTGCACCCGAACTCCTAGCTGACCGGGTCACTGACCTTTCCGGCGTGCTTCAACCTTTGGATGTTTCGGAAATTGATGATTCCATCCAACAAGCGCTCCAGCTGGATCAAAAGTCTCTATTCGTTGTTTATATGCCGTCGTTCGGTGGTTGGAATCCCTTGGATTGGGCAGAAGCTGCAGCTGCGGCTAGGGGTGGCGGTAATACTGCGGTGGTGGCGATTGCTACGGATGAGCGGCAATATGGAATTGCTGCTGACACTCGTGCAGGCTACTGGAGTGACAGAAACCTCGACGATCTAGAGGATGCACTTTTTCCAGGACTGTCTGATTCGGATTGGGCTGCAGCAGGTAAATCTGCGGCAGGAACTGCGGCCCAGATTGCTCAGGACAACGTGACTGCACGACAACGTGCCGATGAATGGGGTTCGGCCGTCGATGGGGCAATTGCGGCGATGGACAAGTCCATTTCGGATGCACTCGCAGAACCCGAGCAAACTCCAACACGAGCTGTGGAGACACAGACCCAACCGGTTAAGGATTCAAGTGGCCTAGGCGCAGTCTTCGGGTGGCTGATGCTAATGGTAGTGCTCGCGATACCAAGCGCGGTTCTCTATCAGTTCAATTCTCGTCATTGGAAAAAGGAGGTTGAGTTTGCTCGCACCCAGACCTCGAAGGGCATGAAGGAGATCGAAACCCTAACTACGCCAGCACTTGAACAGTTTGCAGTGGAAACTGTTCAAAAAGCTGACGCTACAATCGAACGAGCGAAGGGGCAATTGAATGTGGTCAGTTCCCTGTTGGGGTCGGCTCGGACCGGAGTTTATACGCAAAATATTGGTACCGCAGAAGAAACTGCAAACAACGGGCGGAACATACTTCGTGAATTGGGCATCCCTCTCACTGATGCTGAAAACACTCGCGAAGTGAAGTGGAAGCGTTTTAGTCGGAACATGCTGAGCAGCTGGATCAAATTGGTGCGAGATGCTCTGAATAAGAACAACGTTGGATCCAAAACGACCTCCTTACCTTGGGAAGCCACCCGACGTACCAAGCTACTTGGAACGATTAGTGATGGCATGCGAGCGAATGAGGTTTTGGCAGACAATATTGCAGAGGGAATTGAACTCCAGGAGCAATCCAACAATGCTGCGAGCACGTTGCGTCAGTACACCCAGCAAAAGGTCACACTCACGACGCGCGTCGCGCCAGCGGATGAAATTGTTGCCGATGTGGAGCGTCGCTATGGCCCGGCTGTAGTGGAATCAATACTTGAAAATACTGCGACTGTTCGAGCTAATTTAGACAAAACTGAGCAGCTCCTTAGTGATGCCTTCGAGATTGAACAAGATCCCACGGCAAGCCGAGGGCCACTACTGGGGCTGATCCGTGAGATCGGATACCTTCTCGAACGCTCCGAGGGACTTCTTAATCGAGTTGAAACTACTGAGCAAGACTTCTTAATGGCGCGCGGAGATTATCAGCCATTCCTCGGAAGGTTGCGCAGCAAGCTCCTCAATGCAGCTGCAACCGAGGAGTACGGTCGGGAAATTTACGCAGCCTACGATTGGGATGAATTCCAGAATGATTTAGGCGATTTTTCCACACAACTAGATTCCGTGGAAAATCCCTCCGATGGTGAGCTAGTCAGCGCATATGAAGATCTTGTTAGCATCGATGTAGACATTGATGAGCGAGTTGCTTCAGCACAAGAAGCGATTTCTGCACGAGAATTTGAACTGAAGAAGTTTGATGATCTTTATGCCTCGGCCCAAGAAACGATCCAAAGGGCTGAGATCAAAGTGGCTCGGCAGTCGGGTCCTTGGGGTTCCCAAGCCCGAATGACTGTAGTCCAAGCAAGAGGATTGCTGGCTCAGGCTCCAAGTCTCCGGATCACTCAAACTGACACTGCAATGCAGTTTGCTCGAGAAGCGCGAAATGGTGCTCTTTCGGCGATTCAGCTTGCTGAAGAAGGAGAAAAGAACTATCGAGAAAGTCTCGAGTTGGAAGAGGAACAGCAGCAATCACGGCGTACCTCCCAGCGTCGGTCTGCCGCCGGTTTCAGCTCATCCTGGAGTAGTTCTAGTTCTTCCAGTAGCTCCAGTAGTTCAAGCGGATCGAGCAATTCCGACAGCAATGACAGCGGATACTCCCGTAGGGGCGGATCATTCTAGGAGCTCGACTAACTAACTTTGCTTGCTGAGGCAAGACCCCAACTGCATCGGTATTCTTCCTTTAGCGCGCAAAATCATAAAAATAGCTTTAAAGGAAGTGCAATGAAGGGTCAGCCCACCGAGATTTGGAAAATCTTCAACATGGGAGATACCACGTTGGAGATTCCCGTCTATCAACGAAATTATGACTGGGGAACAGCTCAGTGCGCCCGACTTTTCGATGATCTTGAATCTTTGGCATTGGCCGACAAAAGCGTAAAACCGAAACACTTTTTCGGAGCTGTCGTAGGTAAAACCGAAGGTTCGTGGAAATGGGTAGTAATTGACGGTCAGCAAAGGTTGACGACGGTTAGCCTTCTTATGCTTGCCATTACAAGAGCACTTGAAGAAGATGAGATAGTCGCCGGCGAGGATTCTGACCTTGGGCCGAAGCTCCTAAAAAACTATCTATTGAATGACTCCGACCCCAGAAAGCCGAAATTTAAGCTTAAGCCAGTAAAAAATGATGCAGCAGCATATAGGGCACTTTTTGGGCCTGAGGAGGACTTTGTAGATTCATCGAATGTGACTGCAAACTACCGCTATTTTCGGGAGCGTCTGCGCAAAACGAATCTAGATGCATCTCGCTTATGGGATGCCATCAGAAGGCTCGAGGTAATGCATTTAGATCTTGAAGAGCACGACGACCCCCAAAGCATTTTTGAATCCCTAAATTCAACTGGACTAAACCTCAGCGAGTCCGACAAGATTCGAAATCTTGTACTTATGAACCAGAACTTAGCTGAGCAGGAGCGGCTCTACGAGGATCGTTGGAACCCGATCGAAGAGAATGTGGACTATCGAACAGACTGGTTCATACGCTGGTATCTCACTGCAAAGACAAGCAAGACTCCTCGGGAAAATGATGTGTTCGAAGCGTTTAAGCGCTACGTGCAGCGAAGCAGTGATTCTGTTTCCGAAATCCTCGATGACATGTTTGAGTACTCGAAAAACAGCAGGGCAATTACTCATGCATCAACAGGATTCCCTAAGGTTGACCGCCGCCTGCGCCGCGCCAACTTAATTCTCAGTGATGTCGTTTACCCGTTTTTGATGCCAGTAATTGCCGATGCTAAGTCTGGAAGAATTACGGAAAATGATCTTGACGATGTTGTACGGATCATTGAATCCTATATTTTCCGTCGAAGCATTTGCCAAGTACCAGCGAACTCGATGAATAAGACATTTGCAACTGCATATAACGACATTCGAAAACTGAGGACTGACGGGCAAAGTTACGCAAGCCTGCTGACCTGGATTCTTCGGCGTCGCGACGGCGGATCAGGACGATTCCCCAACGATGTTGATTTTCGCGAAAGTTTCGCAACCCGCGATATGTATCATCTTCGCCCAAGTCAACGACAGTATCTTTTCGATGTCTTGGAGAATGGCGACTCAAACGACAACCGAGATATTGCTGCCAAGATCGAAACAGGGGACTTAACAATTGAACACATTATGCCTCAGACTTTGACAAAAGCATGGGAAGATGAGCTTGGTCCAAATGCTCACGAAATTCATGATGCATGGGAAAACAGAATTGGAAACCTGACGGTGACGGGATACAACTCCACGTACTCCAATTCGTCGTTCTCTAAAAAACAAGAGATGGAAGGTGGATTTTCCACATCGCCCTACAGGCTCAACATCGATGTGAAAAGTGCTCAACGCTGGGACGAAGCAGCCATGTCCGATCGGAGCCACCGGCTCAGTATACAGGCAATAGGCTATTGGAAATTTATCGAGACTGATTTCAAACCACCAGAGGTCGTTCGACCGACGGAGCCGATGGGTACGGATACTTCGTTCAGAAGCAAGGTAATTACTGCTTATGAATTTGGCGACATATCCGAAACGGTGGAGTCTTGGACCGAGGCTGTACCAAAGATCGTTTCTGCCTTACTCGACGAACACCGTTCGGCCATTCTGGCTGCAGCAAAGGACGAACCTCGGCTGACTACAAATGTTGCAGAGGCTGACAAGCCAAAGTCAGGATACACGGTAGTAGACCCAGGATTAGCAGTGCAGGTGAATACTGATACCAACCAGAAGATAGGGCTCCTACGTCGGCTATTTGAAAGGCTTGGCCTGGACCCAGAAGATTTGATCTTCACTCTAAGGCCAACAAGTAGCGACCAAACAGGAGATGATTCTGGCGAGGGAGACGATGCATCATACCGAGGAAAATACGCTGCCCTAACTAAATTTTCAGACGCCGTTGCTGAAGCTGCTGCCCTTCAACTTGCTCCTGAAGACACTGCTCAGCTACGCGAAGAATTTAAAAACGAGTTCGAAGCTTTGAAGCGTGAAAACGCACTGGATGACTTGCAAGGACGAAGCGTAGCAGAATTTACCAGTCAAGTTTCCATCTCAGAAATGACTCCAGAGCAAGTACTTGCCGTGATTACTTTGCTGTTTGCGACAGAATCCATGGTTGGACAAGGCGTAGTACATAATGCAATCGTTAGCGGCGAAATGAGTCAGTATCTCGATCGCCTGACCCAATCGGGAAAGTAGCTTAAGCGAATACCTATTGGCTTATAGTCCGCCGTGCGGACTTTTTGGGGTCCGCAGGAGTCTGTGGGGGATCCGTCAAAGTGGGAGATCGTTAAGAAACTACGGATTTCTGTCGCTCTATAGTCCGCCGTGCGGACTTTTTGAAGGTCTGCAGAACCGACAGTATGACCATCAAGGTGGGGAATAGGCGGAGAATCTGCCAATACCTGTCGGCTTATATTCCGCCGTGCGGACTTTTTGAAGGTCTGCAGAACCGACAGTATGACCATCAAGGTGGGGAATAGGCGGAGAATCTGCCAATACCTGTCGGCTTATAGTCCGCCGTGCGGACTTTTTAGGGTCGCGCCTCGGTTTGCAAGACAGGCGCTGTCCCGTCGGTTCTTCAAAAACAGTAGAACGTTGCTCGGCAATATCTATCGTCGTATAGTCCGCCGTGCGGACTTTTTGGGGTCCGCAGGAGTATGCGGAGGATCCGTCAAAGTGGGACATTGTTAAGAACTTACGGATTTCTGTCACCCTATAGTCCGCCGTGCGGACTTTTTGGCGGTCCGCACCAGGGTGCACATGTCGCCAAGTGAGCTAACTGGTCCCACTCTGGGAAGCTCCCAAATAGCCTCGGGATTTCCGCCCAAGCCACATCAATGATCGCAGATCCCGGGGTATCGAGGTCACGGAGTTTTGACAGTTGGTCGGACCAAAGCTGTGACTGCGGTACCCAGGGATCCTCACCTAGGGAGGGTGGGGAAGAGGCCCTCACGGCAACGGCGGACCCCCAAGAAAACACCCAAAACAACCTCGAACCCGAGCGCAAGCAGGATTAAACTCGCTTTCCATGAACACCACGAACCAGCAAACCGAAGCAATCGCAAAAACCGGCCCTTTCGACAACACCGAAGCCCAGGAACTCATCGCCGACCTGAAAAAGGGTGGCCTGCCGGTCAGCGAGCTGCTGCCGAACCGTGGCCACAAGCACCTTAGTACCGACGAGGGCGAGCTGATCGTCGCGCTGGCTGCCATGGCCACCGGCAATAAGCCAGAGGGGATTCCGGACGAGACCATCGCAGAGCTCAACGAGCCAAAATTGCGCAACAACCTGCGCGAGTCCCTCGACGCCGTGCTCATGGATGCCACAGTCTCCGACCTCTACGGCCAGTGGGAGAAGCGTGGCAAGGCCGAACTGAACGAGTGGAAAGCCCGGTCCTGGGTCGACCTGTCCTAGGCCATAACTAAGCGTCGACCGCCAGCGCTAGACTTGAACGCATGGCATTTCCAGCTGAACACCCGGTGATCCCACATTCTGATTTCCGCCCCGTCGGCGACATCGAGCGTGCCGATAACAAGTTTGAGGTCATCTCCGAATTCGAGCCCTCCGGCGACCAGCCGAAGGCCATCGCCGAGCTCGACGAACGCCTCAATCGCGGCGAGGAAGACGTGGTGCTTCTGGGCGCCACCGGTACTGGTAAGTCGGCAACCGCGGCCTGGCTGATTGAGAAGCAGCAGCGCCCGACCCTCGTGATGGCGCCGAACAAGACGCTTGCCGCCCAGTTAGCCAACGAGCTCAAGGAGTTGCTCCCGAACAACGCCGTCGAGTACTTCGTCAGCTACTACGACTACTACCAGCCCGAGGCCTACATCGCGCAGACGGATACCTACATTGAGAAGGACTCGTCGATTAACGAGGACGTCGAGCGCCTGCGCCACGCGGCCACCTCGAGTTTGCTCTCGCGTCGCGACGTAGTCGTGGTCAGCTCCGTCTCCTGTATCTACGGCCTGGGCACACCGCAGTCCTACCTCGATCGTTCCGTCGTTTTGCGTGTCGACGAGGAGGTGGATCGCGACCAGCTGCTTCGCCTGTTGGTAGACATCCAATATGAGCGCAACGACATCGACTTCCGCCGCGGCACCTTCCGCGTCAAGGGCGACACCGTCGACATCATCCCGGCCTACGAAGAGGTCGGCGTCCGCGTGGAGTTCTTCGGCGATGATATCGATGCTCTCTATTACATCCACCCAGTCACGGGCGATATTTTGAAGCGTGTCGACGAGCTGCGCATCTTCCCGGCCACCCACTACGTTGCCAGCGAGGACCGCATGGAAAAGGCCATCGAGGCGATCAAGGAGGAACTCGCCGATCGCCTCGAGGACCTAGAAAACCGCGGCAAACTACTCGAGGCCCAGCGCCTTCGCATGCGCACCGAATACGACTTGGAGATGATCCAGCAGGTTGGTTTCTGCTCGGGCATTGAGAACTACTCGCGCCACATGGACGGTCGCGAGGCAGGCTCGGCGCCAGCGACGCTGATTGATTACTTCCCGGAGGACTTCCTCACAATTATCGACGAGTCCCACGTCACCGTCCCACAGATCGGCGGAATGTACGAGGGCGATATGTCGCGCAAGCGCAACCTCGTTGAGTTCGGTTTCCGCCTCCCGTCGGCGGTGGACAACCGGCCACTGACCTTTGCGGAGTTCGAAGAGCGCGTTGGCCAGACTGTATACATGTCGGCTACTCCGGGCGACTACGAGCTCGAGGCGGCCCAGGGTGAATATGTCGAGCAGGTGATTCGCCCGACCGGTCTGGTCGACCCTGAGGTAGAAGTCCGCAAGACCGAGGGCCAGATCGACGACCTCATTGAGGAGATTCGCCAGCGCACCGCGAAGGATGAGCGCGTGCTGGTGACCACCCTGACCAAGCGCATGGCCGAGGATCTCACCGACTATCTCGTGGAAAACGGAATCCGCGTGCGCTACTTGCACTCGGACATCGATACCTTGCAGCGCGTGGAGCTTTTGCGCCAGCTGCGCCTCGGCGAATACGACGTGCTCGTGGGCATCAACCTGCTGCGTGAGGGCCTCGACTTGCCCGAGGTTTCGCTGGTGGCCATTCTCGACGCAGACAAGGAAGGCTTCCTGCGCTCCAGCAAGTCGCTGATCCAGACCATTGGACGTGCGGCCCGTAACGTCTCGGGCAAGGTGATCATGTACGCCGACAAGATCACCGATTCGATGGCCAACGCGCTGGACGAAACTGAGCGTCGTCGTGAGAAGCAGATCGCCTATAACAAGAAACATGGCATCGATCCGCAACCGCTGCGGAAGAAAATCTCCGACATTTTGGATGAAGTGTACGAAAACACAGGTGACGTTGATTCCGTCGCGGGCGACACTGCCGTGGCAGATCGCCCCGATACCTCCACGATGGCGGCCGACGAGGTGCAGAAACTCATCGATTCGCTCTCGGCTCAGATGGCTGCGGCGGCACGCGACCTGAAATTCGAGCTTGCAGGCAGATTGCGCGACGAGATTGCAGACCTTAAAAAAGAACTTCGGGGTATAAAGGAAGCAGGAATCTAAATATCTCGAGCAACTTCACAGAGCAACTACACAAAGGAAGCTTTCGATGCATTCATACAATACGATCATCGTGGGTACGGACGGTTCCGCATCTTCGTATTTAGCTGTCCGTTCTGCCGCTAGCCTCGCTAGAGTCTACGGTGCTGAGCTGTTGGTCATCTGCGCTTACTACAACACCACCGGTTCGCTCCTGAATTCGCCTACCTCCGAGTACTCCACTCTTCCCGTAGTCAGTGATTCCCGTGCGCAGGAATACTTGGAAAAGGCGGGCGTCATCGCTTCCGAGGAATCGGCAAAGCAAGTTCGCCTCATTGCAAAGGGTGGCTCCCCGGTGAACGTGCTGGTGGATTCGGTCCGCGAGCATAACGCTGACCTGCTTGTTGTAGGCAATAGGGGAGTCAACTCCCTGTCCGGTCGGGTTTTCGGAAATATCCCGACCGGTGTCGCGCGCCAGTCGAATTGCGATGTGATGATCGTAGATACTTCGTCTGAAAGTGACGACTAAATAGTTACCTATGTTGTTAGAATAGGTAACCACACATACAAACGTGCATTCGCGAGTTCGATTGAAAGGTCACAAGAAAATTATGAGCAGTTACTACAAGTCGATTGTTGTTGGCACCGACGGTTCTAAGTCTTCCCTTCTAGCAGTGGAGCGCGCTGCAAAGATTGCAGCCGCATTCGACGCAACTCTCATCATCGGTTGTGCTTACTACGAAACCGAGGAAGACGTTTCGAAGACACTGCGCCAGGATTCCGTCACCATCTTGGGCGATGAGATCGCACAGAAGAACCTCAAGGCAGCTTCCGAGGTTGCTCGCGAGTCCGGTGCGACCAACATCGAAACCGCCGTGCGCCCAGGCACCCCAGTGGATGCCCTGATGGCAATCGTCAACGACAACAATGCAGACCTTCTTGTTGTTGGTAACCGCGGCATTAACTCGCTCACCGGCCGTCTGCTGGGTTCCGTCCCAGCTGATGTTGCTCGCCAGTCTGACTGCGATGTCATGATTGTGCACACCGTGAACTAGTCAGCGGTACGCAGAGAAGCCCTCGTCACTTAAGACGAGGGCTTTTCAGCGCTTAGAACTCCAGCTCACCAATCACAGTCAGCGTCTGCGTTGCGCGAGTCACCGCAACGTAGAGGTCTTGCCAACCCTGTGGCGACGCCTCCACAATGCACTTCGGCTCAACCACAACAACATGGTCGAACTCCAGACCCTTGACCTCGCTGACGTTGTCCGCAGTAATCACGGAGACTAGGCGATCGTCGTCAAACGCGATCTCTTCGGGCGCCGTGCCACTGGGCAGGTAACGTACCGGCTTGCCCGTGGAGCGAATGGCCTGCGCGGGCTTCGCCTCGGGGTCGATCTCAGCGAGAATGCGATTGGCCAGCTCCATGATCTCGCTTGGGGTGCGATAATTCACCGTCAACTCGTGATGCGCGAAACGCGTCCCCACATAGGGCTCCAGTGCGGTCGACCAATCGTCGATACCCGCGGGCGAAGAAGTCTGCGCAGTATCGCCCACCAGGGTCATCCACCGCGACGGTGAACGCCTAAAAATCATCCGCCATTCCATCGGCGAGAGTTCCTGCGCCTCGTCGACAATCACGTGACCGTATGCCCAGCGATAATCCTCGCGCGCACGCTGCGCCGTGGAACGAATATCGCGCTCCTTTTGCCTGCTCGCCAGAGTCTCCGCATCGATCACGTCGTGTGCGGACAAAATCTCGGCCTCGAACTGGTCATCGTCGTTGTCCGTGGCCTCAGAGGAGGACAAAATGTCCAGCGCGTCCTCGGCCTCGGCCACCTGTTGACGCCATTCCTCCTCTTCCTTCTTCCGCTGCTCCTCCGGGTCCGCAACACCAATGAGCACCGCCAACTCGTCGATAAGCGCAGCATCGGAGGCCGTCATCGGCGATCCCGCCTCGCGATACAGCGCCTCCTGCGTGTCCTCGTCGTAGTCGCCCGCGACGGCCGCAATCGCGTCACGGTCGGTCAGCAGCGCGTCGAGGACATCGAAGGGTCAAGCTCAGGAAAGAACTTATCGACGAGCCCCTGCACCGCCTTTTCTTCCGCTAGATCATCGTGGAGCTGATCAATATCGGCAGCTGAGAGTAGGTTTTCGCCGCCGAGCGGGTCAGCGCCGATCTTGTCGGCCATCTGCAGCGCGAGCAAGTTGGTGAACTCCTCGGCAAAGATGGCGCGGGCCGGATTGTGCGGCTTGCGCGAGCGACGTGCCCGGGTGCGCGCCTTCTTCACCAGCGCCTCGGTCACCTCGAGCTCGATGGAATCAATGGTGATCCGCTCCGTCTTCTCCGGAAGCGTTTCCCAGCCCTGAACGGTGCGTTTCAAGATGGTGACCATCTCTTCGGAGCCCTTGATCTCGCGGCCAATGAGACTTTCGGTGCCTTCTGGCGTGAGCCCCGGAACCAGCTCGCCGATGGTGGTCAGCACCACGCCGGTCTCGCCGAGTTCGGGAAGCACGCGGGAAATGTAGTCCAGGAAGGTCTTGTTCGGGCCAACAATGAGCACGCCTGTGCGCGCGAGTTGGTCACGCCAGGTGTACAAAAGGTAGGCCACGCGGTGCAGGGCAACAGCGGTTTTGCCGGTGCCGGGACCGCCCTGAACCACGAGGACTCCGCGGGTATCGTCGCGGATGATCTCGTCTTGCTCGCGCTGAATTGTTTCAACGATCGAGGTCATATGGCCCGTTCGGGCCTCATTCATTGCGCGGTGCAGCGCAGCCTCGGAGCTGACATCGGCCGTCGGTTCGTCGCGGACTGCGCCGGACAGGACCTCGTCGTCAATGCCCGTAACCTCGCGCCCCGACGTGCGGATCTGGCGACGCAGCTCCACACCTTCGGGGTGTGCAGTGGTGGCCAGGTAGAAGGGGCGGGCCATTGGCGCGCGCCAATCGAGAAGGAGGGTGCGGTAATGATCCTCGCGATCGTCGATACCCATGCGTCCGATGTAGCGCCGATCAAGGTCGGGCCGGCCGGGGACGGGATTCTCGCCACCGGGTTCATTGATGTCGATGCGACCGAAAACCAGGCCGATTTCTGCGACAGTGAGGGTATCTAACTTTGCGTTAAGCCCGTGGTACTCGGTTTCGCGGCGCACCAGGGCGTCCGAATCCGGGTTATCGGGGTCCACTTCCGCCTGGACCTGCTCCAGGCGGGTCCGAGCATGGTCCACTTCTTGGTCGAGGTGGGCGAAAAGGGTATCTACGTAGGCTTGTTCCTGCGCGATCTCGTGTGCATCACGGGACGTGGTGCTTGTGTCTGTGCCCACGAAAGGCGACCTCCTTGGAAATATGGCTGACCCACGATACTAACAAAAAATAAAAGCTCGGGCTCGCGGCAATTTCCGCGAGCCCGAGTAAAGGGTGAGAAGTTTACTTATCCAGCTTCTTGCGTGCCTTAATGATCGCCTTCTCCGCGCGATTCTGCAGCTTATCGGCCTTCTTCTGGGCATTCTTTGCCGCGCAACCGGTCTTCTTGGAAGCCTTAGTCAGCGCCTTGTCGGCCTTCTTCTGAGCCTTGTTGGCCTGCTTCACCACACCCTTGCGAGCCTTCTTGGTGTCCTTGTTTACGTCATCGAGCCACTCGGAGGTGGTGTCGCGCGCAGCGCCCAGCCAACCAGCGGTGGTGTCCACGGCAGTGTCAACGAGCTTGGAAGCGGTGTCGATCCAGTCATCCTTGTTCTCATCGACAAAGTCCGTGACCTGCTTGCCCGCCGCCTGCGCCTGGGTGGTCACCTTGTCGGTGGTGTCCTGGATCCAGTTGGATGCCTGGTCAAGGGCCTTCTCGGACTCCGACTGGGTCGGCAGTGCCGCCTGGACCTTCGCGTTGACATCCTTCGCGGCCTTCTCGGTGCGCCACTTCAAGCCAGGCTTGCCGGCGGTGTCAGCGGTGGCAAGGAAGAGTCCGCCCAGCAGTGCGACGTTGGTCAGAGCACCGTTACGACGAGAGGCCTTTTTCTCTGGAGTCTTCGCATCCCAGAAGGCGTGACGGCCAAGCAGGGTAGGAACTGCGGCAGCCGTGAGCAGACCAGCCGAGAAACGAGGTGCCTTACCCAGCGCATACAAGGCGCCCGCGCCAACCTTGGTACCGCCAACTACCTGTGCGACCAACTGTGGATCCTTAGGAACCTTATTTGCGTAGCTTGCTGGCAGTACGGTGCGCAGCTGCTTCAGGAAGCGTTCCGAGGATTCAATGTGGCTGTCGGTGTTTACGAGTGTGTCCACGCCATCAGCGACGTAGACAGAAGCGAGCATGGGGCGTGCAATCTTGCGAATCATTTGAAACATCATTCCTTAGTCTTTGAATTCCTAGGATTCATTAAGAATTGTCTATTGGTCCTTCTTTCCACTCTAGGCCGATTTTACCAACGACGCTCCCACCATTCCGTTAAATGTGAGCGTTCCGTGCCCACAGTTGTATTTTTTCCGTGGCCTGGCCAGAGGATTGTTTCGTCGCTGTATTCATCAAAAACGCGGGTCTTGGCATCGTTATATAGGCGCACGAAGTCGCCCTCCGACGCCGTCTTACCCAAGCCGCCGGGGAAGATGGAATCGCCGACAAAGATATTTGTCACACCGTCAATCTCGACCGGTAGGCACACGCCGCCTGGGGTGTGCCCGCGCAGGATGATCACGGGCAGTTCCTCGTCAGCGAAGGTGAGAATGTCGCCGTGGTTCAATTCGTGGTCGACGGGAGCTGGCAGTGCAGGGGAGTCCAGAAACGATGCCCAGTGGGTGGCACCGGTGCGAGAAAGGACTTCCTTGAGCGCACCGACGTGGTCAGGGTGACGGTGCGTGGTCATCACATCCGTAATTGTCACCCCTGCCTGCTCCGCCATCTGCAACAGTGCATCCGCATCGGTCGGGGCGTCGATAAGCAATCCCTTATCCCCTTTGGCGATGAGGTAGCTATTGTTGTCCATCTTTCCGACGGAAATGCTGTGCAATACAAAGGTGTTGTTCATGATTGAGAGGATACGCGAACTTGGTTGGCGTGAAATGATTGATCGCTGGTATGTTCGACAGTTGAAAGCTCTTCTACGGTTGAACATCCGGAAAGGGATACCTACTTCGTGGCTGACAAGCTCATTGTGCGCGGTGCGCGCCAACACAATCTCAAGAACATTGATATTGAGATGCCTCGCGACAAGATGGTCGTGTTTACCGGCATGTCCGGATCCGGCAAGTCATCGATGGCCTTTGACACCATCTTTGCTGAGGGGCAGCGCAGGTATGTTGAGTCGCTGAGCTCCTATGCGCGCATGTTTTTGGGACAGATGGACAAGCCCGACGTGGACTATATAGATGGTCTCTCGCCGGCGGTGTCCATTGACCAGAAGTCTACAAACCGGAACCCGCGCTCGACCGTGGGAACGATTACCGAGATCTACGATTACCTGCGTTTGCTCTATGCACGTGCGGGTACGCCACACTGTCCTGAATGTGATGCGGTGATTGAGCGGCAGACTCCGCAGCAGATCGTGGACCAGGTGATGTCCATGGAGGAACGCAAGAAGTTCCAGGTGCTCGCTCCCGTGGTGCGCAAGCGCAAGGGCGAGTTTGTGGATCTGTTCAAGGACCTGGCATCGCAGGGATTTTCGCGTGCGAAGGTGGATGGGGAGATCTATCAGCTTTCCGAACCCCCAACCTTGAAGAAGCAGGTCAAGCACGATATTGATGTGATCGTGGACCGCCTGCAGGTCAAGGAAAGCCAGAAGCAGCGTTTGACGGACTCGGTGGAAACTGCGCTGCGTCTTGCCGATGGGCTTGTGGTGATTGAGTTCGTGGATGAGCCCGAGGATTCCGAAGATCGTTATGCCATTTTCTCGGAGAAGATGGCGTGTCCGAATGGCCACACGCTTAACATTGATAGCTATGAGCCTCGCTCGTTTTCCTTCAATGCGCCTTTCGGTGCCTGTCCTGACTGTGATGGTTTGGGCACGCGCACCGAGATGGATGTGGACTTGATTGTTCCGGACCCAGATGCTCCTGCGATTGACGCATTTCAGCCGTGGAATTCCAGCCCGAACAAGAGCTACTTTTCCAAGTTGATCGGGGGCCTGGCCGCCGAGATGGGCTTCGATGCGCAGGCACCGTTTTCCTCGCTGAAGAAGTCAGAGCAGCAGGCGTTGCTAGAGGGCTCGAATACAAAAGTTCATGTGACTTATAAGAATCGCTACGGGCGCCAGCGCAATTTCAACTCGGAATTCGAGGGCGTGATGGGCTATTTGCGCCGGAAGCTGGAGTACGCCGATACCGATGCCGCCAAGGAACGTTACCTGGCATACACCCGCGAGGTTGCTTGCCCTACCTGTGGGGGAACTCGCTTAAAGCCGGAGATCTTGGCGGTGCGCCTGAAGTCCACCACGCACGGGGAGAAGTCGATTGCGGGCTTGACCGCGTTGTCGGTTTCTGAGGCCTCCGAGTTTTTGGACAGTCTCGTGCTTGGCTACCGCGAGGAAATGATCGCCGGTGCCGTGTTGAAGGAAACGCAGGCGCGCCTGCACTTCTTGATCGACGTTGGCCTGACCTATCTTTCCTTGGACCGTTCCGCGGGCACTCTCTCGGGTGGTGAGGCCCAACGTATCCGTCTGGCCACCCAGATCGGTTCCGGTCTGGCAGGTGTGATGTACGTGCTGGACGAGCCTTCGATTGGACTGCACCAGCGCGACAACCAACGCCTGATTGGCACGCTGAAGAAGCTGCGCGACCTGGGTAATACGCTCATTGTTGTCGAGCACGACGAGGACACGATCCGCGAGGCGGATTGGCTGATCGATATCGGCCCGGCTGCCGGCGAGTACGGCGGAGAGGTGATCTACCAGGGTGAACCACAGGGCATCTTAGAGGCGCCTAATTCGGTGACCGGCGATTACTTGGCCGGACGCAAGAAGATTAAGGTACCGGAAACGCGTCGTGCGGTGGATCCAGAGCGCAAGCTCCAGGTCATTGGTGCGCGCGAAAACAACCTGGACAACGTGGACGTAGAGATCCCGCTCGGGATGCTAGTTGCTGTAACCGGTGTCTCCGGCTCGGGTAAGTCGACGCTGGTGAATCAGATTCTGGCAAAGACCTTGCAGAATACGTTGAACCGGTCGCGTCAGGTTCCTGGTCGGGTGAAGCGGGTCGAGGGCATGGAGCACTTGGACAAGTTGGTTCAGGTGGATCAGTCGCCGATTGGCCGTACCCCGCGTTCCAACCCGGCTACCTACACCGGTGTGTTTGACAAGATCCGTAACCTGTTTGCGGAAACGCAGGAGGCTAAGGTCCGCGGATATAAGGCCGGACGTTTCTCCTTTAACGTTAAAGGCGGGCGCTGTGAGGCTTGCCGCGGCGACGGCACCATCAAGATCGAGATGAACTTCCTGCCCGATGTCTATGTTCCTTGCGAGGTCTGTGGGGGATCGCGCTTCAACCGCGAAACCCTCGAGGTGCGCTACAAGGGCAAGAACATCTCGGAAGTTCTGGACTTGCCGATCAGCGAGGCAGCGGAATTCTTTGAGCCGATCCAGTCGATTCACCGTTACCTGGCTACACTCGTGGACGTGGGCCTTGGCTACGTCCGCCTCGGGCAGGCAGCAACCACGCTCTCCGGTGGCGAGGCGCAGCGCGTCAAGCTAGCCGCTGAGCTGCAGAAGCGTTCCAACGGCCGCACTATCTATATTCTCGACGAGCCCACCACCGGCCTGCACTTTGAGGATATTCAGAAACTGATGATGGTCCTGCAGTCCCTGGTAGACAAGGGCAACTCGGTGCTGGTGATTGAGCACAACCTCGACGTGGTCAAGTGCGCGGACTGGATCATCGACATGGGCCCCGAGGGTGGCAGCGGTGGCGGCACGGTTGTTGCTCAGGGCACCCCGGAAGATGTGGCCAAGGTGGAAGGTTCTTACACGGGTAAGTACCTCTCAGAGATGCTTTAGTGCTGCTTTAGTGCTGCTCGCGGGCCTTCGCACTCAAGCGAACACGGATCGTGGCAATGACAATCAACATGATGCCGGAAACCGTGAACGCGATCGCCCGCGTGATGCCATCTAGGGAGGAAAGGTCGAAGAAGACCAGCTTCGCCGCCGCACCGATGGCAAGCACCAAGCCAATGATGAGACTGAGCCTATCTGCAAGGAACCTCTTCGACAGCAACACCCACGCTGCAAGCAGAATCCAGGAGACCGACACGAACGCGTGGCCCACCACGTATCCGAACCCAGCCAGCACGCTGAAAGGCAGTGCAAACAAGAAGGAGAATATGGTCACCACGACCACTAGGTAGAGATACATTGCGACGAGGCTCAGGCCAATCAAGACCCCCGGCTGCACTCCCTTTAAACCTTCGCGGTTGAGGAAGCCCACCACAAGCACCAAAGCAAAGCACACCGCTTGGAGCGCAATTTCCGGGCTAGCTAGATCGAACACTGTCCTACGGGTGAACACCGGGCTGAAATCGACGGTCAGCAACACGGCGACACCTGCCCATGCCACCCACACAATGGTGTTGTAGGTCTTCTGCGAGCGAAGCAGCCACGTCACGGCCGCGAAGGCGAGAGTGAAGAAGGCCACCACCAAGAAATGGCGAGTTTCTGTATCTCTCGATTCCAGAGGGAACGTCACGTACAACGCAAAGATTGAAAGCGCGCCGAAGCAGAGCCAGGCCACCGATTGTTCTTGCAAATTCTTGTGCAGTGGGTTGGTGGCATCGGCTCGCTGAGTAATGACATAGCCCGCCGCTGTGGCCAGCGGAATCAGCCATGACACCCAACCGGAGCTAAACGCTGCGCTATAGAGCAGCAGAATCAAGGGAACAATCGTGAGCTGCAGAAGTTGAGTGCGCGGCTGTGGAGAATAAGCCTCGATGGCCGCAGCCGCGAGGGCATACACCACCAGCGCAATTATCGGCAGAATAGTGCCCATCTCGTTGCTGTCCACAGTGGAGAAGGCAGTGAATATCGCCAGCACCGACGCCGCGATACGCACATAGTGGAAGCCAGGCAAGATCACTCGCGGGTTCTTCGGAATGGTGGTCATCAACAAAATTGTAGGAAGTGCTAGCGCCATTAATTCATAGCCGCCGCCTATGAACAGCGACCAACGCAAATTAAGAAGGGCGCCGATTGTCATAGCCACGGCAAGCCAAGGGTGGCGACGTATCCGCGCAAACACCGCAAAAGCCACAAACAAGACGAGGAGGACTATGCTGCCAAACTCAGTCGACCACCAGTCCAGCCATACCACCGGCGCGATAAGAGTGATCGCCGCAACGAAGTACGATGTCGCATACAGTGCCGTCGACCCCGCCGTGGCGGTGGTTTTGCGCTCGACATAAAGCCCCGCCACAAATAGGGCAGCGGCCAGAAGCCCAGCCAGCAACACCCGGCCCAGTGGCCCGAGCAGCCCATTCTGGATAGCCAGGTTAATGCCGAAGCCCACACCAATGACCGTAATAATGGTGCCCAACACGGCAATGACGCGCACGATGATCTGCTCAGTAGTCAATGGCTGCTTCGCAGGTGGGGCCACATTAGGCACCGCTTCACGACGAAACCCACCCCCCTTCAACGTCACCTGCCCTTCAGGGCGTTGCTGGGGTTGGGCGGGGGCTTCGTCGTTAAGCCTATGTGTGGCTACGCCGATGACTCGCTCCGGTGCCTGTGTAGTCTCCATCTCCTGGATCAGGCGATGAAGTTCACCCATGGCATAATTGGTGCGAACCATCGCCGCGTGCAGATTATTGAGGCTATCGCGGGTTTCGGCCAACACTGCCCGAGGTGGGGGATTTTCCGTGCTCATGGCGCATTTACCCTTTCGCAGATTTTGGTGATAGATTTCATTATCAGCTACCAGGCACTTTTCCGCACTTGAAGGCGGATTTTGTTTCTCGGGCCGCCTTCTGTTAGAGTAAACGCCACTACCGCCCAACGCACTTTTCCAGGTGCCAGGGACGCAAGTGGAGTTACTCCCACCCCATGCCGCCAATCTGGTTGGTAACGGGTCAAATACACGGTATGTCTCGGTTGAGGCTGTACTAGTGTTTGGAAGAACTCCCGCTGCTCGTTTCAGAGCCAGCGGGTTTTTCGCGTGTGTAACTCTAAGTGCGACAACTGGTAGCGAATAAACTAATTGTCTTTTAACTGAGGAGTTCTCATCAGCGCTGAAGCTCGGATCAACGAAAGAATCCGTGTCCCTGAAGTTCGTCTCGTCGGTCCCTCCGGCGAGCAGGTCGGCATTGTCCGTACCGACGACGCCCGTAAGCTGGCTTACGATGCTGATCTCGACCTAGTCGAGGTCGCGCCAAACGCCAAGCCTCCCGTTGCCAAAATCATGGACTATGGCAAGTACAAGTACGAACAGGCCCAGAAGGCCCGCGAGTCACGTAAGAACCAGCAGCAGACCGTGGTGAAGGAACAGAAGTTCCGTCCCAAGATCGATGAGCACGACTACCAGACCAAGAAGAACAACGTTGTTCGCTTCCTAGAAAAGGGCAACAAGGTCAAGGTCACAATCATGTTCCGTGGTCGCGAGCAATCGCGTCCGGAACTCGGTTACCGTCTTCTCGAGCGTCTGGCTGATGACGTCAAGGATATTTCGGTTGTCGAGTCCCGTCCAAAGCAAGACGGCCGCAACATGACTATGGTCCTTGGCCCCACCAGCAAAAAGGGCAAGCAGTAGACCACCTTTTCCAAACTCTGAAGGGTTTAGATCATGAAGCAGAAGACCCACAAGGGCACCGCTAAGCGCATCAAAGTAACCGGTTCCGGCAAGCTGCGCCGCTACCAGGCTGGCAAGAAGCACCTGAACGAGCACAAGACCTCCAAGCGCGTTCGCCAGCTCAAGGGCGACGCCCCTGTTGCTAAGGCAGATGTGCCACGCATCAAGAAGCTCCTGGGCCGCGCATAATTTTCGCGCCCGAAAATCCATTTAAGAACTTTTAGACAGTAAGGAAGTACAACTGTGGCACGTGTCAAGCGCTCAGTTAACGCCAAGAAGAAGCGTCGCGCGATTCTGAAGTCCGCTAAGGGCTACCGCGGTCAGCGTTCCCGCCTGTACCGTAAGGCCAAGGAACAGTGGCTGCACTCCATGACTTACGCTTACCGCGACCGTCGCGCCCGTAAGTCCGAGTTCCGCAAGCTCTGGATCCAGCGCATCAACGCTGCAGCTCGCATGAACGACATCACCTACAACCGTCTCATCCACGGCTTGAAGCTGGCTGAGATCGATGTCGACCGCAAGATCCTCGCTGAGCTCGCAGTCAACGACTTCGCTGCGTTCTCCGCAATCTGCGAGGCTGCAAAGGCTGCACTGCCAGAGGACGTTAACGCTCCTAAGGCTGCTGCTTAAGCACTTCTGCTTGGTTTTTCTACCACCCGTTTCCCGGAACTTGGTTTCTGGGCGGGTGGTTTTGCTTTTTGCTGGGGATCATATCGGTGACGTTTGCATAATGTATGTAATGGCACGCGTAACAGGGCGTATTTTGTAACGTCACCGATCCTGGGCGTGCCTGCAGGACTTCGATATCGAAGACTAGAAAATAATGTCCGCGGTAGCATGCGTAAACGGCGTTTTTGGCGCGCATTTTTCAAGGACTTCGATATCGAATAAGCGGTAAAACACCCCGCTGCTAGCATAAGCGCCATGGCTTTAGACTTTGAGCAACCCTTCACCGAGCGCACCCCAAGAATTGTCAACGCGGCGAAGCTGCAGCGGGCGGCAGCTCGTCGTAAAGCGAATCAGTTCTTGGCGGAAGGGGAAAACGCCGTCGAGGCTGCTGTCTCCACCGGCGCTGCGACCGACCTCTTCGTCACCGAGGAGGCGGCGGAGAGGTTCGCCGACATCGTGACCACCGCGGGCTACATGGACGTGTACACGCACGCGATCACGGACAAGGCGGCGGAGCACCTCTCGGACACGGTGAACACCACCGGAATCTTCGCGCTATGCAAGCCTGTGACCTGGACTACGGGTGCGATTTTGAAGTCGCGGACGAATTTTGTGGCTGTGGGCGTGGAAACGAACGATCCGGGCAATGCCGGAACCTTGATCCGGATGGCCGACGCTTTGGGCGCCACCGCCTGCATCTTTGCTGGGGATTCCGTGGATCCGATGTCGCCGAAAGTGGTGCGCTCGAGCGCGGGATCGCTGTTCCATGTGCCGGTGGCGCGCGAAAAGGACATCAAGGGCGTGATTGGCCAGCTCAAGGCGAAGGGGCTGAAAATCGCAGCCACCACCATGGATGGCGAGGTCAGCCTGGCTGATCCTGGCGAGTTCATTGATCAGCCCACTGCCTGGCTATTCGGCAACGAGGCGCACGGGCTGCCCGAGGAGATCTTGGCGCTCGCGGACTTTCGAGTGTCCATCCCAATTCATGGCTCGGCGGAGTCGCTGAACCTGGCAACGGCGGCGGCGATGTGCCTGTGGGAGTCGTCCAAGGCGCATTACAAGGACCAGAACACCAGCGCCGACGAAAATTAGTCGAACGTACCGGGTATGCTGGTTGAGTTGTAAATTTAGCTACTATTCACAGAAGGGCTCGGGTGACAAAGAGCGTGTCTGATACTCCCGAAATCGTGTTGACGGAAGAGTCGTTGAACCAAGCAGCGGACGCTGCCATCGCGGCTTTTGATGCGGCGCAGGACTTGGCGCAGCTGGAGCTTGCCAAGCGCGACCATTTGGGGGAGCAGGCGTTTATCCCGCAGGCTCGCCGCGCACTGGGCTCGCTGCCAAAGAATGAGCGCAAGGATGCTGGCCGGCTGGTCAACATGGCTCGCGGCAAGGTGGAGAAGCACTTCGCGCAGGTCTTCGAGGTGCGCGAGGCTGAGCACCGTGCGGAGCAGCTGAAGTCGGAGAAGGTCGACGTGACCATGCCTTCTGCGCGCACGCAGCAGGGAGCGATGCACCCGATTACCACGCTGAGTGAGAATATCGCCGACATTTTCATCGGCATGGGCTGGGAAATCGAGGAAGGCCCCGAGGTGGAGGCCGAGTACTTCAACTTCGACGCGCTGAACTTCATTCCGGATCACCCGGCACGTACGCTGCAGGACACCTTCTACATCGGTGAGGAAGGCTCCCAGCAGGTCATGCGTACGCATACCTCGCCGGTGCAGGTGCGCACCATGCTTTCTCGTGACGTGCCGCTCTACATCGCATGTCCTGGCCGCGTGTTCCGCACCGACGAGCTGGATGCCACCCACACCCCCGTATTCCACCAGGTAGAAGGCCTGGCAGTAGATAAGGGCCTGACCATGGCTCACCTGCGCGGCACCCTGGATCACCTGGCAAAGGTGCTCTTCGGCCCAGAAACCAAGACCCGCATGCGCACCAACTACTTCCCATTCACCGAGCCTTCGGCCGAGGTGGATGTGTGGTTCCCGAACAAGAAGGGCGGCGCAGGCTGGATCGAGTGGGGTGGCTGCGGCATGGTCAACCCAAATGTCCTGCGCGCCGTGGGCGTGGATCCCACCGAGTACTCCGGTTTTGCGTTCGGCATGGGCCTTGAGCGCACGCTGCAGTTCCGCAATGGTTTGACGGATATGCGCGACATGGTTGAAGGCGACGTACGTTTCACCGTTCCATTCGGTGTTCAGGCTTAAGGGTTAAGGGGAACTAAACACAATGCTTATTTCGCAAAATTGGTTGACCGGCCTGCTTCGCTCGGGCGGCAACGAGAACTGGTCCGTTTCCTCCGAGGAGCTTGACGCAGGCTTCGTGCGCGTCGGTTTCGAAACCGAGGGCTACGAAAAGATCGAGGAAACCACCGGCACCCTCGTGTTCGGTCGCGTGAGCCACATCGAGGAACTCACCGGGTTCAAGAAACCCATCCGCTACTGCCAGGTTGATGTGGGCCAAGCCAACGGCACCGGCGAGCCACAGGGCATCATCTGCGGCGCGCGCAACTTCAAGGAAGGCGACCTCGTCGTCGTTGCGCTGCCGGGCGCCGTGCTGCCGGGCGGCTTCGCCATCGGCGCGCGCGAGACCTACGGCCACATCTCAGCGGGCATGATCTGCTCGGCGGCGGAGCTCGGCTTCACCGACAAGCAGAACTCGGGCATCATCACGCTTAGCGACGATTACGGCCAACCCGGCGAGGACGCCCGCGCGGCCCTCCAGCTCGACGACACCGTCTTCGACGTCAACGTCACCCCAGACCGCGGTTACGCCCTGTCTGCCCGTGGGCTGTCCCGCGAGGTAGCCTCCGCCTTTGACCTGAAGTTCGGCGATCTTGCGCTCGATCCGCAGGTCGCGGGCCTGGATCTTTCAGGTGTGCCGGAGCCAACCGAGCAGCTCATCGAGATCAACGCTGACGAGGACACCAAGACCATTCGCTTCGGCCTGCGCAAGGTCGAGGGCATCGACCCGAAGGCTGAGTCGCCGTTTTGGCTGCAGCGCGAGCTGATGCTCTCCGGGATCCGCCCGGTCAACGCAGCTACCGATGTGACCAACTACATCATGGTTCTGCTCGGCCAGCCGATGCACGCCTTCGATGCAGCACAGGTCAAGGGCAACCTGCACATTCGCAACGCCGAGGCAGGGGAGAAGTTCGAAACCCTGGACCACGTCACCCGCGAGCTCAACGCCGAGGACGTTGTTATCTGCGACGAGAACGGAATCCAGTCCATGGCCGGAGTCATGGGCGGCACCACTTCCGAGATCTCCGATGAGACCGTCGATGTCTACTTCGAGGCCGCGACGTGGCACGCGCTCACGGTTGCGCGCACCTCGCGTCGCCACAAGTTGAGCTCGGAAGCTTCACGACGATTTGAGCGCGGCGTGGATCCCGCCATCGTGGAAGTTGCCTTGGATATGGCCTGCGCCCTGCTCGTCGAAATCGCAGGCGGCACCATCTCTGCTGGTCGCACCCTGATTGGTGAGGTTCCTACCCAGGAACCAATTGAAATGCGCACCTCGCATCCTTCCGAGCTGATTGGCGTGAATTACTCCCGCGAGACCGTGATCGGAAACCTCGAAGAGGTGGGCTGCACCGTTGTAGACAATGGCGAGACCCTCTCGGTGACCGCTCCAAGCTGGCGCACCGACTTCTCCATGCCCGAGGATCTGATCGAAGAGATCATGCGCCTCGAGGGCCTCGACGACATTCCGCTGGCTCTGCCAACCCCGCAGGGTGGTCGCGGTCTGTCTCCTGAGCAGCGTCGCCGCCGCGCGGTTACCCACGCGTTGGCCTACAAGGGTTACGTGGAAATTCTGCCTAGCCCATTTATCGCCAACGACACTTTCGATCAGTGGGGCCTTGAGGCGGGGGACCCTCGTCGTAACGCGGTGCAGGTGCAGAACCCACTCGACCACGACTACGCCATCCTGGGCACCACTCTTTTGCCTTCCATGCTTGAGGCTGTGGGGCGCAACGTGGCTCGTGGCCGCCGCGACATTTCGCTCTACGGCGTGCAGCAGGTGGCGTTCAAGCGCGCCGAGCGCTCCGAGATGCCAAGCGTTGAGCAGCGCCCAAGCGACGAAACCGTGCGTGAGCTCATCGAGTCGCTTCCGGATCAGCCGCTCTACGCCGCAACCGTTGGCTCCGGAAATATCGTGCTCGAAGGCCCATGGGGCGAGGGCCGTGCCTACGGTTGGTCGGACGCGATCGAGTCGGCGCAGGTCGTCGCACGTGCGGCTGGCGTTGACCTCGAGCTGGAGTCCGCAGACATGCTGCCTTGGCACCCGGGTCGCTGCGCGGCGCTGAAGGTGGGTGGCCAGGTTGTCGGTTACGCCGGCGAGCTGCACCCGCAGGTTCTTGAGACCCTGGAGCTGCCAGAGCGCACCTGTGCCATGGAAATCAACCTGACCGCGCTGCCTCTCGAGGAGCGTTTCCCAGCGCCAGTGCTCTCTTCCTTCCCCGCGCTGCACCAGGACATTGCCCTGGTTGTTGACGAGGATGTCCCGGCGGAGCACGTGCGCAAGGTGGTCGAGGAGGGCGCCGGAGAGCTGCTTGAATCAGTTGAGCTTTTCGACGTCTTCCGTGGTGAACAGCTCGGCGAGAACAAGAAGTCGCTGGCCTTCAAGCTGCTCTTCCGCGCAGATGATCGCACGCTGACCGACGACGAGGCCTCCGAGGCACGTCTGAAGGCAGCCGAACTTGCACACGAGCGTTTTAACGCGGAGATGCGTGCATAGTTCGTCACTGAATGCATAGTTTGCATTAGGGTGCATAAATGCTAGAGTGTGTGCATGGCACTCAAGGTAGCAGTAGCAGGAGCAACAGGTTATGCAGGCGGCGAGATCCTGCGCCTGTTGCTCAACCATCCGCAATATCTTGCAGGCGAGCTTGAAATCGGCGCGCTGACCGGCAATTCCAACGCCGGCCAGCCAGTCGCCGAGACCATGCCGCACCTTCCTCAGCTGGCAGACCGAGTTATTGAAGAAACAAACGTGGACACCCTTGCGGGCCACGACGTAGTCTTCCTCGGCCTGCCTCACGGCCATTCGGCGGCGATCGGTTCCGCGCTTCCCGACGATGTCGTGGTCATTGACTGTGCTGCGGACTTCCGTTTGCAAGATGCAGAAGACTGGGAAGCCTTCTATGGTTCCGAGCATGCCGGTACCTGGCCCTATGGCATTCCAGAGATGCCTGGTCACCGAGAGCAGATCCAAGGAGCTCGTCGTATAGCGGTGCCCGGCTGCTTCCCAACAGGCGCAACCCTGGCCACTTTGCCTGCGGTAGAAGCCGCCATTATCGAACCTGACCTTGCGTTTGTCTCCGTCACCGGTGTGTCCGGGGCAGGGAAGAAGGCCTCCGTGCCGCTGCTTGGCTCGGAGACGATGGGCTCGTTGAAGGCCTATAACGTCGCGGGCAAGCACCGTCATACCCCGGAAATTCGTCAGAATTTGAGCGAGGTCACGGACCGGGAGGTGAACGTGAGCTTTACTCCCGTGCTGGCACCATTGCCTCGCGGGATCCTCACCACGGCCACCGCGCCACTTGCAGAAGGCGTGACCACCGATGTAGCCCGCAAGGTGTACGCGGAGTTTTATGCAGACGAGCCATTCGTCTACTTGCTGCCGGAAGGCGCGCAGCCACAAACCCAAAACATCGTGGGCACCAACATGTGCCACGTACAAGTTGAGGCTGACCTAACTGCCGGAAAACTTCTGATGACCAGCGCGATTGATAACCTGACCAAGGGTACTGGTGGCGCAGCCGTGCAGTGCATGAACCTTGCGCTTGGCTTCGACGAAGTAGCCGGATTGCCTCAAGCCGGCGTTGCCCCCTAAACACTTTTACTGATTAAAGGATTCACCATGAGCACCCAAGGAATCACCTCTCCGCAGGGATTTACCGCAGCGGCTACCGCGGCTGGCATCAAGCCCTCCGGAAACCCTGACGTGGCCCTTGTTGTTAACCACGGCCCAGATTTCAACGCGGCGGCAGTGTTTACCCGTAACCGTGTTGTGGCATCGCCGGTGAAACTGACCCGCGAGGCAATCAAGGATGGCCAGCTCAAGGCAGTGCTGTTCAATTCCGGCAATGCGAATGCATGCAATGGTGTTCAGGGCGATCAGGATGCAGCAGAGATGCAGGCGGCCGCAGCTCAGGCCATCGGTGCCGCAAATAGCGACGTTGCAGTGTGCTCGACTGGCCTAATCGGCGAGCTTTTGCCCATGGACAAGGTGCGCGCAGGAGTGGCTGCAGTAGCGGATGGCCTCGGCGATCATGGACACGAAGCCGCAGAGGCGATCATGACCACCGATACCGTGAGCAAGGAAACCCACTTTGCAGGTAATGGCTGGTCTATGGGTGCGATGGGCAAGGGCGTGGGCATGATGGCGCCGTCGCTAGCCACCATGTTGGTCACCATCACCACCGATGCGAAGGCAACCCCTGAGGCCCTCGATCAGGCGCTGCGCCAGGCCGCGAAGGTCACCTTTGACACCCTCGACATTGACGGTTCGACCTCCACCAATGACACCGTGATCATCATGGCCTCGGGCGCCTCCGGTGTGGAGCCTACTCAGGAAGAATTGAACCAGGCCGTGTTTGAGGTCAGCTCCAGCATCGCCGATCAGATGCAGGCGGATGCCGAGGGTGTGACCAAGCGCGTGACCATCAACGTCCAAGGCACAACTACCGACGAGCAGGCGCTCAACGCGGCCCGCACCCTCGGGCGCGACAACCTGTTTAAGTGCGCCATGTTCGGCTCGGATCCGAACTGGGGTCGTGTGCTGGCTGCCGTGGGCATGGCTGATGCGGACATGGACCCAGACAATATCTCGGTCTACTTCAACAACCAGCCTGTATGTGAGAAAACTACCGGCACCCCGGGTGCCCGCGAGGTGGATCTCAGTGGCGCGGACATCGACGTGCTCGTTGACCTGGGCACTGGTGGCGCAGGTAAGGCAATGGTGCGCACCACGGACCTCTCGCACGAATACGTTGAGATCAACTCGGCCTACAGCAGCTAAGGATTAGAAAATGGAAGACTTGACGAAAGGCGTCAGCAGCGAGGTACGCGCGAACGTCCTGGCAGAGGCTCTACCGTGGCTGATGCACTTCCGCGACAAGATCGTTGTGGTCAAATACGGCGGAAACGCAATGATCGACGAGTCACTGAAGGAAGCATTCGCCGCAGACATGGTGTTTTTGCGCACGGTGGGCGCCAAGCCTGTGGTTGTGCACGGCGGTGGCCCACAGATCACCGACATGCTCAGGCGCCTCAACCTCGATGGCGAGTTCAAGGGTGGGTTCCGCGTGACCACCCCTGAGGTCATGGAAGTCGTGCGCATGGTGCTCTTTGGCCAGGTTGGCCGAGACCTAGTTGGCCTGATCAACAACTATGGCCCTTATGCTGTGGGCACCTCGGGCGAGGATGCTGGGCTATTTACCGCGGAGAAGCGCTACGTCAACGTTGATGGCAAGGAAACCGATATCGGCTTGGTCGGCGACATCGTCGATGTCAACCCAGCTGCCGTGATGGACATCATCGAGGCCGGTAGAATTCCCGTGGTCTCTGGCATCGCCCCTGGTAAAGACGGCAATGTTTACAACATCAATGCCGATTCCGCGGCAGGTGCACTCGCCGAGGCTCTCGGGGCCGAGCGCCTGGTTATTCTCACCAACGTGGAGGGCCTGTACACCGACTGGCCGAACAAAGACTCGCTGGTGTCCAAGATGGAAGTGGACAAGTTGGAGGAGATCCTGCCCACGCTCGATGCCGGCATGATCCCGAAAATGGAGTCCTGCCTGCGTGCAGTGCGTGGGGGAGTCAAGGCTGCACACGTGATCGATGGCCGTATTGCACACTCAGTGCTGCTGGAGCTGATGACCATGGGCGGTATTGGCACCATGGTCCTGCCCGAAGACTACGAACGCGCAGATTACCCAGACGGAACCGTTTTCAGAAAGGACGTGAACTAGGTTGAGCAACCTGTCCAACCAATGGGGCGAGGTGTTGATGAACACCTACGGCACCCCACAGATTCAACTCGTTTCGGGCCACGGCGCCACCGTGACCGATAACGAGGGCAAAGAGTACATTGACCTGCTCGCAGGTATTGCGGTGAACTCTCTCGGCCACGGCCACCCAGACATCGTCGCAGCTGTGTCCAAGCAGGTCGGCGAGTTGGCGCACGTATCCAACCTGTTCATTTCCGAGCCGGTGGTCAACGTTGCAGCGGAGCTGGTCAAGCGCTTTGGCGACGATTCCGCGCGCGTCTTCTTCTGCAACTCCGGAGGCGAGGCCAACGAGGCAGCGCTGAAGATCTCTCGGCTCACCGGTCGCAGCCGCGTCCTTGCTGCAGAAAACGGCTTCCACGGTCGTACCATGGGCTCGCTCGCGCTGACAGGCCAGCCTGCCAAGCGCGCACCATTTGCACCTTTGGTCCCAGGTGTTGAGTTTTACCCCTACGGTGATAGCGATTTTCTCCGCAAGACCGTAGAAACCAACCCGACCGATGTGGCCGCCATCTTCCTCGAGCCAATCCAGGGCGAAACCGGAGTTGTCCCAGCACCCGAGGGCTTCCTCAAGGCAGTGCGCGAGCTGTGCGACGAGTACGGCATCCTCATGATCGTCGACGAAGTACAAACTGGCGTCGGCCGCACGGGTGATTTCTTCGCCTTCCAGCACGACGGCGTCACCCCAGACGTAGTCACCATGGCCAAGGCACTCGGCGGTGGCCTGCCCATCGGCGCAACCATCGCACGTGGCAAAGCCGCCGAGCTCTTCCAGCCGGGTGCACACGGCACGACTTTCGGCGGCAACCCCGTCGCGTGCGCAGCTGCCCAGGCAGTGCTCAACGTAGTAGATCAGAAGTTCATCCAGGACGTGAAGCGAAAGGGAGAGGTGCTCGTCGCAAAGCTAAAGCAGCTTGACGGCGTGGTCGATGTACGCGGACGCGGCCTCATGCTCGGCGTCGTGCTCGATGAGCCGATTGCGAAGCAGGCGGTAACGGAGGGCTACAACCAGGGCGTGATTTTGAACGCTCCTGCCGACGATGTGCTGCGCTTGACCCCGGCTCTGGTCATCACTGATGAGGAGCTCGACGAGGCCGTGACGCGCATCGACGCAACAATTAAAGCAGTGAAAGGAACGGAGTAGATATGCCACGGAATTTTTTGGCTGACGACGACCTCACGCCCCAGGAACAAGCCGAGGTGCTTGACCTGGCGGCCGAGCTAAAGCGCGCGCCGTTTTCGAAGCGCCCGTTGGAGGGCCCGAAGTCGGTGGCGGTGTTGTTCGACAAGTCGTCGACACGCACTCGTTTTTCCTTCGATGCTGGCATCGCGCAGCTGGGCGGGCACGCAATCGTGACCGAGACCGGCAACTCCCAGATGGGCAAGGGCGAGACCTACCAGGACACGGGTGCGGTGCTCTCGCGCTTCGTGGAGATGATCGTGTGGCGCACCTACGCGCACTCGAACCTGACCGACATGGCCGAGACCGCGACCGTGCCGATTATCAATTCGCTTTCCGACGACCTGCACCCCTGCCAAATCCTGGCGGACCTGCAAACCGTAATTGAGAACCTCTGCCCAGATCAGGGACCAGCCGGCCTGAAGGGCAAGAAGGCGGTTTACCTCGGCGACGGCGACAACAACATGGCCAATTCCTACATGATTGGCTTCGCCACCGCGGGCATGGACATTTCCATTGTGGGCCCTGAAGGGTTCTTGCCGAAGCAGGAGTTCGTCGACCGGGCACGCGTGCGCGGCGAGGAAACCGGCGCGACCGTGACCGTGACCTCCGATACCGCCGAGGCCGAAGGCGCCGACGTGGTCATCACCGACACCTGGGTCTCCATGGGCATGGAAAACGACGGCAAGGACCGCCGCACCCCGTTCCTCCCATACCAGGTCAATGCCGAGCTGATGGCGAAGGCGAAAGACGACGCCATCTTCCTGCATTGCCTGCCCGCTTACCGCGGCAACGAGGTTGCAGCCGAGGTCATCGACGGCCCGCAATCGCGCGTCTTCGACGAGGCGGAAAACCGCATGCACGCACAAAAGGCCTTGATGGTCTGGTTGCTGGAGCACCAGTAACATGACCACCCCCGTTTCCCGCACCGCGCGCCAGGCCAGGATCTTGGACATCCTGGCGAACTCGCGCGTGACGTCGCAGGTTCAGCTCTCGGAGTTGCTTCTCGACGAGGGCATCGACATCACCCAGGCCACACTCTCACGGGACCTGGATGAACTCGGGGCTGTGAAGGTGCGTCCAGCTTCGGGCGGGCGTGCCTATTACACAGTGAACAAGCAAGACCAGTCGCTGGCCGAGGCCTCGTCGGGCCCTAGGGATAAGCTGCGACGCATGCTCGAAGAGCTTGTCGTCTCGGTGGATTATTCTGCGAACATTGCCATGCTGCGCACGCCACCCGGAGCAGCACAGTATCTGGCCAGCTATATCGATCGGGTAGGGCTCGAATCGGTAGTGGGCACCATCGCGGGCGACGATACGATCTTCGTTCTTGCCCGGGACCCGGTCACGGGCAAGGAGCTGGCCAGGGAGTTGGCGGCAACACCTGAGCAACAGCCCGAATAGAGCCCGAAACAATCCTGTCTAACCAGGCAGGTACTCTAAGAAATATTGATCTTCTCAACCTTTAAACATAGGAGAAAAACATGACGAACCGCGTTGTGCTTGCCTACTCAGGCGGCCTGGACACCTCCGTTGCTATTCCTTACCTGGGTGAAATGACCGGCGGCGAAGTTGTCGCAGTTTCGCTGGATCTGGGCCAGGGTGGCGAAGACATGGAGTCCGTGCGCCAGCGCGCGCTCGACTGTGGCGCGGTGGAATCCATCGTGATCGACGCGAAGGATGAATTCGCCGAAGACTACTGCCTGCCAACCATCAAGGCAAACGGCAAGTACATGAAGCAGTACCCACTGGTTTCTGCTATTTCGCGTCCGCTGATTGTCAAGCACCTCGTTCAGGCTGCCAAGGAGCACGGCGGCACCCACGTTGCACACGGCTGCACCGGCAAGGGCAATGACCAGGTTCGCTTCGAGGTTGGCTTCCGCAACCTGGATCCAACACTTGAGATCATCGCGCCAGCACGCGACTATGCATGGACCCGCGACAAGGCAATCGCCTACGCCGAGAAGATCAACCTGCCTATTGAGCAGTCCGCTTCCTCGCCATTCTCCATCGACCAGAACGTCTTCGGCCGCGCTGTGGAGACGGGCTTCCTGGAAGATCTCTGGAACCCTCCAACAAAGGACCTCTACGCCTACACCGAGGATCCAAACCTGGGCAACGCTCCTGATGAGGTCATCATTTCCTTCGAGGGCGGCAAGCCTGTCGCCATCGACGGCAAGCCAGTGACCATGCTCGAGGCCATCGAAGAGATGAACCGTCGCGCAGGCGCACAGGGCGTCGGCCGCCTAGACATGGTCGAGGACCGCCTAGTGGGCATCAAGTCCCGCGAGATCTACGAAGCACCAGGTGCGATCGCCCTGATCACCGCACACGAGGCTCTCGAGGACGTCACCGTCGAGCGCGAGCTGGCTCGCTACAAGCGCGGCGTCGATGCGCGTTGGGCCGAAGAGGTCTACGACGGCCTCTGGTACTCCCCGCTGCACACCTCGCTGACCGCGTTCATTGATTCCACCCAGGAGCACGTCACCGGCGACATCCGCATGGTCATGCACGCTGGCACCTGCGTGGTCAACGGCCGTCGTTCCAACAGCTCGCTGTATGACTTCAACCTGGCCACCTACGACACCGGCGACTCCTTCGACCAGTCCGCAGCAAAGGGCTTCGTCCAGCTCCACGGTCTGTCCTCCGAGATTGCCAACAAGCGCGACCGCGAGGCAGGCCAGAACTAATGCAGCAGCACGGTACCAACGAGGGAGCTCTCTGGGGCGGTCGCTTCTCCGGCGGCCCTTCGGAGGCCATGTTCGCGCTCTCGGTGTCCACCCACTTCGACTGGGTGCTCGCCCCCTACGACGTGCTTGCCTCCAAGGCTCACGCCAAGGTTCTCAATAGAGCAGGATTGCTTAACGACGAGGACCTAGCCACCATGCTTGCCGGGCTCGATCAGTTGGGCGCAGACGTGGCAGATGGCAGCTTTACTCCGGATGACACCGACGAAGATGTGCACGGAGCCATGGAACGTGGCCTGATCGATCGTGTCGGTCCTGAGGTGGGCGGGCGTTTGCGCGCTGGTCGTTCCCGCAATGATCAGGTGGCCACCATGTTCCGCATGTGGCTGCGCGACGCACTGCGCGATGTCGCCTTAGACATCACCGACTTGGTGGATGCGCTCGTCGCTCAAGCAAAGGCACACCCGGACGCGATTATGCCTGGTAAGACGCACTTCCAGGCGGCGCAGCCAATCTTGCTCGCGCACTCGCTGCTGGCTCATGCCCAGCCGCTTCTGCGTGATTTGGATCGCATCCAGGATCTGGATAAGCGCCTTGCCGTGTCGCCTTATGGTTCCGGTGCGCTGGCGGGTTCCTCCCTGCACCTCGACCCTGAGGCCATCGCAGAGGAGCTCGGGTTTGACTCGGCCACCGATAACTCGCTCGACGGCACCTCCTCGCGTGACTTCGCTTCCGAGGCCGCCTACGTCTTGGCGCAGATCGCCGTGGATCTTTCTCGCTTCGCCGAGGAGATCATCGCCTGGTCCACGCCAGAGTTCGGCTACATCACCTTGCACGACGAGTGGTCCACCGGATCCTCGATCATGCCGCAGAAGAAAAACCCTGACGTGGCAGAGCTGACCCGAGGCAAGTCTGGTCGCTTGATCGGTAACCTCTCAGGCCTCATGGCAACGCTCAAGGCCCAGCCTTTGGCGTACAACCGTGACCTCCAAGAGGACAAGGAGCCCGTGATTGACTCGGTCAACCAGCTCAAGTTGCTGCTGCCAGCGCTGACCGGTTTGACGTCGACTCTGGTGTTCCACGAGGACCGGATGCGCGAGCTCGCACCGCAGGGCTACACCCTGGCCACCGACCTGGCCGAGTGGATGGTGCGCCAAGGCGTACCATTCCGCGAAGCTCATGAGGCATCAGGTGCCTGCGTACGCATCGCGGAGTCCCGTGGCGTCGACCTCGTGGATCTTACCGACGAGGAGCTGGCAAGCGTGGATTCCCGGTTGACTCCGGAGGTCCGAGAAGTACTCACCATCGACGGTGCCGTGGCTTCCCGCGATACCCGTGGTGGCACCGCGCGTCCTCGCGTGGAGGAGCAGCGTGAACGCGTCGAGGAAGCCAACGCGCAATATCGCGCTTGGGCGGAAACTCCTGTCCGCAGTTAGTACGTTCGCACTGCAAAACAGCTGGGAGTGACATAGGGTTAGGCCTATGAGTCCTGGTTCAAACACCAAGAACAAAGGGAGATCGAAATCCGTTGTTCTTGGTGTTCTTTTAGTTGTAGTGGCAATCGTGGCGATTGTGATCGGTAGGATCGGCCTGCCGAATACCGACCTGCGCTCCCTGAATCCCTTTGCGGGGTTTTCTACCACCCAGGTCAAAGGCGTTGTTGGCTCGGAAAAGAGCGAGTTCTTCAACGACCCGGATGTACAAAAGCGCTTGAAGCAACTCGGCTACGAAGTCGATGTCACCACAGCCGGCTCCCGAGCGATCGCCGAGAACACCGACCTTTCCCAGTATGATTTCGCCTCCCCGTCATCGGGCCCGGCCACCGAGAAGGTCGAGCGTCAAAGCTCGGAGTACAGCGCGAGCTACCCATTTTATTCTCCGATGGCAGTGGCAACGTTCCAGCCCATCGTCGAAATCTTGAAGCGCGAGGGCCTCGTCCGCGACGACAACGGCATGCAGGTGCTTGATATGGCTGGCTTTACCGAGCTGGCCACCTCGAATACTCGGTGGCGCGATCTGGGCACCGAGTTCCCATCGCCTCGCACGGTGCAAATCTCCACCACCGACATCCGCACCTCCAACTCCGCGGCCATGTACCTAGCCATCTTGACCTGGGTGTTTACTAATGAGGACCCAGCCCTAGCCAGCGACACCGGCGCGTTAGTAGACAAGCTCACACCATTCTTTGCTGGTCAGGGATACACGGCCTCGAGTTCGGCGGGGCCTTTCGCCGATTACCTCAGCCAGGGGATGGGAGCAGCCCCGATGGTCATGGTCTACGAGGCGCAATTCTTAGGCGAGCAAATGAAACCGAATTCGCGCATCAACGATTCGCACGTCCTGCTCTATCTCGATCCAACAGTGCAGGCAAACCACGGAGTCGTGGGCATGACGGAAGCAGGTGCCGAGGTGGGCAGATTGCTTAGCGACGACCCCGAGCTGCAAAAACTAGCAGCCAGCCACGGCTTCCGCCCTAACAACTCGGACATGTTCTCGGAAGTTATGGCCGAGCATCAGCTCACTCCACCTGCTCAATATGTGGCCTCGGTGGACTTGCCCGCCTATGACCGCCTCGAGCTGCTGATCACCGAAGTGGGCAAGGCCTACACCACCCCCGCAACCACGGAGGCTATCCAATGAAACGCATCTACGTCGCCCTAGTGGCCCTCTTGTCCTCGATCGGGTTGGTCGCCTGTGGCTCCTCGGGAAGCTCTGGTTCACTCTTCGGTTCTGGTTTGAACAAGGATCCACTGAAAATTGTTGCGGCAACCGAGCTCCAGGACCTTGAGCCGCTCGTGCAGCAAGCCTCCGACGACCTCGGGTTTCCCATCGAGCTGCAGTTTCCCGCCGGCACACTGGAGAACTCCCAGAACCTGAAGGCAGGGGAGTTTGACGGCCAGGTCGATGCGACGTGGTTCGCCACAAACCGCTACGTGGATTTGATCGGCGCCTCCTCCAAGCTTGCCGACCAAACCAAGATCGCGACCAGCCCCGTGGCCTTCGGCGTCTGGGATGAGTCCGCGAAACGCCTTGGCTGGGACACCCACCAGCCCACCTGGGCCGAGTTCGCCGAGGCCGCGGGCAGGGGCGAATTCACCTTCGGCATGACCGATCCTTCGACCTCCAACTCAGGGTTCTCCGCGCTCGTTTCGGTGGCCACGGCGCTCTCGGACACTGGCCGTGCGCTTACCCAGCAAGACATCGCCAAGATTTCCGGCCCGATGACCGATCTTTACCAGGCCCAAGAGATGGTCTCCGGTTCTTCCGGCTGGCTCGCCGATACCTTCGTTGAATCGCCGGGCAAGGTCGACGCGATTGTCAATTACGAATCCACGCTCTACCAGCTTCGCGACGAAGGCCACGCCATCACCGTGATTGTGCCCCAAGATGGTGTCATCTCGGCCGATTACCCGCTGTCCACGTTGGCGCAGCCTGCAGGCGACCAAGCCGCAGACAAGGTCAAGGCCTTGAGCGACTGGCTGCTCGAGCATCAAGAAGACATTGCAAGCACTTATCGACGACCAGTCGGCCAGGTTTCTAACCTGCCGGCAGAGTTGGCCAACCAGCAGGTCATTGAGCTGGCGTTCCCCGGGGAACAGAGTGTCGTCGATACGCTCTTGGACTCGTACAACAACCAATACCGTAACCCTGGCTCGACGACCTTTGTGCTGGATACCTCCGGCTCGATGGAGGGGGAGCGGCTGGCGTCGGTGCAGGACATTATGCTTTCGCTGATTAATGGGGACGCGTCGACCTCGACCGGTGATGTGGCGCTGCGCGACAACGAACAAGTCACAGTGCGTGGTTTTGATGCCGGGCATCCTCCAACCACCGTGGTGTTCAATCGCGCGGACCCTACCATCCGTGCGGACCTGCAGAACTACGTCCAGGGGCTAACGGCGCAGGGCTACACGCCGCTGTACCAATCACTGCTGGATGCCCTGCGCTCCGCGGACACGGAGCACGGGATCCCGACTATTGTCCTGCTCAGCGATGGCATTGTGACGGAGGGTCCGAATTACGACGGATTCGTGGAGGAGTACGCGGCACTGCCGGCGGACAAGAAGGAAATTCCCGTGTTCGTGATCCTTTATGGCGAGGCGAGTGTTGAGGAGATGAATGCAGTGGCAGAATTGACCGGTGGCGAGGTCTTTGACGCACTCGGCGGCGACCTCGATGCAGCATTTAAGGAGATTCGTGCCTTCCAATAATGAGCACACCGATGACACTGGTGTGAACACCAACTTTTTTAACTCGCGTAAGAACGCTGTCGGCATCATCGCCGCTGTTTTGGTGATTGTGGTGCACCTTGCGGTGGGCCTGGGTGCCCTGTGGCCTGTTGTCGCAATTGCGGCTTGGGGCGCGGGTGTTGCTCTGACTCCGGAGAAGAAGCAGAAAGAGCTGCCGAAGCCTGTTGAGCCGGCGCCTCAGAAACTCGAGCGCACGATGAACGCCTCGCTGAACAAGCTCTCCCACGCGAATGCACCTCGCGAGGTTGTCGATCAGGCCCGTCTGCTGAGCCAGAATGTGCGCTTCGTGCTCGCCGAGTGGGATGCCGTTGAGTCGGTCCCGGAACACCAGCAGAACATGTGGAATATCGTGGAGATCTACCTCCCCGAGGTGGTCAACACCTACCTCGATGCGCCGGATCTGACGCTGCCTTCGGCGGTGGACAGCGTCGTCGATTCCTTGCAGACCCTGACCGGTGCCGTCGAGCAAATCAAGCAGGCAATTTTAGACAACAACGTGCGCGAATTGGACTCCCAGGCCCGCATGCTCCGCTCGAAGTTTGGCAATCTGCCGGGTCTCAACGAAGACTCCGCAGAGGAGAACAGGTAAGGTTTACAACCATGAGTCTTGATCCGAAACTGCTCGAAGTACTGGTCTGTCCCAAGGACAAGGGACCACTGACCTATCTGGAAGATGAACAGCTCTTGGTCAACGAGCGGCTCGGCATTGCCTATCGCATCGATGATGGCATTCCGGTTTTGCTTATCGACGAAGCGCAGCCCTGGCAGCCAACTGCTTAATCGGCCCTTTTGGCCGTTTTGGCCCTTTGGCCGCATTTATCAATTTATCAATTCATCTTAAAGAGGAACCCCGTTGTCTTCGACCAACATCATTGACGAACTAACTTGGCGTGGCCTGATCAACCAGTCCACCGATCTTGACCAGCTGCGCAAGGCCACCGAAGAACCCATCACGCTGTACTGCGGTTTCGATCCCACCGGTCCCTCCCTGCACGCCGGTCACCTCGTGCCGTTGTTGATGCTGCGCCGATTCCAAGAAGCTGGACACCGCCCACTGGTTCTTGCAGGTGGCGCCACGGGCATGATCGGCGACCCACGTGACGTGGGGGAGCGCTCGATGAATTCCGAAGACACTGTTGAAGAGTGGTCGGAACGCATTTCCGGTCAGCTTTCCCGCTTCGTCTCCTTCGAGGGCGATAACGCTGCGAAGTTGGTAAACAACAATGACTGGACGAAGGACATGTCCGTGATCACGTTCCTGCGTGACATTGGCAAGCACTTCCCACTGTCTACGATGCTGTCCCGCGATACCGTCAAGCGTCGCCTTGAAAACGATGGCATCTCCTACACGGAGTTCTCCTACATGTTGCTGCAGGCGAACGATTTCGTTCAGTTGCGTCGCAAGTACAACTGCATCCTGCAGGTAGGTGGCGGAGATCAGTGGGGCAACCTCGTAGCTGGTGTTGACCTCAACCGCCGGATGGATTCCGCACAGGTTCACGCTCTGACCGTTCCGCTGGTGACCGATTCCGAAGGCAAGAAGTTCGGCAAGTCCACCGGTGGCGGCTCGCTCTGGCTCGACCCAGAGATGACCAGCCCCTACACCTGGTACCAGTACTTCATCAACGCCTCGGATGCCGATGTCATCCGTTACCTGCGTTGGTTCACTTTCCTAACCAAGGAAGAGCTCGACGAGCTCGAGGTGGAAGTTGCCGAGCGCCCATTCAAGCGCGAAGCGCAAAAGCGCCTTGCCCAGGAGATGACCAACCTGGTGCACGGTCCTGAGGCAACCAAGGCAGTCGAGCTTGCATCTCAAGCTCTGTTCGGTCGAGCCGACCTGGAGGACCTCGACGAAAAGACTCTCGCATCTGCTGTTTCCGAGACCGAGGTCTTCGAGGTTAACGCAGGCGATCCTCGCACCATTGTTGATCTTCTCGTAGGTACCCAGCTTGTGGATTCCCGCGGTGCCGCACGTCGCGCCATAAAAGAGGGCGGTGCCTACGTGAACAACCAGCGCATTGAGTCCGAGGAGTGGGAGCCAGGCGCCGAGGATCTCTTGCACGGCAAGTGGCTGGTCCTGCGCCGTGGCAAGAAGAACTTCGCTGGCGTGAAGGTTCTTGGATAGTTTGTTTAAACCGCATTCATTATGAATGCGGTTTTTACGTTCTTGACCTGGTGATTTGTTGTTGTGTGGGTGGGTGTGTAGATTTATGTGAGTCAGCGAGACCGACAACGCCCCGCTAAGACCTTGAAGGGTCTGGTGAGATGGTGGTCAGGAAAACTACCGCAGACAAGCAAAATGATTGTAGAGCCAATAAACATGGTTTTGACTTTGTGTCATGGTGTGTTTTAAGGTCAATCTTCGCTGCTAGTGAGTTCGATTCTGTGTGGTTTCGGGTGAGTTAGTGTGCTGATGTTGTGTGAGAACTCGATAGTGTGCCAATGTACTTTTGTTTGTGTGTTGGTTTGTGTGCTTGGTTGTTTCCCTGCCATGTAATGGTGCTGCTCTTTGTGGGTGGTGGTGTTGTGGTGGGTGTGTGCCGGTCATGCTGCTACTTCCGTGGTGGTGGTGTGGTTTTATTTTCGGTGCGAAATAATTGGGTGTGCGGATTGATATTCGGACATTTGTGAACAAACTTTTGTTTTTGTTTACGTTGATCGGCCCTTTTTTCCTCGTCGGAGTGGGGTTGGTTGTTTTTTGTTTTGTAATTCTTTTTTTGGACAATCGCGTCAAAATTTTTGTTTTTGCGCTGGATTGTTTGTTTTTGGTTGGGTTTGGGCTTTTCACGGCCTAGATTTTTCTAGCTTTTTTGGTTGATTTATTTGGCTGAAATTGTTTTTGTGGAGAGTTTGATCCTGGCTCAGGATGAACGCTGGCGGCGTGCTTAACACATGCAAGTCGAACGGAAAGGCCCCGCTTGCGGGGTACTCGAGTGGCGAACGGGTGAGTAACACGTGGGTGATCTGCCTTGTACTTCGGGATAAGCTTGGGAAACTGGGTCTAATACCGGATAGGACCACTGTTTGGTGATGGTGGTGGAAAGCTTTTGCGGTATGAGATGAGCTCGCGGCCTATCAGCTTGTTGGTGGGGTAATGGCCTACCAAGGCGTCGACGGGTAGCCGGCCTGAGAGGGTGTACGGCCACATTGGGACTGAGATACGGCCCAGACTCCTACGGGAGGCAGCAGTGGGGAATATTGCACAATGGGCGGAAGCCTGATGCAGCGACGCCGCGTGGGGGATGACGGCCTTCGGGTTGTAAACTCCTTTCGATAGGGACGAAGCGTAAGTGACGGTACCTGTAGAAGAAGCACCGGCTAACTACGTGCCAGCAGCCGCGGTAATACGTAGGGTGCGAGCGTTGTCCGGAATTACTGGGCGTAAAGAGCTCGTAGGTGGTTTGTCGCGTCGTCTGTGGAAGTCCGGGGCTTAACTCCGGGGGTGCAGGCGATACGGGCATAACTTGAGTGCTGTAGGGGAGACTGGAATTCCTGGTGTAGCGGTGGAATGCGCAGATATCAGGAGGAACACCGATGGCGAAGGCAGGTCTCTGGGCAGTTACTGACGCTGAGGAGCGAAAGCATGGGTAGCGAACAGGATTAGATACCCTGGTAGTCCATGCTGTAAACGGTGGGCGCTAGGTGTAGGGGACTTCCACGTTTCCTGTGCCGTAGCTAACGCATTAAGCGCCCCGCCTGGGGAGTACGGCCGCAAGGCTAAAACTCAAAGGAATTGACGGGGGCCCGCACAAGCGGCGGAGCATGTGGATTAATTCGATGCAACGCGAAGAACCTTACCTGGGCTTGACATACACCAGATCGCCGTAGAGATACGGTTTCCCTTGTGGTTGGTGTACAGGTGGTGCATGGTTGTCGTCAGCTCGTGTCGTGAGATGTTGGGTTAAGTCCCGCAACGAGCGCAACCCTTGTCTTATGTTGCCAGCACGTGATGGTGGGGACTCATGAGAGACTGCCGGGGTTAACTCGGAGGAAGGTGGGGATGACGTCAAATCATCATGCCCCTTATGTCCAGGGCTTCACACATGCTACAATGGTCGGTACAGCGCGTTGCTACATCGTGAGGTGGTGCTAATCGCTTAAAGCCGGCCTTAGTTCGGATTGGGGTCTGCAACTCGACCCCATGAAGTCGGAGTCGCTAGTAATCGCAGATCAGCAATGCTGCGGTGAATACGTTCCCGGGCCTTGTACACACCGCCCGTCACGTCATGAAAGTTGGTAACACCCGAAGCCAGTGGCCTATCCTTTAGTGGGGGGGAGCTGTCGAAGGTGGGATCGGCGATTGGGACGAAGTCGTAACAAGGTAGCCGTACCGGAAGGTGCGGCTGGATCACCTCCTTTCTAAGGAGTTATATTTTTTGGCCTCGCAGTTGTGGGGTAACAATAGTTGAGTAGGCGGATGTTCTACTGCTGTTTTTTTTCTAAATTTCCGGGTGGAGACATACCCGCATACCTCAGTGGTGTGTGATGGGGATGGCTGGGGACATGAATTCTCAATACACGGCGATGATTTCCTTGTGGGGGGTTGTTGTGGGACTTGAGTATGTTGGTGCACTGTTGGGTGTCTGGGGCAACATTGTTGTTTCCTTTTTAAGATCACTGCGTGATAGCGCTGTGGCCGGGTGTTCTGGTTGTGGTGTTGTTGGTGGTGGTGTGTTGTGTGAGAACTGTATAGTGGACGCGAGCATCTTTATTCTTTTTTGTGTGTGTTTTTTGTTGAGTTAATGTGTTTGCCCCACATGCTTGCCTACTCGTGGGTGGGTGTGTGGTTGTGTGTTTTTTAAGGGCGCATGGTGGATGCCTTGGCATGCTAAGCCGATGAAGGACGTGTGAGGCTGCGTTATGCCTCGGGGAGTTGCCAACTAAGCGTTGATCCGAGGATGTCCGAATGGGGAAACCCCGTACTAGTTATGTGGTGCGACCTGCAGATGAATTCATAGTCTGTGTGGGGGTGACGCGGGGAAGTGAAACATCTCAGTACCCGTAGGAAGAGAAAATAAATTTAATGATTCTGCTAGTAGCGGCGAGCGAACGTGGATGAGGCTAAACCGTGTGCGTGTGATACCTGACAGGGGTTGCGTGTGCGGTGTTGTGGGATGCGACTTACCAGGGCTGTTGACTTGGTGCGTGTGTGGTTGTGTTAGTGGAAGTGGTCTGGGATGGCCTGCCGGAGTGGGTGAGAGCCCCGTACATGAAGGCGTAATCATATGTGTTGTTGTTTTCCCGAGTAGCAGTGGGCTCGTGGAATCTGCTGTGAATCTGCCGGGACCACCCGGTAAGCCTAAATACTTAGTGTGACCGATAGCGGATAGTACCGTGAGGGAATGGTGAAAAGTACCCCGGGAGGGGAGTGAAATAGTTCCTGAAACCGTGTGTCTACAATCCGTCAGAGACCCTCGTGTGGTTGATGGCGTGCCTTTTGAAGAATGAGCCTGCGAGTCAGCGGCATGTCGCGAGGTTAACCCGTGTGGGGTAGTCGTAGCGAAAGCGAATACTAATAGTGTGTTTGAGTGGCATGTCCTGGACCCGAAGCGGGGTGATCTACCCATGGCCAGTGTGAAGCAGCTGTAAGAGGTTGTGGAGGCGCGAACCCACTTAGGTTGAAAACTGAGGGGATGAGTTGTGGGTAGGGGTGAAAGGCCAATCAAACTCCGTGATAGCTGGTTCTCCCCGAAATGCATTTAGGTGCAGCGTTGTGTTAGCTTGCCGGAGGTAGAGCTACTGGTTGGTTGAGCGGGACTATTATCTTAGCAATGTCAGCCAAACTCCGAATGCCGGTTAAGTGGTGCATGGCAGTGAGACTGTGGGGGATAAGCTTCATAGTCGAGAGGGAAACAGCCCAGATCGCCGGTTAAGGCCCCTAAGGGTGTACTAAGTGGAAAAGGATGTGGGGTCGCGAAGACAGCCAGGAGGTTGGCTTAGAAGCAGCCATCCTTGAAAGAGTGCGTAATAGCTCACTGGTCGAGTGATTCTGCGCCGACAATGTAGTGGGGCTCAAGTACACCGCCGAAGCCGCGGCAATGAACTTTTGTTTGTTGGGTAGGGGAGCGTCGTGCATGGGGTGAAGCAGTACTGTAAGGGGCTGTGGACTGTGTGCGAGTGAGAATGCAGGCATGAGTAACGAGTGATAAGTGAGAATCTTATCCGCCGAATGACTAAGGGTTCCTGGGTCAAGTTCGTCTTCCCAGGGTGAGTCGGGTCCTAAGGCGAGGCCGACAGGCGTAGTCGATGGTTAACGGGTTGATATTCCCGTACCCGTATATGTGCGACCAAGGGCGAGGCAGTGATACTAACCACCCGTGCACTGTGACTGATTGATCTTCGGATCATGTGTTGTTGTGTGTGCGTGGGGCCTGATCTGTAGTAGTTCAGTGATGGGGTGACGCAGTGAGGTAGCCGAGCCATTTATTGGATTGTGGTGTAAGCGTGTGGCACGAACCTTTGTGAAATGCGGGGTTCATTGTGTGTGAGGCGTGATGCGTAGCCCTTTTTGGGTGATGTTGGTGATCCTGTACTGTCGAGAAAAGCCTCTAGCGATGTGTGTATATGGCCCGTACCCGAAACCGACACAGGTGGTCAGGTAGAGAATACTAAGGCGGTCGGGTGAACTGTGGTTAAGGAACTCGGCAAAATGCCCCCGTAACTTCGGGAGAAGGGGGACCCTATATGGTGATCGTTTTTTCGACGTGAGCTGTGTGGGGTCGCAGAGAATAGAGGGAAGCGACTGTTTATCAAAAACACAGGTCCGTGCGAAGACGTTGAAGTTGATGTATACGGACTGACGCCTGCCCGGTGCTGGAAGGTTAAGAGGACCTGTTAGGCCACTTGTGGTCGAAGCGGAGAATTTAAGCCCCAGTAAACGGCGGTGGTAACTATAACCATCCTAAGGTAGCGAAATTCCTTGTCGGGTAAGTTCCGACCTGCACGAATGGCGTAACGACTTCCCTGCTGTCTCAACCACAGGCCCGGTGAAATTGCAGTACGAGTAAAGATGCTCGTTTCGCGCGGCAGGACGAAAAGACCCCGGGACCTTCACTATAGCTTGGTATTGGTGTTCGGTGCGGTTTGTGTAGGATAGGTGGGAGACTGTGATCATTCAACGCTAGTTGTGTGTGAGTCGTTGTTGAAATACCACTCTGACCGTAGTGGATACCTGAACCTTGGCCCATGATCTGGGTTGGGGACAGTGCCTGGTGGGTAGTTTAACTGGGGCGGTTGCCTCCTAAAGAGTAACGGAGGCGCCCAAAGGTTCCCTCAGCCTGGTTGGCAATCAGGTGGTGAGTGTAAGTGCACAAGGGAGCTTGACTGTGAGACTGACAGGTCGAGCAGGGACGAAAGTCGGGACTAGTGATCCGGCACCTACTTGTGGATGTGGTGTCGCTCAACGGATAAAAGGTACCCCGGGGATAACAGGCTGATCTTCCCCAAGAGTCCATATCGACGGGATGGTTTGGCACCTCGATGTCGGCTCGTCGCATCCTGGGGCTGGAGTAGGTCCCAAGGGTTGGGCTGTTCGCCCATTAAAGCGGCACGCGAGCTGGGTTCAGAACGTCGTGAGACAGTTCGGTCTCTATCCGCCGCGCGCGTTGAAACTTGAAGAAGGCTGTCCCTAGTACGAGAGGACCGGGACGGACGTACCTCTGGTGTGCCAGTTGTCCCGCCTGGGGCATGGCTGGTTGGCTACGTACGGGAGGGATAACCGCTGAAAGCATCTAAGCGGGAAGCCTGTTTTGAGATGAGGTTTCTTTTGAGGTTCCCTAGAGACTATGGGGTTGATAGGCCGGATCTGGAAGCACTGTGAGGTGTGGAGGTGACTGGTACTAATAGACCGACAAACACCCAACAAATTGCAACCTGTGTGGTTGTGGGTGAGCGTGTTTTGCGAAACGAAAAAATGATTATGCACCAAGGGTTTGGTGTTTGCGTCCACTGTGCAGTGTCTGACACAGCACACACGGCTACCACTATTGTGTGGTGGTGGGTGTGTCTTGTGTAAGTGAATATGTATCTTCATGTGTCTGCTAGTCGCCTAGTGACAGTGCTGGTACACCCCAAGGGTGTGTCGGTGGTTGATGGCGGCGGGGAAACGCCCGGTCCCATTCCGAACCCGGAAGCTAAGCCCGCCCGCGCTGATGGTACTGCATCCGGGAGGATGTGGGAGAGTAAGTTACCGCCGACCAAATAATTTGATAGTGGTTGAGGGAGTGTGGTTGTGAGTAGAGTCGTGTTTTGGACTCCTTGCAGTCACACTCCCTTTTCCCATTTCTATACTGGTGAAAAGAATCGCCAACAATCCAACATAGAAAGGTCTTTGAGATGAGCGACGATAGGAATCGTGGACAAGATCGACGAAGCAATAGGGGCGAGGACCGCCCAGATCGTCGTAACCCACGCTCTAATGACCGTCGCTCCAATGACCGTAACTCTTCGGGCAAGCGCTCCGACAGCCGAAGCTCCGAGCGTCGCCGCGAAGACGGTAAAATCCGCCATGATCGCTCGAATCCGCACCGCCACGGCTTCCGTGAAGACCGGATGGCCCAGAAGCTGTCTGAGCCGGATCTTCCGGGCGAGGTAGACATCCGGGACTTGGACCCGATGGTCCTTCAGGATCTGCGTCCACTGTCTAAGGACAACGCGGATCGCGTCGCGAAGCATATGATCATGGCTGCTTCCTTGATGGCAGATGATCCTCAGTTGGCACTTCGCCACGCACGCGCCGCAAAGAACCGTGCCGGCCGCGTCGGCGTGGTCCGCGAGGTCAACGGCATTGCCGCATACCATGCAGGCGAGTGGAAGGAAGCCCTCGCCGAGTTGCGTGCTGCTCGTCGTATGTCTGGTGGCCCAGGCCTATTAGCAGTGATGGCTGACTGCGAGCGCGGCCTTGGTCGCCCTGAGAAGGCCATTGAGCTCTCCAAGAGCCCGGACGCCCGTGAGCTGGATGCAGAATCGAAGATCGAGCTTGCCATTGTCGCTGCTGGTGCCCGTCGTGATCTGGGTCAAAATGAAGCTGCCGTAGCAACTCTGCAAAAGATGAATCCTTCTATGGATTCCACTGGAATCAGCCAGGTTCGCTTGTCCTATGCCTACGCCGATGCCCTGCTTGCGGCCGGCCGCAAGGATGAGGCTAAGCAGTGGTTTGAGCACGTCGTTGAGATAGATACGGACGAATCGACAGACGCTGCATTGCGTGTCGAAGAGCTAGGCTAAAGTCTTATTTATGACGCTTTCCGAACAGTATGATTCGCTGCTCCTCGACCTTGACGGAACAATCTGGGCGGGAGGTGCTGCAATTGACGGGGCCGTGGATTCTATTAAGAATTCAGGTCTGCCAGCTGTCTATGTCACCAACAACGCCTCTCGGGGTCCGCGTGAGGTGGCTGAGAAGCTCAATGGGATTGGCCTCGATGCCACTGCATCCGATGTGCTGACGTCAGCTCAAGCAGTGATCACTTTGGCAGAAAGCGTGCTTGAACCGGGTGATCCGGTCTACGTCGTGGGCGCACCGTCCTTCAAGGAACTTGTCACCGAGTCCGGCTACCGCGTTGTGGAGTCCGCAGACGAGAACCCCAAGGTCGTACTGCATGGCCACTACACCGAAACGGGTTGGCACCAGCTCTCCGAGGCAGCACTGGCAATCCAGCGCGGCGCAACCTACCTCGCCTCTAACCTGGACACCACCTTGCCCATGGAGCGCGGCCTGCACATTGGTAACGGCTCTATGGTCGCAGCAGTCACCTCGGCTACAGGCGTGAAGCCTGCATCCGCAGGAAAGCCTGGTCCCGCCATGTTCCATCAGGCAGCCGCAGCCTTGAACTCGCAGCGCCCGCTGGTTGTAGGCGATCGCCTCAATACCGATATTGCAGGTGGCGTAGCTGCAAAGATGGACGTCCTGCACGTTCTCACCGGCGTGTCCGGCCCGCTTGAGCTCGTGGAAGCACCCGAAGAACACCGTCCGACCTACATCGGCGAGGACATGCGCGCTTTGAATGAGTACGGTGCGAATCTTGTTCCTGGTCCTCAAGGTGGCTTCACTGCCCGCGTGGACGGCAATGATCTCTTGCTGCTCGCAGGCAACGAGGGAGCCACCAGCATCCAGGCGCTGCGCACAGTTCTCCACGTGGCCTGGGCCATGAATGAGCCCCCAGAGTTCATCCGCCCGATGTCCGCCCAGGCAGAGGCGGCTACCTCCGAGTGGTGGTGACAATGTCGGCACCCAAACCACAGGACCCACGCGCCACAGGCATATCACCTGAAGAGTTGACGGCAGAGTTCGAGGAGATCCTGGCGCAGTCAACGCATTCGCTTGCCGACGAGGCCCAGGTCCTTGGCCAAGCCCACGCCCTGCTCAACGATGCGTTGCAGGAGAGCTAATCACCCACTGTACAAACCGCTTAAAGGAAAGGACTCCGCTGTGGCTCCAGGACGTCGTCGCTTAGATGCCGAGCTCGTTCGTCGTAAAATAGCTCGATCACGCGAGCAAGCCGTTGACTGGATTAAAGCAGGCAAGGTTTCGGTAGGCGGATTCGTCGCAACGAAGCCCGCAACCGTAGTCGAAGCCGACGTCTCCATTAAGGTGACCGCGACCGAGGACGACGAATGGGCATCTCGGGGTGCGCACAAGCTTATTGGGGCCTTGGACGCCTTTGAACCCCTTGGTTTGAAAATTGCTGGTCGGCGAGCACTCGACGCGGGTGCATCGACGGGTGGCTTCACCGATGTGTTGCTGACCCGCGGTGTCAGTGAGGTTGTTGCCGTTGATGTGGGCTATGGCCAGCTGATTTGGCGCCTGCAAAACGATCCGCGAGTGCTGGTTTTAGATAGGACGAATATCCGTAATCTGACCCCCGAGATGATGAATGGGCCAGCTGATCTGATGGTCGGGGATCTCTCGTTTATTTCGCTGAAGCTTGTTCTGCCAGCCATTGCAGCGTGTATGACCGACGGTGCTGACCTGCTGCCCATGGTGAAGCCACAGTTCGAGGTGGGCAAGGATCGCCTCGGCCATGGCGGGGTGGTGCGCTCCAATGAACTCCGCGCCGAAGTGACTCACGATATCGCAGCGTTTGCGCTGACTTTGGGTCTCAGCTGCAAGGCCGTGGTCGCCTCTCCGCTCCCGGGTCCGAGTGGCAACGTAGAATACTTCTTATGGCTTGTGAAAGACGGTGGTCAAACGGCACCGTCTGATGAAGAACTCGTGCACATGATCGCCACCGCAGTGGAGGAAGGGCCGTAATCTATGACTCAACATCGAGGTGCTGGCGCGCAGCGTGAAATTCTTCTTGTTCCGCACACGACGCGCTCTGGAAATATTTCCGCGGCAGCGCGTGCAGCAGAATTGATCACTGGCGCGGGGATCAAGTTGCGGATCTTGGAGCAAAACGACATGCGTCCCGTCAATGCTCACCCCTCTTTGGCAAGTTTGGCCACCGTCCCACATTCGCCAACAGCAGCCGAGGGCTGCGAGCTCGTGCTTGTCCTTGGCGGAGACGGCACATTCTTGCGCGCAGCCGACCTTGCGCATGCACAAGACATTCCGGTTCTGGGCATCAACCTGGGCCATGTTGGCTTCTTGGCCGAAGGTGAGGCGGAAAGCCTCGAACTTGCCATTGGCCGCGTGATTGATAAGTCCTACCGCGTCGAGGAGCGCATGACCATCGACAGCACGGTCTTTGATGGTGACGGCAATATCATTGACACGGGTTGGGCCCTCAACGAGGTCAGCGTGGAAAACTTGAACCGTCGCGGTGTCCTTGACGCGATCCTTGAAGTCGATGAGCGTCCCGTCTCTTCCTTCGGTTGCGATGGTGTACTCATTTCTACGCCGACCGGCTCCACCGCCTACGCTTTTTCTGCCGGCGGCCCCGTGATGTGGCCGTCGTTGGACGCTATCCTTGTGGTGCCCAACAACGCCCACACCCTCTTCGCAAAACCACTGGTAGTCTCGCCAAACTCGATGGTGGCAGTGGAATCGCGCCCGACCACGTCGCCGGCAATGGTGATCATGGACGGCTTCCGCCCGATCGCCATGCCTCCAGGCTCTCGGACGGAAGTGGTGCGGGGCAAGCGCGCTGTGAAGTGGGTGCGTCTCGACGATTCAACCTTTACCGACCGCCTCGTACAAAAGTTCCGCCTTCCCGTTTCGGGCTGGCGCGGACCTGCCACGCAGAAGTAGGCTCGTAGCGTGCTTGTAGATATTTCCATTGAGAACCTCGGCGTGATTCCCAAGGCCTCTGCGGAACTCCACGAAGGCCTCACCGTCCTCACTGGTGAAACCGGCGCCGGTAAAACGATGGTAGTTACGGGTCTGCGCTTGCTCACCGGCGGGCGAGCGGATGCCTCTCGGGTGCGTACCGGCGCGGACCAAGCCGTCGTCGATGGCTCTTTTAGTACTGCACAGCTGCCGGAAGCGGACCAGGCTGAGGTCCGCAGGATCGTCGACGAGGCCGGGGGCAGCCCAGACGAGAACGGCGAGTACTTGGCCTCACGCTCGGTGAAGTCCTCGGGTCGCTCGCGGGCGCACCTGGCCGGGCGCAGCGTTCCCGCATCCACCTTGGCTGATTTTTCCTCTCGTCTGCTTACTATCCACGGCCAAAACGATCAGCTGCGTTTGCTGGCCCCCGAAGAACAGTTGGCCGCCTTGGATCGGTTCGAGCCTTCCCTCGGGGATCTGAAAGCCACCTACCGTGAGGCCTATCTGCGCTGGCGTGAGCTTGCACGGGATTTGAAGGAGCGCACGGAAAAGCGCAGAGAATTGGCCCAAGAGGTGGACCGCTTACAATTCGCTATCGACGAGATCGATGCCGTCAAACCCGAACCAGGAGAAGACGAACAGCTGCTGGCCGATATCAGGCGGCTGCAAGATGTCGATGCACTGCGCGAAGCAGCGCAAACGGCCCTCGGATCCATCGACGGCAATGACGATTACGGCGACGAACAATCGGCATCCTCGCTGGTGGGTGCAGCCGAAAGCGCGCTGACTCACTCCAGCGACAAGGAGCTCCAGGACCTAGGAACCCGCGTTTCTGAGGCATCGAGCATTCTCGCGGAAGTCGCCGGCGATCTGGGTAGTTACCTCTCGGATCTGCCGAGCGATCCGGCTGGCCTTGAGGCACTTTTGCAGCGCCAGCAGGATCTAAAGTCCCTGACGAAGAAATACGCATCGGATGCTGCGGGTGTGGTGGACTTTCGGGATAAGGCGCAGCAGCGCTTGTCCAAGATTGACACCTCGTCCGAGGCTCTTGAGGAGCTAAAGAAGCAGGCCTCGGCTGCCGAAAAAGACATGGTGGCCAAGGCTGCAACGCTGACCAAGGCGAGGAAGAAAGCGGCGAAGGCTTTGGCTGCAGCCGTGACGAAAGAGCTGCACGGTCTGGCTATGCCGAAGGCAAGGTTAGAGGTGGTCGTCGATAAGCAAAAATACGGCCGTGACGGTGCTGACGCCGTCGAGCTGCGCCTTGCCCCCAACGACGCGATGGAGGCGAAGCCGCTCGCGTCGAGTGCGTCCGGTGGTGAGCTTTCGCGCGTGATGTTGGCGCTGGAGGTGATCTTGTCGTCGACGTCGACGGGCACGACGCTGGTGTTTGATGAGGTCGATGCAGGTGTGGGCGGGCGTGCCGCGGTAGAGATTGGGCGTAGGTTGGCCAGGCTGGCCACACACAATCAGGTCATTGTGGTGACACACTTAGCACAGGTGGCGGCGTATGCCGATACACATTTGCACGTATCGAAGAATGTGGGGGACACCTCGGTGACCTCGGGGGTGTCCACGCTCGAAGGCGAAGAGCGCGTCGAAGAACTCGCGCGGATGATGGCTGGCCTCGACGATACTGATACTGGCCGTGCCCATGCGCAGGAGTTGCTCAGTCGTGCGCAGGCTGAAGTCTCAAATATGAGGCAATAATTCTCCGCGTGCCTTCGCCACTTGAGGCGAGTTACCGGCAACAATAGCGGGCATGAGTAGCATCTTCTCCCGCACTGACGACCAACCAGGTCTGCAAGGTACGTTGCGCGATTGCACGGCGGAAGCCAAAGGAAAGGGCTTCAAGCGCCTCAATGTCGGCGATATTGCCGTGATTAATTCGCCTGACCTGTCGCGCAGGGAAGCACAATTGCTTGTCGACGCACAGCCGGCCGCGGTAATTAACCTCTCGCAATTTTCCACGGGCTCGGTGCCCAATTTTGGCCCGCACATGCTGCTTGATGCGGGTATTTTGCTTATTGAGGACGTCGACGCGGAGGCGCGCGACGCCATCCGCGGTGGCAAGAAGTGCACTGTTACCGAAGACGGTGAGATCTACGTTAGCAACAAGCCTGCTGGCCGGGGCACCGTGGTTGATCGCGAGGCCGCCGACAATAATTTCGCCGAGGCGCAGACCCACCTCGTGGACCACATGGAGGCCTACTTCGGAAACACCATCGAGTTCATTCACTCCGAGGCCCCGCTGCTCATTGATGGGGTAGGCGTTCCCGATCTGGGCAACGAGATGGCGGACAAGAAAGTGCTGGTTGTCTCGCCTGCAGACGGTCATCGGGAGAGCGTGGGCAACCTGCGCAACTTCATCCGCGAGTATGACCCGATTATCATCGGTGTCTCTCAGGCGACCGATACCTTGGTGGAGATGGGGTATAAGCCGAACTATATTGTTAGCGATCCCAACGATGTCTCCAGCGACAGCCTGCGCAGCGGCGCCCGGGTGATTTTGCCAGCGGACCCTGACGGGCATGCGGTTGGCCTTGAGCGCATCCAGGACTTGGGCGTGGGCGCAATGACTTTCCCGTCGGCACTGGATTCGCCGATGGACTTGGCAGTGCTGCTGGCAGTTTTCCATGACGCGCAGATGATTGTCACCGTTGGCAACAGCGTCGACCTGGATGCGATCTTCGCCGGCCACGAGTCAGCGGGCCCAGCCTCTATGCTTACTCGCTTGAAGGGTGGTGCAAGCCTTGTCGATTCCAAGATCATCGAGGACCTCTACCACGTAAGTTCGGGCCGGGGTGTCGCGTGGGCATGGGCTCTCTTCGCCGTGCTTGTGGCAGTTGCTGCGATCATCCTCATTGTTGGTCTAGGCGGCGACGCCGCGTTCTTAGACAACCTGATTCACACGTGGAACAACATCGCCCTGGCGTTTCAGGGCTTGTTCAAATAGTTAATCGGGTTTTTCAGGAGGGAGGACAACACAATGGCTAAACGACGAGGCGCAGCCGGTAAGGGCGGCTGGGTAGTCACAGGTCTTGGATTTGGTGTGGCGGTAGGCGTAGCACTGGGCACTATGGTCATTGCCCCGGCAATGAATATTGGTGGCACACCTGCAGCTCAGCAACCCCAAGCAGTGGATCAAAGCCAAGCGCAAGCCGCGGAGGCACAAGCTAATGCAGCCGACGAGCTCGTTGCCGGTTCCAGCAACGAGATGGTCGCGAACACCCTGACCGACCGTCCGATAGTGCTAATTGCGTCCTCTTCCGCGACCCCGGGAAGCGTGGATGCTCTGACTGGCCTGCTGGATCAGGCAGGCGCGCTGAGCTCAGGGCAGATTACGTTGACCGAGAAGTTCTTTGACCAGAACTCAACCGACGAACTCATGTCGCTGATCTCGAATACGCTGCCGGCAGGCGCGCAGCTTTCGGAAAACAACCTGAACCCGGGCATTCACGCCGGCGAGTCGCTGGGCTCTGCGCTGATGTATGACCCTGCCACAGGTGAACCGCTCGCTAGCGTTGAAGATCGTGCGCTCGTGCTGCAGACCCTGCGGGAGCAGGGCTTTATTGACTATCAAGACGGCACGATCCTCCCAGCTCAGGGCGCTGTTGTGCTCACCGGCGAAGGCGAGTCGGATCATGCGGCTTCCGTCCTGGCCGATTTTGCTACCGCCTTGAGCACCCGCGGCGATGCGGTTGTGGCAGCGGGCGGGGAGTCCGCGGCAGCAGGCGAGGGCACGATTGCACGGCTGCGCGAAGCCGGCACCACAGATGTCTCCACGGTTGACTCGGTGGAGCGCACCTGGGCGCAGGTTGCCACCGTACTTGCCATGCAGGAACGATTTGATGGTGGCGTTGGTGCCTATGGTGTAGCTGAGAGTGCAACGGCAGTGATGCCCGCCCGCAATGAGTGAGCTGCATCACATCGTATGTTTTTAACTGTCAATTGATAGGCTAGTGGTTGTAGACTGAGGGTCCGTAAGTTTTTCACATACCTACTTACGGGAGGCACCTGATGGAAACCACATCAGAAACCAAATTTATCGTGGTCACCGGTGGCGTTGTGTCGTCGCTAGGCAAGGGCCTCACCGCAGCATCCTTGGGCCGATTGCTCATTTTGCGCGGGATCACCGTCACCATGCAGAAGCTGGATCCGTATCTCAACGTCGATCCGGGCACCATGAATCCTTATGAACACGGGGAAGTGTTCGTCACCGACGATGGGGCAGAGACAGATCTGGATCTCGGCCACTACGAGCGATTTCTGGATCGCAGCCTGACCCAGAACGCAAACGTCACCACCGGCCGCGTCTACTCCAGCGTGATTGCTAAGGAGCGCCACGGTGGCTTCTTGGGCAAGACAGTGCAGGTCATTCCGCACATCACCGACGAAATCAAGGCGCGCGTGCTTGCGATGGCCGACGACAAAGCCGATGTAGCTCTCATCGAGATCGGTGGCACGGTCGGCGACATCGAATCGCAGCCTTTCCTCGAGGCCGTGCGCCAGCTGCGCCGCGACATTGGCCGCGATCGCATCATGTTCCTGCACTGCTCCTTGGTTCCCTATATCGCTCCCTCCGGCGAGCTGAAGACGAAGCCAACCCAGCACTCGGTTGCCGAGCTGCGGTCCATCGGTATCCAGCCAGACGTCATCGTGTTACGCAGCGACCATCCCATTACCGCAGGTATTAAGGACAAGATCGCGAATTTCTGCGACGTTGACCTCGACGGCGTTGTTTCTTGTCCCGATGCGTCCTCGATTTACCAGATCCCTGATGTCCTCCACGCCGAGGGCCTGGATGACTTCGTCGTGAAGCGTCTTAATCTTGGTGGCGGCGAGGCCGACCTTTCGGCGTGGCACGACCTCACCGACCGCGTCGATCACCCTGAGGGCGAGCTCACCGTCGGCATTTTGGGCAAGTACGTCGAGCTGCACGACGCTTACTTGTCCGTCGCGGAGGCAATTCGTGCGGCAGGGTTCGCTTATCGACGAAACACTGTCATCGAATGGATCGCCACCGAGGAAGTGACTTCTGACAACGCCGCCGAGATGCTCGGCCACCTCGACGCGATTGTTGTTCCCGGTGGTTTCGGTGGCCGTGGCATCCACGGCAAGCTGGCCACCATCGCATACGCGCGCGAGAATCAGGTGCCTTTCTTAGGCATCTGCCTGGGCCTGCAGTGCGTGGTAATTGAGGCGGCTAAGCGCTCTGGGCTGCCGGAGGCCACCTCCACCGAATTCGACCCAGAGACCTCCACGCCCGTGATCTCCACGATGGCAGAGCAGCGCGAGGCCGTGGCCGGCACCGGAGACCTTGGTGGCACGATGCGCCTGGGCGCCTACCCGGCAGTGCTCCAGGAAGGTTCGGTTGTGGCCTCGGTCTACGGCACCACGGAAGTTTCCGAGCGCCATCGCCACCGTTTCGAGGTCAACCCTGCCTACCTTGAGCAGATCGCAGCAGGCTCGGGTCTGGTGTTCTCGGGTACCAGCCCAGATGGCTCGCTCGTGGAATTTGTTGAATACCCACGCGAGGTGCACCCGTACTTCGTGGCCACCCAGGCGCACCCCGAATATAAGTCCCGTCCTACGCGCGCGCATCCGCTTTTCGATGGCCTTGTTGGTGCAGCAGTGGCGCGTGGCCGGGAGTAGATTGTAGGGCATGACTCGCCACAACTTTGAAGTGACCAATTCCGAAATGCTCGTTGACGCACCAATTATTGCGGTGCGCGAAGACACCGTCACCATGCCAGGTGGTGGCACGGCGAAGCGCCAGATCGTCGAGCATTTCGGTGCGGTGGCTGTCATTGCTTTGGACGAGCAAAACCGCATTGCCATGGTCAAGCAGTACCGCCACAGCGTGGGCCAGCGTCTGTGGGAGCTGCCCGCCGGAATTTTGGATATCGCCGGCGAGGACCCCGTCGATTGCGCGCGCCGCGAGCTCGAGGAAGAAGCCGGCCTAGCCGCTGATTCCTGGTCGCTGCTCACCGACATTGTCTCTTCTCCGGGTTTCTGCGAGGAAACCGTGCGGATTTTCCTTGCCCAAGATCTCCGCGAAGTCCCACGCCCCGAGGCAACCGAGGAGGAGGCCGACATGGAATTTTCCTGGGTTCCCCTCCACGAAGCCGTCGACGCCGTGATGGTGGGCAAGGTCGCCAATTCGATCGCGCTGGCCGGGATTATGACTGCCTCCGAGGTTGTCGCGGGACGCCACGAAACCCGAAACGCCGACACCCCGTTCGAGCTCCGCCCGAGCTCGATGGCGGATCGTCGTCAAGCACAGGGCATTGTCCCCGACATGAAGAAGGTCCGGTGAACGCCCGGGAGATTGCCCGGGAATGGCTCAACCACCTCGCCGTCGAGCGCGGGTTGTCGGATAATACGTTAAGCAATTATCGACGAGACGTGGAACGCTACCTCACCTGGCTGGATCGCGCGGGCAAGCACGATCTTGGCCAGGTCACTACCTCTGACGTCGAGGCGTATCTGCAAGACCTGCGCCGCGGTGTCGATGGGGCGAAACCGCTGGCGAGCTCGTCGGCAAGCCGTGCTCTTGTTGTCGCCCGCGGCCTGCACAAATTTGCTGTGTCTGAGGGGCATGTTGTGGCGGATGTGGCAGCGGATGTCTCGCCGCCCTCTCCCGGCATGCACCTGCCGGACACGTTGACGGTGGCTGAGGTGACCTCGCTTCTCGACGCGACCCCCACCACCGACCCCATCGGCCTGCGCGACAAGGCACTGTTGGAGGTTCTTTACGGCACGGGCGCGCGCGTGTCGGAGGCGCTAGCATTGCTTGTCGACGACGTGACCAACAACGACGGCATCATCACTATTACGGGCAAAGGAAATAAGCAGCGTATTGTCCCGATTGGTTCGCTGGCGCGTGAGGCCGTGGATGCTTATCTGGTGCGGGGTCGTCCGATGTTTTCTAAGGGCAAGTCTCACGCCTTGTTTCTGAATTCGCGCGGGGGCTCGCTTTCGCGGCAAAGCGCGTGGACGATCATCAAAAATGCTGCTGAGCGGGCGGGGATTAAGAAGGAAATTTCGCCACACACGCTGCGCCATTCCTATGCCACGCACCTGCGAGAGGGCGGCGCCGATGTTCGTACAATTCAGGAGCTGTTGGGACATTCTTCGGTGACAACGACGCAAATTTACACGCACATCACGGCAGATAACCTCCGCGAGGGGTGGAAAATGGCTCATCCGCGGGCTTAGGCGACTTGAGGTAGGTTTTAGCACTGTAGGATTCATGGCTGAAAGTTAATACCATTACCGAAAGGCGCTGAGAGTGCGAGTCCGTTCATTGATCGCTGGTGTTGCCACTGCTGCAGCGTTGCTGGGAATGTCTGTGCCGGTGGCGTCGGGGCTCTCGGGACTGGATCCCGCGATGGTGCAATCGATGATTCCATCGACCGTGCCGGTGCCCGCGGGAACGACCACGACGGTCGACCTCGGCGTTCCCGTCGATGCTGCCTATTCCGGCGCTGGCTGGAGCGTTTCTTCTTCCGGCACCAGCGTGACGGTGACTGCCCCGAACGAGCCGGGTTCCCAGATCAGTGTCCCGGCTTCGGCCGCTGGCTACTCGGCGACGATCACGTTGGTGGCGGAGGGCTCGGCGGCTTTTGCTCCTGCGGATCCGGCTCCCGCTCGGCAAACCGCCTCTGCGGTCGACTCAAGTCAAGCGAAGAAACTTTACCTTGACGGCGTTATCGAGGGTAATGTTCTTCGAGTCCGGCTACCTCTTAATCAGGTGTCCGATGTCATGCCGCTGGTCAACGCTTCGCGCGACGGCGTGAAACTGCGCTATCTAGACAGCAATGGCCAGATAATCAAAGGCGTCGAGCGTGACATCAAGGTCGCTGAACGCTCAATTACGTTGACTTATCCGGAAGGCCAGAACCCGGACGACCCGTTCATCATGGAGGTTGTGCGCGATGATTCTGTTGCCGAGTTCTATGCCATCATCACCGCAACTAGTACGTCGGTGGCGCAGGATTCTGAAAGTGCGGCTGCCAATCAGCAATCCTCATCGGTGTGGTGGACCGTCGGAGGGGCCATTGCGTTAGTGTTGGTGCTTGCGGGCCTTCTCGTATGGCGTGGGCGGCGTTAAACTTGCGCAGTTCAAGGCTGTGTCGTTGTTTCTCTAAGCAGCAGAGTCGCTAACATAGGAAATGACACGCATGTAAGCTAAGACTCGTGGACTTTACAGGCCCCGGAGTCAAGGAAGAAGGTATGACGGTGAGCAAAGACGGACTGTTCGACGCTACCGAGGCGAAGGAAGCTCCGGATGCGCCGGTTGGCCTGACTGGGCGCCCGGTTCGCGAGCTTCCACAACCCGCACCTTTGGAGAAGCATGGTCCAGCCCGCATCATCTCCATGGTGAATCAGAAGGGCGGAGTAGGAAAGACCACCTCGTCGATCAACCTTGGAGCAGCCCTGGCAGAGCAGGGGCGTAAAGTCCTGCTCGTTGACCTGGACCCACAAGGCGCGCTGTCCGCTGGCCTTGGGGTGAATCAAGAAGAAGACGCGATCACGGTCTATGACCTAATGCTGGACAATACTGCCAGCGTGCACGGGGCTATTCGCCACACCAATGTTTCCGGGCTCGATCTCGTGCCCGCCAACATTGATCTTTCTGCCGCTGAGATTCAGTTGGTCAATGAAGTTGGCCGCGAGCAAGTTCTGGGTCGTGCGCTGCGCCCTGTCCGCGGCGATTATGACTACATCATCATTGACTGCCAGCCCTCCCTTGGCCTTCTTACTGTGAACTCGCTTGCTTGCTCCGACGGCGTGATCATTCCGATGGAGTGCGAGTATTTCTCCCTGCGTGGCCTGGCACTGCTCACCGACACAGTGGAAAAGGTTAGGGACCGAATCAACTTCGATCTTGAAATCATCGGCATCCTAGTCACCATGTTTGACCGTCGTACGACCCACGCGCGCGAAGTCATGGACCGCGTAGTCGAAGTCTTTGGCGATCGAGTCTTCGACACCGTGATCACTCGCACCGTGCGCTTCCCCGAAACGTCCGTCGCCGGCGAGCCAATCCTTACCTGGGCTCCTAACTCCCAGGGTGCCCAGCAGTATCGCAACCTAGCCCTTGAGGTCATCGAACGGACGGTGTAAGTGACACAGCCTGAGATCACCGGTTTCAATCTTGTCCTAAATAACTTCGAGGGTCCGTTTGATCTGCTTTTACAGTTGATCAGTGCCAAGAAGCTCGACGTCACGGAAGTGGCTCTGGCTGAGGTGACCGACGAATTCATTGCGTACACCCGCATGCTCGGGGACCAGGCCAAACTCGACGAGGTAACGGAGTTTCTCGTCGTCGCCGCGACCCTGCTTGACTTGAAAGCCGCACGCCTCGTCCCTCGCGGCGACGTGGAAAGTGCTGAGGACCTCGAATTGCTGGAATCGAGGGACCTGCTTTTTGCCCGGCTGCTCCAATACAAGGCCTACCAACAAGTGGCGGACCTCTTCGTGGAATGGCAGCGCAAGGCTGCCCGGCGTTATCCGCGAGCCGTATCCATCGAGCCACGTTTCGCGGATCTCTTGCCCCCGGTGCGTCTCGGCCACACTCCTGAAACGTTTGCCCACCTAGCAGCGAGCGTGTTTCGTCCGAAGGCACCAGAGCGCGTTGGCATTGATCACATCCACCAGGTGGAGGTTTCGGTGCCCCAGCAGGCGGGAAAAATCTTGGACACGCTCAAGGTTGTCGGCCCAAACAAGTGGATGTCGTTTTCCTCTTTGACCCGCGACTGCACTCGTTCGATGGAAGTCGTCGGCAGGTTCCTTGCTTTGTTGGAGCTGTACAAGGCTAGAGCAGTGGAGACTGAGCAGGAAGAAGCGCTGGGCCCACTCGAAGTCTCATGGACGGGACTTGACGTGGACCCAGCGGTAGTAGCGGCTTCTAATTGGACTTAAGGGCGGGCTCGCAGCATCGAGATTGCTGGTTCTGGGAGCTCGCGATCAGCGTAGATACGCACGTCGGGTTCATCGGGGTTGTTTTCTGTGCCAACGCGTCGGCCTTCCCAGACGCTTCTTAGCCCGAGTTTTTCAACGACGTGGCCGCTGGCCGGGTGATTCGTCGTGATGCGAGCAGTAACCGGAAGCTCTGGATGCTTCTTCGCTGCCGCCTTGATTGCCGCCTCGGCGATTTCGGTGGCGTAGCCGTGGCCCCATTGGTCCGAGCGGAGACGGTATTTCACGTCCCACACTTGGCCGTCGACCACCTCGGCACCGCCGACGCCGATGAACTCTGATGGTCGTTCTCGCAGGTAGATGCCCCATGGCCCGAGATCGAATTCCTCCCAAGACTTCTGGGTGCGCTTGATTAGGTTACGAGTAGTTTCCTCATCGGTGTGGACAGCCCATGGCCGATGTGTCCAAATGCGTGCGTCTGCGTAGACGCGAAATGCCTCCGCGGCTTGGTCCTCTGACAAAGGAATGAGGATTAGGCGGTCGGTACGTGTGATCTGTGCCATAACGGCATGTTACTGCGATCACGTTCTTGGTGGTTAGAAATTCTTTACTTTTCTTCGCAATCACACCTGAGTAATTCATGTGAGGTGTTCTTACCTTGCGAAACTTCATTTAAGAAGAAATTTTGCGGGGGTAACAAATTCTCTCGCTACACTTAGAAACCATGGATAATTTGCTCACCATCGAGGACTTCAAGAGTTTAGAAAACCCAGTCGTTTTCCATGCCTCCATGGGCCCCAACGCACCTAGCCAGGTGATTCCGGGAGCCTTCGTCGCAGACCTTGAAAAGGACTTCTCGGATCCTTCCAACCCCTTGCCGCACACCGTTCCCGCCGGAATCCAACAGGTTTTCGAGTCCTATGGAGTCAGCGACGACACCCCCGTCGTGGTCTACGATTCCGACGGCGCCACCGCCCCGCGCGTCTGGTGGCTCGCACGCGTCGCGGGCCTCGACAAGGTCGCAATCCTTGACGGCGGGCTCCGCGCCTGGGTCGCCGCTGGGGGAGAGCTCGCCTCGCCCGCCACTCCAACTTCGACCGGCACCATCACCGCTGCACCACGCTGGGATTTGCTTATCGACGCGCCCCAGGTCGCAGATACCACACGGACAGTGGTGGACGCACGGTCGCACGGCCGTTTCACGGCCGCGGAGCAAGAGCCCCGTCCAGGGTTGCGGGCAGGCCACATTCCGGGCTCGCGTAACGTTCCGTTTACCTCGCTGTACAACGAGGACGGTACCTTCAAGAGTCCCGCCGAGCTCGCTGATATCTTCCCGGAGGATCACCTCGCATTTTCCTGTGGCTCGGGAGTCACTGCTTGTGTGACTGCTTTTGCCGCGAAACGCGCAGGACGCAACGACTTAGTTGTGTATGAAGGCTCATGGTCGGATTGGGGTCGGCCGGACTCGGGTTACCCAGTTGCTGTCGGAGAAGCCTAGATGATCTCGCAGTTGCGCAGCCAGATAGAGTCGATCCTGCTGGTCATCGACACTCCCACCACGGTGAGCACTCTGGCTGCGGCGTTGGATGCAGAAGAGGGCGTCGTCGATAAGCACTTGCGTGACATTGCCACCGAGCTGACATCGCGTGGCTCCGGCATCGACCTGCGCGAGACTGAGGAGGGCTGGCGGTTGTACACGCGGCCTGAGAATGCCGCGGCAGTGGAGAAGTTTTTGCTCGATGGCACTCAATCGCGTTTGTCCCGGGCAGCCATGGAGACTCTCGCGGTGGTGGCGTATCGCCAGCCAGTGACGCGCGCGCAGGTTGCTGGTGTGCGTGGTGTCAATGTTGATGGTGTGATGCGGACGTTGACTTTGCGTGGGCTGATCAGTGAGGTTGAGCCGGACGAATCCACGGGCGCGCACAAGTACGTGACCACGGAATTATTCCTCGAACTCTTGGGCATCGACTCGCTCGAGCGGCTGCCCGACCTCGCGCCGCTGCTTCCGGATATCGATTCTATCGACGAAGACTGGTAAGATTGCGCACGTTGAAAATCGCATACTAGATTAAGGACACGTAAAGTGACCCCTCCCGCTCGCCGAGAAGGCACACCGGACCCAGAGAAGAAGCTTCCAAAGAAGGAAGACGGAATCTTTCTCTCCAACGCGAAACCGGCGCGTCACCAGAACGTTGATATCAATCAGCGTCGAGAAAATGCCGAAAAGAACCCACTCGAAGACAACTGGTGGGACGACGACAAACCCCAAGGCGTTCGCCTCCAAAAAGTACTGGCACAAGCTGGCGTCGCTTCCAGGCGCCACGCCGAGATCATGATCGAAAAAGGTCAAGTCGAGGTCAACGGCCAGATCGTTCGCAAGCAAGGCGTGCGTGTAAACCCCAACGTAGACATCATCCGCGTCGATGGCGTGCGCATTAACGTCAACGAGGAACTTGAGTACTTCGTGTTCAACAAGCCTCGTGGCGTGCACACGACAATGAGCGACGAGATGGGACGTCCTTGCGTGGGCGACTACCTCTCCGAGAAGACCTTCTCCGGTCAGCGCCTTTTCCATGTTGGTCGCCTTGACGCCGACACGGAAGGCTTGCTGCTGCTCACCAACGACGGCGAGCTGTCTAACCGCCTCATGCACCCGAAGTACGAAGTCTCGAAGACCTACCTGGCAACCGTGCTCGGCGAGGCGAAGAACAACCTCGTGCGCGAGCTGAAGAACGGCATTGAGCTCGACGACGGTACCGCAAAGGTTGACTTCGCACAGATCATTGACGTGCACCAGGGCCAGTCCCTGATTCGCCTTGAGTTGCACGAAGGCCGCAAGCACATCGTTCGTCGCATGCTCAAGGAGGCTGGCTTCCCCGTCCAGCGCCTCGTGCGAACCAAGCTCCACACTGTGCAGCTCGGCGAGCAGAAACCAGGTACCATGCGTGCGCTGAATTCATCCGAGCTGACCTCGCTGTACAAGGTGGTGGGGATGTGAGTCTGTCCAATATGCCAAACGGCGGACTGATTCTTGCCGTGGACGGACCATCCGGTACTGGCAAATCCACCACGTGCCGCGAACTGGCGAAACGCCTCGATGCCAAATACGTCGACACTGGCGCCATGTACCGCGTAGCCACTCTCGCGGTACTGCGAGCTGGAATTGACCCCTCTGATACGGCTGCGGTAATCGAAGCAACCGATAGTCTGCCACTCGAAGTTTCAGACGATCCAGATTCCACCGAGGTGCTTCTTGCCGGCGAGGATGTCTCCGCTGAAATCCGGGGTGCCGAAGTGACCCGCAACGTCTCGGCCGTATCCGCTATTCCAGAGGTTCGCGAGAACATGGTTGCGCTACAGCGCAAGCTTGCCATTGATGCGCACCGCGCGATCGTCGAAGGCCGCGACATTGGCACGGTTGTCCTTAAAGACGCACCAGCCAAGGCTTTTCTCACCGCTAGCGCTGAAATCCGCGCACAGCGTCGCTTCGACCAGGACGTGGCAGCTGGGCGTGAAGCCGATTTTGACACTGTATTGGCAGATGTCCAACGCCGTGATGAACTCGATTCCTCCCGTGCGACCTCTCCATTGCGCCCTGCGGATGACGCAGAGGTGATTGATACTTCCACAATGCCGATCGACGAAGTACTGGAACGTCTGATCGCCTTGATTGAAAAGAGCGCGAAATGACCGATAAGCACAATCATTCTGATGAAGAAACTAGCTTCGTCTATGCATTCGGCGGTGGGGAAGAAGTTGACGCCGACAAGGCCTACACCGACGAAATCGTAGAAAACCCGGGCGGTGGCTGGGCAGCCGACGACTTCGACGAAGATCAGTTTGACTTCGAATTTGACGAAGACACAGACTTCGAGGATCTCACTGAAGAACAGTGGCAGGAAGTTGACGAGCAGCTCGGTATCCTTGATCCCGGCATGGTCGAGGAGGCTTTGCCCACCGTAGCTATTGTCGGGCGACCAAATGTGGGCAAGTCCACCCTGGTTAATCGCTTCTTGGGTCGTCGTGAAGCTGTTGTCGAGGACCACCCAGGCGTAACCCGTGACCGTGTCAGCTACCTCGCGGACTGGGGCGGGCGACGCTTCTGGGTCCAGGACACCGGCGGCTGGGACCCAGATGCGAAAGGTATCCACGCAGCTATCGCGCGCCAGTCCGAGGCTGCAATGCAGACCGCGGACGTGATCATTTTCGTGGTCGACTCGCATGTGGGCATTACTGAATCCGATGCAGCGATGGCGCACGAACTGCAGCGCTCGGAAGTACCGGTCATCTTGGTGGCGAACAAGTTTGAGTCGGATAACCAGTGGGCCGATGTGGCTGAGTTCTATGGACTCGGTCTCGGCGACCCTTGGCCAGTTTCCGCATTGCACGGCCGTGGTGGCGCGGACGTTCTTGATGAGGTCCTTCGCCAATTCCCTGAGGTCCCTCGCTCCGCAAATTCGATCACTGATGGTCCACGCCGCGTGGCGCTTGTTGGCAAGCCAAACGTTGGTAAGTCCAGCCTTTTGAACAAGTTGTCTAAGTCCGATCGTTCGGTTGTGGACAATGTTGCTGGTACTACGGTTGACCCAGTCGACGAAATGATCCAGCTTGACGAGCGCGTGTGGCAATTTATTGATACCGCAGGTCTGCGCCGTAAGGTTAAGACTGCTCAGGGCCACGAGTACTATGCATCGCTGCGTACCCGCAACGTCATCGAGGCCGCAGAGGTCTGCGTTGTTGTGATCGACGCTTCGCAGGAGATCACGGAGCAGGATCAGCGAGTGTTGTCCATGGTTCTCGAAGCCGGTAAGGCACTCGTCATCGCCTTTAACAAATGGGACCTGATGGACGAGGACCGCCGATACTTCTTCGACCGAGAACTCGAGGAGCAGATCGACCGCTTGCCATGGGTTTCGAAGATCAATATTTCCGCTGAGTCCGGCCGTGCTTTGCACAAGCTTGAGCCAGCTATGATTGAGGCACTGGACAACTGGGATCGTCGCATCTCCACAGGCCAGCTGAACAACTGGCTGCGTGAAGCGATCGCTGCAAACCCTCCGCCGATGAACAACAACCGTCTTCCTCGTTTGCTGTTTGCCACGATGGCTTCGACTCGACCTCCAACAATCGTGTTGTTCACCACGGGGTTCCTCGAGGCTGGGTACCGCCGCTATCTGGAGCGTAAGTTCCGTGAGCAGTTCGGCTACCATGGCACTCCAGTTCGCATTGCGGTGCGCGTACGTGAACGCCGAGGGCGGAAGCACTAACGCTTGAAAAGCTGAGTCTTTCGAATGTCGACTTTGTTCGAGGCCTAGAGTCATGCCGGGTCACCGGCAAATTCTAGGGCATCGTCGTCGAAAGAGTTTCCAGGGAACAGGAAGTTCATAGTCTTCTTCGGACCGGCGGTTGGAGTCGCCTCACGACGAATGCGCGCTGGTTGGCGCTTGTGTGATGTATACCAACTGTCGTCGGGGAAATAGAAGTGTATGTCAGCGCCATCCTTTTCAATCCTGATTAGTCCCATAGTCACCATCGTGTGGCAGGACGAACAGAGCGCGATGAGATTGTCCATGTCAGTGGCACCACCTTCGGACCATTCCGTGAGGTGGTGAATCTCTATGAAGTTGCAGTTGTTACAACCTGGCATACCGCACTGCCTTCGAGATTGTTCGAGGGCACTGTCGGCTTGATGATCAGTTGCTATGCGCCGAGTACGACCCCTATTGACGACAATCCCGTTTTCGTCTGTTAGATCAAGTTTGAAGAACCCATTTTCAATCATTCCTACGAGAAGACGGTTCGGTGCCCCAGGCTGGAAGGGTAGGAAAGCATGGCCGTCGGTTGTCATCGTGACATTGATTTGGGCACCAGGTGCGCGTTTACATTGAATCGGTTGTGATCTAGCAATGTTCAGCAAACCGCGAAGGCCAAGCAATTTATTAGCACTAGGGGTTAGGCCGAACCGTGATGGGTCAGGATGTTCAATATCATCGTAAGCTTGGTCAACGGCTTCGTCGTCGCTGAAATCATCGTCGGATAGTCCTCCGAAGTCTTCTTTAAACGAGAGCTCCCCAATTTTTATAGCGGCGAGAAAATTCGCCCCGTCGATCGGATTGAGATTGAATGATCCGACTACTCGACCATCATCGTCTACGTGATAGGTAAACCTATCTGATTGCGGCTCCGAGTCTTCTGCGGGGTCAAGCCCGCCAAGGGCAAGCCTTAATTCTGGGAGCGTTAAACCACGTGCGAGATCAAGCAAAGACGATTCATTTTCAAGCGTCATGTACTTCAAGATCAAGCGCAATGCAGAGTAACTAATTTCCCCCGAATGGAGACTCTCTGCGGCTTCATTGAATTCAAGTAGGCCCGTACCAACGTTTATGTATTCCGAGGCCGTCTGCTTGCTGATCCCATAAACCCGCATGAGCCACGCACTTGTAGATTTTGCGCCTTTTTCTTTAGCGAGGTCTCGTTTATGAAATTGGGCAATCGAAATAAGGAGTTCAGCCTTTGCATTGCGTGCTTGGATATTTGTTCGCTCAACTTCGCGAACTATTTCGTCATCCGATTGGGTATTAAGAAAATCAATGTAAGACATGGTTGTAACGCCCCCGGTGCGCCGTGCTTGACGACGAGTTGCAAGAATGTCGGTGTTTTCCGTCTATAAACAGCTTAGAACATTTGTTCCAAGAATGGAACAGTTGTGCGAAAGAATTTTTAAAATCATTTGCCTCCATACAATCCGGATCGCGGACTTTAGCCCCCTGGGCGATATTGGGCCCCTTTGTCGATGGTAGGGCTAGTCGGTCAACTGGCTAGCGGTATACCTGTCGCCTTATAGTCCGCAGTGCGGACTTTTTCAGCGCAGGCCGACCATGCAGCACAGAAATAGCTCGGTGAGGAAACAGTGAGTAACCGGCTCCTGAGGCAACATATCTATCGCCTTATAGTCCGCCGTGCGGACTTTTTTGGTACCGGTGGTTACCGCTCGTTGTGGAGATGTGACCTAGCGAGGAACTGTCGAAAGGTTGGATCCCGAGCCGGTATACCTGTCGCCTTATAGTCCGCAGTGCGGACTTTTTGTGGGAACACTGGCCGATGACGAGCCCCTAATAGGGCACGGCAGTAAACGACCGTCAGTAGGCGGGTGCCGGTGTATCTATCGCCTTATAGTCCGCAGTGCGGACTTTTTCTGCGCAAGCCCATGAAGCCCACCAGACCGAATCAAGCCGACCCACACAACCCCACACCCCAGAGACTAATCGCGCGTGTACACAAAGGCCTCGGTGCGATACGGGATAGGTAAAAGCTGCCCGGGCTGAAACTCGAGGCGATCGAAGAGGTACCACCGCAGGTTCTCCTTCATGCGGTCGCGGACCTCGGCAGAAGCTCGCAACCAGGAGGAGCGTGTCTGGGACAGTGCATACACCTGGTCGGTGGTGAGGTGCTGGATCCAGCGCATGCGGAACTCGTCGTGAAGCACCCAAGGGGGGCTGACTTCGGGATAGAAGCCCTCACGTTGGATGTCGCCGGAGCGCATAATCCGGGCGAGGCGGAGGATCCACGGATGTGAAACGTCGAGGGTGTTCCAGACAAGCAGGAGCTTGCCGCCCGGCGCGATCACGCGGTCGGCCTCTGCGGAGGCGGCTCGAGTGTCTACCCAGTGCCAGGTCTGGGCGCAGGCCAATGCATCAACAGACGCGGTGCGCAGCGCGGTGTTTTCGGCGGTCGCACGCCAGACGTGCACGGAGGGGTAGGACTCGGCGAGGACACGGGTCATGTCGGGTGAGGGGTCGCTGGCGAAAACTGTCCGGCCGGGTCGGAGCAGGGTAGAGGTCAACTTGCCGGTGCCGGCTCCGATGTCGGCGATGCGGGAGCAATCGTCGATAAGCGATGCGACCTCGGGCGGATAGGTGGGCCGCACGTCGTCGTAGACGTCCGCTCCACGACGAAATGCTGCTGCGGAATCCGCCCGATGCGCGGCATCGCGAAATGTGGGAGCGGCCTTTTGACTCGCGGGTCGGGAGAGGCTGCCGGTAGGATTCATGGTTAGTCAATTTACCCGTATGATATGCCCACATGAGTAATTTGCCTGCCCCCGATGACCCTCGGTGGCTGATTAAAACGGTCACCTCGCGCTGGCGCAGTACGGTTCCCGCCGCGATCTTGATGGCTACCGCATTCGTGTGCAACGGGTTAACTCCAGTGATTGTTGGGCGGGCCATCGATGACGCGATTGCCAGCGGAGCGCTCGATCGGCTGATTATGTGGATTGGCGTTCTCGTGGCCACATATGTGGTCAATATTATTGTGGCGTTTTACGGGCGCAGGCTGCTGATTAGCGCGACGCTGTGGGTGGGTCACGATCTACGCATGGCTGTGACAGATCGCGTGATGCATCCGCGCGGAATCGCGGGTAAGAAGCGGACGGCGGGCGAGTTGCTGTCGATAGCTTCGTCGGATACGCAACGAGTTGCGGATGCCGTGATGATGACGGTGTTTCCCGTGGCCGAGGTCGTGTCGATTATTTACGTCGGCGTGATGATGATGGCCATCAATGTTCTCCTCGGCATCGCGGTACTGGTGGGCGGGCCAATTGTGGTGGCCATCGCGCTTTATTCGGCGACGCCCCTGCGCAAGGCATCGAGTAAACGTCAAAGGGCACTGGCCGCAACCGCTGCGATGGCGACCGATGTTGTGCAAGGCCTGCGCACTCTCAAGGGCCTCGGCGCGGTGAGCACTGTGCGCGAGCGCTATAACGCAGTGTCGAACGAGGCCTACGAGCGCACCGTTGACGCGAATGCGGCACAGGCGAAGTTAAATACTGTGACCGAGGCAACGGGTTCGCTCTATGTCGTCGCCGTTGGTATCGCCGCGGGCTTTATGGCGCTGAACGGCACGATCTCGATCGGCGAACTGATCACAGTGGTCGGATTGACGCAGTTCATCATCCAGCCAATGACCATGCTGGGCAAAAACATCGCGTCGCGCTGGGCGTCGGCGCAGGCATCGGGAGCGCGCATTCGCAAGATCCTGGGAGCAGATTATTCGCTTGACGACGAAGCTACTGCCGTTCCCGCCCTAGCCGCAGGAATCACGGTCAATACTGGAGAGGCCCCCGATGAATTACTTACGGCGCCGCGGGACAGAGTCGTTGTGTCGCCGCACTCAGCCGAGCTATTTTCGGGCACCGTGCAGGACAACGTGCACCCTGATCCTGAGATCGCCCAGCACGCGTTGTGGGTTGCCGCCGCTGAGGATATCCCCGGCGGATTAGAAAAGGAGGTCGGCGAAAATGGCGGGCAGCTCTCAGGCGGTCAGCGCCAGCGTGTTGCACTGGCAAGGGCCATCGCTTCCGACCCGGAGGTCTTAGTGCTGCAGGATCCGACAACTGCGGTTGACTCGATCACCGAGCAAATAATCACCGAACGTGTTGCCGCCGAGCGCAGTGGAAGGCCGACGGTGATTTACACAGAACAGCCGGCCTGGCTGCGAGTGGCAGAGGTGGTGGAGCAGGCATGAAGTTCCCACTAGCTACTTTTGGTGAGGTCCGCCATGAACTAGGCGAGCAGCTCAAGGTCGTGCCGAACGCGCGATCGCAGAGCATCTGGGCGCTGATTCTGCTCAGCGTCGGTGCATACGCGAACGTATTGGTGCCACAGATCCTTGGTTCGGTCGTCGATATCGTGATTAATAATGGCACGGCTCGGTCGTTGTGGGAGGCTGCGGGCTGGCTGGTCGTCGCCGCATTCGTGTCGGCCGGGGCCAGCGCATTGGGATTCTTCCTTGTCTCGCGCATTGCTGAGCGAGTGATTGCCAACCTGCGCGAGTCGATGGTGGGAACCGCCCTTGGCCTCCCCGTGCACCGCGTCGAGGAGGCGGGCTCTGGCGACTTAGTCTCGCGCTCAACCGACGACGTGGCCGAATTGTCCACGGCCGTCACCGAATCCATCCCGGTCCTGGCATCCAGCGCATTCACTCTCGTGGCAACCGCGATTGCGCTGACCAGCATGGATTGGCAATTCCTCCTTGTTCCCTTGGTGGCTGCGCCGGTGTACATCATTGCGGCACGAAGGTATCTGAACGTGGCACCGGAGCGCTACGCAGCCGAGCGGGCAAGCATGGCCGAGCGTGCCCGTCGCATCTTGGAAGCCATCCACGGACGCGCGACCGTGCGGGCGTTCCGGATGGAAGAGGAGACTCACAACCACATCGAGGAATCCTCCCTCGCCGTAGTGAAAAACGGATTCAAGGCGCGTACCACTATGATCACGCTGCAGATCTGGATCTCGGTAGGCGAGGTGCTCATGCTCAGCACCGGCCTGATTGTTGGCTTCATTACAGTCAACTCCGGAGCCCTGACCGTCGGCGCAGTGACGGCAGCAATGCTGATGTTGATCCGCGTCCGTGGCCCGATCATGGGGTTGATGCGCATCCTCGACACGTTGCAATCCGGTTACGCCTCGCTTGCCCGAATCGTCGGCGTAACTGCGCATCCGCCGGAGCAAATACCCGACATTGGCGCACCTGAAATCACCGGCCAGGTTGATCTGATCGACGTGAGCTTCGCCTATGACGAGGAAGGAAAACACCTCGCTGTCGAAGACGTCAACTTGTCCATCGCTCCAGGTGAGACCGTCGCTCTGGTCGGCGCCTCTGGCGCAGGCAAGACCACCGTCGCCTCGCTCGCTTCCGGCCTGCGCATACCCACAAAAGGCCAAGTTTTGGTCGATGGCGTCGAGGTACACAAGCTTTCCGACGACGAACGCGTGGCACGAATCGCGATGGTGTCCCAGGAGGTCTATGTCTTTTCCGGCACGCTTCGCGACGACCTCTCGCTTGCCACCCCAGATGCCACCGATGAGGAGCTGCTGCAGGCACTTGAGGAAGTCGGCGCCGACTGGTTCGAGGACCTACCCGAAGGATTAGACACTGTCGTTGGCGCGCAAGGCTTCCAACTTGAACCTTTCGAGGCCCAACAATTGGCGCTGGCTCGAATCCTGCTTCTGGATCCAGCCGTTGTGATCATGGATGAAGCAACCGCTGAGGCTGGTTCGCGAAATGCTGGAAATCTTGAGCAAGCGGCAGCCACCGTCGCCCGGGATCGCGCAGCGCTCGTCGTGGCGCACCGATTGGATCAAGCTCGCGTAGCTGATGAAGTGATTGTTATGGATAATGGACGTATTATCGAATGCGGTTCCCACGATGAGCTGGTCGAGCTCAACGGCGCATACGCCCAGATGTGGCAGGCATGGCAGGAAGGACGAAACCCGGAGTGAGTGTGCAGACCCGCATTGTCACCGCACTGGCAGCAGCAATTTCGCTAGTCGCGTCAAGCTGCAGTGCAACGGAGGAGGAGGACACAGCTCCGCCTGCAAGCGAGGTCACGCTCGAGCCTCAAGCTGCGGCCCCAACCACCGAGATGATCGGTGAGCCACGGACTAGCAACGAAACCATCCAAGTTGGCGATAAGAGCAGAAACTACTGGATATCGGCACCTCCAGCCGCGCTCAACGGGGAAGAAGTCCCCCTTATTTTCGTCTTCCATGGATTGAATGAGTACGCCAGCACAATCCGGGATTACTCGCATTTCGACAAGGCGAACGCCATCGTCGTGTATCCGAATGGTTTCGAGCAGGCTTGGGCACCTGCGCCCTACGCCAAAACCTCAGGCGAGGAAGACATTGCCTTTGTGGATGCGATCCGCAAGGACGTTGAATCGCGCTACACCGTGGATCCCGCCCGGGTCTTCGCCGCAGGATTGTCCAACGGCGGTGGCTTCGCAGCCTATTTGGGCTGCCAGCGGCCACAGCAGTTCACTGCAATCGCCACAGTCTCCGCCGCCTATTATTGGCGAGTCTCCGACGGGTGCTCTCAGATCCCGATGAAGCACATCGATATCCACGGCACCGCAGACGGAGTCATCGAGTACGACGGAGGCGTGCGCCACGAAACCGAGTACACGTCGGTGCCGGAGATGTTAAGCGAAGCTTCACGACGAAACCACTGCAGCGGCGAGGTAATTCTCTCCCAGTTTGGACCCACTGCCGTCAAGTCCACCTACCAAGATTGCGACGCCCCGCTTGAACATATCCGAGTGGGAACCGGCGGACATGTGTGGCCGGGGCACCCAAGTGACAACTCCGGTTTGGATTCGGACATGGCCACGAACGAGATCCTGAACTTCTGGGGTGTGGCCTACCGGGGGTCATAGTAGTGTAAGCAGGGTGAATAGCTCAGTACAGCGGAAGACCGCGACCGTCGTGTACAACCCAATCAAAGTAGACCGGGCAGAGTTAGAGAAGCTCGTCGCAAAGCACGGACATGGCCACACCGTGAAGTGGGAGGAAACCACCGAGGACGACCCCGGCTACTCCCAGGCGAAAAAAGGAGTCGACGCTGGCGATGACTTGGTCATCGCATGCGGTGGGGACGGCACTGTGCGAATGGTGGCCGAGGCTGTCTCCCAAACCGACACGAGCCTGGGTATCGTGCCGGCGGGAACGGGTAACCTGCTGGCTCGGAACCTTCGGATGGACTCCGGTTTTGAGGCAGCGGTGCGCACGGCCTTCGAGGAGAAAGAGCGCCTGATTGATCTGTGCCATGCAGAGGTGTTTTTCCCCAATGGAACAAGGAAGACGTATCCATTTGCGGTGATGGCTGGTGTCGGCGTTGACGCGCAGATGATTGTCAATACTGACGACGATTTAAAGAAACGCATTGGTTTCTTGGCCTATGGGGTCGCGATACTGAAGTCGCTGAAGGGCGGGAACAGAATCAAGTTGGCGCGTCGCCTCGATGGTGGGCGCTGGAAGACCTTGAACGCGCATAGCGTGATTGTGGGCAATTGCGGCGACCTAGTGAATAACTTGACGCTGCTGCCAGATGCGGTGCCCGATGACGGCAAACTTGATGTGGTCATTATGCGTCCGAAGGGGCTTTTTGGCTGGGCGATCATCGCTGGGCGTCTAGCGTTGCAGATGGCGCAGAAGTTTTGGTTCACCCTTCGCGGTCAAAGGGAACGGGCAAAAAGCCAGAAGGACGACAGCGATTCGCTGCGCTACCTGCAAGGCGAGTCAATTGAGGTCTCGTTTTCGCATCCCGAGGTCTTCGAAGTTGACGGCGATGAACTGGGGGAAGTGGAGAGATTCCACGTCCGGATCGTGCCCGGCGCGCTGAAGGTGCGCGTGCCTTAAGAAAATTGGTCGGACTGACAGGATTTGAACCTGCGACCCCCACACCCCCAGTGTGGTGCGCTACCAAACTGCGCCACAGCCCGCGTGCCACAAGTGGCAACGAAGTACAGGTTACAACACTGTGAGTTTCGAACGCTAATTGCCCTGTTGCTAGCTCACATCGCCCTCGGCATAGACCCAGCTTCCATCGTCTAACCGGCGAAAAGAGGAGCGCTCGCGTTGTGAGCCGCCGGTGTAGAAGGCTTCGAACTCGACGATTCCGGTGGAATCGAAAAGCCCGCCGCCTTGCTTATCTATGATCTCGAGGCGCTCCCATCGCACCGGTGACTCAGAAAGATCTAAAACTGCAGGGCGAGTCTCCGGCGCCCACGTTCGCAGCAAGTACTCGGAGTTGCCGGTGGCAAATGCGCTGAAACGAGAACGCATGAGCGTTTCGGCTGTGGGAGCCTTCTTGCCCGCGTGATATTTACCGCAGCATTCCTCGTAGCTAAGGCCAGTTCCGCAGTAACAGGTCACTGATGAACCGTCACGATCTTGCGCTTGGCCAGGATGTCGTCGAGCTCTGAAGAGTTGGCAGCTGCGTAAAGGGTGCGCTTTTGATCGTCGTTAAGCTGTCCGTAAAGCGTTATCTTGCGCTCGAAGGTGGCGCCGGTGATATGGGTGACCTCGACGCGGACGTCGTCGAGCTTCATGCCCTTTGCGGCCTCGCGGATGGCCTGGGAGGTCGAGGCGGCGAGCGAGCTCATGAAGAGGCCCTTGGCGGTCACACCCTGGCCACGGCCGCCGCCACTGCGTGGGCGATCGGTGGTGATTGCCTGGCCGGAAGTCCGCACGACATCGCCGAAGCGGGTGCCGCGGGCGGTGCGGGAAATCGCGTTGTCGTCGGTGGTGGGCTCCGGTGTGAACTCTGGTTCGATGTACTGCTGCACCCAGGTGCCGATGATGTCGGCGGCGCGCTGCGCGGTGCCGGTCTTGGTCAGGAGATGGTCGGCCTTGTCGAGGCTCATCAGGCTCTTGGGATAGCGGGTGGCTCGGAAGATGGTTTGGGCGTTGTCGATGCCCACCATCTGGTCGATGGGAGAGTGCACCAGCAGGAGAGCCTTGCGCAGCTTCGGAAGGTAAGTTTCCGGGTTCAGCGAGGCGAGATCCTCAAGGAATTCACGCGAGATGACCAGGTCCTTGCCACCGAGGGTGACGGTGACGGAGCCATTCTTATCTGCCTCGCTAACACTGTCGGCGTAGTGGAGAACTGAATGCGCTGGGTCAAAAGGCGCGCCCACGGTAGCAACGGCATGCAGATACGGCATCTGGTACTCGGAAGCGGCGCGCAGCACAGCGGCACCGCCGAGGGAGTGGCCGATGAGCAGCTGCGGAGCCCGGTAGTTCTCCTTCAACCACTCCGCGGCGGCGACCACATCCGCGACATTCTGAGTAAATGAAGTATCCGCGAAGTCGCCCGAAGAACCACCCAGACCTGGGAAATCGAAGCGCAAGGTGGCAATACCATGGTTGGTAAGTTGCTTAGCCATCCGCGACGCGCCCGGGGTATGGCGAGAGCCTGCGAAATTGTGCGCCAACACCGCATAAGCGTTGGCTGGTGCGTCAGGCCGATCGATAGTGCCAGCGAGTTCTACTCCCGTCGATGAAGGGAACTTGACGTTTACAGATTGCATGGCGCTAAATACCTCCGGGAGCGTGGATAAGTGTGTCCTTTAAACAATAGGTGAGCGCTTCGACGGGTGCGAAGCCAACTCACGTAAACTTGTTGGATAAAGCACATTCAACGGAAGGACTTTTGCGCATGGCTGCATTCGACTGGTTTTGGAAGGCGATGGGCGCATCGAGCGAACGCAACACCAAAAAGTCGAAAGGCATTGTCGACGAGGCTCATCAGCGCATCGACTCGCTGACGGCGCTTTCCGACGAAGAACTGGCCACCAAGGCACGCGACTTGGTCAAAGATAACGAGATCCAAGATAAGTCCGAGTTCCTCGCGATTTTGTCCATCGCCTCGGAGCGCACACTGGGCATGGTGCCCTTCAACGTGCAGAACCAGGCTGTTCTGCGCCTGCTTGAGGGCGACGTAATCCAGATGGCCACCGGTGAAGGCAAAACGCTGGTCGGCGCGATGGCTGCCACCGGATATGCATTAACCGGGCAGCGCACGCACGTGATCACCGTGAATAATTACCTTGCGGAGCGCGATGCGCAGTGGATGCGCCCGTTGGTCGAGTTCTTCGGCCTGACCGTGGGTTATGTCACCGAGCGGACGTCGCGCAAGAATCGTCGTGAAGCGTATTTAAGCGACGTGATCTACGCACCCGTCACCGAGATCGGGTTCGATCATCTCCGCGACAACCAGATCACGCATCGCGAGCAGACGGTCCAAGCCCCAGCGCAGGTTGCGCTCGTCGATGAGGCAGATTCCGTGCTTGTCGACGAAGCGCTGGTCCCACTCGTGCTTGCAGGCTCGGAGCCGGGAGTGCAAGCAACCGGCATGATCACCGATGTTGTTTCGCACTTGAGGGAGACAGAACACTACACAATCGACGACGACCAGCGCAACGTCTATCTCACCGACGAGGGTGCTGCGCGTGTGGAGAAGCGCCTCGGCATCGACTCGCTGTATTCCGACGAGCACATTGGTACGACGCTGGTGAAGGTCAACCTGGCGTTGCATGCCAAGGCACTGCTGCTGCGCGACGTGCACTACATTGTCGACGACGGCAAGGTCTCCCTGGTTGATGCCTCGAAGGGGCGCGTTGCCGAACTGCAGCGTTGGCCTGATGGCCTCCAAGCTGCTGTTGAGGCGAAGGAAGGCCTCGATGTGACCGAGGGCGGGCGCATCTTGGACTCGATTACCTTGCAGGCGCTGATGCGCAGGTATCCGCGTGTGGCCGGCATGACCGGTACCGCTGTGGAAGCCACCGATCAGCTGCGCCAATTTTATGGATTGCACGTCTCTGAAATTCCGCGGGCCAAAGAGCTGCAACGCTTCGACGAAGCCGACCGGATTTATCACACCATGGCCGACAAACAGCATGCCATTGTGGAAGAAATCGCGTTGCTGCACGAGAGCGGGCAACCTGTCTTGGTGGGTACCCACGATGTTGCAGAATCCGAGGCGCTGGCAGAGGCACTTGAGGCGCGCGGGATTAACGTCAACGTGCTGAACGCGAAAAACGATAGGGAAGAGGCCCGCATCATCGCGGAGGCCGGCGACCTGGGGCGTGTGACTGTCTCGACTCAGATGGCGGGTCGAGGCACCGATATCCGCCTGGGTGGCGCCGACGAATCCGACCACGACGAGGTCGCGGCCTTGGGGGGGCTGGCTGTGATCGGCACTGCCCGTCACCGCACCTCGCGCCTGGATAACCAGTTGCGTGGGCGTGCGGGTCGCCAAGGCGATCCCGGCCTGAGCCTGTTCTTCGTGTCCATGGAAGACGACATCGTAGTCTCCGGAGGCGCGGACAGGGAGATGACCGTCAAACCCGAACCTGATGGTCGAATCCGGGCGAAAAATGTGCAGGACTTCGTCGAGCACTGCCAGCGCGTCACGGAAGGTCAGCTGCTGGAAATCCACGCGCAGACGTGGAAGTACAACCAGCTGCTCGCAGATCAACGCGAGATTATCGACGAGCGCCGCGCGAGCCTTTTGGACACGGATAAGGCGTGGCAAGAGCTTGCAGCGCGATCACCGCAGCGGGCTGAAGAATTGCAGGGGCTGGACTCGTCGATACGCGAACAAGCCGCACGCGACATCATGCTCTACCACCTGGACAACGAATGGTCCGAGCACCTTGCGCAGATGGATGACGTGCGCGAATCCATTCACCTGCGGGCCATCGCGCGCGAGACTCCAATTGACGAATATCACAGGATTGCGGTGGCGGAGTTCAAGGATCTGGCGCAGCGTGCCGTTGATAAAGCGGTTGAGACTTTTGAGACGGTTGAGATCGACGAGGCGGGTGCTCACCTGGCTGAAGCTGGTTGGAAGCGACCGAGCGCCACGTGGACCTACATGGTGTCGGATAATCCGCTGGCAGGCAGTGGCAATTCGGTCATCTCGGGAATCTCAAATATGTTTAGATAGTAGGGTCGAAACGTGGCGCTCCGTGGCTCTTACAGCGCGAGAGAACCGATTGTCGGTATGATATCCGTTAGTTACTAAATCCTTTGGAATAGTGTCAGGAGAATAAATTGAGCGAGAACACCGGTACTCCAGAGCAGCAGGTTGAAACCACCTCGGTTTTCCGTGCAGATTTGCTGAAAGAAATGGAAAATGGTGGAAGCTCTGCGTCCACAACCCAGGGCGTAGACAACCTTCCTGAGGGTGCGGCGCTGCTGGTCGTTAAGCGCGGCCCTAACGCGGGTGCCCGCTTCTTGCTTGACCGCGACACCACCACGGCTGGTCGCCACACCGAAGCAGATATCTTCCTCGATGACGTGACGGTGTCTCGTCGCCACGCGGAGTTCCGTCGCAACGAAGGCGAGTTTGAGGTAGTTGACGTGGGCTCCCTCAACGGCACCTATGTCAACCGTGAGCCACGTAACTCGCAGGTGCTCACCAACGGCGATGAGATCCAGATTGGTAAGTTCCGTCTGGTCTTTATTACCGCAGACAACTAAGAGCTAGACCCCTGTAAGGGAGATCCCTATCCACCTCAATCTGAAGTAGAGCAAGAGACACACGTGAGCGCTGTACGCAAAACCCAGACGCACCCGACCTCGCCAAAGGCCGGGACAAAGACGGGTAAGAAGACCATGTCCATTGGTGTGGTCATCGAACGCCTGCGTGAAGAGTTTCCTGACGTTACAGTGTCGAAAATTCGTTTCTTGGAATCTGAAGGTTTGATTTCTCCGCAGCGCACTGACTCTGGCTACCGTCGCTTCACCGAGAGCGATGTGGAACGGTTGCGCTATATCTTGGTTACCCAGCGCGATAACTATTTGCCGCTGAAGGTCATCCGCGAGCAGCTAGATGCGATGGATTCGGGTCAGGTCACAGCCATTTTGGCTGGAGCTGACGCGGAGCCAATGATCTCGGCGGACAAGTTTCGTGCGCCTTTGCAGACTCGCCTGACTGATGCAGATGTGGCGCAGCAAGCAAACACAAACATTGAGGAAATCTCAGAGCTGACGCAGATTGGCGTGCTCACCCCGGATTCATCGGGTCTATATAATGCCGATGATGTGCAGACCGCGACTACCGCATTGGCGCTGAAGGGGTTTGGCTTTGATGCCCGTCACCTGAAGTCGCTGCGAAATACCGCATCGCGCCAGGCAGACATGATTGCGCAGGTCACCGGTCCGGTGGCGAAATCGCAGCGGGCTACCGCGAAGCAGCAGGCAGAAGATTTGGGCCAGCAGATGTCCGCTTTGGTGGTCTCGCTGCACGCCTCGTTGGTGAAGAAAGAACTCCGGTCCCGACTTGACTAGCTCAGGAAAGTTGGAGCTGTAGAATTAGGGACCATGAGCATGGTCCCTTTAACTTATTACGGCGTACATTCTATTGGTCCGGAAAACTACCTGTGCGCTTTGTTGCACTGGGAAGAACGTGGCCGCATCGTCCCAGTCTGGATTCCTCCCATTGAAGGTGCCCGGCTTGCTGCGCGGGATGCCATGTGGGAATCGGACCGACCAGACACATATGATTTGATGGTGTCCATCATTGAGCAATCCACTCAAGGTGTGAAGGCCATCGAAATTTCTAGTTACTACCATGGCACTTTCGTTGCCACCCTAGAGATGGAAGATGGCGAAGAGATTGATGCTCGGCTCTCCGACGCATTAGTGCTCTCGACAATTTTAGATTTGCCCATCGAGGCCGATGAGACTGTACTTGCCCAGGCTTCACTGTGGATTTCGGCAGAGGACGCGCGTGACCAGTTCGGCATTGATCTGCCGGAGGCGAAGAAGGAAGAGTCGAACTCGGCGAGTGGAGACGCTCAAGCTGATGCGGACTTTGAGTCGCTGATGCGCAGTCTCGGTGTGGATGAGTCAGACATTCGGGGCGGAGATGACAGCGACGAAATATGACCATAAACTTCAACTTGAGGGTTAGGATACGGCGTGTTTTCCGTGTTTAAGCTTGACCTACGTCTACGCTTGGCATTTAATAGCCTTAAGGCGCATTCATAAACACCATGGGAGTAATTACGTGAGTACACAACACACCGACCATACTGAACAGGCAGTACAGGAGTCGCTTTTCGATATCGGGCCATCCGATGAGGTTGGCTACCGCGTACCCATCGCTTGCCAGGTCGCAGGCATTACCTACCGTCAGCTGGATTATTGGGCACGCACCGATCTGGTCAAGCCTTCTATCCGCGGTGCACAGGGCTCTGGCTCCCAGCGCCTTTACTCCTTCAAGGACATCCTGGTTCTGAAGATTGTCAAGCGTCTGCTCGATACCGGCATCTCCCTTCAGAACATCCGCCTCGCGGTAGATAAGCTGCGCGATCGTGGTGTAAACGATATCGCGGAGATCACCTTGGTCTCTGATGGCACTTCGGTGTACGAGTGCCGCAACGCCGACGAGGTCATTGACTTGCTCAACGGTGGCCAGGGTGTGTTCTCCATCGCTGTTCCAGGTGTGATGAAGGAACTCACCGGCACCATCTCTTCCTTCCCATCCGAGCGCATCGCTTCCGAGGGTGACGAAGACAATGTGGTCACCATTGACGAGCTCGCGGCTCGTCGCCAGCGTAAAACTTCCTAATGCTTCTCCCATAAGCGCCCAAAAAGCCCGCTACCTCCCAGTTGAGGTAGCGGGCTTTTAGTGTTGGGGCTAGACGCCAGAGGCGGTGGCCACCGCTGAGGCGAACTGGTCGTTCGAGGTCACCAAAGTCTGGGTGGTAGCTAGCTGCTCGATGCCAAGGTCGATGCCAGCGGATCCCACGTGGATCACGTCAAGCTCAACACCTTCACTTAAGGTTGGGGCAAGTAGGTCTACGAAAGACTTATCGTCGTAGACATCGCTAGAACCAGCAGTGATCAACACGATGCGGTAATTTCCGCCCGTACCGGCAACAGCATTGACGGCTGCCTGGAGAGACTCGCGAGTATTAGAGCCACCGGCATTGCCAAGGCGGGAGACAGAGTTAGCCACTGCATCAGGCTCATCGGTGAACTGAATGTTCGTGCGGTAGCTCTGAGTTACTCCCGGGTTCAGTGGGGAAGAGTAGTTCCACAGGGCAACCTTGTGGCCCGCCCTGATCACAGCGTTGGCAGACTCGCCGACGGCTGCAGCTGCGGCCTCGGAGTACGGCTGCATGGCAGCGGAAGTATCTACTAGGTAGAGGGTGTCTTGCACGGTGTTGGACGATGGAGCAGCTTCGGTCGGGGAAGCTGCAGAAGCTTCAGCGGACGTGGCCGGCTGCGCAGGCGCTGACTTGACCGCCGAGGAAGCAGCCGCGAGAACTGCATCCGAGACTGTAGAAGAAGCAGGTTCGCCGGTGAAGTTTTGACCTGCGAATTCAGCAAGTGCCGTGCCGGCGCGCGCCTGGTCCTCGGAAACTGCATGCGTGGAGTTCAAGGGGAACGCATAGTAGGTTACGTCGGCGCCCTCGATAGCCTGGACGGTACCGCCGTCAGCCCGAGCGATCTGCACATTGCCGGAACCCGAAAGTGCAGCTTCAGCTGCTGCATCGTCGGGAGCTAGAGCGGTGGCAACGGCCGCGGCAGAAGCTGCATCTGGCGCGGAAGCGTAATTGACCTGGTCCGCCGTGGCAGTGGGCTCGCCGGCGAGACCGAAGGCCTCCGTGATCACTGCGGTTGGCTCCGAAGTGGATGCAGTGCGTGAAGCATCGGCTAGCGCTTGGGTGGTTTGCGCATTATTTGCGCCGATATAAACTGCCGCCTGATCGAGCGAATCAACTACGACCGGTTTCGCGCAGTAATCGCGGACGACTGGTTGAGAGCTCGCCCAATCGTCGATAAGCGACTGAGCTACTTCCTTATTGGCCGCAGCAACCGGCACCTCCAGATCACCGGAGACGCACTCTTGCGAGGCGACTTGCTCGGTAGAATTGCTGCCGCGGAAAAAGAAAAACCAGACCGCTAAGAGAACAAGGACCACGAGCAACGCGACCACTGCGAGGGCGTTGCCGGACAGAGAATAATTATTCTTCCCACTACTATGACGAGCCATACGGCTATCTTAGCTATTCCAAGGCAATCACAAGCAGTTTGACAAGCCGAGTACGCAGGTCTTTTCCGCGGGAAGCAATCTCGCGCTGGCGTGCCACGTACTCAGCCTTACCCTCGGGTGTCTCAATGGCGACGACATCGAAGCCCAAACTTCGACAGTCATAGGGCGAGGCCTCCATGTCCAGGCGGCGCGCATCGGTGGCCAGCTCAAAGCAATCAAGCAGCAAATCACCAGGCACGATGGGGCCGGTCTTGATCGCCCACTTGAATAGATCCATATTCGCGTGCACGCAACCAGCCTGCTCGGAGGCGGCTTGATTCTCGCGAGTCAAGACTGTGAGGTTGAGGGGGCGCGCGGGGGTAGTGAAGAATCGGAAAGCGTCATAATGCGTGCATTTAATACGATGCTTATCGACGACCGCCTCCGTGGCTTGCCTGCCAAGCCGCAAAGGAAGGTCGTGGCGTGGAGTATCCGTGTGGTAGACCATTGCCCACTCGTGCAGGCCAAAACAGTCGAATTGAGCCGGATTGGCGGTGGTACCGCGAAGGATATTCAGCACCTTTTCTAGCCCATCGCGACGGTGTTCAAGGAGCGAGTCCACGTCAACGCTCAGCGAACCATTCTCGGCGAGGTGGTAATCGCGCCACCCGGCCTGCGGCAGATCTTGTGCATCAAGCAGGCACGTTCCCAGGCCGGGGTTCCACCGGTAGAGGTGGGAGGCGCGCATGCTGTAGTACTCGAAAAGGAAGTCCCACACGGGATGGTTTTCGCCACGGGCGCGCCGAGCCAGGTGAGGCTCGACCCATTTGGCGGCGCGGGAGCTGTGCTCGTCGATAAGCGAGCTCCACTGCGATGAATCTAAAACGCGCACGGTGTTACTGCTGGTCCTCGTGGGTCCAGTCGGTGACCGTGCCGACATACTCCTCGATGAGGTCCTCGAGCGCGATGATGCCAATCAGCTCGCCGTCGACGCGCACCTGAGCCATGTGCGCGCTGCGGCGGTGCATGGCGGAGAGTGCCTCGTCGAGCGAACCTGTGCCATCGACGATGCTGAGCGGGCGAATGCGATCGGAGGGGATGACTGCGTCTTCTCCGGCATCGAGGAGATCAAGGACATCCTTGACGTGGATATAACCAAGCAGGGAACCGGACTCGCCGGAGACAGGGAAGCGGGAGAACCCGGTTTCTTGCACGGCGGTTTCCAGCTCGCTTATCGGGATGCCTGGGGCGCGGTAGGACACGGTGACCACGTCTTCCATCGGGATCATGACGTCTTCCAAGCTGAGCTCATCGGTCATCAGTGCCTTGCGCAGGCGGTTGGTTTCCTCGGCATCGAGGAGGCCTTCCTTGCTGGACTCCTGGATCATCGAGGCAAGCTGCGCCTCGTCGACGCTGGTGTCTAGCTCATCCTTCTGCTCAACGCCAACAAGCTTGAGCACCATGCGGGCAACCCAGTTAAGGAAGTTAATGATGGGGCCCGTGATCTTAATCCAGACATCCATCGCAGGTGTCAGCCACATTGCCAGCGATTCAGGACCCGCGATGGCGATGTTCTTCGGGATCATCTCGCCGAAGAGAATGTGCAGATAGGTGATGATGGCAAGCGCGATCACAAAGGAAAGCGGGTGAACGAGGTTGTCGGGGATACCCAAAAACTCGAAAGGCACCTCAAGGAAGTGAGCCACGGCAGGCTCCGCCACGCGGCCGAGGACCAGCGAACAGATCGTGATACCGAACTGGGCACCCGCAAGGTAAATCGAGAGATGCTCAGTAGCGTTGATGACGCGCTTTGCACCGGATTTACCCTGCGCTTCGAGTGCGTCGAGCCTATCGCGTCGCGACGAGATCAGCGCGAACTCCGCGGCGACGAAGAAACCATTGGCCGCCAGCAGCGCCACAATGAGCAGAATTGTTGCCCAAATACCCATTACTTGTACTCCTCTGCCTGCTCGTTGGTGATTGGAGTCAAAATGGCACGGTCGACGCGGCGATCATCCATCACGGTGACACGCGCGATCCACCGGCCACGGATACCGGATTCGAATTCTTCGCGGGCGTCATGCTCCGTCTCAGGCAGTAACAGCACATCACCGACCTGCGGGATGGCGCCCTTGACCGACATGATCAGCCCTCCGAGGGTTTCATAAGGACCGTCTGGGGCGGTGTAGCCAATTTTGTCTGGAAGTAGGTCGAGGCGGACAAGGCCGGCGATTTCCCAGGAGGCGCCGAAGCGCTGGAAGTCCCGCTCCGATTCGGCATCATCGTATTCGTCGTAGACCTCACCGAGGATTTCCTCGACAACGTCCTCGATGGTGACGAGGCCTTGGGTACCGCCGTATTCGTCGGCGACCATTACCACTTGGGAGCCTGCGGAGCGCACGCTATTGAGCACGGCGTCACCGTCGAGAGTGCCGGGCACATAAGGCACCGGCTTTGCCAAGCCCTCGAGGCGGGTTGTTGCCCGCTCGTCGCGTGGGACGGAGAAGGCATCCTTAATGTGGACGACACCGACCGTGTCATCGAGGTCGCCGCGGCGAACAGGGAAGCGGGAGTGACCTGTTTCGCGCGCTAGGGCGATGAGATCGGAGACAGTGTCGTCAACATCGAGGGAGTTGATCGTCGAACGTGGCGTCATGAGAACTTCAGCAGTAGTCTCGCCGAACTGCAGCGAACGATCCAACACCCGCGCCGTCGCAGCATCGAGGCCACCGACCTCAGCCGAGTTACGCACGATCGCTCCGAGCTCTTGCGAGGAGCGTGCCGACGCAGGTTCGTCGGAGGGTTCGAAGCCGAGCTTGCGAACAAACCAGTTTGCCGAGGCGTTCATTCCATTGATGAACCACTTAAACACCGTGTTGAAGGCGTTGACGGGAGGCACCACGAAGCGAGCCACCTTCAGCGGCTCAGTAATTGCCCAGTTCTTTGGCACGAGCTCGCCGAAGACCATGGACAAGAAGGTTGCCACAATTAAGGCAAGGACCAGGGCCACAGAGCTTGCGGCACTTTCGCTCAGCCCTACAAGTTTGAGCAGTGGCGTGAAGTATTTGGACAGGACAGGCTCCGCAAGGAAACCCGTGGCCAAAGTGGTGACGGTGATGCCCAGCTGGGCGCCAGAAAGTGTGAAGGAAAGGTTTTGATAGTCACGCTGCACGGCGTAAGCGCGGCGATCACCCTTTTCCTTGACATGGTTGTCAATCGTGGAGCGCTCAAGGCCTGTGAGCGCGAACTCAATTGCAACGAAAAAACCGGTGGAGGCAGTCAGCAGCACGAAGCCGACCAGCGCAAGGATAGATAAGGCTATGTCCATTAGTTATCTGACGCCACATCAGGGGAGTTAAGTCGAGCGTCCGTCTTTCCTGGGTTTGCGACGCCCGGATTTCGAGCGGCCGTAATTCCTACCACGGTTCGACCCCGACGCCTGCCTACGGGAATTCGAAGAATTCCCGCGGTTCGTGTTCTTTACTGGCTGCGCCGCCTGCCCGGGAGGAGGGAGCGGAGACCCCTTCGGTTCCCGCGCTCCCGTAATTCTAGCTAACGAGTCGGATTCTGGTGTGACCCGCACCGGTTTTGCATCCACACCGGCCTTCTTCAACAGCGTCTCAACCTCTTTTTGCTGGTCGTCGGTGACTAGCGTGACGACGACGCCCGAGGTGCCAGCACGAGCGGTTCGCCCGGCGCGGTGCAGGTAGGCCTTGTGTTCGGCAGGGGGATCGACGTGGACGACGAGGGAGACATCGTCGATGTCGATGCCGCGTGCGGCAATATCGGTGGCCACCAGGACTGGCGAAGAACCGTCAGCAAACGCCTCGAGGGCTCGGGTCCGGGCACCCTGGCCCTTATCACCGTGAATGCCCTGGGCATCAATGCCCACGCGGCGCAGCTTTTTTACCTGGCGATCAACGCCATGCTTCGTGCGCATGAACATGATCGTCTTGCCCTCGCGGGCACCAATCTTTAGCACAACCTCGCCGCGCTCGTTGCGGTCAGTGACATAGAGGCGGTAATGCTCCATGGTGTCCACAGAGGCTTCGACAGGCGCGGTGGAGTGGGTAACTGGATCGTGCATGTAGCGCTGGACCAGTTTGTCTACGTCGCCGTCAAGGGTCGCAGAAAACAGCAGTCGCTGGCCGTCGTTCGGAGTCAAGTCCAGTAGCTTGCGCACCTGGGGCAAAAAGCCCATGTCGGCCATCTGATCGGCCTCATCGATCGCGGTGATTTCCACCTGGTCGAAGAAAAGCTTCTTCTGGTTGATCAGATCCTGTGCGCGCCCAGGCGTAGCAACGAGAAGGTCCACCGGTGCGGCCAGCGCACGAATGTGGTGATTGATGTTGACGCCACCGACGATGTCAAGCAAGCGCAGCCCAAGGGCGGCGGCGGGCTCGTCGAGACGCTCGCGGATCTGTGTAGCCAATTCACGCGTAGGAGTAAGCACAATCGCGCGTGGGTGACCCGGACGCGAAGGGGCGCCCGCCAGCTGCGCGAGCATGGGAAGGCCAAAGGTAAAGGTTTTGCCCGAACCGGTCGGGCCACGTCCGAGGACGTCGCGTCCGGCGAGAGCGTCTGGGATCGCCGCCTCTTGGATGGGGAACGGCTCGGTAATGCCTTGTTTATTGAGCACGTTCACAATGGGCCGCGGGAGGCCCAGGTCGGCAAATGTAGTCATTTTCCGTAGCTTACAGCGTGGAAGAGAGCTCCATCAAAATTTCTCCGGCGGGTCTTGAACTAAATAGTATTTTCATTGGAAAGTAGTGGAGATATTCGCATGCGAAAGCGCCTCGCAGGTTGATTCCTGCGAGGCGCTTCGTCGTCAAGCGAAATGCTTTTAGGCTTCGACCTCGGTGCGGTCACCGGACCACAGCGTGTGGAAGGTGCCTTCCTTGTCGATGCGCTTGTAGGTGTGCGCACCGAAGAAGTCGCGCTGGCCCTGGACGATTGCTGCAGGCAGGCGCTCTGCACGCAGGGAATCGTAGTAAGACAACGACGAGGTGAACACTGGTGCAGGCAGGCCCAGGCGGGTCGCGTGCACGACTACGTTGCGCCAAGAATCCATCAGACCCTCCAGTTCACCGTTGAAGTAAGGATCAAGCAGCAGGGAAGCGAGATCTGGATTGTTGTCGTAGGCATCCTTGATGCGCTCGAGGAAAGCCGCGCGAATGATGCAGCCTGCGCGCCAGATCATGGCCATGTCGCCTGGGTTGATGTCCCAGTTGTACTCATCCGAGCCGGCCTTGATCTCGTCGAAGCCCTGGGCATAGGCAACTAGCTTGGATGCGTAGAGAGCCTTGCGGACCTCTTCGACGAAGTCTTCCTTGGACACGCCGAGTTCCTCGAAGGACTGCACGGTGCCGGTAGGCAGGTTGCCCTGGGCAGCCTTGCGCTGGCCGAGGGAGGAGGACAGTGCGCGAGCAAAAACAGCCTCGCCAATGCCGGTGGTTGGGACGCCAAGGTCAAGTGCTTCCTTGACCGTCCAGCGACCGGTGCCCTTCTGGCCGGCTGCATCAAGGATGACATCGACGAGAGGCTTGCCGGTTTCTGCGTCGACCTGGCGGAGAACTTCCACTGTGATCTCGATGAGGTAGGAGTTCAGGTCGCCCTTGTTCCACTCTGCGAAGATGTCAGCGATTTCTGCTGGCTCGTAGCCCGCGCCGAAACGAAGAAGCTGGTACGCCTCGCCGATGACCTGCATGTCGGCGTACTCGATGCCGTTGTGCACCATCTTGACGAAGTGGCCAGCACCATCTGGACCGACGTGGGTCACACATGGGGTGCCATCATCAGCACGTGCTGCGATGGACTCCAGCAATGGGCCAAGCGTTTCCCAGGATTCCTTCGGGCCACCAGGCATGATGGAAGGGCCCTTCAGTGCGCCCTCTTCACCACCGGAAATACCGGCGCCGACGAAGTGGCGGTTGCGCTGTGCCATTTCCTTCTCGCGACGGATGGTGTCGGTGAACAGTGCGTTTCCGCCGTCAATGATAATGTCGCCGTCTTCCATCGCATCTGCGAGCTGGTTGATCACGGCGTCGGTTGCCTTGCCGGCTTGGACCATGATGATGGCCTTGCGTGGGCGCTCGAGGGAATTGACGAAGTCCTGGATATCTTCGCTGGCAACAAAGTCACCGGTGGAGCCGAAGTCTTCCATAAATTGTTCGGTCTTAGCGTAGGTACGGTTGTAGACGGCAACTTTGTGGCCGCGGGAGGCGAAGTTTCGAGCGAGGTTGGAGCCCATGACTGCGAGGCCAACAACGCCGATTTGTGCGAGATTATCAGTGGTCATGGTTTCAATCATACGCATTAGTGAGGTGAGTGTCAGGCGGTTTTGGTAAATAATAGTACCTTTAATCTTGGTACGAATGTGTATTCTTTTCATTCATGGACTACCAAATGCTTGTGCGTGCGAAAGAAACCCCGCTCACCAGTGCGGAGCTAGATCAGCTCAATGCTGCCATTCCCGCCTTTGATAAATACGTTGGACTGTCGTTTACCCAGTTTGGCGGTGACTTAGTTGAGGCCCAGGTGAAAGTTCATGCGGGCATTTTGCAACCCACCGGGATTGTCAACGGTGGAGTCCTTGCCTCCATCGGCGAGACAGTGGGCTCCACAGCAGGTGTAATGCACGCGGGTGCCCCAGTATTCGGGGTGAATAACTCGGCAGACTTCCTCCGGTCTGTAGCCGAAGGAGTGATCACCGCACGTAGCGAACCCGTCTACCTCGGCCGGCGCACTCAATTGTGGCGCATCGAACTAACCAACAACGACAAGCTGGCCGCAGTGTGCCAGCTGCGCACCATGGTGGCGGAAACGCGCTAGCGCTGGAGGTTCGAGATTAGAGCCAGTTGTTGCGCTTGAACCACCAAAGCATGGCAAGCACGAAAGCCAGCATGAGCAGCAAGGCCATGGGGTAGCCAAACTCCCAATGCAGCTCCGGCATGTTGTCGAAGTTCATGCCGTAGATACCAGCGATAAGCGTCGGGGCCGCAACCATGCCGACAACAGCGGAAATGGTACGCATGTCGGTATTTTGCTGCATCGATACCTTGGCCACCGAAGCATCAAGGAGCGAGGAGAGCCGCTCATCGAAGCCGTGGACCTGGTCGTTGACGATCATCGCGTTATCTTGCACGTCACGGAAGTAGCTGCGGATCTGCTTTGACAACAAGTCCTTATTCGCCGAAATACCTGTGCGCAGTGCTGGTCCGAGTGGGCTGACGGCGTGGCGCATCTCCAAGATCTCTCGTTTATACATATAGATCTTGTCGATGTTGATCTTCTTCCGAGGCGTAAACACTTCGTTTTCCAGTTCGTCGACGTCCTCGGAGAGCTCGGCGGTAATGCGCGCGTAATCGTCGACAAGGTGATCGGAGATCTTCCAAGCAATCGAAGCGGGACCCAAGGCCGCGACCTCGGGTTCGGCATCAATTTCAGCCGCGAGCCGTGGAATTGAAGCGTTGTGGCGCACGGTGACAATGAAATCAGGGCCAATAAGCATCTGCACTTCACCGGTGGAAATGATCTGGCGCGTATCGGTGACATCTTCGTCATCCATGTACTTGACCGAACGAACAACTAGGAACAATTGGTCGTTGTAGCGCTCGACCTTAGGCCGCTGATGCGCGGAGACGGCATCCTCAACAATCAGCTCGTGGATACCGAAGATGTCCGCGACCTTTTGCATTTGCTGCGTGCTGGGCTCATGCAAGGACAACCAGACGTACCCAGTATCGACTTCGCGGGCCTTCTCCAGGGCAGCGCTGATCTGATACTCGCCTGCCAAACGCAAACCATCATGGAACACGCGACAATGGTCTACTGCTCGTTCGACTGGTACCGAGTAGCTATGGGAAGTTTCGGACTCATCCGATTCGTTTGTCCGTACCGGTTTATTTACACGTGGGATACGAGGTGGCATGTGTCATCCCTTCCAAAAGTTTCGGCCAGCCGAAAAGTATTCGGCCAGGCAGTGGTCAACCTGCCATAGTCTACCCCGGCATATACTGATGGCCATGCCAACATGGAAAGAAATTACCTCACAAAACCCTGAGCATTCCCAGAACTACGCGCGTCGCTGGGAAAACATGATTGCGCAGGGTCATGACATCGACGGCGAAGCCCGTTTGGTTGACGCGATCGCGCCGCATCGCGGAGCAAGGATTTTGGACGCGGGTTGCGGACAAGGTCGCCTCGGCGGCTACCTGGCGCAGCGTGGCCATGAGGTTGTAGGAACGGATATCGACGAGGTCCTGATCGGCCACGCCAAGGAGAAATACCCCGAGGCCACCTGGTACGTCGGCGACTTGAGCACAGACCCGATTGCCGAGGACAACTTTGAGGTGGCGGTTTCGGCCGGCAATGTTATGGGTTTCTTAGCCCCAGAAGGCCGCGAATCCGCCCTGCAGCACATCTTCGACGCAGTAGCACCAGGAGGACGCTTTCTGGTTGGCTTTGGCGCCGGACGAGGCTGGGGATTCGACGACTTCATGGACACTGCCAGGAAGGTGGGATTCTCAGCCGAGAACGTCTTCGAATCCTGGGACCTCCTGCCTTTCAACGAGGGCTCACAATTCCTCGTCGCATTCTTCCGCAAGCCAGCAGAGTTGACGTTCTAGCCTGAAGTTTTAGCCAGCCACCCAAGCACGATCGGCTTGGGCAAAGAACTCCACTTCGTGCCTCGAGGCTAGGTTGCAAGCGGTGGCGGCATCGTCGAGAAGCTCTGGCGATCGTGCCAACGTCTCCTCGACGCGCTGCACCGCACCGCGCGCTGATTGCTCGAAGTCGGGGCCTGAATAGGTATCGAGCCACTTGTTGTAGGGGTGGTCGGGGTGATTCTGGTCGGCAAGGCGGGTGCCCACTTCGAAATAGAGCCAGTAACAGGGCAGCACGGCAGCTTCACCGACGGCCTGCGGCTTAGAGTGCGTCTCGGCTACCAAGAAATCTGTGTACGCGCGAGTCACCGGAGACGGCGCAAGAGTGTCGGCCGGTGTGTGTGCAAGCCACGTGCGGTGCATGCCCTGCTCGACCTCAATGGCATCGTCGGCATCAACGGCCCACTCGCCGCCAAGTTTGCGCAGAGAAGTTGCGTAGCGTTTCAAATACAGCGCATCCTGCTGCACATAGAAGCTAAAATCCTGCCTACGCAGCGCGCCTGAGCCCAAATCCTGGATGAAGGGCAGGGCCATGATGTCGGTCAAGTGGGGCGCGGATTCCTGCCAAAGTCGCTCGGTGTACGAACCGACCGGCGCGATGCGCGCCTTCGTTGGGGCGGAGGGAGACGGCTGCCATGGCTTGGTACTTGCGGCAGCAGTCATTCGTCGTAAAGTGTGCGTGTGGTCGACCGGCCCGTTGCCTGCGCCGATCTCGAGGTCATCGGCGTAGCGGATCGCTTCGTGAATCCAGCGTGAGGCCCACTCGGCGGCATCTCCAGGCGACATTCCGGCGGCCAGCTTCGTCGCAAGTGCCGACGAAAGCGAGCAGCCAGTGCCGTGAGTATTCGATGTATTGAATCGGCGAACCGGGATCCGATGCACACTTCCATCCGGGCTGACCAGCGCATTATCTGCACAAGTGCCGTTGAAATGACCACCCTTCATCAACACCGCAGCGTTCAGGCGCTCGGCGAGGCGTGTTGCCTGGGAGATAGCCTCCTCGATGGATTCTGCGATCGGTTGCTGGACCAGCACCGCAAGCTCCGGGAGATTCGGAGTGATCACGTCGGCTTGCTGTGCGAGCTCCAGAACGGCGAGTTCCGCGCCTTGGTCAAGGAGGCGATCGCCGGAGGAAGCAATCATGACAGGGTCAAGGACGATAGGGCAGTCAAGCTTTGCGACGAAGCCCGAGACAATCTCCGTGACCTCCTTGGAGCCAAGCATGCCGATTTTGACGGCATCGATGGCAACGTCGCTGCTCACAGCATCAAGCTGGCTTTGCAAAGTATCGCGCGCCGGAGTGTGCACCGCGGTAACGCCTAGAGTGTTTTGGGAAACGATGGAGGTAATCACGCTATAAGCGAAGCCTCCAGCAGCCGAGATTGATTTGATATCGGCTTGGGCACCTGCACCGCCGGTGGGATCGGTGCCTGCAATCGAAAGGATGCGAGGGATCATGAGCGACCCCCGAACTTTTCGGAGCAGCAGAAAATTGTGGCCATTGTGATGGCATGGCAAAGCATCAGGACTATCCCTTCGCTAGTACGAACTAGAGCAGGTTCGACGGGTGTGATCTCAGCATCCACTTACAGGTTTGGATGCACCCCGTGTCACGTGTTGACCACCGTAGCATGACGAAACCCCGGCCGGGGACGTTTTCGTCCTTCGGCCGGGGTGACGTGTGAGATTAGTAGGTAGTTAAGCCCCTGGAGCGGAAGATATTGCGGGCATGCTCCGTTGCTTCCGGAGTTGGTGGCTTAACGTCTTCCAGCTGGTAGTCGAAGCCAATGTTGCGCCATTTGTCGGCGCCCATGTTGTGGAAGGGAAGGACTTCGACGCGTTGGACGTTGTCTTTCCACTTTTCGACGATATCGGCAACGTTGTTGATGTTCTCATCCGAGTCAGTCAAGCCTGGAACCAGGACAAATCGGATCCACACCTTCTTGCCCAGCTTGTTCAGGCGATCGCCGAAATCAATGGTGGGCTGGAGTTCTCGGCTGGTGACCTTCTTGTAGGTCTCCTCGTCACCCGACTTGACGTCGAGGAGGAACAGATCGATGTTTTCTAGGTCCTCGTCGCTAAGCCGAGCACCCAGGTAGCCGGAAGTATCAACCGTGGTGTGCACACCCGCATCGTGGACTTCCTTGAGTACTCGCCTGGTAAAGGCGATCTGGAAAAGTGGCTCACCGCCGGAAATGGTCAGCCCGCCACCGGAGGCGTTGAACACGGGACGGTACCGGAGGACCCGTTTGACTACGTCGCCGACAGTCTCGAGGGTGCCCTCCTTCATCTCCATGGTGTCCGGGTTATGGCAGTACAGGCAGCGCAGCGGACATCCAGATAAGAACATGGTCATGCGGGTTCCAGGACCGTCCACCGCGGTGACTAGCTCCCACGAATGCACAAGGCCAATGTCGCCCGTGCGCCGGGCCTCCATCAACTCGGGGCGGGTGTATTCTTCGTCGTCGAAGTCGCCGCCGATACCTGCGGCAACGCCACGGACCTTCTCGCCTTCTTCAGGGGAGAGGGTGACAATGCCCGTTACGCCGTCCTGTGCCACGGTGAATCCACTACTCCTTATCTAGACCTAACTTAATTCTTAGCCTATGCCATCTTGTGGAAGGTACGCGAGATGACGTCGCGCTGCTGCTCCTTGGTGAGCTTGACAAAGTTGACTGCGTATCCGGACACGCGAACGGTGAGGTTAGGGTAGTTCTCTGGGTGCTCCATCGCATCTTCGAGGGTGGACTCGTCGAGGACGTTGATGTTGGCGTGGTAGAGACCTGCCTCCATGTTGTTCTGGGTGCGGTTGGCCTTCATGGAAGCCATGCGCTCGTCGAAAGTTTTAGCGGACATTATGTGTTCTCCTTTTAGATAGTTTTTTTGGGGGGTTACTCGCCGGAATCCATGACGAATCCTGCATCCATGATTCCGACAAGGTTGGTGATCTGCTCATCCTTGGTACGGCCCAGACCAGATGGCGTAATGGTGTTGGTGAGCGAGATGCCGTCGAGGGCGTCGTTGTAGTCCAACTTGCCCACTGAGAGCATCGAGGCCACCATGCCGTGGCTATCGGCGCCGTTTTCTGGGTTGGCGCCTGGTGCGAATGGGGTACCTGCCTCGTGGCCGGATGGGAAGGAACCGGTGTTCTTGCCATAGACCACGTTGGAGGTAATGGTCAGAACGGACTGGGTAGGCACTGCATTGCGGTACATCGGGATGGCCTTGATCTTCTCCATCACGGTGTGCACGACAGTAGCGGCGATGTCATCGGCACGGTCGTCGTCGTTGCCGTAGAACGGGAAGTCGCCCTCGGTCTTGTAATCGACAACCAAGCCGGTCTCGTCGCGAATTGGGTAGACCTTTGCGTACTTGATGGCGGAGAGCGAATCCGCCACGATGGACAGGCCAGCGATGCCACAGCCCATGGTGCGCACAATGTCGGAATCATGCAGAGCCATCTCGATGGACTCGTACGCGTACTTGTCGTGTGAGTAGTGGATGATGTTCAAGGCCTCGACATAGGTGCCAATGACCCAGTCCAACATGAGCTCGTACTTTTCCCAGACCTCGTCGAAGTCCAACGGACCGTCGCCCTCGATAGGGGTGTGGCCCTTGGTGATCTGCTTGCCGGTCATCTCATCGCGGCCACCGTTGATGGCATAGAGCAGGGACTTCGCCGCGTTGACGCGAGCGCCGAAGAACTGCATCTGCTTGCCCACCGGCATTGGCGAGACGCAGCAGGCAATCGCAGCATCGTCGCCCCACTGCTCGCGAATCTGGCGATCAGACTCGTACTGGATCGACGAAGTCTCAATCGAGATAGCAGCACAGAACTCTTTGTAGCCAGAAGGCAGCTTAGGATCCCAGAAAATGGTGATGTTTGGCTCCGGAGCTGGGCCCAGGTTACGCAGTGTCTGCAGCAGGCGGAACGAGGTCTTCGTGACCTGGTGGCGGCCATCATCAGAGAAGCCGGCATCCGACCAGGTTGCCCAGTACGGGTCGCCGGAGAAGATCTGATCGTAGTCTTCCGTACGAAGGAAGCGCACAATACGAAGCTTAATGACGAGGGCGTCAATGATTTCCTGAGCGCCTTCCTCGTCGAGAATGCCCTTGGCCAGATCGCGCTCAAAGTAAATGTCGAAGAATGCAGACAGGCGACCAAAGGACATCGCTGCGCCGTCCTGGCTCTTCACCGATGCAAGGTAGCCGAAGTAGGTCCACTGCACGGCTTCCTGGGCGGTGGTGGCAGGGCCAGAGATATCGAAGCCGTAGCTTTCTGCCATTGTCTTCAGCTTCTTTAGAGCCTTGATCTGCTCCGAGTGTTCCTCGCGGTAGCGGGCCCAATCCTCAGAGAATGGTTGCTCAGCTACTTTATCCTTGGCGACCGTCTTTTCGTCGATAAGCGCATCGACGCCATAGAGTGCAACGCGACGGTAATCGCCGATGATTCGGCCGCGGCCGTATGCGTCGGGCAGGCCGGTAATAATGTGGGAGGAACGTGCCGCGCGGATGCGTGGGGTGTAGATGTCGAAGACGGCATCATTGTGGGTCTTGCGGTACTTGGTAAATGCGGTCTCGACTGCTGGGTTGACCTCTTTGCCGGCTTCCTTCACCGCCTGCTTGACCATGCGATAGCCACCGTTGGGCATCATGGCGCGCTTGAGCGGGGTATCTGTTTGCAGGCCGACGATGACGTTATCGTCCTCGGAAATATAGCCGGGATCGAATGCATCAATATCGGCTGGGGTATCGGTGTCTACGTCGTAGACGCGACGCTCGCGCTCGACTGAGAGGTAGTTCTTTTCTAGATGATCCCAGGTGCGCAGGGTCTTATCGGAGGCACCGGAAAGAAATGAGGCATCACCGTCATAAGGGGTGTAGTTGCGCTGGACGAAGTCACGGACGTTCACCTCGTCCGTCCATGGGCCTTCTTGGAAGCCTTCCCAAGCTTGCTGGGTGGAAGTGGTGACAACAGTCACGTCTGGGTTCCTTTCGCGTGGATGTTTAGTTTAGCTGGGGTGGAGCACACGCTCATCTATCCAAACAACGCCGAGCGCGCCCGCCTCGTTAATTACAATTATATAGGTGATACCTTTTTGTGATGGCCTTAATGGAGTGACCATAATCACTGGTAGACCTATTAACTGATATATCCCACTGTAGCCCCATGACAAAGCCCGGTCCACCGAATGAACGGTAGGCCGGGCAGTGATATTGCTTTTAGTGGCGCAGGTAACTTTTAATGTTACTTTTCGCGCTAATTACTCGCCGAACTTCTGAGTTTCGCGCAGTTCTTCAAGCTCGTGCTCAGAGTCAGCCACGGAGCGCTTCAGCTTCAAGAAACCGGTGCGGCCGTGCATCTGCTGGGAAGTAGTAGCCAGGTTGTAGCGGCGAGGCGACAATGCGTTCAGGCCCCACGTGAACATGGAGACCAAACGGTTACGGAAGCCCACCAGGAACATCACGTGAACAACCAGCCACATGATCCAGCCAAGGAAGCCGGTGACCTCAACCTTGCCCATCTTCACCACAGCGGAGAAGCGGGAGACAATTGCCATGGAGCCCTTGTCAAAGTACTTGAAAGGCTCGCGCTGATCTGGAGTCTTGTCTTCCTCGACCTGCTCCTTGATCACTTGTGCTGCATACTCGCCACCCTGGATTGCCACCTGAGCAACACCTGGAAGGCGGTCAAGGCCCATCATGTCACCGACGACGAAGACGTTGCGCTCTTCGCCAACGGAGAGGTCTGGGTTGACGGGAACGCGGCCTGCGCGGTCAACTTCAAGGCCGGTCTGGTCAGCAATGATCTTGCCAAGTGGGGAAGCGGCCACACCAGCGGACCAAATCTTGGTACGCGAGTAGATGTTGGTTTCCTCGTTGGTCTTGGTGTCCTTGAAGGTCACAGTCTCTTCGTCGACGTTGGTCACCATGGCGTTCAGGCGAACGGTCACACCAAGCTTCTCCAGCTGGCGCTGAGCATTGCGACCAAGGCGCTTACCAAACGGAGGCAGCACCTGAGGCGCGCCATCAAGGAGGATTACCTTCGCCTGGGAAGGCTCGAAGTTGGAGTAGTTGTTCTTGAAGCTGCGGGTTGCCATCTCGGCAATCTGACCAGCCATCTCAACACCGGTAGGGCCAGCACCGACGATCACGAAGGTGAGCAGACGCTCCACCTCTTCTGGAGATTCTGCAACCTCAGCACGCTCGAAAGCACCGAGGATACGAGCGCGCAGCTCGAGAGCATTGTCCAAAGTTTTCAGACCCGGAGCGAACTCTGCGAAGTGGTCATTTCCGAAGTAAGACTGACCGGCACCTGCAGCTACGATCAAGGAATCGTACTCGTACTTTTGAGCACGGGAAGGCAGATCAACTGTGACAGTCTTCGCCTTGACATCGATATCGCTGACATCGCCCTTGACTACGGAAGCGTTCTGCTGCTTAGCCAGAATCTGACGAGTCGAACCGGCAATTTCACCGGAGGACAGGATACCGGTAGCCACCTGGTAAAGCAGTGGCTGGAAAAGGTGGTGGTTGCTGCGGGAAATCAGGGTTACATCGACCTCGGCATCAGCGAGCTTTTGGGCGGCAAAAAGACCACCAAAGCCAGAACCAATGATAATAACGTGATGGCGGCTACCAGCTGGCCGGTATGGCTTGTCAGACAATGTGACACTCCTTGTTTTAATTATTGCTCCGGGTATATTCAGGCCACATGCCAGTTTAGCTATTGGTTTAAACTTGCGCTGACCCGTACAGCGGTTAATCATACGCTCATACGGTTTAATTGCGACCCACGCGCCTGCCAAAAATTATGAATCAACCGGTATATGGTAGTTGCGTGATCAACCCTCCCCATACCCGTGCTGTCGATACTGATATGTGGCCCGGCGTCGCGTCGGTCCCCGATGGTTTTGGGATGTCACTGCGAAGCCGCCTTGCAGAGGCGCGATTCGCTCGCGCCACGGCAAACGCTGGGCTCAACCTTAGCGCCGAGGAACCAAATTCCACGCCGGACCTTATTATCGAGTATCCCGAGCTTTTCAATCGGCTCGCCGACGGCGGTTGGGTTGGCTTGGCCGAGGGATATTTGGCAGGAGAGTGGCAGACGGAAACTCCTGACGATCTGGCAAGAATCCTTCAAGCTTTGCTCTCCGTGAACTACCGGCCAAAGACTACTCGAGTGCATCCCAATAACACTTTCGTCGGTGGAGAGATCCCGCCGGAGCTTGTGGCCCGCTACTCAGGCGACGGTATGAGTTCTTTCGCTGGCCGCTTCGCCACAGGTGTGCCCACAACTGAGCGCATTAAGGCCGAGTCTCACGTGAAAGGGGCTGGTCGGGGCAACGAGCCCGCCACGCACTTCATCGACGTCACCGAGATCAGCGAGCCCGTCGACGTAGAGCGCGCCGACTTAGGTGATGCCCAACAACGCAGCGTTGAAGCAATGCTGGAAACACTCTCCGTCGGTCCGGGCAGCCACGTCCTGGAGTACCCCTCTGCTGGCGGGGCATTTGCCATTTCCGCAGCTCAGCACAGTGCGACGATAGACACTGTTACCACAGATCCGGCGGTCGCAGCAGCGATCAAAGAAAGGTTCACGTTCGCCGGGGTGTCGGAGGCAGTGCACACAGAGCTTCTCGACGACTCTTCGTTGAACCCTGGCTCGTGGCATGGACGCTACGACGGGATTGCTAGCTTTGAGAAGTTGGAAACACTGCCAACCTCTCTCAGGCCTGGTTATCTAGCTGCCATCGATCGGCTACTGGCACCTGGCGGGCGCGTAGCAATGCAGTCGATCGTGGCCACGGAGCACATGAATCAGGCAGGCACAGCTTCATTAGAGTCCCTGCGGGCCTATGTGTGGCCAGCCTTGGATTATCCCACGGTAGAAGGTTTCCGGCAGCTCGTCGATAAGCGAACTGGCCTGCGCGTGATCGGGGAGGTCCACGCTCCGAAGCACCTCGAGGCGACGCTGCGGCTGCAAAAGAAGATGTTTACGGGCCAGTTACGCGAGGCTGCGGCCGATGGCTTCGACGTGGTTTATCGGCGCTTGTGGATCTGGCAGCTCTCGCTGCGCGAAGCCCTGGCTGCGCTGGGAATGATTAACGTTGTGCAGTTCACGCTGACGCACCGCCACCGAGGTGGCAGGCGCTAGCCCTTTGTAGCCGGGTTAGTTGCCAACGTTGAAGAACCAGTGGGTGCCGAATTGATCCTTCAGCATGCCGAAGGAAGCGCCCCAAGGGACCGGGCTAAAGGGCATCAAGATGTCGGACTCTGCGCTGAGTTGGTCCCACCAACCCTTAATCTGCGCGAGATCCTCGGCGCCGCCGGTAATAGCAACTGGAGTGTCGTTTCCAGGGGTGAGTTCTTGCGTGTCTGGGGAGTCGGAGGCAAAGAGGATGGGCTCGCCGTTGACATGCAGTTCTGCGTGCATGACTAGGTCAAGGTTCTCGGCGCCGCCGACTTCTTCGGCGGTATGGACTTGGTCGAACTTCATGAGTTGGAGTTCCGCACCGAAGATGGACTTGTACAGCTCCATTGCTTGGGCAGCGGTACCTGGGAAACGGCGATAAGGGGTAAATTGTGCAGTCATGCGCGCCAGTTTAGACGGACAGCTTAATTCATGTCACGTAACAATTCCTGATAGTTCGCTATTGCATCCTCGAGCATTTTGAGATCCAGCGATTCATCCACTGCATGCATCTGGGATCGCTCACCTGGGCCCCAAATGACCACCGTGGCGGTGGGGAAGCGCGTGTTCAAGACGGCCCCGTCGGTGACATAGGTCTGTGGGCCTGCATCGGTGTGAGAAGCCAAAAGGGGCAGCGTATCGTGAGGAGTGAGGGGAGGCAGATCCGCCTCTGTTTCTATGGAGAGGTGCCCATCGTCGCCACATAGCTCAACCAGCCAGTCTTTGAAAGGCTGCGCGCTACCAACGGTGCGAATATCTAGGACGAGCTCGGCGGATTCGGGAACAATGTTCGGGGAAGTTCCGCCAGAAATTTGCCCCAAGCTGATGGTGTCGGAGCCTAGGTAATCGTCGTGACGCGCTGGAAACTCCCCAAGCCTAGCGACGATCCTTTCGCACAACAGCTCAATCGCGTTGATTCCCTTCTCAGGCGTAGAGGCGTGCGCGGGGACACCGGTGGCCTTGATACGGAACCAGTTCGCTCCGCGGTGGCCCAGAGAATATTCGTTGTTGGTGGGTTCCGGGATAATGACCAGCTTCGGGTCCGAAATAGGGAGCTCTGGGGCAGCATCGGAGGCGCCCAGGATGCCGATTTCCTCGTCGGCAGTGAGCAGGAGACCGGCAGAAAATCCCTGTTCATGGGCATAAATCAGCGCTGCGATGGCCGCCGCGATGCCACCTTTCATATCCACGCTGCCACGCCCGTAGATCCTGTCCGCCTCGATGGCACCGGAGAAGGGGTCCCGCGACCAGGAGGCCACGTTGCCCGGCGGGACGACATCCACGTGGCACGCAAAGAGCACCTCTGGGTTGCGGTCAGTAGAAAGGAGAGTCCATGGGTAGGTGGTGCCGCCTTCGCGGTGCAGATAGGTGCCGCGTTCGTTTAAGAACTTCGCGACGAGGCGCTGTAGCTCTCGCTGGGCCGAAGCTTGGCCGGAGACGGTGTCGATCTGGATGAGCTCGCTCAGCAGCGGCACCACGTTATGTAAAGTACTCACGGGTACTCATTCTAGCCAGATTTTTATGAGTACCCTTGGGGCATGCCACGAAACAAAGTCGGCCGTATTGAAAACGGCGCCCTCATCATTCCGGTTGAATTTGATTATCCGCAGCAAGAGGTATGGGACTTTCTGACTACTTCAGACACGCTGGTGACTTTCTATGGGGCGTTTACGGGTGACCCGGCCTCGGGCGAGATCGAGCTGGCCATGGTTGAGGCCCCTGATCAACCGGGCAAGGTGGCGATTAATCGCTGTGAGGCTCCGGACCTTCTCGACGTATCCATCTACGATCCGAATGGCGCTCCGTGGTCGCTGGTGCTGAAGTTTGCGGCTCGCGGTGAGGATCGCACGGAACTTGAATTCATTCAGGACATTGTTGGATTCGAGTCGATGGCCGCAGATGTTGGCGCGGGTTGGGAATTCTATCTGGATCGCTGGAAGGTGGCGATGGCGGGAGGGGACGTCACCGAGATTGTCTGGGAGGAGTACGCGCCACTGGCTCAGCAATATGAGCCTGAGGTACCGCCCAAACAAAGTTAGTTGACATAATGTACATTATCGGACAACTGTTATTACAGGGCTAAGCCCCTAATTACGTCAGTGTGACGTAATTACTTGGGACTCCTGTTCGACTCTTGGTAAGCCTTATACAGCTGATATGCCGACAGCACGGCCAAAAACACGCCGATGGCAGCAATTAGCCACATTCCTTGCCAGGCGACGAAGATCGTAAACAAAATAACCACGATCAAGCGTACCCAGATGGCTGGGATCATTTTCTGAGCCAACGGAATTCTCCTTCAGGTGCTAATTTAGCCCGACGCTTGCGCCAGGTTGATGCGCAGATTAACTTCGCCTTCTTCAGCAATCTTCGCGGCAACAAATTCTGGCGACTCCACGCCGTAGTCGTTTCGATTGATTGGAATGTTTCCGGCAACGATGATGTCCCGCCCGGAACGCACCACGTCGAACGTTTGGGTGATTTCCTTGGTTGTTCCATGGATGGTGAGATCACCGGTGAGCTCCACGCTGCCGGCCGTACCATCGTCAGGAAGGTTCGACACATCCGCAGGCTTAGTCAATACGAAGGATGACTCCGGATACTGATCTGTGTGGAGGATCTTCTGGCGCACATTTACGTCACGGACATCCCTGTCTGTGACGATATTAGTCATGTCGACGACGATTTCCCCGGCCTTTACCTGGCCACCTTCGATGGTTACGTTGCCACTGACTCCAGTTGTCGAACCCGAGGTAACCTTGCGCTCTGCAGGCAGAACCTCATAAAAGGTAAACCCGGCGGAAGAAGAATTCGGCCCGGGTGCTGCACTTACATCCCATTCCCCATCAACCTCAACGGTTGCAGGCTGCGTCCTTTGAATATTGACGCCCTCAGTCTTTACACCAGTCCCCATTGCCAGCGTGTATACCATTGGGAACAACGCAAACGCGGCTAGTGCCAAGATCACGACTACGGCGAGAACCAACAAGACATTGGTTGTCTTTGATCTTTTCTGCACGCCTACCTCAATCTCTCAATCTTTCAATCTCTGTGGCCATAGTGACTAATTCATCACACAGCACGTTTATCTCATCCGGATCCGCGCCTTCTCTGGACGCTGTAGCAATATCTTCCGCGGCGCAGCGAAGTGCATAAAGATTGTCGCGGAGATCGTCTGCCTTTTCCGGGCGCATGATCACTGCATCTTGGGGAATGGGAGTTCCTGAAATGTTATTACGCTGCTCGTAGGCACGTTGCTTACAGGTGGCACTGCAGTATTTCCGACGACGGCCTCTCCCCTTTTGCTGAGCCAATTCGCGGCCGCACCACAGGCAGGTGGGGCTTTTTGGCTCAATGTGAACAGTCACGGCTTCATATACTAGTCCACCCGTGGAACAAACTAAATGTGTTGGTCGTTATAATGGGAAGAACGGTATTGGTGCCCCCCTTATAGGGCATTTTGAATTGAAGGGATGGATGCTACATGGCAGATCGCGTATTGCGCGGAAGCCGCATGGGTGCAGTCAGCTACGAAACTGACCGCGACCATGACCTCGCCCCACGCCAGATGGTGAAGTACCAGACCCCATCAGGCGAAATCTTTGATGTTCCATTCGCTGATGACGCGGAGATTCCAGAAGAATGGATGTGCAAGAACGGCCAGATGGGCACCCTCATTGAGGGTGAAGGCGTTGAGTCAAAGCCAACCAAGCCACCTCGCACCCACTGGGACATGCTGCGTGAGCGTCGCACGATCGAAGAGCTTGATGTTCTTCTTGAAGAGCGCCTTGAGAGCCTGCGTAAGCGTCGTCGCAGCGCTGCTCGCTTGGCAAAGGAACAGCAGGGCGAAAGCTAAGTAAGCGCAAAGATAAAAGTTAAGCACCCAGACTTGTCGGAGTCTGGGTGCTTAACTTTTTGTTCTGAGGACTATTTGCCTAGATAGGCAACAGCGGAGATCTCCACAAGGAATTGAGGCCGAGCCAACGCCGCAACACCAACAACCGTATGCGTTGGTAGCACGGGGCCGGTAAAATAGCGGCCCCGAGCAATGTTGACCACCGGCGCGTGAGTCACGTCGACGAGGTAGGTCGTGGTGGAGATGATGTTGTGAATGAAGCCTCCGGCTTCCTCGACCACGGCCTGTAGGTTCTGAAAGACTTGCTCCGTTTGAGCTTCGATGTCGCCTTCTCCGACGATGTTCGCGTCCTCATCGAATGCGACCATTCCGGAGATATAAAGGAAGTCACCGGCTCGAACCCCATAGGAGTACTGGGTTCGCTCGGCAGGACCTTTGGGCAACCGAGCCGGCATGATGGAACGAGGTGCTGAGTCAGTCATGGTGTCTTCCTCTCGGGTGAAAACTCAGGCTTAGACTTCGCCGCGGGCGTGCTTGACTTCGTGGTCCAGCAGCTTGGCGCCTTCGGATACTAGCCCCGTAACCTGGTTCGTGCCTTCCTTCACCTTGGTAGGAACCTCTGCCAGCTTCGAGTTCTGAATTTCGTGCTTTCCCAGCTTTCCTAGCTCAGAGACCATTCCGGTAACCTGTTCGACACCTTCGCGGAGTTTTTTCGGAGCCTCTGCCAACTTCGAATTCTTCAGCTCGTGGCCCAAGAGACTGCCGGCATAAGAGGCGGCTTCCTTGAACTGGCTCAGGCGATGTTCGACACCCCACTTGGTGACCTCGACAAGGGATTCACCCGCAAAGCTTGCGTCCAGCTTCGACTCACCCAGCTCGCGCTCGGTGAACGTGATGGGAACCTCGCGTACATCAAAATCCTGCTGGATTGCGCGGAACGCAAACTCAGTCTGGAAGATGTAGCCCTTGTTGGAGAGCTCGTGTACATCGATGGTTTCAAACACTTCGCGACGAATCGCGCGGTATCCAGCCGTCATGTCCTTAATATCGCCGGTGAGGGCGAGAGAAATGTACAGATTGCCACCCTTGGACAAAAGGTAACGCTGCTTTGGCCAGTTCACAACCTTGCCACCCTCGACGTAACGGGAGCCGATAACGAGGTCGGCGCCATCGTCGATCTGCTCAAGCAGGAGGTGAAGTTGCTCAGGAGCATGGGAGCCGTCCGCATCCATTTGAACTAGGACTTCGTAGCCCTTTTCCAGGCCCCACTCGAAGCCAGCGATGTACGCGCCAAGGAGACCGTCTTTGGTTTCACGGTGCAGCACATTGATGCTGTCATCCTGCGCGGCTAGTTCGTCTGCCTTTTCGCCCGTCCCATCGGGGGAGCTATCGTCGACCACCAAGATATCCACCTGCGGAGTGGACTTACGCACACGGCCCACGATAAGTGGGAGGTTCTCTACCTCGTTATAGGTGGGGATGATTACCAGCGTTGAGTCACTAACCTTGGACAACGTTCCGGGCTCCTTTTATTTCGGGTGGTGTGATCTACGCATGAGCTTACCTGCGCTTGCGTAAGACGACCGATGCAAACATCAATAATACGCCCATAGCAACGAGAATCCATTCAATTATTTGACCGTATCGTGCAGAAAAGGTGACAGAATCACGCAGTGGCAACGTCTCTGTCAGGGTGCCCGCCTCAAACATTCCAGTTTCCTGGGAGACTGTCCCATCTGGGTGCACGATCGCTGAGACACCAGACGTTGCCGCAACGACAACCGCCCGGTCAAGCTCGATTGCTCGCATCCGGCTCATGGCCAGCTGCTGATAAGTCATGTCTGTGAAGCCGAAAGTAGCGTTGTTCGTTGGCGTGGTCAGGATCTGCGCACCATTGAGCACAGCGTCACGGAATGCCGCATCGAAGATGACTTCGTAGCAGGTTGCAATGCCGACAACAATCCCGCGCATAGTCACAGTGCCGTTGCCGTCGCCCGGTTTGAAGTCTCCGGCAAGGTCAACGTACTCGGAGAACATTCTTAAAAAGTCACGCATCGGCATATATTCGCCGAATGGCTGCAGGTAGATCTTATTGTGGTGGTCTCCTGTGCCCGTCTCTGGGTCAAACACGACCATCGTGTTTCTGTCGCCCACTTCGTCGCGCGTAATCGTGCCTACAAGGACGGGGGCATCAATGGCGGCGACGGCGTCGTCGATAAGCGAGCGTGCTTGTGGATCTGTGAACGGATTGACGTCAGAAGAATTTTCGGGCCAGATGACAAGGTCGGGCTCTTCGCCGGACTCTGCGAGCTTATGAGTTTCGCGCGCATGGTTGGCCAGGACGGCTCGGCGCTGCGCATTGAAGTCAAGACCCATGCGCGGGACGTTGCCCTGAACTGCGGAAACAGTGACCTCGCCCGTGGTGTGATCGGGATTGTTCACGAAGAATCCGGCGCCGACTGCAAGGACGAGTGGCACTGCGATGGCGGTGATTCCCCCACGTAGTGAAGTAAAAAGGCCTACGATGCCACAGCCGATGATTGCCGTGGCGAGGGTGACCAAGGCCGGCCCGCCCCACGGAGAGAGGTCGGCGAGAGGGCCATTGATTTGGCCCCAGGCGAGGCGCACCCAGGCGAACCCGCCGAAGGGGAAGGACGAACGGGCGAATTCGACGGCCAAGTAGATGAAGGGAAAGGCGATAAAGCCCCACTTTCTGCGCGCGATCAAGACTCCGAAAGCGCCGGTAGCGAGGGCATAGAGTGCCAAGACGATCGAGAGTGCGATGTACGGCAGGTTCCCTACAAACTCTCCGATCCACGGCAGCAGGAACAGGTAAAGAACCAGAGCGTGGGTAAACCCGAGTAAAGCACCGGCCCAAGCTGAGGGACGGTGCTGTTTCCATGGAACGAGGGAGGCATAAAAGAGCGCGATCCCCAGGATGCCTCCGCCCCACCAGCCGATAGGCTCATTGGAGACGTAAACAAGGATCCCAGAAACCGCGGCTAGAAGAAGCCGGGCGAGAAGGATCATTTACCGTCCTTGAAATCGTCCGGGTCAACGCTCTTAGACCATTCTTTGATTTCCTCTTCGTCTATCACCATGTCATTGATATCACTTCGATCCATGGGGTGAGTATAACCCTGCGATGGATGTTCGCGTCGTGCGCTCGCATCGCTGAAAGAACCGTACTGCGTGTGCTGCTGAGCCATGGGAGACTGCTGATACATGCGCACGCCGAAGTCCTCGATCCCACTAGTCAATCGACGAGCAGCACTGCGACGAATGATGGCGCGAGTTGGACCAAAGACGAGCAAGAGCCCAATTATCGACGACACAAGGCCGGGAACCAAGCTAAGCACCCAACCCGCCATGATCAGAGCTGTGTCGCCTGCAATTCGACCGGAGTTCGCCTGAGGAGCGCTCGCGGACGCCAACGTGCGGCGCAGGGAGATGCTAGCGAAAAGCGAACCGAACAGCATCAATCCGACGGCGGCGAGGATGGCCCAACCATATCCAATCCATGCACCTAAAGCGATAAACGCGATCAGTTCGACGAGCACATATACAAGCACTACAGGCATGGTGCCAGACTACCTTCCCCGCTGCTTAAGTATCTACCGGGGGTTGCTGTGGGCATGTTGAGAGTTTTGGGTGTACTAGCGGGGCATTTTGCGCCAGATGGGGCGAGGAACGAGATTCATCACCCACGCCAGAAGCTGAAGCTGCCGGGGAATCCATACAGTGCGACTGCCCTTCTTAGACATCGCCGATACAACGTGCTCAGCAACGACATCGGGAGTCACCGACATGATTGCTGGTTTCATTCCTTCGGTCATCGACCCGATGACAAAGCCCGGGCGCGCCGTGATTAAGCGGAGATTTGTGCCGTGGAGGCGATCTGCTAAGCCTTGGCAGAAAGCATCGAGGCCTGCTTTCGTGGAGCCATAAACATAGTTCGCTCGCCGCGCGCGCCAGCCTGCAATCGAGGAAAACGCGATGATGTCACCGGAAGTCATTTCATCCGCTAGGACGGTAAGGACAGAGACCTGCGCGAGGTAGTCTACCGTGGCGATCTCTGCGGCGTGGTGCTCATCGACCTCGGCGCGCTGTTGGTCGCCAAGAATTCCGAAGCTGACAATGGCAGTAGTTGGCTGGGCATCGCGGATTAAGTCTCGGTGGGAGTTGAGATCGGTCGCCTCAAAAGCCACCGAGCGGACATTGGTTGCTCCGGCCGTGCGCAGCAGCTCAATGTTGGCTTCGAGCGCCTCGGGGCGACGCGCCGCCAGCACGACATCGCGCCCAGCGCACAGGAGCTGGGCGACTTCGATGCCGATATCGCTTGTGCCGCCGAGTACCAAGATTGGTCCAGAGTTCGTGCACGCAAGTGTACTGGGAGGTACTTTGCTTTAGTTTGTCGAGTTAACGGTGAAACCGGTCATCGACAGCGAACCCATGGTGCGCTGCTTGTTAAATTCGCCCACCTCGGTGTCCTTGAGCGCAGAGGCTGCACCTGCGATATAGGCCAGAGGCAAGAAGTGGTCGGGAGTGGGCACGGCGCGTTGGTAGGCCTCATGCGATTCCAAGGCGGCTAGGCGCTCTGGCTCGGTGGCCATGAGCTCAGCGGCAGCTTCATCGAAAGAGTCGGCCCAGCCGAAGCCGGTATCGCCTGCCTGCCATTGCACCATGGACAGGTTGTGTACGACGTTGCCAGAGCCAACGATGAGCACGTTGTTCTCTTCGGCCAGGCGGGCTAGCTTCTGGCCCAAGTTGATGTGGTGCTCGAGAGGTTTGGTGCCGTCGATAGAAAGCTGCACCACCGGGATGGTTGCTTCTGGGAACATGTGCTTGAGCACAGACCAAGTGCCGTGATCGAGACCCCAGTTGAAATCTTGCTCGACAATGGTCGGCTTCGCAATGTCGGAGACCAGTTCAGCGATCTCTGGGTCACCTGGCGCGTGGTATTCAACTGCGTTGAGCTCGGGTGGAAAGCCCCAGAAATCGTGGATGGTTTTCGGATCGGTCATGGCGGTGACGCCGGTGCCGCGGGTGTACCAGTGGGCGGATACAGACAGGATGGCGCGTGGCGCCATGGTCTTGCCCATTTCGGCCCACGTGCGGGTAAAGGTGTTGTCTTCGATGGCGTTCATTGGCGAGCCATGACCGACGAAGAGTGCTTGAGTGGTCATTGAAGATCCTTTGTTTGAAAGTTTAAGTTTTCTACTGCTGTAGACGTTACAACAACAATGTCCTCAATCCTTATTCCCCACTCGCCTGGCTTATAAATTCCCGGCTCGATGGAAAACGACATCCCCTCCTGAATCTCCACGTCGCTGCCCTTAATTATGAACGGGGCCTCGTGCATTGCCAGGCCGATTCCGTGGCCAAGGCGGTGAGTAAACCACTGCCCGAAACCGGCCTCAGTGATAATGTCACGTGCCACTGCATCCAGCTCACCTGCGGTAATACCTGGGCGAACCGCATCGCACGCCGCCTGCTGCGCCCGCTGCAGCACGCTATAAGCACGCAGGAACTCTTCGTTTGTTACCTCTCCCACCTGGTAGGTGCGCGTGGAATCGGAGTGATAGCCCACGCCCACGGTGCCCCCGATATCAACTACCACTGGGTCGCCTTCTTCCAGCACTCGGTCAGAAAACAAATGGTGCGGGTTGGACCCATTTGGGCCAGAGCCGACAATGACGAAATCCACCACGTCGTGCTCTTCCAAGATCAGTTGCTCCAGATCAGCAGCAACTTCGCGCTCGGTTCGGCCCGCACGCAGCAGGGACGGCACCTGCGCATGCACTCGGTCAATGGCGCGGCCTGCGAAGCGAAGCTGATCCAGCTCGGCGGCATCTTTGGACATGAACAACTCTGCGAGTACGTCCGTGGCCAGGACAGTCGAGTTTTTCGCGGTGCTTTTCTCGTCGAGAAGCGACTGCAACCTGAAGACGTGATCGGCCGTCAGCGAGGAGCCAAGCCCGACCGTACCGCTGCCCAGCGGGGCGACGGCGAGCTCGTAGACTGCGTCGCCATCTTGCCAACCGATAATGTCCACGCCCTCGAGCGTAAGTGTGCCAATATCGGTCATGGGCGCAACCAGGCGCGGACGGCCTGTGGCTGGGATTGTCAGCGCCGTGAGCCGCTCGTGGGAGGAAATCCACGAGCCAGTGAGATAGGCGAGCTCGGGGCCGGTGCCCACAATCACGCCGGCGAGCGAGCGCTGTTGGCACAGCTCCTGGGCGCGCGTGATGCGCTGCGTGTACAGGGATTGGGGAAAGGTGGTCTCGATAGATGTGCTCATAAAGATTATGGTAGACCCGTTGCCACTTCGGGGTAGTCTGGGTGGCGTGCTCACCTCAACACTTGTCCGGATTACCAATGGCAATCGCTATTGCACCGGCACCCTGATCACCCCAAATACGGTGCTCACCTGCGCGCACTTCTTCCGCGAAGAGACCTACAACACTTATGTCTGGGTCGCGGGGCGCCGACTGATTTACACCGACAAGAAGATTTTTTCGGGCACCGACGTCGCCCTTTTGACCCTGCCTACAAGCATTTCGCTTGGCGACGACTCCTACCCCGAACTCGGCCCAGCGCCCAGACTCGGTGCAGCAACGGCCACGGTGGGCTTGGGTGGCACGGAACGTCGTGACGGTACCTATCGGATCCGCGCGGGACGCTACCTCTTCCCTGTTCCCTTCTCAACCTCGCGGGATATGAAGACGACGGTGCGCCGTGGAGGGATGATCTTCAACGTTAATGCAGCAATTAAGGGCGACTCCGGCGGGCCTGTGTTTGTGGACGGCAAGATTGTGGGTGTGCAATCGATGATTACAGACCCCTTCAATCTCAACCTTCACCTAGCCACGATTGCGCTGATCGGGCACCTTAATCTCCGATAGCCACTACGCCACGGCGAATCGCACCGACCGCGGAGCGCGCTGAACGCTTGATCCCATCGGTGTAACCGGTCTTGGCAATCTGCTCGAGAAGATCGATCACCTGGCGACACCAACGCACGAAATCGCCCGGGGTGAGCTCCGCACCGGACTCTTTCGCCGCCGCGAGGCAATACCCGAGCGGTGCGCCGGCCGCCCATTGGTGGATAGCCAAGGCGAATCCAGACTCTGGTTCGCGCGTCAGTGGCAGCTGGTGGCGTTGCTCGTCGGCAATAAGCTCCTGGTAGATCCGGATCGTATCGTTCATTGCGTCAGCCATGCGATCGGTCGCGGCCTCTGCCGATCCGCCCGTTGTCTTGCGGTTTTCAAACACGCACAAAGAGGTCACACCGGCGAGCTCTGCCGGATCGAGCTCATTCCAAATGCCGCGGCGCAGGCACTGAGCCACGAATAGGTCAGAAGAGTTGTGGATCTGTGCCAGCCGCTCGCCTTCGTCTGAGATCTGTGCCTCGCCATCAACGATGTCCACGTAATTCAGCTCTGTGAGCAACCCGATAATGCGCTCGAAGTGGCGGCCGAGAGTATCGGTGGCACGATCAACGCTGGCCTCCAGCTTGTCTAGCTTGCTCTGCTCACGAACCAACTCATTGGCAACGCGGGCCAGCATCTCCCGGTCCGTCGCGGGCCAGGAATGCACCGGATGCTCGCGGATGGCTTCACGCAGCGCAACCATCTGCTTCGTCGGGCGCACGCGAGCCTGTTCTTTCAGTTTCTTCGGTGCGTTGAACTGCCCCTTGTGCAGTTGATCGACGATCCGGCGCGTATGCCTGCGCGGTTGATCACTGACGTGGCGAGGGACCTTAATATGGCCAACTACCACTGGCGGGTTCCGGAACGCAGCACTGTCGATGCGGCCCGACCAGCCCCGCTCAGTGGTAATCCACGGCCGCGGATCGTGCTGCTTACCTGCGGGGGCGACCACCGCTGCCAGCTCAGGCCGCTTCTTGGAAGGAAGGGCAATCACGTCACCGACGCGCAGGCGAGAAAGGATCTTCTCGGTTTCCTGTTGCCTGTCGTCGACGGCGAAGCGCTTCGCGTCCTTCTCTGCCTCCGAAAGTTCGCGGCGCAGCTCCATGTACTCGACTAGCTCGTCTGCGGCATCGTCGGAAGTCGGCGCGAAGGAGGAAATATCTTTGTCGAGCTGCGCGCGCAGCTTGTTCACCTTCGACTGGGCCCGCTCGATTTCTCGGACCTCACCGACGACGGAGCCGTCGGCTTGGTACTGGGCGAAAGACTTCTCAATCAGGCGTAGCGAATCGTCGTAACCGTTCATGGCCAGCAAGTTGATGGCCATGTTGTACCCAGGTGTGAAGGTAGAAATGAGCGGATACGTCCGAGTTGAGGCCAACCCCGCTACGGCCTGCGGGTCCATCGCAGGCGCCCACTGCACCACCGCGTTGCCCAACACATCGATGCCACGCCTGCCAGCACGCCCAGTCAACTGCGTGTACTGACCGGGAGTGAGATCAACATGGGCTTCCCCATCGAATTTGACCAACTTTTCCAGCACGACGGTGCGCGCCGGCATATTGATTCCCAGAGCCAGCGTCTCGGTGGCGAACACCGCGCGCACCAGCCCCTTGACGAAGAGCTCCTCGACAATATGGCGGAAGCCCGGCAGCATACCTGCGTGGTGCGCAGCAAAGCCCCGCGACCATGCAGTGCGGAGCTGACGGAAGTTCAGCACCTCAAGGTCTTCAGCGGGGATGCCTTCCACGCCCTTATCGACGATGGCCTTAATCTCTTCCGCCTCTTCAGGCGTAGTCAACTGCATCCGCGAGCGCACGCACTGGAACAAAGCACCGTCACAGCCCGCGCGAGAGAAGATGAACACAATCGCCGGCAACATGTCCTTGCTACCTAAAGCACGAATCACCTCGGGGCGGCCAGTTGGCAGGAAACGGTCCTGGGTCCGATCTGCACCGCTGCGCCTTCCTGCCGAACGGGCACGGAAGCCCTTGCCTTGCTCATAATCATCCCGGCCTTCTTCAGCGACACCGGACTCGAGGCGGGCAATCTTTCGCTCCAGTTCCCGGTTGACTCGGCCGTCTTCGCCGGGCTCGAAAAGCGGGTAGATCTGCTTGCCCACCATCATGTACTGGCTCAGCGGGACCGGACGGTGTTCCGAAACGATGACGGCGGTATCACCGCGCACGGTGGTCAGCCACTCGCCAAACTCCTCGGAGTTCGACACTGTGGCGGACAGACCGATAATGGAAACTGACTCATCAAGGTTGAGAATGACTTCTTCCCACACAGCACCGCGATCGCGGTCGGCGAGGTAGTGGATTTCATCCATGACCACATAGGCTAAACGATCTAGCGTGGGCGACTGCGCGTAAATCATATTGCGCAGCACCTCGGTGGTCATGACGACGATTTCCGCAGAACCATTGATGCTGACATCACCGGTAAGCAGCCCGACTGCTTCTTCCCCATGCTCTTCGACGAGGTCGTGGTACTTCTGGTTGCTCAAGGCCTTAATCGGCGTGGTGTAAAAGCACTTTGTCCCACGGTGCAGAGCCAGCGATACCGCGAACTCGCCGACGATAGTCTTTCCGGCACCTGTGGGGGCACACACCAAAACACCGCGGTCCTGTTCGACCGCGGTGCAGCCCTCGATTTGAAACTCATCGAGGGGAAACTTCCGACTAGCGCGGAACTCATCCAAGTGCGTAAGTGTCATGCCCCTACATTAGAGGACATCGTCAAAATAGTCGCTCGAGGGGAGGTCCTTCTTAGCGGTTGTAATAGGTGGGTTGGAAGCCGGAGTCGTTGAAATAGGCGTTGCGCGCTCCACTGGTTGTGGAGCTGAGATTCCGCCTGGCTTTTCTTCGTCGCCGAGTGCGGAAGACGCATCGTCGTCAAGGTCCATCCAATCGGGGCGCGACTTCGCCCGGCGTTTGTCGTTGATGCGACAGAACTGGAAGGCCATTTCAACCAAGATGTTGATTGCAATTGCCAGGATGACCATCGAGTAAGGGTCCTGGCCTGGTGTCATGAACGCTGCGAAGATGAAGATCACAACGATGATGATGCGGCGCTTGCCCTTGACATGCTCATATTCGAGCACACCGATGATGTTCAGCATGATGATGATCAGAGGGACCTCGAAACTGACACCAAAGATCACCGTGAGTCCGAGGACGAAACTGTAATACTTATCACCAGTCAGCCACGCTGTTTGGAACTGGTCGCCCATCGAAAGCAGGAACTCAAGACCAACATCCAAGATGAAGTACGCGAGCAGTGCGCCTGCAACGAACAGTGTGACGGCCAAAGCCACGAAGATAAAGGTGTAGCGCTTCTCTTTGCGGACCAAACCGGGAGTGATGAAGAACCAGATCTGGGACAGCCAAATCGGAGAAGACAGCACCAAGCCGGCAAGTGCACCAACCTTCAAACGAAGCATGAACATTTCGAATGGGCTTGTTGCCAGCAGGCGACATTCCTCATTCTCGCCGAAGGAGACTCGCAGATCTTGAGGCAGGTTGCAATAAGGTCGGCGAATGATTTCACCGAGTGACATCATGCCAAAAGGCGCGTTTTGATACCAGATGAAGCCGATGATGGCGCCGATGCCAATTGCCACCATGGAGATGATCAAACGACGACGAAGTTCCTCAAGGTGTTCCTTTAGGGCCATCGTGCCGGTTGGGTTCTTTTTCCTCTTCTTGCTCCTGGTTTTTTGCTCAGCCACGAAACTTAATTCTGAGGGTTCTGCTGTGGGTGCTGGTTAGGCTGCTGCTGAGGTGCCTGCGCCTGTGGGGCTTGAGGTGCCTGCGCCTGCTGGCCTGGCTGGTTTTCTGGGCGATCCCAGAAATCCTGCTCTGGCTGCTGCGTTGCTGCGATCTGGCCCTGATTTTGTACTTCGTCCTCGTTCTTCATTTCCTTGACTTCGGACTTGAAGATGCGAGCGGAGCGACCTACGGAACGCGCCAAGTCAGGCAGCTTCTTTGCACCGAAGAGAAGCAAGATAACAACGAGGATGAGGATGATTTCCGTTGCACCAAGGTTTGGCATGTGAAAGCCCTTTCAAAGTAAGTGATGCCTTGCCGTTGAGTTCTAACTTAACAGCTAAACGTCGTTGTTCGAATGATCATATCCCTCCAGCGCGCCAATTGCTCGTTTCGTTATCTCATCTGCGATCGTTTGAGGTGAGAGCACGCGAATCCGGTCAGCCTGACTCAAACAAAAGCGCACCAACCAGTCCTCGCTGCCATAAGTCATTTGCGCACTGAACCAACCTGAGTCCGTTTCCTCACCGAGTTCAATCTCCCAATATTCGCTCAGCCATGTCGCCTCTGGAGCGATCAGCAACTCGGCGAATTGGTCGTCGGAGAAGCCAAAAGGGTCGGTGTCGTCGAATTTCTGGGTGGGGGCGGTGCTTTTCTCGTCGAGAAGCGATGCTTCACTGATGCGATCGAAGCGGTAGCTCTTGCTGGTTGTGCCGTCCCATGCGTTGAGGTAGGTTTGGCCGTCGCGGTGGAAGAGGCGCTGCGGACTGACCTCGCGGACCGACGAGGTGTCGGAAGACGCTGAGCGGTAGGTGATGGATAGTTTGTGGCCTTCTGCGATGGCCTGGGCGATGACGGTTGCAACGGCGCCGTCTTGACCTGCAACGGAATCATCGATGCCGGCGTTGCCCAACACGTTGCGAAGTTTGTCTGCGGCGGAGGTGACCGCTTGCTGATCAACGAGGCCGGGCAGAGTTTCCAATGACTCCAAAGTCAGCAGCAGGGCGCTTGCTTCTGTGGGTGTTAAGCGCAGAGGCTTGTCTAGGCCTTGATCGTTGATCACGGTGACGCCGGTCCAGTCCGCGACAAGATCAATCATTTCTCCGGGACCATTGCCAATTCCGGTCAGATGGAGGCGACGGAACGCGTCCATGATGTCGGCAGGCTCTGCGTTGAGATCACGGGCAACTTCCATCACTGTGGAATTCGGATGTTGTTTCAGATATGGGATCAAGTTTAAGGAGTTGACCAAGCTTTGCATTTTGGATGGATTATCCATGAGATCCTTCCGCTTTCTTCAGCAGTGCGATAACGTCTGCGCGAACATCTTCCGGTTCGATAACCACGGCATCGGGTGCAAAACTCGCAGCAGTCCGAACAAACCAGTCACGCTCTACGTCTGTGAAAGTCACGGTGTCACCGTTGCGAGTGCCCTTATCGACGAGTTCGTGGGCCTTGCCCTCGGAGACTTTCACGGTTGCATTGACAAGCGGGCCGCGCAGCGAATCCTCCACCACTTCCTGGAGAGGACGAGTGGCCGGGACGAATTCATCGGTGCGGAGCCGCTTGACGTCGGTGACTCGCAGGGCACGGAAACTGCGCTCCGCTTGGCGCTCGACATCCCAGCCGACGACATAGGCGCGATTGTTCAGCGCGACAATTCCCCAAGGATCCATTACGCGACGCTGCTTTTCGGCAGTAGGTGTGGGCTGGTATTTAAAACTCATCCGCTGCTGATTGCGTACGCACGCCGTCACCGCTTGCACAGTTTCCGCTGGGACGCGAAGGACATCGTTATCCACCGAGGTCAGCGGGCCATCATCGAAGGTGCGGGTGGCACCGGAGGCCGCAAGCTTTGTCCAGCCCGAGCGTGCGAATGCGCCGAGACTGCCCTGTTGCCCCAGATCCCCGGCAAGACCTAAGACCGCAGCCTCAGATTCTGTGAACTCGATAGGCGGGAGTTCGTAGGTGTCCTTGTTTACCCAGACTGTCCCTCCCTCCATCCGAGCGGGAACACCAGCGCGGCGCAGCGAGGCAACATCACGAGTTAGCTTCTTGTGAAAGGTTGCCTCGGAAAGGTCACGATCGTATCCATCGACGTGGGCATGGACCCACTCATAGCTCCGAGGAGACTCGGCCCCAAGCAGGGCAAACGTGAGATTGGTCAGTCTTTCCACTGATGCGTCTTCTGCGCTCATCACTTGCCCTTTCGCTTAGGATTCGGTGCCGTCCTGAGGTTGTGAATTGTGTTTCATATACTCAATCAACTCGTCGACTCGAGGGTCCTCGGTGACGAAAGGATCCAGCATTTCAACGACCTTAGGCTCTGGGCGATCCACCTTCAGATGGACCCAGTCGACGGAGATCGAGGCGTTGTACTTTTCGGCGGCTGCCAGGAACTTGCCACGCAATGTTGCGCGGGTGGTCTCCGGGGCCGTGTCTACGGCATGTGCAATGGCCTCGTCGGTAGTCCAGCGCTTCACCGCGCCCTTGCGCTGCAACAGGTAGAACAAGCTGCGCTCGGGGTGGATATCGTGATAAGTCAGATCGATTTGCTGCAGCTTAGGGTGGTCGTACCCTTCCTCGGGTCCGAGCCCCAACTTCGTGCGGTACCTGTCTAGCAAGGTGCGCTTGATTACCCAGTCGATTTCGGTGTTCACCGAGGAGAAATCCTGCGTCTCAATTGCGTTGAGAGTGCGCTCCCACAGATCAATGACGCGGCCCATTTCCTCATTCGAAGTGCCCTCATCGGGGCGGACCTCAAGCCACTTCTTCGCAGAGGCCAAAATGGACTGCTGGACCTCAAGCGCGGTGACCGTGCCCCCGCCGACAAGGTCGAGCTGCGTGGAACCTGTGGCGTCGTCGGCAATCTCGCGAATGTGCAAGATTGGGTTTTCCATCTCGAAGTTTTCCAGGGCAAAGCCTGCCTCGAGCATCTCAATGACCAACAGGGTCGAGCCCACCTTCAACGCAAAGGTCGGCTCGGCCATGTTCGAATCCCCGACGATCACGTGCATTCGGCGGAACCGATGCGAATCACCATGAGGTTCATCTCGGGTATTAATGATCGGGCGGGTACGCGTAGTTGCTGAAGAAACACCCTCCCACACCTGGTCTGCGCGTTGTGACAACACGAAGCGACCGTCCTTGATCAGACCGGCCCCAGCGATAAGTTGGCGCGTAATCATAAAGGGCAGCAGCTGCTTGCCGAAAGACTTCAGCACCATCTCGCGGCTGATCAGGTAGTTTTCGTGGGCACCGTAGGAATTACCCTTCGAGTCCACGTTGTTTTTGAACAAGTAAACTTGCCCGCCGATTTTGTCGTCGGCAAGCGCCTGCTCTGCTTGAAGCGCAAGGTTGTGGAAGATCTTCTCCCCCGCCTTGTCGTGGTTAAGCAGCTGAGTCAGGTCGTCGCACTCGGCAGTCGCGTACTCAGGATGTGAGCCGACGTCGAGGTAGAGTCGGGCCGCAGACGGGGTGAAAATGTTAGAGCTAGAATGCTTCGCGACGATCGGGCGGAACAGGTAGCGAGCTACCTCCTCCGGCGAAAGCGCTGCTTGTCCATCACGGATGGCTGTGATACCAAACTCTGTTTCCACGCCCATGATGCGGCGGGTATGAACTGTGGACATGCGGTTTACTGTCCACCCTTTTGAACGTAGGAGCGCACAAACTCCTCTGCGTTCGTTTCTAACAGACCGTCAATCTCGTCGAGTAGGTCATCTGTACCAGTGGTGTTGATCTGTACCTGACCGGCCTGGGTTTCGTCGATCGGGTCGTCGCCGCCACCAGTGTTTCCGTGGACTTGTTGCTGTGCCATGAGTTCTCCTTCAGCTTCTTCAACTATGGTCTAAGCGTTTTGTCTTCATTCCACACTAATCGTGAACTAGTGCGAATGTGGCTTATTAATGTGATCACGCTCATGATGAGTGTGGTAGTAGGTTGGGCTCTGATTAATCTCCTCGAGGGCCGCAATGAGTTCATCTGTCGTGGCCGAGTTATTCAAAATCTCGCTCATCTCCTCGCCGGTGAACTTATCTACATCCGTGATCGCAATTTTCGCGGTGCCCTCGGAGTATTTGACAATCACGGTCTGCCAGCTCGAAGCAATGACATCGTCGCCGAACTTCTCGCTGACGCGTCCGCGGAAGTACGCGCGCGAAGATTCGGGCGCTTCGTGGGCAGCACGCTCAATCTCTTCTGCCGAGACCAAAGTTTTCATCCGGCCCGCGCGCACGAGTGCGTGATACAGGGACTTCTTCGGGTCAATGTCCGAGTATTGCAGGTCAATGAGCTTGATTTTCGGGTCAGAAATGCTGACCCCGCGGTCTAAGTAGCCCTTGATCAGGGCATATTTTGCGGTCCAGTCGAGGCGATCCGCGGTGGACAAGGGATCGCGCTCGAGGTCGTCGAGAAGCTCGGCCCAAAGCTCGATGACCTTGGTGTCCACCTCGTCGGTGGCCACAACGCGGTCGCGGTAGATGCGGAGGATGTCAATGGCGGTAAGTTCTCGACCGTCCTTGAGCTTGAGCTTGTGCGTCAACGTTGGGTCGTGGCTGATGCGCTTGAGTTCTTCAACGCTTTCGACGAGAGCGAGATCTGTGAAATCGACCTCGTTCTCAATGGCGTCAATAACAAGCTTGGTCATGCCCAACTTCATGAAATTGGAGTACTGGGACATGTTTGCGTCGCCGATAATCGTGTGCAGGCGACGGTACTTCAGCGCGTTCGCGTGAGGTTCGTCGCGGGTGTTCACGATGCCACGGTTCAGGGTGGTCTCCAGCGAGATTTCCTGCACAAAGTAGTCAGCGCGCTGGGACACCTGGAAGCCGTCTTGCTCGCCTTCAGGACCAATGCCGACGCGGCCGGCGCCAATGATGACCTGACGGGTGACGAAGAATGGAATGAGCGCCTTGGTCAACTCCTCAAAATTGGTGGCACGAGAGTACTGATAGTTCTCATGCGAGCCGTAGGATGCGCCCTTGCCGTCGACGTTATTCTTGTATATCTTCAGCGGAGGACAAGGCTCGTGGCCCTTCAACACAGAGACACCCTGATCGTAGAGCGTCTGGATATTCTCTACAGCGGTGTTCAAAATGTGGTCGCCTGCGGCATCGTAAATCATGGCCTGCCAAGCATCAGGTACCTCTGGCGAGGCGTACTCGGGGTGCGCGTGGTCGACGTAGAAGCGGGCGCCGTTGGTGGTGACTACATTGGCAACACCAACGGCGTCCGGCTCCACAACTGGGACCGTGTGGTAGCGCTTGAGGTTGAATCCGCGGGCATCTTGCAACGGAGCCTCATCTTCGTAATCCCAGCGCGAGCGGGCACCGGTATTCATCGCTGCATAAGCCACCACCGCATGGGTCGAGGTGACTATCGGACTCACCTCGGGTTGACTCGGTGTTGCAATTCCGTACTCAGTCTCAGTTCCCATGAAGCGTGTCATGGATTACACACTAGCCGATCAGCCCCGATTAGCCGACGACTTCCACCGAAATTACGCGCTTGCCCTGGCGCCCCGTAATCCGCGACCACTCATCGGGGCTGGCGGTGTTGGGAAGGTCTTCGCTCTCGTCTTGCTCAGCGGTCACGGCGGCGCGAAGATGGCCGGCATTCAGACCCATTTCGCTAACTCCCGCGATGTGGTCCTTGATGGCCAACTTCTTTGCGCGATCGACAATATTGGCAATCATGGCACCAGAAACGAACTCTGAATAATTCAGGACTTCAGCGGAACCGTCGATCATTTCCAGGCGTACATATGGCCGCGGCGCGAACAAAGCACTCACGCCTGCGTCGATAAGCTCTTCGATCGTGCTCTCATGCGGGACATCTTCGGTGAGGTGGCGGGAGAAGATATCGGCGGATTCTTCTCTGCCAGGACGATCGATACGCACCTTGATATCCAGGCGGCCGGGGCGCAGAATTGCCGGATCAATGAGCTCTTCGCGGTTCGTTGCGCCGATGACGATGACATTGGAGATGCCTTCAACGCCATCGATTTCGGTGAGCAACTGCGGCACGACGGTGGTTTCCATATCGGAGGAAACACCGGAACCGCGGGTGCGGAAGATGGATTCCATCTCGTCGAAGAAGATGATCACAGGACGACCGTCGCTGGCGAGCTCTCGCGAGCGCTCGAAGATCAGACGGATGCGTCGCTCGGTCTCGCCGACGAACTTGTTCAAGAGCTCTGGCCCCTTGACGTTGAGGAAGTAGGCCTTGCCTCCGTCACCGATCCGTTGCGAAAGCGAGTTCGCCACGGCCTTGGCAATCAGCGTCTTGCCACATCCCGGAGGACCGTAGAGCAACAACCCTTTCGGGGGGTGCAGGTCGTACTTGCGGTACAAATCCGGGTGAGAAAATGGGAGCTCGACGGAGTCCTTGATCGTTTCAATCTGGGGGCCAAGGCCACCGATGTCATCGTAGGTAATGTCCGGAATCTGCTCCAAGGAAAGCTGCGCCACTTCGGTCTTGTCTACGCGCTCAACGGCGAATCCTGCCTTCGCGTCGATGAGGACTGTATCGCCTGCCCGAGAGGTGGCACGCATCGGGTGGGTCAGATGCACCAGCGACTCGTTGCCCAACTGATCGGCCACGATCGCGCGATCGGTACCCACTTTTTCAATCAGGGTGGCAAGCGTGCCAGTATCGCTAAAACCGCAGGCCTCGACCACGACAGACCCCTCTCCCAAGCGGACCAGTGCGCCTGGCTCCAAGGTTCCTGGTTCAACATTCGGCGAGACTAGAAGGCGCATCTGGCGGCCACTGGTAAAAACCTCTGCTTCCCTGCCCCGGTTAGAGCCAGAGAGGTAAATGCCGTAGGTCGATGCCGGTTCACCCAGCGCATCAACCTGGGCGTGCAAATCCTTTAATTGATCGCGCGACTGCTTCAGCAGCTGCGCAAGCTTCGCATTTCGCGAACTTAAGGATTGAACCTGACGCTGCAGGTCACGGTTTTCATTCAGCGCTTCCTCGGAACTCATGGTTCAAGCTTAGCGACGTGCCTTTCGCTGCGGGCGAGGGGGCGTGACTCCGTCTGCAAGACGCCTAGTCCACACCAAGAAAGCCGTATGCGCATTCATCCGGTGCTCCGGGCGAGTAGCCAAGCCCTCGACCTTCCACTCGCGCAGCAAGGTTTCCCATGCACGAGGTTCCGTAAAGCACTTGGCCTCGCGAATACCTTCCATGACGTTCATCAGCTGAGGAACGGTGGCCACATAGGTCATGAATACGCCGCCAGGAATGAGCACGTCTTTGACCGTGTCAATGAAGTGCCAGGGCTCAACCATATCCAGGATCACGCGATCGACAGGTCCGCCCAGATCTTCTTGGGTGACCTCGCCGAAGTCCCCTAGGCGAGGAGTCCACCACTTCGGATGCTCACCGAAATAGTCTTCGACGTTGTCTTTGGCATATTGCAGGTGATCGTCGCGAATCTCGTAGGAAAACACGTGGCCTTCAGGGCCAACGGCACGCAACAGGGACATGGTCAGGGCACCAGATCCGGCACCAGCTTCGAGCACTCGGGCGCCCATGAAAATGTCGCCCTCAACAAGGATCTGGGCCGCATCCTTTGGGTAAATCACTGCGGCACCACGTGGCATGGACAGGACATGGTCGACCAAAAGATGGCGGAAGCAGAGATAATCCGAGCCCATCGCTGATTTGACCACCGAGCCCTCGTCGGCGCCAATGATGTCGTCGTGCTCGATGTGTCCCTTGTGGGTGTGGTACTTCGCTCCGGGCACCAGCTCAATGGTGAAGTGGCGACGCTTGGCATCGGTGAGCTGGACCTTGTCGCCAGCTTGAAATGGGCCTGAGTACATAAAAGCGAAAGACCTCCGTAAAGAGTGCGCGTGTGAGACGAATTTAGTGTCCGGTCAAGTATGCCGTAAGAGCTTGCTTAAACCATATTTGGTCTTGGACCCCAGCGAGCTCACGCGCTGAGTGCATGGACAACAGCGGAACCCCGACATCGACGGTGGGAATTCCCAGGCGCGTCGCAGAAATCGGACCAATGGTGGAACCACACGGCACTGCGTTGTTGCCCACGAACGTCTGCACCGGCACATTGGCGCTGCGGCACGCATTGATCCACATGGCTTCGGTGACCGCATTCGATGCATAGCGCTGATTCGCGTTGACCTTCAATACCGGGCCGTGGTTGATCAGCGGATGGTGCGTGGGGTCGTGTTTGCCCGCATAATTTGGATGCACCGAGTGCGCCGCATCCGCAGAGACGAGCGAGCTCGCAGCAAACATATCCATTGGATCGCCCCACTCCCTGGCAATTTTCATCAAGATGCGCTCAAGTAAAGGGCCACCTGCGCCTGTGGTTGTTTGCGAGCCCACCTCTTCATGGTTAAAAGCCGCCATAACCAGGATGTCTTGTGCATCATCCTTGGCATCAATCAACGCCTGCATCGAGGCGTAGACGCTGGACAAATTATCCAGGCGCCCCGCAGCCAAGAACTCATTAAAGACTTCCCCTTCGGCCGCATCTGCGCTGATCAGCTCGTGGGAAACAATATAGTGTTTGTCCACGTCAGCGGCCTCAGCGACGATGTCCATGATCGATTCGGGGTTGCCCTCCCCCTGGCCAGCCCCCTTACCGGCCACCGACAAAATCGGCTGCATGTGCACCTGGCGATCAGGATTAAACTCAGAGGATCGCTCCAGATGAATGGCCAGGTGCGGAATCCGCGCCACGGCACCGGTGTTCACCAATCGCTGTGAGCCATCGGCTAGCACAATCCTTCCCGCAAAGGTCAGCTCGCGGTCAAACCAGCTAGCCAGAATCGGCCCACCATAGACCTCCACCGCCAGCTGGTGAAAACCATGCGCGCTAAAGTCTGGCTGCGGCTTGAGCATGAAACCAGGTGAATCCGTGTGCGAACCGATAATCCGGAACGAGGGATTGGGCTCGTCCGGAATCCACCAGGCAATCACTGCCCCACCGTCAACATAGACGTGCCCACCGGGTGAGGCCGTGAGGTCCTCCACAAACCCATGGCTCACCAGGGTGTCAGCTACTTCCCTTGCCGCGTGAAACGCCGAGGGCGAAGCCGAGATGAATTCGATCATGTCGCGTATGTGGTCCATGTCTGTCCACTTTATGCACCCTCTATGATGGAATCCATCATGACACCACGACCAATTGCGCTCTCCCCTTCCCGTGCCTCCGACTACAATCAGTGCCCGCTGCTCTACCGGCTCCGCGCCATTGACCGCATCCCCGAGGAAAAAACGCTTGCCCAAATCCGCGGCACGCTTGTCCACGCGGTCTTGGAGGACGTGCACAGCTGGTCGCGGGAGGAGCGCACCTATCCGGCCGCGGTGAAGCGGATCAAGCCGAATTGGTCGAAGATGCTTGCAGATGATCCAGAGATAGCATCGCTTGTCGACGACGAGACAGCGTTTTTCGTTGAGGCTCGCTCACTTGTCCGTGGCTATTTTGAGATGGAAAACCCCCAAGGTTTTGACTCGTCGGAACAGGAACTTTACGTAAGTACAGTCCTGCCCAACGGTGTGCCTGTGCGCGGGTTCATCGACCGAGTAGATGTTGCGCCTTCTGGGGAGGTACGCGTTGTGGACTATAAAACGGGTAAGAAACCACTTCCCCGTTACTCACAGGACGCGCAATTTCAGATGCGCTTCTACGCGCTTGTCTACTGGCGCTTGTTTAAGACGGTGCCCTCGCAGCTGCGTCTGATGTATCTCAAGGTGTTAGATTCGATGATTCTTACCCCATCGAAAGAAGAACTTGAGTACTTCGAGCGCGACTTAGGCGACTTGTGGTCAAAGATCGAGGCCGATGGTAAGTCCGGCTCCTTCCGCACCAAGAAATCCAAGCTCTGCGGGTGGTGTTCTTTCCAGGACATGTGCCCTGAATTTGGTGGCACGCCACCGCCGTATCCCGGATGGCCGGGATCGACGGCAGACACGTCAGAATAGACCGGTGATCTTGCCGTCGACCACGTCGATGCCCATGGCGGCAGGCTTCTTCCCCAACCCCGGCATCGTCGTCACGTTCCCTGTCATTGCCACGATGAACCCTGCACCTGTGCGCGGCCGTAACTCACGCACATGCAATGTGTGACCCTCTGGTGCACCGAGCAGTGAGGCATCGTCGGAGAATGAGTACTGCGTCTTGGAGATACACACGGGCATGGCATACCAGCTGTTGCGTTTAATGGTCTCCAAATCTTGCAGTGCTTTTGGAGAGTATTCGACGCGGTCGGCGTGATAAATTTCGCGGGCAATTGTCTCGATGGCGGCCTCGACGCCCTTGTCGCTGTCGTAGAGCTGATGCGAGGAATCAACAAGGTTGTCTAAGAGGGTTTCGGCTAGCTCGATGGCACCCGCACCGCCCTGTGCCCAGACATCGGCTTCGGCAAGAGCGACGCCAAATTCCTTCGCCCACGCCCGCATGAAGTCTCGCTCTGCCTGCGTATCGCTGGAGAAGAGGTTGACTGCCACGACAGGCTTGACGCCGAACTTGCGCATGTTGTCCACGTGTCGCTCGACGTTGACAATGCCTGCCTTGAGAGCCTCAAGGTTTTCCTCAGTGAGCTTATCTCGCTCGACGCCGCCGTTGTATTTCATGGAGCGGATCGTGGTGACTACGACGGCGCCCGCGACATCGAGGTCACCGTAGTGCGCCTTGATATCGAAGAATTTCTCGGCACCGAGATCGGAGCCGAAGCCAGCCTCGGTGAGGACGATATCGGCGTACTGCTGCGCGGTGGTGGTAGCGATCAGCGTGTTGCAGCCGTGAGCGATGTTAGCGAATGGGCCACCGTGGATCAGCGCCGGGGTGCCACCGAGAGTTTGCACCAGGTTGGGGTTCACGGCTTCTTTGAGCAGGGCCGTCATGGCACCTTGAGCTTGAAGATCCGCTGCTGTAACTGGTACGTCATCGTAGGTGAAACCGATGGTAATCTCGCCGAGGCGACGCTTGAGATCATCGAGGTCGGTGGCCAGGCCTAGAACGGCCATGATCTCGGAGGCTGCGGTGATGGTGAAGTTGGTTTCGGTAGGAACGCCCTGTTTTGGGCCACCAAGGCCGGTGACAACGTGGCGCAGGGAACGATCGTTGACATCGAGGCAGCGCTGCCAGGTCACCTTCCTCGGATCGATACCAAGCGCGTTACCTTGCTGGATGTGGTTGTCAATCATCGCGGCAAGTGTGTTGTTGGCCGAGGTAATCGCATGGAAGTCACCGGTGAAGTGCAGGTTGATGTTCTCCATCGGCACAACCTGGGAATAGCCGCCACCAGCGGCGCCTCCCTTGATACCCATCACTGGGCCGAGTGACGGTTCGCGCAGTGCCACCATTGCCTTGTGCCCAAGGGATGCCAATGCGTCAGTCAGTCCAATCAATGTGGTGGACTTTCCCTCCCCCGCTGGTGTGGGTGATACGCCGGTAACCAAAACAATCTTGCCGGGTTTTTCTGCGGGCGTGACCTGATTCAGGTCAACCTTGGCCATGTACTTGCCATAAGGAATCAGCGCGTCCTGGCTGATTCCTGCCTTCTCGGCAATGTCCGTGATGGGTTCAAGGTGATGGGCTTGGGCGATATCAACGTCTGACAGCATGTTCCTAGATTATTACGGAGCCGAAGAGATAGGCGAGTAATACAGAAAGTGCAATGCACAACACCCCCGGGATCAAGAATGGGTGGTTGAACACGTACTTGCCAATGCGGGTCGAGCCAGTGTCGTCCATTTCAACTGCGGCCAGCAATGTTGGATACGTCGGGAGGACGAAGAGAGCAGAGACTGCAGGGAAGGCCGCAACCGCGGTCAGCGGGCTGACCCCCATCGCGAGGGCTGCCGGCATCAAGGCGCGAGTCGTTGCGGCCTGGGAGTACAACAGGGACGCCGCGAAGAAAAGGATGACAGCGAGTAGCCACGGGTGCGCCTGGAGGACATTTCCGGCGATGACCTGGATGTCTTCGAGGTAGTGATTGATAAAAGTCGTGCCCAGCCATGCAACACCGAGGACGCACACCGCAGCAGACATGCCCGACTTGAACACTTGGGTGTTCAAGATTTCGCCAGCTGGGATCTTAGTGATTATGACGATGATCGCCGCCGCGGAAAGCATGATCGCCATAATGGCTTCGTTGCGAGGAATCGTCGGGTCGCTGACCAACCCCAGCTGCTCAGAGATCAAGGTGGCATAGATCATCACGGAGATAATCGCAATAAGGAAGACGACCACGGACGCTTTCGCTCCACGAGGTGCACGGTACTCGGCCGCGGGCTGGGGCTTGCGGACGAGTCCCTTCTCGAGCCGCTCTTGATACACGGGGTCGTCGTTAAGATCTTTGCCCAAACGATTGGCCAGCCATGCCGTTGGGAAAATCGCGAGGAAGGTCGACGGGATCATTACACCCAGCAGCTGAAGGTAACTTACGCCAAGTGGCTCGATCAGTGAGGCCATGTAAACAACTGCGGCTGAAAGTGGCGATGCGACGATGGCCATTTGGGAGGCCACTACGGCTACAGATAGCGGGCGCGAAGGCCGGACATTGCCTTCCTTGGCTACCTCAACGATGACGGGCAGCGTGGAGAAGGCAGTGTGGCCGGTGCCTGCGAAAACAGTCATCAACCAGGTGACAATTGGTGCGTAGACGGTGATCTGCTTTGGGTTGCGGCGCAAGAATCGCTCGGCGATGTGAACGAGATAATCCATGCCGCCGGCGCGCTGCATTGCTGAGATCGCCGCGATGACGCACATGATGATGCCGATGACATCAAAGGCAATGTCATCGGCCGTGACGTGCATACCGGTGATGCCAAGCAGAATAACGCCGAGACCGCCAGCAAAGCCGATCGCGATGGAACCGAGGCGAGCGCCGAGAATGATGGCACCGAAGAGAATAGCAATGTGAAGAACAAGCATGCGTGAGTGTCCTTGTCCGGGAAGGGATATTCCGCAGACAATTATCAAACAAAAGTACGATCAACAATTGGATTTTGAATGGATCGTGATCAACCCCACGCATGCAAGAGGCTAGCTATTACTTCATCTCATCCAGGTAAATCTTGCCCCGGTACTGCGGGTGCATCAGATTTTCTTTGGAAAGCACGTTGTTGAGCGTTTCTTCGTCGAGAAGCCCCTTCTCTAGGATGATCTCACGCACACTGCGACCCGTCTCTGCGGCCTCCTTGCCCACCAAATCCCCGTTGTGGTGACCGATGAACGGGTTGAGGTAAGTGATAATCCCGATGGAATTGTCCACGTAGCCTTGGCACACTTCGGGGTTGGCGGTGATGCCCGCGACGCACTTCTCGCGCAGTGTCTTGGCAGCGTTGCGCATCATGGTGATGGACTGGAACAGCGACTCTGCGATGACGGGTTCCATCACGTTGAGCTGCAGCTGGCCCGCCTCGGCGGCCATGGAGACGGTCAAGTCATTACCGAAGATCTTAAAGCAGACCTGGTTGACTACCTCGGGGATGACGGGGTTGACCTTGGCAGGCATTATCGACGAGCCGGCCTGGCGCTCTGGCAGGTTGATCTCGTTGAAGCCCGCGCGCGGACCCGAGGAGAGCAGGCGTAAATCGTTACAGATCTTGGACAGTTTCATCGCGGCGCGTTTGACTGCGCCGTGCGCCATGACATAGCCACCGGTGTCGCTGGTGGCCTCGATCAAGTCCGGGGATGAGGAAACGGGAAGATCGGTGATCTCGCGCAGCGCCTCGAGGACAGCTTCGCGGTAGCCCGCAGGAGTGTTCACACCGGTACCGATCGCGGTGGCGCCGAGGTTGAGCTCAAGGAGCATCTCGGAAGCGTTGACCAGGGTTTTCTGCTCCTCAGCGAGGTTTGCGCCGAAAGCGCGGAACTCAGAGCCCAAAGTCATGGGTACAGCATCTTGGAGCTGCGTGCGGCCCATCTTCAAGATGTCACCGAACTCGTCGCCTTTGGAGCGGAAGGCCTTTTGCAACTTGTCGAACTCTTCGATGAGTTCTGCCATAGCGTAATGCAGACCCAGGCGCAGACCAGTTGGGTAGGCATCGTTGGTGGATTGAGCAAGGTTAACGTGATCATTCGGGTTGATTACGTCGTAGGAGCCCTTTGGAAGGCCCAGTTTTTCCAGCGCCAGGTTGGCCACTACCTCGTTGGCGTTCATGTTTGTGGAGGTACCGGCTCCACCTTGGAAAGCATCGATCGGGAACTGATCCATGCAGCGGCCTTCCTCGAGGATCTGGTCACAGGCCCAGATAATCGCATCGGCTTTATCCTTTTGCAGGGTGTGTAAGCGCCGGTTTGCAGTAGCCGCCGCCTTCTTCACCTGGACCAAGCCGCGGATGAAATATGGCATGTTGTTGATCGTGGTGCGCGAGATTTGAAAGTTATCCATCGCGCGCATCGTGTGAACCCCGTAATACACGTCGTTGGGTACTTCGACGGTGCCTAGGAGATCCTCTTCAGTACGTGTTTGCACTGCTTCCCTTTCGCTTGACTGTGGCCTTTGTTGGAGCCTTAGTTAGAGCCTTCCTCCCACAGCCTAGCGAAATTAGAGGCGCGCGATACGAAGGTCAGAGGCCAAAATTGCCTCGCCGCCAATAGCAGCAAGCTGATCCATCACGGCGTTCGCGCGCTTGCGCGGAACCATTGCGCGCACCGCTACCCAGCCCTCGCGGGAAAGCGGAGAAACCGTCGGGCCGGTCACGCCCGGGGTGATTGCCGATGCTGCAGGCAAGTTGTCTCGATCAATGTTGTAGTCGAGCATGAGATAGTGGCGCGCGTGCAAGATGCCCTGAATACGAGAGAGCAGAACCTGCATTTCAGGAGTGGTTTCTGCGCCCTTGCGCTTGACCACTACCGCCTCACTGGAGACAATGGGATCGCCGAAAGGCGCGAGGCCTTGCTGGCGCAGCGTTGCTCCGGTGGACACAACGTCGGCGATGGCATCTGCGACACCGAGACGAATGGAAATCTCCACAGCGCCATCGAGGCGGATCACGTTTGCAGTGATGCCACGCTCAGCCAAGTAATCCTCCACCAAATGTGGGTACGAGGTGGCAATACGCTTGTCTTGCAGGTCTTCTACTGACCAGTCTTCCCCAGCGCGTGCTGCAAAACGAAAGGTGGAGTCACCGAAACCAAGTGCAAGAGCCTCATCCACGTTCGCGCGGGAATCCATGGCAAGATCACGGCCGGTGATACCCAGATCGAGGTGGCCTGCGGCAACATAAATTGCGATGTCCTTGGGGCGCAGGAAGAAAAACTCAACCTGGTTTTCTTTATCCAGAATATTCAAAGCCTTGGTGTACCCACGGCTTTTGTAGCCGGCTTCTTTCAGAATTTCCGATGCGGCTTCCGACAGGGATCCCTTATTGGGAACGGCGATCTTGATCATGAACGTCCTTTGATGCGGGGTGTGGTGTGAGTTTTTAAAGGAACTTGTAAATATCTTCAGGCTTCAGGCCACGCGCGACCATCATCACCTGGGTCCAGTACAAAAGCTGGCTCATTTCCTCAGCCAATTCTTCATCGGTTTGGTACTCGGCTGCGATCCACACTTCACCGGCTTCTTCGATGATCTTCTTGCCAATCGTATGTACGCCCTTATCTAATGCCTCCACTGTGGAGGAGCCTTCTGGGCGCTCCGTCGCGCGTGCGGTCAATTCAGCAAAAAGCTCATCAAAATTTTTCACGGGTTCAACATTAGCTCATGGCCTTAAACCACGTCGCGACATCCTCGGCTGTAGCACCAACGAAGCGCGACGAGTCGAATTGGACGACTCCTGCGGGAACCTTTTCGGCCAAGCCAAGTACTTTGCAGCCGGCCGCAGCGGCCGCGCTCATGCCTGCCCAGGAGTCCTCGAATACGAGGCACTCAGATGGGTCTTCACCAACGCGTCGGGCCGCCTCCACATACATTTCCGGATCCGGTTTTCCGTTTGTGACTTCATCACCAGTAATCGAATCCACGAAGTACTCGCGCCCAACAGCGTCAATGCAATAATTTGCCAGGTAACGCTCCGTATTCGTAGTCACCAGCATGCGCATCCCCGAATCCTTCAGCGAGCTAAGCAGCTGCGGAATGCCCGGGTTCGGTTCAAGTTCCTCAGACAGAAGCTGACCCATGCGCTGATACATCCAGGCTTTATGCGCGGCAGCCTCATCGTCGTTAAGCTGCACCCCTGCCCACTGCGCACAAAGACCCAGCGTGTGAGCGAAACTCCCACCGACCGTCTGTTCACGGATTTCAGGTGTGATCCGTCGCCCAAGGCGTTCGGAGAGCTCATAGGTGGCAATCCCCCAGAGCGGTTCCGAGTCGATCAAGGTGCCATCCATATCCCAGAAAATAGCCTTGGGCATAGTGCGTGTATTACTCCAGATCAGGTAGTTGGTTGAGCGCTTCTTCTTCAGCGCCGGTTGCCGCAGAAGCATTGTAAATGAGCTGCTGAAGCTCTTCCTTTTCCTCCGGCTCAAGCACAGCGTTGGCGTGCTGCTCGTTGAAGGCAGAGATATTCGCGTGGAAATTCTCCACTACCGCCACTAGTTCCTCGCTGCCTGGATCATCGTCCAAGGTTTCCAACGCGTCGAGGAACATTTCAATGAGCTTCTGCAAATCTGGCAAGACCTTAGGATCAAAAGGTTGCTCCCAATATTCCTTATCTTCGTCACGAAGGTAAGAGCCAGAAGCGAATGTGTGCAGGTCTGCGATGAATTCGTCGACGTCAGTCTGAAACTGTTCACGGATGGTCATGCTGCCCATTGTCTCCCAAAATTCTCAGAGGCGCACGCCGAGAAGGCCATGCACTGCGGTTTTAATCAAATCATCGTGGTCGCCGGCAGCATTATCGACGATGCGCAGCGCCGACGGCGTATCAAGGTCGTTCGAAAGCGCTTCGCGCAGCTTTACGACGATTGCCTCCGCCTCCTCTTGGGAGACATCCTTCGACAAGTTCTCGCGCCACTGGCTCAAGCGTGTCTCCGCCTGGGCGAGGATCTCATCGGAAAAGTCCCGGTCATCGCGGTAATGGCTGGAGAACAACGCCAAACGGATCGCCCCGGGTTCGTGGCCCTGCTCGGTGAGTTTGTGCACGAATACCAGGTTACCCAGCGACTTAGACATCTTCACACCGTCGAGCCCGATCATGCCCGAATGCACGTAATGGCCCGCCATCCGATCGATCTCGTGGGTGGCCTCGGCGTGGGCTGCCGAAAACTCGTGGTGCGGGAATGCGAGGTCGCTGCCACCACCTTGGATAGCAAAATGCGCCCCGAGGCGGTTGGTAGCAATGGCCGAGCACTCAACGTGCCAGCCAGGACGACCCGGGCCGAAGGGAGAGGACCACGCGGGTTCGCCCTCGCGGTGGCCGCGCCACACCAGCGCGTCAAGTGGATTGCGTTTGCCTTCGCGGTCAGGGTCTCCCCCGCGCTCAGCGAAAGCTTCTTCCATCTCGGTGTGGGAATAGTTGGATTCGTAACCGAATTGTTCAGTGGCATCGACCGAAGCATAAACATCGCCTTGGTCGAGCTTGTAGGCCGCGCCCTTTTCTAGAAGTGCGGAAACCATATCAATTACTTCATCTACCGATTCCATCGCGCCGATATAATCGCGCGGTGGAATGATGTCTAGGACATCCATGTCGGAGCGGAATAAATCAATCTGGCTTTTGCCTAATTCCCGCCAATCAACCCCGTCGCGCGCTGCGCGCTCGAACAGTGGGTCATCGACATCGGTGATGTTTTGCACGTAATGGACTTTATGTCCGTTGGCCAAAAGAATGCGGTACACGAGGTCAAAGGTGAGATAGGTGGCCGCATGCCCCAAGTGAGTTGAATCATAAGGGGTGATCCCGCAGACATACATACCAACTTCCGCCGTGGAATTTGTGTTGGAGTCGGAGGCGTTGACCTCCACCGGGCGGATCTTTTGGTCCGCCGTGTCATAGAGATTAAGTGGTACAGCTACTCCCGCAACTTCGGGTACTTCAGGTTTTGGCCAAGATTGCATGACCCTTACCTTACATCGGCGACATGACACCAGCCGCAAGCAAGACCATCACAATGATGCCAGTTGGGATGCGGTAAGCCGCAAACCAGGCGAAGGAGTGGTTGGACACAAACTTCAGCAACCAGGCGATCGAGATATAACCAAGCACAAAACAGATGGCCGTGCCAACTGCCAACTGTGCGCCAGTTGCTGCCATACCTGCCTGAGGGGCGAAGGCATCTGGCAGGGAGAACAGGCCGGAAGCCAACACCGCGGGGATGGCCAGCAAGAAGGAGAACCTCGTTGCAACCGCACGGTCGAGGTTCAAGAACAGACCAGCGGAGATGGTGCCACCCGAACGGGAAACTCCCGGAATGAGTGCAAGACTCTGCGCCAGACCCATGATGATGGCATCTTTCATAGTCAAGTCCTCGAAACCGCGATTCTTCTTGCCCACTCGCTCAGCCCAGATGAACACGAAGGAGAACAAGACCAGCACTGTGGCGGTGATCCACAGGTTGCGCAGGTTCTCACGGATGATGTCTTTACCAAAGTATCCAAGGACTGCGACGGGGATGGTGCCAACGATGACCATCCATCCCATCCTGTAGTCCTGTCCGCGGCGATCCTTTTTGAACAGACCTGCGAACCAGGCTGTCAGGATGCGCCAGATATCTTTGGCGAAGAAAACCAGCACGGCGGCCTCGGTGCCGAGCTGGACAACAGCAGTAAACGATGCACCTGCGTCTTCACCCCAGAACAACTGAGAAATGATACGCAAGTGGCCAGACGAGGACACCGGGAGGAATTCGGTGAGACCTTGAACGACCGAGAGCACAATAACTTGTACCCATGACATATGATCCGCAACTTGAGCTACTTCATTCACGTCGAATCACACTACCGCTAATGTTGGGCGGGTGAAGAAACGAAACGTCGGACACAGCGGGCTCAAAATTTCTCCGATTGGGCTCTCCAGCGCCTCGTGGAACGCCGAGTCAACGCCCGCACTTTTGGCGGCTTTTGTGGAAGCGGGCGGAAACTTAATCACTGTGACTGCGGACATGCTTCCACTGATTGCCCCCGCGATTGCGCAGGTCGGGCGAGAAAATTTGATTATCTCGCTCACGGCCGGAGTTGATATGAGACTTCCAGTGGGCCAACGCGTGGATTGTTCACGCACGGCTTTGAGGCGCAGTCTTACCACCGCACTGGCGAAATCCAACATCGATTTCGTAGATATTTTCTCAGCGGCTTATTGGGATCCCCGAACTCCGGCACATGAAGTTTCTAGCACGCTGAAAGAACTCGTACAGGAAGGTCACGCAATGTATGCAGGTGCAGCGGGCTACGGAGGGTGGCAATTAGCCGTTACCCCGGGGCTGACTGTCGCGCACAACGAGTACTCACTCTTGCGCCGTGAGGTAGAAGAAGAAGTACTCCCCGCCGCAGAGCACCTCGGCATTGGGATGATCGCCGCCGCACCTTTAGCCCGGGGCCTGCTTTCTAGTGGTTACACGGCTAATACGCCTGCCGTGCACCCTTATCGCGGGGACAAAGCACGCACGATTGTCGAAGCCGTGGCCACTGCCGCCGAAGGCTTGTCCATGACTCCCGCTGCCACTGCATTGGCCTGGGTACTCGACCAACCAGGAATCAGCGGAGCCGTTGTCGGTGCGCAAAACGCCGAGGAGCTCGCCCAGTTACTTCCTGCGGCCCAAAGCCCCCTTCCCCGGCCGATCTTGTCTGCTCTCGACGACGTTTCAAAATAGAGATCGCAAAATAGGGGTTCACCTCGCTACCTTGCTAGGCTTAACCTCTGTGAAGAACCTCAGAACCATCGCCCTCATTTCAACTTTGGCACTCGGACTTACTGCGTGTAGTCAAAATGCTGCAACAGAATCCGGACAAGCCATGGGTGATGCAAAGCCGCAGGCCTCGCCACAAGATGCGCAGCCTGTCGGCGATGTTCATCAGTTCGACCCGATCATCGATATGGACCAGACCGGCGACGTGCTCGGTGTCCGGACAGCCTCGGCTCTGACTGTGGGCACCATCGACGAAATCACCGCCGGCAGCGCGAACGAAATTCAGCTCGACGATACCTGCACCGATGTCTCCGCCAACGACGGGAAATTCGTCATCTCGTGTGGCACAACAGTGCGTGTTTTCGACTCTGCCACCGATTCCGAGTCATCGATTACAACGGAGAAGCCGGTTCAATCGTCGACAATCGTGCGCTCTGGTGAGATCATTGCCGCATCCGGCGAAGAAAATAAGGCGTATGTCTACCGCGATGGCACGCGTGTCGACGATTTCATGGTCCAGGACCCCACGGACGAAATCATCGCCGTGCAACACGACGACGGGCAGCCTGATTCCGTTGTCCGCATCAACCGCCTCAATACCACGATCCAGGACTTGGACTGGGAAAACGGTCGTGCTGGCGGCACGCTGCGCGTCGGAATTGGTGTGGGTCAGGCAGTCCCTGGCAATGACGGCCTAGTTATCGTCTCTGATGCTTTGGCCCCTCAGCTGGCCATCTACACCACTGGTGAGGTGATTCGCCTGCAGCAAACAGCACCCGTTCCCGAGGGTCCTTGGGGCGTGGCGTGGGATAACAACCGCCACCTCGCGTGGATTGCTTCGACTTCGACGAACACTGCTTCTGGCTACGACATTTCCAACGGCGTGCCACTACAAAAGGCTACAGTAAATACGGTCCCGGATGCACTAGATATGGCGGTTCTAGCAGACGGAACTCTCGTGTTCGCATCCGCGAGCGGAGCAGGCATTCAAGTTGTCCCACCAACCTCTGTGTCAGAAGAAGGAAAGTAATCTATGGGCCTTTATGATCTCGCACTCAAGACAATGTTTCTGATTCCGCCGGAGCGGATTCACGGAATTATTAACGTCGGATTAAAAACTCTCCACTCCGTGCCTGTGGTCAACCGGGCGATGGAATCCGGAGTGCGAGTCAAAGACCCCGTGCTTTCGCAGGATCTCTTGGGCACCACCTTCTCTGCTCCTTTGGGGCTTGCGGCAGGCTTTGACAAGAATGCGGCCTCGATTGACGCGTGGGGTGCGATCGGTTTTGGATATGCGGAGCTTGGCACTGTCACCCCGAAGCCTCAGCCGGGCAATCCTGCGCCACGCCTGTTCCGTCTGCCAAAGGATAGAGCAATCCTGAACCGGATGGGCTTTAACAATAAGGGTGCGCTCGTAGTATCTGAGGGGCTAAAGAGGCGGAAGTCCTCTGACGTTGTTGGCATCAACATTGGCAAGAATAAGACCTCAACGGATGCCGTAGCTGACTTCCGCCAGTGCGCAGCTGCATTGGGTTCGCTTGCCGATTACGTTGCTGTCAACGTCTCTTCTCCAAACACGCCTGGCCTGCGCGACCTGCAAGCCGTCGAAGAACTTCGACCAATCCTGCTCGCCGTTACCGAGGCGACCGACTCCCCCGTGTTGGTCAAGATCGCACCAGACTTAGCTGACGACGATATCCTGCAGATCGCAGACCTCGCCATCGAACTTGGTCTTGCCGGCATCATTGCAACCAACACGACGATTTCGCGCGATGGCCTAAATACTGACCCAGAAGAGGTCGCAGCAATGGGCCCAGGCGGCATCTCAGGCGACCCGCTCAACGAGCGCTCCCTCGAAGTGCTCAAGCTGCTGCGCAAGCACGTAGGAGAGAAACTGCTACTGATCAGCGTCGGAGGAATTTCTACTCCTGAGCGCGCATGGGAGCGTATCACTTCAGGCGCAAACCTGCTGCAGGGATACACGCCATTTATCTACGGTGGCCTCGGGTGGATTCACTCGGTACACACCGGACTAGCCAAGCAAGTCCGAGCTCACGGCCTGAGCAATATCAGCGAGGCCGTGGGCAGCGGACTTACATGGCTGAACGACGCAAAATAAGCGCACAGAACACGGCGACACCGGCGTAGAGGGCTAACCAGTAAGTAGCCATGACGCCGAGCTTAATCGTTGGAATAAACACGCTGGCAAGAATCAACACCACTGCAATGGCAAGCGCTGCGACCTGAAGCTTTGATGCTGGCTGGTCACGGCGCATCGTCGCAAAGCCTCCGAAAAGCAAAGCGCCGACCCAGATAAAGACGCTGCCGAGCGTGATTTCGAAAACGCCTCCTCCACGGATGAAGGAGATAATTGCTTGGATGATCATAACGATGGCGAGCGCCATGAAGGCGCCGCCTACGCGAATTTGAATTGGAATCATTTAAGACTTGTTCTCGTAGTATCCCCACAGCACTGTCCGCGCAATGGAATGGAAGTAAAGGTTAAAGCCGAGGACAGTCGCAGTGGAATCTGGATCAATGTCCAATTCCTCTACATCGACAGCATGTACAGCATACAGGTACCGGTGTGGGGCATGACCTGCTGGAGGTGCTGCGCCGTAGTGCTTCCGCAGCCCCGAGTCACCCTTCAAGGTGACCACTCCATCAAGCCCGCCAAGAGTTGCGTCCGAGCCTGCACCGGTGGGAAGTTCTGTGACCGAGACAGGGATGTTAAATACTGCCCAGTGCCAAAAACCGGATGCGGTTGGCGCATCTGGGTCAAAGCACGTAATTGCTAGCGACTTTGTGCCTTCCGGCAAGCCCGACCATGACAGTTGTGGCGAGGTGGACTCCGGTGCGCGGAGCTTCTCCTGCAATTCCTGACCATTTTCCAAGTCTGTAGACGTCAAAGTAAACGACGGCAGATCCTTCAATGGTGCATAGGGATCAGGGCCAGGAAATCGGTCTTGTACATAATCTGGTGTGTTTGTAGCCATAGTTCTTTTCTACCTGAATCGAGCAAGCGATGTGACCGAAAGCCGGCAGATTACATCGATGCAATTTAGATGGCTGGATTGTGTCGTTAACGTGGCGATTTGTGTCTAGTTAGTAGTTCGGGATAAAGTACTTCAAGTGCCCAGCCGAGAGGTTGAAAACAATACCCAGCCCGGGTGGCGGAATGGCAGACGCGCTAGCTTGAGGTGCTAGTGTCCTATTAACGGACGTGGGGGTTCAAGTCCCCCTCCGGGCACAGATTGTGTGTAAGGTCCCAGACAGTGAATGTCTGGGACCTTTTAGCTTTTCATTGAATCTTCAAATAGGTGCACTTCGCAAGATATCACCATTATTTCACCTGGGCTTTTATTTTTCGCCAGGCGTTAGGTACGGCGCAGGGATTCGTCGTGAAGCGAAAACCGGACCTGACGCACTGCGAAATCGAAAACCGCAGGTCGCAGAAAACAAAGTCTTGCGAAGTGCACCTTTTTTAAGTCCACGCGAAGATAACCCAAGAAACTGCAGAAATAATATTGGTGTTTCCTTTGTTGGAGGCGTTAGACTGCTTGTACCGAGCGGTCCACAGCACTAGACTGACCGGTACATCTAATGAAGGAGACACCATGGCACTGACAAACGAAGACTTAATCACCCGCACTGAGATCCACGACGCACTAGTTAGTTATTCCCAAGGCCTTGATCAACGCAACTGGGACCTCTACGACCAGGCGTGGACCGAGGAAGCAACCTTCGAGGCTCCCGATGAGGGAATCGAGCCGATCAAGGCATCGGACCTGAAGAAGTTGCTGCAAAGCTCCAACGATTCGACGCGCCTTTCGGGACAGCATCTCCTGAACAACACTCACTACCACATTGATGGTGACTCGGCTCGGACGATCACCGAGGTGTCCTGGGTTACGCTGCAGACCACTGACAAGCCAAATATCGTCTTCGAGGTCCGTGCTGGCGGCATGTATGTCGATGATCTGGAGAAGACCGAGGCAGGCTGGCGCATTGCTAAGCGCATTCTGGTGACCAAGAACAAGAGCACACGTGGCGTGTTCTACACCGATGAGCGCATCGAGAACATCCGTAAGTACTCGCTGAACGCAAATTGGTACAAGTAAATACTCACACTGCTAGCGGCGATCTTCCGGAGCACAAGCACGCTTCGGTGGGTCGTCGTTAATTCTTGATAGAAGGATAAATAGTGTCCACCACACCGTCTCACACAGCCGATGAACAGTCTAAGAAGGTCCTGGGCATTCCTAGGAACCAGCTGGCTGGTGTGGCTGTAGGCCAGGTCGTTGAGTGGTTCGATTGGACCGCCTATGCCCTGCTTGCGGTCTACTTCTCCCACCTCTTCTTCCCTAAAGATGCCGACCCGCTCACGTCCTTGCTGGGCACCTTCGGCATCATGGCCGTCGGATTTATCGTCCGCCCACTGTCTGGCCTGGTTGTCAGTACAATCGCCGACCGCTTCGGACGACGTCCCGCACTGCTGTTCACCATCTGGGGCATGGGCATTGCCAGCCTGATCATTGGTATCGCGCCTACCTACGAGCAAGTCGGTGTCCTCGCACCGATTATCCTGCTGCTGGCTAGGATCGTCCAAGGCGTGGCCATCGGTGGTGAATTCTCCTCCACCGCCGCCCTTGCAATGGAGTCGGCTGGCGAAGGCCGTCGAGGCTGGGTAGCTGCGCAATTTACTTGTTTTGGCTACATTGGCCAAATCGCCGTGATTGTCATGGTTGCAGCGTTCAGCTTCATTCTGAGTCCAGAAGCCATGGGTACCTGGGGTTGGCGCGTGATCTTCATCTTCGGTGCTTTGCTGTCAGTCTTGGGTGTCTTCCTGCGCCGCCACATGCAGGACACCGTGGATACCTCGGCTACCCAAAAGACCTTCAGCTGGGCAGCGATTTTCGAGCCGATGCGCAAGCACCCGAAGCAGACAATTCAGGTGGTTGGCCTCACCGTTGGCTTTACCGCAATGGTCTACGCTTGGGGCTCCTACTTCCCCACCTACGCTCACACCTATCATGGGCTCGATCTGAGCTGGGGCAACCTCTCCCTGCTGATTGCGAACTTCGTGAACATCGTAGCTGTTTTGATCGCTGGAAAGTTCTCCGATCGATACGGGCGCAAACCAGTCATGATTACTGCAGGTGTTCTGCTCACCCTGATCACCGTGCCAGCCCTCGGCCTGCTCAACGACAGCATTCTGCGCCTGATTCTGGTCCAGTCGGTGGGCAACGCTCTGGTGGCTTCCCTTCAAGCAGCGGTTGTTCCGCTCTATAGCGAACTGTTCCCGAAGAAGTTCCGAGCAGCAGGATTCGGATTCCCTTATGCGTTCACCGTTGGCGTGATCGGCGGTACTGTTCCGCTCATTGGTACCCAGTTGGCCAGTATGGGGTTGGAAAACGTCTTCCCGTGGTACCTGGTTGTCCTGATGGCCATTTCCACGATGTTCTACATCGGAGCGAAGGAAACAGCATTCAAGCCGCTTCCTGAATAGGCCCGGAGACATGCACAAGAAAAGCACTGCCCCGGCACCACCTACATAGGTGGTGCCGGGGCAGTGCTTCGTCGTAAAGCGAATTAAGCTAGACGCCCGCCATCGACTGCGATGTCTGCGCCGTTGATGTACGAAGCCGCGTCGGAAGCGAGGAAGACCACGACGTTCGCGATCTCGTCTGGGCGAGCATAACGGCCCATCACGGTGCCGGCCTCGAAGGTCTCCTTCGCCTTTTCTGGATGCTCGGCGTCCCAGGCCTTCTCCACGTTGCGCATCAGGTTCGTGTCCACCTGGCTCGGCAAAATGCCGTTGACGCGCACGCCCTTGGACACACCCTCGCGGGCCGCTTGGTGAGTCAGGCCGCGGATACCGAACTTCGATGAAGTGTAGGGAGACATCGGCGAAGCGCCCACGATCGCGCCATTGATAGACACGGTGTTCACGATGGAACCCTTGCCCTGCTCGTACATGATGGGCAGCACGTTCTGCATCGCGATAAACGCAGCGCGGAGGTTGACGTTCATGACCTGATCGAACTGCTCAAGGGTGAGGTTTTCGATGCGATCAACGGTGCCAGAGATACCTGCATTGTTGAAAAGAACGTCAACGGTGCCGAAGCGCTGAACTGTTTCGTTCACGTAGTTCTTCGCCTGCTCCGGATCGGTGACATCGGCAGCGACGGTGAGCACGCGCTCCGGCGCAGCAAGCTTGTCTGCGAGCTCGGCGAGGGCCTGCGCGTTCAGGTCGATGAGGGCAACGTTTGCGCCATTATCGACGAATGCCTCTGCCGTTGCAGCACCGATGCCTCCGGAAGCGCCCGTGATGAGCACGGTCTTTCCCGTGAAATCGAAGTAATCAGTTAAGCGAGACAAAGCAGTCTCCTTTCCCTAGGGTTATCTGTCTAGACAGTATATCCCCAGTGAGCGTACCTAAATACTTAGTCCTGCTCGTTTGGATCTTTATCGGCATCCGCCTTGGTCTGGTGGAAAGTGCCCTTGACGTGATCGGGAGCGGCGTAGATGGAGTACAGCTTCACTGGCTCGTCGCCATTGTTGACCATGTTGTGCCACTTGCCAGCAGGAACGAACACTGCGAAGTCGGCTTCTACTTCTTGGTCGACATCGAGATCGTCAGGGGAATTGCCGATCATGAAACGGCCTTTTCCTCCCTCGAGGCGCAAGAACTGATCGTGATCGGTGTGGACTTCCGCACCGATTTCGCCACCGGCTGGAATCGACATCACGGTCATCTGCAGGAACTGACCGGTCCAAAGGGTGTCGCGGAAAGCATCATTTTCCAACGTGGCGTTCTCAATATTGAGGACGTATGGGTTTGGACCATGGTCATTGCGCAAATCGCTCATTGAAATCTCCTAGTTCTGAATCTTTTAAATCTTCTGAACATCTGCTGTGCTCCCCAGTGTAGGAGGAATCGAACAGGCGCGCCTACACTATTGATTTATGACCTCGAGACGATTAAGAATTCTGATTCTCACCGTAGCGTTGGTCCTTTTTATCGCTTTATGGGCGGCCATTGATGTTCCGCCACTATCAGTTTTGCGCGATTGGGCAGACAGAACCGGGCCGTGGTTCCCCATCTTGTTTTGGCTGATGTACGTGTTGATCACACAGGTGCCAATTCCTCGTACGGTGATGACGCTTTCGGCCGGCGTTCTCTTCGGCACCGGCTGGGGTATCGTGATCGCCTTGTCCGCCACGACGGTCTCCGCCGCACTCTCTCTCCTGATTGTCCGCGGATTATTGCGCGATTGGATTGCCCCGCGACTTACCCACCCCACAGTGGACAAAATAAATACCCACCTCGAGCAACGGGGGTGGGTCGCAGTTATCAGCCTGCGCATGATCGCCGCGATCCCGTTTTCGGTGCTGAACTATGTTGCGGCGCTGACCAAAATTCGGGTGGTCCCGTTTACCATCGCCACGCTGATCGGTTCGGCCCCTGGGACCCTGGTCACAGTGCTATTTGGCGATACCTTGACAGGCCAGGCCAATCCGGTCATCGTCCTGGCTACTGTGGTACTGGCCGTGATCGGTATCACTGGTTTGATACTTGATGCCCGATCGGCAAAGCGTCAAGGCCAGAAGGTAGACTAGAGGCATGATTGCCGTCCATGCTCGCTACCGGGGCCGAGAAACCCGCCGCGCAGACCTCGTCCGCCGTTCCGCCGAGGCTCTTTCTACCCTTCCAGGGGTAGGAACCTTTGAAGAGGTCGGAGTTGAAGACATCCGCGCGCACGTCAGCGGCCCTGTTGAAACCGTAGATCTGATTATGGCTTTGCTTTCCGATGGGAATTGGGCCATTGGGTTGGGCATTACCCAACACGGTCCAGCCGTCTATGCCTCAACTGATGCCGTGGGCACCCGCCCGGCTCAAGTCCGCGTGATCGTAGACAAGTCTGACGTAGCAACAGAGGCAAGCGATATCGAAGCCACCTTCGCGCTCATTGCACACGTTCTAGCAAAGCGCACCGTTGAGGGCCGCGAGGCCACTTCGCTCGTACGACGAGGCTTGAACCAAAATGAAGCCGCCCTGGAGCTGGGCATCTCCAAACAGGCGATGAGCCAGCGCCTTCAGGCGGCCGGGTGGCAGGCTGAGCAAGCTGGCTGGAAGCTTGCAGTCAACCTAATTAGTTGGGCTAGTTCTGATCAGTCTCGCTAGGCGGTTGCTCTTGTTCTGCAGGCTCTGAAACTGAGACAGGAACAGATGCAGCAGCATTTGCAACACTTGCGGCGCTGACGGAGTTGCGCTCGAGTTGCTCGATCTCTGCGGCAATCGGCGCGTCTGCAGGCTTGTTCGCCACCGCGCGAGCCTCGGCTACCGCGCGGGCAATCTCAGGATCCGAGGAGGTATCGAACCAGGTGTCCGTGTCGTCGACACCTGCCATGTCCTTGGTCTCTTGATCTGCCTTTGGTGGCTCGTAGCGGAACACCCCGTCGTCGTCCTTCTTTGCAAACGCCTTTGCAAACTGCTCGAGCGAGTCGCCGAACTGCGAAGGAATCATGAACATGGTAGACGCATCGCCCTGTGCCATCTGCGGAAGCTTGTCCAGGTACTGGTAGGTCAGAACCTCCGGGGTCAGCTCCGAGGCCTTAATCGCGGCATTGACCTTCTGAATTGCGCGCGCCTCACCTTGAGCGTTGAGGAATTTAGCGGCACGCTCACCCTCAGCACGCAGGATGGTCGCCTGGCGCTCCGCCTCGGCTTGAAGGATGGAGGCGTGCTTCTCGCCCTCGGCCGAGAGAATTCGCGCCTGCTTCTCGCCTTCTGCGGTCTTAATGTCCGACTCGCGCTGACCCTCAGCCTGGAGAATCATCGCGCGCTTTTCGCGGTCTGCCTTCATCTGCATCTCCATCGACTGCTGGATCGATGGTGGCGGATCAATCGCCTTCAGCTCAACGCGGCTGATGCGCAAGCCCCACTTTGCGGTGGCAGCATCGAGCTCGCCGCGCAGCCTGCGGTTAATGGTCTCACGCGAAGTCAGCGTTTCTTCCAGTGTCATGCCGCCCACGACGTCACGCAGGGTTGCCACGGAAATCTGCTCAACACCAACGAGGTAGTTGTCCACGCCGTAGATCGCGCGAGCAGGATCGTTAATCTGGAATGTCACCACGATGTCAATGGCCACTGTCAGGTTGTCTTGGGTAATAACAGCCTGGGGCGGGAAAGAGACGACGCGCTCACGAGTATCCACACGCGCGCGCACTCGGTCAATGAACGGCACCAGCAGGGTAAGGCCACCAGAAACAGTGCGGGTGTAGGAACCCAGGCGCTCAATCACCGCCGCTTCGCCTTGGGGAATCAGCGCAATGGACTTGAACACCACCGCGACGACGAGCGCCAGGATCAAGATGACGACGATTGTTGCAATCATAATTTAAGAATCCTTCCAAACAATGGCAGTCGGCCCGTCGATCTCAGCGACCGTGACGTGCTCTCCTACCTGGATGTTTTGGGATGGGTCGATGGACTTGGCGGACCAAATAGATCCATCGAGGCGAATCTGGCCGCCGGAAGCGGTGATGGTTTCAATTACCTCAGCCTTGGTGCCAACCAAAGCCTTCGTCGACGTATCCAACACTCGAGGCTGGTAGTACCTGCGCTTCAAAAACGGACGCAAGAACAGCAGCAAGGCCGCGGAGGCACCGGCGAATACAAGAACTTCAGCCCAGAGAGGGACCCCCAGCAAGGCCACACCAGTGGCCGCGAGCGCGCCTCCAGCGAGCATGAGCAGGGTAAATTCGCCCACGGCCAGCTCGAGGCCAGCGAGGACAAGTGTTGCGATTAACCAGATTAAGGGGCCCACAACTCAAACATTACAGATCTTCTTTGCTTAAACCAGGGGTAGTTACGAAATCAACGAGACGTTCAACCGCTCCGATCAAGGTCGAGTCCAGATCCCGGAAAGAATTCACAGCGGAGTAGACGCGGTTCCACCCCTCCTTGGGGTCGCTCCACCCGAGCCGATTACACACCCCCGTCTTCCAATCCTCGCCGTAGGGCACCTCGGGCCAGGCACGGATTCCGAGTCTCTCCGGCTTCACCGCAGCCCAGATATCAATGTATGGGTGCCCTGTGACAAGCACGTGCGGGCCGACGCCTTGGACCAGCCGAGTCTCCTTCGAGCCTTCCACGAGGTGGTCGGCCAGCACACCAATCCGCCGACCTTCTTCAGGCCCAAATTCAGCAAGGCGCTCGGTCAGATTATCCAAGCCCTCCAGGTACTCCACGACGACGCCTTCCACACGCAAATCGTGGCCCCAGACCTTTTCTACAATTGCAGCATCGTGGATACCTTCCACCCAGATCCGCGAAGGCGCCGCCACTTTAGCTTTGACGTTTTCTACTCTGCGGGAGCCCGAGTTTGAACGGGCAGGAGCTCGCTTCGCGACGAATTGCGTCAGCGTCACCCTCTGTCCTTCATAAAGAAATGCGCCGGGGAGCAACTGGAATAATCGTTGGGTGCCGTAGCGGTCCTCGAGGCGGACAAAATGGCCCTGGTACGTCTTTTCAAAGTTGATCACCGCACCCACAAAGTCGTCGCCGAAAACCTCGACTACGATGCCAGGTTTGGCCGGGACTTCCGGGTAGGTGCGGGCTTTGTTTCGGGCATGGCCGGAAAGAATGTCGCCACGGTAACGATCATCAGACTTCATAATCGCTACAGTCTATCGACTAGGATGCCTCAAGTGGATATGCGCGCCGAAGTCTATTCTCCCCTCCAAAATACCGCCGTGTGGCTGGCCGCTTGGTTGTACGGGGATGAGTCCACCGACGAACTTTTAAGCGCGCTGACCTCCCTGGGAGGCAAGCACTCTTGGGACGGTGGCCCGGTTTCCGACATTTTGCGCGAAATTCGCAGCGTGGCAGACGTGGAAAACGAAGATCCGGTGATCCGACTGGTTTTGTGGGGCCCCGGCCAAGCCGCAGGGATTCCGGCTGCCTCCCCTGCAGCTGAGGCGCTGACGCGGGCGGGGGCAATCGTCGTCAAGCAATCTGGTGGTCTTTCGCACATCCTTGTTCCTGCCTATACCGCTGAAGGCGTGCACTGGCGCTGGTTTGAGGAGGAGGCTCGCCTGCCGGAGCCGGCATGGTTATCGCCGGGAGAGGCGGATCAGTTGCTCTCGCAGGCGACGGAGCAGGCGGCGCAATTGATTGAGGCGCTGGGATATCGCACGTCAGAACTGCGCAATCCGCGGCTGACCGTGGGTTCGCTGGCGGATTTCTATGACACACCGGGCCTGCCCAATGGTGTGACCCCACGCGCGGCGAAGCTCTTTGCTCGCGCGGATAAGGTGGCTGCGATCATCGAGACGGTGACCGACCGCATTGGCGATCACAGCCTCGATCCGCAATTATTTGCGCTGTGGCGACACATCCGCACCGCCCGGATGGCGGGCGTAGCAGATGCGGTGCATGATTATTGGCGCGAAAGCTGACAACACCCAGGTGCACATGGTGCGCCGTTGACCGTGCACCCCTGGACCGTGATGCTCGACAGGGTGGGCACTTCCTCTTCCTGGCTGACGGCTTCGGCAATATCGACGACCATCTGCGCGAATTCTGGAGTGTGGCCGACCGTGGGAGTGCGTGTGAGCGTGATGGATCGCTCGTCGCAGGCTTCCTTCAGCTCTGAATCAAGGTCCCAGATTACTTCCATGTGATCAGAAATGAACCCGACTGGCACGCAAATCAGGTGCTTAAACGTCTCATCTTCGGCGGCAAGTTCTACGGTCCTATCCACGACATCGGGCTCCAGCCACGGTGTCGCCGGATTACCGGAGCGCGACTGCCACACGACCTCGTAGTTGGCGACCCCTGCTTTTTCGGCAATGAGGCGAGAAGCCTCTTCGACCTGACGGGAGTAGAGGTGCGCGTCGTCGGGGCCACCCGCAACCTTGTCTGCTGCCGTGGGCACCGAGTGAGCCGTAAACAGGACCTTCGTCTCAGCCTGGTCCGCGCCCTCCCACGCCTGCTTCAAATCCTTCGCCATGAGGTTGATGAAGGTGGGGTGAGCGTAGAACTGCCAGAGCTTAGTGAAGTCAACCTGAGGGGTAACTTCGCGCATGCCGACGATATCCTCGTCATACTGGCGACACGCCGAATATCCACCCCACGCGGAAGTAGCAAACACGAGGACTTTCTTGTGCCCGTCTGCGGCGATCTGCTGGGCAGTGTCGTTGGCAAACGGGTACCAGTTACGGTTGCCGAAGTAAACAGGAAGATCGTGTCCGCGGGAGGCTAGTTCATGCTCCACGTTGGCGATGATTTCGCGGTTGAGTCCGTTGAGCGGGCTCACTCCTCCGAAATTGAAATAGTGTTCTCCGACTTGCTCTAGTCGCTCGCGCGGAATTCCGCGACCGCGAGTGACGTTCTCTAGAAAAGGCACAACCTCGTCGTTTCCTTCCGGACCGCCGAAAGAAAGGACGAGGAGTGCATCATAATCGCTCAATGACATACGTGTGAGCCTATCAAACTTTCGTTCTAGATTAGATTAGGCGAACAGCGTACTCAGACATGCCGGACCAACGCACGGGAGACTTCTTCACCACGGAACCGGACTGCGGAGCCTCGATCATCATGCCGTCACCCAAATAGATGGCAACGTGGCTGTTTCCCTGCGGGCCCCAGAAAAGCAGGTCACCCCTCTGGGCTTGACTTGGCGAGACCTTGGTACCGCGCTGGTACTGGTAGCCCGTGTAGTGTGGCAGCGAAATACCCGCACCGGAAAACGCGTACAGGGTAAGCCCCGAGCAGTCGAAGCCGACCCGGTTATAGTCACCGTAGCTATCGGCCACACCGCCGTCACGGATGCCAAGGGTTGGACCGTTAGCGTTGCCGCCACCCCACGCGTACGACGTTCCCAACTGCGATTCGGCGCGTGCAATCACGGTTTCAATCTGCGCCTCGCGCGAGGAGTTCTTCGTCAGCTGCTGCGCCTGGTCGCTCACATCTTGAGTGGTCGGTACCTTCGGCAGCACCGCCTCCAACCCGGACTCACCCGATCCAATTTGACCAGCGGTTGGCGGGATCGTTCCGGTTGTATGGCTTCCAGTATCGCTTGTCGACGAGTCCGTGGTCGGCGTCGCAGAATGCGTCGTGCTCGGGGCTGCCTGTGTGGTTGTGGGGGTTGCCTCGGCACTGGTTGTAGTGCTAGTTGTTGGGCTCGTAGTTGCAGTCGGAGCGCTCGTCGCCGTGGTACTCGTGGTAGCCGGAGCACTTGTTGCTGGGGCGCTGGAAGCCGCCGAGGTTTCAGCGGCAGATGTCACAGATGGTGTCAGCGTTGAGAAGTCGTTTTCCCCCTGCGATGCGACAACTATCAAAGCAGCTGCCACTAGACCTGCCGCCGCAGCGAGATCTTCAGAATTGCTCTCGTTAAATGAGCCCGCGCTCATTTCGATGCTGTTGACAGCCTCGGATACTCGGTCAGTAGATGGCTGCGAGATTTCCAAATCCGGTGCGGATTGTGTAGCTTGCTCGACTGCCTGCTCTGAGATCGTGCTGACAGTCTGCTCTGAAACTTCGACCTTCGTGGAAGGACTTTCGGTAGGAGTAGAAGCTGTGTCACCCGTAGAATCCTGGACCGTTTCACTCAGTGCGTCAGGAGCCGGTACTTGTGGAGCGGGAGTGTGGTCTGGAGTGCCTGCGGAACCTGGCCGAACTGTCTCGAGTTCAGCTTGCGCCTGTTGGAGCTGCCCCTGTGCTTCGGAGCGTTGTTCAAGAGTGGATTTTAGCGTCTCCTGATTTTGGGCTAAAAGCTCTTGAGCGTGTGCCTCAGCGGCGGTTGCCTCATCGGCCCTGTCGCTAGCAAGCTGGCTAGCTTGACGCAGCAGAGACTCGTTATTGGCATCTACAGTTCGCTGATGCTCAAGACCAGTCAAGGTATCTTGCTTGTCTTGCTTGTCTCGCTGCAGGTAGGCGCTTCGCTCTAGCGCATCCTTTTGCGCGTCAGCGCTGGGCGCTTGGCTCGCTGGACTTGCCGTTCCTGCAGCACGATACGTCGACCGAGACAACTCGTTGAGCTCGTTTTGAGCCTCTGCCACTGCTTCTTGAGAATCAGTGAGCTGCCTACGAGCTTCTTCAGCACCTAATTGTGCTTGCTCTGCAGCTGAACGGGCATCACCTAAGTCGACAATTGCTTGATTGACAGACTCTCGCAGGTCGCCAATAGACAAGTTCAATTGGTCAATTTCGGATTGAGCGCTAGAAATCTCCGACACCAAGTCACTTACCGAGGCGCCCTGCTCCTGCGCCAAGGCAGGCGACGACAAAGTGACGAGTGAAAGGGACGTTGAACTGGCGACGACTGCAAGCCAGGTTTTGGCTCGCAGTCGTCGCACAGGTGCATTTGTGTAAGCCACGCGGGTGCTCCTCACGCCGCACGCCAAGGTGGACATCTGTTCGCCCGCTTAAAGCAAAAAGAAGAACATAGCCCAAAAGGGTCAAGGTGATCACCTTGACGTGTGGTTGTTGCTGATCGACTACAGGAGAGGGCGCGCAAGCCGTGCAATACACAAAATCCCTGCAGGATCATCGTTCGGAACTTGGCGTGCTTCCCCACATGCCCGGACCGACTATTCGATACTGGAGTGATTCAGATGTAGTAACAACGACTCGCGAGCCGACACAAGAACCATAAGTCACTTAATCACTCTGTTGCAGAACCTTTATCATCTTTCACATCAGTCAAGTCATTTAACATGACCAAATTGGTCCCATCGCCTGCAAAAACAGCGACACGCATAAAAAATGTGATCTTCACCACAGGTGAGATCACATTGCTGTAAATCTTCAACAACGGTTCGATTGGTCAAGTTATATTTCTTGACCGGCCGATCATCGTCAAGCTGAAATCTTTTAACGACGCCGAGCAAAATATGCCGTCGCAACAATCACGACTGCGATCGCCAGCACTGCCACGAGCGAGACTGCTGCCCACGGAATGTTGAATCCGGCAACGCTCTCGGCAAATGCATACAAACCCGTTGCGTAATCGGGTTCCCCCATCAGCGCCTGCTGCGCATTCTCAATCTCGGCGCGGTTTAAAGTATCGCTCGCAACGGCTACGGAATTTGGTGTACGAACAACCACGGTGTCAATCCCGGTAGCTAGATTCATGTCCTGAGCTAAGTCGCGTAACTGGGCAGACGATTGCGACACATCCTCAAGAACGACTACCCCGATATCGGGGAGGTTCAATCCAGCCATCTGATCAAGGGTGCCGAAAAGCGATTCTTCTAGCGCCCAGTTATTTATGTTGTCAGACCCGAACGCAACCCCATCCTGTCGGAGCTGTTCAGCGAGGGATTGTGGGTCATAGTTCATGGAGAGGCGCACTTTCTACGGAGCTAGAAGTTTTGGGTGAAAACCTAAGGGAAACTGCTTGAATTTCTCGAGCGTAGCCCGAACGGGGGTAAATGGGCGCTTTGAAACGCACGTACTCAACCGAATTACATGCCAACAAAACGCTCGTACTGTTAGAGTGGCAGAAGACTGTGGTTACTTTGCCTACAATTGGCTGTTGACCGCATGTGCTGGCGCTGATCTGCTGCGAATCTTATTCGAAGAAGATCGACGTAAGTTCCCAATTACGGGTCATTCTTAGTTTTAAAACGGACCAACAACGAGAAATGGAGCTACCTGTGGCTGAAAGCAAGAACTCCTTCAATGCCAAGAAGACGCTCAACGTCGGTGACAAGTCTTATGACTACTTCGCACTTGACGCAGTCGAGGGCATGGAGAAGCTTCCCTACTCCCTGAAGGTTCTCGGCGAGAACCTTCTGCGTACCGAAGATGGCAAGAACGTAACCGAGGATCACATCAAGGCAATTGCCAACTGGGATCCAAAGGCAGAGCCTTCCATCGAGATCCAGTTCACCCCTGCACGCGTTTTGATGCAGGACTTCACCGGCGTTCCTTGTGTCGTCGACCTGGCTACTATGCGCGAGGCTGTTTCCACTCTGGGCGGTAACCCAGACCAGGTGAACCCACTCGCTCCTGCAGAAATGGTCATCGACCACTCCGTTATCATCGAGGCATTCGGTAGCTCCGACGCTGTCGAGAAGAACGTTGCCATCGAGTACCAGCGCAACGAAGAGCGCTACCAGTTCCTGCGTTGGGGTGCTGAGAACTTCTCCAACTTCCGCGTTGTTCCTCCAGGAACCGGCATCGTCCACCAGGTCAACATCGAGTACCTGTCCCGCGTTGTCTTCGACAACGATGGCCTGGCATACCCAGATACCTGTATCGGCACTGACTCCCACACCACCATGGAAAACGGCCTGGGCATCCTGGGCTGGGGCGTTGGCGGCATCGAGGCTGAGGCAGCAATGCTCGGCCAGCCAGTGTCCATGCTGATCCCTCGCGTTGTTGGCTTCAAGCTGACCGGCGAGATCCCAGTAGGCGTTACCGCAACCGACGTCGTTCTGACCATCACCGAGATGCTCCGCGAGCACGGCGTTGTGCAGAAGTTCGTTGAGTTCTACGGCAACGGCGTGAAGTCCATCCCACTGGCTAACCGCGCAACCATCGGCAACATGTCGCCTGAGTTCGGCTCCACCGCAGCGATCTTCCCGATCGACGAGGAGACCATCAACTATCTGAACCTGACCGGCCGTAGCCAGGAGCAGATCGACCGCGTCGAGGCTTACGCAAAGGCTCAGGGCATGTGGCTGGAGCAGGACGCTCCTGAGGCTGAGTACTCCGAGTACCTCGAGTTGGACCTGTCCACCGTTGTTCCTTCCATCGCTGGTCCAAAGCGTCCACAGGACCGCATCCTGCTGTCCGAGTCCAAGACCACCTTCCGTAACCAGCTGCCTGATTACAACACCGCTGGCAACGACACCACCGAGCCAGTTCGCGCTGAAGCTGTTGAGTCCGTTGAGTACAACGTTTCTTGGCCAGCAAACGGTGAGTCCGCTGCTGCAGGCGCCGAGGGCCGTGCATCCAAGCCAGTCATCGTGGAGTCTCCACAGGGCGGCGAGTACACCCTCGACCACGGTGCAGTTGCAATTGCTGCAATCACCTCGTGCACCAACACCTCCAACCCTTCCGTCATGGTCGGCGCTGGTCTGCTGGCACGTAAGGCTTCTGAAAAGGGCCTGAAGTCCAAGCCATGGGTCAAGACCATCATGGCTCCTGGTTCCCAGGTCGTCGACGGTTACTACAACCGTGCAGACCTCTGGAAGGACCTCGAGGCTGTCGGTTTCTACCTGACCGGCTTCGGCTGCGCATCCTGCATCGGTAACTCTGGCCCGCTGCCAACCGAGGTTTCTGACGCGATCAACGAGTACGACCTGACTGCTACGGCTGTTCTTTCCGGCAACCGAAACTTCGAAGGCCGCATCTCCCCAGACGTGAAGATGAACTACCTGGCTTCCCCATTGCTCGTTATTGCTTACGCAATTGCTGGCACCATGGACTTCGACTTCGATACCCAGCCACTGGGCCAGGACCAAGAGGGCAACGACGTCTTCCTGAAGGACGTTTGGCCTTCCTCCGAGGAGATCGAGTCCACCATCGCAGGCACCATCTCCCGCGAAATGTACGTCGACGATTACGCTGACGTATTTAAGGGCGACGAAGCATGGCAGAACCTGGACGTTCCAGAGGGCAAGACCTTCAAGTGGAACGAGGATTCTACCTACATCCGCAAGGCTCCTTACTTCGATGGCATGCCTACCGAGCCAGAACCAGTTCAGGACATCAAGGGCGCTCGCGTTTTGGCGAAGCTCGGCGATTCGGTCACCACTGACCACATCTCCCCTGCTTCTTCCATCAAGCCAGGCACCCCAGCTGCTAACTACTTGGATGAGCACGGCGTCGAGCGCAAGGACTACAACTCCTTCGGCTCCCGCCGCGGTAACCACGAGGTTATGGTTCGCGGTACCTTCGCGAACATCCGCTTGGCTAACGAGCTCGTCGATGTCAAGGGTGGCTACACCCGCGACTTCACCCAGGAAGGCGCACCACAGGCGTTCATCTACGATGCAGCTCAGAACTACGCTGCACAGAACACCCCACTGGTTGTCCTTGCTGGTAAGGAATACGGCACCGGTTCTTCCCGTGACTGGGCTGCAAAGGGCACCAACCTGCTCGGCGTGAAGGCTGTTATCACCGAGTCCTTCGAGCGTATCCACCGCTCGAACCTCATCGGCATGGGCGTCATTCCTCTGCAGTTCCCTGAGGGCGAGTCCCACGGCTCCCTCGGCCTGGACGGCACCGAGACCTTCGATATCTCCGGTATCACGGCACTCAACGATGGCACGACCATCCCAGAGACCGTCAAGGTCACCGCTACCAAGGCAGACGGCTCCACCGTTGAGTTCGACGCGAAGGTTCGCATCGATACACCGGGTGAGGCTGACTACTTCCGCCACGGCGGTATTCTGCAGTACGTGCTGCGCCAGATGGTCAAGAGCTAGTCCTACACAGACTGACCTCTGATTGACTGGAACTAGGGGCCGTGCCTGCATCGACAGGCCGGCCCCTTCCCGTATCCCAATCCTTAGGAGCGCCCTATGCCAATTATCAGTGAAGACGAATTGATCCGCCGCCGACAAGAAATCCTTGACGGTGCCCGAAAATGCTTTGCTGAATATGGCTATGAGGGCGCTACCGTACGATTGCTGGAAGAAGCTACGGGCAAGTCCCGTGGGGCCATCTTCCACCACTTCGGCGACAAGGAATCTCTGTTCCTCGAAATCGCCCGAGAGGACGCACAGCGCCAAGCTGATGTGGTCTCGGAGGGCGGTCTTGTCGAAGTCATGCGCGATATGTTGCGCCACCCCGAGCGCTACGACTGGCTAGCAACCCGCATTGAGATCGTCCGAAAACTGCGCTCGGATCCGGAGTTCAAGGAACGCTGGCACAAGCACCAGGAAGTCCTCGACCAGGCGGTGGCGAATCGCCTGCGCGAAAACGCCAGCAATCACCGGATGCGCACAGACGTGCCCATGGAAACCCTGCACCTCTATCTGACAACATTCATGGATGGGTTCATCACTCGTCTCGCCTCTGGTGAGTCGACCGAGAACATGGAAGCCGTCCTCGACATTGTGGAACAGTCTGTACGCGCCCTGAGTTATACCAAGTAGACTAAGCGGTATAGAATAGTGGGTTATGTCGAAGATTTTGTTGCTGTCGCTCCGCGACGGCCCACTAGGAAATAGCATCGCAGCGGCGGAAGCCCGCGACGTCATGGCCGCAACCGGGCTCAGCAACGATACGATGGTGCACCGCATCATGGGTACCACCGATCACCTCATCGGCAGCCTCGACGGCATCAGTGGCGTCATCGTCGGCGGTAGCTCCCTCAACATTTTGAATGATTCGTGGTCACCGTGGCAGCATCACGTCCATGCACAGTTAGATTCGCTTATCGACGATTCCCTGCCCGTCTTTTTGATCTGCTACGGAGCAAGCTGGCTCACCAACCACACCGGCGGTTCAGTCTCACAGTCTCATGCGGAGGAATCGGGTCCAAGTCATGTCCACCTCACCGCTGCCGGCCGGAAGGATCTGCTGCTCCAAGGGTTCCCGTCAAGTTTTACTTCGCTGACTGGGCACACAGAAAACGCCGAACAGGTCTCCGATCGCCTCACCGTGCTAGCGAGTGGACCGACCTGTCCAGTGCAGCTAGTGCGCTATCGCTCACAAGTGTGGGCCAGCCAATTCCATGCCGAAATGGATGCGGACGCGATGAAGACCCGCATGGACTTTTATTTCGACTATGGATACTTCTCTCCGGGCAACTACGACAAGATCGTCGCTTCGCTGCCCACCATTGACACCAAATGGTCTAATAAGCTGCTGCGCCGATTCGTGGATTACAGCTTGGACTACAGCCTCGCGGCTTAAATCACTTGGCTTAAATCACTTGGGACAACTCGTCGTCGCCGTCGATGAAAGCCAACGAATTACCCTCGGGGAGTTGCTCGCGCAGAGCTACATCGGCAATCACCTCTGCGACCAGCTCACGCGAGGTATGACCGTTTTCAACGGCCCCACGCTTGTTTTCAATCACCTTGATTCCCGATGCGGGCTCGTCGCTAAGTGTTGCTGGTGCAAGGATAAGGAATTCCAGATCTGTCTCTAGCAAGTGCTTGTCAGCGGCCTTTTTGGATTCTACGTAGGCGTACCACGTGCCTCCGTCATCTTGGGCCTCATTTTCAAGCGACCCGAGGTAGGAGACCATGATAAACCGTGGTGGCAGGTCCAGGTCGGTCAGTGCGTCAATGACGGCAATGGCGCCGTCGCGGTCCACAGCGTAGGTAACATCTGCTCCCCCACGGCCACCGTTGCCGGCGCTCCAGATGACTACATCGAATCGGCCGAGGATGTCTTTCCATTCGTCGTGGCTAATTTCGGTGAGGTCGCGCACGAGGGCCGTTGCACCCAACGCCTCTACTTCGGCAACTGAGTCTTGGTTGCGAACTAGGGAGGTTACCGAGCTATTTGCTTCGACCAACATCGTGGTTGCCAGTTTGGCAATCCTGCCGCGACCACCAATGATGAGGATTTGTTGTGCATTCTGAGTCATATGCCCACGCTACATAAATGTGGCGGATTTGTCCCCGGCCTGGGGATCCCTCTTGGGGCTCCCCAGTGAGAAAGTTGATTCTCTGGTGGTTAAACTAATTGCCATGTATGCCATCATCACCGTAACCGGCGCGGATCACACCGGAATTATTGCAGCTGTAACTACGGCCCTAGCTGAAAAAGACATCAACATTCTGGATGTGTCCCAGACTCTGATGGACAAATGGTTCACCATGATCCTTCGTGTTGAGCTTGGAGGCGCCTCCTCCGATATTGCAGGCCTGCAGAAGCATATGGATGAAGTTGGCAAACGCGAATCATTGGTCATTCGTATTCAGTCCGAGGCGCTCTTCACCGCCGTTAACGAGATCTAGAGGCGACGGCGATTATGGATCTGAAATTTGCCAGCAGCAATATTCTCGACACGATTGACATGATCGAGAAGTATCGCCTCGATATTCGTACGGTCACCATGGGTATTTCCCTTTTGGAATGCTCGCGGTCCACGATGGAAGAAACTGCGCAGGCAGTCTACGACCGCGTGAGTACCCAAGCTGCACGTTTGGTGGAGGTCTGCGAAGGCATCGAGACGGAATTGGGTATCCCCATCGTTAATAAGCGCGTCTCGGTGACCCCGATTTCCCTCGTTACTGCAGGCTGCGAGGGGGATCCCGTCATCGTCGCAAAGGCGCTTGATCGGGCTGCTCACGAAGTCGGTGTTAACTTCATTGGCGGCTACTCGGCACTCGTCGAAAAGGGCGCCACAACTTCTGAGAAGAAGCTGATCGATTCCATTCCTGAGGCCTTGGCCACTACTGACTTGGTGTGTGGTTCGGTAAATATCGCGACCTCTCGTGCCGGCATCAATATGAATGCTGTGGCCCGGATGGGCGAGATCATCAAGGAAGCTGCCGAACTGACCAAGGATCAGTCCTCAATCGCTTGCGCGAAATTCGTTGTGTTCGCCAACGCTGTGGGCGACAACCCGTTCATGGCGGGCGCTTTCCACGGTGTCGAGGAGCCGGACTGCGTGATTTCTGTGGGTGTCTCCGGCCCAGGTGTTGTTGACCGGGCGCTTGGATCCCTTCAAGGTGCTTCGCTGAATGAGGTGGCTGAGGAAATCAAGAAGGCCGCTTTCAAGATCACTCGAACCGGCGAGTTGGTCGGCAAAATGGCGGCGGAACGTCTGGGAGTGCCATTCGGCATCGTCGACCTGTCGCTGGCGCCCACCGCTGAGATGGGCGATTCCGTGGCTCATATCCTTGAGCACATGGGCCTTGATCAAGTGGGCACGCATGGAACCACTGCCGCACTGGCACTGCTCAACGACGCGGTGAAGAAGGGCGGAATGATGGCGTGTTCTCGCGTCGGTGGCCTTTCTGGCTCCTTCATCCCCGTTTCTGAGGACAAAGGCATGATCGACGCCGTGCGCTCGGGATCGATCACGATGGACAAGCTTGAAGCCATGACCTCTATCTGCTCTGTTGGTTTCGACATGATTGCAATCCCAGGCGATACGCCTGCGACGACGATCGCCGGAATGATTGCCGACGAAGCCGCGATCGGTGTGATGAACCACAAGACGACTGCGGCCAGGCTGATCCCCGTACCTGGTACTAAGCCAGGCGACGAGGTCAACTTCGGTGGATTGCTCGGATATGCACCGGTCATCCCAGTAAATGAAGTGGGTAACTCCGATTTCATTAACCGTGGTGGTTTTATCCCAGCGCCTGTGCACGGATTCCGTAACTAAAAGAGCGTCAAATCCAAGAAGGGGTTAGAAATCTCACCTTCTGGATTTGAATAGACGGAGCCTAGTAGACTAAATCTTTCGCTAATGTGGGTGAGTAGAACCTATTCGCCACTCGGAAGTGAACTACATTGAGCGCCCCGGCCACAATCCCGCACTCCCCGCACGCACACGATACTGACGCTGTACTTGCGCAACTGGATGTGACCGCCGACGGATTAAGCACTTCCTCGGCGGCGCAGCTACAGGAAAGTTACGGCCCAAACTCTCTGCCGCAGGCAAAGAAAGAAACGGCCTTCCAAAGGCTGCTCCGGCAGTTTAACGATCCGCTGATTTACGTACTTATCGCCGCTGGCATCCTCACTGCCTTTCTAGGCCAGGTGGTGGACACCATCGTCATCGCAGCAGTGGTGATTATCAACGCGCTTGTCGGCTTCATCCAGGAAGGCAAGGCGGCAGACGCCCTCGAGTCGATCCGCAATATGCTGTCCCCGGAATCGGAGGTCTTGCGCGACGGTGTTTGGACTAAAATTCCCGCAGAAGACATCGTTCCCGGTGACATCATTAAGTTGCGCGCTGGTGACAAAGTTCCTGCGGATGCCCGCTTGCTGGAAGCTACCAGTTTGCGCGTGGAAGAATCGGCGCTGACCGGAGAATCAGTCCCCGCCGACAAATCCATCAGCCCCGTCGACGAGGACGCGGATCTGGGCGATCGCCACTCCATGGTGTTCTCGGGCACCACCATTGCTGCAGGAAGTGGTGTCGCGGTTGTTACCGCCACCGGCAAGGCCACGGAAATCGGCCATATTACGACGATGCTCGAAGAGGTCGAATCCGTCGATACGCCTCTGACCAAAGCGATGAGCAAGCTCTCGTCGATAATTGCGGTTGTAGCAGTAATCCTTGCTGTGCTGATGATCGTCGTTGCGTACTTCTTGTATGACTACTCCTGGTTCGACTTGATTATGGCGGCCATCGGCTTCGCTGTTGCCGCGATTCCAGAGGGCCTGCCTGCCGTCATGGCGATCACCCTCGCGTTGGGCGTGCAGAAGATGGCGGAACGTAATTCGATTACCCGTCGGATGAACTCGGTGGAAACTCTCGGTTCTGTTACCACCATTTGCTCCGATAAAACGGGCACTCTGACGAAGAATGAGATGACCGTTCGCGAAGTGGTCACCAACCAGCACAGCTTCGATGTCACGGGAACTGGCTACGCTCCTAAAGGCGAGATCACTCTCAACGATGAGAAAATCGACGTAGCCGATTACCCCGACCTACGCCATGTGGCCGAAGTAGCCGCATACACCAACGATGCCTCCGTGCTCCAGCAGGAAGACGGTACCTGGACGCTGAACGGCGAGCCAACCGATGGCGGCATTCGCACCTTCTCGCTCAAAGCTGGTTTCAAAGAGCCGAATCATTCCCACCGCATCGCGTCCGTGCCATTCGATTCGCAATATAAGTACATGGCCACCGTGGACGAGCTCGACTCTGGCACCGTGGTGCACCTCAAGGGTGCCCCGGATCGCCTGCTCAATCGCTGCGACACCCAGCTAGCCGCCGACGGAACCACCGAGCCGATTGACACGCTGCGGTGGGAGCACATTATCGACGAGCTCGGCGCCAAAGGTCACCGCGTGCTCGCAGCAGCTTCGCGACGAGCCACTGCCGAAGATTCCCACATCACTACAGATATCGTCGACGCCGGAGGATTCACTCTTCTCGGGCTCTACGGCATCATCGACCCGCCTCGCGAAGAAGCCATCGAAGCAGTCGACACAGTACAAAAGGCCGGTATTCGCGTACGCATGATCACCGGCGACCACGCATCAACTGCAACCGCGATTGCCAAGGAAATCGGTATCGCAAACGCCGACCACACGATCACGGGTTCCGACATTGAAGCCGCATCAGATGAGGAACTGCGCGAGATCGTGAAAGATACCTCCGTGTTTGCTCGTACCTCTCCCGAGCACAAGCTGCGTCTCGTGCAGGCTCTCCAGGCGAATGGCGAGGTCGTGTCCATGACCGGTGACGGCGTCAACGATGCCCCATCACTGAAGCAAGCCGACGTTGGCGTGGCCATGGGCATCAAGGGCACCGAGGCCACTAAGGATGCCGCAGATGTTGTTCTGGCCGACGATAACTTCGCTACCATCGCGCACGCTGTGAAGATGGGGCGCACGATTTATGACAATCTGCGCAAAGCAATCGTCTTCATGCTTCCGACCAACGGTGCCCAGGGCCTAGTCATCTTCGTGGCCATGCTCTTCGGGATGACCTTGCCGATTACTCCCCTGCAGGTTCTCTGGGTCAACCTGATCACTGCGGTGACGCTGTCTCTCGCACTCTCCTTTGAGCCGCCCGAGCCAGGCATCATGCAGCGCAAGCCACGCGATCCGAAGGAATCCTTCCTCAATAGCGAGGCGGTCATCCGTATTTCTTACGTGTCCATCCTCATCGGTGGCATAACCATCCTGGTATTTAATTGGCTGACTTCTGAGGGTGTTGCGCTTGAGGTCGCTCGTACCATCGCCGTAAATACGCTCGTCGTCGCGCAGATCTTCTATCTATTTACTTCCCGCTTCTCTCGCGTGAGTGCGCTGCGCAAGGAACTGTTCACCACGAACCCGATCTCATGGATCTGCGTAGGCATCATGATTCTGCTGCAAATTGGCTTTGTCTATCTGCCGTTTATGCAAGTGGCGTTCAATACCACAGCGGTTAGCCTAAATAGTTGGGTAATCCCGCTGATCGCGGGCATCATTGTGTTCGCGGCCGTGGAGATTGAAAAGGCTATTCGTCGGGCACTAGCTTAGCGACGACGCGCTTCACCGTCGGGGTCACCCAACCCACGACGGTGCCGATCATGAAGGCAGCGATCACAGTGCCCTCGCGGATGCCCTGAATATTTCCGAAAAGAATCAGCGACAGGAGCACGGCGAGCACGACCAAAGATATGTCGTTACCGATTTTGACCTTGGAAAAATCCCAGCCCGTTACCGTGCTCACTGCTACAACGAGGCCCTCGCCTGGCATAAAGAGCAGTTTCGGGACAACGGAGATGGAAACACCAAGAGCAAGCATGAAAATGCCGACAAACAAGGTGACAAGCTGAAGCACGTAGTTGTCAGTTTCAACCCAAGAAAATAGGTTCATCCATGTATCGAGAGTGCCCGAGGACACGGCCAAGGCGGCAAGCTGCCACCAACCGGACTTCGGGAACCGGCCACGCAGGATGAGCAGCTGGATGAGAATCAACAACACGTTCCACACAGCGGTCCAACCGCCGAAGCTAAGGCCTCCGTTGAGTGTAAGAACCCAGATCACCGCAGAAATTGGCGAAGTACCCAACCCAGCAAGAGTGACTAGGGCAACCCCGCCCATCATGATGGTCACGCCGATGACCGAGATGATCAGCCGAACGATCACGTTCGCACCACGTTTTTTGTTTTTAGATTGATCCATATCCCCTCATTCTCACGTGGTCCGGTTAGGCCAGTTCGACGATCTCCATATATTCGTCATTCCACATGTCTTCGTCGCCTTCCGGCATGATGATGACCCGCTCTGGCTTCAAAGCTCGCACAGCGCCTGGGTCGTGGGTGACAAGCACAACAGCTCCAGTGTAAGTGCCTAGGGCATCGAGCACCTGCTCACGGGACTGCGGATCAAGGTTGTTGGTGGGCTCGTCGAGAAGCAACACATTCGCGCGCGAGGAAACCAGGGTCGCTAGAGCCAAACGGGTCTTCTCACCGCCCGAGAGCGTTCCCGCAGGTTGCTGGAGTTTATCGCCGGAGAACATGAACGCGCCGAGTAGGCCACGCAGGTCCTGCTGATCGGCATCGGCGCAGGCCTCGATGGTGTTTTCCCACACGGTCTTATCGGGGTCGATGGTGTCGTGCTCCTGGGCGAAGTAGCCGATTTTCAAGCCGTGGCCAGAGACGATGCCGCCCTCGCCATCGGTGCGTTCGACGCCCGCCAAAAGCTTCAGCAAGGTCGTCTTACCGGCACCATTGGTACCCAGCACAACCACTCGCGAGCCCTTGTCAATAGCGAGATCGACTCCGGCAAACACCTCTAAGGAGCCATACATCTTCGTCAGCCCTTTGGCATTAAGAGGGGTCTTGCCACATGGTGCTGGTTCCGGGAAGGAAATGTGCGCGACACGGTCGTTGACGCGAACGTCGTCGAGTTCGTTCATCATGCGATCCGCACGAGCAAGCATCTGCTTGGCGGCCGCAGCCTTCGTCGCCTTTGCACCAAGCTTTGCGGCCTGCTGCTTGAGAGTCGAAGCCTTCTTCTCCGCGTTCGCGCGCTCGCGACGACGACGAGCCTCGTCTTGAGCACGGGCTTCCTTGTAGCGAGAAAAGCCCATGTTGTAGACATCGGCCTCGCTGCGAACGGCATCGAGATACCAGATCTTATTGCACACATCATCGAGGAGATCGACATCGTGGGAGATCATGATCAGCCCGCCCTCGTGCTTGGACAAGAATCCACGCAACCACGAGATCGAATCGGCGTCCAAGTGGTTCGTTGGCTCGTCGAGAAGCAATGTCGTCTCTGACTTGCCTGCGCCATCATTGGCGGCGAACAGGATCTGTGCGAGCTCCACGCGGCGACGCTGACCACCGGACAAAGTCTTTAGTGGTTGGTCGAGAATGCGCTCCTCGAGGCCCAAGTTGTCGCAGATTTGCGCGGCCTCGGCATCGGCTTCATAACCGCCCAGTGAGTGGTATCGCTCCTCGAGGCGGGAATATTTGCTAATCGCTGCATCGCGCTTAGAGCCGTCAGCGACCTCCATGATTTCCTGCTGCTTCTCCATGGAAGCACGGATTTGGTCCAAGCCTCGCGCGGAGAGAACGCGGTCGCGGGCAGACTGATCGATCAGGCCCTCACGGGAATCCTGCGGCAGGTAGCCGATCGGACCACTGCGGGTCACGGAACCACCATAGGGCTCAGTCTCGCCCGACAAGATACGCATGGTGGTCGTTTTTCCTGCACCATTTCGTCCCACAAGGCCAATTCGGTCGCCTGGTTGGACACGAAGCTGCTGGCCCGGGGCCTCCAGCAAGGTGCGGGCGCCAACACGGACTTCAAGATCATTGGTGACAATCACAACAGGTCAGTGTACACTTTCCAGCCCCTATACCCACTATCGTGAATGTTTGTAGGCCATACTAGTTGACGAGCGGGTCGAAGTGACCTAAACAAGAGGGTATGAACAGCCAAAACGAGCCATTCGGACGCGAATACGTCATCTCGTACATGTTGAATGACTACCAAAAAGGTTCGCTCGTCGCTCGTTTCGACGGACAGCCCTCCACCGCACAGATGAAAAACTTTCTGGCCGGCTATAGTCTTGCGCCTTCCGAAATTAAGGAAGTCACCGCTCGGCCCGCGGCCACGGTAACTATTCAAAGCCCGCGTTCCTCCAACCCGGCGATCCATCACAATCGCTCCCAGACGGGTTCGGGCGCGGGCTCGGGTATCCAGCGAAAAGACCAGTCTTCTCATGGGACATCGATGGCGGAGTTTCGTGATCAGCTCAACCGGCTGAACAAACAAGAAGGTAAGAAGCCTCAGCGCCAGAGAGTATCCAAGTCTGGAAATTCCGCTTTTGGGATCTTTTTCACTGTGATCGTGGCACTGATCATTTTGCTCCTGACGTTAATTGGCTAACGCAAAACGCGCCTCCCCGAATGCATCGGAAAGGCGCGTTTATCTGTGTTGATTACTAGACAGCGAAGCCCAGAGCACGCAACTGCTCGCGGCCCTCTTCAGTAATCATCTGAGGTCCCCATGGTGGCATCCAGACCCAATTCAGGGTCAGCTTATCGACGAGGCCATTACCCACGAGAGCCTGTTCCGCTTGGTCCTCGATGACGTCGGTGAGTGGACACGCAGGTGAGGTCAGCGTCATGTTGATGACGCACTCGGTCTCCCCCTCGTTGCCTTCAATCCACATGTCGTAGACCAGACCGAGGTCAACAACATTGATGCCCAGCTCTGGGTCAATCACGTCGCGCATGTATTCTTCAGCGTCAGCTATCAGAGCAATCTGCTCTTCGGTCTGCTCTGGGCGCTCTGCTGCCCCATCGAAACGAGAAGTAGAGGTTTCAGTGGTTTCAGGGGCTTCAGTGGCCTCTGCTTCTACCTGTGGTTCAGTATTTGGTTCGGTCACTTGCTTTCCCTTTCATTGAGTGCATCTGATGTGGCCGCTTGAAAAGCTTTCCAACCCAGCAATGCGCACTTCACACGCGCTGGGAACTTCGCGACGCCAGCGAATGCGACACCATCGCCAATCAGTTCCGGGTCGCCTTCCTTTTGTCCACGTGAGGTGATCATTTCCTCGAAAGCGGCGAGTTTTTCCATGGCCTCGTCGACGGGCAGGCCGATGACCTCGTCGGTAAGCACCGACGTGGATGCCTGCGAGATCGAGCATCCCTGGGCGTCATAGGAAACATCTACGACTGTCTTGCCGTCTTCGGAGAGCTGCACACGAAGAGTCTGTTCATCCCCACACGAAGGATTCACATGGTGAACCTCTGCATCATAAGGCTCGCGCAGGCCCGCGTGCTTTGGATTCTTGTAGTGGTCAAGGATGACCTCTTGATACATCGATTCTAAGCTCATCACTTCACCCCAAAGAAAACTTGCGCCTTCTTGATGCCCTCAACGAGCGCATCAATTTCAGACTTTGTGTTGTACAGATAAAAGCTCGCCCTTGCAGTGGATTGTGCATTGAGTGCACGGTGCACAGGCCACGCGCAGTGGTGGCCAACACGGATGCACACTCCTTCAGAATCCAGAACCTGACCGAGATCGTGCGGGTGAACTCCTTCAACATTGAAGGAGACAGCACCACCACGGTTGACTGCTTCGAGCGGCCCCGCGACAGTTACCCCGTCAATGGCATGGATCTGCTCGAGTGCATATTCGGTAAGTTCGTGCTCATGTGCTTGGATGGCTTCCATGCCCACTTCTTCCAAGAACTCAACAGCAGCGCCGAGGCCAACAACCTGGCTTGTCATCTGAGTACCGGCTTCAAAACGCTGCGGAGCAGCGGCGAAGGTGGTCTTTTCCATGGTGACTACTTCAATCATGGAACCACCGGTAAGAAACGGTGGCAGCTTATCCAAGTGGTCGCCCTTGCCGTACACAACACCCACACCCGATGGGCCGAGCATCTTGTGGCCCGAGAAAGCCGCGAAATCCACATCCAAAGCGTGGAAATCTACTGGCATGTGAGGAACAGACTGACATGCGTCCAACACCGTGAGAGCACCCACTGCCTGAGCGCGGCGCACGATCTCGGCCACATCGGCTACCGCACCGGTCACGTTGGACTGGTGAGTGAAGGCAACTACCTTGACTGTTTCATCGAGCTCGAGCGAATCAAGATCGATGCGGCCATCTGGGGTTGTCTTGTACCACTTCAAGGTGGCACCCGTGCGACGAGCCAGTTCCTGCCATGGGACAAGATTGGCGTGGTGCTCCAACTCGGTGATCACGATCGTGTCGTTCTCAGTGACCTGGAGGTCGCCCGCCCGATCGTCGCCAAGCGTATAGGCAACCAGGTTCAAGCTCTCAGTCGCATTCTTAGTGAATGCGATTTCATGGCCCTCGGCCCCGACGAAACGCGCAATGTTTTCGCGTGCGGTTTCGTAGGCGTCGGTTGCTTCCTCCGCGAGCTCGTAGGCTCCACGGTGGACTGGCGCGAAAGATTCAAGTACGAACTTTTCTTCTGCGCGCCAGACCCGCTCCGGACGCTGAGAGGTTGCCCCTGAATCCAAATAAACTAGGGGCTTGCCATCGCGTACCGTGCGTCCGAGGATGGGAAATTCGGCGCGGATAGCGTCGACGTTCAGCGTTCCGTCAGCGTGTGTAAATGTCATGTCCTAAATTCTTTTAGCTACTTATGCGTTCTGGGTGGTGAACTGTTCGTAACCCTCGGCCTCGAGTGCGTCTGCAAGCTCTGCGCCGCCGGTCTTGATGATGTGTCCGTCGGCGAAGACGTGCACGAAATCTGGCTTGACGTAGTTGAGGATGCGCTTGTAGTGCGTGATCATCAAAATGCCGCCATTGGTTTCTTCCTGGTAGCGGTTGATGCCATCGGAGACAATGCGCAGAGCGTCAACGTCCAGGCCGGAGTCGGTCTCGTCGAGGACAGCAAACTTCGGCTTCAGCAGGCCAAGCTGTAGAACCTCGTGGCGCTTCTTCTCGCCGCCGGAGAAACCCTCGTTGATGGAGCGATCGCCAAACGACTTATCAATGCTCAAAGCATCGCGCTGGCTGCCGAGTTCCTGAACCCACTCGCGCAGCTTTGGAGCTTCGCCGCGAACAGCAGTTACTGCGGAACGCAGGAAGTTGGAGGAGGAAACGCCTGGGACCTCGGTTGGGTACTGCATGGCCAGGAAAAGGCCGGCGCGTGCACGCTCATCAACGGCCATCTCGAGGATGTTTTCACCGTCGAGCAGGACTTCACCGTCGGTGACCTCGTAGCGCGGGTGGCCGGACAGGGTGTATGCCAAGGTGGACTTGCCAGAGCCGTTCGGGCCCATGATGGCGTGTGTTTCACCGGAGTTGATGGTGAGGTTGACACCTTTAAGGATCGGGGTAGGCTCCTGGCCTTCCTCGCTCGGAAGCACCTGAGCGTGAAGGTTCTTGATTTCAAGCGTAGACATTTATGCTCGTTTCTTTCTTGTCGTAATTAGTTCTCAGGTGCAGGGTTAGAGGTTGACTCGAGCCAGCTCTTCTTCAACGCGAGCTTCGAGTGCGTCCCGGATAGATTCAACAGGAATCTGGCGGATGACTTCACTAAAGAAGCCACGGATGATCAGGCGACGAGCCTCATCCTCCGGGATGCCACGGCTCATCAGGTAGTAAACCTGCTCGTCGTCGAAGCGACCGACAGTGGCAGCGTGTCCCGCGCCGACGATCTCGCCGGTTTCAATCTCCAGGTTCGGGATCGAGTCCGCGCGTGCGCCCTCAGTCAGAACCAGGTTGCGGTTGACCTCGTAGGTGTCGGTGCCCTGTGCATTCGCACGAATCAGCACATCGCCAACCCAGCAGGTACGAGCCTCAGGCAGCTTCGAGGTCTTATCAGCCTGCAGAGCACCCTTGTACATAACGTTGGAGCGGCAGTTCGGGTATGCGTGGTCAATGAGCAGACGGTTCTCAATGTACTGACCATCATCAGCGAAGTACACGCCGAGCATTTCTGCGTCTCCGCCAGGAGCCGTGAAGGTGACGCGAGGAACGATACGAACGATCTCACCACCGAAGGTGGATACGGTGTGGCGCAGGGTGGCGTCACGGCCCATTACTGCATTCTGCTGGCCAAGGTGGACTGCATCCTTATCCCAGTCCGCGTCAACGATGACGGTGAGCTTGGAATTGTCACCGAGTGCCCAGTTGACGTTGTCGGCGTGGGTACCCGAGCCCTTGTACTGCAGCACGACGGTTGCCTCAGAGCTAGTTTCGGCCTGCACAACAATGCCGCCGAAGGAAGTGACATCGGCGCCAGCGCCAGTCACGGTGATGTAGATCGGTTCCTCGAGCGCCTGGTTCGCCGGGATGGTTACCAGCGTGGCGTTTTCCATGGAAGACCATGCCTGAGCAGCAACACGGTCCACGGGAGCACCAGCGACGTGCAGGCGCTCGTCGTCACGCGAAAGCTTTTCGACCTTAACGGACTCGTCCGCCTTGACCTCGATGTTCGCCTCGGTGGCGGGATCGAAGGAGCCATTGTGCAGGCCGCGGATGCGACGCAGAGAAATGAAGCGCCATTCCTCGGCCCGACTTGCCGGTACCTCGAAGTCATTGACATCGTAGGACGAGAACAGGTCGCCCTTGGTCTGGTACGGGGAGCCGGTCTTTACAGCAGTGTCTGTCATTGTTCTTAGCCCACCGAGCCTTCCATTTGCAGTTCAATCAGTCGGTTGAGCTCAAGTGCGTACTCCATTGGGAGCTCCTTCGCAATCGGCTCGACGAAGCCACGGACGATCATTGCCATCGCTTCTTCTTCCGCGATGCCGCGGCTCATGAGGTAGAACAGCTGCTCCTCAGAAACCTTCGACACGGTTGCCTCGTGGCCCAGGGTCACATGGTCATTGCGGATGTCGTTGTACGGGTAGGTGTCAGAGCGAGAAATATTATCGACGAGCAGCGCATCGCATTCCACGTTCGACGTGGAGTGGTGCGCGTTCGCGTTGATCTGCACCAGACCGCGGTACGCAGCACGACCGCCACCACGGGCGACCGACTTCGACACAATGTTGGAAGAGGTGTACGGCGCCATGTGGGTCATCTTTGCACCGGTGTCCTGCAGCTGACCTTCGCCAGCGAAAGCAACGGAGAGAACCTCACCCTTAGCGTGTGGGCCAGTCATCCAGACTGCTGGGTACTTCATGGTGACCTTGGAGCCGATGTTGCCATCGACCCATTCCATGGTCGCGCCCTCTTCAGCCTTAGCGCGCTTGGTCACCAGGTTGTAGACGTTGTTCGACCAGTTCTGAATGGTGGTGTAGCGACAGCGACCACCCTTCTTCACAATGATCTCGACCACTGCGGAGTGCAGCGAGTCGGTCTTGTAAATAGGAGCAGTACAACCCTCGACGTAGTGAACGTATGCATCCTCGTCCACGATGATCAGGGTGCGCTCGAACTGACCCATATTCTCGGTGTTAATGCGGAAGTAAGCCTGCAGCGGAATATCTACGTGCACCCCAGGTGGGACGTAGATGAAGGAGCCACCAGACCACACAGCGGTGTTCAGCGCGGAGAACTTATTGTCGCCGGCAGGAATAACCGAGCCGAAGTACTCCTCGAACATTTCTGGATATTCCTTGAGCGCGGTATCGGTGTCCAGGAAGATGACGCCCTTTTCCTCCAGGTCCTCGCGGATCTGGTGGTAAACAACCTCAGACTCGTACTGAGCCGCAACACCTGCGACGAGGCGCTGCTTCTCAGCCTCAGGGATACCGAGACGGTCGTAGGTGTTCTTGATGTCGTCTGGGAGGTCTTCCCAAGACTGAGCCTGGCCCTCGGTGGAGGACACGTAGTACTTAATATTGTCGAAATCAATGCCCGACAGGTCCGCGCCCCACTTAGGCATTGGCTTCTTGTCGAAGATACTCAGCGCCTTCAAACGCTGGTTGAGCATCCACTCGGACTCACCCTTCTTGGCGGAGATGTCTCGTACAACATCTTCGTTGATTCCGCGACGAGCAGATGCTCCCGCAACGTCTGGGTCGTGCCATCCGTAGTTATATGCGCCGATGGAATCGATGATCTGATCATCGCTCATCGGGGTCTCAAGACCTGGTGCTGCCTTAGCTTCGGTCATGATTCGCTCCTTTCCGTCTGAGTCCTCGCTTTGACTGCGAGAGGGATGTTGGTGGTACACACGCCGTTTCCACCTGTAATGGATGCAAGCGGCTGAACATGAAGACCAACCACCTGAGAGATTGCTTCATGCTCTGCTTCACATAACTCTGGGTGCTCGGCCGCTGCTGAAGCAACCGGGCAATGATGCTGACAAATCTGCACACCAGCCCCTGCTCGGGTAACTGTTGCTGCATATCCGTTCTGGTCGAACGCCGCCGCTACTTCTCTGGCAGCTTGCTCGACTGTGCTCTCATCGTGGTCCGATATTTCATCGATGCCTTCGAGAATCTTAGCTATGCGCGTGCGTGCAAGCGTGCGCACCGCCTCGTCTCCCCCAGCCTCACGCAATTGCGCAAGCGCTAGTTGGGCGAGGTCGTCGTAACTGTGGCCGAACTTTTCTCGCCCGAGTTCTGTGAGGCGGTACTGCTTTGCAGGCCGCCCGCGGGATTGTGTTTGCCCACTGATTGCTAACGCATCACAGTTCTCGGCGAGCTGCTCGTCCACCAAATTGTCTAGGTGCCTGCGGACACCCGCGGCTGAAAGGCCGAGATGCTCTCCTAACTCACCAGCGGTTGATGGGCCGTGCTTCAGCAGTAGCAACATGACCTCGCGCCGCGTATCTCCGTCGACTGAGCGCGCAGCTGAACCATTATGTCCGGTCATGTATTCACCTCTTCTCACTTATTGGCTATCTAACTTTTGCATGATTTCGGTAGCTATCTTTAGACAACACTAGTGTGCCGTAATTAATTCCCTGTGTCCACCCGCCCTAACATTCACAGGCTGATTTCCGCCGGGGATTCATCGGCTAAGAAAATACCTGCGTAGAATGTGCCGTTGTGACTGATCATCCGCGCCATGAATCCCCTTCACGAGGTGGCATCTTCGATGCACTGCCCCGTTTGGGATCGGCCGGTTCTCGGTCGGCGGAATTGCATCACGACGAGGCCCCAGTCGATTCATTGGCCCAGCCCTCGTTCCGGGAGGCGAATCGCTTCAGCCTTTTACGGATCTTGGGCACCGTCGGTGCCCTACTGATTGGGCTCGGAGGCCTCGGTGGCGGTGCGCTACCCGTGGTGGAAAACCCGTTCGGCGCTCTCCCCCTTGGCGACATTATGGCGCGGATGCTGCAGACATCCTCGGCACTTGTGCTCATCGGTGTTGCGATGATGGTTACTGCCTGGGTAATGATGATGCCCTTCATCACCGGCAACAAAACTAACTTCACCGTGTCCTCAGGGGTGGTCATGCGCACTTTCGTCGCATGGACCCTTCCGTTGATCTTTACCGCGCCGCTATTTACCCAAGACATCTATTCTTATCTGGCGCAAGGCTCCATTGTTGCTCAAGGAATGGACCCGTATGAGGCGGGGCCAGTGCAGCTGCTGGGAACGGAGAATCACCTCGCGCGCAGCGTGCCATTTATTTGGGCTGACTCCCCAAGCCCCTACGGCCCCGTTGCCTTGGGGATTGCCGCCATCATTTCGATTATTACCCGGGATTCGATCCTTCTTGGGGTTCTTTCGCACCGTATAGTTTCGATCGCCTTCCTCTTGGGCGCCTCGTGGGCCATCAGCGCGCTTGCCAAGCGTTGTTCAGTCAACCCTGCCACCGCTTTGTGGCTTGGCATTCTCAACCCGCTAACGATCCTGCATCTCGTCGGAGGAATCCATAACGAATCTGTGATGCTGGGGTTGGTACTTATTGGCATGGAGGTTGGTCTCCGCGGCATCGATCGGATTTCAGAGACGGGACACAATACCACAGGTTGGGCTCTTGTCATTCTGTCCGGCATCTTGATCAGTTGTGCGGGCATGGTCAAAGTCACAGGCTTCGTCGCCCTCGGATTCACCGGCATGGCGCTGGCGCGGAAGTGCGGCGGTTGGACGGGCCTTATTCGCGCCATCGTCGTGCAAGTCTTAGTGCTTGTTGGCACCATCGGTGCAGTCTCGTGGGTCACCGGCATCGGTCTGGGCTGGATTTCTGGCCAAGGCGGAGCGGCCACGATCCGAAGCTGGCTCTCCATCAGCACTGACATCGGGGTGATATTCGGATTCATCGGCATGTTACTTGGTTTGGGCGATCACACCGATGCCGTCCTTGTATTCACCCGAGGAGTCTGCGCGCTTATTGCGGCAACCTTTGTGGTGCGCATGCTCTGGGCGACTTTCCGTGGCTCTATTCACCCCGTCGGAGGCCTCGGCGTTTCCATGTTTGTCATGGTGATCTTGTTCCCAGTCGTACACCCGTGGTACATGCTATGGGCTATCCTCCCACTGGCGGCCTGGGCAAACCGAAACTTCTTCCGCTACGCCGTGGTGGTCTATTCCGCCCTGTTTAGCTTTATCGTCCTACCTCGCGGTTTGTCCCTCCCACCGAGCACCGTAGCTGGGATTTATGCCGCCGCGATCATAGGTTATGCAGTCTTAATGCTTTTGGCGTGGCTATGGGTTAGAAAGAAATCGGTGTGAGCTACCCTATTGGTCGTGAGTAATACTTTCGATGGACCAGTACTTCAGGTCCAAAACGTAACAAAGCGTTTTGGCACCAAAGATGCGGTCAGAGGAATATCCTTTTCAGCTCAACCAGGACAAGTTTTAGCCTTGCTAGGCCCCAACGGCGCAGGCAAAACCACCATCATCGAAATGTGCGAGGGCTTTCAAAGCCCCACCAGCGGAAAAATTTCCGTTCTCGGGATGAATCCCGCCACACACGGCGAGAAGGTACGCGAGAAAATTGGCATCATGTTGCAAGGTGGCGGTTCCTATTCCGGAATTACCGTCCGTGAGATGCTGCGACTGACCGCAAGCTACAACGCTCATCCTCATGATCCGGAATGGCTGATCAGCCTCCTTGGACTCGAGGGCGTGGCGACAACTACTTATCGACGACTCTCCGGCGGACAGCAACAACGACTCTCCCTGGCACTAGCCATCATCGGCCGCCCACAATTAGTCTTTCTTGACGAGCCCACCGCAGGCATGGATGCCCAGTCCAGGCTGATGGTCTGGGACCTGATTAACCACATGCGCGCCGACGGCATGGCCATCATTTTGACCACGCACCTAATGGACGAGGCAGAATCTCTCGCCGATCACATCGTCATCATTGACCACGGTCTCGTCGTCGCCGAGGGCAGCCCCGCAGAGCTGACCAGCAACAGTTCGGAAACGATTAGTTTCCAAACGAGTTCGCCTTTTGATATTGAGGCGGCCAGGGAGTCGTCGTTAAGCGTGCTCTCGACTCGGCCGTTGCACTATGTGCTTAACGACGAGCCCACGCCCGACCTCATCGCACGTGTGGCCACGGAGGCGGCCAGACAGGATGTGTACATCACGCAACTGGGCGTAAGCCACCGCAATTTGGAGGAAGTTTTCCTCGACATTACCGGCCGGGAACTAAGGAGCTAGCCATATGAGCACAAGCGATGCTGTATCCATTAAAGAACTTGCTCCGGGCACGTTTACGCCGAACCCTCAGCGGGCCCCAGCGTGGAAGATGGCTCTGTCTCAGGGCAGGATTGAGTCCAAGTTAATGCTGCGCCACGGCGAGCAGATCCTGCTGAACATCATCATCCCGGTGGCCGTGCTGTTGGCCGCGGCTTTGTTGCCAGTACTTGGCGAAGTTCACCTAAACAATGTCGTTCCCATGGTCTTTGCCATCGCCGCGACGAGTGCGGGATTTACAGGTCAGGCGATTTCGCTGGCATTTGATCGTCGTTACGGCGCGCTCAAGCGAACTGGCGCCTCAGGTGTGCCGGCGTGGACCATCATTGTGGGCAAGATCATCGGGGTGCTCACAATGACGCTGGTCCAATTAGTGATCATCGGCGCAGTGGCGCTTGCGCTGGGGTGGCGTGTGAGCATCGGCGGAGCGATTCTGGGCATCATTGCGCTGGTCGTGGGCACGATTGTTTTTACCTCGCTGGGCCTATTTATGGGCGGGGCATTTCGCTCGGAGATCGTGCTGGGCGTTGCAAACCTAATTTGGTTGGTGTTGGTGGGCATTGTTGGCTACGTCGCATATTCAGGAGACATAGCCAACCCAGGCGCATGGTTGCTCGTGCCTTCGGTTGCTCTGACCTCTGCGTTAATCGCTGCCTTCTCTGGAACCGTGAATTTCCTCGCCTGGGTATTTTTGCTGGGTTGGGCCGCTGTAGGCACGCTCGCAGCGGTCAAGTGGTTCCGCTTCGATGGTTAAAACGTTGGTTGTTTCGCCAGCGAGTTACTGCTTTCGGGCAGGGCATACGATAAGCTTCCCTCATACCAAAGTTTGATCGGAAAAGGATCTACATTGTCTGTCAGTACCCAATCAGCACCCGGATCTTCATCCGGCGCCAAGGACACCCACCCCGCATATAACGGCGTAGGCCCCACAGTTCGCGTCCAACGGATCCTCGCTCTGCTTCTGCTCATTGCACAAGGTGGCATCACCGTCACCGGCTCGATTGTCCGTGTGACCGGTTCTGGTCTGGGCTGTAACACATGGCCGAACTGTCATGAGGGCTCGCTCATCCCCGTCGAAGGAGCAGCTCCGCTGGTCCAACAGCTCATTGAGTTCGGCAACCGTCTGCTCACGTTCGTGGTCATTGCGTTTGCTCTCGCGGTCTATATCGCGGTTATCCGCGCTAAGCGTCGCCAGGAGATCAAGCTCTATGCATTGGCTTCCGGGCTTGGCATTATCGTCCAGGCTGTCATCGGTGGCATCTCCGTTCTGGTAGACCTGCACTGGTGGGCAGTGGCAGTCCACTTCCTTCCTTCCATGATTCTGGTCTGGATCGCAGCCATGTTGTACATGCGCATCGAAGAACCGGACAATGCTCCTCGTGTTCGCCGATTCTCCCCCAGCATCCGGAGGTGGACCGTCGTCGCCGCAGTTGCGCTTTCTTTCGTTTTGATGACTGGCACGATGGTCACAGGCTCCGGCCCCCACTCGGGTGATGCTGGCGTGGGTATGGAAGGTCGCCTCAACTTGGATACCGAGATGCTCGCCTACGTCCACGCCGCGTGTATGTACGTCTACCTCTTCGCAACCTTGGTTGTAGTGGTGATGTTGTGGCGCCAACACGCACCAAAGGACGCTAAGCGCACCGCTATTGTCCTCGTTGTGCTGATCTTGATCCAGTGGGCCGTGGGAGTCACCCAGTTCTACTTGGGTGTTCCGCGTTGGACCGTTCCAATTCACATTGCAATGTCTTCGTTCGTGGTCGCGTTCTCCGCAATGTTGTACGCCCACGGTCTTCGCCGCACATTTGATTCAAACGATAGGGTCGCTGCGCCAGTTTCTACATAACAACCGGTGGAATTCGGTAGCCTGGAATACATGAAAGCTATCCAGATTGCCGAATACGGTGGCCCCGAGGTACTTAACTACACTGACGTCCCCGAGCCACTACCTAATGCCGACCAGGTCCTCGTTGAGGTGACCGTGGCCGGCATTAACTACATTGACACCTATTACCGCGAAGGCATCTATCACTCTGCACTGCCATTTATTGCAGGTGAAGAAGGGTGCGGGCGCGTGATCAATGACCCCAAGGGGGAAATCGCTGAAGGAACAGTTGTGGCGTGGATGTCTGCACCCGGTTCCTACGCGGAGCAGGTCGCTGTACCACGCAATCGTCTCGTATCAGTGCCGGAAGGCATCGACCATGAAGTAGCGGCCTCGATGCTTCTACAAGGCATGACGGCCCACTACCTCGTGCACGGCGTGCATGAGACAAAAGAGGGCGACTCTATCTTGCTCACCGCCGGTGCTGGCGGTGTGGGCCTATTGGTTACTCAGATGGCGCGTGAAGCGGGCGCAGCGGTCTACTCCGTTGTCTCTACCGACGAGAAGGAGCAGCTGGCCTACGACGCAGGTGCCACTGAAGTGTTCCGTTACGGGGAGAACTTGGCTGAGGTTGTTCGTCGTCGCAACGGCGGCCACGGAGTAGATGTGGTCCTCGACGGCGTGGGCAAGGATACCTTCCACGAGTCCCTCGAGGCGGTGCGCCCGCGTGGCCTCGTCGTGCTCTTCGGCGCCGCATCCGGCCCGGTTGATCCCATTGACCCCCAGCTTCTGAACAAGCACGGATCGATCTACCTCACCCGCCCATCGCTGGGTGCTTACACCGCTACTGACGACGAGTTCAGGCTGCGCGCCCAAGCCGTGGTACGTGGCGTAGAGGAAGGCAAGCTGAAGTTCCGGGTAGGCAATTCTTATCCGTTGTCCGAGGCCCGTCAAGCGCACCAGGATCTGCACGACCGAAAGACCACCGGCTCTATCGTTCTTCGCGTCAAGGACTAGCCAGTAGATTAGCTTTGGCAAAGACAAAAGCGCGCCCGCAGCATGTGCGGGCGCGCTTTCCTGGTTAGAGGTTCTAAAACAGAGTCAGATTCCATCCGAGCATCTCAGAAAGGGTGGTCCACCCGAGAACCGCGTCGATGGACAAACCAATAAACAGCACCGCGAGGTAGTTGTTCGAGAGGATGAACAGCTTCAGCGGCTTGACGTTTTCGCCGGCCTTCACGCCATTGTGCAGACGCGTTGCCATCACCAGGAATACAGCGCCGGAAACAACTGCAACAACCATGTAAATCCAGGAAGTTGCCGGAACGAGCAGCAACGAAGTGATAACGGTCAGCCAGGAGTAGATGAGAATCTGCTTCGTCGTCTCCACCGGAGTTGCAATCACAGGCAGCATTGGAACTTCTGCCTTCGCGTAATCGTCGCGGTACTTCATGGCCAACGCCCAGGTGTGTGGCGGGGTCCAGAAGAAGATGATCATGAACATGACAATTGCTTGCCACCACTGATCGGGAGAGCCGTCATGGACGTTGTCGCGAATGGCTGCCCAGCCCACCAAAACAGGCATACAGCCCGCGGCTCCGCCCCAGATGACGTTTTGCCAGGTACGACGCTTCAACCACTTCGTGTACACAAAAATATAGAAGACATTGGTGAGAATGATAAAGAACGCAGCCAGCCACGAGTTGCACACGAGACCGAGCCACAACACGCTGGCAATCAGTAACACCCATGCAAAGATGGAGGCACTCTTCTTTGTGATTTTATTTCGGACCAGCGGCCGAGCGCGAGTCCTGCCCATCTTCTGGTCAATGTCGTAGTCAGCGACCATGTTGAATGTGTTGGCAGCGCCAGCACCCATCCAACCGCCGATGAGAACGGCTAAGATAAGCCACACCTCGGACCAATCCAGCCCGCCACGATTTGCTTGCAGCATCGCAGGAATGGCTGCCACCAGGAGGAGTTCGATGACCCTAGGCTTTGTCAGCGCAAAATAGGCCTTGATCGTCTCCAAGAATTACTCCTCATACACTCGTACACGCCAACTTTGTAAGGCGTTCACACCGCTTTGAGCGGATTCGTCTAGGTAACTAGTCGGATTTGGTACGCCCAAAGTTCCCAAGAGATCCCGGACCTTATTTATCCAACGGCCTATGCTACCCGCAAACAGGACGTGCAGCCCAATCACCCGCATGTAAAGCGTTCGCGTGACGACGACACCCTCGCGTCAACCCTGCCTGGTATTTTGGAGGGCGTAAGCGTAGTTATATTCCCCGCCCAGATACTACCAATTCTGGGTAGGAAAGCATTACGATTGAGCTGTAGGCGTGATTTACCACTTCTTCTTTTCACCGTTGTCGTGTGCAGAATCACCCTTTGCGGCTTTTTCTTTGCGATAATGGCGCTTTGGATACTCGAATAAACAGACTAAGTGAGGCTTTTGTGACTCTGTCCCCTGAACTTCAGGCCATGACCGTTCGTCGTTACCCTGATGATTGGTCCGAGAACGATACCCGTGCCATTGACACCGCTCGCGTGTTAGCTGCGGATGCTGTTCAAAACTGTGGCTCTGGCCACCCGGGTACTGCAATGTCCCTGGCTCCGCTGGCCTACACTCTGTACCAGCGTGTCATGAATGTTGACCCTAACGATAAGAACTGGGTCGGCCGTGACCGCTTTGTTCTTTCCAATGGTCACGCATCGCTGACCCAATATGTTCAGCTTTACCTGGGTGGCTTTGGTCTTGAAATCGAAGACCTCAAGGCGCTGCGCACCTGGGGCGCGAAGACTCCTGGCCACCCTGAGTACAACCACACCGACCACGTGGAAATCACCACTGGCCCACTAGGCCAGGGCCTAGCCTCTGCAGTGGGTATGGCTATGGCCTCTCGTCGTGAACGTGGCCTGTTTGACCCAGAAGCTCCTGCTGGCGAGTCCCCATTTGATCACCACATTTACGTCATCGCTGGTGATGGCTGCCTCCAGGAGGGCGTAACCTCCGAGGCTTCCTCCCTTGCTGGCACTCAGCAGCTGGGTAACCTGATCCTGTTCTGGGACGACAACCGCATCTCCATCGAAGATGACACCCAGATTGCCTTCACCGAAGACGTCATGAAGCGCTACGAGGCATACGGCTGGCAGACCCTTGAGGTTGATTCTGGCGAAGACGTTGTGGCTATTCTCAACGCAGTGGAGGAAGCAAAGGCTGACACCGCTCGCCCATCCATCATCCGTGTGAAGACCGTCATCGGTTACCCAGCACCAACCATGATGAACACTGGCGCAGCCCACGGTGCGGCACTTGGCGTTGACGAGGTCGCAGCGACCAAGAAGGAGCTCGGCTTCGACCCAGAGATCAACTTCCCAGTCGAGGACGAAGTTATCTCTCACTCTCGTGCACTGCGCGACCGCGGCGCTGCGAAGCACGCCGAGTGGCAGAAGAAGTTTGACGCATGGGCAGAGAACAACCCAGAGAACAAGGCTCTGTTCGATCGTCTGTCGGCACGTGAGCTTCCAGAAAACTGGGACGCTGAGCTGCCAACCTGGGAGCCAGACGCTAAGGGCGTTGCAACACGAAAGGCCTCCGAAGGCGTCCTGCAGGAACTGGGCAAGACCCTTCCAGAGCTGTGGGGTGGCTCCGCTGACCTTGCTGGTTCGAACAACACCATCATCAAGGGTGAGGCATCCTTCGGTCCCGAGTCCATCTCCACCGATATGTTCAAGGCCGAACCATACGGCCGCAACCTGCACTTCGGTATCCGCGAGCATGCCATGGGTGCGATCATGAACGGCATCGCGCTGCATGGCCCAACCCGTATTTACGGTGGTACCTTCCTGATCTTCTCGGAGTACCTCTACCCTGCTATCCGCGTCGGTGCTCTCTCCGGCGTAGACATCTACTACGTCTTCACGCACGACTCCATCGGTCTCGGTGAAGATGGCCCAACGCACCAGCCAGTGGAAACCCTCGCTGCACTGCGTGCAATCCCTGATCTTGCTGTGATCCGCCCAGCCGATGCGAACGAAACCACCGCCGCATGGGCTGCTGCACTTGAAGGCAAGGCTCAGCCAAAGGCACTGGCTTTGACCCGCCAGAACGTTCCAGTTCTGGAAGGCACCAAGGAAAAGGCTCGTGAGGGCCTCAAGCGCGGCGCATACGTACTGGTTGAGTCCTCCAAGGAAACCCCCGAGGTCATCCTGCTGGGTTCCGGCTCCGAGGTTCAGTACGCCGTAGAGGCAGCAAAGAAGCTCGAGTCTGAGGGCGTCGCAACGCGCGTCGTCTCGGTGCCTTCTATGGATTGGTTCCTCGAGCAGGATCAGTCCTACATCGACGAGGTGCTTCCTCCTGCAGTCGGTGCCCGCGTTTCCGTCGAAGCCGGTGTTTCCATGCCATGGCACCGCTTCACTGGCTCCTTCGGCGAGAACGTGTCCTTGGAGCACTTCGGTGCTTCGGCACCTGGCGCTGAGCTCTTCGAGCGCTTCGGTTTCACCGCCGATGCAGTCTACGAGGCAGCACGGAAGTCTCTGAACAAAGTCGCCGCACACACCACAAACAACTAAAATATTCGCACATCCTTTGAAAGGAAGCTTTACATGACTCACATTGATGATCTAGCAAGCTTGGGCACTTCTACCTGGTTGGATGATCTCTCTCGCGACCGCATCACCTCCGGCAACTTGGAAGAACTCAAGTCCACCAAGTCCATCGTTGGCGTGACCACCAACCCAGCCATCTTTGCCTCGGCAATGACCAAGGGCGATTCTTACGACGCTCAGATCGCCGAGCTGAAGGAACAAGGCGTTTCCGTCGACGATGCTGTTTACGCAATGTCCATCCAGGATGTCCAGAACGCCTGCGACATTCTCGCCGACGTGTACAAGGCCACCGATGGCCAGGACGGTCGCGTGTCCATCGAGGTTGATCCTCGTATCTCTGATGATCACGCAGCTACCATCGAGCAGGCTCGCAAGCTGTGGAACAAGGTCGATCGCGAGAACGTGATGATCAAGATCCCAGCAACCGACAAGTCCATTCCTGCAATCTCGGATGCACTGGCCGAGGGCATTTCGGTCAACGTCACCTTGATCTTCTCTGTCGATCGCTACAAGCAGGTCATTGCCGCTTACAAGGAAGGCATCAACCGCGCTTACGAGGCCGGCGTTGATGTATCCAAGATCCGTTCCGTGGCTTCGTTCTTCGTCTCCCGCATGGACACCGAAGTAGACAAGCGCCTCGACGTCATCGGCAGCGACGATGCGAAGGCACTTAAGGGCAAGGCAGGCATTGCAAACGCACGCCTCGCTTACCAGGTCTTCCTCACCGAGTTCGCAGGTGAGCTTCCTACCGGTGCTCATAAGCAGCGCCCACTGTGGGCTTCTACTGGTGTGAAGAACCCTGAGTACCCAGCAGACATGTACGTCGTTGAGCTGGCTGGCCCAGACACCGTGAACACCATGCCAGAAAAGACCATCGACGCTGCAATTGCGGGCGAAGGTCTGCGCGGTGACACCCTCACCGGCACCGCTGACGAAGCTCAGCAGGTCTTCGACCAGCTCGAAGCAGTGGGCATTGATCTCGACGATGTCGTGGTCGTCCTCGAGCGCGAAGGCGTGGACAAGTTCGTTGACGCTTGGCAGGAATTGCTTAACTCCATGGCAACCCGCCTGAAGTAAGCGAAGGCTACACTTAAGTTTTACCCCCTAGACAACAGTAGAAGCCCGGGAACCAGCACCAGTCCTCTGTTCCCGGGCCTTCTTCCTTATTAATACTTTTAGAGTTATTCATCCGAAAGGTTTTTAATGACCGAAGATAACAACACGTGGGTCAACCCTTTACGCGACCCGCTAGATAAACGTTTACCTCGCATCGCAGGTCCGTCCGGCATGGTTATTTTCGGTGTTACCGGCGATTTGGCGAAGAAGAAGCTGCTGCCGGCAGTTTACGATCTTGCGAACCGTGGCCTCCTGCCTGCTGGTTTTACGCTGGTGGGATTTGGCCGTCGTGAGTGGTCCAAGCAAGACTTTGAAAATTACGTACTCGAAGCTGTCAAGGCGGGTGCGCGTACTCGCTTCCAAGAGCACGTCTGGCGTCGCCTTTCGGAAGGTATGCAGTTCGTTACCGGAGCATTTAACGACGATGAGTCGTTCAACAAGCTGGCTGAAACGTTGGCGGACGCCGATGAAAACCGTGGTACCGGCGGTAACTGGGCCTATTACTTGTCCGTTCCACCGGCAAACTTTGCGGACGTTATCAACCAGCTTGATCGCACTGGTCTTGCTGAAGCACCAGAACACTCCTGGCGTCGCGTCATCATCGAGAAGCCTTTCGGAGACAATCTTGAATCGGCCCGAGAGCTTAATGCGACCGTCAACCGCGTGTTCCCGGAGTCCTCGGTCTATCGCATCGACCACTACCTAGGCAAAGAGACGGTGCAGAACATTCTCGCTCTGCGCTTTGCTAACCAGCTGTTTGAGCCATTGTGGAACGCCAACAATATTGACCATGTCCAGATCACCATGGCCGAAGACATCGGTCTTGGCGGTCGCGCCGGATACTACGACGGTATTGGTGCTGCTCGTGACGTCATCCAAAACCACTTGATTCAGTTGCTGGCCCTCGTTGCAATGGAAGAGCCACTGAACTTCTCCCCTCGCTCACTGCGTGCAGAAAAGCTCAAGGTGCTTCGCGCAACCACACCCGTCGAGCCATTCGGTGAAACTACGGCACGTGGCCAATACACCGCAGGGTGGCAGGGTTCACAGAAGGTCGTCGGCTTGCGTGAGGAGGAGGGATTCGACCACAATTCCACGACTGAAACCTTCGCTGCTTGTACCCTTGAGATCAATTCTCGCCGGTGGGCCGGGGTGCCGTTCTACCTGCGTACCGGTAAGCGCCTTGGTCGTCGCGTCACCGAGATCGCTCTTGTGTTCAAGAAGGCGCCTTATCAGCCTTTCGACGAAGGCCAGACTGGTTCGCTGGGCAACAACGCGGTAGTCATCCGCGTCCAGCCTGACGAAGGCGTGCTGATGCGCTTCGGTTCGAAGGTTCCTGGTTCTACCATGGAAGTCCGCGACGTCAACATGGACTTCTCCTACTCTGAGGCCTTCACCGAGGAGTCCCCTGAGGCCTACGAACGTCTGATCCTCGACGCATTGCTCGAAGACACCAGCCTCTTCCCAACAAATGCTGAGGTAGAGCGAAGCTGGGAAATCCTGGACCCGATTATCGAATACTGGCACAGCCATGGTCGCCCTGACGAGTACGAAGCAGGCACGTGGGGTCCACAATCCGCTGAAGACATGCTCGCAAAAGATGGAAGGGTCTGGCGTCGCCCTTAGGGTGGCGTGAGGTTGAAAGGACACAACTTTATGATTATTTCTTTACCTAATACCAGCACCTCGCAGATCTCGAAGACGCTGCTTCAGGCTCAGGAAAACTACTCTCTGGCAACGGGCCGCGTGCTCACGCTGATCGTGGTGGCCCGCGAGGAAGATGACGTAGACACACTCCTCGATGTCGTGCGCGATGCTTCCCACGAGCATCCTTCCCGCGTGCTGTTCCTGGTTTCCGGATCTAATAAGCGCGAGACGTCGATGGATGCCGAGACATTCCTTGCCGCCGACGCAGGCGCATCTGAAATCGTCGTGATGCGTCTTTACGGCGAACTCACCGACCAGTTAGCTTCAGTCGTGACTCCCCTGTTGCTGCCTGACACTCCGATTGTGGCGTGGTGGCCGACGAAGGCTCCTTCGAATCCAAAGGAGCACCCGATCGGCCAGATCGCACAGCGTCGTATCACGAACGCCCGCTACAGCGTCTCTGGCAACGCGCTCTTGCGCCTGTCCAACGGCTATACACCAGGTGACTCTGACATGATTTGGTCGCGGATCACCCCGTGGCGTGGCATCGTTGCTTCGGCGATTGATCGTCACCCACACGAAGAGATCGAGGCAGCCGAGATTCTCGGCCCCGCTGATAACCCGAGCGTGGACATCGCCGCAGGTTGGTTGGCCGATCGGCTGAACATCAACGTACAGCGTAAGGCCTTTGACCCGGGCGAGGAGGACAAGAAGACTTTGTTCTCCATCCGTTCAGTTACTTTGCATCGCGCATCGGGCCCTGTGGTCATTCGTGTCAAGGACGAGCAAACCATGTGCCTCGAGCTGCCCGACCAGCCTGATTCTTTGGTGGCCACGAATATCCGCACGGACGCGGAGTGCCTCGCCGAGGAGCTGCGCCACCTCGATCCCGATGTCGCCTACGAGAACGCCCTGCGCGGTCTCGCGAACGTTCATTAATCCAGTACAGGAGCATATTATGGTTACGGTTTCCAAAGTCCCCGACCTTGTTTCACTTATCGACGAGGCCGCCACGCGGTTCGTCGATACCGTGCAAGCCATCCAGGCTGACTCTGCAGGAGGAGTAAGCCGGGATGGGATTGCACGCGTGGTAGTTACCGGCGGCACCGCGGGTATTGGCCTGCTGGAAAAGCTGGCTACCCTCGACGGTGTGAACTGGTCGCAGGTGTACATCTTCTTCGGTGACGAGCGCAACGTGGACGTTTCTCACCCAGATTCCAATGAGGGCCAGGCGCGTGCCGCTTTGTTCGACCATGTAGAGATCCCCGAAGAGCACATCTTCGGCTATGGTCTAGGTTCGGTCGATCTGGATCAGGCGGCGGCGAACTACGAGCAGGTGCTCGTCGAAAAGGCCCCGCAGGGCTTCGATCTGCACCTGTTGGGTATGGGCTACGAAGGCCACATCAACTCGTTGTTCCCTCACAGCCCTGCTGTTGCTGAAACTGAGCGCCTTGTTGTCTCGGTGAAGGATTCTCCAAAGCCTCCGCCTGAGCGCGCAACGTTGACTCTGCCTGCTGTTGCTCGGGCACAGCGTGTGTGGTTCTTGGTCAACGGTGAGGACAAGGCGGAGGCCGCGGGCCACGTTGCCCGCGGGTCCGACCCTGCCGAGTGGCCAGCAGCTGGGGCGCATGGTGTTCAGGAGACGATTATGTTCCTGTCTGAAAGTGCTGCGTCACAGATCTAGCCAGCTAGCGACACCTGGATGGGCTGGTGTCTGGAGATGGAGAACTCTTCGCTATAGAGCGGGCTGGCGGATTCGGTGGCAAGCCTGACTGCCAGCTCAGCATAGGCGGGAGCGAGTTTGAAACCATGGCCAGAGCCGCCCGTGAGAACAACGATGTTGTCCACCGCATCGATAATCGGTGCTTTGTTCGCGGTGTAAGTGTCGTAGTGGACGCTGTAGCGGTTTGGTTCGGGTCGCACGCTTGGAAATAGTTTGTGGACCTTGTGCCCGAACTCGGAAACCGCGGCGCGGTCAACCCGAGGGTCCTCGTCCTCGATGTGAGGATCGGTGGGAGTTCCCCAGAGATCGAGGCCCGCGATTTTCACGCTATACCCGTCGACGCATGGGGCGCCGAAGACGTGGAAATCGTCTCGGTCACGGATAAAACAAGGCATCCGTTGAGGTTGGAAGTGCGCGAGGTTCTCCGGCTGAAACCAGGTCAGGAGCAGGCGCCGGACCTCAATTAACTGCGCAATTTCGGGGACGAGTTCCTTGCTCCAGGCTCCCGAGGTAACAATGACTCGATCTGCCTGAATGTCGCCTTGCTCAGAGTGAATCACAACCCCATCATTAGTACGCGTGATCGCTTTGATCCTACGGTGCTCGTAGACTTCGGCCCCATTGCGGGTGGCTAGCTCAATGGCGCTGAGCACCGAACTCTCGGGCCGTAAGGCTCCGCCTTGGAGATCGAGCACACCGGCTTCGTCGTCCTGGAAGTCCATCGCAGGATACCGCTCGCGCAGCTGCTTAGCGTTCATTCTCTCATGCGGGAGACTGTATTCTTCGACTGACTCGATCAGTCGCTGGAAGGCCGGTTCCTGCTCCCGACCGGTAGAAAGTACCCCGAAGTTATGCAAGAGAGTGCGACCGGAAAGTGCTCCGAGCTCCGCCCAGAGTTCCTTGGCTCGCTGCAGGAGTGGTACATAGGTCGTCCCCTCGTGATAGGCCGTGCGAAAGAGCCGAGATTCTCCTGTGTAGGCACCGTATCCGTGGCCGATGCCGAATTGCTCGATCCCGATCGCATCCACACCCGGTATCCGACTGAGCTGCCATAATGCCATCGAACCTGTCGATCCCAGTCCGATCACGGCAATCTTTTTCCTTGTTCCCATGATATTCACGCTCTCCTATTTCCTGTGTTTGCTTAAGCCAAACGTGGCGATTCCCAGAAGTTGAGTGAGGTGCCGATGCCTCTGTCTCGGGCGTTCTCGAAGATCTGTGTTGCCCAAGCCACGTCTTCTACCGGCATGCCTCCAACTGAGTACAAGATGATTTCCTCGTCGTTAAGCCGTCCTTCTGCTGTACCACTGCAGATATCACCGATCTGCTGAATCTTGTGTCGCTCGAGTGCGCCTTCTCGCACGAGATCGTGCCAGTGGGTTCCTGGGATCCCGAGGAGTTGGTACGCGCTCGTGCCGTACTCTTCTGCCCAGGCGTCGTAGAGTCCCATGTAGTCAACGACGAGGCGGGCGTCGCTGCGGAGGAAATCGTCATCGAAACGCGCCGCCGCCGGGAGTAGTAGCGTTGCGCCTGGTTTGAGCCACGATTTCTTGAAGTACGGGAAAGCTTCCGAACCGGCAGCATCGGTAGTCGTTGCGGCAACGATGATGTCTGCGTCTTTCGCCACCTCTTCGATCGTGTCGGTAGCAATGATTTCTACGTCGGGATACTTTTCCAGTGCCCAGGCGGCGAATTCGTTGACTCCCCGCTTGCTGCGTCCTTTAATCTTGATGGTGGTGATGGACGGCCGAAGTGCGAGGCAGGCTTCCGTCGTGGTCTTACCCATTACTCCTGGGCCAACAACGGCCAGCGTCGAGGCATTTTCTAGGGCGAATTGCTTCACGCCAACTCCTGGTACGGCACCCGTGCGGTAGGCGGAGAGCAGGTTTCCCGACATGATGGACATTGGAGCGCCGGTAACAGTGTCATTGAGCACGAACGTGTGAATCGAGCGCGGTAACCCAGCTTGGCGGTTTTCAGCATTGGAGCCGTACCACTTGACGCCGGTGTTGTTGAAGCGTCCACCCAGGTATGCAGGCATAGCCATAAAGCGACGGTCCGGACCATCCTTCGGCATGCCAGGAAATTGCGGGTCTTCCGGGAAGGTAATCATGGCACCATGGGAATTGGAGTCTAGTCCTGCCATCTTGTAATCGCCTTGCGCTAGGAGGATCAATGTTTCTTCCATGACGTCAACGCATTGGGCGATATCGGTGACTCCGGCATCGAACATGTCTTGCTCATTGAGGAAAAGAAAGTCTACGGATGTTGAACCAATTTCAGCGGTAGTCATGGCTTAGGCCTTTCGGTTTTAGGTTGAGGCTTTTCGGGATTTGATTGGCTTGCACTGTCTGGCCCAATCGGGCTGAAAGAATAGGCAGATTCTGCGTGCTCGGAACGGTCTATTCCATCAGCTTCTGCTTGAGCATCGATGCGGATCCCCATCGCTTTGTCCAACAGAGTCGCGATAAGCCATGTCATGGCGAAGGCGTACACAATGGTGACGATTATTGCGAGAGGTTCCCGCCACAGCAGCGAGAGATCGCCTCCGCGCAGGACTCCGGCTATGCCAGCTGGGGCCGCTGCGTCGCCCAGGAGCATCACATAAAAGACTCCGGCGATTCCTGCCATACCGTGCACTGCGAAAACATCAACGGTGTCGTCGATGCGATGCTTGCGCTTCCACGTGATTGCCCAGGCAGCTACGGCCGACCCGAGGAATCCGGTGAACAGCGCCCCGATGGGGCTCACCGCGTCTGCTGCTGGGGTGATGGCAACCAGTCCTGCAATGATGCCCGTGGCTAGGCCGAGCAAAGTGGGATACCCGTAGCGAATCTTTTCCACCACGATGAAGCCCAGCATGCCGCCCCCGGCAGCAAGCAACGACGTCACCACCACGTAGCTGGCAAGGAAGTTCGCACCCCCAGCGGTGCCGCCGTTAAATCCGAACCAACCGACCATAATTAATCCTGCGCCAAGAAGTGTCAGAGGCAAATTGTGCGGTCGAACCGAGGTGACTTTCCTGGGGCCAAGCACCATAGCCAGCGCAAGACCGGTCGCACCTGCGTTCATGTGAATTGCGGTTCCGCCGGCGAAATCATGGAAACCAAGGGTGTTGGCCATCCACCCACCGACGAAGCCTGTCTCTTCGTCGTCAAAGGCGAAAACCCAGTGCGCGAGTGGCGAATACACGAGGGTGAGCCACAAGACGCCGAATATCAGCCAAGCACTGAATTTCATTCGGCCAATTGCGCCCGATGCCGCTAGCGCGAGGGAGATCGCTGCAAAGAGGATGTAAAACCCTCCCCACATCATGCCGCCGACTCCATCGTCCGACATAAGCGAGCGGAATCCCGCGTACTCCACGGGATTCCCAATGATTCCAAGCCCGCCGAGGGAATTTCCCATGACTAAGCCATGGCCATAGAGCACGTAGACAACGGCGGTGATAGCCAGTGAACCCATCACCATCATGAAGGTGTTGAGGACCTGTTGACCACCAATCATTCCGCCATAAAGAAGAGAAAGGCCCGGAAACATAAGACTGACCAGCGCAAATGCTGCCAGAATCCAGGCTAGATCTGAGGGGTCCATAAGCGTCCCTTTCAGCTGAGTAGGTTACTGTGAGCATTTCTAACTATTGCTCGATAGGAACTCTACAAGCACGTAAACTATCGCTCAATAGAATCCTTCTATTTGAGGCCTAGGTCACTAAATCAAGGCTGCTTCACGCAAAAAACGCATGACCCCTTCCCGAAGGAAGGGGTCATGCGTCTGCATTTGCGGTGTTTATCTCACCGCCAGTGCTACTGAAAAATTACGCGTACTTTTGGATCAAGTTCAGCCCAACGATGCACGCGATCCAGAGAATCGCCAGAATGACGGTGACTCGGTCCAGGTTCTTTTCCACCACCGTGGAGCCCGAGAGGTTCGACTGCATACCGCCACCGAAGAGGCTGGACAGACCACCGCCCTTGCCTTTGTGCAGGAGCACAAAGACAGTCATCAAAATAGAGACGACTACCAAGACAATTTGAAGCGCCAATGTCATGAAGGATCGGTCCTCTTTCCTATAAAACGTTAACTCTCACAATCTTACACCACGTGCCCGAGCACGTAGTTATTGACTCTGGCCAGATAACCCACTCTAGCCCGAGTTGCGCAGAGCCGTAGCCAACCCGTTCATGGTCAGCTGAATCCCATGGGAGACGCTAGTGCGCTGGTCCCCTGCACGGTGGCGGCGCAGCAGCTCCAACTGAATTACGTTCAGTGGCAGCAAGTATGGGAAACGGGAACGCACCGAACGAGCAAGATCTGGGTTATCGGCCAGCAAGTCGTCGCTCTGGGTGATCTCAGCGAGCATCTTCCGAGTCAATGTGAACTCATCAGATATTGTCGTGTAGATCCGGTTTGCCACCTCTTTGTCGTCGACAAGCATGCTATAACGTTGCGCCAAGCGCATCTCTACCTTGGCCATCACCTGAGCCATGTTGGACAGTACGGAATTGAACCAAGGCCAGTCGCGGTAGAGCATCCGAAGTTCCTCGGTGCGAGCGGACTTCTCGGCCTCGTCCTTGCCGGCGTCGATCCACCAGGAAAGTGCCGAGCCGACGCCGAACCAACCCGGGATCGCCGCGCGGGATTGAGACCATGACAGGACCCATGGGATTGCGCGAAGATCCGAGACGTCCTTGGTTTGTTTCCGGCTCGATGGCCTGGAGCCGATGTTGAGATCACTGATTTCGTCGACCGGTGTGGATTGCGTGAAATATTGGATGAATCCGGGATCGTCGTGGACAAGTGCCGAGTACTTCTTCTGGCTGAGCTCCGAGATCTCGCGCATTGCTTGGCAGGCGCGGTCGTGATCTTCGAGGTGATCGGCTGGCAGAAGGCTCGCTTCGATCGTTGCGGAGACCAGAGCTTCTAGATTGCGCCGGGCAGTCTGCGGACTGCCATACTTCGCCGAGATAATCTCACCCTGTTCGGTGATGCGCACCGAACCGCGCACCGCTCCCTCCGGCTGTGCGAGGATCGCCTCGTAGGAAGGGCCACCTCCACGACCGACAGTGCCACCGCGGCCGTGGAACAAACGGATGCGCACGCCTTCCTTAGCGCCGAGCTCGACTAGCCTGGTTTCTGCGTCATAGAGCGCCCAGTTGGCGGCGAAATATCCGCCGTCCTTATTGGAATCGGAATAACCCAACATGACTTCCTGCAGGTCACCGCGTTGGCGCAGATAATCGCGGTACAGCAGAATCTCCCACAGCTCCCCTAAGATCTTGGCCCCGGATTCCAGGTCCTCGATCGTCTCGAACAGCGGGATGATGTCGACGTGGCCTTCCAGACGATCATTGTGCGCAGTGAGCAACCCGACTTCTTTGAGCAACACCATCGGCTCGAGAATGTCCGAGACCGACTGGGCCATGGAAATGATCTGGCGTGGCACCATCTCTGTGCCAAATGCTTGCACTGCCTCGGCGGCTTGCTTGAGCAGGTTCATTTCGCGCTCAGTGGCCTCACTCAAGGTGACATCCGCATTCGGCATCAGAGGCCGCGGATTTTGCAGCTCGTGCAGCAAGATCTCCAGTTTCGCCTCCTCGCTGAGGCTTTGGTAATCCTCGTGGACCCTGGCCAGGGCGAAAAGCTCGTTGACAATGGCCTCGAAGCTCTCCGAATTCTGGCGCAAATCAATCGAGTACAAATGAAACCCAAAGGTGTCCACCGCTGAGCGCAGCCGGGCCAACCTGTCGTCGGCGATAATCTCGTCGTGCGATTGACGCAAGGACGTATCGACGACATCCAGTTCGGCCTTGAACTCGTCAACATCTACGTAAGGATCGAATTCTTCATGCCACGTTCCGTCCAAGGCATCCGTGCCCAACACCGCGACAGTCGTGGCGCGAATCCGGCCGCGAATCCCGTGCACCGCTCGTCGATAAGGCTCATCGATCCTGCTCGGGACATTGTTGTGCCCCGCCGAGGCCAGAGTGACCAGCTCCACTGTCACATCCGTCATGCGATCGGAAAGGCTCAGCTCATGCTCTAGGTAATTGAGCTCGTTTTCGTAGTGCTTGAACACAACTTCGGCTGCGCGACGAGTAGCGTAATCCAGCGTCTCTGCGGTGACATAAGGATTACCGTCGTGATCGCCACCAATCCAGCTTCCAGGCCTGACCAGCGCGTTCGTAGTCGTCCCCTCGCCGTATTTTTCGGACAGCACAGTATACACATCGGAGTTGATCTGCGGAATTTGCTCAAGCAGCGAGAGCTTATAATACCGCAGCCCCACCTCCACTTCGTCTTCGATCCGGGGACGAGTCACCCGAATCAGCGCGGTTTGCCACAAAATGGTCATGCGACGGCGAATGTTGTGGTCGACCTCGTCAAGCAGTGCTTGGGTTCGGGCCGTTTCGGGCTTTTCGACGATTCGGTGGCGCTCCACCATCAGGTTTGTGATGTGCTTTTGCGCATCAAAAACCGTGCGCCGGCGCGTTTCCGTGGGGTGCGCGGTGAGCACTGGGGAGACCAATCCGTCATGGAACATATCGTGGATCTCTTGCGAGGTCGCTGTCGACTGCTCCAGCTTTGTCCATGTCGCAGCCAAGGTGGAGTTCGGTGCGGGAACCCCTGCGTCAAGGTCTCTTTCGCGCTTCCATTCGTCGTGAAGATCTTCGGCGAGGTTGGCCATGAGAGCAAAGTGGCTAAACGCCCGAATGATCGGGGTTGCCTCCTCTGGTGAGACGTTGGCGAACATGTCGGTCAGCACCGAGAGTTCTTCGTTGCCCTTGGCAATCTCAAACGCTGCTTGCCGCGCACCTTCGACGCGATTGAATACTTCTTCGCCTTCTTGCTCGGCAATGATCTCGCCGAGGATCCGGCCAAGGTGGCGGATGTCTTCTTGCAGGTGATCGTGATTTTCCATCGTATTCGTCATCCTTTCGCATGCTGCCGTGAAGGCCTTAAAGCAGGTGGTGCTAGTAGAAGAAACACGTAAGCCCCGAGCGAGGTCGACAGTACCTCAAACTCGGGGCCCTCATGCCGTGCCTTGCTAGTTCACTGCGTTCGCAGCTGCAGCGCAAAGCTTTGCAAAATCTTGGCCGTCAAGCGACGCGCCACCAACCAGGCCGCCATCGACGTCTGGCTGGGAAATGATCTCGCCAATGGTGTCGGTCTTAACCGAGCCACCATAAAGAATCCGGATGCCCTCTGCGATCTCATCGGATGCGATCTCACGGATCAGGTTCCGGATTGCTGCGTTGACTTCCTGCGCATCGGCTGCGGAAGCAACCTTGCCAGTGCCAATAGCCCAGACGGGCTCGTAGGCAATGACGGTCTTCGCGAGGTCCTCGGCGGACAAACCAGCAAGCGAGTTGCGGGTCTGCTCGACGACGTAGTCCACGTGGGTACCGGCCTCGCGGATCTCAAGTGGCTCGCCGACACACACAATTGGGCTGATGCCGTTCTTCAGCGCTGCAGCAGCCTTAGCTGCAACTGTGGCGTCCGACTCATTGTGGTATTGACGGCGCTCGGAGTGACCGACGACAGCCCAGGTGCAGCCCAACTTTGCCAGCATCGCGCCGGAAACTTCACCGGTGTAGGCACCAGAATCGTGCTCGGAAATATCCTGCGCACCATAGGTGATCTTCAGGTCGTCGCCCTCGACGAGGGTCTGAACTGAACGAATGTTGGTAAATGAAACGGTCAAAGCAACATCGACCTTCTCATAAGCTTCCTTCGGCAAAGCGAAGGCAAGCTTCTGAACAGATCCAATTGCCTGCATATGGTCGTGGTTCATCTTCCAGTTGCCAGCAATGAGAGGCTTACGTGCCATGTAGCGGGTCCTTTCTAAAATGTGCGCTTTACGACGATTGTCTCGGGTTGGACGACTTATGCGTCCAGAACAGCTACGCCTGGAAGTTCCTTGCCCTCAAGGAACTCCAGCGAAGCGCCACCACCGGTGGAGATGTGGGAGAAGCCAGCCTCGTCCAAGCCAAGGGTACGCACAGATGCCGCGGAGTCGCCGCCACCGACAACGGTGAAGGAACCATTGTTCGCGGTGGCATCGATCATTGCCTGAGCAACGGCCTTGGTGCCCTGGGAGAAGTTAGGGAACTCGAATACGCCCATTGGGCCGTTCCAGAACACGGTCTTCGAGTCAGCGATGACCTCGGCATACTTCTCAGCGGTCTTTGGTCCGATATCCAGCGACATCCAGCCTTCAGGAATAGCGTCAAGTGCAACCTCTTGACGCTCTGCATCGGCTGCGAACTCCGAAGCAGCCACCAGGTCAACTGGGAGAACGATCTTGTCGCCGAAACGCTCAAGCAGATCCTTGCAGGTATCTACCATTTCCTCCTGCAGCAGAGACTTCTGAGTGTTGTAGCCCTGTGCGGTAAGGAAGGTGTAGCACATGCCACCACCAATGACGATCTTGTCAGCCTTGGTTGCCAGTGCTTCAATCACACCGAGCTTGTCCGAGACCTTCGAGCCACCGAGGACAACCACATATGGAGACTCAGGTGCATCCTTGACCTGTGCCAAGGTGTTTACCTCGTTCTCGACGAGCTTGCCAGCGTAGGAAGGCAGACGCTTTGCCACATCGTAAACCGAGGTCTGCGCGCGGTGAACAACGCCGAAGCCATCGGAGACAAATGCGCCGTTATCTGCAGCGAGTGCGACGAGCTCATCTGCGAATTCGCCGCGTTCTGCCTCGTCCTTCGAGGTCTCGCGAGGATCGAAGCGAACATTCTCGAGCAGCAGAATCTCACCCTCAGTGAGCCCGTTGGCGCGCTCGTGTGCATCTTCGCCGGTGACGTCAGCAGCGAGGGCAACATACTGGCCAAGACGCTCGGACAGCGCCTCAGCAACTGGGCTGAGCGAGTACTTTGGGTTTGGCTCGCCCTTCGGGCGGCCGAGGTGAGCCATAACGATGACCTTAGCGCCGCCCTCGAGCAGTGCCTTCAAGGTTGGCAGGGATGCATCAATACGGCCAGCGTCGGTGATTTCACCTTCGTCGTTGAGTGGAACGTTGAAGTCTGAACGAACAAGAATGTGGCGTCCGTCCACGCCCTCGTCGAGAAGCGCCTGAAGGTTCTTGACAGTCATGAAAACTCCTTATGAATATTTGGACTTAATTTTGTGTAATAGACAAACAAATAGCGGCCCGCGATGTGCTTGGAACACACCCCGGGCCGCCGGATGTCAAGCTGCATTACTCAGAATTTATCGTAGCGAGTATTCAGCAGCTCGGGGCGCGGAATTACAGACGCTCTGCAACGTACTCGGTCAGACGAAGCATCTGGCAGGTGAAGCCCCACTCGTTGTCGTACCAAGAAACAACCTTTGCCTGGTTGCCGTTGATGACCTTGGTCAGGCCAGAGTCGAAGATGGAGCCGTGGGAATCGGTCACGATATCGGTGGACACCAGTGGATCCTCGGAGTAAGCGAAAGCCTTGCCGAACTCAGGATCGGAAGCGGCTTCCTTCATCGCAGCGTTGATTTCCTCGACGGTGGTGTCCTTCTTCAAGGTCACGGTCAGGTCGGTTGCGGAACCGGTGATCACAGGTACGCGCATAGCGAAGCCGTCCAGCTTGCCCTTCAGGTCTGGGAGAACCAAAGCGACTGCCTTAGCAGCACCGGTGGAGGTAGGAACGATGTTCTGTGCAGCTGCACGTGCGCGGCGCATGTCGCGGTGAGGAGCATCGTGGAGACGCTGGTCGCCGGTGTATGCGTGGATGGTGGTCATCAGGCCGGCTTCGATGCCGAACTTGTCGTTGAGGACCTTTGCCATTGGAGCCAGGCAGTTGGTGGTACAGGATGCGGAAGAGATGATCGTGTGGTTCTCAGGATCGTAATCGGTGTGGTTAACGCCCCACACGAAGGTTGCGTCTTCGTTCTTCGCAGGAGCGGAAACGATAACCTTCTTTGCGCCAGCCTCGATGTGAGCCTTAGCAGCGTTGGCATCGGTGAAGAAGCCGGTGGATTCGATGACGATGTCTACGTCGTAGTCGCTCCACTTGAGATCCTTAGGATCGCGCTCTGCGGAGACTGCGATCTTCTTGCCATCGACGGTGATGGAGTTCTCGTCGAACTCAACTTCCTTGCCCAGACGGCCAAGGATGGTGTCAAACTTGAGCAAGTTAGCCAGGGTCTTGGTATCAGTCAGGTCATTGACTGCGACAATCTCAAGGTCGGTGTCGTACTGGTCAATTGCGCGGAAAAGGTTACGTCCGATACGGCCAAATCCGTTGATGCCAATGCGGGTAGTCACTGAAATTACTCCTCTAGTTTCGGGTGAGATCCGGACAAAGCACCGTCAAAATGTGTTCCTAGCTGCGATGTTTGCCCAACGGTTTTCAGTTTAGCGATGAAACTACCTTCATGCAGAACAGTTGAAGATGAATTTCAGGTTGATGTCCGATCGTTTCCACATTCGAGCAAAACAGTCACATTCCCACACTGCAAAATGTCGGTTTTTAGAGAAATCCCCAGCACAGATAATGGTAATACCTAGAATTTATTACCCCCGAACACTCATTTGAGTTCAGTGTCACGTCATCGAAAAATAGTATGATTTACGTCACATGTTCAGGGCTAAAGTGCTACAGGTCTTTCTCGTCGTCAAGCGCGACCGCAGAATGCGTATCGGGAATGCCGAGCTCGCTGGCGCGCCGATCCGCCATAGACAACAACCGACGGATCCGACCTGCCACTGCATCTTTAGTCATCTGCGGGTCCGCCAGACGTCCAAGCTCCTCCAATGAAGCGTGGCGATGCTCAACGCGCAGGTGACCAGCTTCGGCCAAGTGCTCTGGGACATCGTCTCCCAGGATCTCAATGGCCCGCTCTACCCGGGCAGCCGCAGCTGCCGCTGCCTGAGCGGATCGACGCAAGTTCGCGTCGTCGAAATTAGCCAAGCGATTCGCATTGGTTTTCACGATCCGCTTGCGTCGCTTGTCATCCCACTCCACTCGGGTTCGCTGCGCGCCCATGCGTGTGAGCAAGACTCCGATGGCGTCACCATCGCGGATCACTACGCGCTCAATCCCCCGCGACTCCTTGGTTTTCGCGGCCACGCCCATGCGACGCGCCAGACCGACCAGCGCTAGCGCCGCTTCCTGACGAGGGCACACGACCTCCAACGTTGCGGTTCGCCCCGGTTCTGAAAGTGACCCGCGAGCAAGAAAAGCACCCCGCCATGCAGCTTCGACATCACTCATCGATCCAGAAATCACCTGGCGCGGTAAACCAACGACGGGATGGCCTGAGGGAGTGACCAGTTTGAGCCGACGAACAACTTCCTCGACGCCTTGGGTCACCTTAACTTCGTGGCGCGTCTCGCGGTGGGAAGCACCGGGGCCGATCGTGGTGACTTCGACTGTGCAGTCACACACTTCGCGAAGGAGCGTTGCGCAGTGCTCTGCTATCGCCCGATCATCGAAATCTGCGCTGATGAGTAGGCCATGTACGCCAGCTTCGACGCCACCCGCATAACGAATCATTGCAGTAGCTTCAGCTTGGCGAGTATCTTTATTACCTGCACCAACCTGCAACAATTCGTTTTTGACTTTCGCGGTTAACGCCACGATGACCAAGCCTTTCTTTAGCGTTTCGTGTACAAATCCTCCAGAGCTGCAGCAAGTTTATCTGGATCGTGCTTGTTCACACTCACACCAGCTGCGTCCGCCACGTGGACATCATAGTACGCAATTATGGCACCCAGCCCATCGGCTGCTCTGCTCAAATGTTTGCGCTCTCCTTCGGACGTGCTGATGTAGTTGTCCGCTAGGAACGCATCAACTTTGAGATCGGGCGCATGCTGAGAAAGCACATGGATATGGCGTTCAGTTGTAAAACCGTGGGTTTCTCCTGCTTCAGGAGACAAATTGAGGATAACAACAACCATTGCATTACTTGCATTGATTGCGCTGACAATCTCGGGGACGAGCACATGCGGGATCACCGAGGAGAACCAGGACCCCGGGCCAAGCGTAATCAGGTCCGCTTGCGCGATGGCATCAAGCACATCGGGATTGACGGTCGGATGACTCGGAATCAATCGGACTCGCCGCACAACACCTGTGGTCGATGCCACTGCCACCTGACCGTGCACGGAGCGCATGACACGAGGATCGTCATCAAGGCCTCCCACGTCAGCCTGCAAATCCAGCGGCTCTAGGCAGACAGGCATGACACGGCCCTTCGCACGCAGCCAGTTACCTAAGATATCGAGCGCTTCACGCATATCGTTGTTCCGCTCAGTCAAAGCAGCCAAAACGAGATTTCCGAGTGCATGGCCTGCCAGCGCACCGTGTCCTCCGAAGCGGTGTTGAATGACTTCTCGGTTAAAATTTCCTTCCTCGTCATCGGGGGTTAACGCAGCTAGCGCCATTCTCAGGTCACCGGGGGGAATAATATCTAGCTCCTTGCGGATTCGACCCGAGGAACCACCATCATCGGCAACGGTAACTACGGCGTTGATCTGATTATCTGTGAACTTTTGCATTGCCAGCAGCGTTTGGTACAGGCCATGCCCGCCACCCAAGCTAACAACAGATTTCTCAGCTTCCGACATGACTTTAATACTCCCTCTTCCCTACTAATTTTCCGGAGGGCTAGCTCCTCGAAATATCGCGATGCAGCACGCTGGCATTTACATCATTGCGCTGCCCAAGCCTGCGACCCAATTCCTCGCTAATTGCTACCGACCGGTGATGCCCGCCGGTACAACCAATGGCTATTGTGATGAAATTCTTTCCTTGAAAACGATAGCCAGGCAGCAGCGAAACAATTAATTCATAGACCTTATCGACGAAAGAGATCGCGTCCTCCTGCCCCAAGACGTAATCGGAGACTTGCGGATCCGTTCCACGGTAGTCGCGCAACTCCGGAATCCAATAAGGGTTCGGAAGAAAACGTACGTCAAACATGAAATCGGCATCTGGTGGCGAGCCGTGCTTGAAGCCGAAGGACTCGATGGTGAGCTGCTGTTTATTTTGGGCAAGATCCTGAAAAGAGGCCTCAATCGCACGGCGGAGATCATGCACCGACAAGTTCGTTGTGTCTATTACTACGTCCGCTTGGTCACGCACTGGCGCAAGTGATTCCCTCTCACGCTGGATACCCATGCTCAGGGGATCATCGCCCTGAAGGGGGTGCGTACGGCGCACACCATCGAAGCGACGAATGAGAACTTCGTCCCGCGCCTCCAAAAACAACGTGATTGGCTCGTAGCCGCTATCTTGCAGGTCAGTGATCGTGCCAAGTAATGATCCGCGGAACATACGCGCACGCACATCGGTAACAATGGCAACCTTTTCTACCGGAGAATCGGAGGCGGTGGCTAATTGCACCATGTCCAGAATCAACTGAGGTGGGAGATTCTGGGGTACGAAAAATCCCATGTCCTCAAAAACCTTTGCAGCGGTAGATAAACCACTACCGGACATACCCGTGATGATGATCGGGGGATGGACATTATGTTCCATTGAACCGTCTTTCGAGCCGTCTTTCTCCATGCCCCTATGCTAATCAAAATGGCTCAGACATGGAGCTATGTAGCTGGGTTTTTGTGCAGGTGCTCATATACAACTGTCGCAAGCTTCGGCCCAATCCCCTTGACCTCAGAAATTTCTTCCAGCGAGGCTTCCTTGATCTTTTTTACGCTGCCGAAATGCTTCACCAAATCGCTGCGCCGAGTTGGCCCCAACCCCGGGATTCCGTCCAATGCGGACGAGCGCATCCGTTTCGAGCGCTTTTGCCGGTGATAAGTAATGGCGAAGCGGTGCGCCTCGTCGCGAATCTGCTGCAGCAAGTACATGCCCTGCGAGTTGCGTGGCATAATCACGGGCTCATCGTCGTCAGGCACCCAGACTTCTTCGAGGCGCTTGGCTAAACCGATGAGAGTGACGTCGACGATTCCGAGCTCGTCGAAAACTTCCTGTGCAGCGTTGACCTGTGGCTTGCCACCGTCGACGATAAATAGGTTCGGAGGGTACGCGAATCGACGATTATTCGTGGACTCGACGCCTTCTGCCTCTTCGTCGAACATCGTATCGTCTTCGTCAGGGTTGGCCAGTTTATCGCTGTTGTAGCGCTTGAAGCGTCGCCTCGTGATCTCGGCGATCGATCCAACGTCGTCACTGTGACCGTCGCCGGCTGCTTCTTTGACACGGTATCGTCGATAATCGTTCTTCTTCGGCAGACCGTCTTCGAAAACGACCAAGGAAGCCACGACATCCGTGCCCTGGATGTGTGAGATGTCGGTGCACTCGATGCGCAGCGGGGCTTCCTCGAGCCCGAGCGCATCTTGGATATCCTGCAGCGCTTGGGAACGCGCCGTGAGATCGCCAACGCGCTTGAGCTTGTGCTGATGCAAGGCCTCGGTAGCATTGCGGTGCACCGTGGACATCAGCGCGACTTTGTCGCCGCGTTGCGGGACGCGAATGGAAACCTGCGAACCGCGAAGCCGCGACAGCAACTCTTCCACTTCGGATTCCTCCTCGGGCATAACCTGCACCAAAATTTCCCGAGGGACGGGATTGTGGGTGCGCTTCGGCACGTGGGATTCCTGGTCGACTCCCCTGCGGCGAATCTTTTGTTTCGCAAGCTTCTTATCTTCGGCGGCCTCGGCCTCCGCGCGCTCGACGGCATCGGAGTAGTACTGCACGAGGAAATTCTGCATCAATTGCGGAATCGCTGGGTCGATTTCCCCGTCTTCGCGGCGTTCCATGCTGCCGGGTTCATCCCCGGTCTTTTCCACGACCCATCCTCGTTGGGCACGAATACGGCCATCGCGAACATTGAAAACTTGGACGGCCGCTTCTAATTCATCGGTGGCAAAGGCAATAACGTCCGCGTCAGTATCGGCAGACAGCACAACGGTCTGACGTTCCATGACCTTTTTCACGGCTTCGAGGTCGTCGCGGATCTTGGCGGCTTTCTCGAACTCGAGTTTCTCGCTCGCCTCCTGCATCTGCCGGTTGAGTTCCTTGGTCACAGGCTCGGTGTTACCAGCCAAAAAGCCCATAAACCCTTTGACAATCTCGTCGTGCTCGGCCTCGTCGACACGCCCGACGCAGGGAGCTGCGCACTTGTCGATATAGCCCAACAGGCAGGGCCGCCCCAGCGCCTCGTGGCGGTTGAACACGCCCTTCGAACAGGTCCGCATCGGGAAGACGCGGGTGAGCAGATCGAGGGTTTCTCGCACCGCCCACGCATGGGAATACGGGCCGAAGTAACGCACGCCTTTGCGACGAGGGCCGCGGTAGAAGAAGGCGCGCGGGAAACGCTCGCCGACACTAACAGCCAGCATCGGATACGTTTTATCGTCCCGGTACATGACGTTGAACCACGGATCGAATTTCTTGATCCAGGTGTATTCCAGCTGCAGCGCTTCAACTTCGCTGCCGACTACGGTCCACTCCACCTTGGATGCCGTAAACACCATCTGCCGGGTGCGTGGGTGTAATTGCTCGGGATCCTGGAAGTAGTTCGACAGGCGCGAACGTAGGTTTTTCGCCTTACCGACGTAGACAACCCGGCCGGAATCGTCGAGGAATTTATAAACACCCGGTTCCGTAGGAATAGTTCCTGCGGCCGGGCGGTAGGTACTCGGGTCAGCCATACTTAATCTTCTGGCATGTACTTGGCTTCCAGTTCGCGGAAGTCACGCACAGCCTTCAATGCTCTCTCTCCATCAGCGGACTGGATTGCCCACAGTGGAACGTATTCAAATTCCGGCAGCTCAAGACGTGCCATGCGAGCCCCTTGTGGGAAGCTCAAACCGTAAATAACGATCCACGAATAGAACCGGGTGCCAATGATATTGCGCACCTCAACTCCATCAGAGTTCGCACGCACGCGAGGTCGGGTCAACGCAATCCACGAGATGATCGAAATGATCACTCCCACGCCAGGGTAGGCAAACTTGTCAATCGTGGTCACAGCAGCGCCGGTGAACTCGACATCGACAACTGCACCCATAAACAGGTGCACCGCCATCACGATAATGACCCACACAATGGCCACATTGCGCAAGAAGCGGGAAGTCACTTCGAACTCCCACGGCTTGTTGGTCGTTGCGGCGAACGGATCCGCGGCATTCATAATGGCGATTTCTCGCTCAGAAGCCTTCTTGCCAGGCTGCGCCGGTTCGGCGGAAGGGTTTGGATTGTATGTCTGCTCGTCCACGATTAAAAGGTCACCATTTCCACTTGTGGTTGCTGGCTTCTGATCCTAGTCGCCAGCGGTTAAAACTAAAACCTACGTGCTAGTTCTTCACTGGCCGGGTTCGTACTTTGGCTAGTTCGAGGCAAGCTCCGATGGCCGCCTGCATCGCTTCGGCGCCCTTATCCTCGATCGCACCTTCGCCACCAGCACGTTCGATCGCCTGCTGTTCGTTTTCAACGGTGAGAACGCCGTTGCCCACGGGGGTCTCCTCATCGAGGGCGATACGGGTCAGGCCCTCGGTCACGGAATCGCACACGTAATCAAAGTGCGCGGTCGACCCACGGATCACGCAGCCAAGCGCAACCACCGCGTCGTAGCGCTTCGCTGCCGCCTGCACAACAACAGGTAGCTCAAGCGCGCCGGCAACCTGGTACTCGTCAACTTGTACACCGGCCTCTTTCCCTATTTCTCGCGCACGATTCACAAGCTTATCGACGATTGACGCGTTCCATTCCGTAGAAACGACAGCCACAGTCAGGCCTTCAGCCTTGATATCTGCAAGTTCGGGACGTCCTGTAGTAGCCATGGTTTAAGCTCCTGATTCTTCATCTTGGTGTGATTTATCCCATTCTTCCACGGAAGGAAGGTCATGGCCCATCCGGTCGCGCTTGGTGCGCAGGTAATGAATGTTGTCATGTGTAGGGATGATGTCAATCTTGACCCGTCCGGAAACCTTCGGGCCGAAGCCCGCAAGCGCCGTAGTCTTGAGCGGATTATTAGTCATCAGTTGGAATGAGCCCAGGCCCAAGTCAGCCAAGATCTGCCCCGCAACAGAGTATTCACGGGCATCGGCGGGCAGGCCTTGCTCGAGATTCGCGTCTACGGTATCCATGCCCTGGTCCTGCAGGTTGTACGCCCTTAATTTGTTCAGCAGGCCGATTCCGCGTCCTTCTTGTCCGCGGAGGTACACGATTACGCCAGTGCCAGCTTCATGCACTCGGCGCATGGACTCGTGCAACTGTTGGCCGCAATCACAGCGCGTCGAGGTGAACACGTCTCCGGTCAGGCACTCGGAATGCACGCGCACCAAGACATCGTCGGCATTTTCTACATCGCCGACCACAAGCACGATGTGCTCGTTGCCATCAATGAGGTGGCGGTAGCCGTACGCCGTGAACTCGCCAAACTCCGTAGGAAGCTTCGCAGTGGTGACTCGCTCGACCTGCTTTTCTGCGTGGCGACGATAATCAATCAGCTGCTCGATCGAGATCATCTTCAAGCCGTGCTTGTCAGAGAAGGAACGCAACTCGTCGGCACGCGCCATGTCCGTCGGGTTCTTCTCGGACACGATCTCGCAGAGTGCACCGACCGGCGACAACCCAGCCATGCGGGCCAGGTCGACGGTGGCTTCCGTGTGACCGTCACGCTCGAGCACGCCACCTGGGCGGGCGCGCAATGGGACGATGTGGCCCGGGCGGGTAAAGTCGCCGATCTGCGCCGACTGATCGCCGAGGCGATGAATCGTCTCGGCACGCGAAGTGGCAGAGATACCGGTCGAACCGGTATTGGCATCCACGGTTACCGTGTATGCGGTTGCGCGGGCATCCTGATTACGCGCCACCATCGGTGGCAGGTTAAGTGCATCGGCGCGCTCGTCGTTCATAGCAACGCAGATGTATCCAGAGGTATAACGCACCATAAAGGCCACTAGTTCAGGGGTGGCTTTATCTGCTGCAAAAATTAGGTCGCCTTCGTTCTCGCGACCTTCGTCGTCGACCACGACCACGGCCTCGCCGCGTGCAATGGCAGCGACCGCGTCCTCAACAGAATCTAGACGAATTGTGCTCTCGCTCATGCCGGTCAACTCTACTCTGTGACCATTTTCTCGACGTACTTGGCTACAACGTCGACCTCTAAATTCACGGTGTCTCCCACACGAAGATCTCCAGCAGTCGTATCAGCCAAGGTGGTCGGAATAAGCGAAACTTCAAAGTAATCTGCGCCCAGCGAAGAGACCGTCAGAGAGGTCCCGTTAACCGTAATCGAGCCCTTTTCCACCACGTACTTGTTCAACTGCTCGGGCAGGCTAAAGCGGAACACCTCCCAGTGCTCGGAGGCTTCTCTGCTAATCAGCTCCGCCACGGCATCGACGTGACCTTGGACAATGTGTCCGCCAAACCGATCGCCCACTTGCATGGCACGCTCGAGGTTAACCCGTGAGCCTTCCGTGTATGTGCCCAGGCGGGAACGGTTGAGGGTTTCTTGCATAACGTCGGCGCTAAAGGTGCCATCCTCATTCGACACCACAGTCAGACAAACGCCGTCGACCGAAATGGAATCGCCGAGCCCCGCATCCGAAGTCACCTTCGGAGCATGAATAGAAATCCGCACGGAATCACCCAATTGTTCAGTGGAGCCCACGGTGCCGATTTCTTCTACTAACCCTGTAAACATTTATTTCCTTTTTAAGTTCACCACTAGGTCGTCGCCTAATTGTTCAAAGCTCTCCATCGCATACCGCGGCATGTCTGCCAAGGTATCGGCGAGCGGGCGAGCCACCACACCATTGCCACCGCCCATCAACATGGGTGCAAGATATGCCTGAATCCGATCAGCCAGACTTGCCTGGATCACGCTAGTAAGCAGCCCTGCCCCACCCTCGACAAGAACATCGCGCGCGCCGGTGTCATATAGCGCCCGCAACGCCTCGTCGAAAGTGGTGTACTGTTCATAACCCAATTTGGTGAGATTTCCTTCCGGCACCACACGCGTGCCGACGACTACACGTCGCGGCTGGTTCTTGTACAAGGTCCCATCGGGCTTGCGTGCAGTTAGTGAAGGGTTGTCGGCAAGCGCCGTACCAGTACCAACGATGATTGCATCGCGCTTGGTTCGGTCACGGTGCACTGCCTCGCGGGCAAGCGGGCCTGTGATCCACTGGCTAGTCCCATCCGGGGCTGACGTGAATCCATCTAGGCTCGCTGCATACTTCACCGTGACATGTGGGCGGTTCATGTCAAGCGTGGCCAACCACGGCTGCAGGTCCGCGACCACGGTTGGCCGAAATTCCACCTCCACGCCGTGTTCCCGGAGATACTGGGCACCACCAACAGCAAGCGGGTTGGGGTCAGCCGTCAGATACACCACCCGCGCCACTCCAGCCTCGGCCAGTGCGTGACTACAGGGGCCGGTGCGACCAGTGTGATTGCAGGGTTCAAGGGTGACTACGGCGGTTGCGCCGCGCGCCCTCTCCCCTGCAACACGCAAAGCGACGATCTCGGCGTGGGCCCCGCCAGCCGGTTCGGTGCCACCGGTGACAATCAGGCGACCTTCATCGTCGTAAAGCGCGCACCCCACGGGAGGATTCGGGCTGGTGGTGCCGCGAACCTTGTGTCCCGCGGCGATGGCATCTTTCAGGTTAACGCCGTGCAAGTTCGCGGAGCTTTTCTACTGCTGCCGCAGGATCATCCTTGCCGAAGACGGCGGAGCCTGCGACGAAGGCATCTACGCCAGCTTCTGCGGCCTCGGCGATGGTGGATTCGTTGATGCCGCCGTCGATCTCGATGGTGACGTCTAGGCCGCGCTCGTCGATAGTCTTGCGCAGCGTGCGAACCTTGTCCAACATCTCAGGCATAAACTTCTGACCGCCGAAGCCAGGCTCGACGCTCATGACAATGACCTCATCGAAGTGCTCAAGGTCATCGAGGTAAGGCTCAATCGCAGTACCAGGCTTGATGGCGAAACCGGCGCGTACACCCTTGGAGCGGATGTCCTTGGCTAGGGCGACATGGTCATCGGTGGCCTCGACGTGGAAGATGATCGTGTCGGCGCCGGCCTTGATGTAGGTGTCAATCCACTTCTCTGGCTCCTCGATCATGATGTGAACATCGAGGTGCTTGTCGGTGATGCCATCAACAGCAGCCATCACGTCTGGGCCAAAAGAGAGGTTGGGAACGAAGTGGCCATCCATGATGTCCACGTGGATCCAGTCAGCGTTTTCGATCTTCTTAACGTCTTCGCCGAGAGCGGTGTAGTCAGCGGCCAAGATGGACGGTGCAATATATGGTGCGGGCATGAAATCTATCCTACCTGTTCGGTTTTCCTTAAAACAGCAAAAAACATAGCGTCTGTGCCATGGCGATGAGGCCACATCTGCACGCTCAAATTGTCGCCGACGTTGTCCATTCCCTCGACATAATCGTGGGCATTCAGCTCCTCGACTTGGCCCTCTTTGAGCACCTTATCGACGATTCCCCGTGTCTCCCGCAGGTCCGGCGAACATGTGGAGTAAACCACGACTCCGCCGGGCTTGACCAGATTCACGGCGCTTTCGAGAAGCTCCTGCTGCAACACATTGAGCTCAGCAATGTCTGCTTCGGTCTTCTTCCAGCGCGCTTCGGGGCGACGGCGCAGGGCACCTAGGCCAGAACACGGCGCATCGACAAGGACGCGGTCAAAGCCTGGCTCAAGGCCTGGGTTGCGCCCATCCGCGAGGTGCACGTTGACCGGCAGGCCGTCAACAGTTTTGCGAATCAATTCTGCGCGGTGCTCGCTGACTTCGATAGCATCGACGGTCGCGCCGTCAATGCGAGCGAGCGCACCCATCAATGCGGCCTTGCCACCGGGACCTGCACACAAATCAAGCCAACGGCCTTGATCATCGTCGACTTCCACCTCGGTGACGGCGCGGGCGATGAGCTGAGAGCCCTCGTCCTGCACGGCTGCCAAGCCTTCGCGAACCGGCTCGAGCTGGCCAGGGTCTCCCTCTGGGAGGTACACGGCATATGGGGAATACTTGCCTTCCTCGCCGCCGGTGATCAACGCAAGTTCCTCAGCCGACATCTCGCCGGGTCGTGCAACGAGGTGCACCACTGGGCGCTCCGAGTCAGCTTGCAGTGCTTCCTCGAGCTCGCCGAGGCCAACAGCTCGGGAGAAGGAGCGCGCGATCCACTCGGGGTGCGCGGTGCGGAATGCTACGGCCGCCAGCTCTCCTTGCGGGGTGAGCTCCTCGATCCACTGCTCTGCTGGCTTGCGGGTAATCGTGCGCAGGATGCCGTTGGCGAAGCCCTTTGCTTGCTCATTGCCGGATTCCTCGACTAGGCGCACCGAAGTATCCACAGCAGCGTGCGGCTCGACGCGGGTGTACAGCAGCTGGTAAACACCGAGGCGCAGCGCGTCGAGCACCTCGGGGGCGATCTGGTCCAGCGGGCGGGATGAAGCTTTGGCAATCACCGCGTCCAGGACACCCAGGTTGCGCAGGGTGCCGTAGGTGATCTCGGTAGCAAATGCTGCGTCGCGGTCCTTGATTTTGCGGTCGCGCAGCATCTTCGGCAAGGTCAGGTTGGCATAGGCACCATCGTCCGCTACGCGACGAAGCACGTCGAAGGCTGCCAGGCGTGGAGCATCGACGCCGGTACTGCCGCGTTTTGGCTTATTTTGCTTAGGCGCGGCCCTCTTAGCCTGCGCTGGCTTTGACTGCTCCGGCTTGTCACGGCGACCTGCCGAACGGGAACGGAATCCACCACTCATTCGAAGACCACCTTACTAGATTCCTTACCCTGTTCAGGGTTCTGAGAATTCATGCCGCGCGCCCAGGCAGCAGCATCCATGGATTTCTTTCCGGGAGGCTGAACATTGCCCAGCTTGGCATCCACGGTGCCGGTGCCAACGTAGACGGCGTTTTTCTCTATGCGCAGCTCTCCGGGTTCCAGGGTGGATTCGTCGAGAAGCGAAATCGGTCCAACCTTGAACCTTTCGCCCTCGAGCGTGGTCCATGCCCCAGGAGCTGGGGTGTGGGCGCGGATCTGCCTGTCGATGGCGAATCCTGGTTGAGACCAGGAGATGCGGGCATCTTCGGTAGTGATTTTGGCTGCGTGGGAGGGCTCTCCGACCTGTGGCTGCGGATCGGCCTGGCCGGACTCGAGAAGATCCATGGTGGCCACGAGGAGATCGCCGCCCGAGTAGGCCAGCCGGGTAAGTAGGTCGTCGGCGGTGTCGGTCGGGCGAATGACCTCGGTGACGGTGCCGAGGATGTCGCCGGTATCGAGGCCCTCGTCGATGCGGAAGGTCGTTGCGCCGGTGATTTCATCGCCCGCGCGGATCGCGGCCTGAACGGGTGCCGCCCCGCGCCAGGCTGGCAGCAGCGAAAAGTGCAGGTTGATCCAGCCGTGCTCGGCGACATCGAGGAGATCGGCCGGGATGAGATTGCCGTAGGCAACAACCGGGATCGCATCGGGGGCGAGCTCGGTGAGGCGAGCGCGCACGGCATCACCGTCTTCGGTGCCTGCCTTCAAGGTCGCAGGTGTAAGCACCTCGATGCCGTGCTGGGAGGCCAAGGCCTTCACAGGCGACGGGTGCAGGGTGCGACCACGACCACGGCGGGCATCGGGCTGTGTAAGCACTGCGACGATTTCATGGTTGCTGTTTAACAGCTTTTCTAGGGCAACAACTGCGGGTTCCGGCGTGCCGGCAAAAATCAGACGCATTATTTCTCCATAAACCAGTCGGAAGCGCGGATGATGCCCATGGCCTCTTTGCGCGATTGCGGATCAAGGCGCTTGAGGAACAGCACCCCGTCGAGGTGGTCGGTTTCATGCTGGATACAACGCGCAAGCAGGCCGCTGGCCTGAATGGAGATGTTCCTGCCCCGGGTGTCCTGGCCACGAACAACGACATTGTCATAGCGCTCAGTGTCCATGGAAATATCCGGAATAGACAGGCACCCTTCCGAACCGATCTGCACGACATCGTCCAATGGCTCCCACACCGGGTTGATGATGTGGCCGCGCAGCCCGGACTCGATTCCTGTGCAGTCAAAAACGAAGATGCGCTTGGTCAAACCGATTTGGTTCGCGGCCAGACCAACACCACCTGCGGCATCCATGGTTTCCAGCATGTCTTCCACCAACCGGTCAAGGGAGGAGTCAAAGGTAGTGATCTCGGAAGACCGCGTGGTTAGCACCGGGTCACCAAAGAGGCGGATTTCGCGGATTGCCATAGCGTGCAGGGCATCCTTTCTGTACACAACTGATTGAACGTTTACTAGTGTACTTGTGCGCGCAATGGCCTAACCGATGTGGATCGGATCAACCTGGATTCGCAAAGGGGCACCATCATTGCGGTCTTTGCGAGTTGCTCGATTAATTGAGGCGGCCCGCAAGGCAGTCCCCAGGGAGTTGCGACTGTGCAAGGGAGTGCGAATTAGAATCCGCTGCGCAGGCCCCAACTTCTCCAAGTCCCAGGTGCCCGGGAGATCATTGCCCGGCGGCAGGTCCACTGGTCCCAGGATTTCCGCGTGCTCTGGAAGTTCGAGCAGTTCCTGAAAATGCTCCAGCGTCACCGAGGGCGCATCGACGGCAGCCATGTGCACCGCCGGCGGAAACCCGACTTCTCTGCGCTGGCTCAATTCGAGGGCTGCATGGCCTGGCATATCCCAGCGGATCAGATGCTGCACCACAGGCAGAGCCGGATCAGCGACCACAACAACTTCGCCCTGTTGCATCTGCGGGGAGACCAATGTTGCCGTTGCCGCCCACTTTTCTAGGGTGTCCTCCACCGCGCGGAGGTCCGGTCTGCCCAGCAACGCCCAGGTGTCCAGCAACACTGCCGCCCCGTAGGTGGGGTCGTCGCTAAGCACTCGTGGCTCTGCCCCGGGCGTGGCCACCACGATCATCGGCTCGTCCTCGACCGAGTCTTGGATGCGGTCGCCCCAGGAAGCCACGACGCGCGTCGACGGGAAGGCGCGACCAAGTTCCTCCGCAGTGCGCGCCGTACCGATGACTACCGCGCGGATCTTGCGAGAGCCACAATTTCCGCAGGTGTGCGCGGCGTCCATGCGTCCGCACCAGCGACACGTGGGTGCCGCGGCATCTCCGCCCGAGGGCAGCCCGAGCGGACCGTTGCACCAGCGACACCGCGAGGGCGCGCGGCAATTCCCGCAAGCCAGCGACTGCACGTAACCGGTGCGAGGAACCTGGAAAAGCACCGGTTTGCCGCGCGCAAGCGAGCGACGCGCCGCCTCGAAGGCTACTGAGGGAAGGCGCGCGGCACCGGCGCGGGGATCGCGGGCCAGCTCGAAATCGCTGTCGCCAGCAGCATGGATATATGGCGCCTTCGAGCGCAAGGTGTGCCGCTGTGCCACCAGATCGTGGGCCCACCCAGACTCCACGAGGAGTTGCGTCTCAGCCGTGCGCGAATGCCCGCCAATAATCAACGAGGCCTTCTCAATCGCCGAACGCGTAGTCAGCACCTCACGGGCGTGCGTGTACGGTGCGCGCGGGTCGACGAGGTTATCGTCGCCATCATGCATGATCACCAAGAGTTTCAGGTTCTGCACGGGAGCAAAAGCAGCAGATCGCGTGCCGACGACCACGCGGCCCTGACCATGGAGAATCGACAAGAAGCGCGAGTAGCGTGCCTGGGGGCCCTGCGCGGCGGTCAGTACCGTGATCTGTCGCGCGCCGATGATTTCCTTCAGCGCTGCTTCGCAGGCATCAACATCGCGCTGATCGGGCACGACGATGAGTACTCCCCCGCCTTCGATGGCCACCTTCGCGCCCAATGTTGCAATGATCTCGGGCCAACGATCGCCCGGGGAGACCTGCCACGCTGCGCGCGCGAGTTTCCCACCAAGGACGGCATCGACGAATGAGGTTCCATTTTCGTACCTGGCCCAAGCAGAAAGGTCAGGTTCGGTGACCGTGCCGAGCTTTTCCCAGGGGGTGTCCGAGTCGGTTTTCTCCGCTCCCGCGTGCCGAGCTGGAATTGCGGCTCTAAGGATGTCGGAACGTACCCCGGCGTAGCGCTCCGCGAGCGAATCGACGAGTTTTTGGATCCGCTTCGGATACACCACATCCGGAGAGATCACCCGCTCGATATAGCGGAGCGTGCCTTCGTATTCAGAGGTCGCTGCACGCTCGATGACAAAGGCATCTACCAGGTGCCCGCCGAACCGGACCCTGACGCGCACGCCAGGCTGTGCGGTTTCCAAATCATCGTCTTGCACGAGGTAGTCAAAGGTTCTGTCCAGCTGTGGCAGACCCAACAACGGCAACACCCGCGCCACGGAATTCAGCGAAGTGGCGCGGGTGGTAGTCATGCAAGCAGATTCTAGCCGTTCAGTGCTGCCTTCAGGTCGTCGACCTTGTTCAGCTCTTCCCAAGGCAGGTCAATGTCGGTACGACCGAAGTGACCGTAGGCTGCAGTCTGCGCGTAAATTGGGCGCAATAGGTCCAGCTCGCGAATGATCGCGGTTGGGCGCAGATCGAAAACCTTCTCCACTGCCTGCTGGATGTCGGAGTCCGTAAGGCCTTCCTTCGCGGTGCCGAAGGTTTCCACGTAGAGGCCAACAGGTGCCGCGCGACCGATGGCGTAAGCAACCTGCACCTCTGCGCGGTCAGCGAGGCCGGCCGCGACAATGTTCTTAGCTACCCAACGCATGGCATAAGCCGCGGAGCGATCCACCTTTGATGGGTCCTTGCCAGAGAAGGCGCCGCCGCCGTGGCGAGCCATGCCGCCGTAGGTATCAACGATAATCTTGCGACCGGTCAGACCAGCGTCACCCATCGGGCCACCGAGCACGAAGGAGCCCGATGGGTTGACCAGCAGCTTCAAATCATCGGTGACGTACTTCTCTAAGCCAGCATCCTTGATAACCCAGTCGAGGACCTCTTCGCGCATTGCCTTTTCCAGGTCAGCGCGCTCAAATTCGCGGTCGTGCTGCGTGGAGATAACCACCGTATCCAGGTAGACAGGCTCATCTCCGTCATATGCAAAAGTAACCTGAGTCTTGCCATCAGGGCGCAGGCCCTTGACAATACCCTGCTTACGCACATCAGTCAGGCGACGTGCCAGGCGGTGAGCCGTAGAGATCGGCAGCGGCATGTACTCGGCGGTCTCGTTGGTGGCGTAGCCAAACATCAAGCCCTGATCGCCCGCGCCGGTCTGATCATCGGCCGTGGTGAACTGATTCTCGCGCATTTCCTGAGAATTGGTCACGCCATCCGAAATCTCTGGCGACTGATCACCAATGGAGATGGAAACGCCACAGCTATGTCCGTCAAAGCCAACGTCCGAAGAAGTAAATCCGATTTCAACAAGCTTCTCGCGAACGAGCTTTGCAATGTTCGAGTACGCGGTGGTGGTAACTTCGCCGACCACGTGGACCTGACCCGTCGTTACCAACGTTTCCACGGCAACGCGGGAATTCGGGTCTTTGCTCAGTAGATCATCCAGGACGGTATCTGAAATTGCGTCACAGATCTTGTCTGGGTGACCTTCAGTGACTGACTCACTGGTAAAAAGCCGGTAGTGCTTCTCAGGGGCTGACACGGTAGATGGATTTCCTTACTTGAATCAAAACAATATTCGGTAGTACAAAATTGTAGCGAGGTACCTCAACCAATATAGACCAAGCGGTCTAAGGCAGCAATATTACACGCGAAATTCTTCGATTGCATCCACAATTTGGGCAGCAACCAAATGCTTCGAGCCATCCTCGACCACAGTCTCTGAGCCATCGGAGCCCAGCAACCACCCACGATTAGTGGATTCACCGAACACTCGACCGCCTGCCACCTCATTGACCATCAGCAGATCGCAGCCCTTCTTCTGCAGTTTCTTTCGGCCGTACTCCAGAGGCGTCGTGGAGTCATCACCGGTTTCGGCCGCGAAGCCGACCAGCGTCGTTGTCTCCGGGAGCTCCCCAGAGCGTCGCTTTTCGACGAGGCCCGCCAGGATGTCCGGGTTTTCCACCAAGTGAATGGTGGACAGGGAATCGTCGTTAGTTCCCTTCTTTAGCTTCGACTGCGCCTCCGAATCCGGCCGGAAATCAGCTACCGCCGCAGCCATGATCACGACATCGGCACCCTTCGCCGCTTCATAGACAGCTTGTTCCATCTCCCGCGTGGACTGAACTTTAACGATGCTGGCGCCAGGTGGCGTTTCAAGGTCCTCGGTCGCACCAGCGACGATAGTTACCTCTGCCCCGCGGTGAGCCGCAATATCTGCCAGCGCAAACCCCTGCTTTCCCGAGGAGCGATTGCCAATGTAACGCACCGGGTCAATGTTTTCTTGTGTGCCCCCAGCACTGACCACGACCTTCAGGCCTTTCAACGAGAACGGATACCTCACCCCCTCTAGGGCCGTGCGCGCGAGATCGGCGATTTGATCCGGCTCCAACATTCGACCAGGCCCCGAGTCCTTGCCCGTCAAACGACCGTGAGCCGGCTCCAGAACGATAAACCCGCGCTGGCGCAGTGTTTCCACGTTTGCCACGGTGGCAGGGTTGTTCCACATTTCCGTGTGCATTGCGGGTGCAATGACAACAGGGCACGTTGCGACGAGAATCGTTGCGGTCAGCAGGTCATCCGCACGACCTGCAGCGATGCGCGCCATAAGGTCTGCCGTTGCTGGCGCGATGACGATTAGGTCTGCTTCCTGCCCCACCCGAACATGTTGCACCTCATCGACGGCGTCGAATACCTCAGTAGACACAGGGTGCCCGGACAGCGCTTCGAATGTTGCGGCACCTACGAATTTTAAGGCGTTGGGAGTAGGCACGACACGCACGTCGTCGCCGCCTTCCTTGAAATTGCGCACGAGCATCGCCGCTTTGTAAGCCGCGATTCCGCCGGCGACACCGACAACGATGTTACGAGGTGAATTCAACATGACTCCTTGTGGGATGAATGTAATTGTCCTCAACGACTTTACTGAACATTGCGGTCTAGGTGTCTCTGGCGAGTCTTTGGCGAGGATCTGCCGAAGGTTGTTCAGCCAAAGTTGGATAGCCGTCATGCGAGAGTCCGCCGTGCGGACTTTTTGTCGGTCCGCGGTGATTTCATGGCTGGAAGGTGGCCAACGTGCCCCGATTGGCGCACTCTCCGCCGAAATGGCTAATTGTGTATAGCTAATTAACGGGCAAATGGCCCGATTTTCGAACTAATTAGTCGAACACAATTAGCCAAATCGAGCGATCGAGGCCCGAAGACCCGCCCCAGCACGGCAATACCTGTCACCCTATAGTCCGCACGGCGGACTTTTTGTCGAGGCTGGAGTCCGCACCTCGGCAATACCTGTCACCTTATTGTCCGCACGGCGGACTTTTTGCCCCGTGCACATTTCATGGCTGGAAGGTGGCCAACGTGCCCCGCTTGGCCACGCTCTCAGCCGAAATAGCTAATTGTGGATAGCTAATTAACGGGCAAATGGCCCGATTTTCGAACTAATTAGCCGAACACAATTAGCCAATTCGAGGAGTCGAGGCCCGAAGACCCACCCCAACACGGCAATACCTGTCACCCTATAGTCCGCACGGCGGACTTTTTCCGGCGCAGGAGTCCGCACCTCAGCAATACCGGTCGCTTCATTGTCCGCACGGCGGACTTTTTAGCCCCATGCACATGACCACAACCTGGAGACCAAGCGGTCGTCACAAAGCTCGCCGCCCCAGCACGGCAATACCTGTCACCCTATAGTCCGCACGGCGGACTTTTTGTCGAGGCTGGAGTCCGCACCTCAGCAATACCTGTCGCTTCATTGTCCGCACGGCGGACTTTTTAGCCCCATGCACATGACCACAACCTGGAGACCAAGCGGTCGTCACAAAGCTCGCCGCCCCAACACGGCAATACCTGTCACCCTATAGTCCGCACGGCGGACTTTTTGTCGAGGCTGGAGTCCGCACCTCAGCAATACCTGTCGACTTATTGTCCGCACGGCGGACCTTTTGCCCCGTGCACATTTCATGGCTGGAAGCTGGCCAAAGTGCCCCAAGTAGCCACTCTCAGCCGAAATGGCTAATTGTGAATAGCTAATAAACGGGCAAATGGCCCGATTTTCGAACTAATTAGCCGAACACAATTAGCCAATTCGAGCAATCGAGGCCCGAAGACCCGCCCCAACACGACAATACCTGTCACCCTATAGTCCGCACGGCGGACTTTTTAACCGTCACAGGAGTCCGCACGGCGGACTTTATGCCTACCGCACTGGGCAAAACCCGAAGGCAAAACAAAACCCGCCGTCCGCAATGGGAACGACGGGTAGTTGCTAGTGGAGCTGAAGTTTACTGGCCTTCTTCATGCTCAAGTAGCCCAGCCTGGATCTCGCGCAATGCGATAGACAGTGGCTTTTCGCCTGGCTCAGGAGTGACGAGAGGTCCGATGAACTCGAACACACCCTCATCATGCTGCTGGTAGTAGCTGTTGATCTGGCGTGCTCGCTTTGCAGCGAAGATCACCAGAGCATACTTCGACGACACCTTGGTCAAAAGCTCGTCGATAGGCGGGGCGGTAATGCCCTCTGGCGTGTCATACACCAAGTTTTCGGACGTACCCATTTCGTTGGTCACGTTACTCACTTACACCTACTCATTATTGTTATTATTCTCGCCCAATAGGATAGCACTAATCGCAGATACAGCGGTATCCACATCATCGTTGATAACAACGACATCGAACTCATCTTGGGCTGCCAACTCCGCTCGCGCTGTTTCCAGGCGACGGTCAATGACGTCTTGCGGCTCCGTCCCGCGCGAAGTTAGGCGTTCCACCAAAACTTCCCACGAAGGAGGTGCAAGGAAAACCGTGATCGCCTCAGGCATTAAAGCCTTGACGTTGCGGGCACCAATCAGGTCGACCTCGACCAATACTGGCCGGCCTTCCTCCAGGGCATCCCGAACGGGCTCCGCTGGAGTTCCAGAACGCTGGAGGCCACCATGAATGTCGGCCCACTCCAGCATCTCGCCGGCATCAATCCGGCTTTGGAACTCTTTGCAGGAAACGAAGAAGTAATCGCGTCCATTTCGCTCGCCCTCACGCGGTGCGCGAGTAGTCATTGACACCGAGAAGTAGAGATCTGGGACCTCGTCTCGGAGCTTGTTGACTACCGTGGATTTACCTACGGCAGAAGGGCCAGCCAATACGACGAGCCGTCCCTTAGGGGTGACTCCGGGCACGAATTAGTCCTCGGAGAAGCCGAAGCGCTCGAGCAGCGCACGGCGCTGACGCTCGCCTAGACCGCGCAGACGGCGGGTCTGAGCAATTTCGAGCTCTTCCATGATCTCACGGGCCTTGACCTTGCCAACCTTTGGCAGTGCCTCGAGGAGTGCGGAGACCTTGGTCTTACCAATGATCTCATCGGTCTGTGCCTTATCCAGAACCTCTTTGAGGTTCGTCTCGCCACGCTTCAGAGATGCCTTAAGCTCAGCACGCTTCTTGCGAGCTTCGGCAGCCTTTGCGAGTGCTTCCTTGCGCTGCTCATCAGTCAACTTGGGAAGGGCCACTGGGTTCCTCCATGTTCGTAGTAGTTATTTGTGTACCAGCACACCACTTTGCGCTGGTGACAGGGAAATCAAACCCGAATCTCAATGGTGTGAGTTCCTGACATCGGCCAAGTCTAACACCGGTCGGCATCAATCACGACACCCGCGCCGGTATTTCAGCACGTCATCGGGTTGCTGGTAATAAACTACCAGGCTTTTTAGGTTTTAGACGAAACACCCTAACTTTTATACTGTTTAGCCTGGTCAATTACCTGTTTTCGCAGGTCGTGCACATCTGGTCCAGCGCCCAGAACCGACCGCGAAACACTGGGAAAAACTAAGTGAGAATTCTTGCCTGCAATTCGTGTCACATCGTCGGAAGTGCCGCCTTGGGCGCCAACTCCCGGCATCAACACCGGCCCGTTGAGATCGTCTAACTGGGGTGGATTAGCAAGCGTCGCGCCAACCACAACACCTACTGAGCCCACCGTGGAACCCCTGTTGAGTTCCGCGCACTGATCCACCATGTATTGAGCCACGGTGCGATCGTCGTCAAGCATGCGTGATTGGAACTCCACGGCCTCAGGATTCGATGTCGCAGCGAGCACGAACACGCCCCCGCGGCGAATCGCCGGAGCCAACGCGCCGACGCCGAGGTACGGCGAGACGGTGACTGCGTCCGACCGTAATGGGGAGGACTCCCCTAGCCATGCGTCGGCGTAGCCATCCATGGTTGAGCCGATGTCGCCGCGCTTGGCATCGGCGACCACGAGCGTGCCCGACGATCGAAGATCACGGATTGTGTCTTCCAACACTGCGTAACCCTGCGAGCCGAAGCGCTCGAAGAAAGCCACCTGAGGCTTCACCAAGGCCACGTTGCCTGCGAAGGCCTCGACGCAGCGCTGGGAAAACTCCCGCAGGCCCTCAACGGAGTCGCTCAGACCCCATGCCTGCAGAAGAGATGCGTGCGGATCGATGCCGACGCAGAGCCTGCCAAAGTCATCGCCAGCTGCGGCGAGACGCTCACCGAACTGCATTTACTCTCCGCTCGTAGAGTTCACAGAATCTGCCGGAACGTGCTCTAGCTCCTGCAAAGCCATGACGGTGATCTCGTTCGCGCGCAGCGCCTCGATGCCCTGAACTGCAGCAGTGACACCCTGGACCGTGGTCATGATCGGAACATTGTTCGTCACAGCGGCTGCGCGGATTTCGTAGCCGTCGTGGCGAGCTCCGGAAGAACCTGCCGGCGTATTCAGGATCATGTCAATCTCGCCGTTCTTGATTCGATCTACGATGGACTCGCCCTCGGCGCCTTCGCGGACCTCGGAGGCCTTCAGCACGACCTCGCAGTCAATGCCGTTGCGACGAAGCATCTGCGCGGTACCGGCGGTGGACAAAATCTTGAAGCCCATGGTGGCCAGGCGCTGGATCGGGAAGATCAGCGTGCGCTTATCGCGGTTAGCCACCGACACGAAGACGGTGCCCTCGGTCGGGAGCTCCCCGAAAGCGGCGGTCTCTGCCTTGGCGTATGCCACACCGAAGTTGTCGGCCAAGCCCATAACTTCGCCGGTGGACTTCATCTCAGGGCCGAGGATGGTGTCCAGAATGCTGCCATCCGGGCGACGGAAGCGAGCAAATGGCAGTACTGCTTCCTTGACTGCAATGGGGTGCTCGAGTGGCAAGGTGCCACCGTCGTAGTTAGTTGGCAGCATGCCCTCTTCCTGAAGCTCAGGAATGGTGGCGCCCATCATTACACGCGAAGCAGCCTTGGCCATGTGCACGCCCGTTGCCTTGGACACGAACGGCACGGTACGCGATGCACGTGGGTTCGCCTCGATGACGTACAAGATGTCATCCTTCAGCGCGAACTGGACGTTCATCAGGCCCTTCACACCGATGCCGTGAGCCAGAGCCTCAGTGGAGCGGCGGACCTGCTCGATGTCCTCAGGGCCAAGCGTCATTGGAGGCAGCGCACACGCCGAGTCGCCGGAGTGAATACCGGCTTCCTCGATGTGCTCCATCACGCCACCAAGGTAGACGTTCTCGCCGTCGCAGAGCGCGTCGACGTCGATCTCGATTGCAGAGTCCAAGAACCTATCGACGAGCACCGGGTGATCTGGGGAGAGCTCGGTAGCGCGCTCGATGTAGTCCTGCAGGCTGGCTTCGTCGTAAACAATCTCCATACCGCGACCGCCCAGCACGTAGGACGGGCGAACGAGCACTGGGTAGCCGATGCCGTTGGCAACAGCCTTAGCTTCTTCGAAAGAGGTTGCGGTGCCGAAGGCTGGAGCAGGCAATTCTGCAGCTGCCAAGACCTTGCCGAATTCGCCGCGGTCCTCGGCCAAGTCGATGGCCTCTGGAGTGGTACCAACGATGGGGACACCGGCATCGCGCAGGCGCTGTGCCAAGCCGAGTGGGGTCTGGCCGCCAAGCTGGACAATGACGCCAGCAACGGTGCCGGACTCGGACTCCGCGTGGTAGACCTCCATGACATCTTCGAAGGTCAGAGGTTCGAAGTAGAGGCGATCTGCGGTGTCGTAGTCGGTGGAGACGGTCTCAGGGTTGCAGTTGACCATGACTGTCTCGTAGCCATTGCGAGAAAGCTCAAGTGCTGCGTGGACACAAGAGTAGTCAAACTCGATGCCCTGGCCGATGCGGTTCGGGCCGGAGCCCAAGATGATGACCTTTTCCTTCTCGGTTTGCGGTGCGATCTCGGATTCAGCGTTCGGGTCGTACTCGTAGGCCGAGTAGTGGTACGGGGTCTTTGCCTCGAACTCACCGGCACAGGTATCTACCGTCTTGAACACTGGGCGAATGCCCAAGGACCAGCGCAGGGAGCGCACGCCGTCTTCGCCTGCCAGCTCGGGGCGAAGGGCTGCAATCTGAGCGTCGGACAGGCCGTAGACCTTAGCCTCGCGGAGCAGCACCTCGTCGAGAACCGGCGCGTTCTCCAAGACGTCGCGGAACTCAACTAGGTCTTTGAGCTCTGCCAGGAACCATGGGTCAATGCTGGAGGCTTCATAGACCTGCTCGATGCTAGCGCCGAGGCGCAGTGCCAGCTCGACGTCGTACATGCGGCCCTCGGTTGGGCGCTTGAGGTCTTCGAGCACAGCATCGACATCGGTTGCGCGCTCGCCGGCGAAGTACTCGTCGGGCTTGGTCCAGAAACCATTTGGCTTGGACTCGAGCGAACGCATGACCTTGTTTAGGCCCTGGATGTAGTTGCGGCCAATGCCCATGGCCTCGCCCACTGACTTCATGGTGGTGGTCAGGGTGTCATCAGCGCCGACGAACTTCTCGAAAGCAAAGCGTGGAGCCTTGACAATCACGTAGTCCAGCGTTGGCTCGAAGGCCGCTGGGGTCTCACCGGTGATGTCGTTGGTGATCTCATCGAGCGAGTAACCAATAGCCAACTTGGAGGCAATCTTCGCAATTGGGAAGCCGGTTGCCTTCGACGCAAGTGCCGACGAGCGCGAGACACGTGGGTTCATCTCAATGGTGATGATGCGGCCGTCGTCTGGGTTGACTGCGAACTGGATGTTACAGCCACCGGTGTCCACGCCAACCTCGCGGATAATCGCGATACCTTGATCACGCATTTTCTGGTATTCGCGGTCGGTCAGGGTCAGCGCCGGTGCCACGGTGACCGAGTCGCCGGTGTGCACGCCGAGTGCGTCAACGTTTTCGATCGACGCGATGACAACCACGTTGTCGTCGCCGTCGCGCATGAGCTCGAGCTCGAATTCCTTCCAACCGAGGATTGATTCCTCGATCAGCACGTTTGCCTCAGGCGAGGCTGCGAGGCCGCCACCAGCGATTCGCTCGAGGTCCTCGGTGTCGTATGCCAGGCCGGAGCCTAGGCCACCCATGGTAAATGATGGGCGGACAACCACAGGCAGACCGAGTTCGGCAACTGCCTCGTGGACCTCGTCCATGTTGTGGCAGACAGCAGAGCGAGCGGATTCTCCGCCGATCTTAGCCACGATATCCTTGAACTTCTGGCGGTCCTCGCCGCGTTCGATGGCGTCGATGTCAGCGCCGATAAGTTCGACGTTGTACTTTTCCAGGATGCCCAAACGGTCAAGCTGGATGGCAGCGTTGAGGGCAGTCTGGCCACCAAGCGTTGCCAGAATCGCGTCGACCTTGTGGCCCTGCTCTTCCTCGCGGATCAGGATCTTTTCAATGTAATCCGGTTCGATGGGCTCGACGTAGGTGTGATCGGCGAACTCCGGGTCGGTCATGATCGTTGCCGGGTTGGAGTTAATCAGGGTGACGCGGAGGCCTTCCTCACGCAGGACGCGGCAGGCTTGGGTACCCGAGTAGTCGAATTCACAAGCCTGACCGATGACGATCGGGCCGGAACCGATAACCAGGACGTGGTTAATATCTGAGCGCTTTGGCATGGTGTTTCCTTTCCTGGTTACTTCTTGTTTGGCGAGAACTTGTCCATCAGTTCAATGAACTGATCGAACAGCGGGTTCGCATCGTGTGGGCCGGCGGCCGATTCTGGGTGGTACTGCACGGAGTAAGCCATGCCACTTTCGAGTGCCACGCCTTCCACGACGTCGTCGTTAAGGCAAGTGTGCGTGATCACTGCCGGGCCGAAGTCGGTGTCGAACTTCTGCCCTGCTTCGCCCTCGAGCGCGAAGCCGTGGTTCTGGGAGGTGATGTCGATCTTGCCGGTGAGGTGGTTCTTCACGGGCACGTTGATGCCACGGTGTCCGAACTTCATCTTGTAGGTATTCAGACCGAGTGCGCGGCCAAGGATCTGGTTGCCGAAGCAGATTCCGAACAGTGGAATTTCCTTGCCGATGATCTCGCGGGTGATCCCAACCATGGTGTCGGCGGTGGCTGGGTCGCCTGGGCCGTTGGAAATGAATACGCCGTCTGGCTTGTACTGCTCCAGCTCCGCAACAGGGGTATTGGCAGGTACGACGATAGTTTCAATCCCGCGGCTGGCAAATTGCTGCGGCGTAGCCGACTTGATGCCCATGTCGTAAGCAACCACGGTGTAGCGCTTCTCGGAAGTAGCCTCGATGGTGTAAGGCTCCTTGGTGGTCACCTCTACCGCGAGGTCAGCGCCCTGCATTGATGGCTGCGCATTGACCTTATCGACGAGCTCCTGCACGTTCTTCTTTGCGTCCTCGCCGGAGAAAATACCCGCTGGCACGGATCCAAAGTTGCGGATATGGCGCACGATGGTGCGGGTATCCACGCCACTAATTCCGATGATGCCCTGCTTCTTCATCTCGTCTTCCAACGAGCGCTCGGCGCGCCAGTTGGATACTCGCTTGGACAGGTCGCGGATGACTAGGCCGGCAACCCAGATCTGGCCGTCGCGGGACTCATTGTCCTCGTCATTCCAGCCGGTATTACCAATCTGCGGTGCGGTGGTTACCAGGATCTGGCGGTGGAAGGAGGGGTCTGTCATGGACTCCTGGTAGCCAGTCATTGCCGTGGTGAAAACGGCTTCGCCCAATGTGGTGCCTTCGGCGCCGAAACCAAAACCGGGAAATGTTGTGCCATCGCCCAACACGAGGATGGCAGGAGTGCGGGATGCAGTCACGGTAACCCTTTCTGACTGTAATTTATTCATTGGTGTGTATTCTATGCGTTTTGTGGTGCGGACGCACTCTCGCCCCGGGCGGGCGGTTGAATGTTGCCATCTGCCAAGGTCACGTGACCACGCAAAAGGGTATGCGTTACCTGTGCGTTGAAAACCATGTCCTCGAAAGGCGTGTTCTCAGACTTCGACTCGAGTTCTTCGCCATGCACAGTCCACGGCGTATCCGGGTCAACGATGGTGAGGTTTGCTGGCTCACCCACGGCAATCGGACGACCATGTCCAGGCAGGCGCACAATCTCGGCAGGCCTTTCACTCATGACCTTTGCTACAAAGCGCCAGTCAGCCAGGCCAGATTCAACAAACACCTTTGCGACGATTGCCAGCGAGGTCTCTAGCCCCAACATGCCAGGACGGGCGTGCTCGAATTCCACGCACTTTTCTTCCGAGCCGTGCGGAGCGTGGTCAGTGGCCACACAGTCAATAACACCTTCGAGCAGGGCGTTCTTCAATGCCTCCGCGTCGCGGCGCTCACGCAGCGGTGGGTTCACTCGGTAGACGCCGTCGTAGGTGGACAGGACTTCGTCGGTAAGCAACAGGTGGTGCGGAGTGACCTCGGCGGTAACTGCCGCCCCACGGGACTTCGCCAATCGGATCTGATCCACAGTTCCTTCGGTGGAAGCGTGGCAAACGTGGAGGCGGCCGCCGTAGTCACGGTTCATGATCGCGTCGCGGGCAACAATGGCCTCCTCGGCAACGCGTGGCCAGCCACGCAACCCGAGCTTTGCGGCCTCTGCGCCCTCATGGGCGACGGAACCATCGGTCAGGCGGACATCTTCGGCGTGCTGAGCAAGCAGCACATCCATACCCTGGGAGTACTCGATGGCCCGGCGCATCAATTGTGGGTCGCCCACACATTTACCGTCGTCGGAGAACATGCGAACTTTGGCCTGGGAATTTGCCATCATGCCGAACTCGGTGAGCTGCTTTCCCTCGAGCCCCTGGGTAATCGAGCCGATTGGGTGAACATCGCACACACCATAGTTTTGACCTTTGAGCCAAACAGATTCCGCAATAATCGGCTGATCCATCACAGGCATGGTGTTCGCCATGGTGAATACGGCGGTAAATCCGCCCTTCGCTGCGGCGTTGGAACCGGTTTCAATGGTTTCGGTGTCCTCGCGACCAGGTTCGCGCAGGTGCACGTGGATATCAATGAGGCCCGGCAACAAGACATTGCCCTTGCCGTCAATGACTTGCACATCTTCTTTATCCCCAGTCGACTGGTCGACTTCGCCGATCTCAGCGATCTTGCCATCTCGAACCAGTACGCTGACCGGCTCGCCTTCACCGTAGGGGCGCACGTTGGTCAGCAATACTGCCTGCGTAGCAGCTGGGCTAGTGACCCCCGTGGCTGGGTAATTAGTCTCAGTCATCTTCTCTCCTAGCTTTCCGCAGCCAACAGGGTAAATAGCACTGCCATACGCACGTGCACACCGTTGGATACCTGCTGCAGCACCGCTGCATTGTCATAGTCGGCGACTGCGTGGTTAATTTCCATACCGCGCAGCATGGGACCTGGGTGCATGATGATCGCACCATCCTTCATTTTCGCGGCGCGCGCTTTGGACAAGCCGTAAAGCGTGGCGTATTCGCGATGCGATGGGAAGAAGCCACCGTTCATGCGCTCCTGCTGAACGCGCAGCATCATCACGACATCCGCGTCGGCGATTTCCGCGTCGAAATCGTAGGAGGTGCGCACCGGCCAGGTCTCTACACCTTGAGGTAGCAGTGTCGGAGGTGCAACAAGGACGACCTCGGCACCGAGTGTGGATAACAGGTCCACGTTCGAGCGCACCACACGCGAGTGCAAACAATCACCGACAATGATCGCCTTCTTGCCTGCAATTTCACCGATGCGTTGGCGCATGGTTACTGCGTCTAGCAGCGCCTGGGTAGGGTGCTGGTGCGAGCCGTCTCCGGCATTGATCACAGAGGGGCCGTTGCCATTGGGTGCTACCCAATCAGCCAAAAGCTTGGCTGCGCCCGAGGAACTATGGCGCATGACTATGGCATCGGCGCCAATGGAAGCAAGTGTCAGGCCCGTGTCTTTGAGGGACTCGCCCTTCTTAACACTCGAGCCGGACGCGGAGACGTTAATCACGTCCGCGCTCATCCACTTACCTGCAGTCTCAAACGAGGCTCGCGTACGGGTGGAGTTCTCGTAGAAGAGAGTGAAAATTGTGCGCCCGCGCAAGGTAGGCAGCTTCTTAATCTCGCGGCCTTCAAGCGCTTCGCGGAAGCGATCGGCTTCATCCATCAGCCCGATGATCTCGTCGCGCGACAAAGATTGAATGTCTAGTAAATGCTTCATCTATGCTCCCTCCTGCTCTTTGAGCAACACAACGCTGTCTTCGCCATCGAGCGCGGCAAACTTCACCTCAACATCTTCGCTACTGGAGGTTGGGATGTTCTTACCCACATAGTCTGCGCGAATAGGCAGTTTGCGGTGGCCACGATCGACCAAGACGGCAAGCTGCACTGCTTCGGGGCGGCCAAGGTCCCGCAAAGCATCTAGTGCTGCGCGGATGGTTCGCCCGGAGTACAGGACATCGTCGACAAGCACAACAATGGCTCCGTCAAGCGAGACGGGAATCTTCGTGGGTTGTAGCGCGCGGTGTGGTTTATCGCGAAGATCGTCGCGGTACAGGGTGATATCTAGGCTGCCAACGGGAACGTCAACGCCTGAAAATTCTTTGATGGCGTCCGCCAACAAGTGGGCCAAGGGCACTCCCCCGCTGGGGATACCAAGCAACACGATCGGTGTGTCCTGGTCTAGTGCCGTCTTTTCAATAATCTGATGCGCGATGCGTGCAACAGTGCGCGCGACATCGTCTGCTGAGAGCAGCTCTAGCGTCACGCGGTTGTCGTTTCCACTCATCGAACCTCCTTCTCCGCCTCTCTGTGCGGCCTTTAAAGGATGTCAATGTTTCTTGCTTAGACATTGTAGTCTGGGTCTATGCTGGAGTGCCTAGAACGATTGCTACTTTAGCACTTCAACCCGACATCCTGGGAACCAGTATCCACGAAAATTGAGAGGATCACGATGGGCATCACCGCCGACCATGTCGTTCCTGCAGACAGGGACACAGTATGGGACTGGCACACCCGTCCTGGCGCGGTTGCCCGTCTATCCCCGACGTTCCTGCCGATGAAGCCCGTCCAACAAGCAGAACGGTTATCAGACGGAACGACCATCTTCTCTCTGCCCGCCGGATTGAAGTGGGTGGCAAAACACGATCTCTCGGGATACCACAATCGTCATCAATTTACCGATGTGTGTATTAATGCGCCGATGAAGGCTGTGGCGAATTGGAAGCATGTGCACATTTTCACTGACGACGAAGATGGCACCCGCATCACCGACGAAATCACCACGCGCCTGCCAGCAAAAACTCTCGAGCCAATGCTCGCTTACCGGCAGCACCAGCTCATCGAGGACATTTCCTTCCTCAACCGCATGCAGGAGCGCAGCGGGCAGTTTGAGCCCATGCAACCACTAACAATTGCCATGACCGGTTCGCGCGGTCACGTCGGGCGCGCGCTCATGGCACAGCTGACCACGGCGGGTCACACCGTGATTCAGCTGGTTCGCAATGAGCCGAAGAAAGGTCAGCGCCAGTGGCACCCCCGCCACCCCGGCCATGACCTTCTTGAAGGCGTGGATGCAGTGGTCCACCTCGCCGGCGAGCCCTTATTTGGACGTTTCAACGATGCCCACAAGCGTGAGATCTATGATTCGCGCGTCAAACCTACCCGGGAGTTAGCCACCATCGCGGCCCAGACTCCGGGTGTGAAGACTTTTGTTTCTTCATCCGCTGTGGGTTACTACGGTACCGGCGGCAGCGACAAGGACATTGATGAATCAAGCGAGCGCGGCGAAGGCCACCTCGCCGACACCGTCGTGGACTGGGAGGAAGCTACCCAACCCGCAATAGATGCCGGGCTTCGCGTGGTGAATGTGCGCTCAGGCATCGCGCTCGGTAGCACTGCAGGTGTTTTGCCCATCTTCCGAACCGTCTCCGCCACAGGTTTGGCCACACGCTTTGGCGATGGCGAGTTTTGGATGTCCTGGATCGCCATCGACGACCTCACCGATATTTATTTTCGTTCGCTTATCGACGACGCCCTTGCCGGCCCCATCAACGCCACGGCTCCAAATCCCGTGCTCAACAGTGAGTTTTCCAACGCGTTGGCGAAGGAACTGAAGAAGCCCCAGCTCATGCCGGTGCCAGCCTTCGGACCGCGCATGCTCCTTGGCAAAGAGGGTGCCGAAGAACTGGTCATGGCTGATCAAAACGTGCACCCGACCAGGCTGCTCGAGGCCGGGCATGTCTTCCGCTACCCCACACTGAAAGCTGCGCTAGCTCACGAGCTTGGTACCGAGCACCTCTTCGGCACTTAACCTGACTTAGCCTTACAGTGTCGCGGCTGATTGATACTGTTATGGAATGGATGAAAAGAACCTTCCACAACCTTTTTCAATAGAACAGGTAACCACAATTCTCCACGACGAGAATCTTGATTACCGGATAGAAACCGCCCCCACCGAAACCGGTGAAACCACTGTCGTGCGTACTGGTTTTGCCAACGCAGCCATCGCCTTCGTGCAGGAAGATAACACGCTCGTCTGTGAGGCCCTGTGGCGTGGTGAGTTCCCACGCGCGCTAGCCACCAACCTGCTCGCTGCATGCAATGAGTACAACCAGATGCAGTTCGCGCCAACTCTCCGGTTTTACGAAAATGGAGAGCATCATCTCTCCGCCAATGCCTACCGCATCTTGGACATCTCGCACGGCGCGTCCTTCAACCAGGTTGGCGCCTTCGTCATGTCCACCATGGATGCCATTGTGGGAGCCTTCGACTTCCTTGGCAAGCAGTTCCCTGATCTAGTTACCTGGGAGGAAACCCATGAGCAATAATTCTCAACCGTCCTCAGTAGCAACGACTGTCACTCTCGATCGCATCGACCAGACAATGCGAGGCCACGGCATCGAATTAGCTCGCGACGATGCCCGCAACATCGGCCAAGCAAACATCAATGGTTTTACTGTCACCTTCGCGCTGCTCAGCTCGGTTGTAATTGTCCGCGCCGACGCTCTCACAGAGGTCCCCAGCGAAAACGCCGATGCAACGTTTTACCTGGCTGCCAACCAGGTCAATTCCACGTCTTTCGGTGCCCGCGCGGTGATCGTCGATAAGCTAGACAACCTGATTGTGCGCACCGAGAGGGAGCTTCCGCTCGCCGCGGGGCTTAACGACGATCAGCTTTCCGCCGGTTTGAAATCAGCAGTGGATGGGCTCATTGCCACCCAGGACGCGATGGCAGCGGTCACCGAAAACATCAACGAAGCTTTCCGCGAAGACAGCTAGGAGTTAGCCAGCCGCTGCTTTTCTACCTCTTGGTCGAAATCGGCGGCCGGCCACGAGTTGTCCAACTGCTTCAGCGCTCGCACAAGCAATGCTTTAACAACCATGCGGGCGTATTGCTTGTTGTTGCCCGGAATGCAGTACCAAGGTGCGTGCTCTGCAGACGTGCGCTCTAAGGCAATCTGATACGCGGCCATGTAGAGCTCCCATTTGGAGCGCACGTCGATATCTCCTGGATCGTACTTCCAATGCTTATCGGCGCGCTCAATGCGCTCCTCAAGGTTTTTGCGTTGGAACTCGCGGGAAATATTGAGCATCACTTTGATGACAGTTGTGCCCTTTTGTGCCAGCTCTTTTTCAAAGTCCACGATGGCACCGTAGCGGCGCTCGATCTCTTCTGGTTCAGCAAGTCGCTCGACTCGCTGGACAAGAACATCTTCATAGTGAGAACGGTCAAACACTGAGATGAAGCCGGGCGCTGGTAGGTGGGGTTCGATGCGCCACAGGAAATCGTGCGCCGCCTCTTCCGCCGTGGGTTTGCCAAAGCCGACGGTGTGCACGCCTTGGGGATCCAACTGGCGAGCCACGTGCTTGACTACTCCGCCTTTGCCGGAGGTGTCCATGCCTTGCACCACCAAAAGAATCGAGCCTGCGTTCTCTGGGTCTTTGCGACCGTTGGCGAAGAGCTTCTCTTGGTGCTCTGCAAGTTCATTGTCGAAAGACGTAAAAGCGTCAGCAAGGTCATCATCCTTGCCGTCAAAGCCCGGAGTGGAATCTGGGTTAATGTCGGCGAGGTGAAAACCTTCGCTGACGCGCAACTCAGGGGCATTGTCTAGATCAAAATCAGACATGCCCGTAAGCTTAGTTAACTCTGGCCGTCCTCTGCAGCAACATCTGCAACAGGGCTCTCATCAGCCTCAGCCTCTAGCTCTTCGGTCTCAGGCTCTTCGGTCTGTGCTGCAGCGACCTCAGGTGCATTGGCTGCATGCAACTGCACAATGTCATCGAGCACGGCATGGATATACGGAGATGCCTGACTGCCGGAGTACTCGGATGCCATTTCGACACCCTCAACAACCGAGATCGGACCATCTACGTCATCGTTGAACATGATCTCCCACGCCGCGACGCGTAAAATTGCGCGGTCGACGGCAGGAAGACGACGAAGCTCCCAGTCCTGCGACAAGAAACGCTCGATCGTGTCATCGAGATCATCGAGCTTCTCAGCAGTACCCGCCACCAAAGTGCGGGTGTACTCGTTCACCGGAGCAACCTGGTTATCCGGGTTTTTCGCCAGTTGAACGCGATCCTCGACGATAGCAACGGGATCCAGATCTCGCGCCTCAGCTTCAAACAAAATATCTACCGCGCGACGCCGTGCACGGTAACGAGTGCCGCGGCGTTTGTGGTTCCGCTGGCCCTTTGGGTCCTCAGGGTTCTTAGGCTCCTCAGGAACATGGCCTGTGGTGGTTTCGCTCATTAGTTGTTAACGCGAGAGAGGTACTCACCGGTACGGGTGTCAACCTTGACCACGTTTCCGGTCTCCAGGAACAAAGGAACCTGAATCTCGGCGCCGGTTTCCAGGGTTGCTGGCTTGGTGCCACCGGTGGAACGGTCGCCCTGCAGGCCTGGATCGGTGTGGGTGATCTCAAGGTCCACAGAGATTGGCAGCTCACCGAACAACGCGCTGCCTTCGTGGAAGGACACCTGGACGCGCATGTTTTCCTTCAGGAAAGCGCCTGCATCACCGAAAGCGGTCTGTGGAAGCTCGAACTGCTCGTAGGTCTTATCGTCCATGACAACGTAGGAGGAGCCATCGTTGTACAGGTAGGTCATGTCACGGCGGTCAACCGTAGCGGTTTCAACCTTGACGCCTGCGTTCCAGGTCTTATCCACAGTCTTGCCAGAGACGATGTCCTTGAGCTTGCTGCGCACGAAAGCAGGGCCCTTGCCCGGCTTGACGTGCTGGAACTCAACGATCTGCTGCAACTTGCCATCGACAACGAGGACAAGCCCATTCTTAAAATCGGCGGTTGATGCCACGAAACACTTCCAATCGAATCTCTTAGAGTCTTAGCGTCACCATATTACACCACGGTGAGCTGCTTATTAACACCAGTAATAATCTTCGGCGCACCCGAGGTGATCACCAGTGTGTCTTCAATACGCACACCGCCTTTACCTGGGACGTAGATCCCCGGTTCAATGGTGAGCGTCATATTCTCGGCAAGCACGCCCTCGCCTGTTGCCGATGCGCTCGGGGCCTCGTGGACATCCAAGCCGATACCGTGCCCAGTGGAGTGCACGAAGTACTCCCCGTAGCCGGCGTCAGTAATGACATCGCGGCAGACCCGATCCACATCGACGAGGGGTGTCCCAGGCGTAGCTGCGTTACAGCCGGCCAGCTGTGCCTCAAGAACTACCGCGTAGATCTCCTTGGCGAATTCGCTTGGCTCACCCACCATAAAAGTGCGAGTCATATCGGAGTTGAAGCCACGTCGGTGTGCACCAAAATCGATGGTGACGATATCGCCGTTAGCAATGACGCGGTCGGATGCACCATGATGCGGTTTTGCTGAGTTTGGACCAGAGGCCACGATCGTGTCGAAGCTAGGACGTTCCGCGCCAAGCTTGCGCATCCGGTACTCCAGATCGGCCGCAACTTCGATCTCGGTCCTACCTGCCCGCAGTTCACCGGCAGCAAGAAGATCTTCCATTGCCTGGGTAGAAAGCTGAGCAATTTCGGTCAAGAATTGAATCTCAATCGGATCCTTCGTCAACCGCAACTCTTCGATCACTCCAGTAACCGGAACCAAGGTAACGTCATCCGGAAGGGCTTTCTGCCAGCTTTCAAGCTCTGCGATAGTTACGTGGGCTGCCTCATAGCCCACGCGGCGACCCTCAGGAACTTTCTCCAGCAAAGCAGGAGCAGTAATGCGCTGAATAATCGCGGGGATATCTGGGACTTCCTCAGCAATTTGAGTGGTATATCGCCCATCCGTCGCAATCGCTGCGGAAAGATCCTTCGAGAGGATAAGTGCACCATTCGAACCGGAAAATCCGGAAAGGTACCGTACATGGGTCAGGTGGGTGACCAACATATCGTCGATACGCTGCCCTGCAAGCTGAGCTGACAGGCGACGGCGACGAGTAGCGAAACGTGTATCTGCTAAAGCCATGCGCTTCAGCTTAGTCTGGCGAAATACTCCAGTGCAGCCAAATAGCCGTATGTTCCGAGTCCGGCGATAGTGCCGATCGCGATAGACGATAGATAGGAGTGGTGACGGAACTCCTCGCGGGCATGCACGTTGGAGATGTGCACCTCGATGAAGCCGTGCCCGTCGGTGAGTTCAACTAGCGCGTCGCGAAGCGCAACAGAGGTATGGGTAAAGCCTCCAGGGTTGATAATCACGGCCCACTTATTATCCGCGGCCTCATGAGCCCACTCAATGAGCTGACCTTCATAGTTAGACTGGCGACTTTCCACCTCAAGGTCGAGCTCGGCAGCCCGATCAGCAATCAGCTGCTCGATGTCGCTCAAGGTAGTGGAGCCGTAGATTTCAGGTTGGCGCTTGCCCAGGCGGTTCAAGTTCGGGCCGTTTAAAACGAGTACCTTCATGCGATCTGCCCCTTAAGCTTCAGAGATTGCAGCGTAGGCGGCCTGAAGCTCCTCAACGGAAGGACCTTCGATGCGAGTTACCTGGCCGACTCCCTCAAGAGCCACGAATCGGATGTTGCCGTCACGGTTCTTCTTATCGTGGAGCATACCTTCGTACAATTCGTCGAAGGCACCGGCTTCATAGGTAGTTGGAAGGCCGACAGATTCTAGAATCTCGCGGTGGCGCTGAACCAACGCATGGTCAATGAGACCACGGTTTTTGGCCAGGTTGGCCACGAACATCATGCCGACAGCCACTGCGTCTCCGTGACGCCACTTGTAGTTCTCACGCTTTTCAATTGCGTGGCCGAAGGTGTGGCCGTAATTCAGCATTTCGCGCAGGCCGGATTCCTTCAAGTCTTGACCAACTACAGAAGCCTTCACCGCGATGGATCGCTCAATCAATTCTGGCAAGTTCTCATCCACGTCGAGGGCGCGCTCCGGGTTGTCTTCGATAATTTCCAGAATGCGCTCGTCGGCAATAAAGCCCGTCTTGATGATCTCGGCGGAACCAGCGGTGACTTCCTCTGGTGCCAAAGTGTAGAGCCGCTCTAGGTCAACGAACACGGCATCAGGCTCGTGGAAAGATCCAACTAGGTTCTTGCCTGCTTTGGTATTGATACCCGTCTTGCCGCCCACCGCGGCATCGACCATGGCAAGCAGCGTTGTTGGGGCCTGAATGACCTTGATTCCGCGCATCCACGTGGCGGCGACGAAGCCTGCCAGGTCAGTTGCAGCGCCGCCACCCAAGCCGATGATCACGTCTTGCCTGGAGAAGTTCTCTTCTCCGAGCACGTCCCAGATACCCGATGCAACCTCAATGGTTTTCCCTGCTTCTGCATCTGGCGTAGCAGCCAGGGTCACCGAAAGGTTTGCTGCCCCAAGTTCCTCGGCGATCACTCGCGCGGGTGCCGCCAGGGTAGGTTGGTGGACAATTGCGACATTAGCCGCCCCAGTTTCCTTGACGTGAGCTGCGAGATTGTTTGTTAGGTTCCGCGCGATGTGCACGTTGTAGGGAGTGGGACCATTAACTTTAATAGTTGCCATGGCGAGCGGGTGCTCCTAATCAATGTCGAAGTCAGCGTCAATAATGGAAAGAATTTCAGCGACTACTCGCTGAGGAGGGCGTGAGTCCGTGCGGACGCGATAGTCAGCGACCTCACGATAGTAGGGTTCACGGGATTCTAGAAGTGAACGATAATGCGCTTCGGGATCTTTCGCAGCGAGAATCGGGCGCGTATTCTCCCGAGCGGTTCGGCGCACGCCTTCCTCAGCAGTGACATCAATCCACACCACCATGTGGCTCTGGAGCAGCTTACGAGTCGATTCTGTCAACACCGCCCCACCTCCGAGGGAGACAATTCCCCCTGTTGTGAGCGCCTTTTCCACATATTCTGCCTCGGCTTCGCGGAATGCTTCCTCACCGACCTGCGCGAAGTAATCTCCGCAGGCAATGCCCTTGTCCTCCTCGAGCATTTGATCAGTATCAACCAAAGGCAAATTAAGTGCGCGGGCAATGCGACGGCCAATAGTGGACTTGCCAGCACCCGGAGGACCCACCAAAACTACGCGGGGGCTTGTGTGGCAAACGCTATCCATTCCCGAATTCATTCCCGACTTCACTGTCGAACCTAGTGCCGAAACTGCAGGCTGTTGGTCCATCTATTCAACTCCAAAAGCTAGACGAGTATTTACGTACTCCTGATACGCAGCGATATTACGCTTAGTTTCTTCCACGTTGTCTCCCCCGAATTTCTCCAGCACAGCGCGCGCCAGAACGAGGGCCACCATCGCCTCTGCAACGACACCGGCAGCAGGCACGGCGCACACGTCGGAGCGCTGGTGAATACCGGAGGCAGCTTCACCTGTCGACATATCGACAGTGCGCAGAGCGCGCGGCACTGTAGAAATTGGTTTCATCGCGGCACGTACACGCAGCTGCTCGCCGTTGGTCATGCCACCTTCGATGCCACCGGCACGGTTGGTAACGCGATGCACACCGGCTTCATCTCGCACCATTTCGTCATGAGCTTCGGAGCCGCGACGCCGCGCCTCTTCGAAGCCATCGCCAATCTCAACACCTTTGATTGCTTGGATACCCATCAGCGCCGAGGCCAGCTGAGCATCAAGGCGATCATCGCCAGAAACGTGCGAACCCAAACCAATTGGCAGACCATCAACGATGACCTCAACGATTCCGCCGAGAGTATCGCCCGCCTTCTTTGCAGATTCGATACAAGCGATCATGTCCTCTTCAGACTCTTTCGCGTAGGCGCGCACCGGTGAATCGTCGATAGCTTTGATATCAGCAAACGATGGTGCCTCACCCTTGTACGGTGCGCTTTCGCCAATGGAAATAACGTGGGAGAAGACTTCGACGCCGAGCGTTTCGCGCAGGAAGCTTCGAGCGACGGTTGCAGCGGCAACGCGGGCCGCAGTTTCGCGTGCCGACGATCGCTCCAGCACCGGGCGGGCGTCGTCGAAACCGTATTTCACCATTCCGGAGAAATCTGCGTGACCTGGGCGTGGCCGTGTTAGTTTCGCGCCGCGGCCCGAGCTCATTGCCTTGTTGATTTCTGGGTCTTCCATGTCAACTGGTTCCGCAGACATGATGGTGGTCCACTTTGGCCATTCGGTGTTGCCAATTTGAATGGCGATTGGGCTGCCAAGGCTCTTGCCGTGGCGGACGCCTGTAAGCAGTGTCAACTCATCCTGTTCGAACTTCATGCGGGCGCCGCGACCATATCCCAGCCGACGACGGCCGAGTTGAAGGGCTATTTCATCTTTTTCAACAGGAACCCCAGCCGGCATGTGCTCAATCAAAGCGATGAGAGCTTGGCCGTGGGATTCCCCCGCAGTAGTCCAACGAAGCATGTCGAACATTATCGCACACTCCAGTGGGCAAGTGGTGAATTAGGATGTGTAGTGCATAAAAGCCAATCCAGCCACCACTACTACCCAGGTGCCCAATAGCATCCCAGGGCCATTGGGAACGCTGGGCTTTCCGGTGGCTTTTGCTGCAATCACAGTTGTTGCGCTGGCAAGCACAATGGCGGCACATACTCCGACAACCCCGGATGCGGCAGCGACAATAATCCCTAAAGGCAGTGCTAACTTGATGTCTCCCCCGCCAACTCCACCTTGGAGAAGTGCGACGATGAGGTAGAGCAAAGGCCACACCAGCCCAGCCAATGCAGCCGGGGAGACTGCCACAGCCCAAACAATGGCCACGATCCCCGCCGGGAGGGTCAGCCAATTAGGGAGTCTGCGTTCGCGCAGATCGTAAATAACAAGCGCGACTGACCACAGTAGTGCTCCCCCGAGCCCCAACAGTGGCCCCAACAAAGGTCCCCCCATAGGGGGAAGACTAGCCTAAGTGATCAATGAGCGCTTGGCGCATCTGGTCCCTAGGAGCTGGAACACCGGTAATTTGCTCGAACTGGCTAAAGGATTGCGCCGCTAACAAGACGTGGCCGCCAACGGAGCGATGACCATTGGAAGCCGCTCGGATCACCAGCGGAGTTGGCCACGGATTGTAGATGACGTCGAAGGTAGGTGCGTGGCCAAGCACGGACACGTGCTCTTCGATTCCTGCGGAAGGAACAGTGGAAATGATTACGTCGGTATTCAGCGTAATTTTCTCCAGATCAGCCTCATAGTTGACGAATTCGTACTCAATGTTGAAGTGATTCAACAAGCCAGCCAGCTCGTCGGAGCGATCGGAGCGGTTGATGATCACTAGGTGGCGAACACCCAACTGTGCAAGAGCCCAGATCGCTGGGCGTGCGGTACCTCCCGCTCCGATGACAACGGCACTGTTGAGCGTCGCGGAATCGTCGAGAAGTTCTCCTAGCGCAAACAGAATTCCCTCGCAATCGGTGTTATCAGCGCGCCAACCTGACTCCGTTCGGACCAGGGTGTTTGCCGCACCGATCAGCTCTGCGCGCTCGGTGACTTCATCAGCGAACTTGAGGGCTGCGAATTTTCCGGGCATGGTCACGGCGAACCCGCGATAGGACTCGTCCGACTCCCCCACGATGCGTGGCAGGTCTTCGGCGGTGCACTCGATGCGCTCGAAGGACCAATCGTCGAGGTGCGCAGCAGCGTAGCCGGAGTTGTGAAGAACTGGTGACAGGGAGTGCTCCACCGGAGAACCCAGAACTGCGGCCTTGAATTTTGACATGCTCATTTGTCCTATCGCTGCGAGTCGAGGATGCCGGAATTCTGAGCGGACTCGACGTCGCTGAGATGTTCCTCGAAGGTGTCATTGAAAACTGTGGTGCCTTGGTCATCGATGGTGACGAAATAGAGCCAATTGCCCTCGGCTGGATTCTCCATCGCGGTAATAGCTTCCTCGGAAGGCGATGCAATTGGGGTCGCAGGCAGGCCTTCCATGGCGTAGGTATTCCATGGAGTCACGCGAGCTCGGTCCTCGTCGGTGGTTGCAAGCTCAACGTCGTCGAGAGCGTAATTCACCGTGGAGTCAAACTGCAGTGGCATCGGTACAGCCAAGCGATTGAGGATGACACGCGCAACCTTGTCGAATTCGCCCGCTGGGGCTTCTCGCTCGACGAGGGAGGCTGCTGTGAGCAATTCGTAAGGGCTCAAATTGATGGCACCTGCGCGCTCAACAATGCCGGTTCGGTTGTATGCGGTAGTTGAACGGGACACGAGGTCGGTCAGGATCGCCTCCGCGCTCGAATTCGGGTCCACAACATAGCGACCAGGAGCAATCAGACCTTCCAAACGCTTGGGATCACCTTGGTGCTGGGCGACCTGGGCAAGAGCCCACTCAGGTACGCCGAGCGCACCCGGGTCTCCGTTTGCGCCAACATTTTTCAACTCGTCGACCGAGATGCACTGCTGTGGAGATCCGTTGTCACAGGTGACTGCCGAAATCATCGAGTAAATGCCACTTCGAGTGGCTCCACCAACGACGACTACGTCGTTTAAGGTGGCACCACCAGGGATATCAAGCAAATCAATCTGATTGTCAGGATTGAGCAGAGCCTCTACAGCGGACTTCGCGCTCATCTCCTGCTGCAGGCGATAGAATCCCGGTTGAATGGTGTTGGAGTTGGGGTTATTCAGTGCCGCGGTTTGGAACGCAGGATCTGAGCGGACCACGTTCAACTCAACTAGTTCGGTCCCGAGCTCAGACATGGAACTGCCTTCCGGCACTTCGACGATTTGTTCCACACCGTTGCCGGTGCCTTCATAATCGGCTATGAGAGATGCATTCCCGTTTGACGAGGTCAACGAATAACCGATGTACGCAATGGCGCCAACAATCAGGAGAAGAGAAGTTACAAGGACTGCGACCGCACTAGTGCGGCCTCTGGAAGTACGCCTGGATGCCATCAATTCATCTCCTCAAAGGTGTCTGTTTCGGGTGGGTTAGTTGAATCGGACTGTGCTTGCAGAAAGTTCTGTCGACCATCAAGCCAGGATTGTAAAATCTCGACAGCTGCCGCTTGATCGATAACTTTCCGGCCAGCCTTTTCTGACACGCCCGAGGCCCGCAATGCGGTTGTCGCTGCCACGGTGGACAGCCTCTCGTCGGCAAGCCGAACAGGTATTGTGCCCTTTAACCTGCGATTAATACGAAACGCAATCTCTTTGGCGTGCTTCACGCTGGAGGATCCATGGCCTTTAAGATCGCGGGGCAAACCGACCACCACTTCGACGGCATCGTATTCGTCGATGATTTCTAAGAGGCGATCAATGTCGCCTTTATCGCGATCTTTGAAGCCGGTTTCTCGGGGCACAGTCTCCACCGGAGTGGCTAAGGTAGCCTCTCGGTTCGAGGAAGCCACCCCAATGCGCACGGTTCCCACATCAATTCCGATGCGACGACCCGGTCCAGGGTCCTGCGCACCAGGAGTATCTGGTGTGACGTGATGTGCAGCCATGAAATCGTTGCCTTGAAACCTTTTCATTCAGAGTTCATTCAGAGTATTAACCAAGAGTTGCGTCTCCCACGCTATAGGTGGAAACGAGATTACCTCGTTTCCCCTCCGGCGTGTTTCGTAACCGTTTCGTAATAATACTCCGTGGCAACTACTTCTCTGCGATCTGGTCCTTCACAGCTTGGAAACCAGCTTGCAGACCTTCGGCGTTAGCACCCGAGCCCTGAGCCAAATCTGGCTTTCCGCCACCGCGGCCATCAATGTAGCCACCCAGTGTCTTTACCAAGTCGCCGGACTTGATGCCCTTGTCCACTGCAGCCTGGTTGGCAGCAACTGCGAATGGAACCTTGCCGTCGACTTGGCTAGCAACCACAATCACACCTGGCCCGTCTTGAATGCGCCCGCGGAGGTCCTGGGCGATGGTGCGCAGATCAGCCGCCGAGGTGCCCTCGGGAAGTTCGACGGTAAGAACCTTGAAGCCATTGATGTCTTCCGCCTGCTTCAACAAATCGCCTGCATTGGCAAGCAACTGAGCCTGATGCAGTGAAGCGATCTCCTTCTCCGCAGCCTTCAGCTTCTCAGTCAGCGCCGCAATGCGCTCTGGGAGTTGCTCCGTCGGGGTCTTCAGCTCTGAAGCCAGGCCCGAGGCGAGCGCCGCTTCCTTGGAGTAGTAACGGAACGAATCCATCCCCGAGTAGGCCTCAATGCGGCGCGCGCCGGAGCCCACGGAAGATTCGCCGAGGACGGCGATAGGGCCAATTTGCGACGAGTGCGTGACGTGAGTACCACCGCAAAGTTCAATAGAGAACGGTCCACCGATCTCAACGACTCGGACATCGTTGGCGTAGTTCTCACCGAACAATGCCATCGCGCCCATCTCTTTTGCCTTATCAAGCGTGGTTTCGATGGTGTTCACGTCAAAGTCAGCGTCGACGGCTTGGTTGGCGATGGTGGTGATTTCCTTCAGCTGTGCATCCGAAAGCTGTTCGGTGTAGTTGAAGTCAAAGCGCAGGTAGCCTGGCCTGTTCAAGGAACCAGCCTGGACAGCTGTGGGGCCAAGTACCTCGCGAAGGGCAGCGTGGATCAAGTGAGTTGCAGTGTGTGCCTGGCGTGCACCATGGCGCCAATCCTTGTCAACCTCTGCAAGGACCGTGGAACCCAGATCTAGGCCACCGGTTTGCACGGTTGCCTTGTGCACGTAGAGCTTCTTGCCAATCTTTTGCACGTCGTTGACATCAAGAATCGTGTCACCGAGCACAATTCGACCACGGTCACCCGTCTGTCCACCGGACTCTGCATACATCGGAGTGACATCAAGAATGACCTCGACCTCATCTCCGGCGACAACTTCATTGACCTTCTCGCCGTCACGAACAAGGCCAATCACGTTGGACTCGTGCTCAAGCTCGGAGTAGCCGACGAAATGCGTTGGGTTGTTGTCTACCCATTCACGGTAGAGGGTTTCGTCGGCGGCGCCGTGCTTCTTTGCCTTGTTGTCAGCCTTGGCACGGTTGCGCTGTTCGTCCATTTCACGGTTAAACGCATCCATATCCACGTCCAGACCAGCTTCGCGGGCCATTTCCAGCGTCAGGTCGATCGGGAAACCGTAAGTATCGTGCAGCTCGAATGCCTCCTCACCGGAGAGAACAGTCTGGCCCTCAGCCTTGACTGCGGATGCTGCGACATCGAAGCGCTGCGTGCCGGACTCCAAAGTCTTCAAGAAGGCGCGTTCCTCGTTGATTGCCACGCGCAGGATGCGCTCGCGGTTATCGGCGATCTCTGGGTAGGAAGGAGTCATTGTATCCATGATGGTGTTCATGAAGGTTTCCAGAACGCCACCTGTAGCGCCAAGCAGGCGAGCGGAACGAACGATACGACGAAGCAAGCGGCGCAAAATGTAGCCACGGCCTTCGTTGGACGGGGTGACACCGTCCAAGATGATCATCATTCCGGTTCGGGAGTGATCGGCGATGACGCGGAAACGAACTGCATCCTCATGGTTGTGATCGTCGTAGGTGGAGCCGGTCAGCTTCTCAGCTGCGTCGATGACTGGGCGCAGGAGGTCAGTCTCGTAGACATTTTCTACGCCCTGGAGGATACAAGCGACGCGCTCGACACCCATGCCGGTATCGATGTTCTTCTTTGGCAGCTCACCGACAATTTCAAAGCCGCCCTTTTTGTCGCCCTCACCACGGATGGACTCCATGAAGACCAGGTTCCAGATCTCCATGTAGCGGTTATCGTCGGCCGCTGGGCCACCCTCGTTGCCGTACTCAGGGCCTCGGTCGTAATAAATTTCGGAACAAGGTCCGCACGGTCCCGGGATGCCCATGGACCAGAAGTTGTCTTCCATGCCTAGGCGCTGGATGCGTTCCTTTGGAACGCCAATGTTCTTCTCCCAGATTTCGGCTGCCTCATCATCATCCAAATAGACAGTGACCCATAGACGCTCTGGATCCATGCCGTAGCCGCCATCTTCTAAAGAGCCGGTCAGCAGTTCCCATGCGTACTTAATTGCACCTTCCTTGAAGTACTGACCGAAGGAGAAGTTGCCGGCCATCTGGAAGAAGGTGTTGTGGCGGGTAGTAATACCGACTTCCTCGATGTCGAGGGTACGCACACACTTTTGAATCGAGGTTGCGGTGCCATTCTTAAACGGAGGATTCTGCTGCCCCAAGAAGTAAGGCTTGAAGGGCACCATGCCCGCGTTGACGAACAGCAGCGTGGGGTCATCGAGGATGAGAGACGCACTCGGCACAGCCTCATGGCCTGCATCGACGAAGTGTTGAGTAAAGCGGTCCCGAATCTCATGAGTCTGCACGAGCGGTGTCCTCCGAATTGTGGTCGAAATAGGTTTGGAAAAAATTAAAACTACTGCCGTTACACTCTACCCCCGCGGTTTACCGCGGACGATTCTGCGTAGCTTTCCGACGAATTCACGTATCCGGTTCTCCGCACCGTGGTCGGTCGGCTCATAGTACACCGCATCGTCAAGCCCTTCGGGGATGTAGCGTTGCGGGACCACGCCCATTGGGGCGTCGTGGGGATAAACATACCCCACGGCGTTTCCCAGCCGTGATGAGCCTTCATAGTGTCCATCACGCAAATGCGCTGGAACGGGGCCAGCTTTTCCAGCCCGCACATCCGCGATCGCACGGTCGATTCCGAGGATCGTGGCATTGGATTTCGGTGCTGTGGCAAGGTGAATGGTGGCCTGCGCCAAGGGGATCCGGCCCTCTGGCATACCGATAAACGAAACTGCTTCATAGGCGGCAACGGCTACTTGCAACGCTGTCGGATCAGCCATCCCGATATCCTCTGATGCATGGACGACAAGCCTGCGCGCGATAAAACGCGGGTCCTCGCCGGCCTCCACCATTCGGGCAAGGTAGTGCAAGGCGGCATCGACATCAGATCCGCGGATGGACTTAATGAACGCGCTGACCACGTCATAATGCTGATCGCCGTCGCGGTCATAGCGCACAATTGCCTTATTAACGTTGTTGCGCACGGTTTCAACAGTGAGTACTTCCCCATCATCAACCGCTTCTGCCGCGGCCTCCAGGTACGTCAGTGCACGCCTCGCATCACCGCCTGCGAGCAGCACCAGTTGCTCGAGGGCCTCGTCGTCAATTGTGATGCGTGAATCCAGTCCCCGGGAATCGGTCATCGCACGGGTAAGAACTTCACGCAGATCATTTTCGTCAAGGGGCTCCAGTTGCAAAAGCAACGAGCGAGACAAAAGTGGCCCCACTACTGAAAAGGAAGGGTTTTCGGTAGTGGCGGCAACCAGCAGCACTGTGCGGTTTTCTACGGCGCCCAGCAATGCATCTTGCTGGGTCTTGGAAAAGCGGTGGACCTCGTCGATAAATAGGACGGTGCGCTGGCCGTCAATCAGATCGCGGCGAGCTTTTTCAATCACCGCGCGAACCTGCTTAACGCCCGAGGACAGTGCCGAAAGCCCAACGAAGTTTTGCCCCATCTGCTTCGCAATCAACGAAGCAATGGTGGTCTTTCCCGTTCCTGGAGGCCCATACAAAATAACGGACGCGTCACCGGATCCCTCGATTAACCTCCGCAGGGGTTTGCCTTCCCCAAGCAGGTGCTTCTGCCCGACCATTTCATCCAGCGACTGCGGTCGCATGCGGGCAGCGAGTGGTGCGCCCGCCCCAGCATCGAAAAAGGAAGTCCCCCGTTGAGCGGTGTCCGCCTCATCATGTTCCTTGCCGTCACGGCCGCGGGAACCACGTTGAGGCTCGCCGAACAATCCATCTTGCATGAAGCCGAGTCTACCTACCGACTATCGGCCGTCTAATTGCAGTCAAATTACTAGCAGGTCACTGGTTGTTGGACGACGAATCGTCGAGACGCTTCGCCACCGACTGAGCGAACTCCGAGACAACTGTGTATTTCGTGGCGCGTCCGCCTGCGGCAAAGCGCGAGAGTGCCTCGAAGGTTTCGTAGAGGTCGCGGCGGATCATTAGTTCTTCTGCGGAGAACCCGCCGGACTCAGCGGGTCGCAGCAGCTCTCCGGTTTGCTCCATTTCGAGTACTGGTTCGAGTGAGGTACCCAGCGATTCAACGTCGGACTCGGTCAGTTCCAGGCTCTCCTGCGTTTTGGTGCTTAGGGCAAGGACGCGGGTGAGTGAGCCGTAGTACATTAACGTGACACTAGACAGGGCCCAGCCGATCAGTGCCGATGTGATGTTCTCGTGCAGTACGTCCTCATTGAGAATGCTTGGCCACTCGATCGCGATTTCTCGGCTCCACGCCTCGACGAATGCTTCAGCTTCATCGTCCGAAATCGGCCGGTTCGACAGGTACTGCGGGAACCCGCCCACGACGCATGCTAGGTCGAAGGAAACGTCGCGGAACCCTGCCCATTCGTAGTCCAAGAAGTCTGTGCGATCAGAGACAATGATGTTGTCTGGGGAGAGATCGAACGGGGTAAACGCGCGGAATTTCCCATGCAAGATGCGGTCTTGGATCTTCGGAACTTCCTGCGCCACGGCTGCCGGAACTTCGATGCCAGAGTTCTCCAGGACCTCAAGGCCTGTGGGAATACCAAAATCCAATAGCCTTTCGCGCAGATCCTGAATGCCCTTGGCATCCCCGCGATTGCGGAGCATGCGGGTCAGCAAGATGTTAAATGCGTCTTCTTTTCCCGCAGTACCGGAGTGCATTTTGCCGAGTGAGGTTCCCAGATTCCGCAGGATCTGAATCCGCTTGTCTGGATCTGCTTCATCCAGCAGTTCGGCAAAGGTATCTCCCTCACCACTGTCTGAGATGACAAGGAGGCGTTGATCGAAGTCGTAGGCCAGAAGGACGGGACCTGGGCGAACCTCTTCGGCGAGAGACGTGGTGAATTGATACGACACCACCTCGCGGGTAAAGGCTGCATCTTCAATCTTGTCGCCGGAGACAGGAGAATGCTTCAGAACCACTGTGCGGTGCGGAAGGAAAGGGTTGTTAGCAACACGGGCACGAAATACGTGTGCGCTCCCCGATCCGCTGAGCAGGGTTACATCGTGAAGTTTCTGACCGCCGCCATAACGACGAGTCAAAAGATCCTCAGCGATACTAACGATTTCTTCTTGGTCCAAAGCTTTTCTCCTTATCTCTCCCCCAATTGTGCCCTACTAGTAGAAAGCATGTTTGTAGAACACAGAAAAACCTCCCAGGTGTACTCGAACCTTCAAGTGTCTGGGAGGTCAGCGTGGTGGGGCCACGCTCAGAGTGCTTAGAATTTATCTATTTAGCTGGTGCTTCTGCTTTGCCTGCTTCTTCTGCGCCCTTGGATGGCTTGAAGTCCACTCCAGTCTCCTTGCGCTGCTCTGGGGAGATTGGGCCTGGAGCATCCGTCAGAGGATCGACGCCGCCGCCGGACTTCGGGAAGGCGATAACGTCGCGGATGGAGTCAAAACCGCCGAGCAGGGAGACAATGCGGTCCCAACCGAACGCGATGCCGCCGTGCGGTGGAGCGCCGTAAGCGAAGGCGTCGAGGAGGAAGCCGAACTTCTCGCGTGCTTCTTCTTCACCGATTCCCATCACGTCGAAAACGCGTTCTTGAATGTCGCGGTTGTGGATACGGATGGAGCCGCCACCGATCTCATTGCCGTTGCAGACAATGTCGTAGGCGTAAGCAAGTGCCTCGCCTGGTTCCTTATCGAAGGAATCCATGAACTCTGGCTTCGGCGAAGTAAACGCGTGGTGCACAGCGGTCCACTTCGAGTGGCCCAGTGCCACGTCGCCAGAGGCGGTAGCATCTGCTGCAGGTTCGAACATCGGTGCGTCAACGACCCAGGTAAATGCCCAGTCGCCTTCGTTGATCAGGCCGAGCTTCTCGGCGATGGCGCCGCGGGCTGCACCCAACAGAGCACGAGAGCTCTTAGTTTCACCGGCTGCGAAGAAGATACAGTCGCCTGGCTTTGCGCCGACGTGATCGGCGATGCCAGCGCGCTCAGCTTCGGTGATGTTCTTTGCCACAGGTCCGGTCAGCTCGCCGTCTTCGCCGACCAGGATGTAAGCGAGGCCCTTAGCGCCACGCTGCTTTGCCCATTCCTGCCATGCATCGAGCTGACGACGAGGCTGGCTTGCGCCGCCTTCCATGACAACGGCGCCAACGTACTCGTTCTGGAACACACGGAAAGTGGTGTCCTTGAAGTACTCGGTGCACTCGACGAGCTCGATGTCGAAGCGTAGATCCGGCTTGTCGGAGCCGTACTTTTCCATCGCTTCCTTGTAGGTGATGCGAGGGATCGGGGTCTGAATCTCGTAGCCGATCAGCTTCCACACTTCGGTCAAGATTTCCTCGGCAACCTGGATAACGTCATCCTGGTCAACGAAGCTCATTTCCACGTCCAGCTGGGTGAATTCTGGCTGGCGGTCGGCGCGGAAATCCTCGTCGCGGTAGCAACGAGCGATCTGGTAATAACGCTCCATACCAGCAACCATGAGCAGCTGCTTGAACAGCTGTGGCGACTGTGGCAGAGCGTACCAAGAGCCTGGGCGCAGACGAGCTGGGACCAGGAAGTCACGTGCGCCCTCAGGGGTGGAACGCGTCAGGGTTGGAGTCTCGATCTCGGTGAAATCATGCCGATCCAACACGTTGCGAGCTGCCCGGTTCGCCGCAGAGCGCAGGCGCAGAGCCTCCGCCTGGCGGTCGCGGCGCAGGTCAAGGTAGCGGTACTTCAGTCGGGTCTCTTCACCGACTTCGTTGTTGGAGGCATCCTCGATCTGGAATGGAAGCGCTGCCGACTTGTTCAGAACGGTCAACTCAGTAACGTTGACTTCGATTTCACCAGATGCCAGGTTCGGGTTCTCTGAGCCTTCTGGGCGTGGTTCTACAATGCCGGTGACCTGGACACAGTATTCGCTGCGCAGATCGTGGGCCGCTTCGGCAACGTCAGATTCACGGAAAACTACCTGCGCGAGACCGGTCCGGTCACGCAGATCGATGAAGATCACTCCGCCGTGATCACGGCGACGAGCTACCCAACCAGTCAAGGTGACAGACTGGCCGGCGATATCTTTGCGGAGATCTCCCGCGAGGTGAGTGCGCAGCACGGTTTCTTGCACGTCCTTCCACGTGTGATGATGTTGAACTTCGAAAAGTCTACCCCCTTAGGTAACAAGTTTGCGTCTCCACCCCTATTTCTCTCGCGCACACCGGCATATAACCTAAAAGGCATGGCATGATATGCGCATGACTTTCAAAGGCGGTATTCAAAAGCCGGGCAATCGTGCCCGGACAGGTGGCGGCGGTCGCACCGGAACCGTTGCCGTAGGCGGTGGTATTGGCGGTCTGCTCATTATTGGTCTTTTCCTCCTGCTTGGTGGAAATCCAAGTGACCTTGGCCAAATCACCGGCGGTGGCCAAACCACCGATGGTGGCCAGCAACAACCAGCGCAAACTTTCCAAGACCCAGGATTGGCCCATTGCCAGACCACGGATGACGCGAACGTTTATGCGGACTGCCGCGTTGAATTCACTGCATACTCCCTCGACCAGATGTGGACTGAGATCCTCCCGCAACAAGCCGGCATCGAGTACCAGGAACCAGGCTTGGTGGTTTTCGAGGGCTCCACTCAATCTGGTTGTGGTTATGCCTCAGCAAACACCGGTCCGTTCTACTGCGGCGCCGATCAAAGCGCCTATTTCGACGTCAGCTTCTTCGACCAGCTAGATCAGCTCGGTGGAGACAACGCTCCACTGGCACAGATGTATATTGTCGCCCACGAGTTCGGCCACCACATCCAGTCTCTTGAGGGCACCTTGGGTCTGATCGATTACAACAACCCGGGTGAGGATTCCACCGCTGTGCTCCTCGAGCTCCAGGCTGACTGCTACGCAGGTATTTGGGTTAATCGTGCTGACGAAGGCCAAGACGCGCTGTTGGAAACTGTGACGCCGCAGCAGGTCGAATCCGCGATCAACACCGCCCGCGCAGTCGGCGACGACAATATCCAACGTCGCTCCACCGGTGAGGTCCAGCCGGATCTGTGGACCCATGGTTCCTCCAAGCAACGCCAGGACGCTTTCCTGCGGGGTTACAACAACGGCACCATGTCGGCATGCGACTACCTCAACACCGGTAACTACAAGGCCTAAACACTAAATCCGAGGCGCTGGCGTTCCGCTTTCATAATTTCGGCGGCGAGGTGCGCCTCGGAAATATCAACAGCATCATGCGTTGCGGCGCTTTCTGAAGGCCGGGCGTAGACATCGAAGATCTGCTGCTTGTCCGCCAAAATTTCGATCAGTCGCTCGTCAACTGTGTCCTCCCCGATCAACCGGTGCACAAGCACCGAGGACGTTTGCCCCATTCGGTGCACTCGGGCGATTGCTTGGGCTTCGATGGATGGCTTCAGCTGCGGCTCGACCAGGATCACCATCGAGGCCGATTGGATATTTAGGCCCGTGCCACCTGCCGTAATCTGGGCAACTAACACACAGCCGGGTTCAGCATTACCTAGATCGTCGATCATTTCTTGGCGCCTGGCCACAGGCACCGAACCATTAATTTCGCCGACTACGCGCTGCCCAAGCGCTGTAGAAATTGTGGCTAAGACCTCGCGGAAGTAGGAAAAAATCAACACGTTGCGACCTGCGGCGTGGGCGTCGTCGATAAGTTCTTTAATGCGTTCTAGCTTCGCGGGAACGCTGCCCGGCGTTGTCATGGCGGCGCGGCGCATGCCCATGAAGTTGGATTCTTCCACGGCGCGTTCGTAGTGCGCGCGGTCCTGGTCGCTGAGTTCGATCCAGTCGATTTGCTCGAGTTTTTCGGGCAACTCGTCGAGCACGTCGGATTGGTTGCGGCGCAGATATGCTGGGGCAACGCGGACGCGGAAATGGGCAGCGTCCATCGATTCCATCCCGCGGGTGATCAGCTCGGGCGCCACATAATCGATCAGCTGAGCGAATTCATCAACGCGATTTTCTAAAGGCGTGCCGGTCATTAATAAGGCGTTAGGCGCTTCATCAATGAGGGTGCACACCGCTTTCGAACGCGCCGCGGCCGGATTTTTAATCATGTGTGCCTCGTCGACCACGACAAGATCTGGTCTGCGCACCTCCGTGATATTCATCGTGCGCGCTCCATCGTAGGTGACCACGCAGATTCCCCCGGTCCCGGCCCACGCGCGAAGCTGATCCATTTTGTCCGCGCCGTGTGCGCTATACACCGGCAAATCAGTAAACAATTTCGACTCACGCACCCAGTTGGGAAGCACCGACGCGGGAGCGATCACCAGTGTATGGTTCTTGCCGTTGGCCGCATGATGGGCCGCCACGGCCAGAGCTTGGACCGTTTTGCCCAACCCCATCTCGTCGCCAAGCACTACTTTTTCTTGGACGAGGGCAAAGCGCGCACCGAAGGACTGATAGCCGCGCAGGTGCAGATCCGTCAGGTGCGTTTGATTAAGACGCAGTGCACGGATCCGCTCGAGGACATCACCTGCAAGATCCTCGCCTCCCTCAATCTCTAAGCCGAGCAGCGTTGCCAAAAGTCCCTGGTAGTGAGCGGGGCGCGCGAGGTAATCCTCCCAAGTGTTATCTCCCAGAGTGACGGGGCGCGCAGGTTCAAGCAACCTCGAGTGAGCGCTGCCCCAGGCGATATCATCGGTGAAATTACGCCACGCCAGTGGCTCGTTCGAGGTCAGCGCGACGGTCCACTCCTCGCCCGCACTATAGAAAGGTATCTGCTCGGCATAAGAGATCAGCCGCCTCCTGCGCTCCAAGTCGTGTGCCCCGAGCTTTTCAATTTGATCGAAGGTGGCCAGCACGCGCACAAGACGCGTCGCCGCCGCAGTCGCTGTATCGCCAATGCGTGTCGACGATGGGTCCTCCGCCTCATTCTTCAGCGTCTGCGCCGCCGCCTTCATCCGCCGGGCGGTCTGCTCGCCGATGCCGTTGATACGCGTTAAGTCGCTTATCGACGATTCGTGGACCTGCCTAACCGTGCTAATCCCAGAAGCTTCCAACCCTTGGAATCTAAGCCTCTCGTTGGTCACACTGCGCAATGCATCGACGGGCAGCTGGGCTAGGAGGATTTCTGCTCGGTCTCGCGCAAGTTCAGCAAGGGCACTTTCTGCTGACCGGCGCAGGTCTGGCTCGGAGCCCGGCGCGTTGTTGAGTTCCCAGGCTTTCTGCAGTACTGAGCGAATAGTTGTCGGGTCGACTGGCTGGAAATGCAGGTCGCCTTCCGTACCGATGGTTTTTTGTAGGGCGCGCCTAGCTCCGCTGAGATAGCGATCAGGCGTGCCATGGCTGCCGGGCACAAGATGTACACCGACCGATTGTTGCAAGTGCGTGGCGGTGTCCAGCCTGTCCAAGATAGTATCTACGTCTCGGGCGTGTGCTTGGAGGTTGCTGTCTGATAGGCGCAGCGACAAAGTCTGTGCCGCCTCTTGTGCTTCGTGGAGTTTCCGGCCACCAAAGAGCCTGCCGAAGAATCCGGGTGCTGCGTCCCTGGCCTGGTGCGCTAGCTCTTGAATCCCGTCGAGTCGGCCTGGGTAAGCCACAAGCTTGTCGATGGCCCCTGGCAATGATTCGAGTTCCGCAAATGCGTAGAGCCCAGGTGGCCAGGTCATCTCGCTAGGAATGAGGAGGTAGGCCGTTTCCCCATCTTCTTCCTCAGTGAGGAAGGTTATCTTTGAGGTTGGAACATCGGACGCGGTTGATTGTTGGATGAGCGTCAGGAGCTTCCTCAGTGCACCGATCCGCGAAAGGTGCGCGTCCGTTGCACTGAGGAGCTGATCTAGTTCTTCCCGGGACACCGACATGGAAAATCAGCCTACACTTGGGGCGATGAACAGTTCAGATAATCGCGCGACGGCCTTCCTCGCCGCATTCAACGACATTGAAGACCATCTCCGGGCTGCGCTTGGGGCGAAGAAATCTGACAGCTTCCGGTGGATGGTGGACCAAGCAAAAAGGCGCCACCTTTTATCGGAATCCCACGCCGAAGATCTCAAGGAATTTGCTGAACTACGCAATGCGATCTCCCACGGGCGCTATACCAAGGATCTGCGCCCCATTGCGGAGCCCCTTCCTGAGACAGTGGCAGAAATCGAGCGGATCCGCGATCTGTTGGAGCATCCTCCCCTAGCTCTTGAGGTGCTGGGCGCGCATCAGAAAATCTACACCTTCTCCCCTGATGACGATATCCGCGATGTCCTGCGCATTATTAAGGACACGGAGATTAGCCAGTTCCCTGTGTACAAGCAGGGTCGCGCCGTTGATCTGCTGACCACCAACACTATTGCTAGGTGGGTCGCGGCTGATTTGGATGACAACGATCATCTAGATGCGCGCTCGGTAGCCGAAGTCTTGGATTATGCCGAGAGAAACGACCGGGCGGTTTTTCTTCCCAAAGATGTCACTGCCCAGGAAGCACTTGATGCCATGTTGACACCTAACGGCAATTTGGGGTTGCCTCATGCTGGGCTGATTACTGAGCACGGGTTGGACACCCAAATGCCTATTCGGGTGGTGGGCGGATCGGATGTTGTCGCACTTCGCAACGCTTTACGCTAAACACGACTTACGATTGGAATAGATAAACTTTAAAGTTGTTGACATGTCATATAGGCTAGTTTCAAAGGTTCCAGTTTTTAGGCACGCAGGTGCTAGGAGCCATTAAAGCGGCTACAAATCACACAACGAAAGGGATCGAGAAAATGCAGTTTGGCATCTTTACCATCGGCGACGTCACCACTGACCCAACCACAGGAAAAACACCCACAGAACACGAGCGCATTAACGCAATGACGGCAATCGCGCTCAAGGCCGAGGAAGTAGGCCTTGACGTATTTGCAACAGGTGAGCACCACAACCCACCTTTCGTTCCTTCCGCACCTACCACTCACCTGGCTTATATCGCGGCCAAGACTGAGAAGATCCAGCTCTCCACAGCTACGACGCTGATTACCACCACTGACCCCGTGCGCATTGCAGAGGACTACGCCTTCCTGCAGCACCTCTCCGAGGGCCGAATGGACCTGATGATGGGCCGCGGCAACACCGGGCCGGTGTACCCATGGTTCGGCAAGGACATCCGCGAAGGTATCCCACTAGCCGTAGAGAACTACCACCTGCTGCGCCGCCTCTGGCGCGAGGAAGTTGTTAACTGGGAAGGTAAGTACCGCACCCCGTTGAACGGCTTTACTTCTACCCCAGCTCCTCTCGACGGTGTCCCACCGTTCGTATGGCACGGCTCGATCCGTTCCCCTCAGATTGCTGAACAGGCCGCTTATTACGGCGACGGCTTCTTCCACAACAACATTTTCTGGAATAAGGAGCACACCGCGCAGATGGTGAAGATCTACCGCGAGCGCTATGAGGCCTATGGCCACGGCCAAGCTGACCAGGCTATCGTCGGCCTCGGCGGCCAGGTCTACATGGCAGACTCCGAAGAGCAGGCAAAGAAGGAGTTCCGCCCCTACTTCGACAATGCTCCTGTCTACGGCCACGGCCCAAGCATGGAAGAGTTCACCGAACTAACCCCTCTGACTGTGGGTACCGTCGAGCAGGTCATCGACCGCACGATGCAGTTCGCGGACTGGGTCGGTGACTACCAGCGCCAGCTCTTCCTCATGGATCACGCCGGCCTTCCACTCGAGGTTGTGCTCAACCAGATCGAGATTCTGGGCACCCAGGTTGTTCCTGAGCTGCGCAAGCGCATGGAAGCCCGCCGTCCAGACCACGTCCCATCGGATCCTCCAACCTTCGCAACCCTGCGCGAGCACCGCGACTCCCCACACTTCAAGGTCAATCCAGGTCAGGAAGAAAGCAAGTAATGAACACCGTCACTGTTATCTCCGCGGGACTTTCCATCCCGTCTACGACCCGTCAGATTGCCGATGCCATCTCGCAGCGTGTCGAGGCGGCTGTCACCGCCCGTGGCGAGTCAGTCAAGATCCAAAATATCGAGCTCCGCGACTACGTCAACGACATCGCTCAGGTATTCACCACGGGCTTTTCATCGGAGCGTCTCGACGAGATCAAAACCCAGGTTTCCGATTCGGACGCACTCATCGCCGTTACACCTGTGTTTAAGGCCAGCTACTCCGGGCTTTTCAAGATGTTCTTTGACACCTTGGATACCGATGCTCTCAACGGCATGCCCACCATCATTGCGGCTACCGCAGGTACCGCACGCCACTCGCTGGTCACCGAGTACGCAATGCGCCCACTGTTTACCTATATGCGCGCAGTGGTCGTACCAACCTCGCTCTTCGCCGCCACTGAGGATTTCGGCGGCGAGGAAGGCAAGGCCTTCGAAGTACGCGCCACCCGCGCGGCCGGTGAGTTGGCAGACCTGATCGTCTCGCAAAATAGCTCTGTTGGTGGTCTCGGCGGGGCAACTGCAGAGGGACAGGGAACACAGCGTCGTCGTAAAGCGGGTGTGGACCTGGAAGAAGACATGGTGCCCTTTGCTGAACTGCTCAAAGACCACGACGGCAACGGCTAGGGTGGCGGTAGTCGCATACGCAGGGCTCGTGCATCATTGTCGTTGATGATGCCGAAGGGGCTGCGTGTGACGTTTTCGGTGTAGCGTTTCCTCCTCTGCACGACGGGCTTATCTAGGAGTACCGTCGTGTTTAGGTCATACCAGGGCTTGCAAAAGGATCTAGAGGAGGAACAAGATGAACACGTTTGATGTCGCCGTAATTGGTTGGGGCAAGGGCGGAAAGACCCTCGCTGGAACGCTGGCGCGCGCCGGGAAGAAAGTCGCGATGATTGAACAATCGTCCGACATGTACGGCGGCGCGTGCATTAACGTTGCGTGTATCCCAACGAAGGCGCTGATCCATAACGCCGAGACGCGCAAAGAGCACGACTACGATCCTTCCTACTTTGCTACGTCCGTGGAACGCCGCGATAACCTCACAGCGGCCATGCGCAAAAAGAACTATTCCATGCTGGCGGATTTGGACACCGTGGTGGTCTTCGACGGCAAGGCCCGCTTTAGCGGCCCGAAGACGATTACCGTGACCGCAGGCAGCGACGAGCTTGAGATCACCGCCGAGACGGTCATTATCAACACGGGCTCCCTGCCTAACATCCCTTCCATACCGGGTGCCGAAGTAGGCGGGGTCGTGCACACCTCAATCACTTTGCAACATGCTCCCCTGCCCAAGAAACTCATCGTGGTCGGCGGTGGCTACATCGGCATCGAATTCGCTTCCATGTTTGCCCAATATGGCTCGCAGGTGACAGTGCTTGATCGTAACGCTCGACCTCTTTCGCGTGACGACGAAGACGTGGCCACAGAAGTTGCCAATGCCGTCCGCGATACCGGTGCGACTTTTATCAACAACGCCCAGGTCACGCGCATCGATAGCGACGCAACCAGCTCCACCGTCACCTACGCCTCTGGTGGCGCAGAGCATGAAATCCGCGGCGATGCCGTCCTATTGGCCCTCGGGCGCCATCCCAACACAGCCGAGCTGAATCTGGAAGCAACCGGAGTCACCACCAACGACAAGGGTGCCATCGAGGTCGACGAACACCTTGAGACTTCCGTGCCGGGCATCTTCGCGCTGGGCGATGTCAATGGTGGTCCGCAGTTTACGTACGTCTCCCTCGACGACAACCGCATCGTTCAAGACCAGCTCCTTGGCACCGGCAAACGCTCGACGAAAGACCGCGTCGCCGTGGCCTCAACCACGTTTACCACGCCTCCGTTTTCTCGGGTGGGTTTAAGTGAAACTGAGGCCCGCGAACAGGGCTTCGAGATCAAGGTGGCAAAGAAGAAAATTGCCGATATCGCTGCGATGCCAAGACCCAAGATTGTCGAGGATGCTCGCGGTATTATCAAGATCATCGTGGATGCACACACCGATTTGATCCTCGGCGCAGCTCTTTTCCACGTCGACTCGCAGGAAGTTATCAACCTGGTGTCGCTGGCAATGCGTCAAGGGGTCACCGCCACAGTGCTGCGCGACTCGATCTACACCCACCCGTCCTCGTCCGAAGCATTAAACGAGGTGCTCGCAACGATCTAGGCCAGGAAGGACCCTCCAATGTCTGCCACCAGCATCAGCGTTTCCGACCTATTTACTATCGGCATTGGCCCCTCTTCCTCGCACACAGTGGGTCCGATGCGAGCTGCCCAGGCGTTCGTCGATACGCTTTCGGAAGCTCCAGCTCATGTCACCGTGACTTTTCGGGGCTCCTTGGCCGCGACCGGGGTGGGTCATGGGACCGACCGCGCCACGCTTCTAGGGCTGGTGGGCTACACGCCGACAACGGTCAGCCCCGATATCGCACCGGTTTTGGGCACGCCGATCCCCGCGAGTGGCACGATTTCGGGTCCTGCCCGCACCGTCGCGTATTCGTTAAAGTTTGATCCGCAACCTGTGGCGGAGCACCCCAACTGCCTGTATTTCGACGCTCGGGCTGCGGACGGGCGCGTGCTCGCAGAACGGGTGGAATATTTCTCTGTCGGCGGTGGCTTCATTCAGGATCGCGCCGAGATCGACGCTCAGCGTTTGCAGGGTCCGCTGCCCGCAGGTGCCGCGACGGTGGCGCGTGAGGTGAAGGTTCCGCATCCCTTCGAGTGCTCCGATGATCTACTTTTGCGTTGCGACGAGGCGCAGTCCTCGATAGCTGATGTCCAGGCCGAAAATGAGCGCTTCCTCCATCACGCCGACGGCTGGGATACAGTGGTGGCCCACCTCGATCGGGTCTGGGAGACAATGCAAGAATGCGTCTCGGCGGGGATCGACAAGAAAGGCACATTGCCCGGAGGCTTAGGTGTCAAGCGCCGCGCGCCGCGCCTACACCAGCAGCTACTGGACAAAGATGCCGACGAACGCCCCGGCGGGCTGGATGCGATGGAATGGGTGAACTTGTACGCGCTGTCAGTCAACGAGGAAAACGCTGCCGGTGGTCGCGTGGTTACCGCGCCAACAAACGGTGCAGCCGGAATTATTCCGGCTGTGATGCATTACTGCCGAGACTTCACCGACGGTTTTAGTGCTGAGCGCGCTCGCGAGTTCCTGCTAACTGCCGGAGCAGTCGGTGCGATTATTAAGACTAATGCCTCGATCTCTGGCGCCGAAGTAGGCTGCCAGGGCGAGGTTGGATCCGCTTCGGCGATGGCGGCGGCAGGTTTGTGTGCCTACCTCGGGGGCAGCCCAGCGCAAGTGGAAAACGCCGCAGAAATCGCACTCGAGCACAACTTGGGCTTGACCTGCGATCCCGTCGGTGGCCTCGTTCAGATTCCGTGCATCGAACGCAATGCAATTGGCGCCATTAAATCCATTAACGCTGCTCGCTTGGCTCGTCTCGGCGATGGCAACAACCGGGTGAGCCTGGACAATGCCATTGAAACGATGGCTGCAACCGGCCGTGACATGCTGACAAAGTATAAGGAAACCTCTACCGGCGGTTTGGCCACTCAGCTCGGGTTCCCCGTCAACATTACGGAGTGTTAAAGGCTTGATCTATCACGTCGCGGCGTGAGGCAGTCTTACCGTTGTAGGCCGCTGCCACACCGCGGGTTTCTTCTGCATCCCACCCCAAAAGGGGCGCGATGATTGCGGCCACTTTCTCGACTACTTCGTCCGGCACGGCACCGAGGGTGCCTATAGTCAACCTGCGATCGATGACATCCTCGAGCGTAAGTGCATGTTCGTGGGTCACTGCGTACACCGCTTGGGCTGCAATATCGTTGCTGGTACCAGGCCAGAGTAGCTCGTCGAGGCCCTCGCCTTCCGCCACGGTGCGCAGGACCTCAGTGTGCTCAGTGCCGTAGAGGCGCGCAAGGTGCTCGCGAACTTCCGCAGACAGCGGAAGTTCGCTGTGCTCCTTCACTGCCACAGTGAATGCGTCGGCCACAGTTTCGTAGTCGCCAAATGAGCTTGAGAGTGGGCGCTTTGTGTCGCCGAAACGCTTTGTAGGAGGAAGCTCCGCTGACATGTGCTTGACCACGGTGTCGATGACCTTCTCGCCCATCGCGCGACCTGTGGTCCACTTGCCACCGGTGACTGTGAACAGGCCAGAGAGGCCTTGCTCGGAGTGGTCCCGGACCTCGAAGCGGCGAGACGAGGTGTAGGTGTCGTTGCCGTCGTCGATAAGCGGGCGAACGCCCACGATGGTGTCTTCGATCTGCTCGCGGTGCAGCGGGCGCGAGGAAACGGAATCGAGCGTCTCACGCAGGAGGTTGATGTCCGAGACGTCAGTTTCGGCCGAGTCCGGATCGCCGGAGGTCGGGGTATCAGTCGGGCCGATCAGCGTGCGTCCCTCCCAGGGGTTGACCATCATATGGTGCCCATTTTTGCCTCGGACGTAAATGGCTTCTTTCATACCCAAGCCAGTGGTAATCAGGTGAACTCCCTTAGACTGTTTCACTTTTATCCCGGCCTGCTCGGCGCGATTTCCCAAAACTAGCTCCGCCCATGGACCGCCAGCGTTGACCACAGCATGGGCCGATACTGAAAATTCGGCTCCGGAGAGCAGGTCTTTGAGACGAACACCGCGCACAACTCCCCGATCCACCTCGATGTCTTCGGCAGATGTGTGGTTGATTGCAGTACCGCCAAGTGAAACAAAGTCTTTGACTAAGGAGAGCAAGAGGCGCTCAGGATGCAGGTTCAAGGTATCGTCATGACGCCATGCGCCCAGCAGCCCCGTTGGATTCAGCCAAGGAGCCTGGTGCAAAAGCGTCTTTTTCGAAATCCATTTGAAGCGGGAGGAGCGCACATCGCGCGGCACACCGACATTGCGGTTAAAGGCCATAGCCTCGTAGAGTCCGACGCCTGCGCCCATAATCGGCGCCGACGGCTTCGACCACTCATAGGCCGTGAGCAGAAAGCTACGGGGCTGAACCAAATGCGGGGCCGCCAACGTAAGGAAGCGACGCTCACGCACTGATTCAGCAACCACGGCGAAGTCATATTGTTCCAGGTAGCGCAGCCCGCCGTGAATCATTTTGGTGGTTGCAGCGGAAGTGCCGTGGCCGTAATCGGTTTTCTCTACGAGCAACGTTTTCAGGCCCCGGCCGGCGGCATGCCTGGCCACTTGCACGCCGGAAATTCCACCACCTACAACCACCAGATCATAGCGATCGTGCAATGGGCCACCGAATGCCCGTGGGGATAAGCTGCTCATCTCGTCCACTTCCTTGCTTCAGGATCAATCGCCGGCGGTACCGCCAGCTATCCTTCGCAGTTTAGTTGGAAAGAGCCGACCTCAGAGCCGTAACAACTTGATCAAGTGAAACGGGTTGCTGAGTCTGATCAGCGAGATTCTTCACTGAGACCTCGCCAGCCTCTAGTTCCTGATCACCGAGCACAAGCGCGTATGCGGCTCCTGCGCGGTCGGCGCCCTTCATAGCACCCTTGAGGCCTCGTTCGCCGTAGACCATGTCAGAAGAAATTCCGGCGGCGCGGAGCTCGTCGATAAGCAATGCCATGCGACGCTTCGCCTCGCCGCCAAGTGCAACCCCGTAAACGTCGACGCGGCGATCAACGCCGTCGAGGACAACGCCTTCTGCCTCGAGGGCGAGCACGGTGCGGTCGACTCCAAGCCCGTAGCCAATGCCCGAAAGGTCCTGGCCACCGATCTGTGCCATGAGGCCGTCGTAGCGGCCACCGCCACCGATGCCGGACTGGGCGCCGAGGCCGTCGTGGACGAACTCGAAGGTAGTCTTGGTGTAGTAATCAAGGCCACGCACCATGCGCGGGTTGATCACGTACGGCACACCCATGTCGTCGAGGGTGCCCGTGACGGTTTCGAAGTGCGCGCGGGTGTGATCGTCGAGGTGATCGAGCATGAGTGGCGCATCCGCTGTCATCTCCTGGACCTCGGGGCGCTTGTCATCGAGGACACGCAGCGGGTTGATCTCGGCACGCTTGCGAGTCTCTTCATCCAAAGGCAGCTTGAACAAGTACTCCTGGAGCTTCTCGCGGTAGGCCGGGCGACAGTTATTATCGCCCAGGCTGGTCAACTCAAGGCGGAAATCCTTCAGGCCCACTGCGCGGTAACTGCGATCGGCCAGCGCGATGACCTCTGCGTCCAGCAGCGGATCATCGACACCGATAGCCTCAATACCCACCTGCTGCAGCTGGCGGTAACGACCTGCCTGCGGGCGCTCATAGCGGAAAAACGGACCATAATAGTTCAGCTTCACCGGCAAGTGACCGCGATCGAGATTGTGCTGAATCACCGCACGCATCACGCCAGCGGTACCTTCTGGGCGCAGGGTGACGGAACGCTCGCCGCGATCAGCAAAGGTGTACATTTCCTTGCTGACCACGTCGGTGGACTCACCGACGCCACGGGCAAACAAGGTGGTGTCCTCGAAAATGGGAAGCTCAATATGCTGGTAGCCGGCCAGATGGGCCTGCCTAACAAACTCGTCGCGGACCCGAATGAAGGTCGCGGACTGCGGTGGCACGTAATCGGGAACGCCCTTCGGCGCCGCCAGTGCCTTGAATTTCTCAGTCTTGTTAGTACTCACAGCCAGAAAGTTTAGCCGTTCTGCTTTGCTTGAATGAGATATGGGTTGGTAGTGCGCTCGCCACGCACAGATGTTGTGGGACCGTGCCCGGGCAACACGGCCAACTTATCGTCCAGCTCCCACACCGGACCTGCAAGTGAACGCACCATATCCTCATGATTTGAATCCGGAAAATCCGTCCGGCCAATGGTGCCTCGAAAGAGTACGTCACCAGTGAAAACAACCTCATCGTGTATGAGCAGCACACTGCCCCGCGTATGGCCGGGAGCATGGGCAACACGCAATTGGACTCCCGCGATGTCCAATTCCTGCCCGTCTTCCAAATGGCGCAGGTCGCGCACCGGAATCATGTGCTCTACATCGAAAAGCATCAGCGTTTCCGCGCGCACTCCCTCCGCACCCTTGAGGTAAGTTTCATCGCCCTCATGGATGTAAACAGGAATGTCGTACTTCGCGGCCAATGACCCCGCATCGCGGCTGTGGTCAATATGTCCATGAGTCAGCAACACCGCCTTCAGTGATGCCCCGCTTGCGTCCAGCAAAGAAACGACCTTGTCGTGGGCATGCATGCCGGGATCCACCACGATGGCTTCATTGCCCTCAGTGATCACATACGTATTGGTTTTGTACGGCCCTGCCGCAAAACCCGAAATATCCATGGGCACAGCATAGTAGATGCCGGAGACAAGCCCGCTTTACGACGAAAACCCGGCCCACACCTTGTGTGAACCGGGCAGGTAGCAGCAGTTGTTTTAGTTCAGCGCTGCAAGTGCGGAATCGTAGTCTGGCTCCTCAGAAATTTCGCCAACGAGCTGGGTGTAAATAACCTTGTGGTTCTCATCGGTGACAATCACCGAACGAGACAGCAGGCCCTGCAGTGGAGAATCCAGCAAGGTCACGCCGTAATCCTCGCCGAAGGAAGAACGGAACGCAGATGCGTTAACAACATTTTCGATGCCGTTCGATGTGCAGAAACGCTCATGGGCGAATGGCAGATCCTTGGAGATGCACAGCACGGTAGTGTCCTCGTCCAAGTCAGTTGCGCGCTTGTTGAACTCGCGCACCGAAGCTGCACACGTGCCGGTGTCCAAGGATGGGAAGATGTTGAGGATGAGGCGCTTGCCGTCAAATGCACTATCGGTCACTGAAGCGAGATCGGTGCCCACAAGATCGAATGCTGGAAGCTGATCGCCTACTGCAGGAAGTTCACCGATGGTGGTTGCTGGTTCATTCTTAAAAGTTACGTTTGCCATGCGCCCCACTGTAGCGAGATCACACCTAACCCGCCACGCTCACTGCGGCAGTGTGAACCAGTAGAGTGTTAACGTATATCTTCCGTAGGTCCCACATAAGGCAGCGAGGTTTCAACCCGGTGAGTAATAACGAACAGCGTGGAAAAGACGCCCTCAAGAAACTTGAGGGTGAACTAAACGCCCGCGACCGCAAGGAAAAGCGTCAGCCCATTACCGTTGCGGCGCTTGCGGCAGTGGTCATCGCGGCTATCGGCGGTGGCATTTATTGGGCAACAACGTACAGCGGAGACAAGAACGTTGTAGCTGAAGAATCCACCACTCAGGAAACCACCACGCAGCAAAGCGATCCGCTTGCTGGCTACCAAGCATTGGCTACCGAGCGCGCCACTGCCCTGCCTGCCACCGTGACGTGTCAGTACAACGATGCCGGCGAGGCAGCACGCGACGTGGGCCGACCACCCACCGAAAACATCTCTACCGAGGGCACCATCACCGTGAATCTAGACACCACGGCAGGTCCGATTGGTATGGAACTTGACCGCGCTGTCGCGCCTTGTACCGTCAACGCAATTGAGTACCTCGCCGATCACGAGTACTTCAACGACACCGTCTGCCACCGCCTAACCACCACAGAGGGCCTGAAGGTCTTGCAGTGTGGCGATCCTTCCGGCACCGGATCCGGCGGTCCTGGCTTCGAATTCGCCAACGAGTACCCAACCGATGAAGCCCAGGATACGAATACGCCCGTCATCTACGAACGTGGCACGATTGCCATGGCTAATGCGGGCCCGGATACCAACGGTTCCCAGTTCTTCCTCAACTACGGCGACGGCGGCCTCCCACCGCAGTACACCTACTTTGGGCAAATTAACGACGAAGGCCTAGCCACACTCGACGCCGTTGCAGCAGAGGGTGTCGATGCCGCAAATTCCCAGCAGGGTGCACAGGATGGACCTCCAGCAAAGGAAGTCCGAATCACTTCGGCAACGGTGGCGAGCTAATAATAAACCTGTGAGAAATTTTGTTTATGCAGGTAAGACCATTGTGTAACTGGGAACTTTCTGTGCGATTCATGTTGCAACCCTCGATGGCCCCGGCTATAGTTACCAAACGGTAATCGTAGCGCCTTTGATTTTTGTTAGTATTCAAGGCTTGATAGATGGGAAACACATGAAGCTTCGTAAGTCTCTCGTTGCAGTTGCAACCGCTCTCACCGTTGCAACCGCAGGCACCGTCGTTGCAAATGCAGAAACGGGCTCTTCTGAATTGACTTCTTCGTCCTTTACGCCTTATGCCGCTGATGGCGAGAATCCTGGCGGTGAGCAGGATCCTGCTGGTGAAACTGATGGCGAGAATCCTGCTGATGATAATGGTTCCTCGACTGACTCCGAGAACGATACGGGCAGCAGCATCAATTGGGGCGATCCAGTCGAGCTCAAGAGCTGGATCGGTGTCTTCACCGCTGTTATCACTGCTCTCGGTGCTGCATTCTCCTTCATCACCAAGTACTTCCTCTAATTTGCTGACGTAGTACGAAAATAATCCGCGCCCTTTCACGAAGGGCGCGGATTTTTTCTGCCCCACTCTCAAAAGTAGAGGGCACAGGAAAGGCGAGGCCCACAGATACCGCGGACCTCGCCCCTACATGTGTCTTGCTTAGCGGCTGCTCATGCTGCTCAGAGCGCCCAAGCTGCTCAGGGAAGATCCGGAGGGTGCTGGATTTTCCTTGGCACCAAAGGAAACGGGCATAGAGATCTGCGTGCCAGTATCGGTGGAAATGATCAACTGCTGCTCACCTGTCAGGCCAGCAGGCAGATCGATTTCTACGGTGGCACGGCCAAATTCGCCCATCCCATTGTCTGCATCAGTGGTCGAGTTATCAATCGGTGCAGATACTTCCGTATCACCAATGCGCACCGTCACGGTCTTAGCCATTGGCTCACCCGCGGTGGAGTAGTTCAGGGAAGAAAGCGCGATTGTGTTCTTGGCACCTGCAACGAGGCCACCTTCAGGAAGCACAACGCCAACTTCACCCTGGCCCTGGCGCACTGCCGCATCACCAGTGCTCAGGTAATCCTGGAACGCCTGGTAATCGATGTAGCCTACGTTAACCTGATCACGAACGTCTGCAGGGTTGATAAATCCGTCACCACCTTCAAACATGAAGGTCGAGGTTGCCACCTTGTAGTCACGGTTGAGATCAAGAGCCTCACCGTTAATGGTCACGTGGGTCATGCGAGATCCCTTTGGAGCAGAAGGATCGTAGACATAGTTGACGTTGTCAGAAACACCCATGGACAAACGTGGGCGCTCATTGCCGTCCTGCCACTGATTCTCAAGCGCGTTCAGGATTGCTTGGCCAGACAGGGTTGCGTAGGAAAGCTCGTTGCCGAAAGGCTGCATGGTCACAGCCTGCTCTACGGTGACATTGCCTGCTGGAAGGTCAGCACGAACGCCACCCGCATTCATCAAGCCCAGATCAATCTGGCCACCACCGAGGAAGGTATCCATTGCCTGGCGGTTGGATTCAGCCAGCATGTTATTTGCGGTCGACTCAACTCCACGGTTCGAGCCTGCTGTATTACCCGGGTTGGAACCACGGTAGAAGGATTCGGTAGTGGTTGCAATTACCTCAGAACCCAGTTCCTTCGACTGTGCCACGGCATTATCGACGATGGCCTGAACCTCAGCGTTCGGGGTCAGATTGAGAGTTGCGAAATTCTCTGCGTTGTATTGCTTCGCACCAAGCTCAACGATTTCCTTGGTGTCCTTGTTGTAGGTGATATCCAGGTCGGTCACCATCTTGCCGTACTCCCAGGACTGCGCGTAAGGAACGGCCGCCGTGTTGTCCAGCTGCTGCAGGTGAGTGTCACCACCGAAGAGGAAGTCAACATAGGCTGGGTCCATATTCAGGTTGTCAATCTCGGCAGGATCATGCTGCAAAACAACAACGATGTCAGCTTCGCCAGAATCTTTCAGGCGCTTAGCTTCTTTGTTTGCCTCGTCAGATGCATTACGGATTTCCAGGCCAGCAGTTGCACTTGGGGAAACCTTCTGCGGGGTCAGGTTCGAGGTGGTGCCGACGATGCCGACCTTCACACCCTGAATATCTTTGACCATGGATGGCTCGAGAGCTCGGGTGCCATCCTCGTAGTAGACGTTGGCGCCCAGGATTGGCGAATTGAAACGAGGGATGAGGCGACCAGTCAAGTCGTCGAATCCCTTGTCAAACTCGTGGTTACCTGCGGCGTTGACTTCAATGCCCATTGCGTTGAGCGCGTCGATGGTTGGCTCGTCGTTAGCAATTGCGGAGACGAACGCGGAACCACCGACATTGTCACCGGTGGTAGTAGCGATCGAACCATCGGCGTCGCTGTTTACGTACTCAACCAGCGCGGCAATGTTGGCAGCACCCAGGGTCTGACCAGACTTCGGTGCAGCCGCGTTATAGTCGCCCTGCAGGTAGCCGTGGAAATCGGTGAAGTTGGAAATCGAGATTTTTACCAGATTTGCAGAGCCGTCCTGGGCATCAGCAATGGCAACACCCTGGAAAACAAGTGCGGTAGTGGTGGTAGCAGCCAGCAGGTGGCCGATACGACGGAATTTGGACACGGGAATGTCTCCTCTAAAAATGTACGGGTTTATCAGAACCTTTACATTCTTTATGAAGCCCAGACATTGTGCAGAGGAGGATTTTCTATTTGCGCAGGTTGTCACCTACTGTGCTTTAAGAGTTCATCTTGGAGCAACCTGAGAGTAGCCTGATCGGCTTAACTCTCAAGTATAGCTTTAGACTTACCCTGACACGCGATAGATATCGAAGACACCCTCGATATTGCGCAGCTGATTCATCAAAGCACCCAACTGTTTCGTGTCTGACACCGACACGGTAAGTCGAATGGTGGCGATGTGATCGTCGCCAAGCTGCGAGCTCAACGCACTGATGGACAACTTCTGATCCGTGAGCACACGCGTGAGCTCCGCCAGCAGACCGTGACGATCCAACGCCTCGATTTGAACTGTGGCCACGAAGGCACCGCCCTGCGAACCGCTCCCGGCCCATGACACCTCGATCAGACGCTCTGGTTCTTCCTGGAGCTTCGGCACATTCGTGCAATCGCTGCGATGGACCGAAACCCCACCGCCACGGGTGACGAATCCAATGATGTCATCGCCTGGAACCGGCTGACAGCACTTAGCCAGCTTCGCCATCACATCCGGACTGCCCTGGACTAGGACCCCAGCTTCACCAGTAGTCTTCGGCTCCTGGGAAACAAGCTTGGACAACGGGGTGCGCGCAGTCAACGCATCAACGGCGTCGTCTTCATCGCCGAAGCGAGCCATGAGCTGATGGCTGACGTGCTGCGCCGATACGGTTCCGGCGCCGATGGCGGTGTACAGCGCGTCCACGTCTGGATAGTGCAGCTGCTTGGCTACCGACTTCATCGACTCCGCAGTAAAGAGACGGTGCATCGGAAGACCACCGCGCTGTACTTCGGCGGCGAGGGCATCGCGGCCAGCTTCCAGGTGCTCTTCACGACGCTCCTTGGCGAACCACTGGCGAATCTTCGCCTTCGCACGCGGCGAGACCACGAAGTCCTGCCAATCGCGTGACGGGCCAGCATTTTGATCCTTCGAGGTAAACACCTCGACACGGTCGCCTGACTGTAACGTCGATTCAAGTGCAACGAGCTTTCCGTTGACCTTGGCACCAATACAGCGATGCCCGACCTCGGTATGTACTGCATAGGCAAAGTCCACCGGGGTTGAACCCGCCGGCAGGTTGACCACATCGCCCTTCGGCGTAAATACGAAAATCTGCTGGGAGGTCAGATCGTAGCGCAACGAGTCCAAGAACTCGTTGGGATCCGCAGCTTCCTTCTGCCAGTCCAGCAGCTGCCGCATCCACGACATCTGGTCGACCTCAGCCTGGTCACCCTTGTGCGAACCCTTAGTTTCCTTGTACCGCCAGTGTGCAGCAACGCCGAACTCGGCATTGTAGTGCATCTCATGCGTACGAACCTGGATCTCCAAAGGCCGACCACTGTCGGCCATCACTGTGGTGTGCAGCGACTGATACACCCCGAAACGAGGATTCGAAATATAATCTTTGAATCGCCCGGGCATTGCCGAATAGATGGAATGCACTACGCCAATAGCCGCGTAACAATCATTGACAGTATCGACGAGCACTCGAATTCCGACCAGATCAAAAATCTCGTCGAACTCTCGTCCCCGGACAATCATCTTTTGGTAGATCGACCAATAGTGCTTCGGGCGCCCCTTCACCTCGGCCTTGATGTTATTGGCCTTGAGCTCTGCAGAAACTTTCTCCGAAATCTCTTTCAAGGCGCGATCACGAGAGGGAGCACGATCGGCGACGAGGCGAACAATCTCTTCATACTTCTTCGGGTACAAAATAGCGAAGGAGAGATCTTCGAGCTCCCACTTCACGCTCGCCATACCCAAGCGGTGTGCCAGCGGCGCAATCACCTCGAGGGTTTGGCGTGCCTTCTTCGCCTGCTTTTCCGGTGGCAAGAAGCGCATGGTGCGCATGTTGTGCAGCCGGTCAGCGACCTTGATGACCAGCACGCGCGGATCCTGGGCCATGGCGACGATCATTTTCCTGATCGTCTCGGCCTCGGCGGCAGCGCCTAAGGCAACCTTGTCCAGCTTTGTCACACCGTCAACTAGACGAGCAACCTCGGGACCAAAATCAGCCGTGAGATCATCAAGGGAATAGTCTGTATCTTCCACCGTGTCATGGAGCAGGGCTGCAACCAAGGTTGTGGTGTCCATGCCAATTTCGGCACAGATGGTAGCCACCGCAAGAGGGTGAGTAATGTAGGGATCCCCCGATTTGCGGTAGACCCCTTCATGCAAACGCTCAGCAGTGTCATACGCGCGCGACAGAAGTTCCGCATCCGCTTTGGGATGGAACTGCCGGTGAATAGACAACAACGGGTCTAACACAGGGTTGACTCGGGTGCGCCCCCCGGTCAAAGAACGCGCCAATCGCGCAGAGACGCTTCTCATACCGGGGAGCCGTTGAGATCTTTCCTGTGTCATCGTCGCCCCCTGAAGGTTTGTGAAAAATAGCTAGTCTATAAAGCCTACTACCCTTCATTGTTAGCTGCGTCATTCAACACAACCAAAGGTCTACCATCCAACCGCTCGCGGCCCCCAAGATCCTCAACTTCCAAAACTACGACATAGCCGGTGACAGTGCCACCAGCTTTCTCGATAAGTTTTGTCGCGGCAATCAAGGTTCCACCGGTAGCCAGGACATCGTCGACAAGCACAACATTCTTTCCGTGGATATCCGCACCGTCTGCAGGAATCTCCAAGGCGGCCTTGCTGTACTCCGTCTCGTATGACTGGGACAGGACGGGAGGCGGAAGCTTGCCCTTCTTGCGAATCGCAAGAATGCCCTTCTTCAAGTTATAGGCAACGGCCGAGCCGAGCAGGAAGCCTCGGGCGTCAAGTCCGCCGATGACGTCTGCGCCAAACTCCTCGCATGCTTCAGAGAGCTCGTCGACAACAACTTGCAATGCGTCAGCGTCCGCGAGCACTGGAGTCAGGTCCTCGAACAGAACGCCCTTTTCTGGGAAGTCCTGAACGTAGCGCATCTTGTCAGTGAGCGCTTCACGGGCGGTTGCATACTTATTTTGGGGCACTTGTCGATTCCTAATCTCTCGATTGCCAACGGTCCATGTTCCACCCGATACCGGTGGTACCTGTGTACGCCACAACGTTATCCACGTTCTGGTCCACTATGAATGTACGGGGTTGTGCAGACAATGGCAGGGTGGGAAGCTCTTTCCAGAAATATGCCTCGTGTCCGCGCAGCGCCTGCACATTAGACAAGTTTACGGCTGCCGAATTGAATTCCGACATTGGGTCGATAGCGCCAAGGTACGCGTCGATGGAATTACTGCCAGGCTCGAGGTCCTGCAGCGTCTTTCCCCCCTCAGTGGCATCGATGACGGTGATACCCGCTGGCTCACATGATTTCTTAATCTCGTCGACCATGGCAGCCTTGCGCTCATCGGGTACCGAGTAGCCGATGCGCAGTTCCGTGCCACCCGCTGCACGTGCAGCTTCGATGTCGACTGCTAAACGTTCCTCTGCGTTGTCTTCGAGCTGACGCGCAACCGGATCAGAATGCCTCGCGACCTGGACTGTCACAGGTGGCACCTCCACCCCAGAGACATTGCTTGAGGCCTGCGCTACTGCCCTTTGATCCACGCATTTTGACAGGGCCTGGCGGTTTTCAGGGACGGCCCAGGTACCGGTATCCGCAAAACTCAGGGATTCCGTCAGCTCGCCAACCATCGATTCCACGGTATAAGGGTTTCCCTCGGCATTGAGATCCAACCACTCCGGCGAGCTGGTAGGGACATCCGCGACACGCAGGGCACCAGCCTGGACGAGCTCGGCAGAGTTCGCGCTTGCAGGCCACACAACCAGCTTTTCTTCTGCCGCAGGATCGCCCTTGAAGTGTTCATTTCTAGCTAGGGTGACTTCCCCGCTCTCGCCGACAGAGTCAATCTTGAACGGACCGAACGAGACCTGTAATTCGGGATCAAAATTAGCCAGATTGAAGCCGTCCCTCCAGATCTCCGCAATCGGTGCCAGTTGAGCGGGTTCTTCTGATTCCAGCGCCTGAGCGAAAGTGTTGGCGTCCATTCCAAGCCGCTTAGCAATGGCATGGGCAGGCAGTACGGTGCCTGGGCCAAACAACTCGCGCCACCGGTCACCCTGGCCTTCCTTGAACACCACGGTAAATTCTTTGGCGCCGGGGAGACAATCAACATGGTCGATCTGATCCATCAGAGGTAAGTGAGCACCAAAGATGTCCGGATGAGTTCCGGCCGTATATGCCAAGAGAAAGTCCGAACAGGTCAGATGTTGACCATCGGAGAACGTGGCGTCCGATTCGATTGTGTAGACAACCTGCCTGTTGCGGCCGGGCAGGACCTGTGCCCGTGCCACATCGGTGTTCGGGATCATTTGTCCGCTCGGACCAGCAACAAAAACGGCCGGGTAAAGACGTCCCGAAAGTAGCTGTGCGTTGGTGGAAACGCCAACGTTGGATCCAGCGTTCGAGGTGATGAGCTCCTGAGAAATCTGGTACCCAAACATGTCTTTGGAGCCTGGCTCCGAAAACACGCTCGTTGGTCCAGAGAGCGAGCAGCCAGCCAGAATCGAGGCTGCAGTAACCATTCCGGCTAGGGCCGTCATCGTCTTAAAGCGCTTCACTTTTTATACTTCCTGGTCTCGTTGCCCGGCTTTCCCTAATTCTTGCCAGGGCGCCACGAGGCTTGGTGGTTGCCTGCCCCGCCTATCCCATCGCCTCGGCCGTAACCCTGCGAGCGCGAACCTGGTGTTTCCACGGTGCGCTTCGCCTTTGAATCGTTATTCTCCACCTGCGCGTCAGCATCTGCTGAAGAAATATCTTTGCCTGAGGCACGGAATTCCGCAACTGCCTTGTTGTGCTCCTTGTACTTCTTCTGGCTGTTAATCAGCGACACCAGAATTGGCGTAGCTAAGAATAGAGAGGAGAAAACACCTTCGACGACACCGATCAGCTGGATTATCGCCAAATCTTGCAGTGTACCTACGCCGAGCATCCACACTGCGACGACGAGCAACGCAATAATTGGCAACGCCGAGATCACCGATGTCGAAATCGAACGCATCACAGTTTGGTTGACGGCGAGATTGGCTTCCTCCGCGTACGTCGAACGTCTTGAATCAAGCACCCCGGAGGTATTTTCCTTCACCTTGTCAAAGACAATCACGGTGTCGTAAATAGAGAAGGTCAGCACGGTCAACAAACCAATAATCGTCGCTGGCGAGACCTGAAGGCCAAACAGAGAATAAATTCCCATGATGACAACGCCGTCGACGACCAAGGCGGCCATTGCTGCTACTGCCATCTCACGTTCGAGACGAATCGCAACATAGACTGCAGCGACGATCAGGAAGACCACGAGTGCCAAGATCATGCGCTCGGTAATGGTAGAGCCCCATGATTCCGACACAGTGGAATCGCCGATCGCATCGGGTGTGGCTACGCCAGCCGCATCGACTGGATGGTACTGCTCATAGATAGCAAGACGTGCGTTATCAATCTGCTCTTGGCTGAGGTGCTCAGAAGTGATTTCCAAGGTCCGGGCATCGCCCGCACCGACAATCTGGGTCAGCTCTGGGGTCACACCCGTAGCCTCGACGAACGTGTCTTGAACTTGCTCGGCGACCAGATCACCGGCTTGCATGGACAGCTTCGTGCCGCCCTGGAAATCGATGGAGAGGTCAAAGCCGCGGAACAACATCGATCCGATACTGACCACCAGAAGGACGATGGTGATGGTGTACCAAAGCTTTGAGCGTCCGATGAAGTCGATGGAACCCTCGCCTGTGTACAACTTGTCAAAGTAGGACATCTTCTTAGGCGAATTCTTCGAAGAATCCTGAGACGGAGTGGGTTGTGCAACTGATGCAGTCATAACTACTTCTCCTCGCTTTCAGCAGAGGTTGTTGTTGACAAAGACGCTTGTGCTTTGTGCGCCTCTGCCTCAGGATCTCGACCGGCATCACGGTCTGCTTGTGCAAGTGCGAACATCTTACCCATGCCGTTGACCTTCGGGTTCGCCCAGAATGACTTCCGCGAAGCCAGGATCATCAATGGTGCTGTGACCAGGAAGGTCACCAGCAGGTCGAATACAGTTGTCAGGCCCATAGTAAAGGCGAAACCCTTGACCTCGCCGACAGCAAGGAAGTAGATCACCACGGCACCGATCAGGGTCACCATGTTACCGGTAACAATCGTGTGCTTAGCCCGATCCCAACCTCTTTGGGTGGCCGAGCGGAATGTCTTGCCTGCTCTGACCTCATCCTTGATGCGCTCATACAAAACAACGAAGGAGTCCGCGGTTGTGCCGATACCGATGATCAGACCAGCAACACCCGAGAGATCAAGGGAGTAACCAATCCACCGGCCCAGCAGAACAAGCGAGCCGTAGACCAGCAAGCCGGAAGCGAACAAAGTGAAAATCGAGACAAAGCCAAACATCCGGTAGTACCAGAACACGAAGATTGCCACGAGAAGGAGACCGACTGCACCAGCAATCAGGCCAGCCTGCAATGAAGCCGCACCCATGGACGCCGGAACTGTCATTGCTGTGCCACCCGGTTCGCCATTTTGGCCGGCGAAGGACAGTGGAAGTGCACCATAGCGCAGGTTATTTGCCAGCGCAGTTGCCTCTTCCTGGGTGAAATCACCCGTAATCGAGGTGGCCTGCCCCACAGGGGTTGCCCCCTGGATCTGAGGTGCGGAGATGATTTCAGAGTCAAGGGTAATTGCGATCTGCTGGCCCAGGTATGCGCTGGTCAGCTCCGCCCACGTCTGCGAACCATTGAATTCGCCGTCTTGCTTGAAGGAGAAGCTAATCTCCATCTGGCCGGTCTGCTGGTTAAAACCACCGGTAATTGGCTGGTTGGTATCAATCTGTTCACCAGTCAAACGCGGACCATTCGGATCCGTTACACCCGAGAGCAGTGGCACTGGATCCAACACCATTGGCTGTCCAGAATTAGGGTCACAGCTAACCAGCGGACGCTCGGGCACATCGGTACCAGCGAGAGGATCCGTGCCAGAAGCAGTCTGCGAACCGGATGCGTCGCAGCGCATCAACTGCAGTGCTGCAAGCTGTTGGGTCGGGTCTTCGGATTGGCGATCGTCGCGAAGCATGTCTGTGACCTGCTGACGGAACTCACCCGCCGCGATCGAATTCGCAGGTTCCGGCAAAGGCTCTGCGTCAATTACCGGTGTCGGTAGCGGTTCCGCCTCACCGAGCGACGAGTTGATGACCTGCATCGCCTCGTCGATGGAAGCCTGGGCATCTTCCTTTGACAACACGCCGTAGCGCACCCAGTCATTGGCAGTTTGGCCCAGTACTTCGGGATACGCGGTGGTATCTGGCATTCCGAGCTGTGCGACAGGCCTAAACATCAACTGAGAAGTCTGGCCTAAACTGCGGACCTCTGCAGTGTCCTCCCCTGGCACTGTGATGACCAAAGTGTTGCCGTCGACGACAACCTGCGCGCCGGAAACGCCCATGCCATTAACACGATTTTCCAAAATAATGCGCGCTTGGTCCAGCTGATCTTGGGTAGGTTGCTCTCCCTGAGGGACCAACGTCACTCGGGTACCGCCCTGCAAATCAATGCCGAGCTTGGGGGTTGCCGAGCGATCACCGGTGAAAAACACCAATGCATACACAACCGCGACGATGAGCACGAAAAGAGCTAGAGCCCGTTTGGGCCACGCTCTTTTCGAGTTACTCTCGCCGTTGCGCCGGGTAGTAACGGACACGGAGGTATCTCCTCAACTATTAATCGTTCACGTGATGATCATGCTTGCCGCGCTCCGAATCGAACTACGAATCAAGCATCATATTGCTGTGCGCGGGAGGCGTGCACTGGTAAACACACAAATCCCGATGGTACGTCAAATGTAACAAAACAGTTAAGCCCGACCCGCTTGAGTGCTTAAGTAAGGGTCGGACTTTCAGTACTGCATGAGTTAGCGGTTCTCTCGTGGTCCCTCGTCAGGGGTGCCCTCTTGATTATTCTCGGAATTGTTCTCAGGGTGCTCTTCCTGAGCAGGCTCTGCTGGCAGGTTTTCAGGGTGAGAGTTAAGCCCAGGCTCTTGCACCGGCTGCTCATTCCACACAGCACCTGCAGAACCAGGAACCTCGTTATAAGGTGCCGTAGCTGGGGTTTCTTCCACCTTGCGCATGATGCCCTGACGTTCCATGGTCACAATCGTGCCCGGGGCAAGTTCAAGGTCGACTTCGGTGTCACGCGTTGCGACGACAGTTGCGTGGAAACCAGCGACGGTGACAATCCGGTCGCCCGGGTTCACCGCGTACTGCATCTCAGTGACCTGTTGCTGGCGCTTGCGCTGCGAACGCATCATAAAAATAGAAGGAAGAAGGAATATTGCAAGGACAAGAAGTAATAGTAAGAGATCCATAGGCCTTTATTGTGGCATGGAAATCTCCGGTTCTCCTACTCAACCCCCATAAAAGCGCCTGCCAAACTCCTGGATTCTTACACGTTTAGCTGGCCTGGTGCCTCTGGTGGCGGAGTTAGCCCGAGATGATGCCACGCTGCTGCAGTGGCCACGCGCCCGCGACCGGTCCTAGCCATCAGACCTGCTCGCACAAGATAGGGCTCACACACCGCTTCAACCGTTGCTGGTTCTTCGCCCACCGCAATAGCCAGTGTGTTTACGCCCACAGGCCCACCACCATGGCCTTTGATTAACGAGCCGAGAACTGCTCGGTCAAGCCGGTCAAGGCCGAGTTCATCAACATCGAACACCTCCAATGCAGCTTGTGCTGCTGCAACATCAACGTGTCCGTCACCGTTGACTTCGGCCCAGTCCCTCACGCGGCGCAATAAGCGGTTAGCAATACGAGGAGTACCTCGCGAACGCGAACCGATTTCCACTGCGGCATCATGGTCGATGCTTACGCCCAGAATGTTCGAGGCGCGCGTGATCACCTTGGTTAAGTCTTCGACCTCATAAAATTCCATTTGCGCCGTAAAACCGAAACGGTCACGCAACGGGCCTGTCAGCATACCTGCGCGCGTGGTGGCCCCCACCAATGTAAACGGTGGAATGTCTAGTGGAATCGAGGTCGCACCAGGGCCTTTGCCGACGATGACATCGATCCGAAAGTCTTCCATTGCCATGTAGAGCATTTCCTCGGCGGGCCGGGCGATGCGGTGAATCTCGTCGATAAAAAGCACGTCGCCTTCAACGATGTTCGACAACATTGCCGCTAGATCGCCTGCGCGCTCCAAGGCTGGGCCCGACGTCATCCGCAAGGAGGTGCCTAATTCTTGGGCAATGATCATGGCCAGGGTGGTTTTGCCTAGGCCGGGAGGACCCGACAGGAGAATGTGATCGGGCGTGACGCCACGGTTTTTCGCACCAGTAAGAACGAGGTCCAGCTGCTGACGCACCTTAGGCTGCCCAATGAACTCATCTAAGCCCTTTGGCCGCAGTGTCTTTTCAACATCGCGTTCCTGGATTTGCTCCCGCGGATCAATCGGGGCATCTTCACTACGAGATGACGCCTTCCGCTGCATATCAGGCGGCAATTGAAATTCCGTCTTTTCTACGTCAGACACAAACTACGACCTATCTGTTTCTTTATTTCCGACCGAGTTGAGCAAGCGCAGTACGCAGCACAAGGGCAGTATCTGCTTCTTCGTTTTCTGCAACAACTGACTCTACGACAGGACGAGCTGATTTCTCTGTAAACCCGAGGCCAATGAGAGCTTCAATGACTTGCTCTACCATCGCGTTCGAGGAGACGTGCCCCAGCGACTCTGAACCTGTTGCAGGTACTTCCATAGCTACTGCCTTGAGCTTGTCCTTCAGCTCCAGTGCCATGCGCTCGGCCATGCGTTTACCCACACCTGGGATGGCTTGCAGCGCCTTCACATCACCTGAGGTGACTAATTGTGCCACCTCGGAGGCGTTATATAACGACAAAGTCGCAAGCGCGAGTTTTGGCCCCAGCCCGCTCACGCTTTGCAAGGTATGGAATAACTCACGATCGTCGACATTGGTAAAGCCATACAGTGTCATGGAGTCTTCCTTGACAACCATTGCGGTGAGCACGCGTGTGGACTCGCCTCTAGTGAGCCTGCCCAGCGTTGGAGGGGCAGCTAGGAACCGGTATCCCACTCCCCCACACTCAATCACTGCATGGTCGAGGCCGATGGAGAGTATTTCACCATTAAGAGAATCAATCATGAGCGTTTCACCCCTGCGGCGTCTAGCGCCTGTTGAGTACGAGCAAGTAGTGGGGCCCTCCAGCAATGGCACACGGCAACTGCGAGGGCATCGGCGGCATCCGCGGGCTTTGGAGGTTCACTTAGACCAAGAATGCGGGTGATCATAGTAGTCATTTGCTTTTTATCAGCGCGTCCATTGCCCGACACAGCCTTTTTCACTTCAGAGGGCGTATACATGTGCACTGGGATATCGCGCTCCGCAGCGGCGAGGACCATCACTCCTACGGCGTGGGCAGTGTGCATGACGGTGGACACATTTCCGCGCTCGAAAATACGCTCCATAGCCACGACGTCGGGCTTGTAATCATCCATCCACTCCCCAACTGCCCGAGAAATGCGCAAGAGCCGCTCGGCCAGCTCAGCCTCCGAAGGGGTGCGCACGACCCCGACGGCAACAGGAATGACCTGTCTGCCACTGCCCGTTTGCACAACGGAGAGACCGCACCGAGTCAAGCCCGGGTCGATGCCCATCACACGAAGACCTGCGGTGTTCACACCCACCTCACAAAATTAATCACACATTTGTTCTACCACACTTGGTAGACAGACAGTGACGCCCCGCAGCAGCGTGGAAAGATTACACAGCGTACGGGGCGAAACACGAGGAACAAGGCTATGCGTCAAGCGCCTCAATTACCTCGTCGGACAGATCCATGTTCGTGTACACGTTCTGTACATCGTCCGAATCTTCCAGTGCGTCAATCAGCTTGAGTACCTTCTGTGCGTCCTCCACGCCGAGTTCAGCGTGCACTGATGCGCGGAATTCCTGGTCAGCCTGCTCAACTTCAATGCCCTCGGCTTCGAGAGCACTCTTGACAGCCTGGATGTCGGTTGGTGCGCACACGATCTCATACTCATCGCCGAGATCAACAACTTCTTCGGCACCTGCATCAAGAACTGCCATCAACACATCGTCTTCGCTGAGCTCGCCCTTCTTGATGTGAATCACACCAGTGCGGGTAAACATGTAAGCAACCGAACCGGATTCACCAAGGTTGCCACCGTTCTTTGTCATTGCGGTGCGAACTTCGGTAGCTGCGCGGTTGCGATTGTCAGTCAGACATTCAATGAGGATAGCTGTGCCTGCTGGGCCGTAGCCTTCGTAGGTGATGTTCTCGTAGTTGGCGCCACCGGCTTCTTCGCCTGAACCGCGCTTACGAGCACGCTCAATGTTATCGCCTGGAACAGAGGCCTTCTTGGCCTTCTTGATCATGTCGTCCAGCGTTGGGTTACCTGCAGGATCTCCGCCACCGGTACGCGCTGCAACTTCGATGTCCTTGATCAACTTCGCCCACAGCTTTGAACGCTTGGCGTCGTTGGCGGCCTTCTTATGCTTCGTTGTTGCCCATTTTGAGTGGCCTGACATAACCGTTGCCTTTCTTTCGGTGGTTGCGAAGGCAAAATCCGCGCACAACGCGTTTTCTACGTGTGCCGCGGGCCTACCGCGTGTCGGCCTTCAAGTATACGCACATCTCGACCTAGCACGGGAACCCACCCACCACGGGACAAATTTTATTGCGAATCGTGATTTTCGGTCGTGCGCAGTGGGATTGACTTCGTCCCCTTGCGCAACGTCCGCGTGAGCCCTTCTTGGGTCACCATCGCCACTAGATTGCCCGCACTGTCAAAAATCCGACCGTGGGTCAGGGCGCGCCCAGCGTGGGCCGACGGAGACACTTGGTCGTAGAGCAACCAGTCGTCGGCACGGAATGGGCGCAAGAACCACATTGCGTGATCCAAAGAGGCCATCTGCACCTTGTGACCTGGATGAGGGACCATGGAAGATTGCAAGAGCGTCATATCCGACATATATGCCAGGGTGCAGACGTGGAATGTATCGTCGTCAGGCAATTCTTGCTTGGAGCGGAACCACACTACCTGCTGGCTAGGCGTGTATTTGTTGTGCTCGTAGCGATCCGGAGGCACCATGCGGAAATCCCAGTCGGACCACTCATTAAGAAGTGCTCGGGAGCTTGGGGGCAAGGTGCTGCGCGCGTCATCGAGTTCTTCGGGCCGAGGGACTTCGCGCATATGGTCGGAGTGCTCAATGCCTTCGTCGCCATGGCGATGAAAGCTAGCCTGCATGGAGAAGATTGTCTCGCCGTTTTGGATGGCCTCAACATGGCGAGTGGCAAAGGACTTTCCGTCGCGCATGCGATTGACCAAGAACACGGTCTCTTCGTTAGATTTTCCGGGGCGGATGAAATAGCCGTGCAGCGAGTGGACGAACTTGCCCTCATTAATAGTGCGGGTAGCAGCAACGAGCGCCTGGGCGGCAACCTGGCCACCGAAGGTGCGCTCAAGTTGAGATTCGATCACAGGGGAACGATAAATGTCGGAATCAATCCGTTCGAGGTTCAAAATATCGTTAATCGAGTGCTTCGCAGTCATAAACGGAAACGGTACACGGTTTTAGGCGAAGTACAGGTAGCGTGGTGGTTCATGAGCTCTCTCACCCCCAAAAAGCTGCACCTTTCCGTCGCAATCCTCGAATTTTTCACTTGGACCTTCCTGATTATCGGAATGGTGTTGAAGTACTCGGGGGTCACTGACGCTGTCACCCCTATTGCCGGTGGAATCCACGGCTTCGGCTTCCTGTGTTTCGTTGTCCTGACGGTGCTCGTGTGGGTGAACAATCGTTGGTCCGTGGGTGTTGGAATCGTGGGCCTTGCCATGTCGTTGATCCCTTGGGCTGCCCTGCCATTTTCAATCTGGGCAGATCGCAGTGGCCGACTCGAGGGCGGCTGGCGTTTCTCTGACCCGGCTGAGACACCCGAATCGCTCCCGGACAAAGCACTTGCGCAGGTGGTTCGCCACCCGATCCGCAGCTTGATCATCATCGTCGTGCTGGTCGCGATCGTGTTCGCTATCCTGCTTGCAATTGGTCAACCCTACAACCCCGACGAGATCGCCAATCAGATCAAATAACTCCGCTTAGAACTCGCCGAACTCAAAAAATTCCGGCAACCGCGCTGTGCCCCCAAGACGAAGAACTCGAACGAGAGGGCGCAGCCTTAATGCTCGCGTATCTGCGACGGCATCATTATAAAAACGCAGCGCCAACATCACACGAGCGTTTGCATCCGCAAGTTCGGTGCTCTCGCTGACACCACTGGCAGCGACTTTCTTATTCAGTACTCGCTCGCGCTGAATCCGGGTATCAAAATCGCCCGGAACAAGTCCCGCTTCCTCCGCGTTGCGGGCATCGTGGGCGGCGGACGGGTCCAATGCAGCAATAACCGCTGCCCGACGATCAAGCGCTGCCTCCAAGGCCGCACGGCTTCGGTCAACTCGCACGTGCAAGGCATCGAGCCGCTGGGCTGTGTGATATGCCCACGCCAATGCAAGCGTGACAAGAACGGCAAGGATTACCCATAGTGTTGTAGTCACTAGCCCACCGTGACAATCTGATGGTTGGCACCGTCGGTGACAGTTTCATAGACCTGCATCACTTTCGCGGCAACCGTGGACCAGTCGTATTGTTTGGCGCGGGCAATCCCCGCCTCGATCAGCCGAGTGCGGGCGTCGGAGTCGTCGATAAGCGAGCGCAATGCGTCAGCCAACGCTGCGTCATCGCCGACAGGAAAGAGTACACCCGCGGGCGTCTCGGACTGGGCATCGCAGACCGCGGCGAAAGCTTCAAGATCACTAGCGACGACTGCGCATCCGGCTGCCATCGCCTCAACCAAAACGATGCCAAAAGATTCGCCTCCGGTGTTCGGGGCGACGTAGAGATCGGCACGACCGAGGATTTCTACCTTTTCCTCGTCGCTGACACGGCCAACGAAGTCGACCCCAGGAACGTTTCGGGGCCGACCTCCACCCATAACTGTTACGCGAACATCGCGATCAAGTTGGGTCAATGCGCGAAGAAGAATATCTAATCCCTTGCGGGACTCATCGAGTCTGCCGAGGAAGACGATTTCGATGGGGGCACCTTCGATATGTGGCTTTCGCGCCTCCGAGAAACTGGTGGTGTCTACGCCGTTCGGAATGAGAACTGGGTCCCCGCCGAGCTGCTCAACCTGCCACCTGCGCGCCATCTCCGAGACGGCAATACCCCCGTCAATCTTCTCCAACGCGGGTTGGAGGAGCGGGCGGGCGAACTTGAGCAGGCGCGACGAAGCCGCAGAGGCATGGTACGTAGCGACGATCGGCCCTTCAGCAAGTCGCAGCGCCACCATGGAATAGCTCGGGGAATTTGGCTCGTGAATGTGCAGGACATCGAACTCACCCTCGCGGATGAATTCCTTCGTGATCCTGCGAACTTGTGGGCCGATGGCTAGGCGAGCAACAGAACCGTTGTAATGAATCGGAATTGATCCCCCACCACGGGTGACGTAATCAGGCAGCTCAGTGTCGGCTGAGGCCGGGCCGAGCACGCCGACGTAATGGTCTTGGGAAATCAAGATATCGGCAAGATCAAGGATATGGGCTTGAACTCCACCGGGTTCATCAAAGGAATAGGGACATACAATTCCAATTCGCACGTCGAACGGCTCCCTTTCAGTCGTAGGTACGCGGCTAGCTAATTTTTTGGCTTCTTCTTGCGTTTATCTACCGGCCATTGCGGCTGCAGCATGTGCCAATCCACCGGGTGTGCCGCAATATTTGCAGCGAACAGGTCGGAAATGCGTTGGACTGTCTCCTCTAACGTAGTTACTTTTACCGGTGCAGAGACCGAAATTCCCCAACCTGGATCATTATCGGTACCGGTGAACCAGCAGTGCACCGCGTGCAATGGCGCCCCGGTTTCTATTGCCAGCTGGGCCGGACCCGCTGGCATCGTGGTCTCCTCGCCGAAGAACTTCGCAGGAACTCCTCGATCAGACAGGTCACGCTCGCCCAGCAGGCAGACGATTCCGCCCCGTTCCAGGACCTCTTTGAGCTGCTGAAACGGCGGGACCTTTTCGCCTGTCAGCGCAATGACTTCGAAGCCCAAGGATTCGCGGAACTCCACGAAAGCCTCAAAGAGGACTTCAGGTTTCACCCGCTCGGCCACCGTAGTGAATTGGCCATATTCGGTGTACAACCACATCCCGGCCATGTCCCAGTTGCCGCTGTGAGGCAAGGTCAAAATCACGCCCTTGCCTTCGTTAATAGATTTGTCCAGCAGATCGCGGCCAACCATTTCCTCGGAAATCCGCTCCACCAACGATGGGTCTCCAGCAAGTTGTGGCAGGCGGAACGCTTCGCGCCAATACCTGGCATAGGAGCGCACCGAGGCCTTCACCAAGTCCGCGGTGACGTTTTCTGCTCCCACGACGCGTGTGAGATTCCGGCGCAGCATCTCCATGCCCTTACCGTTTTTCGAGGCCCTGTCCGCACCCCAATTGAACAGGCCATTTACGAGCCTGCTTGGAAGTTTGCCAATGAGTTTCCACCCTGCCAGGTAGCCCAGGGCACTCAGATTTTCCGCGGACAGCTTCGATGGTGCCTTCGACTGTGCCTTCGACTGTGACTCTGACTCACGTGCCACGCGTTAATCCCTCTCTGCTTCCCGCTCAACAGACTCCTCGGCCAAATCCGCAGGCGATTCCTCAGCCGCTCGAGCCTCTTCCTCGGCTTCTTTTGAGCCCGCAGGCGCTCCCACAGGCACCTGCGCCTGTGGATCACGCGAAGCCATCAGCAATCGCTGGATGACAGTAAACACCGAGCCGATTGCCAAAAGCCACAGCGCAACCTCGATCGCATATGGCACGCCGAAACCTTCCAAGGCGAGACCGCCAAGGCCCAGAATCAGGCGCTCAGGGCGCTCAATCAGCCCGCCCACCATTTTCAGGCCACCGGCTTCGCCACGGGCCTTCACATAAGAAATGATCTGGGAGGTCACAACCACAACCAGCGAAACTGCAACCGTCAACGGATGCGCATCATCAACGTAGACCAGCCAGAAGGTAATCGCCGCAAATAGTGCGCCGTCGGTGATGCGATCACAGGTTGCGTCAAGCGTGGCACCAAAAGCAGTACCGCCCCCGCGCATTCTGGCCATCGTGCCATCGACCATGTCCAGGGCAGCGAATACCGCAGACAACGCCGCGGCCCACACCAGGTAATCCATCGGGATCAAAATAACGGCAATGAGCACCGTCACCGCAGCACCAATAACAGTGACAGCATTTGGCGTGATCCCCGTTTTCAGCAGGGCCTTCGCCACTGGTTCAACCACTACGGCTGCCGGTTTTCTGCCATGGACACTAAGCACGACTGTTCTCCTCCGCGATAACGGCGTTCCACCCCTGCGCCATCAGCGTCCGGGTGTCACGCAACAACTGGGGAAGCACCTTGGTTCCGTCGAGCACCGTCAAAAAATTGGCGTCTCCCGTCCACCGTGGCACCACATGCATATGTAGGTGATCACCCACGGAGCCACCGGAGGCGCGTCCCAGGTTCAGCCCTACATTAATTGATTCCGGCGCTGAAACCTTTTTCAGCACGCGGATTGAGCGTTTAAGAAAAACCATGAGTTCCGACGTTTCCGCATCGTTGAGGTTTTCCAGCTCTGCTACCTTGCGATACGGCACCACCATCATATGCCCAGAGTTATACGGATAAAGATTCAAAATCAGATACACGTACGTACCCCGGGCCACAATCAGCGCGTCCTCGTCGGACTTCGTCGGCGCGATCGTGAACGGATCATCAGAGCTTTCGCTTGACGACGAGGCGTCATCCTCCGGCACCTGCGCAATATAATTTGCCCGGTACGGAGCCCACAGACGCTGGAGTGCATCGGGTTCGCCCACCCCAGTATCTGTGTACGAAGGAAGCTCAGGATTTCCGCTAGCCCCGTCGTGCGGCAATGGTTTCCTCGCTCGGCTGGTCATTGATACGTTCACGCACCCAAGAATCAATCAGATCGACTGCTTCTGCAACCGGAACGCCGTTGACCTGCGATCCATCGAGGAAGCGGAAGCTGACGGCATCTGCTTCTACATCGCGTGCTCCAGCAAGCAGCATGAACGGAACCTTGCCGGTGGTGTGCGTGCGGATCTTCTTCTGCATGCGATCGTCAGAGGTATCCACGTCGGCGCGAATACCACGCTTACGAAGCTCCGCAGCGACCTTCTCCAGGTGCGGCGAGAAGTCATCGGCAACAGGAATACCCATGACCTGGTGCGGAGCCAACCACGCTGGGAATGCACCAGCGTAGTGCTCAAGCAACACACCAAAGAAGCGCTCGATGGAACCAAACAGCGCACGGTGAATCATGATCGGCTGCTTCTTCGTGCCGTCGGAAGCGGTGTATTCAAGGTTGAAGCGATCCGGCATGTTGAAGTCCAGCTGCACGGTGGACATCTGCCAGGTACGGCCGATGGCGTCGCGTGCCTGCACCGAGATCTTCGGGCCGTAGAACGCAGCACCTTCTGGGTCAGGAACCAGCTCGAGGCCAGAATTGGTGGCCACGCGACGGAGGATCTCAGTGGAGCGTTCCCAAATCTCGTCGGAGCCGACGGACTTCTTCGGGTCACGAGTGGACAACTCGAGGTAGAAATCATCAAGGCCGTAGTCACGCAGCAAGGACAAGATGAAGTCCAGCACGGTGGTCAGCTCTTCCTCAAGCTGATCCTCGGTGCAGTAGATGTGCGCATCATCTTGGGTAAATCCGCGTGCACGGGTCAGGCCATGGATCACGCCGGACTTTTCGTAGCGGTACACGGTGCCGAATTCGAACAGGCGCAGTGGCAACTCGCGGTAGGAGCGACCACGCGAGTCGAAGATGAGGTTGTGCATCGGGCAGTTCATTGGCTTGAGGTAGTACTCTTGGCCAGGTTTGGTCTCGTGGCCGTGCTCGTCGTACTCCGCGTCAACCGTCATTGGCGGGAACATGCCGTCCTTGTAGAAGCCCAGGTGGCCTGAGCGCTCGTAAAGGTCTGCCTTGGTGATGTGAGGCGTGTTCACAAAGGAGTAGCCAGCCTCAATGTGGCGGCGACGGGAATGCTCTTCCATCTCGGTGCGCACGATGCCACCGTTCGGGTGGAAGACTGGCAAGCCGGAGCCAAGATCGTCTGGGAAAGAAAAGAGATCCAGCTCGGAGCCCAGGCGGCGGTGGTCACGCTTTTCCGCCTCAGCCATCATGGTCTGGTACTCGTCGAGCTTTTCCTTCGATTCCCACGCGGTGCCGTACACGCGCTGCAAATCAGCATTTGCCTGGTCGCCGCGCCAGTACGCTGCCGAGGAGCGGGTAATGGCAAAAGCAGGGATGTACTTGGTAGTTGGGACGTGAGGGCCGCGGCACAAATCGTGCCACTCGACCTCGTCGGTACGCGGATTTACGTTCGCGTAATAGGTCAGTTCACCAGCGCCGACTTCGGTTGCCTCATCAGAATTCGGGTCAACGTTGCCCTTATCCTGAACGAGTTCTAGCTTGTATGGCTCGTCCTTGAGGTCTTCTGCGGCTTCCTCCTGGGAAGTGTAGACACCGCGAACAAATTTCTGCCCCGACTTGATGATCTTCTTCATCCGCTTTTCCAGAGTCTTCAAATCCTCTGGAGTAAACGGCTCGGCTACGTCGAAGTCGTAGTAAAAACCATTTTCGATGGCCGGGCCGATGCCCAGCTTAGTTCCAGGAAACTCCGCCTGGACTGCTTGTGCCAAAACATGCGCACACGAGTGACGGATGACGCCACGGCCTTCCTCACTCGAGGCAGGAACCGGGGTGAACTCTGCGTCGTGGTCCGGGACGTGGGAAAGATCCTTGAGGTTGCCTTCTGCGTCCTTGACGCAGACGATTGCGTTCTCTCCCTTGTTGGGAAGGTCACGATCGCGCATGACAGCGCCAACGGCAGTGCCCGCAGGAACCATGAAAGATGAAAGATCAACGGGCGACGAAGCCAGATCGTTAGCCATAGATTGTGCGCTCCTTTTGCGCTCACGCGTTCGCGGCATACCTGGCCGCGAACACTTAACTAGCAAATAGACCCCTGATGGGTACTCGCACAGTCTACTCGTTAGCTGACAATCATTAGCGTTTGGCACCTTACGGTTTTCAGATCCGGTGAAGGTGCCAGTTGAGGCATTGTTTTAGCCCTTATCGACGAGCAAAGATTCCGCCCAGAACTTGTCCCGCTCACCATCAGCTGAGACCCCTGGAGGCACCCAGTACACCGCAGAACCGATGTGGGTGATCCACGTGTTCAGTCGGTCAGATTCGTCTAGACGCTGTTGGATCGGAACGAACTGGACTTCCGGATCCTTTTGGAACGAGATAAACACAAGACCGGCATTGGACAGTTGGCCTAGCGCTGGATCCGGTTGCAGGTCGTAGTTATAAGGTCGCCGCTTAATTTTTTGTTCCGGGTGGTCATCCGGCGCTTTAGCTCGCGCCATATGACTGTTCTTATCAATTACCGGCAGACCATATTTATCAACAGCGTTATAGTCCGGATCATCGAATTCATTCTCGCCGGTCAACGGTGCACCATTGTGAAGATTTCGCCCCATAGAGTTTTCTCGTGAGACGCGATCAAGCATCTCCCAAGTGTCAAGGTTCATGCTGATCCGTCGCACAACCATCGAAGTTCCGCCTTGGGTGAATGCCTCACCTTCGTCGATCCACACTTGCTCGGCGAATTCCTCGTCGTCACGCGGATTGACTGTGCCATCGACCTGGCCGAACAAATTGCGCGGGGTTGATTCCTTCGGCATGGATCCATCGGCGGACAGGAAGCCTTGCTGCAACCAGCCCGTATTCACGTAATCAGTGCCTGAACGAACCATATGGCGCATGGCAAACGACGCGGTAGTGGGGTCATCAGAGCAGATCTGTAGCACTAGATCTGATTGTCCCCACTTATCGTCTAATTGGTCCAAGGAAAATTCAGGTAGGTCCTTCAGCCATCCCGGCTTCACGTCGCCAAGATTCGCTGCCTCGAAAGCACCCTGGCCAAAACCCACCGTGATGGTGAGATTTGCCGGAGTTTGCGCCATCTCTGGCTCGAGCGAGCCGAGGGGTGCTTGGCCGGAGGTCAGCGTTCTGGCATCTTCCGTCCACAGCCGCATCAGGCGCCTGAGACCTGCGCGGTCAACGCCCTCCTTCAGGTTAAATGCCAAAAGGTTGAGATGCGCTTGATGCGGAGTGGCAATGCCTGCTTGGTGAGGACCATCAAAAGCGACGGTGGACTGACTCAAGCGGTTTTCGACATCCGCCAAATTGATTGTGTCTTGCTCCACTGGGGGCATCTTCGCACTGGCATGGGCCTTGCTCATACCACTGGCTAGTGCTGCCGACGAAGCTGCAACAGTCACACCGGATATGAACCCGCGACGTGACACTGACATGACTATTCCTACCTTTAAATGATTACGTGGTGCCGAGTGAGATTAGTGCTGCATGCCTTCCATGTTGTCCATGCCCTCCATGTTGCCGCTGCCATCCATCGGGGCGTCGGGGTTGTGGCCCTGAAGTTCGCCATCGCTGCCGTAATTTTCATCACCCGGCAGAAGGGTGCGAACAGGGACATCCTTGACCTCGTAGGTGTTTCCTTCGGAGTCCTCGATGGTCACGTCAATAGAATCGCCCGCTTCGATTGCCTCGTCGTAGCCCATGATCATCATGTGGTCAGCACCTGGTGCAAGTGTGTAAGTACCGTTCGCCGGCACGACGAAACCGCCGTCCTTTTCTTGCATGACGCCGTCAACGACTTCGTGCATCTCGTTGCGAGGCTCATTCAGGCTGGTACTGAAGTCAACAAGGTTGATGTCCTTGTCAGTCGAGTTGACCAGGGTGCCAAACACACCGGTCATGCCCTTGCCAGCTTCCATGGCACGAACATAAGGATCTTCAAGAACGATTGCCTGCGCGTTGGCATCGGCGGTTGCTGACGAGGACGCGGCAGTAGACGATTCAGAGGTTGCAGCAGTGGTCGATGCTGCAGTGTCGGTGGCCGAACCTGAAGTGGCATCGGTGGAGTTTCCACAAGCTACCAAGGTGGCGGCAGCAGCGAGCACAGCAATTCCGGTGGTCAGACGACGGGACATTATTTTCTCCTTGTTGGAATGAAGTTACTTGCGATTCTTCGAAGCGGCCAAGATGCCGCCTACAGCGATAACCACAAGCACGATGCCACCAATTGCCCACACCCAAGGTGAAATTCCAGATTGTTCAGACTGCGAATCAGAAGCAGCTTCCGTGCCAGCCTCAGTTCCTGCGTCAGATGCAGTTGAACCATTTGAAGCTGGAGCGATTTGCGCTCCCTCAACGCTAAAGTTGGTCATGCCTCGGGTGGCGTGACCGTCAGAGGAAGTAATCTGAAATCCAATTCGGTAGTTACCCGGACCCGGGTCGATGCCTTCAGGCACCTGCAGGGTCACCCACCGCTCATTTACTGTCGGCTCACCAGAGAAAAGGACCTCGTTGGTGTCCGCGTTCGAAATAGCGAAAGTATTAAAGCCTTCGTTGACGTAGCCAGAAAACTCCAGCGCAATCTCCGACGGAAATTCAGCAACTTGCTGCCCGTCCGCTGGGACTCCGCCGACGACCGTGTCGTGGGCGAGGACCTGCGGGGCGGAAAAACCAGCAAGCAGCGCGACGGCAGCGCCTACAGTCAAACGACGAAGACCTTGAACACGCAGAATACGCACTGGCTGAAACTCCTAGAACTATTGGGGCAACCACATGTATGGGACTACATTGACCTACACATGGTGTGGACGAACTATTGGTAAACATCGTAGTTCTTTTGGACGATAAACCCTAAGCAAGGTCCATCACACAACTAGTCGAAAGTTGTAGATCAAAAGTTCCCCATAGTTGAAAATAATTATCTTTAACACGGTTTATGCCGGTGGTATTACTTTCTAGGACTCCCCAGAACCTTTCCCGCGCTTGGAGAAACCTGTAGCCATACAGACAATAGAAAGGATGAGAAACGTCATGCCTGCCGCCCAGCTACCCGTAGATACGAGCAGCGCGATGCCGATTGGAAAAAACGCGATACCAAGGGTGAAATAGTCGCTTCCGCCGGACCTTTTAGCTTTGCCACCCTCTTTGTTATCCATAACACAAAAGTACCGGAAAACCAGATAAAAAGAAGCCCCGCAAAACTAATGCGAGGCTTCAAGAAAATTGTGGTCCTAGCTGGGATCGAACCAGCGACCTTTCCGGTGTGAACGGAACGCTCTTCCACTGAGCCATAGGACCTAACTAACAGATTAAAACCATACTCTGCGCCTCGTAAGAGAACCTAATCGGCAGGTCAAGGCACATAACGGGCGAAAATAACCAATCTGGACTACATCAATGTAATTTACAGCCGCCCAAGAACCGCAGAACCACCCCGTGACCTGTCGATTTGTATTCTGGAACATACCCAGGCTAAAGTTTTGAATCGCACCAAGCCGGGCAGAAACGCCAAGCGAAGTGCATGCGGATGTAGCGCAGTTGGTAGCGCATCACCTTGCCAAGGTGAGGGTCGCGAGTTCGAGTCTCGTCATCCGCTCTCATTTCACCGGGCCTGGTTGAAATGTTCGCGCGATTAGCTCAGCGGTAGAGCACTACCTCGACACGGTAGGGGTCACTGGTTCGATCCCAGTATCGCGCACCAAGGGTAAAACCTTGAAAAATGCGGATGTAGCGCAGTTGGTAGCGCATCACCTTGCCAAGGTGAGGGTCGCGAGTTCGAGTCTCGTCATCCGCTCCAAGTACATATAGCGTACTTTGGAGGTAACTCCACGGTGGATTGGTCGAGTGGTTAGGCAACGGTCTGCAAAACCGTGTACACGGGTTCGATTCCCGTATCCACCTCCAGCTTTAAATTTTGCGCGATTAGCTCAGCGGTAGAGCACTACCTCGACACGGTAGGGGTCACTGGTTCGATCCCAGTATCGCGCACCAAGAACTTGTACAAGTTCTGTTGCGGATGTAGCGCAGTTGGTAGCGCATCACCTTGCCAAGGTGAGGGTCGCGAGTTCGAGTCTCGTCATCCGCTCAACTAAAAGGCCACCCTTCGGGGTGGCCTTTACTAATGTATGGGTATGGAAACTCGCGCATACTACTCGCCTGCCGAACTCATCGGCTCCTCCGAACCCACCGAGGTCCGCGCCGTAGCAATTGCGACCCTCGCCGGCGCCATCGCCACAGACGGAACCACTCAGTCTCTCGGCAACCAAACCGACACCGACCTACTCTTAGGCCTGCGCTCGTGGTCCGACTGCATCTTGGTCGGCGCAAACACGGTGCGCGCCGAGGGCTACGGTCCGTCGGATACCCCATTTGCCATCCCGTCGAAGTCACTTCGCTTCGATCTCGGTTCTTCGTTTTTCACCGAAGCACGCCACTCACCGTTGATACTTGTGCCAAGAACATCGCTTGACGACGAGGCGCTGGCCCCTCGTCGCGAAGCACTCCGCGAAGCGGGCGCCACCCTTGCCGATGCGGGCGACGGAACCGCCCAGGAGTGGCTAGAGATACTGCGTGCCCGTGGCTTCGGACGGATCACTTGCGAGGGTGGCCCGGGAATCTTTTCCATGCTCTTCGATGCCGACCTCGTGGATCTTTTCCACTTCACCCTTGAACCACTGCTGCACAGCGATTCCGCCTCTCGCCTTATCGCGCCACGACCCGATGGTAGGGCCTACGCGCGTCGGATGCACCTAGAAGATGCCCGCGCCACCGACGATTCGTTGCTGTTCCTGCGCTATCGCCGGGTACGGTAAACACGTGTCTTTGCGAACTCTGGATTCAACGTGGACCTCGCCCCTGCCGCTAAACGCCCCACAGCAGGTGCCGTGGACCCGGCTGGGCAACGCTATCGGGTGGCCTGTGGCCATCTTCTTGGTGATCCACCGCCTTGTCGTCTTAGCGTGGACGGGCTCGCCCACCGACGACTTCACCACTGTGCAAGCAGCGGCGCGACGCTTCGTTGAACGAGTTCCGGTCTACGACGAGATCTATCACCACGTCGACCCGCATTACCTTTATAACCCTGGCGCGACCTTGCTGCTTTCGCCATTAGGAATTGTTGCCGACCCCGATGTGATTCGGCCGTGGTTCATTCTGGCCAATGCAATCGCGATTATTGTGGCTTTGGCGATCCTGACCCGCATGGTGGGCTACCGGTTGAGTTCGCCACTCTTTCCTATCTCAATCGCGCTGGCATTTCTCACTGAATCAGTGACCAGCACCTTGGTCTTCTCAAATATCAACGGGATTCTGCTGCTCGCGCTGGTGGGTTTCTTATGGCTGTTTCTCAATCGTCGGTCCTGGCTGGCGGGCATAGTGCTGGGGCTGGCGATCGTCGTCAAGCCAATGTTCTTGCCCCTGTTGTTCCTTCCTTTGGTGAAATTGGATTGGAAGGCGCTCATCGGAGGCATCGCAGTGCCGGTGTTGCTAAATGTGATTGCGTGGCCACTGACTCCGGGTGCCAGTGCGTACCGGACTGAGCTGGTGCCTTACCTCGGCGAGACTCGTGACTACGCAAACTCCTCGCTTGCCGGATTTGCTGTGTACTTCGGCATGCCGGGCTGGCTCGAGTGGGCACTGTGGATCTTCCTTGCTGCATGTGTTGCGGTGGCCGTGCTCGGGCTTGCGCGCTTTAGGCATACCGACGAGCTGCTGTGGGCTACGACCTCGGCGGCCGTCTTGTTGACGGGCGTGTTCTTGCTCAGCTCGCTGGGGCAGGCCTATTACTCAATGATGCTGTTCCCAGCCATGTTTACTGCCGTGTCGCGGGTGAGCCTGTTCCACAACCCGATGGCTTGGGTGGGTGCTGTGCTTTGTCTGGCACCTGCGACCTGGTATTCGCCGCACTTTCCAACGACGGGCACGTGGCTGACCACGTTCTTGCCCATGGTCGGCTGGGCGACCCTTCTCATAGCGGCGGCGACGTGGGTAGTATTGGTATCACGTCAACAAAAAATGCAAGGAGCTAATCATGGTGAATTACCGCGAATGGACCGAGGAACAGTGGCGCGAGAAGCTTAACGAAAAAGAGTTTTACGTTCTCCGCCAAGCCGGTACCGAACCTCCAGGAGTCGGCGAGTACACCGACAATGTCGCCGAAGGCGTCTACAGCTGCCGCGCATGTGGGGCCGAGCTGTTCCGCTCGACGGAGAAGTTTGAATCGCACTGTGGCTGGCCGTCTTTCTTCTCCCCTCTCGCAGGCGACAAGATTATCGAGCGCGTGGACAACTCACTGGGAATGCAGCGCACCGAGGTACTGTGTGCAAACTGCGGGTCGCACTTGGGCCACGTCTTCGCGGGAGAAGGCTACGACACCCCAACTGACCTGCGTTATTGCATCAACTCGATCTCGATGAACTTCGCAGCCAGCTAACCTTTAAACTAATCTGCAATTTAGAATCGACCAATCGCGTCTTTTGGGCCCAAAATGAGCCTCTGAGACACGATTGGTCGATTTTGATTTGCGGAAAACTGCAGCAAATTTAAGGCAGAACGTTCACAATCTCGCCGATATCCGAAACACGGCGACCGGAGAAGAACGGAATCTCTTCGCGCACGTAGAGGCGAGCCTCCGTGTAGCGCATCTTGTACATCAGGTCAACGATGCGGTCCAAGGATGGAGCCTCGAAAGCCAGCATCCACTCGTAGTCGCCGAGTGCAAAGGCAGGGACCGTGTTGGCGCGCACATCCGGGTAATCGCGGGCAGCCTGGCCGTGCTCGGCAAGAATCTTGCGGCGCTTCTGCTCGTCCATGATGTACCAGTCATAGGAGCGAACAAATGGGTACAGTGTGATCCAGTCGCCTGGCTCCTCGTCCATGATGAAGCTTGGCAGGTGGGACTTATTAAACTCAGCTGGGCGGTGCAGCGCGTTGCCAATCCAGTGCAGTTCGAGGGACTGACCCAGCACCGTGTCGCGACGGAAGCGACCCAATGCGTCCTGCAAGGTGGAGAACTCCTCGGCGTGCCACCAAATCATCAGGTCAGCGTCTGCGCGAATGCCCGAAATGTCGTAGATGCCGCGGATGATCAGGTCACCCTCGTTCTCCAGCTCGTCGAGAAGCTCCTTTGCCTCGTCGATGATGTCTGCGCGGTCCTGTGGGAGCGCCCCGGGAATCGCCCGGAAGATTGCCCACTGGGTGTAGCGCTGCATGCTGTTGAGCTTTTCAAAATCGAGTTTTGCCACGTCCTGGTGTTCCTTTCAAAAAATCCGATTCTTCGTTGGGTGCGCCATCGGGCATCAAACGAAAGTACGACCCATCTTAGCGCCTGCGCGGCAAAGTAAAAGGGACAACTCCCCCAATTCCCCTCCGGCCTGAACCAAGGTGACACACTCGGCGCGCCTCCCCAATAATGGGTGGCGCTCTAGATAGTTTGGAGGGCGTGACGAATACCGACTCCAACTCCCAATCCCCTGCAACTAAGTCGCACGCTGAAGGCGATTCGAACGCGTTGCCAGAGGAGTTTAGTGCTGCGGTGGAATCAATGCATGCAGCTCAGCTGCGGAAAGAAATCACTCTTGGCACGATTCGCCCACCTCAGCGCCCTGCGCCATTTAGCCATGCGATTGGGCTCGAGGTCTCTCACGGTGACGTCGATCTAGAAAATGCGGTGCCACAGGATTCGTCCGGCGACGCCTTCGGCCGTCTCATCTTGCTCCACTCCCCCGATGCCGAGGAGGCGTGGGAGGGCACCATGCGCCTCGTCGCCTATATCCAGGCCGACATGGACGATGCCGTGGCCTCCGACCCCCTATTGCCGGACGTTGCGTGGCAATGGCTCAACGAATCGCTGGCCGAAACCGGCGCAGGATTTACCAACCTTGGCGGCACTGTCACCTCGACGGCATCAGTGCGTTTCGGTGAAATCGGTGGGCCGCCTCGCGCTCATCAGCTGGAGATGCGCGCTTCCTGGACCGCCGACGGGATCGACTTGTCCACACACGTTGAGGCCTTCTCTAAGGTGCTCGCCTTGGTGGCAGGGCTGCCTCCCGAGGGTGTCACTCGCCTAGGCAACAGTTAGCATGGGTGACGTGAGATACGTCGACCATGTAGATTTTGAACTTGTTGATTCGCTCGATGGGTTCAAACGGGCCGCCTCCGCGCTTTCCCGCGGCAGCGGCCGTTTTGCTTTGGACACCGAGCGCGCGTCCACGTTTCGCTACGATGACCGCGCCTTTTTAGTCCAAGTTACGCGCCCAGGTGCCCCGACCTTCTTGATCGCGCCTGAAGGGTTGCGCGAAGAGTTCACCGATGTTTTCGCACCAGTGCTTAACGACGAGGCGTGGATCCTGCATGCTGCGGGAGAAGATCTTCCTAGCCTTTCGTGGTTGGGGCTACACCCAGGCGAGCTCTTCGACACTGAGTTAGCCGGGCGCCTTGGTGGCTTTCGGCGCCCAAACTTAGCAGCCATGGTTGAGGAATTCGTCGGCGTGCACCTCGAAAAAAGCCATGGGCGCGAGGACTGGTCCCTTTCTCCACTTCCGTTTGAATGGGCAGAATACGCTGCCCTAGATGTGGAGTATCTCGACGAGCTGGCCACGGCGGAGGCTGAGTTTTTGGCCAACGAAAAGAAGCTCGCTATCGCCGAGCAGGAGTTTGCCTATTTGGTCTCCACTGGTACCTCGCTGAGCCAACCGCGACAGCGTTCTTGGCGCGAGACCAAGGGAATTAAAAGTATTCGCTCCAGGGCGTCGCTGAACGTGGCTAGGCATCTATGGGAGGACCGCGAGTATATTGCGCGCGCCACCGATACTTCGCCGGGTGCGTTGTTGTCGAACCGGGCGTTGATTGATATTGCGAAGGAAATGCCCTCGTCGAGACGCGAACTGTACAGGATTCGGGGGGTGTCGAGAAAGTTTGACCCCTGGGATTCTCTGGTGCAAGCGCGGGAGGATTCACCTGCGGTGTATCCCGAAATCGAGCGCGAGCATCCGTATCCTCCGGGGAAGTCCTATTGGGAGCGTGAGCACCCTGACTCGTGGCGGGTACTGCAGCAGGTGCGCGCCGATATGCTGGATTTGTCCGCGGACATTGATATTCCGACGGAGAATATTTTGGCACCGAAGCTGCTCAGCGAAACTATCTGGGAAACCACCGCCGGGTCCGCACAGAATTCGTCCTGGACGACTCACTCCATGGCGCGTTTGCTCGATGAAAAAGGGGCGCGTGAGTGGCAAATCCAACTCACGGCCCCCATTATTGTTGACCAGCTCTAGGCTCTAAGCACTAGCGGGCAAGGAAGTTAGCCCACTCGCGAACCTGTTCCGTCACCGAGGCTTGGTCTAGGCCGACTTCCTCAAGGATCTGTGGCCGGGTTGCTGGGCGCGGATAGATGCTGGGGAAGCCGAGCTGACGCACAGGCGTATCCACCTGTGCAGACGAGAGAGCCTCGGCGAACGCGGAGCCAACTCCGCCGCGCAGCAGCCCGTCTTCCATGGTGACTACCATATCCACGCCGGCGGCTAGCTCCACGAGCTCAGGGGCAATGGGATACACCCAGCGCGGATCGACGACGGTGATCAAAATTCCTTCGTCGTGAAGCGTGCGTGCTGTCTCGATGGCTACCTCTGCAAACGTGCCCACCGCGACGAAGAGGACCTCGAGGGTGTCCTCTCTGGCCGGGGTCTCAGGGCGGTAGAGCACATCGGTGCCCGAAGCGAGCCTTTCAATGGCCTCGATATCAGCTGTGACATCGCCCTTCGGGAAACGCACAACAGTTGGACCAGTTGTGACCTCGATGGCCTCGTTGAACTCCTCGGCCAGACGAGTAGCATCACGCGGAGCCGCAATGCGCACGCCCGGAACAATGGAAACGAGCGTGAGATCCCACACTCCGTTGTGGCTGGCACCATCCGGGCCCGTCACACCGGAGCGGTCAAGGACAAAGGTGACGGGCAGTTTCAACAGGCCGACATCCATGAGCAGCTGGTCAAACGCGCGGTTCAAGAACGTGGAGTACAGCGCCACAACTGGGTGCATTCCCCCCAGCGCAAGGCCAGCGGCAGATGTGACGGCATGCTGCTCCGCGATGCCCACGTCGTAGAAACGAGAAGGGAACTTCTCGGCGAAGGGCTGTAGGCCAACCGGGCCTGACATTGCGGCCGTAATGGCCACAATATCGTCGCGTTTTTCGCCCGCCGCCACGACTTCCTGGGAGAACACCGAGGTCCAATCGGGCTTGTTCGACTTCTTTTGTACGCCAGTTTCTGGATCCATCACACCAATGGTGTGCATCTGATCCTTCTCGTCGTTGAAAGCCGGGGCGTACCCGTGGCCCTTCTCAGTAACCACGTGCACGATCAGCGGGCCGTCATACTTCTTGGCGTACTCAAAGGCCTGGTTCAGCGCCGTGAGGTCATGGCCCTCGATGGGGCCGATATACTTCATGCCCAGCTCAGGGAACATTGAGGTAGGCAGGACCTGGTACTTCACGCCTTCTTTTATGGCGTGCAGCGCATCAAAAGTGCGCTCGCCTACCCAACCCATCGACTTCAGGGTTTTCTTGCCGTGCTCCATGACCTCGTCATAGGCCGGCTGGTAGCGCAAATTGGCCAGCTGCGCGCGCAAGCCTTCAAGGTTGTTGGAAAAACCGCCAATAGTTGGCGAATAGGAACGCCCATTGTCGTTGACCACGATGACAACATTGCGCTCACCTGCAGCGATGTTGTTCAGTGCCTCCCAGCACATGCCACCAGTCAACGCACCATCGCCGACAACGGCAACCACGTTTTGATCGCCCTTGCCTTGGAGCTGGAAGGCCTTTGCTAAGCCATCGGCATACGAAAGAGCTGCAGAAGCATGAGAAGACTCCGTCCAGTCATGCTCGGACTCCGCCCGGTCTGTGTAGCCAGACAGACCGTCTTTTTGGCGCAAGGTATCGAACTGATCTGCCCGCCCAGTGAGAATCTTGTGCACATATGCTTGGTGCGAGGTATCCCAAATGATGGGTTCATCGGGCGAGTCGAACTGCTGATGCAGCGCAATTGTCATCTCGACGACACCCAGATTCGGCCCTAGGTGGCCGCCCGTGGCAGAAACCTTTTCAACAAGGAATTGGCGAATTTCATCAGCCAACAATTCCACGTCTGCTTTCGGTAGCGCCTTAAGGTCCGCAGGAGAATTGATCTTGCTCAGGACACTCATTGGACCTCCGTTGCTCTGTTTCACCAGTGCATAGCCTCCCTTTATGTTAATCCGACATCTTACACTCCTAACGCGACAGTTCAGCCATCACCTCAAAGTGGTGCGTATTCGGAAAGGCGTCGATCAGAGCCATGCGATTGACGCGGTATCCCGCCGCGCCCCAATCCGCAAGGTCTCGCGCAAAAGTTGATGGATCACAGCCCACATGGATGATTTGCTCCGGCGCCTTGGCCGCAGTTGCCTCAATTACCTCTTTGCCCGCACCGGCACGCGGCGGGTCGAGCACGACAAGACCAGGACGTTCTAGCTTATCGACGACAGCCTCTACCCGACCATTGACCAATTCCAAGTTGTAGCCGTCAAGCTCTGGTTGCATGGTATCCACCGAGGAAGAGTAGTCAACTGAGATGACTTTCCCGTCGCTTCCGAGCGCATCAGCAATTGCCGGAACGAAAACACCGACGCCGCCGTAAAGGTCCCACCCCACCTTGGATTCGTAGGAATCCTTCGTCCACAAGCGAATCAGCTGCGTATAGGCATCGGGCGCGTTCGTGTGCGCCTGCCAAAAAGCCGTGGCTGGGAACGTGAACTGATGCCCGTCGGCGCGCTCGATAACTTCACCCGTGCCTTCGATGACCTGGGTGATCTTTTCTACGCGACGACCACGTGGCACCTTGGAAGACTCAACGATGTGCCGGTGGCCGTTGGAATCCATCACGGCAACAACCTCAGCGCCCGGGGTGAACTCAAACTGAGACAAATCGTGAATCAAACCAGGTACGACCTGGCTACACGTCTCCGTGACAACTTCGGTGGACTTGCGTTTGCGCATGCCAGCTCGTCCTTGCTCGTCGACGCCCAACCGAACCCTGGTCCGCCATCCCAGCGTCGGGTTCAGCTGCACTGGTTCGATCTCGGCTAGATCGAAACGCTCCAGTACGCCAGAGCGTTGTGCCAACGAGTTGAGCTGGCCTACGAGTACCTCTTGTTTGAACCCCAATTGAGCTTCCGGCGCTATCACTGCATAGTCACAGCAACCCGCACCGTGTGCTGCGGCTTCACACGTGGGCGCAATTCGGTGCTCAGAAGGCGTTAGCACCTCAACGGTTTCCGCCCGAGCCCAGCGCTTCTTCGTCTTCGTGACTGCAGCGAGGACCGTATCACCTGGCACAGCGCCCAGGACGAACACCACGCGACCGTCCGCGGCATGTGCGATGGCTTCGCCACCGTGCGCCATCGACGTTGCTTTAAGTTCGAGGATATCGCCTGTTTTCATGTCGATCGATTCTAGCGGAGCATCGGTCACGAACGTGTATCTTCTTCGCCCGCACCCGGCTGGCCTGCCTGCTGGTTTTGCTGGGCGCGCTGCTGCATCGCCTGCTGGACCTGCTCGGCTAGCTGCTGTGGCAAAAGAACCGGCAGAGAGTTGCCCGCCAAAATCGGGTCATTGCCGCGGTAGACAAAGGTGCGCGCCGCAAGTTCACGGCCCAAGGTGGCCAGCTCGGCATCCTTGCCTTCAGGAGCAGCCAGAGTCAAGCGCAGCATCCAACGCGGTCCATCAACGCCGAGGATGCGGATCGAACCATTCACACCGGTGCCGAGTACCTCGCGACCCCATGGCCCCATCTCCATCCGCGTCGGCATCCCCTGTTCGCGCATACCGTCGGCGATCTCATCTACCGAGCGCTCCCACTGACCTCCCGAGCCCGGAGCAGCAAAAGCCACCGGCGTAATCCGACCGTGCCGCGTCACGATGTGCAACATCTTCGGACCCTGATCGCCCATTTCTACCTGGACTTGAGTGTCCTTTGGCAATGGGATGCGCATCGAGCCAAGGTTAAGCACCGAGGTGCCAAAATCGGAGAAATCAAAGTCATCGAATTCCACCGAATCGCCGTCGAATGGTCCGACGCTGCCGTTAACAGGGTCGTGTTCGAAATCTGCGGAGACTCCCTGCGCGAGAGGAGCCTCGGCTTCGGCTTCGGTTGGGGCCTCGGTTTCGGTCTCGCTCAAGGCGGCAGGCTCGGGCGGTGCGGCAGGCGCATCGTCGCTAAGCGACGACTCCTTGACCCCTGCTTCCTCTACGGGCGCATCATCTTGCTCTGAATTCTTATTGCCAAATGGCCACAACGCCATAATTGCTACCTTCCTAACTAATACGTTTGTTAATTTCGACTCTAGTGGGGCGAGCGGGAATTAGTTGACGCCTGTGGAACCGTGGCCACCGGCGCCACGCTCAGTACTGTCGAGCTCATCGACCTCGACGAAGTCACACAATTCGACTCGCTGGATAACCAACTGAGCGATGCGCATGCCGCGGGTAATCTCGATGGGCTCTTTCGGATCGAGATTAATCAAACTGACCTTGATCTCGCCTCTGTACCCCGCGTCGATCGTGCCGGGGCTATTGACAATAGACAAGCCCTGCTTTGCGGCCAATCCCGAACGCGGGTGAACCAAGCCGACCGTTCCCACAGGAAGAGCCAGCGCGATCCCCGTTCCCACAAGTGCGCGTTGGAAGGGCTCGAGCGTGACATCTTCTGCGGCGTACAGGTCAACGCCGGCATCGCCTGGATGTGCGCGCTTCGGCACGGGGAGCTCCGCGTCGAGGCGCTGAATGGGAATCGGAGGCAGGCTGTGTAGCTCGGGGTGTAGATCGTGTTGGTTCTCAGTCACGATTTCCACCCTACGGCATTTCTGCCTAACGGCAGCTGAATAGAACTTTCGCTTCCGACTAGCCTAAAGTTGTAGGTGTGACTGACTCGATTGCTTCCAAGAATTCTGCCCAGCCCACAATTTTATATCGGGAACGCCAGTGGGTGCCATGGTATTGGTGGGTACTGCTCGTCGCTTTCGCACTGCTCGTAGGGTTTCAATTCAGCCTCAACCGTGACTTTTGGTGGTTCTTGATCTGGCTCGTCGGCACTCTCGTGGTGGGCGCGTGGGTCCTGGTGTGGTTATCAAAAACCACGTTGACAGTCGAACAGGACGCTGACGGCACTCGGTGGTTGCTCGCCGACAAAGCGAATTTGCCCGACAGCGTCGTCGCCCGCTCCATGGTGGTGCCTGAATCTGCCAAGCGCAACGCACTGGGTCGCCAGCTTGACCCGGCGGCATTTGTCATCTCGCACGGGTGGGTAAAAGAATTGGCGTTGATTGTTCTTGATGATCCGGAAGATCCAACCCCTTATTGGTTGCTTTCCAGCAAGAATCCGCAGAAGCTCTTGGAAGCATTCGTTCCGAACAAGATAAGTAATCCAGACACCAGTTCTTAAGATCTGCGCATCAAGCGCATCAGATCGGTCAGCAAAAACAGCCACATCCTTACAACAAGGGGGTGGCTGTTTTCATGTTCTCCTAATTTGCGCTGCTCGCCCTATTGCTTATTCGCAGTCGAGGCAAACTGGATTGCCATTTTCGACGTATGCCAATCGGCTCTTCTTCTGAACGAGGAAGCATACCGAGCAGGTAAATTCATCGTCGCGCCGAGGAATAACGGTGACATTGAGTTCCTCCCCTGCCAGGTCTGACTGAGGAATTTCAAAGGAGTCGACGATCTCCCCCTCGTCGTCCATCGAACTACCTGCAACCTCAGTGGTTTTCAAGCCTTCAAGCTCTTCGGTCTCAAGTTCGTCGTCAAGGCGGCGGCGCGGTGCGTCGTAATCCGTAGCCATGGTGTAGCCTTCCTGAATTTTCTAGCGGGTCAACTTTGATTCTTAACAAGTTGTCTCAGAGCTGCCCATTCAATTCATGTTCAATTCCTGGGCATTGACAAATTGATAACTTTCGACGCGATACTAAAGCATAGATATCCGTATGTCATCTCCGCAGGTCATTGGGGTAGTTGCTGATCTCCCCCGCTGGCGGCAAGCAGTGCCCTAAACGAGGTTGAAATTCCCGGAGCCGTAGCTACCACCGGGAATCCTTTTGTTCCCGAAACTTGCAGGCCAGGGTGACTGAACACTACCCCCGATTCGGTAGCAATCACAGCACCCGCGGCGTAATCCCAGGGATGGATGCCGTGTTCGTAGTACGCATCAACTACCCCCTCGGCCACTCTGCATATTTCAAGCGCTGCCGCACCCATCCGGCGGATGTCGCGGACGCGCGGCAGGAGGTGCGTGAGCACGTTCGCTTGAGCTTCACGACGATTTGCCGTGTACCCAAAGCCCGTGGACACCAGCGCGCGGGCGGTGTCTTCGGCCTTGGAGGCCTGAAGCTTCGAAGTCTGCCCATTTCGAGTTACTGTCGCCCCAGCTCCCTTGGCAGCCTGGAACACTTCTCCTGTAGCCACATTCACCACGGCTCCTGCAACAGGTTCGCCGCGCAGCGCCACACCAATCGAGACAGCGTATTCCGGGATGTTGTACAAGAAGTTCACCGTTCCATCGATCGGGTCGACGATCCACTGGTATCCCGAGTGAGAGGGTTTGTCGGCCCCCTCTTCGCCGAGGATCCCGTCGTCGGGACGCTTCTGTCCAATGCTGTCCACGATGAACTTTTCGCTGGCCCTGTCAACAATTGTGACTGGGTCGACCGCAGAAGACTTAGAAAGAGTATCTGCGTACAAACTGCCATCAGCGCTCAATTGAGCTCGTTGAGTGCGCACCAAATCTGCGGCTCCGACGGCAATGTCTACTGCGAGATCTCGCAGGTGTACGAAGTCAGCGATCTCTTCTGGAGCGAATTCTGTTGGGCTGTGGATGTCAGACATGATCTTGATTGTGCCCTCTTTTAGCCGAACTAGCAGCGCGCTCGTTTCACGTCCAAGTTTTCTACGCAAGTTTTTGTAGGATTGTGCCCATGAGCAACGAGCACATCGGGTTTGGCGCAGACATTGGTGGTTCTGGCATTAAAGGTGCACTGGTCAACCTTGATACCGGAGAGTTTATTGGCGACCGAATCAAGATTAAAACCCCTTCTCCCTCCACACCAGAAGCTGTCGCGGCTGTTGTCTCCGACATTGTTTCTCAGAAAGAGTGGGAGGGACCAGTTGGCATTTGTATGCCCTCGGTGATCAAGGACCAGATTGCGCTTAGTGCCGCGAACATCGATAAGTCGTGGATTGGCACCAATGCCCATGATGTCTTCGCAGCTGCGTTGGGCAAGCGCGAGATCTCTGTTCTCAACGATGCCGATGCAGCCGGAATCGCCGAGGTGGAACATGGAATTAGTGAAGCAAGTGAAGGCCCAGTGATCTTCCTGACCATCGGCACAGGAATTGGCTCAGCGTTTTTCATCGACGGCAAGCTGTTCCCCAATACCGAACTTGGCCACATGATTGTGGGAAAGAAGGAGGCAGAGCACCAGGCCTCCTCTGCCGTCAAAGACCGTGAGGAACTGAGCTTTAAGGCGTGGTCCAAGCGAATCGACACCGTGTTGTTGGAGTATGAAAAGCTGTTCAATCCAAAACTTTTCATCGTCGGCGGAGGAATTTCTCGCAGTTACGAAAAGTGGATTCCCCGACTAACGGTGGAAACTCCGGTAAAATCGGCCGAACTACGCAACACTGCAGGTATTGTGGGCGCAGCGATGGCTGTAGCAGGCCATCTCACTCCATAACCGGATTAGGCTATATTGGAGGGAAAATCATTAGCCCCAATGCGAGGAAAGACTGACAAATACTGTACAGTTGACCAAGTTCCTCGCGCAAGAGGTAGGGAATAATTGCGTTCCCGTTTTGGTTCCTACTTACAAACAGGTGCCTACCCGACACAGTAAGTTGGATCAGCACGATAATTATGGCGAAAGGGCGTACGTGGCAGCCAGCGATACTTCAGGCAAGGCAACCGCAGCGGACGTAGAAGCGACCGCCGACGGTCTGGTTCAGGACGGCGGAAACCAGCAAGCAGCGTCTAGCACGGCAAAGAAAACGACCAAGAAGGTCGCTAAAAAGGCCGTTAAGAAAGCCACCAAAAAGACGGTGAAAAAGACCGCCAAGAAGACTGCGAAAAAGACAACTCGCAAGACTGCAGCACAACAGTCCTCCACGCCAGAATCCGAGGACGAGCTAGCACCAGAGGACATTGATTCCGAAATCCCATCGGATCTTGACGCAGAAGATCCACTGGAAGACCAGGACTACGATCCTAATCTCGCCGACGAGGATGACTTCGACGACGAGATCGACGGTGAAGACGAACTCGCTACTGCTGAGCTCGGCGAAGATGATGACGAGGACGAGGAGGACGAGGGCTCGTCTGTCTGGGATGTCGAAGAATCTGCCGCATTGCGTCAGGCTCGCAAGGATGCCCAGCTCACTGCATCGGCTGACTCTGTCCGCGCTTACTTGAAGCAAATCGGCAAGGTTGCTCTGCTCGATGCTGAGCAAGAGGTGTCTCTGGCAAAGCGCATCGAGGCCGGTCTCTATGCTCAGCACCGCCTCGACGAAATGCAGCGCGCAGCGGATGAGGGTGACAAGGAAGCTAAACTCACCCCTGCTGTGAAGCGTGACCTGCGTGCTGTTGCACGTGACGGGCGCAAGGCCAAGAATCACCTCCTTGAGGCGAACTTGCGTCTGGTTGTCTCGCTTGCAAAGCGCTACACCGGTCGCGGTATGGCCTTCTTGGATCTGATTCAGGAAGGTAACCTCGGTCTGATCCGTGCGGTGGAGAAGTTTGACTACTCCAAGGGCTACAAGTTCTCCACGTATGCAACGTGGTGGATCCGTCAGGCAATTACCCGCGCTATGGCAGATCAGGCCCGTACCATTCGTATTCCGGTTCACATGGTCGAGGTCATCAACAAGCTTGGCCGCATCCAGCGTGAACTTCTGCAGGACTTGGGCCGCGAGCCAACCCCGCAGGAATTGGCAAAGGAAATGGATATCACCGAGGAGAAGGTTCTCGAGATCCAGCAGTATGCTCGTGAACCAATTTCCTTGGACCAGACCATCGGCGACGAGGGCGACTCGCAGCTCGGCGACTTCATCGAGGATTCCGAAGCTGTTGTCGCAGTCGATGCAGTGTCCTTCACTTTGCTGCAGGATCAATTGCAGGACGTCTTGCACACCCTATCCGAGCGCGAAGCAGGTGTTGTTCGACTCCGCTTCGGTCTCACCGACGGTATGCCACGCACTCTCGACGAGATCGGCCAAGTCTACGGCGTGACCCGTGAGCGTATTCGTCAGATCGAGTCTAAGACGATGTCGAAGCTGCGCCACCCATCGCGTTCTCAGGTATTGCGCGACTACCTGGATTAGAACTTGGGCTACCCAAAACACCCGCTAGATGTTCTTCTGCACGAAGAATTTCTAGCGGGTGTTTTGTTATTTTGCTCAATGCATTAGCCGTCAAGCCAATATCGAACACTAGAAATTATGTCTGATATTTCATGCTTAAATGGGCCTTTTTAGGCGGATTTTTCCTAGTCTTCGATTTCGTAAGCGCTCGTGAAAGGCCCAACTACTCGGAATTACTCAGCTCGCTCGAGAGAACTACGGTGCTCCGGTGCCACATAATATGCCGGCAGTCCGTCTTTGCCGTATGAGAGTCGGCGGTGTACCCATTCAAAGGGGCCAGGTTTGTCTAGTTTTTCGAGGGCGTACGCGAGTGTGAGCAGCACGATCCAGACCACAAGAGCCACTATTTGTAGGACGAATGCTCCGGCATCGACGAAGAGATCCAACGTAAACGGGAGCATAAGGGTGAAGAAGATGACTGACTGCATCAAGTAGCCAGACATCGAGCGCCTTCCGAGCGCCACGGGAGCGACCAACCACCAAGGCACCTTTTGTGTCAGTTCAAACTTTTCCTGTGCCGGAATTAATAGCACCGAGGCCAAGGCTAGGATTGCCGGGCCCGTAAAGTATCCGAGAAAACTGTTTAAGCTATTGAAAATTGGTGACCACTCGGGGTTGATCACGCCTGCGGATGAAAGACCCCAGGGCAATCCGACAAACAAGATAATGACAGCCCCAACCGCAATCCAGATACTCAGGGTTCTCAGGTGTTTCTTCGGTTCGTGCAATACGCGTGAGCGAGCGAAGATGAATCCAACCAGCATCACGGGCAACAGGTTAAATGAGGCGTAGAGCACCGAGACAACATAACCGGCGGCATATAGTGCGCCCATACCCATGTAATCCACGTACGTATCGGGGTTGACGATCACCTGTGATGACACGGTATCTTCAGGAAAATACACAGTGTAAACGGATGTCATTAATCCGATGATGACGCCGATGACAAACAAAACCGCTGTGATCCACTTCAGTGTTCGGTTGGACAGTCCCATCATGGCGATGATGATCATCGCAAGTAGCCCATAGAGCAGCAAGATGTCACCGTAGAAGATGAATACACAGTGGACGAGGCCAAATAGCGCCAGTATTCCATAACGGCGGAGCAAGATTTTCCTAGCCTCTCGACGCGGAAAATTCCTCCGTTGCAAACTCATGGAAATTAAGCCGATACCAAAGCCCAGCAATGTTGAGAACATCGGTAGTCCACGCACGTGCACAAACATTGCGGAGAACACCATAGCCACCTGATCGAGGAAGTGTTGAACTTCAGTTGCTGCTGGCCGAAAGCCACCGAGCGAAAGGTCACCGGTGGCGTTGTCATAACTAGCCCAGGCCGTAGTAATATTTGCGGCGGCGATGCCGAGTAGCGCCAAGCCACGGGCAACATCTGGTGCCAGAATCCGGGGCGACGTGGTCCCCCTTCTGACTGGATTTACAGTACTTACAGTGGAAGACAATTCCGGCTCCTCGACGAATTGAGTCTAATTGTTCGGATTTGTCATGGAGTCCCTGATGCACTGTTCGTATGCAACCTCATCGGGGTTATCGCCCTCCAAATGCACGACGCAATCAAGTGCTCCGGAGCCCTCGAGCATAGAAAATCCGGCCACAGCCATCAGCACAATCGCAATTGATGCGAGGACGGCCAAAATGCCAGTGACCAAACCGGTGATTGCCATTCCCCTGCGTTTCTCCGGGCCAATAATGGAGTTGGCCTTACGAATGCCCAGGATACCGAGAACAATGGCAACGATTCCCAAAATAGCGCCCAATGGGAATAGCGCGATGGTGACAACCAGTAGTAGCGAAATGATGCCGAGGATCATCGCCCATAATGCAATGTTGTTCTTCTCGGCAACACCGGCTTGGTATCCGGCCTCGAACCCACCTGGGTAGCCGCCGGGGTATCCGGACTGATTTCCCCCTGGGTAGCCAGCACCGTAGGTGTTGTCGCCGTAGCTATTCGACGAGCCCTGCGCGCCACCGGAACCGTACGGCGAGGAGCCATAACCTTCGGAGCCCTGGGAACCCTGGGAGCCCTGCGCGGAGGACCCTGAATCTCCGGAATCGGGGAAGTTCTCTGGGTGATCGCCCCTGTATGGGTCGTTCGGGTTCGACTTATCAGTCATGGTACGCGAATCCTAACTTGGTTCAGGCTGTATTAATTGCTCTTCTCCAGAGTACCTATCACGGCCTGTCCTCGCCCTTCAATGAGCGCCCCGCCCTCGATCCCGGCTACCAATCACGAAGGTAAGCGATCCGGTCTCGGAGTTGTTCCGCAGTACACAATGCTGTAGGCGGTCCCCCACAAGCCTTCCTCACTTCAGTGTGAATCGACCCATGCGGGCGGCCTGTCTTGCCCGCTCGAATCGACACCAACGTGTTCAGCTCTTTACGCAACGCGGGGATCTCGTCGGATGCCACACCCGAACCTGTGTCCTTCTTGGTGGATTCCGCAGATGAGACGCCGAGAATTTCCTCTTTTTCCCGCCTTGCGCGCTCTTCGGCTTTTCGTGCCTTCTCTTCTGCTTCGTGAGCATCCAGTTGGTCACTTTGACGCTTACGCAGCAATGTCTTGACTTGTTCAGCATCGAGCAAACCAGGCAGCCCGAGGTACTCGCGTTCTTCATCAGAACCAGCCACGGTAGGTGTGCCGTACGTCGAACCATCGAAGATCAAAGAATCCAGCTCTGCCGAAGCACCAATAGACTCATACGATCCAGGCTCATCGGGTTCGTCTTGTGTCCGATTCGCTTCCGCGACGAGATCATCGTCCCAGCCGTCTTTTTCACGGTGTGGCTTGCCTAAAATGTGGTCTCTGGAAACTTCCATCTCCTCGGCAAGTTTCAACAGCACCGGTACCGAAGGCAAAAAGACAGACGCGGACTCGCCGGGCATGCGCGAACGCACGAAACGACCAATCGCCTGGGCAAAGAACAGCGGCGTTGAGGCCGAAGTGGCATACACACCCACGGCAAGGCGAGGGACGTCCACACCTTCGGACACCATGCGAACCGCTACCATCCATTCATCACGCGAGGCCGAGAACTCGTCGATACGCTCCGAAGAGCCCGGCTCATCCGACAGGATCACTGACACCGGTGTGGAACTAAGTTCGGACAGAATCTTTGCGTAGGCGCGTGCGGTCGTCGTATCGGTGGCGATGACTAGGCCGCCGGCGTCGGGCATGTTTGTCCGGATTTTCAACAAGCGCGTATGCGCAGCCTTGAGCACTGAGGCGATCCAATCCCCCTTTGGGTCCAGTGCAGTTTTCCATGCCCGTGCAGTTTGTTCGGGGCTTAAGATCTCACCGAGGCGTGCGGAGTATTCTTCGCCTGCCGAGTCTCGCCACTGGGCCTCGCCCGAATATGCAAGGAATACCACGGGGCGGACGACGCCGTCGCGCAGAGCTTCTGCGTAGCCATAGGTGTAATCGGCACGCGAAATCTGGTGGCCTTCGCCGTCTTCTTCGTAGCGGACGAAGGGAATCATCGAATCGTCGGAACGAAAGGGCGTACCGGTCAGCGCCAGCCGGTGCTCAACGTCGTTGTACGCTTCGCGCACACCATCGCCCCAGCTCTTCGCGTCGCCGGCATGGTGAATCTCGTCCATAATCACCAAAGTGCGCCGCGCAGACGCAACGGCATGGTGCTTGAACGGGTGCATGCCAACTTGCGCGTAGGTGACCACGATGCCGTCATAGGCTGGGTTCACCGCCGACGAGTTGGTGAAATTCGGATCCAACGAAATCCGGAACCGCTTCGCGGCGTCACTCCACTGGTGCTTCAGGTGCTCCGTCGGTACAACAACAATGACGCGATTGACCGTTTTGTCCCCGAGCAAGGTCGAAGCCAGAGTCAACGCGAAGGTCGTCTTACCGGCACCTGGCGTAGCTACCGCGAGATAGTCCTTCGGTTTCGTTCTTAGAAATTGGTCAAGAGCCTCTCTCTGCCAAATACGCAGAGAAGGCCCTGGAGCAGCCTGTGTCACTTCTTGCGAAGCCCCTTATAAATCCGTTCACAGTCAGGGCAGACCGGTGAGCCCGGCTTGGCCTGCTTGGTTACAGGGAAGGTCTCTCCACATAGTGCGACAACCATTTTCCCGTCGATCGCCGAATTGATGATCTGGTCCTTCTTCACATAGTGGAAGAACTTCGGGGTGTCGTTGCCAGTCGAGGTATCTTCTCGAATTTCAGGGCGCTGAATAGTTTTCGTCGTTGTTTCCACAACTCCCATCATGCCCCAAGTATCGCTATTTATTAAGCCGGAAGGCTACCCTTGGACTTTATGCACGAAGGTATGGATCACGAATGGGTGGACGCGGAAGAACCCGCCTCCTCCCGCTCTAAATATTTCCGATTCAAAACTTCCCCAGCACAGCTTATTACCGATGCGATCCGCACACCCGAGCAGAATCGGCATTCCCGCGAAGTGCGCTACCTCATTCTTCAACTGTCGCGTATCCCGTTCATTCTGATTGCAATGGTGCTGGCCTTCACCAGCAATTGGGGACTTGCCGCAATATTTTTCCTGATTTCCATCCCCCTGCCCTGGATCTCAGTGGTCATCGCAAATGGCAAGGGCGAGGTCCGCGACAAACGCACCCGCAACGTCTATAAACCAGCTGCTGCCCGCTATGCGGAAATGGAGTCACAGCGCCGCGCCGCATTGGAATCAGGCTCTGCCGATCCGTCGTCAGACCCACCCAACGAAGAACCCATTACTATCGATCACGAGGATCCCGAGGATCCGCACCCCCAAAAGTGATCAATATTGGTTCAGTATTAGTTAAGACCGGTTAGTCCAATTAGCAAGGAGCCCGCGAGTGCCTCTCAACCCCGACCTCGTCCGCGAATTAGTGGAATCGCTCAATCAGCACGGTTACACCGCGGACGGCATCGCCGCACGCCTCGGCCCACAAGTCACCGAGGCCCTCTACCGCGGCGAGCCCGGGGTAGTCTCATTCGCCACCCGCGACGGTTCCGCGCTCTCACAATTGATCAGGTTCTTTCTTCTGCGCGAACCATGTAGCGGCGAAGCGCTCGCGGACGTCTTAGGGGCACGCTTAACAGAATCGCTTTACGACGAAGGCGTGGTCTCCAGAACGCCTGCAGGGGAATTACAGGTCGCTCTTGATGTTCGTCCCCATGTGATCGCCGGCAAGAACCAGATCATCTTCTCTGACCACGACGCCTCGATGACTGATCACGTCCCCGACAGCGACCATGTCCTCGGCGTTGGTTCTGCCAGCGTATCTCTGCTGTCTGCTACCCCACTCACCCCGGTGGAATCCGTCCTAGACCTAGGCACGGGCTCGGGCGTGCAAGCAGTTGCACAGGCAGGATCAGCAATGCACGTCGTGGCCACCGACGTTCACAAGCGTGCCCTTGATCTGGCCCAAGCCACTTTGAGCGGCGCCCAGATTCACAATGTGGAACTGCGCCACGGTGCCTGGTTTGCCCCCGTCGCTGGTGAGCGGTTTGATCGCATCGTAGCTAATCCCCCGTTTGTCGTTGGGCCGCCAGAAATCGGCCATATCTACCGCGATTCTGGCCTCGATCTCGATGGGGCCACCGAACTCGTCGTCAGTCAAGCTCCCAACCACCTGCAAAACAGCGGTACCGCCTACATGCTCGGATCGTGGGTGCTCACTCACGATCAGTCGTGGGCAAGCCGAGTTGCCTCGTGGCTGCCAAAGCGTGGCATTTCAGCGTGGGTTATCCAGCGCGATCTCGCCGATCCCGGCAAGTACGTGAGTACGTGGCTGCAGGATGAATCTGTCGATCTGCGCTCTCGGAACGGAATTGCTCGTACAGAGCAGTGGCTCGAACATTTCCAGCGCAACGACGTGGTCGGGATAGGTTTCGGCTGGATTTTCCTGCGTTCCATCGGAGATCAGCCGACGGAGGTAACGGCCGAAGAGATTCTCCAACCGTTCACCGATCCCCTTGGGCCAGAAGTTGATGAGTACTTCCAACGCATGGAGTGGCTGCGTGACAAGACCAGCGACGATGTTTTGGCATCGCGTTACACCGTACGACCGGGACTTGCCCGTGAAGAAGTCCAAGTCGCCGATTCTGAAGTTGGTATGGGTTTTAATTCCAAGGTCATTCGTCTGACTCGTACAGATGGACCACGTTTTTCCCACGAGGTGGATTCCGCTCTGGCTTCCATCATTGCCGGGCTGCACCCAAATGGATTGAGTCTCGGTGAAACCGTCGGGCTGTGGGCTGCGTCTCAGGGTATCGTGGATGATTCTGAACTACGAAGCTCTGCTGCCGGCGCAGTGGTAGATCTGGTTCGGCACGGCCTGGTCTTGCCGGCCGAGATCGCTAAAATCAGCGGTATTTAGGAGCAATTGTTGATTAGTGTTTTGACCCGTGTGACCGAAGCAAGTGTCACCGTTGAGGGAGAAGTCGTCGGTGCAATTGATTGCCCAGACACCGGTGGAATCCTCGCCCTCGTTGGCGTGGGTCGCGAAGACGCAGAGGATGCCTGGGAAACGACCGCGCGGAAAATCGCCGAACTTCGAATTCTTGCCGATGAAAAATCAGTGATAGAGGTCGGGGCTCCCGTGCTTTTGGTGAGCCAGTTCACCTTGATGGGGCGCACGAAAAAGGGGCGCCGCCCGTCCTGGAGTGACGCTGCCCCCGGTGAAATCGCGGAACCTGTCATAGAGAAAATTGCCACATATCTCCGCGACCGTGGGATCACAGTCGAGCAGGGATCCTTTGGAGCGATGATGAAAGTACATAGCGTCAACGATGGCCCCTTCACTGTTCTTGTGGAGTCCTGACCATGAAAAAGTCTCTTTTCTAGCTCCGGGAACAATTTGCAGACATTGACCGTTGTGTTACTAGACTGCAAATTCTTCAAGGAGGCTTTGAATGACTCAACCGTCGCTCAACGAGGAAAACAACGAAAAGGTTGACCGCGGTAGCCGCCGGAATCAAACCAATGACAATCCCTCGGCAGACCTCGTTCGTGTATACCTCAACGGCATTGGCCGAACTGCACTTCTCAATGCAGAAGAAGAGGTTGAATTAGCTCAAGACATCGAAGTTGGCCTATACGCACAACATCTTCTTGATGATCCGGATAAAGAACTTACTCGCGCAATGAAGCGCGATCTCAAGATCCTCGCCAAGCAAGGTCGTAAGGCACGCTCTCACCTGCTGGAAGCAAACCTTCGTCTCGTCGTTTCCTTAGCTAAGCGCTACACCGGCCGCGGAATGCCACTGCTTGATCTCATTCAAGAAGGCAATCTCGGCTTGATTCGCGCCATGGAAAAGTTTGACTACTCCAAGGGCTTCAAATTCTCCACCTACGCAACGTGGTGGATTCGCCAAGCAATTACCCGTGGCATGGCAGATCAATCTCGCACAATTCGCCTCCCAGTACACTTGGTGGAGCAGGTAAATAAGCTTTCTCGGATTAAGCGAGAAATGTACCAATCCCTCGGTCGTGAACCTACGAATGAGGAACTCGCTGACGAATCCGGGATTGAAGAGTCAAAGATTGAAATGTTGCTCCGACAGTCCCGCGACCCAGTCAGCTTGGATATGCCAGTCGGCGCCGATGAGGAAGCTCCTTTAGGTGACTTCATCGAAGACTCTGAAGCGACCGACGCAGAGTCATCCGTAGTTGCTACCCTGCGCCACGATGACATTCAGAAGGTAATTGGCTCCCTGGAGCAGCGCGAGCAAGATGTGATCCGCCTGCGTTATGGTCTCGACGATGGAGTTCCACGTACTTTGGACCAAATTGGCCGTAAATTTGGGTTGTCACGCGAACGTGTGCGCCAGATTGAGCGGGAAGTTATGGCAAAGCTGCGCGTAGGTGATCGCGCGGATAAACTGAGGGAATACGCCAAATAAGGTAAACCCTATAATTCGGGTCTGAATTATTGCCTGAGTGACCACATGGTGCCCCGGTGGGGTACCATGTGGTCATGTTCGTTTCGGCTAACTTTCGCCGAAGCTGAGAATGAATGTGAAAAGGGGTCTGTACATGCGTGATTTGGTTGATACCACGGAGATGTATTTGCGCACTGTGTACGAGCTTGAAGAAGAAGGAATTGTTCCCCTCAGAGCTCGCATTGCCGAGCGCCTTGATCAGTCCGGCCCAACAGTATCCCAAACAGTAGCTCGCATGGAACGTGACGGGCTGCTTGTCGTGGAAAAGGACCGCAGTCTGAGTCTGACGCAGGAAGGCCGCGAGCACGCTACCCGGGTAATGCGCAAGCACCGTCTAGCGGAGCGTCTCCTTGTTGATGTCCTTGGCATGGATATCAGCCAAGTACACGACGAAGCTTGCCGCTGGGAGCATGTGATGAGCGATGCCGTGGAACAACATGTAGTCGGTGTGTTGGATAATCCGAAGCGCTCGCCGTTCGGTAACCCAATTCCTGCGTTGGATGAACTCGGCGCCGAGTCCGCCAATGACCTCGAAATTGGACAGCGCGCGATCGATCTTGATCTGTCCTCCCCAGTTAAGGCCGAGATCGTTCAAATTCATGAAATTCTCCAGCTTGATCCTGTGGAGTTCTCTGAGCTCGTCGCAGCAGACGCGAAGGTTGGATCGATCGTTGAACTAACACACTCCGACGAGGGGCTAGAGGTCACTGGTCCAAATGGCCGGACGATTGTGGTCGACGACGCACTCGCCCACGCGTTTCGTGTCCGCCCAATTGATTAAGGTAGGGGCATGACGAAACTCCTAGTAATTGGTGGCGCTGGCTACGTAGGCAGCGTGTGCGCTGCAGTCTTGATTGAAGCAGGCTACGACGTCACCATCATCGACAACCTTTCAACGGGCAATGCCGAGGCGTTGCCCGCTGGCGCTCGCTTTATCCAAGGCGACGTGCGCGACCTTGTTGATTCTGTATTGAGCGAGGGTGGGTTCGATGGTGTCCTGCACTTCGCGGCCCGTTCCCTAGTCGGTGAATCCATGGAAGTTCCGGAAGAGTATTGGAACGACAACCTCATTACCTCTCTCGCACTGCTTGAAGCAATGCGAACTCACAATGTTGGTTCACTCGTCTTTTCTTCCACTGCGGCAACCTATGGTGAGCCCGAACAGGTTCCAATCACCGAAGACATGCCCACCAAGCCGACCAACCCCTACGGCGCAACCAAACTTTCCATTGATTATGCGATTACTTCCTATTGCCAAGCACATGGCCTCGCGGCAACGAGTTTGCGCTACTTCAACGTTGCTGGCGCATACGGCAATATTGGAGAAAACCGCGAGGTAGAAACTCACCTGATTCCGCTCGTGTTGCAGGTAGCTCTCGGCCACCGGGACAAGATTTTCATGTTCGGCGATGATTGGCCAACCAAGGACGGAACCGCAGTCCGCGACTACATTCACATCCGAGACTTAGCCGATGCCCACTTACTGGCATTGGAGAATAACCGTCCTGGCGAGCACCGCATTTTCAACTTGGGTAGTGGCGATGGGTACTCGGTACGAGAAGTCATCGAAATGTGCCGCGAAGTCACAGGCCATGAGATTCCAGCGGAGGTCGCTCCCCGACGAGCAGGAGACCCTGCAACGCTCATTGCCTCAAGCGACAAGATTCGTGCTGAACTCGGATGGAATCCCACCCGCACTGATCTCAAGCAGATCGTCACCGATGCGTGGGCCTTCACGTCTCAGCTCGGCGACAAAGCACACTCAGCGAAGCGACGCGCTTAGCCCTAGGAACAGGACTAGCTTGCTTGTGGCTCGACCTCCATTAATTCTCGCTGCAAGAGGCTGCCGTCTCGCACGGCCTGAAGTAAACCTTCATGGTCACCCATGCTCAGGCCTTGAAGCAGCACTTCCGAAAGTGAGTGGCCACCCAGTTCCTCTTGCACGACAAGAAGTGCGGCAGTGGCCATCGAACTTACGCCCAGCTTGGTGGCAATGATCGCCCACAAGCTGAGTGCATTGGCCCGAATCACCCCAGAGAATCGAGCTGCGATCGCTAGAAAAACAGTGGCAAAGTGCCCTGGGTGTTCAAGCGCTGGAACAACTAGACAGTCCCGCAGTTTCGAACGGGCCAGCACGGTTGCCACCAACACCAATTGATCGAGATTTTTGATTGTCTCTTCGAGCAGGGGTGGATCGTCTAAAGAGATCAAGGCTTTGACTGGCGCCGAAGTGATCACTGCACATGCAGCGGTGATCTCATTGGCGGCTCTACGTGTATCAGCTCCCAGGGAGCGCAGAAGCTCGTCGGCACGCGAATATGCTCTTTTCGCTACGGCATCGATGCTTCCAAACTTGCACTGCTGGTGCTGTGAACTGGCAAAATACCCCAATGCCTCTTCCCGTGTTAGTGCGGGAAGCCCGCCGTTATCAAGCAGCGGACGCATCGACGGTGAGAGTGCGACGTTGGAAATCACGCCGGCTTCCCACCCGGCTGGGGCCGCGAATCCTGCACTGCGCCACTGTGCGGAATCTGCACCAAACTCCATGCGATAAGGACTGCCCGTGGCTATTTCTGAGACAGACCAACACATGTTGATCAGTGAGCTGTCACGGTCGTCGTTGAGGTCATAGAGGACATCAACGGCTTCCCTGGCGAGGCTAGACTGCAGCGCGCGAGACACAATGACTGCTACATAGAACTCTCGATCCTGCAGAAACGGTGACTTTAGGCCCTGTGCGAGTTTGGCAATATGTGACAGGTCTGCTCGCATCACCGGTCCGATTGCGAACTTGTGTGAATGCGCAAGATTTCGGTCTTGCGTGTTGTGGTCGAGTGTGCAAGGCTCATCGTCGTCCACATGAAATCCAATGACGATGACGGATTCTTGAGGGAAGAAACCAAGAATTCCGGGCAGCGAAGCGATCAGTTCTCCCGGGCCAGAGAGCGTGTTATCGGTGTATTTGTGAGTGCTATTGTCCATGCACCTATGGTGTGGGAGAAGACACGAAAACGCGGTGCTCGTCGCTAAGCTTTCTGTATTCTGTGGAAAACAACATTTTCGTGGTCCAATTAGGGTTTCGGAAACGAAAAACTTCCTCGTGGGCGAAGAGTTATCCACAGGAAACCCACGGGAATCATTTCGAGCGCTACACCGTTGTAACTATTAACAAACAAATGTAGTTAGAATGAATTTTTAGTTTAGGGAGGATTCCATGGGCGAGGACAATCGTCAGATGTATGAAATGGAGTACCCGGCTCCAGCAGTAGAAACTAGTGAGTCTTCGGGGCCAACCCTAGTTATTTCGATGCAGGGCTATGCTGATGCCGGCCATGCCGTCGAAGGAGTTGCCAATCATTTGAAGGCAGCGCTGGACAACAAGCAGGTTGCCACGTTTAACACCGACGAATTGATCGATTACAGGTCGCGTCGTCCTTCGGTCCAGATGTCTGGTGGCGAGATTACCAATTTAGAAAAACTCGAGCTGGACATGCGCGTCGTTCGTGACAGCGCGGGTAAGTCTTTCCTGCTGCTTTCTGGTCCAGAACCTGACCTACGCTGGGAAGCATTTAGCCGAGCTGTTGCCGATCTGGCCGATAAGTACAACGTCAGCGAGACCATTTGCCTCTATGGGGCACCGATGGCTGTGCCACACACCCGCCCGGTAGTCGTGTCTGGTCACTCCAATGATCGCGAGCTGTTGGGCAAGCTGTTTACCATTGACACGAAGTGGACAGTCCCTGGCTCTGCCCAGATGATGATCGAGCGTGAACTGCACAAGCGCGGCCGCAAGGTTGCGGGGCTGACTGCGCATGTTCCTCATTACCTTGCTCAGTCTCCATACCCACCAGCAACCTATCAGCTGCTGCAATCTATCTCTGATGTGGTGCAGCTGGAGTTCCCACTCAAGTCCATTGAGCACGACATCCAGCGGGTGAACCAGCAGCTTGCGGAGCAGACCATGGGCTCTGAGGAGATTACGCACGTAGTCACTCAGCTCGAAGAATACTATGACGCCGAGTTGGGCAAGTACCGTCAGGCACACCCCAATGCGATGATGCCGGGTGAGTCCCACATGCCATCTGGCGATGAAATCGGGGAGGCATTTGAGAACTACCTTGCCGCCCTCGATGACCGTGATGCGGCACGGCCTGAGCTACCGCAGTCTGACCAGCTCTTCGATTTGGGCAATTTCACCCCGAGCGATGCTTCCCAGAATGAAGGGGCCGAAGAGGCCGGGGAACCACAAGCCCCAGAAGGCAAGAACGACAAGCACTCGGACGATCTGACCGACGACGACGAGTAGGCAACCGCGCTAAACGCCTATTGAAAATATTCAGGGAGCATCTCGGCTACGGTAGAAACCGTGAATCTTGCCGACATGCTCCCTGACCTATCCGAGGTCCCAGACGCGCTTTACGACGAGGCCATCTGGGATTCCTTCACTGCCTGGACGAAGGAACGCGGAATTTCCCTTTATCCTGCGCAGGAAGAGGCGTCCCTTGCAGTCCTGACGGGAGATAACGTCATTCTGGCAACGCCTACGGGGTCGGGAAAGTCGATGGTGGCCAATGCTGCGCACTTCATTGCCATGGCGCGCGGCCAACGCACTTTTTATACCGCCCCGATTAAGGCTTTGGTCAGCGAGAAGTTCTTTGCGCTGTGTGAAATTTTCGGTGCGGAAAACGTGGGCATGATGACTGGTGATGCCACAGTCAACGGCAATGCCCCGATCATCGCAGCAACGGCAGAAATCGTTGCCAACATTGCACTGCGTGATGGCAGACACGCCAATATTGATCAAGTTGTGATGGATGAGTTTCATTACTACTCGGATCCCGAGCGCGGTTGGGCCTGGCAGGTACCTCTGTTGGAATTGCCTAAGGCGCAGTTCCTGCTTATGTCGGCCACGCTCGGCGATACGCAGTGGCTCCAGGACGACCTGACCGAGCGCACGGGGCGAACCACCACGCTCGTCTCAGGTACCGAGCGGCCAGTCCCCTTGGATTTCCACTACGTGTTTACTCCGATCCACGAAACAATCGAGGAGCTTTTAAACACAGGGAAAGCGCCAATTTATGTGGTGCATTTCTCTCAACGCGAAGCCACTGAGCGGGCACAGGCGCTGACCAGTATGACCATCGTGAATGATGAAGAAAAGAAGCTCATCGCCGAGGAGATTGGTGATTTCCGTTTCACCACTACGTTCGGAAAAACCTTGTCCAAGCTGGTTCGGCGCGGCATCGGGATCCATCATGCGGGCATGTTGCCGAAGTATCGTCGTCTAGTGGAAAAGCTCTCCCAAACGGGTCTGCTGAAGGTGATCTGTGGCACCGATACACTGGGCGTGGGCATTAACGTGCCGATTCGCACGGTGCTCATGACTGGGTTAGCCAAGTATGACGGCACCAAGCAGCGCATTGTGAAGTCCCGCGAATTCCACCAGATCGCAGGACGTGCGGGCCGTGCCGGGTACGACACCGAAGGTACCGTCGTGGTCGAGGCCCCAGAGCACGAGATTGAGAATGTGAAGCTGCGCCGAAAAGCTGGCGACGACCCTGCGAAACTGAAGAAGATCCGCAAGAAGGCACCCCGCGATGGGCAGATTTCGTGGTCGGAGAATACCTTCGAAAGGCTCACTACTGCTGAGCCGGAGGAACTGACCAGCCAGTTCAAAGTGTCCAACTCGATGCTGCTCAACGTGGTCGCCCGCCCTGGCGATGGCTACGAGCACATGAAGCACCTGCTGCGCACAAACCATGACACTCGCGCGAAGCAAAACCGGGACATCCTGACCTCGGTGGAGCTCTTCCGTGGTCTGATCAATGCCGGCATTGTGGAGCGCACACCCGATTCCCCTGCGTCACGGCCGTATACCCTCACCGAGGAACTTGATCGTGATTTCGCGCTGAATCAACCCCTGTCCCCTTTCGCACTGGCGTTTTTGTCTTTGTTGGATCCGGAATCTGATTCCTACACCTTGGATGTCATTTCTACCTTTGAGGCGATCTTGGACGATCCTCGCCAATTGCTCCAAGCACAGCAATCCGCTGAGCGGGGCGAAGAAATTGCGGCGCTGAAGGCCGATGGTGTCGATTACACCGAACGTATGGCGTTGATCGAGGATGTCACCTACCCCATGCCGCTGAAAGACGAGCTCGAGGAGGCCTTCGAGACCTTCCGCGAGGGCAACCCCTGGGCTAAGGAATTTGAGCTTTCCCCGAAGTCTGTGGTGCGCGACATGATCGAGCATGCGATGACATTCTCCGATCTCATCGCGACCTATGGGTTGGCGCGTTCTGAAGGTGTGGTGTTGCGCTATCTCACCGATGCCTGGCGCACGCTGTCGAAGTCGATTCCGGCGCAATACATGACGGAGCAGTTAGACGATGTCGTCGAATGGCTCGGAGAGCTGATCCGCCAGGTCGATTCTTCGCTTATCGACGAATGGGCCCATATGGCCGACGAGGACACTCCAATCAGCCAGGAAGCCCTCGATCGCGAGCTGGCCTTTGGTGTTGAGGATCCTTCCGCTTTGACGGCGAACCGCCGTGCATTCAAGATCATGGTGCGCAACTACTTCTTCCGGTTGGTCGAGCTCTTCGCCTTCGAAAAGGAAGATCAACTCGGCGCCATGCTGGATTACCTGGATACAGAAGATAAGCCCGATTGGGGAGAGGCCCTCGATGCCTACTTCGACGAATATTCAGACATCGGCACCGGCCAGGAAGCCCGAGGAACAGCCTTCTTCACCATTTCCGGTGAGGAGACGCGCTCGTGGCAGTTCCGCCAGATCATCCAGGACCCTGAAGGCGATAACGCATTCCAGCTTCATGGCGTCGTGGATTTGAATGCCTCGGATGAGGCCGGCGAGGTGCGCTTGAGCCACTTGGAGATGAAACAGGTCTAAGTCGGTCCTTTCCCGGCGCGCTAATATAGGCCACATCACATTGCGCCACCCTTGTGATGTGAAGCGCACCTAACAGGAAAGGACCCTTCTGATGGCTCTCACCCCTGATGCCACGAACGACGTTGATGCCGTAATCAGCTCTGCCGTCACTCGGGCCTACGGCTGGCTCGCCGCCACAGAAAAAGCCGATACGAACGACAGTGCTACCCAACAACTTGCGGCATTGTTGCGTGACCCGCAGGGCGTGAAATTCGCCATGGAGTTCGTTGACCGGGTAATGCGTCCTGAGGATGACGCGGTTTCAGCACAGGCTCTGCGCAAGACGGCCGCAGGAGTGGACACATCGTTTCTTGGAAAGGTCGATGGGCTTCTAGTCGGGGCTGGCGCATTTTTCGGCCCGATCCTGCCCAAGGTTGTCATGCCCCTTGCACGGGCGCGGATGCGCCAGCTGGTCGGCCACTTGGTGCTCGATGCTGACTCCGATGCCTTAAACACTGTGCTTGATCAGGCTGCAGCATCGGGAGAACAGCTCAACCTCAATTTATTGGGCGAGGCGGTGTTAGGTGAAACTGAAGCCCAGGACAGGGCCGCACGTACCCTCAAGCTGATTGAGAATCCCAGGGTTACCTATGTGTCGGTGAAGGCATCGTCGATGGTGGCTCAGCTTAATCCGTGGGATATGGCGGGGTCGGTTCAACGGCTCCTGGAGCGACTCCGCCCGCTCTACCGCGCAGCCGCGAAGCAAGACCCGCAGGTGTTTATCAACCTGGACATGGAAGAATACCACGACCTCCACCTGACCATTGAGCTATTTACGCAGCTGCTCAGCGAACCGGAGTTTCATAATTTGGAGGCGGGCATAGTCTTGCAGGCCTACCTGCCGGACACCTTCGGAGCTTTGAGGCGCCTCGCGGACTTTGCTGTGCGCCGTGTCGCAGAGGGAGGCGCGAAGATCAAGGTCCGGCTGGTCAAGGGTGCCAACCTGTCCATGGAGCGGACGCAAGCGGAGCTCCACGGTTGGGAGCTTGCACCTTATCGCACGAAGGAAGAGGTAGATGCCAACTACTACCGCCTGCTCGATTTCGTCCTCAGCCCCAAGTACGCAGATGCGTTAACCATCGGGGTGGCCACCCACAACCTCTTCACGGCGGCGTTGGCCCTTGAATTGGCGAAGCGTCGCGGGGTACAACACATGGTTGATTCGGAGATGCTGCAGGGCATGTCGCCTGCGCAGCAAGAAGCCGTGCGCAGCGATTTCGGGAAGCAGATCCTCTACACTCCAGTAGTGCATCGCGACGACTTCGACGTGGCCGTCTCCTATCTTGTTCGCCGGTTGGAGGAAAACGCTGCACCGCAGAATTTCCTCCATGCACTCTTTGCCCCGGGCGGTACTGGCCGGCTTGCCGAACAAGAACAGGTGTTCCGGGCTGCCGTAGCTCGGAGGAGGGAGATCTTTTCCGGTGCCCAGCGCACTCAGAATCGTTTGGAAGAATCGCAGCGCCACGCCAAAGCCCTCGAAAGCGAAACCGGCCGGTTCACCAATGAGCCCGATACCGACCCAGCCTTGGCACCTAACCGACAGTGGGCACGCGAGCAGCTAAGCACCATCCCTGATATGAAGGCTGATGAGCTGGTGCGGGAGCCGGCAATCGTCGATAAGCATGTCGCTGAAGCGAGGCTGCGCGGCGCCGACTGGGCCGCGACCCCTGTAAACGTGCGTGCGCAGGTGCTTGAGGCCATTGCCGACGAGTTGGCTGCCGCGCGTGGCCAGTTAGTTGCGGTCATGGCGCATGAGGCGAATAAGACGATCGCGCAATCGGACCCGGAGGTCTCGGAGGCGATCGATTTCGCGGCGTATTACGCCACGACGACCCGCGCGTTGGATTCCTATCAGGCCGAGTTTGTGCCGAATCGGGTCACGGTGGTGGCTCCTCCGTGGAATTTCCCCGTGGCGATCCCGACTGGTGGGATCCTTGCGGCTCTTGGTGCAGGCTCGGCCGTGATTGTGAAGCCTGCCCCGCAGGTAGTGGCATGTGCCGCGATGATTGTTCGCGCCATTCACAAGGCCCTCGATGGCCAGGGGCTGCCACGGGAGTTGGTGCAGCTTGTCCCCACCGATGAAGCGGAGGCGGGCAAGCGGTTGATCTCACACGAAGATGTCGATGCCGTCATCCTCACCGGCGCCTCCGAGACGGGCGCGCTGTTTCGTTCGTGGAATCCGCGTATGAACCTCATGGCGGAGACGTCGGGCAAGAACGCGATTATTATTACGCCTTCGGCGGATCCTGATCTTGCGGTGGCCGATCTCTATCAATCCGCGTTCGGTCACTCGGGCCAGAAGTGTTCGGCGGCCTCCCTAGTCATTTTCGTCGGTGCAGCCGGATCGTCGCAGCGCATCCGCTCACAACTTGTCGATGCCGTATCCACACTGGTCCCCGGCGCGGGAACCGATATCCGCACCACCATGAACGGCCTAATCGAACCCCCGAGCGAGAAACTTCTGCACGGGCTGACTAGGCTCTCCCCCGGAGAAAGCTGGCTGCTTCAGCCACAGGCACTTAACGACGAAAGAACGCTCTGGTCCCCCGGCATCCGCGATGGGGTCAAGCCCGAGAGTTGGTTTCATCTCCACGAATGCTTCGGACCTGTGCTGGGCATCATGCACGCCACCACCCTGGAGGAGGCCGTGCAATGGCAGAACTCGACGGAATTCGGGCTGACCGGGGGGATACATTCGCTTGACGACGACGAGATCCGCTATTGGTTGGAGCATGTGGACGTGGGCAATGCTTACGTCAACCGGGGGATCACTGGGGCGATTGTGCAGCGCCAACCTTTTGGCGGGTGGAAGAAGTCGGTGATTGGCCCCGGCGCGAAGGCAGGCGGACCCAATTATGTTGCGCAGATGGGTCGGTGGACAGACTCCACCGCGAAGAAAATGGATGATCCTGGCTCAAGCGTTACCCCACGTGTGACCCAGCTACTACGGAAACTCACCGGGAGCCTTGATGCGGAGTCGTCGGCGTGGCTGTGGCGCGCAGCCGCACTTGATCAAGCAGCGTGGGATACCGAGTTTGGTCGCAGCCATGACCGCACCGGTTTGGAGACCGAGGCCAACATTTTCCGCTACCGCCCCATGCTTGTGCCACTGAAAATCCACGTAGGCAAGCACTACTTAGCCAGAGAGGTTCTGCGCCAGGTGATCGCCACCGAGGTGACTGGCGCCCCTGTGGAGTTCAGCGCGGAACCAGAAGTGCTAGACAAGGTGCGAGTGTTAGTTGCGCCTGCAGACATCGAGGTTTCTGCTCGGTGCACGATCAGAGAATCCGACAGGGTCCGTGCGATAGGCCTTATGCCTGACTCCTTGTATCAGGCCGTAGCGGATGTCAATGGCGTGGTGTTGGACCAACCCGTTGTTGCAGAGGGGCGCCGCGAGCTCCTGCCCTATCTATTGGAGCAATCGGTCAGCGTGACCATGCACCGCTTCGGAATCGTGCGCGACGTGGCTGGACTAAGAAGCGCGAAACAGGATACTTAGAGTCGCTCGAAGATCAGCGAGGTATTGGTGGAGGCCACCTCGGTGCGCGTACTGATCACATCGGAGACGAAATCACGCAAAGCGGCCGAGTTACTTACAGCCACGTGGGCAACAAAGTCACTGCCACCCGAGACGAAATACACCTGTTGGATCTCTGGCAAAGCCCGCAAGAATACGGCGAACTCGCGTAGTGCGCTGCGAGCGCCTTGGTGCAGGCGGATCTGCACCAGGGCTTCGGTGTTCAAACCGAGGGCGGCAGCATCGATCTCGGCGCTAAACGAGGTGATCACGCGGTCGTCGATAAGCGAGCGAAGCCTGCGGTGCGCTGTTGATTCGCTGACATTGACCCGGGTGGCGATCTCTGCGATCGGTATCCTGGCGTTGTCGCGCACGGCTTGGAGAATGCCACGGTCAACCTGATCCAATGGGCGATTCATGCACCCTCCTTCTCCCCTGTGGTGGATTATTGCATCTCATCCTATTCGGTGGGAGATTCAGCCAATCCTCTGGTCTAGGTCTTAACAAATGTCTGGCCAAAGGTACATAGTAGTAGGAACATATCTTTGTGAGGAGGAACACATGTCGAAGGCAATTGTGGTGGGTGCGGGCATGACGGGGCTTGCAACGGCCTGGTACTTGCAGGAATACGGCTACGAAGTCGAGGTGCTCGATCGTGTTGGTGTTGCAGGTGGAGCCTCGTGGGGCAATGCGGGCTGGCTCGCGCCGGGCAAGACTATCCCCCTTTCGAACGCGGGACTGTGGCGCTACGGCCCGACCGCACTTTTCGATAAGAACGCAGCCCTGAGCGTGCCTGCGCGCATTGACCCGAAGTTGTGGGCTTTCGTGGCGCAATTTATGGCGCGCGCTAACAATCGGTCATGGAATAAGACGATGGCGGCGCTTACTCCCGCTGACAAGGCGTCGCTGGCTGCTTTCGACGAGTTGATCGACGGTGGCGTGGATGCAATTACCCACGAAGGCCCGTTTATCGTGGGCTTTGAGAAGGAATCGGAAACGCAGGGTTTTCTCGACGAGGTCGCCGGCGCGCAACGCCACGGCCAAGACATTCCTTTCGAGGAAATCACCAATGAGCAGGCCCTCGAGTACGCCCCGATGCTCTCCGACAAGGTCCAAGCCTTGTTCAAGATGGGAGGCCAGCGCTATATCGAACCCATGGTGTTCTGCAAAGCACTCGCGGAGTCGGTTCAGGCACGTGGCGGCACAATCACCGGAGGCGTCGAAGTCACCGAGGTCCATTCCACACATACCCCAGCCGTCAAGCTTTCCACGGGTGAATGGCAGCAAGCCGATGCGGTGGTTTTAGCAACTGGTGCGTGGCTGCCATCGCTTGCGCGAGAGCTCGGGGTGCGCACGCTGGTGCAAGCCGGTCGTGGCTACTCATTTACTGTGGCAACCGAACAGGAAGCCAAGCACGCTGTGTACCTGCCTGCGACGCGGGTGGCATGTTCCCCGGCCCCTTCGCGCAGCAGGTTCCAGATCGCTGGCACGATGGAGTTCCGGGGGCCTGACGAAGCCTTCCAGCCGGCGCGCATCGATTCGATTATCGCGGCGACGAAGCCAATGTTCCAAGGCATCGATTGGTCCGACACCGAGGACGAATGGGTAGGTTCACGGCCAGTTACTCCTGACGGCCTGCCACTTGTTGGCCACACCCAAGTCCCGAATGTCTACACCTGTGGTGGGCACGGAATGTGGGGCATTATCCTCGGTCCGATCTCGGGAAAGATGTTGGCAAAAGAGATCGCCACCGGCGAAATCGATCCCATCATCCAGCCTTTTGACCCGCTGCGGTGACGCTCTCAACATAACCATAGGTAGAGGCCGACACGCACAAAATCTTCATTTAGGTGAGAAGTCAACAATTACGTGACTCTCGATAGCACAACCTAAGTCTTGTGAGTTAAAGTCATAAGTATGAACAATAAAGAGTATCGGCCGACACTTGCGCAATTGCGTACTTTCGTCACCATCGCTGAGAACAAGCACTTCGGAACAGCGGCAAATAAGCTGTCCATTTCCCAGCCGTCTCTTTCGCAGGCCCTCGTCGCATTGGAAACCGGGCTCGACGTCCAACTTATTGAGCGTTCGACCCGCAAGGTGATCGTCACACCGATCGGCGAGGAACTACTCCCTTACGCGAAGGCTACCCTCGAGGCTGCGGATGCATTCCTCGCGCGCTCTCGGGGGGCACACGGTCTGCTGACCGGCCCGCTGACTCTTGGCATCATTCCGACTTTGGCACCGTATATTTTGCCTCAGCTATTGCAAAAGCTGCAGGACGGCTACCCAGATTTAGAGCCGAAGATCGTCGAAGAGCAGACCCGGCACCTGCTCAACCAACTCCGCGACGGGCAAATCGATGTAGCTATTATGGCCTTGCCTTCCGAGACCGCTGGCATGATCGAGCAGCCACTTTTCGATGAGCCGTTTACATTGGTCGTGCCCGAGAACCACCCACGGGCAGGCCAACAAGATCTCAAGCTTGATGTGCTCGAAGAGCTCGACTTACTGCTTCTCGACGATGGCCATTGCCTCCGCGACCAGGTCATCGATTTATGCCGGTCTGCCAGCATTAACCCCTCAGAGGTAGGCGACTCTGTAACCCGCGCCTCTTCGCTGACTACGATTCTGCAGTTGGTCGTGGCAGGGCTCGGCAGCACGCTGGTCCCTCAGTCCGCGCTTGCTACAGAATGCCGTCGCCCAGGCCTTGCTCTGGCTAACTTCGATGAATCAGTTACTGCGCAGCGCACGATTGGCCTGGTGTACCGCTCCTCGTCGTCACGCGCTGAAGAGTACAAAGCCCTAGGCGAGCTGATCGTCCAAGCCTATGAAGAAGCTGTCGAAGCCAGCCACGAATTGATCAACGCCTAAGTATTGGCAGGCCTACAGGAACCCGTTGTAATTCGGATTCTGCGGGCCCTGGTTGGGATTGCCATCACGCTCAGAGTCCCACGGGATCGGGCCGCCGGCTGCCTGACGATACATGTGCGCGTCAATCAAGATCAGCGCAGGCAAAACGATGATCGCACCCACACCGAAGGTGAGCACAATGACCGTCATCGCGAGCACACCGGCAACGATGTTGAATCCCAAAAGCCGCAAATAATTACGTCGACCAGCTTCATAAGCAAACACAAAGGTTTGGCCGATGGAAGTTGCACGTCGCTCGACGATGAAATGCACTGCGTACGCCAACAGCGGGCGAACGAGTACGCCCGCCACACCAGCAATAAATACGCCCAGAATTGCACGCCCGGTGATATCGGCCGGATTCGCAATAGGCGTGTTGCTAAAGCCCATCAGTGCAAGCGCTTGGTCCCCGCCGATCAACAGCGCGAGACCTCCTGTGATCACCAGCAACAGAAGCGATGACAGCACCGAAGTAGCCAGAGCCGGCCACACATTGACGTCAGTAATCAGATCCCGGTAGGAAATTTTGCGCTTATCAACTTGCCAGATGGCACCGCGCAGCAGGAAGATCGACAGCGCCACACCCAGCAAGCCGATGACAATATCAAAAATCACCGGGGTCTGAGCGGTCCCATTACCGGTGAGCGCCATTCCCAGTGGCATGACTACGAGGAGGATCACCCCCGTGATCACCGTCCCGAGAATCCACACCACCGCATTTGAGAATAACGTTGGGAAAGCCCAGGCAACAGCACGGAACACGTCGATCATACCGTTGGTATTCACCATTGCTTGCTGGTCTTGCGGGTTGTGCTGGCCTCCCGGCCCCGTGCCGTAACTGTAATAATCCGACTGACCGTAACGCTCCCACTGGTACTGGTTCGCCTCCGCATCATCGTCGGGGTTGTACGGGTACCCGTTGTTCGGCGGGTTAGTCATAATACTGGCCTTTCAAAAGATTCCTTGTCACCTAACCAGTCTACGTGCTGCAGGACTACACCTAGAGCCTTACTGCGACTAGACTTCACTACCAGCCATGACTACTATTTCTCCCTCCCGCGAGGAACTTTACTCGCGCCTTAATACGCTCTCGCTTGTCGACGAACGCAGGTTTGCCCGCAGGCTTCGCAAAGCTCGCACGCCCGAGGCCTTAAGCGCGATCTCCCGAGATATGGACAAGGCGGCCGCCTCCGTCGAAGCGATCAATGCCGCAGTCCCGGTAATCACTTACCCGGAACAGCTACCTGTCTCAGCGCGCCGCGACGACATCATGTCGGTGATCCGCGACAACCAGGTTGTGATTATTGCTGGCGAAACCGGCTCCGGTAAGACCACCCAGATCCCCAAGATGCTGCTGGATCTCGGGCGGGGCAGGCGCGGGCTGATTGGGCACACGCAGCCTCGTCGATTAGCGGCGCGTACAGTTGCCGAACGCATCGCTGACGAGCTCGGACAGGACATCGGTGAAACCGTCGGTTATGCCATCCGCTTCGATGATCGTGTCTCACCAACCACCGCTGTGAAATTGATGACTGACGGTATCTTGCTCGCAGAAATGCAGCGCGACCGATTCCTCAATGCCTACGACACAATCATTATCGACGAGGCCCACGAGCGCTCCCTCAACATCGATTTCATTTTGGGGTATCTGAAGCAACTCTTGCCCAAGCGCAAAGACCTAAAGGTGATCATCACCTCAGCGACGATTGATCCGGAGAGTTTCGCGCAACACTTTGCTGATGAAACTGGCAAGCCTGCCCCCATCATTGAGGTGTCGGGGCGTACTTACCCTGTGGAAATTCGCTACCGTCCGCTGGAACAGGTTGTCGGCGACCGTGTCGTTGATATTGATATGCACGAAGGCCTCATCGCCGCGATCGAAGAGCTCATGGGCGAAGGACCCGGGGATATTCTCTGCTTCTTCCCAGGTGAGCGCGATATCCGTGACGCAATGGAAGCCATCGATGCCAAGCATTGGCGAGGCGTGGAAGTAACCCCACTGTTTGGTCGTCTTTCCAACCAGGAACAGCACCGCGTGTTTTCGCCTCACTCTGGTCGCAGGATCGTCTTATCGACGAATATTGCCGAAACCTCGTTGACTGTGCCTGGGATTCATTATGTGATTGATACTGGTACCGCTCGTATTTCGCGCTACTCTACACGAACAAAAGTGCAGCGCCTGCCCATTGAAGAGATCTCTCAGGCTTCCGCAAATCAGCGCTCGGGTCGCTGTGGCCGCGTTACCGACGGTATTGCGATCCGCTTGTACTCAGAGGACAATTTTAATTCGCGGCCGGGCTTCACCGACCCGGAAATCCTGCGCACGAACCTGGCCAGCGTCATCTTGCAGATGATCTCCCTTCGCCTGGGTGCCATCGAGGATTTCCCCTTTATCCAGCCACCCGAGCACAAAGCCATCCGCGATGGCTTGGTACTGCTCAATGAGCTTGGCGCATTGCAAGAAACCGACGAGCCACAGCTGACACCCATCGGCCGCGACTTAGCCCGCATCCCGGTAGATCCACGCATGGCCCGCATGCTTGTCGAGGCTGATAAGCTCGGCGTGCTCGATGATGTCACCGTCATTGTGTCTGCGATGACCATCCAAGATGTGCGGGAACGACCACTGGAGTTTCAAGCCCAGGCGGATCAGGCCCATGCGCGCTTTAAAGACTCGACCTCCGATTTCCTTTCCAGCTTGAAACTCTGGAATTACATTAACGAATCCCGCGACGAACTCACCGGAAATGCTTTCCGGAAGCGAATGAAGAAGGAATATCTGCATTACATGCGGATTCGCGAGTGGTATGACCTGGTCCGCCAACTTCGCGATGTTGAGAAGCAACTCGGCTGGTCGCGCGCCGAAAACGTGGTGAGCAAACGCGATGACGACGCGATCCATCAGTCGCTGCTGTCTGGCCTGCTATCTAATATCGGTGCGCGCGATGGTAACTCTAAGGAGTTCCACGGTGCCCGTGGTACAAAGTTCATGATCTTCCCGGGTTCTGCGCTAGCCAAGAAACCACCAGAGTTCATCATGGCTGGCGAACTTGTTGAGACCTCACGGCTATGGGCACGCGACGTTGCCAAGATTCAACCAGCATGGGTGGAAACACTCGCAGCGAAGCTGCTGAAGCATTCCTACTCGGAGCCACTGTGGTCCAGGAAGCGCGCTTCGGCGATGGTCCATGAAAAGTCGATGCTCTACGGCGTCACAATCGTGGCCGATCGACTCGTCCCCTACCACCGCGTAGACAAGGCCGCTGCCCGCGAAATGTTTATTCGGCACGCGCTCATTGGCGGAGAATGGGACACCCATCATAAGTTCTTGCGGCATAACCAGGAGCTTCTTCGCGAGGCCGCCGCGGTAGAGGACAAAGTACGCCGTCGCGGGCTCGTCGTCGACGAGGAAACGCTCTTTGAGTTCTACGATGCGAAACTTCCTGAGTCTGCCACCACTGGACGTCATTTTGATTCTTGGTGGAAGAAGAAGCGCCAAGAAGATCCCACTTTTCTGGACTTCAATCCAGAGGCACTTATCGATAATGCACACAGCGCCGACGCAGTCACAGACTTTCCCGATAAGTGGCACCAAGGCTCGGTCACCTACGACTTGCAGTACAAATTTGAGCCCGGTGATCCTTTCGATGGTGTGACCGTTCTTGTCCCAATTCCCCTGCTGGAAAATGTCGACGAAGAAGAATTCCACTGGCTGGTACCGGGCCTGCGCCTTGAACTTGTCACCGAGCTCATTCGCACGCTGCCGAAGGCTCTGCGCAAAACTGTCGTACCCGCCCCAGATTTCGCCGAACGTGCCACACCGAAGTTAATCCCTTACGAAGGCCGGATTACTGATCAGCTGGCGGAGGTGTTGCGCTCTATGGGTGGATCCGGAATTAATGGTTCGGACTTCCGCATTGATGCGCTACCTCCTCACCTGAAGGTGACCTACGCTGCAATCGACCGACGCGGAAACATCGTCGACCACGATAAAAACCTCACAGAGCTGAAACGACGCCGCTCCGGTCAGATTAAGTCATCCATGTCCAAGGCTGGACGCAAGGCTGAAACCAAAGCCGTCGAGGAATGGACCTCCGATACTCTCGGCACCGTTCCTGAAATCGTCTCCACCAAGGTTGACGGGAATACAGTCGATGCATACCCCGCGCTTGAGGCGACCCCAGACGGCGTAAAAATTACGGTACACCCGACCAAGGCTGCCGCAGATGCGTCGATGATGACCGCGACACTGACTCTCCTTCTGAGGAATATTCAGGTCCCGACTGCCCCCATGACCAAGGGTCTTCCTTTGCGCCAACGCGTCGCAGTAGATAACTACCCGCATGGTGGCGCTGATGGGTTAGTTGAGGATGCCCGTGTTGCTTCGATCCGCGATCTCATGCTGGAACACGGTGGGCCGGTCCGAGAACCGGAAGAATTCGACGCATTGCTGAACAAGGTTAAGCCAGAGGTTGCGGGAAGGGTTCGTCGCGCTGTCGTATCTATCGCTCCTGGCTTAGTGGAATACGCACAGGTGGCAGACGAACTAGCCAAGTGGGAAGGTCCCGCCATTGACGATATGCGCGCTCAGCTGGAGTTCTTGTTGCCCAAAAATGCCATCACCGTGCACGGTATACAGCATCTCCAGCACTTACCGCGCTATTGTGCTGCAATGAAGATCCGCCTTGATGAAATGACAATTGACCCCGACAAGGATGCCGACCGCCAAGAAGTAGTGACGAATACGAAAAACTACCTAAAAGCAAAGCTCAACCGACTTCCTGCTGGCAGGGAAAAATCACGCGAAGTCAAAGAAATCATGTGGCAAATCGAAGAACTTCGAGTCAGCCTTTTCGCACAGCGGCTAGGAACTCCGAAGCCAGTATCGGAGCGCCGGATTCAAAAGATGGTGGACAAGCTCACATAAGTGGTGCCCGGCCGCTAGTCTGAGCCCTAATTCAAGTCACGATCACGGCGACGCATCAGCCGGATCTCTGACTCAAAGTCGTCGGCGCTCTCGAAGGATTTGTAAACAGAGGCAAAACGAAGGTAGGCAACCTCGTCCAGTGCACGAAGTGGCTCGAGAATGGCAAGGCCAATTTCATTGGCATGGATTTGGGAGCTGCCCTGGCTACGCACGGTTTCTTCGACTTCTTGTGCGAGGCGTTTGAGTGCGTCATCGGATACATCACGGCCCTGGCAAGCTCGGCGTACACCGGTAATAAGCTTGTCCCGATCAAATGGCTCGGATAAACCATTGCGTTTCACGACAGTCAGCACGGCTTTTTCTACAGTAGTAAAACGACCGTGACACGAGGCGCACTCCCGCCGACGGCGAATCGCTGTACCTGAATCAATGATGCGGGAATCAATCACTCGGGAAGAGTCATTGTGGCAGAAAGGGCAATGCACGTAGGAAGCCATCCAGTTCTATCAGCGAGCGAAACTTTCAAGACAAGATGGTATTCTACTCGCCTGTCAACTCTGGCCTAAGGGCGAAGTAGTTAGCGGGCAGTAGAGGAAATCTCAGCAACATAATCTACGGGAGTTGCTGGTTGTGGAGTTGCTGGCTCGAACGCTCCACCGATGGCAGCGCTGACAATAAAGCTCATGCCCATCAACGTTCCTGCCAATAGGATTCCGCCCCGCTCGCGTCGACTTTCGATACGTTGAGCACGCCCCGCCACAGGCGATACAGCGGTGCCAAAATTCCGCCTAGGTGTTCGACGCTTTGCCGAAAGAGTTCGAACAGTTGATGAATTCCGAGCAGCTTCATTCAGCTCTCCCGGCAAGCCAAGATCCCACGTAGAAGCAGAAGGAACAACTTGAGCATAGGAACGGTTTGCTGGATTACGGGGTGCTACCTTGCCATTTAGTACAGTCATCGTCTCTCCTCCATTGAATTAACTTGATAATAAACACCATGATCGACGCATTCGAACACCAAACTCGATTACTTGTTCGATAGTTCGTATGTTCGATTTATATCATGGTGGGAAAATTTTGTCCACGCTTCAGAAGAATGTGTCGAACAAACTTGCAGTTTCGTGATAGACATAGAGGGGAGAAGTTTAATTTTGAGGATTCGAGACGAGGTTCGCCACACACGCGGACAGCTTTAGTTACTAGGAGTAGACATGCCCGCAAAAAAGTCCGACGACAAGAAGCCAAACCAGGCCACTCTTTCCGCCCGCCAAAAGCGAATCCTTGAGGTGATCCAAGACGCCGTTGTACTTCGCGGCTATGCGCCCAGCATCCGAGAGATCGGTGACGCAGCTGGCCTTCAGTCCACTTCCTCTGTGGCCTACCAGCTCAAAGAGCTGGAGAAGAAGGGCTTCCTCAGGCGTGACCCGAATAAGCCCCGTGCCGTTGATTTACGCCACCTGCCTTCAACACCGCTGAAGAAGCGGGAAAAGCCTGCACAAGAAGCACCCCCAGAGTCAGTGCAAACCAATTACATTCCGGTCGTGGGCCAGATTGCGGCAGGCAACCCAATCTTGGCGGAACAACATGTCGAGGAGTACTACCCCATGCCCGCCGACGTAGTCGGCGATGGCGAGCTCTACATGCTGCAAGTCGTCGGCGAATCCATGCGCGAAGCCGGCATCCTCGACGGTGATTGGGTGGTTGTCCGCGCGCAGCCTGTTGCCGAAGAAGGCGAATTTGTTGCCGCATTGCTCGACGGTGAAGCTACCGTAAAGGAATTCCACAAGGATTCCACGGGGGTGTGGCTCCTTCCTCATAACCCCGCATTTGCGCCAATTCCGGGCGATGAAGCAGAAATCATGGGCAAGGTTGTCTCCGTCATGCGCAGTCTCTAGCCCCGCCCTCCCCAGCATCCCAGCTACTTTGCCCCGCCAGACTTTCCGTCTTCGGTGGGGCTTTCAACATTTTTCACACCCTCGCGGGGGGATTCGGACAGATTCCCAAACACTCGGAAATGAATCTTTGGAAGAATAGAGGTTTAACGGTTCCCTAGAGCGAGAAGGCCAACCATGTATGCAGAGGAACGTCGTCGTCAAATTGCTTCGTTGACCGCAGTCGAAGGTCGCGTCAACGTCACCGAACTCTCTCAGAAGTTTGACGTCACAGCAGAGACCATTCGACGAGATCTTGCGGTACTCGACCGAGAGGGCGTCGTTCATCGTGTCCATGGTGGCGCAGTGGCGAGCCAATCGTTTCTGACCACTGAATTCCCACTGGACACCCGTTTCAGAACTTCCCCATCAGCAAAATCAGCAATTGCCCGGGCCGCGCTGGATTACTTGCCGCCTTCAGGTGGCAGCATCTTCCTCGATGCGGGAACAACCATCAACGGCCTTGCTGATCTTCTCGCCGAAAATCCCCAATCACATGAATGGTCCATCGTGACCAATTCGCTACCGATCGCTCTCGAGCTTTCCGGTGCAGGTTTAAACAACGTCCAACTTCTTGGAGGTAGTGTGCGCGCCATTACTCAGGCAGTTGTTGGCGATACTGCGCTTCGTAGCTTGGCGCTGATGCGGGCCGACGTGGCCTTCATCGGCACAAACGCACTGACCATCGACCATGGCCTGTCTACGGCTGATGCCCAAGAAGCCGCAGTGAAATCCTCCATGGTCACTAACGCACGAAACGTCGTAGTACTGTGTGACTCCACGAAACTCGGAAATGACTATCTAGTCAGCTTCGCTTCCCTTGACCAGATTGACGTTGTCATCACGGACACCGACGCGCCTGAAACTTTTGCTTCCGAACTTCGCGAGCGTGGGATCGAAGTAGTCCTCGCCTCCTAGAGGAAAATCCCGCCGATTTCTATTGGTTCCTGAGTGTCCGGGAAAGATTTTGGACACAATTCCCACAAACCCTTGGCAAAGCGGACACAATCGGGCATACTTAGTGTGTCCACATTGTGGCGCAAACCACTTGTCCCATCAATATCTCCGGATATCACTCCGCTAATGAGGTGCACCGTGATTCTTACATTCACTCCCAACCCGAGCATCGATGCCACCCTGGGTCTTGACGAACAATTGACGCGCGGTGCTGTCTTGCGGCCGACAAAAACCCAGCGTAGCGCAGGCGGAAAAGGCATCAACGTTGCTCACGCGCTCTACCTCTCTGACACGGAAACACTGGCATTTTTCCCGGCGGCAAAGAACGATCCCTTCATTGCACTAGTCACATCAATTGGAATGCACTTCGAAGCTTTACCGATAGATGGCAATGTCCGAACAAACACAGCCATCACTGAACCGGACGGAACCACAACTAAACTCAACGAACCCGGCGCCACACTCTCCAGTGAAAATATCCTGGCGATTGAGAAGCGTCTTGCAAGTCTGAGCCACGATGCCGACATTGTCGTCCTAGCAGGTTCATTGCCACCAGGGGCTCCTAAAGACTGGTACGCCACTCTCGTTGAACTTATCCATCGTGAATCCCCAGGTACTCAGATTGCAGTAGATACTTCGGATCAACCACTTCAAGAACTCGGGAGTAGATTCCCCGGCTCGGCCCCCACGATAATCAAGCCGAATGGCCTTGAACTCGGTCAGCTCACCGGTCACGATGGCTTGGGTATAGAAAAGTCCGCAAAAGAAGGCGACTTCGCCCCAGCACTCAGCGCCGCAGAACCTCTCTTAGACCAAGGCGTCCAAGAAATTGTGCTCACCCTCGGCGGGGCCGGCGCTCTCCTAATTACTGCTGAAGGAGCCTGGGCCGCAACTCCTCCACCGACCAAAGTAGTCTCCACTGTCGGTGCCGGGGATTGTTCTTTGGCTGGCTACCTCATTGCTCGCCAACAAGGGCTTTCCTCTGCTGAATGCCTGCGCAGCGCGGTTGCCTATGGTTCCGCTGCAACGTCTTTGCCCGGCACACAGATTCCCACTCCAGATCTAGTTAATTTCTCTGAAACCACCGTTTCACCAGTTTCTTATACAAACTAACCCCCACTATTTCGAGTCAAATAAGGAGTGATGGCTATGAATGCACCATTAATTACCCCAGACTTGGTGAGCTTGGACGTGGATCTTGGCTCAACCTCAGAGGGCGTCATTAACTTGCTCGCCCAGACAGTCGCCGAAGCAGGCCGCGCGAGAGATGCTGGGATGCTGGCCGCCGATGCGCTCGCGCGTGAATCCCAGGCCCCCACAGGGGTCAATGGTCGCGTGGCCATTCCCCACTGCCGTTCCGAGGCTGTAAGTGTTCCAACTCTGGCATTTGCCAGGTTAAGCCGAGCTGTGGACTTTGGTGGTCCCGACGGCGATGCCGAGTTGGTGTTTCTCATTGCAGCGCCTGCCGGTGGCGGCAAGGAACATATGAAGATTCTTTCCAAACTAGCCAGGGCACTTGTGCGCGGGACATTTTTGGAGAAGCTACGTAATGCCACTACAGAGCAAGAAATCGTTGACGCTGTACTTGAAGTGACCTCGGCTGAGAAGAAACCAAAGGAAACCGTAGCTGACACAACCAATGCGGTGGCCGGGGACTCGTCGAAAAGCGAAAAACCTAAAACGACCATCGTCGCTGTGACTGCCTGCCCGACCGGCATCGCGCATACGTATATGGCCGCTGATTCGCTGAAGCAGGCTGCGGATGCGCGCGACGACGTGGAACTCTATGTGGAAACGCAGGGGTCCTCGGGCGGTGAACAGCTCGATCCAGCCCTGATTAAGCGCGCCGATGCCGTGATTTTTGCTGTCGACGTGGCCGTGCGCGATAAGGCGCGGTTTGCTGGCAAACCTGTCGTGCAAACTCCGGTAAAACGCGGCATTAACGAGCCCAACCAAATGCTCGACGAAGCAATTGCTGCCGCAAGCAACCCAGGCGCACCGCGGGTTGCCGCGAGTGCATCCGAGGGCAGTGCGACTGCAACGCAAGGCGAAAGTTGGCCGAAGCGGATTCAGCAAGCGGTGATGACTGGTGTGTCCTACATGGTGCCGTTTGTGGCCGCGGGTGGTTTGCTTTTGGCGCTGGGCTTCCTCGTCGGTGGCTACGACGTGGCCAACGGTTGGCAGGCGATTACCACCGGTTACTCGATTGGAAATCTTCCAGGCCACGATGTGATGGTCGACGGCGTGCTGACTACTTTTGATCGCTCTGGTCTCGCTCTTTACCTCGGTGCGGTGCTCTTCGCCATTGGCCAGGCCGCCATGAGCTTCGTGGTTGCCGCCCTATCGGGATACACGGCATACTCGCTTGCGGGCAGGCCTGGTATTGCACCTGGTTTCGTCGGCGGTGCTATCTCGGTCGCACTTGGCGCGGGCTTCATCGGTGGTCTGATTACCGGTATCCTCGCAGGTCTTGTGGCGTATTGGATTGGTAGCTGGAAGGTTCCGTCCTGGCTGCGCTCGCTGATGCCGGTGGTGATTATTCCGCTGCTGACTTCGCTAATCGTCGGCCTGGTCATGTACCTATTCCTTGGTCGCCCCCTGGAAGCGCTGATGACAGGTCTGACCGATTGGCTCAGCTCTATGTCCGGTTCGTCTGCCGTGCTGTTGGGCATAATCATCGGCCTGATGATGTGTTTCGATCTGGGTGGTCCGGTGAACAAGGCGGCCTACCTCTTCGGTACCGCGGGCCTGTCCGCGGGCACCGAGGCGAGCTTCCAGATCATGGCTGCGGTCATGCTCAGTGGCATGGTTCCACCAATAGCACTGTCGGTGGCCACGTGGTTGCGCAAGAATCTGTTTACACCAGCTGAGCAGGAAAACGGCAAGTCCGCATGGCTGCTGGGTCTCTCCTTCGTCTCCGAGGGCGCTATCCCGTTCGCCGCGGCAGATCCGTTCCGCGTGATTCCTTCAATGATGCTCGGCGGTGCAGTCACAGGTGCTGTGTCGATGGCGCTGGGCGTCGGATCGCGAGCTCCCCACGGCGGCATCTTCGTGCTCTTCGCTATTAGCCCTTGGTGGGGTGCGATCATCGCCTTGCTCGCCGGCATTGTGGTGTCCGCGGCGGCTGTGATTGTGCTCAAACAAGTCTGGCCGAATAAGGCCGTCGAGCACGCTGCCGAGGAAGCAGCACAGCTGGAACAAGAAGCGGTAACAGCAACTGCTTAGGTGCCCCCGAGCTCGCCTTAAATCACCTAGAATCGACCTAGAATCTAATCTGGATCTAATCTGGAACGAGAATAGAACCCTACGAAAGGAACTCACTATGGCCTCCAAGACTGTGAAGGTTGGCTCCTCTGTTGGATTGCACGCCCGTCCTGCTACCGTCATCGCCGAGGAAGCAGCCAAGTACGACGACGAAATCCTGATCACCCTCGCTTCCGACGAGGACGAAGAGGCCGATGCTGCTTCCTCCCTGATGATCATGGCTCTCGGCGCCGAGCAAGGCGACGAAGTGATCGTTTCTTCCGATGACCCAGAGGCAGTAAACAAGATTGCCGCGCTGATCGAGTCTGACCTCGACGCGGAGTAAGATTTCGCTTCACGACGAATCCCCCGCCGAACGCCCAAAGATAGGGCAGCCGGTCGGGGGATTTTTGCGTGATGCTTAAGAAAAGGCTAGTTGTAGAACTTTGCGCCCTGCTGGCCTTCACCAATATGGGTATAAGCCCATTTCATTAGCGGGTAGAGCACAATGATGCCCACGGAACCCAAAGCAATGCCTTCGAGTGGAACGCCACCAATATTGATGGAGAGGTTGCCAATGCCCACAACCATGGCCACCGCGGCCGCGGTGAGGTTAACCGGGTTATTGAAGTTAACGTTATTGTCCTGCCAGATGCGCACGCCCAGCATGCCGATCAGTCCGTAGAGCACCAGACACGCCCCACCGAGGACACCCGAGGGGATGGTGAAAATCAAAGCGCCGAACTTCGGGATGAATGCAAGCGCGATCGCAAAGATCGCCGCAACCCAATATGCTGCGGTGGAATAGACGCGGGTTGCGGCCATCACGCCAATATTTTCGGCGTAAGTCGTGGTACCGGAGCCACCGAAGCTACCTGCCAAAGTGGTTGCAATTCCGTCGCCGATCAAGGCGTTGCCAGCTAGGTCATCGAGATCTGTCTTGGTCATCTCCGATACGGCCTTGACGTGGCCAACGTTCTCAGCAATCAGCACGACAACAACTGGGATCGTGACCAAGATTGCCGGAATCGCCTTATCGGGGCTGAAGTCTGGGGTATGGAATGTTGGCAATCCAATCCAGGCCGCATCCGCGATATTTTGCGCAGCATCCTCGGAAATATTGCCGGTCAGCGCGGCGAAAACCCAACCGACCACAACGCCGATGAGGATAGCCAGGCGGGTCGCCATGCCCCGGGTGGCAACAGTAAAGAAAATGATCGTGGCCAGGGTAACTACCGCCACTAATGGCTGAGTTTCTACATTCGCCACTGCCGTCGGGGCCAAGTTGAAGCCGATCAGTGCCACGATTGCACCCGTCACAGCTGGTGGCATCACCGCGTCTATGACCTTCTTACCAGCAGCTTTGACTATAAAGCCGACAATGATGAGCAGAACACCCGTTGCGAAGACACCAGCAATCTGGGCACCCACGCCATATTGCGCCGAGGCCGTCAGCGGAGCAATAAAGGCGAACGACGAGCCCAAATAGGAAGGCAGGCGGTTTTGGGTCAGCAGAAGGAAGATGATCGTGCCGACACCAGAGAACAACAGCGTCGTGTTGACAGGAAAACCGGTCAGCGTTGGCACCAAAAGTGTGGCACCGAACATAGCAACTACGTGTTGCATGCCGATGCCAATGGTACGGGGCCAACTCAACCGTTCGTTGGGAGCGACTACGGCTCCCGGAAGAATTTTTTTGCCGTCGCCGTGCAGGTCCCAGCCAAATTTATTAGTCACGAATTGTCATTATCATCCAGATCCGGCTCGACAACAAACTCTGCGAACTGCTCTGCCAGCACCTGCGGGAGCCGAACGTCGATAAGCGTGCCCTCTGCTTGATGCTCTTCGCTGCGAACCGTGCCTTCCTCGTGCACCCGCGAGACAATATCTCCTCTGGTGTAGGGCACCATGAGGCTCACATGGCGATCCAGCGTGTTCAGGAATTGCTCAATGCGCGCTTCCAACTCGTCGATGCCCTCACCTGTGAGCGCAGAGACGTACACAACGTTGTGTGTGTCGGCGAGAGCGTGGCGCACCTCGGCCAATGTCAATGGGTCGGCGGCATCGATCTTGTTCACCACGATGATCTCGGGAGGTGCCTCTTCGCCGGTGTCACGGACGATATCGGAAATCACCTTGTTCACCGCCTCAAGCTGCTTCAGCGGGAACGGGTCGGATCCGTCGACGACGTGCAACATCAAATCCGCACCAAGGACTTCTTCCAGCGTCGACTTGAAGGCTTCGATCAGCTGGGTCGGCAGGTGACGAACGAAACCGACGGTATCGGTGATCACGATCGAGCGCCCATCAGCGAGCTGCGCCTTACGAGTCGCCGGGTCCAGGGTGGCGAAGAGTGCGTCCTCGACGAGGACACCAGCGTCAGTCATCGCATTAACTAACGACGATTTACCCGCGTTGGTATAACCGGCGATAGCAATCTTCGGCAACGTAGATTGCTGGCGCTTTGCACGCTTGATGTCACGGGATGTCTTCATCGAGGCGAGTTCCTTGCGGATCTTTGCCATCTCGGTGCGCAGGCGGCGACGATCCGACTCAATGCGCGTTTCACCAGGACCACGCAGACCCACACCGCCGTTGGAACCAGCGCGACCACCGGCCTGACGCGACAGGTTGCCACCCCAACCACGAGTTCGGGTGTAAAGGTACTGCATCTGGGCCAGAGAAACCTGCGCCTTGCCCTCTTTGGACTTTGCGTGCTGGGCGAAAATATCCAAAATTAGCATCGTGCGGTCGATGACCTTGGACTTAAGCGCTTCCTCGAGCGCGACCAGCTGGCCTGGCGAAAGTTCACCATCGACCACGACCGTATCGGCGCCCGTGGCCTCAACGATGGCGCGGAGATCTTTGACCTTGCCGGAGCCAATATAGGTACCCGGATCAGGTTTGTCGCGCTTTTGGTAGAGAAGTTCCACTACCTCGGCTCCGGCAGTCTCTGCCAGAGCGGCGAGCTCATCCATGTTGGCTTCTACTTCGGCGGTCGTGCCTTCTGTCCACACACCGACCAAAATGACCTGCTCGAGGCGCAGCTTACGATACTCAACTTCATAAATATCCTGCGCGTCTTGGGAGCGCACGGACTCCGAGCGCTCGACACGGCGAAAGGCGTTACGAGCTTCCAGGTCAAGCTCACCGACAGTCGGGCTCACTAGCCCGCTCAAATCAGAGCCGGGGCTTTCAGCCTTATCTGGTTGTGGTGCATTGTGACGAAACGCATGCTCCAAAAGTTCATCATGAGTGGAGCGTTCACGATTGGTAGACGATTGAGTCATTCAGTCCTTTGTGTATTTCTTATAGATTCTATCCATTTTAACCGACTCCATCGTGATTCTGTTCCCCGATACCGTTTCGATATTTTTACTTTCACCACCGCCGGGTATGATGCAAAACATGAGTAGCGACTTGTTAAGCATCGGCCTGAAGTATGACAAGTGGCAGGACGCGGTCGAGGCCGCAATTGCCACCAATAATCTCGCTGTGACCGGCGAGGTTCGAGGCGGACAACTAGTTCAGTTCACCGATGGCTCCGGCGCCCAAATTAACATCCTTGCCGTTGAGCCTTTTGCCACCTACGCAGGCTTTGAGTCCAGCACTCGCACCAATGCCCACGTCACTATGCTCAACGATGTCGTTGCTTACTGCGACATCCTCGACCCATTCGGCAACGTGATCACCAACGTGACGGTGAACCTTGCCCAGGGTCCACTTATCGCTGACGAAGACACCCAGCAGTGGCAGGAGCTCGGCGTTACGGCTCTGGCTATCGAGCCAAAATACTACGCAAACGCAGAAGCTTACTTAGAAGAAACCGGCGAAGTGCTTGGCATGATCATCTCTGAGGGTGCTCAGGCAGTCGCTGCAGGTAATGGCAGCATTGTCCCCGACGCATCGGCGGAATTCTCGGCACGCGTGCTCGAGGCTGAATACCGCAATAATCAGCTCACCGGCCAGCGCTTCATTCACGCTTCCGTTGACGGCGCTTTCCCCTTCGATGTTTGCCTGCCAGACGGGGAGCTCCCCCAGCGTGATTCTGTGATTGCTGGCACTGCACTACTTACTGGTTCACTCGTTCAAGCTGCTGGTGGTGGCTGCGGTGGTTGTGGCGACAGCTGTGGCTGCGGCGGCCACTAGGCCCGATCACTAAAGTGGACCTTTAAACGGACTAGAATCCAGAATATGGCATTTCGCGGCGACCTATGGAAAGTGCTGGCGTTCACGCTAGCCATCATGGTCGCCGTGCTTTTTATTGCCAGGTTCGGAGCTCCAGGAATCGCGGTCTCCGTAATCATCGGCATTGTGACCTTGTATTTTGCTCGCCGCAGTGCCGTCACCTCCGATCCAGAACTCAACAGCTTGCGTGCCTCGCTGGCCATTACTCGCGACGATCTCAACGATGTCATCGGCGAGTATGACAACTTGCTTCACGGCACCTCTACTGAGGCAATCGCCGATCGCACGCTGTATTACCCAGCACTTGCCGCGGATTATTCGAACGACCCGACCATCGAGGATTTCAAACTTCGCGTTAAATCAGCACGCCGGTTCAGCTCTCGTCTTGATACGCATCTCTCCGATCCCATGTTGAACAGGGAGACCCTGGAGCGCCTGCTCACAATAAGCGACGAACGCGTGGCTGAACTCACCGCTTCCTGGGATGATGCCCGCCGAGTTGCCAAGCGCCTCGGCCCGTCACAGTAGCTGAGAAAAGTAGTTAGAGTGTGGCGCGGCCGCGCGCGACGATGCGAGAAGGCCCAGTCATGATCGCGTTGTCGTCGTGAAGCGAAACTTGTACTGCACCACCTGGAACATTGACGGTGACCTCCCCATTTTCAATGCCGGCATCGGCGAGTGCTGCGCGTGCCGACGCAACCGTGCCGGTACCGCATGAGCGGGTCTCGCCGACGCCACGCTCCCAAACACGCATGTGAACTTCGCCGTCGGTCAGCTCGGTGAGGATTTCCACATTGACACCCTCTGGGAAGAACTCGGTGTCGAAGGTGGGCTGCTCGAAGTGCATTTCTGCCAGCGCCTGCTCGGTCAAACCTGGGATGACAGCTGCGAGGTGCGGGTTGCCCACATCCACGCCGATGCCAGCGAAGTCACGGCCCGCCATCTGCGCGGTGGACACGCCGGTGACCTCGACGTGGCCCATATCCACCTGAACCTCGGCGCGCTCCGCGTCTGCCGAAAGGACCTTGATGTGCTTGAGTCCCGCTCGGGTCAGCACATCAAACTCAGTTGCTTCCTCGAGGCCTTCCGCCACAAGGACGTGGGAAAAGACGCGGATGCCGTTGCCACACATCTCCGCGATCGACCCGTCCGCGTTGCGGTAATCCATGAACCAGTGACCATCCTGGGTGGTCACGCGCAGCAGGCCGTCGCCGCCGATTCCAGCGCGACGGTCGCACAGCTGCGCCACCTGCTCCAGGGTGAGATCCAGCGCGTTTTCGGTATCGATGAGCACCACAAAGTCGTTCTCGGTGCCATGGCCTTTAAGGAAGTCGATATTCACTTCACTGAGTTTAGCGCTAACTCGTTCAAGTTCGATTCATCTGCTGGTAGCCACGTGATTCTGTGGTCACGGTTGAACCACGAGCGCTGCCTACGCACATATCTTCGCGTGCCGACGATGGTCGCCTCCACGGCCTCTGCCTCGGTGATTTCGCCTGCCAAATAGTCCAGGACCTGTGAGTATCCGATTGCCCGGCCCGCCGTGGAGTCTTTCACCAGGCCGATGTTGATGAGTCCGCGGACCTCGTCGATGAAGCCCTGCTCAAACATCAGATTGGTACGCAATTCAATCCGGGGATTGAGCCACTCGGGAATGGTCTTGAGCCCGAGGATCTTCGTTCCCCATCGCGGAGGTGCATCCTTGGGTGGCTGCGAGGCCTGGAATGGTTTGCCGGTGAGTTGGATAACTTCGAGTGCGCGCACCGTGCGGCGTGGATCTTTGTCCTCGATCACTGCTGCGGCAGCGGGATCGATGGCTGCCAGCTCGGCATGTAAATTGTCAATCCCGATGGCTTCTAGCCTGGCTTCGTAGGTTGCCCGGACTCTTTTGTCGGTGGGCGGAAATTCCCAGGCGTCGATGAGCGATTGAACGTAGAGCATCGAGCCGCCGACCAAAATGGGTGTCTTGCCCCTTGCCTGGATTTCTTCGACGGTTGCTACCGCGCGCTGCTGATACTCGGCAACTGACGCCGTCTGCGTCACTGGCCAGATGTCGAGCAGGTGGTGCGGGATGCCTTCACGCTCTTCCAGGCTGAGTTTGGCCGTTCCGATATCCATGCCTTTATACAGCTGCATGGAATCAACGTTTACTACTTCCCCATCTAGTGCTTGGGCAAGGGCGATGCCTAGCGCGGATTTTCCCGAGGCTGTGGGGCCAACAACAGCGATTGGTGTGTTCACGTTTAGGCCTCCTGAATTTCTTGCTCGATGCCCTGCTCGATGTCCCATGCAGCAACGTAGCGGCCGACACCGAGGGAATCGTCGGCCAACAGAAGTTCCGCACGGGCGGGTTTAAGCTGGGCAAGCTCGAGCCACAGCCGTGGTTCCACAACACCTGCCTGGCTCAGCTCCTCCGAGTTAGGGGCGACTCTGCTGCCAGCAAGAAGTTGCTGCAGCTTCTCATGCACGCCAGGGGCTGCATCAATAAATGAGAGAGGTGCGCGCGGAGTCAGCCCAGCCGGGCCATCCAAAACCACCACAGTCAAGGCATTTGGGTTGACTTGACCGATCGAATCACGGAATGAGGCAATTTCTCCGACAAGATAACGAGCCACCAGCTCCGCCAAATCTGTGCCGTGGCCTACCGAGACATCGGCGCCCCACGCATGAAAAGACCCTTCCAAGGAGGTCTTCCACTTCGAATCGGAACTGCCAATGACTTCGCGCGGGCGATCGTCGAGAAGCGATGAAACATGCTCTCGCACCTGCGCCGCAACCTGGTCGGCGGGCGCGAGTTCGGTGACCACCGCCGGGCTGCCGGGGATCACAATCAAAGAAGGACGAAATCCAATACTCACGCCCCCAGCCTAACCAGCTGGCGCCCGTGTCGAGGAATCATCCGTGGCCGTCTCATTCCGGTTTCTCTTTTGAGCCGGGATAGGGCCGGTATATGGAGACAGGGAATGTGCCGTCGCTGTATATTTGTGGGACACACTCATTGGCAGCCGTGTCGCGCGGCAAAGAATTGCAGAATAGGACGATCACTATGACTACCCCTTCGACCCCTTCCCCGAAGCCTGGAGCAACACCTGCACCAACTCCAGGAGCAACACCTGGGGCAATGCCGAGTCGCGCACCGAAGCCAGGTCCTCGTCCGGGTGCAGCCACCACTTCTCGCCCGACTCCCACGCCTGTCCCCGCCCCCGCGAAGAACGACCCAACGAAGTTCGGCCGCATCGCCGAGGACGGCACCGTCTTCGTCACCCAAGGTGGCACCGAGCGCGAGATCGGCTCGTGGCAAGCGGGCACGCCCGAGGAGGGGCTTGCGCACTTCGGGCAGCGTTACGACGATTTGGCAACCGAGGTTGAGCTGCTGGAAACACGCCTTCTTGCGCACCCTGAGGATGCCGCAACGATCCGCGAAACAGCCGAGCAGCTGCGCGCAACCCTTCCAACTGCAGCTGTGATTGGTGATCTCGACCTGCTGGATCGACGCCTGACTGAGATTGCCACCCAGTCCGATGCTGCCGGTGAGAAGGCCAAGGAGCAAAAGGCTGAGCGTCGTGCCGCGGCCATCGCGCAGAAGGAAAAGCTTGCCGCCGAGGCCGAGGATCTCGCCGAGAACTCCACCGATTGGAAGGGTACGGGCGACCGGATTCGCGCGATCCTGGAAGAGTGGAAGTCCATCCGTGGCATCGACCGCAAGACCGACGATGCTCTGTGGAAGCGCTACTCACGTGCACGTGATGCCTTTAACCGTCGTCGCGGTTCCCACTTCGCTGAGCTTGATCGCACCCGCGCGACCGCAAAGAAGAAGAAGGAAGAGTTGGTCGAGCGTGCCGTAGCACTGCAGAACTCCACCGATTGGAATGAAACTGCGCGCGCTTACCGCGACCTGATGACGGAGTGGAAGGCTGCCGGCCGCGCCCCTCGCGGCGACGATGACAAGCTCTGGGCACAGTTCCGCGCCGCCCAGGACCACTTCTTCGACTCGCGTACCGCAGTCAACGATGAGCGCGACCGCGAATTCGAAGAGAACGCCCAGGCCAAGGACGCGCTGCTGGAGCAATACGACGCACAGATCGATCCTGCAAATGGCCTCGATCAGGCGAAGAACAAGCTGCGCGAGCTCCAGGAAAAGTGGGAAGAGATCGGCTTCGTTCCTCGCAACAAGGTCCGCGAGTACGAAGACAAGATCAGTGCCGTAGAAAAGCGTGTTTCGGATGCCGAGGATTCTCGCTGGCGTCGCACCTCTCCTGAGGCCCAGGCCCGCGTCGATCAGTTCCAGTCGCGTGCCGACGACCTCGCCGCCCAGGCAGATAAGGCCGAGCAGTCGGGCAAGTCCGCCGAGGCTGCCAACCTGCGCGAGCAGGCTGCACAGTGGCAGGAATTCGCCGATGTCGCAGCCAAGGCCATCAACGAGTAATAATGCTTCACACTGTTGTGTTTGCCCGCCCCGACTCTGGGGCGGGCGCCGCTGTTTCTGAGGAATTAGGCCAGTACGCATTTTCTTCGACCCTGGCCATCCAAGACATCACCGGCGATGTCACCTCGGGGACTTCCGCATCCCGCCTTGCCGTGCGACTAGCCGGTTCCGCCGAATCCGACGCCTACCTCTTCGCCCTGTGCACCTCCCCGCCCGGGCCGCGCGACATCGGCGCCTTCGGCTACCCTGCTGTTGCCTCAACCGGTAGTTCCGGCGACCCCCTCGAGGTGGCCGCTTGGGTCATGATTTCACTTCCGCTCCTCGAGGATGTGCGCGTCATCGAGGCACACGTCACCATCGACGCATCCATCGCCCCGCTTCCCGGCGCACCCTTGGACGACGAGGTACAGCAAGCATGGGAGGGAGCACTTTCGCTTATCGACGAGCTGTCCTCCCGCCTCGCTCGCCCCATCCGCCAACTCTGGATCACCCACGGCTATGCGGACTCCCGCGGCCCCGCGGCTTTGACCTCGGCGGGTTATTCTCCTGCGATCACCGAGATCCAATCGAAGCTACAATTGTCACCTGCCACCCTTTCTTCTGCTGTACTTTTGGCCAATGACATGCAGTTTCCTACTGAGCACGCGGCATCGATGGCTACCATCTACACCGACTCGTCCGCCACCCTTCCCCGCGGCGAACTAATCCTAGACACAATCAATTGGACCGAGGCCCGCATCCGTGATGCTTCGGGCCGACTCCTGGCTAAGGGCGGGGAGCAGATCACAGCTTATGTTGTCCGCGACGGTGCCGTTGTGGCATTTAGCGAGGTCATGCGCTTCGCTGGTGCCGAAGAATCAGTGATCGAATTGGGCGCCACCTTCGTCTCTGCCCCGCACCGCGGCCAAGGGCTGGGTCGGGCCGTCATGTTTTCGGTGCTCTCCGCAGCTCAGTTACGCTGGCCGGAGGCCCAGGTTGGGTACACCTCTTACCCATCCTCAGTGGAATCAATTGCGCACCTCAACCGGGAACTCGGAGAGGAAATCATCTCAGCTACTACTGCGTGGCAGCGGGTGTGATTTAAGGCTGCGATTTATCTCGGTGGGAGTACCTGTGGCACCGGATATCGATCCAGTGCCTGCCGGAGTTTTTCCACGAAGAGGCAGCTATGTGGATTTTCGGGATCCAGCTCATTCCAATGCCCACGCATAATGGGAAACCCAGCAGTAAGCAACATGTGTTCTCGCATTCTTTCTTTGGCCAGCACTTCTTGAACTGACTCGCCAAACTTTTCTTGGTACTTCACCCGCCCGTCAACTTCGAGCATACGAGAATCTGATTCTATTTCCCCAGGTCACGTGCTCGAAAATGGGTCGAAAAAGCCGGATGCTCGAAAACCAATTTCGAGCATCCGGCGCATCAACGGCCAGCCTACTTGTCGGAGTTCTTTTCCGCCTGCTTCCGGTGACGCTCAGAGGCGCGGGCGCGGCGATCGTCGATAAGCAACGGGTTGTCGTCGCCGAAGCGCTCCGCCGCATTTGTGGACGCGTGCAACTGGACGTGCCCGACCTCATCAGTATCATCGATCTGGGTTCGCGCCAGCGCAACCTGCTCCTGTTCCGGATTTCGCTTGGTCACAAGGGTGATGAACGCAATCTCAGCCACGATCACGGCCAGAATAGCCAGGTAGATGCCGATACCCGATCCGGCGCCCGAACTTGTCTGGCGCAACCAGAGTGCAAGCAGCGCCATGATCAGCGCAACTGTGGTCACACTCCATGCCAGAATATACGGCGTGGAGCGCTTTGTAATGACCAACAACGTTGTGAAAACAGCGATGCCAAGGAAGGACAACCAGACGAAAGCCGACTCGGTGATCTTAATTCCGGCATCCTGGGCGCCCTGGGAATGGATCAGGATTTCTAGACCACTGATGCCACCCATGTAGGGAAGGAAGAGCGATAAAACGTAGACTACGATCACGCCGACGAGGACCCACCGAGTATTTCCCATGGAAACGGTCGTTGCAATCTTACGTTCCTGGGCAGCTAGGCGTTCGGCCTCTGCCGCGCCATTGGAAACTGGTTGGTGTGAACTCACGGGTTTTCAGCCTCAATCTACTTCATGCTACTAAATGTGGTTCGAAAGTTTGATTCTTGGATAGTCTAGTCCACTCGCACGACTAAGCCCATAGGGACCTAGGCGTGGCAGCTTGGAGCTGCAGGCAAATCCGCAGGCTTGCCTAGAGTTGGCAATCCAAGTCCCACACCCACCGGTGCGGTGGTGGGTACCTTGCCTGCTTCGGTCATGTCGCCGGCTTTGGTGCGGCGATGCGAGTGGATTCCGGAATCAGCAAACAGGAAGTAGGACTTAGCATCGGTGATGGTGACGTTGACAATGTCACCGGCGCGAACGTTGCCGTCAACATTTCCTTCAACCGCGAAGTGCACCAAACGGCCATCGCGGGCGCGACCGGACATGCGGTGCGTCGCATCGTTCTTGCGACCGTCTTCCTGAACGAGCAGTTCCACCTCTTGGCCAATAAGCTTCTGATTATCCTCAAGCGAGATGGCATCCTGCAGTTCCACAAGGCGCTCGAAGCGGTCTTGGACGACCTCCTTCGGGATTTGATCTTCCATCTCCGCGGCAGGGGTTCCCGGACGCGGTGAATACTGGAAGGTATAAGCACTGGTAAACCGAGCACGGCGAACAACGTCCATGGTCGCTTGGAAGTCTTCTTCAGTCTCACCAGGGAAACCAACAATGATGTCGGTAGTAATGGAGGCATGTGGAAGTTTTTCACGTACTTCGTCGAGAATTGCGAGGAACTTCTTCGACCGGTACGAGCGGCGCATGTCTTTGAGCACCTTGTCAGAGCCCGACTGCAATGGCATGTGCAGCTGAGGGCACACATTTGGGGTCTCCGCCATCGCGTCGATGACATCGGAGGTGAATTCTGCAGGGTGTGGCGAGGTGAATCGCACACGCTCGAGTCCCTCGATGTTTCCGCAGGCACGCAGCAGCTTCGAGAAGGCAGAACGGTCGCGGTCCATGTCCTCGTCGACGAAGTTCACGCCGTAAGCGTTGACGTTCTGGCCCAGCAGGGTCACTTCCGAAACGCCCTGATCGACGAGCGCTTGGACCTCGGCAAGGATATCGCCTGGACGACGATCAACTTCCTTACCGCGCAGGCTTGGCACGATGCAGAAAGTGCAGGTGTTGTTGCAGCCCACGGAAATGGACACCCAGCCTGCGTAGGCGGATTCGCGCTTGGCGGGCAGTACAGATGGGAATGCCTCGAGGGATTCGACAATTTCCACCTGGGCTTCGTCGTTATGGCGAGCGCGCTCCAAAAGAGTCGGAAGCGCGGACATGTTGTGGGTGCCGAAAACCGCATCCACCCACGGTGCCTTCTTGATCACGGTATCGCGATCTTTTTGGGCCAAACAGCCACCAACAGCGATTTGCATCCCTGGGTGGTTCTCTTTCGTTTCCCGCAAGTGGCCGAGAGCGCCGTAGAGGCGCTTGTCGGCGTTTTCGCGCACTGCGCACGTATTGAATACGACGAGGTCGGGTTCGCTACCTTCGCGAACGGCTTCATATCCTGCGTCTTCGAGCATTCCCGAAAGGCGTTCGGAATCGTGCACGTTCATCTGACACCCGAAGGTGCGAACTTCGTATGTACGGGGGGATTCTACTGTTTGGCTTGCCACGATTCGCATTCTATCGCTGGTTGCGGTGGTGTCATAACCGCCACATTCACTGTGTCCCACCTGCGAAATTAGCCGAACATTACAACTTTGTTAAAACAACTTTGCCAATTTCCTAGTAATTATGGCACAGACCAACTAAAACTATGTCTATGACTCAGGACACTTTTCCATCTCGCGGAGATTCGCCGAACAACCCGATGATCCGGATGACCGACGTGCAAAAGTACTTCGACGATTTTCAAGCCCTCAAAGACATCAATCTTGAAGTCCCCAAAGGCCAGGTCGTCGTTGTGCTTGGCCCGTCTGGTTCGGGAAAGTCAACCCTGTGTCGCACCATCAATCGCCTCGAAACCATCGAGGAAGGCACCATCGAAATTGATGGAACGCCCCTGCCCGAAGAAGGCAAGCAATTAGCCACACTGCGCGCCGACGTGGGCATGGTGTTCCAGCAGTTCAATCTTTTTCCTCACTTAACCATCAAAGACAACGTCACGCTCGGCCCGAGGCGCGTACGCAAAATGTCCAAGGCCGATGCCAACAAGCGCGCAATGGACTTATTGGAGCGCGTCGGCATTGCCAATCAGGCCGAGAAGTACCCAGCACAGCTTTCGGGTGGTCAGCAACAGCGCGTCGCTATTGCGCGCGCGTTGGCAATGAACCCCAAGCTGATGCTTTTCGACGAGCCTACGTCCGCCCTTGACCCTGAAATGGTCGGAGAAGTTCTGGATGTTATGGGTGGTCTTGCCCGTGAGGGAATGACGATGGTGGTGGTGACCCATGAGATGGGCTTCGCACGTAAAGCCGCGGACCGCATCTTGTTTATGGCCGACGGTGAAATCGTCGAGGACACAGACCCAGAGTCATTCTTTACCAACCCAACTTCGAGTCGTGCCCGCGACTTCCTTGGCAAGATCTTGCCGCACTAAGTTGCTCAACCCGTTACATACCTCTAGTTCCATACTTCTAGGAGAATTGTCATGAAACGTTTTACCCGTACTCTTGCAATCTTGGCCTCGATCGGTATTGCCTCGACCGGGTTAGTTGCTTGTGGCAGCAACTCCGGCGGCTCGAGCGCCGGTGGCCTGCTCGGCGAGATTGAATCCGGCAATGTCACTGTTGGTACTAAGTTTGACCAGCCAGGCCTCGGCCTGCGTGAGCCAGACGGCTCGATGACCGGTTTCGACGTGGATGTGGCGACCTATGTGGTCAATAGCATCGCGAAGGAGAAGGGCTGGGCCGAACCAAAGATCACCTGGCGTGAGACTCCATCTGCGCAGCGTGAGACCATGATTCAAAACGGCGAAGTCGGTATGATCGCTGCAACATACACCATCAATGCGTCCCGCGCGGAGTCCGTTTCCTTCGGTGGACCATACACGCTGACCCACCAAGCATTGCTTGTGAAGTCAGACAACACCGACATTACTGGCCTCGAAAGTCTCGACGGAAAGATCCTCTGCTCGGTGACTGGCTCCACCCCAGCACAAAAGGTGAAAGACGAGCTTCCTACCGTTCAGCTCCAGGAGTACGACACCTATTCGTCCTGTGTCGAGGCACTGCGCCAAGGCAACGTCGAAGCAATGACCACTGACGCGACAATCTTGGGTGGTTACGCTGCCCAGTCGCCAGGCGATTTCAAGGTCGTTGAATTGTTGCGCGACGGCAAGCAGTTCACCGACGAGCCTTACGGCATCGGCGTGACAAAGGATGATGAGGAAGCTGTCTCTGCCATCAACACTGCGCTACAAGCAATGTACGACGATGGCAGCTTCCAAACCTTCCTGGATAAGAACTTGGACGGCGGCGATGGCGTGGAGAAGGCCACACCAGGCGACCTTTCCTTCCTGAACAAGTAATTTCCCGCCAATCCCTTAGGAGGAACGCGCATGGATTCCATGTGGGCTGACCTTTTGCCCAACCTTTGGCCCGCCTTTTGGACCACGATCAAGTTGACCTTTTACTCGGCTATCGGCTCGATGATCCTTGGTATCATCTTGACGGCCATGCGTGTTTCTCCGTTGGGCATACTCCGAAATATTGCAGGCTTTTATATCAACACGGTGCGCAACACTCCGCTGACTCTGGTGGTGTTGTTCTGCTCCTTTGGCCTGTATCAAAATCTCGGCCTTACTTTGGCAAGCCGAGATTCCTCTACTTTCTTGGCTGATCAAAACTTCAGGCTTGCGGTCTTGGGCTTCATTCTCTACACCTCGTGTTTCGTCGCGGAATCCTTGCGAAGTGGCATCAATACAGTTGACTTCGGCCAAGCCGAAGCAGCTCGCTCCATCGGACTTGGCTTCAGCGACACATTCCGTCTGATAGTCTTCCCGCAGGCCCTAAGAGCAGCCATTGTGCCGTTGGGTAACACACTGATCGCTTTGACGAAGAACACCACGATCGCATCGGTGATTGGTGTTGCCGAAGCATCGCTGCTGATGAAATCCACGATCGAGTTCCATGCGAACCAGCTCTTCGTAATCTTCGGTGTCTTCGCGCTTGGATTTATCATCCTTACTCTTCCAATGGGCCTGTACCTGGGCCGACTTTCCGAACGCTTGGCGGTGAAGAAATAATGGCTGTTCGCGCAACTGTTCTTTACGATGCTCCCGGCCCCGTCGGGCGCCGAAATAACCGCATCTACACAATTCTCACTCTGATTGTTGCGGCATTGGTGCTGTGGTGGGTCATCGATACGCTTGCTTCAAACGGACAGCTGACCGCCGCAAAGTGGACCCCATTTCTGCAGTCCAACACCTGGACAACCTATCTCCTGCCCGGTCTGTGGGGAACGATCAAGGCTGCAGTATTTAGTATTATCTTGGCTCTGGTTTTCGGTGTCATCTTTGGTCTTGGTCGACTTTCAGAGGTGAAACTCGTCCGCTGGTTCTGCGCTGTCATAGTCGAGTTCTTCCGCGCTATTCCCGTGCTTTTGCTGATGATCTTTGCCTACCAACTCTTCGCGGTGTACCACGTTGTGCCACCTCGGCAACTCGCATTCTCTGCTGTTGTGTTTGCATTGACGTTGTACAACGGCTCGGTTATTGCAGAGATCTTGCGTGCTGGCATTCGCTCTCTCCCCAAGGGCCAAACTGAAGCTGCCAAGGCACTTGGATTGTCGCATCGCCAAACGATGTGGAGAATCCTGCTGCCCCAGTCCATCGCTGCCATGCTTCCTGCGCTGATTGCACAGATGGTGATCGCTCTGAAGGACTCCGCACTCGGATATCAGATTGGCTACATTGAGGTGGTCCGCTCCGGCATTCAGTCTGCCTCCGCAAACCAGAACTTCCTTGCATCTCTGGTTGTTGTCGCCATTATCATGATCGTGATCAACTGGTCGCTCTCCGAACTCGCAGTGCGCGTAGAAAAGCAGCTCCGTGCAGGGCGTGCGCGCAAGAACGTGTTCGCCAATGTTCCGCAAGAGAAGACCCAAGGCATCGATACGAAGGACAATGTCAACGCCGACTGGCATGCTCCTGGTTACCAAAAGATAGATAACCCCGACGAGTAAGCACTAGTCCAGCTCGTCGATTCGTTTATCCAGTTCGCCCTTAGCAATAGAGAAGCTCAGCCCAGAAGAAAAGCCTCGGCGTGCAAGCGCTCCGACGATCCGACGCAGAAATTTGTCGTATTCAGCACGATCTACCGGGGGCGATTTGATGCTGCGAGCTTTCTTCTCGGCAACTCCCCTGGCGATACCTTCTTCGGTTTCTTCAGAAATCTGTTCAAGGGCGGACACACGGATATCTGAGGCCACCCCTTTGTCACGGAGCTCAAGATCTAATGCGCGAGCCGACTTCCCCCTATGTGCTGAACGCTGGCGCACCCACTCCGCTGCAAAAGCACGGTCATTGATCAACCCTGCCTGCTCAAGACTGTCCAACACCTCATCGACGAGGCCAGCTTCAAACTCCGCATCCACCAGCCTGGCACGCAGTTCTGAACGAGAACGCGCACGCTGGTCTAATAACCCCAGAGCACGCTTGCGGATGGGAGCGCGAGTTTCCTCCGCGGCGCGGTCGAATAAGGCTGGGGATTGGCCTTCCTCATAGGCCTTGAGCGCTGCCTGAAGCTTGGCCAGTTTATCTGGATCAGGTTGTGGTGCCACTAGTTGTCTGCAGCTTCCTTGCCTTCCGCATCCACCTCGAGGGAGCCTTCTTCATCCTCATCATCGAAATCAATGTTTGGCACCATGTCCACTGGGTCATCGGTGAGTTCATCATTAACGCCGGCATACTTGCCTACGCCCAGCTTTTTGAAAATCTTCTCCTCGATCTCATCTGCAAGATCTGGATTTTCCTTGAGGTTGATGCGTGACTTTTCCTTGCCCTGGCCCAGTTGGTCGCCCTCGTAGGTGAACCAAGAACCGGACTTCTTTACAATGCCCTGTTCAACGCCCATATCAATGATGGACGATTCACGCGAAATGCCCTCGCCGTACATAATGTCAAACTCGGCGATCTTAAACGGTGGCGAGACCTTGTTCTTCACAATCTTCATGCGCGTGCGGTTACCAATTGCATCCTGACCCTCCTTGAGGGTCTGGATACGGCGTACATCTGCACGTACTGAGGCATAGAACTTCAGCGCTTTACCGCCGGTGGTGGTCTCTGGAGAACCGAACATCACGCCGATTTTCTCACGCAGCTGATTAATGAAGATAGCGGTTGTACCAGTGTTGTGGATTGCGCCGGTCATTTTACGAAGTGCCTGGGACATCAAACGCGCCTGCAGGCCAACGTGAGAGTCACCCATTTCGCCTTCAATTTCCGCCTTTGGGGTCAGTGCTGCAACAGAGTCAATGACCACCATGTCAATGGCGCCCGAGCGAACCAGCATGTCCGCGATTTCTAGGGCTTGCTCACCAGTGTCTGGTTGAGAAACCAACAGGTTATCAGTGTCTACGCCGAGCTTCTTCGCGTAATCAGGATCGAGGGCGTGCTCTGCGTCAATAAATGCGGCGATGCCACCTTCCGCTTGCGTTTGCGCAATGGCATGCAACGCAACGGTGGTCTTACCGGAGGACTCTGGGCCATAAATTTCGACGATGCGACCGCGAGGCCATCCGCCGATACCTAAAGCGACATCAATAGCGGTGTTGCCCGAAGAAATGGCCTGAATAGGTGGACGGTTTTCGTCGCCGAGACGCATAATGGCACCCTTGCCAAAATCCTTCTCGATCATTGCCATTGCTGCATCGAGTGCCTTCTGGCGATCACCTGATGCTGGCGCTGCAGTCTTCTTCTTTGCTGCCATGAGTTAAAACTTCCTTCTTCAGATACGTTGAGCCTAGCCAACCTGTCGTTGTATTAGACCCCGCCTAGGCCCTCGAGGTTCCCTCGGGTTTTATCTATTTGCAGCCCCACAATAAAGTTGCTGCCTGACACACCCATAAACATACACGCACATCTGTTCGATTGCTAGCTCGAATACGGCGTGTCGTCCAGGAGACTATTTCCCAGGTCGATCTACCCCGAATCGACGGCTTTCCGGGATTTCGAAATCGTCGCAAAGCTTTTCCCAAATCACTTTGGGATCGACTCCACTTTCGATGAGTGCTTCGGGTGTGTCCCCCAACTCGGCGATCACGTGCGAGTGGACGATCCACTCGCCATGTGCATCGCCAAACTCGTCTTCAATGAGTTGGTGGAATTCAGTCAAGCGCATGGGCCCCAATATACAAGAACGGGCATCTCGAACAGGAAAAGCCACCGCAATTACACTTCTTGAACACCGTTCAAGTAAGGTCTTTCGCATGACAAACACAACACGTTCGACTACTGCTGATATCGCATACGTTGCGGTATTTGCAGCACTGCTCATTGTGCTCGCTTTCGTCTCGATCCCAGTCGGTACCGCAGGCATCCCGATCGTTTTACAAAACGCCGCGTGCATCCTCGCCGGCCTGGTTCTAGGCGCCCGTCGCGGATTCCTCTCTGTGCTCCTCTTCCTCGCCCTCGGCCTAATCGGCATTCCTGTCCTTGCAGGCGGTCGAACCACTCTCGCAGCACTTGCTGGCCCCTCCGTAGGCTACTTGGTTGGCTATTTGCTCTCCGCCCTCGTTGCCGGTTGGATTGCTTACGCTTCCCTGTCCAAGTCCAAATCAGCAGTAGCGCGCACCGCCGGTTTCATTCTTGCAGGTGTCGTAGCCCTCTTGGTCCAGTACATCTGCGGTGCCATCGGTTTGGTCTTCCGTGCAGATCTGACAGTCGGCGCAGCCGCAGCCGCACAGCTTGCCTTCGTCGTACCCGATGCCGTTAAGGTCGCCGTCATGATCGTCATCGCACTGGCCGTACACCAGGCCTTCCCTAACCTGCGTCGCGGAAAGTAGACTACAGCCCCGTGCCTACCATTAGTTTTCACCACGCTGCCGTTGAATACGACGGCACAACCATCCTCGAGCCGGTCGATCTGACCATCGAGGAGCGCAGGGTCGGAATCATCGGCTCAAACGGATCCGGAAAATCAACGCTGGCACGGTTGATTAACGGACTGATTATGCCCACCAACGGCAGCGTCACCTACAACGATTACCGCACGGACAAAGACGGCAAGCACATTCGCAAGCAAGTCGGATTCGTATTCTCGGACGCTGAATCGCAGATCATCATGCCACGCGTGGCCGACGATGTCGCTTTCTCTCTGCGGGGACGCAAGCTCTCCAAGGAAGAAAAGAACTCCATGGTCCAAGAGATGCTCACGCGTTTCCACTTAGAAGAACATAGCGACGATTCACCGCACACCCTGTCCGGTGGCGAAAAACAATTGCTGGCGCTCGCATCCGTGCTTATCTTGGAGCCACAGACGATCATTGCCGACGAGCCGACCACCCTGTTGGATCTGCGCAACCGACGACGCATCGCGAAGGAATTTGCTGCCCTGAAACAACAGCTGATCGTCGTCACGCATGACCTTGACCTGATCGCCGACTTTGAGCGCGTCCTTGTGCTCAACGACGGAAGGGTGAGCTTCGACGGACAAGCCAAAGAGGCCATCGAATTTTATACCGCTCAGATGGATGCGCAGCCATGATCCGAACTTTGCCTTTAGGTGCTTATGTCCCGGGAAACTCTGTTTTGCACCGCCTCCCGGCCTGGCTGAAGTTGGTCGCGCTGATTGTGTTTGTCCTGGTCGTAGCCGTACTAGGGACAACGCCGCTGCGAAGTGGGATCGCGCTTGCGGGTGTTGCCCTGGGCTACTTAATCGCGCGGATCCCGTGGCGTACTGCCGCCGAGCAGACGCTGCCAGTGATCCCCCTATTGCTCATCCTGGGTGCCTTCCAGGTGTGGAATAACTCGTGGCCTGCGGCGATCGCGCTCGTTATAGGATTGTTTGCTTCCGTGGCGGCTGCTGCGTTGCTGACTCTGACCACCACCATTGCTGACTTGATGGAATCCCTGGAGCGCGCCCTTGCCCCTTTTGCGCGGTTTGGGCTACCGGTGGAAACGATTAGTCTGGCTATCTCGCTGACTATCCGGCTGATCCCTCTGATGCTAGCCACAGTCAACGAAGTGCTTGAGGCTCGTAAAGCTCGCGGAGCGGGTATGAGCTTGCAAGCGTTTGGAACGCCGGTGGTAATCCGCAGTATTCGACGCGCGATGCAACTCTCCGAAGCATTGCAAGCCCGGGGCATCGGGGATTAAACAAGCCACGCAAAGGCCCGCCACTATTCACAGTGGCGGGCTTTTTTAAGATTCTAATTACTCACCGCGGAGTTCGCGCATACGCTGCTGTACTGCATCGTTGGAGACATTTGAAGAACCGGTATCAGTGGAGCCCTCAATTGACTGCTTCTGACCGGATTCGATCGAGCCACCATGCATTTCGGCGCGGATCTGCTCAAGGCGGGAGTGACCAGCAAGCTGCACACCAGCCTCCTCCACCTCGGCCATACGGCCCTCGACGGAATTCTGTGCGAGCTCAGCCTGGCCGAGCGCGTTAGCGTAACGACGCTCGATCTTGTCTCGAACCTGATCCAGGTTCGGGCTGCCATTGGCGGTAATGGAGTTCATCGACTGCAGGGACTCAGAGACCTTCTCCTGCATCTTGGCCTGCTCAAGCTGGCTAAGAAGCTTGGAACGCTCAGCAACCTTCTGCTGCAGAGCCGCGGAGTTGCGCTCCACGGCCTTCTTCGCCTGGTCTGCCTGCTGCAGAGCCTGGTCGTGGAGCTGCTTGGTATCTTCTACCGATTGCTCTGCGGTAACAAGTTGTGCCGCGAATGATTCTGCAGCGTTGTCGTACTCAGTGGCCTTCTTCTCGTCGCCCTCAGCACGAGCCTTATCTGCCAACTGGATTGCCTGGCGGGTGTTTGCTTGAAGCTTTTCAATATCGCCCAGACGACGGTTCAGCTGCATCTCCAGCTGGCGCTGGTTACCAATGACGGCTGCTGCCTGCTGGGAGAGCTCTTGGTGCTGACGCTGTGCGTCACCGATCGCCTGTTCGATCTGGACCTTAGGGTCGGCGTTTTCCTCGATCTTGCTGTCGAACAGCGCCATGAGGTAGTTCCAAAATTTCTTGAATGGGTTAGCCATTTGGAGTTAACCGACCTTTCGCGAAGGGAGAGCTTTTGCGTGAACTTTACCGTACGCGTCGGTTACATAGTACCGGAGCGAGCCATTCTATGCTTCCGCAGCGGCGGGCGTGGTGGAGGCGAGTTCATCAGCCATAGTTTGAAGAGTCATGTTCTGGGCTGCTTCCACCAAAACTTCAGCCACTGTTGTGTCAAGTGCGTGGCAGATAGAAGCAAGAAGCTCAGAAGAAACTTCCTTGCGCCCGCGTTCTAGCTCGGACAAGTATCCAGGAGATACGCAGGCGTGCTCCGCGAGTTCACGCAAAGTCATGCCCTTGTCTGCGCGGAATGCGCGCAGAGATAAACCAAGTGCCTCCCGAAGGAGTGGTTCTGGTCGAGATGCAGCAGCCACGGGACGATCTGCGACCTGCGTGGCCGGCCGATTTTCTAAGAGTGCTGTTGTAGTTGCCATCATTGATACCAACGAACGGGGGACTATTTTTGTTCCCGCACGACTCTTAGCATGCCTTCCAATGTGGCATCGACTGCGAGAGTGCGGATTTCCTCCCGCGAGCCAGCCAGCACGTGCAGTGGTGTGTCTTGGCCATCAACCACGGTGAAGCGTGCGCGCTCCGGTGCAACCAATTCCGCTGCTGGCCACGCTGCCGTCCAATTCGGCCCGGAGATCCCGATATAAACCTCGCCGACGGGGTGGCCGTCTTGCAAGTCTGGGCCTGCCACACCTGTGAGCGAGACTCCCCAGGTGGATCCGCATACTCGTCGCACCCCGCGCGCCATTTCTCTAGCCGTCTCAGGCGAGACAGGGCCATAGGCTTCGAGTACTGCCGAAGACACACCAGCAAGAGATTCTTTCAAATCCGTTGCGTAGGTGACCAACCCGCCACGCAATACCCGCGAGGCACCGGGCACGTCGGCAACAGTGGCGCATGCCCGACCCGCCGTCAGCGACTCGCAGAATGAAATGGTGAAGTTTCGGGCTACGAGCTCGTCGAAAAGCAATTGTGCCTTAAGCATTTGCGCGCCTCCCGTCAACAAGATACTGAATGCCGGTGACTACCGTGACCACCACAGCTACCAGCATGACAAGGTAGGTCGGGATATCCATCCACTCCGGCAACGGGCAGAGATACAGGGCGACGCCGAGGGTTTGCAAAACGGTCTTGATCTTTCCGCCCTTCGACGCCGGCACGACCTTGCCCTGGCGCAGCAGCACCATGCGCCACACGGTAATGCCCAGCTCGCGCAACACAATCAGAACCGTCATCCAGATCGGCAGGGTCGAGGCAATATTCAAGGTCACCAGCGCGGTAATCATCAACGCCTTGTCGGCGATGGGATCTGCGATCTTGCCAAAATCGGTGACCAGGTTGTGTGCACGCGCAATATCGCCGTCAAGTTTGTCGGTGAGCATCAATGCGGCAAACACGCCAAAGGCCCACCACCATTGCTGGGTCAGAACCAACCAAGCAAAAACTGGAACAAAAATGATCCTTAACGAGGTCAGCACATTCGGCAGATTAAAATTGGACGGTTTCGTCCCTGCCTGCTGATCATGTGTCTGGTCATTCACGTTTACCAGCCTACCCTGCTGAATAATTCACACGCGTGTACGGGCCATCAATGCACCGATAGCCACACCTATTAAAGCTATTATTGTCCCATGAAATATTTTGCAGTCCACTACACCTATGCCAATGAGGCTCCCGATGTTGTTGCCTTGCGTCCGGTTCACCGTGAGTTCCTTGGCACGTTGATGGACCAGGGCAAGCTCGTTGGCTCCGGACCATACACGGACGGTCTCGGCTCCGCGCTGATCATCATCCGCCTTGAGGCCCCCGCATCCATCGACGATGCCATCCAGCTGATGAACGACGACCCATTCCACAAGGAAAAGGTGCTAGCCGGTCGTTCCATTCGCGAGTGGAATCCTGTGATGAATGTGTTCAAGGAGAAGTAATTTCTCGCTTCTCGACGAAAAAACGGCTCCCGCCTGAACTTCAGACGGAAGCCGTTTTTGTTTGGCTATTTACTTGTCGTCATCTTTGTAGTCTGGATGAATCTCCGGGTCTAGGTGAGCGGTTTCGCGAGAACCTGTCGCGGTGTGATCACCCTTACCTGAAGTGGCAGGATCATCGATCCACTCTAGGTGGCGGCCGGCGTGGTCAACGCGACGACGGTTGCCGTGATCGTCATAGTCAATGCGCGTTGCAGGACCGCGGTGACCACCTTGCGCCTCGTCTCGTTTGTCCTTGATCAGCGAGGCTATGACCGTGACCACCAATATTCCGACAATGACAAGCAGCGAGGTCGCTGTGCCGATCTCAGGAACCGCGACGTTCTCACCGCCGTTGATGAATGGCAGGTTGTTTTCGTGCAGAGCGTGGAGCAGCAGCTTCACACCAATGAAGCCCAAGATGGCTGCCAGGCCGTATGCGAGGTAGACCAATCGATCCAGCAAGCCGTCGAGCAGGAAGTACATCTGACGCAGACCCATCAGGGAGAACGCATTGGTGGTGAACACCAGGTAGGACTCGGAGGTGATGCCGTAAATTGCTGGGATCGAGTCAAAGGCGAACATCACGTCGACCAGTCCGATGGCCAGAAGTGCGATGAACAAGGGTGTCAGGGCGAACTTGCCCGATTCGGTCTTCGTGGTCAACTTGTCACCGTGGTACGACTTGGTAACAGGAACAACCTTGCGCAGCCACTTGATGATAGTCATGTCATTAGGGTCAGTCTCGGGCTGATCGGTTGCCTCGTCGTAGAACAGCTTAATTGCCGTGTACAGCAGGAAGATCGCGAACAGGTAGAAAACATCGGACCATGCTTCGATGATGGCCGCGCCGAGCAAAATGAAGAGCAGACGGAAGATCAACGCGATGGCAATACCCAACAGCAATACCTTTTGTTGGTACTTGCGCGGGATCTTGAAGGCACCCATGATCAGGGCGAACACGAAGAGGTTATCTACCGACAGCGCTTTTTCTGTGACGTAGCCGGTGAAATATTGCATGCCGTGCTCGCCGTCCCAAACGATCCAGACAATCACGCCGAAAAGTAACGCGATACAAACATAGACGATGGTCCAGAACCCAGATTCTTTCAAAGTGGGTTCATGCGGGGTGCGCACGTGCGAATAAAAGTCGAAGATGAAGAATCCTGCAATCACAATGAGCGTGATTGCCCAGACCCAAAAAGGCACAGACATATTAAGGTGTCCTCCGGTCGTAGATACGTTGAATTGGTATGACCGGAGGTCTCCCCCGCCCAAGAGCTCTCTCAGGATCTCTCCTAGGCCCTCTTAGGCCGATGTGGCCGGGTCCGGACTGCCTCTTTTTGTGATGCCGTTCGGATCCGTGTTGACGACCAACACCGATTGTGGGGTACTCCCCTCCACGATACGGGCCGATTCTACCTTAGCTAAGTAATACTTGCACGTCCGGGTTACACAATTGACCAGGAAACCCACATGGAACTTGCCCATTTTCCCTGGGTATTACCCATTTATCTGTAAACTTTTACACATGCCTTCTGAAAAGTCACTCTGGGAACGAATCTTTCCGGGGATTAGAACAATCCGCACCTATAAGAAGGAATGGTTGCGGGGAGATCTCGTTGCCGGAGTGACAGTAGCTGCGTACCTTGTGCCCCAAGTGATGGCCTATGCCGTGATTGCAGGATTGCCTGCAGTGGTAGGTTTGTGGGCCTCTCTTGCTCCTCTGATTATCTACTTCATGCTGGGTACCTCGAAGAAGTTATCGCTGGGCCCAGAGTCCACAACCGCTTTGATGACAGCCGCCGGCGTCGGCGCTTTAGTCAACGCAGCCGGTGGCCCCGAACGCTACGCCGAGGTAGCAGCACTGCTGGCCATCGCCGTGGGCATTGTTTGCGTCATCGGCTTTATTGCGCGTTTAGGCTTTCTGACTCGGCTACTTTCTCGCCCTGTGTTGGTGGGCTATTTGATTGGCATCGCGTTGTTGATGATTGTCAGCCAATTGGGCAAAATCTCCAAGATTGACGTGCAAGGAGAGAATGTTTGGCAAGAAATCACCTCGTTCGTTTCCCAAATCAGTACCGCGCACGTACCTACGGTCATCCTCGCGCTGGTGGTCTTGGTCTTGCTCTACATAGGAAATTGGCTCGCACCGAAAGCCCCGACTGCGTTGGGTATCTTGTTGGTGGCAGCTGCAGCAGTTGCCATTTTCAATCTCGATCGATTTGGGATCGAGGTCATCGGTGAGGTGCCCCGCGGCCTTCCCGCCCCACGCGTGCCGGAACTGGGCGATCTGGAATTCTGGTCGCTGCTGCCTTATGCCGTGGGCATCGCCATTGTGGGATTCTCCGACAATATTTTGACGGCACGGGCCTTCGCGTCAAAGACCGACGACGACATCGATGCCAATCGAGAGCTACTCACACTTGGGGTGGCCAACTTTTCCAACGGTTTCTTTCAGGGATTCCCCATCTCGTCGAGCGGTTCGCGCACGGTGCTGGGTGACGCTGCAGGAGCGAAAACTCAAGTATATTCTCTTGTCGTCGCGGCATTGGTTGTCATGGTGTTGATGTTTGCCGGGCCAATTTTGGGTTCCTTCCCGCAAGCAGCGCTCGGCGCCCTCGTCATTTACGCAGCTACCCGGCTCATCGATATTGCAGAAATACGTAGGATTGGCCGCTTCCGCGGCAGTGAATTGCTCATCACAGCGATAACAGCCCTCGCAGTTGTATTTTTCGGCGTGCTGGTCGGAATTGGTGTAGCGGTCACGCTATCCATCCTTGACCTGATCCGCAGGATTACGGCGCCGAACTCCGACGTGTTGGGTTATGCTCCCGGCGTTCCAGGAATGCACAGCTTGGATGATTACCACGACGCCAAGCCCATCCAAGGCCTCGTCGTTTTCCGCTACGACTCGCCTCTCTTTTTCGCCAACGCCGACCATTTCGTCGAGCGTGCACTCGAAGCAGTGGATAAATCGCAACAACCGGTGGAGTGCTTCTTGCTGAACGCGGAGGCCAACACCGAGATTGATCTAACCGCCGTGGACGCCTTAGAAAAACTCCGCTCGCATTTGGAGGCAGAAGGTATCCAATTCGCAATGGCGCGCGTAAAGCAGGACTTGTACAGGCAGCTTGAACCGACAGGATTCATTGAAAAGGTAGGCAAGGAAAATATCTTCGAGACCTTGCCCACGGCAGTGCGTGCCTATGCTCGTCGCTATAAAGACAAGCACGGCAAGCTGCCAGACGGGGCCCCGAAGGAGATTATTTCTCCTTAAAAGGCCGGCTTAAAAGGCCCCTCCCGAGGGGTTGTACGTTGCTTGCACAACGTGTGTGTCGTCCTCGGAATCAGAATCACTTTCATTGTCTGAGGCGGGAGCGTCGTCGTAAAGCGATTGCTCCTGGGTGACCTCCTTGGGTGCCTCGGCCGGATCGGCGCCCTTGATCATCCAGATGATGGTATCTAGCTCTTCGGGCTTGACCAGCACTTCGCGGGCCTTGGAGCCCTCGGAAGGGCCGACGACGCCACGGGATTCCATGAGATCCATGAGGCGGCCGGCCTTGGCAAAGCCGATGCGCAGCTTGCGCTGCAGCATCGACGTTGAGCCGAGCTGCGCAGTCACAACCAGCTCGACGGCCTCGAGGAGGTCGTCCATGTCCTTGCCGATGTCGTCGTCGACGACCTTCTTTTCGGTGGCCTTTTCCTCGGTCACGCCCTCGGCGTACTCGGGCTCTGCCTGGGACTTAGCTGCCTCGACGACAGCCTGGATTTCCTCATCGGTGACGAAGGCACCCTGCATACGCTGTGGTCTGCCCGCGCCCTGTGGGATGAAAAGCGCATCGCCCATACCGATCAGCTTCTCGGCACCGGCCTGGTCCAAGATGACGCGGGAGTCGGTCAGCGAAGAGGTGGCAAACGCCAGACGTGACGGCACGTTGGTCTTGATCAGACCGGTGACCACGTCCACGGATGGACGCTGCGTAGCCAGAACCAAGTGGATGCCAGCGGCACGCGCCTTCTGGGTGATGCGCACGATGGAATCTTCGATTTCCTTCGGGGCGGTCATCATCAGGTCGGCGAGCTCGTCGACCACACAGATGATCATTGGGTAGGGCTTCATTTCGCGCTCGGATCCAGCAGGAGCCTGCAGCTCTCCGGAGCGAACCTTCGCGTTGAAGTCCTTGATATGGCGCACGCGCGCGGACTTCATGTCCATGTAGCGCTGCTCCATCTCCTCGACCAGCCATTGCAAGGCGGCAGCGGCCTTTTTCGGCTGCGTAATGATCGGGGTGATCAGGTGCGGGATGCCCTCGTAGGGGGTCAGCTCCACCATCTTCGGGTCAACCAAAATCAGGCGCACTTCATCGGGGGTCGCACGCGTCAGTAGGGAAACCAGCATCGAGTTCACAAATGCCGATTTACCGGAACCCGTCGAACCCGCCACCAACAGGTGCGGCATCTTCTGCACGCTCGCGGCGACGAATTCGCCTTCGATGTCCTTGCCCATGCCAATCAGGGTGGGGTCCGGATCGTTGCGGATCTTCGGCGCATCAAGTACATCGCGCAGACGCACCATCTCGCGGTCACTGTTCGGCACCTCGATGCCCACAGCCGACTTACCTGGGATCGGAGCCAGCAGGCGCACATTGTCGGTGGCCACGGCATACGCCAAGTTGGATTGCAGGTTCGTAATCTTGGAAACCTTCACGCCCGGGCCGAGTTCCACCTCGTACCGAGTCACAGTCGGCCCACGTGAGAAGCCCGTCACCTGGGCGTCCACCTTGAACTCATGGAAAACTTCCGTGATCGCCTCGATCATTCGGTCGTTTGTTTCGGTGCGCGTCTTCGGCGCTTGGCCCGGGGTGAGCAGGCTCGTTGACGGCAAGGTGTAATCCGACGATCCCTTGCGCGCTGGGCTGGCCACATCGGCTTCGCTGTTCGCTGCCTTCTCCACCTCCGACTTCGGAGTCGTTGCCGGTACCGATCCGGCGTCGATGCCGGAACGTGCGATGATCGCCTGGCGCATTGCCTCCCGCGAGGAGGCGACGGCGTCGGCAGGGTCGTGGTCGACCACTGGGATGGTGTCGGTTTCCTCCGCGTCTTGTACGGCAGGCGCCGGAGCAGATTTCGCTTGACGACGACGCGTGCTCGACCTTTGCGAAGCGCTCTGAGAAGCAGCTGGTGTCGCCTCTTCTTCGAGCTCTGGTTCTGCATCGGGGTTGAACTCGTCGCTAGGCGCATGACTGCGACCGAACAGGGTTGGCTGCTCCGATTCGTCGGCTGGGTAGTTCTCCATCGGGCTTGGCCGGCGACGAGTTACCCGTGGCGTAGGGGTGCGTGGCCTGCTCCGCCGCGAGGAACCCTCGGCGATATCGCTGAGCTCATCGTTGACGTGGCCATACATATCATCGCGATCGTCCGGATCCTCTGGGTCCTCTGGGTCCGGGGTGTAATTGTGAGACCCCAGCTGGGAGACAAGCTCACCGATCTCGGAAAACAGCTGACGAACAGTAATCCCGGTGACCTTCAGCGCACCATAAATGATCAGCAAGATCAGCAGCGGAACAGCGACGTAGCTGGAGAATCCCGCCGCCAAACTTCCACCCAGCCACGCGCCAATCGCGCCACCAGCTGACTTTCTCGCCTCCCACGTATCTGGATTTCCCGCGAAGATGTGGATGAGTCCAAGCATGGCCACGACGATCAAGGTAACGCCGATCCCGACACGTACTTTGGTTGAGGAATCGGCCTGGAAATCCATCATCAAGACAATGGCAATGATTACCAAGACCACCGGCAAAATAAGAGCGCCAGCACCGATAACAAGGTGCACTGCCGAGGCGATAGCCGCGCCGACTGGACCTGCGATATCAAGCCAGACGGAAGCACCAAGAATTGCTGCGAGACCGAGAAGAATCAGTCCGGCAGTGTCTCCACTTTGCGAGCCCTGACCTCTCGTCCCTATCTCAGCGTCTGTCTCTACAGCCTCTACTTCGTGTTCTTGTTCGACGGGTTCTTTGTCTTTCTTCCTGCGGGCGATGGGCGTCTCCTTAGCAGATTTTTGTTTCGAACCTTGTTCGTCTTCGTACAGGTTGTCGCTTTTATCTTCACTCCGGCGGCCACGGTTTGCTCCTAAGGAAGCGATGCCACGCGTGACTGAACCTAAACCTCGTGCCGTACCCCGGGCAATGGAACTAATCGTGTCGCCGACGACCTTCGTCGCCGAGCCTACTCGCTCATCAGAAGTTGCTGCGGCGAGCTGCGTCGTCGCACCCGTGCGTGGATGGGTCACCGCAGCCGAAGCGGCAGGCTTGCGCGTTTGGCGCGCCTGGCCTGATCGGGCCTTTGGCCCAGTGCTCGGGCGCGGTTTTTTGCGCGAGGAAGAACTTTTGACAGACATGGTTCTAAGAATAGTACCAGTTTTCACATTCTTCACATCTGCCACTCCGAAAACAGTGGTATTATCTCAAGCCCAGTCAGGCCTTGCTTCTTGACAGCGCAATGTTCTCAGGAGTACCTTGCACCTCCACGTCTGCAACATCTCGCCCATACACCCACAGCAGCAATTCCCCAGGCTCCCCGATAACACGAACAATATCGTCGCCCTTTACCGTCACACCGCGCCGATCCGCCAGCGTGATCGGCGGGAGCGACGTCGGCGATAAAATCACCGGAACCGGGGACTTGCGTAGCATCATCTTGCCTAATTGCGCCGCTGAATTCGCCAACTGTTTATCTACGACCTTGCTAAATTCACGCACCCGGACCACCCCGTCGCCGCGACGCACATCTTCATGGTGCACAAAATTCTCGGCGGTGTTCATCAGCGAATCAAACGGACGCAATAACTTTGGCGGACCGGCAGCCCAAGCACGCACGAGATCTTCATAAGCCAGCGACTTCGTGTGGCGCCGTGCCCGCTCCCCCACCTTCTCCACATTGGTGATGGGCCGATTTTCACGATTATAGAGGTGCTCGGCTAAATCGCGCGAGGTCCACCCCTCGCACAGAGTCGGTGCATCAGGTCCAACTTCAATAAGTGTATCGGCAAGGCGAGCGCGTTCTGCTTGAGCAAAAGACATGCACCCCAGCATAGCTGAGGTGCATGAAAACTAACGGGCACTTACGGTACCCATGATGCGGTTAGAGCGACTCGCGCTCTGCTGCCACATCATCGTCGTCAACCGGCGCGTGATCGTCGTCGGACATCGGGACAACGGTCGGCAGGATGACAGGCTCGCGCTTGTACTTCTGCTCAATGGAGCGAGACACTTTACGACGAAGCGCCTGCACCATACGGTAAGGATCGTTCTCACCCTCGGCTGCCAGGTCGTTCATCAGGTTCTCTACCCATTCCGTCACCTCAGGAACGAGGCTACGATCGTCTTCGGAGAAACCGGTCGTGGATACGGTCGGGCGCTCCAGAAGGCGGCCGGTGCGCGAATCAATCACACAGGTCACGGAAATGACGCCACCAGCTGCGAGGTTGGTACGATCCGCCAAGACATCGGCTTCGACCTCGCCCATGGTTTCACCATCGACGTAGAGGTTGCCTACCTGGTATTGGCCAGCGACCTGCACACGACCATTGACCAGGTCAACGACAACGCCGTTTTGAGCCAAGACGGTGTTCTCGCGCTTCACGCCAGTAGAAACTGCGAGCTCATTATTGGCTCGCATGTGACGCCACTCGCCGTGGACTGGCATCGCATTCTTCGGACGAGCCGCGTTGTATAGGAAGAGCAGCTCACCGGAGTAACCGTGACCAGTTGCGTGAATGTGCGCATCCTTGTTGGTCACAACCGTGGCACCGATCTGCGCCAGGTTATTGATCACGGCGTAGATCGCCTCTTCGTTACCCGGAATCATCGACGAAGACAAAATGATCAAGTCGCCGTCGCGCACCGTAATCTGGCGGTGCTCACGACGAGACATCCGAGACAGCGCTGCCATTGGCTCACCTTGGGTGCCCGTGGTGATCAAAAGGACCTTGTGCGGAGCCATCTTCGAGGCCTCATCGATAGAGATGATCGTGCCGCGAGGTGCCTTGAGCAGGCCCATCTTCTCGGCGATCTCCATGTTGCGGATCATCGAGCGACCGTTGAACGCAACCTTGCGGCCGTTTGCAACTGCGGCGTTCACTGCCATCTGCACACGCGACACGTTGGACGCGAAGGAGGACAAGATCACGCGCTGCTTTGCATCACCGATAAGACGAATGAAGTTCTCCTCGATGCCCTTCTCCGACTCAGAAAAGCCCGGAGTCGTTGCATTGGTGGAGTCACACATCAAAAGGTCCACGCCCTCGTCGCCGAAGCGAGACAGCGCAGGCAGATCGGTTGGCTTGCCATCGTATGGAGTCTGGTCCAGCTTGATATCGCCGGTCATGATGACCTGGCCCGCACCAGTGCGGATAGACAGTCCAAGCGCATCCGGGATGGAGTGGCCCACCGTCCAGAAACGAATATTGAATGGGCCCACGGTGATCTCGGACTTGTTGTTCACCTCATGCAGCTTCGGACGCTGGCGGTGTTCCTTCGTCTTCGCAGCAATCAGCGCATTGGTGAACTTCGCCGAGTAAATCGGAATGTCCGGGCGCAGCTTCAGCAGCCACGGGATCGCACCGATGTGGTCCTCGTGGCCGTGCGTGACGACGAGGGCCTCAATCTTATCCAGCTTCTTTTCGATCGGACCGAAGTCAGGCAAAATCAGGTCAACGCCTGGCTCACCCGACGAAGGGAAGAGCACGCCACAGTCAACTACGAGCAGACGGCCGTTGTACTCGAAAACAGTCATGTTGCGGCCGATTTCCGAAATACCGCCGAGAGCGTAAATACGCAGACCGTTCGCAGGTGCCTTTCCAGGGGCTGGCAGACGCTTGGTCATATCCGCACCCTGCATGGACTTCATTGGGTTGCGGCGATTGTTGTTGTTGCTGCCACGACCACGTCCACCGCGACGACGGTTTCCGCCACCCCGGTTGCCACTGCCACCGCGATTGCCGTTGTTGCCGGATCCTTCGTTGGATTCGGAGGTAGCCTGGCCAGCGTTGTCTGGCTTGGTATTTTGGCTCTCAGGATTTGAATCTGGAGCCTGGAACACAGGCGCCTGGTCACCGGCCTCCGGAGGGCCAGCCTTACGGGTGACCTTACGTGGCCGATTACGTGGTTCGTTCATATTTATAGGACTCCAGCCTTTTTCATATCACGGCGGAGAACCTCCATCTGCGCGTCATCCGCGGGGACGACAGGTAGACGAGGGTCCCCCACCTCAATGCCCTGCAAACGCAGAGCTGCTTTAGCAAAAGTGGCACCACCGAGTAACGCTTGCTGTGCAGCAAGTACTTGCATGGTGTTGGCGTTGATTTCCCGGGTTCGGGCGAGGTCGCCTTCCTCGAAGCTTGTACGTAGTTCACGCAATAATGCGGGCGCAGCATGCCCAACTACTGAAATGAAGCCAGTAGCGCCGAGTGCGAGCCACGGCACATTGAGCGGATCGTCGCCAGAATACCAGGCAAGGCCTGTCTCCTGAATCAGAGGGGCAGCTTCAAACATGTTGCCCTTAGCGTCCTTCATTGCCTTTACTGTGGGCAATGCCGCAATGCGGCGGATCGTATCTGCCTCAACTGGGACTCCTGAGCGACCGGGGATGTCATACAGACAGATAGGCAGGTCGGTTGCAGCCGCGACTGCTTCATAGTGGCGGAACAAACCCTCTTGCGTGGGCTTGGAGTAGTACGGAGTAACCACGAGGAGCGAATCTGCTCCAGCCTCAGCAGATGCTTGCGCTGCTGCGATAGAGGTTGCGGTGTTGTTCGTACCCGCACCAGCGATGATCTTGGCGCTATCGCCGATCTCTTCGCGAACGGCCTTGATGAGTGCGACTTTTTCGTCCAACGTCGTCGTTGGAGATTCGCCGGTGGTGCCGGCCAGCACAAGTGCATCGATGCCGTTGCTAACCAGGTGAGCTGCAAGCTTTCGACCAGCGACAACGTCCAAGGCACCGTCACGGTCAAAAGGAGTGACCATGGCGACGCCGACGGTTCCGAAGTATTCAGCTCCGGTATTTGCTGTCAATGAAATGCCCATGACGCTTTAGGTTACCTTCTTGATAGTAGTGTCGTGCAATTACTGTGAACTACCGGTGTGTCTACAACTTTCGAAAGAACCCGGAAGAGCCGATTGCATATGTATGGAGTTGTATTCATTTCAGCTACTTGCCTGAAACATACCCTGTCTCTGCCTGCGATTTTAATGCTCGCGTCAGGATTCTGAAAGTAGCAATCCCGAAAGCAGGGGCTGCTTAGAGCGCCGTCTCGTAAGGACTAGCGGCCATTTCGGAGCCATCGCTGAGCCCGGTGACCTGGAAATCGTCGAAAAGCGTCGGTGCCTGCTCTTGGAGAATACGCAAACAGGCAATTGCAAGGGTGCGGATCTCAACGTCTGCGTGCTCGGCCGCGCGCGCACCGATGAAGTGGCGCCATGTGCGGTAATTTCCGCTGACCACGATGCGTGATTCCGTGGCGTTCGGAAGGATCGCACGGGCGGCCTGGCGGGCCTGCTTCTTACGCAACAGGGCGTTTGGCTCCTCCTCGAGGCGTTCTTCCAGGGCGTGTAGCAGCTCCTCATAGACAAACCGAGATTCGTCGGCAGCGCGGAGAAAGAGCCGATTGAGCTCCTCATCTTGGGCGACAAGTGGTGGCACGATGACCTCGTTGGTCTCAGTTGGCACAAAGCGCTGCGACAACTGGGAAAACGAGAAGTGGCGATGCCGAATCAGTTCATGCGTTGCTGCCCGCGAGATGCCCCGAATGTACATCGTCGCGCTGGCGTGTTCGAGCAAAGCAGTGTGCCCGACCTCCATGATGTGCCTAAGGTAGGACTCATTGGAATTGGTATGGGGGTTTGGCTTGTCAAAGGTTTCATAACAGGCCCGCCCGGCGAATTCGACGAGCGCCTCAGAATCGGTAGCGCTATCGTCGGCACTCCATTCAATGTCATCGGGAGCATTGAATTGGGTAGCGGCGATGAGCTTGACATCGAGGTGTTTGACCTCTGCCATGGAAAACCCTTTCTTTCAGATGGAGCTGCTTTAAAGGCCCTCTTATAGGCCCGCTTATAGACCCAAGTAGGAATCTAGTCCCACGGTCAAGCCTGGGTGCTGCTCTACTTGACGAACCCCGGTGAGAACTCCTGGGACGAAGGAATCGCGACCGTAGGAATCCTGCTTAATGGTCAGGGACTGATCCTTGGTGCCGAAGATGATGTCCTCGTGAGCGACCATACCGGTCATGCGCACTGCATGGACGCTGACACCGTCAACGTTAGCGCCGCGCGAGCCTTCCAATGCCTGCTCGGTTGCATCGGGCATCGGGCCCATGCCTGCGTCCTTGCGTGCCTGGGCAATGCCCTGGGCGGTCTTGACTGCAGTGCCCGACGGTGCGTCAAGCTTGTTGGGGTGGTGGTATTCCACGACCTCAGCAGATTCGAAAAATGGTGCGGCCTGCTTCGCAAAAGCCATGGCTAGGACTGCGGAAATGGCAAAGTTCGGGGCGATAAGCACGCCAACCGAAGGGTTCGCTTCACACCAGGAACGTACCTGGTTGTAGCGCTCCTCGTCGAAACCTGTGGTGCCCACAACGGCGTGGATGCCGTTGGCAATGCAAAACTCAAGGTTTCCCATCACTGCAGCCGGAGTGGTGAAATCCACGATAACCTCAGCGCCAGCATCGAGCAGCTTGTCCAGAGAGTCACCCGCATCGATTTCAGCCACGAGTTCCAAATCGTCGGCTTCGTTCACACCGTTGACTACAGCCGATCCAACGCGGCCCTTCGCGCCCAGTACGCCAACCTTTGTTGCCATGCGTGTCACTCCTAATCTTTTCAGAATCATTTCAGAGAAATTGGTAATAGCCAGTGTATTAGTTTCGGGTGGACAATCCTCAATGCGGCGCCTGATGTCCGTGGAATTCTTTCCGCCAGGAGCGCGAACGGCCCGAATTCGGCACAATAGTACCCATGCGAATAAACATCACATCAATCTACGTCGACGATCAAGAAAAAGCACTTGACTTTTATACCAACATCCTTGGTTTTAAGGTCAAGCACGATGTCCCGGCGGGTGGTGCGCGCTGGCTCACCCTCGTCTCCCCTGAGGATCCTGACGGCGTTGAGCTCCTGCTCGAGCCCACGGGTCACCCTGCTTCCAAGGCTTTCAATCAGGCGCTTTACAACGACCAAATGCCCTTCACCCAGTTTTCCGTCGACGATGTTGATGCGACCTTCGCCGAGCTCACCGCCAAAGGCGTGAAGTTCCAGATGGAACCCACCACCATGGGGACAGTCAAGATTGCGGTTTTCGACGACACCTGCGGGCACTACATCCAGATCGTCGAAATGGTCGCGGACTACTAATCACCCATTTGAAGCAAGGCCTCGCGCTCTGCTTCGGGTACCATCGCTCCCCCAGTTGCCCACACCAAATGCGTGCCCGGCAGATGGGCAAAGGCCCGGTGACCAGCGAATCCCGCGGCTGCGGACGGTTCGATAAATATCCCGTGAGCTGCATGGAAGCGGCGCATGTCTTGTAAGAAGGTCGCATCGTCGGCCGTCACGCAGGCAGTGATCAAGCGTCGCATTCGCTTGCCGACGAAGGCGCTCGTCCGACCCACCGCCAAACCGTCTGCGATTGTCATCCCATCAAGCCCGATGTCGGCTACAGAAATCTCGTTAAACATCTGCGTTGCCAGCCCCAACATCATCGACGGGGCGTGCGTGGGTTCCACAAAGTAGCCGTGGACGTTGTCCCCGAATTCAGTCTTGAGCCCAAAGAGCACCCCTCCAGGTCCACCACCGACTCCGCACGGCAAATACACATGCAAAGGGTTGTCGGCGTTGATCTCCACACCACTGCGACTGAGCTGAACTTTCAAGCGACGGGCCGCAACCGCATATCCAAGGAATAGGTCGCGGGAGTTCTCGTCGTCAATAAAATACGTATCAGGTTGTTGGGAGGCCTCTCTTGCAAACTCCACTGCAGCGGAAAAGTCCCCATCGTGTTCAATGACCTCACAGCCTTTGTCGCGCAGCAGTTGTTTCTTCCACTCACGCGCGTCTCGGCTCATGTGGACCTGGACCTTGAACCCAATCGCAGCCGACATGATCCCGATAGACAAGCCCAGGTTTCCTGTGGAGGCAACGGTGATCGTGTATTTCGAAAACCACTCCGTATCTCCGAGAGTTCCGCCGAGGTCCTCGGCAAGTTTGAGCACGGCGTAGATTCCCCCGCGGGCCTTGATGGATCCGCTAATGGGCAGGTGTGAGTCAAGCTTGACCCAGACGTTGCCATACAAAGTCAGTGGCGATTCGATGATCCCCTTGTCCGTGTCCGGGAAGTTCTCCTCCAACCACGGGGCTGCGCGCAGTAGCAGCGCCTCGGCAGCGTCAATGTCCTCTATGGTGAGGTCGTTGTCAGCTTGTGCGATCTGGACGGAAGAGAGATCGGGGTTGATCCACACCGTGGGTTTAGCGGCACGAAGGTCGCTGAGAGTTGATGACATAGTCTCCAGAGTACTTGAGACTACTTGCAACAATTCTCTTACGATTTACGTACTAAGTCTGTGGGATCGGACCATAAAAGTTAGAATTGCACCATGAAACAGAAGTCACTTGCGTTAATCGCTCTCCCACTGGTTACGGGTTTGGTACTGGCAGGTTGCTCCGCATACGGAAATGGGCAAGATTCGGGCACGACAATCCAGACTCAGACCCAGACCCAAGAACAATCTGCAGCAGCACCGTCAGCCACTGGTACCAGTACAGCTGCACCTGAGTCTTCAACGACTACCGACACGGGCACTAGGATGCTAGGCACCGCCGCAACTGGCTCGACTTCTTTCACAGAGCCCGCCCCAGCCGAGCTGGTCATCAAAGATGTCCGCGTGGACAGCCACGATGGATTTGATCGGGTTGTCTTCGAATACGAAGGAACTGGTACACCTGGCTTCCATGCGGGATACACTGAGGAGCCTCGTCAGCAAGCCTCTGGTAACCCAGTTGAAGTTGCCGGCCAGGCCTACATCGAGCTAATCATCCACGGCACACCGATGGGGATGGGCGACCCCAACAGCCCGTGGGTCCAACCGGGGCCTTGGGCCCTGAAAACAGGCAACATCGAGGGTGTTTCCCACGGTGCCGTCTTCGAAGGTGATACCCAAGTGTTTATCGGACTGGACAAACAACGCCCCTACTCGGTGACTGTTTTGGAGAATCCGACGCGCGTCGTTGTCGACATCGAGAACTCCTAGAACCCAAAAAGCTGGCTCGGAAACGTTTCCGGGCCAGCTTTTCGTCGTCAAGCGAAATGCTCTTAATCGTCCTTGACGGGGACCAGCGAAATCTTGCCGCGGTTGTCCACGTCTGCGATCTCGACCTGGATCTTGTCGCCGACGTTGACTACGTCCTCGACCTTCTCGATGCGCTTGCCATCGCCGAGCTTGGAGATGTGGATCAGGCCATCGCGACCAGGGGTCAGGGAAACGAAGGCGCCGAAAGCAACCGTCTTCACAACGGTGCCCAGGAAGCGCTCGCCGACCTTAGGCAACTGCGGGTTGGCGATAGCGTTGATCTTTGAGATCGCGGCATCGGCTTCCTCGCCGGTTGCAGCAGAGACGAACACGGTGCCGTCGTCCTCGATGGAGACATCCGCGCCGGTGTCTTCGGTGATCTGGTTGATGGTCTTGCCCTTCGGGCCGATAACCTCGCCGATCTTGGACACAGGAACCTTCACCGTGGTGATCTTTGGAGCAAGCGGGCTCATCTCGTCTGGACCGTCGATGACCTCAGCCATGGTCTCAAGGATTGCCTCGCGGGCATCCTTGGCCTGGTTCAGAGCATCGGAGAGAACCTGGGATGGGATGCCGTCGAGCTTGGTATCCAGCTGCAGGGCGGTGATGAACTCAGAGGTACCTGCGACCTTGAAGTCCATGTCGCCGAATGCGTCCTCGGCGCCGAGGATGTCGGTGAGAGCAACGTACTCGGTCTCGCCGTTGACCTCGCCGGAGACAAGGCCCATTGCAATACCAGCAACGGGAGCCTTCAGTGGAACACCCGCGTTGTACAGCGACAAGGTCGATGCACACACGGAGCCCATGGAGGTAGAACCGTTGGAACCCAGCGCCTCAGAGACCTGACGGATGGTGTACGGGAACTCCTCGCGCGAAGGAATCACCGGGGTCAGGGCGCGCTCTGCGAGAGCACCATGGCCGATTTCGCGGCGCTTCGGGGAACCCACACGACCGGTCTCGCCGGTGGAGTATGGCGGGAAGTTGTAGTGGTGGATGTAGCGCTTGGACTTCTGCGGGTGCAAGGAATCCAGCTGCTGCTCCATCTTCAGCATGTCCAGGGTGGTCACGCCGAGGATCTGAGTTTCGCCGCGCTCGAAGAGAGCGGAACCGTGTGCGCGAGGAACGAGATCCACCTCAACGCCGAGGTCACGGATATCGGTGGTGCCACGGCCGTCGATGCGGTACTCCTCGGTGAGGATCTTGTTGCGCACAACATCCTTCATCACAGCGTTGTATGCTGCGCGGATCTGCTTGGAGGCATCCTCGTACTCGTCCTCGAACTGGCCGATAAGCTGTGCTTCGACCTGCTCCATGTGCGCGTTCGTCGCATCCTCGCGGTCAGCCTTGCCCGGGATGGTCATCAAAGAGCCGAGCTTCTTGCGGGAGGCCTTCTCCACTGCCTTGTACACCTCATCGGTGTAGGCAGGAAACAGTGGGAATTCCTGCGGTTCGCGAGCCGCGCGCTCTGCTAGACCAGCCTGTGCCTCACACAGAGTCTTGATGAAAGGCTTCGCAGCCTCAAGGCCCTCGGACACTACAGATTCGGTTGGGGCTGGAGCACCTGCTGCGACCTGCTCAACAACGTTGGAGCCGGCACCAGCCTCGACCATCATGATGGCAACGTCTTCGACAGACTTGTTACCGCGCTTGCGGGTGACCATGCGGCCAGCGACAACCATTTCGAAAACAGCGCGCTCGTGCTGAGTGTGGTTCGGGAATGCGACCCACTCACCTTCTGGGTGCTTATCGTCGGCGATCAAGGCCATACGCACGCCACCAACAGGGCCCGAGACTGGCAGGCCGGAGAGCTGAGTTGCAGCAGATGCGCCGTTGATAGCTACAACGTCGTAGTAATCTTCTGGGTTCTGCGACATCACAGTGATAACAACTTGTACCTCGTTGCGCAGACCCTTGACAAAGGTTGGGCGCAGCGGGCGGTCAATCAGACGGCAAGCGAGGATAGCTTCGGTGGAAGGGCGACCTTCACGACGAAAGAACCCACCTGGAATCTGGCCCGCCGCGTACATCCGCTCTTCTACATCGACGGTGAGCGGGAAGAAATCAAAACCCTCGCGTGGGTTATTGGATGCAGTTGTGGTGGCCAACAACATGTTGTCGTCGTCCAAGTACGTGGTCACGGAGCCGCCTGCTTGGCGTGCCAGCTGACCGGTTTCAAAACGAATAGTGCGTGTACCGAAATCACCGTTATCAATGGTGGCGGTGGCTTCGGTGATTCCGTATTCCTCGTCTACATGGAAATCGACGGAGTTTTTCGGAGTGTGGTTGCTCAAATGGATCCCTTTCCTTGGGGTTAATCCCGGCGATCATCGGTGTCGCCGAATAGTGAACTTTTGCAACTCGCGTCATATTAGCAGGCAGAGCCCCTTTTGACTAGTTTTGAAACTGTCACAGGGCTATGCCGTTGCCCACACTCCCAGCACAGGATTAGTAACGGAAGACCGCTCCTACCGCATATCCCCCAGGCAGCTCCGAGACCACGTCAATCGTTCCGCGATTGATCAAGGTGTTCGCGATAGCCGCATCCAGGTCTTCCGCACGCGCAACCTCACCGAGGGCTCGCTCCGCAAGGACGAGTGTTGCTACCCGGCCTGCGACAGACTCTTGGCTGATCAGTGCTGGGTCATGTGTGGCGAGCCCGGTGCCCAACGCTTGTTCTACCTGGTCCACGAGGTCGTCGTGACGCTTTTTATTTTCTTTCTCCACGATCGGCCAGGCCGCAGCATGGAGCTGGACATCGCTGAGGCGATCGGGATTGCCCGAAACCACGTCGTCGAGCAGGGCCACGTTGTGAAGGTACCCGCCGATGGCGCCACGGTATTCATCGACGGTGGCCAGGACCAGAGGGCGACCATCGCCAGTGAAGCGTTTTTCTATTGCTTTGCCCACCGCTTGAATGAAACCGTTGAGCACGTTGTAATCGCGTGGGCCCTGTCCGTGGACACCCGAGATCTCGCTACCGTGATGTTGTATTTGGGGCTCGCGAGTAGAAACGCCCTCGACGTCATCGGCGGAAGCGGGGATCTCGCCAAGCGGTAGTTCGGTGATCGTTGCCCGGTCAGCGGCAAACAAACGCACCTTATTGCGGCTCATGGCCAATAACAGGAACTCCAGGTCATTGGTGAAAAGCGGGAGCAAAGGGCGCAAGTTCGGGTGATCGCCCACGCTTACCTTCGGTAGGTACTCTCGGTCAACACGGAAGTAGCGGGCGTAACCGGGTTGAACATAGATTGCTAATCCGTCGCACTGGGACTGCCAGAAGCGATCGGAATTTACCAGCGTCTCCACTGGTGCCAGTAGAGCATCGGAGTCGGTCTGGGGGTAGCGCTCAGCGAGCTGTTCGCGGGCCGTACCCAGAAGTGGGCGGAGGCGATGGGCATCCGTGAGGGTTTCCGGCCCACCGCGGTGGGTGGGAATCACGAAAGAAACTGCAGGGCCGGGCTGCCGTGCCAGGCCACGCAGATCATCCTGCCGAATGGGGTCGGAATTATTGATGATGTTTTTGGTGTCCATAGCTCAACACTACTGAAAATTTTCGGGGCCCTAACAAAATCGGCAGATAATAAAGAAACCGCCCTCCCTTTTCAAGGGAAGGCGGCAGCTTATACGCAGGGTTTCACTGATTGACGTGCTTATCGACGAAGGCCCAGGCGGGAGATCAGATCACGGTAACGCTCAACGTTGTTCTCTGCGAGGTACTTCAGCATGGAACGACGACGACCAACCAGAAGCAGCAGACCACGACGGGAGTGGTGATCGTGCTTATGGAACTTCAGGTGCTCGGTCAGGGTGTTGATGCGCGAGGTCAGCAGGGCAACCTGTGCCTCTGGGGAACCGGTGTCAGTCTCGTGGAGGCCGTACTCCTTGAGGATTTCAGCCTTCTTCTCAGTGGACAATGCCATGAGGGTACTCCTTGTTTATTTCAGTCCACATTCTTCGGAAAAGTCTTAATGTTGCGTTTACTGCTGTGGACCACAGTAAAAATGCAACAGACCTAGAAAGACTTTACGCGATTGGAGCCGGTTCACCAAAAAGCTATTGTGCTGGCTACTTAGCCAGGGCGGTCAAACGATCCATGAATTCGTTTACGAAGCGCTCAGCGTCAACGGCTACAGCTACCTTCGCGGTCTTGACTGGATCGTTGAGGCGCTCTTCATCGGCAATCGTACGTCCACGGGTGCAGCCTTCCACGTCCGTCTTCATGTTGACGTCGATGGTGGTCACAAGCGTTGGATCTACGGCAACGGCTACTGCCAATGGATCGTGGAGGCCGCAACCGCCAAGGTGAGGAGAGGTGGTCTCGTATGCCTTGATGTAGTAGTCGGTGGCGGTAGCCAGGAAGTCGCCGCCTGGGGTGCCCAGTGCATGCCACTTCGCGGTGTGCTCAGAGGTCAGCAGGGTCTGCAGAGTGACATCCAGACCAACCATGGTGACATCCTTGGCCCGCTGGAACACCAAGTTGGTGGCCTCTGGGTCCTGGTTGACGTTTGCTTCCGCCCAACCGGAAACGTTGCCTGGCACGGTCAGTGCGCCGCCCATCATGACAATGTGAGCGTTCTCCGCGAAGGAGTCGTCGGCCTCAATAGCGGCCGCAATGGTGGTGGATGGGCCGGTTGGCACGATCACCAGGTCGTCGCCGTACTTGCGAACAGATTCCACCAGGAAGTCAATGGCGGACTTGCGCTCAACGTGGCGCTTTGGCTCTGGCAGCTTTGCCTCGCCGATGCCATTGCGTCCGTGGATGAACTCGGAGATTTCTAGGACCTCAAACTCATCGCGCTTGCGTGCGTGCTTCGGGCCGGCGAAGACTGGGATGTCGTCGCGACCGAACAGCTCCAGAATTGCCAGGCTGTTGCGAACACCCGTCTCGACAAGGACGTTTCCGTAGGTGCCGGTGACACCAATTAGCTCAAGCTCCTCGGAACCCAAGGCGTATGCCAGAGCCAGTGCGTCATCGATACCAGTGTCGAGATCCAGAATGATCTTTCGTGCCATAAGGCAGGTTTCTCCTTCAAGAAATATGCAAATTAATCAAGCTGCTTTTTAAACCAAGACGTAACTGTAGACCTATTCTAGGAATTTCGTCCAAGTACGGTACGAGTTTTCTTCACATCGTTGGCCATATTCTCAAGCAGTTCGTCCACGGAATGGAATTTCACCATGTCACGGACCTTGGCAACGAATTCCACCTTCGCCGTGCGCCCGTATAAATCGGCGGAGCGATCTAAAATAAACGATTCCACCGAGCGCTCGTTATCCCCAAAAGTGGGGTTCGTTCCAATTGAGATCGCCGCTGGGTATTTCACCCCAGGGATCATATCTCCATCGATCGCGCCTTCCGTGTCACCGTCGACGATGCTAAACCACCCTGCGTAGACACCATCGGCCGGCAGTGCCTCAGACTCAGAAAAGTACTGGTTCGCCGTAGGGTAGCCAAGCTCTGCCCCACCCCGGCCGGCACCATGTTCCACCACACCTGTCACCGAATAATTGCGACCCAGCGCGTGAGCTGCGACATCAGGATTGCCCTCGCTGAGCTGCTTACGAATATAGGTCGAGCACACGCGCTGACCATCTTCGACCAACAGGTCCACCACGGTGACATCAACGCCGTATTTCTCGCCCAGTGCCCGCATGGTTTCGGAGGTACCAGCGCCTTCTGCACCGAAGGTGAAGTTCTCCCCCACCACCACATGGGTTGCATGCAGCGTGTCCACGAGGACGTTTCGGAAGTAATCTTCTGGCAGCTCGCCAGCGAGTTCCTTGGTGAAATCAATAATGAGCATGTGATCCACACCGAAGGACTCGAGGATCGCCGCACGGTCGGACAAAGACGTCAGCGTCGTGGGAGTGCGCTCTGGGGCAAAGACCTCAACGGGATGCGGATCAAAGGTCATCACCACGCTTTCGTGCCCCCCTTGCTGTGCCGATTCCACTGCTTGCCGAATCAGACGTTGGTGGCCCCTGTGCACACCATCGAAAACTCCGATAGTGATCACGGTGCGCCCCGACAGCTCGGGAACTGAATCTAGTCCGTACCAAATATCCACGCTCTAAAGATTACGGCATAGTCTGGAAATATGACCGATCCCCTAATTGATTCCGGCATTGTCGTGGTAGACAAGCCTGGTGGCATGACAAGTCACGATGTTGTCGCCCGCCTGCGCCGCTTCTTCAAAACGAAGAAAGTCGGCCACGCCGGCACCCTCGATCCGATGGCTACCGGCGTGCTCGTGCTCGGTATCGGGCGTGGCACCAAGTTGCTGGCCCATTTCGTGGCCCACGACAAGACCTATGCGGCGACCATTCGCTTAGGCCAGGCCACTTCCACCGAGGATGCTGAAGGAGAGTTGGTCAGTGAGGCAGATGCGTCGTCGATAAGCGACGATGCGATCCGCACCGCCGTGGCCGAACTGACGGGAACGATCATGCAGGTTCCCTCGAAGGTCTCCGCGATCAAGGTCAATGGGCGTCGCGCGCACGAGCTCGTGCGCGAGGGCATCGAGTTTGAGCTTGAGCCGCGCGAGATTACGGTGTTTAGCTTCGATGTGTTGGAGATTCGTCGCCACGGTCAGCTAGTGGATGTGGACGTGCGCGTGCACTGTTCCTCGGGTACTTATATCCGCGCGATCGCCCGCGACCTCGGCGCGCGCCTCGGCGTGGGAGGGCATTTGATCGCTTTACGACGAGAAACTGTCGGCTCCTTCACCCTTGATTCCGCCCGCACGCTCGACGAGTTGGAGGAGGCGCCGGAGTTTTCCATGGGTCTGGATGAGGCGATGAAGCGCGCCTGGCCGACCCTGGACGTCACCGCTGACGAGTACGAGGCACTGGCCATGGGCAAATGGCTCGAGCCCCGTGGACTTGAGGGTGTGCACGCTGCTGTCGGACCCGATGGGCGCGTTGTTGCCCTGGTGGCGGAAAAGGGCAAGCGCCTGTCCACCGTGTTCGTGGCCAGGCCTTCTACGCTATAAAACAGCTATAGAACAAAAGTCGAGGCGATCACGTACTTATTGCGCTTGACCCAGCGGCCCTCAATGAAGGGCACCGGGGTGGGGCGCACCAGCAGGTAGGCGATGAAGGTACCGTCGGCGCGCAGATCAATCTCGGCGTCGTCGAAGCCCAGCCAGCGGTGCGTCATAGGAAACCACGCTTTATACACGGCTTCTTTGGCGCAAAAAAGCAAGCGGTCGCCGAAGCTTACTCCTTGGGCCTCCAACTCCTTGAGCTGCGGGAGTTCCCCAGGCCGAGCAATCTGGTCAAGCACTCCGGGGGGCAGTTCTAATGCGGGTTCGGCGTCGATGCCCAACGATCTGACTTTGGAAATCGGGGCGACCACGGCGGCTCGGAACCCATCGGTGTGTGTCATCGAGCCGGTGTAGCCTTTGGGCCACAGTGGCATGCCACGCTCACCTTTCAAAATTGGCCCGGGGTTATCTACGCCCAGCTCTTGCAAGGCGCGGTGTGCGCACCATCTCGCGTCGCCGAATTCCGCGCGCCGCCTGCCCACCGAGTGAGCAACAACGTACTGCTCCAAGGGGTCAAGCTCGGAGAAGTTCGTCAGATCCGACTCTTCTTCATCGGTGAGAATGTAGACATAGCGGGCACTGGGGGGAAACAATTCGAGGTCTTGCATTAGTTCACCTCCAGTACCGGGTATGGCCAAGGCAGGCCGTGCTCATGCCTAGTCCACTCCTTGGGGTAGCCCAGCGAAACTTCCACGTGCTTGACATCGTCGACAAGCATCTCTGTCGGCATGTGCAAGTGACCGTAAATGACGGCCTCGGCGTTGTAGCGCTTCGCCCATCCGCGCGTGTGCCGCGTGCCACACCACAGTGCAATCTCTGGCCAGCGCAGCATCAATGTGGGTTCTTGGACGAGTGGCCAGTGATTGACCAGTACCGTCGGGCCTTTAATCTTTGAAAGGCGCTTTACGGAATACGCCAACCGATCCCAGCACCAGGCACGGATATCGACGAAGGGTGCGATGGCCACCTCGTCGGTCATCATGATTTGCTTGTCTTGCGCCGCCTCGATGGCCTCTTCCACGCTCATGCCGGGGCCGCGGAAAGAGTAATCGTAGAGGGTAAACAGCGGCACGATGGTGATATCCCCGAACTTGGGATAGTCATCTTCTGGAGTCACAACCCCAATCTGGCGAAGCTCGCGCACCAGCTCATCATATTTTGCGCGCCCCCGAAAACGATCGGCGCTGCGCGAAAACAGCTCGTGATTCCCCGGCACCCAAATGACTTTCGCGTACCTGCGCGAGAGTTCCCACAGCACCCTGACAACCATCTCGGAGCGCTCGGCGACGTCTCCCGCGACGATTAGCCAATCCTCGGGGTTCGGTGGCACGAGTGCGTCAATTCGCTCGTGGTTGGATTTGACCGCGGCGTGAAGATCCGACACGGCCCACAAAGTGGTGGTCATATCCTACTTGTCTACCACGGCCCAGGCCATCGAACGGAACCGAACCACCACGCCGACCATCCGGATCAGAATAAAGACCAGCAGCCCGACCCAAATTCCGGTGAGACCGCCATCGACGAGATAGCTGATCCAGACTCCGGGCAGGAATCCGAGCAACACCGAGACAATAGTCAGATTGCGCAGGAACACCGCGTCGCTGGCACCGAGCAACACACCATCGAGGGCAAAGACAACGCCACCGGCCACGATCATCGCAAGCAGGATCCACCAGGGGGTGGCCATCTGGTCGAGCACGGCCTGATCGGTAGTAAAGATGCGCTGGATCCACGGGGCGCCGACACCAAAGATAACCGCAAGACCTGCCGCGAAAACCGTGGAGTAGAGAGTCACCTTCGTGCCCACTTCGCGGGCATTGTTCACATTGCCGCTACCGAGGGCCGCACCGGTAAGGGTTTGAGCGGCAATCGCCAGCGAATCAAGCACGAGCGTGATGAAGTTCCACAGCTGCAACATGATCTGGTGCGCCGCCAGTGCCGCTACCCCGACGCGCGCGGCCACGGCAGCCGCCGAGATGAATGCAATTTGGAAGGACAGTGAGCGCAAGATAAGGTCGCGCCCCAGCACCAGCTGGCGTTTCATGATTGACCAGCGTGGCCGCCAATCGCCGCGGTGTTGCCTGATCAAGGCGATCAGGAAACAGCTCGCGGTGATCGAAACACCCAAAACGTTAGCCGCAGCGGAGCCAACCAGGCCCCACCACTGAACGAAGATTGGGATGGCAATCGCCCCGGGGATTACGCCTGCGAGCGTGAAATAGAGTGGCCATCGCACGTTTTGGATACCGCGCAGCCAGCCGTTTCCTGCCATGACAATCAACGTCAGCGGGATGGCGAAGGCCGACACATGCAGCCACGATGCCGTCCGTTCAGCCGTTGCGGGGTCGCCTGTGAGTGCGAGCGCGATGGGGTACGCAAAGATCCACACGATCGTAGCCAACAATAACCCGACGGTGATACCCACCCAGGTGGCCTGGACTCCCTCGGCGATCGCCTCGTCTTTTTTACCCTGCCCGTACAACCGTGAGGCGCGTGCCGTGGTGCCATAGGACAGGAAGGTCAGCTGGGTTGTTACCGTGGATTGCACGGTGGTTCCCGCAGCTAGGGCCGCGAGTTCCGCGGCTCCTAGCCTGCCGATGATCGCAGTATCTAAAAGTAGGTAGAGCGGACTTGCCGCAAGCACACCCAACGCGGGAAACGCAAGCGAAAATATTGTGCGTGCTGAGATTTCGCTCGCGCTGGTACTCACTCCTCTACGAGGGCGTCGAGCAGCTTTTCGACGACCTCTTGTGGACTGCCACTCGACGAGTATCCGGCAGCAGGGGCATGGCCGCCACCACCGAGCCGGCCTGCAATCTTCGACACGTCTACCGTTGCCGAGCGCAGCGACACCGACCACCAACCGCATGCGACTTCCTTGAATACGACACCGATATCGGTTCCGCGTAGCACGCGCACATAATCAATCAGCATCTCTACAGCCGACTGAGTCATTTTGCTGAAGTGGGCGTGGCCCGCAGTCAGGACAGCAACTCTAATTCCATGGCGTTCAACGATTTGAATTCCCGCCATGACCTCACCAATCAAGCGGATATCATCGGAGGTCAGCTCATCCATGAGATCCATGGCAATCTGGCGGGAATCAAGACCATAAGACATCAATTCGGCTGCCAGAGTATGCATCCGTTCGGTTCCCCAGCGGAAGCTACCAGTATCTGTAACCAAGCCCGAGTACAGGGCGAAGGCGAGGTTGTAATCCATCTCGATATCGAGATATTCAAAAATGGAACGCAGCACCGTCGTGGTGGACTCGGCGGTCTGGATAATGTTGTAGGCACCATAGGCCGGGTTGGACTTGTGATGGTCGATAACCAGTACCTTCTCAGCCACCAAGCTGATTGCCGGTTCGAGAGTTCCGGTGCGGTCGCGCGATGCGCAATCCACGGTGACGACGAGATCTGTCGCCGGAAGCTGATCCGTCAAGACAACATCCTCGGAACCAGGAATACAATTCAGATTCTCCGGGTAATCAAAAGGCTGCCCGATGAGCGTATGGACAGTCTTGCCCATCTGCTTCAATGCCTGCGAGAGAGCGCTCGCCGACCCGATCGCGTCGGCGTCCGGTTGCACGTGGGTGACCACAGCTACCGATTCAGCGTTGGTGAGCAGGGCTGCCGCTCCGGCGGCGTCCACCATTTCGGAACGTGCCATCTATACTCCATCGCTTTCGGTTTTATACGGGTTTGCGTCGCCGGCGGGGCGAGCGTTTTCCTTCAACTTGGCCAGCTCTTCATCCCGAGCCTTGGCCTTGGCCAGAAGTTCTTCCATGCGGGCCGAAGCCTCCGGAACGGTATCAAGCTCGAATGCCAAGGTTGGAGTAAAGCGCACCGAAAGATCATCACCGACGATTTTCCGCAGCTGACCGCGGGCACGGTTGAGTGCTTCCGCAGCTTGGTCGTAGTCCGGGTCTTCGTCAATAGTTTTCCCGCGGACGGTGTAGTACACAGTGGCATCATGCAAGTCACCGGTGACACGAGTGTCTGTGATTGTCACGAGTTCAAGCCTGCGGTCTTTGATCTGACGCTCAATTGCACTTGCGACGATCGTCTGAATCCTTTTCGCCAACCTATTTGCGCGTGGATTGTCAGCCATCTCAGACCACTTCCTTATCTCAAGATTTTCACAATTCTTGCCAAATCGTACCCCGTGCACGCAGCAATGTGTAACTTAACCAATCTAGCAACATGAAACCCCACCGCCGCGGTAAGCAACCGTGGCGGTGGGGTAATCGTCGTCAAGCAAATGCTTTAGCCCTCGCGTGGGACCTCAACCATTTCGTAGACCTGAATCTGGTCATCGACCTGGATGTCTGGGTAGGACAAAACCATACCGCATTCGTAGCCCTTGAGGACTTCGTTGACATCGTCCTTCTCGCGACGCAGGGACTCGATGGTGACGTTGTCGTTGATGACATTGCCATCGCGGACAAGGCGAGCCTTGCCATTGCGGATGACCTTGCCCTCGGTGACCATACAACCTGCGATGAGGCCAACGGCAGAAGCCTTGAAGATCTGACGGATCTCCGCGACACCAACTTCGCGCTCCTCGTAGATTGGCTTGAGCATGCCCTTAAGAGCAGCCTCAACATCGTCGATTGCCTGGTAGATAACGGAGTAGTAGCGAATATCTACGCCCTCTTCGTTAGCTTCCTCGGTGGCCTTACCCTCAGCGCGAACGTTGAAGGCAATGATCACTGCGTCGGAAGCCGCTGCCAGGGTGACGTTGGTCTGGGTCACAGCACCGACGCCACGGTCGATGATGTTGACCTCGACCTCATCGTCGACATCGATCTTGAGCAACGCATCCTCGAGCGCTTCGACAGAACCTGCGTTGTCGCCCTTGAGAATGAGGTTGAGCGTGGAGGTTTCCTTGAGCACCTGATCCAGGTTCTCCAGGGAGACACGCTTCTTGCGACGAGCCTGCATTGCGGAGCGCTGACGAGCATCACGCTGAGCAGCGATCTGGCGAGCCACACGGTCATCCTCAACAACCAGGAGGTTATCGCCAGGACCAGGAACGCCATTGAGGCCCTGGACCTGAACTGGACGAGATGGTCCAGCCTCTTCGACGTCATTGCCCCACTCATCCACCATGCGGCGGACGCGACCGAAGTTGGAACCAACGACGATCGACTCACCAACATGCAAGGTACCGCGCTGAACGATCACGGTAGCAACAGGGCCACGGCCACGGTCGAGGTGTGCCTCGATCGAGATGCCCTGCGCGTCCATGTTTGGGTTCGCGGTGAGATCGAGCTCTGCATCGGCGGTCAGGGTGATAGCTTCCAGGAGCTCGTCGATACCCGTGCCCTCCTTTGCGGAGATGTTGATGAACATGGTGTCGCCGCCGTACTCTTCCGGCACCAGACCGTACTCGGTCAGCTGACCGCGGATCTTGTCCGGCTGAGCCTCAGGCTTATCCACCTTGTTGACTGCAACGACGATTGGCAGGTCTGCTGCCTTCGCGTGGTTGATCGCCTCAACGGTCTGTGGCATGACGCCGTCATCTGCTGCGACGACGAGCACAGCCAAGTCCGTGGACTGGGCACCGCGGGCACGCATGGCCGTGAAGGCCTCGTGACCTGGGGTATCCAGGAAGGTGATCTTGCGCTCTTCGCCATCGACATCAACCGTGACCTGGTATGCACCAATGCCCTGGGTAATGCCACCGGCCTCGCCGGAACCCACGTTGGTCTTACGGATGGTATCCAAAAGGCGGGTCTTACCGTGGTCAACGTGACCCATGACGGATACGACTGGAGGACGCTTCTCAAGCTCCTCTTCGCCGCCCTCGTCCTCGCCATACTGCAAGTCGAAGGATTCGAGCAGCTCACGGTCTTCGTCCTCAGGGGAGACAAGCTGAACGTCGTAGTTCATCTCGGCACCGAGCAGCTGCAGAGTTTCCTCTGGAACCGACTGGGTAGCCGTGACCATCTCGCCCATGTTGAACAGAGCCTGCACCAGGTTCGAAGCCTCGGTACCGATCTTCTCAGCGAAGTCCGACAGGGTAGCGCCGTGACGCAAACGGACGGTCTGACCGTTACCGTCTGGCAAACGCACGCCACCGATTAGGTTTGGTGCCCTCTGCTCTTCATACTCGACGCGCTTCTGGCGCTTCGACTTACGACCGCGTCCCGGTGCGCCACCTGGACGACCGAAAGCACCCGCGGTGCCACCACGACGACCACCACGACCGCGGAAGCCACCGCCGCCTGGTCCGCCCTGGCTCTGGCCCTGACCGCCTTGGCCCTGACCCTGGCCTTGACCACGTCCGCGGCCACCGCCACGTCCGCCACGGCTGCTTGCCTTTGCAGGCATTTGACCTGGGCTTGGATGTGCCGGCATCTCAGCTGGAGATGGACCTGGACGACCGCCGCCACTGCCACCACTGCCACCGCGACTTGCGCTTGGGCGTGGAGCTGGACGATCTCCGGTGCGCTGCTGACCGCCACCGCGGTTCGCGCCCGACTTCTGTCCGCCTTGACCGCGGCCCTGGCCACCCTGACCACCTTGGCCACCCTGGCCCTGTCCTTCACCGCGACGACCTTGCTGGCCGCCGCCACGGGTGCCACCTGGACGTGGAGCAGGACGACCCGATCCACCACCGGTGGAGAACGGGTTGTTTGCTACGCGTGGTGCCCCGCCTGGCTTTGGACGTGGACGAGGCATACCACCTGGCTTCGGTGCAGAGCTACCTGCAGCTGGTGCCGGCGTAGCCTTATCTGCTTGCTTGTCCGCTGCTGGCTTTGCGCCCTGAGCAGGTGCTGCTGGTTTTTGGGCAGCAGGCTTTGGCGAAGCTGGCTTCGGTGCTGCAGGCTTAGGAGCCGGAGCAGCTGGCTTCTGGGCAGCTGGCTTCGGCGTCTGAGCAGGCGCTGCTGGCTTCTGCGCAGCAGGCTTTGGTACCTGAGCAGGTGCGCCTGGCTTTGGTGCAGGCTTGGAAGCTGCAGGCTTAGGTGCACCAGGCTTTGGAGCACCTGGTTTTGGTGCTGCAGGCTTGTCCGACTTGGACTCGCCTGAATTGCCTTCATCGTAGAAGGCGCGCATCTTCTTCACTACCGGGGGTTCGATAGTACTGGATGCCGTTTTAACGAACTCGCCTTGATCTTTTAAGGTGGCGAGCAATTCCTTACTTGTTACGCCGAGCTGTTTTGCCAGTTCGTGTACGCGTAGCTTTCCGGGCACGTGTCTCCTCTTGGTTGGGCTAGAGGTACTCGGCCACGGAAAGCGGCCGGCCCCTAGACGTGATTAGTGACTTTCATCGCTGATGCTTCATCGTTGATCGCTCATCAGTGTTCGGTCTTCCTTCATTTCTCGGGTCCATCTGCATGTTCTGCAAGGTACGTGCGTACATGACCTAAGTCCATTGGTATGGACGTGCGGAAGGCTCGCCCGAAGGCACGCCTTTTCTCCGCAAGCTCAAATGCGTCCAAATTAGGACTGATCCACGCTCCCCTGCCCGGAAGGCTCCGGGAGGGATCAGCAATCACACGAGTCGCATCCGCTGGATCTACCACGCAGCGAAGAAGCTGTGTATCCGGCAGAGCCTGACGAGTTGCGATACATGTACGGATTCGAATGGGACGACGACGGTTCATGTCCGACGCTGTACTCATTCAACTCCTTAATGTTGATTCCTATTCCAGGGAAGTATAGAAAATGGGCCGTTGACAAGTTTACGCTAAAGTCACCTAAATTAGAACTTGCCTTCGCTTGGGCCTAAGCCTCAGTGTCCGCATCCGAGTGGATGTCGATCTTCCAGCCGGTCAGACGAGCGGCAAGGCGAGCGTTCTGGCCTTCCTTACCAATAGCCAGCGACAGTTGGTAATCCGGCACCGATACCTTAGCAACCTGGCCTTCGCGGTCCACGATTTCCACGCGAACAACCTTCGATGGTGCCAGCGCATTTCCCACATAGACTGCTGGGTCATCGGAGTAATCGATGATATCGATCTTCTCTCCGCCAAGCGCCTGCATAATGTTGGTCACGCGCGAACCACGTGGACCGATGCATGCACCCTTGGCATTAATACCCTTGGCAATGCCACGAACAGATACCTTCGAACGGTGACCAGCCTCACGCGCAATGGAGACGATCTCCACCGACCCGTCGGCGACCTCAGGTACCTCAAGCGCAAACAGACCACGCACGAGTTCAGGGTGGGTGCGCGACAGGTTGATCTGGATGGAGTGCTCACCTGGGTTCACGCCGACAACATAGGCCTTGATGCGATCGCCGTGCTTGAGCTTCTCACCTGGGATCTGCTCAGCGGGCAGCAAGATGCCATCTTGAGGTTCCTGCTCTGTACCCACTTCAACCACGACCATGCCGCGGGCGTTTGCTGCCACATCTCGCTGGACCACCCCGGAGACAACATGGCCTTCCGTGGTGGAATATTCCTGGTATGCGCGATCCGCTTCCTTCGAGCGCAGGCGCTTAAGAATCGCGTCGCGAACAGCAGAGGCACCAATTCGGGAGAAGTTGACTGGAGTGTCGTCGTACTCCGAAATGGTCTCGCCCTCGTCGTCAAGTTCACTGACGATCACCGCAACGTCGCCGGTCTCCGTGTCGATGTCCACACGTGCTTTGGTGTTTGCTGCAGCGGGTGCTTCCTTGTGCTCGCGATAGGCGAACAGGAGGGCCTGAGCGATGGTTTGCAGCAGGTCGTCGACGCTGATGCCTTCTTGTTTCTCAATTGCAGACAGCGCCGCGATATCGATATTCACTTGTGTTTCCTCTCACCGGTTTAGGGCTTCATCAAAATCTTTCTCCGCCACCGCAATTTCTGTGGCTGGCGGATTGCTAAATTCAATTTCTACCACTGCACGCGGAGAATCGGAAACCACCAGGGACTTCACCTCGGGCTGCTTCTGCGACTTATTTGCCTTCGGGTCGTGCGAAATCAGCACAACTTCGGTCTCATCGGAGTTGAGCGCACCGATGCGCCAGAGGGTTTTCTGCCCGTTCTCGTCGAAAAGCCCCACAACGCGCCCGCGATTGCGACGCCAATGACGTGGCAAGGTCAACGGATGATCAACACCCGGCGTTGTGACCTCAAGGCTATAACCTGCACCAAAGTTGGCTTCGCCACGCTCTTCTGCTGCGTCGAATTCCTCACCGATTTCGTTGGAGACGATCTCGAGCTCATCGAGGGTCGGGCGCGTCTCAGAGTCCAAGGCAATCGACACCACAGACTTCTTTCCCGCGCGCGTCGCCCCTACTCGCTCGATGTCCATGGAATGACGCTCGGCGACAGGAGCAATCAGAGTTGTCAGTTCTTCGACTGTGGGAAATGCCATGGCGCCATCATAGCGACTAGACTCCCTGGGGTGATAAGACCCAAGCTTGCTATCGTCGCCACCGCTTTCATGCTCACAGGTTCGCTTGCCGGGTGCTCGAGCGTGATGGATGTTTTCGGTCCGAAAGCGAATCGGCAGTTGGTCACCCTCGCACATCAAGCGGAGGCAGACGCAGCATCGCTTCACGACGATTCCAGCGCCCAGGAATTGCGCACCGTTCAAGCCTCGCAGCTTTTCGACGAGATCACGCGCCTCTGCGGAGTCGATGAAAACGGTCACCCACCTGCCTCGTGTGAGGTAAGTACCGAAAATGATCGGGCGGGAGCCTCGTCGATAAGCGATGCCGCACGGCAGTCGGTGACCTATTTAATAGACAACCGCAAGGCGTTGCCGGAGGATTCTGTGGATTTAGTGGTCGCGCAGAGCATTGATCTTGTTGCCGCTGCCGGATTGCCGCTGCCGGAGGGTGGCGCAGCGGAGCCGGATACTGCTGATCATGCGGCGGCGAAAGACATGCTTTCTCGCGAGTACGCCATGCAATATGGCCTTGGACTGGCCAGTGCGTTTGCCGATGAGGGGTTACAGGCGCGCATCGATACCTTGGCCGAGGCCAGCATGCAACGTTCGACCTCACTGGAGGAGTTCGTGGGCGCGGATGCTGCTAGCGCTTCTGCAATGGGATATGAGTTCCAGTCCGGTCAGTCGCCGCAGACTACCGAGGAGGCGGGAGCGCTCGTCGATACGCTTTCTTCCGACATGACCACCGCCTGGCGGGCTGCTGCGGGCCATGCAGAATCGGATGAATGGTTGGAAAAAGCAATATATTTGGCAGCGAATTCTCAATCAGTTGGCGGTTAGTCCCCCAGATTAGGGCAACTCGGGTAAGGCGATCATCGCGGCGATTTCACCCCCACGACTTCCCCCTTCAACCTGCCAAGACAACATAATCCCACATTGGGAAGTGGGCTCGACCTTGCAGTTTATAGCCACGCCGACCAGCAAATTAAGTACGTTGGATAGAGCAACTAGCTCCGAGGCAATTGAAAGGTAGGGTCGTCCAAACGTGACGAATCCACAGAACGACACACGCATTGATTTCATTTACCTATCCGAACCCGAGATGATCGAAGCGGGTGTCGGCGATCTTGCCAAATGTGTCGAGACCATGGAAGAGACCCTCATTCTGCTCGCTCGCGGTGACTATCGCATGGCCGGTGCCTCAGGCAACTCCCACGGTGCACAGATCAACTTCCCTGACAATCCGGAACATGAGGGCATGCCTGCCAACGGCCCCGACCGTCGCTTCATGGCAATGCCCGCTTATGTGGGTGGGCGCTTCGGTACTTCCGGAGTCAAGTGGTACGGCTCCAACGTGGAAAACCGCAAACGTGATCTGCCGCGCTCCATTCACTCGTTCATCCTCAACGACACCGATACCGGTGCCCCGCTTGCTGTGATGTCCGCTAATACCTTGTCGGCTTACCGCACCGGTGCCGTACCAGGTGTGGGCGTGAAGCACCTAGCGGTTCAAAATGCCGAGACCGTGGGCATCATCGGCCCAGGCGTGATGAGCCGGACCATTTTCTCCGCCTCCGTGACGCAGCGGCCGACGATTAAGAATCTGAAGATCAAGGGCCGTTCCGCAGGCTCCACCGAGCGCGCCGCGCAGTGGTTCCGCGAGAAGTTCCCGGAGGTCAACGTGCAGATCGTCGCAAGCGAGCAGGAGGCGATCGAGGGCTCCGACATCATCATCGGTGGCACCTCCACCTCCCAAGATGGCCCGTCTGGCTTCCCATATTTCAAGACCGAATGGCTCAAGCCAGGCGCGCTTGTTCTCGCTCCGGCAGCGGCGCGTTTCGACGATGACTTCGTCACCAGCGAGGCCCGCCTCGTAGTCGACTTCAAGGGCCTCTACGCCGAATGGTTCAACGAGAACGGCCCCGATGTGACCTACGAGCAGCTCCTGGGTATCCCAGGAAACCGCTGGTGGGACATGGTCCAGGAGGGCACGCTCGAGGAATCAGACCTCTCCAACATCGGCGACATCGCCGACGACAAGCTTCCAGGACGCACCAACGACGAGGAGATCTTCTTCTACTCCATTGGTGGCATGCCCGTCGAGGACGTTGCCTGGGCAACCGATATCTATAACAACGCTGTTAAGAAGGGTATCGGCACCAAGTTGAACCTCTGGGACACCCCAGTTTTGTCCTAAATTTTCTCAGTACACCCACAACCTACACGGATAGAGTTTAAAAGCCATGGCCTTCGACAATGCCGAGCAACTACGCAAATTTATGAAGGATGAGGAGGTGGAATACCTCGATATCCGGTTCACTAACTTGGTAGGCGTAGAGCACGCGTTGACGGTGCCAATCGACGAGTTCGATGATGATGCCGTAGAAAATGGCTTTGCCTTCGATGGCTCGTCGGTGGCTGGGTTTACATCCGTAGAGGCGTCCGACATGACGCTGCTTCCAGACATTGGCACGGCCCATGTTGATCCCTTCCGTGATCACAAGACGGTGAACATGAAGTTCTTCGTCCACGATCCGTTTACCAAAGAGCCCTTCTCCCGCGACCCGCGCAACGTTGCCCGGAAAGCGGAGGAGTATCTGGTGGACACCGGCATCGCCGATTCTTGCTCCATCGGTGCTGAGGCCGAATTTTATGTCTTCGACCAGGTGCAGTACTCCACCTCCTTGAACGCGTCCTTCCATAAGGTAGATTCCGACGAGGGCTGGTGGAACTCCGGCTCCGACACCATGATCGACGGCAGCCCGAACCGCGGCAACCAAATCCGCGTCAATGACGGCTACTTCCCTACTGCCCCCTATGACAAGACCATCCCGGTGCGTGACGAGATTGCCGCGAATCTGACGAAGGTTGGTTTCAAGATCGAGCGCTTCCACCACGAGGTGGCCACCGGCGGTATCCAGGAGGTCAACTATCGCTTCAACACGCTGCTGCGCGCCGGCGATGACCTGCAGACCTTCAAGTACATCGTGAAGGGTACCGCCGAGAAGATGGGACAGACCGCCACCTTCATGCCCAAGCCCCTCGATGGTGACGGCGGCTGCGGTATGCATGCCCACCAGTCGCTTTGGAAGAACGGCGAGCCACTTTTCTACGATGAGAACGGCTACGCTGGGCTCTCCGATCTCGCCCGCTGGTACATCGGCGGCCTGCTCAAGCACGCCCCGGCCGTGATGGCGCTGACCAACCCCACCACCAACTCCTACCGACGCCTCTACTCCGGCTTCGAGGCCCCGGTCAACCTGGCATACTCCCAGCGCAATCGTTCCGCAGCGATCCGCATCCCGGTGACCGGAAATTCCCCGAAGGCTAAGCGCCTCGAGTTCCGCGCCCCAGACCCATCGGGTAACCCATACCTTGGTTTCACCGCCCAGATGATGGCTGGCCTCGACGGCATTAAGCACCGCATCGATCCCGGAGAGGCCGTGGACAAGGACCTCTACGAGCTCGAGGTCCAAGAGGAATACGACGTACCGAAGGTGCCGCATTCCCTCGAGGAGTCCCTCAAAGCCCTCGAGGAGGACAACGACTTCCTCACCGAAGGCAACGTGTTCACCAAGGATCTCATCGAGACCTATATCAAGTACAAGTTCGACAACGAGATCATGCCATTACGACAGGGTCCCACACCGAAAGAGTTTGAGCTGTACTACAACGTCTAGTTGTCCGAAATCTGTGGATAAAAAGACGTTATCCACAGGCGCTTTACGACGATCGCCTGCCCGATCCCCGCATGCTCTACACTCCGGGACATGAACCTTTTGGAGACGCAGGCCGCACTCGCCGCCCGAGCAATGGAGTTGCTCGAGGCGGCCAGTGGCCTGTCCGTTTCCGAATTGTGCCAGCTTGGATTCGATCACCCCGCAGCCAAGCGGTACGTGGAATTGGCCGACACCTATTTCGGGCCCACCAAGTCGACGCGGAAGCAGTCCGATGCTAGGGCTGCCGCGATAAAAAACAAGCACACCTTCAATACTCTTGAGCTAATTGAGAAACACGTCCGACGCCTCGACGATGCCACGAAGGCTTGGGCTCTGCGTCGGACTCTTTGTCGTCGTGAAGCGGACTACCATGCGTTGAACCGCTTCGCGCGCGAGGAGGTCGAACGCCTCAACGGGCCGGGCGAAACGGCGCCCGCGCGCACGGCGGTGTCCTACTCGAACCCCGCCGGAACGCTTGACCGGACGATGCACCTGACGGGGCCGGAGGCACGCGTGGCCAACCTTTTTGACCGTGCGCGAGCGCTTGCCGAAGAGCTAGACATCGACCTGGCCGAGGCCATGTTCACCCTATTCGAAGAGGGTACGGGCGGGGCGGCCACTTACACGCCAAAGGTGATTGTGCGGCTGGAGGACTATGTCGCGATCCTGAATGGGGATGGCGACGATGTCGAGCTTGCCGTGACCAATGGTGCACGGATGACTGGTGCAGAATATATGCAGTCGCGGTTCACGGACTATTTTGAATGCGTGTTAATTGATCCGGTCCGCGGGCCGATCAGTATGGGCACCGGGGTGAGGTTCGCTACCCCGAAGCAGCGTGGCATGATCGAGCCGATCCATCCGGTATGCGCCGAGCCGGGGTGCTGCCAGCCGGCTGATCTGAGTCAGATCAACCACAACATCCCACATAGCCGGGACGGGCCGACGGATTTGTCGAACTTGACCTTATTGTGCAGGTATCACAATGGTGTTGCTGGCGATAAGGTGCGCTATCAAAATGTCAACGGCGAAGGCCATCGCATTCGCCCAGACGGAACCCTCGAACGCAACGAACATCCCACCGCCAAGCTCGGAGCCATGCGGATTATCTAACTTGCAGCCGGAACTTATGTTCCGGCTACAAGTGCGTGCCTAGCCCTGAACAAGCTCCAGGACCTTAGCTGCTGCCTCGTTGGCAGGCACCTCGAGGGTTTCGCCGCCACGGATGCGAACCTCAACGATTCCATCCTTGAAAGAGCGACCCAGGATGACCGCGAAAGGCATACCCAGAAGCTCGGCGTCCTTGAACTTTACGCCTGGGGAGACTTTCGGGCGATCGTCGAAAAGCACTTCAATGCCGGCCGCATCGAGCTCGGCGACGAGCTTGTCGCCTGCCTCGATCGCTGCCGCATCCTTGTTCGCCACAGCCACGTGGACCTGGTACGGGGCGACCTCGACGGGCCAGACAAGGCCCTTGTCGTCGTGGCGCTGCTCCGCGATGACCGCCATCATGCGGGAGACACCGATGCCGTAGGAGCCCATGGTAGGCACTGCGCGCTTACCGTTCTCGTCGAGGATTTGCACATCCATCGCCTCGGTGTACTTGCGGCCGAGCTGGAAGATGTGGCCGAGCTCGATGCCGCGGGCCAGCTCCAAGGTGCCATTGCCGGATGGCGAAGGATCACCAGGGTGGATCTCGGCGGCCTCGATGGTCTCGTCGACGGTGAAATCACGGCCCGCAACAAGGCCAACAACGTGGCGATTCTTCTCGTCTGAGCCCGTGATCCAGGACGAACCTTCCACGACGCGCGGATCCGCGTAGAGCTTCACACCATTGGCGGCCAGGCCACGTGGACCAACATAGCCCTTGACCAGGAAGTCCGAATTGGCGAAATCCTCATCGGAAGCGAACTCGAAAGTCGCAGGCGACAGGGAGGCCTCAAGGCGGTCTTCGTCAAGCTCGCGATCGCCTGGAATCAGCACACCGGCGAATTGCGGGCCCTCCTCGTCGCCATTGTCGATCTTGATCACCATGCACTTGAGCGTGTCGGAGGCAACCACATCGCGACCCTCAACCTTCACACCAGCCGCATTGGCCCACGCCACCAAAGTCTCGATGGTCTCGGAGTCAGGGGTCTCATGGTCCACGGCCGCAGGCTGGCCCTCGATCGGGCGAGCAGGCGGCGCCACGGTCACCACAGCCTCGACGTTGGCTGCATAATCACCGGCAGTGGAAACCACGAAGGTATCTTCGCCAGACTCGGAGTAGGCGAGGAACTCCTCGGAAGCCGATCCGCCCATGGCACCGGAGGTAGCCTTACAAATCTCGTAGCGCACACCGAAACGGTCAAAGATGCGCTGGTAGGCGCCGCGGTGTTTCGCATACGACTCGTCGAGACCCGCATCGGACATGTCGAAGGAATACGAATCCTTCATTACAAACTCGCGGCCGCGCAGGATTCCGGCGCGTGGTCGTGCTTCATCGCGGTACTTCGTCTGTATTTGGTACAGGGTGACCGGGAAATCCTTGTACGAGGTGTACATATCCTTCACCGTTGACGCGAACATCTCCTCGTGCGTTGGGCCGAGCAGCATGTCGGAGCCCTTACGGTCCTTGAGACGGAAAAGCTCGTCGCCGTATTCATTCCAGCGGTTGGTTTCCTCATAAGGCTCGCGAGGAAGCAACGCCGGGAAGAGCATCTCCTGGGCACCAATAGCATCCATCTCATTGCGAACGACCGTTTCAATCTTCCGCAGGGTACGTAGGCCCAGTGGCAGCCAGGTGTAGATACCAGGTGCGGCGCGGCGGATATAGCCAGCGCGAACGAGCAGCTTATGGCTCGGAACTTCAGCGTCGGCGGGGTCTTCGCGCAGGGTGCGCAAGAAAAGCTCTGACAGGCGTGTGATCATGCGACATATCGTACCCGGTACCCTTATGTGCATGCTTATAGTGTTGCCTCCTTCTGAATCTAAGGCCTCAGGTGGCGAAAACGACCCCGTCGATGTCTCTTTTCCCGCGCTCAACCCCGTCCGGGAGGAGATCGCCGACGATCTCGCAGCACTCAGCGTCGACGAGCAACTTCCACTTCTTAAAATCTCCGAAAACCTCCGCGGTGAGGCCGAAGCCAATCTCGCGCTGCGCACCGCACCCGTCATGCCCGCAATTTATCGGTATACGGGTGTCCTCTACGATGCGCTTGATCCAGCATCGCTTCACGACGATCACCTCTCGCGTCTGGCCATCGGCTCCGCATTGTTTGGTGTTGTCCGCGCTTCTGACATGATCCCGAAGTACCGCCTCTCGGGTGGGACCAAGTTGCCGCGTCGCGACGGTACGGTACCCACCTTGAAGGCCAGGTGGGGTTCTTCTATTACTGAGGCGCTCGAGGGCACCGGCGAGTTCCTCGTGGATATGCGCTCTGGTACCTACCAGCAGCTTGGTCGCGTCAAGTCTGCCATGACGGTACGCGTGGAGTCGGTGCAGCCGGATGGTTCGCGCAAGGTGGTCAGCCACTTCAATAAGCATTACAAGGGTGAGCTGGCGAGGGTGCTGGCGTCGTCGTCACGCGATGCAACCGGTATCGAAGGGGTCGCCGATATTGCAGCGACGGCTGGGATGAATGTTGAGGTAACAGCCAACCAGCTGACTCTCGTTGTCTAAGGAAGTAGAAATATGATTAGAGTTGATTGTGCTTTTGGATACGAACTGCCGATAGGGAAACTGACCACGGATTTTCGTGACTCTTCGTTCACCGCGGTCACAGGGCCCAATGGCAGTGGAAAATCAACTCTGCTTTCAACAATCGCTGGCGAACTCTCCCCCGTGTCGGGATCAGTCACTATCAATGGTGTTCCGACTCTGCAACTTGCTGGTGCGCGCCAGATACTGAAACTCTCGGCGCCGGAATTTTACCCTGATTTATCTGTTGGTGAGCATCTCCAACTCCTTCGAACGCCACAGGCCACGATTGACCAGTGGGCCCTCGCTGATTTGCTCACCTTTCCACCGCAATGGCTGTCCAGCGGACAGCAACAGAGGGTTTTTCTAGCTTCGCAATTGGCTACTAGGGCGGAAGCAATCCTTCTCGATGAGCCGGAACGCCATCTCGATGACGAGTGGACTCCCTTTCTCGTGGAGAAGCTGAGGGAGATATCTTCGGATTCGATAGTCATCGTGGCAACCCACTCGCCTACTCTCATTAACGCAGCCGACGAGAACATTTCATTATGAGCACGATCCCGTACGTCGACCAGCTCGGCTACGACTTGCACCCCCTGGCAGCCTTTATTCTTTCGCTCGTAGGGCTAACGCTCGTTGGCGCTGTGGCAGAAGTTTTCTTTCCGTTGAAGTCTTATTCCAGCACTGACTGGTTGTACAAGTACCGGCCGCGCGGAAAAGGTTCCAGTTTCTCCGCTTTTTCACTATTCCAATTATTAGCATTCGCCAGCGCCGGGGCATTTCTTGGTGCTGCAACGGGCTACCCGATCGCAGGTGCTGCCACCGGACTTACGATTCGGTCAATTGGGCTTCTGCGGCGCAACAATCTTCCCAGCTTGCTCAAGGCAGGGCGTCTCACTGCCATCAATTCGAGCCTTTGGGCCATCCCCGACTCGGAGCTGATCGCCAATGCTCTCGCTTCAACTTGGCCTACGTGGAAGCACTGGGCTCCCTCCTCAAATGTGTACGTGTTGGTGCTTCGCAGGCTTTATCGGCGTTCGTACATAGTTTTGCTGATGGTCTCAACAACGCTGATCGGCATCGGTCTTGTGGGTGCGCTGGGATGGATCGCGCAATTAGGGTACATCATTACGTGGTCATTCCTGAGCTCATCTATCGTCCGGCTGTCGAGTTTTGCAGAGTTCCAAGTCTGCGATGCCCCTCGATACTATGCATTGGCCATTCATTCTATTATTGGCTTCGTTGCGCTTTGGATAATGGGAGCAACCAGCTCTTGGGTAGGACTATGTGCCATCATTTCAATTGTTTGCACAGGATTGAGCCGGTCTCAACCGAAGCGGGTTACGCACTTTTCGACGATTGAAACCGGTGTTATCGGCCCGGTGTCTCCTGAAATAGTTGGCTATTACCTGCGCGGACTTGGCCCTATGATCGCGGCGTCAATTGTCATCGTGTTTATCAATTTATCAATCGCGTAGCATGGTGGCATGCGCAATCCCTTCCGACCAACTTTTGGTGCCAGCCCGAAGGTCTGGGCTGGTCGTCAAACGGTTCTCAACGAGTTCGACACTGCCCTCGATTCCGGTCCCGGTCACCCGCACCGTTCGATCGTGATTTCCGGTTCGCGCGGTATTGGTAAGACTGTGTTGCTCACTGAGCTGGAAGAGAAGGCCCGCCAGCGTGGCTGGGTAGTCATTCGTGCTTCGGGGCGCCAAGGTATGTCGGAGATGCTGACCGAGTCGGCGATCCCAGAGGCCATCGAATCCCTGGATCCCACTCCGCAGCGCAAACTGACCGGCTTTAGCGTTACCGGCCTCGGCAGCGTCCGCACTGATCTGACCGAAGAAAAGCCTGTCGCTCCGCGGCTTGGTAATCGACTTCGCGCGCTTTTAGGCAAGCTCCACGGTACCGGGGTGCTAATCACGATCGACGAGATCCAGGACTCCGACCCCACCGATCTCACCGAAATCGCGGTGGCCTACCAAGACCTCGTGCGCGATGATGCCGAAGTGGCTCTGGCTATGGCTGGGCTGACCCAGGGCGTGAACCAGTTGCTCAACCTGCCTGGTGCGACGTTCCTGCGCCGGGCCCGCCACTATGAACTGGGACCTTTAACCATCGAAGACGCCACGGCGACCCTCACCGATACTGCCGCAGCCGCCGGTAAGCCATTCACCCCGGGTGCTGCCGAGTACGCCGGTGAGCTGACGCAGGGCTACCCCTACCTCGTTCAGCTGATTGGCTATCTCGCATGGAACCACGCAGGTAACAAGGAGATTGCGCGGGCGGATGTGTCGTCGATAAGCGAAGAAGCCATTGACACCCTGGGCCGTCAGGTCCACCACCCTTCGCTGCGTGCGGTGCCGCCGCGGCAGCGTGAGTACCTCGATGCTATGGCGCACATTCAGTCGCAGACTGGCAGGTCACGCGTATCGACGACCGACCTCACCACCGCGCTGGAGCGACCCGTGACGGCTCTGTCGGATACCCGCAGCAAGCTTATTGATCGTGACTTAATTGTCCCGGCCGGCTGGGGCGAGGTGGAATTCGCGCAGCCTTATCTCGGCGACTATCTGCGGCGTGAACAGGGCCCGACGCGGGTGAATTAGCCTTCTTTCACGCCGCGCATGACGGTGAACTTCTGGTTGCGCGCTTCCTCCGTCACTCGCTCGAACCGTGCCTCGATCTCTGGCCGGTAGCGCAGATGCGAGTTGTGTACCAGGTAGAGTTGCCCGCCTGGTTTCAGCAAGCGCTTCGCCGCATCGAGGAGGTACTGCACGAGCGTGGCATCGACCGAGGTTCCCTCATGAAAGGGCGGGTTGAGCAGCACAGTATCAAAGTCAGGCTCCAACTGGGCTCCCGCATCATCCCAGGTCACCTCGGCACGCTCGCCAAGTGTGGCACGCGCAGAGTTGACGGCGTCGGCATCGGCATCGGTGGCCACGACGCGCGCGTCCGGGTACGCCTCCAGCACGCGCTTGGCCACCGAACCGTTGCCGCAACCCAAATCAAGGACGGTCCCAGGAGCAGTTCGCTTATCGACGACCACCTGCGCCAGCAGTTGGCCACCGAAATCCTCGCGCGCACCGGAGAACACTCCCCCGACAGCCACTAGACCATCGGCTTGCTTGGGCTCATAAGTGGAGGGTGTGGGCCCCGATGCCACCAGACAGCGGAACTTCCCCTTGCCACGCGAGGCCGAGACATTCTCGAAGGACTCCCCCAGGACCTCATTCATGGAGCGCGAGAGGTGCTTATTGTTCCCGCCAAAGACGAGGGTGACCTCACTGAACCCGGCTGAGGCAACCGAGCGCGCCACATAATCGAGCCTGGCCAACGACTTCGGCATCTGCCCAATCACCACGGCACTGCCCTCCCCTTTCAGCCACTGATCCAGCCGGTTGTCTTCCACCGACTCGGCTCCGCGGGAGAGGGCATCGCGGGACTGCGCAAAGTCCGGCGAAATTGAGATGATGCGGGAGGCGGTGAGGTGCTCGTCGATAAGCGAACGCTCTGGGTCGTCGTCGATGATGACCGTGTCGGCGCGCGGCGCGACCTCGAGGATGAGTGCATCAAGCGTGCGCAAGACCAGCTACCTTTCCAATGACATACACGGCTGGGTTGGTGATGTTGTTCGTCTCCATCGTATCGGCGAGGGTGGCTGCGGTGGCGGAGAGGGCGCGCTGCTGCGGGGTTTCGCCGTTTTCAATGACCTTGGCTGGTGTCTGCGGGTCGAGGCCGGCGGCCACGAGCGCGTCGAGGATCGCGCGGGCATTGCGCACTCCCATGATCACCACGATGGTGCCGCCGACCTGCGCGAGCGCCTCCCAGTTGATCAGCGAACCAGGATGGCCTGGAGCCAGATGCCCGGAAACCAGCGTGAAGGAATGGGTCACCCCTCGATGCGTGACCGGTACCTCGGCGGCGGCCGGCACCGACACGGCACTGGTCACACCGGGGACGACCTCGCAGGCGATCCCCGCGGCCAGACACTCCTGGTACTCCTCGAAACCGCGACCAAACACATACGGGTCGCCGCCCTTGAGCCGCACCACGTGCTTGCCAGCTTGCGCATGCTCGATGATCAGGGCGTTCGTCTTCTCCTGCGCCACCTGCCTACCATAGGGCAGCTTGGACACATCGATGACCTGTTTGCCGGTGAGGTCAAGGAAGTCGGAGAGCTGATTGGTCGGGCCGAGATGGTCCGTCAGGATCACATCCGCATTCTCCAGGGCGCGCAGGCCGCGCACGGTGATCAGGTCCCAGGCGCCCGGACCACCGCCGACTAGGGTGACTCGTCCATTATTCATAGTGTCTCAGTCTAGGCTGGGGGCATGTCCCAACCACGACTTACCCACGCTTTCGCCGACGCGCTGCCGGAGTTTGCGGTGGAGACCACCGCGGCAGAGTTCCCGGATCGCACACTTATCGTGCTTAACGACGATTTATCCCGCGAACTCGGGCTTGACACGGATTGGCTGCGCAGCCCCGAGGGCGTGGCGTGGCTGACAGGTGCTGGTGGGGGGCATGCGACGGCGTACGTGGGCCACCAATTCAGCCAGTTCGCTGGGCTATTGGGTGATGGGCGGGCGTTGCTGCTCGGTGATCTGGCTGGCTATGAAATCCAGGTGAAGGGCTCCGGTCGGACTGCCTTTTCGCGCGGGATGTCCGATGGCAAGGGTGCTCTGGGCCCGATGCTTCGCGAGTACCTGGTCAGCGAGTTCATGCATGCGGCAGGCATCCCGACCACGCGGGCGCTTGCTGTTGTTGCTACCGGTGAGCAGTTGATCCGCGACGGCAGGCCAGCCCAAGGTGCCGTGGTGGTCCGGGTTGCTCGAAGCCATCTGCGTGTGGGTACTGTCCAGCTGGCGGCGACTCAGTCGGAGGACTTGGTGCGGCGTGTGGTGGAGTTCGCCGGTTTTGCCTCGGCTGCCAAGCTTTTGGACACGGTGATCACACGGCAGCTGAATCTGGTGGCGCAGTGGATGCGCATCGGCTTCGTGCACGGTGTGATGAACACCGATAATGTCACCCTCTCGGGTGAAACCATCGACTATGGCCCGTGCGCCTTTACAGAGGACTTCGACCCGAAGGCCGTGTTTTCTTCGATTGATTCCGGTGGGCGCTACGCCTTCGGCAATCAACCCAACATCATGTCCTGGAACCTGACCAAACTTGCGGAGGCTCTGGTTCCAGTGCTTGATATCGACGAGGCCCAGGCCATCCTTGGCACAATGCAAAAGCGGTGGGACGAGCTGGACACCTCGCGCCGCAATGATCTGGTGTTTATTCCCCGCAACCGGATGCTGGACAGCGCAATTAAGAATGCCGAGCGCGGGGACTTCGGGCCTTACTTCCTCCTCCTTGGCGCAGTGACAGACCCTTCTAACCCGAAAGCTGGGCCAGCGTGGCTGGCCCAGCCCGAAGATCCCGAGCCGTTTGTGACCTACTGCGGAACCTAGGAACTAGAACTCGTCGATAATTAGCTTCTTCATCTGCATCATCTTCTCGTAGGCACCTGGGCGCGCCATCAACTCACCCATATTTTCGGGCACGATCTGCCAAGACACACCCCACTGATCCTTGAGCCAGCCGCAGACCTCAGACTCGGGTACTGCGGAGAGTGCGTTCCAATACTTGTCAATCTCGGCCTGGTCCTTGCAATTGACCATCAGGGAAACACCCTCGGTGAAGGTGAAGGGTTGATCCACTGCTGAATCCATCGCGGAAAACCACTGTCCGCCGAGCTTGAAATCGGAAAAGACGATCTCGGCACCATTCGGTGCGTCCTGGCCTATGTCCAGGTAACTCACGCGGTTGCCCGGGGAGCTGTTTTCAATGGTGGCAATGTAGCGGTCGGTGGCTTCCTCGGTGCAGTTCTGGGCTGGGCCGCAGAACATCAGCTGGGGGACCACGAAGGGACGAGTGGCACCTTGAGGGTTGGTCAGCATCAGCTGCCAGTTCACGCCATACTTATCTTCCACCCAACCGTAGAGCTTGGAGTGCGGGTACTCGCTGAGCTCCATGAGCTCCTGGCCACCCTCGGTGAGCTTCTCCCAGGTCTCGCGGAGATGAGCTTCGGCGTCTGGGTCGTTAGCAGGGTCGAAGTTGAGAAAGAAGTTGATGGCGGCATTTGGCCGGAACTCGTCGCCGGCGTTGATCAGGATCATCCGGAAGCCGTCGATGGAGATCTCATTGGTCAGGGTTTTGCCCGCCAAGTCGAGCTGGAAGTCAGCCAGACCTTCTGTTGGGTAGGCAACGTTTTCTTCAAGGGTGGTGTGGGGAATGGACTGTACATAGAACTCCGCGGCCTCGTCAGCGGTGCCCGTGTACCAGAGGTTAGGAATGATCTTTTGCATAATAAAAACGCTACACCCCGCACTCTGGGCATGCCAGAGTGCGGGGTGGGCTAATCGTCGTGAAGCGAAAAAGCTTTAACGATCCAGCTTGAGCATCTTCTGGGTGTAATCCCACTGCTCTTGGTAGGCAGCCTCGTCGTTAGCGAGGGACTTGCCGTAGGTTGGGATCATCTCGAGGAGCTTTGGAGCCCACTCGACCATGCGCTCGCCGAAGCAACGCTCGAGCAGCTCGATCATCGCAGCCGGTGCGATGGAAGCGCCTGGGGAAGCACCGAGCAGACCCGCGATGGAACCCTCCTGGTCGTTGATCAGGGCGGTACCAAACTCGAGGGAACCGAACCGAGGAGCGTCAGCAGGCTTGATCACCTGAACGCGCTGGCCTGCAACGATGGTCTCCCAGTCCTTGCCCTCAGCGGATGGAACATATTCCTTCAGGGTTTCGATCTTCGCGTCGAAGTCCTTGAGAACCTCCTCGACAAGGTACTTGACCAGGCCGAAGTTGGTTGCTGCAACACCCAGGTAGGAAGGAATGTTGTCCAGGCGGATGGACTTGAACAGGTCCAGGTAAGAACCCTGCTTCAGGAACTTTGGAGTCCAACCACCGTATGGGCCGAAGAGGAGACCCTTCTCGCCGTCGATGATGCGGGTATCCAGGTGAGGCACGGACATTGGAGGAGCGCCGACCTTAGCCTTGCCGTAGACCTTTGCGGCGTGCGCCTCAATGAGCTCTGGGTTGGTGGAACGCAGCCACATACCGGAAATTGGGAAGCCAGCGTAACCGCGAACCTCAGGAACGCCTGCCTTACGCAGCAGGTCCAGAGCGTAGCCACCAGCGCCGACGAAGACGAAACGTGCCTTGGTGACCTTCTTGTCGCCGGTGTGAACGTTCTTGACGGTCACACGCCAGGTCGAGCCTTCCTTCTTCAGGCCGATGACCTCATGGCCGTAGCGGATTTCGGTGCCTGCAGCCTCTGCTGCGGTGAGGAACTGACGGGTCAGAGCGCCGAAGTTGATGTCGGTGCCCTTGTTGGTCCAAGAGATGGAGACTGGCTCTGCCTCGAAATCGCGGCCCTTCGCCATGACTGGAAGCTTCTCTGCGAAGACGTCCTTGTCAGCGGAGTACTGCATTTCTGGGAACAGGTGGTTCTTGCTCAAAATATCGTAGCGACGACGCAGGTAATCGTTCTGCTGCTCGCCCTGAGCGAAGGAAACGTGAGGAACCGGGTTGATGAACTCCTCCGGGTTGGTCAGGATGCCGTTGCCGAGCTGGTTTGCCCAGAACTGACGGGATACCTGGAACTTCTCGTTGATGCTGACTGCCTTGGTAACATCGATCTTGCCGTTCTTCTCCGGCGTGTAGTTCAGCTCGCAGAGTGCGGAGTGGCCGGTACCTGCGTTGTTCCATGGCGACGACGATTCCAGAGCTGGTCCGTCGAGGCGCTCGTAGATTGCTTGGGTCCAGCTTGGCTCGAGCTCGCGGAGCATTGCACCCAGAGTTGCGCTCATTACACCAGCACCGACGAGGAGGACGTCTACCTCGTCATGTGCAGTTCCAGTCGTATTGTCGTTGGACACCTGTATAAACCTCTTCGTCGTTGAACGTCGTTGTGCACCGGGCTTTGGGCAACAAAAAATCTCACCCGCGACACCGGTTGAGTGGATATCCATAGATGATACGCGCCTAAAACACGGGGGTGATAATAGAGGTGGCTGCTTTCGCGGATTGTGGTCTTCTTCTCCCCTTCTGGGGGTACACACCGGGTACACTCCAGGCTCTAGTCACGTGAGCCTTCAATTGCAACTGTCCTAGAATAGCGCCATGACTCAAAACGACGGTCTAATTGGCACTCTTTCGTGGCAACCAGACGAGCTTGGCTCCGAGTACGAACGCGCAGACTTAGACTTCGGCCCGGACCCAGAGGGTGAAGGCAAGGCAATTGCGACTCTTGTGCGTCGGCTTCCCGACGATCCCACTGGCAAGCCTGCCCTGCTGTGGGTCCACGGTATGACGGATTACTTCTTCCAGACCCACGTTGCGGAGTACTTCACTGCCCTGGGGTACCCGTTCTACGCCCTGGATTTACGCAAGTGTGGTCGCGCCCGCCAGGAGGGCCAGCGGTGGCATTTCACCAACGATCTGACGCATTATTTCCCAGAGCTCTCCCGCGCCACGGAGATCATTACCAGTGTCCATCCTTCGGTGATACCCATCTGCCATTCCACCGGCGGGTTGATCGTTCCGCTCTGGGCGGATCACCTGCGCCGGAAGAATCCGCAGCTGCACCGCAAGCTTGGTGGCATTATTCTGGACAGCCCGTGGCTGGATATGCAGTACCCGCAGTGGTTCGTGTCCGTGATCACGCCGATTGTGAAGGTCGTGGGCAAGCGCAGACCTAATATTAAGGTGCCCGGCGGCAATCTTGGCTCCTATGGGCAGTCGATTCATAAAAGTAAATACGGTGAGTGGGACTTTGACCTAGTGAAGAAGCCTGTCGGCGGGCACCCGAAGTATATGGGGTGGTTACGCACCGTGATGGGTAATCAGAAGCGGATACATCGCGGTGAGATCGATACCGGTGTACCGGTTCTGACGCTGTGTTCCTCGCATTCCTACCTCAGCAAGCCCTACTCCCCGGCTTCGAATACGGCTGATACTGTCCTCGACGTCGACCAAATTCAGCGTTGGTCGCCCAGGCTTTCCGACGATGTCCACGTCCGCAAGATCGAAGGCGCGCGACACGATGTCTTCCTCTCGCTGCCTGATGCCCGCAAGAAGGCCTTTTCGGTCACCGCCGAGTGGCTTGCGCAGCGCTGATCGAGAGCGGGGAATCAATCCCGCCCCCGAATGGTTGGACCATTATGGACATATCAACATTTCAACTCAAGGAGTACAAGTAACGTGACTGCAGTCGATGCCCACTTCGATTACATCATCATTGGCGCCGGATCGGGCAACTCGCTCCCAATCCCGGAGTTCGATGACAAAACGATCGCAATCGTGGAAAAGGGGCTGTTCGGCGGCACCTGCATGAACGTCGGTTGTATTCCGACGAAGATGTACGTCGTGGCAGCAGATCGCGCGCACCAGGCCAGCGATTCGTCGAAACTTGGGCTCGACACACAGTTCAATGGTGCTGATTGGAAGTCAATAGTGCAGCGCGTCTTCGTCAATCGCATCGATTTGATCGCGGAGGGCGGAGAGGCTTATCGACGAGGCCCTGAAACCCCGAACATCACCGTCTACGACCAGCACGCCACATTCATCGCGCCGAAAACGCTCAAGACTGGCCAGGGCGCGGAGGAAAAGATCATTTCGGCGGACACGATCATCGTTGCTGCGGGTTCCCGGCCAATTATCCCAAGTGGTATCGCGAATTCGGGTGTCACGTATCACACCAACGAGACGATCATGCGTCTCGACGAGCAACCGAAAACACTGACCATCGTCGGCGGTGGCTTCATCGCCGCCGAATTCGCGCATGTCTTCCAATCGCTGGGCACGAAGGTGACCTGGGTCAACCGCTCCCCACTGCTACGCAACCTCGACGAGGAACTGAGTTCGCGCTACAACGAGATGGCCAAGGAGCGCTTCGATACGCGCCTCGAACGCACTATTATCACCGCCCGAGAAGATGCCAACGGGGTCACGCTCGTTCTTGACGACGATTCCGAGGTCACCTCCGAAGCCGTATTGGTAGCCACCGGGCGCCAACCCAACGGCGATCAAATGAACCCGGAAGCAGCCGGCATTGAGCTACGCGAGGATGGCCGCATTAAAGTGGACGACTTCGGCCGTACCACCGCCGAGGGCGTGTGGGCCTTGGGCGATGTCTCGTCTCCGTACCAGCTCAAGCACGTGGCCAACGCCGAGACCAAGGCGGTACGCCACAACATCTTGCACCCAGACGATATGGTAGCTATGCCACACAAGCATGTGCCTTCGGCAATTTTCACCAACCCACAGATTGCTACTGTTGGTCTGACCGAGCAGGAAGCCAAAGACCAGGGTTACAACACCACCGTCAAGGTGCAGAACTATGGCGATGTTGCCTACGGTTGGGCATTGGAGGACACCACGAGCATTGTCAAGCTGGTGGCCGATAAGGACACCGGCAAGCTCCTTGGTGCGCACTACATGGGCCCACAGGCTTCAACGCTGATCCAGCAGATGATTACGGTGATGGCTTTTGATCTGGATGTGCGCGAGGTGGCCATGAATCAGTACTGGATCCACCCCGCTTTACCTGAGGTAACAGAGAATGCGCTTCTGGGGCTCGACTTCGAGTTCCCAGATGTGATCCGAAACTAAACAATATCCTCATCAGGAATGGTGAGAATCTCATTTCCATCCTCGGTGATGACAATGGTGTGCTCGAACTGGGCGGTGAACTTGCCGTCGTTGTTCTGCACGGTCCAATTGTCATCCCAGATGGTGTAGGGCAGCTCGCCGAGGTTGATCATCGGCTCGATGGTCAACGTCATGCCGGGCTCAAGGACATCGGTGTACGCATCGGAGTCATAGTGCAAAACCACAAGGCCGTTGTGGAAGGTTGGGCCGACGCCGTGGCCGGTAAAATCGGTGACCACGTTGTAGCCGAAGCGCTTCGCGTAGGACTCGATGACACGGCCAATCACATTGATCTGGCGGCCCGGCTTGGCCACCTTAATCCCACGCATGGTCGCTTCCTTGGTGCGCTCAACCAGTAGGCGGTGCTCCTCGGAGACGTTGCCGGCAAGGAAGGTCGCGTTGGTGTCGCCGTGGACGCCATTCTTGTATGCGGTGACATCAATATTGACGATGTCACCGTCCTGGATCACCGTGGTATCGGGGATACCGTGGCAAACAATCTCGTTGAGCGAGATGCAAGAAGACTTGGTGTACCCGCGGTAGCCCAGCGTGGATGGGTAGGCGCCGTGGGAGATCATGTACTCGTGTGCAATGGCATCGATCTCGTCGGTGGTCTTGCCCGGTGCAACCGCCGCACCCGCAAGCGCTAGTGCATTCGCGGCAATCTTGGAGGCCTCACGCATGGCTTCGATGACCTCTGGGGTCTGTACGAAAGGCTCACCGACGTTTTCTTGGACTTCCGACTTCCACGCATATTCAGGGCATTTGATGGAATCGGGCACCTTCCGGATCGGGGTGGGTTTACCTGGGGTTAGCATTGCACGTTCACTCATGGGACTCATGGTAGTCTCCCTCTCCAAACCGGTGCCTGTCAGGTTATTGAGCAGCCCCAACAGGCTGCATCGATTCGTCGAGATTGATCAGCATCCGGTCGGTGAGAGAAACCGCAGCCTGAGATCCACCGCCGAGCACCACAAGGGAAGCGAAAGCAATATCATCGCGATATCCCGCAAACCATGCGTGCGATCCGCCCGTAATTTCCGCCTCACCGGTCTTGCCGTAAATCTCTCCGCCGGCAGACATTCCCCTAGCGGTACCGCTGGTGACCACGGAACGCATCATCTGGCGAGTATTGGCAATGGTTTCCTCGCTCAGCGGCGCAACCTCTTCACTGACCTCGGTGTGCTGGCCCGCGATGAGGTATGGGACTGGGGTTGTGCCGTGAGCCACGGTCGCTGCAACCATCGCCAGACCGAACGGGCTGGCCAGGTCGTAGCCCTGACCGTATCCGGCCTCGGTACGCTCCAAGGGGGTCTCCCCCGCTGGAATGGAACCGGTCAAAGTGTCCAGGCCTGGAATGTTGTAATCCACGCCGAGGCCGAATTGCTTACCCACCTGTTCAAGTTCACCGGGTTGCAAGCTAGTCGAGATATCGGCAAAGGTCGTGTTGCACGAACGGGCGAAAGCCTGCTCGAGCGGAACGTTGCCCAGAGCGAAACCCTCGTAGTTAGTCACCACACGCCCATAAATATTTTGGGTACCCGGACACCCAACAATCGTCCCCGGATTTTTGCCCTGCAGCTCAAGACCCGCAGCCGCAGTAACAATCTTGAACACCGAACCCGGCGGGTATTGACCCATCAAACCAATATTGCCATCGCGGTCCGCCGCAGCGGTTTGGGCAATGGCCAGAATCTCTCCCGTTGAAGGACGCACTGCCACAATCACGGCCTGCTGCCCCGCAACCGGTTCCAGTGCCTTCTCCGCAGCAGTTTGTACCTTCGAATCCAGACTAATTTTCACCGCCGGCGCAGGACTCGGCGCATGGTACTCCACATCCTCGAGCGCGACGCCCTCATTGTTCACAATGGATATCCGCCACCCGTTCGTCCCATCGAGCTGATCAGCCACAATCCCACCAACGCGCGCCATAATGTCGGGCGCAAATGTCGGATCTTCGTTGACCATTGCGGCTTCCTCATTCAGCGTCACGCCCTTCACACCAGCAAGCGCATCACGCACGCGCTGCCCCTGTGCTTGGGGCACCATCGCCACCGAATAGGTGCCCTGAGCCCGCGAAATTTCCTCAGCGAGCTGCGCTGCGTCGCGCTGCGGCACTGTCTTGTCGTCGTTATGCGCGGCGCCCAGCGCATCAGCGATAGCACGAGCAGTGCTTTGCGACGATTCCATCTCCGCAGTATTGACCAGCAGTCGGTAGGCGATTCCCGGTTTCAATAGTTCGGCGCCGTCGGAGGAAACCACGCTTGCAGGTTCGGCTTGAACGGAGCGCAGCTCGAGATGCTGGTGTGCACCTAAGGCTGGGTGAACCAAGGAGGGCTGCCAGCGCACCGACCAATTGCCGTCCACTTGAGTCAACGTGGCCTTGGTGTCGTAGGTCAGTTCACGCTCGCGGGGCAGCTGCCAGTGCAGCGTGTAGGACGCCGTGGCCATATTTTCGTTTTGGTCCACCTGGTTCAGGGTCGCTGTGGCTCCCTCTGCTTGCAGGCCCGTATATGTTGCGTTGATGACCTCCGTGGCGGTGGCGGAATCGTCGATAAGCGGTGCTATTGCCTCCGCATCGTTGGAGGTGAGCGCGGCGAGGAAATCTTCCGCCACTGGTGTCGCGTCGTTGGGGCGGGGTGTGCACGAGACCACTCCCGCAGCCATGATCAGCGCCACGAGAACTGCCACGAGCTTTTTCATGGCATAAAAATAACAGCACCGGGGTATGACCCGGTGCTGCCACGCTTGAGACCTAAAAGTCTAGTGGGTGACCTTTACTTCTGCCTTGGTGCCTTCCTTGGCTTCGAGGCCTTCCTCTTCAGCGATGCGGTTGGCGTAGTCGATGAGGGTTTCTACAATCTTGGACTCTGGCACGGTCTCGACGACCTCGCCCTTGACGAAAATCTGACCCTTGCCGTTGCCGGAGGCGACACCGAGGTCGGCATCGCGGGCCTCGCCCGGACCGTTGACAACGCAGCCCATGACGGCAACGCGCAGTGGGAACTCGAGGCCTTCCAAGCCTGCGGTGACCTCTTCGGCAAGGGTGTACACGTCAACCTGTGCACGGCCACAAGATGGGCACGACACGATCTCAAGGCCACGCTCACGCAGGTTCAGCGACTGCAGGATCTGATCGCCGACTTTGATTTCCTCGACTGGGTCTGCGGACAGGGAGACACGGATGGTGTCGCCGATGCCCTGAGAAAGCAGCGCGCCAAACGCGACGGAAGACTTGATGGTGCCCATGAACTTCGGGCCCGCCTCAGTCACGCCGAGGTGCAGCGGGTAGTCGGTCTTCTCGGCCAGCTGGCGGTAGGCCTCCACCATGAGGACTGGGTCAGAGTGCTTCACCGAGATTGCAATGTCACCGAAGCCATACTCTTCGAACAGACCCGCCTCCCAGATCGCGGACTCGACGAGGGCCTCTGGTGTTGCCTTGCCGTACTTTTCCAACAGGCGCTTGTCCAGGGAACCACCGTTGACGCCGATGCGGATTGGAATACCGGCATCGCCTGCAGCCTTGGCGACTTCCTTCACGCGACCATCGAACTCACGGATGTTGCCCGGGTTCACACGCACGGCGGCACAGCCTGCGTCAATGGCAGCGAAGATGTATTTCGGCTGGAAGTGAATATCGGCGATCACAGGAATCGGCGACTTCTTCGCAATGATCGGCAGCGCTTCGGCGTCCACTGTCTTTGGAACAGCCACGCGCACGATGTCGCAGCCTGCGGTGGTCAGCTGCGCGATCTGCTGCAGGGTGGAGTTAATGTCGTGCGTTTTCGTTGTCGTCATTGACTGGACGGAAACCGGGTGATCCGATCCAACCCCTACGTTGCCCACAAAAAGTTGGCGGGTCTTGCGACGCGGCGCGAGCGTCGGTGCTGGCCCTGCGGGCATTCCAAGACCGATAGGTGTAGGCATGTTGCTCCTCAACATAAAATAAAACCAAATGTTGTCATCAATGCTAGCACCGGTGTCAACTAACCGAATAGGCTAATTGGATTGACAACATCAGCAATAATCACGAGCAAACCCACAGTAAGTAGGATCCCTGCCATCACCATTGTGATCGGCATGAGCTTCTCATAGTTTGCCGGGCCGCCTGGGCCCAATCCGCGCAGGCGACGGAAGAGGTCGCGGACCTTCTCATAGAGCACGACGGCGATGTGCCCGCCATCAAGAGGCGGCAAAGGCACCAAGTTAAACAGTGCGAGGAAGAAATTCAGGTTGGCCAGGAGCATGAAGAATACGCTCCACATCGAGCGCTCCACTAACTCGCCGCCGGTCATCGAGGCACCGAGCACACTCATCGGGCCCTCAACGTCGCGTTCGGCGCCAAAGATCGACGCAACCACACCCGGGATCTTGGCTGGGAATTGCAGCAGCGACTGGAATGTCGCCTCAATGGTCTGTCCTGTAAATGCAGCGGTGGCCGCGACGGCTTCTAGCGGCCCGAACTTCTTCATCGCATCCTGCACGGGCGCATTGACAAGGCCGATGGCACCAGCCTCGATCATCTCACCCTTCGAATTCAGGCGCTGCACCGGCTCAACATTGATGGCGTAGGTATGCTCGGTGCCTTCGCGGTCGATGGTCAGATCCACGGTTTCGCCCGGGCGAACCATCACATAATCGCGGAGCTCCTGGAAGGTATCAAGCTTCTTGCCGTCCACGCTGACAAGCTTGTCGCCCACTTCAACGCCAGCCGCACCTGCCGGTCCGGTGCCGGTGCAATCCTCGAGAGTTTCTGCATCGATCTGGTTAGAGGTACACGCCACCTCCCCCACGGTTGGTGTGCGATCCGCATAAGGATTAGGAATACCCGCCGACACCGCCACCAAGTACAAAATGAGAAAACCCAAGAAGAAGTTCATGATCACGCCACCGGAGAGCACCAGGATGCGTTGCCACCATGGTTTATTCACCATGGCATGAGGCGCTTCCTCTTCGGTCACCGGATCTTGGGCTGTCATGCCCGCAATTTCACAGAAGCCGCCAAAAGGCACGGCTGCGATGCCGTACTCCGTATGGCCCTTCTTCGTCGACCAGATGGTGGGGCCGAAACCGATGAAGTACCTCCGCACGCGCATCTTAAACGCGCGCGCGGTCAGCAGGTGCCCCAGCTCGTGCAAAGCAATGGTCGCTGCGATGCCCAATGCAAAAAGCAGAACACCTAATATATATGAACCCACAGGTGGGGCCCTCCCTACAACAAATGAAAACTAGGTGGCCAGCTCGTCGATAAGTGTGTTGGCGCGCATCCGTGCGATGCGCTCGACTTCAACTACATCTTCGAATGTCGATGCTACGTGGGCAAAATCGTCTGCGCCGGAAACCACGGCCGCAATCACGTCAACGATCTGTGGGAAATGGATTCGCCCAGCCAAGAAAGCTGCTGCTGCCTCCTCGTTTGCAGCGTTGTAGACTGCGGGAAAAGTGCCACCGCGAGTGGCCACATCGCGGGCGAGCTGGACGGCGGGGAAGGCCTCGTCGTCAAGCGGCTCAAAATGCCAATCATGTGACTGCGTGAAATCGAGTGCCGGCTGGGCCCCCGCGACGCGTTTCGGCCAGGCCAGTGCATGGCTGATCGGCAGCATCATCGACGGCGGTGAGGCCTGCGCGATCGTGCTGCCGTCGACGAAAGTCACCGCGGAGTGAATGATCGACTGCGGGTGCACGGTGACGTCGATGAGTTCGGGCGCGACGTCGAAAAGCAGGCTCGCTTCGATGAGCTCGAGGCCTTTATTGACCAGCGTCGCCGAATTAAGAGTATTCATCTGCCCCATCGACCACGTGGGATGCGCCGCGGCCTGCTCCGGAGTGACGTCCCACATCTGCTCGCGTGTGCGGCCGCGGAATGGCCCGCCGGAGGCCGTGAGTACGAAGTGCGCCACCTCGTCCCTGCGACCGGAACGCAAACACTGCGCCATTGCCGAATGCTCCGAGTCCACCGGCACGATCTGGCCCGGTTTCGCCCGATCAATCACAAGCCTGCCACCAGCAACCAGCGACTCCTTATTCGCCAACGCCAAAGTGGACCCGGTATCTAGCGTCGCCAGGGTTGCGGCCAGACCAAGAGAGCCCACCAGCGCGTTTAATACGGTGTCAGCAGGTTGCTTTACGACGAGCTCCCGCGCCGCATCCGGACCCGAGATCACTTCCCCACCAAGAGCCTGGCTGACGGTATGGGCCGCCTCTTCATCAGAAACTGCCACGTTGTGTGGCTGCAGGCGAAGCGCGTGGGCCTGGTCGATGATCGCTTGAGGGTTCGATCCCCCAGCTGCGATTCCCACGACCTCGAAGGCGTCCTGGTTGCGCTCAATGACGTCGATGGCCTGGGTACCGATTGATCCTGTAGAACCGAGAATCAACACCCTCGTTGCTGCGGTTTTGGTTGTGCTCACCCGACCTATTGTGGCACCTAAAACCTATCCTGCGAAAGTATGAAACCTTAAGGGGGTATTCACTCACATAAACGGACACGTTTGTGCGAAGATAGAACGCAGGTAACAGTGTTTGCAAGGTTTGGCTGTAAAGAATTAAGGAGAAAGCAATGGCTGCGTCCCACGAGAAGACCTATGAGGTTTACAACGGCGTATCTGAGGAAGACGTACCTTCCTCGAAGTGGGGTTGGTCAGAGCTCAGCCCAAAGACCATTCAGATCGCTGGCTGGATCTCGGTTCTTTTCTTGCTGGGCTACAACTTCGGTAACCACCGTGGCCATGTAGAGACCATCTGGTTGCTTTCCCTTGCAGCTTTGATCGCAATCGGCTTGATTCTTTTCGCCCTGCGCCCTCAGCTCTCCCAGATCCGCACCCTGACCGGTAAGAATGAACCGGTCGGCCACGTTGAGCCAGACTGGGCATACGATCAGAAGACTCTGTCCGGCGAATACTCTAACCTGACTGATGCTGAGCTGCGTGCACTGAACATCGACCCAGCTCGTGTTCGCCACCTGCGTGAGGTAGAAGGCTCCGCAGAGGCTAAGTAGTAACTTAAAAAACACCCTGTACCGGATTCGGTACAGGGTGTTTTTGTGTCTTCCGGCTAACTAGCCTTTTCGTCGGCAGCGAGCTGACCACAGGCCGCGGCGATTTCCTGGCCCTTGGTGTCGCGCACCGTACAGGTCACGCCCTGGGCAATAACTCGACGCACGAACTCATCCTGGCGAGCTTTTGGCGATGCATCCCACTTCGACCCCGGAGTTGGGTTCAGCGGAATCAAATTCACATGCACCTTCGAGCCGAGCGCATCATGGAGTTTCTTACCCAGCATGTCCGCACGGAAATCCTGATCATTGATGTCACGGATCAGGGCGTACTCGATAGAGACGCGTCGCGACGATTTGTCTGCGTAGTAACGCGCTGCGTCAAGAACTTCTTCCACCGAGTATCGGTTATTGATGGGCACCAAAGTGTCGCGCAATTCGTCGTCAGGCGTGTGCAAGGACACGGCGAGGGTACAGGAAAGGTCCTCGTCGGCAAGCTTGCGAATCGCAGGTGCGAGACCCACCGTGGACACGGTGATGTTGCGTTGCGAAATGCCGAAGCCATCCGGCGTCGGCTGGGTGATCTGACGTACGGCCGAGACGACGCGCTTGTAGTTGGCCAGTGGCTCTCCCATGCCCATGAACACAATGTTCGACAGGCGGGAACCCTCTGCCTCCATCATCGCGGCAGCTTCACGGACCTGATCGACGATCTCTGCAGTAGACAGGTTGCGGTCAAGCCCGCCCTGACCGGTGGCACAGAATGGACATGCCATACCGCACCCTGCCTGGGAGGAAATACACAACGTCGCGCGGTCTGGGTAGCGCATGAGCACGGATTCGAGCAAAATACCGTCGTGCAGACGCCACAGCGTCTTGGTGGTATCGCCTTCATCGGTCTCGACCTTGCGCACAGGGGTGAGCAGCGTGGGAAACAGCGCTTCCTTGACAAGTTCGCGCTGTGCTTCCGGCAAGTCGGTCATGGTGGTTGGGTCAGCTTCAAAGCGACCATAGTAATGGCGTGCGATTTGATCTGCACGGAACTTAGGCAAGCCGAGCTCCTGGATCGAATCTTGGCGTTCCTTCTTCGTCAGGTCGGCGAAGTGCTTTGGCGGCATGCCGTGCTTGGGGGCTAGTAATTGGATCTTAGGAAATTCACTCATATCGCGCTCCATCATTGCACGTCGAAGGCTGTTTACCGAATTGTTCGCACGCCTGCCATAGATTTTCATGCGCATACGTTTATCATAAGTTCTATGACACGAGAATCTTCTCCCGCTGGTTCATCTGAGTATTCAGAACCCATTGAGCCGAGTACTTCTGCGCATCCACCGGCAGTGCGTGAGGAACCTATGCTTCAGGCTGAGGATACCAAGACCTCGCAAAAAGAAAAACATGAAGAAACCAAGCCGCCTGCGGAGGTCTCTCATTCCCTTGCGGCTGGCACATGGGCGGCGTTAATCGTCGGCACGCTTCTGTTGATTTTGCTGATCATTTTCATTCTGCAAAACCAGCAGGAAGTGGAGATGACACTTTTCAAGTGGAGTTTCCAACTCCCGGCTGCAATCGCCTACCTGGCATCTGCGATTGCAGGTGCACTAATCATGGCGCTTGTTGGTGGCTGGCGGATGTTTGAATTGCGTCGCCAGCTAAAGAAAGCCTATAAGCGCTAAATCAACTGGGAGCCGCTGATGACACTGAGCAGAAGCCAGGTCACGGCGGCCGCCGGCAACATCCCATCAAGGCGGTCCATCAGGCCGCCGTGGCCGGGCAAGAAGCCGGACATGTCTTTGATGCCAAGCTCGCGCTTGAATTGGCTTTCCACCAGATCGCCGAGAGTGGCGCAGATGACCAGCGCCAAACCAAGAATTGCGCCCATCCACCACTGCTGCTGTAACAAGAACTGCAGGCACAACGCGCCGATAGTCATGCCAAACACGACGGACCCGGCGAATCCCTCCCAGGATTTCTTTGGGCTGACCGCAGGTGCCATCGGATGGGAGCCGAACATGACTCCGGCGATATAGCCGCCCACGTCCGAGCCAACGACGCAAAGCATAAAGGTCAAGATGAACAGCGAGCCGGGGACATCCCAGCTAGACAGCTGCGAAATCATCGCTCCGAAGGAACCAAATAGTGGGATCCAGACGAGCACGAAAATCGACACTGCTGTGTCGCGCAGATAGTTCTTTGGAGCCGTGGTGCGACCGTGATGGAACAATCGGCCGAACATGAGAATGAGCGCGCTGAGGGTGAACGTGAACATTAAACCCGTCACACCAAATGGCCACGTTGACCAGACCATGGCCTGGCCTGCAATAAGGAGCAACGTGCGCGGAACAACGTAGCCTGCTTCACGCAGACGAGTGAGTACTTCCCACATCCCCCCTGCTACCGCGACGGCAACCAGCGGATACCATCCGACCGGTCCCGCAATCAGCGCGGCGATGACAAGGGCGCCCAAGATGACGCCCGTTGTGATGGCCTGGGTCAGGTTCCTACCAGCCGAGTTTTTCGGTTTCGGAAGATCCAAATGTAGCGCTGAATCGCGATGCTGTTTCGGATTGTCTTTATCAGTACTCACCGTTGAACAAAGTTCTCGCTTCCTTGTAGTTGTCTCGTTATCGCCTTACGCTAGACCTCCATCAGCTCGGCTTCCTTGTTAGCGACAACTTCATCGACCTTCTTTACATAGGTTGCGGTGATGTTGTCCAGTTCCTTCTCCGCGGTAACGACTTCGTCCTCGCCAGCATCGCCGTCTTTTTGGATCTTCTTCAACGCCTCCATGCCTTGACGACGAATGTTGCGAATCGCAATCTTGCCGTCTTCGCCCTTGGACTTAGCCATCTTCACCATGTCACGGCGACGCTCCTCAGTGAGCTGAGGAATGGTCACGCGCAAAACCTGGCCATCATTAGTCGGGTTCACGCCGAGATCCGAGTTGCGAATTGCATTCTCAATCTCGCCCATGGTGGACATGTCATAAGGCTTGATCAACAGCATGCGTGGCTCAGGCACCGAAATGGTAGCCATCTGGTTGATAGGAGTTGGCACGCCATAAAAATCAGCGACGACGCCATTGAACATCGCTGGGTTGGCGCGGCCGGTACGAATAGAGACTAGATCATCGCGGGTGTGCTCGACGGAGCTGCCCATGCGCTCTTCGGAATCTAGCAATACTTCATCAATCATTGAATTTCCTTCGCTATCATGTTGGATCTCTACGCGCTTAATCTACCAGTGACAAAGCACGAGATTGAACTATCTATTTAACAAGGGTGCCAATCTTCTCGCCCATCACGGCGCGCTTGATATTTCCCTGGGTCAACAGGTTGAACACAAGAATCGGCATATCGTTGTCCATGCACAGTGAGAACGCAGTTGCATCTGCTACCTTGAGGCCCTTTTCAATGACCTCGCGAGGTGTGATCTCCGAGTAAAGCTCGGCATCCGGGTTCGTGCGAGGATCGTCCGAGTAGACTCCGTCAACGGCCTTGGCCATGAGTAGTACTTCGCAGTTAATCTCCAGGGCACGCTGGGCCGCGGTGGTATCCGTGGAGAAGTACGGCATACCCATGCCGGCACCAAAGATGACCACACGGCCCTTTTCCAGGTGGCGCACCGCGCGCAGTGGCAGGTAAGGTTCGGCGATCTGTGCCATGTTGATAGATGTTTGCACTCGGGTGTCAACGCCACGCTGCTGCAGGAAGTCCTGCAAAGCCAGGCAGTTCATGACAGTGCCGAGCATGCCCATGTAGTCCGAGCGGGCACGATCCATGCCACGCTGCTGCAGCTCCGCACCGCGGAAGAAATTGCCGCCACCAATAACGACGGCGACCTCTGCCCCAGTTTCGGCAACTTCTGCAATTTGTGCCGCGACATTTTCGACGACATCTGGGTCGATGCCGACTTGTCCGCCACCGAACATCTCTCCCCCGAGTTTCAGCATCACTCGCTTGTAGCCCTGACGCGGTTGTTCAGCAGTTTCAGTCACTTGAGATGTACTCCTTCGGGCATACGCCATCGCAATTTTCCTCCTGCATATCCTACCTGGAAACGTCGCCATCTCGTTAGTTACCCGCCGAAAGGTGGAGCGATGTTTCAGGTGGGCTAATCGTCGTGAAGCAAATGCAAAATCCCCGTTCACACCAAACGGTGTCAACGGGGATTTAAAAAGCTGCAGGAATTACTGCTGGCCAACCTCGAAGCGGACGAAGCCGGTGATCTCCAGGCCATTCTCGTCTGCGTACTGCTTGACGGACTTCTTGGAGTCAGACAGGGAAGGCTGATCAAGAAGGACGATGTCCTTGAAGAATGCGCCTACGCGACCCTCAACGATCTTTGCGATGGCAGCTTCTGGCTTGCCCTCGTTGCGGGTGATCTCTTCCTGAACTGCGCGCTCCTTCTCGACGGCGTCAGCTGGGACGTCCTCGCGGGTCAGGTAACGAGCCTTCATAGCAGCGATCTGCAGTGCGACCTGGTGAGCAGCCTCAGCAGCCTGCTCGCCTTCACCCTTGTAGCCGACGAGAACGCCAACTGCTGGTGGGAGGTCAGCGGAACGCTGGTGCAGGTAAACCTCGAGGTTTTCAGCCTCAACGGTAGCTGCGCGACGAAGCTCGAGCTTCTCGCCGATCTTGGCGGAGAGCTGCTCGATGACCTCGGAAGCTGGGGTGCCGTTGACGTCAGCTGCAGCAAGCTCCTCAGGGGAGTTTGCCTTAGCAGCGGCTGCTGCGTCAGCGATCTGACCTGCGACGGTCTTGAACTCTTCGTTCTTTGCCACAAAGTCGGTCTCGGAGTTGATTTCGACGATGGTGTTGCCGGAAACTGCAACCAGACCCTCGAGAGCGTTGCGCTCTGCGCGCTTGCCCACGTCCTTAGCACCCTTGACACGCAGGATCTCGACGGCTTTCTCAAAATCGCCAGCGGCCTCTTCAAGAGCCTTCTTGCAATCCATCATGCCGGAGCCAGTCATCTCGCGGAGCTTCTTAACATCAGCAGCGGTGTAGTTCGCCATAGTGGGGCGATCCTCCTCGTTGTAGAACGAAATTCGTTTAAATGATCTTTAAAAAGACTAGTCGACGCGCCAACTCGTGGCATGTCGAAAAAGACAACACCCCCAGGGCCACCGCGCGCCCATGTATTTAGATATGGAACGACGTGCGGGCGCTGGGGGTAGGTGCCGTATTCAGCAGCGACTAAGCGTTGTCAGACTCAGCCTGAGCTGGAGCTTCTGCCTCAGCCTGTGCTGGAGCTTCTGCTGCCTGGTCAGCGGAAGCAGCTGCTGCTGCCTCTGCGTCCTGAGCTGCCTTCTCGTCGGTGTCGCCTGCTGCTTCGCGGGAAGCTGCGAGCTGACGCTCTTCGCGGGACTGCTTACCAGCGATGATTGCCTCACCGATGACGTGGGTCAGGATCTTGGTGGAACGAATTGCGTCGTCGTTGCCCGGGATTGGGAAGTCAACTTCATCCGGATCACAGTTGGTGTCGAGGATAGCCACAACAGGGATGCGCAGCTTGTGTGCCTCAGCAACAGCGATGTGCTCCTTGTTGGTGTCCACGATCCACAGTGCGGAAGGTGCCTTGGTCATCTCGGAGATGCCGCCAAGTACGCGCTCGAGCTTGGTACGCTCGCGGGTCAGCATCAGGATTTCCTTCTTGCCGCGACCTGCGTAGCCGTCCTCGGCCGCATCCATTGCCTGCAGTTCCTTCATGCGGTGCAGACGCTTGGAAACGGTCTGGAAGTTGGTCAGCATACCGCCGAGCCAACGGTGGTTGACGTAAGGCATGCCAACGCGCTCAGCTTCTTCCTGAACTGCTTCTTGAGCCTGCTTCTTGGTGCCTACGAACAGGATGGTGCCACCGTGTGCGACGGTTTCCTTCACGAATTCGTATGCCTCATCGATGTAGGTCAGCGTCTGCTGCAGGTCGATGATGTAGATGCCGTTACGGTCGGTGAAGATGAAGCGACGCATCTTCGGGTTCCAGCGACGGGTCTGGTGGCCAAAGTGCACACCAGCGTCGAGGAGTTCGCGCATGGTTACAACTGCCATGGGAATCTCTCCTTAGGAGTAATAGTTAGTTCGGTTACAAAGTTTTGTGTGGGTTTTTATCCCACACCCTGGCAACGAGCCGCACCAACGCCCGCATTCCTTAACCGAAACTAGGGACCGATGTTGGTAACGACAGCTAAACATTTGTTTAGTATTTCGTCGCGCGTAGTCAGTGATTCAAAAGCTCTTGCAAGTAAATGGACACACTGCTGGGCACAATCTTAAACCGTGAACGGTATTCTCGCCAAACGGGCGCACCGAGCTATCCACAGCCTATGGGTTATCCACAAGTTTGCGATGCCCCGGAAGCGCTCGATAGAAATTCGGGCAAGGATGCAATATATGCACACGCGTCAGGTGATTCTTGCCTTGTCCTCATTCTTAGTCGTCCTCTTCACGAGTATCTTTTCGTCTATCTTCGCACCCGCCTCTGCGGCTGCCTATGTCGATCCCACAACCGGGCTCCCGCAGGCCACGAGGGTGCTGCGGGGAGCGGAGATACCTCAGAAGAATTGGCTGCCCGGTCACCGTGGGGTTGATCTGGCCCTCCCCATTGGTGGGGATGTTCTGGCCGCGGAGGCCGGCACGATTGCTTTCGCCGGCGTTGTGTTTGGAACTCCTACGATCTCCATAGATCACGCCGACGGAATCCGCACCACCTACCAGCCTGTCCACGCCCAGGTCGCTGTGGGCGACGTGGTCCTCGAAGGTCAGATCATCGGACGCCTCGGACACCCCTTCGATGACTACCCCGGACTCCACTGGGGAGCGCGAACCGGCCCCGATCTTTATATCAATCCGCTTTCCTTGCTTGATAGACCGACGATTCGGCTCAAGCCTGTCGAGACTGCTTAGGCGCGCGGGTGCGCCTGTTCGAATACTTCCTTTAGCCTCTGAGAGGACACATGCGTGTAAATCTGAGTGGTCTGCATCGAGGAATGTCCGAGCAGTTCCTGTACGAGACGAAGATCCGCCCCGCCTTCTAGAAGATGCGTAGCAGCAGAGTGCCGTAGCCCGTGGGGCGTCAAATGCGCGACATCAGACTGCTGCCCGGCGCGCTCAACGATGCGCCTGACTTGCCGCGGGTCGATCCGTTTTCCTCTGACTCCGACGAACAACGCATCGGTGTCCTGGGCTAGTTCATCGCGGGCGTGATTCAGCCACGCGCTGAGTGCTAGTCGGGCCTGCCTCCCGAACGGCACAACCCGCTGCTTATTGCCCTTACCTGTGACACGCGCCTGCATGCGTTCAAGGTCGAGGTCGTTGATGTCCAGGTTGGTCAGCTCGGAAACGCGGATGCCACTGGCGTAGAGCAGTTCTAGGATCGCTTGATCGCGCACTGCTTCTGGCCCCTCGGGATCGTCGGCGTGGGCTTTCGGTTGCGTTACCAGCTCTGCCGCGCGTTCAGTGCTGAGAACCTGTGGCAACTTCCGGTTGATCTTCGGGGTTTTTAAGCGGGCCGCCACATCGGAGGCGATGTATTCGTGATTGTAGGCCCAGGTTGAAAAGGCTCGGGCGGCTGCAGTGCGCCGCGCCAAGCTGGTTCGAGCTAGCCCCTGCGACACGCCTTCTGCCAGCCACGAGCGCAAGGTCACGATGGTAAACGAGCGAAAAGTCGGCGCGAACTCGGTCAAAGTTGCAAGGTCGGATTTATAGCCCCGCACGGTCGCTTCTGAACGACCCTTGACCAGGGAAAGGTAATCAGCGAAGTCTTCGATTGCTTCGCCAACTTGGGTGACCTTTCGAACACCGTCGCCTACACCCTCGCCCTCACCTTTTGTGCCACTCACACCTCACGAGTATAGCGACCTCTCGATTTATCCTTGCTCGATTCCAGGCTGTGGGCCAGGAAGCTTCGCCCACTTGGTTCCCTGCCGGACAACAATGGCGCGCTTCGCTAGTTCTACTAAGAGGTGAACAGTCAGGGCCACGCCGAGCCCCGCTTTTGTCGCTGCTTCTTCTGCTGTGATTCCACCTTGATCCTCACGCGGCAAAACGTCATAGACCCGCAATTCGTTGCGCGAAAGCTCTTGGATCGGACTAGGCGCATATTCAAGCTCGAGCTGGGCATCGACGTCGACTTCCCCAATGCGCGCGAGATGCGCATGGACTTCGCGGATATCGACGATTGCGACGGCACGCTGCTGTTTGATCAGATTGTTACTCCCGTTCGATGCCCCACCATTAATTGGTCCTGGCACGGCCATCGGGAGTCGGCCAAAGTCGTCGACTCGTTTCATCGTATTAAGAGCACCGGATCGATAGGGTGCCTCGACAACTACGGTGCCCTGGGTCAGCGCGGCCACGAGGCGATTGCGGACCAAGAAACGGAATCGCTCCGCCGGTGTTCCCGGCGCATACTCGGTAATCAGCGCGCCACCCCGCTCCACGATGCGATTAAATAAGTCCTTATTGCGCAATGGGTAAACAAACCCAGGGCCAGAAGCCATTACGGCCACAGTCGGAGTACCGCACTCGAGCGCCGTGGTGTGTGCGTGAGTATCTATTCCCAATGCCCCACCCGAGAAGATTGTGTAGTGGTGTCGCGCTAGGTCTGTGCATATTTGTTGAGTGACTTCAACGCCGTACTGTGTGGCAGCACGCGTGCCGACGATGCCCACCGCGCGCGCCGTCAACGCTTTAAGGTCGAGGTTGCCGCGTATCCAGAGTCCGTGCGGGCGCGTAAGCTCCCGCGGGTCCGTGCGAGAAGATACGTCTGCGAACTCTTTGGCATGGTAGAACGCCTCATCGATGACTTCACCTGGCCAGAACCTCGACTCTGGGTGGATGAGTTCAAATCCAGCGCGACCTGCCTGCTCGATGGTTTCGTGGACATTAATGTCACGGCGGCGCTCGGTTTCTTGGGCGAGCGGGCCCAACCAGCTGGCTCGGGTTTGAATTCCATGGGCAATTTCTTCTGCGCTTCTGCCTGCCTCCAATGCCTGCTGCAATGCTGGCGATGGCCCGTCAAAAACCGTATTGAGATATGCCCAAGCTGCGTCACTAGTCACTCCACTCGCCCCGCATTCATGGTTGCTCGCAGCTCCATAGCGGAGGCCACGTGATCTAAGTTTGGCCGACTTTCTCCTGCTAGATCGCATAACGTCCATGCGAGCTTGATGGAGCGATCTACTCCACGTTGGGTAAGTTCCCCTTGTGCTAAGTAGGCTCCAAGCAGAGCCATCCCCGATTCATCAGCGGGAAAGTGGCGCCGCAAAAATGGAGCCTCTACCTCCGAATTCGTCTGAATGTTCAGCTCGGCGCGGGCCCACCGGGCTCGAGCCCGATCGCGCGCGGCTTCGACACGGTGCGCAATCTCGGCTGAAGATTCCGTTGAATCGTCGGCTAGGACTGCCCCCGAGGCTCTGGTTGCCACGGTGATGTCAATCCGGTCGCGCAAAGGGCCTGAGAGATTGCTCAGGTGTGTTTGCCTCTCTCGTGAGTTGCAGCGACACCGCTTTGCATCTCCAGCACCACATCGACATGGATTTGCCGCCATGATCAGTTGGAACCGTGCGGGGAACTTCACCTCCCTGCGCGCACGAGACAAACGAACGCAGCCTTCTTCCAAGGGGGTCCTCAAATTGTCTAGTACAGCCGCGGGTACCTCGCTGACCTCGTCGAGAAATAGCACTCCTCTATGGGCCAGGCTCACGGCACCTGGCCGGGGCCTGCCTGATCCGCCTCCGATCAGTGCTGCTCGGGTCAGCGCTGGGTGCGGCGCAATATACGGCGCACGCCTGATCACTGTGTGAGTATCCCTGCCCGAGACAGAGTGAACTGCGGTCGCCTCGACAATTTCTTGAGGCGAAAGTGGCGGGAGAATAGACGGAATGCGCTGGGCAAGCATGGACTTGCCTGAACCCGGCGGTCCAACCATCAGGACATGATGGGCTCCTGCGGCTGCCACTTCCAGGGCTTTCTTCACTTCGGTTTGGCCCGCAATATCGGAAAAATCCGGCCCCGCTGCTGTCACCTCTTCGCCGTGCTCAAAGTCTGTGGCCGCGGGGAGCTGCGCGTCACCGAGAGCCCAATTCCACACATCAGAAAGAGAGCGCGCGACAAGGATATTCCGCTGCCCGACAAGGGCGGCTTCGGCGGCGTTGCCAATAGGGACAATGATCGTTCTCTCCGACTCTGACTGCGTTGAGGCGACAATCGGCAGGATTCCGTCAACAGCTCTTAGACTTCCGTCAAGGCCTAGCTCACCCGCTAACACTGCAGATTCCAGTCTTTTCGCTGCAACAGGGTGAATGGATCCCAGCACGGCCAGAGCCACGGGCAAATCGAAATGGGACCCTGATTTCGGCAAATTCGCAGGAGAAAGGGAGACCATGATCTTGGTTTTCGGCCACGGGAGCCGTGAATTAACAATGGCGGTTTTAATCCGGTCTCGTGATTCGCGCACCGTCGCATCGCCAAGACCGACGATGTACATGCCAGGCAGTCCTGGGCCAATATTGGCCTCCACGGTCACCGGATGTGCGACCACGCCTTCGACGGTAGCGGCCAGCGTACTAGCGAGCGCCATCTTCGACCCCCTCGAAATAGTCGAGGGCAAAAGTACTTCCCGCTACAGTCAAGGCAACAACGTCAAAGCGCACCATCGAATAAGGCTGATCGAGTAACCACCGCGCAGCAGCCTTGCGCATCTTGGCCAGTTTGCTTCGCGTGACGGATTCGGCGCTGCCATAGGACGTGCCCGAACGGGTTTTCACCTCCACGAACACGATCGTACCGTTGGGCTCGCGGACAATCAGGTCCAGTTCTCCAACCGGATAGTGGATATTGCGGGCAACAACGCGTGCGCCCCGCTGCTCATAAAAATCTGCTGCTGCTTGTTCGCCCCGCCTGCCCAAGCTCAGCCGTGCTTCTGATTGCTGCATAAAAATTTCCCCCAAGTAGATGCTGATCTCACTGCATCTAGCTTGGGGGACAAAGCTTCGACGCGGAAGCCTCGCGCAATCAATGCCCGAAAATTGTGGAAAACAACATTTCGGGCACAGACACCACTAACTATTACTTCTCTGGGAAAACCAGATCGGGCTTGTCTAGCTCTTCAATATTGACGTCCTTGTAGGTGATAACCCGCACGTAGCGGACGAATCGCACGTTGCGGTACATGTCCCAGACCCACGCGTCGGACATGCGTACCTCGTAATAGACATCTTTGCCTTCGGTATGTGGAATTAGTTCCACTGCGTTAGCCAGATAGAAACGGCGCTCAGTTTCGACAATGTACGAAAACTGGCTCACAACATCGCGATATTCGCGATAAAGGGACAGCTCAACCTCTGCTTCGTAGTTGTCTAGTTCCTCAGCGCTCATGGTGTGTTCGTACTCCTTTGAAATTCCGCATTTGCAGCAGCCACGTTTGAGTAAGTGTAGCGATGCAGCGGCGTTGCACCGTTGCGACGCACCGCATCCATGTGGTCCTTTGTCCCGTACCCCTTGTGTTTTTCCAAACCGTAGCCGGGGTAATGCTGCGCAAGTTCGCTAATCAGCCTGTCCCTGCTGACCTTGGCAATGATGCTGGCAGCAGCTATGCAACGCGCGGTGTAATCGCCTCCGATGATGGGAAGCTGGGGCGAGCGGAGCCCAGGAATGCGGAAAGCGTCGACAAGGACATACCCGGGTTGGGTGTCTAAGAGTGCGATCGCCTTGCGCGCACCATCCAGGTTGGCTGTTTGGATGCCGCGCTCGTCGATAAGCTGTGCTGAAATATGCACGGCGGAATAGCTCACGGCGTTCGCTTTGACGGCGTCGAAGAGCTCGTCGCGACGCTTTGGCGTGAGCTTTTTGGAATCCGTCAGTCCTTCTAAGGCGGCGATGGGACGATCGGGCAAGATGCATGCCCCGATGGTGATGGGGCCGAAGCAAGCGCCGCGGCCGGCCTCGTCGATACCTGCGATGGGGCCAAGACCAGCCTTCGAGAGTGTGACTTCGTAGGTGCGTAATTGTTTGAGTCTGCGCACGTTATTGCTGAATTGCCGGGTCTGCGACCCCACCAATACGGCTAAACGGCAAAATAATCGCTTGGACCTTGCCTCGAATATTCTCGGCGGGGATCGCGCCCTGGTATGGATCGCCCAGGTGGTAACGCGAGTCAAGCGAGTTCGTCCTGTTATCGCCCATCATGTAATAGCTATTGTCCGGCACAGTGATCGGACCGAAGTAGTCGCCGCCACACTCCACTGAACCTGTCTCTGGATCGACGGGATAGGTCGGCGGATCGAGGACATAGGACTGGTCGATGGGTTTGCCGTCGACCATCACCGCGGGGTCACCTGCTTGGCAGGAAACGGTCTGCCCACCTGTAGCAATAATGCGCTTGACCAGGTTGTTCTCATCGGGTGCAACCAATCCGGCATAGGAACCGAGATTCTGCAGCCCACGAACAAACGTGTTCTGGCTGCGCTGCGAAACGAAGCCTTGATTCCACGAGTCCGTGCCCTCGAAGACAACTACGTCGCCTGGCTTCGGGTCGTTGAAGTAATAAGACACCTTTTCCACGAAGATCCGGTCGCCGGTGCATCCCTCACAGCCGTGGAGTGTGGGCTCCATGGATGCGGACGGAATCAGATATACCCTGCCCACAAAAGTTTGTAGGACAAAAATCAAACCCAACGTCAGCAGGATGACCACGGGGATCTCGATGTACCACGGGGTGGTCTTCTCCTCAGATTCTTCGGAAGACTCCACCCCCTCGGGATCATGGTTTTGTTGCGCTGCTCCAGTTGAATATGTCACGAAGAGCCACTCTACCAATGATGAGCTAATTCACTTGTGCCATCCTCATGGGATTGGCCTGGGAGTTTCATTAGTAAAAGGTGGGGTTTATGAATCACCCACATCCACGGCTTCGACCAGCCCTACAGCATGCAAGGTTTCCGGCTTCGAGGCTTTCCGCGCCTGGAGCTCCCAGCCCTGCTGCGTCTGCCGTGTCCATACCGCGATCCTCGCAGGCAGGATCACTGGCTTGGCAAAGTCAACGCTGAAAGTGAAGCTCGCAGGCAAACGACCTTCAAGAGCGCGCAGCATGAGCGCGGCCGTGTACATCCCATGCGCAATCGTCGACGGGAAGCCGAAGGCCTTCGCCCCAAGTTTGGACACGTGAATCGGGTTCTTATCCCCCGAAGCTTCGGCGTAATGAGCAATATCCTGCACACTCACACGCACAAGCGCATTCGAGGCACGCTCGGGTACATCGGGGCGGCCAAGGCTCTGCCCGGAGTCTTCCGCACGCTCGCGTATCGACGATTCCGCGTCCTTGGCCAGCTTCGCGCCACCTCCTAAGAACGTGGACTTTTGGTGCCACACGATCTTGCCCTCAACGGAAACCTCGGTAATGAAGTCGATGATCAATCCCCTGCGGTGCGGGCGAAGATTCTCAGCATGCACACGCACATCAAAGGTGTCAGTGACGGTAATTGGGTGCAATTGAGTAATTGTGTTGGAGATGTGCACGGCACCGATAGCCTTAAACGGAAAGTCCGGGGCCGTCAGTAGCTTCATCACCAGCGGAAAGGTCAGCACGTACGGGTAGGTTGCTGGCACCTCGTTGCCAAAGCGCAGGCCGGTTGCTTGGCAATAGGCCGCCAGGTGGCGTCCGTCTACCTCTACCCCAGTGACTTCAAAGGCAGTTGTCGGATCGGCCTTCGCGGTGTGGGTTGTGCCAATTACCGGCACCATATCTTTCATCGCCGAGCGATAAATAACCATCAGCTCGGGGATCTTCGACAGCTGTGTGTACTGTGCCATTTCTAGATCACGCGCCCATGAGGTTCTGGCCACAGACACGCACAACGTTGCCGTTGACTGCCTTAGACGAAGTAGCAGCGAAGTAGGCCACGGTTTCAGCTACGTCAACCGGCTTGCCACCCTGCGAAAGTGAGTTCAGGCGGCGACCAATCTCACGCGGGGCCGTCGGCATTGCCGCGGTCATGTCGGTTTCAATAAATCCAGGGGCTACTGCGTTGATATTGCCACCGAGTTTCGCAAAAGTATCTGCCAGCGCGTCAACCAACCCGATAATTCCGGCCTTGGTGGTCGCGTAGTTTGTTTGACCACGGTTGCCGGAGATGCCTGCCATCGACGACACCCCGATCACTGATGCACCTTCTGCCAGTTCACCGGCTGCCAGCAGCTTTTCGGTGATGCGCACTGGCGCCACCAGGTTAATGTTTTGTACCAGGTTCCACTGGCCGTCATTCATGTTGGCCAGCAGCTTGTCACGAGTCACGCCTGCATTGTGCACAACTATGTCGATCTTGCGCCCGTGGCGTTCATTCGCGTGGCTCGCCAAACGATCGGCAGCATCTGCTGCGGTCACATCCAGAGGCAAGGCAGTTCCCTTGACCTTGTTGGCTGTATTGGCCAACCCCTCACCTGCCGCAGGAACATCTACGCAGATGACGTCCGCACCGTCTCGTGCGAGCACCTCGGCAATGGTGGCACCGATACCGCGAGCAGCACCGGTCACCACTGCCAGTCGGCCCTGGAGAGGCTTCTCCCAATCATCAGGAGTTGGAGCAGCAGTCGCGCCTACGCGAATAACCTGACCATCGACGAAGGCAGACTTGCCGGACAGCAGAAAGCGGAGCGTGGATTCAGCAGATTCCAGTTGCGCATCGGGTGCCACATAGACAAGTTGGGCGGTTGCTCCCCGGCGCAGCTCCTTGGCCACTGAGCGACTAAATCCCTCCAAGGAGCGTGCCACGATGCGGGCGTCGGCGTCGTCGAGAAGTTCTGGTGTGTGCCCGAAGATGACAATGCGACCGCTTGGCAGCAACTTCTTCATCTGTGGGTTGAGAAAATCGTAGATTTCGTGCAATTCTTCCGGCGCCGTCAGCCCGGTCAGGTCAACGACGATTGCGGAACGCTTGGATTCTGCCGCCGCGTCAACGAGCTGGTAGTCGCCTTTCAGCAATGCGGGCAAGCCCGCGAGGAGTCGACCGCGTCCGCCGATGACCACCGGCCCGTCCAGGAGTGGCTCTCCAGGCGCGTATCGACGAAGTGGTTCCCCCTGCGGAACACCGAGTTTGGCGCCCACTGGGGAGTTAATGAGTTGTTCGAGGATTCCCTGCTTTGGTTTTGCCATTTCTACCATCCCTTTCGTACTTTTACGTGATCTACACTACACTAGAAAACGAACGGTGATTCGTAACACAGATAATTGCACCTAATACGAGGGAGAGTCAACCCATGAACACCCCACAAGCTCGTCGCGTAGCCATCGTCGGAGGAAACCGAATCCCCTTCGCACGTTCCAATAAGGAATACGCAAACGCCTCGAACCAAGACATGCTCACCGCAGCCATCGACGGCCTTGTCGCACGTTATGGCCTCCAAGATACAGAGTTGGGCATGGTCGCCGCAGGCGCAGTGTTGAAGCACGCCCGCGACTTCAACCTCACCCGTGAGTGTGTACTTGGCTCGGCATTGGCTCCCACGACGCCAGCCTTCGATATCCAGCAGGCATGCGGTACCGGACTTGCCGCGGCCGTCCAGGTCGCTGATGCAATCTCACTCGGTCGCATCGAGGTCGGCATTGGTGGGGGTACCGATACCACCTCCGATGCACCCCTGGCCGTCGGCGATGAATTGCGTCGCACCCTGATCAAACTCTCAAATGCCAAGAAGCCAGCGGATCAGCTCAAGCTCCTGGGATCGATCCGCCCGAAGCAGCTCACGCCGGAACAGCCTCGCAACTCCGAGCCTCGCACTGGACTGTCCATGGGCGAGCACGCGGCAATTACTGCACGCGAGTTCGCCATCACCCGTGAGGCCCAAGACGAGCTTGCGGTTACATCGCATCGCAACTTGGCCACGGCATACGATTCAGGTTTCTTTGACGATCTGGTCACGCCATTTTTGAAGGTGACCCGCGATACCAACATGCGCCCCGATACCAGCAAAGAGAAGCTGGCAGAACTCAAGCCTGTATTCGGCAAGAAAGATGCAGAACAGCATGGCACTCAAGCAACAATGACCGCGGGCAATTCCACTCCGCTGACCGACGGCGCCTCTGTCGTCTTGTTGGCTTCCGAAGAATGGGCCGAAGAAAACAACTTCGAACCGTGGGCATACCTCGTCGACTCCGAGACCGCAGCCGTTGATTTCGTTCACGGCCAAGACGGGTTGCTCATGGCTCCTACTTACGCAGTGCCTCGCCTACTGGAGCGCAATGGCTTGACCCTGCAGGACTTCGATTTCTACGAGATCCATGAAGCCTTTGCATCGCAGGTACTCGCTACCCTTGCCGCATGGGAATCTGAGGACTACTGCCGTACCCGCCTTGGCCTCGCTTCCCCACTGGGCTCCATCGACCGCGCGAAGCTGAACGTGAAGGGTTCCTCGCTTGCAGCGGGTCACCCATTCGCAGCAACCGGTGGCCGCATTCTCGCGTCGGCAGCGAAGACCCTCAAAGAAAATGGTGGCGGACGCACCCTAATTTCGATCTGCGCGGCAGGCGGCCAAGGTATTACGGCCATCATTGAAGCATAGGAAAACTCATACCGCTGGGGGTAACTAAAAGGTCGCCACCAGCAACTATGAGCCCTTTTCACCCAAAAACAGTAGTGTTCTACATCACATTCAAGCTAAGGTTGCGACATGTCCCACATACAAGCTGAACTGAAGACCTCGCAGAAGAGCTCGCCTAAGAATGCCCCCAAGGCGAAGCCCGAGGCACACCGCCCGGAAAACCTTCCGGTCTCGCGAAATGATTTCGACGTCGAAGCGATCGTGCGCGGACTGCGCAGCGTCATCGACGGCAAATACGCAGAGGACCGCGACCTGATGCGCGCGGCCATCTCAACACCAACCATGCAAATCAATCTCGAAGGCACCCTTGATGAGCAACGCGACTTGCAGGTGGAAAAGCTCCGCGAGCTGCTCAACACCGGTGTCCAGCGCGCTACGTTCTCCCAGGCCAACGGGGGCGACGGCAAGACCGCCCGCGCGATCGTCGCACTAGAAACTCTCGGCTCGGTGGATATGTCCACCATGGTCAAGGCCGGAGTCCAGTGGGGCCTGTGGGGCGGCGCCATCGATGCCCTTGGTACCGAGCGCCACTGCAAGTACGTCGAGCCCACCATGAATCTTGAGCTTCTAGGTTGCTACGGCATGACTGAGCGTGGCCATGGCTCTAACGTGGCTGCGATTGAAACGTCGGCGACCTACGACCCGGAGACCAAAGAGTTTGTTATTCACTCCCCCAACGACGGCGCGCGCAAGTCCTACATTGGTAACGCGGCCCGCCACGGAACTATCGCTGCGGTATTCGCACAGCTCTACACCCCAGGCAGCACAAAGTCGCACGGCGTGCACTGCCTTGTCGTACCCATCCGCGATGATGAAGGCAACCCTATGCCAGGCGTGGAGATCGGCGACAACGGCCGCAAGGGTGGCCTGCTCGGAGTGGATAACGGCACGCTGAAGTTCGACCATGTCCGAGTTCCACGCGAAAACCTGCTGAACAAATTCGGTGATGTCGACGAAGCTGGTAACTACTCATCCCCGATCGAGTCGCAGAATCGTCGCTTCTTCACCATGCTCAGCACCCTGATCCGAGGCCGCGTCGGCGTGGGCGCAGCCGCAGGGGCTGCAACACGCACCAGCCTTGACATCGCGGTGCGCTATGCGACGAGGCGTCGTCAGTTTGAAGGCGCTCCAGGTAAAGAAAAGACCCTGATGGAGCACCGCTCCCACCGCCTGCGCTTGCTTGTTCCACTTTCTCGCACCTATGCACTGGCTGCCTTGCAGAACAAGGTCACCGAGCGCCTAGACGACCACTACGCCAACATTGCCAACGGCACCTACAACTTGATGAATCCCACCGAGGAGCAGAGCATCCAACAGCGCGAGCTCGAATCGTGGGCATCAGGTGTCAAGGTTATTTCCTCGGCGCATGCCACAGCCACGATTCAGGAATGCCGCGAGGCCTGCGGCGGTGCTGGCTACATGTCGGAAAATAAGCTGACCACGTTCAAGGATGACTCCGACATCTTCACCACCTTTGAGGGCGACAACACCGTCTTGATCCAAATGGTGGCCAAGGAAATGCTCACCGCTTATAGCCGCGACATGGCTGATCTGACCCCACGCGATATTGTGCGCTACGGCATCGATGAGGTTTCCGATCTTTTTCGTCGCCGCTCCGGGTTGTCGGTCACGGTCCAGGGCTTAGTGGACCGCGTGTCCAAGCGCGATGAGAATTCTCTTTTCGATTCCGGTTACCAAATCACCCTGCTCGAGGAGCGCTCCCAGAACCTTCTCAAGTCGCTGGTCCGTCGCATCCAAAGCGCCCGCAAGCTCGACCCAGTTGCAGCAGCAGAGGTTGTGGATAAGGCCCAGGACCACATGATTGCAGCCGGTTACGCTCGCATGGATTCGTTGGCCCTGCAGGCTCTTGTCGAGGCAGAAGAAAGGCTCCCGGAGGACTCCCAAGAACGCAAGGTACTTGAACAGGTCCGTGACTTGTTTGCTCTGTCCACCATCGCCGACCACGGCGGCTGGTACCAGGAACAGAATATTCTACCTGCAGGTCGCCTCAAGGCAACTCGCGCAGCCATCAATGACCTCGTCGATTCGCTGGGCCCATGGGCCGATGTTTTAGTCGATGCCTTCGGCATCCCAAGCGAGATCACCAATGTGCCAATGCTCAACGACGGCGGCGTGGATCCCCGCTAACCACGAGCTCTACAATGCTCCCAGCCAGGACCATAAAAGTTTTGACTGGGAGCATTTTTTCATGCGGCGCTTTAGATAAGTCAATCGCCAAGTTAGTCCCTATCTAGGCGCTACTTGGGAGTACCATCACATCGTGCAACAAAGCTGGAAGATTTTTACGCGGGACCTGTCACGGTTGTGGAAGGTCCCCAAGATCTGGATCATCGTCATCGGTGTGCTGATAGTCCCCGCGATGTATGCGTGGATCAACATCGGTGCATTTTGGAATCCCTACGGCAATACACAAAACATCAAGGTTGCAGTGGTCAACGAAGACCAGGGTGCCAACAATAGGCTGACCGGCCCGATCAATATCGGCGACCAAGTGGTCAACACCCTTGCAAGCAATGATCAGCTTGGGTGGCAGTTCATGGATAAGGCCGAAGCTGACTATTCGCTTCGCCGTGGCGATGTCTACGCAACCATTGAGATCCCTAGTAATTTCAGCGGGAATTTGGTCAGCATGTTCGAGGGCACTTACACCCAACCGACATTGATCTATCACCCGAACGAGAAGCTCAGCGCGATCGCCCCGGTCATCACCGATAACGGTGCCAACGCCATCGATACTCAGATCACCTCGGTGTTTAAAGAGCAGGTCGCCCAGGCCGCAACGACAGCGTTGCGCGATGCGGGAGTTGGGCTTGAAGGGCGTATCGACGACGCCGAGAACCGCGCCGGTGCCACCTTAGGAAACACCGCCGATTCCCTCGCCTCTGCCCAAGAGGAAGTCACGCGGATCCAGGACTCTCTCGAGGGCGCCCGGCCAGTACTTTCTGCCACCGAGGAGACGTTAGGTTCTGTCAACACAACTCTCGACGATGTCCGGACAGCCTTGTCCGAAGTGCAAACAATTATGGGTGAGGTCCAGGGCCTCGTCGTTAATTTCTCTGATGCAACCACCTCCGCTTTCGTTGATGGCACCTCGGCCCTAGCTTCAGGAACGGCCTCGGCGAACGCCTCGGTGAGTACGGTGGTCGGCGAGCTGGATCGAGCGGGTGCCCAGATCGATACCGCCACGCGCGACACCCAGGCAGTGCTTTCTCAGGGTGACGCTGCCATCGCGCAATTACAAGGTGTGCTGGCCACGGCGAACCTTTCGCCAGAGCTGACCCAATCGCTCAACGATGCCATCTCGGGAATTGAGCAGCGCAATGCCACCAACCAACAGCTGCTCGCGGACTTGAACGGACTCAACGGCAGCGTGGGTGACATGGTTGATTCCGTCCAGGCTTCAGGTGACGCCCTGCAGCAAGCAACCCAGGCGACAAATGGGACGGCGCAGACTTTGCGGGGAACGGTCTCTGATTCGATTCCGGCGTTAAATAGTTCTATTGCCCAACTTTCGTCAACCGCGGCGGGCTTTTCGTCGTCGATAAGCAATCAGCAAACCTTGCTGGGTGAAACCTCCCAGCTCCTGCGCGACATCGACGGCCAGCTTGTCGCCACCGGTGACGCGCTCAACGGCTTTAAAACTGACCTGGCAAACATGGAAGATGGCGCGCGGACTGCGCAGACCGACGTGCTGGCGCTCAACGCGGCGGCGGGTTCGGACTTGCTGCAAAAGGTCACGGGTCTGGATTCGGTGGGGATTTCGCAATACATGGCTACGCCCGTCAAGGTCACAAACGAGACTGTGTTTCCGGTGAAGAATTATGGTTCGGGCATGGCTGGTTTGTTCACCAACCTCTCGCTGTGGATCGGTGCGTTCATGCTGATGGTGATCTACCGCGTGGAGGTGGACACCACGGGGTTGAGCCGTCGGGTGTCGGTGGCGCAGGCCTACCTCGGGCGCTTTTTGTTGCTGGCGCTGATGGTGATTTGTCAGGCGTTGGTGGTTTCGGTGGGCGATCTGATTATTGGGGTGCAAACCGTGAATCCGCTGGCTTTCGTCCTTACCTCGGTGTTTATTGCGCTGACGTATTTGAGCATTATTTATGCGCTGGTGGCCGCGTTTGGGCACGTGGGGCGCGGGCTTGCGGTGCTGCTTGTAATTGTGCAGATTCCGGGGGCGTCGGGACTGTACCCGATCGAGCTAATGCCGGACTTCTTCAAGGCGATTTACCCGTGGCTGCCGTTTTCCTATGGCATTGATGCTTTGCGCGAAACCATTGGCGGGTTCTACGGCAATCACTATTGGCGCTACATGGGTGTTTTGGCTGTGATGTTTGCTCTTTCCTTCGGATTGGGCATTCTTCTGAGGCGTAATCTGTCCTATTTCAATTTGCTGTTTAATCAGCAAATCGCCTCGACAAAATTGATGTCCAGCGAGAAACCACAGGTCGTGGGCAGCGGATACCGCCTGGCGGATGTGATTCACGCGCTGCAAAACCGTGAAGAATACAAAGAGGATATTGAGCAGCGCTGGAAGCCCATCCGGGAAAACTACTCCACGCTGTTAAAGATTGCCGTGATTGTCGGTCTGCTCGGCGCGCTGGTTCTGGGCGCCGTTGCTTGGTTCTTCCCAGCCGAAAAGGCCATGATGCTGGGTATTTCTGTTCTGTGGGGGCTTTTGGTGTTGGGATTCATTGGCGCGCTCGAATACATCAAGCAAAGCTTCGCGCACGCCGAGGAGTTGGTGCATCTCAATTCCACCGACCTTCGCAACGCGGCTGCACCTGAGAATCAACGGTTGCACACCGTTGACGTGGACGCTGAATCTGATAAGGGTCCTGATAAGGGTTCTGATAAGGGGGCCACTCGCTCATGAAAAACATTCTGACCATTGTCCGCAGCGATGTCCGCCGGATCTCGCACAATGTTTCGGCCTCCATCGTGGTGTTCGGCCTGATCGTGATTCCGTTGCTATTTACCTGGTTCAACGTCCTGGCTTCGTGGGACCCATTTGGAAACACCAGCAACCTAAAAATCGCTGTGGCCAGCCAGGACGAGGGGCATGTCACCGACCTCGCGCCGGTTCGGCTAAACCTAGGCGAACAGGTCCTTGCCCAGCTCAGCCTCAACAATGACCTGGATTGGATCATCACCGACGTTGATCAAGCCATCGACGGCACCGAATCCGGCGAATACTACGCAGCCATCGTGCTTCCGCCGACTTTTAGCACCGACATGCTGACTTTCTATGTCGACGACACCCAACCTACCGAAGTCACTCTTTATACCAATCAGAAGAAAAACGCCCTGGCCAGCACGATTGTTGCCCAAGGTGCCACCGGTGTGACCTCGCAGATCAACACCACCTTCACCAAGATTGTCAGCGAGGTTGGCCTAGGCTTAGTCACCTCACTTAACGATTACCTGCAACAAGACCAAACGCAGCAGGCCTTGGGAAATATGGAAAACCGACTCGACGGCGTATCCACTCAGCTCCGCTCCAGCGCGGGGACTGTCTCGTCCCTCTCCGCGCTGGTGGACTCCAGCATCCCGCTGGTCAACAGTGCTGGGAGAATCGCGTCCGCAGCCGGTGCCCAACTAAATACCACTGGCACCGATACCGGGGCTGGCACGCAAACGACCGACGGGCTTGCCAACACCCTGCAGCGGTCCACCCAGTCCTTGAGCACTTCCTTAGATGCCACGAGCCAGAGTTTCGATCTCGTGGGGCAGCGTGTCGACGAGCTCTTTGCAAACGCGGATTCCACCAGTGTCTCTGCCTCGGAAACTTTTGATACCTTGACCCAGCGCGTCGGTGAGCAGGTCAGCCTGTACGAATCGGTGCGCGATCAGCTAAATACCACGGTGGCACCCAACCTGCCGGCGAGCGCGCGCCCTGGATACAACGACGTGATTTCCAGCTTGGACGATGCCATCGCACGCCAGCGCACGCTGCAAGAGCGTTTCGCGCAATCCGCCAGCGATATTTCAGCGGGAAATACCACCTCGCAGGGGAACCGGCAGGCCACCACGAACGCGCTCAACGAGGCAAAAGCAGCCATCGACAACGCGCGGTCAACCTACGACACGCAACTTCGCCCGCAACTAGATCAGCTGGGAGGCACCTTAGATACCATTCGCTCGGATCTCTCCACGGTCGGCGCTGACATTAATCAAGCCACCTCGGCACTATCCAGCTCGCCTGGCTCCGTCCAAGACACCTTGGACAATGCCAAGAATGTCACTGCTGGTCTTGCCGATACGCTCAACCGCACCGCCAATGATTTCGATCAAGCTCGTGATGCCATCCGCCGTGCCCGCGATACCGGTGACTTCTCCCAGCTCGCTGACTTGGTCGGTTCCAACCCAGAGCAATTAGCCTCGGCTTTGGCCACGCCGATTGAGGTCAAGCGCGAGCCCGTCTTCCCTGTTGCCAGCTTCGGTGTTGCAATGACCCCGCTGTATACCACTTTGGCATTGTGGGTGGGCGCGTTGCTTTCCGGTGTCGTTCTGCGTGCGAATGTGTCGCGCAAGGATATTGACGAGGCTACTTCCGCAGACTCTGCTGATTCAGCACCGCAAGAATTCACCCGCACCGAGCAATATTTCGGGCGCTTCGGCATCTTCGCGCTCATCGGCCTGGCACAAAGCACCTTGGTGGTGCTCGGTCTGATTATTTTCGTCCAGATCGAACCCGTCCACCCATTCCTGCTTTTCTTGATTGCATGGCTTGCATCCCTGGTGTTCATGCTGATCGTCTACACCCTGGTGCTCTCCTTCGGCAACGCAGGCAAGGCCGTCGCGGTGGTGCTTCTGGTATTGCAAATTTCGGCAGCCGGTGGCTCCTACCCCCTCGAGCTTCTGCCCAACTGGTTCCAAAACATCAGCCCGTGGCTGCCAGCAACCCACTCGATCAACGCGATGCGTTCGGCCATCGCAGGCACCTTTGAGGGTGATTTCTGGATCAGCTTCGGCTGGCTCGCGCTCTTTATTGTGCCCACGCTGCTGCTCGGCGTAGTTTTGCGCCCGCTGCTGGACGGCTACAACCGTTCCATGACCGAGGCAATGGAGAAAACGAAGCTGATGTAGTGGCCCCGCGGGTAATCGATATCGAAGTCCTGAAAGACTGACTCCCCGGGGTGCAAACCAGCAAAAAGCCCCTCGGCTGCGCAATGCAGCCAAGGGGCCAAGAGCCTGAAGAAACGCTAGAACTAGCGACGTTCCTTAATACGTGCAGCCTTACCACGCAGATCGCGCATGTAGTACAGCTTCGCACGACGAACGCGACCATGGCGCTCTACCTCGATGGAATCAATGTTTGGGGAGTGTACTGGGAAAGTACGCTCAACGCCGATGCCGAAGGAGATCTTACGCACGGTAAAGGTCTCGCGGATTCCGGAGCCCTGGCGACGGATAACAACACCCTTGAACAACTGGGTACGGGTGTTGGTGCCCTCGATAACCTTTACGTTAACGTTCAGGGTGTCGCCTGGGCGGAAATCTGGGATGTCGGAGCGCAGCTGTGCTGCGTCGATCTTGTCAATGATGCCGTTGCTCATGTTAGGCAATCCTTTTCAATTCTGGACAGAGGACCCTAGCGGCTTTTCCCTTATCAGGGCGCTCGGCTGGTTCGTGTCAGCTACAAGTACACGTGCTGCCACAAAATGACAGTCAACGCTCACATCTTGCCACACCGCTCCCCGATCCCCCAAATTTCCAACCGGGCAAACTCCCTGCAAGAAACGATTGCGAAGAAGTTTTGGCCTAGCTAACCTAAGAGTCTAAACCCACGGGTGCCCGAAGGATCGGGCTGAGATCGCGCTTTTGTCTCCTGCGCGGGACCGTTTGAACCTGTCTGGTTAGCACCAGCGAAGGAAGGAAAGGCTTCTTGGCACACGTGTCCTCACTAGATCTACGCTGCTACGTCATCACCGGCCGCGGCGACGCCGACCACATCGTCCGCGTCGCCTCCGAGGCTGCCCGCGGCGGCGCCGGAGTGATCCAGGTGCGCTCCAAACCCATCGATGCGGGCGACCTGTTCGCGCTGGCAGAGCGCGTCGCGCAGGCTGTTGCCCAGGTCAATACGAGCACAAAGATACTTATCGACGACCGCGTGGACGTCGCCCTGGCCCTAATCAATCGCGGTGTGCCTATCCACGGTGTGCACCTCGGGCAGTCTGACCTGCCGGTCCAGGCAGCACGCGAACTCCTTGGCCCCGAGGCCATTATTGGTCTGACCACAGGAACCGAAGAACTCGTCCGCTCGGCAAACGAGGTAGCCGAGTGCATCGATTACATCGGAGCTGGACCGTTTCGCCCCACACCGACCAAAGACTCGGGTCGCCCACCCATCGGGCTCGGTGGCTATCCCCGCCTCGTCGAGCTATCCGAGCTGCCCATCGTCGCTATCGGCGATGTCCAACCAGCGGACGTTGCAAACCTGGCAATGACGGGCGTGGCAGGCAGCGCCATGGTGCGTGCTTTCATGGATTCGCCAGACCCTTATTCCCTGGCTCAGCAGGTGGTTGCGCATGCCTAAGCACGTTTTTGTCATCGGTGGAGGAATCATCGGCCTGGCTACGTGCTTCGAATTCCAAGAGGCAGGTTTCAAGGTCACCCTCATTGATCCAGACCCGGCTTCCGGTGCCACCCACCACGCCGGCGGCATGCTGGCGCCCACAGCCGAAGTGCAATACCAGCAGCATTCTCTTGTCCCACTCATGCAAGCCTCGGCTGAGCTCTACCCCAGCCTCATCGAGCGCGTTGGCCAGCACACCGACCTGCCCACCGGCTATCGCACCGACGGCACCCTGCTGGTCGGAGCCGACCGCGCAGATGCCACCCATCTCACCGATCTCACCGGCTACCTGAAACACGAGGGAATTAAGGTAGCAACTCCGACAACACGTGAGGCGCGCAAGATGGAACCGGCGCTCTCTCCGCGCATCGCGAAGGTTCTTGGTATCGACGGGGATCACCAGGTCGCGCCGCGTCTGTTCGCGGAGGCGCTCTACGATGCCATCTCCCGCCGCGGGGCACACTTCATCCGGGAAGAGGTCACCTCGATTGAGGGCCACTCCCCCACTACGGCGATTCACCTAGGAAACGGGCAGGTGGACTCGTCGCAAAGCTTCGTTGTGCTCAGCCCTGGCCTCGGTGCTGCGACGATTGACGGTTGGTTTGAGGGTGATTCCACGCCGTTGCAACTGCGCCCCGTCTACGGCGACGTGCTGAATCTACGCGTGCCAGCAGAGATGTTCCCGCTGATCACTCGTGTGATTCGTGGGTTTGTTGAGGATCGTCCGGTGTACCTGATTCCGCGCGAGAATGGGCTGCTCACCATTGGTGCGACCAGTCGCGAGGATTCCCCGCAGCCGAGTGCCGGGGCGGTATACAACCTGCTGCGCGACGCGATTCGCATTGTGCCTGGCATCGAGGAATGTGAGTTTGTCGAGGCGACCTGCGGCGCGCGTCCCGGCACCCCCGATGATCTGCCCTACCTGGGCAAAGCTGGCACGAACCTGATCGTGTCCACCGGTTATTTCCGCCACGGGATTCTACTTGCTGCCCTCGGCGCAAAAAGTGCGCTCGCGCTCGCTACCGATAGCGAAGTGCCCGCCGATCTCACAGCGTGCGATCCGTTTCGCCACGCACTCGTACCTAATTCAGTCCCTAATTAATAGGAGCACCATGATTACCTACACAGTCAATGACAAATCCGTCAGCACGCAGGCCCTTTCGGTCGAGGACCTCGTGTTGCAGCAGGTCGGCACCGAAACAGGCGTGGCCGTGGCTATCGGCGGGGCCGTCGTGCCACGCTCGGGGTGGTCGCGCACCATTGCCGACGGCGACACTGTCGATATTCTCACCGCTGTGCAAGGAGGCTAATGATGCTCACGATTGCCGACAAAACCTTTGAGTCTCACTTGGTCATGGGCACCGGTGGCGCTAGCTCCCAGTCGCTGCTCGAGGAAGCACTTGTTGCCAGCGGAACTCAGCTGACCACGGTCGCCATGCGTCGTCACCAAGCAACGGCCGGTGGCGGAGAATCCGTCTTCGAGTTGCTCACCCGCCTGGGTATCGCGCTGCTTCCGAATACGGCAGGGTGTCGCACTGCCCGCGACGCCGTTTTGACCGCGCAGCTTGCGCGCGAGGCCCTGGGCACGAAGTGGGTCAAGGTAGAGGTCATCGCCGACGAGCACACACTTTTGCCCGATACGGCCGAGCTTATCGACGCCTGCGAGATCCTCGTCAGCGAAGGCTTCACGGTGTTGGCGTATACCTCGGATGACCCGATCGTAGCCACCCGCCTAGAAGATGTCGGCGTGGCTGCCGTGATGCCACTCGGCTCCCCGATTGGCACAGGTTTGGGCATTCTCAATCCGCACAATATTGAGCTGATTTGCACGCGGGCCTCAGTTCCCGTGCTCCTGGATGCCGGTGTGGGCACCGCCTCCGATGCGTCACTGGCCATGGAATTAGGTTGCGACGGCGTTCTTCTTGCCTCCGCGATCAATCGTTGCCAGGATCCAGTGGCCATGGCCCATGCAATGCGCCATGGCGTCGAGGCGGGGCGACTGGCCAGAGGTGCGGGGCGCATCCCCAAGCGCGAGCACGCGGTGGCCTCGTCTAGCTTCGACGGGCTGGCGTCTTGGTCAGATCAGGTGCTCTAACCATGACATTGCCCAAAGCCGAGCTTCACCGCACCGCCCGCCAGCTCGCACTGCCCGGCTATGGGCTGGAGCAGCAGACTCGCCTGCACAATTCCCACGTCCTCGTCATCGGTGCCGGTGGCCTCGGCTGCCCTGCCATGCAATCTTTGGCCTCGGCGGGTGTGGGCACCATTACGGTGATCGACGACGACACGGTCGACATTTCCAACATTCACCGCCAAATCCTCTTTGGTGCCTCTGACGTGGGCAAACCCAAGGTAGAGGTAGCCGCAACACGCCTTGCCGAGCTCCAACCAGGCATCAAGGTCAACGCCATCAACGACCGCTTGCGTTCCGACAACGCCTTGGCCATCGCCGACGGCGTCGACCTGATCCTCGACGGCTCGGACTCTTTTACCACGAAATACTTAGTCGCAGATACCGCCGAGATCACAGGCACGCCTCTTCTGTGGGGCACGGTTCTGCGCTTCCACGGCGATGTCGCACTATTCAATTCGGGGCCTCACACCCGAGGGATTGGCCTGCGCGACCTCTTCCCCGAGCAACCAGACGCCGATTCAGTGCCCGATTGCGCCACCGCGGGAGTCCTCGGCGCAACCACCGCTGTGGTGGGCAGCCTCATGGCCACGCAAGCCATCGCGTTTCTCGCGGGCCTGAACGGTGTCGAACCGGGCCTCATGCTCAGCTACGACGCACTCCCAGCCACCATGCGCAGCTTTAAAATCACAGCGGACCCGCACCGCGAGCTAGTCACGTCACTGCAATCAAATTACGGTGCGGCCTCCTGCACGATGACTGCAGCTACGCAGTCGCTTCTCGACGACGTGCGTGCAGGTCTCCTCACCGCTCTTGATATCCGCGAGCCCCACGAAGTTCTCCTGGCGGATCTGCCTCAGGATCTGCCGTCACTAAAGCTGCCGCTGAGTCAGATCCATTCGGAGCAGGTTGTCACCGATGCCCTCGCCGGGAGCGGGCGTGTGCTGGTCTATTGCGCCTCGGGTAAGCGAAGCGCCGACTTCGTCGAACGCTACCGGCACCTTGGTACCGAGCTAGTCAGTCTGCCCGGTGGGGTGGGCTCGCTGAATTAACCACCCAGCCCGGCGCGCTTGAGTGCCTCGGCCATGGATCCAACGGCCGGGGCCTGCGAGCGCTGGTTCTTCTTCCCGCCGCGGCCGGACTGTTTGCCTTGAGGCTTGCCCTTATTCTTTTTCGCTGCCTTATTGTCGGCGCCGGGCTCGTCGTCAAGCCGAAGCGACAGACCGATCCGCTGCCGCTCCACGTCGACCTCCAAGACCTTGACCTTGACTACCTCGCCGGAGCGCACCACGTCGTGGGGGTCTTGGACAAACGAATGGCTCATCGCGGAGACGTGGACGAGACCATCCTGGTGTACGCCGACATCGATGAAGGCGCCGAAGGCCGCGACGTTGGTGACGGTGCCCTCGAGAACCATGCCTGGGGTCAGGTCGGAGACCTTGTTCACGCCTTCTTGGAAGGTGGCTGTTTTGAATTCAGGGCGCGGGTCGCGGCCTGGTTTGTCCAGCTCAGCGATGATATCGGTGACCGTTGGCACGCCGAAGGTCTCACCCGCGAAGTCTTCGGGTTTAAGCTTTTCAAGCACGCGAGTGTTGCCAATGAGCTCTTGGACGCCGAGTCCGGTTTGTGAAGCAATTTTCTCCACAACCGGGTAGGCCTCGGGGTGGACGGCCGAGGCATCCAGCGGATTATCGCCAGTGGAGATCCGCAAGAAGCCGGCGCACTGCTCGAAGGCCTTGGGCCCGAGGCGAGGGACCTTGCCCAGCTGCTTGCGGTTGGCAAACGAACCGTTCTCGTCACGGTAGGCCACGATGTTCTTAGCCAGGGTATTCGAGATGCCCGCGACGCGCTCAAGCAGCGGAACGGAGGCCGTGTTCAGGTCAACGCCAACGGCGTTCACGGCGTCTTCCACCACGGCATCAAGGGTGTTGGCCAGCGCCGTTTGGTTCACGTCGTGCTGGTACTGGCCCACGCCAATCGACTTCGGATCGACCTTGACCAGCTCGGCCAGCGGGTCCTGGAGGCGGCGCGCGATGGAGACCGCGGAGCGCAGCGAGACGTCCATGTCCGGGAACTCCTTCGCGGCGATCTCCGAGGCGGAGTAGACGGAAGCACCAGACTCGGAGACAACGACCGGCGTAGGCTTCTTCCCACCGGCCTTGGCAATTAAGTCTGCGACCTCGCCGGCGAGCTTTTCAGATTCACGGCTAGCAGTACCGTTGCCGATGGCAATGAGTTCGACGCCATGGGTGGCCACGAGAGTGGAGAGCTCCTGAACCGCCTGTGACCACTGGTTTTGCGGCTGGTGCGGGTAGACGATTGTGGTGGCTAGGACCTTGCCGGTGCCATCAACCACAGCGCATTTCACGCCATTGCGGTAGCCCGGGTCGAGTGCGAGGGTGGAACGCTGACCTGCAGGGGCAGCGAGCAGGACGTCGCGCAGGTTGGTAGCGAAGACATCCAGTGCGCCTTCTTCTGCCTTTTCCTTCAGGCGCATGCGGGTATCCAGGCCTGAGGAAACAAGCAGCTTGGTGCGCCAGCCCCAGCGCACGGCTTGGGCTAGCCACGCGCTCGACTTGGTGTCCAGATCGAAGCGCTGGGCGATTTTGCCCTCATAGATGGCGTCGTCGCCTGGGTCGAGTTCGAGGGTGAGCACGCCCTCTTTCTCACCGCGCAAAAGTGCCAGGATGCGGTGGGATGGCAAGGTGGTGAAGTCCTCATTGAACTCGAAGTAGTCCTTGAACTTCGCGCCTTCTTGCTCTTTGCCTTCGACCACGGAGGCACGCATCGTGCCGGATTCATACATCTCTTCGCGAACCTCACCGACGAGGTCGGCATCGAGGGCGAAACGGTCGATCAAGATGGCGCGCGCACCTTCGAGAACAGCCTTGGTGTCGGCAAAGCCCTCGGCGATGTAATTTTCGGCGAGCTGCTCGGGTGTGGCAGCCGGATCGCTAATCAGCGCATCGGTGAGTGGTTCGATGCCTGCCTCGCGCGCGATGTCTGCCTTCGTCTTGCGACGCTTCTTGAACGGCAGGTAAAGATCCTCGAGGCGGGCTTTGGTGTCGGTGGCGTTGATCAGCGCGCGCAGCTCGTCGGTAAGTTTGCCCTGCTCATCGATGGCTTCGAGGATGGCCTCCTTACGCTCGGCGAGCTCGGTGAGGTAGGTATTGCGCTCGTCGATGTGGCGCAGCTGACCGTCGTCCAATCCGCCTGTTACTTCCTTGCGGTAGCGGGAGATGAATGGAACGGTGTTGCCCTCGGCGAGCAGCTTCAGCGCGGATTGGACCTGCGCTTCGGTGACGCCGAGTTCTTGTGCGATCGTACGAGCAATAGATATCATTCGTGCGATTCTAGCCCATCAACCAGACATGCTCGTTGAGCAAAAACGTGTCCTAAGCCGAGCCTCGTTGGATGATCGTCCCCGGCAGCACGACGTGGGTGGTCTCTGGGGTTTTGGTACTGTGCGAGTCCAAAATAATGCGGACTGCTTCGCGCGCCATCTCCTCGTGGGGTGGCACAAATGTGGTGATTCCCGGCCCTATAAAGGAGTACCATTCCGGGTCGTCGAAGCCCGCCACGGCAATCTCGCCTGGCACTGCTAGTTCCCTTTGTCGGATTACTTGGGCAACACCTGCCATGATGCGTGGCGAGCCAACGATGACTGAGCGAGGCGGGAGCTCGTCGTCAAGCAATTGTGCCATGATCTCGCGGCCGGACTCTGCCGTATATGTGCCGTAGCGCAGATCGACCTTGCACCCGGTGGCCTCGGCTGCCGCGCGGATCCCCTCGGCGCGCAGCTTCGTTGTGGACATGGACTCCTCGCCGAGAATCGCTGCGACGCGGCCGGGATTGCGCTTGATGACAAGTGAGGCGAGTTCGAAAAACCCGGCGCGATCATCGCAGGCAACTAGCGAGGCTGTATTTTCGTAGACAGAGCGCGTCAGCTGCACGACAGGGATATTCGTGACTGGTTTGGAACCAATATCCGGCACGACGATAATGCCCGCGACCTTATACGAAGCCATCATCTCGAAGGCTTGGTTTTGCGCTGTCGCGCCGCGTGCCGACGAGATGAGCATTTGGTAGCTGGCCTTGGCAAGCTCCTCGTGGATGACTTCAGTGGCGTTGTTATAAAACTCATTGCGCAGATCCGGCAGGATAACGCCGACCAAGGGGGACGAATTTTCGCGGAGGCTGCGGCCAAGTGCGCTGGGAACGTAGTTGAGTTTCGCTGCCGCATCCAGAACGCGCTGCTTGGTTTCAGGGGCTACGGAACCGCGACCGGATAAGGCGCGAGAGGCCGTGCCGAAGCCCACACCGGCGAGTTCTGCAACGGCTTTCAGGCTGGGTTGGTTACTCAATGGTAGCGGTCCTTACCAGAGGCCGATCAGGTTCATCCAAGCACCGCCGACGACGATCCAGATCGCAATGGAGACGCAGCCTGCAACAAAGGAGGTCCTCCACCACTCCCCGACTTGGATGTAGTTCATACCGAACAGGGTTGGGGCGGGGCCACCTGCGTATTGCGTTAGGCCACTGAATAGGTTGGAGGTGTAGGCCAGCGCGAGCGCTGCCAGCAGTGGCGGGGCACCCAGGGCGATGGCGGCGCCGAGGAAGGCGACGTACATCGCGGAGATGTGCGCGGTTGCCGAGGCGAAAAAGTAGTGGGCGAAGAAGTAGATCAAGATCAAGATGACCAGTGCGACACCCCAGCTGAAGCCGTCGAGACTGCTTGCAATGACCTCGGAGATCCAGCCGATGAAGCCGTAGGAGGTCAGGGCCGTTGCCATCATGTAGAGCACGGCGAACCACACCATTGTGTCCCATGCGGACTTCTCGGAGATGATGTCGTCCCAGGTCAGTACGCCTGTGATCATCAAGATGATCACGCCGATGAACGCAGTGGTTGTCGCCGAGACACCCAGTACCAAGTCGCCGACGGTCCACAGAAGCAGCAGGACGACGAAGGTGACAATCAAGACCTTCTCACCGTAGGTGATCCGGCCGAGCTGGCCGAGCTCACGCTTCGCCATCTCCTTAGCCTCTGGGGTTTCCTTCAGTTCAGGCGGGTAGATCTTGTACACAACCCACGGCACGACGATCAGGGCCACCAAGCCAGGAACGATCGCGCCGATAAACCAGTTGGTCCAGGTGATTTCCACGCCGAGCTGTGCAGCAAGCGAGGCAATCAGCGGGTTGCCGGCCATCGCGGTAAGGAACATGGCACAGGTAATCGCGTTGACCTGCACCACATTGAGTGCGAGGAATGCGCCGGCGCGGCGCCGGGTGGGGCCGGGTTCGGAATCATAGGTCAGCGCCACCGACTTCATAATCGGGGCCATAATGCCACCGCCACGAGCCGTTGCCGAAGGGATCGCCGGTGCCAGGACCAGGTCGGCTGCGGCTAGGCCGTAGGAGACGCCGAGCATTTTGCCGCCCAGCTTGGAGACGAAGTACAGCGCTATTCGACGACCCAACCCGGTCTTAATGAAACCGCGCGAAATGAGGAAGGCCATGACGATCAGCCAAATGGTCGAGTTTGCGAAGCCCATCAGCGCATAAGGTGCACCCGGATCTGACGAGGAGACAGCCAGCGGGATGAGCCCGGTGAGTACACCGATGATCATGCCAATGATGGTGACGGCACCCATCGGCATGGGTTTGAGAATGATCGCAACAATGGTGGAGACGAAAAGGCCAAACATTCGCCACGCCTGATCGCTCAGGGCTTCTGGGTGGGGCGAGAACCAGATCACTGCGAAGATGGCCAGGGGGATTCCGAAACCTATGAGAAGTTGCTTCCAATAGGATTTATGGGGAGCCGAGACACCTTTGCTAACGACGATGGCCTCGTTGGCAGGGGTGTCCGTGCTCTGAGAAGACTGTGTGTTCTGTGTGGACCTGGTGGACATGGCATTTCGCGCTTTCTTAAGAGTCCAATGTGGTGGTGTTATGTGGTGGCGTTCCAGCGGGCGACAGCCTCGTCGACCATTGCTCCTGCCTCGCCGACGTAGTCGGCTGGCTTGACCAGTTGGTCAGGCAGCAGATCGGCGACACCGTGCTCGGCGGCGATGATGGGCAACTCGTCGGCAAGCGAAGTGTGCTCTTCTCGCGCCTTGGTGGATGCTTCGTAGACCAAGTCGTGTGCCTTCTCGCGGCCCATCTCGGGTGCGAGCTGGATCATTTGCGCCTCGGCCATGATGAGACCGCCGTCGAGTTTCAGGTTGTCGCTCATGCGCTGGGTGTCCACGCGCATGCCTTCGGCAACAACGATCGCCTCGTCGAGGGCGGCGCCGGCAAGGTTGCCCATGGTGGGGATGATGAACCACTCGGCTTGCCATTCGCCGGCGGCGCGCTCGTGGCCAGATTCCTGGACGCGGACGAACGCTGAGGTCAGCGAGCCAGCCACGGTGGCGATGCCGATCATCAGCTCCGAGGAGATCGGGTTAACTTTTTGAGGCATGGTGGAGCTCGCACCACGGTGGGAGTTGTAGGGCTCGAAGACCTCGCCGATTTCGGAGCGGGATAGGTCCACGATGTTGCGTCCGAGTTTGGCTACGGTGCCACAAATTGAGGCGCAGGTAAAGCCGAAGTCACCGAGAACGTCGCGTTCGACGTGCCAGGAAATAACGGGATCTGTCAGACCCAGAATCTCGGCCATGTCCTTGCGCACCGCTGGTGCGGTTTCGCCCTGGGCCGCATTGTTGCCACCAGCGCCGAATAGCGAGATCACGCTGACGTGTTCGAGTGCCGTTGCTACTCGGCCGCGCTGCCGGCGAACCTGCTCGAGCAGTGTGGCAAGTGTTGCGCCGAAGGTTGTCGGGATGGCTTGCTGGGCGTGGGTACGCCCTGGCATCACGGTATCGCGGTATTCCTGGGCGCGTTTTGATAGGGCGTTGCCGAAGCGGACGAGTTGGTCGTCGATAAGTTCCAGCGAGCGCTTCATCTGCAGTGACTGCGCGGTATCCATGATGTCCTGGGTGGTCGCGCCGTAGTGCACGCGGCCGTTGGGGCCCTCTGGCAGATGCGCGGAGATTTGGCGGACCAGGCCGAGGATGGGGTAACCCACGTTCTTCGCGTCGGCCCAGAGCTTTTCACGGTCGATGTTGTCTAGGGTTGCTGCCTCGTTGATGGCGCGGGCATCGTCCTCGGTGATGACTCCATGGCGGGCTTGGGCAGTTGCAAGAGCTTTCTCGGCGTCGAGCCAGGCCTGGATGGTGGCGTCAGAGCTGAAAACTTCCAGCTGGTCGTCGTTTGCGGCGTACTGCCAGAGTTGAGAGAACGGAGCCTTATCGGTGGGGTACATTGCTGACCTTTCTTCGCTTTGCTGTGTCGCGTCTGCGCTTGCCTTGCCGGATGGAATCGTTTCCATCACCTAGTTGGAATCGTATCCATTTATTGGCAAAGAAGATACATTGTTAAGGTATTACTTTGGTCACAGGGGTGGCGCCGATCATTATCGACCAACCGCAAACAAGGGCCTAAAAACAGACCCTTACGCATGACTTAACAGACATTAATTTCTTATGGTCGATAACGGACCGCATTTCGCAGGATATTGGGACCGGCGGATTCCCAACGAACACAGGCTGCCGCTACCATTACCAGTTCGAGCTATGCGCCCGTATCCTGCCAGGCACACGAAGCCGCGATCCCAGGCTCCTTCGACCCCTCATCGGTAGTGCCGTACCAATAGATCCCCTTCGGCAACGCCGAAACCACAGCCTTCGTCGCCGCCACCAGAGAAAGCGCCGAGCGCCCATTGACCACAATCCGGTGCAGCACCTCGACCGACGGGCTGTGTCCCTCGGTTATTTCATACTGGTTGACCAAAATATTGTCCGGCTCACAGGTCAGATCAACGACTTCTGCGTTAATGTCGTAGGGCTCATATCCAGCTTTGCGCAACTTCTTCGGCATCTTCGCCACTACGCGCTTCCACTCGGCTGGGGTAATCAGAATGGACATGTCGGTGGCCACGTCGCGCGCATTCAACACAAAATCATCCTCTGGTGAGAGCTCCGCGTCTTCTAACAAGTCCGGGCGCACACGCTTGGTTCGCAACAGGGATTGGTCACGGCGCCAGCGCTCGATCTTTCCGTGATCGCCCGAGAGTAACACCTCCGGAGCTTCAATTCCGCGCCACGTCCTCGGCTTCGTGTACGACGGCCCCTCGAGCAAACCGTCAGAGAAACTGTCCTCCTCGTGACTGGAGGTATTACCCAGCACACCCGGAATCAACCGAGTCACAGCCTCCGCGATGACAAGCGCCGCCACTTCCCCACCAATTAGCACATAGTCACCGATGGACACCTCCCGCACGCGATAACGTTGCTCAGCATCTTCGAATACACGCTGGTCAATCCCCTCATAGCGGCCACACGCGACCACAATATGTTCCTCGCGCGACCAGGCACGCGCATCAGCCTGCGTAAAGGGAGTGCCCGCAGGGGTTGGGACCAAAAGCAGCGGCTTCGAGCGGTCCTCGCCAGAGCCGTCGTAGGGGCGCGGGGCAAGGCTATGCACGTCGTCGTGACGCGCTTTATCGTTGCGGTGTTCGCTTGCCGACGAGAGCTTGGCGCCGACCCTGCCCGCGGCGACATCGTCGAGCGCGGGGCCCCACACCTCGGGCTTCATCACCATGCCGGGCCCGCCGCCAAGGGGAGAATCGTCAACCGACTTGTGGTTATCCGTGGCCCAATCCCGCAGGTTATGCACCCCAACTTCAAGGATTCCCTGCTCAATCGCCTTGCCCAGCAACGCATGGCGCAGTGGTTCTAGGTATTCGGGAAAGATCGTGATGATGTCGAGTCGCAGCGCCAGTTTATTCACACCTTCGAGGATACTAGGGAGCATGCGTAGTTTGAATCGTCCGTTCCTTGGAATCGTGCTCACCTCGGCCCTCGTGCTTGCAGGATGTGGAAACGGAAGCGATTCCGCGTCAGCCGGTTCGACCGCAGACGTTGAAGCACTACAAAATGATCTGCCGTCAGAATCACCAGCACCTGAGTTGGCGCCTGCCGAGGAGGGACACCGCCAAGAAGATGTCCAGGCTGGTAGCTCGGCGGATACCTGCCTGGCAGCAAATCTGGACATTACAGCGACTGCTAGCGGCTCGACCTATCAACTCGAGATGAAAAACACGGGTGCCGATTGCACAATGATCGGCTTCCCCGAGGTCAGCATGGTTGGCGGTGGAAATGAGCGTCAGATCGGTGCCCAGGCAAAACGCAGCAACACCGCCTCGAACTATGTCACCCTTCAACGCGATCAAACTGCAACGGCCACGCTCGAAGTTGCAGGCACCGCTACTTTCGATTCCGCCACATGTAACCCAACCCCCGCGGACGGTTTCCGGGTTTTCCCACCGGCGAACACGAACTCCATCTTCGTTCCTGCGGCGAACCTCCAAGGCTGCGACAATCCAGATATTTCGGTGCTTACCGTGGGTCCAGTGAAGGGGCCGGTGAAGTAGTCGTGAGTGAGCGGTCCCCTAGCCAGCGTTCCGATGCGAGGGAGCGCATCCTGGAGTGCTCCCGTGAACTTTTCAGCGAGCAAACTTTCGCGCAGGTGTCTATGAAAGACATCGCAGAAAAAGCTGGCGTGAGCGTTGCCTTGATTGTGAAGCATTTCGGATCCAAGGAAGCACTCTTTGAGGCCACCGTGGATTTCACAAAGTCTGCGTCTGCTCTTTTCGGCGGGCCCTTCAATCAATTGGGACGCACGGCGATAACCGAAACTCTGACCGCGCCATTCAACGCACCTTACTCTATGGCTCGCACAATCTCGGTAGCCTCAGGTGCTCCCGACAGCATGAGCGCAATTGGACGCCGCATCAAATCGGATCTGCTTGACGTATTAGCCGGAAGGATTCGCACTGAATCAGAAACTTCCACACCGTCGCCAGAGCTGCGCGCCCAATCAGCACTGTCATTACTGATTGGGCTGTCCATCATGCGGCGGTTTGGCGATACCGATTTCGAAACCTTCGACACTGAGACCTTGATTTCGTACTACTCAGGGATTCTGCAAGGCATAATCGACGGTACAGTGTCACCTCAATCTAGCTAGATTTCTTGCTGCGCACCTCGTTGATAATCGCGGAAAAGTCCAGCCCGCCGTTTCCCTCGTCGACAAACTTGCCGTACTGCTGCGCTGCGATGCGCCCTAGTACGGTGTCAGTCCCAGTATTTTCTGCAGAGGCCATGGCCAGCTTGAGATCTTTCAGCATCAATGCCGCAGAAAATCCCGGCGCGAAGTCGTGATTCGCAGGCGACGTAGGAACCACGTCTGGAACCGGAGCGTTGACCGACAGCGACCATGAATTACCGGTGGCATTGGACACGACATCAAAGAAGGCCTGATGATCAAGTCCCAAGCGTTCCCCCATCACGATTGCCTCTGCCAGTACGATTTGCTGCACAGCCAGGATCATGTTGTTGCACGCCTTGACAGCTTGCCCATTACCGATTGCACCGCAGTGCGTCACTGATTTGGCCATTACGTCGAGGACCGGGTGTGCCTCGTCGAAAAGTTCCTTATCGCCTCCCACCATGAACGCAAGCGTGCCAGCCTGCGATCCCGTCACTCCGCCAGAGACTGGGGCGTCGAGGAAGCGCGACCCGGTGGCTTCGACGAGGTCAGCAATCTCCCGAGCCTCCGCTACGGCAATTGTCGACGAATCAATGAACACCTTTGGTGCCTTGTCCGCTTCGAGGACTTCCCTAATAACTTGCTGGACGAGCGCACCGTTCGGAAGCATCGTGATGATAATCTCGGCGTCCTTTGCAGCATCCGCAGCTGACTCGTGAGGTGTAACTCCCGCAGCAGCGGCCTTCTCCCTGGCCTCGGGAACCACATCGAAACCGGCCACCTCGTGGCCAGCCTTGGCGAGGTTGACGGACATTGGCCCGCCCATGTTGCCTAATCCAAGAAAAGCGATCTTAGCCATGATTCTCTCCCGTTGGTCTTATTTTGGTTCTGTTGCAATTAGTTCATCACTGGCATGGTGAACTGAGGGCCCGCATCGTTGTCGTCAGGCCACCTAGAGGTAACGGTCTTCGTCTTGGTGTAGAAACGGAATGAGTCAGGTCCATGCTGATTGAGGTCGCCAAATCCGGAAGCTTTCCAGCCTCCGAAGGAGTGATATGCAATGGGCACTGGGATAGCAACATTGACACCAACCATGCCTACCTGCACCTTCTTGGCGAAGTCGCGTGCCGCGCCACCGTTTTGGGTGAAGATGGCCACGCCATTGCCATATTCGTGCTCACTCGCTAGGCGTGTGGCTTCTTCTAGGGTTTCAGTGCGAACCATTGTCAGCACCGGGCCGAAGATCTCGGTGCGGTAGATGTCCATGTCTGGCGTGGCATGGTCGAAGAAACTTGGACCAGAGTAGAAACCATCAGCCAAGGACTCGCCGGCAAATTCCTTCCCCGACATATCAAGTTCACGGCCGTCGATGACAAGGTCGGCACCTGCGTCGACGCCCTCACCGATCATGCGCTCGACACGGTCTTTCGCATCTTGTGTTACCAGCGGGCCGTAGTCCGAATTCGGGTCAAGGCTGTGGCCGACGGTAAGTTCCTTAGTCTTCCGGATGATCGCTTCGCGCAGGTTGTCAGCAGTTTCTTGACCCACTGGTACCGCCACAGACAAAGCCATGCAGCGCTCTCCTGCCGAGCCGAAAGCTGCTCCGACGATCGCGTCTGCGGTGGCCTCGATGTCGGCATCGGGAAGAATTATCGCGTGGTTCTTCGCACCGCCGAAACACTGGGCACGTTTACCGGTTGCCGCGCATTGCTCGTAAATGTACTGAGCAATTGGGGTGGAGCCAACAAAGCCCACAGCTTGAATCGTCTCGGACTGCAGGATTGCATCGACGGCTTCCTTGCCCCCGTGCACAACGTTGAAGACGTTTGGTGGCCCGCCCGCTTCGACGAACAGTTCAGCAAGGCGGACTGGCACAGACGGATCGCGCTCGGAGGGCTTGAGCACAAACGTGTTGCCTGCGGTCAGTGCAGGTCCCGCCTTCCACAGCGGAATCATTGCCGGGAAATTGAAAGGAGTAATGCCCGCAACAACGCCTAAGGCCTGACGCATGGAGTATGTATCAATACCTGTGCCCACTTCCGAAGAGTATTCGCCCTTCAGCTGGTGTGGGGCGCCCAGCGAGAACTCCAGCACGTCAACGCCTCGGGCGATGTCGCCCTTCGCATCGGCAAAGGTCTTGCCATGCTCCAAGGACAAAGTGCGCGCCAGCTCCTCAACATTGTCGTTGATCAACTGGATCCATTTCATCACCACCCGGATACGCTTTTGCGGGTTCAAAGCTTCCCATGCTGGCTGTGCCTCGGCTGCAAGTGCGATGACCTGATCGACGTCCGCTTGATTAGCAAGGCGGACTTCTGCCTGTGGCATGCCCAGCGAGGGGTTCAAGACGGGCTGGGTAGCCTCTGAGGTGCCCTCGAATTCGGCAGCTCCAACGAAGTGGTTGATTGTGCGCATGGTTTCTCCCTGAGCAATATTTGGTGAATTGTTTTCGTTCTGCCCATTACTATCTACGTAACCGGCATCATATTCAATGATTTAAGTGACCTAGAACGCCGTTCACCCCCTCATTGCCTCAGTCACGCCCCCCTAGCCTGCAAAAGCACCCTTCACCATGGAAAAGAAGCGCGGGTAAACGCGGTTCACCCCGACAAAAAGTATCGAAATCGGCAAACTTAGCCTCTGAAATAGTCGTCCTCGTTAGACTTCGGGCATGAGTGCTCGCCGCCACTTCACATCCGACGTTCTCCTCAACGACGGAGCTATTGCCACCATCCGTCCAATCGAGGAAGTCGACAGAGCTGCGTTGAATTCGTTTTACGCGCGGGTCTCAGATCGCTCGAAATACCTCCGCTTTTTCGCCAACCACCCGGAACTCACCGAGTCGGACCTAGCCGCTTTTCTCGAAAACGACGGCCGAGACAAGGTCACGCTCATTCTCGAGAACAAACACGAAGACACTCAATACGACAATGGCAATATCAATGACCACATCAATGCCAGCATTGTAGCCATCGCAAGCTACCAGCTCGTGCCCCAGTTACTCCCTACCCGCGTCGGCGAGGTCTCATTTCTTGTCCAGGACGACCAGCAAGGCCGAGGCGTGGGCAATATTTTGCTCGAACACTTGGCAGACATCGGTCGTGAGCAAGGAATTGAACGCTTCACCGCAGAGATGCTGACCCAGAATCGGCAGATGACACGGGTGTTTCTCAACGCTGGATACAATGCGCAGCCGGAATTAGTGGACGGCTACATCACAGTGGACTTTCCTATTGCGCCCAGCAAATCGTCGCAAAGCGCAATGATGCGCCGGGAACAACGAGCTGAGGCAAATTCCTTGCGACGCGTACTTACGCCACGCACGATTGCCGTGCTGCGCCCCGAAGACGGAAATGGGATCGAGCAGCTTAGCGCCATAGACGGCGATGTTGATTTGGTGATCGCCGACCACAATCACGGGGACTTTGACCAGCTCATCGCTGGTGCCCACCGCAAAAACGCGGCAGCGGTGGTTTTGTCTGTCAACGCCGCGCACCGGGGCATAACTGATGAAACCGCACGCGCGATGGTGCGCACCGTGCGAGCCGCTGGCATGAGATTGATTGGACCAGCGTCGCTGGGCCTGATCAATACCCATCCTGATGTGGACCTCAACCTCACCCTGGCGCCGACTCCGCGACGCGGGCACGTGGGAATTTTCACGCAAACCGCTGGGGTGGGCACGTTAGTACTCTCGCGCGCCACCGAGCGCGGGTGCGGGATCTCCACGTTCCTGGGTGCCGGGATTTACTCCGATGTCACTGCCAACGATGTGATCCAGTACTGGGCGACCGATGAGGACACGAATGTCTGCCTGTTGTCCATCGACTCTATTGGTAATCCGCGCAAGTTCTTCCGCGTGCTGCGCGCGTTAGCCAAGGACAAGCACGTAGTAGTGTTTATGCCCTCGCGCGCGCTGCACTCTGCTCGGCATTACCAGCAAGAAGGGCTAGTCCATGCGAGTGCCCGCTCCCTCGATCAGGTGGTCAAGCATGCCGGCGCTGTTGTGGTCAATCGTCGCGACACCATGTACGACATCGCTCAGATCCTGGCGCGCCAACCCCTGCCGGCGGGCCCGAATGTTGCCGTAGTTTCGAATTCACGCGGTATCTCACAGCATATGTATGAATCGGCCCAGCGTTTCGGGCTGCGTCCCACAGCGTATTCTGCCCCCGACGGCGATCCACTCGAAGCGTTAACGCAGCTTATCGACGAGATCCTTGCCAACGCCCTGGAATCCGTCGATGCCATAGTAATTACGGTCGTCGACTTCGAGCCGGACCTTGTCGAGCGTGCCCATACCATGCTCACGCAACGCGCACAGGCCACGGAGATCCCGCTGATTGTCACTTATGTCGGTTTTGCTCGTCCCCAGATTGACACCACGGGCGAAGAAACACAAGGTCAACTTCCTGTCTGCGATACGTACGCAGAGGCATTGGAGGCACTTGGACTCATTGTTGAGACGCAGCGCCAACGCGCTGGCATCATGTACAGTCAAGAACTTCCGGAGACACCCGCGGCTCGCCTGCAGCAAGCCCGCAACACAATCGAGAGCATACTCGCAACCTCCCCATCAGGCCGCTGGGCAACTCAAGCCGAATGCTCAGAAATCTTAGCTGCCTATGGAGTCGAGCTTGTCCCTTCTACGCGAGTGAACACCTTCGAGGAAGCTACTCACGCGGCGGAAAAACTCGGTTGGGATGTCGTGCTCAAATGCGTTAGCCCGATGGTCCGCGCCCGCTCCGAGCTACCGATCATTATTCGCCACTTAGGCGACCCCGTTGCATTAGCAGGTGCTTGGGAGCAGATCGCGGAAATGGCCACAGGCCTCGGCCTCTCTGACCCAGCGGATCTCGAACCCGTTGTTCAAAAGACAATCCAACCGGGCACGTCGCTGACTATTCGCGCAATCGAAGATCCCGCTATCGGCCCCATCTCTTCCATTGGGATCGCGGGGCTCAGCTCCGAGCTCTTGGGCGACCTTGCCTGGCGCACTCCGCCGATGACTCGCCATGATGCGCACTCTATGCTCCTCGAGCTCCGGGCTGCACCCTTGCTCGCCGGATACCGCGGAGCTCCCGCTCCGGACATCGGTCACATCGAAGATATTTTGCTGGCTGTGAGCCAGCTTAACGACGACAACCCCGCCCTAGTGGATGTCGAGCTGACCCCGGTGATCGCCGGCGTGGACAGTGCCAAAGTTGTCGGAGCGAGGATGCGCATAGCCCCGCTTGACGTGCAGCGCGATCCTCTCGCTCGAACTATTTAAGGGGGTGCGATCGTGACTAGTCCGTTGGTGTTTTTCGACGACACCTTAAATAGCTATACATTCGGTGCCGGCCACCCCATGCAACCGAATCGGCTACGCAACACGTTGGACCTTGCGCACTTTTTCGGGCTGGATGCACAGTTCACTACGACATCCGTCCCCACTGGTAAGGAGGATTTGGCGCGCCTCGTACACTCCGCCGATTATCTCAGTGCGCTACACGCAAATGAACCGAATATCGATTTCGGTATTGGCACCGTCGAACACCCAATTTCACCTCAACGTGCGAGAGTGGCTACGCATATCGTCGCAGGCACAGTCGAAGCGGCACGCATGGTCTGGGAGGGCGAGGTGCTGCGAACGGTCAATCTTGCTGGCGGCCTGCACCATGCACAGCCCGCGATGCAATCAGGCTTTTGCGCGCTCAACGACGTTGCCGTGGCAATCAGCTGGCTGCTCAGCCAGGGCTCACAGCGCATTGCTTACGTCGATTTCGATGCCCACCACGGCGACGGAGTGGAAGCCATATTTTGGGACGATCCGCGCGTGCTCACCATTTCGGTTCACGAATCGGGAATCTACCTGTTCCCGTACACGGGCTTTCCCTCCGAGATTGGCTCAGAAAATGCCTTGGGCACTGCTGTAAACATCGCCTTGCCTCCGGGTACGGGTGATCAGGAATGGCTTGAAGCTATCCACGGGATTGTCCCTCAACTGCTCAAAGCTTTTGGCCCCGAGATTGTGTTCAGTCAACATGGAGCCGACACCCACCTTCAAGATCCACTAACGCACTTGAACGTGTCGGTGGAAGCGGAAGCAATTGCATTACGTTCACTGTCGACCTGGGTCGACCAGTTTGCAGAAGGCAAATGGGTCGCGGTGGGTGGTGGTGGCTACAACCCCGATTCAGTCGCGCGCGTGTGGTTCCAGGTCCTTGCAGCTGTGGCGAGAGCTGAGTTCACGGGATCGCAGCTGATGCCCGCCACCTGGTCAGATCACATTGGCGCGCCTGGGTCGACACGCCTGGGGGACCTTGCCAGCTCAAATTCCGAGCTGCTCCTCGCTCAAGAATTTCTTCCTAGAAAACTCACCCGTTCAACCCCATCGGTCTCACTCAAAGCCACTTCGAGAGCCGTCTTTCCCTATTGGGGGCTCACCCCTTACGGGTAAGCCAGACCCACTGCGCTTCGCAGACCTCTAACGAGGGGGCATTCTCAATCCACCGTCAAGGCGAATCGTCTCTCCGTTGAGGTACACATTTTCAGCCAACGAGTGCACCAACTGTGCGTATTCATGCGGGCGTGCCATCCGCTTCGGGAACACCACGTTGGACTCCAGCTCATTGCGGTACTCATCAGAAACACCAGCCATCATAGGTGTTTCCACGATGCCAGGCGCGATAGCGTTGACCCGAATACCCAGGGATCCTAGATCTCGGGCAGCAGTGATAGTCAGCGAATGGATTGCGCCCTTCGATGCCGCGTATGCCGCCTGGCCAACTTGGCCTTCGAACGCCGCAACTGAAGCAGTCATGACGATGAGGCCACGTTGATCGTCGTCAAGCGGTTTTAATGTACTCATTTCGTTGGCCGCCGCCGTAAGAACGTTGAAAGTGCCAGAGACGTTAACCTTTAAAACTCTGTTAAATACGTCGAGGTCGTGAGGACCTTTGCGTCCAACTATGCGCATTGAGGCGGCAATACCTGCGCAATTGACGACGAGGCGCAGCTCACCGAGCTCAGTCGCGGTACGAATACTTGCTGAGACGCGATCTGAGTCGGTCACGTCGACATCGAGGTAGGTCACTTTATCAAGCGTGGTTCCCGCCTCCTTTGCCTTTTCAATGCTCGAAGCTAGATCGAAAGCGACGACACGCACGCCTGCTTCTGAAAGTCGCTTAGCTGTGGCAGCTCCGAGTCCTGAGGCCGCCCCAGTAACGACAGCAACGGTGTTTTCATTGAGTAGCGGTGAATTCATGAGATTTCCTTCTAAACGAAAGCAGACTTTCCGGTGATGGCACGGCCGACGATGAGCGAATTGACCTCGTAGGTCCCCTCGTAGGTGAACAGGATCTCTGCGTCGTTGAAAAGCTTCGACATTTCAAACTGGGTTAAGATGCCGTTTCCACCAAGGATGCCACGCCCAGCGGCGGCAGACTCACGGGCAAGGCGCGTCGTTGTCGATTTCGCCATGGCGGAGTGAGCCATCTGCAGCTCGCCGTTTTCTTGGACCCGTGCCACCTGTGCCATCAGGGACAGCGAAGCGCTGAGGTTACCCATGATGCGTGCCAGTGGTTCCTGGATCAATTGAAAATTAGCAATCTTCTTGCCGAACTGATCGCGTGACAAGGCGTAACTTCGCGCTGCGTCGAAAATCGCCAATTGGATCCCGGCACCCTGCCATCCCACCCACGCCCGAGAATTGCGCAGGTATACATTGGTTGCTTTAAATGAGGCTGCTCCCGGAATGAGGTTGTCTTCGGGAATTAGCACATTGTTGAAACTAAGGTCTGCATTTTGCATCACTCGGAGACCCATTTTTCGGTCAATCTTGGTGCGGGTCACCCCGTCGCGATCGAGCTCAACGATGAAGCCTTTGACCTCGTTGTCCGCTGCATCTCGAGCAAAAACGATGGCAAAATCGGCAAAGGTACCCGCTCCGATCCACCTTTTCTGCCCATTAATGACCCAGCCGTCTGGTGTCTTCTCAGCCGAGGTTGCCAACCCACCAGCCACATCCGATCCATGATCTGGTTCGGTCAGTGCAAAGCAGCCAATTTTCTCAAAGGTGCGCAGTCCAGGCAGCCAAGTCGCTCGTTGCTCCTCGGATCCAAGTTCATTAATCAGGTCAACGACTAACTCGTTGTGGATCCCCACCAAAGCAGAAAGCGAGACATCGGCCCGGGTGACTTCTGCGAACACGAGCCCGTTGAAAAGCCGAGATCTGCCGCCAAGTGAGATCTCCCCGAGTCCCTGTTCTGCAAGTTTCGGCAGGAGATCAAAAGGAAGTTCCTCGCGATCCCAGTACTCCCCAACGAAGGGTCGAATTTCCTTTTCCAAAAACTCGCGGATTTCAAGGAAACGCGCGAGTTCCTCGGGAGCGAGTTGATTTGCGATGCCAAGGAGATCCACGTCTGGGTTCGGGATGCCTTCAAGTAGAGCGGGATCATTTATTTGTGGGGTGATCATGGCTGTATCCTTTGAGCCTTTCGCTTCTGTTCACGTCATGTCAGTACGAATTAATGGCTAAGTGTACAGTTAGAGCATTGTGGTGCCCGGGTTTTTAGCTGTAATTTCATCATTCACCCCCAGCGCTTCCCCACGCGAACAATCAAAGGAAGAAGAGTTTCCCTTGCTCACCCCCCGTCAACGTACGCTTTTCACAAGCATCTACTCCGACTTCTTGGCAGAAGGATTCTCGCACTTCACCGTGGATGGAGCCGCAAGCAGGTATCAATGCTCAAAGGCCACGATTTACGCCCTCGGCAAGTCCCGCGACGATATCGTACGTCGAATACTTATCGCCTTTTTCCAACAGATTGGGCGCAGGACGGATGCCGTGATCGCTTCGGCCCGCACCTCTCACCAAGCCTTGACGGCCTACTTTAACGAGATGGCAGTGACCACGGCTCCAGCATCTGCCCAGTTCTGGACAGATATGGCCAACGACAATGTGGCTACCGAGGTGTATTCCTTCAACACCAGGGCCGCGATGGAGCGCATTACCAAGCTGATCGCCACCGGAGTTTCCACCGGCGAGTTCCGTGCTGCAGACCCAGATTTCGTCGCAATGATGATCGATGCCGCGATGGAGCGGATCCAACACGCACAACTACCCAACGGAGTTTCTACCCCCGAGGCATACTCCGAACTTGGAAAATTAGTGCTCAATGGCATTTCCACCGAGAACAAATAACGCCATTCACCCCAAAGAACTCGACTCCCCAGCAAGTCCTCGAAATTAGTTTGCCCCCAAACTAGAGTGATATGAGATGTGGATCACATTTCATTCTTGACAGTGGCCCACAGCGATTTCTTGAAATGTCCAACAACCACCTCGGAGTCGACTTACATGAGCACCAACACCATCCCGAATACCAATACGGAGAAGTTTTCTAACGCCCGCGACTTTCTCGTTTCCCTAAGCACCGACTACGAAAAAGCAAAGCAGCAGTTTGAGTGGCCCAGGTTCGACACTTTTAACTTCGCCCTCGATTGGTTCGACTACCTAGGGCAGGCAGACGATTCGAAAGACCAAGAGGCGCTAGTAATTAGCGAGATTGATGGCACGCGTACCTCGGCTACATTCGCTGAGATGTCGAAGCGTTCCAGCCAACTGGCCAATTGGTTGAGCTCAATCGGGGTGAAACGCGGTGATCGCGTCATGCTCATGCTCAACAACCAGGTCGAGCTCTGGGAATCTATGCTCGCCTGCATGAAGGGTGGCTTTGTACTCAACCCAGCTACAGCAATGTTGGGTGCCGCGGACTTGGAAGACCGCACCGATCGCGCCGAGATCTCCTGGGTAATTGTCAATGCAGAGGATGCCGCAAAGTTTGATGAGGTCCCAGGCGATTTCACGATCATTCAGGTTGACAACGCAGGAAACCCAGCCCAAACTGCGCATCCGACTGTATACTTCGCCGACTCTTACGATGCCTCGCCGACTTTTACGCCTTCAGTCGAGACTAAGGCCGACGAGCCACTCTTGATGTATTTCACTTCCGGTACCACTTCGCGCGCGAAGCTCGTGGTACATACCCACACTTCTTACCCTGTCGGTCATCTCACTACGATGTATTGGATTGGCCTGAATAGCGACGACGTACACCTCAATGTGGCAGCCCCCGGCTGGGCCAAGCACGCATGGTCCAACTTCTTTGCCCCGTGGATCGCTGGCGCCACCATCTTCGTCTACAACTATGCGCGCTTCGTAGCCACAGATCTGATGGACGCCATGGACCGCGAGGGAGTCACTAGCTTTTGTGCTCCCCCGACCGTGTGGCGCATGCTGGTGCGCGCCGACTTAGACCACTTGCAGAATCCCCCCTCGAAGATTCTCTCTGCAGGTGAACCGCTTAATCCCGAAATGATCTCCCTCGTTGAGAAGCACTGGAACACTACGGTCCGCGACGGCTACGGCCAAACCGAGCTGACGCTAGCTCTTGCTAATACTCCAGGTCAAAAGGTCAAGCCCGGCGCGGTGGGCCGTCCGCTTCCAGGACAAAACATTGTGCTGCTTGATCCCATTACCGAGCAACCTGCACTAGAGGGCGAAATTTGCCTCAAGCTGGACAATGCCCCCGTCGGACTAACTCCCGGCTATTACAACGAGCCGGAGAAAAACGCGGACACTTTCCGCGACGGCTACTATCACACCGGCGACATCGCCTCGGTGGATGAAGACGGTTACTACACATACATCGGCCGCAATGATGACGTGTTTAAGGCCTCCGACTACCGTCTCTCTCCTTTCGAGCTGGAGTCTGCAGTCATCGAACACCCGCAGGTCGCAGAGGTGGCAGTAGTTCCTTCGCCAGATCCTGTGCGCCTTGCAGTGCCTAAGGCGTATGTCGCACTCGTAGCGGGCACGGAACCTACTGCCGAGGTCGCGGAATCCATCCTGCGGCATTGCCGGAATGCGCTGGCGCCGTACAAGCGCATTCGTCGATTAGAGTTTTTTGAACTTCCTAAGACGATCTCCGGGAAGATTCGCCGCGTGGACCTGCGCAAACGCGAGCAAGAAATTCACGCCGCTGACGAGGGTGCAACAAAAGTCGGTGCAGAATTCGCCGACACTGACTTCCCGTCGCTGAAAGATAGCTAAAAGGAGGATGATGTTGTGAGCAATTCTCCTCAGCAATCACCGCACCTGGCAACTCTGCTTGAGGGCCGGACTGTTGTGACTATCGCTCCAAATTTGCCGGGGCCCGCAACCGCACGCAATTTCCTGCAGATGGGCGCAGAGGTCATCAAGGTGGAATCCCCAGCGGGAGATCCCATGGAGATTTACAACAAGGAGTACTACGAGTGGCTCAATAGCGGGCAACGCATCGTCACCGTTGACCTGCGCGCTGATCTCGATAAGCTTCACGTCTTCCTTGAAGACGCGGATCTGCTTATTACTTCGTCACGCTTGGACTCGCTCGAGCGACTTAGTTTAGGTTTTAGCGAGGTCCATGCCCGCTATCCTCGGTTGGGTTACATCGCGATAGTAGGCCACTCCGGTGATCGCGCAGGCGCCCCAGGCCACGACTTGACCTATCAAGCTGAGGCAGGGTCGCTTCATCCTCCGCATTATCCCAAGCAGGCGGTGGCCGACCTGGCTGGTTCCGAGCGCGCCACAACGGCTGGGTTGGCTGCGCTAATGATCGCGGATGCCACTGGTGAAGGCACCTTCCACGAAATTTCTCTCGCCGACATGGCTAAATATTTCACCTCCCCAAGTGCTTTCGGCCTTTCCAGTCCTGGCTCGCTCCTTTCAGGAGGCTTGGCGGGATATGGTTTCTACCAGTCGTCGGATAGCATTTGGCTTGCTCTCGGAGCGCTGGAACCTAAATTCCTTGCCGCGGTGTGCCGTGAGGCTGATATCGACACCTCCGCTTCCGAGAACGACAAGCGTGTGGCGTTCAGCTCTCTTTTTGCTTCGCGCACCGCTACCGAGTGGGAGAATTGGGCCACTGCCCAGGAAGTACCTCTGGTCATAGTCAAGGACTAAGCTTGTTACATGACCAACGCCCAGCCTCCTAGCAGCGAATCTTTGGGCGCCGTTGTCGCTTTATTGCGCGTCGCCTCTCAATTGCGCAGCGGTTTGGATACTGCTCTTTCTCCCCACGGGATCACATTTGCCCGCTACGAGGTGCTCGCGCTGCTCATGCACTCGCGCATCGGCGAGCTGCCGATGCATAAGATCAGCGAGCAACTGGATATCCACCCCACCAGTGTCACTTCAACCGTCGCGCGTCTTGTCAGCGATGGCCTAGTGCAGCGCAACGTTGACCCCAAAGACGGTCGAGGAAGCTTGATTTCCCTGACCGATGGCGGCATGGTGTTGGTGGCTACGGCGACCAAGGCACTCGAGTTCTATCTCTCATCTGTCGGGCTTACCGATGATGAACGCCGGCAAATCACAACGATCTACCGGCGTATCAGTTAGAGCAAAGCTACTTTCCAGTGAAGTTCGCTTCGCGCTTTTCGACGAATGCCGTCATCCCCTCGGTCTGATCCTGAGAGGCAAAGGCGGTGTAGAACACGCGCTTTTCATACTTGAGTCCCTGATCAAGGGTGGTTTCAAATGCAGCGTTGACCGTTTCTTTCACCATCGCAGAAGCCACGCGCGATTTGGATGCGATAGTGTCGGAGACTTTCTCTGTCTCTGCGATCAGTTCTGTGCTCGGAACAACGCGGGCGACAAGCCCCGCCTGCTCTGCTTCTTCCGCGCCCATGTTGCGCCCGGTGAGGCACATTTCCATCGCCTTGGCCTTGCCAATGGCCCGGGTGAGTCGTTGGGAACCACCCATACCCGGAAGCACTCCAAGATTGATTTCCGGCTGGCCAAATTTCGCGTTGTCACCTGCCATGATGAAGTCGCACATCATGGCCAACTCGCAGCCACCACCGAGGGCGTAGCCCGAAACCGCTGCGATCATTGGAATCCGGATGTGTTTCAGCTTGTCCCATTCTCCGAACCAGTCTGCGTTGTACATTTCAATTGCGGACTTGTTGGACATTTCCTTGATATCGGCTCCGGCTGCAAAGGCTTTTTCTGAACCTGTAATCACAATGCACCCAATATTCAAGTTGGCATCGAACCCTTGGGCAGCTGCGACCACCTCATGCATGGTTTCTGCATTGAGTGCATTCAATGCCTTTGGTCGGTTCAGCGTAATCCAGCCAACGCGCCCTTTCACTTCGGTCAGAATAGTGTTTGCCATGGGTGTCTCCTTAAGTTTTCCTTCTCCTGTTTCCCGGGTTTAAGTTCCGGAATTAAGCCTCGAGCAGCAAAGCTTCGCCTTGCCCGCCACCGCCACAAAGACTAACGGCAGCCTTGCCTCCACCTCGCCGCGCCAACAAGTGCGCTGCGTGGACAACCAGTCGCGCGCCTGAAGCTCCAATCGGGTGTCCAATGGAGCACGCGCCGCCTGCGTCATTAATCTTTTCCAGGTCAATGCCCAACTCACGGGCGGAAAAAACCGACACATTGGCAAAGGCCTCATTGATCTCTACGACATCAAGATCCTCGACGCGCCACCCTTGACGCTTCAATGCTTGGTCAATCGCGTGTGCTGGCTGAGATTGCAGCGATGCGTCAGGGCCTGCAACTTGTCCCACAGCTCGCAGGGTCGCTAGGATCTCAAGGCCATTTGCCTCGGCGTAGCCTCGGGTTGAAAGAACAGTCGCGGCAGCACCGTCGGAGATCTGGGCTGAATTACCAGCGGTGATAGTGCCGTCAGCTGAAAAAGCAGGCTTCAACCCAGCCAAAACCTCAGCTGTTGTATCAGGCCGAACCCCCTCGTCGTGATCCACCACGGTCTGTTTACCTTTGCGCCCAACTACTGTGACCGGCGCTAGTTCCGCAGAGAATTCTCCGGATTCGTGGGCCTGTGAGGCGCGCTGGTGCGATACGGCTGCAAAGCAGTCTTGTTCCTCGCGCGAAACTGGGTAACGCTCTTGGTGTTTCTCCGACAGTGCGCCCATCGAGATGGCTGCCTCAGCATCTTGGAGGCCGTCAAAGTCCATGTGGTCCTGCACTGTTTCTGGTCCATAGCGGAATCCAGATCGAGCTCCAATAAGTAGATGCGGCGCTAGCGACATATTTTCCATGCCACCTGCCACGACAATGTTTGCTTCACCTGCACGGATGAGTCGAGCAGCATCAATAATCGCAGTCAATCCCGAGAGACACACCTTATTTACAGTGGTCGTATGTGCGTTGCGAGAAATCCCGGCCTTTGATGCAGCTTGTTTCGCAGGATTTTGACCTACTCCGGCTTGCAGCACCTGACCCATAATCACAGCGTCGACATCGTGCCCGTTGATTGTGCCTAACGCCTGTCGGATTGATACGGCTGCGAGGTCAGTGGCTGGAATTGTGGAGAGAGCGCCGAGCATTTTTCCAAATGGGGTTCGTGCTGCACCGACAATAACGACATCGTCGCGAGCTTGGTTTGCATCACTGTGGGGAGAATTCATGTGAGCCTCTGATTCCATATATGTACGATTCTTTCCGCAATCGTACATATATGGGCTGGGTCACTTCAGTGAGTGAACGGTGTTCACCCCTAGCAGTAGGAACTACTCCTCAAACAACCCATCAGGTGGCGTCACAACCAACTGGCCCGCTTCAAGATCTACCTCGGGAACAATGTCGTAAACGAATGGCACGAGGACCTCACGGCCTTCATAATCAACTTCTAAAATCTGTCGACCTGGCACATGCATCACGCCGGTCACCTCACCGATGTCTGCGCCGTCGCGAATTACTCGCAAACCAATTAGTTCGTGATCGTAAAAGGAATCATCATCCTCAGACTCGAGGGGTTCCGCCCAGAAAATGGTCCCACGCAGCGTCTCCGCCACATTTCTATCCGGCACCTCGCGGAACTTAATCAGAAGGCGCCCCTTGTGCGGCCTAATCGTCTCGATCGTCAAAGTGTGGTCCTTCCCCGCTTGCTTTCCCTTCAGCTCAGCATCCACCGCGAAGCGAACTTCAGGCTCATCCGTTGTTGGGTCAACGACAACTTCGCCACGAATACCGTGGGACTTAATCACGCGTCCGATCTGCAATTCCATGCCGTTTACACTACCGCAGGCCCTACAATCTCCCGATGCCGATACCGCCAACGCGTAATGTGGCTCAGCATGGATAACCTGCCCATTACCACTCCCGAGTCGTTCGGCGAAGCAGCGTCCACCGATGCCGCAGACGGCATGACAGTTTTTTCACTTATCGACGATGCGCCAGCCCCGAACCCCGCCCGGCCGCGCCCAGCGGTGCAGCGCCTGCTTCAAGGCGACGGTGCTAACCTCATCGCCTTCAACTTCGCGCCGGGTCAAGATCTCCCCGATCACAAAGCGGCTCACCCGATTACGGTGCAATGCATCTCCGGCACGCTTGAGTTTCAATGCGCAGGCGAGCGCACTTCGATGCAACCGGGACAAGTTTTCCATCTGCGCGCCTATGTTCCGCACGCTGTCCAGTGCCCAAGCGATGCGCCTGATGCGAACAATGTCATGCTGCTGACCATGTTGACCGGCGAGCGCCACCAATAGCAAAACGCCCGCGAACCGGATCCAATCCAGTACGCGGGCGTTAAGTGCGCAGTAATTACTCTGCGGACTCTTCCTCTGCAGGTGCTTCTTCTTCGGAAGCCTCTGCTGCAGCAGCCTCAGCTTCAGCCTTTGCAGCAGCTTCTGCCTCAGCAGCAGCCTTTGCTTCAGCCTCTTCCTTAGCCTTCTTGCGCTTTTCGGTGATTGCCTCAGCGGTTGGGCCGTTGTTAGCCTCTTCGAGAGCCTGGTTGAACAGGTCCAGCTTGGATGGCTTCTCTTCGCGGGTCTTCAGGGTGCCTTCTGCACCGTCGAGGCCCTTGTGCTTCTGCCAGTCACCGGTGACCTTCAGCAGTGCAAGAACAGGCTCGGTTGGCTGTGCGCCAACGCCCAGCCAGTACTGTGCACGCTCGGAGTCGATCTGGATGAGCGATGGCTCTTCCTTTGGGTGGTAGATGCCAATGTTCTCGATGACGCGGCCATCGCGGCGGGTGCGTGCGTCAGCGATGACAACGCGGTACTGTGCGTTACGGATCTTACCCAAACGCTGCAGCTTAATCTTTACAGCCATAGTTGTTTCCTTTTCGGTCACTGGGCAGTTCAGTCACTCGCTGCTTTTCAGCGAGCCGGTTCAGCCCTTGGATTAGTCTGCGTGTGACACGACCGGCCGAGCGTACTCGGACACGGCGCTGACGCAGCTATGAACTTTGGGTCCTGCATCTGTCTGAGTAATAGAACTCATCAACCAGATACACAACTTGAATTACCTTACCGGCTTGCCCTTAAAGAAACCAAAACAAGTTCTCATACGCATGCGCGGAATCTGCGAAACCATCGTTGTGGGATAGTATGCAGACTGTCTTTGCCCGCACTCCTTTTGCGAAAGTTAATTAGTTATCCGTGCCGCCAGTACACACCGCCAGCGCAGCTTCGATTAAGAACCCGAATACGAACTCCGTTCCGACAACACATCGCACCGACCTTGACGGTTTACGTGGCATTGCTATTGCATTGGTTGTTGTCTTCCACGTGTTCGTGGGGCGCGTTTCCGGAGGCGTGGATGTTTTTTTGATGCTTTCGGGATATTTCTTTCTCGGTTCCCAGCTCCGATATGGAATACGCCCAAACCCAAGCCTGAATCCGTGGTGGCCGATTTGGCGCACAATTCGCAGATTGGTGCCAGCCCTTGCTGTCACATTGAGCGCAACGTGGCTGCTCATGAATGTCTTTACGCCCCAGCTCATTAAGAAGGAAACGGTTAGTCAGCTCACGGCGGCGCTGACCTACACCATTAATATTGAGCTGCCGAAGCAAAATGCGGATTACTCGGCTGCCAGCCCAGATACCTCGCCGTTGCAGCACCTGTGGTCAATGAGTGTGCAGGGGCAGTTTTATCTCGTCGCCATTGCCCTTGGGTTATTGGTGGCCTGGCTTGTGCGTAGCGGTCGCGCCGACGAAAGGGTCTTGGAGCGCACGATTGGCCCGCTGCTCATCGTCACTACGATCGCTTCTTTCGCTTGGGCCTCGCGTTTTGGTTTCGTGGGTACGCCTGAGAATTACTACTCCTTCTTCTCCCGCGCGTGGGAACTCAGCCTCGGTGGCATTTTGGCCATTTACGGCCACCGGATCCGGATCCCCGAGCGCTTCCGCAGCCTAGCCACGTGGCTTGGACTGCTTATGGTGTTCAGCACGGGATTTGTCATCCCGAACTCGCTGATGTTCCCGGGTCCGGCATCGTTGCTGCCCATCGGTGGCGCAACTTTGATCATTCTTGCTGGTGGCGGAGGGGCGTCGACGCTTTTGTCGTCGGCACCCGCGCAGTGGCTTGGCAAGGTTGCCTATTCTTTGTACCTGTGGCACTGGCCGTTGTTGATCGTCGCAACGGCGGCGCTTGAGCAGGATCGCCCAGCGTGGTGGCTTGGTGTGATCGTCGTGGTTGTTTCTTTGGCACTGGCGCAACTGACTTACGTCTATGTCGAGCAGCCATTACAACAGCATGCGAAGCGCCCGACACGCGATATCGATGCTGTAGCTAGGGCTCGCGCATCGCTGCAGACCATGGTCAGTCGAGCTCGCGCGGTCGGTGGGCTCGTGATTGCTGCCCTGATCATCGCGCTGGCAAGTGTGCAGCCTCGCTGGGAATCACAGACTATGGAAATGGGCATGGAATTCCTCGATCCAGAGCTCTACCCCGGAGCAATGGCACTGACTGGCGCGTACGTTCCGCCGAATGTGAAGGCCATGCCGATCGAGCAATTGGACGGTGGCGATTACGCGTGGCCGATTGGGGATCATTGTTTTTATCCAATTGATCTGGAACTCGATGTTTTAATGACCGAGAAGAAGGACGGGAAAACCCCGTGTATTTACGGGGATATCAACGCAGATAAGACCGTCTACATGGTTGGCGGATCGCATGTCGAGCAGTGGGTGTCTGCCTTCGATCTGCTGGGTAAAGAGATGGGTTTTAGGATCCTTGTGGATCTGCGCGCGTCCTGCCCAATCGTCATTGGTGATACCACCGAGGTTAACGAGATCTGCGCGCAGTACAGCCAGGTTGTTGTTGATCGCATTATCGACGAGAGCCCTGACCTGGTTGTCTCGACGACCACGCGCCCCGAACCTAGCAGTTTCTTCCGCGGTCCAGACTCCGTACCTGCCGGCTACGTCGGCTTTTGGAATGTCCTAGCAGAACACGGCATCTCGTTTTTGGGCCTGCGCGACAACCCTTGGGGCGTCGACCGCGAGGGCGAGGCGCGCGACACCGCCGCGTGTTGGATCCAGTACGAGGATGCTTACGAATGCGGCAGGCTCCGCGCCGAAGCCTACGCACCCGTTGATCCTGCAGCCGAAATCCTTGCAGACATGCCGAACATGACTTCCGTGGATACTGCTGACTTCTTCTGCGACGACATCTACTGCCCGGCAGTGATTGGAAATATCGTGGTCTACCGCGATATGCACCACATCACGAACGCCTATGCAGTTTCTGCTCTGCCACTGCTTCGCCCTTCCGTGGAAGAGCACTTTGCTACATAAGCTCACATAAACACGCATAAACAAAAGCGCCAGGGCCCAACCGGCCCCGGCGCTTTAGTACTTACTTCCCTTTACCCATTCGCTTCATGGCTTCATTGAAGTCGAGGTTGTCAAGGTCGATTCCTTCCATGCCCTTCGGCATCTGGCCACCACTTGGCAGGCCAGCCTGGCCACCCATTTGGTCTTGCATCTTCTGCAGCTCGGCCATGTCAGGCATACCCTGCATTCCCTGCGTACCAGCTGCTGGGCGTTTGCTCTTCACCGGTTTACGCTTACCATTTTTGCCCTTGCGGCCCTTGGGCTTCTTCTTTGTGGCGCTGCGCCCGCCCATGCCAGGCATTCCGCCCATGCCGAATTGGCCGGCCATCTTGCCCATCATTTTCTTGGCTTCAAAGAAGCGCTCGACAAGCTGGTTCACCTCGGAAACGGAGACACCGGAACCGGCGGCGATGCGCTTTCGTCGTGAAGCGTTCAAAATCTTTGGATCTTGGCGCTCGCCTGGAGTCATACCGCGGATGATGGCCTGGATGCGGTCGATCGACTTCTCGTCGACCATGTCGGCCATCTCGTTCATTTCCTTGCCACCGGGCATCATCTTGAGCAGATTGCCAATCGGGCCCATGCGACGAACCATCAGGAGCTGGTCCAAGAAGTCCTCGAGCGTGAGCTCGCCGGAGCCGATCTTCTTGGCTGCTTCCTCGGCCTTTTGCTGGTCCATGACGGACTCAGCTTTTTCGATCATGGAGAGCACATCGCCCATGCCGAGAATACGGCTGGCCATGCGGTCTGGGTGGAAGACGTCAAAGTCCTCGAGCTTCTCGCCGTTGGAGGCGAACATGATGGGCTTGCCGGTGACCTCACGAATCGACAGCGCGGCACCACCGCGGGCGTCGCCGTCAAGCTTGGTCAAAACAACGCCGGTGAAGTCCACGCCGTCGGCGAAGGCCTTGGCGGTGTTCACGGCATCCTGGCCGATCATGGCGTCAATAACAAAGAGCACTTCATCCGGATTGACTGCATCACGGATGTTGCGGGCCTGAGTCATCAGGGTTTCGTCGATGCCCAACCGGCCCGCGGTATCGATGATGACCACGTCGTGCTGGGTGCGCTTGGCTTCCTCAATACCGGCCTTGGCCACCTCAACAGGGTCTCCGTGGGAGGTACCCATCTCGTGGTCGTGGGAGTCCACGGACGTACCGGGATCCGGCGCGAAGGTTTTCACACCTGCGCGCTCGCCGACGATCTGGAGCTGCTGCACCGCACCTGGACGCTGCAGGTCACAGGCCACCAGCATCGGGGTGTGGCCCTCATCGGACAGGTGCTTGGCAAGCTTACCGGCAAGTGTGGTCTTACCAGCGCCTTGCAGACCAGCCAACATGATGACAGTTGGCGGGTTCTTGGCGTAGTTCAACCGGCGGGTTTCGCCACCGAGGATGTTGGTAAGCTCCTCGTTGACAATCTTGATCACCTGCTGAGCAGGGTTTAATGCCTCTGAGACGTCTGCGCCTTTGGCACGTTCTTTTACGCGCTTAATAAATTCACGGACGACGGGTAGGGAAACGTCAGCCTCGAGCAATGCGAGTCGGATTTCCCGGGCGGTGGCATCAATGTCTGCCTCGGTGAGCTTGCCCTTGCCGCGCAGCCCAGTGAGGGTTGATTGTAAGCGGTCGGACAGTGACTCGAACACGTTTCCACACTCCCTTATTTGCTAGTTACGAATGTACCTAGCCTAGCGCGTGACCTCTTTATAGGTCACATTCCGCTCTGCTTTACGACGAAAACCTCTCCCCTTCCTATACCTTGCGGAAAGGGGGAGGCCATTTCGTGTAATTTGAGGTGGCTTAGATCGCTTCGTCATCCTGCTCGCCGGTACGCACACGAATAACGTGTTCGACATTGGTGATCCAGATCTTACCGTCGCCGGTCTTACCCGTATGCGCTGCCGAAGTAATGGCGTTAACAGCCTCTTGCAGCATGTCGTCGTTGACTACTACTTCGATTTTCACTTTCGGGACGAATTCCGTGGTGTATTCGGCTCCGCGGTAAACCTCGGTGTGACCCGCCTGCTGGCCGAAACCTTGGGTTTCTGTGACGGTCATGCCTTTGATTCCGGCTGCAGAAAGTGCGTCTCGGACCTCAGAGAGCGTGAATGGCTTTACCACTGCGGTAATCAGTTTCATCGTGACTCCTTGCTTTCGCTGAACGGTTCAGGAATTTCTGTTCCTAGGCTTGTTTGCGGGCTCGTGTGCGGGCTTGTATGCGCCTGGGTGTGGGCAGTAAGGCCCGTTGGTCGAAGCTCGGTGCCGGAGATGTCATATGCCGTCTCACGGTGTTCCTCAAAGTCAATACCATTATATTCTGCTTCTTTGTCGATGCGCCAGCCTATGGTTGCCTTGATAATCAGGGCGATGATCAGGGTGACAATCGCGGTAAAGACCACGGCTACGACCGCAATGAGAATCTGCACGATCAGTAGTTTCCAGCCGTCGACGCCACCACCGGTGAAGATGCCACGATCAGTAGCTACCAAGGCCACTCCGATGGTGCCCCACAGGCCAGCAACGAGGTGGATACCCACCACGTCAAGGGAGTCGTCGTAACCAAAGCGGAATTTCAGCCCGACGCCTAGGCAGGCAAGGATGCCACCGATGAATCCGAGGATCAACGAGGTCATCGGAGTGAGGTCCCCGGCCGCCGGGGTGATGGTGACTAGACCTGCGACGAGACCCGAGGCAGCACCCAAGCTTGTGGCATGGCCGTCTCGGATCTTCTCAATAAGGAACCAGCCCAACATGGCCGCTGCCGCCGCGGCAGTGGTATTAATCCAAGCAAGTCCCGCAAGGCCGTCCGCAGCAAAGGCGGAACCGCCGTTGAAACCGAACCAACCAAACCACAGCAAGGCCGCACCAAGCATGACCAACGGCAGGTTGTGAGGCTTGCCGATATGTTGCGGGAAGCCCATTCGCTTGCCGACGACAAGCGCCAACACCAGGGCCGCTGTACCCGCTGAGATGTGAACGACTGTGCCACCTGCGAAGTCGATTGGAGCAACGAGTGCCTCGCCGTGTGCTGTGCCAAACATCCAGGCGGAAAGCCCAGTTGCGGAGTGCGAGAGTAAGCCGCCTCCCCACACCATGTGTGCAAGAGGGAAATACGCGAAGGTTGCCCAGGCACCCGCGAAGATCATCCATGCTGAGAACTTCACGCGTCCTGCCAGGGCACCGGAGATGATGGCAGTGGAAATGCATGCAAAGGTGAGCTGGAATCCAATGTCAATGACGTTTGGGTAGCCACTGGCCCCCTCAATGTAGTTGCCGTTTGCATCGACAATGGAGTTTTTCAGACCGAAGAATTCAAATGGGTTAGCGAAAATTCCCCAGATCGATTGGGTGCCGTAGGACATGGACCAGCCCCACAGCACATAGATCACAGACACGATTGCTAAGACGCCGAAGGACATCATCATCATGTTGAGTACGTTTCGGCGGGAGGTCATTCCGCCATAGAACAGGGCCAGACCCGGTGTCATCAGCAGGACCAAGGATGCAGAAATTAGCATCCAGGCCGAGTTACCTGATGCGGCCACGATTGCGTCGGTGGTCATCACGCGTCTCCTTGCGTTTTTATATGTTTTCTACTCCCAGTGAGTTTCTAACTGTCGGTCGATCGAATTTCGACTCCGTCTAACTATAGATCGATAGATAGAATATGGATATGCCTGAAAACAAACTGTGAATAATCGCACACACACCGCGCTACCGCTTACTGATCCAAGCCAGCAACACAAAAAGAGGATGCCCCACCTTGGGGTGGGGCATCCTCCTTTTAGCTTTCTTCTAGCTCTCTTCTGACTCTTTGTCGCTGCCGCTTTGACCAAGCAAAGCGTCAACGAAACCTTCCACCTCGAAAGGTGCCAGATCGTCAGCGCCCTCACCAAGGCCAACCAGCTTCACCGGCACACCGAGTTCTTCCTGCACTTGGAAGACGATGCCGCCCTTCGCCGTACCATCGAGCTTGGTCAGCACAACGCCAGTGATGTCTACAACGTCGCGGAACACGCGTGCCTGGGTAAGACCGTTTTGGCCAACGGTCGCATCCAGGACCAGAAGCACCTCGTCGACATGCGACTTCTTTTCCACCACGCGCTTAACCTTGCCCAACTGATCCATCAGACCGGTGGCGGTATGCAGGCGCCCTGCGGTATCAATCAGCACAACATCGGCTTGCTCTTCGACTCCCTTCGCTACAGCGTCGTAGGCCACCGATGCTGGGTCAGCGCCCTCTTCGCCACGAACGGTCTTGGCGCCAACGCGCTTGCCCCAGGTTTCCAACTGATCGGCAGCTGCAGCACGGAACGTATCTGCAGCACCAAACACGACCTTATGGCCCATCGAGACAAGCACGCGACCGAGCTTGCCCGTTGTGGTTGTCTTGCCCGTGCCATTAACACCGACGATGAGGATCACGGCCGGCTTACCATCGACAGGCATCGCCTTGATCGAGCGATCAAGATCCGGGCGGCCAGCCTCAATCAGGGTTTCACGCAGCATGGCACGCGCCTCGTCCTCGGAAGAGACACCGCGCTCAGCGATCTTGTCGCGCAAAGAATCGGTAACCTTCATGGTCAATTCGGCGCCCAGATCAGCCATGATCAAGGTGTCTTCGATTTCTTCCCAGGCATCGTCGTCGAGATCGCCGGCAGTCAGGATTCCCAGCAGGCCCTGACCGATGGCGTTTTGTGAACGCGAAAGGCGACCACGCAGACGGCCGATGCGCCCGGAAACCGGTTCGATCTCGTCGACAGGTGCTGCTGCAGGTTCCGGTTCACCTTCTGGAACGGGCGTTTCGACGAGCGCCTGGTCAGCGCCAGCTGCCGTGGCCTGCGCGACGTCGGCTGCCTCGCGGGCTTCCTCTTCTGGGGTTGGAGTCGCCTCCTCGATCTCGTCGATGTGCTCTATGGATTCATCCAACGTGGAGCTTGTTTCGGTCGCGGACTCAGGTTCTACGGACTCTGGTTCAGTTGCCGAACTATCTTCCTGAAAATCTTCAAGGACCTCATGAGCGCGCTCATGGGCTATCTCCTCGAAAACTGGAGCGTCTTCAACCTGTGGCTGCTGCTCTTCAGTCTGTGTGGCCTCGGGTGCAGCCTCGGGAGTTGCTTCAGGCGAAGCTTCTGCTGCAGGCTCGGGCGCAGCCTCAGGCGAAGGCTGCTTCTCGTCCTTCTTGCTCTGAGAATGCGTTGCCGCAGTTGCGCCAGCGATAACGGCACCGGTAGCACCGCCTATGATTGCTTGGGATGCACCAGAGATACGCTGAGATTCTTCGCTTGCATGAGGCTTCTTCGTTTCCTCAGCAGGCTTCGCCTCTTCAGCCTTCCCCTCTTCAGCCTTCGGCTCAGCAGGCTTCGGCTCAGCAGCCTTCGACTCAGCAGGCTTTGGCTCCGCAGGAGGTGCCACCTGTGGCTCTTTATTGAGAGGCTGGACTTCCTGTGGCGCAGATTCCTTGAGCGGCTCGCGCTGAAGTGGCTCGGGCTGCTTCTCGGGCGCAGTCGCAGGAGCAAAGTTGAAACCGCCCTTAGCCTGGTAGTTACCCGACTTCTCCTGCTGTGTCAGCTCCTTTGGCTGATCTTCGTCCTTCTTTTCAAAAGAAACGGTCTTCGACTTTTTCCGGTTATTGCCCACGACGATAATGCCCACGACGATGAGCAAAATAGCGACAATGGCAATAATAATCCAAAGCATGAGTGCATCCATGGATTCCATAGTGTCAGGAAATCCGCCATTTATCACCCTGAACGCGACAATTCAACCCGATTAATTGTCCAAAATTTCCTCAGATTCGCTCGAAGGCTCAGCCTCAGGAAGGTCCTCCGAAGCAGGGGCGCTGCCCGCGGGACTCATACGCTGCGAAATGACGCGGGTCACTCCGTCACCGCGCATCGTCACACCGTAGAGCACGTTGGCTACATCCATGGTCGGCTTCTGGTGGGTAATCACAATCAGCTGAGAGTCTTTTCGCAGTTCCTCAAACAGGGCGATCAAGCGACGCAGATTCACATCGTCGAGAGCAGCTTCCACCTCATCCATGACATAAAACGGCGAGGGGCGCGCCCGGAAAATTGCCACCAACAAAGCCAGCGCCGTTAGCGACTTCTCGCCACCTGAGAGCAAGGACAGACGCTTGACCTTCTTGCCCGGCGGACGCGCCTCAATCTCGATGCCCGTAGTCAGCATGTCGTCAGGATCGGTAAGTATCAACCGCCCTTCGCCACCGGGAAACAAGGTGTTGAACACCTTCGGGAACTCTGCTTCCACGTCATGCCACGCGTCGGTAAACAGCTGCAGGATCTGCGCGTCTACTTCAGTGATCACGCCGTTGAGATCCTTGCGCGCCTGCACCACATCGTCGAGCTGCGTAGATAAGAAGCTATAGCGCTCCTCCAGCGCCTTGTATTCCTCCAGCGCGAGAGGGTTGACTTTGCCCAGCGAGGCAAGATCCTTCTCAGCCTGCGTCAGTCGCTTCGATTCAGCGTCCTTATCAAAATCCTCTCCTGGGGTGTAGCCCTCCAGAAGGTCGCTGATGGCAATGCCGAGTTGCTCCGAGATCTTCGCCTCGGCCTCATCAATGCGCACTTGCGCCTGCGATCGAGCAATGTCAGAGGCATGCGCGTTATCGGTCAGGCGACCTAATTGCTGGCGCGCCGCATTCACTCGGTCCTTGGCCTGCGAGAGCTGGACCTGCAACGACTTGGCTTCGGCACCCAGCTTGTCTCGCGAGGCTGTGGCGCGGGCCAGGGCGTCGTCGATACGCGAAACAAGGTCTCGTGCATGCTTCGCCACGGTGTGTGCGAGCTCGATTTTCGCTTTACGACGAGCCACTGCTACCTCATGGCGGGCCTTCGCCTGGCGCTCATTCTCGGCTTGCCGGCGCAGCGCATCACCCTTGCCAGCGACCTGCTCCGCGTTTTGGGTGGCCGTCCGCGACTGCAGCGTGGCCTCCATCTCCATGGACTTGACCTGGTTCAATGCCGCCGAAGCCTCGTCGCGCTCGGCGGTGGATGGGTCGATGTGTTCCTCGGTGTCGTCGACGCGCGAGAGGCGATCGCGGATCTCGGCGAGCTCTTCGCGGCGACGATTCAACCGAGCCTCGGCAGAAGTTGCGCGCTCGGCGGCACGCTCATGTTCAGTCTTATTCGCCTCGTATTGTTTGCGTAGGCGCTGGTAATCGCGCGCCCATGCCTCGGCGTTGGTGTCGTGCTCGTTGAGCGCGGCCTTCGCCGCTGCCGCTGAAACGCGCGCATCTTCTGCAGCCAACTTCGCACCCTCGAGGGTGCCGGAGAGCTCCTCAAGCTGCTGCTTCGCGGCCACAAGTTCGGTTCGCGCGGCCTCGATCTGGGCTGATACCTCAACGGTTGTGGTCTGCCCGCGGCCTGCAGATACCCAGCCCTCGCCGACGAGGATTCCTTCAGGGGTAACCGCGCGCAGTCGCGGATCTTCCCTAACGGCTCCGCGTGCCGCTGCCAGGTCATCGGCGACGACAACGTCAACGAGCAGGCGCGCAACCGGGCCCGCAATCGCCGGATCGATGGTGACGTGATCCAGCAACCAGGTGGTTCCCGCAGGGATGGTGCCGTCGAGGCGCCAGTCACTTCCACGACCTGTGGCATCGACCACCACGGTGCGCGAGGCCTCGGTAAGTCGGTCGACCAGTTCGGGTGTGAGCTCACCGGTCAGTGCCTCGGCGTGTGCGCCTAGAGCAGCTGCCAGGGCCTTTTCTAAACCCTGATCAGCGCGGATCAGCCGGACCAGCGGGGAAAAATCATCGCCCAAAATCTCGGCTGCGGGGACGGTTGGGGCGGATTCTTCCAAAGTAGAAATCCGCGATTCCAGCGAGTACACGCTCCGCTCGCGTTCACGTTGCGCGTCGCGCAGCTGGTCCAGGCGCTTTTCAGCAGCTGAGGATTCCGTTGCGGCGCGCACATAGGCCTCGTCCAATGGATCGCGCACGGAATAGAGCTCCTCGAGGCGCTGGGACACTTCCTGGGCCTCACGGTCGGCGCTATTTGTGCGCGCGCGGGTTTCCTCCAACGTTTCGCTGATTCGCGCAATCTCGTCTTCGGCTGCCTGCACCGCCTGGGATTGGGAATCCTCCTGCGCCAGCAATCGGACAACACCTTCGCGCCTATCGGCAATCGCTCGCACCTGCGCCAAGTGCTCCGCGTCCGCAGCATCAGCCGCAGCCTGGCGCTGCGAGACCTCCTCGCGTATCGATTCCAAGCGCTCCGCCGCTTCTTCCGCAACCATCAAGGCTTCGGCGTATTGCTCGTCGGCAATCTCTGCTCGGGCAAGCAACTCGTCGGGGTCTTGGCCCGCAAAGGCGATCTCGGAGCCACCGTGCGAGGCGCGCTCCTGGGCAATGCGCACAGTGGCGCTGGTGCGCTCGGCCAACGTCGACAGGGAAAACCACTGCTGCTGGGCCTCTTCCGCCTGCGGAGCAACGATCGCCTGCGCGGACTCAATTTCCAATTGCTGCGCCGTGGCTTCCTCGAGCGTGGCGGTGACAGTCTCTACTTGTTCGGCGAGCAGCTCGGCGTTGCGCGTGGCGTCGTTAAGCTTTGCTCGCAGCGTAACCACCTGGTGACCTGCCAATTTCAGCCGAGCGTCGCGCAGCGTGGACTGCACCGTCGCGGCACGCTTGGCCGCCTCGACCTGGCGGGCCAGCGGTTTGAGCTGCTTGCCCAATTCCTCGGTGAGATCCTCTAGACGATTCAGATTAGCTTGCATCCCAGTGAGCTTGCGCTGCGCCTTTTCCTTGCGTCTGCGGTGCTTGAGCACGCCCGCAGCTTCCTCGATATATGCGCGGCGCTCCTCAGGGCGCGAATCTAGAATCTCAGAGAGCTTGCCCTGGCCAACAATGACGTGCATTTCGCGGCCGATACCGGAATCAGAGAGCAGCTCCTGAATATCCATCAACCGGGCCTTGGAGCCGTTGATCTCGTATTCGCTGGCACCGTCGCGGAACATGCGGCGCGTAATAGCCACTTCCGTGAAATCAATGGGCAGGTGGCCATCGGAATTATCAAAGGTCAACGTCACTTCCGCGCGACCGAGTGGCTTCTTATCCCCCGCCCCGGCGAAAATCACGTCCTGCATTTTACCGCCGCGCAGGGTCTTGGCGCCTTGCTCGCCCATCACCCAGGCAAGCGCATCCACCACATTTGACTTGCCTGAACCATTCGGGCCGACTACAGCACAAATGCCTGGTTCAAATTTCATCGTCGTCGCGGACGCGAAAGACTTAAAGCCCTTGAGCGTCAACGATTTTAGGTGCACCGCTGCATCCTAACATTTAGCGAGTATCAAACCCGGATTCTCCACGCGGGTCCGAGTACAACGAAACTACCGTATCCACGTGTCCGGGTCTGCCCGTTGTGGTTGGTTTTTCTTCCAAAAGCACAAGAAGCTTCGCGACGAGCGCCTCATCTCCTTCAGCAACCACTTCCACCCTGCCATCGCTCAGGTTGGATGCATGCCCACTGAGTCCCAGCTGCAGTGCTTGGGAGCGAGTCCACCACCGAAAGCCCACGCCTTGCACTCGGCCGTGGACAAAAGCTGTCAACCGGGTATCTGCCATAGGGCCCTAGTCTAGTTAATGCCTAGTAAAAATTGTAAGGGTTTGGTTGCTGTGCGTAGGCGCTATAGGACGGGGTCTTGTAAGGTGCCAAATCTTCGCGGGCAGGAACGAATAGCCGGACAAGTTTTTCAATGCCTAGGTCGAAGACGTAGAGCACCGCGATAACGGCCGCGATGCCCAAAGCGAGGAGAACGATGGTTGTGAGAGTACCCATGGCTCGCATATTAACCCCCGAGGGTATGTTCCACAATCCCCTAACAGTGACTGGTAATAACCAGGACTAGACCTGGCACGTCGGGCAGAAATAACTCGAGCGCCCGTTGACCTTTGTGCGGGTGATCAGGCTTCCACACCGTGCACAGGGTTTATCCTCACGTCCGTAGGCGTTGAGCGAACGCGCAAAGTAGCCACTGGCACCATTGACATTGACGTAGAGCGAGTCGAAGCTGGTCCCTCCCTGCTCTAAGGCGCGCGCCATCACATCATGGGATTCTTCGAGCAGCTTCACGCCGTCTTTTTGGCGCAGGCTCTTTGCCTTCCTCGTGGGTTTAATCTCCGCAGCCCACATCGCCTCGTCGGCGTAAATCGAGCCAATTCCAGAGACAATCCCCTGATCCAACAACACGGTCTTGACCGCCGAGTTTTTCTTCCGCATCGCTCGCGAGACCTCTACAGAATCGAAAGATTCCTCGAAGGGATCTGCTGCAATATGGGCCATCGTGGCAGGTATCCCCGCCTCGTCGAGAGAGGTGTAGTGCCAGTACCCAAAGGTGCGCTGATCCACAAACGCCAGCTCGACATCGCCAAGGTCGGCTCGGATTCTCAGGTGCGAGCTGGTTACTTCGCCGTGCGGCCCGACCAGCATCTGCCCACTCATGCGCAGATGAATGACCAGGGCAAAGCCATCCGAGAGCTCGAACCAGAGGTACTTGCCTCGACGGCGCACAGCCTCAATGCTCAGACCAGGCAAAACAGACTCGAGGTCCACATCGTTGCCACGGGCAGCACGCGGGTGCAGCACCTCAACGGAGCGAAACGTTGCGCCACAGACGTGTTCTTCTAATCCGCGGCGCACCACTTCTACTTCTGGCAGCTCGGGCACTTAGGCCTTCCCTGCAACAGTTTCTGGGTGATCGTGCAAAAGTTTCACAGCCTCGCGGGCCGCTTCCTGCTCGGCGATCTTCTTGTTCGGACCAGTACCTTTGCCCCGTGACACACCATCGACCAAAACATCGGCGGTGTAGAGCAACGCATGCTCGGGACCCTCAGAGGTTGCCTCATACACGGCAGCAGGTGCCTTCAACTCGGCCAAGCGCTCCTGCAGGACAGTCTTCCAGTCCTGGTGGCGACCTGTTGCAGTAGCGGTACGCAACTTCTCATCAAAAAGGCGCAAAATGACATCGCGCGCCGGTTCGAAACCATGCTGGCGGTAGAGCGCGCCGAAGAGAGCCTCGGTGGTATCTGCCAGGATGGAATCCTTATTGCGACCATCGGTGACAAGTTCGCCGCGGCCTAACAGAATGTGCTCGCCAAGATTGATCTCGCGGGCGATATCGGACAAACCGTAGCGCGAAACAATGGAGGCACGCATCTTCGAAATGTCAGATTCCGGCCGCGAGGGATACAACTCGTAGAGCTTGTTTGCCACAGTCAAGCCAAGTACCGCGTCGCCTAAGAATTCCAGGCGTTCGTTATTCGGCAGATGACCGTGTTCGTTGGCGAAGCTGCGGTGAGTCAAAGCGAGGCGCAGGTAATCGTCGTCAAGCGTAATGCCCAAAGACTTAAGTAGTGGGGTGTGGTCGACCGCCGAAAAGGCTTGATCCCAGGCCTCCTCGCCGGTGATTTTATTCTTCTTGGTGCGACTCACAGGAATTTCTCCAAGCCTGACCAGCGTGGATCGGTGCGCTCTTCCTCGCCCGAAACACCATCGGGTTCGGGTACGTCGGATTCATCGCTCTTGCACGAGGGCTGGCAGGTCGGATTGAACGGCAAGCTCAAGCCAGCCTCGTCAACGAAGGACTGCTCAAGATCGACCTTGTCGTCCGAGCTGACGTGCAAAATCTCGTCGCCGGAGCCCTTATCTTCATCGTCTTCCGGGTCGCCGGTGATGAAATCATCATCGTAGGAAAAGACCTGGCTAATGGTGATGGACTCCGTCGGGTGCAGCGGAGCTAGGCAGCGCACGCATTCGCCGTCCAGCACCGCCGTAGCGGTAGCGTCAACGAGCACGCCAGAACCCAGTGGGGTGATGGTGGCCTCGATAGAGACCTCCCCGCCCTCGGGAATAGCAATCATCTCGGGCCCGATCCGGGACGGGGAAGGTCCGACTTGCTGCCGGACTTGCGGCATTCCATCGCCGCGCATTACGTCGCCGACGTAGAAAACAAAAGGATTAGTAGCCATAACAAGTCGCTATCCTACCCGGTAGAGCAACTTAGGAGTAGTCGCCCGTTTGGTCCGTCCGCGGGCGACGTGTGCGCTCGGTACGGTTCGGACGATCGTAACGATTCGACGTTGACTCGCCGTACTCGCGCTGAGTGCCGGAAACGCCGGCACCTCGTCGTAAAGCACCGCGATCGCGGGTCACCGTACGCAATATGCCCGACAGGGATTCCTCGAATCCGCCCAGCTTGGAATCGACGAATTCGTCGGCCTCGGTGCGCAGACGATTCGACTCGGCATGTGCCGTTTCGACGAGGCGATTAGCCTCCTCGTCAGCGCGACGCACAACCTCCGACTCGCTGACCAGGCGTTCCTGCTCCGCAAGTCCCTCGGCCACGGCGCGCTCGTAGGAATCGTTGGCATCCTGGGTCAGACGATCCGCCTCGTCCTGGGCACGGCGCACCATCGTGTCCGACTCATTGCGGGCATTATCAACCAGGTCGTTCGCCTCAGCCTCGGCGTTCGACACAGTGGAGGTAGCGCGCTGCTGAGCTTCACGCAGAATTTCGTCGGCCTCGGCCTGGGCAGACGCGAGAATGCTATCCGCTTCCTTTTCAGCGTCCGCGATCAAATTATCGGCACGGTCCTGGGCGCCGTGCAGAATCTCATCCTGCTTGTCCAGCACGTCTTGTGCGTCATCGACTTCGACGGGAAGCGCGTTTCGGACATCGTCGAGAAGCGCGAGCACGTCATGGCGCGGGACCATACAGTTCGAGGTCATCGGCACGCCATATGCCTGTTCAACGGTTTGGTTCAATTCATCAAGTGCTTCGAAGACACGGTACATGATTCTCAGGGTACTTGTCTGCGCGAGTCAACGGGAAAATTGTGGGGGTGTGTCTTTTCGCATTGCTTTACGACGAATCCCCGGCGCACACCTGAAGCGGGTGTGCACCGGGGAATTCAGCGTGCAAGCTACGGCTTAGATCTTAGATCTTAGATAACGCCCTGTGCGAGCATTGCGTCCGCAACCTTCTTGAAGCCGGCAATGTTAGCGCCGACGACGTAATCACCTTCGCGGTCATATTCCTTTGAAGTGCTGTCACAGCGCTGGAAAATGTTCGACATGATCTTGTGCAGGCGCTGGTCGGTGTACTCGAAGGTCCATGCGTCACGCGAAGCGTTCTGCTGCATTTCCAGTGCGGAGGTAGCAACGCCACCAGCGTTTGCAGCCTTGCCCGGCGCGAAGTTGACCTTGTTCTTGCGGAATACCTCGACGGCTTCTGGGGTAGAAGGCATGTTTGCGCCCTCAGCGACGTACTTGATGCCGTTGTCCACCAGCATCTGAGCCTGTTCACCGTTGAGCTCGTTCTGGGTTGCACACGGAAGCGCAACATCAGCCTTGAGCGACCAAATGGTGCCCTCAGTGTGCAAGGTGGCGCCGGTGGTTTCGTTGACGTAGGCGGTGACGCGCTCGCGACGGTTTTCCTTCACGTCCTTGAGCAGCTCCACGTCCACGCCGTTCGGGGTTTCTACCCAACCGGAAGAATCGGAGAAGCCCACAACGGTAGCGCCCATTTCCTGAGCCTTCTCGATGGCGTAGATTGCAACGTTGCCCGAGCCCGAGACGATGACCTTTGCGCCGTCCAGGGAGTCATTGTGTGCGCGCATCATCTCATCGGTGAAGTACACGGTGCCGTAGCCGGTAGCCTCGGTGCGCACCAAAGAGCCGCCCCAAGTCAGGCCCTTGCCGGTGAGAACACCGGACTCGTGGCGGTTGGTCAGGCGGCGGTACTGGCCGAAGAGGTAGCCGATCTCGCGGCCGCCCACGCCGATGTCACCGGCTGGCACGTCAACGTACTGGCCGATGTGGCGGTAGAGCTCAGTCATGAACGACTGGCAGAAGCGCATGATTTCAGCATCGGAGCGACCCTTAGGATCGAAGTCCGAGCCACCCTTGCCGCCACCGATTGGCAGGCCGGTCAGGGAGTTCTTGAAAATCTGCTCAAAACCAAGGAACTTGATGATGCCCAAGTTGACCGATGGGTGGAAACGCAGGCCACCCTTGTATGGGCCAAGAGCCGAGTTGAACTGGACACGGAAGCCACGGTTAACGTGAACGTTTCCATTGTCCGAAACCCAAGGGATACGGAAGATGACCTGACGCTCTGGCTCGCAGAGACGCTGAATCAAACCGTAGTCGGCGTAGTGGGGGTCCTTTTCTAGGACAATCTTCAGGGAATCAAGCACCTCAGCAACTGCTTGGTGAAACTCTGGTTCCCCGGCGTTGCGCTTAAGCAGTTTGCTGTAATAACCAGAAACCAGTTCTTCTGTCGACGACGTCATTGGGTTCCAATCTTTAATCAACGTATGTTGTGGCCATGGGTGCCGGCATGATTGCTCGGCATACCTAACCCACAATAGTTTTCCCGTCCGCGTGAGAGAAATCAAGCGAATGGGAAAGAAATTGCTCACATCACTCCTGCGCTTGCCCACGTGAGTCCCTTTAGCACCTCTGTGTCACGCGAAATCTTGTGTGACCTTAGAATTAATCGCATGACAAGCTCTTCGAACTTTTCTGGCTCCGATGATGTCACCGTGGTCATCGCCCCTGACTCTTTTAAAGGAACCGCGACCGCCGAGCAGGCTGCAAGATGGCTCGGCGAAGGTGTACGTAGCATCATCGCGAATGCAGACATCCTGCTCGCTCCGATGGCAGACGGTGGTGAAGGTACCAGCGAGGTCTTTGAGGGCGAGCGCATTACCCTGCCCACTACCGATGCCGCAGGTCGCCTCACGGAGGCAACTTATACCTTTGAAAAGTCCACGGAGACCGCATACATCGATGTCGCTGCAGCTTCTGGGCTTCCTGCCGTAGCCGATGTTCCCTGCGCTGCCACCGGCGATACCTACGGCACTGGCGTGCTGATTGCAGATGCCGAGACCCGCGGTGCAAAACGCATCGTCTTGGGTTTGGGCGGTTCCGCAACTGTTGATGGCGGAACCGGCATCCTTGCGGCTTTGGGTGTGACCCCACTCAACAAAGAGGGCTACACCCTGCGCCACGGAGGCGCGGCACTCGTCGATTTGCATGATTTTGATACCGCGAAGGTAAACATTCCTGCGGGAGCTGTCGAGTGGTTCTTGCTCACTGATGTCGATGCCCCAGCGACAGGGCCCCAAGGTGCCGCGCAAGTTTTTGGTCCGCAAAAAGGAGCTACCCCAGAAGAGGTAGAGATCCTCGACCGAGCGATCACTCGCCTCTGCGAGGTTACCGGCGTGGATCCAACACTTCCCGGCTATGGCGCAGCAGGTGCAATTCCGGTGGGTATCACTTGGTTGTCCACTCTCCTGCACGGTACTTCCGACAAGGTCCACGTGGTCAGTGGCGCACGAGTAGTAGCCGATTCGCTCGGGCTGGAAGAAAAGATTGCCCAGGCTTCGCTCGTGATTACCGGTGAGGGCAAATATGACTCTCAGACAGCCTCCGGCAAGGTTGTCTCAGTGGTACAAGACCTAGCAAAGTCATCGGATGCAGTTGTTGCCGTTGCCGCGGGTTCCATCGAGGCCACACTTCCTGAAGGTGTCATCGGGGTGGAACTTGCACCTGAGTCAGAAGTTGGCAGTGTCGAGCAACAGCTTCGTCGTGCAGGTGCCGAGATCGCTGTGAACTACCTCAGTATTTCTACTGTCCAAGGATAAATTGACGGCTGTTCGAAATCAGTCTCGCGCTCAAGTGCAACTGGGTCTTGGGGTAAATCAGCCTTCGGGGTGAGAATCCGCGATAGCCCCATGGCCAGCTGGTTGTAGGAGCGCACATCGTCGGCAGTGACTGTGATGCGATGCAAGCTGGCCTCGTCTGGGTCCTCCCCCCGATCCTTCCGGTACACCTCGCGCAGCTGCTCAACCGTAAATAAGTCGCCCTCTTGTCCAGGAGTGTGCACGACCTGCGGATTCGAGAGCATCTCACGCTTTTCTAGAATCTCCATCGCGCGTGTGAAGGCGGCGACAAGTTCGGGAGCGGCTGTTGCTGGGGAATTCGGAATAAGAACATCGAATTGAATGGACGGCATGAAACAAGACTAGCCAATAATGTAGGGAATATGACTTTCCCAGTTCACTCGTACCGAGATGCTCTTTCGACGATGGCAGACGGAACCATCAAGCAAATCAACCCATTTTCTGGGACAGAAGTGTGGACCGTACCAGGACGTGGAAACCGTCCCCTGACAACTGCAAAGAAAGATCCACATCCGCTCAAACCGGAAGACTTTACTCATTCCTGCAATTTCTGCGAAGGCACTCCGTTAAAAACGCCACCTGAGAAATCCCGCATGATCAAAGGAAGGGACGGCGAGTGGCACATTCTCTACGGCTTGTTGCCCAATGAAATGGAGCAGACTGCTGCGGAGTTCCGCCGCGTGCCCAACCTATTTGAAATTGTCAGCTACGACTATTGGTCGAAGAACTACGGCTACATTATGCCTTCAAACTCCGAGTTCCAGATGGCACGCTATATCGGAGACCCCATTGGGCGTGAGCATGTGCTCAACATCATGCGGACAAAGCTGACAGCCTCAGGCCAGGACGCCTCGTCGAAAAGCGAAGAAGAACTCATCGAACTTTCCAAGGGATACTTCGCCGGTGGGCACGACGTGATCATCTCTCGGCGACACTATGTCGACGGAGCAACCGATAGCACTCAGCTTGCTTCCTCGGGCATGCTGACCCCCGACGAGCACAATGGATTTATCACCTTTACTGTCGATGCCCTGCGCGATCTGTATAGCCGCCAACCGTATGCGCCGTATGTCGCAGTATTCCAAAACTGGTTGGCTCCAGCAGGTGCTTCTTTCGATCACCTGCACAAACAGCTTGTGGCTATCGACGAGCGCGGCGTGCAGATGGAGATGGAGATTTCACGGCTGCGCACGAATCCCAATATGTATAACGAGTGGGCGGTCAACTACGGCATCTACCGGAATTTGGTCATCGCCGAAAACGATCACGCGATTCTGATCGCAGGTATCGGGCATCGCTATCCGACGATGAGCCTGTACTCGAAGTCACCAACTCCCGAGCCATGGCTGCAAACTCCCGAGGAAGTCCGCGCTATGTCCGACCTTCTGCATGCCTGCCACGCGGCCACCGGCCCCGATGTTGCCTGCAACGAGGAATGGCACCACAAACCCGCCGATTTGGATGTCCCCATGCCATGGCGCATCAACGTGAAATGGCGAGTCTCCACCGTCGCGGGCTTCGAGGGCGGCACCAAGATCTATGTCAATACTTTGTCCCCATTCAACATCCGCGACCGTGTGGTCAGTGCGATGTACAAGCTTCGCGACGAAGGAAAGATCGAAAAGACCATCCGCATCGCCACAGAGTGCTCCAGTGAAACAAATTCACTGAAGTACAACCCGACTCTGCAATAGTTGTGCTGGGAATGTTTGTGCTGGGAATGTTGCCCTAATGTTGGGGCATACATTCGTAGGGTATTCGGAGGGTGCGGGGCTCACCCCTTTCAAGATCGTGCTGCCTGCAATAAGTTGAGTTGCATGTACCTTTCGGTGCATTTTCTTCTATTTTGTACTGGAGTTGTTTCTTCACATGGTAGGCATTGCCCGCTTATTGCATACCGACAATATTGATTTATCGTGGCAGCGAAATCTCTACGAATGGTTCCATGAGCACCCAGAACTTTCTGGGCATGAACATGAGACGCATCGCAGGATCCTTGCCGAATTGGAGCGCTTTGATTGCGAAGTGATCGCCCCGATCGGTGGCTACGGTATCGTGGCAATTTTCCGCAACGGCGAGGGTCCGACGGCCCTTTTCCGCGCTGATTTCGACGGCCTACCAATCAAAGAAGAGACGGGCGTCCCCTTTGCGTCCACCCGAGTGCGCCCAGGCCCTGACGGGACGCAGGTCGGAGTCATGCATGCCTGTGGCCACGATATCCACACCACGGCCCTGCTTGGGGCGTGTGACATCATCGACAACAGCCGCGAGAACTGGGCAGGGACCTTCATTGCGTTGTTCCAGCCCGCAGAAGAAAATGCCGTAGGCGCCTCGGCCATGGTCCACGATGGGTTGCTCACCCGCATTCCCAAGCCCGATGTCTGCTTCGCTCAGCACGTCATGCCTGGTCGTGCCGGTGAAGTACAAACCAAGTCGGGCCCACAATTCGCTGCCTGTGACTCTATCCGGATTCATATCCCTGGCCGTTCCGCGCACGGTTCCATGCCGCACCGCTCAATCGATCCGACTTTTGTTGCAGCGATGATTGTGATTCGGCTCCAGGGAATTGTCGGCCGCGAAGTCAGCCCGAGCGACTTCGCCGTGGTCTCGGTGGGCACGCTGCGCGCGGGCACCACGAATAACATCATCCCTGATCACGCCGAGCTGGTGCTAAATTGTCGCTTCTACGACGACGATGTCAAGCGCCGCGTCTACGCTGCTATTCGACGAGTCGTGGAAGCCGAGTGCCAAGCTTCCGGTATCGAAGAGACTCCCCGCCTTGAGTTTTTCGCTCACGGTGAGTTGCTCAATAACAGTCCGGAAGTATTTTCCCGAGTCCGCCCCACTTTTGATGCAGTTTTCGGCTCCCGTTCCGTGGACGCGCAGCCACGACAAGTCTCCGAAGACTTTGCCAATATTCCCCTAGCACTGGGTTCGCCGTATCTGTACTGGGTTATTGGGTGCACCCCGCACGATGTGTGGGACACGGCTGTGGCCAACAACCGCGTCGACGACGATGTGCCAGTCAATCACATGAATACATTCCTTCCTGACTACGAGCCCACGATGGATTCGGCTACCAAGGCAGCAGCGGCCTCGGTGCTGACCTATCTCGCGATTGATGAGCAGGAATAGATTCGGTTATCAGCCAAATCTATAGGCGGACGGAACCTGTGAATGGTTGGTAGAATCCCCTTCGTACGGTTTTACTTCTGAAAGCTAAACACTGACGTGAGGGAAATAAATGAACCAGCCAGCTACCCCACCGCCGCTTGACTTGACCATTGGAGGTCATGTCCGTGCATATTCGGGTCTAACGCCAGAGTCCGCTACCGACAAGAAGTTTTGGTACGGCGTGTCTGCCGCTGTCATGGAACAGATCGCAGACAAATGGGAAGCTACAAAGAAGGCCTACGCAGGCACCCGCCAGCAGGCGTACTTCTCCGCGGAGTTCCTCATGGGTCGCGCGCTGCTCAATAACCTGACCAACCTCGACCTCGTCGAAGAAGCAGAGCAGGCAACAGCAGCCAACGGCCACAACCTCACCGATGTGCTCGAGTCTGAGCATGACGCAGCACTCGGTAACGGTGGTCTCGGCCGCCTCGCCGCTTGCTTCCTCGATTCCTCAGTAACCCAGGATTACCCGGTCACCGGCTACGGTTTGCTCTACCGTTACGGCTTGTTCCGCCAGGAATTCGCAGACGGCTTCCAGAAGGAGCACCCAGACGCATGGAAGGAAGGCGTGTACCCCTTCCTGGTGCGTCACCAGTCTGAGCAGCGCATCGTGCGTTTCGACGATATGCATATCCGCGCTGTCCCTCACGACATGCCGATCACCGGTTACGGCACCGACAACGTAGGAACCTTGCGCCTGTGGAACTCTGAGCCAATGCGCGAGTTCGATTACGATGCGTTCAACTCCCAGCGCTTCTCTGATGCCATCATCGAGCGCGAAGCGGTGCACGATCTCTGCCGCGTGCTCTACCCGAATGACACCACCTACCAGGGCAAGCTGCTGCGTGTGCGCCAGCAGTACTTCTTCGTGTCTGCTTCCCTGCAGGAGCTGATTGATAACTACATTGAGCAGCACGGTTCCGATCTCTCGAATTTCCACGAGTACAACTCGATCCAGCTCAATGACACCCACCCGGTTCTGGCAATTCCAGAGCTGATGCGCCTGCTAATGGACGAGCACGGGCTCGGCTGGGAGGAGGCTTGGGCAATTACGACGAAGACCTTCGCCTACACCAACCACACGGTTCTCACCGAGGCACTGGAAACTTGGGACGAATCGATTTTCAAGCAGCTCTTCTGGCGCATTTGGGAAATCTCGCTTGAGATCGACCGTCGTTTCCGCATCGACATGAACGAGCGTGGCATTTCCCCTGAGCAGGCCCACCGCATGAGCCCTGTCCACGATGGCAAGGTCCACATGGCTTGGATCGCCTGCTACGCAGCGTATTCCGTCAACGGTGTGGCTGCATTGCACACCGAGATTCTCAAGCGCGACACTCTTTCTGATTGGTACGAGATTTGGCCTGAGCGCTTCAACAATAAGACCAATGGCGTGACGCCTCGTCGTTGGCTGCGTATGTGCAACCCTGGTCTCTCTGGATTGCTCGACCGCCTCGCCGGCTCTGACGAGTGGGTCACCGATATGGACAAGCTCAAGGACCTGCGCCACTACGTCGATGACGAGGCCGTGATGAAGGAACTCAACGAGATCAAGACGCAGAACAAGCGCGCCTTCGCTGAGTGGATTCTGGAACGCCAAGGCATCGAGGTCGATCCAGATTCGATCTTTGACACTCAGATTAAGCGCCTGCACGAGTACAAGCGCCAGCTGCTCAACGCGCTTTACATTCTTGATCTGTACTTCCGCATCAAGGTTGACGGCGAGCAGAACGTACCAAAGCGCACCTTCATCTTCGGCGCGAAGGCTGCGCCTGGTTACACCCGTGCGAAGGGCATCATCAAACTGATCAACGAGATCGGTGAGCTGGTCAATAACGATCCTGAGGTTTCCAAGATCATCAAGGTTGTCTTCGTCGAGAACTACAACGTCTCCCCTGCCGAGCACATCATCCCTGCCACCGACATCTCCGAGCAGATCTCCACCGCTGGTAAGGAAGCTTCGGGCACCGGCAACATGAAGTTCATGATGAACGGTGCACTCACCCTAGGTACCCTCGACGGCGCCAACGTGGAAATCGCAGAAGCAGTGGGCGAAGAGAACGCATACATCTTCGGTGCCACCGAGGACGAGCTTCCCGAGCTGCGCGCAAACTACAACACGCAGCAAGTCATCAACACAGTTCCTGGTCTAGCTCGCGTCCTTGACGCACTCACCGACGGCACGCTGGATGACTCCAACTCGGGCGCCTTCCACGATATCCGCGCCTCCCTTATCGATGGTGGCGGATACGAAACCCCGGACAAGTGGTACGTGCTGGGCGATTTCGCTGACTACCGCGAAACCCGCGACCGCATGGCCAACGAGTACTACGCAGATCCGCAGCACTGGGCACAGATGTGCTGGGTGAACATCTGCGAGTCTGGTCGCTTCTCCTCCGACCGCACTATTCGCGATTACGCGACAGAGGTCTGGAAGATCGAGCCAACTCCGATTTCCAAGTAAGAACCAGAAGAGCCGGTCTCGTTGCATTGCCACGAGACCGGCTTTTTCCTTGGTTGCGCCCCACTAGGTGCACTTTGCAATTCTTTGTTCACAGCGACCTGGGCTTTTATATTTCGCCGTGCGTTAGGTCCGGTTTTTCGCTTTACGACGACAACCTCTGCGGACCTAACGTCGGACGAAAACTAAAACCCCAGGTCAGATAAAGGTGATATCTTGCAAAGTGCACCTCATTAAAGATTCAAATAAAAAAACTCGCAACACCGTCGGAAAACGAAACGATGTTGCGAGATTTCACTGCTAAACGGGCCCGAAGGGCTCGCCGCTGACCTACTTCTTCGGCTTACGAGTGTCCTCGCCCAGCTTGTGGACGTGGATCATGTTCGTGGTACCGGAGACCCCAGGAGGGGTACCAGCAACGACGACCATTGTGTCGCCCTCGTGGTAATCGTCGATGTTGATCAGCGACTCGTCGACGACGCTAATCATGTCATCGGTGTCGGTGACCTCACGACACAGGAAGGTCTCCGCGCCCCAGGTCAGCGCGAGCTGGGAGCGAACTTCCTGGCGAGGGGTGAATACCAAAAGTGGCAGACCCGAGTGGAGGCGAGCAATACGACGAGCGGTGTCACCGGAAGTGGTAAACGCCACGATTGCCTTCGCATTCAAACGCTCAGCAATGTCACGTGCGGAGTAAGAGATCACGCCACGCTTGGTGCGAGGGATGTGGTTCAGCGGCGGAACCTTGCCCGTGTCCTCTGCTACGCGAACGATACGCGCCATGGTGCGCACAACGTTGTGTGGGTCCTTGCCCACAGAGGTCTCACCGGAGAGCATGACAGCGTCAGCACCATCAAGCACTGCGTTTGCAACGTCAGAGGCTTCCGCGCGCGTTGGGCGGGAGTTCTCAATCATGGAATCAAGCATCTGGGTTGCCACGATAACTGGCTTCGCGTTCTCGCGTGCGATCTGGATTGCGCGCTTCTGCACCAAAGGCACCTGCTCCAGAGCGATCTCAACGCCAAGGTCGCCGCGGGCAACCATGATCGCGTCGAATGCCAGAATGATGGACTCGAGTGCGTCGACTGCCTCTGGCTTCTCCAGCTTGGCAATGACTGGGACGAAGCGTCCAACTTCCTCCATTACCTCGTGGACCAGGTCCACATCGGATGGGGAACGCACGAAGGACAAAGCAATGAAATCTACGCCCAGGTTCAGGGCGAACTTGAGGTCAGCGATATCCTTTTCGGACAGTGCTGGAACCGAGATGTCCATGCCTGGCAGGGAAACACCCTTGTTGTTGGATACTGGTCCGCCCTCGGTCACGCGGCAAACAACATCGTTGCCGTCGACTTCGACGCAGATCAGGCCAACCTTGCCATCGTCGACAAGCAAGCGATCGCCTGGCTTCGCGTCATTGGCGAGGTTCTTGTAGGTGGTGGAAACACGATCGTGGGTGCCCTCGATATCATCGACGGTGATGCGAACGATCTCGTCGTTCGCCCAAACGGTCTTGCCTTCCTTGAAGCGACCGAGGCGGATCTTAGGGCCCTGCAGGTCGGCGAGGATGCCCACCGCGTGACCAGTTTCGTCGGTGGCCTCACGGACCCAGTTGTAGTTCTGCTCATGATCGGCGTGCTCACCGTGGGAAAAGTTCAAACGAGCGACATTCATGCCGTCGTTGACCAGCCCCAGGATTGCCTCTTTGCTTGCCACTGCAGGGCCAAGCGTACATACGATTTTTGTTCTTCTATCCACAGTTACCAACCTAGTCTAATTTGATATGACCTACAGGCTAAGCAGGTTAAAAAGGCGAAAATTAAGATCGCTCAGCCAAACATCAGGACAAACTACAGGACGCTTCCTACGCTACCCTTTTGAGCGTTTACTTGCTTTATTGCTTGTCGACGAACTGACGTTGTTCCCCGCTGATTCTTTCTTCTTCAAGGCAGCGCCACCAGCCCCTTGACCTGCACCGTCAGAACCTCCATCTGCGTTTTCCAGCGCGTTTCTTGGGTCAACTTCCTCGGGAGTTTCTTGCCCCTTCGGCAACATGAAGAAGACCACCAGTGCACCAATGAACACGATGGCTGACACCCAGGTATTCACGCGCAACCCCAGGATCAACGTGGCATCGTCGGAACGCATCAGCTCAATCCAGAACCTGCCCAATGTGTAGCCCGCGACGTAGAGCGCGAAAACGCGGCCGTGGCCGAGGCGGAAGCGGCGCTCTGCCCACAACAGGAAGAAGAACACGGCTACGTTCCACAACAGCTCATAGAGGAAGGTGGGGTGCACGGAGGTGATGATTTCACCTGTAGAGCGCCCAGTCAGTGGGGCGAAGTCGCCGTTCTCGTCGACGCGATAGTAAATATCAAGCGCCCACGGTAGATCGGTCGGCCGGCCATAGATTTCCTGGTTGAACCAGTTGCCCAACCGTCCAATGCCCTGGGCCAAGATGATTCCGGGAGCCACCGCATCCGCAAAGGGGCCGAGAGGCAGCTTCTTGATGCGGAACAAGATCCACACTCCAATGCCACCGAGCGCTACTGCGCCCCAGATACCCAAGCCACCAGCGGTGATGTTAAAAGCGTCCCACGGGTTTTTGCCTGGTCCGAAGTACTTATCGTAGTCCGTGATCACGTGGTACAAGCGGCCACCGATAATGCCCATCGGGATAGCGACGATGGCTGCGTCCCAGACCACATCCGCGTCACCGCCCTTTGCCCGGTAACGACGAACGGTCAGCCACAACGCCACCAGCATGCCGACGATGATGCACAAGGCATACGCGCGCACTGGGATCGGCCCTAGCTGCCATACGCCTTGAGGTGGTGATGGAATATTGGCCAGAATCATATTTTGCACGTCTTTCAGTGTGCCCTAACGCTTGGCATTTTGCGAGACATCACCTACCCCGCCTGCCCGCAACCGTTTTCCCGCAAAAGCTAGCGGCGCGAGGGGCACGCAGGGTGTTGACCTGCTGCGGACAAGCGCATGGTGGCCATCCGGATATCCTCGTCGCTCATCACCGATTCCGCTGCGAGGACAACGTCAGCGCCTTGGGAGGCCGCGGCAATGACGTCCTTGCCGTTGCGCACACCTCCGAGGCTGACTTTGAGCACCTCTGAGGGCAGGCCGGGCTCGATCTGTGAGAAGGCCTCACGATCCAGATCATTGGTATCGAAGGACCACGAATTAACGGCAATGATGCCTGCGCCTGCTTTTAGTGCTCGGTCGGCTTCTTCTGCAGTACGGACCTCGGCCATACATTCCATGCCGAGGGACTCGATGCGATCGAGCAGACTCTCGAGGCGGTGTTGATCCATGAGGCCAACCTGGAGCGGAATCATGTCTGCCCCATAGCAGCGCGCCTCGTGGATTTGGTAGGGGTCCAAGATGATGTCGCGGCACACCATGGGCAGATCCACGGCTTCTCGTGCAGTGGCCATGTCAATGAGGGAACCGCCGAATCGCAACCGTTCTGTTTGGCACGCAATCAAATGAGCCCCACCGGCCTCAATGTCGCGCGCAACGCTCGCAATAGAAGAGGAAATACCAGTGGGGCCGAAAACAGGAGAAGTGCGTTTGATCTCAACGATCACGCCACACCCTGGACGCAATATCGCGGAGCGAACGTCGCGGGTTGGGGCCATATCCCGTGATTGGGCTTTGATTTCTTGGAACGGCACTTCGGCCTCGCGCTTCGCTACATCGGCTAGAACGCCAGAAACGATGTCGCTGACATTGGATAATGCCGTCATGACCCACCTCCTGCCAATCCAAAAACAGGGTCTTCGCTTAAGAAGTAAGGCTAGCGGGTCACTGGTATAGACAGAAAATCGTGTTGCCTGCTGTTTACCTTGCGGGGGTAAATCAGCGGGTGAATTGCACCACGTTTCGCCCCTAGCTCTTGCGCTTTGGCGTGCGCTAACTAGGGCTTCTTCGGGTCTCGGTCGGTGGGATCAATGTCGGCGTCGAGGGCGTCCCACATGACCCGGCCCGAGTCGGGCGTGGACTCCAAATCGTCGTGAAGCTTCTCTCGGCGCATGGCAGCCGTTTCGTACTTATTGAGCTTCCGTGAATCCCCGCCTGGGCGTGCGGCCATGGCGAGGCCACCAATGACTGCTATGAGTGCCCCCACGACCACCAGGACTGGTCCGGCTATGTTGACGGAAATGTCGGAGATGCTGGCCCACTCTGCGATGGAGACAGGGTTGGACGCACGCTGGCTCGCAGCGCCCGATGTGAGCAGGCTATGAGCGCGCTCCGCGTCAGGCGTGCCGAAGAACAGGCTCAGAGGCGAGACCATCGCTCCGACCGCAGCAAGGGCACTGATCGCCCCGATGATGCGGCGACCCCATTTGCGCACGACGAAACCCGCGATCATGCCAGCGAGCAACAAAAGGATGACTGCGGTGACCTCGGTGGACCACACAGCACCGGTAAGCTCGATCGTGCCGGATCCCGATCGGTCGTCGAAATAGGTCACAGAAAGCCACTTCATCCGCGAACCGGCCCACATAATCAGTGCACCGATTCCAAGTGCCAGCGCGCCTTGACGGGACAGCCCTTTGTCCACTTTCTGTTCGCTCACTCGTTCGCTCACTGAGCTTTCCTTTCCTGCATCTAAGAAACTAGCTCACAACAACTGATCTGCATCAAAGCAGGTGCGATTGCCAGTATGGCACGCGCCACCAACTTGATTGACCGTGACCAAGATAGTGTCCCCGTCGCAGTCTAGGCGCACGCCGGTGACTTCTTGAGTGTGGCCACTTGTGAGCCCCTTAATCCAGTATTCTTGGCGCGAACGCGAATAATAGGTGCCCTGCTTGCGCTCCAGGGTATAGGCGAGTGCGTGCTCGTCCATCCAGGCCATCATGAGCACCTCGCCGGTGCCGTTGGCCTGTACGATCGCAGCAACAAGGCCCTGCTCGTTCGGCTTCAGGCGGGCGGCAATCGCTGGGTCTAGCTCGTAATCGGCAGGGTTATTACTTAGGTTTTTACTTGGGTTTTCGCTCATTATTACTTTCGTACCTCATATCCCGCATTTTCCAGGGCGTCTTTGACCTCGGAGATGGAAACCTCGCCGAAATGGAAAATCGACGCGGCCAAAACAGCATTTGCGCCGGCTGCCACCGCTGGAGGGAAATGCTCGGGTGCGCCTGCTCCACCAGAGGCGATCACTGGAATATTCACGGCCGCGCGAACCTTTTCAATCAGCTCGATATCAAAGCCCTCTTTGGTGCCGTCGCCGTCCATGGAGTTGAGCAGAATCTCGCCTACGCCGAGTTCCTCGCCCTTCTTGGCCCACTCGATTGCGTCGATGCCCGCCGACTTTGAGCCGCCATGTGTGGTGACCTCAAAACCTGAAGGTTGTGGCTGGCCGCCCTCGGGAACGCGGCGTGCATCCACGGATAACACGATGCACTGCGAACCAAAGCGCTGCGCCATCTCGCGCAAGATCTCCGGTTTCGCAATTGCTGCGGTGTTCACGCTCACCTTGTCCGCGCCAGCACGCAGCAGCTCGTTTACATCATCGACGGTACGCACGCCACCGCCTACTGTGAGTGGAATAAAGACCTCGTTCGCGGTGCGACGAACCACATCAAGCATGGTGCCCCTACCCGCTTTGGAGGCGGTGACATCAAGGAATGTGAGCTCATCGGCACCTTCCTGCCCGTAGCGCTGGGCGAGCTCGACTGGGTCTCCGGCGTCACGGAGGTTTTCAAAGTTGACGCCTTTGACAACGCGCCCGTTGTCCACGTCGAGGCAAGGGATGACACGAATTGCAACAGCCATGTGATGACCAAAACTCTCTTTGTAGTGTATTTTTCGCTTGAAGATTTTGAAGTTTCTTGGGCCCGAACAAGGGGCGCTCTTAATTTTTAACGATGGTGTGAATGGTATCCATGATGACTTTATGCGCATGCGGGGTACCAGCGATCACTCCGAGGGATTGTGGATGCCACGGTTCGCCGAGCCCATCAGTGACCACCGCGCCTGCATTGCGCGCCAGCAGAACTCCGGCCGCATTGTCCCACACATGCGGGGAGAAACTCACGGCTGCCTGATAGATACCCTGTGCCAAAAAGCCAAGGTCGACCCCTACAGAGCCCGTTACACGCGGACGCAACTGCGTAGCCGAAAGCCAGCCAGCCAAACGCAGCCGATACTCTGCTGGAAAACGCTGCGAGTCCGGGGAACCGATTGTTCCCATGCCTACGTGGGAGGCGATCGGGACTTCGTCGACAAGCGGAGGAAGCTCTTCACCATTGAGCGAGACTGGGCGTCCTAGCATCGTGGAGAGGTGCATCTTAAGAAGTGGCATTGCAGTGACCGCAACCACGGGCTCATTGTCAATGATCAACGACAAGAGGATCGCGCAATTGGGGTTCCCTGAGGCGAAATTTGTTGTTCCGTCCACCGGATCGATGACCCAGCAGCCTTCGGGGGTGAATTTTCCGCCTTGTTCTTCACCGTAGACAGGGTATTCCGATTCAGCGGTCAACCGCTCCCGGATGTATTTTTCAATGGAGAGATCGACCTCTGTGGCAAAATCGCCGCGGCCTTTTAATAAAACTGGCGCAGCACCCACACCGGCGACGAACACGTCGCTGGCTTTGCTCACCACATCATTTGCCAGTGAGAGTTGGGCGCTGTAATCAATCATGTAGATACTCTAGACCACTAAATAGACTTCACGGCTGAAAGTGCCTCACGGAGGGTGAATCGCTTTTCGTAAAGTGCTTTCCCAATAATTACTGAATCAATGCCTTCGTCTTCGTATTTGGCAACTTCGAGGACATCTTCCAGAGAAGAAATGCCACCCGATGCCGTCACTGCAGCGTCAGTAGCAGCGGAAACTTCTCGCAGCAGTTCAATATTCGGCCCAGCCAGAGTGCCGTCCTTGGACACATCAGTGACCACAAAGCGACTACATCCTGCGGCATCGAATCGCTCGAGGACCTCCCACAAATCGCCCCCGTCCGAGGTCCAACCGTTGCCTTTGGTACGCCACTCACCGTTTTCTTCACGCACAGCAATGTCGATGGCGACCTTGTCGGCGTACTTCCCCAGCACTTCGATCATCCACTCGGGGTTTTGCAGCGCTGCCGTGCCGATATTGACGCGCTTTGCTCCGGTGGCCAGGGCCCGTTCCAGAGAAGCATCGTCGCGGATCCCGCCGGTAAGCTCCACATTGATATCCAGCTTGCGGGTAATTTCAGCCATCAGCTCATGGTTGGAGCCACGGCCAAATGCTGCATCAAGGTCCACGAAGTGCAGCCACTCCGCTCCCTGCTCCTGCCACGCCAGCGCGGCCTCCAGGGGGGAGCCATAGTTCTTCTCGGTGCCAGCTTCGCCTTGATCCAACCGGACTGCTTGTCCGTCAACAACGTCCACCGCAGGGAGCAATGTAAAAGTCATGCTTACAGTTTAGGACACGGACTCGACAACTCCCCCGTAGTCCTAGCTCAACGTGGCAGTCCAGTTCTTCAACAGGTGTAATCCAACGTCGCCGGACTTTTCCGGGTGGAATTGTGTCGCCCAGAGCGGGCCGTTTTCCACGGCCGCGACGAAACGAGCATTTTCGTGGTTTGTCCAGCTCACCTTGGCCGGGGCGATGAAGTCTTGGTCCTCCATCTCCCACTTCTGCACGCCGTAGGAGTGCACGAAATAGAATCGGTCCGTCTCGCTCAGCCCTGCAAATAGTTCAGAATCTGCAGCCAAATCGACGGTGTTCCAGCCCATGTGCGGCAAAATCTTGGCATCTAAGCGATCGACCACACCCGGCCATTCGCCGGTTCCGTCGGTTTCCACGCCATGCTCGACGCCTTTTTCAAAAAGGATCTGCAGACCGACACAAATGCCTAACACCGGACGGGAACCAGCAATGCGCTGACCAATAATCCGGGCTCCCCTAATTTCGTTGAGGCCCTTCATGCATGCCGCGTAGGCACCCACGCCTGGCACAACCAAACCGTCGGCCTCAATTGCAACTTTCGGATCGGAAGTGACTTCCACGTGTGCGCCGACGTGCTCAAGTGCACGCTGGACTGAACGCAAATTTCCGGAGCCGTAATCTAAAACTGCAACATTGAGGGTCATAGCGTTCAGTTTAAACCGTCGTGTCAACCCCGCGAATTCTCGGTCTATTTCGACGGATCCGACTTCCGCCCGACCTGCTTCAACCGGGTGGAAATGTTGTTGTATTCGGCCACCCGGTGTGCACCAATGAAGCGATCAAGCAAGGTCATCACGATACCAAACGCGACGATCGTCGCCCCTGCAGAAAACGCCCCGGGGTATCCCGAGACCGCCACCACGAAGCCCAAAATCGTCGAGCCCAGACCGGTTCCGCCGTCGAAGAAAATATTCCATATCGCCGAGGCCTCCGAGACCTTTGAGCGCGGCAGGCGGTGGAACATCGTCAACAAGGATTCGTTTTGTACCGCACCGAAGCCACCGCCGTACAAAATCGCAGCGAGCACCATCCACCACATCGGCGCACCCGTGACTATAATCACCACGATCAACACCAGACCCAAAAAGGCGCTGATCTGCGCAGGAAGCATCATCGTGCCCGGTACTCCACGCTTATCGGCCACAACACCAACCACATAGCGCACAATCATGGCCGCAGCGCCCGTAATCGAGAGGATCACACCACCTAGCGCCGCGCCCCCGCCCGCCTCCGATTCGCGAATCAGCGCAGGCAAAAACGACGTAATCAAGCCGTATCCCATAGAAAGCGTGGTCAGCGTGAGCGCAGGCACAAGAACAAGCTTCCACATGGGCACATGATTTTCGCTTGACGACGAATGGCGTGGTTCCGCCGGCGCTGCCCGCAAATTTGGGATCCGCAAGCACATGACGGCCGCAACCAACGCGATAACAGCTGCCAAAATGTAGACCGAGTTGTAGCCAAAGGGCTCTGCCATAGCCAGGCCGATGGGAAGGAAGATCATTTGTGCAAGACCGACGAAAACACCGAGCATGCCGGTGGCCTTGCCGAGGAATCTGGAAGGAACAAGCTCTGCCACAAGGGCCGATTCCGCAACAGTAATGGCGCCGAATCCCACGCCTCTGAGCGCGCTGAAAAATAGCACGACTGCTGCTTCCATGCTGATCATGTGCCCAAGGGCGGGCACTCCCAACAGAAAAGCAGCAACGACCATGACGGGCGTGTACCCGACTCCGCGCAATAGACGTGGGGTGATCATCTGCGTCAGCACGGTTGCCAGCATGAATACGCCGGTGGTTGCACCGGCTAATGTGGCATCCCCGCCCGAATCGAGAACGGCTACGGGAAGTACCGGAAGCAAAAGGGCCCAAGCACCAAATGCCGAGGCAACTGCGATGAGAGTCGGGATGAAGCCCGGCGCCTTCCAGATGCTATCGAGCTTTTCGATCTCTTCGCGGGACATACGCTGAGTTGCCACGTCGCCTCGTCTCTCCTCTCAATCAACCACTAAACCTCTAAACAAGAGTGCTCCCCCGGATGTCCGAGGGAGTTTCCTGAGCAAGGATAGCAAAGATGAAGCTAGATATGACTTTATGGCTAAATGGGCATTGCATTAAACAAATTGAGCAATGCGATCAACAGTGCTGCTGCCGCAAGCACCGCCATGACCATGGTGGCTCCTTTGGAACCGTTTTGATAAGCGGACCATGCTCCACCGACGAGTATGCCGGCGATAATGAACAAAATCCAGATGAACATGCTGCCACCGACACTCGGCGAATCTTGAGCTAACACTTCAACCACTTAGAGAGCTCCCTTGGTGGACGGCACGCCCGTCACTCGTGGGTCTAGCTCAGTAGCTTCGCGCAGTGCACGCGCCACAGCCTTGTATTCAGCCTCAGTGATGTGGTGTGGATCCCGACCGTACTTGCAATTGACGTGCAAGGTGATGCGGGAATTGTAGGCTAGTGTTTCGAAAAAGTGGCGATTGATCACAGTGGCATAGTGCCCACCAATGATCTGCCATTCCATGTTCTCGGGCTCACCATTCATCACAAAGTAGGGGCGTCCGGAGATGTCCACTACTGCCTCGACCAGGGTTTCATCCATCGGCAATTGCATGGAGCCGAAGCGGCGAATTCCCTTCTTGTCCCCGACCGCATCGAGGAGAGCCCAACCAAGCACGATCGCAGTGTCTTCGACGGTGTGGTGTGCGTCGATTTCCGTGTCGCCTTGTGCGTGGACCGTCAGGTCAAAGGAACCGTGTGTTCCAAAAGCTGTAAGCATGTGGTCGAAGAACGGCAGTCCGGTCGAAATATCGGTCTTGCCCGTTCCATCCAGGTTGATCTCTACGGAAATATCGGATTCGCTTGTGGTGCGGATCGATTTTCCAATGCGGTCGGCCACAGTTACAGCCCCTTCTCTTTCACAATCGCAGCAGCCTTTAAGAACTGCTCATTTTCAGTATCAAGGCCAATAGTAACGCGCAGGTGCCCAGGTACCCCAACGTCGCGGATTAAGACGCCTTCGTCCAAGAACGCCTGCCAGGCAGCCGCGGAATCGTTGAAATTGCCGAAGAACAAGAAATTCGACTCACTCGGCACAACTTGATACCCCAGCTCAGTCAACCCTGCCTGGACTCGATCGCGCTCCTTCGCGAGTTTGTCCACGGTGGCCAAGGTATCGTCTGAGTGGCGCAGCGCCACGATTGCGGCCGTCTGAGACAACACCGAAAGGTGGTAGGGCAAGCGAACCAGCATCACGGCTTCGATAAATGCCGGCGCTGCGACGAAGTAACCCAACCTGCCACCAGCAAAGTCGAAGGCCTTGCTCATTGTGCGCGAGACAACCAGCTTCGTCGGGTACTTATCCAGCAAGGTCACCGCCGATGGCGAGGGCGAAAACTCGGCGTAGGCCTCGTCGACAATAACGATGCCCGGCGCCGCCTCAATGATGCGGGCGATATCATCCAAGCTGGTCACATCGCCGGTTGGGTTATTCGGGCTGGTGACGAAGATGACGTCGGGTGCGTGCTCGGAAATAGCTGCGATCGCCGAATCGAGATCGATGCGGAAATCCTCGCCGCGTGGGACCTCAATGAATTCTGTTTGGGTTCCCGCAGACAAAATGGGGTGCATGGAGTAGCTGGGGGTAAAGCCCATGGCCTTGCGGCCTGGCCCACCAAATGCCTGGAGCAGCTGCTGCAGGATTTCGTTGGAACCGTTGGCAGCCCAGAGGTTGTCCTTCGTGACCGTGACGCCCGTCTGGGTTGAGATGTACTCCGCCAAAGATGTGCGCAGCTCCACCGAGTCGCGCTCGGGGTAGCGGTTCAGTGTGGAGGCGAGTTTGCTTACTTCCGCGACCAAATCGTCGATAAGTGCCTGCGAGGGCGAGTAAGGATTCTCGTTGGTGTTCAATTGAACAGCAACATTGAGCTGTGGTGCACCGTAGGCGGTCTGGCCACGGAGTTCTTCGCGGAGTGGAAGCTCGCCGATGGTTGTCTTAGGTGCGAGCGTGCCTTCACGAAATTCCATTAGTTGCTCTCCCCTTCTGAATCAGTGAACTTTTCAGTGACCTCGTAGCGGGCGCGAATCGCCTCGCCGTGTGCTGGCAACTGCTCATCCTCGGACAAAACAATGATGTGCGGGCCGATTTCTTTGAGTGCCACCTCGTCGTATTCGATGAGGTTGACGGCGCGCAAGAAGGTGTGGGTAGACAGGCCCGAGGAGAAGCGCGCCGTACCCGAGGTGGGCAGGACGTGGTTGGAGCCTGCTGCGTAATCACCCAGTGGCACAGGCGAGTAAGGGCCAACGAAAATCGCGCCGGCGTTGGAAATCTGCTCGGCTACCTCGCGAGCATTGGCAGTGTGGATCTCAAGGTGCTCAGCGGCATACGCATCCGCGACGGCAATGGAGGCCGCCAAATCGTCGACAAGCACAATGCCTGACTGCTGACCTGTCAATGCTGCCTTGACGCGCTCGGCATTCAGCGTGACGGTGTAGCGTGCCTCAATCTCGGCGTTGACCTTGGTGGCCAACTCTTCGGAATCGGTGATCAGTACGGATGCGGCAAGCAGATCATGCTCGGCCTGGCTGATCAGGTCATAGGCGAGGTACACCGGGTCCGCCGTGGAGTCCGCGACGATGGCAATTTCCGAAGGGCCTGCCTCCGCATCAATTCCCACGACACCGTTGACCAGGCGCTTCGCGGCGGTAACAAAGATGTTGCCTGGGCCCGTGATCATGTCTACTGGCTCAAGGCCTGCCTCATCGTCACCGTAAGCCATCAATGCCACGGCTTGAGCGCCACCGACGGCCCAGATCTCATCGACGCCAAGCAGTTTGCAGGCAGCCAAAATCGTGGGATGTGGCCAACCGCCGAATGCCTCCTGGGGAGGGGTGGCCACAACCATCGTTTCGGTGCCAGCTTCCTGCGCCGGAATCACGTTCATCAGCACTGACGATGGGTACACGGCCTCGCCACCCGGGACATAGAGTCCCACGCGCTGCACTGGAATGAACTTTTCAGTAACGGTGGCGCCTGGAGCCAATTCGGTGGTGTGTGCTTCGGGCTTTTGCTCCGCGTGCACCTTCCGGATCCTGGCGATCGCCTGCTCAAGGGCCTCTCGGACCTCGTCACTAATGCCGTCTAGTGCAGCGTCAATGACATTTTGAGGCACACGGACTGACTCCGGGGTAATCCCGTCGAACTTCTGACCATACTCGAGGGACTTCTTCGCGCCGTGACTCTTCACATCCTCAACAATCGGCGTTACGGTAGGCAACACTGCATTCACATCAGTTCCACCGCGAGGCAAAACGCGACGAAGTTCGGATGTAGAGGGTGTGCGACCACGAAGGTCGGTCACTTTCAGCATGAATATTCTCCTCAGCGTGGCGGAGCACTGGTCAAATCCAGCGCGGTAATACTCCCCTTATTGTATGCACCAGAGTAGACAGGAAGTGTTTTAGGAGTGTTTTAGCCCAAAATCGCCTCGGCATGAGAGCGCGGGTACACGATATTGGGGATAGATCACATGGAAGCGAAGCACTAGACTGAATGAAACATAAGGAGGCGAGATACATTGGGACGACATCGCGCCCCCGATCCAGCTGAATTGGGGCAAGCCCGCGACATTGACATTGAACGAGTTCATAGTGCACTTTATGGGCTCGGTTTCGAGTCTGAGTTAGGCTTCGATCGCCTCGTTATTTCTGGCCACGACTACATGGCAACGGCATGGATCGACTATTCCGTTCCCCTTTCACTCGTCATAGATTCACGGGCACGTGTGCCCATGCACCTTGATTGCGCCAGCGCGCTCGCAGAATTTTTGGATTCTTGGAATATGGAGCGCATCGCCCCCTCCGTTTCCTATGCGCTCACTGATGCCGGCAACATCGACGTGCACACCCGCAGCTCGGCTTTTATCAAGTGCGGGCTCTCCGATAATCAGCTGCAGGCCTTTCTCGGCGGGGCGCTCCATGCAATCGGCTCGTTCTATCGGGAGTTGAAAGCAGAGTTTGAGCTTGACGACGACCACTTCAGCCTCCCCGAAACAATGATCCAGGAAGAAGACCACTTCGCTCTCCACGGGCCCCATCCCATGAGGCGCCATCTTCCCCGGGGAGAGGAGCCGGATGTGTTCACGGCACCGGATCTTGCGGAGATCTCTCCCAATGAGCCGATCGAAGAATTTGAGTTCGATCACGTTGTTGAGCCCCTTGACCAGCTCGAATTCAGCTATGCCGTTGATGAGCAAGAAATCGTCTCCACAGCCGTCAACGGTGTGGGGTTTGCTCTCTGCGTGGATTCGAATGCCTATTTCCGGATTACCGGTGGCTGGATCACGGACTTTAAACCAGAAAACTTCCTCGATCTTTGGCTCGCCTGCAATGATCACAACGAGAAATCTGTCAATACCACCGCCTACACGCGCATGGAAGGCGAAACAGTGTTATTGCACGTGGAAACTACCTGCGACATCACTCAGGGCTTAGCGCTTGACCAACGCAGTCACTTCGTAATCTCGTCGCTAGTTGCCATCCTTGGTGCGATGGATTCCTTAAGCACGCAAACGCGAGGCCAGACGATCGTGGAGTGGCCGAGCTCGAGTTAGGCTAGATCATCCTGCCTGGCAGCGGTTCCACTTCTGGTTCTGGCGTGGACACGATAGCCAGGATCCAATAAGTCAATGTGGCCAGAAGCGGGGCCACAGCCCAACCCACCCCGGGTTGCATCGGAGGAACAATCTGTACCCCAGTCATGTCTCCACTATTGTGTCCCGGAAGCGGGTGCACAAGACCTGTGACGATGTTACCGAGCACGTAGAAGGCAAACGCGGCCGCCAGAGCGACAACGCCCACCCACAGAAGCATCCCTACCCCTGTCACTTGGCCGACTTTGATGTAGGCCACCATCGCAATGATGATGCCAAGCGCGCCAGTGATAATGACGAACGAGATGAATGAGCTGAACTCGACGTTTTTCGGACTTTCAGTTTCATTGGCGGTAAAGAGCCCGTTCGTAACATCGCCCACGTACGCGGGACGGAACACGCCCCATATTGCGCCGAGGATCAGGCCTGCGACGAGGGCGAAAAACAGCAAACCCGCCGCGGTTCCTATGATTGCTTTGCGACGAGACTTGTTCGTAGCAGGTGTAGAACTCATGGAACTCACGAGCGGGGTCTGGTGAATCGACATAGTCTCCTACCGTACTCGGAGGGGACTTGGGTGGGGCAACTTAGTCACACATCTTCCACTGGCCACCCTCATGGAGGAAGCGCTGTGTGGTGGTGTCTTGGCCGTCTTGAGTACGTACCGTGACGTCGGCGGATGCTCGGTCTCCATTGACCAAGACGTTACTGACTGAATCAACGCCATTCTGGCTGGCATCAATACCCATTTCAGCGTAGGAAACATCTGGGATACCTGCAACGCTGAACGCCTCATGTCCACCGTTTGCCTGGATGACGCTTTCACAGGTGTTGCGCTCGATGGACTGAATCATGCCGTGCATGGAATTTTGTGCGTACACGTCCTCTAAGGTGCCGCGGATTGCTGCAGCGTCAGCATCACTTCCGGCCTGGCCACCCTCGATAGGAGCGACCTGTGCTTCTGGCGGATTTGAATTTTCGAATGGGTTGTCAACCGCATTTGCTGCTGAATCGCTGCCAGACGGACCTGCATTGGCTGCTGCGTTGGTATCAGCCGGCGCTTCCTGCGCAGCTGATGCCTTGCTAGACTCCGCAGCTGCTGATGCTTCCTGCGCCTTCTTTTCTTCTTCGGCCTGCTTATCGTTGGTTGCGGTTGTGGTCTCGGCCGCGGAGGACGGAGATGATGCGGCAGTCGACTCCGCCGCTACATCGCCCTCGGAGCCACACGCCACGAGTGCGAGTGGCGCCACCATTGCTACAGCAGCAAGGGTCTTCTTGGTCTTGATTGAAACCTTCACGTAGTTACTCCTAGATTTGGGCCAAGGTTGGTTCCTTCTTAACTCACCAGTTTTATCGCTTAGATACCCGGATTCGTTTCAAAGGACTTCCAACTGCGACGAAAATTCTTACGGCCTAGATTCAGTTGTATATCTTTCAGATGTACATCTGATTACTAATACAAGCAATAAAACTTGTATCTTCAATAAAAATACTGTGCCGCTCGCGCCGCGAACTTGCCCCAGGGAAAACAATTACCCCACGACACTAACAACCCAAACTTGATGACTCCTTTAAATACTTCGCAAAAAATACTGTGAGAAACTGCTCTTCCTGAATGCAATCGGATGTAATGGGATGCAAACAGAATGGCTACCGCACTGCAGGGTTGAGTACTCTAAAGCATTATGCAGCTCTCACGTCGGACAATTGTCGAAGCGGCCTTCGAAATCCTTGATGCCTACGGCTTCCCCGATATGACGATGCGCCGCGTCGCGTCCCACCTCAATGTGGCTCCCGGCGCGTTGTATTGGCACGTGGCTAATAAGCAGGAGCTCATCACTGCCATTGCTGAAGAAATTGTTGCCGATGTTCACCACGCTGACGAGACTGTCACCCCCATTGAGTTGTCCGAACTATTTAGGACGTGTTTATTAAGGCATCGTGACGGAGCAGAAATAGTCACAGCGTCAATGTCTCAACCCAATTCCATTGTTCACACCCAAGTATTGGAAAGTTTTTACCGATCTATTCGCTTTCATTTCGGATCGGAAGATGAAGATGTGACGAATCTACGATCCGCGGCGTATGGCCTTGTACACCTCACTCTGGGCTCGGTACTCATCGAGCAATCTAGCAAACAGTTTGCGGCCGACACTGGAGCAACTAGCAGCACAATTGAGAGCGAACCTGACAGTGAATCTGTGGCCAATGTCGAACTCTCCCGACGGTCGGTTGAGTTGCTTTTACAAGGATTGCGACACTCGTAGTTCCAGACTGGAAACGGCACTACCCGCAACCTTGCACTAGCATGAGGGCTTATGACAGAAGTCGCAGCTGAAATACACCAGGTTTGGCCTGGGGAACCCTACCCACTCGGTTCTAAATACGATGGTGCAGGCACAAATTTCGCCCTCTTTTCTAATGTTGCTGAAAAAGTCGAACTCTGCCTCATTGATCGTGCCGGCGAAGAGGTCCGCATTGAGCTCAGAGAAGTAGATAACCACGTCTGGCATGCCTATCTTCCAGGCGTTGTTCCTGGACAGCGCTATGGTTATCGAGTCCACGGCCCGTGGAATCCCCAAGACGGCAAGCGTTGTGATCCCAACAAATTGTTGGTCGACCCATATGCACGTGCCTTCGACGGCGAGTTCGACGGCGACGCGTCTCTGTTCTCGTACGATATTTACGCTGACCCTCCTGGCTCCGGCCGGAACGAGGAGGACTCCCTCGGTCACACGATGTTGTCTGTCGTTGTCAACCCTTTCTTTGACTGGGGCGATGACCGCGCACCGAAGATCCCGCACAACGAGACGGTGATTTACGAGACGCACGTCAAGGGCATGACAGCCACGCACCCGGAGGTACCAGAGCATCTACGTGGCACCTACGCTGGTATGGCTCACCCTGCCGTGATCGATTACTTCAAGGATCTTGGCGTCACTTCGGTGGAATTGATGCCGGTGCATCAGTTCTTGCAGGATGATCGTCTACGCGATCTTGGCTTGCGCAACTACTGGGGCTATAACACCTTTGGGTTCTTTGCTCCCCAGCAGGATTACGCTTCCGGCGACAAACCAGGAAATGCCGTGTCCGAGTTCAAGGGGATGGTCCGCTCGTACCACGAAGCAGGCATTGAGATTATCCTTGATGTGGTCTACAACCACACGGCAGAGGGCAATCACCTTGGTCCAACTATTGCTTTCCGCGGTATCGATAACGAAGCGTACTACCGCCTCGTTGACGGTGACAAGTTCCACTACATGGACTACACCGGCACCGGTAACTCCTTAAATGTGCGCGATCCACACTCGCTGCAATTGCTGATGGATTCGTTGCGTTACTGGATTACAGAGATGCACGTCGACGGGTTCCGCTTTGATCTCGCGTCCACGTTGGCCAGGGAGCTTAACGACGTTGACCGTCTTGCGACCTTCTTCGACCTGGTTCAACAAGACCCAGTTGTTTCCCAGACCAAGCTCATTGCTGAGCCTTGGGACGTAGGCCATGACGGCTACCAGGTAGGCAACTTCCCGGCCCTCTGGAGCGAATGGAATGGTAAGTACCGCGATACGGTGCGCGATTTCTGGCGCGGAGAGCCCGCCACCTTGGGTGAATTCGCATCCCGTATTACTGGTTCTTCTGACTTGTACCAGCACAATGGTCGTCGCCCAACCGCCTCGATCAACTTCATCACCGCACATGATGGCTTCACGCTCAATGACTTGGTGAGCTACAACGAGAAGCACAACTTGGCCAACGGTGAAGATAACCGCGACGGTGAATCCCATAACCGTTCGTGGAACCACGGAGTGGAGGGGCCTACAGACGACGAAGTTGTCAATGAGCTGCGCTCCCGCCAGATGCGTAACTTCCTGACTACGTTGCTCCTTTCGCAGGGAACGCCGATGATTTCTCACGGCGATGAAATGGCACGTACACAGGGTGGCAACAACAACGTCTACTGCCAAGACAACGAAATTGCGTGGATGAACTGGGACTTGCTCGACGAGCATCGTGAGCTGCACGACTTCACACGTCGTCTTCTGCGCATCCGCCAGTTGCACCCTGTATTCCGCCGCAGTCGATTCTTCGACGGTGGCCCGCTGGGTTCCGACGCTCAAGACCGCGACATCGCTTGGCTTGTACCCGACGGCAAGTTGATGACCCAAGAGGATTGGGATTTCGCCTTCGGGAAAGCCCTGATGGTCTACCTCAACGGTAACGCCATCCGCGAGCCCAACGACCGTGGTCAACGCATCGAAGATGACTCTTTCATTATGATGTTCAATGCCCACTACGAAGCCATCGAGTTCACCATTCCAGCAAAAAACCTGGGTTCCAAGTGGCAGCTCTTGGTAGATACCACCGAGAAAACTGGTTACCCTCTCGAACAGTCACTCGTTGTTCCGGGCGACGCAGTCACCGTTGAGGCTCGTTCGACGCTTATTCTGAAGCAGGTTGAAGCACCTGTGTTCGAAGAAGAACCAAAGCGTGAATTCGAAGTCTCGCCGAAGAATAAGTCGAAGGAAATTGCAACGCCGACTCGGAAAGAAGTGGTCAAGACCGAGTCAAAGCAGGAGCCAAAGAACGAGGTCAAGGCCGAAGTTAAGGCTGAGGTGGCAGAAGATGTCGCAATTGACGACGATTCCCAGCCTGACTCTACTTCAGCTGCCTCAAAGGGAGCCGAGGATCCAACTGCGGCAGACGCCTAAATAATCCTAAATATTTGATGTCTGCGGCTGCGGGTAGGATGAGCACAATTGCTTGTCCTACCCGCTTTCACATTGAAGGAGCACGTCGAAGTGATCGAAGCTCATGGCGCAACAATCATGGTGACCAATGAGACGATAAAGATCGTCCCAAGTGCATTAGCAGCCTCGCTGCGTGGGCTCCCCGGTGACACATCGATTGAAGTCGCTTCGGTAGAGGGCACTGCACTCAGAGAAGGTGACGCTTGGGATAGCTCGTTCGTGTCCATTAACACCTCGGCGGGCACCACAACGATCGAGTTCGCCCCTGGATCTCAAACAGCTGCAACAAGCCTCATCAACGCCATTGGCGCTGCCCAGCAGGGAAAGGCCACCGGGGAAGTTACTCCGACCGAAGTCCCAGGGCTGGATTTTGTCGGCTTTGATGTAGAAACGGCAAACGGCCAGTGGGGCTCGATCTGCCAGGTCGGAGCGGTCAAGATCATCGATGGGATCGAAACCGAACGAGTGTCCTGGTTGTGTACGCCACCTGAACCCTACAATTTCTTTGATCCATTTAACGTCGGAATTCACGGAATCACGCAAGACGATGTTGCCAATCAGCCTGCCTTCCACGAGCGTTTGGCCGAGTTGGTAGATTTCGTCGGGGATCTTCCCATCGTCGCGCATAATGCGCAGTTTGATGCGACGGCATTGCGGGATGCCTGTATCGCTGCAGACGAGCCCATTCCGCACCTACTGTTTGCGTGTACCTTGGCGCAATCGAGGGCTAGTTCCCTTCAAGTCGAAAACCATAAGCTTCCTACCGTTGCAGCGGAACTGGGCATTGAGTTTTCCAACCACCACGACGCTGCTGCGGATGCCTCGGCGGCGGCCGAGATCATGGTCGAATTCGCGCGCCGGGCAGGCCATTCCGGAAATTTGATGGAGTTCGTCCATGCAAGTGGTTTCACCCTTGGTGTGATTGAGGATCATCGCGTTGTACCGGTATTAAAGGACCGCTCCGGTGCCTCGCGCGCCCTGCAGGCCTCCCGCCTAGCACAAATTGAATCGGGAGACAGTGCCCCCGAAGTTGATCTTTCTCCCGCACCAGAAGTATCGGGAGCTGGAACCGATCAGCCGTCGCGTCGAGGCCCCGCACCATGGCAGTCCGTGTCCACCCCTGATGAAATTCCTGAGCCGAACCAAGCCGCCGACCCAAATAACCCCTTGTTTGGTCAAAACGTCACGCTCACTGGAGAGTTTGAGCCCTTTGATAAGGGGACACTCTGGCAGGGAATTGCCAACGCTGGTGGCCAGGTAGCGAAAAACGTGACGAAGAAAACCACAATTTTGGTCACCGGTGTCTGGGCCACAATGACATCGAAAGAAAAACGCGCTCGAGAGCTAATGGAAAAGGGCCAAGACATCGAAATCTGGTCGGAAGAAAAGTTGCTCGAAGTCCTCGGCCTCGACGAGCAGCCACCCTTCTAAACTTTTCGGGGCTCCCAGGGAACCTAAGACCTAACAGCGCAGTCTAAGTAAGTAATCAGTTTTTAGCTTATTGCCTACTAAGGGGACTTCCCATGACTACTGCATTAGCATCGCCCGTACGTTCCGCCTCGCCCGGTGAGCGGTTAGAGGTGTATCTGCAGTTGGTTCGTTCTAAGGCAGGCAACTCAGCCACGCCGTGGAAAGGGACACCTTCTGCAGAACGCAACCCCGAACTGATGCTTTCGCGCGATTTCTCATGCGCTCTCGTGGATCACGAAGGGCTGCCACTGGCGCACAACGCGTTGGGGACATCTGGGTTAAGTATCCGCAAGGCGTGGGATTTAGCCGCATCGCAGCTGCTTTATCGGCACAGTTTTTCGGAAGGCACAGAATTCCTTGTCCGGGATGCACGACTGCGTAGCCAGCAGAACGCTGTCCTGGGGCTCGAGGTGTCATTCAAACACTCCCCTGCAGCTGCCTGGCTAGCACATCCCTACACCTTTTCGGTGCTCCACCAGCATTTTCACAACCTCGTTCGGCCCGCAAAGTCGTTGGTTTATGCCACGACTGACCAGCTGGATTTGTTCGTTTTTGATGCGCACCCCCACGAACTCAGCGCCACGTTCGAGTCTGAAAAAGCACGGATGTCACTCATCGTTTATTCCCTAGGTTTTCCATTAAGCCGCTAGGCGCACACAGCTGAATCCAATAAAACCTATAGTCTTGTAGCAGAAGATGTCTGCAAATTGAGGAGTCTTACGTGCGCCGTCCCATTTCGTCCACATACCGCTTGCAATTGCGTGGTCCGAAAGCTGACCCCGGAGGTCGTTCCTTCGGCTTTGCGGAAGCGGAAGCCCAAGTTCCCTATTTAAAGCGCCTTGGGGTCTCACACATTTACTTGTCTCCGATTCTGACCGCAATTCCCGAATCGAATCACAATTACGATGTCACCGACCCAACGGAAGTCAATCCTGAGCTCGGCGGCATCGAGGGTCTGCGCTCTCTTGCCCGAACGGCGCAGGAAGCGGGTTTAGGTCTGATCGTTGATATCGTCCCGAATCACCTCGGCGTCGATCAACCAAAGCTCAACCGCTGGTGGTGGGACGTGTTGAAGAACGGGCAGGAATCCGACTTCGAGCCCTACTTCGATATCGATTGGCACGAAGATAACGGTGCGGGTGGCAAGCTGGGAATGCCTATCTTGGGCTCCGAGGGTGATGAAAAGGTCCTCGAATTGCAATATCACGAGGACATAGACGAAATTGTTCTGGCCTATTACGAAAATTATTTCCCGGTCGCGCCCGACACGTGCGAGGGCCTTGAGGATGACCCGCTGCAGGTCTATGACCGGCAGTGTTACAGGTTAATGTACTGGCGCGACGGCGTCATTTCCTACCGCCGGTTCTTCTCCGTCAACGGTCTCGCAGGCATTCGCCAAGAGGACCCCCTCGTCTTTGAACATTCTCACCGCATCCTGCGTGAGCTCATTGCCGAAGACCTCATTGATGGCGTCCGCGTTGACCATCCCGATGGTTTGAGCAATCCTTTCGACTATTTGAATCGCTTGCGTAATCTCGTGGGTCCTGACCGGTGGCTCATCATTGAAAAGATCCTTGACGTTTCCGAGCCGCTTGATCCGCGTCTCGCAGTCGATGGCACGACGGGCTATGACGCACTGCGTGAATTCGACGGTGTGTTCATCTCGCGCGAAGCCGAAGACAATCTGTCCATGTTGGCTCTGCAACAAACAGGCTCCACATGGGACGAAGGCGCAATTGAGGCCACGGAACAGCATTTGAAGCGAGAAGTCGCTCGTGAAGAATTAGGTGCTGAGGTTCGCCGACTTGCACGCGCGATTAGGCGTGATAACTTCTCCACGGCCGGGGTTCTTGTCTCTGAATCGGAGTTGATTTCCACCATCGTCGAGCTTGTGGCGGCCATGCCCGTCTACCGCGCCGACTATGTCTCGCTGTCTCGGATTACCTCGAGTGTCGTCGCAGATATGTCGAAGCGTTTCCCTTCCCGGCGCGACGCTCTCGATCTCATCGCAGCAGCCCTCTTAGCCAACGGCGAGGCTAAGACCCGCTTCGCTCAGGTCTGCGGTGCTGTCATGGCCAAAGGCGTCGAGGACACCACGTTCTACCGGGCATCTCGCCTCGTGGCACTACAAGAAGTTGGCGGGGCACCCGGCAGGTTTGGGGTCTCGGCCGCCGAGTTCCATCTGTTGCAACAAGAACGCCAAACGCTCTGGCCTAAGGCGATGACCACTCTGTCAACCCATGACACGAAGCGCAGCGAAGACACCCGAGCCCGCATTATTGAGTTGACCGAATTCCCCAGCGAATTCGCGGAACTTGTGTCCACGATTAGTGCGGTGGTTCCCTCACCAGACAAGGGAACGAGCCATTTCCTCATCCAAAACATTATCGGGGTGTGGCCGGCAGACGGAGAGATCACTGATTCTCTGCGTAACCGTCTTCATGAATACGCGCTCAAGGCAGTTCGTGAAGCCGGGGTGCACACTTCGTGGGTGGATCAAGACTCAGCCTTTGAAACCGCTATCATCGACTGGATCGATGCCCTGCTCGATGGCCCCGCAACCTCGCAGATCACCGAGTTTGTAAAGAAAATCAATCGCGGTGCAGTCCAAATTTCTCTCGGACGCAAGATGTTGCAGCTCATCGGTCCGGGGATCCCCGATACTTACCAGGGGCAGGAGTTTTTCGACGATTCCCTTGTGGACCCCGACAACCGTCGCTTCGTTGACTACACGGCTCGTAACCAGTCCCTCGAACAAATTGGTGGCGAAGGTGACCTCGAACGCATTGTGGCCGATGCTCGCAATGAGGAATCTGATGAGGAGGTGCTTGGTCCATACCCACATCTGAGGCAATGGAAGGACCGCGCGAAGCAGGCCGTGGTCTACCGTGGTTTAACCCTCCGTCGCCAATTCCCCGATATCTTCCTTCGCGGTGAGCATCAGGCCGTATTCGGAGTTGGCGTGGCGGAAAGCCATCTCGTGGGTACGGCGCGCGGCGATGCGGACCTTCCAGGAACTGATGGAATCGCGGTCATTGCTTTGGCGACGCGTCGTCCGTTGGTCTTGGAAGCAAACGGCGGCTGGCGCGATACTACGGTGACCCTGCCGAAGGGCGATTGGGTCGATCGGCTCACAGGCAAGGTATTTTCAGGCACGGTGCTTGTTTCGGAAGTGCTTGATCTCCTACCGACAGCTCTCTTGGTCTCTCGGCGCTTGGAGGAACTTGCAGCAAGTATGTCCACCAACTAATCAGATGCTCCGGTAGGCTGTGAAAACTATGTCTGCGAACACCATTGCCCTGTTAGGAACGAAGTACCACGATTGGGTGAGGGCACACCCGGGTGCAGCTGAAGACGTAAAAGACGCGTTGGAGGATCTGCTCACCGATGCTGGCGTGAACTTCGACACCGTTGATGCCCGGGTAAAAACATGGAATTCGCTCAAAGCGAAGGCTCGGAAGCGGCGCCCGGACGGTTCGCTTTCCTACCCCAATCCTTGGGAGGACATTCACGATATCGTGGGTGCGCGGATCACCGTGTTGCACTCGACGGAAATCCCAGTGGTGCTTGATATCCTGGCCAATTCCTTCAACATTTTGCGCAGCGTGGACAAAGCACTAGAAACCAAGGTGTCGGGTGGATTTGGCTACGGTTCGCACCACCTTGTTGTCGAGGTGACCGACGACTCCGACGGCTTGGAGGACTATATCGGGCTGGATTTCGAGATCCAGGTGCGCACAGTCTTGCAGCATGCGTGGGCGGAATTCGAACACGATATTCGCTACAAGCGTGGCACAGGTGAGCTGGATCCACAGGTTGATCGGTCATTTACGCTGGCAGCTGGCCTCATCGAGCTTGCAGATCAGCAATTCGACCAGATTGCTGCCCTGCAGGACCCAGAGCATTTCCGCGTCGATGAGTCTGAAATTCAGCTTTCGGAAGAAACCCTGCCCGGAATCCTTGCCATGCTGGTGGGAACTAGGTTCCCGCGCTCACGCTCCGAGCATTATCGGTGGCTGACAGAACTCTTGCATGCCAACGGCGTGACAACGGTACAGGAACTATCCGACCTGCTCAATGACACCGACATCGAGACAGTGTCCAAGGCCATGAAGTACCGCTTCCAGCCGGGCCAGGTGCGCATTATCGACGACCTCCTGCTCAACCGGTTCGGCGAGGACCACATTAAGCGCACAGGCCATTCTGGGAATAGGTCCGAACAGCGCACGGCCCGCCTCAAGCAACGCCTCAAATTATTGCGCAACGCCCAGGCATCGGACTAGGCCAACTACTCGCCAACTACTCGCGGCGTCCTCGGAGCTGGTCGAGTTGACGGCGTTCACGCTTCGTCGGCCGACCCGCGCCACGGTCACGTTGCGGGATAGAAGCCAAGATTTCCTTCGGTGGTGGTGGCGGTGAATGGTCGATATAGCACGACCGAGCCACAGAGGCGCCGACGCGTTTGCGTACAGTCGCGGCCACTTCCACATCAAAGGTGCGATGGTCTTTCCACACCCGAACCCGGTCACCGGGAACAACTTGCTGGGCGGGTTTTGTCGACTCGTCGTTAAGCTTGACGTGCCCGGCGCGCACGGCCTTGGCTGCGTCGCTTCGCGTCTTAAAAAGGCGCACGGCCCACACCCACACGTCGATTCGAACTGGAGAGCCGTCGGGCGAAGTCATGGGTGAATTAATTGTTGTCCTTGTGCTTGATAATCTTTTGAACCTTGTTGTAATTGACCACGCCACCGATAACGGCGACAACGAAACCAATGATCACCAAGGTCCATGAGCCGAAGAGAAGACCCAGAGCGATACCACCGACCACTCCACCGCCTGCCCACAGGACGGCATTCTTGGAGTACTTGCGAACTGCATCTTTACGTGACTGAATAGGGTTTGGATTACGACGCTGCATTGACATGTAACTAGTTTATCCGTTTTTGAAACCGGAGTCGGATTCCACCCATGCATGGCCAGCTTCCGCGGTTTCGGCGCGGCCCTGGGTAATGGCGGCCAGGCGGTCGTCGAGAAGCGTGCGTCCTCCTGGCTCACATGCAAGCGTGTACGTTGCGGCCCGACCGTACTCGACGCCGACGATGGTCACGCCTTGATTGCGCAGCTCCGCCTCGATGCGGCCGGCTTCGGCGTGGGGGAAATCTACCGTGAAAAGGTCCTGCTTGCTGCGGGTGACGCGCCTCACCGAGGGCAAGGCCTCGCTGACCGAGTTGGAATAGGCATGCACCAAGCCCCCGGCACCAAGCTTGATGCCGCCGAAGTAGCGCACTACCACCACCGCGATATCGAGCATGCCCGAGCCTTTTACCACGTCCAACATGGGTTTTCCTGCGGTGCCGGAGGGTTCGCCGTCGTCGCTGGAGCGCTCGATGGGGTTGGACCCTTCCACGTTAAACACATAGGCGGAACAGTGGTGGCGCGCATCCGGGTACGCCGTGCGCGCGGCCGTGATCAATTCGCGGGCTTCTTCCTCGGTTTGGGCGCGCTGAATCCAGGTAATGAACCGCGAACGTTTGATTTCCCAATCGTGGGTAAATAGCTCGCCGGCTGAGGGTAATTCATAACTGGTCAGCATTAGTGAGCATCTTACCTGGCAGACTGTCGGTCTTTTCCATAGCCTAGGAAGCATGATTGCTATGGAACCGTACCAAGTATGGGCACCCATCGCCCACAATGTTCGCCTGCGACTTCAATCCACCCAAGGCCCCGAACTCCTAGAGATGCACCGCGACCCGCACCGTTCGGGGTGGTGGGTCTGCGACCAGATTGCCCAGGTCGATGATCGCTATGGTTTCGAGGTCTTTGATGGCACTGAATGGTCGATTACGCTTCCCGATCCGCGCACAACTTCCCAGCCCGACGGCATTCACGGGCTCTCGCGAATCCTTGACGCGGACTTTGAGTGGACAGACGAGGAGTGGACCGGCCGGATCCTGTCGGCACAGGTCCTCTACGAGTTGCACGTGGGCACCTTTACGCCGGAAGGGACGTTTGAGGCGATCGTCGATAAGCTAGATTATTTGCGTGAGCTGGGCGTGACGACGATTGAGCTCCTGCCTGTCCAACCGTTCGGCGGCGAGCGGAACTGGGGTTATGACGGAGTGGATTGGTTCGCCGTACAGGAATCCTACGGCGGTGCGGCCGGGTTGAAAAAGCTGGTCAACGAAGCCCACCGGAGAAACATCGGAGTTGTGCTCGACGTGGTGTACAACCACTTCGGCCCCGACGGAAACTACACGGGATTCTTCGGACCCTACACAGCGGGTGGCTCCACGGGTTGGGGCGAAGTGATCAACATCTCCGGCAATGGCTCGGATGAGGTGCGTCGCTACATTCTTGATGCCGTGCACCAATGGCTCGACGAGTTCCACATCGACGGGCTTCGCCTAGACGCGGTACATTCCTTGGACGACCGGGGTGCGTTCTCCATCATGGAGCAGATCCAGTATGTCGCCGACCAGGTCGAGGCTCGCACCGGCGTGCCGCGGGTGATCATCGCCGAAAGCGACTTGAATGATCCTCGCCTGATTACTCCGGAAGAAAATGGTGGCTACGGCTTGGCAGGCCAATGGGTCGACGATATCCACCACGCCCTGCACACTGTAGTGTCTGGGGAATCTCATGCTTATTACGAGGACTTTGGCTCAATCGAGATCCTTGCCGACACCTTGCGCAATGGGTTCAGGTTCCGCAATAGCTATTCCGGTTTCCGCGGACGAACGCACGGGCGTGCCCTCGATCTGACCACCACCCCGCCTTGGCGTTTGGTCACTTATACGACAACACACGATCAGACCGGAAATCGCGCCCAGGGAGATCGTCCATCGATGAACCTCACCCCGCGCCAGCAGGTGCTCAAGGCTGCGGTGATCTATCTCTCGCCGTTTACCCCGATGCTATTTATGGGTGAAGAGTTCGGCGCACAGACTCCGTTTCCGTTCTTCTGCTCGCACACTAACGACGAGCTCAACCGCCTGACCAGGGAGGGCCGCTTCCGCGAATTCGCGCGCTCGGGCTGGGACCCGAAGGATGTGCCGGACCCGTCTGCTGCCGAGACCTTTGAATCTGCGAAGTTGGAGTGGAATTTCACATCTGAGCAGCTCGAAATCCACCAGGCTTACACCACGCTGCTGCGCCTGCGAAAGGATCTCCGCCTGGTGCGCTCTGACCTGCGAGAACTCCAGGTCGAGCACGGCGATAACTGGTTGACAATGGGCTACGAGGATGTCGTGCTGGCCGTGAACTTCTCGAACACCGAAGTCACCCTGCCGATTGGCGGGGACTTGGTGTATTCGTTTAGCTCGCCAGAGGTGACCGAAGAAACGACAACTCTCGACGAGTGGGGGTTCGCGCTAATCCAGCGCTAGTTGCCCACGATAAATTCGTACTCAGACGTGCCCGGCATGAGACGCTTGAAGCCAATGGACGAGGAATCCATGCGCTCAAGTAGCGGCTCGAGGTCCCGGGCACGCTGTAGTTCAACGCCGACGAGTGCCGCACCGGTATCTCGGTTGTTCTTCTTCAAGTACTCAAACAGTGCGATGTCGTCGTTTTCTCCGAGCACATCATTGATGAAAATCCGCAGCTGACCTGGCTTTTGTGGGAAGTTCACCAAAAAGTAGTGCTTCAAACCACGGTGCACCAGGGAGCGCTCCATGATTTCTGCATACCGCAGCACATCGTTGTTGCCTCCGGAGATAATGCACACCACCGTTGAACCAGGAGCAAGGTGAACTTCGCTCAGACCAGCCACCGACAACGCACCCGCTGGCTCCGTAATGATGCCCTCGTTTTGGTAGAGCTCGAGCATCTCTGTAGCCACTGACCCTTCATCAGCGCTAAGTAGATGGATCCGGCCGAGATTTTGCTCGACAATCTTGTAGTTCAAATCGCCTGTGCGTTTGACCGACGCTCCATCAACAAATGTATCTACGTCGCTAAGCGTGACCGGTCCCCCGTTAGCCAACGCGGCCTGCAACGATGGTGCGCCAGTTGGTTCGACTCCGACGATGGCGGTGCGTGGCGACATATCTGCCAAATACGAGGTCACGCCGGAGAGTAGGCCTGCACCACCGACGGGAACGAGGATGGTGTCAAGGGACTTGCCCAAACTAGTGAGCTGCGAGACAATCTCGGCAGCCACGGTGCCTTGACCGATGACGGTATCGCGGGCATCAAAAGGCTCGATCATCGTTGCTCCGCGTGCTGCTGCATCTTCGCGAGCAAACTTCGCTGCCTCGTCGAAGTTACTGCCAACGACGACGAGTTCAACCTGGTCACCGCCGTGGACTTTGATGCGCTCACGCTTTTGTTGTGGCGTATTGTCAGGAACGAAAATCCGGCCTTCAACGCCCATCGCACGGCAGGCGTACGCCACACCCTGGGCGTGATTACCCGCGGATGCCGCGACAACACCAGCGTCGCGCTGTTCTGGTGACAGTTGCGTCATGGCATAGTAAGCGCCACGAATCTTATACGAGCGTACATCCTGCAAGTCTTCCCGTTTGAGGTAAACCTCGACCCCATGCTGCTGCGACAGGCGTGGGCAATACTGCAGCGGAGTCGGCGCAATCACGCTGGAAATACTGGCCTGCGCCACCTGTATATCTGATGCGCGGATTGGCTGAAACTCGCTCGATTGACTCATGGGTACTTAGTTTAGACCCTTCGTCGTTTTGGTCTCGAACTGTGCCCTAAGTTAATCCAGCCCAGGATCGCATATTCCTTATGACACGTCACCTAATGTTCATGCCGACTCAACCAATAGGATACTTTCAGTCCATTGCCAGCTTACTTTCAGCTAATAGAAATAACTAGGTTCAGCTCTATTTCCCTAATGTTCTTTTTGTTTGAAAGGTCCCAGCCGTGTCTATCCGCCGCCGTGGCATTGCCATCGCTATTGCAACCGCAACCACGCTTTCAGTTGCAGCCGTTCCTGCACATTCCGCCGTCGTGGACAATGTCTACACCCACAATGCGGACAATCCTTCGGTTTCCCTTGATGCCATCGGCACCTATGAGACCGGTGTGTTCGATGCTTCGGCAGCCGAGATTGTCGCCTACCACGCTGCCTCGAAGCGCATCTTGACGGTAAATGCACAGTCCGGCAAGATCGATGTGCTCAATGCAGCCGATCCAACTCAGCTCACCCTGATCGGCACCGTCTCCGGTGGCGCAGATACCACTATCAACTCGGTTGCCGTGCGCGAAGACGGACTTGCAGTTGCTGCAGTCCAGCCGGCAAACAAGACCGATGAGGGCCAACTCATTTTCTTCGATGCTGCGGCGGAAACCCCCGGTACTGTCCTTGGCAGCGTCAAGGTCGGTGCACTACCTGATGCAGTGACCATGAACCCCGAAGGCACCTACGCTCTCGTTGCTAACGAGGGCGAACCAGCCGAAGATTACAGCTACGACCCAGAGGGTTCGGTTTCCGTCGTTGCACTTAACGACGATGTGACGGCTTCCACCCAAGACCAGGTTCGCACCGCTGATTTCCAAAAATACAATGCTGAGGGCGCACTTCCTGAAGGCGTGCACATCTTCGGTCAGGTCGGCGATTCCAAGACCGTGGCACAAAACCTTGAGCCTGAGTACATCACGGTCTCTGGTTCTAAGGCATATGTCTCCCTGCAGGAGAATAACGCGATCGCGGTCATCGACATTGCTACTGCCTCGGTAGAAGAAATCTGGCCTTTGGGCTACGTGGACCGCACCAAGGTCGCTTTTGATGCGTCCGACCGTGACGACGCCATTAATATGCGCACCGATCTCCCCATCAAGTCCATCCGCCAGCCAGATACAATCGGTTCCTACGAAGTAGGCGGTCAGACTTACATTGTCACCGCGAACGAGGGCGATTCCCGCGACTGGGACGGCTACTCAGAAGAGGCTCGCATCAAGGACCTCAACGGTGTGAAGAACCCAGCATTGTGTGAGGGTTTCCAGGGCATGACGGCAGAAGAGATCAAGTCGTTCCAATCGGATGCTGAAGCCGGTCGCCAGAACATCTCCTTGGCCTTCGGTTTTAACGAAGAGAAGAATTGCTACGAAGAGCTCTACAGCTTTGGTGGTCGCAGTTTCTCCATCTTCACCGCGGACGGCACCTTGGTCTATGACTCCGGCTCCGAGTTCGAAGAAGTCACCGCTGCAGCGATCCCCGACTTCTTTAACTCCAACCACACGGAATCTAAGTTTGACGGTCGTTCTGACGATAAGGGTCCGGAGCCAGAGGGCTTGGCGCTGGGCACCATCGGCGATCGTACCTACGCCTTCGTCGGATTTGAGCGCATCGGTGGCATCATCGTGTACGACATCACCGATCCTAAGAACGCGGCATTCGTCACCTACGTCAACAACCGCGACTTCGCCATTTCCATGGAAGACTTCGAGGACGACGCTGCAGCAACCGCAGAGAACCTGCCAAAGGCCGGAGACCTTGGCCCAGAAGGCCTCGCCTTCGTTGCAGCTGCGGATTCACCAAACAATAAGAACCTGCTTATTGTCGGCAGTGAAGTCTCGGGCACCACCACCGTTTGGCAGGTCGATGACCTCCTCGAAGGCCAAGAAGGACCTGGTGGGGACGGAGATGCGGACTCGAACGGTTCGTCGAAGCTGTCCTCTGGTAGCTCCTTCGGTTCTTCCAACTAGGGCAAAAGTCGTATTTAACCACAGCAGAGCTCCGCGGGTGCGCTATATTAGTTTTCATTCCCGTTTTTTAGAACACCCGTAGGAGTTTCTTGTGAATCGTCGTTTGTCTGTCGCTGTAGCAACCATTGCGGCCACTGCCCTTGCGGGAGTTGGCACTGTCTCTGCTGCAGAGCCCACCCAGGACCAGTCCTCCGTAGCTTCCCTGTCGTCTGGTTCCTCGGTGGACACTGCTCCAACCACTACACCTGGTACCGGTACAGACGAATCTGCTTTCTCCAGCAAGCTGCTGGAATTGAATCAGATCAGCCCAGAGACCCAGAATACTGTTAACCAGGTCAGCCTCGTGCTCACCATCATCGCAGCAGTATTTCAAACGGCAGCCGTAGCAATTCCAATCATCCGCTACTTCCAGCCAGACTTCCTGCGCTTCTAAACAGCGCTTCTAGTCTGCCCACGAAGGAAAACCAGAGGCGCGGTTCCCACCGCAGTAGGTGGAAACCGCGCCTCTTTTGTCGTCGTCAAGCGAATGCTTAGCCGAACAGCTCCTTGGAAGCAATCTCGGCACCCTTGACCAGGGACTCAAGCTTTGCCCATGCGATCTGGTGGTGCAGGCGACCGCCCAAGCCACAGTCGGTGGAGGCAACAACGTTCTCAGGGCCTACGACCTCAGCGAACTGGATGATGCGGTCAGCAACCAAGCGTGGGTGCTCGACTGCGTTGGTGGAGTGCGAAATCACACCTGGGTAAATCAGCTTGCCCTCAGGCAGCTTGCCGTTCTCCCACACGCGCCACTCGTGGCCGTGGCGAGGGGAAGCGCCTTCGAAGGAGTAGCCGCCAACATCGGCGCGGAGGATCTCGTCGATGATGTCGCCGAACTCGACGTCGGTGGTGTGTGGTCCGTGCCAGGAGCCCCAGCAAATGTGCAGACGAGTCTGCTCCTTTGGCAGGCCCTCGAGTGCGGAGTTGATGGCATCGACGCGGACGCGCAGCCATGCACGGTAATCCTCAAGAGTTGGCTCTGGGTTGATCTGGTCCCAGGACTCAGCCAGGTCAGGAGCGTCAAGCTGCACGGTGAAGCCTGCATCGGTGATTGCCTTGTACTCGTGGGAGAGTGCATCGGCACATGCCTGGACGAGCTCCTCGTCGGTGGCGTAGTACTCGTTCTTCAGACGTGCCGCGGATCCTGGGGACAGAGCTGCGATGAAACCGTCGGTTGCTCCAGCCTTCTCCATGGCGTGACGCAGGAACTTTGCGTCTGCTTCGACGTCTTCCTGGCCGATGTAGGTGACCTCACCGGTGAACTTTGGGTTGCCCACCTTGGCGCGACCGGTGAAAATGCCGGAGGTAGGGTCGTTGTATGCCTCAGAGAAGATCACACGGTCACGACGATCGGCGAAGCTGGTCAGCTCAATGTTGCCCGGGGTGGAGCGCTTGACTTCCTGGGAAGCCCAACGGTCTTCGTCGGTCATGGTCAGGCCGCCAAGGCGGGAGAAAGAGTAGTTCCACCATGCGCCGTAATCGACTGCACCGGAGGTGATGTGGCCGTACTCGCCCTCGTTGACGATGTCGATGCCCAGATCAACCTGGCGCTTGACCACATCGTCGGATGCCTTCTGCAGGATCTCGAAGAATTCTGCGTCCTCGATAGTGCCCTCAGCGCGGCGCTTATTAGCTTCCAGCAGCTCAGGGGTGCGCGGCAGGGAGCCCACGTGGGTGGTACGAATCTTGTTTACTGACATAAAAGTCTCAGTCTCCAAAAAATTTATAGTCGGAAATGACAGCCAGGCCGGGGCTCCGGAATTACAGGCTTGCAACGTGCCATTCTAATGTACGGATTGCGCCGTGTTTACATGGCAGCCCGACCGGGGCTCCGGGTTTATGCGACTGCTGCTCCACAGCCTAATGAAACATGGCTGAAAAGAGTACCAATCCCACTATTTTATTCAGTTGTTTAGCCGAGGATTCCCGCTCCCATCGTGGCTTTCAAATCACCCATGAGGCTGCCCGAGCGCTCCACCCGCAGGTGATCACCGAGCACCATGAGCTGGGACGAATCGCCATTGACCAAGTTCAGGTACACATCTGATTCGCCTGGGTTATTCGCCAGGACATTCTTTAGCTTCGTAATGTTGTCTATCGTGCACTGATCGGTGCGCAAGGTCAGTCGCAGCGGCAATCCCGCTCCGTTGCCGGGGCCTAGTTCTGGGACTCGGACGTCGTCGCCAAACAAGCTCATGCGATCGTCGCGGATGGAGACCCTGGCCGAAACCAACAAGATATTGTCTTCCACCAGCTGCGGTGCTGCCAACGAGTATGCCTTGGAGAAAATGAGCACCTCCACCTGTGCACCGTGGTGGTCTTCCAACGTGACAATTGCCCACGGGGAACCATCCTTCTTCGAGAACCGGCGATCCACCGCGGAGACGATTCCGCCGATCACGACATCGGTGCCGTTGCGAAGTTCTCCGGAAATCACTGTGGTCAGCGGGGTGTCCGTCTGTGCCTCTAGTGCTTCCTCGAAGCCATCGAGAGGGTGGCCTGAGACGTACATGCCCAGCATGTCGCGCTCGAGGGCGAGCTTATGCTTGCGGTCCCACTCCTCATCGGGGACATCAATCTTGAATACGCTGTTGGCCTCATCATCGCCACCACCGAATCCTGCGAACAGGTCGAACTGCCCCTTGTCGGCTGCCTTCTTCGTGGTCAATACTGAATCCACGGCATCCTCTTGCACCAGCATGAGGCCCTTGCGGGAATGCCCCAGCGAGTCGAAGGCACCGGCCTTGATCAGTGATTCAGTGATGCGCTTGTTACACGGCAGCAAGTCGATCTTGTCCAAGTAGTCCGAGAACGAGGTGAAGTTGCCCTTGGTGCGCCGAGACTCCATGATCGAATCCACCACTTCACGGCCCACGTTGCGAATAGCTGCAAGCCCATAACGGATGTCCTTGCCCACAGCCATGAAGTCCTGCTCGGACTCGTTAACATCTGGTGGCAAAACTTTGATACCCAGGTGGCGGCAGTCGGAGAGATAGATTGCCGACTTGTCCTTCTTATCGCCCACCGAGGTCAACAGGGCCGCCATGTACTCAGCGGTGTAGTTCGCCTTGAGGTAACCCGTCCAATAGGACACCAAGGCGTAGCCCGCAGCGTGAGACTTGTTAAACGCGTAGGACGCGAAGGGCTCAATTGTGCCCCAGAGCGCGTCAACGGCATCCTTGGAGTAGCCGTTGCTGAACATACCGTTGGAGAACTTTTCGTACTCTTTGGCTAGGACCTCAGGCTTCTTCTTACCCATTGCCTTACGGAAACCATCAGCTTCACCGGCCGTGTAATTAGCCAGCTTGCGCGCGATCTCCATGATCTGCTCCTGGTACACGATCAGACCGTAGGTCTCGCCCAGGATGTCTTTGAGTGGCTCTTCCAATTCTGGGTGAATCGGGGTAATCGGCTGGCGCCCGTTCTTGCGGTCCGCGTAGTTCCAGTGGGCGTTCACACCCATTGGTCCTGGTCGGTAGAGCGCCAGAGACGCGACGATATCGTTAAATCCCGTCGGCTTCATGCGTTTGAGCAGTTCCTGCATGCCACCGCCATCGAGCTGAAACACGCCCAAGGTGTCACCGCGCCCCAGCAGCTCGTAGACAGCCGGGTCGTCGGTAGCCAGGTTATCCAGGTCGATCTCCTCGCCCCGGTTCTTCTTAATGTTTTCTAGGGCATCGCCGATAACCGTGAGGTTACGCAAGCCCAGGAAGTCCATCTTCAGCAGACCAATAGACTCACAGGCCGGGTAGTCCCAGCCCGTGATCAACGCACCGTCAGCGGGGCGCTTCCACATAGGAATATGGTCCATGAGTGGCACCGATGCCATAATCACGGCACAAGCGTGCACACCAGCCTGGCGAACAACACCCTCAAGTCCACGCGCGGTTTCGTAGATCTTCGCAACATCCGGATCGGTCTCGATCATGTTGCGCACCTCGGTCGCCTCGCCGTAGCGCGGGTGCTCTGGGTCGGTGATGCCAGATAGCGGAATGTCCTTCGCCATGATCGCAGGCGGAAGCGCGGCGTTAATGCGGTCAGCCATTTGGAAACCAGGCTGACCGTAGTTCACCTTCGCCGCATCCTTGACGGCCTGCTTCGTTTTCACGGTACCGAAGGTGATCACCTGGGCGATCTTGTCCTCGCCCCAACGCTCTGCAGCGTAGGTGATCATTTCACCGCGACGGCGATCGTCGAAGTCAATATCAATATCAGGTGCGGAAGGTCGCTCAGGGTTCAGGAACCTCTCAAACAGCAGGCCGTGTTCTATCGGGTCGATATTCGTGATGGTCAGCGCGTATGCAACCAACGAACCAGCTGCGGAACCACGACCAGGTCCGACGCGGATCCCAATGGAACGGGCATGCTTAATAATCTCGGCGACGATGAGGAAGTAGGACGGGTAGCCCTTACCGTCGATGACTTCGATCTCGTACTCGGCGCGATCGATGTAATCCTGTGGGATGTCCCCACCGTTGAACCGCTCATGCAAGCCTTCTACGACCTCGTGGTGCAGCCACGTTGTTGGTGTGTAGCCCTCGGGCACATCCGCGATAGGCATGCGATCGTGGGTGTGTTCCTCCCAGATCTCACCGTAGTCTTGGACGCGCTCGGCGACCCACAAGGTGTTGTCACAACCATCAGGCACCATATCGTCCCAGATGTCACGCATCTGCTCGGCCGACTTGATGTAATAGCCGGAACCATCGAACTTGAAGCGATCCTGGTCCAGCAGAGTCTTACCAGTCTGAACACACAACATCGCCTCGTGCGCAGGAGCCTGGGATTCCAGCACGTAGTGGCAATCGTTGGTGACCAGTGGTGGCATATCCAAGGCCTTACCAATACGCAGCAGGTCATCGCGCACCCGGTTCTCAATGGAGAGTCCGTGATCCATCAGTTCGAGGAAGTAGTTGTCCTTCCCGTAGATGTCCTGCCACATCGCCGCGGCTTCCAGCGCCTCGTCGTATTGGCCCAGGCGAAGCCTGGTTTGCACGTCGCCCGAAGGACAACCGGTGGTGGCAATAATGCCATCGGCGTGCTCGGCAACCAGTTCCGCATCCATGCGAGGCCACTTGCCCAGCTGCCCCTCATAGGATGCCAGGGAGGACAGCTTGAACAGGTTATGCAGGCCGGTAGCATTTTCCGCGATCATGGTTTGGTGCAAGTACGCACCGGATGCAGAGACATCGTCGCGTTTTTGATCCGGCGTTCCCCACAGCACGCGCTTCTTGTTAAACCGCGACTCGGGCGCCATATATGCCTCAATACCAATGATCGGTTTCACCCCGGCATCGACCATCGCGCGGTAGAAGGCGTTCGAGCCGAACATGTTGCCGTGGTCGGTCATCCCCACTGCGGGCATGCCTTGTCGCTGGACCTCCTCCGCGAGCAAATCCACCTTGCACATTCCGTCCAACATGGAAAACTCTGTGTGGTTGTGCAGGTGGACAAACGAGGAGTTCTTAGCCATGCCCGTAGTCTAGTCCAGCTGTCAAGAGTTCCAAACCCTCCAGAAACCCTCCCGGAAAATTACCGTTTCCCCAGGTCAACAAGCCTTCCCAGATGAAGAGCATTACCTAAGACCACACCGGTGTTATTTACCACATCGTAGGCGTCGATCTCGCCAGCACGCGAGTGATCGGGATCAGTCAGATCGGGGCGCTCCAAACGAATGAAAGCATCCACATCCTCTTCCGGTGGGTTCGCCTGCGAGAACGCAACAACCTGGGCCACTCCCCGGCGCGCAGTCGGCAGGGTCGCGGTGGGCCGATCGTCGAGAAGCACATCGGCGTTGGACTCGGGGTCAGGCTGCGCCAGGATGCGTACGGTGCCCGCCAGCTGCGGTGCCTTATCGACGATCGTATGTGCCCGTCCGGCATTGTCCCGGTTCGTGAGCTCGGCAACCGGTACTCCCGTGGTGCCGGCCAGCAGGAGCGCCCACGCCTCGCCCGGATCGAGTGTGGTGATCAAGTCGACGGAGACGCCACGGCGCGCGTTGCCGATGGCGATAGTGCGCATTAACGACGAGACGCCACTGCCCTTCTCACCGGTGATCGCGGAGACGGTGCCGGGCGCCAGCGGGCCAAATTTCTTATCCAGTGTGGAAAGCCCCCACGTAGTCGAGGCTGGCAAGTCCCGGCCGAGCAGATGGGCCAAAATCCTGCCCGTGTCGCCTGTAAATGTGACAGGTGTACTCGCCGGCGGGCAATTGAGAAGGGCCAGCTCTAAGTCGGCGGGGTCATGGAATTCGCCTGCCCAGTGATAAAGCACGTCGATGTAGGTGCGGTAGGCCTGTGCGGACCAGGGGCCGGTGGGGTCGATGTTCACGTCCGCGCGGTGCAAGGTCGCTGCCACCTGCGAATCTAACACGAAGGCCTCAGGCGTGATCGCTGCGAGGAAGCGGGTAAAAATCGCCGGCCCGATGTGGCTAAAGGTATTACGCGTGCCCGTGCGGAACTTCGCGTAGGCAGTAACGACGTCCTCGTTGGCTGCTACCGCGATGTCCTGCAAAGTCTGCTGGGCTTGGGCTCCCGAGATCGCGGCAAGCCGGGCCTTATTATTGCGCAGCGAGGTTGCCGAGACACTTGCGATGACTTGCACCATCAGGGTTTGCGCCTGCTCTGGGTCCTCGGGGGCTGCCTGAGCAGACTCCGCGATCACTGCAGCCGACAAGGTAGCTGCGGGGAGGCGGTACTCGATTTTGGCGGCTTTGAGCAGCCGGTTCATCCCAGCCTTATTTACCGGATATTCCTCGACCATGGGGGTTTGGCCAATATGGCGAGCGAGCCACGCGGGAAGGGCTGGGATATCGGGGTTCATCACGTCCTCGATGGTAGCTAGTAGCACTAATGGTTCAAACCATCAGCGGGGAGTAAGGTGCACCTGTGTGACTTACGGACTCATAGCCTATGTGATGTGGGGCCTGTTCCCCGCTTTCTTCCCGCTCCTTTTGCCAGCCGGACCACTGGAAATTTTGGCACACCGAGTCTTCTGGGCCGCCATCATCATGGCAATTGTCCTCTTTTTTACCAAGGGCTGGCGGGAACTGCGTGAGGCGGGGTCGAAGACCTGGCTGCAGCTTGTTATCTCAGGCGCGCTCATCACCGCGAACTGGGGCATCTACGTTGCAGCGGTCAACTCCGGACACGTGGCCGATGCCGCGCTTGGCTACTTCATCAACCCACTGTTCTCGGTGCTGCTTGGCGTGCTCTTCCTCGGCGAGCGCCTGCGGAAATTCCAGGTCGCTGCCGTGGCTATTGCCGCCGTCGGTGTGGCGTGGTTGCTGATCTTCGCTGAGCAGGCTCCGATCATGGCACTGGGAATGACCATTACCTTTGGCCTCTACGGCTTGGCGAAAAAACGCATCTCGCTCTCTCCCACGGTGTCGCTTGCTGGCGAAACTCTCGCGATGATGCCGCTGGCCCTGATCTACCTAATCTGGTTGGAAAGCTCCGGCCAGGGCACCTTCTTTACCGAAGGCGCCTCCCACTCGTTCCTTCTGGTGATCTCCGGCGTGGTGACCGTCTTGCCGTTGCTGTTCTACGGCATGGCTGCCAAGCAGCTCCCGTTGACCACGATCGGCATGTTGCAGTACGTCACCCCGACGATGCAGATGCTCTGGGCACTGTTCGTAACCCATGAGCAACTTTCCCCATCTCGGTGGACGGGCTTCATCATTATTTGGGTGGCTGTGGCTCTCTACCTGTGGGACATTTTGCGCTGGCAGAAAGAACGCAACTCGCGACGCAGACCCGAGAATGACCCCGAGCCAACAGGCTAATTTAAACAGCAGGAACTTCGTGGACGTTGACGGGTTGAATCCCGAAAAGGCCCCACGCCGCATCCGGTGGAAGCGCTTCCACTGTGGCCACGTGGGACTCGTCGCGAAGCGTGCTTAACGTTGCGGGATCATCCCACACCACAACCGCATCGATGGCCTCTGGCACCGGTACGTCGCCGATGCCGCTAAGGCTGTAGGCGATGCGGTCAAGGTCGCGCTGAAACACGTCGGCGCGTCCCTCGCCTGCGATGGGTTCGGGCAGTGGGCGCGCCGCCGCAACACCGATGGTCAGCGCGCTGACGCGGTCGACGCTACCAAGCTGGCTGGCGGCTTCCTCGGGTGTGAGGGACTGGGTGAAGGTGACTAGAGCGAAGGAGCTTTCGGTACTGACCGGGTCGAGGGCTTCGATCGAGGCATCAGCGCGCTGCTGATATTCAACGAAGGATTCACCGGTGTTTTGGCCTAAGTGATCCCCGTTGATGGGTTGAGGGGCCGGTGTGCGCGCGCCGAGGTAGAAGACCAGCCCGAAAAATGCGATGACGCAAACAACGGCCAGGGCCACACGGCCCCGATTGAACGTGCTCATCCGCGCATCTCCTCCAAGGCGTGCGCTAGGTCCTCGGGATAAGGAGACTCGACTTCCATGAAATCTCCAGTGCGAGGGTGATTGAAACCCAGACGCACGGCGTGCAGCCACTGTCGATCCAACCCGACACGCTTGGCCAGATTGGGATCAGAGCCATACATCGGATCGCCCACGCAGGGATGCCCGATCGCGGACATGTGCACACGGATTTGGTGGGTGCGCCCCGTTTCCAAATGCACCTCGATCAGGCTCGCTTCGCGAAAAGCCTCGAGTACCTCGTAGTGTGTCACCGCGGCTTTACCGTCACTGGTCACTGCAAATTTCCAGCCCGACGACGGGTGCCGGCCGATGGGCGCATCAATGGTGCCCACGATCGGATCAGGCAGGCCCTGGACCACCGCGTGGTAGGTCTTGATTACGGTGCGCTCTTTAAATGCGCGCTTGAGCACGGAATACCCCAGCTCGCTGGCCGCAACCACCATCACCCCGGAGGTACCCACATCGAGGCGCTGCACGATACCTTGGCGCTCTGGGGGCCCGGAGGTAGAGATGCGATAGCCTGCGGCCGCCAAACCACCCACCACGGTCGGGCCGTCCCAGCCCACTGTCGGGTGTGCTGCCACACCCACGGGTTTATTCACAGCGATGACGTCGCGGTCGGCATACAAGATGTCCAGTCCCTCGACGATCTCTTCCTTGGGCATCGGCGGGGATTTGGGCACGGGCAGGGTCACTTCGAGTACCGCCCCCTCACTCAAGCGATCGGATTTTGATACCCCTCGCCCATCGACGTGCACGTCGCCCGCAGCTGAAATTTCCGCGGCCACGCTGCGAGAAATGCCAAAAATCTTCGCCACAGCGGCGTCGACGCGCATCCCCTCGAAGGTGTCGGGGACCACCATTCGGCGAAAGTCTCCGCTCATTCGGCCTCCCCTACGGCTTGATTGCGGTTTTCTCCCCACTCTTCGAAAAGAACTGCCAACACGAAGATAATGACGCCCACGGTGATCGATGCATCCGCGATGTTAAACACGGCGAAGTTACCCACGGAGATGTAATCGACCACATGCCCAAACCAAAAACCTGGTTCGCGGAAGAGCCGGTCACACAAGTTGCCCAGCCCGCCTCCAGCAAGAAGGGCCAACCCCAGCGCCTGCCACTTATTTTTGATGCGTGGAGCTGCAATGAGCACGCTGACGACGAAGACCAGCTGGATTGTGGTGAACAGCCACGTGGAATCCTGCCCCATGGAAAAGGCCGCGCCGGGGTTAAAGAGCAGGTAGAAGCGGAACCAGTTGCCAATAATTGGTACGGGAACCCCGGGTTCCAACCAATTCAGCATGAGTTGTTTTACTAATTGATCAATCGCCGCTACAACGACAATGATTGTTACCATGCCGCCAACGATGCGCGCACGGTTGTACCCGCCGTGCGCATTGTCGCTTTGCTTGCTACCTTTTTGTACCTTATCCTCGCCCATCCCCAACCACATTAGTGCCAAGTCAGTGGAATAGAGCTATCAGGCCGTCGCCTAATGGTGGTGGGGTAGTTTCAAAGGTGTGCATTTTCGACAGGTTCTCACCCCACTAGTTCTCTCCAGCGCACTGGTTCTTACAGCGTGCAGTCAGGAATCCGATCCCCTGCAAGATGTCCCCGCATTCTCGGTGGATGTCGCCCGTATCAACGTTGTAGAGCCCGGTACTAACCCTCAGGTGCTGCGCTACAACGATATTTCCGATCCGCAGACGGACCCAGCGCACCAGTACACCCTTGACATCGCCGATGGTTTCGATCAGGTGGTCATCGCCGCGGACGCCCTCGATGCGAAGGCGCCGCAGGATTTCGCGCTCGACCCCACACAGTTCCGGCTCAGTGCGCAGACGAGTCAAGCCCCGCAGGCAGGACAGGACGAAGTCGAAGCTTCGCGACGAGTGGACTTCACCCTTGACGGAACCATTGCCTCGACACAGCGCGCCCAAGAGGATCTCGATTCAAACAATGGCTTCCTCATGTCCTGGCGCGCGACGGATCAAGGCCGCGTGAGCACGTTGAAGCTCCTCTCCCCTGATGGGTCCGTGGACGACGGGCGTGCGGCTGCCGAGGCTGGACTACTGCGGGTCCTGTCCTCCAACGTCATCTTCCCCTCTGAAGGCATTGGCGAGGGCGGCTCGTGGACAGTGGAGTCGCGAGTCACCGGCGACACCACGATGCTGCGCACCACCACGTACACGGTGACCTCTCTCAATGCCGACTCCGTCAATCTGGATGTTGCAGTCCAGGAGCGCCCGGCGCAGGCCACCTTGAATTTTGATGCCACCACCAACCCGGATCTGGCCGGCGAGTCCCTGAAAGTAGAAAGCTCGGATACCTTCTCCCAGGGCAACGTCACCGTTGCTTTTGATTCACCGATTCCTGTTGCGGGAGGAATCACCAGCACCACGCGTGTGGTCTACGCGGGAAATCAAGCTGACTTCCGAATCGTCCAAGACCAAGGCGCAAGTATCACCTACCAGCAGTAGGTTCCTGCACATGCGCTGCAGGAAGTAAGATCAAAGGTACAGCTGTCTCTCCTGCCGGAAGGGTGTCACCATGGTCGCTCCTCAACACTTCAATATCGACGGTGTTTCGTTCTCTTACCCTGGTGGCAATCGCGTGCTCACCGACATTTCCTTCGCCGTGCCCTCGGGCTCGGTCACAGGCCTCATCGGCGAAAATGGTTCAGGCAAGTCAACTCTGCTCAATCTGCTCGCTGGCGAGCTGATTCCTGATGCTGGCACGATCATCACCCCAGAGATCACGGGTTTCATTCCCCAGGAGACCTCCCTGCCGTTTACTGCTCCCGCAAAGGCGCTTATCGACGAAGCCGTGGAAGAGTTGCGCGGCATCGAACGCACCATCGCCGAGCTTTCCGAGGCCATGGCCACCGCCCCAGACACCCCCGGCCTTGCCGAGAATTTCGATCTCGCCCTCGCACGCGCAGAATCCTCGGGCGTGTGGGAGTTAGAAACCCGCATCGCCACAGTTCTTGCTGGTCTAGGTCTTGCCAACGTTAATCTTGACACCCCTCTCGGCGAGATGAGTGGTGGCCAACGTCGCCGCTTCGCACTGGCAACGTTGCTGCTGCGCCCTGTTGACGGAATGGTCCTCGACGAGCCCACCAACCACCTTGACGACGAGGCCGTGGACTTCTTGGTCGCCGAGCTCGCGGCCTTTTCCGGCCCAGTGTTGGTGGCCTCCCACGACCGTTACTTCCTAGATACCGCCTGCGACGGGCTGGTCGATCTCGACCCAAGCCTGGGCCCTGAGGGTGGCTTCGGTGAAGAAACCCGCCAGGGCCAACGCTTTACCGGTTCCTTTACCGATTATCTCATTGCCCGCGAGGCCCGCCGTCAGCGCTGGGCCACCGACTACGCCGCCCAAGAACATGAACGCGAGCGATTAGAAAAGGCCGCCGGGCAAACGGAAGAAGATATCTTCCACAGCCACGAGAACAAAACCGAGACGCGCGCTGCTTCGAAGTTCTTTGCCGACCGCGCGGCGAAAACCGTGGGCAACCGGCTGCGCAGCGCGCGGTCGAACCTCGAAGCACTCGAGCGCGACGCCATTCCGCGTCCCCCTGCACGGCTGCGCTTCCACGGGATTCCGAGCCACGACCCGGCATCACTCGGTGAGCCTGCGGTCACGGCCAAGAACCTGGCCGTGCCGAACCGTCTGGCACCTCTGACCTTAAAGATCCAGCCCGGCGAACAGCTGCTCGTCGAGGGCCCGAACGGATCCGGCAAGTCCACCCTGCTCAAAGTCATCGACGGTGTCATTACCAACTATGAGGGCGAGCTGCGCATTCCGGAGGAGCTGACCATCGATCGCCTCGAGCAGGACGACGATTGGAAGGACCTGAACCAAACCGCCGCCGAAATCTTTAGCGCTCGCACGCCGAAGGGCGCTCCATCGTTGGTAGAGATGGGCCTAATGACAGAAGAGCAATCGCAAAAGAAGCTCGCGGATCTGTCGTTGGGGCAGCGCCGCCGCGTGTCCTTGGGAATCATCTTGGCAAGCCCACCGGATTTATTGCTTCTCGACGAGCCCACCAACCACCTGTCGCTCGCGTTGGCAGAAGAACTCGAGACTGCACTGCTCGATTTCCCGGGCACCGTCATCCTGACCAGCCACGACCGGTGGATCCGCAGGCGTTGGCGCAAGCGCAAGGAGCAAAAAGACAATCGTGCCACACTGTTAACCCTGGAGACCTTGTGGTCTGAGGAAGTGTGGCGCGACGAAAACTAACTTACTGGGCTGGTGCAGGAGCGTCTGAAGCAGCACCCTGCGACGAGGTCGCAGCACACATCTCAGGAACCTGAGATGGATCCACAGTGTTGGTGATCAAGGTGCAGGCCCATGACTGGGAGAGCTGCCATTGGCCGTCTTCGTAGACGAACTCGACGTTCTCTGCCAGCTGGGTTGCCTGATCTGGCTGGGTAAAGTTCACCGTGGTGAGCACGGAGTTTGGTGCGTAACCAGGAAGAACAGGGTCGACGACCTGGAAGTTCGCGCCGGATTCTTCCTGCGACAGTGCCATCGTATCGAACAGTTCAGGTGCGGTCTCGCCACCCTGAACAGTATTGACGCGCTGGTCCATCGGAAGGCTGGAATCGGTGGCGCGAGCAAGCACGTCGTTGAGTTCCGCTGCCGTAGGCAAGGCTGGGGTCTCGGTGGCCGTAGACGCGCTGGATGCAGCCGTCGTTTCAGAGGCGCTTGAGCTAGCGGATGATCCGTTGCTGTCCTGTCCGCTGGAGCATGCCACCAGACTGACAGAAAGACCAAAAGCTGCGATCACTGCCGAGATCTTCTTCGCGTTCACGTATTCTCCTTGAACTAGTTGTTCTGGCGCCGGATTGAGGCCCAGTTTTAGCCCAGTTGATCTGAGGCGCCTTATACATAGCTAACTTATACGTTACAGATTTGTGACCTCAACGCCAAAGTTAAATTGTTATGGCAAGCTTTATTCTTATGCAATTCAAGGCAACTTCCACGGGTCACGTCACAGTCATCGCTACAGGCGGAACGATCGCCTCCACCTCGGACGACTCTGGTGCGCGCGTGCCCAGACTCGACGGCGCAGAACTCGTTGCCCGCAGCGACACGCAGATCCCGACAAAAGTGATCGATTCCACGTCACTGGACTCCTCTTCTATGACACTTGCCGACATCGACGAACTCGTTGGCCACATCCGCACCGCATTCACTGACCCCGCTACAAGTGGGGTCGTGGTCACCCACGGCACGGATTCCATGGCAGAGACAGCGCTCGCGCTCGACATGATGCTTGACGACGATCGCCCTGTTGTTCTCACAGGCGCCCAGTTGCCCGCAGACCACCCACGCCCCGACGGTCCACTGAATCTCGCTGGTGCCATTGAACTCGCCGCCGGCGAGGCACCGCAGCCCGGGGTGCTGATCCATTTCGGGGGCATGACCCTGCCTGCCCGCGGAGCCTTCAAGCGTCACACTCATGAGTTGCAGGCCTTTGCTTCTTCCTCCGATACCCCACTAGTGCGGCCCACACCCGTGGGGGCACACCTTTTGGAAGGCACCAATGTCGTGATCGTCACCGCCTGGCCCGGCGCGAGTGGCCAGGTGGTCGACGCAATCGTCGACACGCGTCCTGATGGCATCGTCGTAGCGGCCCTCGGTGCGGGAAACCTCTCTGCCGAGATGGGCAGGGCTCTGCATCGGCCGTTGCGCGCTGGCATTCCTGTGGTTATTTCCACCCAGGTGCCCTATGGGTCCGTGGCTTTCGACTATGGCGGAGCCGGTGGAGGAAACACCTTGGGTGCGCTTGGCGCGCTCTCGGCGGGCTACCTTTCACCTGGTCAGGCGCGTATTGCGTTGACTGTGGCGCTGGCGTCGGGTGCTGATCCCGCGCAGTTGTTGGCTTAATCTAGCTCTCGCTCGGCCGTGGACAGCCAGTCCTCCCAGGCTAAGGAATCCACGGGATCGGCGGGCTTCAGGTCGGGATCGTCGGCTCGCAAATTAACGATCCGCCCGGGTCCCGTCGCCCGGGTTTCAAAACGCACCGTTACCCAGCCGTGGCCTGCGCCTTGGACCCAACCGTGACCGTGATCGGGGTGGAAAACGTCTTGGGTGGCGCGCCACTGCCCCGGTACTTCGGCAGGGGTGATATCCACTTCGACATTGTTGGCGCCAAAGTGATCGCTGACTCCGGATTCATAATCGCTGTCGGCCGGTGTGGGGCGCACGATTTGTTGGTCGAGTTCGGGAAACATGACGTGTTGCAGCGAGTCCTCCAACCCGGAATAGCTGACCCCGACCAACCTAATCGGACCAACTTCGTCGGGATAGCGCACCAGGCGAAAAGCAAGGGCGCGCAGGGTGTCCTCGTCTTCGGTGGCATAGGGCAAGGTGGCGGATCGCGACTCGATATGAAAATCAGACATCCGCAGCTTTACGCTCACCGTGCGCGCCCCGCGCCCGTCTTTGAGCAAGCGACGATGAGCATCGTCTGCCGCGCGGGTCAGGGCGGCATCGACTTCTGCGGGCGAGGTGAGGTCCTGTGGGTAGGTGTGTTCGGCGGAGATCTGCTTGGCCACGGCACGCGGTGCTACTGGGCGGTCGTCGTGGCCGTTGGCCATTTGCCAGAGTTGTTTGCCCACTACACCGCCGAGGGCGATTTCTACTTCTTTTTCGCTTAAAGCCGCGAGGTCCCCGATGGTCTCGATGTTCATGGTGGACAGGCGCGCCTCGGTCACAGGTCCCACGCCCCATAGTTCGTTGACGTTGAGGGCGTGCAAGGTTTCTAGCTGACGCTCCGGGTCGATGACAAAAATTCCGTCCGGTTTCGCCAGGTCGGAGGAAATTTTCGCGAATTGTTTTCCGCTGCCCGCACCAATCGAAGCGGGCAGGCCAGTCTCCTGCTTGATCTGTGCGCGGAGGTGTTCGGCCCACTCGGTGACCTGTTCCACGGTGGCGTCGACGAGTTCTTCCGGCTCCATGAATGCCTCGTCGATGGAGAGTTGCTCCACTACCTCGACATTGCGAGCAACGATCTCAAAAACGCGTTTCGACGCCGTGGTGTACACCGCGCGCCTGGGAGTCACCAGGACAACCTTGGGCCCGACCAGCTTGGCGGCCCGGTGGGTGGGCATGGCTGAGCGCGCCCCGTATTTCCTGGCTTCGTAGCTGGCACCTGCCACCACACCACGGCCAGACACACCCGCGACAAGCACTGGTCGGCCACGCAAAGTTGGTCGGGTCAACTGCTCGCACGACGCATAAAACGCGTCCATGTCGATGTGTAAGACCCAACGCCGCATGGGTTCCAGTTTAGGGTCGTCGTAAAGCAACTGCGGCAACGATCATGGCAATGCCGATCATTTCTGGCACCGAGAGCCACTGCCCAAGAGCGACCGTGCCCATGACCGCGGCCGTGATTGGCAAGATTGCCAACAGGATCGCGAAGTAGGCGGGGCCGGCTTGGCGCAGCACAATCTGGTCAAGGCTGTACGGGATGACTGCGGAGAGCACGCCGAGCCCCAGGGCGAGGCCCACGATGGTCACCGGTGCCAGGTCCACGGCATCTAAGCCCGGCCACCACCACATGGCCAGCGGGAGTGTGAGAATGGAGGCCCAGGTAAAACCGACGGCCATGCCCGTGCGTGATGAGGCGGTGTTGCCCGCGATGCGGTTGCCGGTAAGGATATAGAGCGCCCGCATAAAAGCCGCGGCGAGTGCAAAAAGCACACCAGCACTGTTGCCGGCCCACTGGGCGCCACTGATGATCACCACTCCCACACCGGCAAGCGCGAGTGCAATCCACTCGCGGACCGTTCGGCTGCCCAGGGCTGCCACCACGACAGGTCCTAAAAATTCAATCGCCACGGCGGTGCCCATGGGGAGTCTGGCAATGGCCTCGTAGAAAGTGATGTTCATAGCGAGGGTGACCACGCCGTACACGGCAGCGTTAAACCCGGTACGACCAAGAAATGCTTTCACATTTGGGCGGTTGAGAACGAGCAGGATCAGGGCAGCTGCTGCCACGCGCATCCAAGCCACCAGTGCGGGACTGAATTGTTCAAACAGCCCGACTGCGAGTGCTGCCCCGGCGTAAAGCGAGAGACCGTCAAAGACCATGAGTAAGGGCGCGGTCCACCGTGACGCTCGAGTTCTATTCACGGTTTTCGGCTTGGATTCTGACACGAAATCTCATGCTACACCACGGAATATGTGGGAATATGTGGCTCTTCGTCCACAATTACTGAACCTCTTGGTCTATTCTCTTGTTAATTTCCACGACAATTGGCGTAATATTCCATGTCTCATGTCCTTACTTACTCCCCAGTCACGCCGGATCGTGTGGATCGCCATCCTGGGCGTTTTCGTCGCCCAGTTGCCCATCAATGCGCTCTCGGTCAGCTTGACCACCATCGCAGGCTCCACTGGAGCTACGACCTCCCAGCTGCAGTGGGTGCAGGCAATCTTCCTGCTCTCTATGGCCATTGCTGCGCTGACTGCCACGGCCTACGCCGTGAACTTTGGCCGCAAGCGCGTAATGGTCACCGCGTTGTGGCTGATGGCTGCTGGCGAAGCAGTAGGAATAGTCGCCTCTGTGTCGGGAGACTACGCCATTGAAGTGCTGTGGGCAGGACAGTTCCTCGCGGGAATTGGTGGCGGCGCGCTCGTGCCGATGACGCTAGCCACCATTTCCACTCGGGTCTCAGATCCGCGCCAACGCCTTGAATTCACCGCGCTGTGGGGCACGGGCACGACGGCGGGACTCGCCTTCGGTGCAGTGTCCTCCGGGCTGATTCTCACCGTAGCTCCCTGGGGGTGGCTGTTCGTACCCAACGTAGCGCTGACGGTCACCACCGCAATCTTGACCATGGTGTTTTTCAAAGAAACTGAGCCTCACCGCATCGGTCTCGATGCGCTGGGGCAAGTATTTGCCGCTATTACAGTGGTAGCGCTTGCTCTCGGGATAATTCAGGCGGGAACCCATGGCGTGTTGTCGTCGCAGGCACTGGTCCCCCTCGCCGTCGTGGCCATTTTTGGGGCGCTGCTGAGTTACCGCGAGCTCAATATTGCGGCGCCCTTGCTTGATCTACACCTGTTTCGGATCCCGCGTTTCGCCTCAGCGTGCTTTGCTGCCGCGGTGGCACTGTTCTCCGTATTGGGCACGGGTTTCCTCTTCGCAATCTTTCTCGGCACCGCGAAGCACTTAGATGCGTGGGGTATTGCTACGTATATCGCGTGCATGCCCGGCACGGCCTTGGTGGTCAGTCCGGTCGTCGCGAAGCTTCTGCGACATGTCCGCCCCGAGCTCGCGCTGGGATTCGGGCTGACCTTGGCCGCCGTGGGAACCTTCTTGATCTCGCGCACGACTGCGCAGTCGACCTACCTCGATGTGTTGTGGCGCATTGTCATCTTCGGGGTCGCCATCTCGATTATGTTGTCATCGGTGTCCATGGTGGCCGTCGCCGCCGTGCCTAGGGTGAAGTCTGCCATGGCCAGGGCCATGAACACGGCGTTTCGCCAGCTCGGCGGAGCACTCGGCCCCGCCGTCATCGGATCCGTGTACTCCTCACGGCTGGCAACGGGCGCGTCCATGTCAGCAGCCTTCGGCGCGACCATGCTGGTCACGGCGACGCTGCTGCTGGTGGCGGCCGTCGGCGTGTTCGCAACCTCGGCCGCTCGGCGCTAGTTCTTCGCTACTGTTGCGTTCACACCAGCAACGACCTCGTGGACATCGCCGTCAAGGGCTTCGGTGGTCACGGTGAAGCTGGTGGACAAGGTCTCAGCGGCAATGTGCTCCGCGTGACGATTCGCCCACTCCTCCTTGTCGGCAGGTACCGACAGGACTGTGGTGATGCGGTCGGAGACCTCGAACTGCGATGCCTTACGAGCATCCTGGAGCCCACGGATCACGTCGGCTGCCCAGCCCTCGGCCTCGAGTTCCTCAGTGACCTCCATGTCCAGCACGACAAGGCCATCAAGGCCATCGATGCGTGCGGTGGACTCTGGGTTCTCGGCCACGAGGCGCTCGGTGTAGAGCTCAGGGGTGAGAACGATATCGCCATCGACGACGACGTTGTCGCCCTGGCGCTCGTAGTTGCCAGCCTTCACGTTCTTGATCGCGCGCTGGACATCCTTGCCCAGGGTAGGTCCTGCGACCTTCGCGTTGACCACAACTTCGAAAGTACCCACGGAATCGACATCGTCGGTCAGCTCCACGTCCTTGACATTGACCTCATCGCGAATGATATCGCTGTAATCGGCCAGCTTCTCCGACTCTTGCAGTGCGACTGTCAGTTTCGGTAGTGGCAAACGGTTGCGCAGCTTATTCGCCTTGCGTACCGACGATGCCGCCGAGCACACTCCGCGGGTTGCATCCATGGCAGCAACCAGGTTGGCATCGGCTGGAATATCGTCAGCCGAAGGGTAATCCGTCAGGTGCACGGAACGCTCGCCGGTCAGACCGCGGTAGATCACCTCAGTGAGGTACGGCAGAAGCGGAGCTGCCACACGGGACAGGACCTCAAGCACGGTGTAGAGGGTGTCGAAAGCCTCCGGGTGAGTTTCCTGGCCTTCCCAGAACCGGTCGCGGGAACGACGCACGTACCAGTTGGTCAGCACATCGGAGAAGATGCGCACCTGGTCGCAAGCACCAGAGATATCGGTCGCCTCAAGGGCCTCGTCGACGCCCTTGACCAAGTCATGCAGCTTCGCCAGGATGTAGCGATCCAGCACGTCGGTGGAATCCACCGACCACTTTGCTTCCTCGGAGGAGTAGAGCTCCAGGAAGTTGTAGGCGTTCCAGATGGGCAAGATAGCCTGACGCACGCCGTCGCGGATGCCTTGTTCGGTCACAATCAGGTTGCCACCGCGCAGGATCGGGCTGGACATGAGGAACCAACGCATCGCGTCGGAACCATCGCGGTCGAAGACCTCGTTGACGTTCGGGTAATTCCCCTTCGACTTGGACATTTTCTGGCCGTCGTCGCCAAGCACAATGCCGTGCGCAACAACCTGCTTGAATGCAGGCTTATCGAACAGCGCCGTGGACAGCAGGTGCAGCAGGTAGAACCAGCCGCGGGTCTGGCCGATGTACTCCACGATGAAGTCAGCTGGGTGGTGCTCTTCGAACCATTCCTTGTTCTCGAATGGGTAGTGGAACTGCGCAAACGGCATCGAACCGGAATCGAACCACACGTCCAGCACGTCGGGCACACGGCGCATGGTGGACTGGCCGGTCGGATCATCGGGGTTCGGGCGGGTCAAGTCGTCGATGTATGGGCGGTGCAGGTCCGTTGGGCGCACGCCGAAGTCAGCCTCGAGCTCGTCGAGGGAGCCGTAGACGTCGGTGCGTGGGTACTCAGGATTATCCGACTGCCACACAGGAATCGGCGAGCCCCAGTAACGAGTACGCGAGATATTCCAGTCGCGGGCGTTTTCCAGCCACTTACCAAACTGGCCGTCGCGCACGTGCTCAGGGATCCACTCGATCTGCTCGTGGTTGAGCTCAACCATGCGGTCCTTGAATTCGTCGACCTTCACAAACCATGAAGGCAGCGCCATGTAGATCAGTGGCTCGCCCGAACGCCAGGAGTGTGGGTAGGAGTGGACGATGGTCTGGTGACGCAGGACGCGGCCCTTTGCCTTCAGATCCTTGATGATGTCCTTGTTCGCATCGAAAACAAGCTGGCCCTCATAGTCAGGAACCTGGCTTGTGAACTTGCCGTCCATGTCCACCGGGATCACCAGGTCGATGCCGTACTTCTTGGTGGTGGCCATATCGTCCTCACCAAAGGCAGGCGCCTGGTGGACGATACCCGTACCGTCCTCGGTGGTGACATAATCCGCCAGCAAGATCTTGAATGCATTCGGCTGATCCTTGAAGTAGTCAAAGATCGGCTCGTAGGTCAGGCCCTCGAGCTCTGCGCCCTTAAACGTTGCCACAGTCTCGGCCTTCTTGCCGAGTTCCTTTTGGTATGAACCCACAAGAGCAGAAGCAAGCAAGAATCGCTTGCCGACGAAGTCCTCTGCCCCATCTTCACCCACCTGCACCAGGGAGTACTCTACTTCTGGGTGCACCGCCAGCGCCAGGTTGGACGGCAAGGTCCATGGAGTCGTGGTCCATGCCAGGGCGGCTGCGTCGTGCAGCTCCGGATGCTCCGCCCAAGTGTCCACAGCTGCGGTACCTTCTTCAGCACCGGTCAGGGGCATGGTCACCGTAAGCGTTGGGTCCTGACGGTCGCGGTAGGAATCGTCGAGACGCGTCTCTTGATTCGACAACGGGGTGTGCTCCGCCCAGGAATAAGGAAGAACGCGAAAGCCCTGGTAGATCAGGCCCTTGTCGTAGAGCTGCTTGAACGCCCAGATGACCGACTCCATGTAATCCAAATCCATGGTGATGTAGCCGTTGTCGAAGTCAACCCAACGACCCTGGCGAGTAACATACGCTTTCCACTCCTCGGTGTAGCGCAGCACCGACTGGGCACAGTACTCGTTGAACTTGGCCAGACCCATTTCCTCGATCTCGGACTTGTCTTTGATGCCCAGCTGCTTTTCTGCCTCCAGCTCGGCGGGCAGACCGTGGGTATCCCAGCCGAACACACGTGGAACGTGGTAACCGGTCATGGTGCGGTAACGAGGAACGATGTCTTTGACGTAGCCGGTCAGCAAGTGACCATAGTGAGGCAAGCCGTTTGCAAACGGAGGGCCATCATAAAATACGTATTCCTCAGCGCCTTCTCGGTTATCCAAAGACGCCTGGAAGGTGTCGTCCTCTTCCCAATACTTCAGAACTTCTAGTTCCATGTCCGGGAACTTAGAGCTCCCTCCGGTCATATCAACCTTCGGGTAGACACCGCCAACGGGATTGTTCATCGTCTGGGTCCGATCCTTTCTTCACACACTGCGTGGGCCTGTTTGTGGCTTTATGCAGGGACGCAATTGCTTGCGCGGTACCACCCTGCTTGGACCCCACCGTTCTGGCTGGGTCCCGCTTCGTTGTGTTGTGAAGAAGGTGACGTCTTCTCTCCGTCCGGTTCTACTGGGCCCCGAATTCGAGGGCTGTTCTTCCGGAAACACTCCCCGGTGATGGCCGGATCATCGTGCGATGTAGAACCTGCGGTTCGAGGTTCCTCAACGGTGTGTCAGTATACACCCTTGGTTGGTTCCGGCGCATTTCCCGGCGCAATTTCCGTGTGCTCGAAAACCCGCGTACACGATTTCGAGCACACGGGAATTCGCCCCTTCAAAGGCCCACAAACAGCAAAAGGCGCAACCCCACCACCGGGGCTGCGCCTTTCACCAGCTAAAGAAGAACTAGCCTTCGTTCTTAGATTCGCTGTTTGGCTCGGAAGATCCGCGGGTCTCCAGCTCCTCGAGCTGGGACTGCAGCAGCGTCTTCAGGCGGGTGCGGTACTCGCGCTCGAAGGTACGCAGTTCCGCGATACGGTTCTCCAAGGCAGTCTGCTGAGACTTCACCGTGTTCATGATCTCGGTGTGCTTCTTCTCCGCGTCAGCCTGCAGGCTTGCGGCCTTCTCCTCTGCCTGGCGGATCTGAGCCTCGGCACGGGAGTTAGCGTCGTTGGTGGTCTCTTCTGCCTGCTTCTCCGCGTCAGAAATCAGCTTGTTCGCGCGGGTTTCGGCGTCCCGGGTCTTGGTTGCAACCTGCTTGTCGGTCTCAGCCAACTGATTCTTCGAACGGGTTTCAGCGTCTTGCAGCTGGGAAGTTGCCTTCGCCTGTGCTTCCTTGAGCTGGTTGTCAGCTGCGGAGCGAGCCTCATCCAGCATGGACTTGGACTCAGCCTGTGCCTCGGAGGTCAGGCGGTCTGCCATCTCCTGAGCCAGACCCAGCACCTTGGCTGCCTGCATGTGGGTATCTGCAGTAGCAACACCAGCAGCAGCTTCACCAGCACCTGCAGCAGGGGCTGCCGCTGCGGCGACCTTCTGGCCGGATTCCGCGTCGGACTTCTTCGCAGCTGCAGCAGCAGACTCAGAGTCCTTCTGAGCCTTTACAGCAGCGTCCGCTTCCTTACGAGCCTTGTCAGCATCAGACTTTGCAGTCTGGGCATCCTTCTGAGCCTTGGAGGCATCCTCTTGAGCCTTCTTCAACTTGGTCTCGTACTCAGCACGCAACTTCTCTTCGATCTGCTTGCGAAGCTCGGCCTCATTGACCTGAGGAGCCGCGTCCTTCTTGGTTGCTGCAACACCTGCTGCACCTGCGGCTGCACCAGCCGCGCCAGTTGCAGCAGCGGTAGTGGCACCCGACGCGCCCTTGCTGTCTAGTTCTTCCACCCGGGCACGCAGGTCATCGTTTTCATCCTGCAGATTAGCTAGGGCGTCCTCGACCAAATCCAGAAACTGATCGACTTCGTCCTCGTTGTAACCGCGCTTGCCAATGGGTGGCTTGCTGAAAGCGACATTGTGCACGTCTGCTGGTGTCAGCGGCATGAGCGTTCCCTTCGAGTAAATTAGTTGTGCCCTAAAATCCGACCTTTGCCACACAACTGATTAGTTTCGCTTGTGACAAAGTCAACGGGTTCTAATGCATTTTAGTTGATTTTCATTGTTCTGCTCCTCCAGTGTAATAAACCCGACACCGGAATGGCACAACAAACACTCTCAATCTTTACCGCAGCTTGAGCTTTTCGACCAGTCGGAGCGTCCAAACCGCGCTTGGAGACACTCCCAAGCGTACCCCCAAATGAGGTTATAAGAACGTCACAATAAGAAGAAGAATGATCTGCAGCACGAAGAACAGCACGAGGACGCTGACGTCCAAGGCCACTCCACCCAGCCGCAATGGCGGAATGAGGCGACGCAGTGCCTTGATCGGCGGATCTGTCAAGACGAAGAAGAACTCCGCTATGACCATAAACCACCGAGGCGGGCTGAATCGCCGAGAAAATGACTGAATCATTTCAATAATCAGTCGAACGATCACGATGAGGGTATAAACCCTCACCAGGGTATAAAGAATTGCTCCGAGCATGCTCACGGTTTTCAAGCCTACCTATTTATCGACATAAGCACGAACACCCGTCTACCGGTGTAAAGAACTCGGTAAACGGGTGTTGTTGGGACCTAACCACCTATCAAAAGCGGTTAGCGCAGGCCTGCCGCGCGCTCTAGCTCCAGGGTGGTGGTGCGAGCGTCCTCTGGCACGACTGCGAAGACCATCCGGTCGGTGTCCGAGTACTTGCCCAAGTTGTGCATCTGGCCACGCAGTGCGAAGCACAGGCCCGCAGCAAAGTCGACCATGCGCTTCTGCAGAGCGCGATCCAGCTCGGTCAGTTCCATGATTACAGCGTCGCCGTCACGGAATGGCTCGCCGATATCTTTTGCATCGTCGAAGGAGCGTGGCTCGACAACAACAATGGTCGGCGCATAGTTACGAGGCTCAGCGACAACGGTCTCGCTGCGTCCGTAACGGTGTCCTGCATCAGCGCGAGCATATGCTGGTTCGCGTTCTACCTCAGGGGCATATGCTGCGGAGCCGTCGTTGTCGTAGCGTGGCTCGTCGTAGTATGCGTCGTAATCGTTCGTGTCAGGCGTGAAGCCGAAAAATTCCTTTGCGCCTTTCATGAAGGACATATGTGTTACTCCTGCCGTTTGTGAGTGGTGTTGTCTGTTCAGTCCCCTGTTACTGTTGGTTAGCCTACGTTGCGTGCACCCAAAACCCCCGTTCCGACACGCACGATATCGGAGCCGTGAGCAATTGCTTTTTCGAAGTCTCCGGACATCCCCGCCGAGAGTAAAAGCTTCCGTCCGACGCGTTCACCAAGCCGGTCAGCTAGCGCCCTGGCCTCGTCAAACACCTGACTCGGATCCGCGTCGAGCGGAGGAACAACCATAATCCCATCAAAGGAAAGATGCTCGGCTTCTTCCAGCACCTCTGCCAGTTCTTCAACATGATCGAGCGGGACTCCCCCGCGGGTCGGATCATTGTCCATCGACACTTGCGCGAGGCAGCCAAGCGCACCCGATTCGCGGTCGCCGCGCTCAATTGCCAGACCCACTCCACGGTCCAAGCCTTGCGCCAACTTCACCGAATCCACAGAGTGCACCTGCTTCGCCCATCGCGCGACAGCGTTCGCTTTCTTCGATTGAATTTGGCCGATCATCGCAATGCTTATCGACGATTCCCCCGCCTCCTTCAGCGCCCCTGCTTTTCCACGGGCTTCCTGTTCCCGGTTTTCTCCGACAAGCGTGATGCCGAGCTGCCCGAGAATCACGATGTCCTCAACGGGGTGAAACTTGGTCACCGGAAGCAATGTCACACTTCCCACTTCCCTGCCGGCCTGCTTCTCGGCTGTGTGTATGCGGTCGTTGATTTCTTCCAGGTTGGTCTTGATCTCGTCGTAACGCGACATTAGTTCCCTGCCTTTCCGGTCAGCCACACCACTCCGGCTTGGCGGCCGGTGGTGCCTTGGCGACGATAGGAGAAGAAGTTTTCGTCGGTGATGGTATCGCGTGGGTCGGCGTCAATATTGGTGATGCCCAGTGACATCAGCTGGCGCACGAGGCCTGCGCGCACGTCGATGCCGGGGGTGCCCTTTGTGGTTTTCGTCTTCGAGCCGGGCAGGTGTGCCTCGACGTCCTCGGCCATGTCTTGGGGAACTTCGTAGGATTCGCCGGCGGCCGCCGGGCCAATCAGCACCTGAATCGAGGCCGGGTTTGCGCCGAGCTCGATCATCTTTTCTACTGTTTTCGGGATAATGCCATTACGCGCACCGATGCGGCCTGCGTGAGCTGCGGCGACGACGCCGTTGGTGTGGTCGGCGAGCAGTACTGGGGCGCAGTCCGCGACCAGCACACACAGCGCCAAACCGGGCTGCGTGGTCACGATGGCGTCGGTGGCTTCCACAGGTTCGGTGACTGGTCCGTCGACCACGGTGACGTTGTTGGTGTGAAGCTGTTCCATCCACACAAAGTTCTCATCGGGCACGCCCAGAGTCTGTGCAAGGCGGTGGCGGTTCGCGGCCACTGCCTCCGCGTCGTCGCCGACATGGGTACCTAAGTTGAAAGAATCATAGAGGGATTGCGAAACCCCGCCTGCACGGGAAGTAAACACCATGCGGACGGGGCGATTTTCTAACTGCGACATACTCCCAAGGCTAGCGCATTAGCGCATGAAGCTTGGCACATCCAGATCGTCATCGTCATCACCGCGACGAGTGGTGCGCTCTGGTTCACGCTCACTGGTGAACAGGCCGGAACGCTGTGGTTCTTCGCGACGTGGTTCGTAGCGGTGGCGGGCAGCTGGTTCTGGGGTGCGCTGCTCGTTGTCGTCGCGGGAGCGCTCGTCGAAAAGCGAACCGCGCGCAGGCGCAGGCGTTGCTGCCTCGGAGACGGGAGCTGGCTTTTCCTGCTCTGGGGTGTTGGAGTAATCCGAGGTCAGCGCGTTGGCCTTCTCGTCGAAGCCGGTGGCGATGATGGTCACGCGGACTTCGTCGCCCAGGTTGTCGTCGATGATGGTGCCGAAGATGATGTTGGCATCGTCGTCAGCCTTCTCTTCAACGATGGAGGCGGCGTTGTTAACTTCCATCAGGCCGAGGTCGGAGCCGCCGGCCACGGAGATCAGCACGCCCTTGGCGCCTTCCATGGTGGACTCGAGCAGAGGCGAATTGATGGCCTGCTGGGTCGCGGTCATGACCCGGTTGTCGCCGCGGGCGGAACCCACGCCCATCAGTGCGGAACCGGCATCTGCCATGACGGAGCGGACGTCGGCAAAGTCGACGTTGATCATGCCCGGGATGGTGATCAGATTGGTGATGCCTTGCACACCGTTGTAGAGCACTTCGTCGGCTGCGCGGAAGGCTTCCATCATGGACAGTTCCTGATCGCCGAGCTGCAGGAGACGATCGTTAGGAATCACGATGACGGTATCGCAAACTTCCTTGAGGTTTTCAATGCCCTCCATTGCCTGGCGGGTGCGACGCTTGCCCTCGAAGGAGAATGGGCGGGTGACAACGCCGATGGTCAGCGCGCCCATCTTCTTGGCGATGCCTGCGACAACCGGCGCCGCACCGGTACCGGTACCGCCGCCTTCGCCTGCGGTGACGAAGACCATGTCTGAGCCCTTGAGGGATTCTTCGATCTCGGACTTGTGATCTTCTGCGGAGGTGCGGCCTACCTCTGGGTTAGCGCCAGCTCCGAGGCCACGGGTGGCCTCGCGGCCGATGTCAAGCTTCGTGTCTGCGTCGGTGAACAGCAGTGCCTGGGAGTCAGTGTTGATGGCCACAAATTCAACGCCTTTGAGGCCCTCTTCGATCATGCGGTTGACCGCATTGACGCCACCGCCGCCAACACCGACGACGCGGATCATGGCGAGGTAGTTGTTCGGGGAAGTCATATGTAAATGCTCGCCTTTCAATTCATGGATGGAGATTGTGTCGCAGTTACTTGTGGTATCCATATTGGGCCAAAGCGAGCGAAAAAGTGGGTTAATTTTCGCGGCGTGTCGGTACCCTCAACCTTAACTTTAGGGTTATACCCTGCGGTTTTGCAGGTAACAGCACTGCGGTACGCCTAGCGCACACCAATTTGTGTGGGATTCGAAATATCAAACTCTTGCCCCTCACGCTTGAGCACTGTATCCAACGCCAACGCCTTGTCGTGATTATCTTCCGACGCGCCCCAAATCACCTTCCGCCCGTCGTTGAGCACGATGACAAAACTGTACGGCCCGTCGGCCTCGATCGAGGCAATTTCGCTCCGCGTTTGCGGGCTTATCGACGAGGCGACTGCCACCACGTTGGTCCGCACAGCTTCGTCGCCGCGGGCGCTACCGGTGATTTCCACCGCCTCCTGTGGTGGCTCCTCAATTGTGAAGTCGGTGCCGGACTGGTTGAGCAGGTGTGCCCCATCAGCCTCGCGGGTAAAAGCCACCGCCTCGTGTTCGACAACCTCTACTTGCAATGTGGATGGCCACCCGCGTTTTACGGTCACAGTGCGCACCCACGGTAAGGCCACCACATGGCGCGCGGCTTGTTCCACATTGACCTGTGCGAGAATCTGCCCCTCGGCCACACCAGTAGCTTCAATCACTTGCTCAGTAGAAACATGTTTGTTGCCCTGCACGTCATACTGGCGGACTGAAAATGCCGGCGTGAAGTAGACAACGATCCCGGCAACAACGGCAAGGACAGCCACCACCGCCACACTGATCCACACGGCGCGGGCAGAAACTCTTTTGGAAATACGCATGAGGAACTATTCCGCTAACGCATCGAGGATTTCATCGGCCAGCATGGTCACCGAGCCCGCACCCATGGTCAACACAATGTCGCCTGGCTGCGTCAGGCGCTTGACCGTCTGCGGAGCCGCCGAGAAGTCCTTTTCGTACACGGCATGATCAGCATCAAGTGTCATCTTGTCCACGATGATGCGCGAATCCACTCCTTCAACTGGGGCCTCGCGCGCACCAAAGATATCAAGCACCACAACCGCGTCCGCCTGGGACAATGCGGCAGCGAACTCGGTGGCAAATTCTTGGGTCCGCGAATACAGGTGTGGCTGGAAGCACACCACCACGCGGGCGCCGCTGCCTTCGGCTTCGACCTTTTCCCGAGCAGCTCCCAATACTGCAGCCACCTCGGTGGGATGGTGTGCGTAGTCGTCGTACACGCGAGTACCTGCGTACTCGCCCTCGGCGACCTCGCCGCGGAACTCAAAGCGACGACGCACCCCGGTAAACTCGCCGAGCCCCGTGGCGAGGCGACGCGGGTCAGCGCCCGCAAGAACTCCAGCCAAGAGTGCAGCTGCGGAGTTCAGCACCATGTGCCGACCAGGGGTCGACAGCGAGTAAGACAAAGACACCGTTGGGGTCACGGTATGTAAATCAACCGTCACCTCAGTCCCCGTGGCTTGCACGTCTTCGTCGGTGATGACCACACCAGCCTTGATATCGCTGTGTCGTTCACAAGCCTCGACGGTGCCATAGCCCACCACGTTGATCCCGCGGTTTTGTGCGTTGCGACCGCATTCGGCCGCGTTATCGTCGTCAAGGCAAACAACCAAGTATCCATCCGGGCTCACGCGATCGGCGAACTCATCAAAAACCTGGTAGTAAGCTTCAGGGCTGCCGAAGTAGTCCAGATGATCGGGCTCAATATTCGTGATCACCGCGATATCAGGCGAGTAACGCAAAAGGGATGCATCCGATTCATCCGCCTCAGCGATGAAGGCCGCACCTGTTCCATGGTGCGCGTTGGTCCCTGCCCTGTTGAGCTGACCGCCAATGGCGAAAGATGGATCTTCGCCCGCGGCCTGAAACGCAACCACTGCCATTGACGTCGAAGAAGTCTTGCCATGTGTGCCCGCAAATAGGACTTGGGTGTAACCATCCATGAGCTCTGCCAGAAGGTCCGAGCGACGAATCACCGGAATGTTCTCCTTGGCTGCGCGCTCCAACTCTGGATTGTCTTTAGGAATCGCGGCAAAACTTGTCACCACAACCGTTGGCAGCTCCCCTGCCAGCTCCAAATTCTTCGCATCGTGCCCGATGGCAATCTTGGCGCCCATGGTCACTAGGGCGCGCACGGGGCGGGAGTTCTTCACATCGGACCCAGTGACAACACTGCCGCGGTTGAGCAGGATGCGGGCCACTCCCGACATTCCGGAACCACCGATACCAATGAGGTGTACACGGCTGAGATCAACAGGTTCAACAGAAGTGTTGTTAGAGCTCACGGTGGGGATTCTCCTTAAATAATCAATTTGAGCATTAGAAACATTTAGTACTTTTCAGAGTTAGAGCCGAAACTACTGCTTAGTGTCTTCAGTGTCTACGGCAGCCACGACGCGACGCGCAAGAGTATCAGCAACGTTGCCTGCCCCGCTGTTGGCAAGAGCCACACACATTTTCTGATACGTATCTTCGTCGGAAAGTATCTCTACAACATTTTTTACCAGGAGATCCGCATTTAGATCCGCATCGTTGATCATGCGTGCTGCGCCGGCCTCGACAAGGTGCTGCGAGTTCAAACCTTGCTCACCATTACCGTGAGGCAGCGGGACATAAATGGCGGGCACGCCGGCTGCAGAATTCTCTGCCACGGTCATCGCACCCGAGCGGCACACCACAATGTCGGCCACGGCAAGAGCCGCAGACATATCGTCGATATATGGCACAGCCACGTAGTTTTCATGGGGCGCAGGCGCATCGTTTTTGCGCCCATAGGCGTGTAGCACTTGGTAGCCAGCCGACGTCAGCTGCTCCACGCTCTCTGCTACCGCCGTGTTCAAGCTCACTGCTCCCTGGGAGCCACCGGTGACCAACACAGTCTTCTTCTCCGGGTCAAGTTTCCAAGTGGCGTAGCCGCGGCGAGCCTTCTCGCCGTCCTCATCCGCGCCAACGGATTGGCGCACAGGGATGCCCACCACTTCACCCTTCATGCCCGAATTGGCCACCGCGTTGAACCCGGTGCCACCAAGACGAACACCTAACTTGTTGGCCACTCCTGCCAGCGCGTTGGATTCCAGCACAAAAAACGGCAAACGCAGCGAAGCCGCAGCCATATATGCCGATGCCGAGACATACCCACCGGTACCGAAAACTACGTCGGCACCAGCATTTTTCATTACCTTCCGCGCCTGGCCTACCGACTTAATCACCTTAAAAGGCAGCGCCAGCAACTTCAGCGGTTGCTTACGCGGCACCGGCACCGGGTCAATCAACTCGAGGTCAAAGCCACGAGCGGGAACGATCGAAGTTTCCAGGCCTTTTGGCGTTCCCAGCGCGACAACCTTTGCACCGTAGTTGTCCCGCAGCACCTCACCTACGGCAAGCGCCGGCTCGATGTGGCCAGCGGTGCCACCTCCGGCGAGTACAACAGTGATTTCCGGTGCATTTTCTGTGGAGTTGTCTTCGGACACGGGGGTGCCTCACCTTCTGCAGTCAACTATTCGTGCGGTTTTCATGAACGAAGCTTCTATTATCGCTCATCGCGTCGACGATCGTTGCGATAGGCGCTCGCAGAGGGTGCGCGGCGCGGGCGTTCGGTGTGGCGGCGCTGCGAAGCGGTCGGCACATTACGCCGTGGTGCTTCGCGACGATCGGCTGTTTGCGTTCGCGCGCGTGGCGGATTGCGTCTTGCTGTGACCGGTTGGCCATACCTGCTCGCCTGATCGTCGTGACGCTCCTTTCCGCCGCGGTGAGCATCGTCTGACTTTTTAGGCTTAGCCGTATTTGCAACGTAGGGCTTGGGTTCTGGTATCCCAAGTATCCGGTCAAAGAATGGGCGTCCATGGTTTTGCATTGATGAAATGGCATCTGGTTCGTGTCGTGCAACGGAGGCCAGAATGCCCATCGAACCAATCGTGATAATCGCGGAGGTACCACCAGCCGAAATCATGGGCAGCTGGATACCGGTGACGGGCAGGAGGCCGACGACGTAGCCAATGTTGATGAATGCCTGTGTTACAACACCCGCTGTCAGTGTTGCAGCCATGAGCGACTGGAATTGTGTTTGTGCACGGCGCGCGGTGCGCAGCCCAAAATAGAGCAATCCGAAGAACAAGGCGATAACTAAGATTCCGCCCCACAGGCCGAGCTCTTCGCCGATGACTGCGAAAATGAAGTCGTTTTTGGCTTCGGGGAGATAGAACCACTTTGCGCGCGACTGCCCGAGCCCAACACCGAACCAGGAGCCATCGGCCAGAGAGAGAAAGCCTTGGTACGCCTGGTAATCAATACCTTGAGTATCCTTAAAGTTGCCAGTCAGGGCATCGAAGAAGGTAGTAAAACGATCAGATCGGAAACCGCCACTGACGAACACGAGGCCCAAGCCGACGAGCGCAATTACAGCGACTACGGCTACTAACATCCACGGAATGCCCGCAAAAATCAGCAGCATAGCAACTTCGATGCCAACGGACATGGCCATGCCAAGATCGCCCTGGGCGGCAATCAAACAAATCGTCAGGGTGGCAACGATCATGAACAATACGTAGCCGTTGTTCTTAGCGAAGATCCTCTGCGGATTCTTATTTGCCAGGATGCTTGCGCCCCAGATAGCAATGGCGACCTTCGCGAACTCTGAAGGCTGCAGCTGGACACCAAACACCGGGAGCCAGGACTGGGAACCTACAGATTCTCGGCCGGTGCCCAATGGGGTGAGCACCAAGATCAGTAGCAGGAGTGCGACACCCATGATCCATCCCGACCACCGCTGTAAGTGCTCCGGTGAGAAACGCAGCATGAACCAGAACACCACCAACCCTGCCACGACCATTAAGGCTTGGCGCAGCGGCTGTGCCCAGACGTTGGCGTTTTCGTACACCGACGTTGACATCGACGAGCTTGTCACCATGACCACGCCAAGCGCCACAAGCACCAGCACGATAGTTCTGATCATGGAATAGTCCAGCAATGGCTGGCCATTCATCCACTCACGGCACTTTTGGACGACCCGCGCAAAGCGCGAACGCGCCGGAGCCTGCTGATTCGGACGATCGCGGGTAGTGGTCATAAGAAGTTACCCTTCTTGAGAGTTCTCTTGTTCAGGTTGGGGAATAATCGCGTGTGTTCGGGCTGCTCTAGCGAAAATATCACCACGTTGCGACATTCCCGTGTACATATCGAGGCTGGCCGCTGCCGGAGCCAAAAGTACCGAGTCTCCCGGCCTGACTCGCTCAGCCACGAACGAGACAACGTCATCCATCGCCTCGTCGGGGTCTTGGGAGTCGGTCACGAAAACTGGAACTTCTGGAGCAAGACGGGAGAAAGCATCAGCAATGATTTCTCGATCTTCTCCGAGGATACCCACCGCACGGAACTGATCGCGATGGGCGCTGATGAGACCGTCGACGCTTGCGCCCTTGAGCTGACCGCCTGCGATCCACGCTACGGTACCTGCACCCTCAAGTGCCGAATGTGCTGCGTGTGGGTTTGTCGCCTTCGAGTTATCTACCCAGGAAACGTCGCCGGCGCGGTGCACGATGGTGCCTCGGTGTCCGTCGACGTGGAAGTTGCGCAGGGCGTTGGCAATATCGTCGGCAGTGGCGCCCTGGCTCCGCGCGACGGCCGCAGCCGCCAAAGCATCAAGGATGCCTGCTTGACCGGCGGGCTCGATACCCGTTGCCGGTGCAAGGCGCGTACCGCTTGCGGTTCCGCCCCAAGCTTCTACCAAGTAATCGCCCACAACACCGTAATCTCCCTCGGCAGGTTCACCTAGGGTAAATCCAATGATGTCATCGCGTCCGGTGGCAGCTACCTGCGCGCGTACCTCGGCGTCGTCGATACCCGCGACTGCGATCGGAGCTTGCAATACCTTGGCCTTTGCCGAGGCATATTCCTCGAAGGAACCGTGCCAGTCGATGTGGTCGTCTGCGAGATTGAGCAGGACGCCTGCATCAGGGACGAGCTGGCTCGACCAGTGCAGCTGGAAGCTGGAGAGCTCGGCGACCAGGATATCCACGCGCTCTGGGTCGATCAGTGCGTCCGAGATGGCAACGCCGATATTGCCGCAAGCTTCCGCGCGAAGACCAGTGTGAAGACCGGTTTCCTTCATCATTGCGGTGAGCATGCCCGTGGTTGTTGTCTTGCCGTTGGTGCCTGTGACTACCAGCCAGGTACGTGGCGCGCCGAATATTTCTGCCCGATCGAGGCGGTAACACAGCTCGACATCACCAATGACTTCGATTCCTTCATCACGCGCGGTGACTAGAAGCGGAGTGTCAGGTCGCCATCCCGGAGAGGTGACCACGTGGGAAAACTCAGAGATACGCGCTTGAGCTTCTGCCACCGACAGCGTCTTAGCACCCGTGAGTTTTTCTACGTTGGCACGGTTGATCTCGTTGTCGTCGGCAACCGAGATGTCTGCATTGAGACCGCTGAGCAGTTTGGCGGCACCGAGCCCGGAAACCCCTGCACCCGCCACCAGGATCGAGCCCTGGAGAAACTCTGGGATAATCGCGAAGTCAGAAGATTCAGACATTAGAGCGAGACTCCTGAAGTAGTAAACCATTCGGCGCAGAAGATTGACAGACCAATCGCTACCGCGATTCCGGTAATCAGCCAGAAACGAATCACCACTGTGGTTTCAGGCCAGCCACCATTTTCAAAGTGATGGTGGAACGGTGCCATACGGAAGACACGCTTGCCGGTGGTTTTGAAGGCTGTCACCTGGATAACCACAGACGCAGCTTCCATCACGAAGATTGCGCCGATGATGACCATGAGCAGTTCTGTCTGGCTAGCAACCGACAGGCCAGCTACAAGACCGCCAAGCGCCAGGGAACCGGTGTCTCCCATGAAGATTTTCGCCGGAGCTGCGTTCCACCACAAGAACCCAGCGCAGGCACCCATGCCCGCAACAGCCAACACGGCCAAGTCCAGCGGATCGCGAACGTTGTAACAACCTGGTTCAGCAGCGACAGCACAAGAATTGCGGAACTGCCAGAAAGTAATCAGAGTGTAGGCACCCATCACGAGAGTGGTTGTACCGGCTGCCAGACCGTCGAGGCCGTCAGTCAGGTTGACCGCGTTCGACCATGCAGCGATCAGCAGGTAGATGAAGACGAGGAAGACGATCGTACCAATGACCCCGCCGCCGACGGCAAGATCAATAGTCGGGATGTCGCGGACGAAGCTCAGCATTGTCGAACCTGGGGTTTGCCCGTGCTCGTTTGGGAACTGCAGAATCAAGATGCCGAACACAACTGCAATGATCAGCTGGGCAACAAGCTTCGCCGTCTTATTCAGGCCAAGGTTGCGCCCCTTATACAGCTTGATGAAATCATCGGCGAAACCGACACCTCCGAGTGCGAGGGTCAGGCCCAGAATGATCCAGCCGGAAGCGGTAAAACCACCACGGCCTACTGCCATGGACCAGAATCCGGCCGCAAGGTAGGCCACGGTAATACCCAGCAAAATGGCGATGCCACCCATTGTGGGCGTGCCGCGCTTGCGCATGTGTGAGCGCGGGCCATCTTCGCGGATCTCTTGGCCGATCCCCTCTGCAGAGAAGTACTTAATTAGTACGGGTGTGGTGAAAATGGACACCAGGAAGCTGACGATTCCAGCAATAATAATTTGTGTCACGACAATCTACCTTGTGTTCCTTTGTTTGTCTTCGAGTAGCGCTTCGGCCACCTTCCATAATCCGAGCGCGTTGGATGCCTTCACCAAGACAACATCCTTCGCCTCACGGGCATGCCAGTCTTCTTCGCCAGCGGGTGACGTTGAAAGGATACCGCGAGTGATCTGAATTGCCTCACCGGCGTCACCGGCAATTCTTGTGAAAATTCCCTTCGCGTGAGCACTTTCGGCCATCGCGCGCACAGCTGGGCTATCGCCGACTGCCACTAAATCGCTGACTCCGTAGCGCGCCAGCTCGTCGCCAAGCGCTGCATGCTCTGCAATCGCGTCATTGCCGAGCTCGCCCATCTCTCCAAGCACAGCAATCGAGCGCGCACCTGGGCGCGCCGCAGCGGTGTATCCCAAGGCCGCGATGCCCGCACGCATGGACTCAGGGTTCGCGTTGTAGGCGTCGTTGATGATGGTCACTCCGTCAGGGCGGGTATTTACGTCCATCCGGTTGGCTGATGCGGTGCGGGCTTGCGACAACGCGGAGGCCACCTCGGCGGCATCCATCCCGGATTCAATGCCGACGGCCGCAGCCGCAAGCGCATTGGAAACCTGATGGGCACCAAACACATTGAGGCGTACCTGTTGCGGTGCATTTCCGGGCGAATGCATGACGAAGGAGGCGCGAGCGATGTCATCTAGCTCGATGTCGGTGGCGTAGTAGTCCGCGCGCGAGGCTGGGGGCTGGGCTGCGGAGTAGGTCACCACGCGTGCCGAGGTGCGCGACTCCATTGCGATCACGAAGGCGTCGTCGGCATTGAGCACAGCAACTCCCCCGTTATCGGCGGTAGGCAGCGCTTCGACGAGTTCACCCTTGGCTTGTGCAATATTTTCGCGCGAGCCGAATTCCCCCAGGTGCGCTGTGCCCACGTTCAGCACGACACCAAAACGCGGCGGGGCAATCGTCGCTAAGTGTGCAATGTGCCCGATGCCACGCGCCGACATCTCGGAAACTAGGAACTTCGTCTGCTCGGTGCAGCGCAGCACCGTATAAGGGTGCCCGATTTCATTGTTGAATGATCCTGGAGGTGCGACCGTATCGCCTGCGCGGGAGAGCACCTGGGCGATGAGGTCTTTGGTTGAGGTCTTGCCGGCAGAACCGGTCACACCCACAATATTTAGTTGATGCTTCTCGGTCAGCTCATGGGCAACAAAGGTTGCAAGCTTAGACATGCCTGCGACGACCGCCTGGGCAGATCCGTCGGGATCATTGGCGGCCAAATCGGAGTTGTCTCCTTCGCGGCCCTCGACCTTGGGCACGACAACAGCGGGCACACCGACAGGGCGCGCAGCGAGCACACCGGTAGCGCCTTTATCCATCGCGGTGCGGGCGAAGTCATGTCCGTCAACCTTCGCACCCGGCAGCGCCACGAAAAGCCCGCCTTCGGTGACCTTGCGCGAATCAAACTCAACGAACCCGGTGACCATCGCCTCCGGGTTGTCGGTGTCGTGCACCTCGCCCCCGGTCAGCTCAGCAATCCGCTTCAGACTTAGTGGAATCATTCTTCCTCCTCCGTGCTTACCTTCTGCGCCCCGCGCAATTCTCCCAGAGCTCGGCGAACTTCTTCCCTGTCATCGAAATGATGCACCTGATCTCCCACAATCTGGCCGACTTCGTGGCCCTTTCCAGTCACCACTACAGCGTCGCCGGGGCGCGCCCACGCCATCAATGCGTCGATGGCATCCGCGCGCGAACCGATCTCGGCTACCTCGACCTCACGGTCTTGAGCTGCGGCTTGATCGCGCGCCCCAGCAACCACGGCAGCCCTAATCGTGGCGGGATCCTCGGAGCGAGGGTTGTCGTCGGTGACGATGACATAGTCAGCACGCTTGACAGCTTCCGCACCCATCAGCGGGCGTTTCGACGAATCCCTGTCTCCACCAGCACCAACGATGACTCCGAGGCGACCATCAACCTGCGCGCGCAGCGTGTCTAAGACAGCGGCAACCGCGCCCGGCTTGTGTGCGTAATCAACAACGGCGACAAAATCCTGGCCCTCGTCGATACGCTCCATGCGTCCTGGCACCCCAGCGGTGGTGATCCCGGACAGGAATTGCTCCACGTCCACACCTGCGCAATACGCCATTCCGGTCGCTAGGGCTGCATTGGCTACGTTGAAGTCGCCCGGCAGCGAGATGTGCGCCTGGAATACTTCGGTGCCGATTGTCAGCTCGAGAGACTGGGCACCGCTTGCCTCGACATCGGTGCGACGAGCACTCAGCGAGAGGCCCTCTTGCCCCTGAGTTCCCACGGTAAAAGGTTCTTCCGCCAGCTCGGACATCCGTACACCCCACTCGTCATCGACGCAGATCACCGAGTGCTTGCCTGCAACCGGCGAGGCCGGATCGAAGAATCGCGCCTTCGCCTCGAAGTAATCTTCCATCGTCGGATGGAAATCAAGGTGGTCCTGGGAGAGATTGGTAAACCCTGCGACGTCGAAGTCTGTCCCGTCAACGCGCCCGAGACTCAGCGCGTGGGACGACACTTCCATGACAACGTGGGTCACACCCTCGTTCACCATCCGGGCAAACAGAGCCTGGAGGGTAGGCGCTTCTGGAGTGGTGAGTTTTGTGGGCACCTCACGCCCATCGATGCGCGTGCCCGTTGTTCCAATAATGCCGGTTTTTTGCCCCGCGGCCATCAGCCCATTTTCTAGGAGATAGGTCGTGGTGGTCTTACCTGACGTACCGGTCACGCCCAGAATAGTCAGCTGCCGCGAAGGGTAACCGTAAATGGCTGCAGAGACATCGCCCAAAATCGAACGCACATCATCAACGACAAGAATCGGGCGACGATCCGAAGTCTTCTGGATCAGCGCCAGACCCTCTTCATCGGTCAGCGTCGCCGCGGCAGGAGAATCAAAGGCATAGGCTGCGCCGTGCACGTGGGTGCCCGGCACGGCAGCAAAGATCCCACCCGGTTCGACATCAGAAGAGCTTAAGCTTATCGACGACACCTGTGTGGGAACCTGGGTGGCGTTGACAATGCGAGCACCAGCGATGCGTGCCACCTGCTCCAAAGTCAGCGCAGTAGTGGGTGTCTCTGCCATGCTATTTCCTTCTTTCTTCTCTTAAGCTGTGTTCTCTTAAGTGGCTCTCAGTCTGCCTGATCGGCGGGCTTTATGGTCTCTGCAACACGATCTGTTCCTCGGAGCCTGGCTGCGGTGCAATGTTGTCGCGGTTGATCAGCCAGTTCGAGATTTCACGGAATATTGGTGCTGAGGACTGGCCTCCTGCACCTCCTTCCAACACTCCACGCTGCGGTTCATCCACCATCACCGCGACAACGAAGCGAGGGTCATTAGCCGGCGCGATGCCAGCGAACGTGATCCAGTACTTCGAATTAGAGTAAGCGCCGGTATCTGGATCCACCTTTTGCGCGGTACCCGTTTTACCCGACAGTTGGTAACCTTCGATGCCTTGGCCTTGGGCAGTACCTGAGTTCAATCCGGTTGGGTCCTCTTGGAATACGCCCTGGAACATGTTGACCACGGTGGCTGCGGTTTCTGGGCTGACAACCTGGGTCCGGTTCGGTTGTTCTTGTTCGATCACGTTGCCCTTTGAATCACGCACTTCTTTGACAATGCGCGGTTCAATGCGCTCACCGCCGTTGGCCAACGTCTGATACACGCTAGCCATCTGCAACGTAGTCCAGCTCATACCCTGACCAATAGGAAGGTTGGCAAAGGTGCCTCCCGACCATTGCTCGAGTGCCGGGTACAACCCTGAGGACTCATTAGGCAACTCAATCCCGGTGGATTGGCCGATCCCGAACTGCTCAAGGTAGTGGGCATACTTCTCCTCGCCCAGTTTTTGCGCAAGCATCAAGGTGCCCACGTTGGAGGACTTACCGAAGATTCCGGCAGTGGTATAAGAATCCACGCCGTGCTGCCATGCGTCGGCCACCGTCACGCCCGCCATTTCAATCTGGCCTGGTACCTGGTGCACTTCCTCCGGAGTGGTCACGCCCTCTTCAATTGCTGCAGCTGCTGTGACAACCTTGGCCACCGAACCCGGCTCGAATGGGTGGGAAATCGACGAGTTTTCAAAACCACGGCCATCATCCAGCTGTGCTTGCAGATCTCCGTTGGGATCAATCGTGCCGGTATTGGCCATCGCCAACACTTCGCCGGTGGCTACGTCGAGCACGACTGCTTCCGCGGACTTGGCTCCCGAGTTTGCCTTTGACTGCTCGAGCAGCTGCTGCACATACGTTTGCAGGTCGAGGTCGATGGTCAATTGCATGTCGGTGCCGTGAACTGCAGGGGCCTCGTCGCGAAGCGTGCCTGGAATCTCTTGCCCCATTGCGGAGACGTCTTGGGTCTTGCGCCCGTTGATTCCGCTGAGAGTTGAGTCGCTGGAGGCTTCGAGCCCGAACTGGCCCTGGCCATCCATGGAGACCTTGCCGATAATGTTTTCACCAATGGCGCCGTTGGGGTACTCACGGATATCTTGGTGGTCTGCGGCCACACCGTAATATTCTTCGGCGATCTTCTCCGCCACGTCCGGGTCAACATTGCGCACTAAGACTTCATATTGAGTGTCAGCGTGGAGCTTGTCCAAGATTTCCTTGGAGTCGACGTCGCCGGAATTTGCTTTGCTTCCCGCGCCACCTTCGGCGATCATGCGTGGAATACCGTCGGCAATCTCTTTGAGCCGATCGTCGAGACGTGCTGGGAGCTGGGCTTCGATTGTCGCCGAATCTACGCCATCCAACGTCAGTTCCTGGGTGATCTGCTGCGAAATTTCGTCACGGAGCCGGACCGGAGAAACAGTCAACGAACGTGCCTGCATGGTGTATGCAAGTTGGTTGCCTTCCGTATCGGTAATCGAGCCACGCCGCGCTGGCTCGACGTAGACGCGCTCACGTTGACTTTGCGCGGACACCGACAGCGCCGGCCCCCAGACGACCTGAACCCATGCAAGACGCCCCACGAGGATTGCCGCAATCACGAGGAATGCTAAAAGTATCCACCCATAGCGCCTCCGAGATACGGAGTACTGGGCTGAGACAGGTGCATTTTTGCGACCATTCTTCCCGCTAGTGCCGTGCGCGTTTCCGTTTCTGCTCGGGGTACCCACGAGAGTTGTTCACCTGCCTACTTCCCTATGTCAATCTATTCTGGTGGCTCCTTCGGGGCCGTTATGTCCGAATTATTCAATATTTTTGGAGCGCCCTCCGCCACAGCGACCAGATTAGAACCGTGCGGGAACGTTGGGGCTATAAGGTGCAACTGCAGGAGCTTGAGGAGCCTGAGGCGCCTGTTGCGCTGGAGCGGGATCGTTGTTGGGACGTGACTCTAGTGACTGAGAAACCTGGTCGGTTTGCTTCGGGTCGCTGGAGGCCTGCCCAGGTCGAACCGGCGCACCATTGACATCAATCATAGGTTGCGTAGCGGGATCCGCCGGGCGACTCTCGGTAACTGTGCCGTCGTTTTGAACTTCCACAATTCCTGGGTTGGTGGGAACAACCATTCCCGCCTCTGATGCCCTGCGAGCGATCTCTGCCGAAGACTGCAAATTCTCCAAGTCACGGTTCAGCGTTTCCACCTGGTTGGACAACTGGTTGTCTGTGGCCTGCAGCTGCTGGATAGTAAAGGTTTGCTGAGTGGACAAGCCGGAAAACACCATCGCCAGGACTACACCGAAAGCTAAAAGCGGAAGCGCAATAATCGACACCGACGAGAAACGACGCTTGACCTCAGTCGTTGGCGTTTCCACCCTGCGACCACGAATCGAAACCACCTGATTGGAGCCGAGACGGCCACGATTGTGAGGCTCGTGGGGACGTACTCCGGGGCGCAGCTTGCGTGGCGCGGGAGCGGTCGTCGTCGCGCTTTGTTCGAACGCTTCACGACGAGCACCTGCCCTCTCGCTCGACCTATCACTAGAGCGATTACTCGGCCTGCGCGCCCCCTTTTCAAGCAGCGTGGCAGAATTTCCAGTTTCGTAACCGGAAGTCAGGTCGCGGCTTGCTCCCATGATGATCGCTCCTTCGGTAGCTGGTTCAATCTGAGTAGTGCTAGTGGGGGTCTAGTTTACTTGTCGGTTATTAGGGTTAGTTTATTTCAGCTGTTCGGGAAGTTTCTCTATACCACGAACCCTAACAGGTGCAGCACGTGGATTTTCTGCGATTTCCGCCTCCGATGCCTTTTCAGCCCCGCTGGTAATGGTCCGGAACTTTGGAGCGGTACCAGGTAAATCCATGGGCAACCCCGGTGGAGTTGTGGAAGCGGTCAATTCTTTGAATGCCGCTTTCACAATTTTGTCTTCCAACGACTGGTAGCTCATAAACACACTCCGGCCACCAACGCCGAGGGCGTCGGCGATCGCCGGAATGACGTTCTTAATGGACTCAAGCTCTCCATTGACTTCGATGCGCAGCGCTTGGAAGGTTCTTTTCGCAGGATGTCCACCGGTGCGACGCGTCGCTGCCGGAATGGTTGCATAGAGCAATTCAACCAATCGGCCAGATCGATCAAACGGTTCTTTCTCCCGTTCTTTCACGATCGCGCTGGCGATTTTTCCGGCAAAGCGTTCGTCGCCGTAGGTTTTCAGAATCCTGGCAATATCACCGTGCGAATAGGTGTTGAGGATGTCTGCAGCCGTGATCCCCGTGGTTTGATCCATGCGCATATCCAAAGGCGCATCCACCCGATAGGCGAAACCACGATCTTCCTGGTCAAGCTGCATCGACGACACACCGAGATCAAAAAGCGAACCAGCGACGCCGAATTCTCTGGCGCGCTCAAAAATCGGACCCTCGCCTTCCGAAATGGCCTCACCAAGCTCGTCGAAACGTGCTTGAACTGGGACAAAGCGATCACCGAAAGGTGCAAGTCGCTCGGATGCATCCCGCAGAGCGTTGGGATCACGGTCGATGCCGATCACCGATGCTGCTGGGAAGACCTTGAGGAAGTGTTCGGTGTGTCCACCTGCGCCGAGGGTGCCGTCAACGATCACGGCTTTGTCTCCGAAGGCTTCGATTGCAGGTGCAAGTAGTTGTGTCACTCGGTCGCGCAACACAGGTACGTGACCGTGGTTGGAATCGATGTTGTAGTCCATTGGCTCTTGCACCCCCCTCTCACTGCCTGCTTGTGGTGAATCGCTACATTTCCCTGAACGTGAATTTCGGGGAACGTATAGGGCCCTACTCGGAGCGGCAGATCTGATGTCGGGGAAGTACACCAGAACGGCTCGCGCTCCGAGCAGAGTCCGTACACGCTCTCCTCTGATTGGCGGCTGAATTACAGCAGACCAGAGAGAATGTCGTCCTCGTCAGCTGCAGCGAATGCAGCTTCCGTCTCTTCTTGGTATTTGGCCCAGGACTCGGCATCCCAGATCTCAAGAAAATCCACTGAACCAATGACCACGCATTCCTTTGACAAGTTTGCGTATTCACGGTGCGCCGGAGACAAGGTGATGCGACCGGACCCGTCGGGGGTTTGTTCATCCGCACTCGCTGCGAGGTTACGGATAAACGCACGTGCCTGTGGGTTCGTGCGAGACACAGCCGCAGCTTTTCTAGCTCTTGCTGCAAATGCTTCCCGCGGGTAGACCGCCAAAGAGTGGTCCTGCCCTTTCGCCACCATTAACCCATCCGCTAGTTCCTCACGGAATTTTGCCGGAAGTGTCAATCTGCCTTTGTCGTCGAGCTTCGGCGTGTAGGTACCCAGAAACATCCCGGGCCACCTTCCTTAGCTTGACTACGCCGGTGCGAATCTTCGTTCAACGACCCTTCCTGAACGCTGGATACGCCCCATCAGCTCGTTGCTGTGCCCCACTTTAACCCACTTTCCCCCACCATCGCCACATTACTGCCACACTTTTCAGGCGGCGCATTTATATCTGCAGGTAGAAAAGATATTTCCCAGTGGGGAGATTTCCCACAGCATTCTTCAGAGCGCAGGAAATCAAGTCCCACCAATCACACTAAAGGGCTTTAAACCCTTCTGTTGCGACGGCAAGGGCTTTGGAATGATCGGCGATGACCTGCACTTTTTAGGAAAGGGCAATATTTAGGGAATGAAGGTGGGGCAAAGTGGGGCGTATTTGTGGGGCAAGGTGGAGAGGCACTCATCCAATTTCAGCGACCCCCCAAAAAGGGGGCCGTCCGACACGCCGACACTTCGACACGCCATCGCCGACTTTTCCGGCACAGAAAAAGACACAGAAAAAACCGCACCCCGCTTGAAAGCGGGGTGCGGTTTGAACGGTTGTTAGATTTTAGCCTTCATTGTCCTCAAAGCGACGACGGAAGTTGTCTTCCATACGAGAGCCTACGCCCCCGCCCTGCCCAGGGGCAGATGCCGACTTATTGCGACTGGAACGTGAGGACGATCCTGCTCCCCCTTGAGGGGAACGCAACACCCAGATTCCAGCTCCAAGCATGACAATGAAACCAACCACGCTCAATGCGATAAACCACAGACTTGCCTGAGCGAGTGCTACGCCGACGATGAGTAGAACGAGGCCGAGAACTGAAAGGGCGATTCCCCGAAACATGGTTCTACCGTTTGGAGCACCACCCCCAAAAGAGCTTTGGGCTGATACAGACGCACCGAATTTTGGGTCTTCAGCGAGCAGTGACTGCTCGATTTCCCGGAGCGCACGCTGCTCCTGCTCTGAAAGGGCCACAATTCCTCCCGGCGATAGATGTTAGGTATCCCTTAAAAATGGAACCTCTTACCCTCTTAACGTACAGCGTAACCTGTTTGTTCCCCGCCGTGGAATCGCCTTTAAAAGCCACCCCCAACTGTAGAATTATGCAGCGGAAACCACCTCAGTTTCGCCCAAAGAATCGCCGTAAGAAACCTCCGCAAAAAACTCCGCAGCGAGACTAAAAACTCGCTCCACCACTGCCCGATTCGGCGAGGTAACAATCCCAGATGCTACGCGCCCACGCAGGGCCGAGTACTGCTCAAATTCTGTGGCCCACTTCTGACCGCTCGCACCCGTAAGAGCAAGGCGCTGCCAAGCACTGGAAGGAAGCCGCTTGCGCTTCCGGATAACCGGAGAATCCGCGTTTACCGCACCCGCAACGCGCAGAGCCGCACGATATGCATACTCAAGAGCTAAGTCAAGCTTGCCTTCCTGAAGGTAAGTCTGAGCCGAGTGAAGAAGTGATTCGGCAGAAGACAAGAACGCACCACTCTTACCCACACGGGTAGGCGCTCCAGAGACTGAGCCGGTAGTTGCTGAAATAACGCTGTTCATTACTGCCCCTTACCTTCGTAGTTGTGAGTAATTGCGGATGCCATACCTGATCAATGAATGAGTTAAGACTAAAACCTGTGTTCGACTGCCACACCCCAATTATAGATCATGTGTTCGAAAAAAGCTAGAGGTTTCGCTCTTTTACCAGCGATAATGCCAAGCCCTTACTCACAACGAACAGCTTTCCTCGAATTTCACCCGGTTTATTCGCCCAAAAGGCTCCCACTTCGACAGCGAACGTGGTTCGATAAGGGGTGTGAGTATAACGATCCGCCGCCTAACGGGGCCCGAGTTCTCGGTCCTAGCCCCGGAGCTCGTCGATATCTATATCGAAGCAATGAGGTACTCACCGTCAATTCGCATGCAACGCATCAACGTATGGCGCCGCGAAATCGTCCAACCGGGGTTTACCGCGCTGATTGCCCAATTAGAAGACCAAATCATTGGAGTGGCCTACGGTTTCCTCGGTTCCCCCGACCGCTGGTGGGATAAACAGCTCCGGCGCGGTTTCAAAGAAGCAGGCGGTGCCACCCCAGAGCAGCTCGAGCTGCTGCATAGCTACTTCGAAGTTGCCGAGATTCATGTGACACCTCGCCTGCAGGTGCGCGGAATCGGTCGTCGTCTCCTGACCGAACTCTTGTGGAACGCTCCCGCCTCTTTCGTCGCGCTTTCCACCCCAGAAGTGGAGCAGGAAAACAACCCAGCATTTGGCCTCTACCGCTCTCTCGGTTTCAAGGACGTCTTGCGCAACTTCTATTATCAAGGTGATGAGCGCCCCTTTGCCGTGCTAGGTCGCGCATTGCCATTGGATGCTCGCTAAGCCTCGCTAAGCCTCGCTACGCACAGTCCGGCTGTAATAATGGTTCCAGCCTCAGGTGGGTACTGTAAGAGGGACGACGATTCACCGACCAAGGAGTTTTCGCGTGAGCGCACCGGATAATCAAGCCCCGGATAATCAAGCCAAGGATCTCCGCAAGCTTTCATTGAATGATGTTCCTGAAGCAACCCAGCACGTACTGGAACAATTCTTCGACGAGCAGTCAGAGAAGGTGGCCAGTATTGGGCGTCCGGTTACTGAGGCGGTTAACTACCTCCGAGACTTTGTTCTCAATGGAGGCAAAAGGGTTCGCCCACTCTACGGCTGGGCTGGATTCGTCGGTGCCGGTGGCTTGAAAACTTCCGCCGAAGACCCGCAGGCAGTGCTGCGCGCCGTAAGTTCGCTGGAATTCATCCAGGCCTGTGCGCTGATCCACGATGACATCATCGATTCCTCCGATACCCGGCGCGGTAATCCCACTGTTCATCGCGCAGTTGAGGCAGCTCACCGCGAACAGAAGTGGGCAGGCGACTCTGCGCACTTCGGCGAATCCACAGCAATCCTTGTAGGCGACCTCGCCTTAGTCTGGGCGGAAGATATGTGGCGCTATTCCGGTCTCTCCCACGCTGCGCTTGATCGCACCGCCGAACCGTGGCGCGCCATGCGCACCGAGGTCATCGGTGGCCAGCTCCTCGATATTTCTTTGGAGGCATCCGGCAACGAAAGCCCCGAGCTCGCCAACGCCGTAAATCGCTTCAAAACCGCGGCGTACACTATCGAACGCCCGCTGCACCTTGGTGCCGCACTAGCCGGGGCTTCGCCAGAAGTCATTGAGGCATTCCGTGGTTACGGCACCGATATCGGCATCGCTTTTCAGCTTCGCGACGACCTCCTCGGCGTCTTCGGCGACCCCTCCGTAACAGGTAAGCCTGCTGGCGACGACCTGCGCGAAGGTAAGCGCACGGTGTTGCTCGCTATTGCTTTATCGCGTGCCGACGAGTCCGACCCAGCCGCCGCAGCAACCCTGCGCGCGGGGGTCGGTTCTGAAACTAATGCCGAGAAGATTAGTGAGCTTGCCTCCATCATTGCCTCGACCGGAGCCGTTGACGTTATTGAAGAGCAGATCTCATCCTTGACCGTCTCCGGGCTCAAGCACCTGACAGATGCTGGAATCGAGCCCGAGGTCACCGAAGACCTGCGTCAACTGGCCATCAAAATGACTGAGCGACGCAAATAATGTGGCAGAAAATAGCAAATGTCTCTCCCACAACCTGGGGCGTGATCGGCACTATCATGATCGCCCTTGGCTCCTTTGGCGCCGGTGCCACGCGCAATCGCGGCGGTGTGATTGATGCCCTGGGGCTGAATTTCCTCGCTTTTGGGCATGCCAAGGGAATCCTTGAAGTTGTCCTTTTAATTGGCATCCTGCTGCTCATTCTTGGGTGGCTTCAAGTGGGGCGCCGGGTGATCGTCGATAAGCCTGAAAGCGATATCGAGCGTTTTGCCACCGTGCGCCGGAGCCTGTGGCTGTGGGTGGCGCCGCTGGTCGTGTCCGCCCCGATCCTGTCGCGCGATGTGTACTCGTATCTCATGCAGGGCGCGATGGTGCGCGACGGATTCGATCCGTACACCGAGGGCGCGGCGATCAATCCCGGGCCATACTTGCTCGAGGTCTCGCACGATTGGCGCAACACCACGACTCCGTATGGGCCACTGCATTTGTGGATAGGTGAAGGGGTCACCACCGTCGTCGGCGATAACGTAGCTGCTGGTGTGATCGCTTATAAGCTGATTTCGCTACTGGGTTTTGCAGCGGTTGCGTGGGCAATTCCAAAGATTGCGGAGAAACTAGGCGGCGATCCCGCCTTAGCGCTGTGGATCGGCGTGGCTAACCCGCTGATGATCCTGCACATGGTCGGCGGTATGCACAACGAATCGATCATGGTAGGGCTCGTGTCCGTTGGTATCTTGTGCGCGCTGAATCGCAAGTTTGTGGCTTCGGTAGTTCTGATCTCTGTTGCGGTATCGCTGAAGGCAACTGCTGCGATCGCGCTGCCATTCGTGGTGTGGATGGCCACCAACTACTTCGCTGGCAAGGACGCAAAACTTGGCCGAAAGGTTCTGGTGTTCTTGATCTCGGGTGTCGTTGGCGTCGCTTTGACGCTGGCCGTGGTCAGTTTTGTCACCTGGGCATCCGGCTCCTCGTGGGGCTGGCTCGCAGAGATTTCCGGCAACTCGAAGGTGGTTAATCCCCTATCGCTGCCGACGCTGGTGACCGACCTTGTCACCCCGTTTATCCAGATTTTCGACGAGCTCTTCCCCTATAACCAAGTACTTTCGGTTGCTCGTACCGTGGGAACCATTGCCATGTTGGTGGGACTGGTGGTGATTTGGTGGCTGTTTCGCCAGAACGATCGCCGTGCGATTATGGGCACAACCCTTGCATATCTGTGGGCGTATTTGGTCAATGCGGTTGCCCTACCGTGGTACTACGCATCGGTAATTAGCCTGGTGGGCACTTTCCGCCCGCCGACATGGGTATTGCGCCTCACCACTGGTGCATCTGTGTTTCTTTCGCTGGCTTTTACCGGCGGAGGAAACCACAGGTTCTATGACCTGTGGTTCGTTGGAATCGGACTGGTTTTGGCATGGCTTGCCGCAACGTATGTCTTCCCGGAAAAAGCTAAAACGCCATCGCCTGCGCACGCCTAATTACTTCGCGCGCGCCGTGGCCATGGAGTGCATCCACGGGACGGCCTGGCAAGGTGTCATCCGCGGTAAACAGGAATCGCAAGATTTCCGCATCGGAATAATCGTTGTCTTTGAGGACGGTGACCGCGCTGGCAACGAATTTGTTTAGTTCGTCTCCGTCCAACAGCACAGCCGGGATGTACTTCTTGCCGTCCACGACATAAGCCACAAGCTTATTGTTATTCAACAGGTCGTGGACCTTAGTAACTACAACACCGAGACGCTCTGACACGTCCGGCAGAGCAAGGAGTTCTTCCCCTTCAAGCAGCGCTGCGAGTTCTTCGGCGGGAACTCCGCTGGTTTGTGCATTATCTTCCGAATCTCCCGAAATGGAATCCGAAACTGGGTTAGTCGCTGAGTTAGTCACAGTAGATAGTTTACGTATTACCCGGGTTCGACTACCACTTGAGCGCCGATGTGCACCATACTTGGTGCCATGAGTCAGCTCGCAGTTGGAGATTATCTGGAGGATAGGTACCGCATCGATCGCCCGATCGCGCGCGGTGGCATGTCCACGGTGTACAGATGCGTCGACGAGCGTTTAGGCCGGGAAGTCGCGGCGAAAGTCATGGACGACAAGTACGTCGATGACGAACTTTTCATGTCCCGTTTTACTCGGGAAGCGCGCGCCATGGCGCAGCTCTCACACCCGAATTTGGTCAATGTGTACGACTTTTCGGTACACGGCGACCACGCATTTTTGATTATGGAATTGATCACCGGTGGCACGCTGCGTGAGTTATTGGCCGAGCGCGGCCCCATGCCACCGCATGCAGCCACATCGGTCATGCGCGCCGTGCTGACGGGTCTATCTGTCGCACACGCGAAGGGCATGGTCCACCGCGATATCAAGCCCGACAACATTTTGATCAACGGCGACAACCGAGTCAAGCTTGCCGATTTCGGCCTTGTCCGCGCCGCCAGCGATTCCAAACATTCCACAGACCAAATCGTGGGCACGGTTGCCTACCTCTCCCCCGAGCAGGTCGATGGCTCCGAAATTACGCAAGCATCGGATGTTTATTCAGCCGGCATCGTCTTATATGAGCTCCTGACAGGAGAGACTCCTTTTTCGGGAGACTCCCAGCTCACGCACGCATTCGCACGCCTTAACGACGACGTGCCCGCCCCCTCGTCAAAGATCGCAGGCGTACCAAAGCTTTTCGACGAGCTCGTGGCCACTGCAACAGCAAGAGATCCGCAGGACAGGTTTAGCGATGCCGGGGAATTCCTCGCAGCTTTAGACGATGTCGCTGCCGAGCTGAACCTGCCTGCCTACACGGTGCCCGTACCAACTAATTCCGCGGCGCACCGAGTGGCAGCGATCCCCACCAATATGACGGCGTCTCGGGACGCTGATGCAGATTCGGGCACTGACCCAACCGAGATCGTCGACGGGCCGGAATCCAAGACGTCAATTCTTGAAAATAACGCCCGCGACAACGCGCAAACCTACGCCTTCCCCCAGGCGGATCCGCAGCCAGTCTCCTCTGCTACTCCTGCTAACGAGACAGCAATCATTCCAGCAGCGGCGTCCCCGCAACCCGAAACCCGCATCGAAACCCAGCAGGCCCAGCCCCAACAGGACCAACAGGCCCAGTCGGCACCCGCTCACCGTGAAGTGGAGCAACACCAACGCGCCGAGGTCAAGTCGCAGGTCCCAGCCCCAGAAACTAATCGTTCCAAAGTCTCTCTCATTGTGTGGTTGGTTGTCATTGCCGTTCTCACAGGAGCCGTGGCCATTGGCGCATGGTGGTTTGGTTCTGGCCGCTACGGTGAGATCCCCCAGGTCTTGGGCATGGATCGCCAGCAAGCGGTCACCGCAATTACCGAAGCCGGTTTCGAGCCAACCACCCAAATCGTCTACGACGACACCGTTCCCGCAGATCAACCCGTAGGCACCGAACCACCCATGGGTGGAAAGGCACTTCCGGGCGATCCCGTGACCCTGCTGATTTCCCAGGGCCGTCCCACCGTGCCTGAAATCCCGGCAGGTATGGGCGTGGAAGACTACCGAGCTTTGGCCAGCGAGCGCACTTTCCAAGTAGCCACCGGAGAGTCGGTCTATTCCACTAGCGCCCCAGTCGGCTCGGTTGCACAGACCGATCCGGCTGCCGGCACGGCCCTCGATATCGGCAGTACCGTCACTGTGGCGGTATCGAAGGGACCAGAGCCCATCGCCGTGCCCGATATCCGCGGAATTCCTCAAGAAGACGCCATCGCGCAAATTGAGGCAGCCGGTCTCAATGTCGGCGAGGTGACCGAGAAATTCGACAAGGAAATCTACGGGGGCAATGTCATCACTACCTCGCCCGCCCGCCTCTCCGAGCTCAAGCGCGGCGACACCGTGGATCTCATTGTTTCCAATGCTCTGACGGTTCCCGACGTCACCGGGTGGAACGCCACCGATGCCAGCGACGCTCTCAAAGAAGCCGGTCTCAGCGTTGGTAAGGCCACCCGCGACGAAGCTGTTGTCTCCGACAACGCCAACCGCGTGATCAAAACCGACCCGGCGGCATGGACAAATCTCGAGCCCGGCAAGGCCGACGTCCGCCTCGTTCTTCCAGGTCGCGTCACCGTACCCAACCTCGAAGGCATGAGCGTCAAGGATGCCCGAGACCAACTCGAAAGCATCGGGCTCAAGCTCAACAAAAGTTCGCGTTACGACGACGAAAAGATCACCTCTCAAACCACGAAGGCCGGAGACGCAGTTTCCGCTGGCACGACAATTAAAGTCAACAGCAAGAAATAGCCCCGCTAAAGCACCAAACCGCCCGCTCCCCCACGCACAAGATGTGCAGGTGGGAGGCGGGCGGTTTTGTCGTCGAGAAGCGAAATCTTAGTAACGCAACATCTCCGCGACGAGGAAGGAGAGCTCGAGCGCCTGCTCGGTGTTCAGACGAGGGTCACAGGCCGACTCGTAGCGACCAGGCAGGTCAACGTCGGTGATATCCTGCGCACCACCGAGGCACTCGGTGACGTTCTCACCGGTTAGCTCGATGTGGATGCCACCTGGGTGGGTGCCCAGTTCCCGGTGTACCTCGAAGAAGCCCTGGACTTCGTCGATGATCTTGTCGAAGTGGCGAGTCTTATACCCGTTCGAGGCGGTGAAGGTGTTGCCGTGCATTGGGTCGGACTGCCAGATCACCTTGTGACCGGAAGCCTCGACAGCCTTAATCACATCAGGCAGCACGGTGCGGACGTTTTCGTGGCCCATGCGTGCCACCATGGTCAGGCGACCCGGCTGGAAGTTAGGGTCCAGCTTGTGCGCGTACGCAACAGCTTCCTCAGGGGTAATCTTCGGGCCAATCTTGATTCCGATTGGGTTCTCGATCATCGCCGCGAAGTTCACGTGGAAGTCTTCGATGCCGCGGGTGCGCTCGCCGATCCAGAGCTGGTGGGCAGAGAGGTCATAGAGCTTCAGCTCACCGTTCTCGTCCTCAGCAAGGCGCAGCATGGCGCGCTCGTAGTCAACCAGCAGTGCTTCGTGGGAAGCGTAAATGTCCGAAGTGCGCAAGTGCTCGTCGTTGACGCCACATGCATCCATGAACGCGAGGGAACGCGAAATCTCGCGGGAGAGCGCCTCGTAGCGCGCACCCGCAGGCGAGTTAGCTACGAACTCGCGGTTCCACTCGTTGAGATTATGCAGATCAGCTGTGCCCGATTGGGTCAGCGCGCGGACCAAGTTCATGGCCGCGCCCGAGTTGGCGTACGCGCGCACCATGCGTGCTGGATCGTGGCGACGAGCTTCTTCGGTTGGCTCGACACCATTGACAATGTCGCCGCGGTAGTTCGGCAGACCGTTCGCGTCCAAGTCAGACGAGCGTGGCTTTGCGTACTGGCCGGCGATGCGGGCCAGTTTCACCACTGGCATGGATGCGCCGTAGGTCAGAACAACGGACATCTGCAGCAGAGTCTTAATGTTTGCACGGATATGCGGTTCCGTATTCGACTCGAAGGTCTCAGCACAGTCGCCGCCCTGGATCAGGAAGGCCTTGCCGTTGGCAACGTCAGCGAACTGCGCCTTGAGCTTGTGAATCTCAGGGGCCACCACAATTGGCGGGACAGACTCAAGGATCTTTCGGACGTTGTCGGCCTGCGCCTGATCCCAGCTTGGCTGCTGATGCGCCGGGCGGGAAATGACGTCTTGGAACTTCTCGTTCAGGTCACCCGGCAGCGGAGGGAGATCCGGGAGCATCGTTTCAGGGATATCAATAGTCCAACTCACATACATAGTTGTAGCACGTAAGCTGGAGAATCCCTAGAAGAGGGAAATAAATGCCCACTTGGTGGGACTGTCAGCGGTGTGCGCTTAGCGGTGTGCACGTCCGCGGCCGTCAATCGGCATGGACCTCATGCAAGCCTTGAACTTGGCAAGGTTGTGGCGGGCATCCACCAACGCGTCGTGATTTCCATCTGGCGATTCCGGCAGGTTCGGACGCCCCGCGATTTCCCAGTACTGCTTCAGCTCGTGGGTGAAACGAGGCAGATTCTTTGGCATCGCGGCCATGTCGCCCCACAATTGAGCGAAAACAACATGGTCATAGGCGCCAACCCAGGCCCACAGCTCGGGACGTGGCACTTGCTTGGTGATGAATGCATGTACCTCGTCACGAATGGTGTCCTTCGACTTCCACACCGGATCCTGCGGATTGGGAAGCTTTGCCAAAACGTTCTCGCGCACCCAAGAGTTCGCCTTGGATGAGTCGAACTCAGTGGACACCGCGTAATACTCGCTGCCGTCTTCGCCCACGATACCGATGGAGACTAAGTCGATCGTCGTCCCATTCTCGATGAACTCGGTGTCGTAAAAGTACCTCACGTGATTGACACGCCCATTTCCATTGAACTTGTATATGTCTGATTCTAGGATTCTAGTGCTGCTCTTGTTTGTTCTTCTTGTTTCCCTGCTTGTTTCGAACAGGTACAAAAAGAACCAGAACTAGCGCCAGCATCAAGATCGGCGAAAGTGTACCAACGTGGAAATTTAGGCTCGCGACAACCAAATATCCGATAATAATCGCCACAGAGAGCGTCAATCGGGTTGCTAGTACTTTATCCATGTAGTGGTTTCTTTCTTAATTCTTACCGTTTAGGTTCGCTGGGAGGCCCCAGAAGACCCAAATGACCCAGACTCTTCGGATACCTGCTTATCGTTTGCACGCTGCGTATCTGGAAGCTCTGTGACAGAACCAAGTTCCGGCAACTTTGGTGGGTAGAGAGTCCAGCGTACTCCTGGGATTTTACCCACCAACCACATGCCCAGTGCACCAAGGCACGCTGCAGCCAAAGCAAGGCCAATCCACAGGTACTTCGACATCCACGGGTTCGTTTCATCCACGCCAATTGGAAGGTCAAAGTACACGCGAGGCAGAGAAATCAGCAGTGTCATTCCGATTGGATGGCCCAGGTAAATCGGTAACGTGTTTTGCCCCAACTTCTGCAGTGGAACAGCAATAAATCGCACATAGGACAGGGCGACCGCAAGCAATACACCGAATGGCAGCATCAAAAAGTACTGCACGAGGTTGACCACCAACTGCACTTCTGCGTGTCCAAACGGGGGGAAATATATCACGGGTATTTCCAGCGGTGCCTCGGAAGCCACGAAGTTATTCCAGGACACAATCAGCGCCACAGCGGTGAGAAAAGTTGCCAAAGCTATTAACAAGTTCACCGGAGACAATCCTCGCTCTGCAAACTCCAAAATGTAGCGTCGCAGGTACGCACCAGCAATGAAGATTGGCATGTACATGATCGCCTTTGCGACGATCGGGATTTCGTGGTTCAGTGGCATGGCCAGAATTGGACTGAGTGAGACCAAGACCGTGGCCCACCACGGCAACTTTTTCGTTGCCCACAGCACGATGTTGAACAACACCAGCGCATAAAGGAACCATGCCATGTTCCTGCCCGTGATTATTTGGGTGAAATAATCCTCGCCCGTTAGTGGCACGGCCCTACCTACTATTTGGGCAGTCCAGTTATATAAACCAATCTCCACCGGCACCCACACAAGATAAGGCACAATGAAGAACCACAGCCGACGACGAAATAGCTCGCCAAAGCTAAAGTTGAATACTTTGGTGGAAAATAGGCCGCTGACAAGAAAAAACAGCGGCATCCGAAGCGGATCTAATAAAGCGTTGGTCTGGGAAAGGAGCGTGTCGCGTGCTCCTGGAATCAGGAGAGAAACGTGGAGAACGACAACGCCCATAATAGATAGACCTTTTGCTACATCGGGCCAAATCAGACGTTGGGATGCCATACCTCAGAAACACCTCAGAACATAAAATTCACATAACAGTAACCTAATGTCTTGCAAATGGTTTCCATCTTACCTGTTCAGAGGCTCGAACCCAAACGCTGTGAAATTTTAAAGTCTTATCAAAAGGCTTTTCTTAGGATTGGACGTCCGGTTCAAGGCCCTTCGGATAGCCCTTGCCTTCCGCCAAAGACTTCTTCACATCGGAAGCATAAGCATCGACATACGGATAGCCGGTCAACTCCGAGAGCGTGTGCATGACGTAATCCGTAAACGGACGCATCACCTCACGAGAATCTGGGTCATAGCCATTTTCCTTCGCCCATTCTCGCGGATTGATCGGCTCACCGATTCGCACCTCCACCTTGACGGGACGAATCAGTGTAGTGCCAATGGGGTTGGCTTTGCCCGTATTGAGCATACCGACAGGAATCACGGGAACACCGCTGGCCATGGCCACTCGTGCCATGCCTGTGCGACCCTTGTATACCCTCTCGTCAGGAGCACGCGTTCCCTCCGGGTAGATGCCAAATAAACCGTCGTCCTCGAAAACCTTTTTCGCGGCTTCGGTCAGCGCATCGCCGGCGTTTTCGGATTCGCGATCAATTGGGATTTGCCCTACCGAAGTGAAGAACCACTTCTGAAAGCGCCCCTTCAATCCAGGCTTGGTGAAGTACTCGCTCTTCGCTGGGAACACAATTTGGCGTGGGCACACCAATGGAAAAGCGAAAGAATCATATACCGACTGGTGATTCGAGGCCATAATAGCTGGCCCCTCCTTCGGGACATTTTCGCCACCGACGTATTTCGGGCGAGACCAGATCCGTGCGAGTGGACCGAGGAGGACGTACTTATATAGCCAATACCACTTATTATGCATTAGTTTCTCCTTGGTAAATACGCTACTGAGTACGTTCGCGCGCTAGATCAGCGACACCAATCATACCTGCCTCAGGGCCGAGTTCCGCGCGAATCACCCGTGCAAGTGGACGATAACCGGCCCCCACAATATTTTTACTCATGACCTGCGTTGCAGCGTCTAGGTAAAGATCAGCATCAGCACTCAGCCCGCCGCCAACCACAATCAGCTCTGGGTCTAGGATGTCCGAAACCATTGCTAGGCCTTGTCCTAGCCACATCGAGAATTCTTCAATCGTCGCAACGCCCAATGCATCTCCGGCGCGTGCTGCATCCATGACGTCATTTCCCGAGGCCCGTTTGCCCACGACCTTGCGGTACAGTTTTGTACTTTCGTAACCACCACGAGTGGCGATCTCCATCGCCGTATCCACAAGTGCCGTACCGGAAGCGTAACGCTCCAAACAGCCCCGCTTTCCACATGAACACGCGCGACCACCCGGAACCACAGTGATGTGGCCAATTTCCGGGGCAGTACCGTAGGAGCCACGGTAAACTTCTCCATCGATCATCAGGGTCGCGCCGATGCCGGTCCCCAGGGCAAAAAACACCCAGGTATCCACGTCTTTGGCCACGCCGTGGCGGAATTCGCCCCAGGCTGCAGCGTTGGCATCATGCTCCAGACGCACGGGAAGCCCTGTTGCTTCCTGCAAAATGGCGCGCACGGGAGCGTCGTCGCGCCACGGGAGATGCGGCGCAAAGCGCACAATTTCGCAGTCTCGGTCCAAGAACCCCGCAACAGCAACACCCACGGCGGAGATGTCATAGGAGGAGCGCAATTCGTCGATAAGCGAAATGATTGTGCGCACCATCTCTTCAGAGGTTTCCGGAGTGCGATCCGAGGCCCTGGCAAGGATTTCGCCGTGTTCATTCACGACGCCGGCGCGTGTATTCGTGCCGCCGATATCGAAGCCAACGGTGAGCGCACCGACTGAAGATGTGGGGGTAGACATAGCGATTAAGCCTATACGTTGCCGTGCTCAACCGCTTCCGCAGGTTCGCCTTCGAGCACCGCGCCGAGCTTTTTGCCTAGGTGGTCCCAGGTCCAGTGCGCGCAGACGTGGCGGCGACCTGCTTCGCCCATCGCTTTACGACGAGGCGCATCCCCCAGCAACTCCAGCAATGCTTCTTCGAGCTCACGTTGGCTATTGCCGTCAACGACGATGCCCGTCTCGGGGGTGACAGTCTCCGGCGAACCCCCCGAATTGCCCGCAACCACGGGCACGCCGCAAGCCTGCGCCTCAAGATAGACGATGCCTAGGCCTTCGACATCGAGGCCCCCTCCCCTAGTCCGCGACGGCATCGAAGCGATATCAGCGGCGGCGACAAGGTCGCGAAGATCGTCGCGTGGTACTGCTCCCGTGAAAGTGACGTTGTGCGGAAGATCCTGGGCCAGCACTTCCAGCGTTGTGCCGTAGTATCCCTTGCCCACGATGACGAGCTGAGCTTCAGGGAATTCCTTAATTACTGCCTCCATCGCACGGATAAGTTGGTCTTGGCCTTTGCGCGGGACGAGCCGAGAGGCACAAACGATAAGTGGCTGATCACCAATGCCAAACCTCTCCCGGGTTTGCAAGCGCTGCTGTGGCGTAGCCGGGCGGAAATAGTCAGTGTCCACGCCCGAAGGAAGGCGGACATACTCTGGGTGAGTGCCAATGGCTGTGCGGAAACGATTCAGCGTGTATTTCGAGATGTACGTGACTACATCGGAAGACTGCCCAATTATGGAGAGCACTTGCCTGGCACCTGGGATCATCGACCATCCGACCTCATGGCCATGGGTGGTAGAGACAACGCGTTGCGCCCCTGCTGCTCGCGCTGCTGCGCCCATGACAGCCAGGGGTGCTGCTGCACCGAACCACACTGTATTAATACTGTGCTCGCGGATGATTTTCTGCATCTCGCGGATAGTTGCCGGGGTAGGCAGCATTACCTTTCGCGGCCAGCGAATTACCTGATAAGGGAAATCTGCATCGAACCTCTCCGCCTCTGCGGCGTCCTGGGTGGATGCAAAGATGATTATTTTCTCAGGCGTTACTGTTGAGACAAAGTCTCTCAAATACGACTGAATCCCGCCTACGGTAGGCGGGAAATCATTCGTTACAAGCAGTGTGACCATTTAGTAGCGGGCTGCGCCCTGAATTGGCATTGAATCATAGGCAACAACCTGGACTGGAATGCCGTAGTCAGAAGCGTGCACAACCTGACCATTACCGATGTACATGCCCACGTGGGTTACACCTGGGTAATAGCCAATGATGTCGCCCGGCTGCAGATCAGAGGTAGACACCGACTGCCCACCGGCGAGCTGCGCCTGCGAGGTACGCGGAATGGACTTGCCCTGCTGCTGGTAAGCCCAGTACATCAGACCCGAGCAGTCGAAAGCGTCTGGGCCTGCCGCACCCCAGCCATATGGGGAACCAAGCTTGGACAAAGCCGCAGAGACTGCAGAAGAACCTGCTGCGGAAACAACCGCAACCGCACTAGAGGAAGACTCTGGCTGGCCAATTGCTGGATTCGGAACCTCAGGCTGATCCTTTTCTTCCCATGCACGACGCTGCTCCGCACTGAGGGAGTCAATGCGCTGCTGCATGTCCTGGACCTGGGACTCGAGAGTGCTGCGCTCTTGGTCCAGTTTCGCATGCTTCGAGTCCAGCTGGTTTTTGTAGAATTCGGCCTCAACTACAGCGATATTGGCCGCGTTCGCACGGTCTGCCGCTGTCTGAGTTGCGTCCTGCAGCTGGCCTAGGGTGCGCTCAGTGTTCCGCGAGATTGCGCCCAAGTACGCTGCACGATCGATCACGGTCTGCGGGTTGCCCGACTCCATGGTGGAAATCAGCGAGTCATTCTGGACATTGCGGTATTTCGATGTTGCAATGCCGTTCACATCGCCCTGGAATCCGCTTTGCACGTTGTTCGCATCTTGCACAGCTGCGTTGGCAACTGCTGCCTCCGAGCCGAGGGCATCGAGCTTGCTCTGCGACTGCTCAATCTCAATCTCGAGCTGCTTTACCGCTTCATTCTTAGCGCCAGCCTGCTGGGAGATGCCTTCCATCTCCTTGATCAGGTCATCGACCGAATCTGCTTGCGCAGGAACAACGACTGTTCCGGCTACGACGGCTGTCGCAATAGAAGAAGCAACAAGAGCGTAACGACGACCGGTTGCGCGGTGCTTTGCCACTGGGAAATCTCCTCTAAAAACACGTCTCCCAAGCCGAGGACCGTGGTTGTCCTGCCAGGCTAAAAGGGAGGAAGTCAAGCTTTAACGGTAGCCACTTTAGCTGTTACCACGATGCATAACAAGCTTAACTAAACCGTTATCTAATATATCTTTGGTGTTGTTGATCACAAATGCCCCGGGGCGCTTTTGGCGCTCACGGGGCATCATATTCGCGCAGACTAGTAGCGCACGATCGAGTGAATTGGCATGTAGTCGATTGGACGCTCTGCCACTGGGGAACCAGAGTTCAGTGCGTCAATCATCATGCCATTGCCCGCGTAGATGCCAACGTGGGAAGCACCGCTGTAGTAGACAATGATGTCTCCTGGCTGGATGTTCTCACGGGAAACGCTTGTGCCCTGTGCTGCCTGCGCTTGGGAAGTACGTGGAATCGTCTTACCTGCCTGCTGGTAGACCCAGGAGGTGAAACCGGAGCAGTCGAAGGAGTTAGGGCCGGCTGCGCCGTAGACGTAAGGGGAGCCAATCTTAGAGCGAGCAATGTCGACAATGTTCTGACCAGTGGATTGCTGAGCAACTGGTGCCGGTGCGGCTGCAGCAGGTGCAGAAGCAGCAGCGGAGTAAGTAGTCTCTGCTACAGGCGCAACCTGAGCCTCTACCCCATTAAGCCACTCGTTGAATCCTGGAACTGCGGCTGTGCCTGGGATCTGGCGAACCTGGTTAATTGCCGCCTGGACGTTGCTGTTGTCGGACTGGCCGGCCAAGGATGGGATCCACTGTTCAATGCCCGGGATGTTCGCAATGCCTGCAATGTTCTCAATTCCAGGAACCTCAGAGCTCAGGTTGGTGCCAGGTACGGTCACCTCAGCTGCGTTTGCAGCGGTTGGCACCAAAAGGGTGGTGCTCAGTGCAACTGCAGATACTGCAGCGATGTTACGTGCGGTCTTCGTATTCAGGCGACGGTGCTGTCCCACGAATGTTCTCCATATCTTCCTATAACGCCTACCGAGTTAGCTGACGGGCTAGGTTTCGGAATTAACCTTCCACCGCTCCATGGCAACGGATATCTGATCCAGCCACCCTTACGATGTCTTCGCCCCAGGAAAACTCTGTGGTTCCCCGGTCCGACCGGACAGCTCCAGGGTGAAACTGTAGATCCGGCCAAGTTCGGCAATATGTGTTCAATTGGTGTTCCGTGCGTACCGTTCGGCCGCAAGGTCTCAATTAGGTTACGAAACGGCAACAAGGTTTGTCCAACGACCCGCTCGTTATCTTCTCGTTATTTAGCTGAAACCATTCCGAGTTCATTGGGAGTGCAATTTTCAGAGGTTTTGAAATCCTCTTGGGACCGACTTGAATTAGTTCACCTGACCAGCAGGTTCCTTGGGGCCATTTTGGCGTACAAACTAGAATTCCTCGGCTAAAATTCCGCCACTAAATAGACCCTGGAACGTGATGTGACCTTCCTCACTTTCCAAAAGAAGTTGTCACATCCACATCAACCACAACATATGAAAACCGGTTAAGTTCACCAAAAGTGCCTCCAGAAGGAATGCGAAAACGCGCCCTACATATATATGTAGGGCGCGTTTGTGAGCGCTAAATCTAGCCGATGTTAGTCACGTCCGGCTTCAATGTCTCGACGACGATTCTCCTCGTTGAGAGCAGCGAGAGCACGCGTTTCTTCGTGATGGTTCTCGCGCTTGATCTGTGCACGACGTGCAGTGATATCAGGATCATCTGGGGAGAAGATACCGGAAGACTCACTGTCGGAGTAACCGAGCTGGTTCATCTGCTTAGGAACGCGTCCGCCGGTGTACTCCAGTGGGATTGCGTTGCCTTCAGCATCTGTGGCCAGTGGCTGGTGGATCTCTACGAATGCGCCGTTAGGCAGCTTCTTGATCACGCCGGTCTCAATGCCGTGCTCCAGGACCTCACGGTCGGAGCGCTGCAAACCAACGCAGATGCGGTAAGTAATGAAGTACGACAACGGTGGCAGGATAATCAGACCGATACGACCAACCCAGGTCATTGCATTCAGCGAGATCTGGAAGTGGTAAGCGAACAGGTCGTTACCGCCAGAGAGCGTCAGCAGCAGGAAGAAGACGATACCCATGACACCGATACCGGTACGAACTGGAACGTCACGTGGGCGCTGCAGCAAGTTGTGGTGAGCGTTATCGCCGGTGGCCTTCTTTTCAATCCACGGGTATGCGAACAACAGGACCACCATGGCACCTGCCATTAAGACAACCCAGAAGGCACCCGGAATCGTGTAGTTGCCAAGGTAGAGTTCCCACGCTGGCATGACACGTGCTGCGCCGTCAGTCCACAGCATGTAGATATCCGGCTGCGAACCAGCAGAGACTTGTGACGGGTTATACGGTCCGAGATTCCAGATGGCGTTGATCGTGGTCAAACCTGCCATTGCTGCAAGTACACCAAAGACCAACAGGCCCATACCGATAGCCTTCGTAGCGAAGACTGGCAGAATGCGGACACCAACAACGTTGTTCTCTGTACGACCAGGACCTGGGAACTGGGTGTGCTTCTGGTACCAGACCAACAGCACGTGAGCCGCGATCAGTGCGAGGAGCAAACCTGGCAGAACCAGAACGTGAAGGATATAGAAGCGATCCAGCATCAAGTCGGACGGGAAGTCGCCGCCGAAGATTGCCCAGTGAATCCAAGTACCGATAATTGGGATAGCAAGGATAATCGCCGACATAATACGCAGACCGACGCCGGAGAGCAGATCATCTGGCAATGAGTAACCCATGAAGCCCTCGACCATGCCAAGCAGGACCAGAGTACAACCGATGATCCAGTTGGCTTCACGTGGGCGACGGAACGCACCGGTGAAGAAGATTCGCATCATGTGCGCAACCATCGACATCATGAACATCAGTGCGGCCCAGTGGTGCATCTGACGGATGAACAGGCCACCACGGACATCGAAGGAAATCTCAAGAGCTGTTGCGTAAGCACGCGACATCTCTACGCCATTGAGGGGCAGGTAGGCGCCGTCGTAGATGACCTTCGTAATCGAAGGGTCAAAGAACAGTGCCAAGTAGATACCGGTCAGCAGCAAGATGATGAAGCTGTACAGCGCAACCTCACCGAGCATGAACGACCAGTGAGTTGGGAAGACTTTATTCAGCTGAGGGCGCAGAAAGCCCGCAATTGTGTAGCGCGAATCAACTGCATTCGCGGCTTTTCCGAGTTTAGTGCTCATTACGACTTACGCTCCCAGAATGCCGGGCCAAGTGGCTCAATAAAGTTGCCCTTGGCAATAAGGTATCCCTCTTCGTCAACCGTGATCGGCAGCTGTGGAAGTGCACGAGCAGCAGGGCCGAAGACTGGCTTGCCGTGCTGCAACGCGTCAAACTGCGACTGGTGGCATGGGCAAAGAATACGATTTGTTTGTGCTTCGAACAGTGAGGTCGGGCAACCAATGTGCGTACAGATCTTGGAGTACGCGTAGTAGTCGCCGTAGTGGAAATCTTCCTGACCTTCGCGCTCGATGACCTTTTGTGCGTCACTGCTGCGCAGGCGAATCAACATGACCGAGTTACGAGGACCGTGGATCGAGTGCATGTGATTCGTGTACACGTCACGAGCGGGATCGTAATTATTGCCATCGTTAACATCCGACTCAGCCAATGGGTAAACAGTTTCCATACCTGCAGCGGCTAGGTCCTCAGGACGAACTCGAACCAGGCGGGAAACGCCGGTCGTCGTGAAGTGAGTACCCGATTCGCCTACATGCTCTTCAGCAATCGCACCGGTATCACGAGCAAGGTACAGCTTCGTGCCTTGATCAAAGAGGTGCCAGCCAGAAGTCCACAGAGTGCCGTCGCCGTTGTAGGTCATCTCTCCTGCACGCCAAGGATTCTTGATCATGCCACCAAGTGGGGCGATGATGATCAAGCCCGCAAGCAGACCGGAGCCTCCGAGGAGACCCTTAATAACCGAACGACGTCCGAGAGTCGAGGTATCCCATGCGTCATTGAGCAACGCAGTGGTGGTACGACGATCAACTTCACTGGAAAGACCGTCGTGTCGGTTTTGTACTGCAACCTCTTCAGGAATGAAGCGCTTGACGTACTGAATAACCGCGACGCCGAGGGAAATAATCGCAACACCCGCGGTCAGGCCAAGAAGTGGCGTGTACAGAGTGTAGACACCCAGGCCCTCATCGCCGTGGAAGCGAGGTTCCCATGGCCAGAAGATGTAGACAGCCAAGAAAGCGATGCCGAAGATGACCGACAGGGCAAGCCAGAAAGTCACATTGTTGGCTGCACGCTTTTCTTCTGGATCGTTCTCGATAGGAAAACGTTCCTTGCGGTACGCCATGGTTACATCGTCAAGCTCGAGACCAAGGGTTGCGAGCTCAGCATCACTCATCTTGTCGAGTTCTGCATCCGTGTAATTCTTCTTCACTTCATTACTCATGAGCGCGATCCAATCCACATCGCGGCAGCACCAACGAGGGTAATGCCAATAATCCACATTGCGAGACCCTCAGAAACTGGGCCAAGTCCACCAAGGGCGTAGCCGGAAGGGCTAGGCGTTTCCTTGGTCGATTTAATGAAGGCAATGATGTCCTTCTTTTCATCAGCGGTGAGCTGACGATCAGAGAACTTAGGCATATTCTGCGGACCGGTCAGCATCGCCTGGTAGATTTCCTGCTCGTTGGCAGCATCTAGCGTTGGCGCGTACTTACCGGAGGACAGTGCGCCACCACGACCGGTGAAGTTGTGGCAGGACGCACAGTTAGTGCGGAACAGTTCGCCGCCGCGGGCCACGTCTTCCGTTTGGATCTGACCGTTGTAGTTCTTGCCACGAAGTTCGCTCATTGCAAGAGTGCCGTCCTCGTTGTACACGAGCTCAGGGCCACCGCCGTTGGCTGCAACATAGGCTGCCAACGCGAGAGACTGTTGCTCAGTGTATCGAGGCTGCTTGCGCTCTGCCTGCGCATCATTCGACATCATTGGCATACGACCAGAGTGAACCTGGAAGTAAACGGCACCTTCACCGACGCCGATTAGCGATGGTCCGCGGTCCTGGACACCCTGCAGGTTTGCACCATGGCAAGTAATGCAGGCAACGTCGTACAGATCCTTACCCTCTTGAATCAGAGCTTGGTCGTCGCGCTGAGCGGTTGCAACCTGTGCATCTGGAGTAAGGGCGGATGCGATGATGCCGGCACCAGTAAGACCTATGGTCAAAGCGGCGGCGCCAGCGACGGTACGCTTCACCTTACGGGTGCGCACCTTCTTTTGGTTCTTATCCATCTTTTTCCCTTTAGTGACTATGTAAAAATTGAAAGTCGCCTGTGAAGGCCACTACTGGATGAGGTAGATCACTGTGAAAACGCCGATCCAAATAACATCGACGAAGTGCCAGTAGTAAGAAACCACCATCGCCGCAGTTGCCTGCGCTGGCGTGAACTTCGACTTAGACACACGTGCCAAAATAATGATGAAGGCGATAATGCCCGCTGTCACGTGAGCCATGTGGAAGCCGGTAATGATGTAGAACACCGAACCGTAAACACTGCTTTGAATGGTCACTCCAGCGTGGATCATCTCGTAGTACTCGAAGGCAACCATGCCCAAGAACACAACACCGAGAAGGATCGTGATGGTGAACCACTTCCTCAGCCCGTATACGTCACCCCTTTCTGCTGCAAAGACGCCGAACTGCGAAGTGACGGAAGAGGAGACCAGGATGATCGTGATGATCAAGCCGTAAATCACGTTGAGATGGGAGGTTTGTACCGCCCAGTCCCCTGTTGCCATACCGTTCGCACGCGATGTGAAGTACATCGCGAAAAGTCCGGCGAAGAACATCAACTCCTGCGCCAGGAACAGGATCGTACCCACGCTGACCATGTTTGGTCGGTTCAGCACGGGCACACGCTGTTGCTGCGCAGCCGTATTTTGGTTAGAAATTGCGCTCGTCACGCCTATCAGTATGGCTGGTAACGACCTGAAAGTCACCTCGTTTACCCCCGAATATTTTTAGAGCTTTATGTGAGCCAAACCGAGTACCAGCGCTTTTATAGGTCATAAAAATGTCAATTAAATAATTCCCAATCCCAGGGAACTTTTTAGGCGTTTTTTCGACGCACGTTATTGCTGGTCAATTGCACCGATTGAAATGTACTACCCGAAGACTGTTTATTTTCCTGCCAGCTATCCAAACTTGTTTCAAAAGCTACTTGGAAGTTTCACAGAATCGTTGAGATTGATGTCACAGTTCCCCAAATTCCAAAATCCGCTGGAACCATACTTTCGGTTGACCCCTCCAGCTCTCCATATCACGCAACTTTGAAAACTGTCTACCCCCATTGACACTCTTTAGCGTGCCAAAATTTCCTGGCTTTTCCGCACGTCCACGCGATTTTTGTGGTATCCGACCCGCGACCCCGGAAGATAAGAAAAACAAAAAAGAGGGTGGAACTCTTTCATAAGAGTTCCACCCTCGGGTGTGGCAAAGAAGGCGAGGCGAAGCTTAGCTCAAAGTCTCAGTTAGCTTAGTGCTTCTCGCGTGGAATGCCGTACTGCAGGTTGAGCATTGTAACGGATCCGATCAAAAAGACCGCACCAAGGACAACCATCCAAAGTTGCCAGAACGCAATGCCTGCGCCCAAGACGAAGATCGAAGCTGCCATTGCGAACGGCCAGATGGAGCTTGGAGAGAAGAAGCCCAGAACGCCTGCGCCATCTTCAACTTCAGCTTCTTCCCAGTCTTCAGGAACAACGTCCATGCGACGCTCAGTGAAGTGAAGGTAGCCGCCAATCATGAGAGCCAAGACGGTAGCCAGGATAATTGCAACGCCACCGGCCCACTCGAAGCCATAGAGATAGGAATCATCGGAGATCCAGCTGGTGCCTAGGGCGTAGACGATGGCGATTACAGCCAAGAACGCCGCAAGACCGTAAAACAGTTTTGATGTAGGTCCCATTTTATTACCTAGCCCTTCCTATGCCGGGTTGTTGTTATCGACGTAGTTCTCGCTGTCGCGGGTACCGGTACGTTCCGACACGAATGGGTGCGTCGAAGTTGCGAACGGTGCCTGACCGATAGATGCGAGTGCCTCAGAGTTCGGGGCCGCCGGGTTATCAATGCGGTACTGCATGTACTGAGAGAATGCTTCTGGGGAGACTGCGCGAACTTCGAAGTTCATCATTGCGTGGTAGGTACCGCACATTTCCGCACAGCGACCAACGAAGGCACCTTCCTCATCGATAGAGGAGATCTGGAAAGAGCGCTCCTGCTGGTTCACCTCAGGGTGGGAGTACACGTCGCGCTTAAACAAGAACTCTGGAACCCAGAAGGAGTGCGAGACATCGCCTGATGCCAAGCGGAACTCAATCGGAGTGTTAGTTGGCAGCACCAGTACTGGAACTTCCTCGGTAGAACCAAGGGTCTCAATCTGGTTGAAGTTCAAGTAGGACTGGTCACCCTTGGACTGGCCATGGATTGGGTTCGCGTTCTTAAGCTCTGGATCGTCGTAACGCGTTGCATCTGCAGCCGCCTGACGCTCAGCGTCCGAGCCTTCGTAAGGCTGGCCATTGGCGGTGAAATTACCGTCAACGTTTGCGTAGCCGAACTTCCAGTTCCACTGGAAACCGGTGACGTCCACGACGACCTGAGGGTTCTTGTCGTTGGCAATCACCTTCTGCTGCGTCTGGACGGTGAAGAAGAAGATCACCATCACGATGACGATTGGGGTAATCGTCAAAACAAGCTCAAGCGGAATGTTGTACTGCAGCTGCTTCGGGAACTCGCCCTCACCCAAGCGCTCTTTGCGCTTGCGGTTCCAGCGGAAAATGGCCACGAGGAAGATGCTCCACATGATGATGCCGATTGTCCAAGCCGCGAGCCAGATCCACACCCAGAAGTTGTACATGCCCTGGCCTTCAGGGGTGACCGGATCCGGCCAACCCATATCCAAAACATTAGAGAGAGCTTCTGGAGGTGCCACTTCACAGCCCGCGAGAGCTAGTCCACCCAACGCAATGGCGCCAACGACGCCCAACTTTCGCGCGAAGCCACGATTGTTTCGCTTTTCCACGTGTGTCTACCTTCCTGTCCACACAACACGCCTCGAATCGAAATTCGAGCATTACTACCTTCTCAGGATAGTTCACTGAACTCTCAGACATGTTTCAGTTCCCCAGATCAATCACACCCCCTACTTTTGAATGACCCATTTTCTTGGCGTCGCCACAGGATATGGGCACGACATCCGCAGGTCGCCACCAACATTTATGAATATAAAGTTGCGCAGGTCACAATCAAGATTCATAACATCATCCATAAGTTGGCCCCCGTTCGGGGACCGGCTAAAGGTGTACCCAAGATCGGTCTTTCAAAACGGAATGTCCGGTTCGCCCGAAAGCCTGGTTCGCCCCTAAAGTAGTGGCATTGAACCGCGTAAGATTTATCGGAGATGCCCGACCACGTTTCTCTCATCAGATTTTCAGGTGTTCGGATCAAAATTTGTTTTACGCCTTATATATAGGAGCGATATTTACACATGTGCGGTCTTGTAGGAATGCTGACCACCAACGGCAATGCGCAACAGTACGTAACAGCCATCGAAGAGGGCCTTCCCTGCATGCGTCACCGTGGTCCCGACGCTGCTGGTACGTGGAATGACGACGATGTCGTGTTCGGCTTCAACCGTCTGGCTATCATCGACCTTGAACACTCCCATCAGCCGCTGCGCTGGGGTCCTGAGGATGAACCGGACCGCTACGCGTTGATTTTCAATGGCGAGATTTACAACTTCGTTGAGCTTCGCGCCCAGCTCCAGGCTGCAGGCTACGAGTTTAAGACTTCCGGAGACTCTGAAACAATCGTCGTTGGCTATCACCACTGGGGCGAGGATGTTGTCGAGCATCTCCGTGGCATGTTCGCATTCGTCATCTGGGACACCCACACCCGCACAATGTTTGCCGCCCGCGACCAGTTCGGCATCAAACCACTCTATTACGCGACCACCTCGGCTGGTACTGTCTTTGCTTCTGAGAAGAAGTCAATCCTCGAGATGGCAGAGGACATCGGTCTAGGCCTGGACCTTGATCGACGCGCAATCGAGCACTACGTTGACCTTCAATATGTTCCTGAACCGGAATCATTGCACAAGGAAATCCGTCGCGTAGAGTCCGGATGCACAGTCACTCTCACCCCCGGTGGCACTGTGGAGGCCAAGCGCTATTTCAAGCCACGCTTTGAAACCAAGCCAGTTCCCAAGGGACACGAGCAGGATTTGTACAACCGCATTGCAGGAGCCCTCGAGGACTCTGTAGAAAAGCACATGCGAGCAGACGTGACCGTTGGTTCCTTCCTCTCTGGCGGCATTGACTCCACGGCGATCGCTGCCTTGGCAAAACGTCACAATCCAAATCTGCTCACCTTCACCACCGGCTTCGAGCGCGAGGGCTACTCGGAGGTCGACGTGGCTGCGGAATCTGCAGCCGCCATCGGCGTAGAGCACATTGTCAAGATCGTCTCCCCTGAGGAATATGCTGACGCGATTCCAAAAATCATGTGGTACTTGGACGACCCTGTCGCCGACCCATCGCTGGTGCCACTGTACTTCGTCGCTCAGGAAGCACGTAAGCACGTCAAGGTGGTCCTATCTGGCGAGGGCGCTGACGAGCTCTTTGGCGGTTACACCATTTACAAGGAGCCGCTCTCCCTGGCACCTTTTGAAAAGATGCCAGATCCTTTGCGCAATGGGCTGCGCAAGCTGGGCCAGGTGTTGCCCGACGGGGTAAAGGGTAAGTCCTTGCTGGATCGTGGCACGCAGCCAATGGAGACCCGTTACTATGGCAACGCTCGTTCCTTTAACTGGGAGCAACTCCAGCGAGTGTTGCCATGGGCAAAGCCAGAATGGGATCACCGCGAGGTCACCGCACCTATCTACGAAGTGTCTAAGGACATGGACCCAGTGGCGCGTATGCAACATCTGGACCTGTTTACGTGGATGCGCGGCGACATCTTGGTAAAGGCTGATAAGATCAACATGGCCAACTCGCTTGAGCTGCGTGTGCCTTTCTTGGACAAAGAGGTCTTCGAGATCGCCCAGACCATCCCGAAGGAACAGAAGATCGCAGGTGGCACCACCAAGTACGCACTACGTAAGGCGATGGAGCAGATCGTTCCGGCTCACGTCCTGCATCGCAAGAAGCTGGGCTTCCCGGTTCCAATGCGCCACTGGCTTGCTGGCGACGAACTCTACGGCTGGGCTCAGGACACTATCAACGAGTCGCAGACCGACGACATCTTCAACCGCCACGAGGTTCTGGAGATGCTCAAGGAGCACCGTGATGGTGTCAGCGACCATTCCCGCCGCCTCTGGACGGTTCTGGCATTCATGATCTGGCACGGTATCTTCGTCGAAAAGCGAATTGATCCGCAGATCGAGCAGCGTGACTACCCTGTCAAGCTCTAGGGACAAACCCAAACAAATATAGCCCCAGAAACCTCATCGGTTTCTGGGGCTATATTTGCGAAAAGCTTTAGTTGAAAGAATCACCGCAAGCGCAGGAGCCACCGGCATTCGGGTTATCGATGGTGAAGCCTTGAGCCTCGATGGAATCTGCGAAATCGATGGTGGCGCCAGCGAGGTAAGGCACGCTCATCTTGTCTACGACCATGCGCACACCGCCGACGATGTCGGCCTTGTCGCCGTCGAGCTCACGGTCATCGAAGTAGAGCTGGTAACGCAGGCCTGCGCAACCACCTGGCTGCACTGCGATACGCAGGGACAGGTCATCTCGACCTTCTTGGTCAAGCAGGCCCTTTGCTTTTGCTGCGGCCTCGTCGGTGAGGATTACACCGGTGGAGGAGGTTGGCGCGGTCATATTATCTCCTTGAAACTTCTAGGAACCTTCTAGATTTTTGCTTTATTCACCGGACAAACAACCGGGTTTGGTGTACACCCTACTCCTAAGAATCAGAAGTTGGTAGGTAGCAAACTACCCGCCGGCATTACATTGTTTAACAACATTGATCCCACCCTTATTCCCGAATTCTTTTCGCACCTTGTAGCCTTAATAGGGTGAAACTCCCCTGGCAGAAATCTGATTCATCCGACACCGACGCACAGTCCGACGCTCAGGCCACCAATAATGCCTCCAGCTCCTCTGCGTCAGAGACCACTGAGAAGCCACTCCCGAAGGGCTACACCCCTCCGAAAGGCAAGGAAACCCCGAAGCGCCGCGATCAGGAGATCGCCCGCGGAGTCGTGCGTGACCCAAATGCTATGACTGCGGCTGAATCCGCTCAGCGTCATAAGGAACTAAAAAAGTCCATGACGAAGTCGGAGTGGAAAGAATATAAGCGCAAGAATCGCGATGAAAACCGCGCACGTAATAAAGAGGTCCAGGCCCGCATGGATGCTGGCGACGAGCGCTACCTCATGGACCGCGACCGAGGCCCAGAGCGCGCCTACGTCCGCAACTGGGTTGATTCCCGCAAGCACATGAACAACTGGGTCATGCCTGGTGCACTGGCTCTGCTAGTTGTTATGTTGCTGGGCCAGTGGTTCCCTGCTTTGGCGAACATCCTGTCGCTTGTTGCACTGGTGTTTATCTTCGTGCTTCTTGTCGAGGGCGTTGCAATCGGCCGCGGTGCCAACAAGGCTGTCCGCGAGAAATTCCCGAATACCACGGTCACCGGCTTCGGCCTGGGCATGTACGCCTATTCTCGTGCGTCCCAACCTCGGAAGTGGCGTACCCCTAAGCCTCAGGTAGCAATCGGCACAGACGTCTAAGGGTTATGCTTGATCCTGCTTCTTTAACCGCGCATCTTTATGGAGTGTGATCTTTGGTGTTCCCCGCCGTTACCCCCCCAGACCAGGCAATTTACTCACGAGTAGGTGCTGCCATCGATTCAACTCCACGGGGCCGTTCGTATGGTCGTTTGACCGGCGTGGGCGCATGGGTTGCGTCTTGCCAGGGCACTATGCAGCCTCACGCATTCGGTCAGATTCGCACTCTCGTCGTTGCCGGTGACCATGGGATTGCACAGCGTGGTGTCTCCGCATTTCAGCCCGAGGACTCGGTCAAGCAGGCAATGGAAATCCAGTCGGGAGCCGGCCCAGTCAATACCATGGCGCGGGCAGCAGGTTCCTCGGTTCGCCTCGTCGATGTCTCGCTCGACCACGAGGCATGGGGCGACGAGCGCGTTTCGCGCTCTACCGGTGCCATCGACGTCGAAGACGCAATGACGCAGGAGCAGTTCGAACGAGCACTGGAGATTGGCAAGCATCTCGCTGACCAGGAGATCGACGCCGGAGCAGACCTGATCATCCCTGCCGATTTAGGCGTGGGCAACACAACCGTTGCGGCTGCAGTTTTTGGTGCGCTAACCCGCACAGAGCCTGTCGTCGCAGTCGGGCCCGGTTCCGGCATCAGCGACGAAGGCTGGAAGCGCAAGGTCTCCATTGTGCGCGACGCAATGTTTAGAGTCCGCACGCAGCGCGATGATGTCGAGGCAGTGCTGACAAAGATCTCCGCGCCCTGCTTCGTGGTGCTCGTCGGTGTGATCGCGCAGTCTGCCGTGCGTCGCACACCGATGCTTATCGACGGCGCGTATGTCGCCGTCGCCGCCTACGTTGCGGAGCGTCTCGCTCCAGGAACCAAGGATTGGCTCCAGGCTGGCCAGCTCTCTCCGGAACCCTGCCACCTGGTGTGTTTACAGGCCTTGGGTTTGACTCCACTGATTGCACTCGAGATGACTACCGGGCAAGGTGCTGGTTCCCTTGCTGCTTTGCCATTGCTCAATGCCGGTGCTGAACTGATTGGTGAAGAGCTGGAGGATCAAATCGAGCACCACAATGAGGCGAGTGAATCGTCGCAAAGCGAAATCTGATCTTAAAAAGGGCCTTAAAAAGGGCAGAGAAAAACTCCGCGGTGAGGGTGGCCGCGGAGTTTTTTGTCTCTGATTTTGTCTCTGAACTTGCCTCTTGGGACGTGCGGATTACGCCGAAACTAAGGTGTGCACCCAACCGTGGGTGTCTTCGACAGTGCCTTGCTGGATGCCGGTGAGGCGCTCGCGCAACTGCATGGTGATGGTACCTGGCTCGTTGTTGTTGACCAGGAACTCGCCGTGGTTAGACAGCACGCGACCGACCGGAGTGATCACGGCCGCGGTGCCACATGCCATAGCCTCGGACATGGCGCCGGAGCGTGCGTCGTCGGCCCACTCGAACTTCGAAATGCGGCGCTCCTCGGTGTCGTAGCCCAGATCGCGCGCAACCTGCAACAAAGAATCGCGGGTCACGCCAGGCAGCAGCGAACCAGAGAGCTCAGGGGTGACAACCTTCGCGTTTTCGCCTTCACCATAGACGAACATGAGGTTCATGCCGCCCATCTCTTCGATGTAAGTGTGCTCGATGGCGTCCAACCAAACAACCTGGTCGCAGCCCTTTTCCTCGGCCTGAGCCTGGGCAAGCAGCGAAGCGGCATAGTTGCCAGCGAACTTGGCATCGCCGGTACCGCCAGGAGCAGCGCGGGTGTAATCCTCGGACAGCCACACAGATACTGGCGTCAGGCCACCCTTGAAGTACGCGCCAGACGGGGAGGCGATGACAGCAAAGCGGTAGGCGTTTGCCGGAGAGACTCCGAGAGAGACCTCGGTGGAGATCATGAAGGGGCGCAGGTAGAGCGCTGCTTCTCCGCCTGCGGCAGGAACCCAATCCCGGTCCGCGTCGACGAGCAGGCGCAGTGCCTCGATGAAGGTGTCTTCCGGCAGCGGTGGCATCGCCATGCGCTTAGCGGAGCGCTGCATACGCTGCGCGTTTTGCTCCGGACGGAACGTCGCAATCGAGCCATCCGGTTGGCGGTATGCCTTCAGACCCTCGAAGATGGCCTGGCCGTAGTGAAACACCGTCGATGCAGGGTCCATCGCGAATGCTTCGTAGGGGCGTAGGCGGGCATCGTGCCAGCCCTTCTCCTCGGTCCACTCGATGGTGATCATGTGGTCGGTGAAGTTTTTACCGAATTGCGGATTGGCCAAGATGGCTTCTAATTCCGCTCCTGTCGTGGGGTTGGTGGTCTTTTCGACCGTGAATTCAAGAGACGTCATGGATACCAACATACTCGCGCCCATTTCCGTGAAGTAGATATGCTCGTGGGTAGTCAACGAAAGGACAACAATTTTCATGAGTTTCACATTGCCTGTTACCGGTCGCGTCCCCATTGTCGAGTTCGCCACCCAGGCCCCGAAGAATCCAGGCGCCATTTTGGTCCCCGTCACCAAGGGCGAATCCCTAGAAGTACCTGTCACCGCTTTGGTTCCGGAGGGTTTGCTGGCCTCACTCGAGGCGGTCGGTGCCACCGGTGCGGCCGACGAGGTCACACGCGTGCTTATCGACGATCAACTGGTCATCTCCTTCGGTCTCGGCGACTCCGATGACATTGATGCTGAGACAGTGCGCCGCGCTGCGGGTTCCGTGGCTCGTTCGCTCAATGGCATCGAGACCGCCGTGGTGAGTTCCGAGTTCGGCATCAGCCCACTCGTCGAAGGCTTGTTGTTGGGTGGCTACGCATGGGATGGGTTTAAAACGGCTTCTTCCGATGATGACTCCACCCCAACCATCACCGTGGTGGGAGATAAATCCGAGAAGGAAGGGTTCGTCACCGCAACGGTTATCGCGGAATCTGTCAACATGGCCCGCGACCTGGTGAACACCCCCTCGAACTACCTCTACCCCGCTGTGTACGCGGAATTTGTGGCCGATGCTGCCAAGTCCGTCGGTCTCAAGGTCGAGGTCCTTGATGAAAAGGCCCTTGAAAAGGGCGGATTCGGTGGTCTGATTGCCGTCGGTCAGGGTTCCGCTCGCCCACCGCGTTTGGTACACCTGACCTGGGCGCCTCGGAAGGCTTCTACCGAGGTTGCGCTGGTTGGCAAGGGCATTACTTTTGATACCGGCGGTATTTCGCTCAAGCCTGGTTCCAAGATGGAAGACATGATTTCGGACATGGGTGGTTCCGCTGCGATGCTCGGTGCCACCATCGCCGCTGCACGCCTAAAGCTGCCTATCCACATTGACACCTGGTTGTCGATGGCAGAGAACATGCCTTCCGGAACTGCTCAGCGCCCGGGCGATGTGATTACCCACTATGGCGGGAAGACCTCGGAGATCATTAACACCGATGCCGAGGGTCGTTTGGTGTTGGCGGATGCGGTTGCTCGCGCCTCCGAAGAAAAGCCAGACTACTTGATTGATGCTGCGACTTTGACCGGTGCACAAATGGTGGCACTTGGCGCGCGCACTGCCGGTGTGATGGGTACCGACGACTTCCGTGACCAGGTTGCCGAGATCGGTCGCAATGCCGGCGAGCCTGCATGGTCCATGCCACTGCCTGAAGAAACCGCCGAGGACTTGAAGTCCCCTGTCGCCGACGTACGTAACAGCCACAACTCGCGCAACGCAGGCATGCTTGTTGCCGGTCGTTACATCGAGGCGTTTGTGGGCGAGGATATTCAGTGGGCTCACATTGATATTGCGGGCCCAGCGTTCAACAACGGTTCGGTCTTCGGATACACGCCGAAGCGCGCCACTGGCTTCGGCGTCCGCACGGTTGTCGATGTTTTGCGTACACTCGCAGAGAAATAGTTAGACTTTTCTCTAATAATTTCTTTTCCAGTCCAACTCTTATCCTCTAGGAGGTCCCCATGAGTGAGAACGCAGAGCTGTCCGCTCGGATCATTTCCGAAACCACGCTCGACGCCGTGATCTATGCCGATAGAAAAGGCGTGATTCGGTTTTGGAATGATGCCGCAACCACGCTTTTCGGTTACTCACGAGAGGAGGCCTTGGGTAAGTCGCTCGATTTGATCGTCCCCGAGAAGCACCGCAATGCACACTGGACGGGCTGGGACCGCGTGATGGAAACCGGCGAAACTCGCTACGGTAAGGATCCCTTGTCCGCTCCTGCGCTGAAGTCCACTGGTGAAAAGATTTCTCTGGAATTCTCCATCACCATGCTCAAGGATTCCGAGGGCAAGATCGAAGGCATCGCTGCCATCCTCCGCGATGTAACCAAGCGTTGGAACGCAGAACGCGCTGTGCGCGAGGAACTGCGTGAGCTGAGAGAGTCTTAATCCTTCGCCCATCACACCACCCGGATATCTCGTAGACGCTAGATATCCGGGTGTTCGCCTTTGTCGAACTTCGCGCGACGTTCGCGTTGCTCAGCGCGCTTCCGCAGAATGCGCTCTTGTTCTATACGACGACGCATCCGCTCTGGATACCCGGTCTCTTCCACGTCGTAGATCGGAATATCAAGCAGTTTCGAAACAGCACCAACGCCTTTCGGTCCACCGATTCTGCGGCGCGTGTGATCGCCTTTTTCGTCGACCAACACGATAGACATTTCATTGACCAAAGTTTCTGGTTCAATGAACCCTTCCACGAAGGCTCGGCCTTGTACCCACTGCTTCAAGTATGTGGCATCCTCAGGCCGAATCGTCTCCCCGGGGCCACGTGGTGGCTTGAGCGGGGACGACCGCTTTTTATTGCCGAATAGGTTGAACACGTCTCCCAGCATACTTTGCAACGGGGGTAGGAAAAGAACACCCAGTGTCTTGACCCTTAAATCCCAGAACACTCATAAAGCGGGTATCCTTGTGGGACAAATGCTTCCGTTTAACTAATTTCGAGGAGACTTTAAAACATGGCGCACTCTGTTGAGATGCCCGAGCTGGGCGAATCCGTCACCGAAGGCACGATTACCACGTGGCTGAAGCAGGTCGGAGATACCGTCGAGGTTGACGAACCACTGCTCGAGGTCTCCACCGACAAGGTCGACACCGAGATCCCATCGCCAGTATCTGGTGTTTTGTTGGAGATCAAGGCCGAAGAAGACGACACTGTCGAGGTCGGCGAAGTCATTGCAATCGTCGGTGAAGAGGGTGAACAGCCAGCATCCGGTGGTTCCGCTCCTGCGGAGCCTGCGGCACCAGCAGAACCTGCAGCCCCAGCAGCTGCCGAACCTGCAGCACCTGCACAGCCAGCTGCTCCGGCAGCTTCTGGTTCCGCCACCGACGTGGAAATGCCAGAACTCGGCGAGTCCGTTACCGAGGGCACCATTACTACTTGGCTCAAGCAGGTCGGCGACTCCGTTGAGGTCGACGAACCACTGCTCGAGGTCTCCACCGACAAGGTCGACACCGAGATCCCATCGCCAGTAGCAGGCACCCTTGTAGAAATCCTCGCCGAGGAAGATGACACCGTCGAGGTCGGCGCCGTCATCGCACGCGTCGGCGACGCCAACGCTGCACCAGCCGCAGCAGCACCAGCTGCCGCACCTGCACAGCCAGCCGCACCTGCACAGCCAGCCGCACCAGCAGAACCTGCAGCCCCAGCAGCTGCCGAACCTGCAGCACCTGCACAGCCAGCTGCTCCGGCAGCTTCTGGTTCCGCAACCGACGTGGAAATGCCAGAACTCGGCGAGTCCGTTACCGAGGGCACCATTACTACTTGGCTCAAGCAGGTCGGCGACTCCGTTGAGGTCGACGAACCACTGCTCGAGGTCTCCACCGACAAGGTCGACACCGAGATCCCATCGCCAGTAGCAGGCACCCTGGTAGAAATCCTCGCCGAGGAAGATGACACCGTCGAGGTCGGCGCCGTCATCGCACGCGTCGGCGACGCCAACGCTGCACCAGCCGCAGCAGCACCAGCTGCCGCACCTGCACAGCCAGCCGCTCCAGCAGAACCTGCAGCCCCAGCACAGCCTGAGGCACCTGCACAGCCTGCAGAGCCAGCTGCACAGGCACAGCCTGCAGCTGCGGCCGCACCTGCAGAACCAAAGACAGCTACGGCTTCCACGCAGGTCAACAACTCCGGCAACGTGCCTTACGTGACCCCACTGGTACGCAAGCTCGCTGACAAGCACGGCGTGGACCTAAACACTGTTGAGGGCACCGGCGTCGGTGGCCGTATCCGCAAGCAGGACGTTCTGGCTGCAGCTCAGGGCGGTGCTCCTGCAGAGGCAGAGGCAACTGCACCGCAGGCAGCAGCAGCACCTCAAGGTGCGCGCGCAAACTGGTCCACCAAGTCGGTTGATCCGGAGAAGGCTTCCCTGATCGGTACCACCCAGAAGGTCAACCGTATCCGCGAGATCACCGCTACCAAGATGGTTGAGTCCCTGCAGACCACTGCACAGCTCACCCACGTTCAGGAAGTCGATGTCACCCGCGTTGCAGATCTGCGCAAGCGCGTGAAGCCGGCATTCATCGAAAAGCACGGCGTGAACATCACGTACTTGGCGTTCTTCATCAAGGCCACCGCCGAGGCTCTGGTCTCGCACCCGAACGTGAATGCTTCCTACAACGCCGAGGCGAAGGAAATCACCTACCACCCAGATGTCAACATCGGTGTGGCAGTGGATACCCCACAGGGTCTGCTGGTTCCAGTGATCAAGAAGGCTCAGGATCTCAGCCTGGCTGGTATTGCGAAGGCCATCGTCGACTTGGCTGATCGTGCACGCAACAAGAAGCTGCGTCCGGATGATTTGGCTGGCGCAACCTTCACCGTGACCAACATTGGTTCCGAGGGTGCCCTGCTGGATACCCCAGTTCTGACTCCTCCGCAGGCAGGTATCTTGGGTACCGCTGCGATTGAGAAGCGCCCAGTGATCATCACCGAGGACGGCGTGGACTCCATCGCGATCCGCCAGATGTGCTACCTGCCATTCACCTACGACCACCAGCTGGTCGACGGTGCAGATGCAGGCCGCTTCGTCACCACCATCAAGGACCGCCTCGAGGCAGGCGACTTTGAGTCTGACCTTGAGCTCTAATCCGACTTAAAGCTCGGATCTGTTGAAGAACGACCGCCGCGTCCCACCCCTGGGACGTGGCGGTTTTGTGATTGCCCGTCGCGAACCTGGAAAACCCAATATGATCTGGGCATAACTAATTTCTCCCAGATATAAGGAGTAGCAGTATGGCATTGCCACCGTTGGCTGAATCAGCGGCCTTCATTCATCGTCATGTGGGGCCTAATGCCCCGGAACGGGAGGGAATGCTTCACAGCGTTGGTTATGAATCGCTCGACGCACTTGTAGATGCTGCGCTTCCTCAAAGCGTCAAGGCCGAGGTGACCCCGCGGCTTCCGGCCGCACTCACCGAGAACGAAGCTCAGAACCGCCTGCGCGAGCTGGCCGGCAAGAACAAGGTGCTCAAGGCGTTCTATGGCCAGGGCTACTCCTCTACTTTGACCCCACCGGTGATCCGCCGCGGCGTCATCGAGGACGCGGGCTGGTACACCGCATACACCCCGTATCAGCCCGAGATTTCCCAAGGTCGCCTGGAAGCCTTGCTAAATTTCCAGACCATGGTCCAGGAACTGACAGGTCTACCGATTTCAAATGCATCGCTTCTCGACGAGGCTTCTGCCGTCGCCGAAGCAGTCGGTCTGATGAGCCGAGCTGTGAAGAAGGGCCGCCGCGTCATTCTGGATCAGCGCCTGCACCCACAAGTCATTGCCGTGGCATCCGAGCGCGCCCGCGCCATCGACCTTGAGGTAGAGGTCACTGCTCTTGATTCCGCCCTTGTCGGCGAGGACTTGGTGGGCGTTGTTATTGCCTACCCAGGTACCGAGGGCGACCTGGTCAATCCAAAGCCGATCATTGATGCCGTCCACGAGCGTGGCGGCTTGGCTGCCCTAACCGCCGACCCGCTGGCTTTGATGTTGCTGGAAAGCCCAGGTTCGATGGGCGCTGACATCGTGGTGGGTTCTACTCAGCGCTTCGGTGTGCCGCTGTTCTACGGTGGTCCGCACGCAGCATATATGGCTGTCACTGACAAGCTCAAGCGCCAGATGCCGGGTCGCCTGGTTGGTGTATCCAAGGATGCAGAGGGCACCCCAGCGTATCGCTTGGCGTTGCAGACGCGTGAGCAGCACATCCGCCGCGAGCGCGCGACCAGTAACATTTGTACTGCTCAAGCACTTCTGGCAGTTACCGCCTCCTTCTACGCTGTCTACCATGGCCCAACCGGTTTGAAGGCTATCGCGAAACAGGTCCATGAGTGGGCGGCGCGCTTCGCCTCGTCGATAAGCGAGGCTGGCTTGACCGTCAAGCACGCCGACTTCTTCGATACCGTGACCGTCGAGGTCCCGGGCAAGGCGCAAGGCATCGTGGATACCTTGGCCGAGTCAGGCTACCTAGTGCGTGCCATCGGCGAGGACTACGTCAGCGTGAGCTTCGGCGAGGACACCTCCATGGAAGACCTGGGAGCACTGCTGGGTGGCTTCGGCATTCTGAAAATCGCCGAGGAGACGAACTTCCCACTGCCCGAGGAGCTGCTGCGCGCGGAGACCCCACTGACCCATGAGGTGTTCAACAAGTACCACTCCGAAACTCAGATCATGCGCTACATTCGCCTGCTGGGCGATAAGGATCTCGCGCTTGATCGCACGATGATCCCGCTGGGTTCGTGCACCATGAAGCTCAACCCAACCGCGGGCCTCGAGGCCATCACCTGGCCGGGTTTTGCCAACGTGCACCCTTACACTCCTGATGCTTATACCGAGGGGTGGCGTGAACTGATCGAGGAACTGGAGACCTGGCTGGCCGAGCTCACTGGATACGCCAAGGTATCGGTGCAGCCCAACGCTGGTTCGCAGGGCGAGCTGGCTGGTTTACTGGCTATTCGTCGCTACCACGTGGCAAGCGGCGACCATGACCGTGACATCTGTCTGATTCCGGCTTCCGCTCACGGCACCAACGCGGCCTCTGCCACTCTGGCGAACCTGCGTGTCGTGGTGGTCAAGACTGCGGACAACGGTGCGATCGATCTGTCCGACCTGGATGCCAAGCTCGACGAGCACGGCCCGCACGTGGCTGCCATCATGATCACCTACCCGTCGACCCACGGTGTGTTTGATCCGGAAGTCCGCGACGTGGCCGATAAGGTTCACGCGGTTGGTGGCCAGGTCTACATCGACGGCGCGAACATGAACGCACTAACTGGTATTGCCCGCCCGGGTGATTTCGGCGGCGATGTCTCGCACCTTAACTTGCATAAGACCTTCACCATTCCGCACGGTGGTGGCGGCCCCGGTGTTGGCCCGATCGGCGTGGCCGAGCACCTCGTGCCATTCCTGCCTACCGACCCAAATGGGGTCGACCCGATCGCCCCTGCACCAGTGGGCACCGGTGTGCCAAACAATGGCTCCAAGTACGGCTCGGCTGGCGTGCTGCCTATCTCCTGGGCATATATTGCTATGACCGGTGCGGATGGTTTGGCACACGCCACGGCGCACGCGATCTTAGGCGCGAACTACATTGCGCGCGAGCTCGGCAACGACTTCCCTATTCTCTACACCGGCAATGACGGTCTGGTTGGCCACGAGTGCATTCTGGATCTGCGCGAGCTGACCGACAAGTCCGGCGTGACCGCCGCAGACGTGTGCAAGCGTCTCGTCGACTTCGGCTTCCACGCACCTACCTTGGCGTTCCCTGTTGCTGGCACGCTCATGGTGGAGCCCACCGAGTCGGAAGACAAGGAAGAGGTGGACCGCTTCATCACCGCAATGCGCACTATCCGCGCGGAGATCCAGGAAATCATCGACGGCAAGGTTGCCTACGAAGATTCCGTCATCGCGCACGCCCCATTTACCGCGCTTTCGGTTTCCCGCGACGAGTGGGAGTACTCGTTTAGCCGCGAAAAGGCCGCCTACCCGGTTTCCGAGCTGCGTCGCTACAAATACTTCTCTCCAGTGCGCCGTATCGACGAAGCCTATGGCGACCGCAACTTGGTTTGTGCGTGCCCACCACCAGAAGCATTTGATATTTCCAAATAAGAATAAGGAGTACTTAAACCCATGGCGCAATCCCCACTTCACGCTGCCCACGAAAAGCTGGGCGCTACGTTTACCGACTTCGGTGGCTGGGACATGCCGCTGAAGTACGGCAACGAGCTCGACGAGCACCGCGCGGTGCGCGAAACTGCAGGCCTTTTCGATCTCTCCCACATGGGCGAGATTTCCGTGACGGGCCCCGACGCCGGTGAGTTCTTGGACTACGCTCTCATCTCAACTCTGTCCACCCTGAAAGTGGGTAAGGCAAAGTACTCGATGATCGTCAACGAAAAAGGTGGCATCCTCGATGACTTGATCACCTACAAGCTTGGCGAAGAGGACTACCTTGTCGTGCCAAACGCTTCCAACGCCGACACTGTGTGGGCTGCTTTTCAGGAGCGTCTTGGTGATTTCGAGGTCGCACTGAGCAACCAGTCCCTCGAGACTGCACTTATTGCGGTGCAGGGCCCGAACTCGGTGGAGATTCTTTCGCCGCTTCTCGACGAGGACCCCGACCGGCTCTCTTACTACTCCGCCGCTCCCATGAGTTTGCAGGGCACCGACGTGTTGGTCGCTCGCACCGGCTACACCGGTGAGGATGGTTTTGAGCTCTACGTTGCTAATGAAGATGCGCAGGTTGTCTGGGATTATCTGGTGGACAAGGCGACCCCGGCGGGCCTGGCTGCACGCGATTCGCTGCGCCTCGAGGCTTCGATGCCGCTCTACGGCCACGAACTAACTCAAGACATCACCCCGGTTGAGGCTGGGATGACCCGCGCGTTTGCCAAGAAGGAGGCGGACTTCGTCGGCAAGCAAGTGCTCACTGACCGTGCTCCCGAATCTGTGATCGCTGGCCTGACCTCTGATCAGCGTCGCGCAGCGCGCGAGGGCGCTGAAGTTTATCGTGGTGATACCAAGATTGGTGTAGTCACCTCTGGCCAGCCTTCGCCAACCTTGGGCTACCCGATTGCACTGGCACACCTCGACCCGGAGTGCTCGGATATTGGCACTGATGTTGAGATTGACATCCGTGGTCGTCGTTATCCGTTTACTATCAGTAACACACCGTTTTATACGCGAAAGGAAGCATAGAATATGTCTTTGCCGAACGATTTTTCCTACTCCGAAGACCACGAGTGGATCAACTCCACCCCTGAGGCAGCTCAAGGCACCAAGGTGCGCGTGGGTATTACCTCTGTTGCTACCGAGCGTCTCGGCGAGGTCGTCTTTGCTGAGCTTCCTGAGGTCGGCGACACCGTGACCCACGGCGAAACCTGTGGCGAAGTCGAGTCCACCAAGAGTGTCTCTGACCTTTACGCCCCTGTCACCGGCACCGTGACCGCTGTTAACGATGCGGTAGACGCTGACTACTCGCTGATCAACTCGGATCCATTCGGCGAAGGCTGGCTCTTCGAGGTTGAGGTCGAGGAAGTTGGTCCTTTGATGAACGCCGAGGAGTACGCAAAAGCGAACGGCGTGGACTAAAGTTTCGGGGTATGACTGCGCCCCGTGATCCATTCTTCCCAGCAGACAAATCTATCCGAGCCTCGGCCGAGCCACTAGACGTGCGCCGGCTGGGGCTTGTTGATTATCAGGAGGCCTGGGATTACCAGGCCGACCTCGCTGCAAAACGCGCCACCGGTGAGGTTGGCGATACCGTTCTTGTGGTCGAGCACCCCAATGTGTACACCGCGGGCAAGCGCACCCAGCCAGAAGACCGCCCCACGAACGGCCTGCCGGTCATCGATGTTGACCGCGGTGGCCGCATCACCTGGCACGGGTTGGGCCAGTTGGTGGTCTACCCCATTATCAAGTTGGCTGACCCGGTAGACGTGGTCGATTATGTCCGCCGCATTGAAGAAGCCCTGATCCACTCGGTGCGCCAAAGCGGCGTGACTGAGGCAGGTCGCATCGACGGCCGCAGCGGTGTGTGGGTCCCCGATACCGTCGCAGCGCTAGATCCTGCTGCGCCGAAGCGCGACCGCAAGATCGCCGCGATTGGCATCCGTATTACCCGCGGTGTGACTATGCACGGCATGGCCCTGAACTGCAATAACACCCTGGACTACTACGAGCACATCGTGGCTTGCGGGATCGACGACGCCGACAACTCCACGATTAGTCTGGAGCTGGGTAAAAACGTCACCACTGACGATATGGCCGATCCTCTCCTCCAAGCTCTGGACGACACGCTCTCAGGGCGAATGACAGTGGCGGACCATTCATTCAAGTCAGCCCCAGACCCGTCAAAGGGCCTGCGCAAGAAGCACTAATAATCCCATAGGGTTATGTGTACTCGACACATCTACAAACGAAAGATAACCTAAGTAACTGTGACTATTGCACCTGAAGGACGCCGCCTACTCCGCATCGAAAAGCGCAACATGGAGACTCCTATTGAGTCCAAACCGCGCTGGATCCGAAACTCCGTTAAGACAGGTCCTCACTACGAGGACATGAAGAAGAAGGTGAAGGGCGCTGACCTGCACACCGTTTGTCAGGAGGCAGGCTGCCCGAACATTCACGAATGTTGGGAGTCCCGCGAGGCTACCTTCCTTATCGGCGGCAATAACTGTTCCCGTCGCTGTGACTTCTGCATGATTAACTCCGCAAAGCCAGATCCCTTGGACCGCGAGGAGCCACAGCGCGTTGCCGAGTCCATCCAAGAGATGAACCTGAACTACGCCACCATTACTGGCGTGACCCGCGACGATCTCGACGACGAGGGTGCCTGGCTCTACGCCGAGGTCGTGCGCAAGATCCACGAGCTCAACCCAAATACCGGTGTCGAAAACCTCACCCCTGATTTCTCCGGCAAGTCTGACCTGCTGCAGGAAGTCTTCGAGGCTCGCCCAGAGGTCTTCGCCCACAACCTGGAAACGGTGCCAAGCATCTTCCGCCGCATTCGCCCGGCTTTCCGCTACGACCGTTCCCTCGACGTGATCAACCAAGCCCACGAGTTCGGCCTGATTACCAAGTCCAACCTGATCCTGGGCATGGGCGAGACCCGCGAGGAAGTTCTGACCACGCTGCAGGACATGGTCGATGCCGGCACCGACATCATCACCATTACCCAGTACCTGCGCCCTGGCCCTGGCTACCACCCGATTGAGCGTTGGGTAAAGCCTGAGGAATTCATCGAGTACCGCGACGCCGCCTACGACATGGGCTTCGGCGCCGTTATGTCCGGCCCACTGGTGCGTTCTTCCTACCGCGCCGGCAAGCTCTACGTCGAGGCCATGGAGAAGCGCGGCCTCGAGCTTCCTGCAAACCTGCAGCACCTGAAGCAGACCTCCCAGGGTGCCACCGATCAGGAGGCATCGACCTTGCTGGACAAGTACGGTGAGTCCACCGACCACCCGGTCGCTGCTCATTAGTTATTCCTTACATAAAGATCTTAACGACGATTACCTGCCGCGCAGGTGGTCGTCGTTAAGTATTGGTGCAGTTAAACAAATGTGGGGCGACCCGCTAAAGTAGAGGCCATGGCTGAATCCAAACGTGACAAGGCTGCCAACAAGGCGGCGAAGAAGGAAGAACGCGCCGCTAAGCGTGCGCAACGCAAGCAAACTTGGTCGCAGATGTGGCAGGCATTCCAGCTGCAGCGCAAGCGTGACAAGAAGCTGATCCCATTAATGGTGCTTGCCGTGGTGGGTGTGGCTGCTGTCTTCTTCCTGCTTGGCCTGATCTGGGGTGGCCATTGGTACATGCTGATCCTGGGCATCCTGGTCGGTGCGGTACTCGCGCTGTGGATTTTCACCCGTCGCCTGGAGAACTCCATGTACGACCAGGTCGGTGACACCCCCGGTGCCGCTGGCTGGACGCTGGAGAACATGAAGAACTCCGTAGGTATCGCGTGGGTGACCAAGACCGGTGTTGCTGCGAATACGCACATGGATACCATTCACCGCGTGGTGGGCAACCCCGGCGTCATCCTTGTCGGTGAGGGCAACCAGAAGCGCCTGAAGCCAATGATGGCCAAGGAGCATAAGCGCATTGATCGCCTGCTGGCCGGCGTACCTATTTATGAGGTCTACGTTGGCTCCGACGAGGAAGCCGGGCAGGTTCCGCTAAAGAAGCTGCAGCGCCACATGCTGAAGTTCCCTCGTAACTACAAGAAGAACGAGGTCTACTCGGTTTCTGCCAAGGTTGATGCCATGGATGCTGTCCATGGTGGCAATATGGCTGGGTTGCCAAAGGGCCCAATGCCACAGCAGGCGCAGAACATGTCTGGCATGAATCGTCGCATGCGCCGTATGCAGGAGCGCCGCGGAGGCAAGTAGTTCTTGGCCTGTTCAGCCTAATTTTGGTTTGACCTAGCTCCCCGCACCGATGGGATTCGGTGCGGGGAGTTTTTGGTTCTCCGTGTGGTCGAAAACTTGGCCACCGATTATCGACCATCCGAAAATCGGCATCGGTTGCATCGTGCAATTCCCCAGGTCAAATGTTGTCGCGGCAACGAAAAATCCCGGATGGTCGATAATGGATTTCGACCACCCGGGATCACCAGCGGGAAAATCTGCCCGCCGCCCCTAAGCTCGGATCACCGTGGTGCCGGTTGCCCGGTCATGCATCCCACGGCCGTCAGAATCAACGAGTGCGGCAGGCAACACGAAGGCGGTCAACAACGTGCGCACTGCGGCACGCCAAAAGCCCACCTGGGCGCCATCAACATCGATGCGCGCAACACCCATGCCCAGCAAGGCCATACCTGGGGTGCGAGCAAAGAGCCAGCCACACAGGATGCCCATGACAATCCACACCATCAGTTGCAGGGTGGCTTGTCCACCGAGCGCATCGGTGAACATTAAGATGAAGGAGGCAATGATCATAGCAATGACCCAGTCAATGAGCACTGCCCCGGCACGACGGGCAACCGACGCTTGAGACCCGGGCCCCTTCTGTGGGAGTCCGATTTTTTCGCCGGGCCACCTGCCTTGACCGACTTCGTCGTATTCACCGGGGATCTCAGGTCCGTCGAGCCAGCTGCGCTTTCTTTCTGCCATACGCACTAGCCTAGCCGGGGTTATTGTGGGGGTAAAAACGTGAGATATTACGCATTGTTTTGATAGCGCGATAGATATTAACGTATGCTCGTTTCACGTACACATTAGTCAAGCGAGGAGACATCACAGTGGCCTTCGAAAATGTTCAGGACATAATCAAATTCATCAAGGACGAGGACATTGAGTTCCTCGATGTCCGCTTCACGGATGTCCCAGGCATCGAGCAGCACTTCTCCCTGCCAGCAAGCGAGTTCACCGAGGATTCCGCTGAAGAGGGCCTGGCATTTGATGGTTCTTCGGTGCGTGGTTTCACCACCATCGATGAGTCCGACATGATTCTCCTGCCAGACCCAACCACCGCACGCGTGGATCCGTTCCGTTCGACGAAGACGCTGAACATGAAGTTCTTCGTCAACGATCCTTTCACCCGCGAGCCTTTCTCCCGCGACCCACGCAATGTGGCAGCGAAGGCTGAGGAGTACCTGCAGTCCACCGGCATCGCAGACACTGCTTCCATGGGCGCTGAGGCCGAGTTCTACATCTTTGACAAGGCAAAGTACTACGCAGGCACCAACAAGGCGTTCTACGAGCTTGATTCCGACGAGGGTTGGTGGAACCGCGGCAACGACACCCAGCTCGACGGCACCCCAAACCTGGGCAACCAGACCCGCATTAAGGGCGGCTACTTCCCTGTTCCTCCCTATGACAAGACCATGGAGCTTCGCGACGCAATGGCGAAGAACCTGCGCGACGCTGGTTTCCACCTGGAGCGTTTCCACCACGAGGTGGGCACCGGTGGCCAGAACGAGATCAACTACCGCTTCAACTCGCTGCTGGCTGCTGCGGATGATCTGCAGTCCTTCAAGTACATCATCAAGAACACTGCTGCACAGCACGGCAAGGTGGCTACCTTCATGCCTAAGCCACTCGCAGGCGACAACGGTTCGGGCATGCACGTCCACCAGTCGCTGTGGAAGGACGGCAAGCCACTGTTCTACGATGAGTCCGGCTACGGCGGCCTGTCCGATATCGCCCGCTACTACATTGGTGGCATCCTGCACCACGCTGGCGCGGTTCTTGCCTTCACCAACCCAACCCTGAACTCCTACCACCGCTTGGTCAAGGGCTTCGAGGCTCCCATCAACCTGGTGTACTCGCAGCGTAACCGCTCGGCTGCCGTGCGTATCCCAATCACTGGTTCCAACCCGAAGGCAAAGCGCATCGAGTTCCGCGCGCCGGACCCATCAGGCAACCCATACTTGGGCTTCTCCGCAATGCTCATGGCTGGCCTGGACGGTATCAAGAACCGCATCGAGCCACACGCTCCAGTGGATAAGGACCTCTACGAGCTGCCTGCAGAGGAAGCAAAGTCCATTCCTCAGGCACCAACCTCTCTCGAGGCTTCCTTGGCTGCACTGGAAGCAGACCATGACTTCCTCACCGAGGGCGACGTGTTCACCGAGGACTTGATCGAGACCTACATCAACCTCAAGTACGAAAACGAGATCCAGCCTTCTCGCGTTCGTCCTACCCCGCTTGAGTTCGAGCTGTACTTCGACGTCTAAGCCAATCGACGTCTAAACCAGACGCGAGCCAAAACCCTGAAGTTTTCTTCAGGGTTTTACTCATGCCCGCACCGCATTAATGTCCACGCTAAAGCCAGCTACCTGCGCCTTCGAGCCGAACTGCCACATCCTAGGAGTCTGCCCGCCCACGGGCCGCGACCACACCTTGGCCTCATCCCCGGGATACAACTCTGCAGGTGTGCCGGGAATATCAGGGCCATAATCCGCCAACCACAGCGAGCCGAATTCCCGCGAGTCTGGGTTGCCCATGCGCCAACGCCAGTATCTGGCATAGGTATAAACACCAGCCACCGGCACACCACGCAAACGAAACTCCGAAATGGCCGCGCGGACATCGCCCGCAGACAAACCGGCTGGGGTCTCGCAGTCGATCCACACAGGAACACCAGGAACACTAGGAACACCAGCCGAGCCCATCACAGCCACGGAAGCCGCAACCTGCTCGGCAACTGTGGTGCCTTCAGAGGGGTTGCGCAGGTAGTGGTAGGCGGAGATTTGCAGGCCTGCGGAGAGGGCGTCGTCGATATGCGAGCGATACGTGCGGTCTTTGTACGTGCCATCCGTCGTGCGCACCACCGCGAACCTGATGCCCTCGGCGGCCGCGCGAACGAGCGAGAGGCCGTCTTGGTGCTCGCTGACGTCGATGCCGAAGGTTACATGTCCCATACGGCGAAGCGCACGGCGCAGGCCGAATCGCCCACGGCGACGGTGTTGAACTCGTGGACTTCGCGCGGCGAGGGGTGATCCGGCAAATCGGCAAGATATTCCTTGTGAGCGGCCAGCGAGGCAATCCCCTTCTCATAAGCCTCGCCTTCGACGTCGACATAATGGGTCGGCGCAGCGTGTCCGCCCACGAGGAACTTGGTGGCCTTGTGCGGCTCGCCGAGCTCGGGGAAAAGCCAACGATTGTCGGCGTCGCGGATGGCGTCGCCTGCCGCCTCGCCGGTAACGCGGTGGTCGATGTGGTTAATGCCCCATGGCGCCTGCCAGGCGAAATTCGAAGTGACTACCCAGTCCGGCTTGAGCTTGCGAATCTCGCCCGCAATCGCGCGGCGCAATGAAACGCCGGGTTCCATCAGACCATCGGGGAAATCGAGAATAGTCAGCGAAGAGACACCCACGATATCGCAGGCATTCTGCTGCTCGACCGCGCGCAGTGGCCCCACGACCTCAGGCGGTCGCTGCATTCCGGCCTCGCCGGCGGTCATCAGCAGGTAATCCACTTGGATGCCTTGCTCAGTCCACGCGGCAACGGCGGCTGAAATGCCGTATTCCAGATCGTCGGGATGGGCAACAACGCAGAGGATGCGGCCTACGCCAGTGGTGTCTAGTTTTTCAGTCATGGCCCCAGACTAGCCAGAAAGAACCTAGTTGCGTTTGGTAAAGCCCATCCGCGGGGTGAACTTCTGCGGGTGCTTGCGCTGCGCTGCGCCATCGGCGATAAGAAGGCGCCATTTTGGGTCCTTCACCGGCATGTGTGCAATAGAGAACCAGCCGACCTCAAGGCTTTCATCGTCGCCAACCACAGGCTCAAGCGTTGGATCGTCGGCCTCGAGGCGCACTGCGATGGACTGGTAGGACGCTTGGTCCCCGTTGGGATGCGTGACAGGACCGACGGTGCCCACGGCCAGCAGTGCGACCGGGGTGACATGAAGTCCTGTTTCCTCAAGAACTTCACGACGAGCCGCATCGTGCGCCTCCTCGCCCGGTTCACAGATCCCAGTCACAGGGCTCCACTCCCCGCTCTCGACGCTCTTAACCAACAGCACCTCGGGCACGGCCCACGGAGAATCATCCGTGGAATCCCGCAGCACAATCGCGGCCGCAGCAGGGATCCACATTGGGTCGTGGCCAATCTTTTTTCGCGTTTCGACGATGAACTCTGGGGTAGGCATGTTCCATACTCTAGCTGGCGTGCCATGGCCTAAGATAACTTGTTGTGATGAGCTCTCCCTCCAACAGTCGCTTCAAGATCCCAGCCGCCGTTCACTACGTTGGTTTCGCGGTACTTCTTGCGGCTGCAATCGTCGCGATTGTGCTGCTGGCACGCCACGAGGCCACTGCTGTCAACCGCCCCGGCAAGACTGCCGGCGTTGAGTGGGGCTACCAGGACATTCCGGCCGATCCGAATCAAACCTTGGCGCAGGTACAGCCCTGGCTGATCAGCAACGCCGAGGTTAGCGATACTCACTCGGGTCTGAAGCTGACTGGCACGCTCACCCAAGATGCAGAGCTCAATCCGAATACCGTGACCGGGCACATCAATGCGCTGCTGTTTGATAACTGCATCAGCGCAATGTCGCTGCAAACTCAGGAGAACATGCAGTTCGATGCCTATGGGTACTGCCATTCCGGCATGGACCCGGCAGCGCTTAGTTCCCTGTACAAGGCAGCACTGGCCAATAACGCAGACGCACTCATGATTGCGGACTTCCCCACCGAAGTGCCACACTCACGCGCGCAGTACGTCTGGTTTGCTAACACCACCGAAGAGATGAACGCCATCATCGATTCCTGGGATTCCTTAGCAAAGACAATGCCCACCCTCAGGCTGGTCACTTTTGTTGTCTATGGTCCTGATGATGCGCAGATGCGCGACTTCTGGTGGACCGGCAGCTAGCCAAAACCTGGCTAGCCGAAATTACCAGGCCTGCTCATTCCAGGTGGCATCGGGAACAATGCGATTGATTACTTCGAGCGCCTGCGCCGAGGTGGAATAAGACATCAACATCTGGCGGCCAGCATCGGTGGAACAGTCACTCACCGAAGTACCAGCCTCAGTCCCGGAGACTACTCCGATGATGGCAGACCGGCCGTTTATGTCGTTGAATACGGGCCCACCAGAGTCACCTTTGGCGGCACAGACCTGGGCGATATCGCCTTGGGTGCGCACTTCTGCACCGGAGTCGGCCATGACAACCTGGGTACGATTCGCCTGTTGAAATGCGCCACAGGTATGGCCCGTTGTGCCACCGGTCTTGCAGACCTCGGCTGTGGGATCACTGTTTAAAACCAGACCGGTTTCGATAGACTGCCCCACGACTTGCATCTCGCGGTTCGGGTCGGTGATCTCAATAATGCCGATATCCGTACCCGTCTCGTTGCCCACCGCTAATTCGGAGTACATCCCGGAATAAATGAAGTGGCCCGCTTCGCTTGCGTAGTCCCAGGCATACATGGCATTGGTTGGCCAGACTAAATCGCCCTCTTTTCCGCAGTGCCCAGCAGTTACCCCGTAGGTGCGTCCGTCTTGGCCACTGAAAGAAAACGCCACAGTGCACGACTGCGCGCTAAACATTTCCCCTGGCTGTGGGTAGTGATCAGTAGTCTGAATCAGGGTACCCGGTGCCCAGGGGGCGGCCAGTGGCGTGAGCACATTGGCAGCACCAGTTGGCGAATTAGCCTGCACACTCGAGTCCGGCGGAGCAGAAGAACTAGAGTCCACCTGTGGCGCAGAGGTGCCCTGCGCATTCTGCTGCCCTGCGGATTCCGTGTACCCCAGCCACGCAACGGCAGCAACAACAAAACTGACAATGACGATCAGGGCCGACCACGAGGTCAGCCCACTATCGCCGCTGCTGGAGCCGGAAGAACTAGTCGAAGAAGATCCGCTCACGGGCCTACTCCGCCTGCGAGTTGTCGTCGTCGGAACGTTCCTGCTCTTCCTCTACGTGCTTTTGCTCAGCCTGAACTTTTAGATCACGGATGAACTTCTCTGGATCGAAAGAAATGTTGTACTCGGGGCCAGCGAATTGCTCCTGTGCCATGCGCTCTCCTTACTTCACGTCCACCGCCGCAATGGAATCGGCGATGAATTGCTTCACCTTCTCCGCATCATTAGGTAGGTCGGTCACGTAACGCTCTGCGTCCATGATGCCAGCGAAGCGCTCCGGGGTGGCAGGCTCTTCGCCGGTCGCTTCGACAATCGTATCCGAGAACTTCACCGGCAACGCGGTCTCAAGGACAACAATGTTGGTATCCACAGCGTCCTGCCAGTCGCGGGCAACCTTCACACCATCGGCGGTGTGCGGATCGATCATCACATCGAAGTTTTCCTTCGTCTCGCGAATAGTCACCAGACGGTCAGCATGTGTCGACTTACCCGACAAGAAGCCATAGGTGTCGCGCACCTTCGAGCGGTATTCTTCGCCCTCAAGGGAGAATCCCCCCTGCTTTACGTCCACACCAAAGTACTGCGCGGTGCGCTCAGCGTCGCGGTCGAGCACGTCGAAGATGAAGCGCTCGAAGTTGGAGGCCTTGGAAATGTCCATGCTTGGCGACGAAGTCGCCACGGTTTCCGCTGCGGAACGAGGAATGTACTTGCCGTTGGTAAAGAAATCGTTGAGCACGTCGTTCTCATTGGTTGCCACGATCAGGCGATCGATGGGCAGACCCATCTGGCGGGCAACGTGGCCAGCGCAGATGTCGCCGAAGTTGCCGGTTGGCACCGAGAAGGACAGCTTTTCGTCGTTAGTGTTAGTCACGCGCAGATACGTGGAGAAGTAATACACGGTCTGAGCCAGCAGGCGTGCCCAGTTAATCGAGTTCACGGCACCGATACGGTACTGCTTCTTAAACTCGGCGTCGGCGTTAACTTCCTTGACAATGTCCTGACAATCGTCGAAGACACCGTCGAGGGCAATGTTGAAGATGTTCGGATCATCCAACCCAAACATCTGCGCTTGCTGGAACGGGGTCATGCGCCCAGCCGGGGTGAGCATGAACACGCGAATGCCCTTGCGTCCGCGCATGGCGTATTCCGCAGACGAGCCGGTATCGCCGGAGGTGGCGCCCAGGATGTTGATGGTCTCGTCGCGACGCGAAAGCTCGTACTCAAAGAGCTCGCCGAGCAGCTGCATCGCCATATCTTTAAACGCCGCAGTCGGACCATCGGAGAGGTGCGCGATGAGCAAGTGCTCGTCGATACGCGTCACTGGCACGATGTCTTCTGTTTCGAAGACGGGGGTGCGGTAGGCGCGCGCGGTGATCGCCTCGATGTCGGCGGCTGGGATGTCGTCGATGTAGAGCTTAAGGATTTCGGCGGCCAGTGCCGCGTAGCCCTTGTCCGCGAGTAGCGTGCGCCACTGCGTGAGAGTCTCGCCGCTGATCTGCGGGTACTCAACTGGCATGTACAACCCGCCGTCGGGCGCCAAGCCGGACAGCAGGATGTCGGTGAACTTGTACGTCGTGCGGGAGGCATCGCGAGTTGAAATGTAATCCACCACCTATACATTACTGATCCTGAGCAACAATGAGGCACTTGGCTCTGGGTTTGTCAGGGTTTAACTGGGTTTGTCTGGCAGCTGTCTACTTGTCACCTGTCTAATTTGTGAATAGGGAGTAGAGTTTGCTCCCATGGCCACACCCGATCCCCGTGAAGTTGTTACGACGAAAGCCCTTACTGTCTGGGGAGCTGCGTGCATTGTCTACATTGTGGCGATCCTCGGGCGCACATCCTTCGGCGTAGCCAGCGTTGACGCGATTGATCGGTTCCAGGTCGATGCCTCCCGTATCGCGGTGTTTACCTCCGTGCAGGTCGGCGTCTACGCCCTTTCCCAGATCCCGATGGGCCTGCTCATCGACCGCTTTGGGCCACGTCGCATGCTGGTCGCGGGTGCGCTGATCATGGGCGTCGGGCAGATTTTGCTTGGCTTTACGACGAATTACTGGGTAGCCATCGCAGCTCGAGTTCTCATCGGCATGGGCGATGCCACGGCCTTCTTGTCAGTCATGCGCATTCTGCCGTACTGGTTCCCACTAAAGAAAACTCCGGTGTTTACCCAGCTCACGGCATCATTCGGGCAGATCGGCCAGTTCCTGTCTGCCGTGCCTTTCCTCTGGTTGCTGAACACGAGCGGCTGGACCGTTGCCTTTGTTACTTTGGGCGCCATTGGAATCTTGGTCTCGCTGGCCGCATTTGTGGCCGTGTCGGATGCTCCGGAAGATTCCACACCGGTAAAGGCCGAGAAAAAGGCAAGGTCCGGTGAAGGGCGTGTCTCCCTCGGCCAGTCGTTGAAGACCGTTTTGACCTCTCCGATTTGCTGGCAGGCCTTTTTTATTCATGGTGTTTCGATGCTTTATGTCAACGTTTTCTCGTTGCTCTGGGGCATGCCGCTGATGACTCTAGGCATGGGCCTGCCCCAGACTCAGGCCGGCATGGTGCTGGTGGTCAATACCATCTCCGCCGTTATCGCGGGCCCTATCCTGGGCATCATCTCTGCGCGTGCAGGCAATAAGCGCACAAACGTTGTCTTCGTCGCTACCGCGATCAATACCGGTGCTTGGGTTCTGTTCTTCCTCAGCCCCGAACCACGTGGCCTCGTCGCGATCATCGTGCTCAACATCATCATGGCGTTTGCAACGCCTGCATCGAACTTTGGTTTCGATCAGATCCGCGAAAAACTGCCGAATGGTGTGGTGGCCACCGGTACTGGGTTCGGCAACATGGGCGGATTCCTTGCCGCGATGATCGCGGCCCAGCTCGTGGGTATTCTGCTGGATCAGCACTCGCATGGCCAGTCCTACCAGTGGCTGGATTTCCGCTTCGCGTGGCTTGCGGTGTTCGGCGTGTGGGCCGTGTACATGGTTGGGCTGATCACCACGTATATCAAGATCAAGCGTCAGAGCGCACAAAAAATCGTCATCGTGGACATGGAAGATCCAGAGGAAAATTCAAAGCCCGACGACGACGAGAACTAGCCCTTATTGGTTCGAGCGAGGTGGCTCCTGGCGGCCAGTAAGAATATCGATCACGCTGCGAATTGCGGCATCGCCGATGTTTGGTTGCGAGGTGGTCCGGTCGTTCGAATGATCGCTGCCCAGCACCGTCACTCCTGGAGTGGTCACGGTGATAGAAAGCTCGGAGCCTTCTAAGTGCAGCGGTGCTCGTTTGTCTACGCCAGCTACTTCGGCTGCTTTGACCAAAGCTACAAGGTCGGAAAAAGTTGCGTCGTCGAGGTTGATTGTCATGTTCAGTGCCATGCCCCCATGCTACGACCGTGGGAGGCGATCGTGCATCGGGGCAAACCCTGAAAACAGACCCTGAAAACAAACCCTGAAAATTATTCGCCGAATTCGTGGCTGGGTTCCTCGCCCCAGAACACTTCCTCCACCACGCGGTGGCTGCGCCTAGTCACCCGCAGGTAATCCTCCAAGAACTCCTGGTTGTTGTGCGGATCGTACCCTGCGGCACCTGCGACCTGCGCCAGCTGCGGGCCGGGGCTTGGCAGCTGGTCACTGCGCTTACCACGCACCAGCACCAGCGCGTTGCGCGCATTCGTTGCCATCAACCAGGCCTCTTCTAATATGGTGACCTGCTCGGGGCGAATAATGTCGGCGGCCTCATCCGTTTTCAGGAAGTCCAGCACTTCCAGCGTCGACGTGTTGTGCAGTTGCGGGTACGTGTGCGCGTGCATCATCGTGATCAGCTGGATCGTCCACTCGATGTCCGAGAGCGCACCGCGACCGAGCTTCGTGTGCGTATTCCTGTCGGCGCCACGGGGCAGGCGCTCATTGTCCACCCGCGCCTTGATGCGACGAACCTCGCGGATATCCGCCTCGCTCGCCCCGTTTTCTGGGTAGCGGAACTGGTCAATGGCCTCAAGGAATTCCCGGCCCACATCCGGATCGCCGGCGACGTGGGAGGCGCGCTGCAGGGCTTGTTTCTCCCAGACTTCTCCCCACTCCGAGTAATAGCGCACGTAGGAGGAGATGGTGCGCGCCACGGGACCGGAGCGACCTTCAGGGCGCAACCCCAGATCCACCTCAATTGCCGGATCCCCGGAAGGCTTGGACAGGCGCCTGCGCATCTGGTCAATGATCTTCGTGGTCCAGGTCAAGGCATCGTATTCCTCAACGCCTTCAACGGGCTCGGCTACGATCATCACGTCAGCATCCGAGCCGTAGCCCAGCTCCTGGCCACCCAGCCGACCCATCCCGATCACGGAAATTCGGGCATAGGGCTCATCGCGATCATCACGCGCAGCAAGATCCGCACGAATCTCGGCCAGCAGCGCCGCTTGGAGCACAGCTTCCCACACCCACGTCAGTTCCATGCACACCTGGCGCACATCCATGAACCCCAGCAGATCCGCCGAAGCGATGCGCGCGAGTTCGCTGCGACGCAGGGCACGGGCAACGCTCACAGCTTTGTCTGGGTCTTTATGGCGTTTCGACGAGGCGATCAAGGCCTTGTACACCTGGTCGGGAGCAGCATCGAGCAACTTGGGTTGCTGGGCGCCATCACCGAGCAACTTCACAACATCGGGTGCCTTAATAATCAGGTCAGCGGTATACGGCGAGGTTCCCAAAATGTGCATGAGGCGCTGGCCGACCACGCCTTCGTCGCGAAGCATGCGCAAAAACCACGTGCGGTCGAAGGCAGCGTCGGAAAGCTTGCGGTAGTTGAGCAGGCCCGCATCGGGGTCGGCGGTTTCTGCGAGCCATTCCATGAGCGTGGGCAGCAAGATTGCCTGCAGTTTTGCCTTGCGCGACGAGCCCTTCGCCAGCGCGGTGAGATGTTCGAAGGCGCGGTCGGGGTGCTTGTAACCCAGCGCAGAGAGCTGCAGTTTCGCGGACTCGGGCGAAAGATTGACCTCGCCGTCGGTAAACGTGACCACGGAATTGAGCAGCGGACGGTAGAACAGCTTCGCGTGCAGGTTGGACACAACTCGGCGCACGCTGCGCAGCTCACGCTGCAGCTTTTCTACCGAGGTGTTTTCCATTGATGAACTCAAACCGATAGTAGAGGCCAACCACTTCAGGTTCTTCGTATCTTCGGGCGCGGGCAGCGTATGGGTGCGTTTGAAGCGGTGTAGCTGCAGGCGGTGCTCGAGCAGGCGGAGGAATTCATAGGCCGAGATCAGGTTTGCTGCGTCCTCGCGCCCGACATAGCCACCATTGCTCAGCGCCTGTAAAGCCTTGACGGTGTTCATCACGCGCAGGGATTTATCCACGCGGCCGTGCACCAGCTGGAGGAGCTGCACGGCGAATTCAACGTCGCGCAGGCCACCGCTGCCGAGTTTCAGCTCGCGGTCGCGCATATCCTGAGGCACTGTTTCGAGCACCCGGCGGCGCATTGCCTGGATATCTTCGACGAAACTTTCGCGTTGGCTGGCCTCCCACACCATTGGGGCGATGCGGTTCTTGTATTCTTGCGCCAGTGGCAGGTGCCCGGTCATCGGACGAGATTTCAACAGTGCCTGGAATTCCCAGGTCTCGGCCCAGCGCTTGTAGTAAGTTACGTGCGAATCCACAGTGCGCACGAGCGCGCCCGATTTACCTTCGGGGCGCAGGTTGGCATCAACTTCGAAGAAGCACGCCGATCCGATCCGGTTGAAGTCTGAGGCCAGACGCGTTGCCTTCGCGGTGGCTGGCTCGGCGATAAAGATGACATCCACATCCGAGATGTAGTTCAACTCTTGTGCTGCACACTTGCCCATGGCCATCACGGCGAGCTGAGTGTCCATCTCCTCCTCGCCATAAACCTGGCGCACGGCAACCGACAGCCCGGCGGTGAGAGCCGCGTCGGCACAGTCGGTTAAAAGAGCGGTGACCTGGGTGAACTCGAGCGTGGGTTCGTCGCCGCCATAGCCCTTGCGTGCGGCAAATGTGCCAGCCAGGTCGGCGGCGGCGATGCGCATCATGAGCGTGCGATATGCCCCGCGCAGTGCCACTTTCGCTTCCTTGCCTTCGATCCCGGCACGGTAGGTCCCGGCGCGATCAAGCTCGTCAGCACCCACGCACCACGGCTCCGGAACGGCTTGAACCGAGGAAAGCATGGTCTGGTAAATCTCGCCGGTGGCCAGATCCGATTTTTCAAACTCACGCCACAATTCCGGGTGGGCAACCAAGTGGTCACCGAGGGCGGTCGAGCCGCCGAGTAGCGCGAAGAAGCGTGTCCGGAGCGTCGCGTTCTCCTGGAGCGCTTCGCGCAGTTCGCTATAGCCAGATCCCGAACGGTCCAGATTGTCTTTGATCCGCCGGGCTGCATTGAGCGCCAGATCCGGATCGCCCGCCCCCGCCAGGGTGTACAACAACTCCTCGGTATTAAAGCCCAATTCGGCGATATCGGCTGAGGCATGTTCGCTGGTCAGACCAAGGCTTGCCGCAGAGGGCAAGGTTGCGCGCGTCATGATAAGTCACTCCAATCCAAGCTGAGAACCAAGCTAGAAACCAAGATTGTGATCGATCTCCCACGGGGTGATTTGCTCGGTGTAATCGTGCCACTCGTCCCACTTCGAACGCAGGAAGAATTCAAAGACCTGCTCGCCGAGCACCTCGGCCATGAATTCAGATTTCTCCATCAGGCGCAGCGCCTCGTCCAGTGAGGTCGGCAGATCACGGTAGCCCAACGCCCGGCGCTCCCGGCGGGTGAGAGAGAATACGTCGTCTTCGGCGGGCTCCCCCAACACGTATTCTTCTCGGATACCACGCAGGCCTGCAGCGAGCACCACGGCGAATCCGAGATACGGGTTGACACCCGAGTCGAGGGAGCGAACCTCCACTCGTCGTGAAGCTTCCTTATTCAACCGGTAAGTGGGCACCCGCACCAGCGCGGAGCGATTGGAAACTCCCCAGGTCGCGGACGTGGGGGCCTCGGCGCCGAACTGAAGGCGCTTGTAGGAATTGACCCACTGGTTGGTCACAGCGGAGATCTCCGGGGCGTGCTCGAGGATACCGGCAATGAACTGCATCCCCGTGGTCGACAGCGCGATCTCATTGTCTGGGTCGTGGAAGGCGTTGGTGTCACCCTCGAAAAGCGAAAAGTGCGTGTGCATCGCCGACCCAGCATGTTCTTTAAAGGGCTTTGGCATAAATGTTGCCTGCACTCCGTTTTTCGCGGCGACGTTTTTGATGAGATAGCGGAAAGTCATCACATTGTCGGCCATGGCGAGCACGTCTGCATAGCGCAGGTCGATCTCCTGCTGGCCCGGCGAGGCCTCGTGGTGGGAAAACTCGGTGGCAATGCCCATAAATTCCAGCGCGAGCATTGCTTCACGACGAAAAGTCGGCGCGGAATTAAACGTCGCCTGATCGAAATAGGCACCGTTATCGGTTGGCGAATGATGCTGGTCACGCTCGAGCACGTAGAACTCGATCTCGGGGGCGGCCATGCAGGTAAAGCCCTCGTCGCCAGCCTTGGTTACTTGCCGGCGCAGCACATCGCGCGGATCGGCATAAGCAGGACTACCGTCAGGAGTGGTGATGTCGCAAAACATGCGCGCGGTTTGCATGTTTGGGATTTCATTATCAAAAGGAAGCACCCGAAAAGTCGACGGGTCGGGCAACAACAAGGTGTCTGACTCGGAGATCCGCGAGAAGCCCTCAATGGAGGAACCATCAAACCCGACGCCCTCTTCGAAGGCGCCTTCCAGTTCAGATGGACTCATCATGATGGACTTCAATGCACCGGAAATGTCGGTGAACCACAACCGGATGAACCGAATGCCACGTTCTTCAACGGAGCTGAGCACAAATTCTTGTTGGCTGTTCATACTCTAAACTGTAGCGGGAATGTGTCAGTAGAATTAACAGAATCAGACCTGCGTGCCTTAAATGCTCGCCCTTACGTGCCAGGAGGCCAAGACGTGTCCACCCCGAGTTTTCTCGAAGTAGAAGCAAAGTTTGCTGTCGACGAAACGACTCCCACCCCAGATCTCACCGCGTTGAAAGCCGTGGACCACATTGCCTCGACCACGCAACATCATCTGTCGGCTATTTACTACGACACACGTGATCTGCGTCTGACCCGCGCGAAGGTAACCCTGCGCCGTCGCACTGGTGGCAAGGATGACGGCTGGCACCTGAAACTGCCCGCTACCCAGGGCCGCTTGGAGCTTTCGGCGGAGCTGACTGATCCGGCCACCATCCCTGAGGAGCTGCTTTCCCAGATCCGCGCGATTGTGCGCGATCAACCTCTGGAGCCCATTGCCCAGGTAGATAACAACCGCACCGAGTCGGAGCTGGCTAGCGCCAGCGAACAGGGAGAAAAGATTGTCGCCGAGTTCTGCGACGACCGGGTCACTGCCTGGTCTCTGCTGCCCGGTGGCGAGCGTACCAGCTGGCGCGAGTGGGAAGTTGAGCTCTCGGGCGAGCTGGCTGGCACGGCGGAAGGCTCGGAGCTGATTCGCCAGGCCACCACCTATCTCATTGCTCATGGTGCGCGGGTGTCGTCGTCGCCAAGCAAGCTTGTCTCTGCTCTTGGCCACACCCAGGATGAGGCACCGCTGCCACCGCATCTGGCCGGCGAGACCCTGGATTTCGATCACCCGGCGCATGCCGTTGTCGAGGCGCTCAAGGCGAACCGTGACTCGCTGATTAGCTGGGACCCGAAGGTCCGCCGCGATGAATGGGATTCGGTGCACCAGATGCGCGTGGCTACCCGCGAGCTGCGCAGCCACTTGGAAACCTTCGAGGGCATCTTGGTCTCGGACAAGCTGGAGTCCATTTCCAGCGAGCTCAAGGAGCTGGCCAATATTTTGGGCAAGGCGCGCGACGCGGAGGTAGTCGAAGAGCGCTTCCAGGAGCTGCTCGAATCTGATGTCACCGGCCTTGTCGACGAGACGGCGGCCTCGCACATTCGCGGCGATATGCGTGCCGAATACGAGGCCGCGCATGCCAAGATCATTGAGGCGCTGGACTCCAAGCGCTACCTCCAGCTCCTCGACGATATCGACGAGCTCATTGCCCACCCACCGGTGGACACTCAGCTAGAAACCGAGCAGGCAGAGGCTAAGACCCCACCGGCTGACGTGCTCTACGACCACCTGGCCGAGGCGTACAAGAAGTTGATGAAGCGCCACCAGCGCGTAGTGGATTACTACAACGACCCAGAGCTCTCTCTGCACGAGCGCGAGGATTACGTCCACGACATGCGCAAGGCCGCCAAGAAGCTGCGCTACGCTGCTGAGGCTGTGGGCGAGGCATCGCATTTAAAGACCACGAAGCTTGCTCGCTCCTGCAAGAAGCTGCAGTCCCTGCTGGGTGATTTCCAGGATGCCGTGACCGCTCGTGAGCGCCTGCATGATTTCTCCGAGGCTGCCCGCGAACGCGGTGAGGATACCTTCGCCTATGGCATGTTGTACCAGGTAGAAATGGATAACGCCGCCGCATCCCTGGAGGGCTACGACGACGTGGTTTCAGATATCAAGTTAGGTTTTTCCAAGTTGAAGAAGAAGCGCGGTTAGTTACTTCTCGTCCTTCTCCCAGGAGGCTGGCTCGCCCCAGTTATCGTCAGCCTCCTCAGCTCGATCTGCTGCCGCATTGCGCTTATTTGCAAGCGACAGTGCTGCGGCGGCTTCCTCGGCGGTGTCGTAGGGGCCCATTCGGTCTTCCCAAGCTGCATGCTTGCCTTGGCTTACTTCACCGCTGGAAGGGCTGTAGTAGAACTTGTCATCGGACACAGTTTGTTCCTCCTTGTTCATTCAGGTGCAGGTTATTCTACTCTCATCATTGGTAGTGTGGTTATATCCTCTAGAGTTTTGAAGTCGAAAGGTTGGTCAATCTCAATGCCATTGTGGACCACACCAGATACCCCACCAGCCGATCGAGTCCGCCAGACCCACGAGCGCATCACCGGTTCAAGGCCCGTGCATGTCGCCGACGCCCCTGGTACATGGGTTCTGATCGGAGAAAACGTCGACCATTATGGTGGTGTCACCATTGTAGGTTTAACACAGCTGCGCGCAGCAGTGGCGTTTTCGATGCGTGACGACGATCGCGTGCGCGTCACCTTCCGCACCGCCGAAGTCGACGAAGCAGGCGGCGAACACGTTAAAGAAGTCATTGGCGAAGTCTCGCTAGCCAATATCAACAAGGCCGAGCCCGGCATGGCCACGCGCTATGCCGGTGTGGTGCATAGTCTGATCTCGCGGCAGATGCTCTCGCGTGAAACCACTGGCCTAGATATCACGGTAGAGTCCGACATCCCGGTCGGCTCCGGCTTGGGTGCAATGTACGCCGCTGATGTGGCTCTTGCCCTAGCACTGCTGGCCGATCACGAGGACATCAACGAGGCCCCTCTGCGCACCAAGATTGCCGAGTTGTGCTCCCAGGCCGTGGATACTTATTCCACGATGCCAGTGCTGCGTGCGCGTCACACCGCTGCCCTACGCGGTGTCGGCGAGACCGTCTCGGTGGTTGATTACGCCGATGGTTCTGTTACCCAGGCCCCGCACCCGCTGCGTTCCGGAGTGGAGATCTTCTCGGTGTCCCATGGTCTCGGCGAGCCCGATTCTTCCCAGGCAGAACTGATCTCGCAGCGCCGTGATTTTATCGACGAAGCCGCGCACAACTTCGGCACCGATTCTCTGCGTTCTATCCCGGATGCCCCGACGCGCGTGGTGGAATGGCTCCAGGCTATTCACCAGGTCCGCGGCACCGAGGGCACCCCCACCGAGGAAGATGCCCGCGATTGGATGCTCTTTAGCGAAAACGAGACCCTGCGCGCCCTTGCCGTGGCCAAGGCTTTGCGTTCTCGTCGGCAAAACGACCTATTTCACCTGCTGAATACGCCACACGATATGCACGGGTTAGATACCCCAGATGATCTGGTGAAGTTGCTAAACCTGCGCGGTGCTCGTGCGGCTCGGCCTGCCGCCGCCGGGATGAGCCAAGCTGTTATCGCCTTTGTGCCTGTCCAGCGCGCGAAAAATTTCGTCGCCGATCTTGTCCACGACGGCTTCTACGTCATGCCCGTTCACCAGGGCGAGGGTGCCCGAGTAGTTAGCTAACAGTAATTAACTAAGGCGCTAGTCCGCTGGCCACGCGAAGGCTACTTCGCGGGTCTGCACATCGGCGCGCACGAGCGAGAAGTTGGTTTCAATCCCCTCCGCTGGCGCGCCGAGCGATTGTCCTAGCACCGGTGGCTCAATGATGAAGATGCGTGACTGCGAAGATTCAGGATTGGATTGCAGCACCACGCCGTTAAAGTTCTGCCCCAGCCACGGAGCAAGTACGGTGGCCTCGGTGAGATTCAGGCAGGCCCGATCCACCGAGTTGGCTAAAGGTGAAGTCCGACCCATTGCCTTGACAACGGCAGGCCCATTTTCTGTCACCCACGATGGAACTTCATAGCCACCGGAAATAGCCAGGCACACCTCGGTGGAATACCTGTCGATCAGTCTGCGCAGCGGTGCTGTGACGTGCGAGTAGTACCCACCGATACCGGCGTGGACTTCAGGTTCCTTCTGCGGCAGTGCGACATAGCCTGCCCCGCGCAGAAGCTTCTGGGCCTCTCGTTGCACTGCCATTCCGCGCGGCGTATCGGGATTAACCACCGATAAGAACTCCCCGATCGGCATGTCTGCATCAAAACTAAAGCCCAGCGCATGGACCTCGTCGCGGAAGACTTTTTCAGATTCTTCAGTTGCTGGGCGCAGCGTGCGCAAGAACCCAATGCCTGCCGATTCCATCATCTGCCCCGCTGCCATGCCCGTGAGCAGGGAGATCTCCGAGTTGTAATCCATAATCGGGTGGCGAGGTTCGATCTGCAATTCGTAGCGACCATCCTCGAGTTCTTCCACGCGCACCGAAGGCAGACGCAGGTTAATTGCGTGCCTGCGCAGAGAGGACTCCTGGCGCAGCTTGCCCACCTCCGGCAAATACTCAATCGAGGGGTGCAGGCACCCAGCATCGAGGTCGGCCTGGACTCCGTCATAGTCCAACCGCGCCACCGAATGCACCAGCGCGCGCTCGAGGTGCACGTTTTCTACTTCACCCTCCTCATCGAGATCAAAGGTCCACAGCACCGCTGGGCGATCCACGTCTGGCAACAGGGAGGCGGAACCCTCCGAGAGTTCTTCTGGGTGTAGGCGTGCTGGCTCGTCCGGCAGGTAGATGGTTTGACCCCGGACCAGGGACTCGTCGCTAAGCAAAGACCCTGGCTCAATGAACGCCGCAACATCGGCGATGGCGTAGTACACTCGGAACCCGCTCTTTGTCTGCTCGATGCAGACGGCCTGATCCAGGTCGCGCGAACCGACTGGGTCGATGGTCACGAGCGGGATTTCGCGGGCATCGCGGCGCTGACCGGCGAAGGAATCCGTCGCGGCCGCCGCCTCCGCGTGGAGTTCGGGCCGAAATGTTGTGGGAATATCGAATTCCGCGGCAATCGGCCGAAAATTTAGGGGTGCGGCATAAAGCTTCATAACTGCCTAGTATGGCAAAAAATTGGCGAATGAGCTGACCTGTAAGCCGGATTCTGTACCATGAGGCGAACCTCGTGGCGGCAATCATCCATCTGGACCTCCCGTTGCCGGGGGCCTCAAGCAGCTACCTTCGAACTAGACGAGCAGCCATAGCGTTCGAACCACCGCGCAGTGTGCTCGGTGTAATGCCTTGCTCCCAGTGGGGTTTACCTGGCCACACGTGTCACCACGCATGCCGGTGCGCTCTTACCGCACCCTTTCACCCTTACCTGGTTTCCCAGGCGGTCTACTTTCTGTTGCACTTTCCCGCAGGTCGCCCCGGGTTGCCGTTAGCAACCACCGTGCTCTGTGGAGTCCGGACTTTCCTCGACGCCTGCCTTCCATGTGACATGGGGTTCAGGAGCCGCGATTGCCCGGCCAGCTCATTCGCGAGTTCCTATTCTACGTCTCTGGCCCTGCGATTCACTAATTCCTTGCCATTTTCGTGCTACTTGATCTGCATCAAGGAACGGGTCCCGCCCGCGCCATAACCTAGGAAGTATCAGGACAAAGAAAGGAAAGAAAAATGCCTAACACATTGAAAAAGACCACACTTCGTTCCGACGAGTTCACCTGCCCCTCGTGTGTAACGAAGATTGAAACCAAGCTCAATAGTCTCGAGGGCGTCGAGGCTGCCGAGGTGAAGTTCTCATCGGGGCGCATCCTCGTCGAGCACGATCCCCAGCAGGTTAGCGTGCGGAACCTCGTCGACGCGGTCGCCGAGGTGGGTTATACGGCAAAGCCCTCGGCCGTTTAGGACCCTTTAGCGCCGTTTAGAGCATCAGGTGCGCTGTGTCATTGACGCGGCGCACCACCGCCGATTCAGGGTAAAACTCCACCACGGAAATCGATGCCAGATCCAAAAACAGGTGCGTAAACGTATCCGCGCCCGAATTTAGCCCCTGGCGCACGAACGACTTCACCGGAGTGACATGCGAGACCACAACCACCGTCTTGCCCGAGTAGCGCTGCTGCAGCTGCTTGCGCACAGCAACGATGCGGTGGTCCATGTCCTCGACAGACTCACCGCCCGGAGGAGCCACGCTATACGACGAATACCAGGCCTGGAACTGCTCCGGATCCGCCTCGCGGGCTTCATTGCGCGTCTTGCCTTCAAATTGACCGAAATCCATTTCGCGCAGGCCATCCACGGTTTCTACCTGGATGCCCGCAACATTTGACACTGCTGCGGCAGTCTCAAGCGCGCGGGTCCGTGGCGAGGAGACGATCACGTCCACTGATTCGGTTTGTGCAATCCACTTCGCTGCCCGCTGGGCCTGATCCCTGCCGACCTCAGTCAGTGCTGGGTCGGAGGAACCGGAGTAGCAGTGCTTGGCAGAGTGCTCTGTTTGGCCGTGGCGCAGGAGGACAAACCTGGTCGGGGCCTCGTCAATGCCGTACCAGTGGGCGTGGCTTGCGACCTCGTGTTCTTGGGACTTCTCCGGTTCTTGGGACTTCGCAGGCTCGGGCTCTGGGTCTTCGCCACCGACCACGCCCGGCGCGGCACCACCCGCGGCCGCATCCATGGCCACGTTGGAAAGTTCGTCGGCTTTCTTATTTTGGTTACGAGGCACCCAGGTGTAGCTCACCTTATTGAAACCCGCGGCAATCTTTTGTGCCTCCAAGGCCAGCTTCTGCATGTCGGGATGTTTAATCTTCCAGCGCCCGCTCATCTGCTCCACCACTAGCTTGGAGTCCATGTAGATGTCTACCTCGGTCGCGCCCAGGTCGCGTGCGGCTTCGAGCCCACGCAGTAGACCCGTGTATTCGGCGACGTTGTTGGTAGCCTTCTGCCCCACCACGTAGGCAATTTCGCGCAGCGTTGCACCCGACTCGTCGTAGACGACCGTGCCAGAACCGGCCACACCTGGGTTTCCCCGCGAGCCGCCGTCAGCGTAAATAGTGACTTTCATCGAACCAGCAACACTCCGCAGTTCGGACAGGTTGGCAATTCATCTTCCGGGGTAGCCAACACCTGGTCACGCTCCGACCCGAGAAGCTGGATGAAGCAGCTGCCGCAAGTGCGGGAATGAGTGAACTCGGCTGCTCCCTGATCGTCGTAGGCTTCCAGCACGTCGGACGGTAGTTGTGCCCGGATCTCTGCAGGATTTTGTTGCTGCACCTCTGGCACTGCCTCTGCGCTGCGCTTTGCCACCTCGATCTTGCGATCTAGCTCGTCCAGCCGCGCGCCGTGCACATCGCGGTTATTGCGCAGTGCTGCGATCTCGTTATGTGCTTCCTTCAGTTCAGAGAGCAGGTCAGCGATGCGCGACTTCGCCGCGTAGCGATCATGCTCCAAATCTTTACGACGATCCGGATCCGTCTCCGCAGAAAGCTGGCGCTTGTCGTCGAGCTCGCGCTTTTTCAGCTTGCGCTCATCTTCCTGGATACGCAGGATTTCCAGCTCCATGTCGTCCACGGCAAGCTGTGCGGAGCCAGTGGCATCTGACATGCGTTCGCGTTCCTTGAGCAGCTTGTTCAGTTCTTGTTGCTCAGGGCTGATCGGGCTTGGCTGGCCGGCACGACGCTCCGCCTCCGCCAGTTGCAGCAGGAGCGGCTGTAAATCTTTTGCGAGTTTCATCCTTAAAGTCTCTTTCTAGTTTTCCGGATGTGCTGACGGGTGTGCTGACACAGTCCACGGGTCGGTGCGAATGGAGATAATTTCCGTTGCAACCCCTAGAGGAGCCACGATACCCGCCGCCTGGGTAGTCCACGGAAATTCGCTGGCCCAGTGGGCAGTATCTATCACGGCTGGCCCGCCCGCACGCAGGTGTTCGTCTACTGGGTGGTGGCGCAGATCACTGGTGACGTAGACATCCACACCCAGCCTGGACACGTCCGCCAAGAAACTATCGCCAGAGCCCGAACTCACCGCCACTTTCTTTACCAGCTGATCTGGGTTACCTGCTGCACGGACTCCCCAGGCGGTTTCGGGCAGTGCGTTGGCCACCTGTTGGGTGAATTCGCGCAGTGTCATGGCCTCGGGCAGCACGCCGATCCGCCCCAAGCCGGTAGCGGTAGCAAGATCCACGTCTTGCTCCATGGACACGATATCGAAGGCTGGTTCCTCGTAGGGATGGGTTCTACGCAATTCGTCGATAAGCTTCCTGCGCAACGTGCTATCCGCAACGAACTCCACCCTCGTCTCTGGGGCCGAGAAGTGCGTGCCCACCTCTCCGTCGGTGGGATCTGCTCCCTCGAGCGGGGTGAACCCACCCTGACCTGCAATTTCGAAGGCACACTCGGAATAATTGCCAATGCGACCAGCACCGACGGCAAAGAGAGCATCCATCACAGTGCGCACCGAGGATTGCGGAATGTGCACGCCCCACTTGTCGCGAGCACGGGGATCTACCACCTTGATCGGGCGACCCGGGGTGATGCCCACGAGCTCGGCCAACTTATCGGAGACTCCTGGACGAGCAGAGTCCGCGTTGGTGTGCGCGGAAAAGAGCGCACAGCCTCCCCTTAATAAGGTGTGAATTACTTTGCCCTTCGGCGTGTTCGCGGCCACGGTATCCACCCCGCGCAGCAAAAGTGGGTGGTGCACGACCAACAGCTGCGCTCCTAGCTCGACTGCGCGCTCCGCGACCGCTTGTGTGCAATCCAACGCGAAAGCCACGCGGGTGACCTGATCGTCCGGGTCACCGCAGACTAGGCCCACAGAGTCCCAGCTCTCCGCCAAAGCGGGCGGATAAGCCCTATCGAGTTCATTGATTACGTCGCCGACAGTAGTCATGCGCACCATCTTAGATCACGCCCTCGACATAGTTTTGTGGGATGCTGGGCAGGTGACTACTTTGCTTTTGGACGTCGATGGAACCCTGATTGATTCCATGCCCGGCATCCGCGCCGGTTTTCTTCACGCCCTTGATTCGGTCGATTGGCCACACCCCGACGAGAAGTTCTTGAGCCGCATCGCAGGACCTCCGATGGAAGAAACCCTGCGCAACTTGGGGCTACCTCGGACTGCGGTGCGCAAGGCCTTTAACACCTACATGGAGTACACGCGCGACGGCGGCTGGGCCAACGCGACGGCCTTCCCAGGCATGCTTGATCTGGTGTCCACGTGGAGCGAAGAGAACTTCCGGCTGATCACAGCCACCTCGAAGGGCGAGGGTTTCGCCCGCGCAATCTTGAGCCGCGAAGGCTTCCTCGACCACTTCGAGTTCCTCGGTGCGGCTGAGGAGGACGGCGCAAGGCGCACGAAACGGGCTGTCATTCAGTATGTCTTCGACAACGTTGACCTCGAGGGCGAAGAAATCCTGATGGTCGGAGATCGCCACCACGACATCGAGGGCGCCGCCCATTTTGGCGTGGACACGGCCGCGGTAACGTGGGGGTACGGCGAACAGGCTGAATGGGACACGGCGCAATATGTTGCGCACTCCCCAGCCGAGCTGGACAAGATTGTAAGGAATATTGATGCTTCACATTGATTTTGTATGCACTGGCAACATCTGCCGCTCCCCGATGGCGGAGGTGATTGTCCGGGACGCATTAAAGCAAAAAGAACTTCACGACGACGTGCGTCTCACCTCCTCCGGCATCGGAAGCTGGCACGTGGGCAAACCCGCTGACAAACGCGCTTTGGCCGAGCTTTCGCACAATGGCTACGACGGTTCCCAACACCGCGCTGAACAGTTTGGCGGCGAACGCTTTGAGGCCGACCTCATCGTCGCACTCGCCCCAAACCACGTCTCCGAACTCGTAGCGCGTGGCGTGGCCGAGGACCGGATCCGCTTGCTGCGTTCCTTTGATCCGGACGCACCCGAGGGCGCGGGTGTCGATGATCCGTACTACGGTGGTCCTGAGGGGTTCGTGGAGACGCGCACCCAAATTGAGTCAGCCGCCCCAGGTATTATTGAATGGGTTCGGTCCAAACAAGACTCGCAGGTAGAGTAGGTAAATGTGAGCCGTACTAGTGTAACTTCCTGGTGGAAAAAGTTTTTAAGCCCCGGTTGGGTGATCACAGCTGTGCTGATTGTGATCTTCTCCTACTTCGCTTTTTCCTTTCTCGCTCCGTGGCAGCTCGGCAAAGATGATGCCATCGTCGAGCGCAACGACCGCATTGAGGCCGCCTACACGGTGGACCCCGTTCCAGTCACGGACGTTGTTGCACCAGACGGCACCTATAACCGCGATCAGGAGTGGACCCGTGTGACTCTTACCGGCCACTACCTGGCGGATTCCGAGGTTCTCCTGCGCCTGCGCCCCGTGGAATCGCACCCCGCTTTCCAGTCCCTAGTGCCCTTCGAGCTCAATAACGGCCAGGTCATTTTGATCAACCGTGGCTGGGTCGATGCCGTCGATGGCACCAAGGTCGCCCCCATTGCCGCACCGCCTTCCAATGAGGTGACGGTTACAGGCGTGTTGCGTGTCGACGAGGGCGTGCACACTTCCCAACCGCTCGTTGACCAGGGCTACCAGCAGGTTTACTCCATTAATACGGACCAAATTGCAAATCTCACGGGCCAGCCCCTGGCCCAGCCATGGATTATGGTCACCGATGAGCAGCCGGGTTCGTTGAACCCTCTTGTTCTTCCTCAACTTGAGCGCGGCAATCACCTCTCTTACGGTTTACAGTGGATCGCGTTCGGTGTGATGGCGCCACTGGGTCTTCTCATCTTCATTCGCTCCGAGTTCAAGGAGCGTCGCCGTGTGCGCGAGGAGGAAGCCGAGCTTGCCCTCGCCGGCCCAGATCCGCACCCTGAGAACGAGCCAGATACGGTTGAGACTTCCCGCGATGACGAGCCTGCTCAGGCTCAGCGGATGCGAAACCGCTACGGGGATTCTCGTCGCAGCCACTGGGCGAAGAACTCAGAGCGCGAGCAGGAGCGCATCTAGTAACTGCGAGGAAAGGACGGCCACGCCATGAGCTTGCCGGAATACTTCAGCATGCCTGTGCTGACTGAATCCGATCACACACTTATCGACGAGTCCGTGGCCACCCTCGAGTGCGTCGGCGTCTTCGCCCACCTGGGCATTGAACACGAGGACATCGAGGACTGCGTTTGCGACGACCTCGCACTGTTTCGCCGCCGCCCGTTGCTTTCCCTGCTTGGCGCCCGCGACCCAGCCGACGACCTGGTTTTCTACCACGTCTACGTCGACGAGTCTTACAGTGCCCGCACGACCCGCCCGGACCTTCTGGCCTTCTTCGCCGAGCTCGCCGAGGCCTCCGGTTCCGCACCTGTTCTTTCCGGGTTTGTTGATTTCCCCGACGCACACTCCACGCGTTCCGGCTCCCTGCGCTTTCAAGTCGGCGAATGGGACGTGCGCGACCTCGAATACAACCTCGACCCCGACTTCGGGGATACCTGCGCCGAGCTCACACTCCCCCAGCTAGTAGCCCAACCCGGCATGCAGGCGCATACCTTCGAAGGCGCCTGCCACTCCAATCCTCTCACCGTGTGGGTGGATCAGCGGGCCGCCGAGGAGATCGGCTTCGCTTCACTGATCCAGGCGGAGCTTTCGCGTTAAGTTTCGCCCGCAAAACTAGGTGCACTTTGCAAGATATCACCATTATTTGACCTGCGGGTTTAGATTTCGCAGTGCGTTAGGTCCGGTTTCTCGCTTTACGACGACGCCCCTGCCGTACCTAACGCCTGGCGAAAAATAAAAGCCCAGGTCGTTTCAAACCAAGACTTGCGAAATGCACCTAATTGAAGGTTCAAGTAAAAATATCGGGGGAACCGGAGTACTTAACCCAGGAAACTCTCCGGCGGAGTCATGCGCTCGACGGTGAGGGCGAGTCGCTCGTCGGAAAGCTCGCCTAATCGAAGACCTCGATATAACAGCACACCTTCGTAGAAGGCATCGATCGAGAGCACCGTACCCTCGTCGAAATAACGCTCCATGACTGCGCGGCAACGCTTTGACCACTGGTCCGTGATCAGGTGAAACCGGGGGCGTCGAAGTGAAACGCAGTAGAGTTCCGTGGCAAGTACCACTGCCTCGTGGTCCTTTGCGGTTTCGGTGAGCATCCGCACCGTGGCTGCTCGAGCCTCAGTTAATGTGGCAACGCCCTCGTAGAACCCTTCGAAAGTGGCCACTGAATTATTCGCGAACTGAAGGAACGCGGCGAAATAGAGGTCATCTTTGCCATCGAAGTAATAGCTGATAGAGCCAGTGGACACGCGCGCGGCCTGTGCAACCTTGCGCATCGTGGCACCTTCCAAACCATTCTGGGCTATGACGCGAATGGTTACCTCCACCAGGTGCTGCCTGCGGTTGGCGTGGCCTTGGGCTGTTAGGCGTTCGGCCAAATCGGGTGCCTCCTTAATCGAGCTTGGTCAAGTTCGGAAAACAATAAACCCGCTAGTTCGCAACGAACTAGCGGGCTGAAAACTACTTGCGACTAAGTGCTAAGTCTAGGCGACTTGAGTCGAGCGATCTTGCTTTTTCTTCTTATTGTTGTAGATTTTCCAAACACCAAAGACGGCAACAATTGCCCAGACGGCCTCAGTGATAAACAGGCCTGGGTTGAATGGTGAGATCGCCGTGTAGACGAATCCGATCGCGCCGAGGAAGTTCAGCGACTGGTAGAGCACGGAATCTGCGGTGACGACGCCGAAGTTAAGCAGCGCCAGGCCGATAACGAAGAATGCGCCGGCGATCAGACCGATCTCGGTGGAAAATGCCAAAGATTCAGACATTGTGACAGGTCCTTTCTAGTTCTGTGCTTGAGCAGTAGTGGTCGTGGAAGCAGACTTGCGGCGCTTGAGGTAAATCTTGACGATGCCGTAAAGGCCAAGCAGGGACCACAGCAGCTCAGTGATGAACACACCGATGTTCATTGGATTTGCAGCGGAAGCGGCGAGGAAGCCAGCACCGATGAAGTTGAGAATCTGGTACGGGTAGGAATCTGCAGTCCATTTACCCAGGTTAAGCATGGCGAATGCAAAAAGTAGTGCGACGGAGGCAATAAGCCCGAAGATGACCATAGCTGACATGGTGATCTCCTTTCGATGAGTGATATCGAGTTCTTATCTGGCGTGCCCAGGGCACTTCTCCGGTAGGCCCAGTCAATAGCACTAGGCAAGTATGACTAATCAATGAGTTCAGGTCGAAGCGAACGCTCAAACTCGGAAAACCGTACGTGCATACTGGCTGTTCATCGCAGTTTCGGGGGTAAAAGCAGCGTCAAAGCAAGATAAACGAAGCCACTCGGACATACAGTAAAACTCGCAACATCCACGGGTCGGTCTCCGGCGACCCCGTACCAATAGGAGTATCCGTGGCTGAAGAAGTCGACGTTCGGACAACCGACGTCAACCACTACATCAAACCCGGACGCAAGCGTGCACCGTTCTTGCGCTACATCCGGATCAATTTGCCGAAGACTACCCGCGCGCTAATTGTGTTAATCTTCGCTCTTCTCGGTGTCAGCGCAGGCTATGTCGCCTATCTTGGCCACCCCGTTTTCGATGGCATCGGCTTAGTACTGTGGGGACTCGTCGCACTCTGCGCCATCGCAGTTGTATTTACCGCATTTACAAAGCTGCGCACCTGGGACTTCCTTGTCCTGCCTGCAGTTGCAGCGCTGATCATCTGGGGCGTGGGCTTTTTCCAGAACGCGCCTTTCGTGTGGAACGGTGGCGGCCTCTATGAGGCTGTGGCCTGGAACATGCTCATGTTCTGTGGCCTCGCCTACCTGGTCATTTATTGGGCACTGAACTACGGCATGCTTGTCGCCTGGCCCGATGACCAAAACTTCAACGACTAACCACCGCAAGGAGAAGAACAATGGATTCTGCAATTCTGACCGACTTCCCCTGGTGGCTGCGAGTCGAACACATAGTCAACATCTTATTCATCACGCTTTTCATCCGCTCCGGTATTGAAATCCTAGGCACCTTCCCAAAGCTGCACTCCTCTGTGCACACCCCGGCTGGCGGGCAGTGGGCGCAGTTCACCATTAAGTCGAAGCGCCAAGCGAAGTACTACCCTGTCTCTGGCGAGTACGACGACTACCACCCTGCAATCTCACTGCCTGGCCACGGCGATCTTGGCCAAGGCCGCTACTGGCACTTCATTTCGGTGGTCCTCTGGGTCACAATGATGTTCATCTACTGGGTCGTGCTCATCTTCACGGGCCAATGGCGCCGCTACTGGCCTGAATCTTGGGATACGTTCGGCCAGGCCTGGCACGACCTGATGATGTACCTTTCCTTCCAGGTCCCACCGGCCATGGACGGTTACCCGTTTAATGCGATCCAGCAGCTGTCCTACGGCTTCGTCGTTGTGATCTTGCCACTGTGGATGATGATCACTGGTGCCTTCCAGTCCCCTGCGATTAACAACCACTTCCCTCGCATTGCAAAGCTCATGGGCGGCCGCCAACGCATCCGCACTGCGCACTTTCTGGGTCTTCTGGCGTACCTGATTTTCATTGTCATTCACGTGTCCATGGTGCTCCTGCACGGCTGGGGCCACGAGACCTCCAAGATGGTCTTTGGCCACGACGGTAACCCAGTCGCTGCTGGCATCATCTACATCGTCGGCCTGGGCTTCATCGTCTGGATCAATATTTGGGCCACCAAGACCTCGACGAATCAGCCGCACATCATCCGCAGCATCCATAACGCGATCTTCCGACCTGTCACGCGCTTCTTGCGCAAAACGTTCCCGTCGAAGCAAAAGGCTTACAAGAACGAAGAGGTCACACCGTGGGGCCAGCACCGCTCCTCGGGCATGCCACCGTCAAGCGAGGCTTACGCGGCGCTCGTCGCTAATGGCTATGACGACGACTTCGTCCTAGAGATCGGCGGCCTCGTCGAAAATCCTATGCGCCTGACCATGGACGACCTGCGCGAGATCAGCCACGGCCACGCGCAAAACACCGTACACCACTGCGTGCAGGGCTTCTCCTCCGTGGGCCGCTGGAACGGCGTCGCATTAAAGGACCTCATCGAGTTGGCTAAGCCCATCGAGGGCTGGACCGACGTCGCCGTGTTGAGCTTCCAGAACATGACGCGTGACGACGACCTCTACTCCGGTTCCTACTACTACGAAACCATGCCGAAGGTCGAGGCTCTGCAGCCACAGACCATGATCGCCACCGGCTACGACGACAAGGAGCTACCGATGCAATCCGGTGCCCCAGCGCGTCTGCGCCTAGAAACGTCCACCGGCTACCGCTCGGCGAAGTGGATTGAGCGCATCGAGATCACCAATCGATTCGACATCATTGGCAATGGTCGCGGCGGCTTCTTCGAGGACACCGATTCTTACGACCGCCTGCAGATGTTCTAAGGAGTTTTTAGCAATGGCAAATCCGCTTTACGACGACATCCAGCTCGACCAGGCCGGCATCTCCCGCGTCCGCGACTGGCTGCGCGAAGTTGACTTCCACCTTCCAGGTGGCACACCTGATGACTTCACCATCAACCCCAAAGCACGCTACATCGGCTACATGTTCCAACAGGAATCCCTCGAGGCCTACGCCATCGGCCTACGCCCCACGCTGGAGCGGCATGCGAGGATGAATACCTTCATTCGCATGTCCCGCGGGCAGTTGCTTGGCGACGAACATCCTCTCAAACTCCCCGTCAACGAGCCAGTCCTGGCCCGCGAAGCCATGACCATGAGGCGCTACTGGGAATCCCCACTGGGCCCAGCCTCCACCGGTATTGATGCCTTCTCTCAGGTCGCCGAGCCAGGTGAGCTACCAGGAGGCAACCAGGACCTCGACATGTTGGAGAAAACCCTGGACGACGCCATCGATTTCCACGAAGGCCGCCCTGTCTACGACAACCTAGAGATCCTCGACCTGCGCGTCTACTGGGGCACCCTGATGGCCGGTCGTTACCCGCGCCTAAAGCATTTTCAGCAGGCGGGCAAACTCTCCGTTGATCAGGAGCAGCGCCTGACCGCCCTCGAAGGAAAGGTCCGCGAGTACGCCTCGGACCTTGACTCAATGGGCCTGGCCACGCTTGAGCGACTGAACACGAAGCCGGTCATAGACGGCTAGGGAATCGTTTCCCCCTCAAAACTAGGTGCACTTTGCAAGATATCACCATTATTTGACCTGCGGGTTTAGATTTCGCAGTGCGTTAAGTCCGGCTTTTCGCTTCACGACGACCCCCTGCCGTACCTAACGCCTGGCGAAAAATAAAAGCCCAGGTCGTTTAAAACAAAGACTTGCGAAGTGCACCTATTTGAAGGTTCAAGCAAAAGCTCTCCTAAAGCACCGTCGCGGAAACAGAAAGAGCCACTCCCCGATTTCTCGGAAAGTGGCTCTACCTGCTCTTACGTTGGTGCGCCAAGAGGGGATCGAACCCCCGACCTACTGGGTGTAAACCAGTTGCTCTTCCAGCTGAGCTATCGGCGCGCTGGGATAAACTTTAACACTGTGTGTGCAGGAATATCAAAACGCCTGCACAACACGTGTTTTAGCGCCCTCCAGGGACCAAGCAAGAACCTTGCCATTCGCCGATTTTCTCGGCTTTCGTCTGCACGAGGCCAGCCAGCTGTGCGGACTCAGAGATATCCCCTGGGGTTACTCCATTGCCCTTGTTTGCAGCTGGAGTCAGAAGCCAGATACGACCGTCTTCGCCGAGGTTACGGCTTGCGTCAACCAGGGCATCGACAAGATCATCGTCTTCCGAGCGGTACCACAAGAGAACTACATCGCAGAGTTCGTCTGTGTCTTCATCGAGAAGTGCTTCACCGATGACCTCTTCAATGGACTCGGAAACTTCCACGTCGGCATCTTCGTCCCAGCCAATCTCCTGGACGATCATATCGCCCTCAATTCCGAGCAATTTACCGTAATCCTTGACACCGGGGGCGCCCACTGAAGTTGTCCTCCTTGAGAAAAGTTGCATTATCACATCAAAGGATACAACTCGAAGCATGGGTTTTCTCCATTTACCAACTTTTTGATAACCCTAACCGCGGAAAAAGACATTTGAAACTCGTTCCCAGATTTGGGAGGTACACCCATACTGGGGACCAAAAATTGCCGTCTAGGCGAACAATTGCAAAGGTACGAACAAAAAATGCGAAGAGTTACGCAATCGGACAAAAGGACGTATTCTGTTAGAAAAGCTTTCTACTACTAATTACGGAGGTCTGTTCATGGCTGATTCGAAGTCCCAGGACGCTGACTCAAACTTCCCGCTTATCCGCGATGGCGTGGCATCGTACTTGCACGATTCGGATCCGGAAGAGACCCGCGAGTGGATGGATTCCCTCGATGGCCTGCTCGATGAGTCGTCGCCTGAGCGTGCTCGCTACCTGATGTTGCGCCTGCTTGAGCGTGCATCGGCAAAGCGTGTGCCATTGCCTTCACTGACTTCAACTGACTTCGTGAACACAATTCCAACCAGCATCGAGCCTGAATTCCCGGGCGATGAGGAAATTGAGAAGCGCTACCGTCGTTGGATGCGCTGGAACGCTGCCATCATGGTGCACCGTGCGCAACGCCCAGGCATCGGCGTGGGTGGTCACATCTCTACCTATGCTGGCGCAGCCCCTCTCTATGAGGTTGGCTTCAACCACTTCTTCAAGGGCAAGGATGCCCCACAGGGCGGCGACCAGGTCTTCTTCCAGGGCCACGCTTCGCCAGGTATGTACGCCCGTGCTTACCTTGAAGGCCGCTTGGACGAGGATGACCTGGACGGTTTCCGTCAGCAGGTTTCTCGCCCACAGGGCGGCCTGCCGTCGTACCCTCACCCACACGACATGCCGGAGTTCTGGGAGTTCCCAACCGTGTCTATGGGCATTGGCCCAATGAACGCGATCTACCAGGCCCGCTTTAACAAGTACCTGCAAGACCGCGGTATCAAGGAAACTGACCAGCAGCATGTCTGGGCATTCTTGGGCGACGGCGAGATGGACGAGCCTGAATCTCGTGGCCTGCTCCAGACAGCTTCCCTGTACGACCTGGACAACTTGACGTTCGTGGTCAACTGTAACCTGCAGCGCCTTGACGGCCCTGTCCGCGGTAACGGCCAGATCATCCAGGAGCTTGAATCCTTCTTCATCGGCGCTGGCTGGGAAGTCATCAAGGTTGTCTGGGCTCGCGAGTGGGATGAGCTGCTGGAGAAGGACGAAGACGGCGCGTTGGTGAACATCATGAACACCACGCTCGATGGTGACTACCAGACCTTCAAGGCAAACGATGGCGCTTACGTGCGTGAGCACTTCTTCGGCCGCGATGAGCGCACCCTGAAGCTCGTTGAGGACATGACCGACGAGGAAATCTGGGCACTGCGTCGCGGTGGCCACGATTACCGCAAGGTTTACGCCGCTTACGATCGCGCGCTAAAGACCAAGGGCAAGCCAACCGTCATCTTGGCCCTTACGGTCAAGGGTTACGGTCTGGGCCACAACTTCGAGGGCCGCAACGCGACCCACCAGATGAAGAAGCTCACGCTGGACGATCTCAAGCTCTTCCGCGATAAGCAGCAGATCCCTATCTCCGATGAGGAGCTGGAGAAGGATCCGTACTTGCCGCCTTACTACCACCCTGGTGAGGACGCGGACGAGATCAAGTACCTCAAGGAGCGTCGCCAGGAGCTCGGCGGTTACCTGCCAGAGCGCCGCGAGAACTACACCCCGCTGCAAGTTCCAGATATCAGCACCTTCAAGTCGCTGATGAAGGACTCCGGCAAGCAGGAAGTCGCTACCACCATGGCTCTTGTCCGCACCTTCAAGTCGCTGATGCGCGACAAGGAGATCGGCAAGCGCGTTGTGCCAATCATCCCTGATGAGGCTCGCACCTTCGGCCTTGACTCCTGGTTCCCAACCCTGAAGATCTACAACCCACACGGCCAGAACTACGTGCCAGTGGACCACGATCTGATGCTGTCCTACCGCGAGGCCACCGACGGCCAGATCCTCCACGAGGGCATCAACGAGGACGGTTCCACCGCATCGTTTATCGCGGCTGCTACTTCCTACGCCACCCACGGCGAGCCGATGATCCCGATGTACATCTTCTACTCCATGTTCGGTTTCCAGCGCACGGGCGACGTGTTCTGGGCAGCAGGCGACCAGATGGCACGCGGTTTCGTCATCGGCGCTACGGCAGGTCGTACCACGCTCTTCGGCGAGGGCCTGCAGCACATGGATGGCCACTCCCCTGTTTTGGCTTCCACGAACCCGGCAGTTATCCAGTACGACCCTGCGTTTGCGTACGAGATCCCTCACCTGATTCGCGAGGGCATCGATCGCATGTATGGCCCTGGTCGCGGCGAGAACGTCATGTACTACCTCACCGTATACAACCAGCCAACTCACCAGCCCGCTGCTCCTGAGAACTTGGACGTCGAGGGCCTGCACAAGGGCATTTACCTCTTCGACAAGGGCGAGACCAAGCAGAACAACGTTTCCCTGCTGGCTTCCGGCGTGGGCATGCAGTTCGCGCTGAAGGCTCAGCAGATCCTGCAGGAAGAGTTCAACGTTGGAGCGTCGGTCTACTCCGTTACCTCGTGGGTTGAGCTGGCCCGCGATGGGGCGAAGAAGAACGTGGAGAAGCTGCGCGATCCTTCGTCGACACCTGAGGAGCCTTTTGTTACCAAGCAGCTCAAGCAGACCTCGGGCCCATACATTGCCACCTCGGACTTCACCTCTGACCTGCATGAGCAGATCCGTCCATACGTCCCAGGTCGCTACATGGTGCTCGGCGCCGACGGCTTCGGATTCTCCGATACCCGCGAGTCCGCTCGTCGCTACTTCAACATCGATGCCGAGTCGATGGTCGTCGCGGCACTGATCGGCCTAGCTGAAGAGGGCAAGATCGATATCTCCGTCGCAGACGAGGCGGCAAAGCGCTTCAAGCTCGACGATCCAACTTCTGTCTAAGAGCATTTCGCTTTACGACGATTACCTCTCCCCCAGGCAACTCCCCACGGAGTGCCTGGGGGTTTTGGTTTCCCATGAAACTATCATTGCCCCATACCCTACCGGGGTATAGCGTTTGAAGGGCATCACCAAACCAATTCTCGAGAGAAGGAATCTCATGAAACGAGCTCTATCTATCACCGCCGTAGCACTGTCAGCCGCACTTGTATTGAGTGCGTGCGGTAGCTCGTCGCAAAGCACTACTTCTTCTTCGAGCGCAACCTCCGAGACCACGAGCCAAGACGCCCACAGTGGCCACGGCATGGAGGGAATGGATCACCCGGCTGATGGCGGTGCCGCTCCGGCAGGCATGGTCGCGGCTGCGAATCCGGCCTACCCAGTTGGCACGAAGGTGACTCTGCACGCTGACCACATGGCAGGCATGGATGGTGCCCCGGCAACTGTGGTCGGGGTGTTTGATACCACGACCTATTCGGTGAGTTACACGCCAACCGATGGTGGAGCGCCTGTCACGGATCACAAGTGGGTTGTCCAGGAAGAGCTTGTCGATCCAGGTCAGGCCCCGCTTGCTAATGGAACCGAGGTTGTTCTGAATGCGGATCACATGTCAGGGATGAAGGGAGCTACCGCGACCATTGATTCGTCTACCCAGGAGCCCGTCTACATGGTCGACTACACCGCTGACGGAATGACCATGAAGAACCACAAGTGGGTCACCGAATCTGAGCTGAGCCCGGCTCAATAACTCTCAACAGTAGAATTTCTCGTTCTCACCGGGCAACCACGCCTCTGCCCTGCCGGCATCTAGGAAAGCCATCTCCAGAGCGTTCGCATTGAGGAGATCAGACGAATCAGTGACTTGAATGTGCACGTGAGGTTGGGTGGAGTTTCCGGTGTTTCCGCACCTGCCCAGTAGGTCCCCGGCGGATACGTGCTGGCCAACGACTACGTTGACGGAGTCGTGCTGCAGGTGCATGAGGGAGACGTACTCGTCGTGAAGCGTCTTGATCATGACCATGTTGCCGGTAATCGCGTGAGTGCCCTCGCGCAGGCGTTTTCTTTGGCCGAGCATGTAACCGACGAGGTGGAATTGCGAGCGTCTGGCCACGTGGTCGTGGGCTTGTGTGTGCGCTGCTTCGATGATGCCGTCGCAGGGGGCGAGGATGGGGCGTCCGAACCCGGGGAATCTGTGATTCGGCTCGGTGAGGAAGGTGGAGGCGAATCCCCAAGGGGCTAGTTTTGCGCGATCGTCGAGGCCAATGAAGTCGATGGCGTAGCCGCTGCCCCCGAACCAGGTGCCGTGGGAAGGGACCCGGCGCGCCGGTGAATTCCGTGCCAGCCAGTGGCCGGTGAAGGGAAATCTAAGTATCGTGGTCATTTTTTATTGCCCGTTTGATAAGTCGCTGGATGGCGGCGGTTACCACCTCGGGGGTTTCAATGGGCAGCATGTGCCCGGCGTTCGGAATGACCTGCAGGTAAGCCTCGGGCCAAATCTCGTTGAGCCGGTCCGCCTGTTCCAAGGGAGTGACCTCGTCTTTCGCACCCACCAGGATATAGCCAGGCACGCCTCTGAGATAGGGGCCTGCGGAAATTTCCTCGTGTTCTTGCAGGTCATCGAAGAATCCCACGAAAGTCTCCAGCGGAGTTTCGTGGATCATGGCTGCGTGGAAGTCCACGAGCCCCATGTCGGTGTCACGCTGGAACACGGCCACCGCTAGGCCCGGCGCGAGGATTTTGGTGACTTCCTCGCGGAATCTATCGGCCTCAGCAGCCGAGGCCTCCACTGCGTTATAAACCGCCTCGGCCGCCGGCGTTGCCAGGATCTGTGGGATGCCCTGATCCGAGAGCTCCTCCACCGAGGAGTTGATCATGATCAATCCCGCCAGCTCGAAGCGTTGCGCGTAGCGACGAATCAAGCTCAACCCGACCAGACCGCCCAGGGAATGACCCACGACAATCACGGGCCCGGTGACCTTGCGGTCTTCCATCACGGCCCAGACATCGTCGGCGGCAAGATCAACGCTGCACTGCTCGGGGCGCACCGCTCCTGTTTGCCCGTGTCCACGCAAGTCAAGCAGCACCTGGCGCACGTTCGCCTCGCGCAGCGCATCCACTTGTTGGAAGTACGCTTCGGCGGCCAGCGTGAATCCATGCACATAGACAACTGTCACCGGCGCATTGGCGGGCCCCACCTCGTAGTAGTGCACGCCAACCCCGTTATTGTCCACGACCCCTTGCGCATCCAAGTTTGTCAGACCTGGGGTGCGCTGGGTGGAGTGCAGCCGTCCGCGCGCCATTGCGAGCTGCCTGCGACCAGCCGGGGTGAGCGCGCGGGCGTAGAGTGCGGGGTTTTCCATGCATCCATCCTAGACACGTAACCCAGGCCTAATAGTAGCCAATGTCATAACCAGTTGAGTAGATCACTATTTAATTAAGAAGTAATGTCAATAACAGTAATGTTCTTACTTCGTGCAAGGAGTTTGGTCTTATGTCCTCATCTCACGTCGATGCCACACAGGCTCCAGACCAGGCTCCCAACCAAGCACCTCCAAAGAAGAAGCAAACCTCAACGGGCAAGGCGATTTCTTTTGTCGCAGCGTTCGTCGCACTCGCCGTTGTGCTCGCCCTGCCCATCGACTCGCTTGAGCGCCAAGGTCAGATTGCACTGGCCATGCTCGCATTCGCGGTGATCATGTGGGTGACCGAGGCCGTTGTCTACCCGATTAGCTCGATTATGATCGTTGCGCTGATCGCGATTCTCCTCGGCTTCTCCCAAGACCCCGCCACCGGTGAGATCGTGGGCACGGGCGAGGCACTAGGCGTGGCCATGGCTGGCTTTTCGACGAGTTCCGTCGCCCTCGTTTTCGCCGCGCTCGTCCTGGCAGCAGCCATGCAGGCTACAGGCCTGCACAAGCGCATCGCGCTGGCGGTCTTGAAAGTCGCCGGCGAAAAGACCTCCAACATTGTCATTGGCGCAATTGTCATCTCCACGATCTTGGCCTTCTTTGTGCCCTCGGCTACTGCGCGTGCTGGTGCCGTGGTTCCCATTCTGCTGGGCATGGTTGCGGCCTTCGGCCTGGCGAAAAACTCTAAGCTCTCCGCTTTGTTAATTATCACCGCAGCTCAGGCCGTGTCTATCTGGAATATCGGCATCAAAACTGCGGCTGCGCAAAACCTTGTTGCGGTGGGATTCATTGAGCAACAGATGGGACAGACCGTGAGCTGGGGCCAGTGGTTCCTCTGGGCAGCACCTTGGTCGGTGCTGATGTCCATTGCGCTGTTTTTCATCATGCGCGCCACCATCAAACCTGAAACCGAATCCATCGAAGGCGGCCGCGAGCTGATCAAAAAGCAGCTGGCAGAACTCGGCCCGATGACCGCCGCCGAAAAGCGCCTGGCCGTGATCGCGGTGGTCCTGCTCGGCTTCTGGGCAACCGAAGGCACGCTGCACCCCATCAGCTCTGCGGTTACCACCGTGATTGCCGTAGGTTTCATGCTTGTCCCGAAAATCGACGTGATCGATTGGAAGGAAGCGCAAGAGAAGGTCGACTGGGGAACGCTCATCGTTTTTGCCGTGGGAATTTCACTGGGCACCTTCCTGCTCGAAACCGGCGCGGCCTCGTGGCTCTCCGAGCAAACCTTCGGCGCGCTGGGCTTAAGCGAGATGCCAATCTTGGCCACCATCGCGATTGTCTCGCTGTTTAATATCCTGATCCACTTGGGCTTCGCTTCGGCTACCTCGCTGGCATCGGCACTGATTCCGGTGTTCATTGCGCTCGCCTCAACCCTGGACCTCCCCAACGGTGGCATCGGCTTCGTGATCATTCAACAGTTTGTGATCAGCTTCGGATTCCTCCTACCGGTCTCTGCGCCACAGAACATGCTCGCGTACGGCTCCGGCGCGTTTACCACCCGCCAGTTCCTGAAAACGGGTATCCCGCTGACCATCGTCGGATACCTGCTCATCTTGTTGTTCTCCGCGACGTATTGGAAGTGGCTGGGGCTTATTTAATCTTGTCTAGGACCTATTGCCCGCTACCATGAACTCATGGAGCTCTCGCAACGCATCAACATTTCCCTGCCACAAGAGCAGGCGGAGGATCAAGTAGATAAGGCGCAACCTCACGACATTGAGGGGCGCCTTGCCCAACTTATTGCAGAGACCACCGGTGTCGATGCAGAAAAGGTCACGGCCGAATCCACTACCGATTCTTTAGGCTTAGATTCGCTGTCCAGGATCGAAATTGTCGTCCGCGCCGAGGAGGTGTTTGGCGTGCGCATCGAGGCAAAAGATGCAGAAAGCTTTACGACGATCGGCGACTTGGCCACTTACCTCGCGGAGCACGAGTAAAAGGTGCACAATGGGCGGTGTGAACGCACCTATTTCTTATCTGACTGACATGGATGGTGTCCTCATCAAAGAGGGCGACATCATCCCCGGCGCCGATAAATTCATTGAGACCCTGCGGAAGAACAACATCCGTTTTATGGTGCTCACTAACAATTCCATGTCCACCCAGCGCGATCTGTCGGCTCGCCTGGCTTCGATGGGCCTGGATGTGCCCGCCGAGAATATTTGGACCTCAGCGGCCGCAACGGGAACCTATCTTTCTTCCCAGGTCAAGGCATCAACGGCCTACGTTATCGGTGAAACTGGCCTGACCACTGCCCTGCACGAAAAGGGCTGGATCTTCACCGAAAAATCCCCGAAGTTTGTCATTCTCGGTGAGACCCGCACCTACTCCTTTGAGGCAATCACCACTGCATGTAACCTCATCATCCAAGGTGCGCGCTTCATCTGCACCAACCCAGATGTCACCGCTCCTGGCCCACAGGGCGTCTTGCCCGCAACTGGTGCAGTAGCTGCCATGATCACCGCGGTCACCGGCAAGGAGCCTTACTACATTGGCAAGCCAAACCCGGTGATGATGCGCTCGGCGCTCAACAATATCGGTGCTCATTCGGAGCGCGCAGTGATGATCGGCGACCGCATGGACACCGACGTCAAGGCTGGCCTCGAGGCCGGGATGCGCACTATCTTGGTTCGCTCCGGCATCTCCGATGACGCCGAAATTGAGCGCTACCCGTACCGCCCAACCATGACCGTTGGTTCGGTCGCTGACCTCACCGACAAGATCTTCGACCCATTCGAGGACGGCTACTACAAGAAGGCCTAACTACTTCTCGCGCTTGTACAGGTCAGTGGAGAGGTACTTGTAGCCGTTATCCGGGTAGATCACCACAATGTTCTTACCCGCAGCCTCCGGGCGCGCCGCAATCTGAATCGCAGCGTTGAGCGCGGCCGCAGCGGAGGTACCCAGGAACAGCCCATCAGTTTCGGCTGTCTCCTGGGCAGTTTTATATGCATCCTCGGCTGCAACGTCGATGATCTCGTCCATAACAAAACCGTTGTCGCGGTTCGAGCGGATCAAGGTTGGCACGAACTCCTCTGGAAGATTACCTACAGGAAGCGTGCCGTCGATGATGTTGCCGGTGAAGTTTTCATTCTCAGGCCGCGAGGTCTCCGCGCCCTGCACACCCACGACGGTGATGTCCGGGTTCTTTTCGCGCAGGTAACGCGCCGTGCCCACCAGGGTGCCCGCGGTTCCCGCAGTAGCTACCAGGTAATCCACCTGGCCATCGGTGTCTTCCCAGATCTCTGGGCCAGTGGTTTTGTAGTGGTACTCTTGGTTCGCCTCGTTGACCGTCTGACCAGCGTAGTAGTAACCCTGTTCCTCAGCGATACGCTCCATACCGGCGATCAGATCGTCGAGGTTGAGCCCCTCCTGCTCGAAGTTGGCAATCTCTTCAACGTCGGTAAACGAGCGGATATCCAGGCCGTAGCCTTCAAAGATTTTCACGCGCTCTTCGCTGGTTCCCGGCTCCAAATATGGGATGAATTTCAGGCCTTCGGCATGCCCAATCCCCGCAAGGGAGATGCCGGTGTTTCCGCTGGTGACGTCGATAAGCGTGCTACCTTCCTCGATCGCGCCCTTGGCGCGAGCGTCCTCAATGAGCGCGACGGCGAGCCTGTCCTTGCTGCTGCCGGTAGGGTTGAGGTATTCGAGTTTGCCAATGATGTGCGCGCCGAGGCCGTGCTTCTTTTGGTAATTTGTCAGCTCCACGAGTGGGGTGTTGCCAACGAGCTCGATGATTGAGGAGTGAATCTTCGCCATTGCCGAAATGTCCTGTCTAAACTAGATGAACCACTTAGTCTGTTTGAGGATACATTAGCGCGCAGGCCGTGTCCGGTCAATGGATTACACTGTTGCCCTATGACAGATACGCTGATTACTGCCCACATCAATTCTCCGGAGGGCAAGTTCCTTCTCCAGGAGCTGGACGCTGAATATTCCACCCGATACAAGGGCTATCAGGGCTTCGGCGAGGATACGGAAGCCACTGATGATTTGGAGATTTTCCCACCCCTCCTATTCGAGGAGCCACTGGGCACACTTTTGATCATCCAGCGCGACGGCCAGCCGATCGCGGCCGGCGGATTCATTTACCTCGACGAGGAAACAGCCGAGGTCAAGAGGGTGTGGACGTCATCGCAGCATCGTCGTCAAGGGCTCTCACGCAAAATCATGGAGGCACTCGAGCAGGCCGCCGCGGAGCGCGGGTACCGCAAGATTTACCTCACCACGGGGCCTCGTCAGCCGGAGGCAGTGCGGTTGTACACCTCACTGGGCTACACCCCGCTCTTTGACATTGAAGCGGACCCGGAGACAATCGTCCACCTAGCTTTCGAGAAGCAGATCAGCAACGCAGCAGGCATCACAGTCCCGCCCGAGCTCGAGGAAAAGGCAGCGCAGCAGCGCGAGTTTGTAGAAGATACTTATCGACGACGCTCCCGCCCCGAAAACCGTTTGGGAAACGCTACATAGCGCTAGTTAAGCTCGCTCGACCGACACAGTGAAGCCGTGTGCGCACGCAAGTGACTCGAGCGCATGGACAAAGCGGTCTGTTTCTTCGCGGGATGCGGTGATGACCTCACGGCAGCGGACTCCACGTGCCCCGAAGGTGGTGCGGTCGGGCTGCCACCGAGTAAACCACTGCATATCCCAGATATCGGCGCCCGGATAGGTCTCGGGCTCTGCCGGCGAAAGGCATTGCTCCATCAGCTCTTCGACCTGAGGGCGCAGCTGAACGGGCATATTGGAGATAGTGAGGACACTCGCCACAGGCTGTGCGCATACAGGCTGCCAAGTGACGGTGGGTGCGGCCAACGTTGTAGTCATGTGGGGATCCTTTGTCTATAAAATGGCACACCACAACTGGCACAAACTAATGTATGCCAAAAATGGTGTGAGACGAGTTCCGTCTTCCCCAACGGCCTCAAAATTCTCGTTTTGTCCCTGAAGGACACTTCCGATTCTCGCCCCACACACGGCCCACCGGCAACCCTAAAGTATTCCTTTATCCCCCATTTAATAAAGTTTCACTTTAGGGTTGAGGTTGACTTATTGCCTAACCGATTCGCTCAATCGCGTCAGTTACAAGCGCCCAAAACTTCGGCGCATCCAGCTTCACGGCTACCTGAGTTGTGCAGTCCTCAGGCGCCGGAGCGCGGAAATCCGCCACCGTCATGCCCACGGTGAGATTACCCGCTAATTCCACATCCAGTGGGACCTTGCGCGTTGACACGATTGACGGGTCAATAATGTACGCGATGGTGCAGGGATCGTGCACCGGCGGATTTTCAAACCCCTGTGCATCCTGATAGTTCTTGCGGAACGCCCCAAACAGACCAACAACGAAGTCTGCCACGTCTGTACCCAGGGCTTTGATGCCTGCCTCTACCTCGGGAGTGGCAAGCGCCTGGTGCGTCAGATCCAGGCCCACCATGGTCAAAGGCCACGGCTCATTGAAGACGATGTGGGCTGCTTCCGGATCGATCTTGATATTGAACTCGGCAACCGCGGACCAATTGCCTTCGTGGTAGCCCCCGCCCATGAGCACGACTTCCTTGACGCGCGGGATGATCTTTGGCTCAAGGCGTGCAGCCAGGGCAATATTTGTCAAAGGACCGGTAGGCACCAGGGTGACGGTGCCGGGTTCTTCGCGCATGATGGTGTCGATAATAAACTGCACGCCACTACCCTCGCTGACCTCCACCTCGGGGGTAGGCAGCTCGTAGCCGTGGATCTCCATTCCTGTGTCACCGTGAATGTCCCCAGCGACTTCAACAGGACGCACCAACGGCCGCGTAGCTCCTGCATGCAATGGTGTATCGGTGATGCGAGCAATCGTCATTACTTGGCGCGCGTTGTAGGTCACCTTCTCCAAAGTCTGATTGCCGCCCACTGTGGTAATGCCCAACAGGTCAATCTCGGGGTTACCGTGCGCGAGCAGGATCGCCACAGCATCGTCGTGGCCAGGGTCGCAGTCGAGGATGATCTTATGCATTGGTTGCTCCTTGGGTTTTCCCCTGTGCTTCTTCCAAGGCGGCTTTCGCCGCTAGGGTGTCAGAGATGGTTTCGGGTTTTGGAATCATAAACGAGGTGACAAAGGCTAGCGCCAGCAGGATCGCGCCTGCGGTCATACCCGCGGCGTAGCCACCTGAATTTTCCACGAAAATTGTCGCCACCGCGAAGAGGATCGCGAACGAGATTCCCGCGCCCAAATTGAAGGCTCCGGCATTCATACCCGGCAGATAACCTTGGTTGTCTGCCGGGGAGAGCACGATGCCCAATCCGTTGAGCATGATATTTGCGGTGCCGGCGTACATGATGCCAACGAATACCGAGACAATCAGCAAGAGCACCGGTGTTGGGTTTTGGGTGATGAAGATTGCGAAAAGCACACCAATAAACGAACCACCGATGCCGATCTGCAAGATGATCTTGTAGCCAAACTTCGCCGCCATTATGCCGGCAATCGGGCCGAAAGCAAGACCTGCCAGCGCGTAGGGGGTGAGTGTCCACCACGAGACCACTTCTGCGGCAAGGCCCGGCCCATTGACCGAATCCTGTGCAAGGTTTGGTATCAGGCCGTTCATGATCGCGAAGACGCCTGTCATGGTGAGCAACGTGGTCAAAAGCAGCGCCCAGGTGCGACGTTGCTTCATGTACTCGATGGTGACAAGTGGGTGCTTGACCCGCTTTTCTACGTTCCAAAACGCAATCACACCGACCACACCAATGGCAACAAGCAGCAGCACGAACCACCAGTTTGCATCCTGGATCTTGCCAGCCTCGTTGAACGCTGTCAGCAGCGCACCAATTGCAATGGCCAGTGGCACAACGCCGGCCCAGTCCATTGGGTAGGTCTCGCGCGCACGAGATTCCTTGGTGAACAGTTGCAGAGCAATCACCGCCGCGATGCAGAACCCGGCCATGACCCAGAAAATGGACCGGAACCCGAAGGTACCTGCCAACCAACCACCGGCCAGGGCATCCACGCCGCCGATGCCGCCATTGACGGAAGTAAGGATGCCCAGATACAGGGCATATTGTTTCTCGTTGGGCACCTGTTGACGCAGCATGATCAAAGCCAACGGAACAGTGGGCCCGGCCACGCCTTGGATCACGCGGCCGAGAAAGAGGATTGTCACATTCGGGGCAAGAGCTGCGACGACACAACCGATGCCGGTAACAATCATCATTCCCACCAGCACCTTCCTGCGACCTATCAAGTCACCCCAGCGAGGCAGGAAGAGCGAGAACAAAGCAGCCGCCGTGAAAAATGCAGTTTGCGTCAACCCGATCTGGGCTGCGCTGGCATTGAGCTCTACTTCCATTGTGGCGAGAGCTGGAGAAAGCATCGATGCATTGAGCTGGAACGCGAACACCGCGATAAGCAACGCGAGCAGGATCGCCACCGCTTCCCCGGTGGGGGTACGTCTCGCTTCTTGCACAGTCATTAGATAGGTCCTTTCAATCGAAGCGACTAACCTATCATCATCTTCCTCCCGAATTCGCAGGTTAGCAATGGAATTCTTGCGAATTAACTCAATTGAGAAGATCGGCCACGATTGCTGTGTTCGTCTCCTCCCACAGCGGCTTCGCCCAGTCACCAAAATCGCGATCAGTCAGCGTCACTCCGGCCGTACCTGCTAGCTCATGCTCGCTCCAGGAAGGCACCGCCCACAAGTACGTCCCACTAATGCCAAAGTGCCCTACGGTCTCCGGAGGCATGTTGTCGCCGGTCCAGTGCGGGTGCTTTGCTCCCTTGATCTCAAAACCCAAGCCCCACGGATTCGGCTTCTGCATGCCGTATCCCGGCACAGTGCCAATTAGATCCGGGAACTGCACGGTGAAGGCCTCGCGCACGGTGGACTCGGCAAGCAGCGTCGGGCGCAAAAGCTCCTCGGCAAACTTGGACAAATCCGCTACGGTCGAGCGCGCGTCGTGGCCCGAAGAGCCCCAAATCACCGTCGAGTCCATGCCGAGTGGCTCAAAAATACCCAGCAGCGCGTAGTTGCCAAATGCAAGGCCAGTTTCCTGCTCAAGGATTTCCTGCAACCATTCGAAATCAGCCGAGGAATAAATCCGCCTCTCCCCCGGTGCCCTCTGCGACTTTCGCATCGCAGGAGAAACACCAGAAGCATGAGAAATCAAGTGCCGCACCGTCGACCCCTCTGGGCCAGCGGGCTGATCCAACTCAAACACACCCTCTTCCACAGCCATCAAAAACGCATAGGAAGAGAGCAGTTTGGTCACGCTCATCAGTTCGAACTCACGGTTAAGGTCACCATAGGTTGCAGAATGCTTGCCGACGATTGCCGCCGCCACATTATCAACCGGCCAGGATCCCAAGTGTTCAGAAAGGTTCATGGCTCTAGATCCTACTTAAGATTCATCCTCACCTTTTTCGTCGTGGTTTTTGCGCCGCTTCCGATCACGCCGCAGAGTCCACTGCTCGTTGGTGTTTTCCTCATCGGTTTCATTGAGGAGCATGTCCAGTGCTTCCTCGACGTCCTCGTCATGGGACTGCGCCTCGTCGTCACGCGAATCTTTTGTTTTCTTGCGCTCGAGGGCCTTTTCCATTTGCTCGTGGCGCCAACTGCGCACCTTGGGTGGTTCGATGCGACGACCGACGGAACGGCCGCGTTCCTCGGCCATTTTCATCAGGCTGCGGACCTGCGATGCCGTCATGTTGACGGGGGCGAAATCTTGGCGGGCGGGGATGTACCAGCCTCGCCAATAGGACAGCATGGCCAGTGCTACGGCGAGCAGTGGGGAGATGATCATGCCGGTCATGGGGTGGCCGAATTGATAGAAAATATACACCGAGACGGCAGCGACCACCGCAGGGACGGCGTAAAGCTGCTGCGAGCTGAAGATGCTGGGGACCTTGCCGATGGCGATGTCGCGGATCATGCCGCCGCCGACGCCGGTAAGCAAGCCCATGAAAACACACGAAAGGAAGGGCAGGTTGTAATTCATGGCCTTGACGCAGCCAGTAACGGCCCACGCGCCGAGAATGATCGCGTCGCCGTGGAATTGGAAGATCTCCCAGGCTTTGCCTTTGAAGTCGGTAACCAGGGCAACGAGTGCGCCGGCTAGGGCAAGGATGAGATATTCCGGGTTCGCAATGGCGGCAACGGTGCCTTGGCCAATCAGCACGTCTCGAAGCATGCCGCCACCAAGGGCGGTCAACAGGGAGAGAAAGAAGAAGCCAACAATGTCGAAGTTCTGCTTCCGCGCTATCGTTCCTCCGATAATGCCCATCAGGAATACGCCTGAGACATCTAAGAAGCGGTAGAGGGATGCAATCTCTGGGGCTGCATTTTCCACGGGCTCCAGTTTAGGACACGGATTAAGTGCGTGGCGGACGGATACTTTCCAACCAAGCCAATTGAGTGAGTTGGTCGATCTCACCGGTCTGCGAACTGACCAGCCCGGCAACGCCAAGGGCAGAGACTGCAATTATCGAAGAAATCTGATTTCGCATTGGCTCCCCCGCCCTGATTGATGGTGTTCGCATTGCCTTTAAGTCTTTGCACAGACAACGCCCAGAATGCCTACCCACAAACTTTAACTTATTAATCTGACCTTGTACAGCGGTCGTCGAAATTACTTGCTGCTACATGCTCCAAGCAGCGGCCGCGGCGAGCGCACCCACGGAATTCAGCGACCAGTGCAACCCGATCGGAGCGAGCACCGACTTCGTATGCGCGCGCAGCCAGGTAAACACCACGCCCGCGGCCGAGGTGGCCACAACGGCAAGGCCCACCCCGACCCACTGACCGAAGGTGCCGGTGCCCAGCACGCTGGAGAGCCCCGAGTTCGAGGCCGTCAAGCCTAACGACGAGGCCACGTGCCACAACCCGAACAGGGTCGAACCCGCAATCAGCGCCAACCGGGCTCCGCCAAGTCGATCCAGGGCGCCGTGCAGGACTCCTCTGAATGCGAGCTCCTCGGGCAGGACTGTCTGCAAAGGAATCAGAACCAGAGCCGCAAGCAGGGCATAGCGCGCATTGGAATAGGTCTGATTCAGGAAGAACTCACGAGTAAACGGCAGCAGGACGCCAATGCCAACTACGGCCGTGACGACGATGGCCGCCAACGAACCGTACTGCAGACCTTTGCGCACTGTTGCAGGCGAGATGCCGATATCACTCCAAGTCAGGCCCGCGAGTTTGGCCATGACTAGGAGTACGAGGACGGAAACGGGAATAGTCCAAAACCACTGGCCTGCAAGAGTGAAGTGTGCCGAGAGGTTAACAGCTACCAGGCTCGCGATCACTGCGAAAACAACGGCGATATCTTTGACGGGGATACGGCTTTGGATCTGAAGTCGGACCGGGAGACTGCGGGCAGTAGCTGTAGCTAAAGTCATTACGATAGCGTAACTGCGCCACACCTACCCGCCAACAGGAATAGAGTGAATCCAGGAAATTAACAGCGAAGTGCTAGCACACTAACTAGCGCCCTAACTAGCGCACGTCGACGAGCTTCTTCAGAATCCATTTGCGCATCAGCACCAACACAACACCGACCGCGATCGCTGCAACACCAATAATTATAAAGAACTGGCGCTCAGCATCAGCCGAAGTTGGGTCGTAGAAGCCACCAAGGGTGCCTGATAATGCCGTACCGGCTGACACCGCCATGAGCCAGACCGCGAACATACGCGACTGGAATGCCTTCGGCGCCACCTTCGTGGCCAAGGAGTTACCCACTGGCGAGAGCAAGAGCTCACCCATGGTGAACAGGAAGAGGATCCACACGATGACATAGAGTGGCGTCGAGTTCTCCCCGCCACCTGCATAAGGTAGGAAGAAGAACAGCGAAGCACCAATAATCATGTTGGCTACGCCGAATTTCACCGCCGAGCTCCACTGGCGCTTGCCCAGCTTGGTCCACATGGCCGCGAACACGCCCGAGAACAAGATGATGAAAATAGGGTTGATCGATTGAACCTGTCCCGGGGTGAGCTCTATGCCAAGGAAGCTACGATCCAGCCGCTGGTCCGAGTACACCGCCAGGATGGTGAACTGGGACTGGAAGATTGCGAAGAAGGCAATGCCACCGATGAGCAGCGGGATATAGCCCACGATGCGGGACTTTTCCACGGCCGAGGTCAAGTTGGAGTTGTACATCTGCACCAGCAGCACCACGATGGCCAGCATCGCGATGATTGCGGTGATCGTCGATAGCCATTCAACGCGAATAACTCCCGTGGCAATCAGCGCCACCACAACGCCAACAACTACAACGGCGCCGAGAGCCCACTTCCCGTATTCGGAGCGTGGCAGCGGGTTTGGTACTTCGTGCCCGGCTTCCTTAATAGTGGTCTGGCGCATTGCCAGGTATTGCGCGAGGCCGAGCGCCATACCGATCGCGGCAATACCGAAGCCCCAGTGGAAACCGCCCATGCCGTAGACCCAGCCGGTGATCAGTGGGCCAAACAACGCGCCGATGTTGACGCCCATGTAGAAGATGGAAAAGCCCGCGTCACGACGAGGGTCGTCACGCGAGTACAGCTGGCCCAGCACCACCTGCGCGGAGGTTTTCACGCCACCGGAACCCAGCGCAATAAACACGAGACCAAGTGCGAGGCCCAGGTATCCAGGTACTAGGGCGAGCAAGATGTGGCCGAGCATGACCACAACTGCCGACCACATCAGTGTGCGCTCGGGGCCAAGGATGCGGTCAGAGAGCCAGGAGGCCACCAACGAACACATGTAGACAAGGCCACCGTAGGCACCCACGATGGAGAGTGCCTGAGCCTTCTCCATTCCCAGGCCACCCTCGCTTACCGAGTAATAGAGGTAGAAGGCAAGAATGGATTGCATGCCATAGAAGCTGAAGCGCTCCCATAGCTCGACTCCGAAGAGATTTGCTAGGCCCCAGGGCTGGCCGAAGAATTGGCGTTCCTTCGGCTGCTCCTCCTGGGCCAGCTGGTTGTTGTTAGTCATCTCTTAAGATTTACTCTTGATTTTGGGATGAACCTAACTGAATTGACATTTCACTACTGTGTAAGCCATGGCCTCCCAACCCCAGATCACCTACCGCCCGTACGCACCTGCCGACGCGCCAGCAATCCAAGACATGCTCAACGAGGCCTTCAACGTCCATCACCGCTTCCGCGAGCCGGCGCTAACTCCCCTGCTCAGCATGGATCTGCAGCAATCACTTTTCGACGCCACCTTTACCCGCATCGCGGTCCGCAACAGTAAAGTCGTCGGCATCATCATCGGCAAAATCCACGGCCAGCCCAAGCAAGAGGCCAGACTCAAGCGCGCTGGCACGATTGCCACAAATATCGCACAGTCGCTCCCCCAACTCGTCCCGCAGTTCACGGGTTTGCGCGATTGGGTCCGCGAGCAGCGCTCCTATGCCAGAGCCACGCGCATGGCACGCAACCGAAACACGCCCCTGGACAACGAAATCATCTTGTTCATCGTCGATTCGAGCACCCGCGGCCAAGGCGTAGGCAAGCGCCTCTTCACCTCATATACAGATGAACTACAACGCCACGGCCAGCGCGACTTTTTCCTCTACACTGACTCCGAGTGCACCTGGCAGTTCTACGAGGCCCGTGGCATGCGACGCGTAGGGTTTTCCAGCTACGCATCACTTCTCAAAGAATCCCCCGCCGAAATAGAAAGCTACGTCTATGCAGGCTCCGCCTAATCCCAGAAATCGCCTCGGCGACTTTGCGCTCATACTAGCAATTCGCGATGCTCCAAAACGCTCCTCGGCCTATGCCTTGGTAGTTTCCATAGGTGGGTTCATCATCGGCTTTCTCACCTATTTATTCTGGATGGCCTGGCACATCAGCAACCCATAAAAGCGCGCTGACAGACCTACTGCTTTCGGCTTACTTGCCGTTCAACAGGCCTGGGACGAAACTAAGGCCCTCAAAGAGCTGATCAATCATGTTCAGCAGCGCGCCAAGTACTGGCAGAATCTTTAGCAGCAACGGCGCGAATGGTCCCGCTTGGCTTTCTACAAGCTGCGAGCTCTGCTCTACGAAAGGATCCTTCGGCGTTTCAGGAGTCGTGGTTTCACCGGCACCGCTTTGCGACGACAACGTGCCCGAATCCAAAGTGACCGTCTGCTCAGCGGGATTCTGCCCTGGGTTGGTCTCAGCTTGAGCAATGCCTGCACCAGCAAAAGTGAGGGAAACGGCCGTGGCAGAGGCGACGACGAGGCGAGCGATCTTCATTTCAGTATTCCTGACTATCAAGTGTCTGTTACACGTTGACTATCGCCACCGTGACCGGTTTGTTACAAACTAGGCTACGGGTCGAGTTCTGGTACTAAAGATTTCTACCTCGGCTAGGTTCTCGGTCAAACTAGCCCAACTTTCCGATTCTAAAACTACTTCCAAAACAGCCTGAAACGACTGGACATCGGGACCAATATGGCCTTCACCGAGGGCTTTCACAATCGGGTAAATCTTGATTTCCGAATTGAGTACCTGTTCAAATGGTTTCCAATGATTGTTGTAATGATCAGAGTCATCACGATTTTGAATGTAAACAATTTCGAGCTCGTGATTTTCCTCGTACGTTTGCAGCACCGAGGTCGTGACTGGCAACGATTCGGCTCCGTTCCAAGCAATGTTGCGGTACGTCGGATAGTACGAAAACAGCTTGATATCCGTTTGAGGATTCGACACGACGACGCGAACACCAGGAATCCTTGATCCCTGGAGCAGCGCAGCAAACCCTCCTCCTGACGCACCAAATAAAACAAGAGATTGGTTTGCGGCGAACACTTTCAAGATGAGAGTCAATTGATCCAAATATTCAGGCTGAGATTCATTTCCCAGATACCACGCTAGGTTCAGATCCGCATCCATCGCCAGGGAAGGATCCGAAACCATGAGGACGTTTGCATTAAGAGTTTTTGTCAGACCCCAGCCCGAAAAAATTGGAACCTCGCTCGCCTTGTTCCTAGATATTGCTGCGGAGAAGGTCACGATAGTATTTTTGGCTCGACGATTGATCCACCGGAACTGAAGAGGATTAACGTCGTTGATCTCAATGTTTGAAGTCTCCATTGAGCATTCAAATGTTCTTACAAACTCGTCGACACTAGAAAACTCAATTGCTTGAAATGATTCTCGGGATTCGCGTTTCATCTATTTCACCAAATTTTTTCGGACCGATTTCTTAAGAAGGCTCTACGCCTAAACCAGTCCAAGTGACGGCCCTGGTTTCTAAAGTTTTTGACCTTCCGATAAGCCACCTGCACTATTAATTAATCACCAATAGCCGAAGCTATCGACGACTTCAGGTGTTCATATCCCTTCGTGGATTCGCGCGACAACCAGTAGCGAACTCGACCCGAAATCTTTGCCGGATAATACGAAAGGTGCTTGTACAGCTCAGGATTCGTATAGCTTGCCAACATCTCGGGACGTTCAATCATCTTCAAGAAGTTCCGGTTCTTTGGTGTAACTGACATTGCGATAGTCGGAATCCCGTACATCGTTGCCACTACCATCCCGTGGAATTTGATAGATGCCAAGGCATCACAGCTGGACACCTCTGCGCAGAGCTCGCGAAGATCCTCGCTGACGAACAATTCTTCGTCCTCCTCTCGAATTATCTCTGCGCGTGTGAGATCCGCAGCACCAAGAGATTTATTCGACAACACCAAGTGCTTGATTTTGTAATCCATCGATTTCGCCTGGTTAATCAAGTCACGCAGTGGGCCCATGTCCTGATCGAGAGACCTGTGTTCTCGCATCACAACACCGAGGGTTTTATCTTTCGATGTCCTTTTCGCTGGGCGGTTCAGGGCACAAACGGGATCTGGATACCAGGTTAATTTGTCTCCAGGTTCAAGATTCTTCTCAATCCAATCGTGGCTTTCTTGGTCACGAGCAACCACCAACCTGCAATTCTCATGCTGCATAAACTTGCGGTAGTGATCAATCGTTGTAGTGCGCTGGCGACTCGTATTGGGAACGCCGATCCCAAAAATGAACACCGGCTTTTCCAGGAACGCTTCCTGCCAGTACAGCCCCGAGACATTGACCGGATTGATTAGGTCTCCGCCGCCGATCAAAACTGCATCGACTTCACTGACGATCTCCTCTACAGGTCGAGAGAAATAGGGAGCCTCAAGCAAATCGTTTGCAACAATCAGTTCATACTCGTCGGCCAAAAACTGATGATGGGCTTCAAGAAACAGCTCATCCCCGAAGTTACCCCAACCGAAATAGCCAACCAATAAGATCTTCTTCATTTTCATATTTCCAGTTCTTTAAACAGTGGCGAGATAGTCGTTAAGGTCAGCACCGTACAGTCCGGCAATTTCTTGGAGGGTACGTTTTGCGCTGGCCTGATTGTCTTCTGGGGTTTGACGCAGTTTCACCAGGTACCAATTCCGGATGAAGTTGTCCAGGTGATTATCTTTATAGATTTCAAGAAGATCGAGTTTCTCCAAGGCACTAACTTGCGCGCGCTCTAGCTCGAGACTCTTCGCGAAGTATTCTGGGTCCACCTTGTTGGTTACTGAGTCAGATCGATCTGCGTAGTAAACAATGTATGCAGTATCGACGAATGCGATTTTCCTCGCTGTCGCCAGAACTTCCCAGCCGTACAACGTATCTTGGCCGAGAGCCTTCTCCACAAAACGGATGTTGTTATTGGTCAGCATGGCCTTCCTGATCACGGAGGCCTGCGTAGACACCACGGGGAATTTTCCTTTCTCGAAGAATTCCTGTCGTGCCGAGTCAACTAGGCGCGTGGCTCCTGCTGTATGTCGACCGGTGTATTTCACGGTATTTGTGACTTTCACTTGGTAGCCACTTACAGCATCAATTTCAACGCCGGATTTTTCGAGCTGGACAAATTCTTCGTAGAGATTGTCGTAGCCGCCCGTGGAAATCTCATTATCTGGGTCTAAGAAAGTCACCAAGTCTGCGGTTGCGAGCTCCACGCCCTTATTTCGTGGTCGTGAAGCGCTACCGCTTCCTCCGTCACCAAACGAATGCACCCTTATATTCTGGTACTTGTCTTGCAGCTGCATACAAGTCAGAACCGTCGATTCATCACTTGAGCCGTCGTCAATGAGAAGGATTTCCATTGCCGACCAGAGTTTATTTCGCCGCAGGCTCGGAATGCACTTTCCGCTTAAGAAGGCACCATTGTTATACACAGGAATGATGACAGTGAGCAAAGGCTTCTCGGTGAAGCGTGGAGTCAAATTCGCAGCTACATATTGTACATAGCCGACACCGAATGGGTCAGCAGAATACCCCTTGCCGCGAAGTGACTTTAGGTCCCCAGCAACAAACGCTTTTACGTCGGGATGATCTGTCGAAACCATCGTGAGTTCACGTTCATCGGCACTATCGACGAACTCGTGTGTAGGACCCTGAACAAATTCTCCATCGACAAATCGAGATCCTTGAGTTGCAAAGAGAGAATCAGTGTAGGTAAATACGTTCTTCCTGCTCAGAAGATACTCAGATTCATAGTTGAGGTCCTCTCGCATCGCAGCAACATAGCCGAATTCTGACGCATCCAGATCAAGAGCCCTGAATTCATCCAACGAGACAAGCGAGAATTCGACCCCTTTTTGCAAACGAAGTTTTTCCTCAATGGTGTTCCAATCACCAAGAGCGACAACGAGGATTCGATCGTTTCGTGTCTGCAATGGAGGCAGGTTTGTCAGTCGTGCAAGCTCTCCAACGACGTGGAATGAGGTGCGCGAGGCGAAGAGCTCGTTCATCAAATGGTTCGCTGATTCCAGCTCCTCAAATAGGCAATCATCTGATTCAATCTCTCCAAGCGATGTGTCATTCGCGACGATTCGAATCGCTGGAAATTTATTGAACACCGATCGGGCATAGTTTGAAATGATTGGCTTGCCCTGCGCTTGAAGTTCATAAACTCTCATCGCGCACATCGTTGGACTGTCTTTAATGGAGTTAAAGTTCAGGCTCCAGCGGAACAGACGGTGCATCTTTTGCAATACCCCGTGTGGAACTGGACCGAGGATTGACGATTGGACTTCTGCAGGAAATCCGAAATCTTGGCTTTCGAAATTTCGATCAAGAATCACTAGGTTCTTAGCTGTTTCGGGGATCGCTGAAAATATGAGATTCATATCCGCGCAGCGTTCTGGGTAGCGTTCTGGGTACGATCCAGCGAAGAAAGCCTTATTTAGATTGTGCCGAAATGAACCAATCGGATTGTTAATCACTGGGTTCGCGCCATACTCACCGTAGTAGACCTGCTCGTGTCCGAGCTCGCTCTTATACCGCTCAATCATGTCGCTATCAGAGGTGAATACATAGTGGACCTGACCCCCGTTTGGTAGACACCTAACATCCCAACAATCTGGGACTGAAAGGTAATCTCCACACCATGCCAAGCAAGACCTACACCGAAGAGTTCAGACGCGATGCCGTCGCGCTCTACGAGAACTCCCCGGGCACCTCGCTCCAGACCATCGCCACTGATCTTGGGATCAACCGTGCCACCCTGCATAACTGGCTGAAAAAATACGGCACCGGTGCCCGCACCAAGATCAGCTCTAAGGATTCAGCTTCCCCGGCCTCGGTGACGGAGGCCGAGCGGATTCGACAACTCGAACGAGAAAACGCCCGGCTCCGGGAAGAACGTGACATCCTGCGGAAAGCCGCTAAATATTTCGCGGAAGAGACGAACTGGTGATCCGCTTCCGGTTCGTTGATGACGCCCAGAAGAACCATTCGGTTAAGCGGTTGTGCGAGGTGTTAAAACTCAACAGATCTTCGTTCTATAAATGGAAAAACAGCAGTTCAGCCCGCAGGAAACGCCTCATGTCCGACGCGATCCTCGGCGCCCGCGTCAAGACTGTATTCGCTGCCGAACGCGGTTGCTATGGGGCGAAACGGATCACGGCTGAACTCAAAGACCAGGCCGGTCATGGCCCCGTGAACCACAAGCGGGTTGCCCGAGTCATGCGCGAACTCAAGCTGTTCGGATATACAAAGAAACGCAAGGTCACCACGACCGTCTCAGATCAGAAGAAACCCGTGTTTCCTGACCTTGTCGGCCGGAAATTCACTGCCGATAAACCAAACCAGCTCTACGTCGGGGACATCACCTACCTGCCGATTGCGGATGGGTCGAATATATATCTGGCCACGGTCATTGATTGCTATTCTCGCCGACTTGTTGGTTTCGCGATCGCGGATCATATGCGCACGTCCCTGGTGCAGGATGCTTTGCTGATGGCTAAGGGCCAGCGTGGAAGCCTTAAAGGTGCGATTTTCCACTCGGATCACGGCAGCGTTTACACCTCTCACGCATTCCAGGACACCTGCAAAGAGCTTGGAATTAGGCAGTCAATGGGATCAATCGGCACCAGTGCGGACAACGCGTTAGCGGAGTCTTTCAACGCTGCGCTGAAGCGGGAAGTCCTCAAGGATTCCAAGACCTTTGAGAATCAATTGCGCTGCCGCCGGGACGTGTTCCGCTGGTGTATCCGTTACAACACGGTGCGCCGACATTCCTGGTGTAAATATCTCGCGCCTGCGGTGTTTGAGGAGCGCGGTCCTGCTATCCTGAAATCTGCTTCCTGATTAAATCCTCCGTGTCCACTTCCCGGGGGTCGGGCCCAGTCGAACTTCGCCGCCACGGGCAGGAAGTATTCGAAATTCGACGGATCTTCAATTGTTTGGAATATGGTCGGCGTGCCATTTGCGCGAGCATAATCCAGCACTGCATCTAATGCCTTCATTGGCTTTTCGCGGAATTTGACGCCCTTCCATTCCTCGCCGTTCATCCCCTTCCAACCCGTTACGTAGATGACGGCATCAATAGACTCACTCGTGAGGATCTCTTGGTAGTTGTCAGGCGACAGATAGAAGACTTCCCTGAATACATCTTTGTAAAAGTTAAACATGTACTCATCGGTGATAATCGCAATGTTGGCAGGAATTTTCCCAAAATGATGCGACCCATTCGATTCAGGGAGCGCTGCAGCCATTTCAACCAGCAGCTCACGTGCAAGGTGTTCTCTGCTCTGAGAGATAGGGCCATCGTTTCTAGAATCCCGAGCAGCATTAGGCTGAGTTAGAGCAACATTCCCTGATTCCCCAAGAAGGAAATCTTCGAAATGTGCGCCCAAGCTTTCAATATGTGACTTGAGTGAATCGATCTCACCATAGATCGCACTTGCAATCGAATTCGATTCAACTGCCTCTTCGAGCTGGAGAACCTGGATCCGATTCGACCCTTCGGGTTGGCTCTCAACAGTTGCAAAACTCAAGTGGATTCGATCAATGGTTACTTCACCAACGCCTGCAAACCTGATGGTAGGCAGCACATACTTGGTCGCAGGCAGCAGAGTTCCACGAACTTGCGCATTGGGACCAACGTTCAATTCACCGATGCGTTTACGATTTGAGTCATACTCAAGAACAACCACATTCGAGCGGACCTTGGGCCCTGCGGTAAGCCCAGTCTTTATAATCAGGGCATTTGATTCACCCACTGAAATGCCGGAATCTGTATGAGGCGGCCTGGGTTGGTCGGAGACTAGGTTTTACCCTAGGAGGAAGATCAGCATGGCACGACCCAGTCAGTACGACGCAGCCACGCAGGAGCGCGCGGTGCGCATGTACTTCGAGCGCCTCGAGGAAGGCGATATCTCCAAGGCGGGCGCCCGCCGGGAGATCGGTGAACTTCTCGGTGTGAAGGAATCCACCCTGCGCAACTGGATCCGCAAACAGGAAAAGCAGGCCGAAGCTCCTGAGCCTGGTTCCCTGTCCTACGAGCAACTCCAGGCCGCCTACGACGAGCAGGCCAAGGAAGTGGCCAAGCTGCGACGCGCGAATGAGATCTTGAAGACGGCGTCGGCTTTTTTCGCCCAGGCGGAGCTCGACCGCAAACTTCGGTAATCGTGGATTTCATCCGCACCTACCGCCACCGCTTCGGGGTCGAGCCAATCTGCGAAACCTTGACTGCCCATGGCATCGCGATTGCCCCAAGCACCTTTTACGACCATCAGGCCCGCGGCTTCGGCCCTTCGGGCGCCGAGTTGGATGAGGCCTATGCCGCTCACCGCATCTACCGGCTGTGGGAGGCCAACCGCAAGGTCTACGGCCGCCGTAAACTCTGGAAGGCCGCTGTCCGCGACGGCATGACTGTTGGCCGTGACCAGGTCGAACGACTGATGAAGATCACCGGAATCAAAGGCGTCTCACGTGGAATGCACCGTAAGAAAACCACCGTGGCCAACCCGGCCCACCGCCGGCACCCGGACCTGATCAACCGGCGGTGGAGCTATCCGTCGCACCCGAATCAGTGGTGGATCGCCGACTTCACCTACGTGTGGACACGCCAGGGCTTTTGTTACGTCGCCTTCATCGTCGACGCGTACTCACGGATGATCCTCGGCTGGGTCGTGACCCGGGTGATGGACACCCGGATGGTGCTCATGGCCCTGGAGCATGCCCTGTTTTCCCGCCGGCGTACGAAGATGGACTTCACCGCCACCGGCATCGTCCACCACTCGGACGCGGGTGCCCAGTATACCTCGCTGGCGTTTACCGACGCGCTGACGGAGGCCGGGTTGCAGGGCTCGATCGGCTCGGCCGGTGACGCGTTGGATAACGCGATGATGGAGTCGACGAACGGGCTCTACAAGACTGAGCTCATCGACTTCGACCCTGCACGGACATGGAGGGACGCCAAGGAGGTCGAAACGGAAACGGCCTCGTGGGTCTACTGGTATAATCACCAACGTCTGCACTCATCGATCGGTGACGTTCCCCCGATCGAATACGAGCAGGACTACGAGGAATTCAACACCACTCGAAAAGCCCAGTAAGGCTTTTAACCGTAGTCTCCGAAAAACTCAGGCCGATTCAGTATGAAGCTCTTTGAAATCCCGTTCGTTTCCACCAGCAACCAAATACGTGGGCGACGACGAAGTTAATCGAACGACGGTCCTTTTCGAAGAATCCTCTCCTACCTCGGGTGGATTTGTCAGACTCGAAGCCCAGGTTTTATCCGCAATGACATCCCCATTAACCTGATTTAGCACATGCGCCTTGTACAATTTCGAGCTCACCTTTCGTACTAACTTATGATTCAGGATTCTTAAAAGAAACTTCCGTTGTGGATAGTTCAATCGGAACCATTTCATTCTTGTAGAGCTCTCATTCTTCGTTTTGTCCACAAACTATCTAAATTCTTTGCATCCACTGTGAAGAGCCCCAGTCATTGCATAATGATTCTTTCACATGTTCTAGACTTTGGCCGGGCAAAAGTACTTTCATTAAGATTAATTTTGAAGTCTTCCGAGTTAATCTGGCGTTAACCAACTTTCAGCACCAGCGGACCAAAAACCTATCATCAGAAAAGTATTATTTTTGCGTCTAAGATATGTGGCGTTGATGCCTCGAGCTATCGATGGCATCGAAGTTTTATTTTCCGGGGCCATAAAATGTGGTCGTTTTGAAGCCGTATGAAGGGACTCCAGAAAGTGCTAGTACTGGTCGCTGACGAGGGATTACACAGACTTAACGTACGACCGAATATTCCCGAATACTTAAATCAACTCTGGAACCGCCGCCACTTTATTAAGGCTGAAGCTCGATCAAAGGCCTTTAGTACCGGAAGGAATACATACCTCGGCAAACTCTGGTTAATTTTGGATCCAGTTTTGCAGGTTTCATTTTACGGGCTGGTATTTGGTGCCATTTTGCGCGTTGACCGTGGTATGGATAATTTCATCGGATTCTTGGTCATTGGCGTGGTGTATTTTGGGTTCATTTCAAAAGCAATTAACTCGGGCGCGAATTTGATCCAAAGGTCTAGGAATCTCATCAATGCCTTTTCTTTCCCCCGGGCTGCGGTAGCAATTTCTGCATCACTTCGACAATTCCTTGACAGCATTATCCCCGCGATCGTTGCCGTGATCATAGCTCTTCTGTTTCAGCTGGATAAACCGGTTTCCTGGTCTGTCATCTTTGTTGTTCCGCTATTTGTGCTGATACATTTGTTCGGGTTGGGAGCCATCTTTATTGTTGCTCGACTGACTGCATTTGTGCCCGATTTTAAGTCCCTCGTAGCGCTTGGAACGCGCGGACTATTTTTCCTCTCGGGCGTCTTTTTCTCGCTAGACAGATTCGATACCCACCCCACGTTGAAACTATTGGTGGAAATGAATCCCATTTATCAGTTTTTGATGGCAGTTCGAACTTGCGTCCTTGATGGTGCCATTCCAAATCCGGAAGTGTGGATGTACCTCATTTTATGGTCCGTTGTTACAGTCATCGTCGGATTTGTCTTTTTCTGGCAAGCAGAAGAGCGATATGCCCATGTCAAATAAAACAACAGTAGTTGTCAGAAACCTGAATAAGTCGTTTTTCATCGACCGAAATGGCTCGGAAAAGAGCGTCTGGAATCGTAAGAATAGGAAGGAAGTCAAAGCGCTAAACGGCATCAATTTTGTCGCTTACGCTGGAGAAAGTATTGGCGTAATTGGCCGAAATGGGTCGGGAAAGTCCACATTGCTTAATATCATTGCCGGCAACGAACGCCCTTCTTCCGGAGAGTTACTCGTTTCCTCTCGGCCAACCATCTTGGGCGTTTCTGCAGCGTTGCAAGGGCATTTGGACGGCAGGGCCAACGTTCGTCTTGGATTACTCGCAATGGGGATTTCGCCGAATCAAGCAGAAGAAATGGTCCCAAGCGTATTGGAGTGGGCTGAGCTCACTGAAGCTGCAGACAGGCCAATGAGCACTTATTCATCAGGCATGAAGTCCAGGCTAAAGTTCGCAATCGCAACTGCGGTTCGTCGAGAGATTCTTCTCGTCGATGAAGCTCTTGCAACGGGCGATTCAAGCTTTACCAGCAAAGCGGCAGATCGCATGGAATCTTTCCTCACAGAGGCAGGCACAGTTTTCATCGTGTCGCATTCGACTGGGACGATTGAAAAGAATTGCAATCGAGCTATTTGGATGCATGATGGTGAGCTGATCGCCGACGGCAACCCCACTTTCGTCACAAAGCTGTATCGGGCTTGGTCGAGGAATATGTCTAATGGCGACACAGATATCGCGGATGGCATCATCACCAAACGCAAAGAAGTTTTCGATACTTCGGAGATCGTGTTTGAAAGTGAAGCGGTTGATGCCCTCGGATGAGGGCCCATCAGCCCTTTTTAGGCGTGTAAATGCCCTGCAATATTTCCGCATTCCGGTCCCAAGTGTGGCTCTTCACCCAGCGGGTTGAATCGGATTCGCGTGGATTATCTAGGCATTTACGAATAGCTGCGCCGAGTACTTCATGGTTCTCTGGTTCAACGTAGACTTCCAAGTTGCCCGTGATCTCCCGTAATGCTGGTAAATCGGATGCCACAATTGGGACTCCTAGTGCCTGCGCCATCAACGTTTTAATGGGAGTGACACTCCTAGTGACGTCCAGGTCTTTTCTTGGTACAACAAACAGGTCTAGGGCGGCGTACCATTTCCAAATATCCACAGTCGGCTTCTGTCCAACCAGAAGCACCCGCTCTTTAATTCCGATGTCACTTGCAAGTTTCTCGAGCTTCGGTCGTACAATGCCCTCTCCAACGATCAAACAGGTAACATTCTCCAGCGGCTCGATCGCACGTAAGAGCGTGTCCAGCCCTTCATAGTCCACGACCGAGGTCACTGTGCCTACGATCTGGCCATCTGGCAGGCCAAGCTCCGCGCGAATTGCTCCGCGATCAAATGATTTATCAATCGCTTTTTCATCAACAGCATTCGGGACGACTGTAATCTTTCCCGGATCGACTCCCCGAGCGATCATTCTTTGCCGCGCAACTTCGCTTAGCGCCACAACCGCGGAGGCAGCATTCATTGCCTGGGTTTCCTGTTTCCGCGACAACTCATAAAATTCTGAGCTCTTGGCAATTATTGCATCACGTGCATTGTGCCTAGACAACCATGTGTTTTCGAGTTCGCCACGGACTTCATAAACCCACGGAATATGTAGTTCTTCTGCAGCCCGCGCGGTCACAATCGCATTCTGAAAATCAGTCGTTGTGTGCAAGATGTCTGCTTGACATTCTCTAGCCACCTGCACCAATTTTTGTACCGCAAGATCTTCCCTAGTGCCCAGCGACGCCGGATATATCCACGGCAAGATTCGATGATAGGCGATCTGTTCAACTACTTGAACGCGGGATCGCGGAAGTTTTCCCACCACAATCGGATATCCGAGACGGGTCACTGCTTCAACTCGTATGCCATGATTCCTCAGCGCCGTCAACGTCTTCTGGCTTCGCAGGGTATAGCCAGAATGAGTAAATGGCTCACTATTCGTCAAAAAGAACAAGACCCGAGGACCATCGGAGTCGTGCTCGATGCCACCGATTGAATTGCCCTGAGGTATCACCCGGCGAAGTTGAGTTAGTTTGTCTGCGGCTTGTTGCGCGATCAGGCGATCAGGCCTTTTCGACAGATCTGCCGTCTTGATCACCTTACTCAACAGGCCGAGTTCCACATCTTGGCGTAGCTTGCTCGGCCGTGTGCGCCCCACTTTTGCCAGGGTGCGACCACACCATGTTCCAACAGAATTGTTGCTGGTACGCAACAACTCCACGACTTTTGCGCGAAACACTTCCGGATTATCGCAAGCCATTCCCCACATGGCCGAAGCAGTCAACGAGATCAACCGAATCCAGTGCAGAAGATTCGTCGTAAAGCTCACTTCTTTCCAACCGTTTCGACGAGCTGTAGAAGCAACTGCGGCGCCACGTTGTCTCGCTCGTTTTGGACCCATTCTTCTCCTCGGGAATCAACTCTAAGCAGGTTTGGGGAGTGCGCAAGCTTCTTCCACAGCGTCGCAAGTTCGTATGGAGACTCAGGTGCCACCACATGACCAGCACCAAGTTCTTGAATTAGATTCGCAGACTCTCCATCTACAACGGCAGTAATGTGCAGGCCAACCGACATTAACTCGTACGTCTTCGACGGAACCGCATTCCGAAGCGCAGGCCAATCCGTCAGATGCACCAAGGCCGTATCGGCCCAAGCATAGTGTTCCTGGAGATGCTCGGCTTCCTGGCGCGGGAGAAACTCAGCACTTATGCCGATTTCGTCGGCCTTCCTCCGTAACTCGGGCCTTGCGTCGCCCGCACCAACAAATCTGAGATTTACCCTCGTCCCATTTTCCCGTGCCAGCTTCGCAGCTACCAGCGCGTTTGTCAGATTCTGAGCCCGACCCAGAGTTCCCGCGTAAAGCACATTCAAAGTGCCCCGTTCAAAATCGCTCTTTTCCGCGGCTTGATAATTAGTCAAAGGAGGGAACACATTTCGGACGACCGTGATCGCAGTTTCGCTTTTCGACGATTGCCTGGTCCTTCGGTTGCGTAGCTGGTTAGCTAAATCCGCAGAAGTGACCATCAAGGCATTCGCTTGATCAAAGCTAAAGTTCAGCGAAGCCCTCGTGACAAAAATTAATACCTGCAGCGGGCCCTTGGATAAGATCCGCTCGCGCAGCGATGGTGCGCCAACGCTCTTATTCCATTGCCTTGACTCCTGTAACAGATCCGGCCAAGCATCACGCAGGTCAATAATAAAAGGGGTCCGATAAAATCGGGCAGCAAAGAGGGTAACTACCGCTGTCGGTAAGGCCGGTACAGTGCCGATCACTAGGTCAGGAGAATACCTTCGAAGTAGCCCGGACGGCTTGATCAGCTTCCACACTGCGCCGACAGCAACCGATGCCTGGCCAATAATGCGACGAGTGAGTGATCGGTCCGCGGGGATGAATCCACTTCGGATAATTTGTTCACCCGAGGGTCCTTCCGCGGCTTCTTCTGACTGGCATTGACCCCGATTCTTCCACCACGTCTTGAGATTGATTTTCCGCTGGTAATGCGGAGGCGGAGCAAGCACAGTAACTTCATGGCCAGTCTCGACCAGAATTTTTGTTAACCACGACCAGCGTCGTTGTGGCACTCCATTTTCCGGGGCCCAATACTGGGAGATCACTAAGATCTTCACTGTTGTCGCCCTTCAATCAAAGTTGTGCGGCCGATAGTAACTTTCCCTTTGTTCATTTAAAGGAAATCAATCGAAGGGTAAAACGCGCTGTGGTGGGGCTAGCGGGGCTCGAACCCGCGACCAACGGATTATGAGTCCGCGGCTCTAACCGACTGAGCTATAGCCCCAGCGTGATGATTATACCCAAATGATTTTTCTTGCTTGTTAATCGGGCCTAGTTTAAGACCGACGCAGATTGGATGATCTGTGAATGACCAGTCACCTCCAAAGCCCGCGTGTATCAATAAAAGGCTTTCCGGCTAGTTCATCCTTACTAATTGCCTTGAACTCTTTATGGTCCACCAGAAGCAAAATGAGATCGGCATCCGAAATCGCGGATTCCACATCCTGGAGCTTTAGGTTTGGTTGCACAGCCAATGCTTCCGGAAGTGCGTCGATATTTGGTTCAACAACGCGAATGTCAACATCTGGACGGTTCTGCGAGAGCTCTTTCACGATGTTCAAGGAAGGAGACTCCCTTAGATCATCAATGTCAGCCTTAAATGCAATGCCGAGTGCTGCTACTACTGGAGAATTTGTTTCTTCAATCAGCTTCTCCAGCTTTTCTAGAACGTAACAGGGCTTATTGTCATTGATTTCGCGAGCCGTCTTGATAATCTTTGCTTCCTCCGGTGTGGACGAAACAATAAACCACGGGTCGACAGCGATGCAATGCCCTCCAACCCCCGGACCAGGTTGCAAAATGTTGACGCGGGGATGATGATTCGCAAGCTCGATGAGCTCCCACACATCTATTCCTAGCCGATCGCAGATTAGCGAGAGTTCATTGGCAAAGGCAATGTTGACGTCACGGAAGGAATTCTCTGTCAGCTTTGCCATCTCAGCAGTTGTTGCATTAGTTTGCAACAGTTCAGCTGTGCAGAAAGTACTGTATAGCTCCGTAGCTCTTTGAGTGCCGCGAGGAGTTAGACCACCAATGACTCGGTCATTGCTCTCCATTTCCTCCATGATTTTTCCTGGTAGTACACGCTCTGGGCAGTGCGCAACGAATATCGCATTCTCATCGTCTTCGTCAAGAGATAGATCTGGGCGAAGTTCAATGATGTACTCGGCCATCTTCTTGGTGGTGCCTGGAGGGGAAGTTGACTCAAGCACAACCAATGCACCGGGTTTCAAAAATGGAGCCATGGCTTCTACTGCCGAATTGATGTATTTGGTGTCAACAGCGTGGTCTTCTTTAAACGGAGTTGGCACACAAACGATATAAGCATCTGCTTCTACTTGGTCAGCTCTAGCTTCTAAAACACCGTCGTTGACAACTTGCTGCAGCAGAGAATCAAATCCAGGTTCAACAAATGGGACTTCTCCCCTATTGATCGAATCAACATAAGTAGGGTTCACATCGACCCCTGCCACTTTTATCCCTTTTGAAGCGATAAACGCCGCAGTAGGCAACCCGATATATCCAAGTCCAACCACGCAGACTCGCTCGAACTTAGTGGGGCTAATTACTCCAACAGTCACACGGCACCTTCCCCTCAGCGATTTCCCTTAGTAGTTACACGATCAGATTGGCCCGATATTTTTTAATTTCAGCGCCGGAGAAAAATAGTATCACCAACAATGCATACTTTCTCGGCGAAGAGTAAAGATCCTTGCATAAGCTTTTTAGCCTCGAGAATCAGGTGCACTTATTTGCCCCTTTTTTACTTCCTGAACAGGCGATTTGTATTAAATGTCATCCTCACGCTAAAGTAACTAATCGTTGCAGAGAGCAAGACAGCAACAGACAAATTAATCCCGCATAGCTCAGTTGGCAGAGCATTCGACTGTTAATCGAAGGGTCACTGGTTCGAGCCCAGTTGCGGGAGCCACTACCCGGAACGCTTGCGTTCCGGGTCTTTTGCTTTCCAAACGCGGAGGAAGAAATGGCTCGATCAAAATCAACCGATGGGATCTCGTCCCCGATCCTGATTAGTCTTGCACTGTGTAGTGGATATGCGCCCTTTGCAATTGATACTTACCTAGTGGGAATGCCGGCGATCACCGATGATTTTCAAACAACTGCCTCACTGACACAATTCACTCTCACCGGATTCTTATTGGCTCTAGGCCTCAGTCAGCTCATCATCGGCCCGCTTTCCGACAGCGTTGGACGCCGGAAACTATTGCTCGGCGGGCTATTTGGTGCAGTTATCGCTTCGATTATTTGCGCCATGGCCCCGAATATCTGGGTGCTTATTTTGGGCCGCATTCTGCAGGGAGCTTTCGGGGCAGCCGGTGTTGTTCTCTCCCGTGCCATCGTTGGCGATTTGGGCCGCGGGATAGGGATTGCCCGCGCGTTTGCCCTTCTCATGTCGATTCAGTCATTGGCCCCTCTCATCGCACCGATCATCGGCGGGCTATTAATTCCAACATTGGGCTGGCGCAGCGCCTTTTGGTTCCTCGCTGGGCTGGGGCTTCTAACCTTCATTTTGGTAATGAGTTTTGTACCTGAATCGCTCCCTCCCGAAGAACGAACTACTGGAGGTGCATCGAATACCGTCAAGGACATCGCTTCGCTTCTCCAAAAAAGCCGATACGTACTTCCGCTCACGGTATTTGTCGGATCTTTCGCCATGATGTTTGCGTACATCGCCGCGTCACCCTTTGTGTTGCAACGAATTGGTGGACTTAGCGAAACCAGCTATACGATTGTATTTACTATCAATTCATTCGTAATTTTGATCATGAACTTGGTCAGCCGTAACCTCGTGCCAAAGTACGGACCTTACAAGTTGATCTCCGCAGGTGTCGCCATCGCTGCCATTGCATTCGTGTGGCTTTTCATTGGAGTCGTCTTCTTTGAATCGGCCCCACAGGCCATAATCCCTGGTTTCATGCTCGTCGTGTCAGCATCGGGTCTTATCCTGCCCAACACTTCGGCTATCGCGGTCGAGGCATCCGGTGACAAACGCGGTACCGGTTCTGCACTCCTTGGGGCTTTCCAGTTTGGATTGGCCGCCGTTGTGGCTCCGCTCACGGGAATCGGAAATGGAACGACTGCTATTCCCATGATCATCATCATGGGAATAGCAGTCGTTGTTCAGGTAACTGCTTTAGCTTTCCTGAAACGTAGTTCTAACTAGCGCCTGCTAAAGCAGGAGCAAAATCTTCAATCCGCTCGCCGACGCCAGTCAGCTCTGCAATTGCTGCAACCACTCGCGCAGCGGCATTTCCGTCCCCGTACGGATTTACCGCGTTGGCCATGGTGTTGTACGCCACCTCGTCGTCAAGCAAAATCTTTGCTTCTTCAACGATCGTGCCCCGACAGGTACCAACTAGCTTGACGGTACCTGCATCAACAGCTTCTGGACGCTCAGTGTTTTCTCGCATGACTAGGACGGGTTTACCAAGTGCTGGAGCTTCTTCCTGGACCCCGCCCGAATCAGTGAGCACTAAATACGAAGCATTCATTAAAGCCGTGAACTGGTCATACGGCAGTGGATCCGTGATAATCACGTTGTTCAGAAACTCGATTTCAGGCAGTATCGCTTCACGGACCTTAGGGTTCAGATGCAGCGGTAAAACGAACTGAATTTCTGGATAGGCACATGCAAGCTCTTGGACTGCACCGCCGATTTCGTGCATTACATCGAGATTCTCTCGACGATGAGTGGTTACCAATACGATGCGCTGGCCACTAGACACCACTTTTTGAATCCGCGCATCTTCAAACTTCGTATCCCAAGAAGATGCCTTGAGCAAGGAGTCGATCACCGTATTGCCGGTGACAACAATGTCATTAGGATGAAAATTCTCTTTTTGAAGGTTCTCTTTTGCTTCGCATGTCGGTGCCAAATGCAAACTTGCTACTTGGCCAATAATCCGACGATTAGCTTCCTCCGGGAAAGGAGAAAAAATATTGCCCGTCCGAAGACCTGCTTCCAAGTGCACTACTTGGACTTCGCGGTAAAACCCCGCAACTGCAGCTGCCATGGCCGTCGTCGTATCACCTTGGGCGATAATGACATCAGGTTGCACCTGCAAAATAACTTCTTCTAGCCCTGCGCCGGCTCGCGAGCCTAAAACGTTAAGACTTTGACCATGTTGCATTAGCTCAAGATCAAAATCAGGTTCGATACCGAACATTTTGTTGACTTGTTCTAGCATTTCTCGATGCTGACCAGTTGAAACAGAAATTGATGTGAAACGATCATCCGCTTTCAAGCGCGCGATAACTGGAACTACCTTGATTGCTTCAGGTCGTGTACCGTACACGGTCATCACTTTTGGTTTGAGCGAAGACAAGAAAAATCTCCTTCGTAATTAGTTGAATGATGAGAACCAAAGCAGAGCAATCCAAATAAATAAACAAACGTTATTTAAATGCTGCTTTATGGTTCAATCAGACATTAACGTATTACCAAAGATTTTTCCCGACAAAAGTGAAAGTAAATTTATCGACTCCTACGCCAGCAAGTCATGCCTGTATTATGGCAACCATGATTCAATTCGTCGTCGGAGCAGCTGCCGGTTACGTGCTCGGCACGAAAGCTGGCCGCAAGCGCTACCACCAGATTAAAGACGCAACTGCAAAGGCCATTAACTCTCCTGTGACCAAACAGGTCGTTCAGTCCACACGCAAGGCATTGGCGGATCGCCTAGACCCGAATCCGCGCATGAAAGAAGTGAAAAATCTGCGCGGAAAAAAGGGCTCCAAGATCAATGACGACACAATCATCTTGGAGCCCGACGAGGATTAAATCCTGGATTAAACTTCAGCGAGACCTGCAACGATTCCGTCGAGGATGTCCTTCTCGCTAATCACGAACTGATTGAGCCCAGTCAGCTTTTCGATGGCGTTCATGATCTCCTCCACAATGACCGAGCCCGAGCCAATGACATCGGCACGGCCAGGATGTATCACGGGATTCGCTGCCCGTGCCTCCGAAGGCGTCCGGATAAGCTGGCCGGTAATTAAGCGAAGTGCGTCAAACTTCAGCTGAGACATGTGGATCTCTTTTGGATCATATACCTCTAGCCCCTGCGCCAGCGCAGAGAGCGTGGTAAATGTTCCGGCGCACCCGACGAAGGTGCGAGCCTTCGCAAAAGGCACGATATGCGATGTATCTTCGAGACGCTCGGCGATATAATCGCGCGCAACCTCCTGCTCAGATTCAGTCGGTGGGTCGGTGCGCATAATGCGTTCGGTCAGGCGCACACAGCCCATTTGAGTGGAATGCGACCCCAGGATCGTGCCGTCTGCTTCCCCGACAATAAACTCAGTTGAGCCACCACCCAGATCAATGACGCAATAAGGCCCACGATCGTCGGGAACATCAAAGGTGGCCCCGCGGAAAGAAAGTGCTGCCTCTTCCTCTCCAGAGATCACCTCAGCCTGAGCCCCAGGGCTAATCGTGCCTAGGAGCCGTGCTGTCATATTGAAGAAGTCATCGCGATTCGAGGCATCCCTAGTAGCCGAGGTGGCAACCATTCGAACCGCTTCGACCCGCTCTTGTTGCATCATTTCTACAAATTCATGTAGTGCTTCCTCGGTGCGTTCGAGTGCCTGTGGATTGAGTTCTCCAGTGGCGTCGACGCCCTCGCCAAGGCGAACAATGCGCATTACTCGCGCAATCTCTTGGTGTTTTTCTGAAGAAACATCGGAAATAAGCAAACGGATCGAATTTGTTCCGCAATCGACGGCTGCAACTCGCGTCATAGCAATGGCTCTCCTGTCATCTCAGTGACTGCCTCATTAACTGATGCAGTGATGCCTAGGCTATCCGCAGTTGGCCAATCCTGCGGGATAGCCGTGCCGCGCAACTCTGGAGTGTGGTCGGCTGCAAGAGCGACAGACTCAGTGCCAAGGCGGAAATGATCAGGACCTTCTGCAAGTGCGTACGCGATAAGAACGTGCAAGCACTTCACACGATCCGGCATGCCTCCCCCGGAGAAATCAGTGCCCAAGTCTTCGATCTTGTTGCGCTCAGCGAGGTAGTGCTCATGAGCGGCTTGGTAATCCTTGGCGAGTTCTTCGTCTTCTCCTAGCCGGCGTTCCATCCACTTCATTACTTGGGCAACCTCGAGGCGGGAAGCCTCCGCGGTGAGGCGCGGATCCGTGAGGTAGTACAGGGTTGGAAATGGGGTTCCATCGTCGAGCTTTGGCGCTGTTTTTACTACTGCAGGCTGTTTATCGGGCGTGCGGTAGGAAATCTCGAGCACGCCACGGGCAGGGCGCCCGAGCTGCTCTTGAACAATATCTAGGTCGGCTTGGCTGACAGTCATGGGAACTATTGTTCCACAAGACCTAGCTAAGGCTGCTCTGGGGACGATAGAGAGTTCCACACGACCTTCGGCCAAGGGATCTGTTCTGGTGGCACGTTCTGCGGATCCGTGGTGACTCCGTCTTGCTTATCCATCCGAGGATCCACAATGCGCCAGGCTGTTTCACCTTGCTCTATCATGCCAAGACGCCGCCGCGCCTCCTGCTTGATGTATTCCTCGTCGGAGTACTTATTTATGTCCTGTTGGAGCTGGTCACGGCGCTGTTCCTGCGCGGCAATCGATTCGTTGAGCCTGGCGATTTCACTGCGCCCTTCGTAGTAGGTACGCAGTGGAACAGCAATTGCAATGAGTACAATCAGGACGACAAAAATAATGATAGCGACGCCAACAAAGTCACCCTTGAGGGTGAACTTGCTTTCCTTCTTTGGCTTAGGCTTCGCATTTTCGGCATCACGAGACACCACCGGAACCGAGGTAGGAATCCGGCGGGGTCGACGCGATGATGCTTGAGAAGCCATGATGTAGATAGTCTACTCAACTGTCACATGCGTAACCGATTCCGGCTCGCATCAAATTTTTGCTTTGAGGGACAGCGGGTTCTACATCGTGTTTACAATCAGGCCGATGTGGGTGTAAAAGTTCATCGCACCAAAGAGAATGAATACAACACCCGCGATAAGCCACAACCAATGCACCCAAGTACCCACGGTTCCGGATTCTTCACCGCGGGCAACCTTATTGTTCGCAATTGGCAGGAGGACTGCCCCAAGACCCACCATGGCGAAAAGAATTCCCATAAATGTTGCTTCAAGGATTGGCCATGCACCGAAGTAGCCAGAGATTGGCTCCTGCGGAGGTGCTGCGAAAAGTTGGTACACGATTCCAGCAAGTGCGATTGCAAACAGCGCAAGTCCAAGGCCAGCGATAAAGATCGAAAGTGGCTTTAAAGCCTGAGCGATCGTCCGGCTCATATTTTCACTTTCAAGAATCTTTTCTTGGCGACGCCAGAGATAAATCGCAGCAGCTAACATGAGGACGCCGAAGGCGAGCGAAGTTTCACCGAACACAATATTGTCGAAGGCGAAATCTGGGGCAAGCGGCCATGTCAGGGTCATGTGGAGACCAGTAGCAGTGAGAATAAAGCCGAGGACACCAAAAGTTAATGCCCAACCATCTAGGCTGACCTCCTTGCCTTCCTTCTGAATAGCTCGATTAAATAGCACTAATGCCACCAATCCAGCACCAACCGCTATTGACATGATGGTGTTATAAGTAGGCAACGTTTCCCAGGCAATTGCCCCAGGCGTTGATACGCCCATAAAGAAGTCACGCATTTTCTTACCTTTCGTAAATTAGTTGAACTTTAAATGAAGTTCATATTCGATGGTAAGCCTAAAGTGTGACTTTTTCAATATTTAAACAATCCCCAACAAAAAAGCCTAGCCCGGATTCCGGGCTAGGCTTTCGTCGTGAAGCGAACTATGCGTTGAATCGTGGGAACGCGGAACGGCCCGCGTACACTGCAGCGTCGCCGAGCTCCTGCTCGATGCGCAGCAGCTGGTTGTACTTAGCTACGCGCTCGGAACGAGCTGGCGCGCCAGTCTTGATCTGGCCGCAGCCCAGCGCCACAGCGAGATCGGCGATGGTGGTGTCCTCGGTCTCGCCGGAGCGGTGGGACATCATGGTGCGGTAGCCGTTGCGGTGAGCGAGATCGACAGCGTCGAAGGTCTCGGTAAGCGTACCGATCTGGTTGACCTTAACCAGCAGAGCGTTTGCAGCCTTGCGCTCGATACCCTCAGCTAGGCGCTTCGGGTTGGTGACGAAGAAGTCATCGCCGACGATCTGAACCTTATCGCCGATCTTCTCGGTGATGGAGACGTAGCCTTCCCAGTCATCCTCATCCAGTGGATCCTCGATGGAAACGATTGGGTACTCTGCCACGAGGTTCTCGTACACAGCAATCATTTCCTCAGGAGTGTGCTGGCCACCCTCGAAGTTGTACTTGCCGTCCTCGTAGAACTCGGAAGATGCAACGTCGAGTGCAAGAGCGACGTCCTTGCCCGGCTCGTAGCCGGCCTTCTTGATGGCCTCAAGGATGAGATCCAGTGCTTCCTTGGTGGAATCAACGGAAGGAGCAAAGCCGCCTTCGTCGCCCAAGCCGGTGGAGAGGCCACGGTCATGGATAACGTTCTTCAGGTTGTGGTAGACCTCAGCGCCCATGCGCAGTGCCTCGGAGAAGGACTCAGCGCCGATTGGAGCGATCATGAACTCCTGAACGTCCACGCCAGAGTCTGCGTGGGAGCCACCGTTGACAATGTTCATCATTGGAACAGGCAGGATGTGAGCGTTAGGGCCGCCGATGTAACGGTACAGTGGCAGGCCAGCGGACTGGGCCGCAGCCTTCGCAACAGCCATGGAGACACCAAGGATGGCGTTTGCGCCCAAGCGGGACTTGTTCTCAGTGCCATCGAGAGCGATCATTGCCTGGTCGATCAGGCGCTGATCATCGGCCTCGAGGCCAGCGATCTCGTCTGCGATTTCCTCGTTGACGAACTCAACAGCCTTGAGCACACCCTTGCCCATGTAGCGGTCTCCACCGTCACGCAGCTCGTGTGCCTCGTGTGCACCGGTGGATGCACCGGAAGGAACACCAGCGGTGCCCACCGAGCCATCGTCCAAAAATACTTCTGCCTCAACGGTTGGGTTTCCGCGGGAATCCAGGATTTCGCGGGCAAATGCATGAATGATGTCAGCCACTGTAATTTCTCCTCTTAGGGGCTAGAAAGTAAAAGCTTTGTCCTCGACCCATTCTTCCAGAAGATTGTGGTGCGCGGGCGGTTCAACCCCGAAAGTTAAGTAGATTACGTCACTGAGCTGAAACTAACGCACGGCAGGCTGCTCGATCGCGTATGCTGCGGCGGCGTCGCGAACTTTCAGCACGTAATCATTGGACTGGTTGTACGACAAAATAGCCTCCTGCCAGCCCTCCTGGGTGGAAAGATCGCGGTCATTGGAGCACAAAAGATTTGCTGCGGCCAATGCTGCATCGTCGATCTGTTGCGGATCAGCAATGCCGTCGCCATCGGCGTCACGGCCGTACTTGGCCCACGACTGCGGAATGAACTGCATTGGGCCAACGGCACGGTCGTAGGTGGTGTCGCCGTCGTACGTTCCGGCATCGGTGTCGAGGATCTCGGCGAAGCCTTGGGATCCGTTAAGTGCGGGACCGACGATTGGCGGGGTGGCAAAACCGTTTTCATCAAGGTGGCCTTGGTTCAGGGCGTTGCCGGAGTATTTTCCGTGGCGGGTTTCTACCCAGCCAATACCTGCCAGCGTGTTCCATTTCAGGTTGCACTGTGGCCAGGCTTCGCGCGCAATAAGCTCCGCGTTGCCATAGGCACGGATCGCTTGCGGATCCACGTTGACGGCACCGGCGATGGGAGCTGCCCAATCGGCCAAGTTATCGGCGGTGCGCCCAGCGGCATGGACGTCGATCAGGTGAGGCGGTGCACCCGCTGCTGGCGGAATGGTATCGGGTACTGGGAGATAGGAACGCGCTGATTTAACCGGGTTAAAAGCACTGAGCAACCACCCCACCAGTGCAATAACCATCACGATTGTGAGTACTACAGCAGAGACGGCTGCAAGTCCACAGCCCGCCTTTTGTTGCCCCCGTGTTCGTGAAGTCATGAGGGTCGACCTTACCCGGATTGGCCTAAAAACTACGAACCACAAACGGAGACGAAGCGGGATTCACAAGGGTTTCCCAGAGAAATTGACCCCACCCCTCAAAGTTACGGTTAAATAACAATACTCACTTAGGAAACTTTAATCACATGTGTAACAACTATGGTCAGTGATTGTTGTCTCCCATCGCTCCCGTACACACCTTTGAGAGGACTCTCCCATGGCAAAAATCGCTCGTATTGGTCTAGCAGCAGCCGCAACCGCGCTCACCGCAGGCCTAGTCGCTCCGGCGGCACAGGCACAAACCGGCATCCTAGACTTGATCAGAATCGTGAACGAAGGCGTAGACAACGCCAACTGCGACACCCTTGGTACCGCGTTGCGTGGTACCAACATGGTGGGCACCGACACCACCCGCGGCGAGCTTGTAGCCAACCTAAACAAGGCAATTGGCGACGACTCCACGCTGAAATTGGTGGCTGCATCGACCATTAACAAGGTCGGCGACCGCGCCCTAGAGTGCAAGATTGTGAAGGCAGACCAGCTCACCCCAACCGAGCAGGCAATCCAGTTCTCCTCGCAGCTCTCCTCCCAGTTCGGTCTACCAGAGGCACGTAACCTGCTGCCTGCCCTACCGATTCTCGGGTTCTAGTTCTTCGATTTGTCTTTCTCTTCCCGCGCTTTCCCTTCCTCCCAGAGGCGTTCTTGTTCCTTCTCGGACACAATGCCGTCGGATCCATCGAACAGGTAGGGGGCGCGGGATTTCATTTTTTCGGTAAAGCTTGCGGCGACGTCCTGGAAGTCGAAGGCGCCTCGTCGTGAAGCGATCTCTGAATGGAACAAAACCTGCAGCAACACGTCGCCGAGCTCTTTCTTCAGGGTCTCGTCGCTGGCACCCGAACGTACGGCGTCGGCGAACTCGCGGGACTCTTCCTTCAGGTAAGGCAAGAGCGACTCGTGGGTTTGGCCAATCTCCCACGCACCCCGGTTACGGGAGTTGTGCATGGTGCTCACGGCCTCCTGGACCTTGTCATCGAGGCTGGGCACCCTATATACCGACTCGCCGCGAGCGATACGGCTGCGCACTTCCGGGGCCTGTGGGTCTGTAGTGAGAAGTGTGCCCCATCCCGTCAAGGATTCATTGGTGGGTAAATCGGTCAGGGACCAACGAACAGAAACCGGTACTTCACCAGTGACAGAGATCGGTGCTTCCAAATGCGACACTGCGCCCATTGGGATCATGTCGGGCCACCGCGGATCGAGAACTACTACAGCCATGTAACACATCATAGACGGGTAAAGCTGTTCGTCGGCGAAGTGCCGTAATTGGAACTAGTGCCCGCTAGTTCCCCCTAGTTGCCGCGAAAGGCACGATCATTCAGGTCGCGGCGGGCCTGCTCGAGGGCAACCAAATCGGAAAACAGCGAGTTGTAGGCCACCTCGTCATCGGAAGGACGCATGCGCTGCAGCTGCGACTTCAATTGCGCGATCTGATCGCCGACGCGGGTTTCCTGCAGCCTAGAGAGCACAGAATCCGCGTAGACGCTGATGTCGTCGGCGTGGATCGGCTCCACGGCAAGCTCAGAAACAAAGTTGCGCCCGGCAAGGTCGAGCATCTCCCCCGCCACTGCGGCGAGCCAATCCACGCCCTCCTGTGCCTTGGAGGTCCCGCCTGCCCTGGAGATCGCTTCGCGCACCTGTCGGTAGGCAGGGTTGGTGAAGGCATCGGGATTAATCCCGTCGAAGTAGCTGCCCGCTTCCTGCGGAAACTGCAAAGCCACCTTGAGGGATTCGCGCTGCGGCCACAATGTCGGGTCCTTCGGATCTGGCGGGGTCAAAGAAGGCTGCGCGGTAGATACCGGCTGATTGTTTGCGGGCTCGCGCACAACCACCCGTTCCTTCTTCTTGGTCGGATGCTTAGCCTCGTTGCGCACCTGTTGGAGCACCTCGTTGGGGTCAGGCCAACCAACCCAACCCGCAAGTAAGCGGGCGTATTCCGTCTGCAAGGACTTATCGCGTATCTGGGCCACAATAGGCACCGTGCGGCGCAGTGCCTGCAGACGCGATTCTGCAGTATCCAGGCTGTAATCCTTCAAGATTGACTGGATGACAAACTCGAACATCGGGATCCGGCTGGCCACCAAGTCACGCAGGGCAGAATCACCCTTGGCTAGGCGAAGGTCACATGGGTCCATCCCGTCGGGGGCTACTGCCACGAAGGACTGGCCGGTGAACTTCTGGTCGCCTTCAAAGGCGCGCAGGGCTGCCTTCTGCCCCGCCTCGTCACCGTCGAAGGTGTAGATCAGCTCTCCGCGGAAGTAATCGTCGTCAAGCATGATGCGTCGCAGGATGGAGAGGTGGTCCGAGCCGAAGGCGGTGCCGGACGAGGCGACTGCGGTTTTTACCCCGGCGGCATGCATGGCCATCACGTCGGTGTAGCCTTCGACCACCACGGCCTGGTGCCCGGCGGCGATATGCTTCTTCGCTAGGTCCACGCCGAAGAGCACCTTGGACTTCGAATACAGCATCGTGTCCGAGGTGTTCATGTACTTGCCCATGTTGTCATCGTCGAAAAGTTTGCGGGCGCCGAAGCCGATGACGTTGCCGGAGAGGTCCTTGATGGGCCACAGCAGGCGGCGGTGGAACTTATCAATCGGGCCGCGCCTGCCCATTGTGGAAATGCCCGCGGCCTCGAGCTCCTTGAAGTCGAAGCCCTTGCGCAGCAGGTGCTTGGTGGTGGTGTCCCACCCGCCCGGCGCGTAGCCGCACTCGAATTCGTAGATGATCTCCTGGCCGAAGCCACGGTTGAGCAGGAAATCACGCGCGGGCTGAGCCTCGGGGGTTTCTAACTGCTCGCGGTAGAACTCATGAGCCGCCTTGTTCGCGGCGATCAAACGCGCGCGGGTACCCGGCTTGACGTCGCGTGCTCCAGTACTGCCACCTTGGTAATTGATGTGGTAGCCGATGGTTTCAGCCACCGATTCCACGGCCTCGGGGAAGGTCAGATGCTCCATTTCCATGAGGAAGGAGAACACGTCGCCGCCCTTGCCCGTGGAGAAGCAGTGGTAGTAGCCGCGCGCGGGGCGCACGTGGAACGAGGGAGTTTTCTCGTCCTTGAATGGGCTTAAGCCCTTCATCGAATCGTGCCCGGCGGGCTTGAGTTGGACGTACTCGCCGACGATGTCTTCAATATGAGCGCGCTCGCGGATTGCCTGTACGTCGGAATCCGGAATTCTGCCCTTTGCCATATCGGCAATACTACCGCGCGGGTCAAATTACCAATGTGCCCAAGATCACTCTGAGAATTTAATGGCCAATAACTTAGTCATAGTAGGCCATTCTGGCAGGGCGCGGGGTCCGTCTGCACCATTCGGAATCTTTTGCGGGGCATTTGCAATGCCGGAAGTTTTGGCCGGTCATGTCACAATATGGGCCATGGCTGAGCAGTCTCCCAGGGGCACAAGTTCTAAGAAATCGTGGCCCGCAATCATCGCGGGCATAGCCGTAGTCGCCATTGCCGGATTCTTCGGCATCGACCTTGCGGGTAATTCTTCGAATTCCGCATCCCCCGGAATGACAGCGAGTACGAGTGCCACGCAATCGTCGTCAAGCGATCAATGCCCTATCAATACTCTTCCTGCTGAAGCCCACGACACCCTTGACGACATCTCTGCCGGCGGCCCCTTCGAATACCCGGACAACGATGGAGTTCGCTTTGGTAATTACGAGGGCCAGCTGCCCGCCGAACCTTCCGATTACTACCATGAATACACGGTGGACACGCCCGGCCTAAACCACCGTGGCGCGAAGCGAATTATTACCGGTGGCGGCAGTGAAACCGACCCTGACGTGGTCTATTACACCGACGACCACTACGAAACCTTCTGCGAGGTGCCAGATGCATAACCAACGGCACAATCGTGCTTTCAATCCGATCCTGCTGACGCAAGAGATCGATTCCCTCCAGGACCTTTATGACGGCATCGCCGACGTGGTCTACTCCGACGATCGCCCCGCACCGACCAACCTCGATGGGCTGGCAGACATGTTGCGGGAGTCGCATGTGCGCAAGGTGATCACGTCGCATTGGTCGCTTAACGACGAGGCGTCGCGCAAGGTCAACCGCGTATTTAAAGACGTCGGTGTAAGTTTGGTTCGGTAATTTTCAGGAGCGCTTGGGCCCCACTAACCCATAAAGAACCCGGACAACCCCGCGGCGCGCTTCGCCGTGCGCTCGAGGCGTGATTCCGTCATCGAAGCGATCTGGTCAATGATCACGCGGGCACGTTGCTGGTCGTTCTCGGCTTCTTCCCACCACTGCCGGTAGATGGTGTCCAGGGTGCCTGGCGCGCCCTCAGTGAGGTAGGCATGGACGCGGTTGATGCGGTCGCGTTGGCGGTTCTGGCGCCGAATATGTGTAGGTTTGTCCATCACGTAGAGCACCGCGATGGTTTTCAGCAGGCGCACCTCGGCCTCTGCGTCGGCTGGAATGATCAGCTGACCATGCATCCGGCCGAGCTTTGGCTGATGGGCTTTTAAGGTGGCAGTAGTTACGGCACCCACGTAGCGGCCCACAAGCTCACTGGTGAGCTTCTTCAAATTGGTCCACCCGCGCAGGGTGTAATCGTAGTCAGCACCACCCTGGATAATCTGCAGGCCGCGCAGCCGGTCGGCGGCTTCGAGCAATTCTTCGGCGGTACCTCCGAATGCGGCCGCGCCTTTGTCCGCCAGGTTGGCTAACTCGACCAGATCCCACAGAACATTGAGGCTGATACGACCCGAAATGATGCCGTCTTCCACATCGTGCACGGAGTAGGCGATGTCGTCGGAAAAGTCCATCACCTGTGCTTCCATCGGAGGCCGATTGTCGGTGTGACCTTCGCGAACCCAGGCCAGGATTTCTGCGTCCTCGTCGTAGGCGCTGTACTTGCGGTTCTTAGTACCGTTCGCGTTCGTCGCAGTCCACGGATACTTGCAGGCTGCGTCCAGTGCTGCCCGGGTGAGATTAAGGCCAAACGAGCGATCGTCGTGAAGCACTTTCGGCTCGAGCTTGGTCAAAATCCGCAGGGTTTGGGCATTGCCCTCGAACCCCCCGGCCTCTTCTGCCAGGGCGTTTAGCGCAGTCTCGCCGTTGTGCCCGTAGGGCGGGTGGCCAATGTCGTGGGTCAGCCCTGCCATGTCGCACAGATCGGGATCTAGGCCTAGGCCCGCGCCAATTCCGCGGGCGATTTGGCCAACTTCGAGGGAATGCGTCAACCGCGTACGAGGAGTATCCCCGTCTTGCGGGCCAACAACCTGAGTCTTGTCGGCCAGCCGACGAAGAGCTGCGCTGTGCAGCACCCGCGCCCGGTCGCGGGAGAACACACTCCGATGCTCAGATTCAGTGTTTTCATACACAGAACCCTTGGGACCTTCAGGCGCAAAGCGCTGCATGTCAGCTGCTGAATATTCGTAGGCCATAACAATTGTTCAGCCTACTTCGAAAAGTGTGATTTGCCTGCTGGACACAGCTTGCTTTTCACGTGCATTCAGTTGGTTTCGGGCGACAATGTCCAAGTCCCGGTAAGTTGAATACCATGAACGCGCGTTACCTGAAAGTACTTCTCACCGCCCCTGTCATCGGTGGCGCTCTGGGCATGGCGGTGCTCGCCGGCCCGGCGACTTCCGCGTGGGCCGCACCGGCCACAGTTGCACAAGCACAGGCAGAAGTGACTGAACTCGCTCCGGGCCGGTTGACCGACTCGGTGACAGACGTGTCGGGTGTCTTGTCCTCTTCCGATATTCAAGCTATCGACGATGCCATCCGGCAACTCCAGCAGGAGAAAAACCGCCACGTATTCGTGGTGTACATCCCTACTTTTGGTTCCTACACTCCTGAGCAGTGGGCCACGGCTGCTGTCGAAGCCAACGGCGGTGGCAGCACTGGCGTGATGGTGATTTCTCCAGAAGAGCGTCTCTTCTGGTTTCAAGGTGGTACCGATTGGAGCCAGTCAGAGATAGACACGGTGTACAACGCGGCCTATCCACGGCTGGCAGAGGATGATTGGGCGGGTGCCGCTATCGAAGGGCTTTCCTCGGTCACCGCTGGGGGTGGCAGCGGTGAGAACGCCGCCTGGTTGGCAGCCGGAGCTGGAGCCGTCGTTGTGGCTGGCGGTGGAATCTGGGCGTACTCGCGCCGAAACAAGAAGAAGCAATCGGCTGCTAATCTCGCCGACGGTCGCGAGATCGACCCGAGTGATATTCGCGCGCTCAACCAGCTGCCTACCGATACGCTGGAGCAGCTGGCCAAGGACACTTTGGTCACTGTGGACGAGTCGCTGCGCCTTGGCCAAGAGGAGCTCACCCTGGCGAACAACGAGTTTGGCCCGGAGCGCACACGCCCCTTTACTGCAGCGATGAATTCCGCTAACTCGGCTTTGCAGCGCGCGTATAAGATCCAGCATCGTCTGACAGATTCCATCCCGGAAACTGAGCCAGAAAAGCGTGCCATGTTAGTAGAAATCATCTCTTCCGCGGGCCAGGCGGACCAGGAATTGGGTCGCCGCTCGCAGGAGTTCTCCGAAATGCGCGACCTACTCATCCAGGCTCCTGATGTGATTCACAAGATCACCCAACGCACCGTGGACATTCGCGCTCGCATCGAGCCTGCACGCGCCACCTTGGCGGACCTGAAGTCGCGTTACGACGACAACATGCTGGAATCCATCTCCGACAATGTCGACCTTGCTGTTGCCTCGCTGGATGAATCCGAGAAGGCCTTGACAACCGCACGCGAGCTCGAAGCCAAGCCTGCCGGCCAACAGGGCGCGCTTGTCGACGTGATCCGCACCGCAGAGCATGCCGTCGAAGTGGCCGACCACATGCTGGAATCCGTCGAGCACGCAGATGCCAACATCCAGTCGGCGCAAAATAACCTCCCAGCCCTGTTCCAAGAGATCCAAGATGAAATCGATCAACTGGGTGAGCTCAAGGGTGCGGCCTCTTCTGGTGCACAAATCAACGTGGAAAAGGTTGAGGCATTGCGCCAACGCGCTGCGCAGGTCCTGCAGGAAGCTCAGCAGATTTCCACCACCGATCCGTTGACGGCATTTACAAATCTGACACACATTGATGCAGATCTCGACGAAGCCATCGCCGAAGTCCAGGGTATCGCCCAAGACCAGCAACGCATGCTGAGTATCCTCGACCAGCAGCTCAACGCTGCCTCTGCACAGATTCAGGGCGCCGAGGACATGATCGCATCCTACGGTCGTGTTATCGATTCGAAAGCACGAACCTTGTTAGCCGAGGCGAAGCATCAGCACGCCAGCGCCCTCAATGACCGCGTGCGCGATACCCGAGGTGCAATTGACATGGCACGTGCAGCTACTGAGACTGCACGTCGCGCCGCTGAAGCTGCAAAGAACAACATCAACCAACACCGCCAGCGCCAAGCTGCCAGCACCTTCGGCGATGTTGCCCAGGGCATCATCATTGGCTCGATGCTCTCCGGTGGCCGTGGAGGCGGTGGCGGATTCGGAGGTGGCGGTGGTGGCTTCAGCGGTGGAGGCGGCGGTGGCCGCGGCGGGTCCTTCTAAACTTGGAGCTAGGTCAGAGTTAGGTCAGGGTCCGGCGCACTGGTGAGTCCACCAACACCAGCCCCCACGTCATGAAGACAAGATCAATGGGGGGCGCGTCGTCGACAGCTGGACCGTCGAGGACCTCCACCTTGCCTGAAATCAAAGGCCGCACCGTGGCCACAACGTTATTGCGCGTATCGGTGATCTCACGCTGCTTGCTCCACCACTGGGTGCGATCGAGCGAATACTTTCGGCCGTCGCACGCCGCTTCTAGGTGGGAGACGGTAAACCCGTCTTGCACCATGCGGTACAACTTTCCGTTATCGGAAGTGGCACGCACGGTGAAATACTGTGGGCCGGGGCTGTACTCAATTAAGAGACGTCGGCCACCCACAATGAGCACGTCCGAACGGACCTGGGCAATCGAGCGGCCGTAGGAATCGAACAATTCATTGCCGTCCCACACCCACTTATCCCCCGAGGCCTTCGAGTAAATGCCCGCCTTGTTGGTCACGAGAACCACACGATGATGACCACAAGGGACAAGAGCACGAGCGTCGCGATGAGCGCGTTATTCGTGCCCATGGTCTTCCTCTCCAGCGCGAGACGAGACACCCACGCCAGCGCAACAATGTCGTTCAGAGGCAGCTCAGTCTCTCCCTCGAACTCGAGGTTGGCTTTGCGCACGCCCTGCTTCTTGCCGGAAAATTGTGCAACTTTCTCGCCACGTTCGTCGTCGATGATCCAGTCGGTGGATTCTTCGTTGACCAACATGTAGTTGCGACCCTCGACGTTGACCGGGATGTTCTTCTCGCGCTTGGTTGGCCCCGAGCGAACAATTTCTTTTCCATCAACAGTGGCTACGGCACCTGAGACTTCGGTGTACGCCAGATCCCAGCGCTCGCCATTGACCAGCGCCGAGCGATCGTCGAAAATTGCAAGCGTTTCAGGACCGTCCTCAACCAGCAGACGTGGCTTGTCGCGGTCCGTGCGATCCCATGAAACCCAGTGCATTAGCAACCTACCAAGCGAGCTGCGAGGTAGCCCTCCAGCTCATCGAGTGAAACGCGTTCCTGCTCCATGGTATCGCGTTCGCGCACGGTTACAGCATTATCTTCGAGAGAATCAAAGTCGAAGGTGACGCAGAACGGGGTACCAATCTCATCCTGGCGGCGGTAACGACGACCGATCGCGCCGGAGGTGTCGTAGTCCACGTTCCAGTTCATACGCAGCTTGTCAGCCAGTTCCTTCGCAGGACCGGAGAGCTCTTCTTTCTTGGATAGTGGCAGAACGGCGACCTTGACAGGCGCGAGGCGACGATCCAGCTTCAGTACTACGCGCTTGTCCACGCCACCCTTGGCGTTGGGCGCCTCATCCTCGTTGTAAGCGTCGATGAGGAAGACCATCATCGCACGACCAAGGCCTGCAGCAGGCTCAATGGTGTACGGAATCCAGCGCTCTTCGTTTTCCTGGTCGTAGTAGGACAGGTCTTCGCCGGAGCCCTCGGAGTGCACGCGCAGATCGTAATCGGTACGGTTTGCAATGCCTTCGAGCTCGCCCCACTTGGATCCCGAGAAGTTGAAGGCATACTCGATATCAACGGTGCGCTTGGAGTAGTGCGAGAGCTTTTCCTTCGGGTGCTCGTAAAGGCGCAGGTTGTCTGGATTCACACCCAGATCGAGGTACCACTGGTAGCGGTTGTCAATCCAGTACTGGTGCCATTCTTCGTCGGTGCCAGGCTTGACGAAGAACTCCATTTCCATCTGCTCGAACTCGCGGGTGCGGAAGATGAAGTTACCCGGGGTGATCTCGTTGCGGAAAGATTTACCGATATTGGCGATGCCAAATGGGGGTTTCATGCGAGCAGACGTCATAACGTTTTTAAAGTTGACGAAAATTCCCTGTGCAGTCTCTGGGCGCATGTAGTGAAGACCCTCTTCGTCATTCACAGGGCCCAGGTACGTTTTCATCAGGCCAGAGAACTCGCGTGGCTCGGTCCAGTTACCAGGCTGGCCGGTTTCCGGGTCATTGATGTCTGCTAGACCATTAGCTGGTGGGTAGCCATGCTTCTCTTCGTAAGCCTCCAGTAAGTGATCCGCACGGTAGCGCTTGTTGGTGTACAGCGATTCCACCAAAGGATCGGTGAAAACTTCGACATGGCCGGAAGTCTCCCAGACCTGACGAGGCAGGATAATCGAGGTATCTACACCCACGACGTCGGAGCGGGACTGCACCATATGACGCCACCACTGACGCTTGATATTGTCTTTGAGCTCAACACCGAGTGGACCGTAATCCCATGCGGAACGTGTGCCGCCATAGATTTCGCCAGCTGGGTAGACCAAACCTCGGCGCTTACACAGGTTTACAACGGTATCAATCACGGACGCAGCCATTGAAAGGGTTCTCCTCTGGTAGGGGGATTAAAACTTTTTCCTAGTCTAGCCGTCGACCTGATTGTGTTCAGCAGTCCCCCCGCTGGTTACACCGTTTGCTAAAATTGCGTACATATCAACGATAGAAGATACCCAAGGGGGTATTGCCCCCAAATGGGCGAACTTTAATGTTTATTTAACGTGTCACGTTATTCTTATTCTCTATCGTTGGATAAACTAAATATTAATTACTTGACTACCAATTCCGCGCTTGGATTGCTCGGCCCCAGTAGTCGAACATCAATGAAAGAAGCAAGTGCATGCTAGAACGTACAGCGGTCGGAGACGACGATATCTCCACCGCTACCCGAGTCATCAGCGCCTTGGATTCTCCTCTGCGCATGAAGATTCTTGCCCTGCTCAACGAGCGCAGCCATGTTGTCCATGAATTAGTTTCCGCTCTGGAAAAGTCTCAACCCTTGGTCAGCCAGCACCTGCGCGTGCTAAAGAAGGCCGGACTTGTGAATGCGGATCGGATGGGTCGTGAGGTCGTCTACAGCCTAGCTGCCCCCGATGCCATTGATTTGATTCTCGAAGCTGCGGCGATCGCGCGCAAGCTGGACAGTGACCAGGACGGTGATCAGGACAGTGATTCTGCCAAGGACGAACTCAAGGAAAAGCGCGCAGTCACCTCAAATACTCTGCCTTCTACCCCTGAGTCCAATGGCGCGGCAGCCGCTGCGCTGATCGGCGCACCTGATGAAAACACCGCGGATGTGGACCCGGGAGTTGTTCCGCAGACACCAAGCCCGATCAACTAATAGCTGGAAGTGTGCGTTCCACACAGTTAGGTGCTATTTTCGGTAAGCTGATTCTTGTTTAAACTAATTTTCAAACAGCTTTTATCATCCGTCACTTAACGATGTACCTCTTCGGCTACACGTGTTGGCAAGGAGCCCAATGTCCGCACGCAACTCAGTCCCAAAACTGGGCGCACGCAATACTCGGCAGCGCACTGCAATTGTCAATGTCCTGAGGGACATTGATCGCTTCGCTTCGACGAAAAAGATCCACCAGGAACTCGAGCAACGTGATGAAAACGTTGGTTTGACCACGGTGTATCGCACGCTGCAATCTTTAGCTGAAATCAATGCAGTAGACGTGCTGCACATGGCCAACGGCGAGACCTTGTACCGCCACTGCATGACCGACGATCACCACCACCACTTAGTGTGCGGGGTGTGTGGGCGTACTGAGGAAATCAAGGGCGGCCCGGTTGAGCAGTGGGCACGTGAGACTGCAGAGTCTTACGGCTACACTCTCACCGGCCATGATGCCGAGATTTTCGGCACCTGCCCGGCATGCCAGGCCCTGGCAAAAGAACAAGCCCAAGAACAGGGCAACTAGCCCACTAGTTGCCCGAAGAAGGCACCTAGCACGTAGGTAATGCCAGCGGCACCCAGGCCAATGGCCAGCTGGCGTAGTGCGCGGGTAAGCGGTGGTTTACCGCTCAAGATTCCTGTGATTCCGCCCGTAAACAACAGCGCGATCGAAACCAAAACTAGGGCAATCACTGCGCCAACGGTAGGGCTCGCACCGAAGATAAACGGAATGATTGGGATGAATGCGCCGACCGCAAAGAACAAGAACGACGAGATCGCCGCGGTCCAGGCCGCGCCTGCGCCCTTGTAGGAGTGGTGCTCCAACTCGTCGATACGGTTTCCGTGCTCAATCGCGGCGAAATTGTCTGCCGCACGGCGCTCTGCGTCCTCTTGGCTAAGTCCCCTGGCTCGATAAACCAGCGCCAGTTCGTTCTCGTTGACGTCGAGTTTGTTAACCATTTGGCGGGTCTCGGGATCGGGCGTGGAGGCTTCGAGCAGCTCGTTCTGTGACTTCACTGAGACGTACTCGCCCGCTGCCATGGACAGTGCACCGGCCAGAAGGCCCGAAATACCGGTGAGCAAAATGTAATTCGAGCTCACGCCAGAGCCCATCACGCCGATGATCAGGGCCAGGTTGGAGACCAGCCCATCATTGGCGCCGAAGACGGCGGCACGGAAATTGCCGGACATCTTCTCGCGGCCCTTTTGTGCGAGTGCGCGCACAACTTCGGCGTGCATCGCTTCGTCGGCAGCAATCTGGTCGGAGGCATCCTCATCTTCGAGGTAGGGGCTGCGCTGTTCCGCCGACTGCATCAGCGCGAGCGTGAACACCGAACCGAACTTGCTGGCCATGAAAGCCATGAATCGGGTGCTCAAGTCCGGGGACTGCGGCATGCCCACATGTTCGCCGAGTTTGTCCTGCCAGTAGCGCTCGTGGCGAGACTCCGCATCTGCGATGGCGAGCAGGATCTCGCGCTCCTCACCTTCGCGCTTCTTCGCCAACTCGCGGTACACCGCGGCCTCGGCACGCTCGTTAGCCAGGTAGCGGCGCCACTTTTTGACCTGCTTCTTTGTCGGTGTTTGATCTATATCGCTCTCCGCGAGTGCGTTCACTTAGTTCCTCCAAATCTGCGGTCCCGCTTGGCATATTCCAACACAGCGTCGTACATATCCTGCGGAGTAAAATCCGGAAACAGTTTATCCTGATACACCATTTCTGCATAAGCGGACTGCCAAATTAAGAAATTGGAGGTGCGCTGCTCGCCCGAGGGGCGCAGGAACAGGTCCACGTCCGGCATGTCAGGGCGGTAGAGGTAGTTCGACATGGTCTGCTCGTTGAGCTGCTCGGGGCGGATCTTGCCTGCTTGAGCATCCAGGATGAGTTTGCGGCCAGCGTCGACAAGCTCGGCGCGACCGCCGTAATTCACACACATCACCAGCGTCATTGCGGTGTTGTTCTTGGTTAGCTCTTCGGCAATTTCTAGCTCGCGGATGACGCTGCGCCACAGGCGGGGGCGCCTGCCTGCCCACACGATGCGGACGTTCTTCTCATGCAGCACGTCACGCTGCCGACGCAGCACGTCGCGGGAGAAGCCCATGAGGAAGCGGACCTCGTCGGCCGCACGGCGCCAATTTTCCGTGGAAAAGGCATACGCAGAAAGCCACTTCACCTCACCCAGAGCAAGGCACGCATCAACGCATTCCATCAGGACGGCTTCGCCCTTCTTATGGCCTTCCGTGCGCTTCAGGCCTCTGTTTTCGGCCCAACGCCCATTGCCATCCATCACCAATGCGATGTGCTTGGGAATAAACTCAGCAGGAATTTCTGGAGGAGGTGTTACGTTCACTCCCCCATTATGCCTGTTCCATGATCTTGAGCGATTTAACGCCCTGCTCCACGTGCCATTGCAGGTGCGCCGAAGTCAGGCGATGCACCTGGGCACTAACTTGGGTATCGGCAATATCGCATGCAGCAGCGAGATGACTATTTTGCAGCAGCCACATCACGTGCAGGGTCTGTTCGAGAACCTCAGCAGATCCCTGTGGGCGACAGTTGTTACACACTGCCCCGCCGATTCCAGGGTGGAATGCACGGTGCGGGCCGGGCTTTTGGCAGTTAGCGCAATCGAATAGCGCAAGGCCCCAACCGGAGTGTTCAGTGGCGCACAGGATGAACTTGTCCAGCACAAGCGTGGTCTGCTCATGCGACTGCAGCTCGCCAAAGGCCTGGGTAACGGCGTTGAACAGATACGGGTCGTCGTCGGCACCTGCGTAGGCGAGGCGCTCGGCGGACTCCAAGATCGCGCAGCCGGCGGTGTACTTGTCGTAGTCATCGATGATGCCCGAGCCATAGTAGTTGACGGTGTCTGCCTGCGTGATCGTAGCCAGGTTGCGACCAGGATAAAGCTGGACATCAATGTCCACGAAAGTCTGCAGGCGCGAGCCAAAGCGCGACTTTGCCCGGCGCACGCCCTTGGCCACGGCGCGCACCAGCCCGTGGTTTTGGGTGAGCAGAACGATGATGCGATCGGCCTCACCGAAATCGTAGGACCGCACCACCACGGCGCGATCGCGATACGACTCCCGGGTAGCCATTTTAGAAGCCCAACCTGCCCAGGGACTTCGGGTCCGACTGCCAGTTCTTCAAAATCTTAATGCGCAGGTCAAGGTGCACGTTCTGGTTCAGTAGTGCCATGATCTCCTTACGGGCACGCTGGACCAGCGAACGGAAGCGACGGCCATCAGAGCCCTCGATAATGCGTTTCTGGCCTGGGCGCTCCAAGTACAAGATGGCGTGAATGACCAGCTTGTCAGGGTTGTCTTCGTCGGGAAGCATCTCGTCGATCTCTACCGCCACCGAGTGCGGCAGCTCCTCACGCAAACCAGAAAGCGCAGCCTCGCGGATCAGCTCGGAGATACGCGTTTCCATGTCCTCATCAGTAACGTGATCGACTGGGTAGAACCGTGGGCCCTCAGGCAGATTCTCAACAATCACATCCATGAGAGTGTCCAGCTGGGTCGCCTTGGTGGCCGAGACCGGAACCACGTCGGCGTCGCCGCCGAGCATGTCGTGGAGTTCCAGAAGCTGCGCGCCAACCTCATCCTTACCGGCCTTATCCAGCTTGGTCACTACCCCGATAATCGGGGTTTTCGGTGCCACCTTGCGCACGTTTTCCAGAATCCAGCGGTCACCCGGACCGATCTTCTCATCTGCCGGGATGGTCAAACAGATCAGGTCCACGTCGGCGTAGGTATCTTGCACGACTTCGTTGAGGCGCTCGCCCAGCAGCGTGCGCGGGCGGTGCAGTCCCGGGGTATCCACGAGCACAACCTGTGCGTCCTCGCGGTTGACAATTCCACGAATTGGCCGGCGGGTGGTTTCTGGCTGGTCAGCGGTGATGGCGATTTTCTGCCCCACCAGCGCATTCGTCAGCGTTGACTTTCCCGTGTTTGGGCGACCAACAAAACTAACGAAGCCAGAACGAAAACCTTCCGGCGTGTCCGTGAATGAGTCTATATCCATAAGTACTAAGTGTAGCTAGTCTACTCGCTGTGCCACGAACCGAATCGGCGGGGCAACAATCAGCTCTTGCTTTTCAATCAGAGGCATCTCGGGCAAGCCGCCCGCAACAGTCGCCTCAACCATGCCGTAAAGCGTGCCCGCCATGTGCTCGAGCGCAACCTTCGGCCCCTGCCGATGCAGCGCGGTAAACAGCGCCGCCGCCAGGTCGCCCGTGCCCACAGTCTTGCCACCCATCCGTGGCGTTTCCACGTACCAAACCTCGTCCGGATACACCGCCAGCATGCCAATGCGTCCCTCACCTGCCTCACACGAGGTCACAATGGTGCGAGGATGCAGCGCGCGTGCCGCATCAATCGTTTCGCTTATCGACGACAGCTCCCGCCCCACCAACAGCCCCAACTCCCATTGGTTGGGAATGATGTAGTCTGCTGCTGGAATCACGGTGTCGCGCAATAGGTCCGGGATCTCCGAGAGCACAAAAGAGCCACGTTCCTTATTGCCGATGACTGGATCGCAGACGTAGACGGCATCCGGGTTCGCTTCCTTTACCTGCTTGGCAGCATTCACAATCACTTCCGCTGTGTCGGGGCTGCCCAAGTAACCGGAGAGGCAAGCGTCGACAAGCGGAAAAACCCCTCGCTCCGCAATGCCGGTGATGACCGCATCGATCTCGCTCGCGGCCAGCATGGGTCCGCGCCATGTGGGGTACTCGGTGTGGTTAGAGAAGTTGACCGTGTTCACGGGCCAGACTTCGTGGCCGAGGCGCTGCATGGGGAACACCGCGGCCGAGTTGCCCACGTGGCCCAGAGCCACTGCCGACTGGATCGAGAGGATGTTCATTAGAGTGCGCGCGCCGTGAACTGCATCCGTGGATTGGCGTAGAACTCTTGGGCTTCGACGAGTTTGAGCTCGCGGGAATCGGCCTCGTGGGTGAGTTCGAGCAGGTCAAAGACGCTGGATGCAGTCTTGGCCAGGGCGTCGGCGGCATCGCCGGACTCGATGTAGTGGCCGGTAAACAGTGCCGCGGTGACATCGCCGGAGCCATTGCGCTTGAAAGGTAGGTATGGGGTCTGGATGATCCAGGTGCCCTTCGGGTCCGAGACCAGCATCTCGATGGTGTTCTCCTCGCGGTCTGGGCGCAGCACGGAGGTGACCAGCACGGTCTGCGGGCCCATCGCTTTAGCTGCGTCGACGGCCTTGAGCGTGGACTCCAGGTCGTCGGCCTCGAGCCCGGTGAGGTAACCCAGCTCGAACTGGTTCGGCGTAATGATGTCGGCGACCGGAACAACCTTGTCGCGCAGCAGTGGCGGGATGTTGTCGGAGACATGGCAGCCGGACTTCGCGTTGCCCATCACGGGGTCGCAAGCGTAGACCGCATTCGGGTTTTCCGCCTTGACGGCTGCAACTGCATCCACGATCACTCCAGCGATCTCATCGCCGCCCTGGTAGCCGGACAAAATGGCATCGATCTTGCCAAACATGTCGCGCTCGCCGATCCCCTTGATCACGTCGGCAACATCCGGTGCCGGAATCATCGGGCCACGCCACGCGCCGTAGCCCGTGTGGTTGGAGTAGTTCACCGTATTTACGGGAAGCACTTCGTGGCCGAGGCGCTGCAGCGGAAATACTGCCGCCGAGTTGCCGACGTGGCCATAAGCCACCGCCGACTGGATCGAGAGAATATTTTTCATGACATACATCATGCTTGGTGGCTGGTTCAGCGCAAAGTCCACCCCCGGTTAATTTTCATGAACCAGTGGTGAACTAGGCGTGTCTACTTTCTCACATAGCAAAATAAACATCACACCATAAGCAAATTGCATGACTACACTTGAACACGTACACGGAAATCCCTAGAGCGGGCACCGAGTCTGCTCTACATACTTGAGGAGTACGACTATGCGCGCAGCGCGTTACTACGGCAATAAAGACATCCGCATCGAAGATATCGACGAACCAACCGCCGGCCCCGGCCAAGTGTTGATCAAGGTGGCTTGGTGCGGTATTTGCGGTACTGACCTGCACGAATACCTCGAAGGTCCTATTTTCACCCCACCTCATGGCCACCCACACCCAATCTCTGGCGAAGAGAACCCAGTCACCCTTGGCCACGAAATGTCTGGCACCATCGAGGCACTCGGTGAGGGCGTCGATGATCTCAAGGTTGGCCAGAAGGTCGTCGTCGAGCCATACATCATTCGCGATGACGTCGACGAGAAGACCGACCCACACTACAACCTCTCCCCTGACATGAACTTCATCGGTCTAGCTGGCCGCGGTGGCGGTCTCTCCGAGAAGATTGCCGTTGAACGTCGCTGGGTTCACCCCATCGCCGACCACGTCGAACTGGACGAGGCAGCACTGATCGAACCTCTATCTGTTGGCCACAACGCCTTTAAGGCTTCTGGCGCGAAGGAAGGCGACGTTGCCTTCATCGGTGGCCTCGGCCCCATCGGCCTTCTCACCGCAGCAGTGCTGAAGGCTTACGGCCTGACTGTTGTTGCAACCGAAACCTCGAAGCTGCGCCGCGAGAAGGCAATTGAGACCGGGGTTGTCGACCACGCACTGGACCCAACCCAGGTCGATGTTGTTGAGGAAGTAAAGAAGCTCACTGGTGGCGTTGGCGCCGACGTGGCTTTCGAGTGCACCTCGGTCAACGTGGTGCTGGACCAGCTGGTCGAGGCCCTTAAGCCTGCCGGCACCTTGGTCATCGAGTCCATCTGGTCCAAGAAGGCCGAGCTCGATGTTCACGCTGTTGTGATGAAGCAGCTCACCATTACCGGCATCATCGGCTACGCCCACGATCACCCAGAGACGATCAAGCTGGTCGAAGAGGGCAAGGTTGACCTGAAGCCGTTCATCACCGGCAAGATCGGCCTCGATGGACTTATCGACGAGGGCTTCGACACCCTGATCAACCACAACGAGACCGCAGTGAAGATCCTGGTCTCGCCAGATCTCTAGGATTTCTACGGAGGCCATGGCCGGAAACCCGCTTGAATCCCACTTTGGGCTAATTGTGGATAGCTAATTAGCGGTGTTTTCGGCCCAAAACGGTGCAAATTAGCTATGCACAATTAGCCAAACGCGGCCTGCAATCCTCAACCATTGATCTGGCGCTTAGCTCGGCGAACCTCCCCTAGTCCGCGAAGTGGTGATCGACGTACGGTTCGTTTTGCTCCGGAACGTCGATCACCACGCTGGTCACCTTCATGCGGCCGCGGCGATCACGTCCGCCCTCCGCAGTGAAACGCAGGCCTTCGAACTCCACATCCGAGCCTGGCAGAGGCACACGCCCTAGCCCGTAAGAGATTAGGCCGGCAACGGTATCGACTTGGTCCTCAACTTCTTCGTCGAATTCCAGGTCGTAGTCCAACTCGTCATCGAGGTAGGACTTCAGGTCATCCAAGGACAGTCGCGCCACCGCGCGGTATTGACGCTCACCGATCTCTTCAATCGGAGCTACTTCGCTTTCGTCGTATTCGTCGGTGATCTCGCCGACGATTTCCTCGAGAATATCCTCCATGGTCACAAGGCCAGCGATGCCGCCGTACTCGTCGACAAGCATTGCAATGTGCATGTTGTCGCGCTGCATCTCTTGGAGCAACTCGTCGAGAGGCTTGGACTCGGGTACGAAGAATGCGGGGCGCACAATGTCGCCGACCTTCACGCCGCGGCCGCCGTCGGTACGGTGATAGGTCTCGCGCACGATGTCTTTGAGGTAGGCGATGCCGACGATGTCGTCGACGTTCTCGCCGATAATAGGCACACGCGAGTGGCCGGAGCGGATCATTAGGGTCGTGGCTTGGCCGGCGTTCTTGTCGGCCTCGAGCCAGATCATCTCAGGTCGGGGCACCATGACGTTTTTGGCATAGGTGTCGGCCAGATCGAAGATATTTTGGATCATGCGCTGCTCGGTCACTTCGACGATGCCGTGCTCCTGGGCAATATCGACCATTTCGCGCAGCTCGACCTCGGTGGCGTATGGGCCGTCGCGGAAGCCGTGGCCGGGGCTGAGTAGGTTGCCCAACCAAATCAGCAGCTTGGATATTGGCCCCAAAATCTTATTGATCACTGACAGCACCTGCGCGGAGCTCAGTGAGACCGAGTAGGGGTTGCGCTTGCCTACCGTGCGGGAGAATACGCCCACCACGCCAAAGCTGAGTAGGGAAACCGACGCAATCGCAGCGGTGATAGCCCAGGCATCAGAGGAAATAATGTCCATGGCCATCATCGCGGCAAACACGGCTGCGGTGGCATCGAGGATGGTTTCCAGCATCACCAACAAGTTGATGTGATTCGCCCGGTGGTTGAGCACGCGCAAAAGCGCGGCCGCCCCGCGGACGTCATCCTTGACCATGTTTTCCACGCGAGCCCGTGAAATGGAACTAACTGCGGCCTCCACCGTGCCCACTAGGCCCGAGGCTAAGAGTGCAACAACGGCGACGATGCCGTAAATGACCCATACTTCCACTAGCTATCGCCCTCAGCATCTTGCTCTTTTTCCTGCCCCGATTCCTGCTCAGCCACCAAACCGTCAAGCTCCTCGCGGTCCGCAGCGGTGGGGAAAGCGTGCTTGCCTGAAGGTTTAGGCTGGTAGGAGACGTCTTTTTGAGCAAGGTAGTCGTACCAGTCGGCCAAGACCTCGTTTTGCAGGGCGAACATCTCGCGCTCGTCCTGCGGAGTGGCGTGGTCGTAGCCCAACAGGTGCAAGGTGCCGTGCACGGTCAGCAGCGCGAGTTCGTGGCCCAGCGAATGCCCGGCGGCGCGGGCCTGTTTATCGTCGTACTCAGGGCACAAAATGATGTCGCCGAGCAGAGCTGGCCCAGGTGCAGCGGCATCGGGGCGGCCACTGCCGGGGGTGAGCTCGTCCATGGGAAAGCTCATCACATCGGTGGGACCTGGCAGGTCCATCCAGCGCTCGTGCAGATCCGACATGGTCTCGGAATCCACCAAAGTAATGGTCACCTCGGTATCGGGGTGGACATCCATGGCGGAAAGCGAGAACGAGGCCACGTCGATTAGCATCTCTTCGTTGACGCCGTCATAGCCTGATTCGTTGAGTACTTCGATGCTCACTGTTGTTCCTCCTCGCGCTGGGCTGCGCGCTTTTCTTCCTGTTTCGCGTCGAATTCGTCGTAAGCGTTGACAATACGGCCCACCAGCGAGTGACGCACCACATCGCCAGAGCCAAGCTCGGAAAAGTGGATGTCTTCCACACCGCGCAGGATGTGGCGCACAAGCCGCAGGCCTGAGATCTGACCACGGGGCAGGTCCACTTGGGAAATATCGCCGGTGACCACCATCTTCGCACCGAAGCCCAGGCGGGTGAGGAACATCTTCATCTGCGCCGGGGTGGTGTTTTGGGCCTCGTCGAGGATCACAAATGCATCGTTAAGCGTGCGACCGCGCATATACGCCAGGGGCGCGACCTCGATGATGCCAGCTTCCATAAGCTTGGGGATCATCTCGGGATCGAGCATATCGCGCAGCGCGTCATAGAGCGGGCGCAGGTACGGGTCAATCTTGTCGTTGAGCGTGCCAGGCAAAAAGCCCAGCTTTTCGCCTGCCTCCACGGCAGGCCGCGTCAAAACGATGCGCTTGACTTCCTTGGATTGCAGCGCCTGGACGGCTTTGGCCACCGCAAGATACGTCTTGCCCGAGCCTGCGGGGCCGATTCCGAAGACGATTGTGTTCTGATCAATAGCGTCGACGTATTCCTTTTGCCCGATTGTCTTCGGACGCACGACCTTGCCGCGCCGAGCGATGATTTCGGCGCCCAAGATGTCGGAGACTGACTCCGGGGAGTTCTGCTCAAGGATCTGCACGGCTTGGGTCACGGCGTCTTTCGACACCACAACTCCGCGCCTAGCCATGGATTCCAATTCGGCCAAGACCTTCGTGGCCTGGCTGACTTTGTGAGCTGGTCCGGTCAACGAGACGCGGGTACCGCGTGCGAATACATCAATGCCAAGCAAGTTGGACAGGACCTTCAAGTTCTCGTCCGACACGCCGAAAATTGTATGTGCGTAGGCCGAATCCACATCGACTGCGTGCGAAATGACTTCGGGGGATGATTCCATGGGAGTCACTCTACCAGCGCGAACTCAGCACGCCGATGGCAGCAAGGCCTACCGCGGCAGCAGTCGCCGTCCGCAGGACCTCAGGACCCAGTTTCACAGGGATTGCACCAAGCAGCTCCAGCTCATCGTCGCCGACCCCGCCCTCGGGGCCGACGATGAGGTAGATCTCGTCGGCCAAAGAGATATCGCGTATCGACGATTCCGCGTCCTCGTGCAGGATAAGAGCCTGCTTCCCCGCGATGATGTCTTTGAGCTGGTTACTCGTTACAGGTCCGCTCACCTCCGGGATGAAGGTGCGCCGCGATTGCTTGGCCGCCTCGCGGGCTGTTGCCTGCCACTTCTCCACATTCTTGTCCACCTTCGGGCCACTCCAGCGCGCAATGGTGCGGTGCGAGATCCAGGGGATGATCGCATCGGCACCTGTTTGGGTGGCCAGGTCGACGGCAAGCTCAGCACGCTCCGATTTCGGAATGGCTTGGACCACCGTCACTTTTGGGGTGGGCGCCTCGTCGATACCCTGCTCTAACACCTCGCCTTTGAGCAATTCCTTGCCCGTGGTGTCGGTGACGCGCACGCGCGCCCACGTGCCACGCCCGTCGGTGAGCATGATCTCTTCGCCGGGTGCGATGCGCTTGACCGTTACGGCGTGGCGCCCCTCAGCTCCGGCGAGCTGGCCGGACAGGGGCGCCTCGGTGATGAAGTGTGGCAGTGACATTAGCGCTTGAACTTGTCGCGCAGGCGGCTAAAGAAGTTGCCGTCGCCGCCTTCGTCCTCAACGGCTGGTTTGTCGCCGTCGCGGGCTGCGCGCAGGTTCTCCAGGGCATCGCGGGCCTCGTCGGAAAGATCCTTTGGCACGGTGACCTGAACATCGGCGATGAGGTTGCCGCGGCCCTCGGCGCGCAGGCGTGGCATGCCCTGGTTCTGCAGGACAATCTTTTCGTTTGGCTGGGTGCCTGCTGGAACCTCAATGGTGTACTCGTTGCCGCCGAGATCAACGCCGGTGAGCTCGGTGCCTAGGGCTGCATCGAGCATAGGCACGCGCAACTTCATCTTCAGGTTGTCGCCTTCGCGCTGGTAGACAGGGTGGCGCTGGGTGGTGACCTCAACGTAGAGATCGCCAGCTGGGCCACCGCCGTGGCCAACTTCGCCCTGGCCTGCCATGCGGATGCGCATGCCGTCGGCGATGCCGGCTGGGATGGTAACGGTGAGGTCGCGGCGAGCGCGCACGCGACCCTGGCCGGAACACTTCCGACATGGATCTTGGATGATCTCGCCGTAGCCTTCACACTTCGGACAGTCCATGGTGGTCATGACGTTACCCAGGAAGGAACGCTGCACCTCTTGGACCTGACCCGATCCCTGGCAGTTGTCACAGGTGACAGGCCTGCTCTTAGACTCGGAACCGGTGCCCTCACAGTGATCACACACAATGGCGGTGTCCACGGTGACGTCCTTCTTCACGCCAGAGAATGCATCTTCTAGGGTGATTGCGGTACGCAGGAGCGCGTCGTTGCCGTGTTGGACACGGGAACGTGGACCGCGGGAGCCGCCTCCGGCTCCGCCACCGAAGAAGGCCTCGAAGATGTCTCCGAAACCGCCACCGCCGGCACCAGGTGCGCCTTGGCCCTGCTCCATCGGATCGCCGCCCATATCCACGATGCGACGCTTCTCCGGATCGGTGAGCACCTCTTGAGCCACCGATATCTCGCGGAACTTCTCCGCAGCCTCATCGGAGGAGTTAACATCCGGATGGTACTTGCGTGCTAGTTTGCGGTACGCCTTTTTAATTTCCGCATCGGAGGCGTTTTTGTCCACCCCGAGAATCCCGTAGTAGTCACGAGCCACTGTGTGTAAAGTCCTTTCGTTATTCGCCGGCCAGCACGCGCGAAATGTATCGCGCTACGGCGGCAACCTTTTGAATCGTACCGGGGTAGTCCATATATGTCGGGCCGAGCACTCCCAATCCGCCCAACGTTTCACCGTCGGAACCGTACCCCGCGGTCACCACAGCGGCCTGGGAGAGGCCCTCTTCTTCGTTTTCGCGCCCAATGCGCACACTGACATCGCCTAGTTCGGGCACATTAGTCAGCAGTTTGAGCACAACAACCTGTTCTTCCAACGCATCAATGACCTCATGTAATCCCTCCGGCATGTGCGTCAGGTTTGCCGCACCGGCAATGATGAGGCGATCTGTGGGTTGATCCACCAGTGTTTCGAGCAGCACGGTGGCCGCCCGCATCACATGATCGGCAATCTCAGGAGGCGCGGTAGCTGCAAGTTCAGCCACGGAAGTCGAGGCATCAGCGAGTGTTTTGCCCTGCAGTGCGTTGTTGAACATGTCACGCAGCGCGGCCACACCGGCGTCGTCGATAGTCCGTGAGAGCTCCACATTGCGCTGATCCACGCGCCCCGCATCGGTGATCAACACCAACAGCAGACGCCGAGGCGAGAGTGACACCACCTCGCAGTGCTTGACACGCGAAACATTCAGCGTAGGCAACTGCACCACCGCAGCTTGCCGGGTGAACTGCGCCAGAAGTTGCGCCGAGCGACGCAGCACGTCCTCCAAATCCACGCCCCGCTCGATGAATTCGATGATGGCGCGACGCTCCGCCGCAGACAGCGGTTTGACCTCGTGGATCGAGTCCACGAAGGCGCGATAGCCCTTCTCCGTAGGCATGCGTCCAGACGACGCATGCTGCTGCTGGATATAACCTTGCTCCTCCAGCGCTGCCATATCGTTGCGGATCGTCGCTGGTGACACCTTCAGTTGATGCCTATCTACCAGCGCTTTCGAGCCAACGGATTCCTGTAGGGCGATGTAGTCGGCGACGATGGCACGCAAAACTGCCTGCCGTCGCGTCTCCGTTGCATTCGCCATAGTTAGCACTCTCCTTCCCTGACTGCTAACTATACTGTAATCACCAATCACTCAGCTGCCAAGATGTCGGTCACAATACCGTCGGCAAGCAGCCTTCCGGTCTTCGTCACACGCACTTGCTTATCGACGATTAGCCTGCCCGCTTCCTCATGCCGGCGCACAACGGGTAGTGCTGCGTCGGCGATCCACTCCAGCGGGATTCCTTCCTTCAGCCGCAACCCCAGCATGATCTTTTCCATGTGCTCGTCATCGGCCGTGAGTCGTTCACGATCGGCGATAGGCAACTCGCCCGCCGACAGCAGCTGGTTATATTTCTCGGGGCGCTTGACGTTATAGAAGCGCTCGTTGTCCATGTAGCTGTGCGCTCCAGGACCCGCACCCCACCAGCGTCCGCCGCGCCAGTAGATCAGGTTGTGCTGGCACTCCCCGCCCGGCTTGGACCAATTGGATACCTCGTACCAGTCAAAGCCCTCGGCCTCTAGGGTGCGCGCGATTAATTCGTAGCGATCCGCAAAGGTGTCCTCGCTAGGTGCTGGCAGTTCTCCGCGTTTGACCTTGCGGGCCATGGCCGTGCCGTCTTCCACAATCAGCGAGTAGGCCGAGACGTGATCCACCTCTGCCGAGAGGATGTGGTCGAGCGTTTTCTTCACGTCGTCTTCGGTCTCTGTGGGCGTGCCATAGATCATGTCCAAATTGACGTGCTCGAATCCCGCGCGCTTTGCCTCACGCGCGGCCTCAACGGCACGCCCCGGAGTATGTGTGCGGTCGAGGACCTTCAGAATCGGCGTGGACGCCGACTGCATGCCTAAGCTCACGCGCGTAAAGCCGGCCTCGCGAATGCCTTCAAAGAAGCCAGGATCGGTAGATTCTGGGTTGGATTCTGTAGTGACCTCGGCCCCTGGGGCGAGCCCGAAATTATCCTTGACCGCCTTCAGGATCCGGCACAATCCCTCAGCTCCCATGAGCGAAGGAGTACCACCGCCAATAAATACGGTGTCAGCCTGCGGGCCCTCAGCTAGGGCGAGCTCGCGCTCCAGGCTATCTAGGTACTGCTCATAGGAGGAGTCGACCTCGGTAGGTGTATAGGTGTTGAAGTCACAGTACCCGCAGCGGGTCGCACAAAAAGGGACATGGATATACACACCAAAAGACATGCGTGTCAGTGTAGCCGCTGGCTGGTGTTGCTTCTAAAAGCTTAAGCACCCTTCCGCGAGCGCTTCGCTGCGACCTTGGCCACCACCGCGTCGATACGCGAACGCTCCGCCAAGAACGCCGGTGGGTTCGAGCCGCGCATGGAGCGGGTGAAGGCCGGATGTTCCTTGGCCACGACCTCGATCCAGCCGTCCACGGCGATGCGGACGATATCGCCCACGCGCGCATAGAGGTGTGGCAGGGAGACGATGCCGAGTTCCCGGGCAACCATGTCGGTTTGCTCGAGGACGTATTCAACAACTTCGCCAAGATGCTGGACAACGAGTTCCGTGCGCGATTCCAAGGCGTTGTGGATGTCGTCGACACGCACTAGTGCGCCGAACACCGGGAAGAGGTCAGTTAGGCCTTCGCCATCGAGCATTTCTGGCTCGGGGACCTTTTCTTCCTCGGAGGCCGATGCGGAAAGCACCCCGGCGCGCAGACCGGAGGTCAGGGCTTGGCGAAGCCCAACAAGTTCGCCGACGATGCGACGCGAATCCACGCGTGCATCCTCGATGATTTCGTTGAATTCTGCGAGGCAGTCCTCGATGAGTTCGCCGTCATAGTCGGCGATCGCCTCGGCCAAGTGCTCGATATACTCGGCAACTTCGTCGCCGATGTTGTAGATCTCCTGGGTCAGCTCACGGTGACGCAATTGGGCAGCAATTTTTTGCACCGAGGGCTCCCTTCCAAGACTTGAACTTAACTCTTAGGGACTTTATTCGAATTCGGGCGCTATCTCGCGATGGCGCGCCGAAGTGTTCTCACAGCTAAATGTTAACGTTCGTACAGTTGCTCGATCTCCTTGGAAAAACGCTCTGCCACGACGTTGCGCTTTACCTTCATCGTCGGGGTCAGCTCGTTTTCTTCCTCGGAAAGGTCGCGCTCGAGGATCCGGAACTTCTTGATCTGCTCCGCATGGCTCACTGTCGCATTTGCCAAATTCACCGCGTCTTGTACCTCGGCGTGCAAGGCAGGGTTTGTCACAAGGTCCTTCAACTCGGTGCTCTCGGGGATGCCGTGGGCAGCCTTCCAGCGTTCCAGTTCGTCCTTATCCAGGGTGACAAGCACGCCGATGAATGGCTTACCGTCGCCAACAACCAGTGCCTGGGAGATCAGCGGGTCCTTGCGCATGATCTCTTCGAGTGGCTGCGGGGAAATGTTTTTGCCACCGGCGGTGACGATCAGGTCCTTCTTCCTGCCCGTGACGGTGATGAAGCCGCGCTCGTCGATTTCGCCTAAGTCGCCGGTATTAAACCAGCCATCCACCAGCGCCTCGCGCGTGGCTTCTTCGTTATTAAAGTAGCCCTTGAATACGCCGTCGCCCTTGATCAGGATTTCGCCGTCGGCGTTGATCTTTGCCGCGTATCCGCCGAGGGGGCGTCCCACGGAACCGATCTTGGTGTCCTTGCCAAAGTTCACCGCCGCAGCAGCGGTGGTCTCGGTCAGGCCGTAGCCCTCGTAGGCAGGCACGCCGATGCCGCGGAAGAAGTGGCCCAGCTCCGAGCTCATTGCAGAACCGCCGGTGATGGCGTATTCCACTTGACCGCCGAGGGCGTCCTTGATCTTGGAGTAGACCAGCTTGTCGGCAACCTTGCGCTTGGCTTCTAGGAAACGCGATGGGCCATTGGGGGTATCCAGCGCCTTGGAGTACTCAATGGCGGTGGCTTCTGCCTGCTTAAACACGTTACGGCTGATTGTCCCGCCGTCCATGGCCTTGTGGTACGCGCCGTCGCGGACCTTTTCAAACACGCGGGGCACGCCGAGCACCAAATTAGGGTGGGTGCGTTGCAGCTGCATGGTCAAGGATCCGGTATCCGACCAGTGGGTCTGGGTCGCCCCACCGATGGTCAGGCCAATAGCTACCGCACGAGCAAGCACGTGTGCCATGGGCAGGTAAGTCACCACGTGGGTGCCTGGACGCGCAATCTCACCGATCGGGTGCGTGAGCAGGGCGCGCACCTGGTGGATCCAATTCTTATGCGTCAGGATGCACCCCTTCGGCTTACCTGTGGTGCCGGAAGTGTAGACAAGAGAGCCCAAGTCGTCGTGCTTGATAGTCAACACACGCGCATCTACCTCAGAATCTGGGATATCGCGGCCTTCAAACTTCAACGTATCAATGGCCGAGGAGTTGATTTCCAGAAGTCGACGCAGCTTTGTCGACGAGCCAAGAAGCGGGGCACGCCCTTCGTCGTCAAGCACTAAATTCGTGAGCATATCGGTGTGCTCACGGGTTTCGGTGATCGCAAGAACCGCCTCGGAGTCCTCGATGATCCACTGGATCTGCGACGCCGACGACGATGGGTAGATGGGCACGCTGGCAGCGCCGGTGGCCCAGATGGCGAAATCGAGTAGTGCCCATTCGTAGCGGGTTGCAGACAAAAGCGCGACGCGATCACCCGGCTGCACACCAAAGGCCATCAGGCCCTTTGCAACTGCGAAGACCTCGTCGAGGAATTCGCCGGCGGTGACATCGACCCATTCATAATTCTGCGGGCGCGAATATAACACGAGGTGGGGGTTGGATTTGCACAGCCCGATCAGCGCGGTAATGCAGTTGTCGTCGTCGGCAATCTGAAATTTCGCTGGAGTTTCGTAGTACTCGCGAGTGTTTGCAGAACTAGGTGCTGGGTCAGTCATGTAAAGATGCCTTTCTCCCGTGATATTTTTTAAATCCATTGCATTCTATAGTGCTCTATATTGTGCTCAACAAGGGTAAATAGGGTTGGTGAAACGCCGAAACACGACGCGAATCGGTTTTCTTTGGCAATATGGACACTCGTGATCAACGTAGAGCTTCTCAACACTCTCGCTAGTGCCTACGGGTTGTCGACGCGCTACACCAGTTCAGACGGAAAAGAGATCATTCCGCCGTCCGAGTCGCTGGTTAAACTGCTGCGCGCCTGTGGGCTTTCGCTAAGCGACGAGCCCACTGACGACGAATTAACCGCTGCCCTCGAGCACCATCGCTTGGTTGAGGCGACGCGCCCCCTGCCCCCATCAGTCATTGCCAAGGAGGGCGAGGAAAAGCGCTTTAATATCCACGTCCACGCGGGTTCTCCTGCGAATGTGTGGATCGAACTTGAAGATAGCTCAACCAGGCCTGCTTTCCAGGACGAGAACTGGGCAGCCCCAGTCGAGTCCGACGGCATTACCTGGGGCGAGGCCACCTTCCACATCCCCGGCGACCTGCCACAGGGTTGGCACACATTGCACCTGGAATCCGACCAGGTCAACGAAACAACCACGCTGATTGTCACCCCGCCACGCCTGACCACCACGGACACCTACATCAAGGAGCCTGTTTACGGTGTGATGGCGCAGCTGTACTCGGTGCGCTCGAAGGACTCCTGGGGAATGGGCGATTTCCACGATCTAGGCCACTTGGCTGAGATTCTGGCCTCGCACGGCGCAGACTTCCTTCTGATCAATCCGGTCCACGCGGGTGAGCCATTTCCTCCCGTGGAGGATTCGCCGTATTTGCCGACCACTCGTCGCTATGTGAACCCGATTTATATTCGCGTCGAGGACGTACCTGAGTACAGCAACTTGGACGCTGAGGCGATCGCCGAGATCACGGAGATGATTGCTCCGCTGCGCGCGAAGAACACCTCACCAGATGCCATCGAGCGCAACCCGATCTACGAGGCGAAGCTCAACGTGCTGCGCGAGATCTTCTACACGGAGTTCACCGAGCCTCGCCTGCGCCAGTTCGAGGACTTCATCGAGCAGCAGGGCCAGGGCCTCAACGACTTTGCCAATTGGTGTGCACGCCGCGAGCTCGATCGAGAGCAGAACTCGAGTGCCCACGCGTTCGAGAGCGAGATTGAAGAGCTCGAACGGTTCTACATGTGGCTGCAATTTCTTGCCGACGAGCAACTCGCCGCCGCACAGAAGCGCGCCGTTGATGCCGGGATGAAGATCGGTATCATGACCGATCTGGCAGTGGGCGTGCACCCTGGTGGCGCCGATGCCACCAACCTTGCCGACGTGCTCGTGGCGGATGCCTCCGTAGGCGCGCCACCAGACAACTACAACCAGCAGGGCCAGGACTGGTCACAGCCACCATGGAACCCAATTCGCCTGGCCGAGGCGGGATACCGTCCGTGGCGCAACCTTTTGGCTACGGTGCTGCGCAATTCCGGTGGCATCCGCGTGGACCACATCCTGGGGCTTTTCCGCCTGTTCTGGATGCCACGCATGGAACACCCGCGCAATGGTACGTACATGAACTACGACCACGAGGCGATGCTCGGTGTGCTGGCTCTTGAAGCAGAACGTGCCGGCGCAGTCGTCGTTGGCGAGGACCTGGGTACTTTCGAGCCGTGGGTCCAAGATGCACTCGCCGAGCGCGGTGTGATGGGTACCTCGGTGCTGTGGTTCGAGTCCTCCCCGACTTCCGATGGTCCGCGCAAGCAGGACGAGTACCGTCAGGCGGCACTGTCGTCGGTAGGCACACACGATCTGCCCCCGACGGCGGGATATCTGCAGGGCGCTCACAACGAGCTGCGCGAAGAGCTTGGCTTGCTCGAGGAACCTGTCGAAGAGGTCGACGCCGAGGACGCACTGTGGCAGGGCCGCGTGCTGGATGCGGTGCGCGATGCTGGTGAATTTGGCGATGCGAAGACCCCCGAGGGCAGCTTTACCAAGCTGCCTCGCGACGAGCGCGGTGACGTGGAAGATCTTTTGGTCGCACTGAATCGCTATATCGCGGGCACCTCGTCAGCTCTGACGTGCACCAACCTGGTGGACATGGTGGGCGATACCCGGATTCAGAACCAGCCGGGTACCAATTCGGATCAGTACCGCAACTGGTGCGTGCCACTGACTGATGGAACGGGCACGCCGGTTTTGATTGAGGACCTCGAAGGCATGGAGCTCTTCCACCGGGTGGCCGAAGCCTCCAAGAGGCACTAGTGGGGCTAGCGGGGCTAGAACATCCCCACTAGTGCCGCAATGATGATTAGCGCAAGAAGGATCCACAGCGACTGCGTCACGCGGGATTGGGGGTACTTCCGGCGTGCCTTCGGAAGCTTCTGATCCTGCTTCCGCAGATTCTCTGGGTTTGCCATAGTTGCTTACCTTACTTCCTTTTCTGCCTGCCTCCGAAATGTGGTCGAAAGGCCCACGCCGACCGCATCAATGATGCGCAGCAAGACTACCGCAACCACCCCGGCGATGGGTAAGACCACCAGCAATACCAGGGGCAATTGAATCCAGATGGAGGCCTGCGTCAGGGCCTGGATAAGTTGGTCCATAGCCTTGTGCCCTACACCTTCACGCCTTCGAGTCCACGGCGCACGAGCAGCGGGCGCACGTCCTTGTCCCGACCCCGGAATGCCTTGTAAGCCTCGCCGTAATCACGCGAAGCACCTTTGGAAAGGATGGTGTCGCGGAAGAGTTGGCCAGTTTCGCGGTTGATGCCGCGTTCTTCCACCAGCTGGTAGCCGTCGGCATCGAGCGCCTCTGCCCAGAGGTAGGAGTAGTAGCCAGCCGAGTAACCACCGGCGAAGATGTGGTTGAACCAGGTGGAACGGTAGCGGGGCTCCAGCCCATCCACGTCGAGGCCAATTTCGTGCAGGGTTTGGTTTTCGAAGGCCTCGATATCGGTGGGCACTTCCCCCTCGAGCGAGTGCCAGGCCAGATCGATCGCACTAGCTGCCAAGTACTCGGAAGTGGCAAACCCCTGGCCGAACTTGCGTGACTCGATCACAGCGTCCATCAGCTCATCGGGGATAACTTCGCCTGTGTCCACGTGGCGCGCGTAGTTGCGCACAATTTCCGGGGCGAAGGCGTAGTTCTCGTTGATCTGGGAGGGGAACTCCACCCAGTCCCGGGGCACAGAGGTACCCGACATCGACGGGTAGCGCACGTTGGACAGCAGTCCGTGCAAGCCGTGTCCAAACTCGTGGAACAAGGTGGTGACCTGGTCGATGGAGAGTAGCTCGTCGCTCACGCTCATGACGTTGACTACCACCGGCTTCGTTCCAGCGAGCTGCGATTGGTCCACGAAGGAGCTCATCCAGGCACCGCCACGCTTGGTGGGCCGGGCACCATAGTCGGTAAGTAGCAGGCCCAGGCCGGTGCCGTCTTCGTCGAGCACCTCCCACACAAAGACGTCATCGCGGTAGGCGTGCAGATCTTCGCGGCGCTTGACAGTGATGCCATAGAGCAGGTTGGCGGCATAGAACACACCGTCTTCGAGCACCTGCTTGAGCGGAAAATACTTCCGCAGCTCGGCTTCGTTGATGTGCAGGTCGCGCTCCGCACGCTTGGCTTGCCAATACGGCCAGTCGGCGCCGTCTAGTTCTTCGCCTGCCATTTCCCCGGCAAGTTTGCGCTCCCCTTCTGCCTGGGCCGCGGCCGCCGGCGCGAGGTCGCGGATGAGGTCGCGGGCAGCAGAGGCCTCGCCGGCGGTTTCCTCGGCGATGACGTAATCGGCGTGGGTGTCATAGCCCAAAAGTTTCGCGCGTTCCTGGCGCAGCTGCACCGATTCGACGACGATGGCGCGGTTGGATTCGGAGCCGCGTTTGCGGGAAGCGTCAAACAATTTATGGCGAGAGGAAGACGACTCCAGCTGCGACTGCGCTGACTGCGTGGTGGGCAGCTCAATAGGGATCACGTAGTCCCCGGATTCCTCGTCGAAGCTGGCTTGGATCAGCTCCTCGGACAGGCCTGCAAGCTCCTCTTTGGTTGAAAAGTGCACAGCCAGCTCGCGGGTGTCTTCGATCAGGTTGCGGCCAAACTTTTCGGAAAGCTCGGAAAGGCGCTGGTTAATCGTCGATAAGCGATCTTTGTCTGCGTCCGAAACGTCTGCGCCGCGGCGCGCAAATCCACGAAGCAACTTGTCGTGGAGGCGCTGCGACTCCTCGTCCGCGGGAGCGGTGACCTGCTTAATCCGGGCGTAGAGCTCGGCATTTTGGTAAATCGCGTCGGAGTGCGCGGAGAGCTTGGGCACCCACTCGTCTGCGATCTCGTTGAACTCCTCGGTGGCGTCGGTGCCCTGCAGGTTGAAAAACCACGAGGTCACGCGCTCGAGGTCGGCGCCGGAGAGCTCGAGGGCCTCGACGGTGTTCTCCCAAGTGGGCTCGGCCTCAGACACAATCGCCTCGATCTCGCGGCGCTGATTTTCCAACGCAATGGGAAAAGCTTCCCGGACATGGTCCAATGTAATGGCTCGAAAATCGGGCAAGTTGTAGGGCAAGGTGGAAGGTGCCAGGAGAGGGTTCGTCATAAGGCACCATGGTACCCCGCAAGCTAGATTGGATAACATGCATTCCGCTGAAGTGACGTGCCCCGCAGGAACGATTGTTGGCGCAAGCGACGGGGTGGTTGATTCCTACTTTTCCATCCCCTACGGGCAATTTCGCACCCCCTTCTCCGATGCCACCGCTGCTCCTCGAGGATTGATGATTGACGCGACGGTGTCCAAGCCCGAGGAGGTCGCGCTGACGGTGACCACGCCTGCGGGTGCCAGTGATGCCGACGATCTGCCCGTGGTGGTCTATATTCATGGCGGCCGCTTCGAGGGCGGCAGTCACACGGACCCGCGTGGTTCTGGCTACGCCACCGCGACGCAGTCGGTGATCCACGTCCAGGTCGGCTACCGGGTGGGGCTGGCTGGTTTCGCCACCTTCCACGACGACGACCCCAACCACTACCGCGGCATCGACGATTGCAACCTCGCCCTGGAATGGATCCAGCGCAACATCGAGTCCTTCGGCGGGGACCCCACCAACGTCACTGTTGTGGGCCAATCGGCGGGCGCGGCGATCGCTTTGTGGTTGGCTCGCCGCGACCATTATCGCGGTGCTTTTCGACGAGTGCTTGTCCTCAGCCCAGCCTTCCCCCGCAAATCCTACGACCAGCGATCCGATAGCCTCCGGGCAGCGTTTTTCGGCATGCGCCTGACACGCGAGGAACTCATCAAGGCCAGTCCACGGCGCATCGACGCAGCATATAAGCGTTTCCGTAGGCGCCACGCCCTCGATGTCGCGCTCGGGCCAAGCCCGCTTTCCCCACAGGAGTTGGCGTCGGTGGATGTGGTTGTTACTTCGCTTCGCGACGAGTTCTATGGCCACCCGATTGCGCGGCGGGCCGACAGGCTTGGGCTTGGAGCTGCGATGGTGAAGGCGGTTGGCCCTGCCATGGGTCTCATTGTCGACGAGGCCGACGAGTGGATTTCGGCAGCACGTGCAATTGATTCGGCACATATTGCGGGGCGCTTTATCGGCGATGCCATGATTCGCCACTGGGTTGATCAGGTTGCGGAGCTGGCCCCTGGGCGGGTCTGGCAAGCAGAATTCTTGGCTGACTCTTTTGGTCCCGCAGAACATTGCCGCGATCTGCAACCACTATTTGGCAACAAACCCTACGAGGCCGGCCAAGGGCTACATGCTCAGCTGCTTAACTTTGCGCGCACCGGCGAGCCGGGGTGGCAGGAATACTCGGCCGACACCGGTCGCATTGCTATGTCGACCACCTTGTCCTGCGAAAATGCCCACGAGATCCGAGACCCGCTGGGATACGTGCGCAGGGCTTTTCGCTAGAGCGCTATTGTGCTTCCAGCACTGAGCGCAGCCTTGTATCCTGCAGCTCCAGGGAGAACCAGGGGCTAAAGGCCCACGGGGTGGCGTCAACCGCTGTGAGCAAGTCCTTCGGATCGACCCACACGAAGGCATCTACTTCCTCAGGGTTCGGCGAGAGCGAAGCACCCTCGTGCATGCGAACAGCAAACACTGGGCAGACCTCGTTTTCTACCTGCCCATTGGAGTCCACGGCGCGGTAGCGGAAATCAGGGACAACCTCGCGGACCTCGGCGATGAAGTCAGATGAGAGATCGATCTCATCACGTGCGCGGCGCCGAAGCGCGTCGGGGATTTCTTCGCCCGGTGCTGGGTGACCGCAGAAACTGTTCGTCCACACCCCTGGGAACGTCTGCTTGCTTAGTGCACGGCGAGTGACCAAGACGTTGCCCTCCGAGTCGAACAACCAGGCTGAAAATGCGAGGTGAAGCGGGGTTTTCGTGGAGTGGACCTCGTCTTTGTAGGCCACGCCTTCAGGCTCACCCATAATGTCGAGCAATACAACCTGTTCGCGTTCAGACACTGCGACGCACACTTCCTTTGTTTGGGCATTGTTTGGGCATTGTTTGGGGACTCAGAATTCTAAGAATTCTTGCCCCTGACAATACCAGCACGTCTAGCGACTGAGATTTCCCGTAAAGGTGACATTCCCAATGGTGAATTCGGCAGACCACAGGTTTGAAGGGGCCACATCAAACACGTATTGCACGTTGCTGGTTGCGCCAGAACCAAGCTGCTGATCGAGGCCCACCTGCCCCTTAAACCCTGCATTCGCCGCGCTGAGTTCGCTCACCGAATTCAAACTGCCCGCGGAAGAATTTCGGTAGCCCAACTTTGGTGTACCCAGCGCGTCCGGCGGCATTGGTGCATCAGAGTTATTGCGCACGGCAACCGTGACAACCGACCCACCATTAGGCGCGGAAACAACACCCTGCCAGTGATAAGTTATTGGCATCGCTGGATCTTCTACCGGACCGGAAAGATCGTTGGTGCTGGTAGGGTCACGGTGCTCGACAGGAAATTCAGTTGCTGCTGCTTCCGCTGTCGTAGCTACGCCCGTGGTGGGAGTGATGGTCTCCGCCGCATTCGTGCTCTCACTGTTGGAGGAACACGATGCTAGGGCCAGACTTACTCCAGCGACTGCGATCAGTGCCGTAGCGCGCGTGGGGATTCGCGTGGGTAAATAAGCCATGGCCTGCCTTTCACGTTGAGAACTTGATTCGACCTCTCGAATACGTACATCGCACTACTCTAGCGTGTTGCCTAGACTGAACACGTTGTGACTCGATAATCAGTACCCACATCAAGCACAGAAAGTGATTGAGGAAAACACACCACTCATGAATTCTTTATGGCGCGTCCTGCGCAGCGCTTCGGCGTTATGGCCGTTCTACCTTGCCATCGTCATTTTGGCGGCAGTGGTAGCACTTCTCGGTCTGGTTAGCCCTTTCATTTTGCGGGAGGCGACCGATTCTATTGTTTCCGCGGTTTCTGGTGATATCACCGTTGCAAGTGTCACCCAAAAAATCATTTGGTTGGCGATCGCGCTGTTTGCGGCGGATGTTGTTACGACCCTGTTGCAAAATCTCAGCGGTTACTTCGGCGACGTGATGTCGATGCGCCTGCGTCAGATCTTGTCCACGCGCTACTACGCGAAGTTGCTGGCGCTGCCGCAGAAGTATTTCGACAATCAGATCACAGGCACGGTGATTGCCCGACTCGATCGGTCGATCACAAACGTCACCCAGTTCATCCAGTCCTTCTCCAATAACTTCTTGCCAATGGGCCTGCAGGTCATTGTCATTTTGGTGATCACCACCATCTACTATTGGCCGCTGACGATCTTGCTGGCAGCCCTCTTCCCCATCTACATGTATCTCACCGCGCTGACCTCGAAGCGCTGGCAGCGCCTTGAAGGCGAGAAGAATAAGCAGATCGACGAGGCCAACGGCCGCTTCTCCGAGGTCATCGGCCAGGTCAAGGTGACCAAGTCGTTTGTCGCTGAGGTCCGAGAGCTGAATTTCTTTAGCTCGCGCTACGGCAAAACCGTAGAGATCACGCGCCCGCAATCGCGCTGGTGGCACTCGATGGACAGTCTCCGTGGCTCCGCCATGAATGTCATCTTCTTGGCCATCTACCTGGTGCTTTTCCTGCGCACTCTGAATGGCTTCTTCACGCTCGGCGACATGGTCATGCTCCTCCAGTTGGTCAATTTGGCCAAGCAGCCGGTGTACATGATGAGCTTCATGGTCGATTCGGCGCAGCGCGCAATCGCTGGCTCGAAGGATTACTTCAAGGTGATGGAGGAGGAATTCGAGCCAACGGCGAACTCCCAGCTCGTTGCCACCACCGAAGCCTCCGGCGTACCCGAGCTACGCGACGAAGTCATCGCCCCTCTTGAAACGCAAAACCCCGTGGTCCGCTTCGATGACGTCGACTTCGCCTATCTTGAGGGCGAGCCCGTCCTCGAAGGCATTAGCTTCGAAGCCGCACCGGGCGAAAGGGTCGCGCTCGTCGGCGAATCCGGCGGTGGCAAGTCAACGATTATCAACCTGTTGCTCGGCCTCTACCCCATTTCCTCCGGCGAACTTTCGGTGTGCGGCCACAATGTCAACGACCTGACCGCGGCGAAACTGCGCGCATCGGTTGGCGTTGTGTTCCAGGAGCCGAACCTGTTTTCCGGCACGATCCGCGAGAACATCGCCTACGGCAAACCGGACGCCACCGATGAAGAAATCTTGGACGTGTCCCGGCGCGCGAATGCCCACGATTTCATCATGAACTTCCCCGAAGGCTACGACACGGTGATCGGCGAGCGCGGCCTGCGCCTGTCCGGTGGCCAGAAGCAGCGCGTCGCCGTCGCACGCGCCATGCTCAAGGACGCTCCGCTGCTGCTTCTCGACGAGGCCACCTCCGCCCTAGACAATAAGTCCGAGCGCGCGGTGCAGGCCGGCCTCAATGAGCTGATGAAGGATCGCACCACAATCATCATTGCGCACCGCTTATCGACGATTGCCGACGTGGATAAAATCATCACGCTCGACGGCGGCAAGATCGATGAGATTGGCTCGCCAGAGAAACTCGCGGTCTCCGGAGGTATTTATTCAGAGCTGCTCCAGTTGACGGCTTCTTCCTCGGAGGCCGACCGCAGCAGGTTGAAGAAGTTCGGCTTCGTTTCCGACGATGACGAAAATCACCCCGAGGAACACGCATAAGTATTACGTACTACTCTGTCTAGTATGAATTCGAAGATCCAGTTTCCAAGCATTGCAGAACTCAGGGCCCGCGGGACGCGCAAGTGGACGCAATACGACGATGACGTGCTCCCACTGTTCATCGCCGAAAGCGACTTCCCCACTGCCGCTCCCGTGAAGGAGGCTATCCAGCAGGCGGTCGACAACGAGTCCTTTGGCTACACCCCGGCGCACTCGGGCCTCCCCGAGGCTCTTGCTGATTTTTATGAGCGCCGATACGACTGGCGCCCCGACCCAGCCAAGGTGTTTGCTGTAGCCGATGTCGTGCGCGGCATGCTGCTGGGTATCCAGTACTTCACCAAGCCGGATTCAGCAGTTATCGTCCCCGTCCCGGCCTACCCCCCATTCTTGGAACTACCCGAGACAGCCGGGCGCGAAAAGGTAGAGGTCAGTGCTGAAACCGGACTCGATATGGCAGAAATCGAAGAGGCATTCAAAAACGGCGCCGGTTCGATCTTGCTCTCTGCGCCGAACAACCCGTGGGGCTACGCCTTTAGCGAGCAGGAACTCCGTGAGCTGACCGACCTAGCTGCGAAGTACGACGCTCGAGTGCTTTCCGACGAGATCCATGCCCCCATCATCTTGGAAGGCAAACACGTGTGCACGGCCGCGGTTTCCGAGGCAGCAGCCGACGTCACCCTCACGGTTACGGCTACTTCCAAGGCCTGGAACATCGCTGGTTTGAAGTGCGCCCAGATGATCTTCTCCAATGATCGCGACGTGGAGATCTGGAAATCTCTGACAGGTGTGGCTAAGGATGGCACGGGCACCCTCGGTGTCTACGCTTCCGAGGCTTGCTACCGCTACGGCGAGGAAGCGCTTGAGGCTCAGCTCGAGGTCCTGCGTGCCAACCGCGACTGGCTAGTAGAGCATCTGCCAGCGGCTATCCCGGGCATTAAATTCACCAAACCAACGGCTACGTATTTGATGGTGCTGGATTTCACGGATACTGCCATCGGTCACTTGGAGCAACCGGCGCAGTGGCTTCGTCGTGAAGCGAAAGTCGCTTTAAACGAAGGCACTACCTTTGGCACGGGTGGCGGATACAAGGCGCGCCTGAATTTTGCCACTAGCCCGGAAATTTTGGAGTTGGCCGTAAGGCGGATGTCTGCAGCGATCGCCAAATCTGCCTAATCTAGAGGGCATGGACGAGACGACCTACACACCGGAAACTGATCCCGATGGCATGATCATCGAGCCTGAGGCGGAAGACTTTGATACTCCAACGCCTGCCCCGGGCAATGAGCCTTGGGCGCGCGGCGACCACGAGTGGTACAAGGATGCCGTGTTCTATGAGGTGCTGGTGCGTGGGTTCTATGACCCAGAGGGCACTGGTTCGGGCAGTCTGAAGGGCGTGACCGAGAAGCTGGACTATATCCAGTGGTTGGGCATCGATGCCATTTGGTTGCCGCCGTTTTATGATTCCCCGTTGAAAGACGGCGGCTATGACATCCGCGATTTTCGTAAGGTGCTGCCGGAATTCGGCACGGTGGAAGATTTCGTGGAACTCGTCGACCAGGCGCACCGCCGTGGCCTGCGCGTGATCACTGACTTCCCTATCAATCACACCTCTGATCAGCATCCATGGTTCCAGGAGTCCCGCCGCGATCCGAAGGGCCCTTACGGCGACTTCTACGTCTGGAGCGACACCGACGAGAAGTATGAGGAAGCGCGCATCATCTTCGTTGATACCGAGGACTCGAACTGGACATATGATCCGGTGCGCAAGCAGTACTTCTGGCACCGTTTCTTCAGCCACCAGCCGGATCTGAATTACGACAACCCGGATGTCCAAGAGGCAATTTTGGACGTGATCCGCTTCTGGCTGGATCTGGGTATGGATGGCATTCGGCTCGACGCGATCCCGTACCTTTTTGAGCGCGACGGCACCAACGGTGAAAACCTGCCCGAGACGCACAAGTTCATCAAGCGCGTGCGCAAGATGTTCGACGAGGATTACCCCGGCCGCTTCCTACTGGCTGAGGCGAACCAGCTGCCCGACGAGGTCGTGGCCTACTTCGGTGAGCCCGACGTGGGCGACGAGTGCCACATGGCCTTCCACTTCCCGGTCATGCCACGCATTTATATGGGTCTGCACCAGGAGAGGGCGCAGCCAATCATCGACATTTTGAACGAGACTCCAGATATTCCGGAGTCCGCGCAGTGGGGCATGTTCCTGCGTAACCACGACGAGCTCACGCTGGAAATGGTCACCGAGGAAGAGCGCGACTACATGTACACGCACTTCGCCAAGGAACCGCGGATGAAGGCAAATGTGGGTATTCGGCGCAGGCTCACTCCCCTGCTGGGCGGCCACCGCGACCGCTTAGAGCTGGCACATGCCATCCTTTTGTCCCTGCCGGGTTCGCCGTTCTTGTACTACGGCGACGAAATCGGCATGGGTGACAACATCTGGTTGCCCGACCGCGACGGTGTGCGCACCCCGATGCAGTGGTCCAATGACCGCAATGGCGGATTCTCCCGCGCGGAACCCGAGCGCCTCTACCTGCCCGCCATCCAAAATGACCAGTACGGCTACCAAACCGTCAACGTTGAGGCCCAGATGGGCCGCGACAACTCGATTTTGCAGTGGGTCCGTGAGCGCGTACTCATCCGCAAGCAGTACAAGGCGTTCGGTCGCGGCGGGCTGGAGTTTGTCAACCACGCCAACGAGACCGTGTTGGCTTTCGTCCGCGAGTATGAAGACGAGCGCATCTTGTGCGTCAACAACTTGAGCTCGCGCCCGCAGCCAGTGGAAATGCACCTCGCCCACTACGCCGGCATTGTCCCGCGCGAGCTTTCGGGCGGTGAGTACTTCCCGGAGATCGGCGAGCTGCCGTGGCTTGTCACCCTTGCCCCGCACGGCTTCTTCTGGTTCGACATTTCGGGTGATCCGAAGTGAGCCTTGCACAGTCCCTCGCCGCCGAGCGTTTCTACGGCGCCAAGTCCGAACCCATCGACTCAGTAGAAACAGTCCGCTCTTCTCCTGCCGATGAATTCGAGTGGCGCATCGTCGAGGTGGCGCACGGTCGCAGTCGCGATTTGTACCAATTGCTTCTCGACGATTCCACCGACGCCCTGTCCACCACCCGCGGTGCCCAGGCGTATCTTTCCAACGCGGCTTCATTCGGCGAAGTTCACGGAGAAATCGACGGAACCTCCGCCGTGCCCATGGGTGCCGAGCAGTCCAACACCAACCTCATCGTTGATGACCAGTGGGTGCTGAAGGTTTTCCGCAAGCTCGAGGCCGGCCTCAACCCGGACGTGGAGCTGCTCACCCAAATCCCGGACTGTGCGCACGTCGCCGGCGTGCGTGGCTACACTACCGCACAGATTGGCGGGAAGGACTACACCCTGGCTATGATGCAGCAACGCATTATCGGCGGCACCGATGGCTTCGATCTTGCTCTTTCATCCGAGGATTTCGGCGCTCTCGCTTTCGAGCTCGGCCAGGCGACCCGCACGGTGCACGAGGCTCTCGCCTCAGCTTTTCCAACGCAGGAGGTAACGGGGGCATCGATCGTCGATAAGCTTCATGCTCACCTCGACGAACTGCTGCCTCTCGCCCCACAGCTTGCCATACTCGAGCCCGACATTCGGGCGCTTTACGACGAGCTCCCGCGCGAGCCGGTGACTGTGCAGCGCGTGCATGGGGATCTGCATTTGGGCCAGACGCTGCGGACTGCGGATCGTTGGTACCTGATTGATTTTGAGGGCGAGCCTGCACGGCCGCTGGCTTCGCGCATTGAGCCTGACCATGTGCTTAGGGATGTGGCCGGGATGGTGCGCTCCTTCGGCTATGCCGCGGCCATGTCCTCGCATCCCAAAGGCTGGGAGGGCTCAAATGTGTCGCGTTACTTGGAAGGATATGGTACCGGCGATGTTGCTCTTTTGAGGGCGTATGTAGTGGACAAAGCCGCATATGAGGTGGTCTACGAGGCAAATAATCGCCCGGACAATGTCGGCATTCCGTTGGGAGCGATTTCAGACTTAGTCAAGTAGTGATTGAGATTACCCCCAGATGTTCAGCTCTTAGGCAGGGTTAGTAGGGTTTATTCGTAAATTACTACTGACCGTTTAGGAGGAGCACAGTGTCTAATACAGTGTCCAGCCCCGCTAAGAATGAGAAGAAGGCAGGGGCAGTCACACTTTTGGTGACCTCGCTGATGCTTTTCTCAATGTTTTTTGGCGCGGGCAATCTCATCTTCCCGCCGATGATCGGTGTGCAAGCAGGCGTCAACTTCTGGCCTGCCATCATCGGCTTCATCGGCTCGGGCGTCATCCTTCCCGTGCTTGCCGTGATCGCGATTGCTCTGTCTGGCAATAACGTCCGTGACCTGGCACGCCGTGGCGGCTCTGTCTTCGGGCTCTTCTTCCCGATCCTGGCGTATCTGTCTATTGGCGTGTTCTACGCGCTGCCTCGTACCGGCGCCGTATCCTTCGAGACCGCGATTACCCCGCTGACCGGCTGGGATTCCACCCTGGCCGCGGGCATCTTTAATGTGATCTTCTTCGGCATCGCGCTGGCGCTGTCGTGGAATCCGAACACGATTATGGACACGCTGGGCCGCTACCTCACTCCTGCGCTGGTGATTCTGCTAGCCATCTTGATCACTTTGTCGGTGACCACCATGAATGGTCAGCCCGGCGCCCCAACCGAGGCTTATGCAGACGCACCGATGGCGAAGGGCCTGCTTGAGGGCTACCTCACCATGGACTCGATTGCCGCTCTGGCCTTTTCCATCGTGGTGATTTCCTCGCTGCGCTACAAGGGCTTCGAAGAAGGCAAGCAGCTGACCCAGGGCACCATCTTGGCAGGTCTTGGCGCTGGTATCCTGCTTGCGGCTATTTATCTTGGCCTTGGTATTATCGGCCAGGTTATTGAAAACGGCGATCAGTACGCCAACGGAGCACACCTGCTCTCCGATGCTGCGTTGCAGACCATGGGCCAGCCCGGCCAGATCATCTTCGCGCTGATCGTTCTGTTGGCATGTATGACGACTGCGGTGGGCCTGGTTACCTCTACTTCCGAGTTCTTCAACACCTTGACCCCGGGTATTTCCTACAAGGCATGGGCTGTGATCTTCTCAGTCGCTTCCGCTGCCATGGCAACGCTTGGCTTGAACACGGTGCTGGCCATCGCTGCACCGGTAGTGACCTTCCTGTACCCACCGGCTATCGCGCTGATTTTCATCGCACTTGTCGAGCCACTGCTGAGCAGCAAGGTCTACTTCTACTGGACATACCGCCTCCCGCTGTGGGTAGCCGTGATTTGGTCGGCGTTCTCTGTGCTCCTGGATCTGGGCTGGCTCCCATCGAGCTTCTCGGTGGTTGTCGACTGGGCACCAATGCAGAGCGTTTCCCTGGGTTGGGTCCTGCCTACTGTGGTCGCATTCGTGATTGGCCTGATCATTGACTTTGTGCAGAAGCGCGAAGCACCTGAGGATCATCGTTCCTTCGCTGCGAGGGCCTTGGCGCAGTAGCTCTTTTGGTAGCTCTTTTGGTCGCCCTTTTGGTCGCCGACGGAATAAATCCACCTTGACTAGGGTTGAAATTGCAGGCTTTTTATATCTGAATTTCAAGTAGTTAAAGGTGGATTTTTCTATGTCTCGATTGCCTTTGTCCCTCATCGACTTCTGCACTATCTACGAAGGCGAAACCGCCGGCCAGTCCATGCAGCGATCCGTTCAACTCGCACAGACCGCTGAGCGGCTGGGTTATTCGCGCATCTGGTACTCGGAGCATCACAATATGCCGACGATTGCCTCGTCGTCACCTGCTGTTTTGATCTCTCACATCGGCGCGCGCACGGAGAAGATTCGCCTGGGCGCTGGTGGTGTAATGCTGCCGAACCACGCCCCTTATGTCATTGCTGAGCAGTTCGGTACCCTCGGTGAGCTTTACCCTGACCGCATCGATCTGGGCCTTGGCCGTGCGCCTGGCACCGACCAGAACACCCTGGGTCGCGCGCTTCGTCGTGATCCGAATTCTGCCGAGCGCTTCCCTAACGATGTCGTTGAGCTCCACGGTTACTTCACCGGAAATTCCCAGGTTCCAGGCGTGGCAGCGATTCCTGGCGAGGGCGTGAAGATGCCACTGTACATCCTCGGTTCCTCCATGTACGGCGCTACTTTGGCCGCAAAGCTTGGCCTGCCCTATTCCTTCGCTTCCCACTTCGCACCGCAGCACTTGGTGCAGGCCACCACTTACTACCGCGAGCACTTCGAGCCTTCCGACGTCCTCTCCGAGCCTTACGTCATCGCCGCAGTCAACGTCACTGCCGCCGACACAAAGGAAGAGGCCGCGGAGCAGACGAAGGGCGTGCACCGCAATCGCGTCAAGTCCATGATGGGTCGTCGTGGGCTCGTGCTTAACGACGATCAACTCGACCAGGTAGTCAACTCTGCCCAAGGCCAGCAGATCATTGAAATGCTGAAGTTCACTGCAGAGGGTACCGGCGCGGATGTTGTGGCTTATTTGGAGCAGTTCGCAGAGCTTGCCAAGGCCGACGAGCTAATGATTTCCCTGCAGGGCCGCAATCACGATGAGGCGCTGCGTTCTATGGAAATCCTGGCCGATGCATGGGACCTCGACCCGGCAAATACGGCCGGTGCACCTGGAAACTTCTAACTTCCCGTTACCCCAGGTCAAAGTCTATTTCCTGGCCATGTCTAGCCCCTGTTATATAGTTCAAGTGTTCGATAAAAGTCGAGCGGAAACTACTTCACTTCGAGGGGTGTGTTCAGCACATGAACGCGAAGTTTTACTCCATCTGTCAACCTGATTCGCCTCGGGCCCAAGCCATGTTGGCTGCCCGGCGCGCCGAGTACGAGGCATGGCGTATTGCCTACACCGTGCCCATTGATGAAGACGATCGAGATTGGACCGAGCACGCCGCGTCAATCCGCGCGGATGTTGGCGGTTCGGATGGTTTTATCGCCGACCGGTTGGTGGCGCTGGCGGTCGTCGATAAGCTGCCTTTATTTCGTGCACACATTGAGTCGATGTGGCACCTTGACATGTACACTCTCGCGCGCATTGGCAAGGCACTGGAGGGGTTTCTGGTGTCCACGAGCGAGCGCGATCAGGAGGTGTGGCCGTTTGTGGATGAGTTCCTCACAAGCTACCTCACGCCCAAGCGTGTGCAGCAGCAGATGCCCTCGGCGAATCAGATTGTGCGCAAGTTGCACGACTTTCTTGCTCAGTTCGACGATGCTAGCGATGAATCTGACTCGCCCACCGACCTGAACCTCGGGTTCAGCGTGCATAGCTTCGGCAACGGTTCCACACACATCGGAGTCACGCACGATGATGCTACGGCATTGCTTATCGACGAAGCTGTGCGCTCCTATGCCCGCGACAATGACATCTCGCTGACCGCTGCCCACGCGGAGCTGATCCTGGGCAAGGCCACCGTCAGGGTTGTGGTCAATACTTACCAGGCCTGTGACGTTCCGGATGCGCCTGTCTGGGTGCCGGGGCTCGGGTTCCTGCGCGATTACTCCGGGGACTACCTGAACTGCCTGTCGGAGCATACCCGCAACCTCATCGGTGCCGAGTACGAAGAAGTCTCGGCCTACCGGGTTTCTACTTCCCTCAAGGCCTACTTGGAGGGCCGAGACGGAACTTGCAGGTGGCCGGGATGTGAGAGGCCAGCCCACCGCACCGAAAAGGATCACCGCATCAATTGGGCCGACGGTGGACCGACCACTGCCTCGAACATGATCTGCTTATGTTCGCACCACCACAACCGGAAAACGGATCAGGTGGTGCAGTACATCCTGGATCCAATCACAGCCGATGTCTATTGGTTGTTCTCCGATGGAACCTGGGTGGTTGACCAGGCCGAAGGGCCGCTGACGCCAGCGAACCGCAACTGGGTGCGAACGCTAGGCCAGAAACTGCAAAGTCGCCAACCGGCGAAGGCGGCGGCCTAACTCAGCCCGCTGCCAAAGAGCAGACCAATAATAATCAGCACTGGGAAGGAGACCAGAGTCGACGCAACACCTGAGTTACGCGCAAGCTCGCTGGCAGCGCCGAAGCGCAGAGAGTACGTCAGCACGTTTTGCGCCGTCGGCAATGCACCAAGAACCACAGCGGTGTAAAGGTCGTGGCCTTCCATTCCGAAAAGGAAGTAAGCCAGCAGGCCAGCCACGATGGGGTGGACAAAGTTTTTCATTATCACTGTAAGAGTGACGCCGCGCGTGAGCTTCAGCTTCATGCCATAGAGCGACATTCCGAACACCATCAGGGCAAGTGGCACCGCAGCGCCCGCCAAGATAGACACGGGCTCGGAAATAATCGGGGGCACGTCCCACCCCGTAAGCGCGATGGTCATACCGATCACCGCGCCAATCAGCATGGGATTTTTCAGAGCAACAGCGATGTTGTGTTTCCACCCACCACCTTCGCCCTCCGAAGTGGTGATGTCCAACCACGTCAAGGTAATCGGCGCATAAAACGCCACCTGGAACAGGATCATGGGAACGACGGCGGTGGCGTCGCCAAGCAAATACACGGCCAGCGGAATGCCTAGGTTGCCACCATTGGCATAACTGGATGCCAACATGCCCACGATTGAGCTCGACTTATCCCAGTGCCGCAGCCGAAATAACGTATAAGCCATCAGGCCAACGATCACGGCCGAGGCAGAAATAACCACAAAATTCGGGCCGAGCACGTCGCGCGGATCGGTGTGGATCAGGCGGTCGATGAGCAAGGAAGGTGTAGCCACGGCATAGACGATGGTGGCCAAGGTCTTCTGTTCTTCCTGCTTCAAAATACCCAATCGGATGAGAAAATAGCCCACCGCGATCACGATGATAACTACCCCGAAGCCTTGGAGCACACCGAGCATGTGTTGTCCTTCCCATCCAAATCACCCAAATCACACAAGCAACCCAGGGTAACACCAATAAGTTTTACCTTCAGTGTGCTCTGGAAAAAGGCCTAAGACAATTCGAAGGAGAATTCGCGGCACCCCACAACCCGGCTCCATGATGCTGTTGCATGATTAAGGCGTAACAGTTTCCGAATAGTTTCACTTTGTTTACCATCACCCTCTACCCTTAATGGCCATGGTGAATTCACGAGCTACCCAGGGGTTAGCCGTCATCGCTGCAGCGTCTTTGCTCGCGTCATGTTCGGCGGGCTCGACTGCCAGCGAGGTCGGTCGCGTCCAGGGCGCCGGCATCGTCGTCGGCACGTCAGGCGCGCCCTCCTCCCTCGACTTCACAACCACCGGTGGCGCCGCGATCCCGCAGGCGCTCATGTCTAACGTCTACGAAACCCTCGTGCGTATCGACGACAACGGCGAACCCGTCCCCCATCTCGCCGAGGACATCGCAATTAACGACGATCGCACCACCTATACCTTTCACCTGCGCCAAGGAGTGCGTTTCTCCAATGGAGATCCCTTCAATGCGGAATCGGTGAAGTTCTCTATTGAATATGTCCAAAACGAGTGGACGAATGGCCTGAAATCCCAAATGGATCCGGTGATCGCCGTCGACGTGATCGATGAGTACACCGTCCAAGTCACACTGAAGGCACCGTCGAACCGGTGGTTGTGGTCGATGGGAACGCTTACGGGTGCGATGATGACGCCTGCGGGCATCGACACCTTAACCAGTGACCCGATCGGGACCGGGCCGTACACCGTGAATCGCTTTTCGGTCGGTGAGTCCATTTCCTATACCGCCCGCGACGACTATTGGGGAACACCAGCAAATCAGGATGCGGCCATCCGTTACTTCTCGGACTCGGTGGCTACGGTCAACGCATTGCGAGCCGGCGACGTCGATGTGGTTTGGTCGCTCCAGGCCCCCGAGCTTTTAGATTCCCTGCCCGAGGATTACGGCGTACAGGTTGGCACTACCAACGGCGAGGTGGTGTTTTCCATGAACAACAAGACCGCGCCTTTCGACGACCCCACGGTCCGCCAAGCAGCTGCCTACGCCATCGACCGCGATGCCTTAAACCAAGTGGTGTGGGAGGGCATGGCCACCAATACCGGTGGCGCACCCGTCCCTCCGACCGACCCGTGGTACACCGGCCGGGACTACTACCCCTTTGACCCGCAACGCGCAGAAGAGCTGCTGGGTGGGCGTACCCCGGAAGTTACTATCTCGGTGCCGTCTTTGGCCTATGCCCAGACCGCCTCGGAGCTGATCTATTCGCAACTAAGCCAGGTCGGATTCAAGGTCACCCTAGAAACCGTGGAGTTCCCAGCTGTCTGGCTGGGTCAGGTGTTGAACCAGCACAATTACCAAGCCTCAATCATTTCTCACGTGGAACCCCGCGACATCCCGGCGCTGTTCGGCAACCCCAACTACTACCTCGGCTATGACTCGCCTGCACTGCGCGAAGACCTCCAGCTCGCCGACCAGGGAGACCTTGCCGACGAGACCACCCGGATGATCGAAGCCGTAGACGTCATCATGGCCGATGCCGGAGCCCTGACCTTGGCGAATTCCCCTAACGTCGTTCTTACCGCGCCGGGAGTGACCGGCATCGAGGCCAACATTATTACCGACGCCCTACCTCTCGCGGGAGTGAAGAAACAGTGATTTTCAAACTCATCGCTCGCTTTGTTGTCATGCTCTTCCTCGCCAGCGTGATTATCTTCGTCCTGCTACGTGCCATCCCCGGCGACCCCGCTCGTATCGCGCTCGGCGTAACTGCCACCGACGAGGCCGTCGCCGAACTCTCCTCACGCCTTGGCACCGACCGGCCGCTAATTAACCAATACCTCGAATGGATGGGCGGGCTGCTCACCGGCGACTTCGGTATCTCGCTGACCAGCAAGCAAGACATCACCCCGCTAGTTCTCGACCGAGGCGCAGTCTCGCTGATCCTAGCGGGCACCTCCATGGTTATTTCGCTGCTCATCGCCATCCCGCTGGGAATCTACTTAGCACGCAAGGCAGGCACCAAACAAGCAGCCGTTGTCTCCGCAGGTACGCAGCTGGGCATCGCCGTGCCAAGTTTCCTCGTCGGTATCCTCTTGGTGGCCGTCTTCGCGGTGCGCCTCGGCTGGCTCCCGGCGAATGGCTGGGTCCCGCCGAATGAAAACTTCGGCGCATTCTTAGCCCGGCTGGTCCTGCCAGTCATCTCGCTCTCGCTCGTGCAGGCGGCGATCCTGACCAGGTACGTCCGCAGCGCCATCTTAGAAGAGTTGAACAAGGATTATATCCGCACAGCCAGGGCGACGGGCTCGTCGCAAAGCGAAGTCCTTTACAAACATGCACTGAAAAATGCAGCGCTGCCCGTGCTCACCGTCACCGGCGTGCAACTGACCAGCTTGATCGTGGGTGCGGTGGTCATTGAAAGGGTCTTTGTTATCCCGGGGTTGGGGTCGATGCTTCTCGACGCCGTGTCCAACCGCGACCTCACCACAGTCCAAACAGTGATGATGTTGCTTGTCCTATTTACCCTCGTGGTTAATTTCGTGGTGGATCTGCTGTACCGCCTCATTGACCCGCGTATCAAGGTGGCGCCATGAGAATCTCCGGATGGATTGGCGCGGTCATCGTCGCCATTGTCTCGCTATGTGCACTGCTGTCGCTGGTGTGGACACCTTACGATCCCACCTTGGCGATCCCGGCCGATCGCCTACAGGGCCCGACGTGGTCGCACATCATGGGCACCGATCAGTTCGGGCGCGACATTTTCTCCCGCATCCTCGATGGCTCGGCGATCACCCTGGCTGTCTGTGTGGTGGGTGTGGGCATCTCGACTCTCATCGGTGTGCCACTCGGAATTACCGCAGGCATGCGCCGTGGCTGGATCGAGACCATTATTATGCGGGGCAATGACCTGCTGCTCGCCTTCCCTGCACTGCTGCTGGCCATCGTGTTTACTGCGGTTTTTGGCGCGTCGACGGGCATTGTCATGCTGGCCATCGGCATCGCAGGGATCCCAGGATTTGCCCGCGTGGCTCGCGCCGGCACCCTGCGCGTGATGACGCAGGACTATATCCTCGCCGCTCGCATCTCCAAAGTCCCCGGCCCCGTGATTGCCGTGCGGCACGTGCTGCCCAACATCGCAGGGGTGGTCATCGTGCAAGTCTCCGTCTCTTTCGCGCTGGCCATCCTTGCCGAGGCCGGGCTCTCCTTCCTCGGTCTGGGAACCCCGGCACCGTACGCCTCCTGGGGGCGGATGCTGCAGGCCTCGCAGGGCTTCCTCGCCTCGGCTCCGCATCTGGCCATCTTCCCTGGCATCGCAATCGCCGCCACCGTGTTGGGCTTCAACCTGCTTGGCGACGGTCTGCGCGACGCACTCGATCCGACGAGCCGGAAAGTGAGAACTTCTGCATGATCCACGTTGATAACCTCTCCATCGACGGCATCTTGGAGGACATCTCCTTCGATATTGCCCCTGGTCAGCGCCTGGGCATCATCGGTGAATCAGGCTCCGGAAAATCCCTGACGGCGCTCGCCGTGATCGGGCTTTTGCCGTCGAATCTGAAGGCCACCGGTACCGTGGAAGTCGACGGAACTGACATGATTGGCTCTCGCGAATCGGTGCGCCGCAAGATCCGCGGCACCAAGGTCGGCATGGTGTTTCAGGAACCCATGAGCGCGCTGGACCCGTTGATGCAGGTGGGCCGACAAGTCGCCGAAGCAAGCAATCCCGAGCGCGCCCGAGCTCTGCTCCGCGAAGTCGGCATCGACCGATTTGAGGCCTACCCGCACGAACTCTCCGGCGGGCAGCGCCAGCGCGTGCTCATCGCCGTAGCCATCGCGGGCGACCCCGACCTGCTGATTTGCGACGAGCCGACCACCGCCCTCGACGTGACCACCCAGGCCGAGATCCTCGATCTACTCGACCGTCTCGTGGCCGAGCGCGGCATGGCACTCATGTTCGTCAGCCACGACCTTGCCGTGATCAAACGCATGACCGACCGCGTGCTCATCTTTCAAAACGGCCGCATCGTCCCGAGCGATTCAGACTATGCCCGCAACCTTATTGCAGCAGCCAAACCCGGCGCGTCCGCCACACCCTCCGCAGTCGGCGAGCCCATCATCTCCCTCGAGAAAGTGTCGCTGACCCGCGGAAAAACGCTCGCCGTTGACGAAGTCTCACTGGAAGTTCGTCGCGGTGAGCGCCTCGGCATCGTCGGCGGCTCCGGCTCCGGAAAAACCTCGCTGCTGCGCCTGATCGCGGGGCTCTCCACGCCTGACACCGGCACCGTCCGCGTCGACGGCTCCCTGCAGATGGTCTTCCAAGACCCACAATCCTCACTCAATCCACGCCTCAAGGTGGGCAAATCCATCCGCGAGGCAGGGGTCAATCAAGCGCGTTGCGACGAAGTCCTAGAACACGTCGGGCTACCAGGCGTCTCCGAGCGCTTCCCCCACGAATTCTCCGGCGGGCAGCGCCAACGCGTCTCCATCGCACGGGCGGCAGGGCCGCGTCCAGATATTTTGCTTGCCGACGAACCCGTGTCCGCACTCGATGTAACCGTGCGCGCCCAAGTGCTGGACTTGATCAATTCTCTCGTTCTGGATGACTCACTGACCTTGGTGTTTGTCTCCCACGATCTTTCGGTGGTGCGCCACGTCTGCCCCACCATAGCCGTCATCCACGAAGGAAAGATCGTGGAAACCGGTCCCACCGAGAAGATCTGGGCCAACCCCCAGCACCCGTATACACGGTCACTGCTGGAGGCAATCCCTCATTAGCTGGGCAGCATGCGAAGGGGTGCTCCCCACCTTCACGCCGACTGCTTCCAGCGCCTGCTTCTTTGCCTCTGCGGTACCCGAGCTGCCGGAGACAATCGCACCAGCGTGGCCCATGGTCTTACCCTCGGGTGCGGTAAAGCCAGCGATATAGGCCACGACCGGCTTGGTCACGTGCTCCTTGATGTACTGGGCCGCGGCTTCTTCTGCGTCGCCGCCAATCTCACCGATCATCATGATCGCCTTGGTATCCGGGTCCGCCTGGAACGCCCGGATCGCGCTGATGTGGGTAGTGCCAATAATCGGATCACCGCCAATCCCAACGCAGGTGGTGAATCCGATATCGGAGAGCTCGTACATCATCTGATAGGTCAACGTGCCCGACTTGGACACCAGGCCTAAAGGCCCAGGATTCGGAGCCGTCTCGGCAGGGATGATGCCCGCGTTGGACTTGCCCGGGGAAATAATTCCCGGACAATTCGGACCAATGATCTTGGTATCCGATTCCCTGGCCAGCGCATAGAACTCGGCGGTGTCTTTGACCGGCACGCCCTCGGTGATCACCAAAACCAGTGGCATGCGGGCATTGATGGCCTCCACCACCGCTGACTTCGTCGCAGCAGCAGGCACGAAGACTACGGAAACGTTTGCGCCTGTAGACCGCATCGCCTCGCGCACCGACCCGAAAACTGGGACGTGCACGCCACCCTCGAACTGCACGGACATTCCGGCCTTCTTCGGATTCACACCGCCAACGACTGCGCTGCCAGAATTCAGCATGCGCTGGGTGTGCTTCATGCCTTCTGCACCTGTCATGCCTTGGAAGATGATCTTTGAATCTTGATCAAGAAAAATAGTCATGCTTATTGTCCTCCGTTGGCATCGGCGAGTTCGGCAGCCTTGCGCGCCGCGGCATCCATGGTGTCTACCTGTACAAGCAGGGGCAATTGCGCCCGGTCGAGGATCGCTTTGCCTTCTGCTGCGTTGTTTCCATCCAACCTGACCACCAAGGGCTTGGGTTCAATGCCTTCGGACTTGAGGATGCGATAAGCCTGCACGATGCCCTTTGCCACCTCGTCACAGGCGGTAATCCCGCCGAACACATTGACGAAGATCGAACGCACCTGCAGATCTTCTAGAGTCACCTCGAGGCCATTGGCCATCACATCTGCGTTCGCGCCGCCTCCGATATCCAGGAAGTTCGCGGGCGTGGGTTTGCTTGGCAAATCGGATCCCGCATCGGCGACCACATCCAGCGTGGACATCACCAGACCTGCGCCGTTTCCCACCACTCCCACTGACCCATCGAGTTTGACGTAGTTCAGGCCCATGTTGGTGGCTTTCGCCTCCAAAGGATTCATCGAACCGTGGTCGGCCAACTGGGCGTGGTCGGGGTGGCGGAAGTCGGCGTTATCGTCCAACGTGATTTTGCCATCGAGCGTAATGATTTCGCCTGAAGCAGTTTTCACCAGCGGGTTAACCTCGACTAGGGTCGCGTCCTCTTCGTCGTACACGCTGTAGAGCTTTTTCAGCACCGGCACGAGTTTCGCGGTGTCCGTCTCGTCGAAACCTGCTTCCTTGGCCATTTCGCGGGCAAGGGTATCGGTGAACCCGTCGAGCGGTGAGAAGTTGCGGCGCACGAGGGCCTCGGGCTTTTCTCGTGCGAGGGTTTCAATTTCGACCCCGCCTTCTTTGGACAACATGGCCATGTAGCGACGCTTCGTGCGATCCAAGAGGATGGAAAAATAGTATTCTTCGGCAATGTTGACGGCCCTGGCCACCATCACGCGACGCACGGTAAATCCCTTGATTTTCAGGCCGAGGATCTCGTCGGCAACCTGCGCTGCCTCGTTGGCATCCTTGGCTAGCCGCACACCGCCGGCTTTGCCGCGCCCACCGGTTTTTACCTGGGCTTTGATTACTACCGGACCACCCATGGCGCGCGCGGCACGTTCGGCTTGAGTGGCAGAGGTGGCAACTTTTCCGGGAACCACGGGAACGCCGTGGTCCTCAAACATCTGCCGGGCCTGGTACTCGTACAGGTCCATTCTGGCTCCATTCGCAGGGAGAAACGGTATTTCCGCCATGCTAATGAAAAACGCCAGCCTCGGCTACAGCCTCACCTCTCCCACCAGCTCATAACGCGGGCCGCCAGAGCGCCCCTCGCCCAAGTGGGATTCATACAAGCCCACAGAAGAAGCATTCCAGGCAGGGCCGCGGTAGACGCTCAGCGCCTGGGTCAGATCCCCGATCAGCCACGGATCCGCTAATCGACGATGCGCCCGCGCCACCGTAAGATGCGCCCGCTGGCGTTTCGCTTCCTCGGGATCCAGCACACAGCCCGCCATAAACTTGCGCAACAAGGCCGTCTGCCCACCCACACCGATCCACAGGGTCGCACCAGAAAAGGAGCCCGCACCCGCTAGTTCCAAGGTCATCGGCCCCACACTCGCCGCAGCCAGGTGCGCCAGAAGTTCCTCGGGGTCCTGCGCCGTCTCGCCATAAAAGGCACAGGTGATGTGCCAATTATCGGGATCGCTAAACCGCAGCTGGTTCTGATTCTGCGCATGAATCTCCCGCAAGGCCATCACGAGGTGCTCGCGGGCCTCGTCGGGAAGTGCAATCGCTGCAAATAAACGTTTGCTCATTCCCCCACTTCTACCGCAAGATGCTTGTTCACTGCGTCGAAAACGAGAGTGTAGTTGCCAGGGGTGTCGTCGATAAGCGATGCAATCGGCCCCACCCGCGGCACATTCACAAAGGACACAAGCTTCGCTCCAGTATCGGAATGCAGCACCACGCGGCCTAAACGAGGCACGCCGAGGACACTGATTAAGGCCCGCGGCATCTCAAGCGTTGCGTTGGGGTCCGGCACTTCGACGTTCAGCGCATAAATGCCGTTGCCGCGATCGACCAGATCTGAGTCCGCCACGAACCAGGAAGGCCCGTCGGCGCGAACGACGCGGGAGCCGTCAATGGCGAAGTTTCCCGCCTCGGCAATCGTGCGCACGGCAGGCCGCGGGTAGGGGGAAGTGTCCAGCATGGTTTGAAGATCGTCGCGTCCGGCGTCAAGTTCGGCAGAAATCCACTCAGCGATAGGCGTCATGACCCCGATCCTAACCACTATATTGGGGATATGAGCAGCAACTATATTGCCGTTGTCGGATCCATCAACGCCGATCTCACCGTCACCGTCGAGCGCCACCCCACCCCCGGCGAGACTCTCCTTGGCCAGGGTGGTCACATTACCGCAGGTGGCAAGGGCGCAAATCAGGCACTTGCCGCCGCCAAGTTGGGCACGAAGGTGTCCATGGTCGGCGCCATCGGCCGCGATGCCTACGCCGAGCCCGCCACCGCACTGCTGCGCAAAGGTGGCGTGGATCTAAGCGCCGTCGCCGAGACCGACGAGGTCACGGGCCTTGCAGTAATCACCGTTAGCCGCGACGGGGAGAACACGATCATCGTGGTGCCGGGAGCAAATTCGCTTGTCGACGACACCTACGTGGCAACTCACGCCGAGCTGATTCGGGATGCCACCGTGGTGTTATTGCAGGGCGAGATCCCTGCTTCTGGCTTCGAGAAGGCCGTCGAATTGGCCACCGGACGCGTGATTGTTAATCTCGCGCCCGTCGTCGAAGTGAATCATAAGGCCCTGCTCACCGCCGATCCGCTGATGGCCAACGAACACGAGGCAGGCCTGATCTTGGCCCAATTCGGCATCGAAGCCGACGAGTCTCAACCGGAAACAATGGCGAAATCTCTGCGCGAAGTTGGTTTTAAATCGGTTGTGCTCACCCTGGGCGGGGCCGGCGCGGTAGTAGCAGAAGGCGATGAACTAACCGCCATTCCCGCAGTTCACGTAAAGGCTGTGGACACAGTGGGGGCAGGTGACGCGTTTTCGGGCGCACTGTGTCACCGCATTATTGCAGGTGACTCACTTGTGGAGGCAGCACGCTTCGCAAACCGAGTGGGGGCCTTCGCCGTGACTAAGTCCGGCGCCCAGCCCTCCTATCCTTCTGCTACGGACGAACTGCCTGAGCTCTAGTTAATGTAGAGCAGCAGTGTTGGATCGAGGAGATGTTCTTGCTTTACTTCAAAAGTGCCCGCTAGTTCATCAAACTCGTCGAGTTCACTAGGTGTGAGCTGGATATGCTCACGAGGGTTTGGTGCCATACCGCCGATCCTAGCCCCTTTCGCGCACTAAGGCATAAAGCTTCGAAAAAACTTCTTCTCCGGCGCGCCGAATCCCATCGTGTTGCAGTTCGGATGTCTCCCAAACCCGCACATCCCGGATTGTTTCTGCGGTTTCGAAGGACAGTTCGCGAGGCACATAGATATCGTTCGTGTACACCGCCGCCGCACACACAGTGGGCACTTCTGCCAGGACTTTCGGGGAATACAGCGGTGCCCAATCGTCTTTGTATGCCAATTGGTTCGCTGCTTCTTCGAATGGAACCAGCGCCGGATCCTCCTCGAATTGGAAGGGGAAGATGTGCTCGCCGGTGAGATAGAAGGGCCCGCTACCAGTCGGTGAGGCATCCGGGGCGAACCCCTCAAGCTCCTCGGAGACGCGCTGCGCACTCCACGCGGTCGCCCCTGGAACAGTCCCGCCATAAATTGACTCGTGGATCACCCCATAAAGCGGTGCCTTTTCAAAGCTCACCCGCTCGCCGATGTCGGCAAGCACGTCAGTGCGCAGGCGCTTCTCGCCGCTCACCTTGTGGAAAGGTGCTTCCAGCACTCCGGCCAGGTCGCCGAATCCGACTCCGCGGCCCAGGCCCACACCGATTGTGCGGAAGCGTCGCGACGAGAGCCTCTCCCCGGTAGGCAAACGCTCATCCGAGTTGTCTAGGTGATGACAGATCTCGCGCACACGGCCTTCGGCAAACGGAATCTCGGCAAAGAACTCCTTTTGGCGCGCCTCAAGCTTGCTAAAGGTGGCCCGGTAAACGTCGTCGGCGTGGCAATTGATTGCAGGTAGGCCCCCGGTGAAATAGGCGTAGCGCACCGACTCGGGGGCCACCGACAGATAGTGGGCAATACAGAACCCACCGAAGGACTGCCCCAATACGTCCCACTGTTCGATTTCCAAAGCTTTTCGCAGGTCTTCGGCGTCGGCAACGATGGAATCGGCGCGCAGCAAGGGATAGAGGTGATCGTCGATAAGCGATGCTTTGTCTATGCGTGTGGAACGTCCCGTGCCTCGCTGATCTAAAAGCACGATGCGGTAGTGCTTGAGTGCTTCGGCCATCCAGCCGGTGATTTCGGCGGGGCGGGGCACGGGGTTGCCGGGGCCGCCCTGCAGGAAGAGCAGATATGGCAGGGATTCGTCGGCGACAAGCTCGCGGGCGAAGACCTCGAGGGTGCCAAGAGCGGGGTTCGCTCGGTCCCAGGGCACCTCAATAGTGTGTTCATGCACACTTAAGCCGTATTGGTCGTAGGAAATCGTCTCCATCGTGTCGATTCTATCGGTAGGATTTAGGAATGAAACAGATCACCATTCCTGAGTTCGGCGCACACATCACATCCGCGCCCCACCCCACCGGAAACCTCTTCTTCGTTTCTTCGAAGGCCATCCTTGACGGTAGCGCCCCCATCCGCGGCGGCTTGCCCATCGTGGCCCCTTGGTTCGCAACCTTTTTGGGCGACGAGCAACACGGTTGGGCGCGTACCAGCAAGTGGGACGTCGACGGGCAACGCGCAACGCTCACGCGTGACCACCTCGCTCTTGTCTTCGAAGTAGAAGCTGTCGAAAACGGCTACCGCTTCGCACTCTCCGTGACCAACGAGGGTGACACTAACCGCGAAATCCAGCTTGCTTTCCACCCATACTTCGAGGTCAGCGCCGTGGCCGACGTAGAAGTCACCGGTGTGGAGCGCACCAAAATCTGGGACCGCGCCCACCACGACAAGTTCAACCAACAGGGCCCGTTCACTTTCTCGGGCCTGACCGATCAGATCAGCCTGGAGCCACGCGAGGTCACCTTCACCGATGCGAAGCGTGAAATCACCGTCACCCCAGAGGGCACCGACTGCACCGTGTTGTGGAACCCGGGCGCCGACGCGGGGGCTCGCATCGACGATCTCGGCGAGGGCGAGTGGGACCAGTTCGTCTGCGTGGAGCCCGCCCTGTTGGGTAAGAACCACGAGGGCGTTGAATTGCGCTCGGGCGATACCCGCACCATCGCAATGACGGTCAAGGCGAAGGCGCTGTAGCTGGCGTCTATAGTTGGTACTACCGTTAATTTGTCGCCTTGGCTCCCAGTGGAGCCGGGGCGGCTTTATTGTTGATTTTGTGATTTTTTCATTTCGCGAAGGAGTAGGTAGTGACCGATCAACGAACCCGCGACGCAGTGGCGAAAGAGCCGTTGCCTGAAAGACCCAACCCCTGGCGCCTATTTACCGCCATCCACTCTTCTGCCCCACGCTGGCCGGGTGCCCTGCGCGCAGCTATCGCAGTCACGGTGCCCGGCGCGATCGCACTCCTGCTTGGGCATGAAAACGCCATCGTTCTTATCGCCTCGGGTGGCTTCATTGTCATCTACGGCGAGGGCCACCCCTACCGCTCGCGGCTGAAAGTCATGACCATTGCAGCAGTGCTACTGGTCCTCGGTGCCACCGCCGGAGCATTCGTCGGCTCGGTGATGTGGGCGCAACTCAACGCAGGCGGTTCGCACTGGTGGCTGATGCTCTCGGGCATGTTTACGGTGCTGTTGGCCACCATCGGCGCCTACGGCCAAAATGCACTCCAACTGCGGCCACCGGGTGTGTTTTTCATTGTCATGGTCGCGGGTGGCTCCACGATGCTGGCGCGCAACGGGCTTAACCCCCTAGAGGTCGGTGGCTGGGCCATCTTGGGTGCTGCCTCGGCAATCCTCGTGGGTATGTCGGGCGCGCTTGTTCACCCGCACGGGCCTGAGCGCCAGGCCGTGATCACCGCGGATAAGGCGGTGGCCAATTTTGAAGAGTCCGACCCCAGCATCGGCAAGCACCACCAGGCCCAAACGGCCGTCTCTGATGCGTGGTCCGCTCTCGGCGACGCCGGTATCATCTCCGGCGGCAAGGTCGTGCAATCCTCCCAGCGCCACCTCGTTGAACGCACCCAGGATGCCCACCGCAGGCTCGTCGTGCGCAATTCCGAGGTCGGCTATTCCCACAACAACGACTCCGATTTGGGCGTGCTTTTCGACGAACAGCGCATGGCCATCCCGCACACTCGGCCCTCGGTGATGTATCGCTTGACCCGCTCAGCCAACCGCCATTCCCATGCCTACATCACCGCAGAAAAGGTCTTCATTGCCACTACTTTGGCAGCACTTGTTGGCGTGAGCCTCGGCTTCGATCGCCCCGACTGGGCTGTGGTTTCCGCTCTCCTCATGCTGCAATGGGGCCCTGACCGGATTCCGGGACAGGTCCGCGGCATCCATCGGCTGGTCGGCTCACTGATCGGTATCGGCTTGTTCGGTGTCTTCCAATACTTCGAGGTGTCCGGGTGGTCACTGCTGCTCGCGCTGGCTATCTGCCAATTCGGGGCCGAGATCTTTGTGGTGAAGAACTACGCCATTACGGTTATCTTCACTACCCCGCTCGCGCTGCTTATGGGAAGTTCGCTGACCCAACCTCTCAGCGAAGTGTTTATCGCGCGCACCGGCGAGGTCTTCCTTTCTATCTTGTTCGGCTCCCTCGTCTTGTGGCTGTGGCGCCCGAATGCCGAACGCCAGAATCACTACCGATTGCTGCTGCGCTGCCAAAAGGCCATGGGCTCGCTGCTCGGTGCGCTGATGGTCACCACCCCCGAAGGCGCAAAAGAAGAACGCCGCGACCTGCAGTACGAGCTGCTCTCGGAACGGCGTTCTGTGAATTCTTTGGCCATGGACCACCCAGACGATGCGCTTGAGGTGTGGGCAGATCACGTCGAGGTCCAGGAATCCGGCTACGCAATGCTGGACTACTGCAATGCGCATAACGACGAAGAACTAACGCCCGCTCAGATCACCGAACTTGCCGGTGATCTCAAGCGCTTACGCGACTAGTTACATTGTTTTAACTTGCTCAATCGCCTGGGTAAACACCTCAGGCGGCTGAGCGCCCGAGACAGCCAGCTTGCCGTCAAAGACGAAGAATGGCACACCGTTGATGCCAATCTTGCGGGCCTGGTCGATCTCTTCTTCCACGTTTTCTGTGTATTTATCGGTGGCCAGGACGTCGTCGATAAGCGCGGTGTCTAGCCCGATCTTCTCGCCGACCTCCTTCATCGTCTCTGCCGATGCCACGTTCTTGCCCTCGGTGAAGAATGCGTGCTTCATCGTCGCATCCCACTCATTGCCCACGCCATGTTCGCGAGCGAGATGGCCCACGCGGTGGGCGTCATAGGTGTTCGCGGAGATTTGTTCTTTCCAGTTGAAATCTAAGCCGACGGCGGAAGCGCGCTGGGCGAGGCCCTCCATCATCTGCTCGACCTGAGCAGTTTGCATGCCCTTTTTCTCCACGAGGTGCTCTACACCCGTTTGGGTAGGCTCCTTGGGAGCGGTAGGATCGAGCTGAAAAGAGCGCCAATTAATTTCGACGTCTCCGTCGTAGTTTTCCAAGGCCAGGGACAAATGCTTCTCACCGATTGTGCAAAAAGGGCAGACGTAATCGGACCAGATATCAATACGCATAATTGGTACAACCAACCGCGGCAAGATCTATTCCTTTTTCCCATGTGAATTTTGTTGTGGTTAGATGGGGCCCTGCAAAAAGGAACTGCAAAAAGGAACACTGTAACTGTCCTCAACTTGGCCCTAAAGCCACTCGTCACTATTTCTTGTGACTGTGACTCGTGCGCGCCTCTAAGGAATTGAAAACTTATGGCCGATAACAATTCGTCCATCAAATCACCGGCAGGCAAGGCAATGCGCCAGGCCCGTCGCAAAGGCAAGACCGTCGACGTGGGCCTCTACCCGCACAACATGCACCCGGGTCTTGTGCCCGGCATTAGCGTCGACGAGCAGCGCCACACATTCGGCCTGGACAAACTTGTCTTCTGGCTCACTGCAGCCGCCATTATTGCCTTCATCATCTGGGGTGTGACCAACCCGCAGTCCGTGGCCGATACCGCCGCCACCGCCTTCGACTGGGGCATGACCAACGCCGGGTGGTTGCTCAACATCGTGATGATCCTGGGCATCGTGCTCATGCTTATCCTCTCCTTCTCCCGCCTCGGCCGCATCACGCTGGGCAAAGACGGCGAGAAGCCCGAATTCTCCCGCTTCTCCTGGATCGCCATGATGTTCGGCGCCGGCATCGGCGTGGGCATCTTCTTCTTCGGCCCCTCCGAGCCGCTCTGGCACTTCCTCTCCCCTCCCCCAAACACCGTTGAGGCCGGCACCCCTGCGGCGCTGCACCAGGCCGTGGCCCAGTCGCACTTCCACTGGGGCCTGTCCGCGTGGGCGGTCTATGCGTTCGTCGGTGCGGCCATTGCATATAGCACTTATCGACGAGGGCGTCGCTCCCTCATCTCTTCAGTATTTACTCCGCTGCTTGGGCTGGGTAAGACCCAAGGTGTTCTCGGGCGCGCAATTGATATGCTGGCCATCGTCGCAACGCTCTTTGGCACTGCTGCAACCTTGGGCCTGTCTGCCACCCAGATCGGCACCGGCGTGGAAATTATCAGTGGTATCGGCGAGGTGGGCAATAACGTGCTCATTGTGATCATTGCCGTGTTGTCTGCCGGGTTTATTATCTCGGCGGTCTCGGGAGTCTCGCGCGGTATCCGCTACTTGTCGAACATCAATATCTCGCTGACCTTGCTGCTTGTGCTCTTCGTTTTCCTTGCGGGCCCAACGCTCTTTTTGCTCAACCTGATTCCTTCGGGCACGTTGTATTACCTGTCCAACTTCCTGGATATGGCCTCGCGCTCGCTATCCTGGGGGCCAGAAACCTTGGAATTCCAGGAATCCTGGACCGCCTTCTACTGGGCATGGTGGATCGCGTGGACCCCGTTTGTGGGCATGTTCATCGCGCGCATTTCCCGAGGCCGCACCCTGCGCGAATTCACGCTGACCACAATGCTGATTCCTACCACGATCCTGATTTTGGCATTTACCGTCTTCGGTGGCACCGCGATTACTTTCTCGGAGCAGGGCGTGCCTGGTTTCGACGGAAACTCGTCGTCCGAACAGGTGCTCTTCGCCATGTTTGACCAGCTCCCGCTGGCCCAAATCACCCCGTTTATCCTGATTATTGTGTTGGCGATCTTCTTTGTCACCTCCGCAGACTCGGCTTCCGTGGTGATGGGCACGATGAGCTCGAAGGGCGATCCTTCACCTAACAAGGCCGTTGTAGTGTTCTGGGGCCTGTGCATGATGGGCATCGCGGTTGTCATGTTGCTCACTGGCGGCGAGAACACGCTGTCCGGCCTGCAGAACTTGACCATCTTGATCGCACTACCATTCTCGGTGGTGCTGCTGGCCATGATGGTGGCCTTCGTGAAAGACCTGCTCACCGACCCCATGGCCATTAGGCGCACCTACGCCCGCAGCGCCGTGGAAAACGCGGTTGTCCGCGGCCTTGAGGAACACGGCGATGACTTCGAGCTTTCCGTCTCACACGCCGAAGAGGGCCGCGGCGCTGGCGAAGACTTCGATTCCACCGACGAGAACCTCACCGGCTGGTACCAACGCCACGACGAAGAGGGCAACGAAGTCGACTATGACTACGAAACCGGCGAGTGGGCCGACGGCTACGTCGACGAGGAACTCATCGAGACTACCGGCGAGGACACTGAAAAGTCCTAGACTTAGTGCGTGATCACTCTCGCAATCGACCTAGGTACCTCTGGCGCGAAAGCCGCGCTGATCGGCCCAGACGGTGCAACCTCTAGTTGCACCACCGCCTATCCCACCCACACCGGCCAGGCGGGTGAGGTCGAGCAGGATCCCCGCGATTGGCTGCGCGCGGTGCGCGCCAGTGTGGAAGGCCTCTCGGGAAACTATGACGCGATCGCAGTGACCGGGCAGATGCAGGACCTCATTCGCTACACCCACGGCCACCTCGCAGGTCCAGCGTGGCTTTATTCTGATAGCCGCTCACAGCACGAGGCCAAACAACTTAACCGCGAGCTGCCCGACTGGGAAGAGCTGACCGGCAACGAACAAACCGCCACCTCAAACGCCGCGATGCTTCTGCGCGCTGGAGTTTCGCGTGACGACGAGTTCCTCTTCTCCCCCAGCGCAGCGCTGATCAAGGAGCTGGGCTTGGGCAGCTTCGTCGATCCCACCACAGCCAGCACGACCGGACTTTCGAACGGTTCGCAGTGGCTTGATCCTGTACTCGAGCGCGTCGGGGTGAGTCGCCCCCAGCTGCCCACGATTGCTCAAGGCTTCATCGGCACCACCCAAGCCAATGACCTGGGGCTTCGTTCCGGTGTCCCCGTGTACTTGGCTCCCGGGGATGCTGGGGCAACCACGGCGGGCATCGTGGGACGCGAACCCGGCGCCGATTATCTTTACCTGGGAACCACCGGCTGGCACGCCCGCGTCATGGACCGCCCCTCCCAGGCTCTGGGCACCGTACACCGCCTCGCCTTCGGGGAGCACACCTTGCAAATTGCTGCCCTGCTTGCTGCTGCCTCCGCCGGAGATTGGGCACGCAACCTCTATCTGGGAGGGATTTCGCCCGCCGAGGCCGACAAGCTGCTTACTACCCGCGGCTACTCGGGTTTGACCGCGATACCTAGTATCCACGGCGAGCGTTTCCCGGTGCGCAGTGAGAAGTTGGGCGCGGGAGTCGTCGATAAGCGAGCCACGACCACCGCCATCGAGTGCTATAAGGCCGTCCTCGAATCCGTCATTCTTGCTCTGTCGCTGGCCTGCGATCCGGCCGAGCGCGGCCCTCTCGCGGTGGTCGGCGGGGGTTCGCGGTCCACGCCGTGGATGCGCATGGTTGCGGATATTTTGGGTCGTCGCGTCGTGCTTTTCGACGACTCCGACGCCGCTCTTCACGGGGCTGCCTTATATGCCGACCCCGACTTGCGCCCGTTGGCGCACACTCCGACGCGCACGATAAACCCCGATGCGGGTGCGCACGAGTCCTATGCGGGAGCCGCTGAGCGGCAACTTCGGCTGATGAAGTTTTTGGCCGAATAAATCCGTACAATTTATCCCATGTACGTCACTAACGCTTACCGGATGGACGAATCCGAGGCTCTCCAGCTTGCTTCCGAGATCGGTATTGGTCAATTCATTAGTTCCTCGCCTGATACCGGGCTCGAGGCTACCATTATGCCCTTCGTGCTCAAGCGCGACGAGGCTGGTCAGGTTCATGTTCAGGCGCATTTTGCCAAGGTGAACCGGCAATGGGAGGACACTGAGGTGATGATCATTGTCCAGGGCCCTACCGCCTACGTGTCCGGCTTGGATCAGCCAGCGGAGCCCGCGGATGCAAAAATGCCACGCGTTCCCTCGCTGGATTATGTCGCCGTACACCTGAAAGGGATCATGCGCCACCGCGACGGTGACCGGGCTTTTGCCGTCGCGCATTTGAAAGAGCTGGTGGAAAAGTTTGACGATACCTGGCGCGTGGGCACCCACTCCGACCCGCAGCTAGTCAACGGGGTGCTTAACGCGTTGGTCGCCGTTGACATTGAGATCACCTCGGTGACCGGGAAGTGGAAGCTACACCAGGGGCTGGCGCCTGACGAGATTGCACACACTGCTGCGTCGCTTCGGGCCCGAGGGTCTGACGAGGTCTCGGATTCCGTTGCGGTAGCCGATCTGATGGAGAGCCGGGCTGTGCCGTGGGCGCGCGAGCGGGCTGCGGAGGTCTCTGGGCAAACAGTAAAGCCGGCACGGTTGCCCGTGCCGGATCCTGCTCAACCTCGGCCCTCGCATGTGTACAGGTACGACGGCCGGTTCTAGCTTTCGAGGAAATGCCCTATTCTTCGTCGGTAGACAGCGCCGCGACGAATGCCTCTTGTGGCACTGTCACCGAACCGATGGACTTCATGCGCTTCTTACCGGCCTTCTGCTTTTCCAGCAGCTTGCGCTTACGCGAAATATCGCCGCCGTAGCACTTAGACAACACGTCCTTGCGCAGGGCGCGGATGTTTTCACGCGCAATGATCTTGGAACCGATCGCCGCCTGAATTGGCACCTCGAACTGCTGGCGTGGGATCAGCTCCTTGAGCTTCTTCGTCATCTTGTTGCCGTACCACTGCGCATTATCGCGGTGCACGATCGCAGAAAACGCGTCCACCGGCTCACCCTGGAGCAGAATGTCCACCTTGACTAGGTCGGCTTCCTGCTCGCCGGCCTCTTCGTAGTTCAGCGAAGCGTAGCCCTTGGTGCGGGATTTGAGCATGTCGAAGAAGTCGAAGATGATCTCGCCGAGTGGCATGACGTAGCGCAGCTCGACACGGTCCTCCGAGAGGTAATCCATGTTCTTCATCTGACCACGCTTTTGCTGGCACAGCTCCATGGTCGGGCCCACGAACTCGGTAGGAACGATGATGGTCATGTTCACAATTGGTTCATAAATCTCGCGCAGTTTTCCTTCCGGCCAGTCCGAAGGGTTGTGCACGAGTTGCTCCGTGCCATCCTCGGCAACCACGCGGTAGGTCACGGAGGGGGCCGTGGAAATCAGGTCCAGATCAAACTCGCGCTCGAGTCGGTCGCGTGTGATTTCCATGTGCAAAAGACCAAGGAAGCCACAGCGGAAACCAAAGCCCAAAGCCACGGAAGTCTCAGGCTCCCAGGTCAGCGAAGCGTCGTTCAGCTGCAGCTTTTCTAGCGATTCGCGCAGCGCCGGGAAGTCCTCCTGAGAGACCGGGAACAGGCCCGAGTACACCATCGGTTTGACCTCTTCGTAGCCCTGCAAAGGCTCCGTGGCACCGTTGACCGCCGAGGTCACGGTATCGCCGACCTTGGTTTCGCGCACATCCTTCACGCCAGTGATCAGGTAGCCCACCTCGCCTGGGCCCAAGCCCTTGACCTTCTTCGGGGTCGGCGAAACCACACCAATTTCCAGCAGCTCCAAGTTGGTGCCGGTGTTCATCATGTGCAGCTTTTCACCCTGGCGCAGCTCACCGTCGACCATACGGATATAGGTGACAACGCCACGGTAAGTGTCATAGACCGAGTCGAAGATCATGGCACGTGCAGGAGCATCAGCACCATTGGGGGACTCAGGTGCTGGAACCATCTCAACAACCTTGTCCAGCAGCGCTTCCACGCCTTCACCGGTCTTACCGGAGACACGCAGCACATCTTCTGGTTCACAGCCAATAATGTTGGCGATCTCGAAGGAGTACTTTTCAGGATCTGCCGCCGGCAGGTCGATCTTGTTCAACACCGGGATGATTTCAAGACCCTTATCAATGGCCATGTACAAGTTGGCCAAGGTTTGCGCCTCGATGCCCTGAGCTGCATCGACCAGCAAAATCGCACCCTCACACGCTTCAAGCGCACGAGAGACTTCATAGGAAAAGTCGACGTGACCTGGGGTATCAATCATCTGCAAGACGATCTGCTGACCCTCAAACTCACCGGAGCGAGGCACCCATGGCAGACGCACGTTCTGCGCCTTGATGGTAATTCCGCGCTCACGCTCGATGTCCATGTTGTCTAGATACTGGTCACGCATATCACGTGCATCGATCACGTTCGAGAGCTGCAGAATTCGATCGGCCAGGGTGGACTTACCGTGGTCGATGTGGGCGATAATGCAGAAGTTACGGATCCGAGCAGGATCCGTAAACGTAGTCTCGGCGAAATTCTCAAGCTTTTTTGCCATTGCCACACGGGTCCCTTCTAGTAATTAACCCTACCCACTCTACCCAAGAAAGGCTGTAATTCTGAACCCGGGGACTCACACCCGCAACCAGCAGTTTTCTGGCATCGCGGCAAGAGTTCATCGCGTATCGACGATTGACCTTCCCTCCGCCTTTCGGTGGATTGAATCTGCTAGCCTAGAGTCATTACGGTTAGTCACCAATAGCACTCCCCCAAAGCTCCAAACGCAACGCGAAAAGAACGACTATGAGCATCCTTCGTCCTCGCCGAAACTCCACCAAGGAAGATACAAAGGAAGATTCGGCAGGCACCAACCCAGCAACACTATTCGGCCGCGGCCTACAACGCCGAGCTGAAAAGAAAAAGGCTGCGAAAAAAGATCAGGCGCAGGGGAAGGCTCGCAAGCTCACCTCGTTAGATAAAGGCTTATCTCAGCTCAATCAACGCCTGGGCAATACCACCGACAAACACACTCACCGTGTAGCCGAAGCCCTTCAGGTAGATCCCACCGAGCATCTCGCGCGGTCGATCTATTACTCCTCGGACCTGGATGGCTACGCTGAGCCCGGCGAAGTCGTCTGGGTCACGGTGCCGTCCACTCCCCCGCAGGAACGCTCCATGTTGGTCATTGGCAGGAACATGCAAAACGTTTTGGGTCTACTCATCTCCTCTCACGAAGGCCACGCCAATAAGTCGGAATGGCTAGAAATTGGTAATGGCGAATGGGACACCTCGGCCACACAATGTTGGCTGCGGCTGGACAAAACAATCGTTGTTCCCGAAACCCAAGTCAGCCGACGCGGTATCCTCTTTCCCCGCTCGCGCTTCGAGCTTGTAGCGAACCGCCTCCGCGCAACCTTCCGCTGGGTTTAGTGATTTTGGTTCTCTAAGGGCCCACCTGCTAAAGTCGACGTGTTGTTCACGCCCACTTTCATGCGGGGTGCGCCAGCAACGCGGGCAGGACCTTGGGTTCGCGTCTTAAAAATGCTGGTGCAGGTATCTTCGCGTGGGTAGATCGACTGGTTTCATTCAACATCGATATTCAAGAGGTATCTTCATGGCAAACATCAAGCAGCAGCAGAAGCGCGTTCTCACCAACGAGAAGCGTCGCCTGCGCAACAAGTCCGTCCGTTCCGCTGTCCGCACCGAGCTGCGTAAGTTCCGCGAGACCGTTGAGGCTGGAGACAAGGCAGCAGCTGAGACCCAGCTGCGCGTTGCATCCCGCAAGCTGGACAAGGCAGTTACCAAGGGCGTCTTCCACCGCAACAACGCGGCGAACAAGAAGTCCAACATGGCACAGGCCCTGAACAAGATGGCTTAAGCCTCAAGCTTGAACTTTTAAAGCCGGTTTATCGCGAATTTTGCGCGATGAACCGGCTTTTAGTTTAGGCTTTAAAAGCATGCTGAAAACTTCCCGTCGCCTGATCGCAGGCATTTTTGCTTTGGCCTTTTCTGGGGCCCTTTCGGGTGCAGCCTTCGCACCTGCAGCAACCGCTCAATCTGCGTCTTCAGAATTGTCGTCAGCTCTCGGTGCAGTTACTAATGCCACAAGTCCTCGCACCACCGTCACTCACAACGTTGATGGCCGCTCCTACAATGTTGTGGTGCCTGAGTCATTTGCTCCCGAGGCCGATACTCAAGTGGTCTTAATGTTCGGAGGTTGGCAACACAGCGCTAGCGAAACTCAGGGTTACGCAAATCTAGAAAACTACCTCGACTCGAATACGTTGGTGGTTTATCCTGAGGCATCGTTAACCAACAACCTCCATGCATGGGGTGGCGCCCCCTATTCGAACACATCGGTCAACGATGACGTGACCTATGTCCGTAGTGTCATCAGTGACTTGGTCAACCGCTACGGAGTAATTCAGCACGAAATCTACGCTGCAGGCCTCTCCAACGGTGGTGGGATGGCCTTGGCGCTTGGCTGCCACGCCCCAGATTTAGTTGCTGGAGTTGCAGGTGTTGCGGGGGCATATTACGACCCGACCGTCACCAACTGTGCAACCGGCAATGTTCCCACCTTGATCATGCACGGAACTAACGACGATACGGTTTCCTACACCGGTGGCACCCGCTGGGATGCACCGTACCAATCGGTCAACCAGGTCTTTGACACGATGGCGGAGAGGAACAACTGCTCCACCACCTCCACGCAACAAGAAGTTGGCAACACCACCGTTTTTAACCGCGAGAATTGCGCTGCACCAACTCAGGTCGTCCGCGTCAACGGTGGCGGCCACACTTGGTTCACGGTGCCATCTGCTAGCCAGCAGGTAGCCACGTTCTTCGACAGCCTTTAGTTAGTAAATCGCCAGCAACCCTGTCACCCCGCGGGTAAACAGAAAAACACTGGCCACCAGGAAGAATAGCCCCGCAGCAATGTCGATGTAGGGCCCGGCGCGCAGCAGCGCCTGGCGCACGCGTTGAGTGGAAATGACCAGGCTCAGCACCACAAAGACAATTAACGACGAGAAAAACAGCGCCACAATCACAGTCAGCGCCACCCCAGCTGATGGCGAAGGTGGCAAAAGCGGTGCGACAAGGGCCGCCAAAAACAGCACGATTTTTGGGTTTGAGAGATTCGTCGTCAAGCCTTTAACGAACGCGCTGCGCACACTGCCCAACCGTGCTTCCGCCTCCTCGGTGTCGGCCGGCGGGTTCTCGCGATCTTTGATGCCGCCGCGGATCATGGAAATGCCCATCCACATGATCCATGCGCCACCGATGATCTGGATGAATTCCAGGATCCACGGGAAGGCGTGCAAAAGTGCTGCCGCACCAAGCACCGTGAGGGTGCACCAAAAAAGGACACCAACGTGAATGCCTGCGGTGGTGGCTAAGGCGTGCTTACGAGACTTCGTTGCTGTGCGGGTGATCAGGACGATATCGGGTCCCGGTGTCATGGCCCCGACCATGTTGACAAGGACGATTGCCCCGAGGTCGGCTAAATTCACTTCTCGAACTTGGCAACGAGGTCCTCGCGGCCAAACATCCGCGCTGTGTCCACCGAGTTGGGTTGACCTGCGAGGGGGTCCGCGCCGGCTTCCAGCAGCGCGTCAATGATCTGGTCTTCCTTCTTGAAAATCACGCCAGCGAGTGGGGTCTGGTGGCGATCATTCTGCTTATTCACGTCGGCGCCACGAGCAATCAAGGCATCTACCAGCTCGCCGTGGCCGGAGTATGCCGCGAGCATGACAAACGTGTTGCCGTCTTGATTAGTCATGTTCACGTCAACGCCCTGATCGATGTACTCGGCGAGCGTGAGATCTCCGTTGCGAGCAAAGTTGAACAGCTTTGTTGCAAATTCTTGAATGTCTTCAGGTACCTCATTGCTAGTGCTCATAATCTAAAAATTTATCATGCCAATTTTGCGATGCGCCGGACAGCGTCCTCAAGGGCATACTCCGGCTGGCCGCCTTGGCCTTTGACCTCAGCATCCAAATCGGCAACGATGATCACCGCCTGGCTGATCGCATCACCCGACCACCTGCGTGCCACCTGCATCGTCTGCTTCACGCCATAAGGGTGCATGCCCAGGGTGCGCGCGATCTGCTGGTGGTCCCCGCGCGTAGTGTAGAGCTTGGCAATATCCCCCACCTTCATCGCCAGTGCCGCAGAAATTGCCGCCGGGCTAACCCCTAATTGCAGTGCCCTGCGCGTGGATCCAAGCGCACGGTTTACATCGCCTCGAAGGGCTGCGTCGGCGATATCGAATCCAGAAACCTCGGCCACGCCCGTGTAGTAGGCACGCACGGTGGCCACGGTAATTTCACCCTCGCTGTCTTCAACCAACTGCTGCACCGCAGAAGCCAGCTCCCGGAGATCGGAACCCACCGATTCCTGCAATGCCGCCACCACGTCGGGGGTCGGCCTGACGTTGTAGCGCCGGAACTCGGCTGCCACCCACTTGGTTAAGTTGTCATATTTCAGCGGGGCGGCATCGTGGACTTCACCGGCCTTTTTAAACTTCGCGACGAACGCCTTATTCCTTCCGCCTCCCGAATGACACACAATCATGGTCATTCCCGGTGCCGGATCAACCATGGCACTTAACACGAGCTGTGTTGTGTCTTTACTGGCGAGCTCCATCTGCGTAATCACCACGATGCGTTCCTCGGCGAACAGACTCGGGCTGGTCGCCTGCAGTAGTTCCCCTTCAGTCACTTCGCTGGCCTTGAACTTGCTCACGTCGGCGCGCGGATCTGCCTGATCAATAATCATTTGCGTGGCGCGTTCCTGCAAGAACGTATCTTCACCAACAACGAAGTGGACGGGATTTAACATGCTCCAAGTTTAGCGTCCCTCGCTCTGTTCAAGTTCTCCGCTCAGCAGAGTGAATTATTGGCAAATAGTTTTAATATTGCTGAAACTTATATTTATATAGATTAAGGTCCCTGCTTGAACTCCAGATCGAATATCCCCCAATTGCTCTTAAGTTGAAATTGCCTCCTGAGGAGAATTATGAAACCCAACGGCTCCCGCACTTTTTGCTCTCGCTTGGCCACATTGTTTCTAGTCGGAACAGCTTCAATTTCGTTAGGCGCCTGTTCAAATTCCGGTGGCGAAGAGGCTTCCAGCGTTGTCACCATCACCCAAACGAAGTCCGTTGCTCCGGCACCTTCCTCGGATACCGTTCATGCTGCACCGGAAATAGTTGAGATTAATGCGTCACAGGCCTACGCCAAGGTTTTAGCGAACCCGTCTGCATACCCTGTCAATCCTGCTGCCGAGCACGAACCTGATGGCACCTATTCATACGCAGTCGTGGAAGCTACCGGCGATTCCACTCCCGAGCTTTTGGTGAAGGTAAACGGCAAAGAATTTACGCCAGTCATGGTCTTTTCTATCGACCAATCAACAGGAGAAGTCATCCACTCCCCGCACGTGCTAATCGCCGGTGCACAATCCGCTGGTGGCGGCCGCCAAGACGTTGCTGGCTCGTTGTCGGGAACCGGGATTCACGAATTGAGCTGGCAATCTATTTCCCCGACTGCCAAAAATACCTTCTATCAGGTGCAAGGAGACCTCCTAGTTCCCACCGCCACCGATACTTTTGCACTAGAGACTGGGCTACCCGATCACGCCCCCCTTACATGGTTCGATACAAACGACCCGAGCCAATTGGGCTTTATCCAAAACGCTTCGCCGACCCTCGGCCAAGCAGCACAACCTGAAACAACTACCGCGCCCGCCGGCGAATACGTCTTTTCAGGAACAGTGATCAATCAGACAACTTCCGAAGCGATGAATGGACGACGTGCCCCCAATGGCGAGGCCGACGTACCTGGTTACATTCAACTGGTTTTGGATGCTCCGCAAGAAGTTACGGCAGTTAAAGCCGGAGGTATGCACACCGAATCCGTTCAGAAAATTCGCCTTGCAGTACCAAACGATCCTTCTGGCTCCCCTATCAACTGGGAGCAATACGTCGGCCAGCACATCACCGTGGCAACCTCACAGCAGAACTTGGGATATCCCTCCGATACCTCTATCCCTCTCGGAATGTTGGCCATCGATGGCTCGCCAACAATCTCATTGAGCTAAAACCTCCCATCAGCGGCGTGCTGCGTACCATCAACGTGCAACGAGACTTCCCCATCCCGATTCGGAAATATCACCGGTATCCCACCCGCCGTACTCGTTCCACGGCCAGCTCGCTGCCCTGAATCATCCAACACAACTACCAGCTGCGTGCCGGCAGGTATGGGCTCAATATCCTCTCGCGTCTCGACGACATGCGCAACCAACTTCTCTAGTGGCACCTCCGGTGCGCGTTGCTGCCCCGTCGCCCCCACCGCGATGAAGAGAACAGCGACAATCCCAATAGTCACCCCGGCACGCCGGTACAGAAAGCCCGCGAAGATCCACCCGTACCCGATGATTACTGCGAGCGGAGCCGCCGCAATGATGGCCTGTGGAAACCCTGCAGCACTATGCCCCACGGTATAAATCCACCAGGTAAACGGCTGGATCAGCGGAAACAGCACCACTTCAAAGCCGCCTGGTAGCGCCGCCAGTACTGCAGCCACTAATCCCAAAATGGTCACGGGTGCCGTCGCCGCGGCAACGAGGACATTTGCCACCACCGAAACCAGAGAAACCTCCCCTGTCATCAAAGAAATGATGGGCATTGTCATAATGTCCGCGGCGATAGCCACACTGAGCGCGCGCACCAGAATGTCAGGCCACCGCGTTGATACGAGCGCGCGGTAGAAGAAAGGATGCATGACGACGATTCCCACCGTGGCAGCAATCGACAACGCAAATCCGTAGTTCACCGCTAAATCTGAGTTGATGAAAACCAATGCGATCACGGCTAGGCACAGTGCGTGAATGGGCTCTGCCCGCGACGAAGCTAATACGGCAACAAGTCCGACCAAGCCCGTCAGTGTTGCCCGCAACACGCTCGGTTCGGCCCCGACAATTCCGGCAAAGATGACCACGGACACAGCTGCGCACACGATCTGGGTATAGAGCCCGGCTCTCATTGCTCGGGCGATAACGACGACCGCTGTGACCACTATGGCCACGTTTGCTCCACTGACCGCGCTGAGGTGGCTTAGCCCCGAAGCGATATAGACATCTTGTTCGGCAGCGGACTGCAGCGATGTATCTCCCAGCACCATCCCAGGGATCAGTCCTTGGGAATGTTCGGGAACATGAGCTTCTACTGAGGCACGGAATGCCTCGCGAACGAACGCAACAAATGCATCAAAGCCTTCTGGGCCTTTGAGCACGGAGACTTCCCCATTGATGCTCACCTCTCCGACACCGGGACGCGATGATTCCCTGACGGCGCCGTGCATAACCACCTTGGTTCCGGTGACCAACCCGTCAGGAGTAGAATCGCTAAACACGGGAATCTCGGAAGGGTACCCTTTTACGCGCACGCGAACGAGCCAGCCGCCGGTAAAAGTTTCCGTTGGCGCGCTCGACACCGTAGCGGAGAGTTCTTTGTCAAAGACGAATTTGTCTGCTGAATGGCGCCGCAGGCTAGTCAGCAGCGCAGCCACTGCGCTGATGCTGGCTGTAAGCACCACCTGGCCCCATTCCTTAAAACAACCCATTACCCCCACAACTAAGAGAGAAAGGACAAGGCCCAGCCACGGCATACCGACGAGGATGCACAGCGTGATGCCCCAGGCTAAGGCGGCGGCTGGAACAAGGCGAAGTTCGCTCATACCCGCAGGTTAAGGGGTATAGCTCGGCGAAGCTGATGCCTGACTTTTTTCTGTGGAAAACTGAGATGTCACGTCACCTATCTGGTGAGTTATCCACATTCTTGGTGCCCTCCAAGGCGTGGCAGATAACAAAATTCTATAAGAACTCAGCGAACCATCCACCGTTCAGGCTATATTGAGCGAGGAAGAACTTCGTCTCCACCAACTTTCCTGAAAGGGCCCGTCATGTTTCAGCTCCCACAGCTTCAAAACTTTTCGCTAAAAGATGCTTTTCAGCTCGCAGCCGCAGCAGTCTCCCTTGCCGTCGCCCTTGCTGGTGCATCGAGCACATTTGGTCTGAATGAAGGTAGCAGCGCTGCCGACGCTGGTACCGATACTAATAACTCGTCCCCAGAGTAGTCGCTAGCACAAAAAGTAGGTTGTGTATTTAGTCTCGGTCGGAGGCTGATTTTCCACAATCTTTGCAAGTCGAATTTCCTACACTTAGTAGCGAAAGAACAAAAAATGCTCCCCACTCCTTGGTTAAGTAACCAAGAAGTGGGGAGCATTTCTCGCCTTTTACTTCGATGAGTTGAACATCTTTTGGAACTCACTCCACCAATTGCTTGATGAAGCGGAGCTGCCAATATTGGAGCCACTATTCGTGGAGATAATACTTGATCCCGCCATAAAGGCGGTAGCGATGAGAAGCACAACGCTCCACAATCCGCCTTGAGACGAGTTTGAGGAGAGCAGGCTGCTCAAAGTCTCTAGGAAGTTCAAGTTGCCATCCTCAGTATCCGCAGAGGCAACAGTCAAATTGATTTGCTGCGTGAACCGGTTGCCATCAGCATCAGTTCCTGCAATCGTGAAAATTGCTGGGCCAACCTGGGTTGGAATTCCTTGCACCCGACCATCGATGAGTTCTAATCCTTCTGGCAGGGATCCGCTCTCAAGTGAAAGATCGTTATCGCCTTCAACACCGAGTAATTCGTCGTACAGGGTATCAACGACCGCTGGAGGTAACACCCGAGGAGCACGCTCTTTCGGATCCGCTGGATGTATTGTGACAATTACTGCACGGGTGAATCGCTCGCCGTCCGCCTGTGTGCCCGTCAGCGTCAAAACGAACGTGCCTTCCTCGGTAGGAGTACCACTGAGGTGCTTACCTTCAAGATCAACTCCAGAAGGCAATGTGCCTTCAACTTCGACGTTTACTTCATCACTTTCCGAGATCTGAGCATCAAGGAATTCACCGATTTTTGCATCCACCAAGATATCGTCTTGAACGATAGTGTCCCGGTCATTGATTTCGAAACGCACATCCTGAATGAAACGCTCGCCCTCAGCATCAATTCCGCGAATGGTAAAGCTATGGATTCCCGACTCTGTGGGAGTACCAACTAATACACCATCAACAATTGTGAAAGATGCAGGAATATTTTCGCCGGTAATCGACGAATCACCTGGCTGGGTAACCAGCGAGTGGTTAAAAGTATCTCGGACCCGGCCAGATGGCAGAATCAACATTTCGCGCTCTTGTGGTCGGTCGTCGATAACTGCCTGATTCGGAATTACGGAAACTTGTTCCGGCTCCGATACTGACCTCTCAAAGGATGCAAGTGGAGTTTCGACACCAGAGAATTGAGCTGTGACCTCATAGGTTCCACGCATCGGGAATTTGTAGTTGAGAACTGCTGTTCCCACACCATCGGTAATGGATACTGGCTGGTTACCAATCAACTTACCTTCGCTGTAAAAAGCAACCCACGCAGGGATGCCACTCGGGAGTTCTCCTTCTGCAGCGGAAACGGTTGCAGTAATTATGGTTTCATGGCCAGCAGTAACTTCCGTGTCCAATTCGATGACAGTTGCAGTTTTGTGTTCTGGTTTTCCAGCAACAGTAACTTCAACAGGTTCCGAAGTTGAAGCTCCGAAAACATAACCACCTTGGCGCTCGCCAAAATAGCGAGCAGTAATTTGATAGGTATCAGGCTGCAAATTAACTCCGGTCAGAGTTGCAATGCCATTTTCGTCCACGCGAACCTCTCCACCAACATCGATACCATTGGCACGAAACTGCACGAATGCTCCACCTGGCAATTGTGGACCATTTGTGCTCAGGGTCGCGGTTAGGTCAACAGACTCACCGTAGGCTACTTGCGAAGCAGAGGCCTGAACTTCTACCGCTGTTGTGTAGTCGGGGTGCAAGGACACAACCGCAGGCGCTGAGAGCTCCGATGCTGCAACTTCGACAAACCCTTCATCGAAACTTCCCGCATTAACTCGAGCTGTATAAACAAAGTCAGTCGCTACTTCGACGCTTGGCAAAACGTTTCGAAGCTGAGCAATGCCGCCCGAAGCCACAGCTGTTCCGATTGCTTCATCATCGCGGTAAAAACTCACCTCGGTGCCATCGGGAAGTTCAACCCCGTCGTCGGTGCTCACCGTCGCAGTCAGAGCAACTGGGGTTCCAGTCACAGTAGTTTGTCCAGCGTTAGCCTCGAGACCAACATGTGGGGTGATAGTGGTGATCGGGTGCTCCAAGTCGAGCACAGTCTTGCCTTCCGAGGCCTTATACGCATGGATACCGGTCTGAGTTCCAGGGTAGCGAACCATGTATTCAAACTTATTTGCCCCAGCAACGGTTCTTACAGAATCATTTGTAGAAACTTGACCATTGGCATCAGTTAATGCAGTGGCGATGAACTCGTCCCCACGGAAGATCTGAACTTCAGTGCCCTCTGGAACTTGACGGCCATCGTCGCCTACAACAGTTACGTTTGCCGTAACCGTAACTTCGGTGTCGTCACGCTTTACATCACTAGCAACTGCATTGACGACGACCGACGTTTGGTGCTCGCGTATTTCACCATCGACGGTGACTCGCTGCTCAGTAGATGTCGAGGGAGCGAAAGAGTTGAATTCATCGATCACGATCCCGTTAAACCTTGCCGAGTATGAGTACTCGGTGGATTCGCCCTCGACCGCTGTTGCCACGTTTAATAAGTGAGCTTCGTTGCCTATGAGATCGACCGTTTCGAGTTCCTCATTGTTCCGGAAGAAAGTCACCGTAGTATTGGCGGGGATCGCGTCACCGGTGGTGGCAGACACATTCGCTGTCAAAGCAACCGAGGTGTCGTCGCCAGTTCGATTGCCAGGCAGTGCTTGCAGCTGAGTGACGGTATTTGCAACCAGCGCCTCAGGGTTGATTGTAGCCTCTACCCCCTGAGAATCCTGGGACTGGCTGAAGCGAGCCGTACCATCAAAGCTGGCCGTGATCTGAAGAGCGACAGGAGAGCGTCCTTCGTTGTCTGCAAAGTCCCAATTGAGAGTCGCGGTTCCGTTTTGCACGTTTGCGGTGCCGATTTCTGTCCCATTAGAGAAGAAACGCACTACTCCGTCGTTGACCGTTTCACCATTTTCGGCGGAAACTTGAGCCTTGAGGGCCATCGTCTGGTCAGTACCTTGCTGAACGGTGAGGTCAGTCTCGGTACTGGTCATATTGAGGTCTGTGCCGACTGCCACAACCTGAGTTGAGAACAGGTTGGCTGCACCGGCACCGGGCGTGCACCAGAATTCCTGGTTTGCATTACCAAGTTCGTCCTCAATGAATGACATGAAGTTCTCGGATCCATTACGTTCCGGGGTCTGACCGGAACCACGCAGACCAAAGGAAACTTGTTGACCAACAGACTGCGGAGCAGTAACAGTCAACTTCATTTTGGGCAGCTGAAAATTGGAATTTGCGCTTGCAAATAAACCAAACTTCGGGTGATTTGCCTCAGCATACGGACCGTTATTGACCGTATAGATACCGGAAACTCGAGCAAATGCACCGTTCGGGTTAGGTGAACCGTTCGCATCGATCCGCTCCGCACGAGTTTCACGGTACTGCGGATTATCAAGTAAACCGCCATCTCCGTGCGAGAAGCCGTAGCCACCCTCAAACTGCACGTTTGTTATTGCTGCATTGCTTGGCAGCACGACATCATACTTAAAACGCCCTGCATCAATGGACGTACTTTGTGGCCCGGGCTGAATAGCTACTTCGAAAGTCTCTCCGGGATACACTCTGTCTGGGTATGTGACGCTCACATTAGATGGAGTGTTTACTCCCAATTTGTCATTACCAATGTTTGCCCAGATTCCATTTTCGGCACCGTACCAAGTTGTGCCCATCTGGCGACCCACACATTGGTTCTGCTCGATGTTTACCGTCTGATTTACTGAAGTACCGGCTGGGGTTTGTGCTTCAGCAATATTTGGAACTGCGAGCGCGCCAGCCACCAAGGCCAGCACTGTACCCGCGCTAGTCAGAGCGCGGGAAAATAGATTTCTTTTCATAATCTCTGTCTTGCTTTCTCCGCGCTAGAAGCGGAACAGATTCTTCAGGAAATTGATTAGTGGCAGGAGCGCCGGAAGAATCCCGCTCCAGAGGTTGGATGAGCTCGAGGAGCCACCGGAATTAGTCTGGTCGTCTCCCAAACCATCGATTTCATCTTGTTCCAAAGTCGGACCAACAAATGCTGCCATGAAATTAACGCGCATTTCTGGCTGACCCAGAGTGACCCGGTCTGCCCCCGTGATTGAGAACATCTCAGAAGCAGATCCGACCTGGGTGCCATCAGACAGGAAGAATGTCGCCGTAAGATTCTTCTGTTCCGGGTCGGAACCAAGCCACTGAACATTGAGATCGGCCACACCGTGTGCGACTGGAATCTGAATCTCATTGCCCGACTCGTCAAGCAAGATCTCGCCGTTGTTCGAGAGCTTTACAAATCCCTCTACCTCAGCAGTCTCGCTTTCCCCAGATTCGTTGATGAATACCTGGACTGCCACGTTCTCGCCAGTCTGTGCAGACGTGATTGGTGCGTACATTGCAACTTCGAGATCATCTACAGAAACAATAGGTGCAACGGCGTCAATCTCGAGTTCAGTGAAAGACCTTGCTGCTAGTCGCGGATCCGCAGGAACAAAATCTACTCGAACTTGGTATTTATCCGCATCTGTTGCAGGGAACTTCAGTGGAACACTTGCCACACCGGCAACTACCGGGATTCCGGCTGCGGCTTCGATGCCGTCAATGCTGATAGTGGCCGTTCCATCCACGGCCTCGTCGATACGCAATTCGAACGCGGATTCTTTTCCGGCTACAGCGGTACCGAACAAAGTCGCGGACGGTTCAGGGGCATCGACGACCGAGACTGTGGTGGCTGTCGTGGCGCTCTCCTGCCCATTGTCTAGGGCTGGGGTATAAGTCGCAGTTACCTCGTAATCACCGGCAGCGCCGACCACAATCGAAGCCTCCGCAGAACCATCGACGACATTGGAAGTCACCGATTCCCGCCCAACAGAAAAAGTAACGGTTCCATCGGAATTCAATGCTGAGTCAGAATCGCGCACAGTTGCATGAAGTTTTAGCTCGTCGCCAGGACGGACAATGCTAGGCACGGTGCCGAAGACAAGTTGAGTACCACTGAATTCTGCTACGTCAAACGAGTTAGTTACGGTTGCCGGTCCAAAAGCTGATTGCGCGGTCGGGCTAAAAGTCGCCACAACCGAATTCAATCCAGCTTCGGGTAATGAGAGCTGCACCTGAGCCATACCCGTTTCAGGATCAACAGTTGCAGAAGAACTGATTTCGCCCGAAGAGAACGTCACAGTGCCACGCGCCCCAATGGGAAGCTGTGCGTTAAAGCGAGCCGGAACATTTTGATAGATCGTGTCCTGGGGGCCAATCAATTCCAAGGTGGCATCCCGCTGCGTAATCTGAATGGTCTTTGTCGCAGAAGCCGGTGCGATACCTGTGCTAGAAGGCACGAAATTGACCGACAGTTGCTGTTCACCTGCAGTGCTAGCCTGGAGTTGGGCGGTTGCAACTCCCGTTGAGGGGTCAACGTCCGCACGAACTTGTTCAGTTCCAAGGCGGAAAGTCACGCTACCTGCGGATGCTGGGGATACGTCGACCGACAGATCGATGGTCTCCCCGATGTGCGCGGTTTCCGGTGCATAAACGGTCAATGAGGTTGCCTGATTCGACACACGAATGTTTGCCGAAGTGGTGGATGGATTGTATCCAGGGGTAGTCGGCGTAAACGTTGCACGGATGGAATGCTCACCCAAAGAATTGAAGGTCATCGCTGCTGTTGCGCGACCCGTAGCTGGGTCAACTTGAGCTTCGACAGAGTTCGAACCCGATAAGAAGGTCACAGCACCCTCAACTCCAACAGGGACAACGGCTGTGATGTCAGTAGTCTGTCCGATCGATGTCGACTGCGGAAGCTCGAGGGAAAGCTGCGACTCCGCAGCACCAACGACAATATTGGCACTCGCCTTGGCTCCCAAGGTGTTCTGATGGGCTGGGATGAACTCAGCTGAAACCGTCTTTGTACCAGTGGAGGCAAAGGTCAAGCTAGTGGTCGCTTCGCCAGTTGCAACATCAACTTCAGCATCGACAACTTGGTCGCCTGATGTGAAGCGAACGATTCCTTCTGCTGCCGGAGAAATGGTCGCTGAAATTTCAGTTTCGCGGCCAACGGTTGATTGAATAGGCACGCTGAGCTGAAGGGCAGACGAACGCGCCCCAACAGTGAAGGTCTCGGTTGCACTGGATGGATTGTGCGATGAGTCTGTTGGGGTGAACCGAGCAGTTACATTCACATCACCGAGCGCGTCGAAGACAAGATCGCCGCTTGCCCGCCCCGTGTTGGGGTTTACCTTCGACGTGACGGACTGGTTTCCGCTTGTGAAAGTGACATCACCCTCGACTCCTCGAGTTACAGCAGCGGTAAATGTCGTTGGTACCCCAACCTGAGGCGACTTTTCTGCAACAAGAGTTGTCGAGGTTTCTGGATCAACGATGTCAAATGTATTCAACACACCGTTGTCTGTTGGAACCGTGAGCGGAGGCAATGGATTTCCTGCAGCATCCTCTTGGTCCATGCTTGTCCCAGCTGGAGTCGGGCCACAATAGAGAGGGCTGGTTAAAGAAGTATTCACAGAGCCGACTACCGGAACCGGGCCCACGCTCGCATCGGTGCTGATGAAGGCCGCGATGGAATCGGTAGCTGCGCCTGTAGTTGGTGTCCGCAGCCCTAATGAGGCGTTTTCTTTAGCTTCGGTCGCGCGAAGTTTTAGCGTAATCGTTGGTACTGAAAACTCGATTGTATTGCCTCGGATATCGTAACCAAGACCTCCTCGCCCATTGCCGTTGTTGCTCGAATTGCCCACGGAAGTATTAGACGAATCGACAACGCGAAGGATATTACCCGCTGGATCTGGCTGGCCGGATTCGTTGACGGTGATAATGGTTGCGCCGTCGAAAAGGCCTGAGGTGTCGCCCGAGATCTCGAAATCCACGAGTTCTGTGCCTGCAGGTTTTTCCATATCGAGCTTCAAGCGCGAAAGGAAGGTATTCGACAAAGTCACGCCCACGTCAAGGCCCGAGAGCAGCTCATCGATGTTGAAAGAGATGACACCACCATCGCTTCCAGAACGATCGGTGGTAACCACAACTTCAAACTCCTCGCCGACACTTACTTCGGTTGGCGCCGTTACTTGAAACGCCAAAGGATTTTTCGTGTCATAGGGCAAGTATTTGGAAATTGCGTCGGAGGCAAGCCCGTCGACCAACGAGTTTGCAATAGTTACGTCTGCATCGCAGCGGAGGTAAACATTGGAAACAGATGTAGTCGCTTCGTCTGCCGACGAGATAATTGGGACAACTGCGATGGCAAATGCGGTCGTTGACGCGGCAATAATCGCAGTGGGGGTACGCCAACCCATGGCGCTCCTCTCACTAAAAATGGTTAATCGTCAAAGCGAAAAAAATAATCGCGATCCCTCACTCGCATCATTCCTGACTGAATCCAATCTGGACCTATAAGTCAGATAAATCAAAACTCTTCTTGGAACTAGCGAATCATTAGAAAGATCATTGAGGCACTATACCCTTGCCTTGGAAAGCTTTCGGAGAAAGGTATGTTAATTCTGGAACCAAACTGTGACAATCCTGCAAGAGGGGAATCACACGGTCACTTACTGCCTCAGAGCGTGACATCATCCTTGATCTTGGCGAACTTGGCCGGACCAATTCCGCTGACGTCTAGGAGCTGCTCCACATCGGTAAACGTCCCGATTTCCTCGCGGTGCGAGATGATCGATGCAGCGGTTGTCTCCCCTACCCCGCTAAGCTCCATCAATTGCGTCGCATCTGCGGTGTTGAGTGAAATCAAGCCACTCCCCGCGGAGGCAACTTCGGCGTGCCCTAGAGCTGGCGCTACTCCGACCGGCAGCACGTGAAGTTGCTGGCCGTCCACTAAAAGCTGAGCTTGGTTCAGCGAGACCACATCCGCGCTAGGCAACGGCACCGCATGTGACAGCGCGTCCGCCACTCGTGAACCCTGGCTAAGCGTGACTAGGCCGGCATGTTCGACCTCTCCGACAACGGAAACAACCACGCTCTCCGGCGCAGGTGTGGGCTCTGCAATCGCCTCCCAACTCTGGGCGTGTTTTGCTGGGGCAACCGTGTCGGGGCTCGGACGAGAAACGAACCAGACTGCACAAGCCACGAGGATGACAGCTGCAACAATCAAGGCATGTTTGAGGGAGACCGAAAACCTAGGCGAAGGGTAGCTGACCTGAAGGAGGTCTTCTTCTCCCGTTGGCTTGGTAAGTTCTTTGATCCGGTCGAGTGCATTGACTCCATTCATGCCCACAGGCTAGAAGGAAACCGCGCCGCGCTCAGGATCGGTGCTAATTCCTGTGGATAGCGTGCCCGATCGGACACCACACCAAGCTATTTTGCGGTTTTCTCCACAGGATCTTCGGCAAACACCCCTGAGATGCCGACGGCGCCAGGGCCTGTGTGGACGAACAGTACGTCGTTGAGCTCGGTAACAAGGACAGTGGAGCCCTTCGGCAGCACCTCGTTGAGCATGTCTTCTAACAGGTCTGCGGATTCTTCTGCGTCGGCGTGCTGCACAGCGACGAACGCGGGCTGATTGTGCGCGTGCTCCATCACAAGTTCCACGAGCTTGGTAAAGGCTTTGGTTTGGGTGCGGGTCTTGCCGGCAAGCTCGAGTTTTCCATCCTTGACCTGCATGATCGGCTTGGTGGCAAGCAGTGCCGCGGAAAGGACAGTGGTGGTCGTCGATAAGCGACCGCTCTTGCGTATATCATCCAGTTGATGCAGGTAGACCCACGTTTGGCTGCGACTAAGCGTGTCCTCGGCGACGCGCTCGCATTCGTCGAGACTTGCCCCCTGGTTGGCAACGGTGGCTGCTGCCATGGCCGCGGCGCCCACCGCCATACCCACGGTGCCAGTATCGACTACGCGCACGGCATCGTTGAACACGGCGGCGGCCGCAACTGCCGACGACCACGTGGACGAGAGTTCCTTAGACAGGTGCAGCGCGACCACACCGTCGTCGCCGCCTCGTTCAAGCTGGCGTGCATAGGTGGCAGCCAATTCCAGGGAGGTCAGGCCACTGGTGGAACGTTCTGCTTCCTCTCCCATGACGTGCAGATCAACCACGGTGATGTCGAGCTCGTCGATGATATGCTGCGGCAGGCCAGACGAGGTGTCGGTGACGATGCGGACGGGCATGATTACTCGCACCACCCTTGATTCCAGGCATCCAGGTACCACTGGGCGTCGACGTGGTCATCGCCGGTGAAATCACCAACAGCGGCACCCTCGATGAAACGAGGCCGCGCCGTCAACTGGGAGGTGTTCGTGTTTTTTAGACCCGAGAGCAAGGGGTACTGCGCCGGCGCCAAACCCAGCAAATTGGAAGTCAGGGCAGAAATGGTTCCGCCGTGGGCGACGATGAGAACGGCGTGGCCCTCCCATTCGGGAAAAGTTTCCATCAATTCATCAATCGCGGGCCTGGCTCGCGTGGCCACGTCTAGCCGTGATTCCCCCTCAGGTGGAGCCCAGCCTGGGTTATGGCGCCACGCGGCTCGCGCGCCGACGAATTCACCATCAACTTCGGCGTGGGTGCGCCCCTGCCACTGCCCCAGATGCGTCTCTCGAAAACGAGCATCAACGGTAACGTCCAAGCCCAGTGCATCCGCGATAATCTCGGCGGTGTCCCTGGCACGGGCGAGATCCGAGGAAATGATCTTGGCAATGTTTAAAGATGCAACGTAGCGCGCTGCCGTGCGGGCCTGTTCAATTCCGACCGGAGAAAGCTGGGTGTCCAGCTGGCCCTGCATCCGATGATTCGCGTTGTAGTCAGTCTGTCCATGCCGAAGCATTACCAACTGCCGTCCCATGTTGAACCTCCTCGAAAGTCTGACCACCTGAAAAAGGAAAACTACTTCAAATCTTAGTAATCCTCGTCCTCGTCGCTAGGGCCTTCGCCTGCAAGTGGAAGATCATCAATGCTATCGATTTCTCGCACATTGACCTCGTTTGCCCAATCACCGGGGGTAGGTGCGGTTTCGACGCCCTCAACCTCAATGCGAGGGCAATCGGCGTAGAGGCGATCAAGGCCGTAGAACTCGCGCTCGGATTCGCGCTGCACGTGGATGACGAAGGAGCCGTAATCTAGCAATACCCAGCGGTTCTCGCGGTTGCCTTCGCGACGCTTCGGCTCCGCGCCCTTCTCAGTCAGGGCATCTTCGACTTCCTCGACGATGGCGCGGACCTGGCGGTCGTTGGCACCGGAAATGACCACGAAGATGTCACTGATTGCCATGACATCGGAAACATCAATCACCGCGATGTTGGTGCCCAGCTTGTCATCTGCTGCCTGGGCAGCGATGGAAGCTAGCTCGATAGACTGTTGCGATGCACTCAAATGCTTAAGTTCCTTTTCTAAAATTCAAAAAATCCCAGCGTGATACCTAAGAAATACCTATCCGGGTTCGATTCTTCCAAGTCTCCCACGTTCAAGGCTACTTTTTCCACTTGACAGTGGGTGTTTTTGAAATTCAGCTTCAAATTCCCCCGAGCCCGAACGTTAAAACAGCCCAAGATCTAGTCGGTGTAGAGCTTATTCTTCGCGATGAACTGCACCACCCCGTCCGGCACTAAGTACCACACGGGGCGCCCGTCCTTGGAGCGCTTGCGGCAATCGGTCGAGGAAATTGCCATGGCTGGAACATCAATCAGGTGAACTCGGCCATGATGCTTTTCCGGCAACATTTCCTCGGTCAGCACGTAGCCCGGGCGGGTCACTCCCACGAATTCTGCCAGGTCAAACATGTTTTCCCAATCTCGCCAGGACAGTATCGACGAGAGCGCATCCGCCCCAGTAATGAAGTAGAGTTCATCGCCTGGGTATTGTTTGCGTAGGTCAATGAGTGTGTCAATGGTATAGGTTGGGCCCGGTCGGTCGATATCGACCCGAGAAACCTTGAACCGCGGGTTCGATGCCGTGGCAATCACGGTCATCAAATAACGGTCCTCAGAAGCCGTGACCTTCTTTTCTGCCTTCTGCCACGGTTCACCGGTGGGCACGAAGATGACCTCATCCAAAGCGAAACGGTCCGCCACTTCGCTGGCCGCCACTAGGTGGCCGTGGTGAATGGGATCAAACGTGCCGCCCATGACGCCAATCCGGCGGGGCACACGCGATTGACTCGGAGTACTCATAACCGGAAAGTGTAGCGACTTCCTAACGCGCGGCGTCTACCCACTGCCCAAAAGTATCCGCGACGTGGTCGTCCCAGGGAGATTCCTCAAGGAAATAATTTGCATGGACCCCCGGTGTGGTTGCTGAGGCGACAAGGATCTCCACCGATGTGTCACACACTAAATCAATGGGCAGGCAGTAATTCAGGCGATTGTCAGTGGCAGCAGTGGTAATTGAGTTCCACGGGGTATTTCCCAAGAATCCACCGGCACCGTTTTCCACCCCGACCATGGCGGGATCCTGATAATTCGTCATCGGGTTACCAAAATATAGGACCCCTGCAAGCTGGCCACGATCGGCCAATTCCCGTTCTTGGCCTTGGAGGATCGAGGCCCCCTGCGAATAGCCAATAAGGATATAACTTGGGGCACACCCGGTTTCGGCCTCGTAGGCATCAATCTCACCTATTACCCCAGTATGGCCTTGGGTAAAGGATTCCACCATCGAAATGGCCAGTGAAGGAAGCTCGTCGATTATCGAGGGGCCAGGTCCCACGATCCGCGCTAACTCTTCCATGATCGATTCTTCCGATTCCAGGTCCGGCATATCGGCTTCTTGCGGATTCGCGGGGTAGGTGGTGTCGTCGATCCCGATCACGTCGACGCCCTTCATCAAGGACTCGCCTGCGTGTGTTTCTTTATACCGGGCCTCGCTCAAGTGCAGAAACGCACGGATGTTTTCGGCCTCCCACCCATTAGAAGCTCGCGAATCCTCCACCGAATATTGGGTGGGATAGATGTGGGTATTTTGCCCCGATCCGCGTGCGGCGACCACGGCCACATCCGCGCAACGCTGCTGTTCCTGCTGCGCTTCGCCGGCGTAGGCCGCCTGGGTTGATGCAAAGAAGGCCACTAATACGGCACCGAAACTAGTAAAAACGTGCTTAAGGCGACCAGACATAAACCATGCCTTTCGGACAAGTTAGCTAAAATGTATTAATTTCACTTATGCTAGCCAAGCCCGCAGACAAACGCATCTCAAATTAGGTGGTACCTAATCTTATGGTCGGGTTTGGCCGGTACCTTCCAAGATCCACTTCGTACTGGTCAGCTCAGGCAAAGCCATTGGGCCACGCGCATGCAGCTTCTGGGTGGAAATGCCAATCTCTGCCCCCATCCCAAACTGTTCGCCATCGGTAAATGCCGTGGATGCGTTGAGCATCACGGCCGCGGAATCCACCTCATTGGCAAACTTCTGCAGCGTATAAGCATTCAAAGACGCAATGCCCTCAGTGTGTCCGGTCGACCACTGGGCAATGTGTGCAATCGCACCGTCCACGCCATCAACCACAGCGCATGCGATGTCGAAGGAGAGGTACTCGTCCGCCCAATCGGCTTCCTCGGCTTGAACAATATCGGCAGCGCCGAGGCCCTCAAGCTCGGCCTTTTCTCCGTGCACGGTGACCCCGGCTTCCTGCAGGGCCTCGATCACGCGGACTTTGTCTGCGCCGGCCAAGGCCTCGTCGAGAAGCACTGTCTCTGTCGCATTACACACAGAACACCGCCTGGTCTTGCCGTTAATAACCATGTCGATGGCGGAATCGAGCTCAGCGTCACGGTCGATATAGAAGTGGCAATTACCGGTGCCGGTCTCTATCGCAGGCACCGTCGCGCCGGTCACCACCGCGTTGATCAGGCGAGCGGAACCGCGCGGGATAACCACGTCAACTAGGCCACGGGCCGTGATCAAGTCCTGGACGGAATCATGGGACTGACAAGGCAAAAGCTGGACAATCTCCCGTGGCAGGCCATGATCGGCGGCAACCTGCTGCAAAATCTCGACCAGCTTCTCGTTGGAGAAACGCGCCGTCGACGAGCCGCGCAGCAAGGCTACATTGCCTGATTTTATGGCTAGACCAAAAGCATCCACTGTCACGTTTGGACGTGCCTCATAGACCATGCCCATCACGCCAAGGGGCACACGAACCTGCTTCATCTGAATGCCGTTAGCCATCACGGAGCCCCGCAGCACCTCGCCGACAGGATCTTTGAGCCCCGCCACCTGGCGCAGACCACCCGCAATGCCTTCAATGCGCCCCGCATCAAGCGCAAGGCGGTCCACCAGCGCCTCGGACATCCCACCTGCACGACCAGCCTCAATGTCTTGCTTATTTGCCGCCAGGATCTCCTCGGTGCGCGCAATGAGCACCTCAGCCGCAGCGAGCAGCAACTCATCCTTCTTCACCGTCGGCAACGTTGCCAACACCGGAGCTACCTTCTTCGCGGCAGCAGCTTTAGTAAGGACGTCGTCGCGCTCAGCAGCGCGCTGTTCGGCAGTTTGGGTTCCCATAGGTGCTTAGCTTAGCCGGAGTCGAACCAGACTAGTACCCTCGCTCAATATCGATCTGGGTTGGCATCCGCCGGCCTGCCTCAAACGCCTCAGCATTGGCAATAATCGTCGGCGCAATATAGTTGCGCCCCATCTCATCGGTGGTTGCCGTGTGCGGAGTGATCAAGCAATTATCCATGTGCCACAGCGGATGGTCCTCCGGCAAAGGTTCCGGGTCGGTTACGTCCAAGCCCGCCCCCGCAATCTCACCGTTTTCCAGGGCAGAGACAAGAGATCGCGTATCGACGACCGCCCCTCGCCCCACATTGACAAAGATCGCGTGATTGGGCAGGGCCTTAAACACGGTTTCGTTGATCAGCCCTTTAGTCTCTTCTGTCAGAGGCAAAATATTCACCACGATATCGGCACGTGGCCATACCTTGTCCATATCTCGCAGCGTGTGCACCTCGTCGGCACCTGCGACGGGACGCCCACTGCGATTGACCGCGATGATGTTGACCTGGAAGACCTTGAGCAGCCGGATCAGCTGCGCACCGATCCCGCCGGCACCCAGGATAACCACGGTGCGGTTGGTGTTCGTCAGCAGCTGGAGGCGCTGATCAATCTCGTCGTAGGCGTCGAAAGAACCCGAGGTGATGGCCAGTTTGTGCTGGTGCATCACAGACAGGATGTGCGCCAAGGCCGCCTCGGCCACAGGTTCGGCGAAGGCGCCCGCGGCATTGGTCCACGGCACGTTGGTTTTGCGGATCAGGTGCGCGACCCTGTTGATGCCAGCCGCGTGGAATTGGACCCACTTGATGTTCGTGGGAAGCGAGTCGAATTCTTCGCCCCGGTGAATCAGAAAGTCAGCCTCAGTCAGTTCGGAAACGTAAGTGTGTCCAGCGTCCTCCACCTGTGCCACAACGTCGTCCCAGGGTTCGCCGATAAATGTGAACTTCATTAGTAGCCTCGGGCTGCGTCTACCTCGGTAGGCATCCGCTCGCCTGCTTCAAGGGCCTCCCAGCTGCGTACGGTCAGCTCGCCGACGCGTTGGTGGAGGAAGCGCGCCGTGTTGGCAGTGTGTGGCGTGATGACAACGTTGGACATGTTCCACAGGGGCGAATCGTCGGGAAGCGGCTCTGGGTCGGTGACGTCGAGGCCCGCACCTGCGATGGTGCCGTTCTCTAAGGCCGCGATGAGGTCTTCGGTGACGACGAGCGGGCCGCGGGCAACGTTGATGACTACGGCGTTGGGCTTCATTTTTGCCAGTACCTCGGCATTGATCATGCCGCGGGTCTCATTGGTCAGTGGGGCCAGGATGACGAAATAGTCCGCTGCGGGCCAGACGCTGTCTATCTCTGCGAATGAGAGAGATGTGGTCGCGCCGGGGACGTCCCTGCCTGTCCTGGTTACGGCGATGGACTTCGTGCCGAAGGCGTTGAGAAGTGAAATGAGGCGACGACCGATGCCACCCGCGCCGATTACTGCGACGGTTTTGTCCTCGAAGAGGAATTCGGTCTTAGCTTCGACCTCGGGGCGCACATCCCAGCTGGTGACTTCCTTGTGACGGTGCAGTACGGCCAAGAGGAGGCCGATGGCGGATTCGGCAACGGTGTCGTCGTAAATTCCTGCGGCATTGGCCCAGCGCACGCCCGACGATGCGAGGATCCCGGCCTGATCGAATGCCTCGACACCAGCGAAGGCCGCTTGGACAGCCTGGACGCTTTCAGGCAATGGGTCCGGAAAATCGTTCGGCCCGCCGTTAAAGACCAGCATGTCCGGGGACTCATCAAGTCCTACGTGTTGGTGGCCCTTGAATTCGATATCGGCCACGGAGTCGGCCCAGACGTTGGGAAGCATCGTAAATTTCATGTCCCCACCCTAGCGAACTAGTAGCCGCGAGACGGGTCGATTTCGGTGGGCATCACTTCACCGGCCTCAAAAGCGCGGGCATTCTCCACAATGCACGGCGCGATGAACTTCCGGCCGGTCGAACCCGTTGTGGCTGTGTGGGGCGTGATGATGCAATTAGATTGCCGCCACAGTCCGTGACTGTCGGGCAGCGGTTCCGGATCCGTGACATCGAGGCCGGCGCCCGCAATGGTTTCGTTTTCAAGGGCAACGAGGAGGTCATCGGTATCCACCACGGGCCCGCGGCCCACGTTGACCACAATTGCATGATCGGGCAGGGCCGCGAAGACGTCTTTGTCAATCAGACCGTGTGTTTCCGGGGTGAGAGGCAGCAAGTTGATCACCACGTCGCTGCGTTGCCAGATGCCTGAAATATCGTCGAATGTGACTACCTCGTTTGCTCCCGGGACGTCGCGTCCCGAACGGTTCACGGCGATGGTGTGCACGTTGAATCCCTGCAGCATTTCAATCAAGCGCTTGCCAATTCCGCCTGCGCCAAGGATTGCGAGAGTGCGGTTGTTGTCGGCAAGCACTTGGGTGCGTGAATCGATCAGACCACGGGCCCGGAAGGTAGAGGTGGCTACGGCTACTTTGTGCTGGTGCATCACCGAGAGGGTGAGCGCAAGCGCGGCCTCGGCCACAGGAGCACCGTAGACACCTGAAGCGTTCGCCCAGCGTACCCCCGTTGCTTTGGAGGTACTGCGGATGAGATCAAGAATACGATCAATCCCCGAGTAAACGAACTGCACCCACTTGATATTCGCGGGTAGTTCCTGGATTCCTTCGCCCCGGTAGATCAGGAAATCGGCGTCTTCCAACTCGGGGACGTAAACGTGACCTGCGGCTTCAACTTCTGCGTCTACTTCTTCCCAAGGGGAACCAAGAAACGTGAACTTCATGGTGCCAGCCTATCTATTGCTACAGCCTCGACGCGTAGTTGGACAGATAATCTGCATGGACAACGGGGCGGCGCTGATCCTCGGGAAGGTCAGGGGTGTGCTTGCCTAGGATGCCGTTCAGCACCGCAGCGTCGTAGTTGACTTCGCCGCGTCCGACCTGTTCGCCGTTCGGACCAAGGATTTCGACGATATCTCCGGCGTGGAAATCACCCTCGACGGCAGTAATCCCCACGGCCAACAGTGAGGTACCCCCGCGGGTGACGGCCTTGACCGCGCCCTCGTCGAGACGCAAAATCCCTTCAGCGTCCGCTGCATAGAGCGCCCAGAACTTCCATGCGTTGAGCTGGCTTTCGGGCCGGGTATGAAACACGGTGCCCACCGATGCATCCTTCAACGCAATGTCGATCTGGTCGGAAGCCGCAAGCAGCACGGGGACTCCGCCACGGGCAGCAAGGCGCGCCGCCGACACCTTCGACGCCATGCCTCCGGTGCCAAGCTTGCCGCCGTCACCTGCCGAAACATCGGTTAAGTCTTTACCCGTGCGGACCTCTTCGATGAAGCGTGCGTTAGGGTCGGCGGGGTTCTTGTCGTAGAGCCCGTCGACGTCCGACAAGAGCACCAGCGCATCGGCGGCCGTGAGCGTGGACACGAGCGCCGAAAGCCTATCGTTATCGCCGAAGCGCATTTCCGAGGTGGCCACCGTGTCATTTTCATTGACAATGGGCACAGTGCCCAGCTGGCGCAGGCGGTCGATGGTGCGCTGCGCGTTGCGCGCACGCTCACGCTGGCCGACATCGGCTGCTGTGAGCAGTACCTGCCCCACCGTACGGCCGTAGCGAGCAAAGGACGCGGCCCAAACCTGAGCTAGGTGCATCTGCCCCACCGCCGCCGAAGCCTGCTTGGTCGCTAAATCTTGGGGGCGGACCTTCAAACCGAGCGGGGCCAAACCCGCTGCAACTGCGCCCGAAGAGACCACGACGATGTCCGAGCCTGCAGCCATGCGGGCCTCAAGCGCGTCAACTAAGTGGTCAATCTTCTCGCGACTGACAGAAAGGTCGTCGTTGACCAGACTCGATGTTCCGAACTTGACCACGAGGCGCTTGGCGGTGGCAATCTCATCGCGCAGGGGCGAGGAGAGCTTTGCTCTCGAGGTGGAAACGGGGCTAGAGGTAGAGCTAGTCATGAACCCTAATCCTAGTGGACTAGCTAGCCTTGCCAACGCTCGCGTTCTGCCTCGCGGCCATCGCCGTAATCGTACTCGTCGATCAGGCCGCGGCGAGCCTGCGAAGCGCGCTTGCGTTCCTCAGGCGAGGCACGCTTGGTGTGGTGCATGCGGGCATCGTGGCCACGTCCAGCCAGGGTCGGATCGCCAGCCAAGGATGGCTCCCAGTCGAAGGAAATCTCGCCGATGGACACTGTCGCGCCTTCCTTCGCCCCGAGCTTGCGCAGCTGGTCTTCGACACCTGCCTTATTCAGACGGTCGGAGAGGTAGCCAACGGCCTCGTCGTTTTCGAAGTCCGTCTGGCGGACCCACCGCTCGACCTTCTCGCCGAGAACCACGAACGCACCTGGGAAGTCCGGATCCGGTTCAACAACAATGCCACTGCGCTGATCCACAGCCTGCGGGCGAATCACTGTTGCTGCTGCCGCCTTCTCTGGCTTCGGACGCTTCTTTCGGGCCTTCTTCACAATCTCCCACAGCGCCCAGATCAGCTCGTCGAGGCCCTGACGCGCCACTGCAGAGATAATAAATACTGGCCAGCCGAAGCGCTCCTCCAGATCCGCCTTCACAAACTCTGCGAGGTCACGTGCTTCCGGCACATCGGCTTTGTTCAGCACGATCAGGCGGGGGCGATCGCGCAGATCTCCTAAGCCTGAGTCATGGTCGAGGGCCTCAGCGTAGGTGTTTAGCTCCGCCTCGAGCGCCTCGATGTCAGATTCTGGGTCACGGCCCGGATCCATGCTTGCGGTATCAACCACGTGCACAAGCACGGCAGTGCGCTCAATGTGGCGCAAGAAATCCAACCCCAAACCCTTACCCTGGCTGGCACCCGGAATCAGGCCTGGCACATCGGCGATGGTAAAGGTATCGTCACCGACGTTAACCACGCCAAGGTTTGGCTTCAAGGTGGTAAATGGGTAGTCGGCGATCTTCGGCTTGGCGGCAGAGAGCACAGAAATTAACGACGATTTACCTGCCGAAGGAAAGCCCACCAAGCCAACATCGGCCATGGACTTCAATTCAAGCGTGAGATCTAGCATCTCTCCTGGCTCGCCCTTCAGCGCAAAACCTGGGGCCTTGCGCTTCGTGCTGGCCAGGGCCGCGTTTCCCAGGCCACCAAAGCCACCCTGAGCTGCGATAAAGCGAGTACCAGGAACAACCAAATCCGCGAGGATCTCGTCCTTGTCATTCTTAACCACGGTGCCCACTGGAACAGGGAGAATCAGATCTTCGCCACGTGCACCATTGCGGTGGTCACCCTCACCATTCGCGCCACGACCGGCTTTAATGTGCGGTCGGTACTGGAAGTCCAGCAGGGTGTGAACCTGAGTGGACACTTCAAACACGACGTCGCCGCCGTGGCCACCGTTGCCGCCGTCTGGGCCGCCGAGTGGCTTGAACTTTTCGCGGTGCACGGAGACACATCCGTGCCCGCCGTCCCCTGATTGAAGGTGGAGGACTGCGCGGTCAACAAATTGTGCCATGATCGTGCCTTTCTAGCATGTGTAATATTGCCTGATGGTAGCAGCATTTGTGCTGGGGCAAAAAGACTAATACCGCTACTTGCCCGGGCTCCGGGAAGTAGCGGCATTAGTTTGAAGATTGCTTACGCAGTTGCTTCAGCGACCTGCTCTTGAGCAGGAACGATGTTCACAATGCGACGGTTGCGCTTGATACCGAACTGAACGGAGCCAGCTGCAAGAGCAAAGAGAGTGTCGTCGCCGCCGCGGCCTACGTTCTCACCTGGGTGGAACTTGGTACCACGCTGACGGATGATGATCTCGCCTGCCTTCACCTGCTGACCACCGAAACGCTTGACGCCAAGACGCTTTGCCTCGGAGTCACGACCGTTCGAGGTGGACGATGCGCCCTTCTTACTTGCCATGTTCTTCCTCCTTTAAGGAAAATTTCTCGGCTTACTTAACGCCGGTGATCTTCAGAACAGTCAATGGCTGACGGTGGCCCTGACGGCGCTTGTAACCAGTCTTGTTCTTGTACTTCATGATATCGATCTTCGGGCCCTTACCGTGCTCGACGATCTCTGCAGAGACTGCTGCCTTAGCAAGGTCTTCTGGCTTTGTGGTGACGTTGGCACCATCGACAAGTAGAACCGGGGTGAGAGCCACGGCGTCGCCTGGCTCACCCTCGATCTTCTCGACCTTGACGAGGTCGCCTTCGGCAACCTTGTACTGCTTTCCGCCGGTCTTGACGATCGCGTACATAGAGGGTCACCCCTTATCTAAACTCGCTGGATAGCCACAGTTGTGTGGCTATCTCGATGGACAATGATTGTTAATGTGTTCCAAGGCGCGGACCTCCTGCCACAACTCCACAAGGGAATGTTGGCGGGTGCACCTTAAAACAACGACTGTCAAAGATTACACCGGAACAGGCTGAATCTCCAAAACGCCTTAACTTTGAGAACTTCGCCTCGTCGCACGGCGACGCCCACGTCCCCGCGACTGTTCCGATCCCTGGGAAGTTTCAGTCTTCACCTCAGTCTTTTCCTCGGCAGGTGCCGTCTCCACTGGAGTGGTCCTGCGCACCGCGCGGCGCCTGCCACGGCTTGATCCGGAAGTCCTTGTATCAAGGACCTTTTCGACGACAGGCTGACCCGATCGCTTCGGTGCCGCCTGCACTGGCTCTGGCTCGGCTACCTCTTCAACCTCTTTGACCTCTTTGACAAAGTCTTCCTGGCGAGGACGATGATCGGAGCGAGAATTTCCACGGGTCTTCCGCTTGCGACGAGGCGAGCTTTCAAATTCTGCAACCGCCTGATCGAAGGACTTCTCCCCTTCACCAACTACGCCTGCGGAATCGTCGTCAAGCGCTTGATCTTCTGTGACCTCGCTTGTCTTCTCGCTCACCTGCTCATTCGTGCGACCCTTGCCACGTCCCCGGCCTCGACGGCCACGGCGCTTGGAGCCACGGCGAGTGGACTCTTCGGAGCTGGACTCGCTCGCCGAATCCTGCTCCGAATCCGGCTCCGAATCCGGCTCGGTGATGCCAATCACAGAATCGGCCAGGGCTTCAAAATCCTTTGCGGGCTCAGCAGTTTCGCGGGAGCTTTCGCGGTTTTGCTGTTCCTCGTGCGACTGCGTCTCCGGCGCGATCTCGCGCGAATGCATTGCTACAGCTGCCGGATGCGACGAAGGATCATGCTCCGACTTGTGGTGCTTCTTTTCCCACTTGTCGTGATGATTCTGGTCATGTTCAACCGGATCATCCTGGATAATAATGCCGCGACCACCACAGCACTCACACTCGGTGGAGAAGGTCTCCAGCAGCCCGGTGCCCAGGCGCTTGCGAGTCATCTGCACCAGACCAAGTGAGGTCACCTCGGAGACCTGGTGGCGAGTGCGATCGCGCCCCAGCGCCTCCTTCAGGCGGCGCAGCACCAATTCCTGGTTTTCCGGCAGGATCATGTCAATGAAGTCAACGATGATCATGCCACCCATATCGCGCAGGCGCATCTGACGCACGATCTCCTCGGCCGCCTCCAAGTTATTGGAGGTAACGGTCTCTTCCAGGGAGCCGCCCGAACCCGTAAATTTGCCGGTGTTCACATCGATCACCGTCATGGCCTCGGTGCGATCGATCACCAAGGTACCGCCGGAAGGCAGCCACACCTTGCGACCGAGTGCTTTTTGCAGTTGTTCGTCGACACGATGCTCTTCAAAGGCATCAGCACCGCCGTGGGCACTTCGATCGAACTTGACCAAACGGTCAGACAGATCCGGCGCAACCTTATCTACGTAATTGTGCACGACGTTCCAGGAGCGATTGCCGTCGACGATGAGTTCCTTGAAGTCCTCATTGAACAGGTCCCGAATGACCTTGACCAGCATGTTCGGCTCTTCGTAGAGAGTGACCGGCTTTGCGCCCTTCGAGGATTTCTCCTTCTCGGCCTGCTCCTGAATTGCCTCCCACTGGGTGTGCAGACGATTCACGTCCGCCGCAATGGCTTCCTCAGATACGCCCTCTGCCGCGGTGCGGATAATCGCACCACCCTTACCTGGGACAACATTGTTCAAGATATCCTTCAAGCGCTTGCGCTCAGGAGCCGGGAGCTTCCGCGAAATACCGGCGCTGCGGCCACGAGGAACGTACACAAGGTAGCGGCCAGCCAAGGAAATCTGCGTAGTCAGGCGCGCACCCTTATGCCCCACGGGATCCTTGGTCACCTGCACGACCACCTGGTCGCCGGACTTCAGCGCATGCTCAATCTTGCGCGAACGTCCGCCCAGACCAGCAGCCTTCCAGTCCACCTCGCCGGCATAGAGCACGCCATTGCGACCCTGCCCGATATCAATGAATGCAGCCTCCATCGACGGCAGCACATTTTGCACGCGCCCCAGGTAGATGTTGCCAATCATCGAGTTGTTCTCATCCGAGGTGACAAAGTGCTCAACCAGCAGGCCGTCTTCCAACACGCCCACCTGTGTAATCCGGCCGTGGTGATCGTGGCGTTCACGTTCGCGGACAATCATCGAACGCTCCACTGATTCCCGGCGCGCCAAGAATTCCGCTTGCGAGACAATCCGGGAGCGCTTGCGGCCCTCTGCGCGACGCTCGCTGGTGCGACGACGTTGCGCCTCCAGCCGCGAGGAGCCCTTAATTGCCACTGGCTCGTTGTTCAGCTCCGGCTGTGCTTCTTCGGAGTCTAAGTCTTGGTCAGCGGCATCGTTGTCAAGCACTGCTTCATCGACGCTTGGATTGTTCGCTTCGCGACGATTTTCCCGCTCCGGTTGGTTGGCGTCGGTGGTACGACGAGCGCGACGGCGCTCTGAGCGCTCGGGAGCCTTAAACACTGGCGCGTATGCCTCTGCCATGGTGTCCTCGGCAGGTGCAGGGGTGATCTCAGGTGTGATGTCAGACAGTGGCTCATCGTCTACATCATCTACAACGTCTGAATCGTCTGAATCGTCTTCGTGGCTAGCTAGATCCGAATCAACCTTGGCTTCGATCTGGTGGATTTCGTTTTCCACATCTTTGCGCACGCGCTCGCGGATCTTTTCGTCGGCTTCGGCCGCGACATCCTCTGGCACCATCGAGTCCACGTTGGGATCAGCGGCCGCACCTTGGAGGGTATCAATTAACTGCAGAGCTTCCGCACGGGTCAGTGTCGATTGGGCGACTTTGACCAAGCCCATGCCATTGAGGGCAATGACCACGTCTTTCGACGGCAGGCCCAACGCCTTGGCAAGGGAGAAGACGCGGATTTTCTCACCGATCGTGGAACGGTCAAAGGACTCCAGTTGGCTTTTCTCCTTGGCAGGCTCTTTCACCGGTGCCTTCTGGGTGGCCTTCTTGGTAGCCCGCTTGCGGGTCTTCTTTGCAGGCTGCGCAGTATTTTCTTGTTTTTCTTGATTGTCACTATTTTCAGCCACGACGGTCTCCTATTGTTACGCCCGTTGGACATAGCCACCGGGCGCTGGCAATGTAATCTGCGGGTTTCTTACCGCATCGCCGCCGCCACACAGGGACCACACTCACAACGGAACTGGTGTTGTAATACCAAAAGCTTGTTCGGCGCGCCATGATGCCAAGCCCCACTTGGGCTTGGCCGGTACGCGCTGCTCTCCATTGTGGCACAGCTCGCCAAAGAATCGGCGTTCAACCTGCATTAAAAATGTGATTACTAGCGCACTCTTACTGGATGAATCCCGCCTCCGGGGACCATTGCTTGGTCACCGCAAGGTGCACAGGTGCGTTATCTACCTCAACATCGGAGACGCGGTAGTACTCCATGGTCACGTCCGCAGGGTGAATGCTGACCACTGCGAAACCGTGAGCATCGAAGTCGAGGTGCTTGACCCACGGGTTCTGGCCTCGGACAATGTCTTCAACCATGAGGCTGACCTGGTTGTTTTCAGGCACGTATTGGCCAGTATTCGTGGTGATGATCTCGTCGACGTTTGGTGCCGAGATACTCGTACCAACAAGTTCCGCGCCGATGCGCTCGTCGCCAAGGTAAATCTCGTTGGCCCACTCGGAGTGGATATCTCCGGTCAGGAACAAGATATTGCTGCCCTTATCCTTGAGCTCTTGGAGCAAAATGCGCCGATCGTTGGCATAGCCGTCCCACTGATCCGAGTTCAGCGCGATGCCTGTGGAGCGTTCGCTGATCCACCCGATTGCCTCATTGGCAGAGGATGCCTGGGAGCTGGTTTCCGGGATAGTGCCAAGCTTCAGCGGAGCCATCATCACCGAATTGCCCAGCACATTCCAGCTCGTCTGCGAGGTGCGGATCTGGCTGCGCAGCCACTCGAATTGCTCGCTGCCTAGCATCGTGCGGTCTGGGGCATTGAAGTACGCCGAGCTGGTCTCGGCATCGCGGTAGGTGCGTAGATCCATCATGGTCAGCTCGACCAGGGAACCAAAACGCAGCGAGCGGTAGAGATGACCGCCCTCAGATGGGTTCGATGCACGCACCGGCAGCCACTCGAAGTACGCCTGCATGGCTGCATTCTTGCGATCGATCCATGCGCCCTCAGCGCCCTCGGTGTGGTTTTCCGCGCCATCACGCCAGGAGTTATCCGCGGTTTCGTGGTCATCCCAAATCACAATCCACGGTGCGGCATGGTGTGCTTCTTGGAGGTAAGAGTCCTGCTTGTAGCGGCCGTGACGAGTGCGGTAGTCCCGCAGGGTGAGTATCTCGTGTGCTGGCCAGTGCGGGCGCGAAACGCCAGATTTACCCGCGTAGCCACCGTTTTCGTATTCATAGATGTAGTCGCCGAGGAAGACTACGGCGTCAATGTCACCAGCCAGTGCCTTATTTGCCAGTCCCCGGTATGCGGAGAAGTAACCCGACTCCCAGTTTGCACACGAGGCAACACCGAAATTCACCTCGGTGTTTTCCTCTGTGTAGTCCGGTGCCGTCTTGGTCCGTCCAACTGCCGAAGTCTGCCCAAGAGCATGGAAGCGGTAGTAATAAATACAGTTTGGCTCGAGCCCGTGCGGGTCAACGTGCACGGTGTGGTCGGCAGCCGCGGTAGCCACGACATCGCCCGAGGTAACAATCGAGGCAAAGTCCTCGGTTGAAGAGACTTCCCAGCGCACCACGACGTCGTCGCCAAGCCCCGAGCCCGGCACTGCCTCCTCGCTTGAGGTTACGCGCGTCCACAGGACCACGGAATCCGGGATCGGGTCACCCGAGGCAACACCGTGCATGAACACGGTGGTCGGTGGTGTGACGAAGCCCGGCAGCGCCCGGGCCCCAGGAAGCACCGAGCTTGACGACGAAGACTGTGCCTGCGCGGGTACCGCTCCGGCTGCCGCAACTGCGGCGGTGGCGATGGCTGTGGATTGCAGGAATCGACGGCGGGGTACTCCGTGGGATGTTGAATTGTTCACGCTGAACAGTTTTCAAACGCAGTATTTGCTTGGCAAGCTGTTAAACCAACTATTAGGCCAATCTTTTCCGAATATTTACCCAGTTAACACACTAGTAACCTTCAGGCAATTCTTAGTTTGCCCCAACAAAGCTCAATTCTTTTAGCGTTCACTCAAGTGCCACATTTCAGACATATCACTCCGATTTAATAGCTTGGTCATTCTTTTCCCTGCCGCCATAGTTATCCGTATTTTTCGCAAAATCGAAGAGGTTTTCCGTGCGTCGCACTTCTCCCGTAGCCATTATCACCGCGCTGGCGCTAGCCGCATCGACCGCATTCGGTGCCCCTGTAGCAACAGCTCAAGATGACCCAACCTTCCGCACAATTCTCGGCGTTGGCCCAGATAATTCTGGTGTCCAATTGTCTTGGCGCTCCGACTACGAGGGCCAGGAATTCGTCCGCGTACACCCTGTCGATGCTCCTGATCAGGTGCAGGAATTCTCCGGCTACGACGTTGACGGCGGCGCCCATATGTTCAATTCCAAGCACGCCGAGGTCACGGGCCTTACTCCTGCCACCAAGTATTCCTACTCGATAGGCTCGGATGCTGCAGGTTGGTCACCGGCTTATGAGTTCACCACCGACGATACCGACGCCAACTGGAACTTCCTCGCCTACACCGATGCCCAGATCGGTGTGGACCTCAAGGTAGAAGAAAACGGCCAGACCTGGCGCGACACCACTGCTGTCTCCACAGCTAATTACCCAGATGCATCCTTTCTCCTTCACCTAGGCGATCAGGTGGAAGGCTGGGGCGACAAGGTCGCGCAGTACGCACAGTTCCTCTCCCCTGACCAGGTGCGCGAGTACCCCACCGCGGTTTTGTACGGAAACCACGAGGACTACCAGCTGGGAAAGCACTACTTCGACGAACACTACAACCTGCCCAATGAGCAGGGCGACAGCGCCAACTACTACTTCGAGCACAACAATGTTTTGTTCATTGGGATCAACTCGATGTTCAGCACGCCGGAGGACATTGCGCGCCACCAGCAGTTCATTCGCGACACCGTGGCAGCCCACGGTGGCGATAAGGACTGGATCATCGCAGGCATGCACCACGCCCCATTTTCCCAGGGCAGCCACACCCACGACGCTGACGTCGAAGCTGTCCGCGAAGGCTTGACTCCAGTCTTCTCGGAGACTGGGGTGGACTTGGTGATGTCCGGCCACGACCATATCTACACCCGCTCCCACCTGATGAACGGCACGACTCCGCAGGTCCCTGAGGCTCCCGCACAGGTCGGCGATCGCATTGTTCCTACCGAAGGCGAGACCCTCTACGTCACCCTCACCACCGCTACAGGTTCGAAGTACTACGACTTCTACGACCAGCTTGGTAACTCACACGCTGATGCCTCTCGTTCGGACACACTGGGCACTGGCCTCGAGCTTCCTACTACCGCCTACTGGCAGCAGGACTACACCCCGGATTACACCAACGTGCAGATCAGCGCTGACGAGATCACGCTCACTACTCACAACACCTACTCCGACGAGCTCGTCGACCAGGTCACTCTTTCAAAGTCCGGCACGCCAGCGCCAACGACTCCGGGCGAACAGATTGCCCCAGCACCGGAGGATCCACGTGATCCAGCAACGGTCATGGCTAATTCGGGATCTTCCCAAGATGAGCTACTCGACCTGCTTGATTCCGTTCTGCTTGCTGCCGATGGGTCCATCGGCCAGTACGTTCCGTACTACCGACGCGTAGCCAACGCCTTGGGTATTCGCTTTTAACCCACTGGCTCACCCGCAAACTAGCCCTGTTTCGGTGTGTGGAGTGTTTAGGAAATGTCCGTTTCGTCTAACATGGCACCATGGAAGACAAGCAGAACAATAAGGTTGACATCAAGCACGACCAGGACCTGCGCCGTTACACCATTTCTTATCAGGATGGCGAAACTCCTGCAGGCTACCTCGAGTACGAGGTTTACGGCACCGACCGGTATTTCACCCACACCGTGGTGAAGGAAGAATTCGGTGGGCGTGGCCTTGCAGGTCTCTTGGTCGGCGAAGCTGCCAAGGACACCTCCAGCAAGGGCCTGACCATTGTTGCAGAGTGCCCGTATGTAAAAGACTGGATGAAGAAGAACGACTACCAGGGCGATTGGCGCAATGCTTAAGCTAGAAAACAACTAACTCCCGTTCACAGCAATCAAATGCTGGGAACAGGAGTTTTTAACTTGGTCTTACTTGTTTGGGAACCAGATGCCAATCTCGCGCTCTGCGGACTCTGGCGAGTCGGAGCCATGGACAACGTTCTCGCCCACGGTCAAAGCAAAGTCACCGCGGATGGTGCCTGGGGTTGCCTTGGATACAGGATCGGTGCCACCAGCAAGCTGGCGCCAAGCTTCGATTGCACGCTCGCCCTCGACGATGCCAGCAACCAGAGGTGCGGAGGTGATGAAGTCAACCAGCTCGCCGAAGAATGGCTTGTCCTGGTGCTCTTCGTAGTGCTTCTCCGCGGTTGCACGGTCAGCGGTGCGCAGATCCAGCTCAACGAGCTTGAGGCCCTTGCGCTCGATGCGGGAGATGATCTCGCCAACGTGGCCGTTTGCAACGCCGTCTGGCTTAATAAGGATGAGTGTACGTTCAGTCATGCTAGATAGATTACAAGACACTCAAACAAGACGCAGGACCAACCTCCCTAACGGTCTAGTTCACGTACAAGGCGCTGTGCATCCTCTGCCGAGGCATAGCGAAACCACATGTGCACCTGCCGGATCGCCCCGGATTCATTGCCTTCGCGCTTCATTTGGCGAAGCGTATTCTTCTGATCTTCAGTCAGTTCCAGCTTCTCTGGCTCCATCTCGGACGCCTTCTTCATCAAGCCGAGCACCAAAAATACGGCAGCCGCAGCCAGGGCCACCCACGCCAACCAGGTCGAAGCACCGGTCCAGGTCAAAACCAGCGCCGCAATTGTGAACACCGCAGCAAGAACAAAGTACAAAATCCGCATAGTGGCCAGACTAATCGAGTCCCGCCGACTTGTCCGGACAGCCCAAACTCTTCGCAATGAACCTTAAGTGCTCCGGCACAATATCAATGTCGGTATGTGTATACAGCATGCGTGTGCCCACCACATCCTCGATCTCATTGAGCACCCATCCTCCTGCATGCGGCAGAAGATCAATGCCCACGAAGCTTTCCCACAGACTCGGCAGCGCCGCCACAATCTGCTCGACTAAACCGCGCTCCTGCGCACTGAGATCATAAACCCGCGCGCTACCACCGAGCGAAAAGTTCGAGCGAAAATCACTCGCCGATTCCCTCAGCATCGCCGCCACCACTTCCCCACCCAGCAGATAGATCCGCAGATCCACGCCCGGGGTATCTCCCGGTTGTTGCGCAATCAACGCATTGCTTCGCGACGAATAGCCCGCCCAATCCTTCGGCCCGCGCACTAATTCGACACCGTCTCCCCCATGCCCATCGACGGGTTTGATCACAAACGGATACTCGAAGGGCACTGACTCAAAAACCTGCACCGTCGGAAGCATCGGGACTCCGCGCGCGGAAAAATACTCGTAGGTAGACCACTTGTCATTAGTCACCGAGGCCACATCGGTGGGGTTGTGTACCGGGATGCCTCGGCGCTCACACTGCGTGCGTAACTCGGGGGCCACGCAACGAAAGATCGCTGCATCGGGGCGCTCGGCTAGCGGGGGCAGGTGCTCGTCGAGAAGCGAAATCTTGATCCCTTGCTGCGCGCCGCATTCGATGTAATGGTCGATCATCCACTGGTTACGGGCACGACGCTCAGCGTCGTAGACGAGCCAGAAGTTAAGCACGGGAGGTCTGCTCGCGGATATAGGCCATGATCGCGTCACCGATGTCGATGCCGGTGGTGCGCGACATGTTCACGAAGTGGGCGTTGGAGTTGACCTCGCAGACAATGGGGGTCCCATCGGCGTCGATGAGCAGGTCCACGCCCGCGAAATCTAATCCCAGGTGTGCCGAGGCTTGCAGCGCAGCGGTGCACTGCGCCTCGGTGGGAGTGATGGTGCGCGCGGTGCCACCGTGGGTAAGGTTCGCGCGGAACTCGCCGTCGGACGCGGTGCGCTCGATGGCGGAGACCACCTCGTCGCCCACCACTTGCAGGCGCAGGTCGTGGCCGGCGGCGGCCTCAACGAACTTCTGCAGCAGGCCCGCGCGGGTGCCCAGCTGGTCCAACCAGGACACCAGATCCTCGCGGGTGTGCATCAGGTGTACCTGGGCACCGAAGGAACCGAAGGACTCTTTTGCTACGAGCGGGAGGGAAAGGGCGGCGATGGCCTCGTCGATAAACGGCTCGTCTTGCCAGGACACCGGTGTATACCGCAGAGGGACAAGCCACGTCTCGGGTTGGGCAACCCCGCTATCTAGCAGCCGAACGTAGGTGAAGTATTTGTCGTCGCAGGCCTCGATGGCGGCTGCGGAATTGAAACAGCGCACGCCACTGGCTTCTATGCGCCGAGCCATATGCACATCTTTATCCCAGAACAGCACCCAGTCCGGGGTGGTGTGCGCAAGTCGTCCCTGGACCTGCGCATTGGTAATTAGCTCCGCGGACAGGCCAGCGCGTGCGGCGGACCGCTGTAGCCAGGCGTGAAGTTCATCGAACTTCGGCGAAGAGTAAAAGTGGTTCACCACAATCCAGCCGGACATCGGTGGCTCCTTAAGCAGGTTTTAGCCCATGTGCTGGGTGACCAGCAGGCCGCGTTCCATGCGATCGAGCAGGTTGCGACGCAGAGTAAGCACGAACCACCACACAAGGGCAAAGATCACGCCAATGGCGAAGATGGACCAGTGGATAAATATGCCCAGCAGCAGGAAGACCTGCAGGACAATCGCTGCGGGCAGGGCCCACTTGAAGCGGGTCATGAAGGCTAGCACGGTGTGCGCGGTGCCGAGTGCTACGAGGTAGACCCAGTTGGGAGTGGTCCACAACACGCCGTCGTCGATACGCAAAATTACTGTCAGCGACAAGAAGATGGTGATGGCCTCGAGGATCAGGGTCGCCGAGATCACCCCGTTGAGGCCCTTCATGGGGTCCTTCGCTGGGGCGTGGCCCTTGCCCAGCGGACCGACGGTATCGTCAGTGCCGTTTGCGGGGCTGCCTTCTGTTCCTATGGTCTCGTCGTTGCTCATCTAGGAGTCCTTTCCATACAGTGCGCGCGCTTGTCCCGCGGTAACAACCGAGCCGGTCACCACGATGCCGGTGCCAAGCTCAGCCTCTTCTTCGTCCAATAATTCACGAGCCATCTCCACCGCTGCGGGCAGATGCTCCTCAACATGGACGCGCTCATCACCGAAGATCGTGCGCGCAATTTCTGCCAGCTCGTAGGTGTCCAATGCGCGCGGCGAGTCCGGCTGGGTGACAATCACCTCGGCTAACACCGGCTCTAGTGCGGCAAGAATACCCGCGGCATCCTTATCCTCCAAGATACCCACCACGCCGATCAAGCGGGTGAAATCGAAATCACGCTCAAGAGCTTCGGCAAGTGCAACGGCACCGGCCGGGTTGTGCGAGGAATCTACAAAAGTTGTAGGCGTGGAGCTGACGCGCTCAAGTCTGCCCGGGACCTCCACTGCCGCGAACCCGCGCCGGATGGTGTTCTGGTCGAGCTGGTGTTCCGAGTTGGCACCGAAGAAAGCCTCGACGGCGGCCAATGCCACAGACGCGTTGCTAGCCTGGTGCGCACCGGACAGCGGCAGGAAGATCTCCTCGTAGGTGCCGCCGAGTCCCTGCAGGGTCAAGGTTTGGCCACCCACGGCCACAGAGGATTCCTTCACGTCGAATTCGGAGCCAAACCGAGCCACTGCGCTATCGGTTTCCACCGCACGCTTGAGGATCGCCTCCATGGCTTCAGGTTCTTGCTCGGCCACCACGACTACGGCATCCGGGTTGGTGATAATGCCGGCCTTCACCGATGCGATCTCACCGAGGGTACTGCCAAGGAAATCCGTGTGGTCGAGGGCGACCGGCATGATCACGTCCACGTCTGCCTGGATCACGTTTGTGGCATCCCAGGCCCCGCCCATGCCGACTTCGATAATCGCCACATCGACAGGCGCATCCGCGAATGCTGCATAGGCAATCGCGGTGAGCACCTCGAACTTGGACAGCGGGGTGTCAAAGCGCTCGTCGACAACAGAAATGTACGGCTTGATCTCGTCGTAGGTGCGCACGAAATCCTCGGGGTGGATCGGCGCACCATCGATGCTGATGGTGTCGGTGATCGATTCGAGCTGAGGGCTGACGAAATAGCCCACCCGGCGGTGGAATGCCTCGAACAAGGTCGAGATCATCCGCACCACGGAGGTCTTTCCGTTCGTTCCCGAGACGTGGATCGTCTTAAAGTTTTTCTGCGGCGAGCCGAGGATATCCATCAACATGGCGATCTTCTCAGTCGATGGGTCAATTTCGCGCTCGGAGGCGCGGGAATCCAATTCGGCTACCACGCGCGCAAGTTCTGCAAGATCGGCCTCGGTGGCAGGACGATCAATCGGCTCGACGGTCTCAGTTTCAAGATCGTCATAATCCGGCTCGTCATCGACTGCCTGGTGGCCCGCGTCTGCGCGACTGAGGTTCAAGGTAATGCCGTGATCGGTGGTCTGAATGTCAAAGTTCGGCTGTTCAGGAAGCTCCTCATCAGCGTCGAAATCTAAATCCTCCGCAGACACCGAGCCGGCATCGATCGCCTCGAGGATGCGCTTGATGGACTCGTCGTCTGAATGAGACTTTTGATCAGCCATTTACTTCAATGCCTCCAACCGGGCAGATACTCGCTCTGATTCTTCTTGCGCCAACTGTTGACGGTCGCGGATCTTCGCCACCACAGCCTCCGGCGCGTTGGCCAGGAATTGCTCGTTGCCCAGCTGCTTCGCCGTGGACTCGAGCTCCTTCTGTGCGGCGGCAAGTTCCTTCTCCAGGCGCTTGCGCTCTGCCGCGACGTCGACGGTGCCCGAGGTATCCAGGGCCACGTCCAAGGTGGTCTGGGAAAGACGCATTTCAATGCTTGCCGACGAGGCGAAGTCCCCGCCCGGCGCTTCCACCTTCGCGATATCGCGCACCAGGGTTTCTTGGCCCACCAGGTCTGCCGCAGCGAAATCAATCTGGCCCGGCACTTTCTGGGAAGGCTTAACTCCCTGGTCGGCGCGGAAACGACGCAGCTCGGTAATCAACTTGATCGCATCTTCGATGCGGCGCGCTGCTACCCCATCAGTTTGCGCTCCACCATTGGTGTCTGCAGAAGTTGGCCATGCAGCCTGAGTGATGGTCTCTTCCTCCGTCAGAGCCTGCCACAGCACCTCGGTGATAAATGGCATGGTTGGGTGCAAAAGACGCAACACCACATCAAGAGCGCGACCCAGCACGATCTGGGTGTTGCGGCCCTGTTCGGTGACTTCGTCGCGTGGGATCTGTGTCTTGGCAATTTCCAAGTACCAGTCACACAGCTCGTCCCAAACGAAGTGGTAGAGGTCCTCGTTGGCCTTGGCGAACTGGTAGTCATCCAGGCGCTCGTCGACACGCGAACGTACTTCTTCGAGGCGGTCCAGGATCCAGCGGTCCGCATCGGTGAGATCCTCGCGTGCTGGCAGCTCGCCAACGGCAGCGCCGTTCATCAGGGCGAACTTGGTGGCGTTGTAGAGCTTGGTGGCGAAGTTGCGCGCTGCCTGCGCGTTGTCCTCGCCGATGGGCAGGTCCACGCCCGGGTTCGCGCCGCGAGCGAGGGCGAAACGCAGCGCGTCGGCGCCGTACTCTTCAACCCAGTCCATCGGGTTGATGCCGTTGCCCAGCGACTTGGACATCTTGCGACCCTTTTCGTCGCGCACCAAGCCGTGCAGGTAGAGATCGTGGAAAGGAACCTGGGGGCGACCTTCAGGGCCCTCGCCTAGAACCTCAGGGGTTTCCTTGCCTGCGAAGGTGCCAAACATCATCATGCGGGCAACCCAGAAGAACAAGATGTCGTAGGCGGTGACCAGCACAGACGTCGGGTAGAACTTTTCCAACTCGGCGGTTTTCTCCGGCCAGCCCATCGTAGAAAATGGCCACAGCGCGGAGGAGAACCAGGTATCCAGTACGTCTGGGTCCTGCTCGTAGCCGGCAGGTGGCTCCTCATCTGGACCAACACAGACAACTTCGCCTTCCGGCCCGTACCAGATTGGGATGCGGTGACCCCACCACAACTGGCGCGAAATTGTCCAGTCATGCATGTTGTCGACCCACTCGAAGTAGCGCTTTTCCATGCTCTCCGGGTGGATTTTGGTGTCGCCTTCTCGCACGGCGTCGCCTGCCATCTTGGCTAGCTCTTCAACCTTGACAAACCACTGCAGCGACAGACGAGGCTCGATAGCCTCGCCGGAGCGCTCGGAGTGGCCGACCGAGTGCACGTAGGGGCGAACTTCCTTGGCAATGCGGCCCTGCTCGGCTAGTGCCTCGCGGACCTTCACGCGGGCATCCTCGCGGGTCAGACCATCAAACTGGGTGCCGGTATCAGCAATGCGGCCGGTTTTGTCCATGATGATCGGCATGTCCAGGTTGTGGCGCAGGCCCATCTCATAGTCATTCGGGTCATGGGCAGGCGTGATCTTTACAGCACCAGTACCGAATTCCATGTCCACGTAATCATCGGCGACAACCTTTAGCTTGAGATCGTCGCGGAATGGGTGGTCGAATTCCTGCCCGATGAGGTCCTTGTAGCGCTCGTCCTCAGGGTGCACGGCGATAGCCACGTCGCCGAGCATGGTTTCCACACGAGTGGTGGCAACGATGAGGTGCGGCTCATCGTCGTTAAGCGAACCGTAACGAATAGAGACCAGCTCACCCTCGACGTCCTTGTACACGACCTCGATGTCGGAGACAGCGGTTTCCAGAACCGGCGACCAGTTGACTAGGCGGTAGTCGCGGTAGATCATGCCCTTGTCGAAGAGCATTTTGAAGATGGTCTGCACCGCACGCGAGAGATTGTCGTCCATGGTGAACGCTTCACGGGACCAGTCCACCGAATCGCCGATCGCGCGCATCTGCGTGGTGATCGTGCCACCGTACTGCTCTTTCCACTCCCACACGCGCTTGACAAATTCCTTGCGGCCGTAGTCATAGCGATTCTTGCCTTCGGTCTCTTGCAGCATCGCTTCAACCTTGGACTGGGTAGCAATACCCGCGTGGTCCATGCCCGGCAACCACAAAACCTCATAGCCCTGCATGCGCTTGCGGCGCACAAGTGAGTCCGCCAACGTGTGGTCGAGCGCGTGGCCCATGTGGAGCTGGCCCGTCACGTTTGGTGGCGGAAGAACAATGGAATACCCGGGCTTCTCGCTGGCTGGATCGGCCGTGAAGTAGCCCTTCTCCACCCAGTTGTTGTAAATATCCGCCTCTAGGTGCTGCGGCTCCCAATTCTTCGGGAGCGCATCCGCACGATTCTTTCCCACTAATGCATCAGTCACGCCGACTAGTTTAGCCGGTTGCTGCGCCGACCCCTACCTCGGCTTGGACTGTTACTTCAAACCCGTCGTCGAGCGCAATGTGAATCGTAGCCACACCGTCAGAGTCAATGGTGATGGTCTCGCGCACCAGCGGACCAGGTCCCGAGCGAGCGATTTCCACCTGCTGGAGATTAGCCACGTCACGCAGGTCCCGCTCGAATGGCACGCGGACTTCCGCTAGCACCGAGAAATCACCGGGACTGTCGTCATCCATGCTGGAGTACTCCACGTAGCGGAACACACCAACGTTGTGCGCGGCCTGGTAGTTTCGCGTCACTTTAATTTCGCCTTCGCTTGTCGACGAGTCCTCCGGCCCGACCAATTCATCGAAGCTGATCGTGGCACCTTCGTCTTCCTCGCGGAACACGCCGATGCGCCTGGCTAGGCGATCACGCAGTTGAACAGCAGAATCTGGGTCCGCGGCAATGGCCAACCCGACAGCTGTGGATGCCGTAGGAAGTGGCGAGCGGTGCACCCTGCGACCGAAACGCTCGCGCAAGATTCTGGCCACTAGTGGCAGCGCGGAGGCCCCGCCGACGAGGTACAGCCCGGCGATCTCAGTCTCGCGCAGCGAATCCTGCTCACCGAGTAAGGGTTTGAGCGCCTCGACAGTGCTTTCCACCAGCGGTGTTGCAGCCTCAAAGAAATCCGCCACTAGAACTACAGCCTCACCCTCTGGCAGGTCGATGAGGATTCTCCTGGATTGGGGCTTGATTTGTTCCTTTGCCTGGCGAATCGCATCCATCGTGCGTACTGGTACGCCCGCGGAGAGCTGCTCCGGGGACAGAACCAATCCGGCAAGGACATCATCGAAGTCGTCGCCGCCTAGGCGCGCAATACCCGTGGAGCGCTCCACCACGTGGTCAAGCCCATCGATGCGCAACAGAGTGGCATCAAAGGTGCCTCCGCCAAGATCGAACACAATGATCGAGGTGCGTTTCGTGTTCAGTGTGCGGGAATACCGGTGGCTGTATTCAAAGCCAGCAGCACTTGGCTCATTGACTAAGCCAAGGACGGTCGCGCCTGCCCTTGTGAAGGCATCCACCGTAAGCAGACGCTGCGCGGAACGCGCGTGAGCTGGCACACCTAAGATGATCTCGATCGGCTCATTGTCGGCGAGGTTAGCCTTCAACTGCTTGACCACGTAGGTGGCAAATTCTCTGAGCACCGTAGAGAGGGGAAACTTCTTGTCCCCCACCTTGATCTGGGTGTGCGCCGAGACATCCGGGGCCGAGAGATAACGCTTGAAAGAGCGCGTCAATTCAACCCCGTCTAAAGCTTCGGCATCCCAGCCCGACAGTAGTTTCCCATCGTGGTGGGCGACTACCGTCGGGATGAACTCCTGCGGGTCACCTTGAGTATCGGTGACATTAACAACCGGGTAGTTCCCCCGATCGACCTCCGCGATTACCGTTCGGGTGGTTCCAAAATCTATGCCGTAGCGCATGAATCCACCTTAGCCCGGATCACCGGAGCTGGCAGGTTTACAGCAGGTCTGACACAGAGTCCCGCTCAGCTTGGAGCTCAGCGATATTTGCTTCAATCCGCTCGCGCTGGAAGTCGTTCAGGTCAAGGCCCTCGACAACCTTCCATTCACCATTCTCACCGATAGCTGGGAAGCCGAAGACCAGGCCTTCAGGCACCCCGTACTCGCCACGCGAAGGCATCGCGACTGTAGTCCACGAACCGTTGGTGCCCTGGACCCAATCACGCATGTGATCTACTGCCGACGACGCAGCCGACGCCGCCGAGGACTTTCCACGCACCTCAATGATCTCGGCGCCGCGCTTTGCCACGCGAGGAATGTACTCATCGGTGTACCAAGCCTGATCGACCTCGTCGATAAGCATCTTGCCACGTGCAGTAGCAAAGCTCAGATCAGGGAATTGGGTTGCGGAGTGGTTGCCCCACACAACGAGCTTCTCAATTTCACGGGTATTGATCCCGAGGTTGGTGGCCAGGATCGATTCCGCACGGTTGTGGTCCAAGCGCATCATCGCGTTGAAGCGCTCGGCGGGAATATCCGGGGCAGAATGCTGAGCGATCAGTGCGTTCGTATTGGCAGGATTGCCCACGACGAGCACGCGAACATCGTCAGCAGCATGATTGTTCAGCGCTGCGCCCTGTGGTCCGAAAATGGGGCCATTGCCCTTCAGCAGGTCGGCGCGCTCCTCGCCCTTTCCTCGTGGTTTTGCGCCAACGAGGAACACTGCATTAGCGCCGTCGAATGCCACGTTGGCGTCGTCGGTGACATTGACTGCAGAGAGCAGGCCAAGGGCAGAATCTTCCAGCTCCAAGGCGACGCCTTCGGTTGCTCGGACTCCCTGCGGAATGTCGAGCAGGTTCAATTCCACTTCGCGATCGGGGCCGAACACATCGCCGCTCGCGATACGCCACAGCAATGAATAAGCAATATTTCCGGAGGCTCCAGAAACCGCTACCTTTACGGGGGTCTGAGCTTGGGCCTGTTGGGAGTTCACCATGTGATCGTCCACCTCATCTTCATAGGGTCAAATCGACGTTTTTCCTTCCCCCCACTGTACATTTTTTGCCCCTGCTTTAACTGCCGTTCACTCTTCCGGAAACCTTGGCGTGCCGTTCGAGCCGCCGCCACCATGAAACTCGAATGGAATGATCATTGTTCTCCGTTAGGGTGCCAGATTTGACCCCAGAGGTTCAGGGAAAATACCCCTATTCCCCCCTATTAACCGGGGATTTTCCCCCAAAATATTGGGAAAAACATACTTGTTCACAATTTTAGGTGGGTTTCGGGCACGATAGATAGCGAATGTTGATTGCAACAATCCTTGCGATTGTTGCTCGGAGGAAAGTGAACATGACTGAAAGCAGAAATGCTCAGGAACAGGAACCCTTCGAGGCCGATTTACCGGAAGCCTCGAGTGGGGTCCCCGTTGAACATGTCATTTCCATCGCCCTCGATCAGTTTTCGGAGCAAGGTTTCGCCGACACCAAACTAGATGCCATTGCCAAAGAATCTGGCATGTCCAAGCGAATGATTCACTATCATTTCGGCGACAAAAAGGGCCTCTATCAACAGGCACTGATCTATGCGGTTGGCGCCATGCAGCCCCCCGCCGAAGTACTCGACCGCTCCTATGCGGTACCAGTCGAGGGCGTGCGTCGCTTCGTCGATGCGCTCTATTATCGGATGGCCGAGCGCCCTGAGGCGCTACGCCTGCTCATGCGCGAAAGCCTCAACCCAGTCCTCGAACTGCAAGAGATGTCGTCTATCACCGACACCTCGGATCTCACGCTCCACCTTGAGCGCTTGCTCATGATGGGCCAAGATGTTGGCGCATTCCGCCCCGACATTTCCGCGGATGACATCTTGGTGTTGATCATTTCGTTGACCAGCTACCGGGTGACCAGCCGCAATCTCACCCTAAACTTGTTTAACATCGACTTGCTCAGCCGAGAAAACACCGAAGGCATGCGCCGCTTCATCATCGATGCGGTGCTCGCCTTTTTGACCTCGAATATCCCAGATTCTGGTCATTCCAGCTATCTCGTACAAGAATCGCCGCTACCACGCGATTCGGGTAACGGCGAACTCTACGAGATTGATAGCGAGATCTACTAGGCGCTCTTCTCTTCGTCGGCAAGCACAAACGTTGGCTCCGCCTCACCGCGCACAACCCCGTCGGAAATGATGACCTCGACTACGTCATCGCGATCCGGCAGCTCGTACATGATGGGAACCAGAATTTCCTCCATGATGGCGCGCAGACCACGAGCACCGGTGCCACGCTCGGAGGCCTTATCCGCAATTTCGCTGAGCGCTTCATCCGTGAAGGTCAGCTGTGCATCATCCATAGCAAAGAGCCGCTCGTACTGCTTGACCAGGGAGTTCTTCGGCTCGGTGAGCACGCGGACCAGCGATTCACGATCCAGGTTTTCCACTGTTGCCACAATAGGAAGACGGCCGATGAATTCAGGGATGAGGCCGAACTTGACCAGATCCTCCGGCTGAGCCTGCGCAAAAAGGTTCTGCTTATCGCGCTCGCTTGCGGAATCAATCTCGGCACCGAAACCGATCCCCTTCTTGCCCACGCGCTCAGCAACCACCTTGTCTAGGCCCGCGAAGGCGCCGGCGACGATGAACAAGATATTAGAGGTATCCACCTGGATGAATTCCTGGTTCGGGTGCTTGCGCCCACCCTGTGGTGGCACCGACGCAACAGTTCCCTCGAGGATTTTCAGCAGCGCCTGTTGCACGCCTTCGCCGGAAACATCGCGAGTAATCGAAGGGTTCTCGCTCTTGCGCGAGATCTTGTCCACCTCATCGATGTAGATGATGCCGTGCTGCGCACGATTGACGTCAAAGTCAGCGGCTTGGAGCAGCTTCAGCAAAATATTCTCCACGTCCTCGCCGACGTAGCCCGCCTCAGTCAGGCTTGTTGCATCTGCGATCGCGAAAGGCACATCAAGCATGCGTGCCAGCGTCTGCGCCAGATACGTCTTGCCCGAGCCCGTCGGGCCAAGAAGCAGGATATTCGACTTGGAGATCTCCACACTGTCGTCGCGTTTGCTTCGCGACGAGGTGTGCTCCTCAGCCTTGATCCGCTTGTAATGGTTGTACACGGCCACAGACAAGGTGCGCTTGGCACTGTCCTGGCCAATTACGTACTGGTCAAGGAAAGCAGAGATCTCAGAAGGCCTCGGTAGACGGCTCTCCTCGGAGGTGTTCTCATCTTGGGAAGCCTGGAGTTCCTCTTCGATGATTTCATTGCACAGCTCGATACACTCATCGCAGATGTACACGCCACCGCCGGCGATGAGCTTCTTGACTTGCTTTTGGCTCTTCCCGCAGAAGGAACACTTGAGCAGGTCGGAGCTATCTTGGGTGATTGCCATATGTGAACTTAAACTCGCTTCGCTGTACTCGAGACATCTTGATTTGCAACTTGATTAACTACTGCACATCTCAACGCCAAAAGAGTCGAGATTATTGCTGTCAGGTGAAGTTAGATTGTATCGTCCCCACCCGACATAGTTCCTCTAATTCTAATCGGCGAGTCAAGTTCAACGAGTCTTTCTACTTCAAGCTACTTCAAGCTATCCGCGAGCTCGTAGGGAGCCTCAGTCACTTCGCGAACCGAATCGAGGGTCTCACCTTCTGCAACCTCAACGAGAGTCAGGCCCTTCTTCGAATCAACTTCGAAGACCGCGTAGTTGGTCACGATCAGATCGACGCACTTCGAACCCGTCAGAGGAAGCTTGCACTCGGTGAGGATCTTGGAATCACCCTTCTTCGTGGTGTGATCCATCATCAAGATGATCTTCTTTGCGCCGTGGACCAGGTCCATTGCGCCGCCCATACCCTTGACCTTCTTGCCTGGGATCATCCAGTTCGCCAGGTCTCCGTACTGGGAAACTTCCATCGCACCGAGCACAGCTACGTCGATGGCGCGGGAACGGATCATTCCGAAGGACTCAGAGGAAGAGAAGAAGGAGCCGCCAGGACCAATGGTGATGGTCTCCTTGCCGGCGTTGATCATTTCTGGATCAACTTCGTCTTCCTTTGGGTATGGTCCGACGCCCAGGATGCCGTTCTCGGAATGGAGAACAACCTCGAGGCCTTCCGGAAGGAAGCCAGGAATCAAGGTAGGCATGCCAATGCCCAGGTTGACGTACTGGCCGTTTTCTAGCTCTTGGGCGGTACGTGCCGCCATTTGTTCACGAGTCCAAGTCATTAGTTGCTCACCGTCCTGTTTTCAATGCCCGTTTCCTGCGGTCCGACCTCGACCACACGGTCGACGTAAATACCTGGCAGGTCAATGTCTTCTGGGCCAATTTCATCGACCACGTACTCTGCTTGGACGATGGTCACCTTGCCGCTCTTTGCAGCATCAGGGTTGAAGTTCTGCGCGGTCTTCGAGAACACGACATTGCCGTAACGGTCGGCCTTATGTGCGTGAACGAAGGCGAAATCTGCGCGAATGCCCTCTTCCATCACATATGCCTCACCGTTAAACTCGCGGACTTCCTTCGGACGAGAGTATTCCGCGATGGTCCCATCGGTGTTGTAACGCGTTGGGATGCCGCCTTCAGCAAGCTGAGTGCCAACGCCAGCCTTGGTGTAGAAAGCGGGAATGCCGGCGCCGCCTGCACGCAAACGCTCGGCGAGAGTGCCCTGCGGGGTGAATTCCACGGTCAGCTCGCCGGAGAGGTACTGGCGTGCGTATTCCTTGTTCGAACCAATGTAGGAACCGATGGAACGCGTGATCTTGTGGTCCTCGAGCAAGAGGCCGAGACCAAAGCCGTCGGTGCCAAGGTTGTTGGAAATGATGGTTAGGTCTCCGGCACCTTGGGCGCGAAGAGCATCGATCAGTCGGGCAGGGATGCCAACCAAGCCAAAACCACCAACGGCGATGGAAGCACCGTCAGGGATGTCAGCCACGGCCGCATCTATGGAAGCGATTGTCTTATCAAGCATGGGTCCACCTTACATGCCCGTTCACTTGTTGCACAAGGGTTCACAAAGCGTACTTTGTTCGCTAAGCTAACCATCACACCTCATACCGTTAAGACCACAAAGGAGGGGCACAGCATGGCGGAATCCCCACACGTCCAGTCACTTTCGCGTGGCCTGGCAGTGATTCGATCCTTCAATGCGCAGCATCCTCGCCAGAATCTGTCCAGCGTCGCAGAGGCAACGGGGCTCGCTCGCGCCACCGCACGCAGGTTCTTGCACACCTTGGTTGCTGAGGGCTACGCAGATACCGATGGCTCGGAATTCTGGCTCACCCCTGCGATCTTGGAGCTGGGTTACTCATATTTGTCTGGCCTCGGCCTGCCCGCCATTGCCCAGCCCCACCTAGAAAAGCTCTCGCGCGCGACAGATGAGTCTTGTTCTTTGTCGGTTCTTGATGGCACTGAGGTGGTTTATGTTGGCCGCGTCCCGGTGCGCCGGATCATGACGGTCAATATCATCATCGGCACCAGGTTTCCCGCTTATGCCACGTCGATGGGCAGGGTGCTACTTGCAGGGCTCTCCCCTGACGCACTCGATCGATATTTTAAGTCCGCCGAGATTAATACCCTGACACCGATAACGAAAATCGATGAAGTCGATTTACGTGCCACGCTGCAACAAGTGCGCAATGATGGATGGTGCCTGGTCGATCAAGAGCTCGAACCAGGGCTGCGCTCGCTTGCAGCACCAATTCATAACTCATCAGGAGAAGTGATCGCCGCGGTGAATATTTCCACCCAAACGTCCGTGCGTTCAATGGACACGCTGCTGGAAGAATTCCTCCCTGAGCTCCTCGATACCTGCAGAGACATTTCAAAGGACCTAGCAACTACGACAACTACGGCCCAGTCTTAGAAGTTTCTGCGAACTAATTTCATACGTTTCACCCCAGCACTGCTCCCGCAGTGAGCCACATATAGCTCCACAGAAAGGCACCTCATGTCTAACCCCACCGATATTGTCATCTGTAACCCAAAGCGCACCCCGGTCGGCCGCTACGGTGGCGCGTTCACCGGCATTCCTGTGCAGGATCTGGCGTCAATCGTCGTCAAGGCTGTCGTTGAGGAGTCCGGAATCAGCCCAGAGCATATCGACGATTTGATCTTGGGCCAGGCTTCACCCAACGGCGCAGCCCCAGCTCTTGGCCGTGTCGTTGCGCTTGACGCTGGTTTGGGCGAGTCCGTGCCTGGTATGCAGTTGGATCGTCGTTGTGGCTCCGGTCTCCAGGCTATTGCTACCGCGGCCGCGCACATCACCGCAGGTGCTGCTGACCTCATCATTGCTGGTGGCGCTGAATCCATGTCGCGCACCGAGTACACCATCGACGCTGACATCCGCTGGGGCAAGAAGGGCGGCGACATGGTGCTCCACGACCGTCTCGCCGAGGGCCGCGAGAAAGCCGGCGGCAAGAACCACCCAATCCCAGGTGGCATGATCGAGACCGCTGAGAACGTCCGCATCGAGTACAAGATCCCGCGCGACGAGCAGGATGAGATGGCTTACAACTCCCATATGCGCGCAGCGGCAGCCACCGACGCCGGCTACTTCAATGCCGAGATCGTCCCTGTTGCTGTCCCACAGCGCAAGGGTGACCCGATCATCGTGGACAAGGATGAGCACATCCGCCCAGAGACCACCCTTGAGTCCCTGGCAAAGCTGCGTCCCGTCATGGGCCGTCAGTTCGACGACGCGACCGTCACCGCAGGAAACGCCTCTGGCCAAAACGACGGCGCCGCAGCAATGATCGTGACCACCCGCGCCAAGGCCGAGGAGCTCGGCCTGACCCCATCGGTCACCCTCAAGGGCTGGGCCGTCGCAGGTGTCGCACCGGAGACCATGGGCATCGGCCCAGTTGCAGCAACCAAGAAGCTCTTCGACCGCCTCGACCTCACCTTCGACGACATCGACCTGATCGAGCTTAACGAGGCCTTCGCAGCGCAGGCACTGGCTTGCTTGCAAGAGTGGGGCATTTCGCCTGACGACGAGCGCCTCAACCCTTCGGGCTCCGGCATCTCCTTGGGCCACCCAGTTGGTGCGACCGGCGCTCGCATGATGGTTACCGCATCGCACTACATGGCACGTACCGAGGCGAATCGCGCACTGGTCACCATGTGTATCGGCGGTGGCCAGGGCTTGGCGGCAGTCGTCGAAAAGGAAGCTTAAACATGACAATCTTGCACTACGTCGAACGCGGCGACGCAAACAACCCAACTGTGGTTTTCTTAGGCTCGATCGCATCGACCACAGAGATGTGGGCGCCTCAGCTCGACGCGTTAGAGGGCACCCACCACCTCCTCGCCCTCGACCACCGTGGGCACGGTAATTCCCCTGTCGCCGATGTCGCACCTGGTGAAACCTCCGTCGCCGATCTGGCGCAGGACGTCCTGGACACCCTGGACGAGGCTGGCGTGGACTCCTTCAAGGTGGTCGGCTTATCCATGGGCGGAGCAATCGCGCAGTACCTCGCTGCAACTTCCGATCGTGTAGAAAAGGTCGCCCTATGCTGCACCGCCACCAAATTCGGCGGTCCCGAGAAGTGGCAGGGTCGTGCAAAGCTCACACGTGCAGAGGGCATGGAACCCATGGCCGACGGCGTTCTCGACCTCTGGTTCACCGACGACTTCAAGGAAAACAACCCTGCAGAAGTTGCCAAGTACCTTGAGATGATCAAGTCCACCTCGGGTGAGGGCTACGCGCAGGGCGCCGACGCACTTGCTTACTGGGACTTCGCCGATCGTCTCGGCGAGATCACCGTTCTTGTGCTCACCATCGCTGGTGACCAGGACAAATCCACCCCACCATCGGCGTTGGAGGAGATCGCCTCTGGTGTCTCTGGCGAGGTCACCTCCGTCGTGGTCTCCCCCGGCGCGCACGTGCCAACCGTGGAATCGCCAGAGCAGTTCACCAAGGCATTGGTGGACTTCTTGTAGGCCAATCGTCGTATAGCCCTCTGGGTGTGCTTTTTGCGAAGTGCACGCAGGGGGTTATTTTTTCACCGCCGACTCCATTAGGGACTTTCTCTAGGGGCAGAACTAGGGAAAACTCCTAGGTAACTGACAGATAACCCCGTAGCATGGGCAAATCTGTCAGTTTAAATGTCTAGATCAGGAGTTGAGATTGAAGTGAGCCTTTTCCCGCTCCTCGCCGTCGAGCGCCCGACCTTGCCCCGGCCCACACTGAAAGAAATTGCCCGCGACCTCGGCCCGCAGGAGTTCGGTAATGGTCTGGTAGCGCTGATCTTTTCGGCCTCGGGTCCCATCGCTGTGATCCTTGCCGCCACGGCCGCAGGTCAACTCACCCCGCAGGAGACCTCGTCGTGGATCTTCGGTGCCTTCCTCGGCAACGGAATCCTCACGCTAGTGATGACGTACCTGTACCGCTCGCCGATGGCGTTTTTCTGGACAATCCCCGGCACCGTTCTTGTCGGCGACGCACTCACCCACCTCAGCCTCCAAGAAGTCGTCGGCGCCTATATGGCCACAGCCGTACTGGTTTTCCTGCTTGGTTGGACGGGCCTGATCGGCAAGATCATGGACCTGCTCCCGGCCACGATCGTCATGGCCATGGTTGCGGGAGTGTTCCTGCGCTTCGGCACGGACTTAATATATTCGCTTATCGACGATCCGCTCATCGCCGTCCCGATGGTCGTCGTCTTCGTAGTACTCACAATGTTCTCAACGGTGGGCAAGTACCTTCCGCCGGTGGCCACAGCAGCAGTGCTGGGAACTTTGGTGGCCATCTTTGCGGGTCGCCTGCAGGGCGGAATTCTAGATAACGGCGTGATTGCACGGCCCCAATTGGTCACGCCCGAGTTCTCTTGGGCGGCAATGGTCGAGCTTGTCATCCCACTGGCGGTCACTGTTGTTTTCGTGCAAAACGGTCAGGGCTTGGCGGTTCTGCGCGCGGCTGGCCACAAGCAAGGAGTGAACCTTTCTGCCGCCGCCTCCGGGTTATGGTCTATCCCAGTTGGCTTGCTCGGTTGCACCTCGACGTGTTTGACGGGCCCCACCAACGCACTAATTACTTCTGGAAAGGATAAGTCCCGGCACTATGCAGCCGCGATGGTCACTGCGGTGGGCGCGATCATCGTCGGAATCTTTTCGCCTGCTTTTGTTGGATTCATGCTTGCCATGCCCGCATCATTCATTGCGGCTTTGGCTGGAATTGCCATGTTGACCCCGCTCAAAAATGCCTTTGTGGCAGGTTTTAGTGGTTCCTGGTCAACGGGTGCGCTGGTATGCTTCTTAGTAACTATCACTGAGGTGACTTTCCTTGGTTTATCAGCACCTTTCTGGGGCCTAGTCGCTGGGGTGATCGTCGGTAAGTTGCTAGATCCTGCGCCCGATAAAACCAAGTAGGAAGGCACTGAGATGGGCACTACATTGAGCACGCCACGGATAATCGCAAGTGCGGTAGCCAGCCTGTGCGTCGCAACGGGGCTTGTCGCGTGTGCGCCACAGAGCCCCTCGAGCCCCTCGAGTGCCCCGCCGAGCGCATCGGCACCTGTCCCTACTATGCAGCCCATTGCCTCGACTCATGGTGCCCCAACTACTACCCTGCCGCCAGAAGCCAATTGTGAGTGGACACCAATTGAGCAAGTAGAGCCCGGCCAGCTAGGCGCACTGTACTGTGACGGGTCCTGGGCAAACCTTGGGTTGGCACAAACCGATGGGTTGTATTTTGTGCGCTACATCAACCAGCAATGGGAGGTCGTTCCACACGTCGGTACCACGTGGACTGGGTTCCCTTGCTATGACGTGGAGTACTGGAAAGAACAAGGTGCTCCACAAGCAATTACCGATCGCATGCTCGTGTGCGATGTAATTTCCTAATGCTTAAGCATCAAACGAGGCAAACGTGGCAGCCATGCGAGCTTCGTTCGCCTCTCTCCCGGTGAACAATTCGAAGGCATCTACCGCCTGGCCCACTGCCATCCGCGAACCATCCAAAGTCATGCAGCCAATCGCCTTTGCACGACGCAGCAACTCCGTTTCCACGGGCATGTACACCACGTCCGAGACCCACATATCCGGTGTGAGCAGCGAGGTATCAAAGGCTGGCTCTGGGTGGGCAGGCATGCCACACGGAGTTGTGTTCACCACACCGGTGGCGGTGGCGATGTCGTCGTAAAGCCCGACCCTGGCACCGACCTGCTCCGCGAGATGCCGTGCCTTCTCTTCGTCGGGATCCACGATGATTAAATCCTCGACACCCGCGTCGTGCAGCGCCCACGCAACCGCAGAGCCTGCACCCCCGGCACCGAGCTGGACCACGTGGCTCAGATCGGGGTCATCGAGGGAGCGCAGCGCGCGGGAATATCCGCTGAAATCCGTGTTGTAGCCATAAGACTTGCCCTCGCGGAAGACCACCGTGTTCACAGCGCCTAAGTTGCGGGCTTGCTCATCGATCTCGTCGAGGTAGCCCATAACTTCTTGTTTAAAGGGGTGCGTGACGTTGGTTCCGTCGAATCCCACTTGTTGCACGGCCTCGAAGAGTTCGGGGAACGGGGTAGTCACGTGCGCTGTATCGATTGGCTTATAAACGAGGCGTAGTCCCTGTGCCTGGCCTTCCTCTTCATGCATGCGCGGAGTGCGCGAGAGCTGAATATCGGAGCCGATCAGTCCAATTAGATAGCTCATGCGCGCACCGCGTCAATCTCTTTGAGGGTGAGGTTTTTGGTTTCGCGCGCCGTCATCGCGGCGATGGCAGAAACAATGCACACGATGATCACAGCCACGGCAACCGCCTGGTAGTTGTCGCCGTTTGCTCCCGCCACCCAGCTGGCCAACACCGGTGCGAAGCCTCCCGAGACTGCAAAACCGATCTGTGTGCCAAGCGCCAGGCCGGTCACGCGGACCTGCGATGGGAGCATCTCAGCGTAGAAGGCTGGCCAAGTCGCGTTCGCCATGGAGTAGAACGCACCCGACATGAGCACGCCACAGGTAAAGATCAGGGCCCAATTCCCGCTGGCAATGGCGTTGAGGTAGAAGAACATCATGATTCCCGAGCTCAGCGCACCGGTGATAAACACGATCTTTCGGCCAATTTTGTCGGCCAGGCGCCCTGATAGTGGGATCACGATCAGAGCCAGAGCATTGGCGGCCACGCTCACCAGCAGCATCGTGGAGCGATCTAGGCCCACGATGGAGGTAGCAAAGCTGAGCGACCACACGGTGAAAACCACATTGACTGTATTAATTAGAGCGGCGCACGCGATTCGCACGACGGCAGCCTTGTGGTGTGCAAGCACTTCGCGCAGTGGGTTCTCACTCTTCGACTCGTAGAAAGTCGGTGGCTCAGTCAGGTTCCTGCGAATCAGGTACGCCGCGGCCACAACCACAGCCGAGAGCAGAAACGGAATTCTCCAGCCCCAGCTAAAAAGCTGCTCCTCGGTGAGTAATAGCGTAAATGGCAGGAATATGGCGGTGGCCAACAGCGTGCCGAATTGGGTGCCGTGCAGAGTCCAGGAAGCCGTGTATGCGCGTTTGTCTTCGTCGGCATGTTCCAGCGAAGTAGAAATTGCCGACGATTGCTCGCCTGCAGCCGACAGGCCCTGGAATATGCGGCAGACCACCAACAAAATTGGTGCAAGAATTCCCACTTGCTCATAGGTGGGCAACAGGCCAACAGCAAAAGTGGCAGCGCCCATCATGAACAAGGTGAGCATGAGTACGAAGCTACGGCCGTATCTATCGCCAAGTGGCCCCATGATCAGCGCGCCAAGCGGGCGAACAACATAGGCAATTCCAACGGTGGCCATCGAACCCAAGATGGCCACCGCTGGAGAGGCGTCCTCCGGAAAGAACAGGTGGTTGAGCACCAGCGCCGCTGCGGTGCCGTAGACCGCGAAATCGTAATACTCGAGCGCTGATCCGATCCAGCTTGAAAGCGCCGCCCTTTTAGGAGTCTTGGTCTGTGGCGTCACAACATGTGTTCCCATAAAGAATCATTTTCGTCGGATTGGGGTGGGAGGGGAAATTGGGCCGGAGATCCCCTGCCCCGTTAGCCCCGCTTGCCCCGATATTAAGAATTCCTGAATTTAATTTAGATGTTTCTCAGCTAATAGGCTAAATTTCTCATTCGTACATAATTTTCGTACATAACTGAACAGTCCGTGACGCCGAGAGCCCTTGAGCCGAACGGAACCAGCTGCCCACTCTGAATCGGGTAGTTGTTCCCTCTTCGACGTAGCAAGGATGCAACTTTTGTCTACCCAGATAGATATTCGATCGCGTATCGACAACTCACGTATGACTGGCTACCAGTGGCTCATCATCGCCCTAGTCACCTACCTCAACGCCCTCGACGGCTATGATCTCGTCGCTACGGCGTACTCCGCAAACTCCATCACCGAGGAATTCGGGATCGGTTCCGCAGCACTTGGCTGGCTACTGTCGGCAGCTCTGATCGGTGTGGGCATCGGTGCCCTTTTCCTCGGCCCAGCCGCCGATAAATACGGTCGCCGCAAGATCATCATCCTGGCCACCGTGATCGACCTCGTTGGTCTCGCCATGACAGGACTTGCCACCTCCTTCGGTGGCCTGATGTTCTGGCGTGTTGTCACCGGCATCGGTGTGGGTGGCATCCTCGCGTGCATCACGGTTGTGGTCTCTGAGTTCTCTAACCGTAAGTACCGCGGCCTGGCCATGGCTATCTACGCCTCCGGTTATGGCATTGGTGCCGCAGTGTGTGGTGTGCTCGCTGGTCGCTTCATCCCGACCATCGGCTGGGAATGGATCTTCTTCACCGGCGCTATCTTGACAGCAATCGGCCTTCTCGGAGTCCTGGTGATCCTGCCAGAATCCACCGATTACCTCTCCAACCGCCGCGACATCGATGCAGTACGCAAGATCTCTGCACGCATCGGCCACGGCACCGATGTTGAGCTCAACCCAGTGGTCAAGCAGGACAAGGCACCGATTCGCCAGCTTGTGTCCAAAGAATTCTGGCCGGTCACGATCCGCCTCTGGATTGCATTCTGCTTCGTCAACTTCGGCTTCAACTTCGCTAACTCCTGGACCCCTCGCCTACTTTCCGAGTCCGGCATGACCGCCCAACAGGGCATCCTCGGCGGCATCATGTTGTCCTTCGGTGGCACGATTGGTTCGATTGTCTTCGGCATCATCACCACCAAGGTCTCGGCGCGCAAAGTTCTGATCGCCTTCTCCATCCTCGGCGCAATCGCGCTGGTAGCTTTCATCTACTCAGTCTCGATCCCAGGCGTCGCCTTCACGCTCGGAGTGCTCGTCGGCATGCTGCTCAATGGCTGCGTGACCGGCATGTACACCGTCACCCCGGCCGCCTACCCGTCGCATCTGCGCGCCACCGGCGTGGGCACAACCCTTGCGGTTGGTCGCATCGGTTCCGTCCTCGGCCCTGTCATCATCGGCTATCTCGCCGAGGCAGGTTGGAGCCCGCAGGCGCTCTACATCACCGCAGCAGCTGTGTTCGTGCTTGCCGCGGTCGCACTGATCGGCTTGAAGTCGCCGCAGACCGAGGTCCAGGCTTCCACCGAGGTGCAAGGCAAGGTCAGCGCTTAAAAGAGTTCGCTTATCGACGAGCTAACGCCACCACTTGTACCTCTAGCCAGGGAAAGAGGGGCAACCCCGCGAGAAATTCGTGGGGTTCTTCCATTTCTACGATTCCCGCCACAGCTGGCTTACCAACGACGCGGTGAAAAGAATCCAGGTAATCGTCGTCAAGCATCTTTCTTGTGCGTTCAAAAAGGTCAGCTCGGACCTCCGGGTCCATCTCTGGCGGGGTCCGAGCTTCGAGGGTGATGAGGTAGCGGTTCACCGCTCTTAGTTTAGTGCGCGCACTAGTCGCGGGCGAAGGCCTTCACCTTGTCCCAGTCAGGGTCGAGGCCAAGACCTGGGCCTTCTGGCAGGCGCACTACGCCGTCCTCGTAGACGAGATCCTCGGTGGTGTAGGACTCCTTGAGCAACATCGGACCGAAGAGCTCGGAGCCGAAGGTGATCGCTGGGGTCGAGCACGCGAAGTGCAGCGAAGCCGCGGTGCCGAAAGGACCCTCCAACGAGGTTGCACCGTGGCAGGCCAGGCCTGCTGCTTCTGCGATAGCGGCGGTCTTCTTGGACTCCTGCAGGCCACCGAGCTTGGTGGTCTTAATAGCAATCACGTCGGCTGCCTGCGCCTTGACCACGGCAAGCGCATCCGCGGGCGAACATACCGACTCATCGGCCATCACTGGTACGCCGATCCGCGTGGTGATCTCGCGCAGGGTGTCTAGGTCATCGGCAGGAGTTGGCTGCTCGAAGAGCTCGATGCCGGCATCCTTGAGCCGAGGCAGGTAGCGCAGCGCGGTGAGGCGATCCCAGCGGGCATTGACGTCGATGCGCAGGCCGACCTTGCCATCAAGTGCCTTGGACAGCTCGGCGATGCGCTTAGTGTCGCGGTCGGGGTCGCCGGAGCCCATCTTCAGCTTGAAGGACTTATGCCCGTGGGAGGCGATGCGCTCCTCGATCTCGGCCACGGCCTCGTCGAGAGGCAGCACCCCGAGTGCCCAGGTCACGTCAATCTCGTCGCGCAGGCGACCGCCAAGCAGGTCGCGCACCTGAATGCCGAGTGCGCGAGCCCACGCGTCGTGCATAGCCACGTCGACGGCAGCCTTCGCGAAACGCATGTTGGCAACGGAGCCCTCAAAGTCCTTGAGGATTCCAACGAGCTCATTGACCTCACGGCCAACCATGATCGGGGCCAGGTGGTGATCAATGATGACCTTCATGGTCTCGGCGGACTCGCCACCCCACCATGGTCCACCTGGAACAACGCCTTCGCCGTAGCCCTTAATGCCGCCCTCGAGGAGAACCTCGACGAGCAGGATGGGCTGCGAAGTTGCAGTGTAGGTGGCAAAACCGTGGGGACGGATCAACGGGACATCGAGCAGAGTCGTGTTGACCTGCGCGATTGTTAGATCGGACATTCTTACTCCTTTATTTGCAGCTTAAACCTAAAAACAGCTAAACCCCCGCACCCACAATAGCGGGGTGCGGGGGCTATTCATCAGACAAAATTAGCCGGGCTAATTAGTCTTCCTTCTAGTCTTCCTTGTCCAGCGCGAAGCTGTAGTTAACCAGGTTGTTGCCATCTTCGGTCTTCTGTGGGTCCAGGATCAGCTCTGGCTTCACAGCGGTTGCAACGTCGTTCTCAATCCAGTCGCCGCCCTGGAAGTAAAGCTGGGTGGTGATCTCACGGTAACCTGGGTGCTTGATGCGCAGGTGCAGGTGAGCTGGACGCCATGGGTGGCCACCGTAGGAAGCGATGAACCAGCCGGTTGGGCCGTCGGTTGGGATCTGGTACGGAGCAGGCTGCAGAGTCTTGATCTCGTACTCGCCGTTCTCGTTGGTGCGGATGGTGCCGCGCAGGTTCCACTCTGGGATACCAGGTGCGAACTGGGAGTAGTAGCCCTCTTCGTCTGCGTGCCACAGCTCAACGGTCGCGCCGCTGAGGCCGTTGCCATCAACATCGGTGACCTGACCCTTGAAGATCAATGGGGTTGCAGCCTTGTCCTGCTCGCGCATTGGCATTTCGGTGTTCCAAGGCAGCTCTGGAGCGTTCTCCACGTAGTAAGGGCCCTCGATGGAACCCTTGGTGCCGGTGTAGCCCTTGCGATCGTAGTTAATCTGCTCGATCTCGTGCTCGAGGAAGACATCGAGCCACAGTGGCCACTCGCCGTATTCGCCGACCTGGATGAGCCAGTTCTTCAGCACGCGGTACTCGTCGTAAGTGACCTGGTGCTTACGAGCAACCTCGCCGAGTGCCGCCAAGGTGTCGGTGTAGATTGCGTTAGCGCGCTCCGTGGAAGTGTCGGACTTTACAGACTCTGTCTTGAACTTGTCAGTTGCTGCGTTGCCGGAACCCTTTGCGGTTGGATCGCCCTCAGCGCCGGAGAGATTATCGAAGGACATGTAGATGCTCCTAATTGATTGGTGGATGGTGCTCGTCGCATTTGCCAGTGTACTGAGCAGTTCATGTTTAAGTGATCTGCCTGGTTGGCCCACCTAGAGTGTGTCCCAAGACACGGGGGACTCGCAAGGGGGTAGATGTCTCAAACGGTCGGATTTCACATCGTTGTCGCAGCGCAGACGGTATATGCGCAGCTAGCGAACACATCGTTCACCTAACGAACTTCAATCCCCTAGGCAACCCTAGGATATGCCCTAATAATCGGGGGCAGTTCCCTACCTGATACTACTTTTCGCCCGCAATTGCCCCAATGAGCTGCCTTTATGTCTCGTTAGAATTTGACCCCCTAATCACGCCTAGGACATTCCCCAATGTGATGCAGTTCATTCTTTGACAGCATTGTGGCATCCCACCCCATTGATTAATGGAGCTGCGCCCCGCAGAGCAGCAGGTTAAGCGCCGAATCAACACTTGGTGGAAGTCAAGAGATAAACCCCGTTTCAACCAGTCCAATCTTGAACTCTAGTTAGCAAAGGAACGCCCCATGACGTCACCGACCGCAGATGTTCGCGAAATCCTCTCCCGCGCCCTCCAGAACGAGCCAGAAGAAGGCCGCGTTCGCCTCAACCGCGAAGTCTTCACCGACGAAGAAATCTTCGAACTCGAGATGAAGTACATCTTCGAAGGCAACTGGATCTTCCTCGCACACGAGTCGCAGATTCCTAATGTTGGCGACTACTTCACCACCAACATCGGTCGTCAGCCGGTTGTGATCACTCGTTCCAAGAACGGTGAGCTCAACTGCATCGTCAACTCCTGCTCACACCGCGGCGCGATGTTGTGCCGCAAGAAGGTCGACAACCGCACCACCCTGACCTGCCCATTCCACGGCTGGACCTTCTCCAACGACGGCACCTTCCTGAAGGCCAAGGACGAGGCCAACGGCGGTTACCCAGACAACTTCAAGACTGAGGGCTCCCACGACCTGCGTCGCATCCCGAAGTTCGAGTCCTACCGTGGCTTCCTCTTCGGTTCGCTAAACGACGATGTCGTCCCTCTCGAGAACTTCCTCGGTGACACCCGCGTCTTCCTAGACATGCTCATCGACCAGTCCCCAGAGGGCCTCGAGGTTCTCAAGGGCACCTCGACCTACACCTTCGACGGCAACTGGAAGCTGCAGGCAGAAAACGGCGCCGACGGCTACCACGTTTCCTCGGTGCACTGGAACTACGCTGCTACCACCGGCCGTCGTACCACCGGCGAGTCCGAGAACGACACCAAGGCTATGGACGCTGGCAAGTGGGGCGAGCAGGGTGGCGGCTACTTCTCCTTCCCTCACGGCCACCTTGCACTGTGGAGCCAGTGGGCAAACCCTGAGGACCGCCCAATCTACGATCGCCTAGACGATCTCAAGGAACTGCACGGTAAGGAGCGCGGCGAATTCATGGTCGGCGCATCGCGCAATCTCTGCCTCTACCCGAATGTCTACATCATGGATCAGTTCTCCACTCAGATCCGTCGCCTCGAGCCGATCTCCGTAGACAAGACCGAGGTCTCCATCTACTGCATCGCTCCAAAGGGCGAGTCTGCCGAGAATCGCGCGAACCGCATCCGCCAGTACGAAGACTTCTTCAACGCAACCGGCATGGCAACTCCTGACGATCTGGAAGAGTTCCGTTCCTGCCAGAAGACCTACCTGGCATCGTCCTTCCCTTGGAACGACATGACTCGTGGCCTGAAGCACCAGGTCGAGGGAACCAACGAGATTGCAAAGGACCTGGGCATGAACGAGGTCCTCTCCTCCGGCGCTCGCACCGAGGACGAAGGTCTTTACCCAATCCAGCACACCTACTGGGAAGAGGTCATGGAAAAGGCCGTCGACCAGGAAGACGCTGACCGTGAGGCTCATACTTCGAAGCATGTGCGTGACGACGAAGAGTCCGCAGCCGCAACCGTCGCATTCGCTAAGGAGCGCGCAGCTGCTAAGGCAAACTCCTCCGCTTCCGGGGCAACTGGCGAAACCAGCTCCACCGGCCGTCGCGTTCGTCGCAAGCGCTCGCAGTAATTACCTCTCGTTCTCACCCTTACACCAACTTCCAAGGAGTTTCGCCAATGTCTGAAATCACTCGCGATCAGATCCAAGATTTTCTTTACTACGAAAACCGTCTCCTCGATGATCGCCAGTTCGAGGAGTGGCTGGAGTGCTACCGCCCAGATGCTTCCTACTGGATGCCAGCATGGGACGTCGATGAGCAGCTGACCACCGATCCGCAAAATGAAATCTCGCTGATCTACTACCCCACCCGCGCAGGCCTGGAGGATCGCGTCTTCCGTATCCGCACCGAGCGTTCTTCCGCAACTTCTATTCCGGAGCCACGCACCAGCCACAATGCCTCCAACATTGAAATCCTGGAGCAACGCGACGGCGAAGTAGACATCCGTTACAACTGGATTTCCTACTACTTCCGCTACAACACCACCGATCACTACTTCGGCACCACGTGGTTGACCATCGACTTCTCCGGTGAGAAGCCACAGATTGCAAGCAAGAAAATCGTGTTAAAGAACGACTACATCCACCACGTTGTAGATATCTACCAGCTCTAATTCACTCTGGTTTTTCTCGCAATTTAAGTTCAGTATGAGAACCCACGCGTTGGGTAGAACAGGAGGCCACACATGGCTGACCCACAAGTTGCTCTGACATTCGAAGACGGTGTGACTCGTTTCATCACCGTTGAAGAAGACCAGACCATCACAGATGCAGCGTACAAGGCGCGAATTAACATCCCTTTTGATTGCCGCGATGGTGCCTGCGGTACCTGCAAGGCATTCTGTGAGTCCGGCGAGTACGAAGAGGGCGAGTACATCGACGACGCCATGACCGAAGAGGAGGCAGAACAGGGCTACATCCTGGCTTGCCAGACCTACCCTCTCGAAGACATGGTCGTCCAGATTGCCACTACGTCTGCAGCGGCGAAGGCTGGCGCGGCGACGTTAATTGGCAACATCACCGAACTCGACCGCCTTTCGGAATCGACAGTGCGATTTGCCGTGCAGCTAGAAGAGCGCGACCAGCTCAACTACCTGCCGGGTCAGTACATGAACATTGCCCCACCAAACGCAGACTTCCACCGTTCTTACTCTTTCAGTTCTGGGCCTAGCGAGGACATTGTGACCTTCTTGGTGAAGTACACCAAGGACGGCAAGATGACTCGCTATCTCACTGAGGAAGCAAAAGTGGGCGACCGCCTGAACCTGACCGGCCCGATGGGCTCCTTCTTCCTGCGCGAGCCGCACGCACCAGTAACCCTGCTCGCCGGTGGCACGGGCCTGGCACCGATTCTGGCTATTTTGGAGAAGCTCGCCGAGAGCCCTGATCTTGACCAGCCTGTTCGCCTGATCTATGGCGCGACTTTCAACCACGACATCGTCGAGGTGGAGCGCCTGAATTCTTTCAAGGACAAGATCAAGGACTTCGATTGGTTCTCTGTGGTCTCCGCCCCGGATGAGGAACACGAGCGCAAGGGCTACGTCACCCAGTTCATGACCGACGAGCACCTGCATGACGGCAACGCAGACATCTACCTGTGTGGCCCACCACCAATGGTCGAGGCTGTACGTACCTTCCTCAACGATTTGGATAACCCACCAGCCAACTTCTACTACGAGAAGTTCACGCCAAATGCTGCTGCCGCTGCCGGTGAGAAGAAGCCAGAGCCAACGACCACCGTGCCCACAACCACCAACGTTGTTGAAGATGGCCTGTCGAAGACAGTCACCGCAGATAAAGCCGGCGGTATCGAAACCGGCCACATCCTCACGGCTAAGACCAACTCCGAGGCACAGTTCAACGCGCTCATGGCGCTCGAGCTCGGCGTGGTCACGCTCATGATAGACAAGCTTGACGACGAGGATTACGCCGAACTTCGCCAACTCGCCGATGAGTGCAAGAAGCACATCGCGGGCGACACGTTCCTCCATGCAACCGCCTACACCGAGGCGAACCACAACTTCCACAACTACCTCTTTGAGCGCTCAGGTAACCCTGCATTGCAACAGGCCTACCACGTGCTCGACGTCGTGGAAGTGATGCATGAGCAACTCGCTGATAAGGGCTTCGTTGCACCTGGAGTTGTCGAAGACCACTACGAATTCATTGATGCGCTTGAGGCACATGACTTTGAAGCGGTGCGCACCATCGTTGAGCGCCACCACCGCAGCGCAATCAAGACCGTTCACACTGCTATCGAGGAGGGCAATTAATGGCCAAAGGTGAGATGCCAACCGGCGCAGGGATCGAGGGATCGCCCGAGCTGGTCACCCCAAACCGATTCAAGGACCAGGTTGTCCTGATCACAGGTGCCGCCCAAGGCATTGGCCTGGCAGTGGCGAACCGGATCGCGCATGAGGGCGCTCAGCTTTTCCTTGTCGACCGGGCCGAACTTGTCGGCGAGGTCGCCGATGAGATTGCTCAGCGCTCCGGTGCCCAGATCGGCTGGGCAACGGCCGATCTTGAGACCTATGCCGGTGCCGAATCCATGGCTCAAGCTGCCCGGGATAAGTTCGGCCGGATTGATGTTGCGATCAACGTTGTTGGTGGCACCATCTGGGCCAAGCCTTTCGAACACTACGCCCCGGAAGAGATTGAAAAGGAAGTCAACCGTTCCCTATTTACCACCTTGTGGTCCGTACGCGCGGAACTTCCTCACCTGATCGACAACGGTGGCGGCACGATTGTTAACGTGTCCTCAGTTGCTACCCGCGGTGTGAATCGTGTGCCTTATGCAGCATCGAAGGGTGGCGTCAATGCTCTCACCGCGGCGTTGGCAGTGGAAGCAGCGGAGAAAAACATCCGCGTCGTTGCAACTGCGCCGGGCGGCACGCTGGCTCCTGAACGCAAGGTGAAGCGTGGCCCGGGACCCGAGGGTGAGCAGGCGAAGCAGTGGTACCAGGCCATTGTCGATCAGACCATCGACTCCAGCTTGTTCAAGCGCTACGGAACATTGGATGAACAAGCGGCACCGATCGTGTTCTTGGCTTCTCGCGAAGCTAGTTACATCACCGGTTCCGTGCTTCCAGTGGCCGGCGGTGACCAAGGATAATTACTTAGGGGTTAGTTAGGCATTTCCCTAACTAACCCCGAGTAAGGTTAACGAACATGGCATATAGCGCAGCAACCGACACTCAACGCGTCGTCGAGCAGATTGTCGGCTCCCCTGCTGGGACCGGAACAATTGTCATCCTCGCCGGACCTGGCCCATCTGATGTTGTGGACCGAGTGGTGCGAACCCTCCCCGGATTTGCCATCGCGCGAGCATCCGCAATGCAATGGCGCAGCTCCGATCAAGGATGGTTGAGTACTCAGCTGCAGCGCGACCTCGGCGACTTTAACGAACTCGATACCGCGAAAACCGCGCAGGCCATCGTAATTGAAAATGCCCAGTGGGCAGACGAGTCCTCACTGCACGAAATTATCGAGCTCGTCCAATCCACCAAGAAGGGTCGCTTGGTCTTGCTGTTGGCCACCACGTCGAGCAGCACTGTCGAGAGTTATCGCTACGTGGCAGACCTCACCATCACCTTGCCGCCCTTGGGCATCGACGATGTCGCAGCGCTGAGCCTGCGCCACCGAGGGGTGCACCTCAACCCCGACTTAAGCAACCGCGTCCTAGAAGTTACGGGCGGCGACCCCGGCCTCATTCGCGATCTCCTTGACGCTGTGCCTGAAGATCACTGGCGCCAGAACAATCCCTACCTGCCACTTCCCACCCATTGGCGCCATGCCTTCGAGGAACGCACCAAAGATTTACAAATCACAGCGGCACTCCAGGCAGTCAGCGCGTGCAGTGACCTCGATGCCCTCGAGGATCTTATCGACGACCCACTGCAGCTCACCAAGGCATTCGCGAACGGGATCGTGCACTCTGTTCCTGACGGCACTCGTCGCGTAGTGGTCTTTTCTCATCCCACCGACCTTGCGGTCATTCGCGCTTCTACCCCACCTGAGGAACTGCGCGCGATTCATCAGCGCGCCGCAGCATGGTTCCGCGCACAGGGCAACGAAACCGAGGCTCTGATGCATGATGCGCAGGGCCTAGAAGAAAGCTCGGATGAACTTGCCGAGGTAATGACGAAGAAGGCGCGCCAGCTCAGCATGGCTGGCAATTATCGTTTGTCGTTTACGATGCTCAGCTTGGCCTCCCAAGTGGCCAGCGACTCGTCGCTAAGCGAAAAGCTCACTCTGCGTGCCATCGAATCGCTGATCTCCGACTCCGATATCCCGCGTGCGCGGCAGTATGCGCTGCAAATGCGCGGGCATGGAAATAATGCGCATGTGGATTCGATTCGTGGCTACCTTGCGCTGCATGAGGGGCGCAGGTTTGATGCGAAATCGCTGATTGAGCGCGCTTGGGCGACATTGGAGGCGCACGATAGTAAGGACGCGGAGATGCGCACGCGCGTTGCGAGTCGGCAGGTGCTGCTCTCGCTGTGTGAGTGGCAGCCGGAGAAATTGGTGGGCTGGGCGGCCACGAGTAGTCAGTGGGCTGAACCACAATCCGCGGCGAACTTGGAAGCGCACTATATTTCCATTATTGGTAAGGCTGCGACAACTGGTGTGGCTCCCGACGATGCTACTGTGCCCTGGGAAACTGAGATTATGGCGCAGCGTCGCCACATGGCCACGGGCTGGGTCGCGCTAGTCCATGACGATCTCACCGCGGCGCGCCAGCACTTGCTGGTGCAAAGTTCTGGCGAGGGCTCGGAACGCATTGGTACCTGGATGGATGCGTGGCTTGCCCGCGCGTTTTACCTCTCGGGGGATCTGGATTCTGCAGAACGCGCCGTGGAACGCGGGTTGGCTAGGGTCGAGCGTTTTGGCATTACTTTCTTGGAGCCGCTTTTGTTGTGGACCGCGTCGGTGGCTGCCAGTATGCGCGGCGATCGCGAGCTGACCAGGATGTACACCAGTCGGCTGACGCTGAGCCACGATGCCTTCCCCATCCAGCAAATTCCTTCAGCAATGACGCGGATGCACGTCGCCTCCACCGACGCGGATCTGACCACGGCGCTGCGTTTCGGCCAGCACCTCGTGGACCTCGATAAAGAGGTAGACACCTCGCAACCCGGCTTTTGGCCGTGGCACGACGTGTGGGTAAACACGCTGGTGCAGGCGGGTCGGCTTGAGGATGCGGAGGCCCAGCTCGATCGCGACTTTGACCGCGTCAAAAACTCCAGCATCGATTCCGTCAAGGCTAAATTAAACACCTCGCACGGTCGCTTGCTGCTTGCGCGAGGCGAGGTGACCAAGGGAATGCAGCTTTTCGACGACGCCATGTCCATGATCGAGCCTCTGAATGCGCCGGTCTACACAGCCCGAATCCTGTTCGAGTACGGCCAGGCGCTGCGCCGCGTCGGTAAGCGAAAACTTGCCGACGACCGCTTCGCCCGCGCCGCCGAACTCTACGCCGCAATGGGCGCTGACTTCTTCGTCGAGCTCTGTAACCGCGAACGCCGCGCTGGTGGCCTGGGTTCCCGGGAGCCGTCGCCGAATGGGCTGACTCCTCAAGAGATGGAGATTGCCACACTTGTTGCTGACGGTGCCACGAACAAGGAGGCTGCGACTGAGCTCTACCTCTCGTCGAAAACTGTGGAGTATCACCTCACGCGGGTCTACCGAAAGCTGGGGATTCGTACGCGCTCGGAGCTTTCGCGCGCGCTGCGTAATCAATAGGTCGACTCAGCCCTAGTTGGCGGGGTGACCTAGGCTAGGAGATTATGAAAACTCGGACGAGCAACTTGCTGCGCAGCGACATCGTGGACAAGATCACCTCGTTGGTTTCCGCGCATAGCCACCGCCTCATCGTGCTGCCCACCACCGTGGGCATGGGTACGAAGGAGTTTCTGGCTTCGTTGGTGGGCTCGCTGCCTTCCGAGCGCACCTTCGAGTTGAGCGTTTTTCCTTGGGAGCGCGACAAGCCCGGCGCGCTGCTTGCACAGGTACCTGACACGGCCGCCCCGATCCTGGTGATTCATGAATTCGACCAGGCCGACGAGGACTCCTTTCACGCGCTGATCGCCGCAGCGAAAAGGGGCAGCACAACGATTATCGCCTCGGTGTCTTCGAACCGGGTGCACCACTTCGCCGATGAAGTAGTCACGCTGCCCCCTTTGACCATGCGTGAAACGGATCAATTCGTGCGTCTGATCACTGGGCATAAGCTGCCAGCTCTACTCGTTGAGGAGCTCTACCTTGCCAGCAGGGGTCGCCCCGAATTTATCGCTGAGATCTTAGACGAAGCGCCACGGGATTCCTGGTCGCGCCCTGATGCAACACTTGCTATCCCCGCCTCCTGGCACGATGATTTCGCAGTTCAGACCGCTTCGCTGGGCCCTGATACCCGCGAGGCACTCTATGCCCGCCCGCTTCAGGCCGAGGATCTGCGCGAAGCCATCGAGGCCGGGCTGATCGATCTGCGTCCCTCGGAACAGGGGCGCGCCCCCATATTTAGAGACCCACGCTTCGCCGCCATCACCGAGGCCGCCACGCCTACCTCCCCACGCGCGACAAACCCGGTGACCCGCGAGAAGCTCCTCTTGCAGAAGGCTTCTTCTCACTCCTGGCATTTGGATCTGGCCAGCACGGAGCTATTCCTGCAGGATTGCACCGGCATCGTCGATGTGGAACAACGCGATTCCTTGACCGGCTACATCGCCTTGTACGGCGGGCACCGCAATCAAGCCACGGCGTTTCTGCGCCAAACCACGAACTCGGCCGACCAGTCCGCCAACGGTTCTGTCTTTGATCTGTCCAACTGGGATTTCCACGCTGTATCCCAGCGCTCTGCGCACATCATGTCGATCACCGATCCCACCTCCGAGCACCACGAAGAAGCCAAGATCCACCACGCGTTCGCCCACCACGTGCTCACAGGAGAACAACCGCAGCGCAGCCCCGAATTCAACCATGCCATTTCCCGCGAACGGGCCAACCTCTTTGCCGGGTGGACCGCGCTTGCCGACGACGATCCCAACAGTGCACGCGTAAAGTTACGCCACGTGCCCGGCGGCGCCCTGTCCGTGGGAATGTGGCGCGACGCGATCCTTGCCCGCACGCTATACGTCACCGGCGAGTGGAAAGCTGCCAAAGAAGTCGTCGAGCGAGGCCTGTCCGCCTGCGAACTCAACGGCATCGCCCTACTCCAGCCGTTGCTCTTGTGGACAGGCGCCCAAATCGCCGCGATGGAAGGCAACGAAGCACTCGCCAATTCCTACATGAAGCGAATCAACGTCGGCAACGACTCCTTCCTAATCCAGCGACTGCCCGCCGCGATGGGCAAAATGATCGTCGCAGCCAGCGTCAGCGATCTCCCCATCGCGCTCGACGCCAGCGCCGAACTTGCGCGCACCGTCGATGGCGTCGACCTTTTCCACGCCGGCTATTGGCCCTGGGAAGACGTCTACGCCCAAACACTCATCCGCGCCGGACGCATCGACGAGGCCGACCAAATCATCACCGAAGCCAACGATCGATCCCGCTCGCTTCACCTCAATTCCGTCTTCGCCAAGAACGCCGTGCCGCGTGCCTCGATCATGATGCAGCGCGGACAGACCACAAAAGCATTTTCGCTTTTCGACGACGCCGTGGACTCCATCGAGCACTCCGACATGCCCGCTTACGCCGCACGCGTACTTTTCGAATATGGTTTGGTCCTGCGCCGCGGGGGCCGGCGCTCCTTTGCCGACGAGATCCTGCGTCGCGCCTCCGACCTCTTCCTGGATATGGGCGCGCATGCCATGGTGGAGCGCTGTAACCAAGAGCGACGCATCAGCGGTGTCGGCGGGCACGTCCAGAGCAAGCTGGGGCTCACGGCCAAGGAGGAACAGGTGGCCCACTTGGCCGTCGAGGGCACAACGAATCGGGAAATCGCCCGCCAGCTGACCATTGCACCCAAGACCGTGGAATATCACCTGACCCACGTGTACAAAAAGCTGGGTGTCAAGGGCCGCGAAGAGCTGGCAGCGGTACTGAAGTAGGTCGGCTTAGCCCCTTCGGGCCCCGAGAAACAGACCCAGAAGAAACTGGCCTAGCTCACCGACTGCGGTTCAGTTTCCTGCATCACCTGGGTGCGCTTCTTATACAGCGGCCTGGTAATGCTCATCAGGATCGCGCCCAACAGACCCACGGCCGCGTAGGCGAAAAAGCCCCACGGATAGGCCAGGTTGTAGCTGATCAAGAGGCCACCGAGTACCGGGCCACTGATCGCGCCGAGGCGGCCAATACCAGCTGCCAGTCCCATGGCAGTTGCGCGCAGGTTGGAAGGATGGTTTTCGCCGACGAAGGCGTAGACCAGGTTCTGCGAGGAGAACACGAAGATACCCGTAATAAATACAGTGATGTACAACGCGGTCATCGGCATCCGGATAGCCATCAGGGCGAGGAACACAGCCGACATCACGAACCAGAAGATAGAGGTCACGCGTGGCGAGATCCGGTCGGAAACAGCACCAGCGATGATCAGGCCCACGACAGCGCCAATGTTGAGCACCATGAGGAAGCCCAGCGAGTTGCCCATGTCGTAGTCGGCAGCGCGCATGATCTGTGGCAACCAGGTGTTCAAACCGTAGACCAGGAGCAAGCCCATGAACGAGGTCGCCCAAATCGCCAGCGAGTTGCGCAGGTAAGGCGGCTTAAGCAGGGCCTTTACTCCGGTCTCTTCGGAGTGCTCGGCAGCCTCGCGGTCCATCTCGTCGACAAGTTCTAGCCCGTACTTGTCTGCGATCTCTTGTGCTTCCTTGGTGCGGCCCACAGCGTTGAGGTACTGCGGGGACTCTGGCAGCAGGAAGTACATGACGGGTGCCAGGATCAGGCCTGGGATTGCACCGATGATGTACATCGCGTGCCAGCCCAGTGGCTCGATAACGAAGATACCCAGCAGTGCGGTCAGCACTGCGCCGACGTGGTAGCCGGTCATGACCGTGGTGGTCGAGGAGCCGGCCTTGTCGCGTCCGCGGAATTCCGTGACCATCGAGATCGCTGTGGGCAGGCAACCGCCCAGACCCACACCGGCGAGGAAACGTAGCAGAAGGAATAGCCAGAAGCTGTAGGTAAAGCCCATCGCAAGCGTCAGCAGTGAGAAGGTGGACACCGCAAAGATCATCACGTTGCGACGACCGAGCCTATCAGTTGCAGCACCGATCACCAGCGCGCCGATCATCATTCCAAACAGGCCAGCGGTAGAAATCTGGGTGCCCTGAGCTGCGGTGAGGTGCCAATTCGGGTCATCCATCATGGCCGGCAGCGTGGCGCCGAGGACGACCATGTCAAAGCCGTCGAGGAGAACAGCGACCCACAGCAAAACAACAACAATTGTAGGTGAACGCAAAGGTTCGCCCCTTTCAAAAAACTAGAACTGAATTAGATATCAAACTTCGGCAGGTCGAAGCCGACATACTGCTCCGCCTGGTACTTGCGACCTGCTTCTGAAGACAGCATGGAGCGCAGTTCGCCGCGGCGGCGCTGGGACTGGAAGTACTCTTCGTTTGGGGTTGCGTGCAGCATGGAGCTCATCCAGTAGGAGAAGTGCTGGGCCCGCCACACGCGTGGGATAGCCAGCTCGGAGTACTTTTCCAGCAGGTCGGTGTTGGACTTCTTCACCGCGCGAATCAAGGCAGGGGCAAGCACGGCCACGTCGGCAACAGCCAGGTTCAGGCCCTTTGCGCCAGTTGGTGGGACGGTGTGTGCTGCGTCGCCACAGATGAATAGGCGACCGCGCTGCATCGGTTCGGTCACTGCGGAACGGAAGCGCAGGACGGACTTGTCGAAGATCTCGCCTTCGGAGACCTGCAGATCGTCGGAGTCAACGCGCAGGTGGAGCTGCTCCCAGATCCTCTCGTCAGACCACATGTCCACGGAATCTTCTGGGTCGCACTGCAGGTAGTAGCGCTGCACGGTCTCGGAGCGGGTAGAAATCAGCGCGAAGCCAGCGTCGTGGGTAGCGTAGATCAGTTCCTTCTGGGTTTGCGGTGCGTTGACCAGAATGCCAAACCAGGCATATGGGTACTCGTGGCGGGCACGGTGTGCACCTGGCACCTCCAAGATTGGCTTGCGGTATGGGGATTTCGAGCCGTCGCCAGCAACCACATAGTCCGCGGTCAGGGTGTGCTGCACGCCTGCCTCGTCGGTGTAGGTGACGGTACACAGGTCCTCGTCATAGCCGGTGACATCGTCGACCGTGGTGTTGAACAGCAGTTCCCCACCGTCTTCAATCCGCTTGGCAATAAAATCCTTGAGGTACTCGTGCTGCGGGTAGACCGCCATGTGGTAGCCGGTCAGTTCGGTCAACGCGATGCGAGTGCGCTGGTTGTCCACTGAGATGTCGATGCCTTCGTCGATATCTGCTTCCGCGTCCATGCGCTCGCCCACGCCGGTTTCGCGCATCATCTGCATGGTGCCCTGCTCGAGCACGCCTGCACGCACGGTCTCTTCAACATCCTTGCGCGAGCGAGTCTCGAAAACAATGGACTCCACTCCCTGCAGGTGCAGCATGTGTGCCAGGGTCAGGCCAGCAGGTCCAGCGCCGATAATGGCTACGGGGACGTGTGATGGGGTTGTCATTCTAGTTCTCCTTTTAGTTACTGTTCAGTTCTTTTACGGCCGCATCCAGCAGCTTGAATCCGTGATTAGAGTTCGGCACGCCCGCATACACGGCGGTATGCAGCATGACTTCCCCGATCAGATCTGAGTCAACGCCTGCTCGCAAAGCGGCGCGGATATGCATATCCAGCTCGCCGTAGTTGCCCAATGCACACATAATCGCGATGGTGATCAAACGGCGCTGAGTGTGATCTAGTCCCTCGCGGTTCCAGACATCACCCCAGGCAGTGCGAGTAATAAAGTCCTGGAACTTCTCAGTTACTTCGCTCTTGTTCTCATTCGCGCGATCTACGTGCGCATCGCCGAGCACAGCGCGGCGGTTCTTCTCGCCTACTTCGGCAGCAGCTTTGCGGCCTTGTTCATAAAGTTCGTTCATTAATTGTCCTTCGCTAAAATTTCATCGACGATCGCCGTCGCGTTCGCAGTGTCCGGGGCATCGCCACAGCGAGCAGACATAGCTTGCTTATCGACGACCAGCCCATCCAGCGCAGCGCCAATCCGATTCAGGGCACTGGCTGTGCACGCCACGATTTCGCGCACGGTCTGCCACTCGGCGTGCCAGCTTCCGACTCCGCGCTGGGCCCGGGAATCTAGAGCGTCGAGAAGGGTGGCCGCCAGCGCCGGGGTGCGCCTGGCGTAGCCGTCTGCTGCTACCGAGGCCGCCGGGTTGGCCTTGTGCGGCATCGAGCTGGAACCGCCAGGTGCGGCTTCCCGCAGCTCAGCGACCTCGGTTGCCGAGTACATGACAATGTCACCCGCAATCTTGCGCACAGCTCCCGCCACCTGCGCCATGACCACGCCGACTTTGGCTATAGGCTGGCGATTCGTGTGCCACACCAACGGCCGCGCTGCAAGACCCAAATCGGCCGCGAGTTGGTCGTGGGTATCAATACCACCTGGCATCGCGCCGACAGGGCCCGCGTATTGCACGGGAAAGACCAAAGATTCCGCTTCGCGACGAGCCCCTCGCACCCCTTCCAGCCACCCCGCAGCGACGAGGCCAAACGTAGTAGGAAGTGCCTGCTGGCCAAGGGTCCTGGCCATCACCGGGGTTGTCCGGTGCTCCGCGGCTAACTCGGTCAGGAGGTGTTCCACGGCGCGGGTCTCGTCGATAAGCAATGCCACCGCACGGCTTAGACACAGCGAGAGCGCCGTATCGATCGCGTCTTGGCTGGTTGCCTGGTAGTGGATCGCCGTGGTGTCGCTGGCCAGTGCCTTGAGCGCCTTCGCGATGGGGATGGCGGGATTGGCACCGGCTGCGGAGGCATCCGAGATTTCCTCGACGTCCAGCGTCAGGAATTTCGTCGCCGCGCGTGCTTGTTCTGCCTGCTCAGTGGTGACTTTGCCGGTAGTTTCGGCAGCTGTAGCCAGTGCTGCTTCGAATTCGATGATGGCGGTGAGGAACGCCTCGTCGGAAAGCAATGCGTGGATGTCGGTGGCACCCGAGGCGCGATCCGAATAGGTGTTGCGGGATAGCACGAAACGCTCCCCTTTCGTTGCTAGATACGGAAGAACGGGGTTTCTTGCGAGAGGTCCTCGTGCTGCACGTAAATGTTGAGGTGGTAGCCGTTGTCGGTCTTGTCGGCGACAAGAAGCTGGCGACGAGGCTCGTCAACTGCCTGCAGAACTGGGTCGTTTGCATTCGCCTCGGCGTTTTCCGGGAAGTAGAGGCGTGTGTTGAGACGCTCGAGCATGCCGCGGGCGAAGACGCCAACGTTGAGGTGTGGAGCCTCGCCCTCGAAACCACCTGGGATCAAGGTGGTGAAGGTAACGGAGCCGGTCTCATCGACCATGCCACGACCGAGGCCGCGGAAGCCTTCGACGGTTTCGGTGTTGAAGGTGCCGTCTGGCCGGGCCTGCCACAGCTCGATCATCGCGTCGGCGATCGGATTGCCGTCGCCATCAAACACGGTGAAGCTAATTGGGGTGCCATTTTCTTCAACCATGACCTCGGAATTGTCCAAAGTCAGGCCAATGTGGACGTAGGGGCCTACGGTTTGCGAAGGGGTGATGCCGAACTCGACGTGGTCTTGATCGTGTGCGTCGTTGGCCGTATCAGGGTAACGAAAGCCCTCGTGCTGACCTGTTTCAATCATGATGGTTCTCCTGTACTAGTGCTTGTGGGTTTCGAAGTAGGTCTGGTTCTTGCCGCGCAGCACAATGTCGAACTTGTAGCCCAGGGAGTAGTTCGGCTCAGTCTTGTCGTAATCGAAAACGGCGATCATGCGCTCGCGTGCGCCCTGTGGGACCGAGTTGTAGATCGGATCCTGGAAGAACATTGGGTCGTTCGGGAAGTACATCTGGGTCACCAGGCGCTCAGAGAACTGACGGCCGTAGAGCGAGAAGTGGATGTGCGCTGGACGCCATGCATTGTTGTGATTGCCCCATGGGTACAAGCCTGGCTTGACGGTGTAGAACTCGTAGTAGCCGTCGGCATTGGTCATGGTGCGTGCAACACCGTTGAAGTAAGGGTCCAGCGGGGCTGGCCAGGAATCGTTCTTGTGGCGGTAGCGACCCGCTGCGTTAGCCTGCCACACCTCAACCAGAGTGTTGGCCACTGGCTTGTTGTCCCACCCGAGAACGCGACCATGAACGCGGATGCGCTGGCCGATGGCCTCGCCACCGTTGGCATGGGTCATGTCATTGTCCAAACCGCCCAAGTCGCGGTCGCCGAGAACAGGTCCTGATAGCTCGCCTAAGCGCTGCGGGGTCAGGATCAATTCGTTGGTCGGGTTGCGCTTGATAGTCGTGCGGTATTCCGGGAAGTGCAAAGGTGCGAAGACACCGTCAGTTGGTGCGGTGTATTGGTTGTTATCAGCACTCATGATGATCCAGTGCTCCTTACTGGGTAGTTGGTGATGTATGCCACTTTATGAGTTGGTGGACATGTGGACAATTGGGGTGACATGGGAAAACCCGCCTTAAAACCAGGAACTGCGGTTTTCCTGTGGCCCAGGGTATAACTAGGGGTGGGAACAAGGGTGGCAAGTTGGGTTAAGGGTATGACTCCGACAACAGGCTTCCAAGGAGAAATCCAAGTGCCAAGTCATCGATCTGACCGAAATGGGTTTGCCTGACCCTGCCCTGGCGATCCACCAACATTGTGGTGGGGGTTCCCTCGAGGCGATATTTCTTCATGGTCGCCGGGATAACGCGCCCTTCCCTCGGCAGGTCTATGGCAACGGGAAAATCCACACCAAACTCTGAACAGAAGACCTTCAACGCTTCTGGCCCCATCACCTCATGATGCTCAAAGACGCTGTGCAGTCCAATGACTTGCAGCTGCGCCCCATCAACCATCTTGTGAACTTTCTTAGCCTGCGGAATCGCGTGGTTCACACAACCTGGACACAACATTTGAAAGACCTCGATGAGTACCACTTTCCCCTCAAAATCCGGGGCCCGATCGTCAGGCGTATTTAGCCACTCTTGGACATCTAACTCCAACTGCGGAACATCCATGACACACTTCCTAACTGTTGTTTTGATCACACTTTCTTAGGATCCATTTTGGATGAGTCCCATAGGTTTGGCCATACCTCTATTTCCATTAAGGGATCTATTAATTTGACATATGATTAGGAGTCTGGCTTTAATTGACGCGGTAACTATCTTTCCTAACCGCTGAAAGGCGCTTCACATGAAGTTCAAGAAGTCCTGGCCCGCACTCGCTGTGGCAACCGCACTCGGTGTTTCCACACTTCTCAACCCGTCTGCTGGTGCAGCTCCGCTGAGCTTTGGCTCTTCCAACGCAACTGCAGGCACCCCTACCGCTGGTGAAAAAACCGACGATGAGCGTGATGTGGCCTCGGGCGACAAGTCCTCAAAGTGCAACCTGGATTTCAATGCGAACTCGGAATGGTCAACAGAAGGCAAGCACACGGTAAATAGCTTGGTCTACACCCCGTTCGCACAAGATGAGAAAGAAGCGGCCAAGTATGTAGAGTCCGCGGGCTTCCTTGAGACTCACGGCTGGGGCGACATCCGTCGCGTCATCGCCGGTACCGTCTACCCGCTCAATGATGCGAAGCTGACCGTCACGCTGCCTGAAGGCGTGAAAGCTGAAGAATTGACCGTTTCTACGGAGACGGATTTCCTGTGGGGCGCTAACGTCGTCTACGGCACATTCGGTGAGCGTTTCACAAACAAGATCGAAGACGCTGATAATAAAACCAAGAAGGAAGGCAATGTGATCACCGTCGACCTCGGTGATCTGGAAGCTCTTTCCGCCATCGACCTGCGTATCCAGGGCGCAGGCCTCGACTCCATTGACGCCGAGCTGACCGGCACGTGGGATCCAGAGGAAGTAGCTGAATTCCAGGCACCAGAGGCCTTCTCTGAGGCAGATCGCGACGCTGTGGACGAAGTTCGCCCAGATTGCGAGGCTGCCGCTGGAAGCTCGAATTTCGGATCTAGCTCCAGCTCTTTCGACGGCCTGCTCTCTCTGCTTAAGTAGAGTAGCCAAAACGGCCGGTTTCCTGAACAACGGATTGTTCAGGAAACCGGCCGTTTTTTCGTCGTAAAGCGACTGTCTTGTCGAACTAGATTGGGTAGTCGCCTGGCTCGGACTGCACGCCGATCCAGTGATCGGTGGTGAACTCCTCGATAGCCCACTCGCCGTTGAAGCGGCCCAGGCCGGAGTTCTTCTCGCCACCGAACATCACGTGAGCTTCGTCGTTCACTGTGATGTCGTTGATGTGGGTCATGCCAGCCTTGATACCGCGGCCGAACTTCACGCCACGCATCAGATCCTGGGTAAACACTGCAGAGGACAGGCCGAACTCGGTGTCGTTGGCAAGCTCGAGAGCGTGTGCCTCATTATCTGCCTTGACAATGCCCACTACAGGGCCGAAGATCTCCTCGCGGAAGAGCTCCATGTCAGGGGTGACATCAGCGAATACGTGAGGCGGAACAACACGGCCAACGATCTCACCGGAGACAACCTCGCGGGCACCGTCTGCGCGTGCCTGCTCGATCTTGCCGGTCACCGACTTGAGCTGGGAATCGTTGATGATCGGGCCAACGCAGTTATCTGGGTTGGTCTGATCGCCGTAGGCAATGCCGGAGACGCGCGCTGCGTACTTTTCCACGAACTCGTCGTAGACCTTGGCATCGACGATGATGCGGTTAATCGCCATACAAATCTGTCCCTGGTGCAGGAACTTACCCATGGATGCTGCTGCGACAGCCTTATCCACATCCGCGTCGTCGAGCACGACCAGAGGTGCATTGCCACCAAGCTCGAGGGCGACCTTCTTAATGTACTTGCCGCCAACAGCGGTAGCGCCGACGTTCTTGCCCACTGGCGTGGAACCGGTAAAGGAAATCAGGGAAGGCACAGGGCTTTCCACAAAGTGGTCACCGATCTCGGAGCCGGAACCGATGACAACATTGAGCACACCGGCTGGCAGGCCAGCAGCCTCGAAGATGGTGGCAAGCATGGTGCCGCCAACAACTGGGGTATCCGATGCAGGCTTCAGAACAACTGCGTTACCCAGTGCCAGAGCTGGTGCGACGGAACGCATGGACAGGCCGAATGGGAAGTTCCATGGGCTGATCACGCCGACAACACCGAGTGGCTCACGGAACACGTAGTTGGTCTTGCCTGGGGTGTTCGATGGGTGGATCGTGCCATGCACTCGCGTTGGGAAGGATGCGGACTCGCGGATGGAACCAACAGCGATGCCCACCTCGGTGCCAGCCTTGATCATGGTCGAGCCGGACTCACGAGAGATCAGCTCGGCGATTGCTTCTTGGTTTTCTTCGATGTAATCAGCGGCAGCGTGGATGATGCGTGAGCGCTCTGATGGTGGCAATGCCGCCCACTCGACCTGGGCCCTCTTTGCGGTCTCGTAAGCATCGTCGACATCCTGCTTGGAGGCCTGCTTAAACGTGGTGATCTCCGAGTTGTCGTACGGATTGGTGGACACGGTGGTGCCCTCAGAGGTGCCCTCAGAGGTGCCCTCGCGCCAGCCTCCGATGTAGAGCTTGTCGGAAACCAGGTGTTCGTAGGAAGCCATGAAAGTTTTTCTCCTTGAAAATCTTTTGAAGTCTTGAAAAGATGTGGCCCCAGTTTAATGAAAACTGGGGGATTGTGTACGGGGTTACCTCAGGGTGAGGGGTAGGGCTAGTTCTTGCCCTCGTCGGCAAGCACCTTCAGCGACTGCTCGATCTCGTCGCGACCTGCCCAGGAACCGTGGAACCCGAATGGCACGCGACCTGGCAGCGGGATGCGTGCCAGCGGGGTGCGACCGAAGTCTTCGGTGTCGTAAATGCACAGCTCGGACTTGCCGGTTGCGCGGTTCCACCAGATGGAGAGCAGGTAGCCTGCGTCTTCTTTGTCGGAGCCTTCGCGTGGCACGAAGATCGGCTCGGAGGGGTTGGTCAGGTCGTCGAGGCCCTCGATGACGGTGACCGTCTCGCGATTCAGATCGTTCTTCGCCAGGCCGTCACTCATGGTGTCTTCGGCAACGCCACGGGTGGTCACGAAGTAGCCGAAGTTGTGCTTGCGGCCCAGGTTCTTCGGGTTGATCATTGGGAACTCGCCGGCGATGTTGGAGGTCACTGTGTCGCGCACGGTGCCGGTGGCAAAGTCCACTTCCCAACGCCATGGAATTGCGTTGTTGAACCACTCATGCGAGGACAGTGGGTTGTTGGTCTGCTCGATCGGGGTACCGAAGCGGTCGATGCGCGGCGCCTCGATGACGATCTTGGTGCCCTCTTCGTAAGCGTTGAAGAAGTGGGTTGGGAAGAAGGCATCCTCGACGCGGAAAGTCCGCACCTCGTGAGTCTTGCGGTTCATGGTGACGATTTCCACGCCACCTTCGGTCGCAGCCTCATCCCAGATCAGGCCTGGATTGCCCTTGGCCACATTCTCGCCAAGGAAGAGCGCTGGGGTAACGAAGAAGATGGCGTAGTTCTCGCTGATGGCGAAATCATGGAACATCGACGGTGCCTTGACGTTAAAGGCGTGCGAATCGATGACTTGTCCATGGGAATCTGCCTCGTACCAGGTGACCAAGGTTCCCTGGTAGGAGTAGAAGAGCATGTTGCCGTTGTCAGGGTCGACCTTGTAGTGCGCGGTACAGGTGAAAGGCACGTCGCCGTTGAAGTCGTAGGTGCCGTGAGTCTCCAGGGACTCAGGGTGCATCTGGTGTGGGAGGCCACCTTCGAAGAAAACGAGGAGGCGATCGCCCTGGATGCCGACGTTGGTGTTCGGGACGTTCTTCATCTGTGGTGCACCCTCAGGCAGAGCTGGGATGGTGCCGCCGTTAACGAAACCGGAGTAAATAGCCTCGCCTGCTTCGACCTCGACCTTAAGGGCATCGGTGTTGACCCACTTATTCTTGTACGCAGCCTTGCCATCGCGCAGGTAGACGGCGTAAACCATGCCGTCGCCTTCAAACCAGTGGTAACGATCCACGTTGCGTGGCTTGTACTTCGGGTTAGAGCCGGTGCGGAACAGTGCGCCATTGAGTTCCTGGGGTACTTCGCCGATGATCTCCAGGTCGAACTGCTCGGTTTCTTCGTGCCATGGTTCGAATGGGCCGTTGAGGAACTTGTTGTTTGTATCAAATTGCATGATGTTCTCCTAAGTTTCAGTTTGTGTCTAGACGTGCAGGTGTTGTTGGGAAGTGCCCCAGATACCGTGGTTTCCGGGAGACAGGATGCCCTTTGGATCAAGCGCATCCTTGAGCGTGGTGTACAGGTTGTGCAGGGCACCATCGTTGAAGGTGTAAGCAGAGACCACCTCGTCGATGATGTGTGGGTGAGCGCGGTATTCGCTCCAGCCGCGTTCGACTGCGTATTTGCCCATCTTCTTCACCGCACGCACTGCGCGCTTGCGCTCCTCGGCGTCGTTGGTGTCGAAGAAGACCATGTTCACCGCCGCGATGGAGCGCGCCGATCCGATCCAACCGAAGGCTGCCACCAGGTCCTCTTCGCGCAGTACCTTCTGGGCATAGGCTTCGAATTCGGCTGCTGGCTTGCCCTCGAAAGGCATGACTGGCGAGAAGTCGATGTGGCCGAAGCTCTCGCCGAAGTGTGCCTTGAGCACATCGAGCAAGAACATGTTCGGAATACCCATTGGAACCAGGTCCAGCGGGTGTACTTCTTCGGCCTTCGCATCGCCTGCGTAGGTCCGCAGTTCAACGGTGACTCCCTCGATGCCTTCGACGGCCGCGCGGAGTTGGCGTTCCTTGACCTCATTGAGTTCAGCGGTGCCGTAGAAGGCCACGCGTGCGTTGAAACGTCCCGGCGGAAGGGATGCCGAGAGCTTGTACAGCTTCGATTTTCCTGCGGTATCAGTTTCCGGAGTCGCGCGTTCGCCTTCTGGAGGATGTGGCGCGCACGTCATCAGTGGCTGGCCTTGGATGACGCCACTAGCGACGAGTGGCTGCAACGCATCCAAAACAGTTGCGATGTTTTCGTCGTTATCGCAAATCACGGAACCCGTGGTGACGGACTCTGGCTGCGGCATTAGCCACACGCCCACCTTGGTCACAATGCCAAAGTTGGACTGCATGAAAAGCGAATCCACGGACGGACCGAATCCGCGCTTGTGGCGGTGCCACATTTCACTATTTGGGATCGCACCGAGTCCAGTACGCACGAGGGTGCCATCGGCGAGAACTACTTCCATGCCACAAATGGCGGAAGCGTGATCGCCATAGACCGAGTAGCCCATACCGTGCTCGAGAGCGTTGCCCGTTACGGAACCCCATCCGAGGTCGGGAACCGACATGGACAGCTTGTAGCCACCAACTTGAATGGCGTTATACAGATCGAAGAAGCTCACACCAGGCTCGACCTCTGCGTAGGCTGCCTTCTCGTTGATCTCAATGACCTTGTTCATCCGACGCAGGTTGACCACTACCGTTTGATCAACAACCGGAGCCCCGCCACCGTAACCATAATTGCGGCCAGTGGAGTTCGTCCACAGGTGGATTCCGTGTTCGTTGGCAATGCGGACCACTGCTTGGACTTCTTCCACCGTGGCCGGCTGGACGATAATGATCGGTTGTTCTCCGGGTGCCTCCTTGGAGGTATACGGATCACTAAATTCCTTGATATCGGCCTCGGAAGTTTTAATACCTTCGGGCCCGACTGCTGGCTCAAAAAGTGCAGCAAGTGACTCCACTGTGAATTGAGTCCGTCTTTGAGCGATGCTCATACTCTCTCCTATCCGTTCGGTAGAAGAGAATCTAATGTGCTCTATGCCACATCAATAGGCCTCATAAGACATGAAGCACAGCTCATGTTTGTTGCGGGGCAACAAACATGCAGGATAGCACGACCAAAGAAAACTACTTTTCCGGCGTCTCGGCACCAAAAAGCTCAGGAAGTTCTTTCAAAATGCGCAACGCGGCGAGCAAACCACCAACATCAGTCTCATCTCCCAGGGTGATCCCCGCCTTTTCTAACGCCTGGTCGACGCGATAGGCCACCGTGTTTGGCGCAAGCGCCAAGTCTTTCCCTGTCGCTTTTCTACTGCGCCCAAGGGCAATGAAGCTTTCCAAAGTGTCACGTAGCTCGCGATTTCTTGGCGAGTCCAAAACAAGTGGGCCCAGCCGTGCTTGAAGAAATCGAGTCAAACCCGGGCTTTCGATATCAATGAAGGAAAAGATTTCCCCCACCTCAGACCCGACCACATCAGCTCCAGTCGCCCCTCTGGCGGGATGTTGCGCGACCCGAAGGGATGCTCGCGCTTCATCGATAGCCGCAGGCAGGTTCAGCTCTCCACGCTGCATCGAGGAATACCCGGCAATTATCTCTGCCGGCAACTGTAGCAATTGCCTGGGCCTGCGTCGTTTGCCGTTTACCTGCTCACGCACAATAACGAACACACCTCGCGCTACCACCTGGACTAATACCGCCTTAAATCCAACGGCATCCGCGACTAGGCGAGCGAGTTCATCAGCCTCGTCCGCTGATCCGAGCAGATTTTTAACTTGTCGGCCCCGCACAAGGAGAACAGCGAATGGTTTATCCAGGTCAAGGCCCAAATATCTTCCGATACCCAGAGGCTGCTGCTCCCCTTCTAAAAGCGCTTCGATGAGTACCCGCTTCCGCTCTGGCGAAGCACCGTCCCCCTCACCTTCCTGCTGCTTATACGCAACAATCAGGTCGGCGATATAGCGTTCTACCACGATATTCATGCGGGTATATAGAATTTGCAACGCGTCGGCACCGTTCAGCGGGTCGAGGCGCCTTTGCTGGATAAGAAGTTCTTCTTGCACCTTATTGTGATGCACCCAGACAAACCTGATGATCGAGGGCAGTGGAACGCCTCGTCGATACGCGTCAATGGCATGATCTGTAATATTTTTCGGAGTTTTCCACTCCTTCGACTCGCTGACCAGTACACATAAGGTAGTCAATACCCCCGCAATGGCAGCTTTTCGCTCCATTGCGCTGATTTGTTCACTCGACGTCGCGTCTGCAAGCATCCGAGTTTCCTGGGCTTTATCGGCAGCCTCATGTGCCACGTTGATAGCCCAGTTGAGCGCGCTTGGGGTGAGAGATTCGGTCGCCCTCTGCCACCCATCAAGTTCCGCATTGTTCAAACCATGATCAGGCACGGTGTCACAAGAAAGTCGCTGAATCCACGAAAACATGGCGTTTGGTCTCCCTTCGTTTTCGACCTCACGCAATTCGGCACAGTCTACCTGGGCGATGGAATTTCTAGGAGCAGGCCCAAACTTAATCACTTTGTATCCTGCTACCCCCTCAGGTACCCACGGGGGTAAATACCTCTACGACGCTTGCGCTCCACAAGATCCGAAAGCTTAATCTAAACCCGCTTCCATAAAGTTCAACGCACCGGCTCCGCATTCGGGGTCGGTGCGTTTTTGGGTTGTACACGAGTTAAGGGCGTATCGACGAAAAACGGCGCACCCCTGAGAAGCCAATAGCTTCGGGGTGCGCCGTTTAACCTTCGCAGGTATTAAGCGTTGAGCTTGCGGTAATCGAAGACCTGATCGATCAGGCCGTACTCGACAGATTCCTCTGCGGTCAGGATCTTGTCGCGGTCGGTATCGATGCGGATCTGCTCTGCGGTCTGGCCGGTGTGGCGAGCCAAGGTCTCCTCCATGAGGCGACGCATACGCTCGATCTCCTTAGCCTGGATCTCCAGGTCCGAGACCTGGCCCTGGGTGCCCTGGGTAGCAGGCTGGTGGATCAGAATGCGCGAGTTTGGCAGCGCAGCACGCTTGCCAGGTGCGCCTGCAGCAAGCAGCACAGCCGCAGCAGATGCAGCCTGACCGAGGCAGACGGTCTGCACATCTGGGCGCACGTACTGCATCGTGTCGTAGATAGCCATCAACGAGGTGAAGGAACCACCTGGGGAGTTGATGTACATTGTGATGTCGCGGTCTGGGTCCTGGGACTCAAGCACCAAAAGCTGCGCCATAATGTCGTTTGCAGAGGTGTCATCGACCTGGGTGCCCAGGAAGATGATGCGCTCTTCGAACAGCTTTGAATAAGGGTTGGTTTCCTTGGTCCCGTACGAGGACTGCTCGATAAAGCTCGGCAGAACATAGCGGGAGCTAGGCATTTGGAAAGACATAGACTTTATTCTCCTCTTCAGTTCTAGTTTTTAATCGAGCCGTTGGATGCATGTTCGATGACGTGGTCAACGATGCCGTATTCCTTCGCTTCTTGAGCGGTAAACCAGCGGTCACGGTCAGAGTCCTTGGAGATCTGCTCGTAGGTCTGGCCGGTGTGCTCCGCGATCAGCTCTGCCATCTCTCGCTTGGTCTGTGCGAACTGCTCTGCCTGAATAGCGATATCGGCTGCAGTACCACCCACACCAGCGGAAGGCTGGTGCATCATAATGCGTGCGTGAGGCAGCGCGTAGCGCTTGCCCTTGGTTCCGCCCGAGAGCAGGAACTGACCCATCGATGCGGCCATGCCCATGCCGTAGGTACGGATATCACACGGCGAGTACTTCATCGTGTCGTAGATAGCCATGCCGGCACTGACCGAGCCACCTGGAGAGTTGATGTAAAGCGAAATGTCGCGGGTAGGGTCCTCTGCCGAAAGAAGCAGGATTTGCGCACACAGCTTGTTCGCAATGTCATCGTCTACCTGCTGGCCAAGGAAGATAATGCGCTCACGCAGAAGGCGCTCGTAGACAGGATCTCCGGGGTAGCCTCCGGATGCCCCTGATTCCATCTTTGTTCCGTCAGTCATGGTTGAAAAACTCCTGTTAATAGTGCTAATTCCAATGAGAACCAACGTACCAGCGGAGCGAAGCATTCCGCTCCTTTGTTCGCTATCAGCGTAGGAGCACTATTTTTCCGTCGCACCTACTGCCGCAAGAGCATAGTTAGCGTAAAGAATACCCAATTCTTCGGCCGAATATTTACCTTCTGGGCTGAACCAGACCGATACCCCAATGCCCATATCGATCAACGCGTAGCAGGTGATCTCGGCATCGTCGACAGTAAAAATACCTTGACGACGACCCTCCTCCACAATTTCTACCCACCGAAGAACATAATCACGACGCATTTGGAGCACTTCCGACTTAGTTGGCTCCTCCAGGCTATGAATTTCGGAGTTCACAACGCGTACCGAACGTGAATAATTCGCGTGAGTCTTCACATGCGAGATCATCGAAGCTTTCAGCTTGTCCACGGGCCCTTCGGCGCGGGCAACGGCGAGCGCGTGATCGTCGAGAAGCTGCTGCATTGACCCTGTAACGAGCTCTGCTAAGACCTCTTGCTTGCTGCGCACATGGTTATACAAGCTGGAGGTGCCCATGCCGATTTCTCGGGCGATGTCCTCCATACCCGTGCCGTGGTAACCGCGGGTGCTGAAGAGCATGAGGGCGGCTTCGGCGATCTGCTGCTTCCTTTGTTCATTGGCCATGCCAGAAGAATGTACCAGTAAAACCCTGAAGAGTTTCACGCCACTAAGCAAATATTTTATGCCTCACCCCTCACTTGACAAGTGATGTAAGTTACACCACACTTGCGGGTAACGAATTGCAGTTCGTATCAGATGAAAGGACGATCATGACTGATACACACAATCCCCTCTCCGGTGCCCCCACCGACTTCTACAACGTTTTTTCCGACGTCTCGGGCGAGGATTTAAAAGCGTGGCAAGATGCCGCCACCTTCGGCGCCGAAATCGCACCTCATGTGAATGAAGCATGGGAGAAGGCCGAGTACCGCATCGACTTGGTCGAACGGGCTGGCGAACTAGATCTCCTCCTCGACGGAATCGAGATCCCAGGCCACCGCTCCATGTCGCGGCTTGCCGTGGGCCTTGTGTACATGGAGATCGCGCGCGCCGACGCTTCCATGGGTACCGCGCTTGCCGTTCAGGCCGGCTTGGCCATGCAGTCCATTGATCAGTGCGGATCGCAGGCGCAAAAGGATCAGTACCTAGACAAGATGGCAAAGGGCGAAATTCTCGGTGCCTTTGCACTGACTGAGCCTGACCATGGTTCGGATTCCGTTGCGCTGGAAACGTCCGCGGTGCTCGACGGCGACGAGTGGGTCATTAATGGCGAAAAGAAGTGGATCGGCCAGGGCTCCGTCGGCCACATCTCCGTGGTCTGGGCACGCATGGAAAATGGCGAAGTCTCAGGCTTCATCGTCCCGCAGGACTCCCCTGGCTACGAAGCCCAGACCATCGAGGGCAAGGGCGGACTGCGTGGAATCCCGCAGGCACACATCAAGTTCACCGACGTGCGCGTGCCAAAGGAGAATCGTCTCGAGGGGGCGAATTCCTTCCGCGATGTCGCCACAGTGCTCACCGGCACCCGTTCGTCCGTGGCCTGGGCAGCGCTGGGTATTGCAATTTCCAGCTTCGAAACCGCGCTTTCCTACGTCAAGGAGCGCGAGCAATTCGGCAAGCCACTGGCAAAGATGCAGCTTATTCAATATCGTCTGAGTAACATGCTCCAAGATCTCACAGCGATGGCGCTCTACTGCCGTCGCCTGGTCACCATGGAAATGGACGGCACGATGACCGAGCAGCAGGCATCGCTTGCAAAGGTGCATAACACCCGCAAGGCACGCGCCATTACCGCAGACGCCCGCGACATGCTTGGCGGAGTGGGCATGCTGCTGGAAAACAACGTCATGCGCAACCTTGCCGATATCGAGGCCCTACATACTTACGAGGGCACCGATACCATCCAGAATCTGATCGTGGGCAAGGAAATCACGGGGATGAGCGCGTACCGCTAAAAGCTAGTCCGCGTACTGCGCTACTCCCCCGCCGAAGGACCAGTTCTCCTTCGGCACCTCGACCAGATTGATAAACACGTCCTCGGTGCGCATTCCCACCGCATCTTGCAGCGCATCGGCGAGCTCTCGGTAAAAGCGCTTCTTCAGCTCCACGTCGCGCCCCTCATTCAACGTAATTTGAATGATCAGGGCGCGATTGGTGCGCCTGACCAAATACGACTGATCCATGACCAGATTCTCTAGCTTGTGCGCATTGACGATCATGAATTTATCGTTCACCGGAGCACCCAGCACGTTTACCAACGTGTCGTAGATGGTTTCGACAATGGTGTTTCGCTGCTCCACGGGTGTGAGCTCGGGTAGGTCTATTCTTACTAAAGGCATGATTGTTTCCTTATTAATTAGGTCTGAGTGGTTTTGATTGGCTTCTCGACGACAAAAAGATTGAGCACCGCTGCAACGAGGCTAAGCGCCAAGGCAAGAATCCAGATTGAATCGTACGACTGAGTTTGCTCGAAAATCAGCCCTCCGAGCCATCCTCCAAGGAATGAACCAATCTGATGCAAAAGAAAAGCAAGTCCAGTCAGCATGGCAAGATTTTTGACCCCAAACATCGACGCGATGACACCGTTAGTCAGCGGGACCGTGGCTAACCACAAAATACCCATGACCGAGGCAAAGACATAGGTCGATCCCGTCGTGAGAGGTACTGACAAGTAGATTGCAAATGCGATCGCGCGCGAAACATAGATTGCTACAAGAAGTCGTGGCTTAGAAAACCTGGATCCGAGCCAACCTGCGGCAAGGGTGCCGAAGATATTGAACAAGCCGATAAGAGCCAAAGAATTGGAGCCCACTGATGCAGCAAGGCCGTGGTCTTCTACGTATGCAGGTAGATGCGTGGCGATGAAAACAACGTGAAATCCGCAAACAAAGAATCCGAGCGAAAGTAACCAAAATCCACGATGGCTTAGCGCATTTTTCGCAGCTTCGCCTGCAGTCAATTCAGCTCCAATTTATTCGGTTCCTGTGGCCTTGACTGAGCGGAGGATTAGCGACAATGGCAAGATCAATGCGGCAACAGCCGAGGACAGCACCAAGGTTCGTACCCAGCCGATGCCTCCAATGAGCTCGAGTACCGCTGGCATCATCGCGAACTGGCCCAACGACCCCACCGACATGGCCACGCCAAAGGCCAACGATCGTTTCTCGGCAGGCAGGGCACGGCTAATGGCAGCGAAAACCACTGGCATTGTTGTACCCGCCAAACCCAGCCCGACAAATCCGCCAGCGAACAGCATAAACATGGCTTGATTCGGTGCCCACGACATCCCGAGCAAGCCCATCACATAAAAGACGGCACCACTAAAGATGATCTTCTTTGCACCTAGCTTATCTGCGAGGACTCCAACAACCGGTTGAACGAATCCCCACACTAGGTTTTGGATTGCAATGGCAAAGCTAAAGACTCCCCTGCCCCAATCATGGGCTTCACTTACAGGCTGCAGGTAAAGACCGAAGGAATGGCGCAATCCCAAGGAGATCAGAAGGACTAGCGAGCCGGCAGTGAGAGTGACCCGCGCTGTGTTTGAAAGCTTCTTCATATCACCTAACTTTCTTTAACGAAGTTAATATCTTGTGTGAGACAATACCGTAAACGGAGAAAGATGGAGGAGTAAATGCCACTACGATCCGACTGGTCTGAAGAAATGTGTCCAATTCAGCGCTCTCTCAACGTCGTTGGAGATCCCTGGATTCTGCTGATCATCCGTGATGTATTGCACGGAAATGGCCGTTTCGACCAGCTCCGAGACAATCTTGGAATTTCAGAGGCCGTGTTAAGCCGTCGGCTGAGCGACATGGTGGAGGCCGGGCTGCTGACCCGAGCCGAGTACAAAGACGGCAACCGCACACGCCAAGGCTATGTCGCAACGGAAGCCGCAGCCGAGCTACTGCCGATTCTGCAACAGCTCGCTGTCTGGGGCGAAAAGCACACAAAGTTGCCCGCCGGTGGCGCACACATGACAATGATCCACGAAACTTGTGGCCAAGAAACCACCCAGGGACAAATCTGCAGTGCTTGCGGAAGGCCAATGCACAGTAACGAAATGGTGTGGGTCAAGCCCTGGAAAGACGCCCGAGATCAACTTGTCGCAGCCGGTACGCTGAGTCCGCTTAAAAGCACTTCGCTTCACGACGACGAACCTTAGGAACCAAAAACATACACTCCTGCAAGAGAAACACACATGATGATGCAGGTAGAGATCAGCCCGAGGACAACCGGCTTCGCACCAACCTTGACTAATGCGCGGAAGTTCAAGCCGAGCCCGAGCGCAAACATAGCAGCCGCAAGCAACAGTGTTTGTGCAATCTGAATGACTCCCAGAACGGACTCAGGCAAGATCCCGGTTGTGCGCACCAGCATCGCCACAATGAATCCCACGATAAACAATGGCACGATCGGCGCGTTGTTTTTCCCGACTGTTTTTCCGCTACGTTTCATTGCCCATGACACTCCAGCAATCACGGGAGCCAGCATGAGTACGCGGGCAAGCTTGACTGTGACCGCAACACCGAGAGCCGCCCCGCCGACCGCCCCACTTGCAGCTACTACTTGGGCGACCTCGTGCGTTGAGGCACCAATCCAGATCCCCATGTCGTGCTCCGGCATCCCAAGGAGGCCACCCAAAAAAGGAACCAGCGGAATCATGATCGTTCCAAACAACACGACCAGGCCGACGGCCGTAGCCACCTCTTCCTTCTTCGCCTTCACGGTATCGTCCATCGCCGCCACCGCCGCCGCGCCACAAATGGAAAACCCGGAGGCAATGAGTATGCGCTGCGTCAGGTTAATGCCCAGTCGCTTGCCCACCCACAGGGTGGAAACGAACGTGACAGACACTGCTGCGATCACAATCACCAAGACTCCCACGCCAAGGTCAAGGATGGCCGACAGCGACAATTGAAATCCCAGCAGCACAATGCCTGCCCGAAGTAAGCTTTTCGACGAAAAGGCGATCCCCTCGTCCAACCTTTCCGGTACCGGGGCAAGGTTGCTCCAGAGTGCTCCAATCACGATGGCAATAAGTAAGGCGCTCACTCCAGGCAGATAGCGCGAAATTGCCCACGATGCCACGGCTGCGATGCTTGCAACAAGCACCCCCGGAAGAGTTCTCCGTAACTTTCCATTGGCCGTAACCAGGGCATTTTTATTCATGTATCCAGGTTTTCACCAACCCTGCGATTGTTGTAGCCCCCAACTTGCCAATGCGGTTATATCATCTTGATATGTCTCCGCAGATTCCCAACGTCGACCAATGGCTCAGTTTGAGCATGTTGCGCCTGCTCACCGGTGTAGCCGAGCTCGGCAGTCTTAGCGCGGCCGCGCAATCGTGTGGAGTTGCGCAATCCAATGCATCGCGGTCTATGAAAACTCTCGAGAGAAGACTTGGGTATCCGCTTCTGCACCGCAGTACCCACGGATCAACATTGACGCAGGAAGGAAAACTTACCGTGGAATGGGCCCGGGGAGTTCTCGACGCCGTCGACCGTCTCGCTGTCGGGGCGGAATCCCTTGCACACGCTGGACAAGAACAACTTTCCATCAGTGCCAGCATGACTATTGCCGAACACCTTCTCCCCGGCTGGCTGGGAGAGTTCAGAAAACAACAGCCCCACGTGTCCACAAAGCTTCAGGTGGCCAATTCTGCCGATGTCATTGCTTCTGTCGAGTCGGGAGCTGCGGCGCTGGGATTCGTCGAAACGCCAACTCTTCCGACAACCTTGCACTCTGCCCCTGTGTGGACGGACCAACTTGTTGTTGTGGTGGGTGCCAAGCACCCCTGGGCAGCGCGAAGTACCCCGATTGACACCGAGGAGTTGGCCACCACTGCACTCATCGAGCGCGAAGAGGGCTCCGGGACGCGGGCGTTCCTTGATTTCTTGGTCAGCAGTGATCGCCCGGCCCCGCTTCTCGAGCTCAATAGCATTTCGGCTATTTGTCACGCCGTGATGGAGGGCATTGGCCCAGCCGTGTTGAGTCGCCTTGCGGTGGACAGTTACTTAAGGGCAGGTCAGTTGGTGGAAGTTCCCACCGAGGGCGTCACTCTCAATCGGCTGATGCATGTTCTGTGGCGCGGTGAGGCCGATAATGCGGAAGCCGTGAGGAATTTTCTTGCCGTGGTAGGAATGAGAACCCGCACCACCAACGAGCGGTAGTGCGGGTTCTTGTAGCCGCCCAATTAGTTGCGCAGCGGCTGGCGTGGGTTCTTATACATCTGCACCACGCGGTCGATGTTTTCTTGGTGCTCGATCAAAGGAACTGTGTTGCGGGTCTCGCGCTTGCCCATCTCAAAGGAATCGATGGTCTCGCCGTCACCATCTTGAGCGGTGTAGGTGTGGCCAATCGCCTGAGAGATTCGCAGATCGGTGGCAGTGCCCTCGGTGTATTCCAGCGCTGGTGCATCGGCTGGGTACAAAGGCAGCTCCCGAGTGCCGGGTTCGGTGTAGCCATTGGCAAGTTCACGAGCAAGCCCAAGCGCATCGGCGACAACGTGCTGCGCAGACAGGACAATGTGGTCACGGTCTGCCCGCAGGAATCCTTGGTCTTCTAGCGCGTGTGCCGGGACCGGCTTCGCAGACATGATGAAGTTGAATGCAGCCCAGTGAGGGTTGTCCACATCGTTGTCGACTAGCCGCTCGAGGGAGCGCACGGTTCCGCCCCAGCCAGGGATGATGCCCACATTTGGTTCTGGGAAACCCAACCGAGTCTCGGCGTGAATCACGGTCGCGTCGCAGTGCATCACTGTTTCCAGGCCTCCGCCAAGCGCGACTCCGCGCACGGCACCTACCACGGGGAAGGGTGCTCGGCGCAGCTTTTCCAAAGTTTCAGCACCTTGCCGCAGCACCTCGCGAAACACCGTCTCGTCTCGTGCTTTGGCCAGTTCAGAAAGGAGTTTCAGGTCGGCACCGGCAGAAAATGCGCGGCTTTCATCGTTGGCAATAACTAGAGCGCGAAGGTCTTCGCGTTGCGAGGCAGCCTCCATGGCCTCAAGCACGGAACGCTCGAGAGAGTTCATGGGGGTGCGCATGGCCAGGATGGCCACCTCGTCGTCAAGCTTAAATACCTGTGCCCCCTCGGTCTCGATGATGACCTCGGCGCCGTCGGTGAGCTGTGCTACCGTGACCACGCCTTCGCGCTCGGGCAGGTCAATGACCTCGCCTGACGACGAGAGCACCTTGCCCTCTGCGGGGTAGAAACCACCGGCCGCCTTCGCCGCAGTGAGCAACTCTGGGACGTCGTCGCCGTATGCCTCAACCAGCCAATCAATGCCGATGGAATCGGCGAGCGCGAACGGGCCCTGCTTCCAGCCGTAGCCGAGCGCCATGGCTTCATCGATCTGGCTGACGGAATCGGTGATTTCTGGGGCAGTGTCGCAGCAGTAACGCAGCGTGGTCAAAAATACCTCGCGGGCGTAGCGACCTGCCGGGGTGTCCCTTTCCATCAGTGATTTGGCGTCGCGCTCGCGCAAGGCGGCGTCGTCGAGGGCGATGCGTGCTCGGTAATCGCCAGCCTGCGGATCGTAGACTTCCTGGCCTCGGTTGCGGTAGAAGCCGGCCCCTTCTGGGTTCGTGCGGCCGGTCAGGCCCTTGTCCAGCAGCTGCTTGACCACGTCGGCCTGGGTGATGTCGTAGGAATGGTAGGCATCGGATTCCGGCAAGGCCTTGAGCAATGAGCCCCAGATCGCCGGGACGAGTTGGAGGCCAACATAATCGAAGAGCCCGAAAATGCCGGTGCGCGGGACGCCGAATGGCTTACCGAAGGCGGTGTCTGCGAGTTCGGGCGCGATATCGTCGCGAAGCGCTACGGCCGCACCCACGGCCATCCAGAAATTACCGATGCGGTTCGCAATGAAACCTGGGGTGTCGCGGCAGTCAATGACAACCTTGCCCAGCTGCTGCTCGCAAATGCGGGTCAGCGTGGTTGCGGTGGCCTCAGATGTCTCGGTGCCGCGGACGAGCTCGACTAATGGCATCACACGTGGCGGGTTGAAGAAGTGGATGATGGCGAAGTCCGGCAACATCGCCGCATCCATGCCTTCGGAAAGGACCGACAATGGGATCGTGGACGTATTCGAGCTCACCGGTGTGCCAGGTGCGCGGTGGGCTGCGATCTTCGCGAAGGTGTCGCGCTTGACCTTGATGTCTTCGAACACGGCCTCGACGATCCACTCGGTCTCGGCCAGACGATCAAGGTGGTCCTCGATGTTGCCTGGGCGGACATTCTCGGCAAACCTCTTCGACATGAAGCCGCGGGCCTTGAGCTGATTCTGAATGCCGGCTTTGGCGCGCGCATCGCGGTCGTCGCCCTGCGCTGGGACATCGAATAGGTCCACTTGGACGCCCGAGTTGGCCAGGTGTGCAGCAATGCCTGCACCCATCGACCCGGCACCGATGACGGCTGCGCGAGAAATAAACTTTCGGTTTTGCATGATTAGACCTCCACGATCAAAGCGATACCCTGGCCGCCACCGATACACATGGTGACCAGGCCGTAGCGCAAATTGTCTGCCTTCAAGCGGTGAATCAACTTCACTGTCAAAATCGCGCCAGTGGCACCGATCGGGTGGCCGAGCGAAATCGCGCCACCGTCCACGTTGGTCTTCTCCGGATCCAAGCCGAGGCCATCCTGGACAGCAAGTGCCTGCGCTGCGAATGCCTCGTTGGACTCGATGAGGTCCATATCGTCGAGCTTGAGGCCTGCCTTAGCCAATGCGCGTGGCACGGCTTCAACTGGGCCACAACCCATGTACTTCGGATCCACGCCCGCAAAGCCCCAGGACACGATGCGTGCCAGTGGCTCGAGCCCATGGGAATCCACTGCGGTCTGAGAAGCAACAACCACTGCCGCGGCTGCATCATTCATGCCGGAGGCGTTACCTGCGGTGACGGTTCCGCCCTCTTTGAAGGCCGCCGGCAGCTTCGCCAAAGACTCAAGGGAGGAGGCGCGCGGGTGCTCGTCGGTATCAAAGACAATGTCGCCCTTGCGACCCTTCACGGTCACCGGGACGATCTGCTCTTTGAAACGGCCAGCCTCGATCGCAGCTGCTGCACGAGTCTGCGAAAGCAGTGCGAATTCGTCCTGGCGCTCGCGACTGATGCCGTATTTCTCGGCTACGTGCTCGGCGGTGATACCCATGTGGCCGTGGCCCATGGGATCAGACAGAGCGCCGGTGAGCCAGTCGTCCAACTTGCCGGGGCCCATCTTCTGGCCCTTACGCATTCCGCGCACAGAGTAGATTGCCTTGGACATGATCTCGGTGCCTCCGGCGAGGGCCAGCTCTGAGTCGCCGGTGATGATGTTCTGCGCGGAAGTGACAATGGCCTGAACTCCGGAACCGCAAAGGCGGTTGACGCCGACTGCATGGGAGGACTGCGGCAAGCCGGAATCAAGGCCCACCACGCGCGAGGTGTAGAGGTCGCGTGGTTCCGAGATAACAATGTTCGCGAAATTAGAGCTGTCAATGGCCTCTGGGTCTACGCCTGCGCGAGAAATTGCTTCCTTTGCAGCGACCGTGCCGAGGGAAATAGGCGTCTCGTTCGACAACGTACCCATAAACGTTCCGATTGGGGTACGGGCTCCCGAAACAATGTAAATGTCTTGCATGTGTTTTCCTTTGCAGCTAGTGTTTTCGTTCGCAAACACGAATTGCGATTCGTATCTCGCGTTTCCAACGAGTGTAATGTGCGTCACCTAATTGCGCAAGCATATTCCCAAAAGGGCAGAAAAAAGACCGTTCCCGCTGGTTAAAGCGGGAACGGTCTAAAAGTTTTGGGGCGTGTGGCCCTAGCTCAAAGAATTACTCTTCGGTTGCCTTGGGTGCATCAGTAGCCTCAGCCTCAGCATCCTCTTCGGTCTCACCGAAGTAAATGTTTGGGTCGATGGAGTTGCCCTCATCGTCCTTCACGGTGGTGCGGGCAATCGCAGCTGCGAGTGCCTTGCCGCGGCGCACGTCAGCGAACAGGTTCGCGATCTGGCCGGACTGCTGCAGCTGGCCAACGAACTGGTTTGGATCCATGCCGTAGGACTGCGCGGTGAACAGAATGTGGTCGGTGAGCTCCTGCTGGGAAACCTCTGGTTCCTCTTCCTCTGCAACAGCGTCGAGGAACAGCTGGGTGCGCACGGACTCTTCAGCCTGCTCACGGGACTGCTTGTCAAACTCTTCGCGAGTGGTGCCCTGTGCCTCAAGAAGCTGAGCCAAAGAGTTCTCGTCGTGAGCCATTTGACCCAGCAGTTGGTGGAGCTGGTTGTGCACCTGCTCGTCAACAACGGACTCTGGAAGAGCGAACTCGGACTGTGCCAGAGCAGCCTTCAGGACCTCGTCGCGGATGTCAGAAGCCTGCTGTGACTTCTTGGAATCTTCCAACTGGCTCTTGGTGGATTCACGCAGCTCCTCGACGGTGTCGAACTCGGAAGCCATCTGCGCGAACTCGTCGTCAAGCTCAGGAAGCTTGCGCTCCTTGGTCTGCTGAACGTGGACCTCGATGGTGGCTTCCTTGCCCTGGAACTCGCCAGCCTGCATCTCAGCGGTGAACTCAGCGTCCTCGTCGGACTTCAGGCCACGCAGCGCGGTGTCAAGGCCCTTGATCAGGTCGTCGGAGCCAACTTCGTAGGACAGGCCCTCGGTGGTAGCTTCGTCGACGGTTTCGCCGTCCACGGTTGCCTCAAGGTCGATGACGGCAAAGTCACCGGTCTTCAGCTTGCGCTTGGTGTCCTTGAGCTCGCCGAAACGCTCACGCAGGGAGGTCAGCTCTTCGTCGATAGCCTCATCGTCGATCTTGATTGCTGGGACCTCAACCTCGATGGTGGAGAAGTCTGGCACGGTGATCTCTGGGCGAACGTCTACCTCAGCGGTGAACTCGACAAACTTGTTGTCCTCGATCTGGGTGACTTCGATGTTTGGCTGGCCGATGACCTTCAGGTCATTCTCCACGCATGCTGCCTCGTAGCGGTTTGGCAGCATGTCATTGACAACCTGCTCCAAGATTGGGCCGCGGCCAAAGCGTGCGTCGATCAGCTGACGTGGCGCCTTGCCCTTGCGGAAGCCTGGAATGGTGACCTGCTGAGCGATCGATGCGTAAGCCTGGTCAATTTCAGAACCGAGTTCCTCGAATGGAACGTTGACGGTCAGCTTCGCACGGGTATCGCTGAGCTTCTCGACGGAAGTCTTCACGAGTAACTCTCCTGGATGTGTTCGATGGATATGAAGATTTTCTCGGCTGGCCATTCCCGAACAGGGAATGGATGTCCCGATGTCGGGGCGACAGGATTTGAACCTGCGACCCCCTGCTCCCAAAGCAGGTGCGCTACCAAACTGCGCCACGCCCCGTAAGTTTCAGATTCGCCTGAAACGTACTCGCCTGATTCTACAGAAGCCAAAAGACACGGCGCTCACTTGGGGTCCCACTAGCACTTCGAGGTTGCTCAGGTCCCCGTTCAAGAGATCGCTTTACGACGATTCCCCTGCCGCGCCCCGCAACAACAAAAAAGGACTTTCCGTTAAACGGAAAGTCCTTTTCTATAAATACTGTCGGGGCGACAGGATTTGAACCTGCGACCCCCTGCTCCCAAAGCAGGTGCGCTACCAAACTGCGCCACGCCCCGTATTTTGTTGTTCGTACCTGCGGTACTTGAAGTACTTTACCCACAAACTGTCAGCAAAAGGAAATCGCCAGGTTACGGTGGGTTTTCATAACTTAGGTCCGGGGATCTAACACCCCGCAGCAAGACTCCACTAGGGTAGATTACTGAAAATAACTTTCATTTCCCTTTGGTGCTATTTGCCCAGGCACGAAAATCTACAAAAGGAGCCGGTGGAGATCGCACGCACCCCAGCCAATCAACCGAAACGAGTGCTGGCTCAGTTTCTTGCATTACCACCGATCATTCGGCTGTTATTGATTACTCAACTCGCCTTTAACGTCGGGTTCTACCTGGTTGTACCCTTTTTGGCTACCTACCTCACGGAATCTCTCGCAGCCAGCGGGGCAATCGTGGGGCTTGTCTTGGGGCTGCGCACTTTTAGCCAGCAGGGATTGTTTTTCCTCGGTGGCGGTTTAAGCGACCGTTGGGGAGTGCGACCTGTCCTCTTGACCGGAATTCTGATTCGTGTGGTCGGCTTTCTTGTCGCAGGTTTTTCCGACAACATCCCCCAATTAATCGTCGGGGTGATCTTGATCGGTTTCGCCGGTGCGCTCTTCTCCCCCGCCGCTGAATCTGCGCTCGCCATTGCTGGCGGACAAGTACAAGCCGAGGGAGGAGCCACCCGAACCGAAATTTTCGCGCTTGACACCCTCTTCTCGCGCACTGGAGCTCTTGCCGGTCCCATTATCGGCGCCTTGCTCATCGAGGCGGGTTTTCTGGTGACCTGTGTCGTTGCCGCAGCGCTCTTTGCGCTACTTTTCCTCGCGCACTTCTTTATTCTTCCCGACCTCCGGCCCGAAAACCCGACCCCAGTACTTTCGGGATGGTCCACGGTACTGCGCAACCGTACCTTTATGCTGTTTGCCCTTGCCTACAGCACCTATTTGGTCACTTATAACCAGCAGTACCTATCGCTGCCCGTCGAATTAACTCGGGCACGTGGCAATCAAAACGATCTCGGCGCGATGTTCATCTATTCCGGAATCCTGATTCTGCTTCTTCAGCTCCCGCTAACACGCCTCTCCCAACGCCTGGGAAGGCGCACCAGCCTCGGACTGGGGTTTGGTTTAATGGCCCTCGCCTTCCTCATCCCCGCCGCATGCGCCCCAGTGACCCCACCTGCCGGAATCGCCGCGCTCCTGCCCGCAGTATTGATGCTGGCACTTCTACACACCGGCCACATGATCGCAGTTCCGGTTGCACGCGATCTAGTGGGCGTACTTGCAGGGGAACGCAACCTCGGTGCCTATTTCGGCTTCCTCAATACGTTTGGTGGCATCGCCGTTCTGCTTACTTCGCTACTGCTCGGACCGCTTCTCGACGACGCCGCTCACGCTCAGCCATCTGCAGCGCTGCCCTGGCTGCTGCTCACGGGTATGTGTGTTGCCTCAACCTGGTTACTGCTGCGACTAGGTCGTCGCTTTCCCGAAGCCTGAATCTGGCTGTGATTAGTTGCCGTGGTCTCCCGCCGGCGTGGTGGTAGCGAGGAAAGCGAGACAGCCAGCATGGACACCAAAATCAACGCCGTCGCAGGAGCAAGAACTGCCCAGGGGGCGCGCTCAACGTAATCAATTCCTTCTGAGAGCACTAAGCCCCATTCCGGTGCAGGAGGCTGCGAACCAAGGCCAAGGAAACCAAGCGCTGCCAGAGACAACGCCGTACCCGGCAACCGCAGCGCTGCGTGCCTGGCCACCGTGGGGATCACTGAGGGCAAAATATGTCGAAGCATTGCCCGAACCTTGCCCACCCCAAGGACCGGAAGCATGACCACATGTGGTTGATTGCGTACCTCTGTGACCAATGAACTCGTGTGCGCAGCAAGCGGTGCCCAACTAACCGCCGCAACCGCGATCGCTGCACCTGTCATGCCCGGTCCCATGACCGCGGCAACAATCAAACCGGCAATAACTGGAGGTGCCGCATTGGCTATTTCAGTTGGACCGGTGGACGCTTGCGGGAAGCAGCCAAGAATCAAACCAATAACAAGGCACACTGCAACAACGACTAACGCGGTTCCCACCGTGGACACCGCACCGTGTGCAACGCGCGCTAGCAGATCTCGTCCGCTGGAATCTGCTCCGAAAGGTAAGGCCCACGAAGGATCTGCGAGGCGGGTGGCCACAGATGTATAAGGATCCCGTGGGAGGCCACTGAGCACCATCACCACAAGCACCGTGAACACAGTTACCGGAACCACGAGGTCACGTGGTCGTCGATAGCGTTGCGGCTGCTTGACCGGCACAACGGGATAACGCGCAGCCGGGCCAAGTAATAGTCGACGAGCAAGTCCACTCAGCGCTCCCACAGCCACAGCAAGCAGAACTAGAACCAGCACTCCGAACTGAAGGGTGGGAATGTCTTGGGATGAGGCAGCGCTGAGTGTCAGGCGACCCAGACCAGGTATCGCGAAGACCTGCTCCACAGCAACGGCACCACCGGTCAGTCCAATAATCGATAGGCCGACTTGAGAAATCACAGGTGTGAGTGCGCGTCGCAGCACAGCAAGAAGCAATTGTGGAGTTTTCACCCCTGCCATTCGCCACGTGTCCACCCACCGCTCGGTAAACGTCCCCGTAATGGCCTCGGAAAAGAGTCGGCCCAGATATCCGCCTGTAGGAATACCCATTGCCAAGGCAGGAAGGACCACGTACTCCGGTCCTCGCCAGCCGTAGGGAGGAAACCACCCCAGCAAAACTGCAAAAACAACAAGCAGCACGGCCGCAAGCAAGAACTCAGGCAGTGCGGTTAGTAGAACTGCCAGAGCTCCCGATCCCCGGCGCGGATTACCCCGGATGCCGTTTACTACCGCGGGAATACACAGCAGCGTGGCAATGATCAATCCCACTACCAGCGCCCAGCCCATCAGTGACAGCGACACTCCAAGTGCGGGAAACACCTGCGGAGCCACCGGTTTGCCACTAATCCAGGAAGTACCTGCGTCTCCGTGAAGCAGCCCGCTAAACCAGTTCAAAGAAATCTTCAACGGCCCTTGGTCGAGGCCCAGCTGGGTCCGAATGGCTGCAAGGTTTTCCGGTGTCGCCTCCAGGTCTGCGTAGCGAGCACGCAAAATGGTGTACTCAGGTCGACTGCCCGAAATCCATGGAAGGAGCCCAATCAGCAGCACCACTCCGACAATCGACAACGCTCGTGAAATACCCGCGATCATTGGACTAAGAGTTTTTCTCGGTCCGGTTGGTAATCAGCATGCGCTCGCGTGGGTCGCGCTCTACCCCGCTGACTGCCGCTGATTCGCCCTGGATCACGCGCTCGTGCAGCAATGGAATTGCTGCATCCTGGCTCAGAATGAGGGCTTCGGCCTTCATGATTGCAGTATTGCGATCAGCACCGGGTTCAATCTTGCTTGCCTCGTCGAGAGCTTGGTCCACTTCTGGATCGCAGAACTGCGAGATATTAAATGATCCCTCGCACGAGAAGTCACTGACCATATATGCCACTGGGTCACCGGAATCAAGCACGGTTGCGCGCGACAGGATGAAAGCATCAAAGGCTCCATCGAGAGCGTCGGCCTCAATGTACTGGTATTCACGGACGTCCTGCGTGACGACGAATCCCACTGCCTCCAGTTCTTGCTCCAAACGCACTGCCACCTCAGGAAGCTCGGCTCGATCTGTGAAAGTACCTAGGGTGATTTCAACCCCATCGACAGTCGCCGGAGTCGCTCGAGAATCTAGGGTTGTGCGGTAGTCCGCAGAATCTCGCAGAGGTGCAGCCCACGGAAGTGCAGGTCCCAAAAGCCCGGCGGCGACATCGGCATGACCTTCGTATTCGTTTTCGACGAGGGCCGCTCGGTCAATCGCTTCACGTGCTGCGGCACGGACTTGCGGGTCAGCGAATGGCCCAGATTCCGTGTTGAGGTAAAGCGTGTTGGTACGTGGCATCGGGACCTCATGCACCAGGTTCGGATCAATCTGCGTAATTTGTCCCACCGGGACCGCTTCCACAACATCTGCTTCACCGGTGCGAAGGGCAGCAGCTCTTGCAGTTCCGTCTGGAACGAACTCGACATCGATACCGGAAGCTAGTGCCTGTTCGCCCCAGTAGCCGTCGAAGCGGTCCAGTGTTGCTGCAGTGTTTCCATCGACGTTGACTAATTCGAATGGTCCGGTACCCGCGCCGACCGGATCAACAACGCCATCGTCGCCATAGGCCGACGGAGAAAGGATAGACAACTGCGGGCTAGACAGCCGTTGTGGCAGCAATGGGTCCTCCTCGCTGGTACTTACGAGGACATCGTTGCCATCTACTTCCACTTCAAGCCCAACGCCGTCAAGGATGCGTGGCTGGGGAACAGCCTCATTTGCTCTCCGCAACACATCGGCGACGTTTTCGGCATTCAGTTCAGTCCCGTCGTGGAACTTCACTCCTTCACGAATAGCGAAACGCCAGGTGGTTGGTGTTTCCCGCGACCAAGAGGTTGCAAGCGCAGGTTGCGCCACAGCATTTTCATCGAGCACGATCAAAGTCTCAGCAGTGCTCCAGCGAGAGAGCTTAAAGGCATCGTCGCTAAACGGACTCAGCCCGCTGCGAGGAGGCAGAAGCATGGCCACCGAAACTCGGGATTCATCGGAGCTTGTTGTGTCGGTAGACGCGTTGCCTACGCAGGAAGTCAGCGCGAGTGAACTCGCTGTCAGAGCGCTGATGAGCGCGATTTTTCGGGAGCGCCCAGAACGAGACGGGAAACGAGACATAGTGGGTTTTTCCTTTGTATCTAGATGGAAGTAATTTTTGGTAGTGATTCAATGAGGAGTTGGGTTTCGGGATGTTGTGGATCGCTCAAAAGCGTGTCCATCTCACCCGATTCCACGACTTTTCCGGAGAACATCACAAGCCCGTGACTACACAGTTGGCGTGCCGCCCCGAGGTCATGGGTGACCATCAGAATGCTCATGCCACGGAGCAATGAAATTTCGTTTAGCAGTTCGAGCACCTCGTCGCGCAGCGGAAGATCAAGTCCGCTCACCGGTTCATCAGCCAGCAAGACTGAAGCACCAGTGGCCAGCGCTCGCGCAATTGCGACTCGCTGCGCTTGGCCTCCGGAAAGTTCACTACGCCTGCGGTGTAAAAATTCAGGGCCAAGGTGAACTTGCTCTAAGGCTCGGTGGAGGTGTTCTTCGTGGTCCCCGGGGACTTTTAATCGTTTAAGAGGGTCCGTGATCAGTTGCGCAACGCTCAATCCCGGATCGAGGCTACCTGCAGGATCTTGCGGAATGTATTGCACTTCCCTGCGATACCAGCGCAGCTCTCGAACCGTTCCTGGTTCAATTCTCCGGTTTGCATAGGTAATTTCACCCGCATCAGGTTTTTCCAGCGCGAGGAGCATACGCAGCAACGTCGATTTTCCGGACCCAGATCTGCCGATCAAGGCAAGTCGATCACCCGGGTCTAGTGTGAGACTGACCCCATCGACTGCCTGTGGCCCAGCGTTGAACTTCTTTTCCAACCCCTTGGCTTCGAGGACACCTGCTGAACTCACGCGACACTCTCCATTGCTTTACGAGCACGTTGCGTCAACGCACGGCTGACGGGATGATGCGGATCGTCGAAAAGCTGCTTCAGAGTGGTGTCCTCGACGATGCGCCCAGCGTCGAAGACAACAACCCTTTCGCATAGTTGTGCGGCCACGCTGAGGTCATGGGTAATAAAGACCAGCGTGGATACCTCTTTGAGCGCTGTCAGTACACGCGCTTGACTGATGAGGTCGAGGGCCGTGGTGCATTCATCGGTGATGAGTAGTCTTGGTCGGCACGCCAGGCCAAGCGCAATGCACACCCGCTGACGTTGACCTCCGGAAAGCTGTCCCGGAAAACTCCTCAGGATCCGTTCGGGATCTTCGAGACCTACGCTGTTCAGCAAGTCCTGCGATTTTTCGGCGATCCGCTGATCCGATTTCTCTCCGAGAGAGCGAAACGGAATTGCCAATTGCTTACCCACCCTGACCAGTGGGTTAAGCGCATCAGCGCTGTCCTGTCTCACCAGCACAAGATCATTGATTCCACTCGAGTTCCGAGCGCGCAGCTTGCCATCGAAATACACCTCTCCTGAGCTTTCAAGCGTGGGAGGTGTGACACCCGCCAGTGAGGAGGCGAGCAAAGATTTTCCTGACCCAGATGAGCCGATCAGGGCCACGCGCTCACCGGCGAAGACCTCAAGTTCAATCTGATCGACTAGTTTTTGTCCGGAAACGGTGGAAACGCTCAGACTTTTAGCCTGTAGTACAGGGCGCATGGCCACTCCTCTCGTCAATCCCTACTGGCTGAAATCGGAAAGGAAAGCCATGGCGGGTGTACATGGCACACATTATCTGTAATGATTTTCATTCTCAATACAGGGGGTGGGCAGAATAGCAAAAAGCAGGCCTCACAGGTGGAGTACCTGTGAGGCCTGCTTTCAATTGGAGGGAATGACGGGAATCGAACCCGCGTCTTCAGCTTGGAAGGCTGAGGTATTAGCCACTATACGACATTCCCATGTCGCGATAACACGCACTGAAAGACATTAGTGTATTGCTACCCAATTCACCAAAATGCGTGCTGGTTAGCCCCGAGCTGTGGCGATAGGGAACCATTTTTGTCTCCATCGCGTTAGAGTGAGAGATAAGAAATTTGTGTACCCCACCGTACAAGGAATGTGACATGCTGGATATCCTCGTCTTGCTGGCTATCGCTGGCGGCGCCGTTTGGTTCTTCAACTCCAGGAAGGACAAGAAGCAGCAGCAAGAACTCGAACAGGTGAAGTTTGACGATGCCATTGCAGACGCACGTCGCTGGGTTGACCGTCTCGGAAACCAGGTTCTCACCATTTCGGGCGATGACACAGCCTCCACCCAGGCCATGGCGGATGCATCGGAGCGTTATAACTCCGCAGCTTCTGCTCTTTCCTCGGCAACGACCGTCAAGCAGGCTCAGCTCGCTCGTGAGTCGGCGCTTGAGGGCATGCATTACGTCAACGCAGCTCGCGAAATCATGGGCATGACTCCAGGCCCTGAGCTACCTGAGCTGGAAGGTCAGCGTCGTGCAGGCAAGGTCACTGAGCGTCGCACGATTCAGCAAGAAGACGGCACCACACTAACCGCGTCCCCTGTGGCTACGGATGAGACCCCGAACTACTACCCAGGTGGCAACGTTGCGGGCCGTCCGGTTCCTGCCGGTTGGTACTCCGCTGCTTGGTGGGCTCCCGCCATGATGTCCGGTATGTGGACCGCTAGCTCCATGATGATGTTCTCGGCCATGTTCGCTGGCATGGCTGGTACCCCTTCCGCTGAAGAGTTCGCTGCAGGTGATATGGGAGGCGACATGGGCGGAGACATGGGCGATGCTGGTGGCGACATGGGCGATGCTGGTGGCGACATGGGCGGAGACTTCGGAGGAGGAGACTTCGGCGGCGGCGATTTTGGTGGCGGATTCGACTTCGGTGGATTCGACTTCTAAGACTCGCCTCTGATTACTTAGCTGCAAAACCCTATAGAAAGCGGCCGGTGCGACACAGCGCGCACCGGCCGCTTTTGTCTGCGCAGCTCAAGAATTACTCGAGACCTTAAAAAACTTGACCAAGCGGAGTAAAATGTCATCTTATGGTTCCTCGCATTGAACTCAACGATGGCAATTCGATTCCTCAGCTTGGTTTTGGCACTTTCGTCGTCGACCCGAATGACTCCGAACGAGTTGTCTCGGACGCCTTAGAGGTCGGCTACCGCCATATTGATACCGCTGCTGCATACGGCAACGAAGAAGGTGTCGGCCGAGCAATTGCTAAATCCGGTATCCCTCGCGAGGAAATTTTCGTCACCACAAAGCTGTGGAATGATCGCCACGAGGACGCAGACGTAGCCCTGGCAGAATCCCTCGAGCGATTGGGAATGGACTATGTAGATCTCTACCTCATTCACTGGCCAGTGCCTTCCCGCAATAAGTATGTTCAAGCCTGGAAAACTATGGTGGGGCAACGAGAACAAGGACTCACCAAATCTATCGGCGTGTGCAACTTCCTTCCAGCGCATCTGGACAAACTCGAAATGGAATCTGATGTGACTCCGGTGGTCAATCAGATCGAATTGCACCCCTGGTTGCAGCAGTGGAAAGACGTCGATGCCGCGAAGATTCACAGCATCGCCGTTGAGGCATGGGCACCGCTGGCGAAGTTCCAGTACGACTTTGAGGACTACCCCGAAATCATGGACCCAGCCGAAGCACACGGGGTGACCCCTGCGCAGGTGGTTCTGCGTTGGCATATCCAAAACGGCACGATCATTTTCCCGAAGACCACCCACCGCGAGAGGATGGAAGAAAACTTCGACATCTTCGGTTTTGAGCTCACTCGCTCAGAGATGGAAGGCATCATCGGCCTAGACGAGGGCGAATTTGGTCGCCTGGGCTCCCATCCCAACGAGAAGGAATAAGAAATGGGCCGATCCCTGCCAATGGCAGAGCCAGCCCGAAAATCTTGAACCTATGCTCCAGGAACTTCCGGAGCCACACCGGTCTCTTCGTACTCAGACAAGATGTCAATGCGGCGTTGGTGACGCTCCGCTACTGACCAGGACTGATCCAAGAAGGCATCAACGATCGCAAGCGTTTCCTCCTTGGAGTGCATCCGGCCACCGATTGCGATGAGCTGTGCATTGTTGTGCTCGCGGGCAAGGCGCGCGGTGTCTACCGACCAAGCCAGAGCGCAACGTGCTCCCTTGACCTTGTTGGCCGCAATTTGCTCGCCGTTGCCGGAACCGCCGAGCACGATTCCGAGGGCGCCTTCGTCGTTAACTGTCTTTTGTGCTGCATCGATGCAGAATGCTGGGTAGTCATCGTCTGCGTCGTAAACGAACGCTCCGCAGTCAACTACCTCGTGGCCGGTTGCTTTCAGGTGCTCGGCGATCTCATTTTTCCGCTCGAACCCTGCATGGTCTGCTCCAAGATATACGCGCATGTTAAGCGAGTGTACTTCACCCCGTTTAGTCTGCGCGCACAAGTAGCGTTCTTTTTACAGCCTTGTCACCAAATTAGTGGTCTCCTGCCAAGAACTTAGTTCTGGGGAGACTCGAAGCGGTTGCGCTTGATCTCGAAGAAGTATGGGTAGCCAGCAAGGGTGGCGTAGGCATCAAAGAGCTCACCAGCAGCTTCGCCTTCTGGGAAGCGGGTGATTACTGGGCCGAAGAATGCGTTGTCGCCTACTTTCACCACAGGGGTGCCCGCCTCGCCGCCGACGGCATCCTGGCCGAGCTGATGGTACGCGCGCAGGTCCTCGTCCATTTCCTCGGTGTTGGCTACGTCTGCGTAGGAGGCATCAAGGCCAACCTCAGCCAGGGCCTTCTTGATTACCTCGTCATAAGCGCCGAAATCGCTCTTGCCACCCTCACCCTGGGTGTGCACGAGGGTACCCATTGCGGTGTAGAGCTCGCCGACCTTCGCAGGTTGCTCGTTCTTAACCTTTGCGAAGACGCGGGCTGGGCCCCAATTAGCCTTCATCTTCTCTGCGTAATCTTCTGGGATATCTGCGCCCTCATTGAGGATGGACAGAGACATTGGGGTCCACTCAACCTCGAGATCGCGGACAGTCTCAACTTCCTTGATCCAACGCGAAGTCTTCCATGCGAATGGGCAGGATACGTCGAACCAGAAAGTTACTTGCTCAGCCATTGTTTATTATCCTCCAGGTAAATTACTTTTATTAAGCTCTATCCAGCACTGTCTAGGATAGCGGAACTACTCTGTCTAGCAACCACGCCTTAGCTTACAAAACTTTCAACCATTCGTCGGGTGCTTAATATTCCAGTCGGTGTTCATGGCTACAGTGGAATTATGAACACAAAGTCTTTGACCCGCGATCATGCGAACCTCCGCTCTAGCGTGATCAGCAATGTGCACTACTCCATCCACCTGGATATCACCGGCGCGGAGACATTCTCCTCCCGCACCACGGTCACCTTCGATGCTAGTTCCGCCCAGGAAGTCTCCATCGACCTCACCGCAGACGCTTTTGAGGCATCGCTTAACGACGAGGCCCTGGGTGGACTCGTATTCACGCCACGCGAGGGCGCAAACACCCTGGTCGTCGACGCGACAATCTCCTACTCCCATACCGGCGAAGGCCTGCACCGCTTTGTCGACCCGGCAGATCAGAAGGAATACCTCTACTCCCAGTTCGAGCCCGCCGACGCACACCGCGTCTTTGCCTGCTTCGACCAGCCAGATATCAAGGCGACCTACTCCATCAGCGTGGATGCGCCAGAGAAGTACACCGTTGTTCTCAACGAGCCCACCACAGTCAATGGCACCACTCACTCCTGCGAGATCGATTACCCGCTGTCGACGTACTTAATTGCTTTTATCGCCGGCGAATACGCCTCTGTCCACGACACATACAAAGATGAGCACAAGGAGATCCCGCTGGGCCTCTATGCTCGGGCGTCCATCATCGAGCACTTGGATTCCGAGCGGCTCTTCCGCGAAACCAAAGAAGGCTTCGGGTACTACCACGAGAACTTCGGCACGCCGTACCCATTTACCAAGTACGACCAGATCTTCTGCCCTGAATTCAACATGGGAGCAATGGAACACGTTGGCGCAGTCACGATTCGCGACGAGTATGTGTTCACCTCCGAGACCACCCCGTACATGTACGAGCGTCGCAACGACACCATCTTGCACGAGATGGCACACATGTGGTTTGGCGACCTGGTCACCATGAGCTGGTGGGATGACCTGTGGCTCAACGAGTCCTTTGCCACTTGGTCTGCAGCGATCGCCCAAGCCGAGGCCACGGAATACTCGAATGCGTGGGTTACCTTCGCCAATGTGGAAAAGGCTTGGGCCTACGAGCAGGACCAGTTGCCTTCCACCCACCCGATCTCCACCGATGCCCCTGATGTCGAGACTGCCGAGCAGAACTTCGACGGCATCACCTACGCCAAGGGCGCCTCTGTGCTCAAGCAGCTTCAGGCCTACGTCGGCCGCGACGCATTCTTTGCCGGTGTGCGCGAGCACTTCAAGAACCACGCATTCGGCAACGCCACCTTCGCTGACCTCCTCGGCGCCCTAGAGAAGGCCTCCGGCCGCGACTTGTCTACCTGGGCTGACCAGTGGCTAAAAACCACAGGGATTTCGCACCTCACCCCGGAGATCACCGATTCCAGCTTCACCGTTGTGCAAGATTCCGAGGTCCAGCGCACCCACCGCATCGGCGTGGGCCTATATTCGCTGCAGGGCGACGAAGTCGTACGCACGCACTTCATCGAGGTCGATGTCAACGGCGAGCGCACCGAGATCCCCGAGTTCGCCGGCGTCAAGCACGACCTCGCGCTTGTCAACGACAACGATCTGACCTACTGCCTCATGGGCATCAACGCGAAGCAGCGTGGCTTCCTGCTCAACAACCTGGGCAAGATCACTGACCCGATGGCGCGCACCCTCGCCTGGTCCGCCGCTTGGCAGGACACCCGCGACGGCAACCTGCCCGCCATCGAATTTGTCCGCCTAGTGTCGCGCTTCATTGGTTCCGAGGATCAGCCCTCCGTCCTCGAGCGCCTCGCCGGCCAAGCCACCCTCGCAGCAAAAAATTACGTCTCCCGCAAGCACCGCGATGACGCGTTTGCCATGCTTAACAAGGCGTTCCGCGGGGCCGAGCCCGCAGGCGTCTTCGACCGAGCGCTTGCACGCCTTCCGCTTGACGACGATTCCGCTGCCTACCTTTCGAAGCTGCTGGAAACCTCGGACAACCAGGAAGTTCGTTGGCTTGCACTCACCGCTCTTATTGCGCGCGGGGACCGGGAGCTCGCTGACGTAGATAAAGAAAACGACCCGTCCTCTACCGGTGCAGTATCCAAGCTGCGGGCGCAGGCAGTCGTCGATAAGCAATGGGCGTATGAGCAGATCACCTCGGGTAAGCGCAGCAACATTGAAACGCGCTTCCTCATGGACGGGCTGACTTTTAACCGTAAGGGCCTGAGCAAGTTCACCGATGTGTACTTTGAACAGGCGGAGGGGCTCTGGGAGTCGCTGTCCTCGGAGATGGCGCAGCGTACACTAGTGGGGATTTACCCGAAGTGGGATATCAGCCTGAAAGCTCTGGGTAAGGCCGATGACCTACTGGCGAAGGAACTTCCGCATGGTCTGCGCCGGATCATTTCGGAGGAGCAGGACAAGGTGGCGCGCAGCCTGCGCAACCGCAGCGTGGACGAGAACCACGAGATCAAGCGCTCGTCTTAAGCCCGCGGGTGCTAGTTGGTGGTGACTACCTTGACCTGCATCGCATCCGGTCGGATCGCGAGGTAGGAAAAGGAGACCACCTCATCACCGACGAAAGACTTGCGCATCATGCGCAGGAGCTGGGCACCACCTAAGACCTCGAGCACTCCGCGCTCGTATTCGGTTGCCGCACCCGGCGTGATCACGTCTTCCCTGCGGTCAATCTTTTTGCCGAGCAGTACCGAGAGGGCGTCAATCGAGGACAGGTCGAGGTGGTCGACGATGGCATCGTATTCGCGTGAGACAAAAAGGGCCTCAACCATCGCGGGCACATCGGAGATGAGGCGCAGCACCTCAACCTGAAAGACTTCCTCGCCTTGCTCGACACCAAGAGCTTCGGCAATCGTGTGCGAGGCCGGAACAAAAGCGCGGCTGAGCACTCGGTGAGACTGCTCGATCCCCATTTCTTCCAGCTGCCGGTTAATCCCTTCCATGCGGGTGAGTTCCAGCATCGGGGGCACGGTGCGCACGAATGTTCCACCGGTGCGGCCTCGACGCCTATCGATGAGGCCCTCCATTTGGAGCAGGTCGAGCGCATGGCGAATAGTCATACGCGCAACATCGAACTCAGCGACGAGTTCGCGTTCCGCGGGCAACCGGTCACCGGGTTCGTACTCCCGGGACTCAATGCGTCTGCGTAAGACTTCTGCGATGGCCACGTAGGCAGATTTGCGAGCCATGGTTCCCTTCCAATGTTTAGGGAGGCGCCCTACCCCGCCGATCAAGACGTGGCGCTCTGTTAATTGTTTCTAGACATTATTGCAGATCGCCAGCGTGCTAGACCTACAATTGAGCAAGCGCTTGCTCAATATCGGCGATCAAATCGTCGATATCTTCAATTCCGACCGAAATGCGGACCAATTCGCGAGGAACAGCAAGCTCCGAACCTTCGACCGAGACGTGAGTCATTGTTGCTGGGTGTTCTAGGAGAGATTCCACCCCACCGAGAGACTCCGCCAAACAGATCAACTTCGTCGACTTACAGAACTTCTGCGCCTGCTCCTCAGTCTGGAAAACTACCGACACCATTGCGCCGAAGCGCTTCATCTGCTTCTTGGCTACTTCGTGATGTGGGTGCGATTCAAGGCCCGGGTAGCACACGCGCGCTACTTCCGCGCGACCATCGAGGTACTCCGCCACCTTTTCCGCATTATCGCAGTGGCGCTCCATGCGCACGCTCAGGGTCTTGATGCCACGCGCAGTGAGGTAGGTATCAAACGGCGAAGGAATCGCACCGACCCAGCCGAAGAAGAAGCGCAGCTGCTCTTCAAGATCCGTGTCATTCGCGCACACAAGACCACCGATAACATCGGAGTGCCCGCCGAGGTACTTCGTGGACGAGTGCACCACCACATCTGCGCCGAGCTCGAGTGGCTTCTGCAGATACGGCGACGCAAAGGTGTTATCCACGACGAGGGTCGCGCCACCTTTGACCTCGGCTACGGCAGCGATATCGACGACGTCCAGCGCCGGGTTCGTGGGAGACTCCACCCACAGCACCTTGGTGTTTTCCTGGATTGCCTGCTTCACGTCTTCTGGGTTCGTGGTGTCAACGACGGTGTGCGTGATCTCCCACTTGTTGAAGATCTGGGCGATGAGGCGGTAGGTGCCGCCGTATGCGTCATTGCCGATAACGATGTGATCGCCTGGCTTCAACAAGATGCGCAGGATCGTATCAATGGCCGCCATACCGGAGGAGTACGCCACTGCGTACTTCGAGCCTTCCAGAGCCGCTACGGTTTTTTCCAAGGCAGTGATGGTGGGGTTGCCCACCCGTGTGTACTCGTAGCCATTGCGCAGCTCGGCGAGACCGTCTTGAGCAAACGTCGTCGACGCGTAAATGGGAACGTTGATGGAACCGTACAGGCTATCTGGCTCGTAGCCGGCGTGGATGGAGTCAGTGGAGAAACCGGAAGTCATTGTGACCCTTTCTTAATAGAGATCACGAATATAATAGACCAAGCTGTTCATTGTTCGTCGAATTATATGCACGACTAGACTTCGGTGTTAAAACGGGCGGTTTAGGTCCGTTGCAAGAACCTTCTACCAGTAAAAAGGAGACCTAAAATACTCGCACAGGATACTGCTCCGTCTACTGCTCCGACTGCTGTCAATGATGCCGTGGACAGCGTGACCAGCTGGTGGGCTGACCCCGACACCCGCGCATGGCTGATTGAACGCCCAACGAAAATCATCGCGATTATCCTCATCGCACTGATCGTGCATTGGATCGCACGGCGGGTGATCAACCGGTCGGCCCAGCACAACATCGAGAATCAAGGCAAAGCCTTCCCGATGATGCGCCGCCGCGAAGAAGAGGAAGAGACTACTGCTGTTCAAAAAGCCCAGGAGGAGCGCAGAAAGCAACGGGTGTTAACCTTGGCTAATGTGGGTCGTTCCGCAGCGGCAGTTGTGATTTGGACCTGGGCACTACTTGGTGTTCTGGATCAGCTCGGGATAAACGTTGGCCCGCTGGTTGCCTCTGCTGGCGTGGTTGGCGTGGCTCTCGGTTTTGGTGCGCAATCCTTGGTGAAGGATTTTCTCTCGGGTATTTTCATGCTCCTCGAGGATCAATATGGTGTCGGCGACACCATCGAGGTCAACGGCATTTCCGGCGAGGTCGAGGAAGTCACCTTGCGCATCACCACTGTCCGCGACATGGACGGCACGCTGTGGTACGTCCGCAATGGCGAAATCCTTCAGGTGGGTAACTTCTCCGACCGTTACTCGGTCGCCCGCGTGCAAATCCCCGTGGCGCTGGTAGCCGATCCCGATTTGGCCGCCGAAACCATCGAGAGATCGGCCAAGAATGCCATCAAGGATTCTGAGTACGCTGCGGATGTCTTGGAGGAACCAGTACTTAACGGTGTCACGGAGTTCGCTATCGATCACATGAGCTTCCGGGTCACCGTAAAAACCTTGCCGGGCCGCCAGTGGGGTGTTCAGCGTCATCTCAATCGGCGCATTATCGACGACTTACAGGATGCCGGTATTCCACTGCCCTACCCCCAGGGCAAGCTGCAGCTCGGAGCGCACGAAACTAAGGAGTAGCCCGTAATGTATGGGGTATGTCCACTAGTTTCTACGAAGCCGTTGGTGGGGATGAATTCTTCACCAAGTTGGTCAGAGGTTTTTACGACCAAGTCAAAGAAGATGACCTCGTTGGTCCCATGTACCCCCAGGATGATTGGGATGGTGCCCAGGACCGACTGAAGTGGTTCTTGGCTCAGTATTGGGGTGGACCGTCCACCTTCAATGAAAAGCGCGGGGCACCAATGCTGCGTCGTCGCCATTTCCCCTATGAAATCGATGAAGAAGCTGCCCGTCGGTGGCTGTCCATGATGGAGAAATCCCTGGACAACGTTGAAGTATCCGAAGAGCACCGCGCGGCCTTGTGGGATCACATGGTTCGGGTTGCCGGCATGATGATCAATAAGGAGTAGCCCGGCCGTGAGTGCGCTAGGTGATGTTGCAAAGAGCTTTGGCTACCTTGGGTTAACCTCCTTTGGCGGCCCGACTGCCCACCTCGGATACTTTCGTACTGAATTTGTTGAAAAGAAAAAGTGGCTCGACGACCGCACCTACGCGGACGTTGTCGCCCTCGCCCAATTCCTTCCCGGTCCAGCATCCTCGCAGGTGGGTATGGCTCTGGGCTATCACCGCGCAAGCTGGCCAGGATTGTTTTTGTCCTGGTTTCTGTTCACCTTCCCCTCCGCCCTTATTCTCGCGTTATTCGGCCTGTTCTTAGGCAGCAATTCTGACGTTGCTAACTCCGGTTGGATCGCAGGCCTACTTGCTGCCGCCGTCGGGGTGGTCTTTCACGCCGTGTCCGGCATGGCAAAGAACCTGGCCAACACAGCCCTGACGGCCACCATCGCCGTCGCTGCTGCCCTAGTGGTTCTCGCCGTTGATGGGTCGTGGGTAATGATGCTGGTAATCCTGGTTGCCGGTGTCATTGGCTATTTCGCCTTTCGTAACGACGAGGAAGAGCGCGAGCACACCACAAAGTTCCGGCCGGTCTCGCTGACCGCGGCCGTTGTCTGCCTCGTAGTGTTCTTCGTGCTCCTTGTGACGCTGCGCCCACTCGGGTTTGACCGCGCTGCCGCCTATTACGAATCGGGCGCCCTTGTCTTCGGCGGAGGCCACGTTGTCTTGCCCCTTTTGGAATCGCATTTCGTGGGCAACGGCTGGGTGACTCAGGCGGAATTTCTAGCCGGGTACTCCGTGGCTCAGGCCGTGCCGGGCCCGCTGTTTACCTTTGCCAGCTACCTCGGCGCCGTCGACGGTGGGGTCTGGGGAGCCATTCTGGGCACAGTGATGATCTTCCTGCCGTCGTTCCTGCTGATGGTAGCAGGCCTGCACTTTTGGAACCGTTTCGATTTCCTCCGCCCAGCCTTCAAAGGCGCCAACGCTGCCGTGGTGGGTCTTTTGCTCGCAGCACTAGTCACCCCAGTATTTACACACGGGGTGATGGATGCAGATGGCGCGATGAACATCACCAAGCTTGGTATCGCAGCCGTAGCGTGGCTGGGCCTTGCACAATGGAAAGTGCCGCCATGGGCAGTCATGGCGGCAGCAGCTCTCGCAGGGTGGATCCTGCTCTAGCGTGGAGCTCTAGACAAACAGCCCAAGCCGGGTGGAGCGGTACACGCTGCCATAAGGTGCGTCGATCCGCGTCCACCTCCCCACGGTAGATACCCGCAGGTGACGAGGCACATCCATCGGCGCAGAAAACCCCGGAATCAATCCCAGCGAAGTGCACGCGAAGATCATTCGCATGGGAATCTCCACGTCATTGTCAATGGTGATCACCGTCTGATCAAGCAACGACTTCGGCGGGCCGAGCGGGCCCGAAAACTGGCGCGCCAGTTCCCTGCCCTGATCCGCCAATTCCCGCACGACGGTCACCGGCACCGTTTCGCGTTCCTGGAACCCAGTCTTCGGCGGCAAGGCACCAGCCCAGTTCGGGTCACGGGCAGTACCAACTTCTGTGGTGTCGTTGTTCAATGCCTCTAACAAATCAGAGGCAGCAACGACTGCACCGTCGCGCGAACTGGTGCCTTGGACCCGACGAGAAGCAATCACCTCAAACGGTGTGGTCACGAAAACGTCCACGTAGTCGTCGTTAAGCTGCGAAAAGCGTGCCGACGCCGACGCGTCCAAGCCCACTGCCCTGCCGACCAGCGAGCGTAATCCTGGCGCACCGGCGGTGACCACCAGCGACTCGGTGACCACTAGTTCGAACCGGCTTCCTTGCCGTCAGACTCATCATCGGCATCCGGAACCATGGTGAGGATGCCAATTTCCTTCTTCGTCAGCGAACGCGGACGCTGAACCGTCATGTCAATGGCAACCTGAACCGTTTCAACGACACAGGTGACGCGGCCCTGGCGGTCCTTGATTTCCTGGCGCGTGGTGAACGAGGTGTTCCCGATCTCTACGACCTGGGTTTCCACCACGGCCTCGGTGGTATCAGGCAGCATCGGACGCAGGTAGTCGGAGGCTATGTGGCGTACGAAGACCGCAAACTCGTGTCCGCGGCGCTCGAAGTGCTCGTTCGCGAACTCATAGCGGGCTTCTTGAGCGATCTCGATGAAACGGGCGTTCATGATGTGCCCGTAGCGGTCGAAGTCGCCCCACCTCAGAGTCACCGAGTGGGTATGGATGTGATTCTGCTCCGTCATGATACCGATACTAACGTGTCAACTTTCGGTGGGTGACTCGAGATGGCTTTGCGGCTTCCTCACCGAGGCGCTCCACCTTGTTCTTTTCGTAATCGCCGAAGTTACCCTCGAACCAGTACCACTTGCCTTCCTCGACGTTGCCTTCCCACGCAAGGATGTGAGTACAGGTGCGGTCCAGGAACCAACGGTCGTGGGAAATGACCACGGCACAGCCTGGGAACTTCTGCAGAGCATTTTCCAGGGAACCGAGGGTTTCCACGTCCAGGTCGTTTGTCGGCTCATCGAGCAGGATCAGGTTTCCGCCCTGCTTCAGAGTGAGCGCCAAGTTCAAGCGGTTGCGCTCACCACCGGAAAGCACTCCGGACTTCTTTTGCTGATCCGCGCCCTTGAAACCGAAAGCCGACACGTAAGCACGCGATGGCATTTCGTTTTGACCGACAATGATGTAATCCAGACCGTCAGAGACGGTCTCCCAGACGGACTTCTCTGGGTCGAGGTTCTCACGGCCCTGGTCAACGTAAGACAGCTTGACGGTCTCGCCGATGTCTACCTTGCCTGCGTCTGGCTCTTCTAGGCCCACGATGGTCTTGAACAGGGTGGACTTACCCACACCGTTCGGGCCGATCACACCGACGATACCGTTGCGAGGCAGCGTGAAGGAGAGGTCCTTGATCAGAATGCGGCCATCGAAGCCCTTGTCCAAGTGCTCAACTTCAACGACCTTGTTGCCCAGGCGAGGAGGCGTTGGAATCTGGATTTCTTCGAAGTCCAGCTTCTTGTACTGCTCTGCTTCTGCCGCCATTTCTTCGTAGCGATCAAGACGAGCCTTGTTCTTCGCCTGACGAGCCTTTGGCGAGGAACGCACCCACGCCAACTCGTCCTTCAGGCGCTTCTGCAGCTTCTGGTCCTTCTGGCCCGAGATTTCGAGGCGCTCTGCCTTCTTCTCCAGGTAGGTGGAGTAGTTGCCCTCGTAAGGGAAGAGCTTTCCGCGGTCAACCTCACAGATCCATTCCGCGACGTTGTCCAGGAAGTAACGGTCGTGGGTCACGGCCAAGACAGCGCCCGGGTAGGACTGCAAGTGCTTCTCCAGCCACAGCACCGACTCGGCGTCAAGGTGGTTCGTAGGCTCATCGAGCAGCAGAAGATCTGGCTCTGCCAAAAGCAGCTTCGCCAGTGCTACACGACGACGCTCGCCACCGGAGAGGTGGGTGACGGGCTCATCTGCAGGTGGGCAACGCAGGGCATCCATGGCCTGCTCAATCTTCGAGTCGACCTCCCATGCGTCAGCTGCGTCGAGCTCCTCTTGCAGCTTGCCCATTTCTTCCATGAGCTCGTCGGTGTAGTTGGTTGCCATTTCTTCGGCGATCTCTTCGAAGCGCTGCTTCTTTTCCATGATGTCGCCGAGGCCTTCCTCGACGTTTTCACGAACAGTTTTCTCTTCGTTGAGTGGTGGCTCCTGGAGCAGGATGCCAACAGTGGCACCTGGGGCCAGGAAAGCCTCACCGTTGTTTGGCTGATCAATTCCCGCCATGATCTTCAACAGCGACGATTTACCCGCGCCGTTGGGGCCCACGACACCAATTTTGGCGCCCGGGTAGAAGGACATGGTGACATTGTCCAGGATGACCTTGTCACCGATGGCCCGACGAACGTTTTTCATCGTATAGATGAATTCGGCCACGAAAACCCCTTTGTGTAAGAGTGCGATTATCTACACCAAAGGGTACATCACAACCTTTAGAACGGTGCCTCGCTATCGGCCTGTTCTCCCACATGTTCGCTACCGGCACCCTCTGAAGCGGCATAGGCATCAGCTGCGGTATCGGTGATGATGGGCTGCGACAATTCCTCGGCTGTTTGGATTCGCATTTCTTTCATCCCAGTCGGGGTATGAGAATTATTGGTGGTCTTTGCGCTTGCGAGCTGATGCCTACTCATTTCAAAGCTGATCTGCTCGGCGCGCAGCTTGATCCGGCTGCGGTTGACTTGGCCCCCCTCAGCCTGGTCATCTTTGACGCTCCATGAATCCGTGACCAGATACCCGGTCGCCACGACCGGCGAGCCCTTGCGCAACGATGCCTTGGCATTGGTGGCCAGTTCTCCCCAGCACTCCGCGTCGATGAACAAGTTGTCCACGTCAGCCCACTGGTATTCTTCGGTGACTTGTGGGGTTGAGGTGGACTCCCCGAGTTGCCCATAGCTGCTCGACGATGAGGTGGCCTGATTCTGGGAGTTGTCATTGACTGGTTTGGTTACTTTGACTCGCGCACGCCGGCTAGATGCGATGCGCAAACGGCACAAGGTGGAGCCTGTATCGAAAGACGTGAACTCGGGATCAGCGGTGAGGTTTCCGGAAATAGTAACTGGGATCTGTGCCATGGTGGACTCCTTAGCTAGAAGTGAATGTTTGGTAGTGAGTGACGGTGCGCCTCTCATCATTGCGTGGTTGTCCACTTGGCGTTTTTGGGCAGAAAAAATCTGTGGATAAAAACTAGTTATCCACAGATTTTGGGCCCGTGCGTTAGTTCGAGTTGCCATCCTCGGGATTGTCTGATCTAGTATCGGACTGTCCGTCTGCGGGTTTATCGCCTCGTCGCAAAGCGATCTTTGGCCCGATCTTGTGATTGCCAGCAAGACCAAGCATCTCGGTTTCTTCGGGCTTTGCGCCGGTCCAAGCGCTCGTCGATACGCGTGGCTGTTCTCCCTGCGAGTAGGCAGCAAGCATGTCGTTGTAGGACTCCCACTCGGTGTCGTCTTCGGCGTCGAGCTTCTCGTCGACCTCGGCGGACTGGCTCTTGTCCTCGCGGCGCCATGTCACCAGCAAAATACCGATGACCAGGGCCAACGGGAAGGATCCAGAAGCCCACGCAATACCGCCACCGACGCGCTGGTCAGCGTGCAGATCAGGGTTCCACGGCAGGAGGAGGGAACTGTAGAACTCCTCGCCCAACACGCTGGTCATCTGCATGAGGTAAACACCCATGAACAGGTGAATCGGCATGGAAACGAACACAACGGCCAAGCGCACCGGGGTGGATTTCCGGCCGCGGATATAGTCCGGCCCGACAAGTTCCCAGAAATAGAAGTAACCAGACACCAAGAAGGCCGCATTCATAATCACGTGACCCGCGTGCTCCGAGATGGCCAACTGGTAGAGGTCAGGGAACACGTAAATGACGTAGAAAACGGTCAAGAATTGAATCGTCGAGATAACCGGGTGGGTGAAAAATTCCACAAACCTTGAGTTCTGGAAAGCCTCGGCCCAGGCACGCGGATTGAATTCGTCGGCTGGGTAGGCCTCACGGATCAACGTCAACGGTGCGCCAAGGGCAAGGAAAAGCGGCACGACCATGGACAAGATCATGTGCACAACCATGTGCATAGAGAAAGACGCCGGCATGTACATGCCCATCCCCGAGGACATGGTCACGCCTAAAGTGATACAACCCGCGAGCCACCAGGCGGTGCGCTTGTGGTTCCAGTTCGGCACGCGGCGCAAGAGGTGAAGGTAGTAGACGGCAAGCAAAATGCCGATCACCGTGAACAAGACCTCGAAGCGCCAGTTAGTAAAGGTCGCCTGAATTGACGGTGGTTCGTAGAGGTTGTAGCCCATTTGAATCTGCATCGCCGTCAGATTCGGGTCGCGTGGCGGTGGTGGCGGAGTGCGCCCCATGGTCACCGCAATGCCTGCGACGGCGGCCATAATCATCACTTCAACGGTAGCGAGCCTTACGAAAGCGAAGCGATCGGTGGACAACTTCGGAATCGTAATCTGGCGATGCGCGAATCCCATCAGCCCCAAAATGACGGTGCCTACCATCTTCGCCACGATGATCAGGCCATACCTGGTGGTAAAAAGGTCCGACAGTTCGATGCGGATGACCATGGAAATCAGACCCGAAATGGTCACGGCGAGGAACGCAAACAGGGAAATCCGCGAGTACCTGGCCACTGCATTTTCCATGTGCGGGCCAAGGCGCCTACCGTGCGCGATCAGGGCGAAGAGGCCACCGATCCAAATCATGATGAATACGAGGTGCCACAGGTACGCGTTGGTGCCATAGTCATGGTCGCCACCGGTTGCCGCGTGGCCCTCCATGCCAAGCGGGATGATCATCAAAATCGCCGCGATGAAAAGCGGTGGCTGCGACATCCACGTGCCAAAGATGTACCCAAGCACGCCAACAGCCAAGGCAATCAGGGCAACAATGCCCCACACTGCAGATTCCGCGACCTGATTCACCGCGGTCGCCCAGGCCGAGGGCTGGAAAAGCACCTGCGAAAGCGGTGTGCCCGACACATCCGAGAGCACCATCGGGATCATTATGGCGGCAATCACTGCCAGGCCCAGCGCAGCCGAGGAACCGGTGCGCGCCGCAATATGCCCGTCTACCGTCAGTTTCGCCTCGCGCAGATTCTTATTATCCGGCGGGATCAAAAACGCCGAGAAGAGAAATGAGCCGATTGATAATGCAGCCAGCAGCCACGCAACCGCGCGCAGAGCCGGGAGGCCGAAAGTTGTCGCGGGCCCTGGGTCTGGGATTCCGAGTGCTGCGAGCGATTCAGCGAGGAAGGAGTAAGAGATCGAACCGGCGATGACCGCGCCGATGAGAATTGCAACAAGATAAATCGGCCAGCTAGCCTTGACCGCTTGTTTTGTAGACATGCCTGACACGATACTTCCCCAAAGTGAACTTACCGAACCATCGCCTCGTATCTTCCCCTTATGGGTGTCCCACTGCGCTCCCAGTTCGGATTCATAAACGGATGGTAGTATCTCGTCTCATGGATTCTCGGCAGCTGCATTATTTCCGCACAGTGGTAGACACAGGTTCTTTCACCAAAGCCGCCGAAGCGCTCGGGCTCACGCAACCTTCGCTCTCGCTGGCTATCCGCAAACTCGAAGATGATCTCCAAGCACACCTATTAAATAGGAATCGCGCCGGCGCCACACCCACCGAAGCTGGCAAGTACCTCTATCAGGTAGCTAGTCGCATGGACTCGCTTTTCGACGATGCACAGCGCCGCGTCAGCGACATCACCGCAGGCATCTTCGGGTCGGTTCGTATCGCGTCGATGCCTGTGTTTAATTGGGATTTCTTACCTGAGGTGCTGCACCGCGTTTTGGAAGCTCACCCATCCTTGGACATCTCGCTGGAAGATCCAAAGCCTGCCTCGGCTATCGAATACGTAGAAACAGGGAAATCCGATATCGGCCTCGTTGCACTTGCCGAGCCTCAGGAATTCATCGCACACTACCGCACTGTATTTAACGTCGAGCACGTCCAAGATTTGGAATACCGCATTGCTGTACCGGAGCGGTTGAGCCATCTTCCGGAGACCGTTTCGTTCAAAGATCTTGCCGACGAGTCGCTTATCCTGCCCTTCGGTGGACAAAGGTTCGCGGATCTCACCCCTCAGCTGCAGGGTTTATGGGACACTGACCCGACAACAAAGCCGCGTCGCGTCATTCACACCTCTACTATGCATGCAGCAATCCCCCTTGTTGCAGGAGGCGTTGGTGTAGCAGTGATGACCGAAAACGCAGAGGCGATGGCCGGCAATCGGCTTACTCTGAAGCGCCTCTCCGATCCTTTGCCTCCCGCAGGGGCCGTGGCGTTCCATCTCCAACAGCGCTCGCTCTCCCCTGCGGCCCAGTATCTCTTTGAAGAGCTACTCAAAGTCGGTCGCGAAAGATAAATGCGCTACACTGTTGGGCGCTGCTTTAGCTGGTTTTAAGAGTCAGTAGTTTGAGTAGCCTTGGTAGCCCGCCTCCATAGCTCAGTGGATCAGAGCAATCGGCTTCTACCCGATCGGTCGGGGGTTCGAATCCCTCTGGGGGCACAACTGTGAAAGTCTCGCGACATCGTTCCGACGGTGCGCGAGACTTTTTGCTTGAAACTTCAAAGAGGTGCACTTTGCAAGATATCACCTTCCAGCGACCTGCGGTTTTATTTTTCGTCGTGCGTTAGGTCCGGTTTTCGAGCATCTGGGGCCTCACTCCGCGGACCTAACGCACGACGAAATCTAAAAGCCCAGGTCATTTAAAACAAAGTCCTGCGAAGTGCACCTTTTGACCATGGGAACCAACCATGGGAACCAATCATGGGAACCAACCCATAATTTCCGGTAATGGGCTCATTCAACTCAATGGACTACTCTCCGCGCAAATTCGCCCTTAAGTTGGAGGCTAGGCGGGAACCAGAATCTCGTCGTGAAGCGAAAACGAAAGGACGCCCACTATGGCTTATCTACAAATCACACTTGATGTCGCACCTGAGAACCGGGAAAGCGCGGCAGGCGTATACACGGAATACAAGCAGCCATTCCTAGACACCATTACTGGTGCACAGAGCAAGGAACTTCTCATCCGTAATGAAGATGTCCAGGTGCTGCACGGTTTTGATACCGCTGAAAATGCACAGGCTTACCTGGCCACCGACCTATTCAAAAACGATGTTGTTGCTGGTCTCGCACCGTATCTCAAGTCTGACCCAGAAATCCGCGTCTACGACGTAGCGTAATTTCTCCGGACTCTAGGAACTAGAGGTAATTCGATCTGCGAGCTGCCCGAGCGTGTTTGCCAGGGCAGACGCTGGATCCCACACGGCTTCGTAGAAGATTTCTACTTCGTGGCCGTCTTCCTGCAACGCCATGACCCCGTGATTACCTGCGGTTACCTTCGATTCGGGAAGAATTGCCATACCAAGTCCCAGATTGGCCCACTGCTCTAGCACTCGGTAGCTCGAGGCTTCACCCGAGTAAGTGTTGTAGGCCACGCCGCGAGTAGAAAATAGATCCTTGGTGAAGGTGGTTAACCCACAAGCATCGGGAACCAGAATCAAGGGTTCAGTACCAATGTCACCGACGTTGATGCTGGCCTCTTCCCTCGCATTTTCCGTAGACGCGTTTTCACCAGACCCGCACACTAGCACGACGGGCTCAGAGTCAATGATCCGATGCGTAAACCGAGGTAGTGGCGCCACCGAGGGAATGAGAATGATGTCCAGCTCGCCACTTTGCAGGGAATCTTGCAGCTCCTGCATATTTGCCTCACGTAGTACGAGTTCGCGCGGACCATTCTCCTCCGGCAGGCTACGCGAAGCATTGTAGGCTGCAGCAATCAGGCGCGGATCAATCAACGGCGAAACGCCCATCTTGATACTGCTGGTTTTCCGCTCGCTGAGGCGCCCTGCCTCCGCAGTAACTCGGTCTATTGAAGCAAGCGCGTTGGTTACATAGGGCACGAGCTGCTCTCCGAACGCGGTGAGTGTGACACCTCGCGGAGAACGTTCAAAAAGCTGCCCGCCGAGGCGCTCTTCCGCCTTCGCTATGCCATTGGAAAGCGCTGGTTGGGTTACCCCATATGCCCGCGCTGCGGCGCTGAATGAACCAGTTTCCACCACGGCTTGAACATAGCGAAGCGCCTCTAAACTTACTTGACTTGCCATAACCAGAGGTTATCACCATATACCCGATCGGTACCTACAAGAATCCGAAGACCTTCATTAGCCTGTGAGAAGGTAATTACACGCTGGCAAAGGATTCACGTATGTCCGAAAATTTTCGCATCGCCCAGGTTCGCTCTGCGGGTGGCCCCCTGGAGATTCACCAGGTTCCCATCCCTGAAACCCGGCCAGACCAGGTGCTCGTGCACGTTCGCGCCAGCGGAATGTGCGGCGCAGATATTGGAACAGCGCGCGCACGCGGGGGCCAGTTGCCAGTCACTCCGGGCCATGAGGTCGCGGGCACCGTTGAGAAGCTAGGTAGCAGTGTCCAGGGCTTTGCGGTGGGCGATCGCGTGGCCGTCGGGTGGTTCGGCGGAAGTTGTGGTCATTGTGACGCGTGTCGACGAGGCGATGTCGTCCACTGCCCCAAGCGGCAGGTGCCCGGACTTTCCTACCCCGGCGGCTGGGCGGAAAAGATTCTCGTGCCCGCAAGCGCGCTTGCTCATATCCCGGATCAGCTCTCTTTTGAAGAGGCCGCCCCGATGGGGTGCGCTGGCGTGACCACTTATAATGCTTTACGCAATGCGCACCTTGCTCCTGGCAGCCGGGTAGCCGTGTTTGGCATCGGCGGGCTCGGGCACATGGCAGTTCAGTTTGCCGCGCAGATGGGTTTTGAAGTTGTCGCCATTGCGCGCGGTCCGGAAAGGGAGGAAGCGGCTGAGGAACTCGGAGCGACTTATTATATTGACAGCTCAGTTGCCGAGCCGGGTCAAGCACTCGCCGATCTCGGCGGCGCCGACCTTATCCTCACCACGGCTTCGTCTACCGATGCAGTCACGGGCCTGATTTCCGGACTGCGCACTCACGGGCGCCTGACCATGATCGGCATCGACGGCGGCTCGGTGGAAATTCCGGCAGCTCGCCTTGTCATGAATGGCATTTCTCTCTCGGGCCATCTCACCGGCAGCCCCACCGACATTGAGGACGCCATGCACTTTGCCGCAGTCACCAGGGTTCGCCCCGTCACCGAAGCACTGCCTTTAGACGATGCCGCACAGGCACTTGACCGGCTCCGTTCCGGTGCTGCGCGCTTCCGGCTCGTTCTGACCACGGAGCCTGTCCAGTGAACAATCAACCTCACGGCACAACCATGGACGTCATCATCGTGGGAGCGGGGATCGCGGGACTCACGGCGGCAATCGTCGCGAAGCAAAATGGGTTGAACGTGCTTGTCCTAGAGGCCCGTCCCCGAGTTGGCGGGCGGGCGTGTAGCCGTAGCGTTGACGGTGGCTCAATCGACCTCGGGGCGACGTGGTTTTGGCACAACGAGGCCACGATCACCTCCTTCTGCGAGCAGCTCGGCGTATCAACGTTTGAGCAATATCTTGCCGGCGATGCCCTCTACGAAGCCCCCGGCCAGCCCGTGCAGCGGCTGCAAGGCAATCCCATCGATGCCCCATCCTCGCGGTTTGCACACGGTGCGCAGCAACTTGCGGATGGCCTAGCTTCGCAATTGCTTGACGACGAGCTCCTGCTCAACTCAGCAGTACAAGCAATCACGGCTACGCCCTCTGCTGTGCATGTGCACTCGGAATCGACTGTTTTTGAGGCTGACCAGGTAATTCTTGCTATTCCGCCGGCACTTGCTGTTGAGCAGATCACATTTGCTCCGGAGCTACCGCAGGACGTGCGTGACCTGGCTAGCCAAACCGCAGTGTGGATGGGCAACATGGCCAAGGCGGTTGCTGTATATGAGTCGCCTTTTTGGCGTGAGGCGCAATTGGCGGGCGCGGCAATGAGTTATGTCGGGCCATTTCGAGAGATTCATGACCATAGCGGACCCGACGGCTCACCTGCGGCGCTGTTTGGTTTTGCTCCTGCTGCCGCGGTTGCGGGTCGAACCGAAGCGGAGATCGCCGAGGCTTTCCAAGGACAACTCACCAGGTATTTCGGCGAGGAGGCAGCGGCGCCGATGGAGATTCAGGTGATTGACTGGAGCCGCGAGAAATACACTTCACCGGTACATGTTCATGGTCAAGCTTCGAGTCAGTTCTATGGGCACCCGCTTTTCCAGCAACCAGTGCACAAGCGGATTCGCTGGGCTTCGACGGAGACTGCTTCCGATTTCGGGGGTCACCTTGAGGGCGCGATCCGAGCTGGGATTTCCGCAGCTCAGGCTTTGTAATTTTTTGCTTGAAACTTCAAAGAGGTGCACTTTGCAAGATATTACCTTCCAGCGACCTGCGGTTTTATTTTTCGCAGTGCGTTAGGTCCGGTTTTCGAGCACCTGGGGCCTCACTCCGCGGACCTAACGCACGACGAAATCTAAAAGCCCAGGTCATTTAAAACAAAGTCCTGCGAAGTGCACCTTTTCAAGCACACGGACGCAACCGCCGAGAAAATCACCCAAAAATAGCGCTAACATTGCCCCATGACTTTCCCTCAACCCTCCGTTGATTCGTATGCGCTTGTCACCGGCGCCAGCCAGGGCATCGGCGAAGCCATGGCCCGCGATCTGGCCAAGGCCGGCCACAACCTGATCATCGTGGCCCGGCGCGAAAGCGTGCTAAATACCCTCAAGGCCGAGCTCGAGGCCGCCCACGGCGTCGAGGTCGTTGTGCATGCGGCGGATCTTTCCAGCCACGATGCAGTGACCACACTTATCGACGAGCTCGAGACCCGCAAGGTCACCATCTGCATCAACAGCGCAGGGATCGCCTCCTTTGGCCCGTTCATCGAGCAGGATTGGAACTACGAGGTCAACCAGTACAACCTCAACGCCACGGCTGTGTTCCGTCTCACCAAGGCCGTGCTGAACCAGATGGTGCCGCGCAAGCAGGGCGCGATTTGTAACGTGGGCTCGGCCGCTGGAAATATCCCAATCCCAAACAATGCCACCTATGTATTTACTAAGGCTGGCGTGAACGCCTTTACGGAGGCCTTGCACTACGAGCTGAAGAAGCAAGGCATTCACGTCACGCTTTTGGCTCCGGGCCCTGTGCGCGAAGCCGAAGTGCCTGCCGAGGAACAATCCATCGTGGACAAGGTTGTACCGGACTTCTTGTGGACAACCTACGAGTCTTGCTCGCAAGAAACCCTGGAGGGCATGGCAAAGAATAAGCGCCGAGTTGTGCCCGGCCCTCTGTCCAAGGCCATGGACTTTGTCGGTTCCTACGCCCCGCGCGGAGTGGTCGCACCGATCGTGGGTAAGTTCTACTCCAAGATGGGCTAAACCCGTAACTAGTACGGGTCGTTGACCAGGCGCGCGACGTGGAGGGCGAGGTAGGACTCTTCATCCTCGGTAAGTTCCGTGCCCAAGCGCAGCTGCAAAAGCTCAGCCAGATGGGCTGCGCAGCGCACCGCGTCAGGGTGCTCGAGTGCCAGCGAGCGGCGCAGCACCGAAATGTCGTTGTCTATCTGCCTGCCCTCATGGGCACGGACGAAAAAGTAACGCATGTGGGTAATAAACCTGGCGGAGTTGACTGAGTGGCGGTCGATGGTGATGCCGAAAGCTTCGTCAATCTCGTCGAAAAGTTGGCCAAAGAGACCTGTCATGGCGTAGGTCTCGGCCAGATCGCCCGAGCGGAAACCCGCGTTAACCAGGTGCATTGCAACTGAGGTGCTCTCGGCCTCAGGCAATGCATTTTCGCCGCGCGTTTCCAGCCACTCGTTCGCGGATCTAATAATCTTGCGCGCAGCCGCCAACTCAGCGGGATAGAGGTTGGCCACTTCCGCTGCCAGCGGGTGCGCTTGATCGCGATGTTCGGGATCCAAACGGTGACGATGCACCGCCATCTGCAGGTGGTCGGCCAGCGCAACTACGGTCGCCGAGCTGATCGGGGCCTGCAAAGGCATCTCAGCAGGATCGAGCAAGCGGGTTGCTAAGTCGATATAAGCCAGGGGCACGGCCGCGACTAACTCGGCTAAGTTGTCGGAATCCCGGTTGTTTTCGGGAACGAAGACTTGTTGGATCCGGGCCTCGTCGATAAGCGATCCTGGCTTTGCTTTGTGCCCAATGCCCAGCCCGGTCAGTACAACAGCAACGTTGTCCTCGCGCAGTGCGAGGACAACATTGTTGTTCAAAACTCTAAGAGTTTTCATGCAGACTTGTCACTTATGCCTTCAGGCTCGCGCCATTCGTGGCAATGACTTCCTTGTACCAAGAGAATGACTTTTTCCGGTACCGATCAAGCGTACCGGAGCCATCGTCGTTGCGATCGACGTAGATGAAACCGTAACGCTTGGACATCTGGGCGGTGGACATGGCCACAAGGTCGATCGGACCCCAGGTGGTGTAGCCCATGAGTGGCACGCCGTCGTCGATAGCTTCGCCGACCTGCACGAGGTGATCATTGAGGTACTCGATGCGGTAATCATCCTCCACGGTCTTACCGTCGGGGCCACCGTCGACGAGTTCGTCCTTCGCGCCGAGCCCATTTTCGACGATGAACAATGGCTTCTGCCAGCGGTCCCAATAATCGTTGAGAATGATGCGCAGGCCCACCGGATCGATCTGCCAACCCCACTCGGAGGCCCGCAAAGTCGGGTTCGGCACGCCTCCAACAACGTTGCCCTCGCCCTTCACGTCCTTCTCAGGATCGGCCGTTTCGCACACCGACATGTAATAGGAGAAGGAGACGAAGTCCACGGTGTGGGTCAGGGCCTCGCGGTCCGCATCAGTAACATCCAGCTCGATGCCGTGCTCGCGGAAGTAGCGCATCATATAACCCGGGTACTGACCGCGGACGTGGATATCACCGAAGGCATAATCCATCTGCGATTCGTACTGGGCCTTGCGCTGATCCTCAGGGTCCGGGGTGAGCCCGTAGCGCGGGATGGCGATGATCATGCAGCCGACCTTGTTCTCTGGGTCGATCTCGTGCGCCACCTTCGTGGCCAGGCCAGAGGCCACAAGCTCGTGGTGCACTGCCTGGTAGAGCTCTTGCTCAGAGAGTTCCTCGCGTGGCACCTCGATGCCACCAGCGGTAAAGGGGTTGTGCAAAATCGCGTTGACCTCGTTAAAGGTCAGCCAATACTTCACGCGCCCCTTATAGCGCTGCATGACGGTGCGGGCGAACTTTTCGAAGAAACCAATTAGCTCGCGGGAGCGCCAACCGCCGTACTCGCGGGCAAGCGCCAGTGGAGTTTCGTAGTGACTTAAGGTCACCAACGGTTCCATGCCGTACTTTTCCATCTCGTCGAACACCCGATCATAGAAAGCGAGGCCTTCTTCGTTGGGCTCGGACTCGTCGCCACGCGGGAAAATGCGCGACCACGCAATCGAGATGCGGAAGACCTTAAAACCCATCTCTGCAAACAGTGCGATGTCTTCTGGGTAGCGGTGGTAGAAATCGATTGCCTCGAGGGTGAGGTTCTCCGGCGTCGGGCCTTCCGTGGGTGCCTGGTGCAAGCCCTTCGGCAGGACGTCGCGGATACTTAAGCCCTTGCCGCCCTCGTCGTACGCGCCCTCGATCTGGTTCGCCGCGGTGGCGCCGCCCCAGAGGAATCCTTCGGGAAATGTCACGGACATCTGTGTACCTTCTCTTTCTGCTTGTTTTACTTTTCGACGAGGCTCGCGCCGTTGGATTCAATTACCTGCTTGTACCAGTCAAAGGACTTCTTGCGGTAGCGCGCCAAGGTGCCGGTGCCGTCATCGTTGCGATCGACGTAGATAAAGCCATAGCGCTTAGACATTTGCTTCGAGGACATGGACACCAGATCGATCGGGCCCCAGGAGGTGTAGCCGATTACAGGGATCTCATCCTTGATGGCTTCGGCCACCTGAACCAGGTGATCATTCATGTACGAGATGCGGTAATCGTCCTCGACGGTCTTTCCGTCAGGGCCACCGTCGATGAGCTCGTCCTTGGCGCCAAGGCCATTTTCGACGATGAACAATGGCTTGTGCCAGCGGTCAAAGAAGTTGTTCATGGCAATCCTGATGCCCACCGGGTCAATCTGCCAGCCCCACTCGGAGGCTTCCAAAGTGGGGTTCTGTACGCCACCCATAATGTTGCCCTCGCCCGACACATCGAGCTCCGGGTCAGCCGTTTCACAGACCGAGTTGTAGTAGGAGAAGGAGACGAAGTCCACCGTGTGGCTCAATGCTTCGCGGTCTGCATCAGTGATCTCAAGGGTGATGCCGTGCTCGCGGAAGTAGCGCTTGAGAGTGTGTGGGTACTCGCCAAAAACGTGGATGTCGCCGAAGGCATAGTCGATCTGGGATTCATACTGTGCCTTGCGCTGATCAGCAGGATCTGGGGTCAAGCCGTAGCGAGGCGAAGCGATCACCATGCACCCCACCTGGTTGTCAGGATCGATCTCGTGAGCCACCTTGGTGGCCAAACCTGAAGCCACCAATTCGTGGTGAATTGCCTGGTAGAGCTCCTGCTCGGAGAGCTCCTCACGAGGCGACTCGATGGCACCTGCCAAGAACGGCTCGTGCAAAATCGCATTGATTTCATTGAAGGTGAGCCAGTACTTCACGCGCCCCTTGTAGCGCTCGATGACGGTGCGGGCGTACTTTTCGAAGAAGCCAATCAGCTCGCGCGAGCGCCAGCCACCATAATTGCGGGCCAGGTTGAGCGGGGTTTCATAGTGGCTCAGCGTGACTAGTGGTTCGATACCGTGCTTCTCCAACTCGTCGAAAACACGGTCATAGAAGGCCAAGCCTTCTTCGTTCGGTTCCGCGTCGTCACCGTTGGGGAAAATGCGCGACCAGGCGATGGAGATACGGAACACCTTGAATCCCATCTCGGCGAACAGCGCAATGTCCTCGGCATAGGTGCGGTAAAAGTCAATGCCCTTGAGCGTGAGGTTGTCCTCGGTGGGTTCCGGCGTCGGCGGGGTTTTAATGCCGTTGGGCATCACATCTTGGATGCTTAAGCCCTTGCCGCCCTCGTTGTAGGCACCTTCGATTTGGCAGGCAGCGGTTGCGCCGCCCCAGAGAAAATTGTCAGGAAATGTCGCGGTCATGTTGTGCTCCTATTTCGTGATGTCGATGATGGTGTCGTTGTGGCCCACTGTGCCAGATTCCCTGGTCGGGGTGACTGCAGTGAGTTTCTTGGTGTTGGTGACAATCACCAGCGTTGTTGCGGGGTATCCGGCTGCCTCGATTGCGGCAAGGTCTGCACGGCCAATGTGCTGGCCCGCTTCAACCATGTCGCCCTTTTCAACGAGGGTTTCAAAGCCCTCGCCCCTCATCTTGACGGTGTCGATGCCAACGTGGACGAGAACCTCTACCCCATTATCGCCCTTGATTCCGTAGGCGTGCCCGGTCTTTTGCACGGCGACCATCTTGCCGGCCGTCGGTGCGTACACCTCGCCACTGGTGGGCTCGATTGCAATACCGGCGCCCATCGCGCCAGAGGCGAAGACCTCGTCTGGCACCTGCTCCAGCGGGGTGAGCGTGCCGTCCACCGGTGCAGCGACAGTGGCGGTTTCGGTGGCGGTCTCAGTTTCTGTTTCGGTAGCAACCGCAGTTGCCACGGCAGCCCCGGCACCAGCACCAACCGTTGAAGCAACCGGCTGAGCCTCAGCCTCCTTCAAGTCCGCTCCTTCAGCAGTGGCCATGGCCGAGGGGTTGTCGCTTTCGGCATCGTCAACTACCTTGGTCACGTCCTTGTCGTATTTATTCTCAATCCACGGCAGAGCGATGAAGGTCACCACGAAACCGAGCACCGTAGCCACAGCAGAACCAATCACCAACGCGGCGAAGGAGCCATGGTTCATACCTGCTGGGAAGGCCAGGATCGATGGGAAGACGAACGCATCGAAAGCATTGCGGCCAGCGCCGATGATTGCGCCACCGATGGCACCCGAGACACAGCCGATGTAGAACGGGATTTTCAGTGGCAGGTTCACACCGTAAACCGCAGGCTCTGTGACTCCGGCAAGGAACGCAGACAATGCTGCTGGGCCCGCCACTTTACGACGAGCAGCGTTACGCGAACGCAGCGCCACTGCAAGAACAACGCCTGCCTGTGCCAAAACGGCAGCCATTGTCGGCGAGCTGAGGTAACTGAATCCCTGGGTGGACAGGTCGTTGAGCATGACAGGAACGAATCCCCAGTGCAGGCCAAACATCACGAAGACTTGCCAGAAGCCACCCATCAGTGCGCCAGCCAGCCAAGGGACGTAGTCGAAGACAATGCCAATTCCGCCGGAGATCCAGTTCGACAGGGTGACCGTTGCAGGACCCACGGTCATCAGGGTCAGTGGCACCATGACAGTCACGGTCAGCAGTGGAGTGGTGAAGTTACGGATTGCAGAAGGCAAGACCTTGTTCAACCAGCGCTCGAGGTAGCTCTGTACCCAAATAGCCACAACAATCGGAATGACCGAGGACGAATAGTTCATCATGACTACTGGGATGCCGAAGAAGGTAACATCTCCGGCCCCCGGTTCTGCCAGCGCCACAATGCTTGGGTAGAGCAACGCCGCGGCCGTGGCCATAGCCACAAACTCGTTACATTTGAACCTTCTCGCCGCGGTCACAGCCAAGAACATCGGTAAGAAGTAGAACAGGCCGTCATAAGTGGCGTAGAGAATTGTGTAGGTCGTGGACTCTGGATCTAACCAGTTGAAGTTCAGAGCAAGCGTCAGCGCTGCCTTACCCAGTGCAATACCAGCCAAAGGCCAGATCAGCGGAGTAATCAGCGCCGAGATCAGGTCAATGAATTGGTCAATAATGCTCTTCTTTTCGCCCGGCTCATCCGCGGCATCGTCTACTTCGTCGCCATCGGTCTGATCCTTGACGGACTTCTTGGCCATGCCAGGAATATCCATGACAGCTTCGTAGGCATAGGGGACATCATTGCCCACCACAACTTGGTGCTGGCCACCGGCTTTAATCGCGGTAATCACGCCGTCCACCTCATTCACGGCATCGAGGTCGGCTTTGCTGCTGTCTTTGACTACGAAACGCAGCCTTGTTGCGCAGTGAGTAAATGACTTGATGTTGTCAGGCCCGCCGAGGTCTTTGACCACGTTTTGGGCCAAGGATTCAAAGGCCGTTTTATTTGCCATCGGGATCCTCTTCCTTTCATTAGGTTCTCCCGAAAATGCAAAAAGACCCGAGCCATGCGTAAATGCATGTCTCAGGTCTTGCCCCGTTGGCGGGTCACAAGCCACATTTCTAGGAGAAAAGTATGACAGTTCCAAGTATGAGAAATTTTGGTCACAAAGTCAATCGGAACGTGATGCACCACACGCCACAAACTCACAGGCCTTCGCTAGGCTGAATCCATGATCGTCTTTCTCGATATCGACGGAACCTTAGTCGACTACACCAACCACATCCCTGAATCCGCAGGTCAAGCCATTGCCACTGCCCGGAAGAACGGCCACCGCGTCTACGTGAACACCGGCCGCTCCCGGGCCGAAATCAGCGACGCCATTTGGGGGCTCGGCATCGACGGCATGATTGGCGCCAACGGTGGCTACGTCGAATCCGACGGCGAAGTGATCTTCCACAACAAGCTCCCCCGCGAATCAGTCGCCGCCTTCCGCTCCTGGTTTAAGGGGCGCGATATTGTCTACTATTTGGAGGCCAACTCGGGCTTGTATGCCTCCGATGGTTTTGAAGACGGCGCGCGCGAGGCGGTTTTCGAGTATCTCAAGCCGGAGGATCGCCACAAGTTCACCTCGGTTCTGGAGGTGTTCCACGGCATCATCGTCGGCCAAGACGAGGACCGCGACGACGTAAACAAGATCAGCTATGTGCTGAACACCCTCGAGGATTTCGAGTCCACCCGCGACAACTTCCCCGGCTTCGAGCACGGCACCTGGGGCGGTCACGAGGGCAAGAAGCTCTTCGGCGATGTCCGCCCGGAAGGCATTTCCAAGGACGTGGCCATTCACAAACTCCTTGATCACCTCGGCGAAAGCATCGAGCACACCGCAGCGTTTGGCGATGCCGTTCCCGACATCCCCATGTTCCAGGTCTGCGCCACCGGCGTGGCCATGGGCAACGCCACCGAGGAGGTCAAGGCTGCAGCCGACATCGTCGTCGCCGATGTCACCGAAAATGGTCTAGCAGAAGGTTTCGATCGTCTCGGTCTGCTGTAGTTCGACCACATCGTCACAGCTTAACGACGATTTCACGTCGATCAGTCGCTGATTGCTCGAACCACGGAAAGGTGGCAGGTGGCCTTCGTCGCGAAGTTCTCTATTGAACTGGCCATCGATGAGCACGTCGAGAAGCCCCAGCAGCTCGGCGCGTTCGTCGCGGAACTGCCTCAGGATTTCGAAGCGATATCCGGTATACGACCAGATGGTTTTTTCCGGAAATTCGCGGCGCACCCTGGTTACTAGCGGGAGGAGCCACTTCGCGCTGAGCATCGGCTCGCCGCCACACAGCGTGAGCCCCGCAACGTGTGGGTTACTCAGGTCGGTAAGGATGCGTTCTTCCAGTTCAGGGGTATATTCTTCGCCGTAGCCCTTCTTCTGCGCTGCCTTGTTGTAGCAGCCCGCACAGTTGAAAGGGCAGTAGCTGACGTAGAGCGAACAGCGCAGCCCCTCACCGTCGAGGACTTGGAAGGGTTTGTAGTCGGCGATTCTGAAGGTGTCTGTTTGGGCGAAGGTGCGGGAGCGTTCGTCGTTAAGCATGCTTGACACGGCTAGCTATCTCCTCCTGCTTGCCGGCAACCACCGGACGCTTCATGGGCGCGCCAAGATACCCGCACAGGCGGCGGATCACACTGGCCTTGGTCTCGTCGCGATTCCCACATGACGGGCACACATAGCCTTGCGCGTCGCAGGAAAACTCGCCTTCGAAGTCGCAAGCGAAGCAGGTATCCACGGGCGAATTTATGCCAAAGTACCCCACATGGTCATAGGCCTCGTCCCAAATCGCCTCGAAAGCGGCCGGATTGTCGCTGAGATTGGGTGCCTCGACGTAGTACATGAAGCCGCCTGGGGTCAGGGGCATGTACTCGGCCTCGAAATTGATCTTGGCCACCGGATTTGTGTCAAGGTAGCTGGGGAAATGGAAGGAATTCTCGTAGTAGCCGCGGTCGTTAACACCCTCGATCTCACCGAAACGGGAGCGGTCGATCTCGGCGAAACGATCACACAAACTCTCCGACGGCGTCGCATACACACTCAGATACGCATGAAAATCGGGCTGAGCTGCATCGATGCGCTTGTTAATCGCGCGAAGAATGTCCTGCGAAAGCTCGCGGCTGGTCTTCTCCGCGTGCCAGTGAGTGTTGCCGGTCAGCGCGACCATCGCGTTGTGGAGGCCAATGTAGCCAACACTTATCGACGAGGCCTTGTCCCGCGCCCCCGTGTAATAATCGCGCACGCTGGTCTTTCCCGCTGGATCCCCGAGGCCGCCCTGGGTGTACATGATTGGTGCGGAAGCCATGTCGACGTTAAGGATCCCTTCCTCGCGAATCTTCAGCGCGTGCAGCACAAGGTCGAGGGTTTCATCGAGGAGCTCGAAGAAGGCTTCTTGGTCATTTTCTGCCTGGACCGCAAGATGTGTCAGGCTAAGTGACACAACGCCGAGGTTGTTGCGCCCTAGGAGCTGATTTTGGCCGTTTTCATTGCGCCATGGATGCAGGAAGCTGCGGCACCCCATCGGTGTAATGAGTTGACCCTCCTTGATTTCGCGGATTCGCGGAGCTGCGATCATGTCCGGATAGATCCGTTTGCGCGAGCAGCGCATGGCCATTTGTTTGATGTCGTAGTTGGGGTCACCGGGGTTTTTGTTGATTCCCTCGTCGACAAAGAAGAGCAGCTTCGGGAAGATGGCAGTTTCTCCGCTCATCCCCTGTTCACGGATTTTTAGAATCGCCTTTTGGATTTCCCGGCCCAGCCAGCTCGTGGTTTGCCCGAAAGAAATGGAGGTGAAGGGGGTCTGCGCTGCCGAGGTGGTCAGGGTGTTGACCTGATACTCGAGTGCCTGCATCGCATCGTAGATATCTTTCTCAGTTTTCTTTCGCGCGGGTTCCTCAAAGTCTTCGGTGACCGCTTTGAACAATTCACGATTCTTCTCGTGGGTGCGCTCGGCATAGGGCTCCAGCAAACGGTCGATCTCGTGGACCGAGATTCCGCCGTATTGTTCCCCACTGATCGCACCGAGTAGCTGGACAATCAGCGTTGCAGCCACACCTATCGACTGCGGAGATTCAATGTGAGCGTTGCCCAGCGTGAACCCGTTGCGCAGCATGAACTCAAAATCCGGCAGAGAGCAATTGGGCATGCCTTGGTATGGGGAACGGTCGAGGTCATGGATGTGAATGAGCCCCTTGATGTGCGCCGCTCGGACCTCATCGGGAAACATGGCCAAACCCTTGGCCTTCGTCACTGTGCCCGCGACCAAATCGCGCTGGACGATGAAAGTGCGGGAATCTTTGTTGCCGTTTTCATTGCGTACTTTTGCTTCGCCTACGCGTGCGAGCTGCACCCTCGCGTCGGTACTCTGAATGAACTTTGTGCGCTTGGCCTCTGCATATTTGCGGGCTTGTTTGAGTGCGCCCGGTTCATTTTGAAGCTCTGCCTCGAGTAATTGGGAAAGCTCCGCCGCGCTCACAGCCGCTCTTCCCGCGATGCGCTGAAGGATGGACTCCGTGATCTCGTCTGTGCTCCTATTCCACGTAGTCCCCGAAACCCGTTGCACGCTTGCCAGAGCATTGCGAATGTTTGATGCCCGGAAGGCGACGATGCGCCCATCGCGCTTGAGCACTGTGCTTGGTGCGGGTGACGTGGTTGCTGCGGGCCTAGACACGGGATCTCTCCTAGTTTCCACCACCCGCTGAAGGGCAAACGGCCGGTGGAATTACATGGATGTAAATAACTCTTCTCGTAGTACCTTATTACTTTTATTGTCCCTGTAAATGGCATTCGCACGGAACATCTTGTGGCATTATTCACTCGTGATCCCACATCTTGTGCCCCTACCCCTCCTCCGGTCCCACGGCTCGACTCCGACTACGCTGAATCGCATGAGTGAAGCAGTACCTGCAAAGAATGACCGCCTCGTCTGGATCGACCTGGAAATGACCGGGCTTGATCTCAAGCGCCACGTCATCGTGGAGATCGCCGCGCTAGTCACCGACGCAAACTTGAATATTCTCGACGAAGGCGTCGACCTAGTCGTGCATGCCACCGAGGAAGAGCTTTCCGAGATGGACGACTTTGTCACCAACATGCACAACGAGAACGGACTTACGGCGCAAATCCGCGAGTCCACGGTCACCATGTCCGAAGCAGAAGAAGCGGTGCTCGCCCTCGTCGAAAAGCATTGCGACTCTGAACACCCCGCGCCGCTGGCCGGCAACTCGATCGCCACGGACCGGGCATTCTTGCGCGAGCAAATGCCGAAGCTGGATGCGGCGCTACACTACCGCATGGTGGATGTCTCTTCCATTAAGGAGCTCACGCGACGCTGGTTCCCGAAGGTGTACTTCAATCAGCCGGATAAGGGTCTGGCGCACCGAGCGCTGGCCGACATTGTGGAATCGGTTCGCGAGCTGGACTACTATCGTCGCGCCGTTTTCGTTGAGCAGCCTGGCCCTAATTCTTCGGAGGCAACGAAGGCAAAGCGCGAGGCGGAGGCCGCCTACCAGCGGTTTTTGTAAATCTGGTGTCTTGGACTAATGTTAATCGCGCTGTTGAAACACAGCGATGGTGGCTGTAGTTCAGCTGGTAGAGCACCAGGTTGTGATCCTGGGTGTCGCGGGTTCGAGCCCCGTCAGCCACCCCGATGAGATACCCCTGGCCTTGGATTTCAAGGTCAGGGGTTTTCTGCGTTTTGGGCAGATACGCAGCTACCACCAATAAGTTGGATATGTACCTTTAGTAACTGCAGATCGAAGCAATCCAAACAGAACGAGTACGAGCGCTGCAATTCCTGCGCAGATAACGAACGAAACCTGCCCCTCAGTAAGCATTGCCCCGATGACAGCGGTTGCTGCTGCAGGTGAATGTGATGTGCGCGTGAGCAACATCGCCCCTAGAGCAAGGCCGCCAGCAATGGCCGCTGCCCAAAGCGAATTACTCACCAACCCGACTCCCACTCCAACAATGGCCGATATGACTTGTCCCCCAATCACGTTTCGCGGTTGCGATAAAGGTAGGGATGGCGCACCCGCAATCAGGGCCATACTCGCTGCCATCGGTGGAATAAGCAATAAATGCCCAGATAGCTGCCCTAATGCGACGAGGGTGGTCAAAGCCACTACCGAGGTGATGGTTGCCACGAATATAGCTGCGAATGATGGACGCTGAGGAGCTTTGCTAGTCAAGCTAATACTTCGAATTGATTGCACGGCGGGTCCTTTCGACCAAACGGGAGAACGATCGTTCTCCGATTGTTTGGTAGTCTAGAGAACGATCGTTCTTATCGCAATACGTGAAGGCCAGTGATTAAACATGTCATCCCAGAATGACCTCGATAGCTTGTTGGACGCAGCCGAGAATCTCTTCTACGAGCGCGGCTATCAATCCGTTGGAATGGATACGCTTCGCGCCGCTTCTGGATTGTCACTGAAGCGCATCTATTCCCTTCTTCCCAGTAAGGAAGCAATTGCAGTCGCGATGCTTGATCGACGCGATGAACGATGGATGACCTCCCTTGCTGAGTACGTCTCCCACGAGACGCAACCAAGGGGTCGGGTACTAGCAATCTTCGACTGGCTATCAAATTGGCTCGGGGGCGAAGGACATCGCGGATGCGCTTGGATTAATGCGTTTGGAGAGCTCGGAGGAATATCACCTGCAGTTGCCGAGTCCGTGCGTCGACATAAAACACGCCTGCGAAATTATGTCGACGCTCTTGTCTCCGAAGTGGACAACTCTCCCGACGTGGCCAATGGAGTCTTTCTGCTCATCGAAGGTTGCATGGTCACAGCGGGAATCTCCGGTAATCCAGACTCCGCCAATCAAGCAAAAAATGTGGTCGACAAGCTATTAGGCCATGACTGAGAAGAAGTGGCAATCAAGCGCTTGCTTTACTAGGCGGCTGTCTTATCTCGTCGTAAAGCACGTGCCCCGACCCCAATCGACGCTGTAGCAATCAGCGCGGTAGCAACCATCACTGCCGTCATTGCAACGGGCTGCGACACTCCCGCCGAGGCGATCACGCCAACCAGCGGGGAGATCAACCCCGCGATGGCAAACTGACCAGCGCCCATGAACGCGGATGCGGATCCGGTCGCGTTCCCGGCGCGAGAAATAGCTAGCGCAGAGTTGTTGGCAAAGTTGATGCCCATCGAGGCCACCACGACGAAGAGTCCGGCAATAATGAACCACCGAGAGGCGTCGAGAAGTGCGACGATCAGCAGGTAGACCGTGGCGCCAAGCAAGACGGCATTACCGATGCGCGAAAGCTTCAATGGCGCAATCCGATTGACCAACCTGGCGTTGATGAGCGAAACGATGAACATGCCTGTGGTATTCATGGTGAAAATGAGTGAGTACTGTACCGGCGTGAATCCGTAGTACTCCTGCAAGATGAAGGGCGAGGCCGACACGTAGGCGAACATGGTTGTAAAGCTGAAAATGAAGCCGAGGGTGAAACCAACGTAGGCGCGGTCGCGCACCAGTTTTCCGATCGCAGTGCGCAGCGATTGTCCCCCACCTGTGGTGCGCTTTTCTGGGGGAAGAGTTTCGGGAACGAATCGCCAGATCAAAAAAGTGGCTAAGAGGTTGAGGCCAGCCAGGACCCAGAACACGCCTCGCCAGCCAACGCCGTCAACGATTAGGCCGCCCGCAACGGGGCCGATCACCGGCGCGATGCCGCCCATGAGCATCAACAGGGAAAATACCCGCGCAAGCTCGGGGCCTCTTGCTAGGTCGCCGGCGACGGCTCTGGCCAGCACCACCGATGCACCAGCGGAAAGTCCCATGAAAAAGCGGGCGGTAAGCAGCACCCATGCGGAAGGCGCGAGAGCACTTGCCACCGTGGCAATCACCAAGACAACAGATCCTGCGATGAAGAGTTTGCGTCGCCCTCGCGCATCAGAGGTCGGCCCGGTAATTAACTGCCCAAGCGCCATACCCGCTAAGAAAAACGTCACGGTCAATTGGGCAGCCGCTTGGCTCATCCCAAGATCTGCTCCAAGTTGCGGAAGACCAGACAAGTACATGTTGATGGATAGGGGCTCTACAGCCGAGACTAAAGCCAGCACTCCCAAGAGAACCGGCGGGATAAGTTTGGTCGGGCTTTCCTTTTTTGAAAATGATTCCTGATTCACAAAAGGTCACCCTAGCAAACTATACCCATGGGGGTATTTCCAAGTTTGGCGAACCGCGTCCGCGCCCCCATAAGTAGATTTGAAAAATCGACGAAATTGTCTAGCATTTTCCTGTGCGGGGCATGTCCTTTCCCTTGGCATGCGCCACGCATTCCTATCCATTCTCACAGAAAGAAAGTTTGACCCATGGGATTATCGTCGTTTCGTCGAGGCGTTCTTGCGACCGCTGCAGCTACCGCAATTGCAATGAGCGCAGCCACACCTGCACATGCTTCTTCGTCGGTAATAGAAACGAGCAGCAATTCAGATGCAGCTGTAGTTCTCGGAGCCGCCGCCGTCTGTGCCGCAGGAACCGGACTCGTTGCCGGAGGCGCATCAATTGTCTCGCAACTCAATATTGCGGGCCTGGGCGATCTCGCTGCAGAAGCCGACCGCAGGGTGAAAGAAGCCATCAGCGGAATTCAGCAGGACACCGGAATCTACAACGAAGAGCTGGCCCAAATGGCAGATCGAGCCTCTCAGTATGCACCCCAAGCAGCAGGTGCCATCGCCGCCACCGTGGGCTTCGGCGCATGTACGGCAATGGTTTCAAATGCCCTACTAAGCAATCAAAATGTCGAGGGCGAAGACATCATTAATTAGCTAAAACAACTCCCTTTTGCGAAGTCTTCGCAGGAAGAAGTGCAGGACAAGCACTATTTTTCAGCCCGCCACCGATTTACTGAAAGTTTGCTGTGAGGCCCTTTTCTGGCTAGTGATATGACCTAGCGCAGGAGTAGCGTTTCCAGTCATGAACTTCCTCCTTGCAGATTCGGTGAACCAGATGGCCCTCGGCGGCTCATTAATGGACCCGATGTATCTCCTCTCCGGCTCGGGACCTTTCGGAGCATTCATCTTGCCAGCAATGCTGGTCATCGTGTTCATCGAATCCGGGCTGCTCTTCCCTCTCCTCCCAGGCGATTCGCTGCTGTTCACCGGCGGCCTGCTGGCTAACCAGCCCGACGGATTCGCGCCACTGTGGCTCGTCATGGTGCTTGTCCCAATCGCTGCAATTCTGGGCGACCAAGTCGGCTACTGGCTCGGCAAGAAGTTTCACCCATACCTTGAAAAGCGCCCCGATGGACGCATTTTCAAGCGCGCCTACCTCGTTCGCACCGAGCAGTTCTTCGAAAAGTACGGCCCAGCGACCATCATTTTGTGCCGTTTCGTCCCTATCGTTCGCACCTATGCTCCGCTCGTTGCAGGTATGGCCGGTATGCGTTACCGCACCTTCCTCCCTTTCAACATCATCGGTGGCATCCTCTGGGGCGCCGGAGTCGTCGCACTCGGCGCACTTCTTGGCCAGTTCGATTTCGTCCGCAACAACATTGAGCCGATCTTCCTGCTCATCGTGTTCATCTCCATCCTTCCTGCGCTCATCGGTGTTGCACGTAGCCTCGTCGCAAAGCGCAAGCCTGATACGAAGGTCATCGAAGAGTCGCAGCCAGAGACCGCGAAGTAGTTTTCGCTTCACGACGACGCCCCTGCCGAACTTAGAACTCCAATGGGTCAAAGTTTTGAGTTTGGTAGGATTTGAGCATGTCGGTGATGGAATTATCGGAAAGCAACCAAGACTATCTCAAGGCGATATTTAGCCTTGGTGAATGGTCTGATGAACCAGTCACAACATCTGCAGTAGCCGCCCGCGTGGGAGTAAAACTCTCCACTGCCTCAGATGCAATTAAGAAACTGACTAGTCAGGGCCTGCTTGTTCACGAGCGCTACGGCGCGATCACCTTAACCGAGGAAGGCCACAGCTACGCCGTGGCCATGGTGCGTCGCCACCGCCTGATTGAAACTTTCCTCGTTGACGTTCTTGGTTATGGATGGGACCAAGTCCACGACGAGGCGGAATCGCTGGAACATTCCGCCTCTGATTTCATGATTGAACGCCTCGATGCGCTGCTTAATTATCCCAAGCGCGACCCCCACGGCGACCCAATTCCTTCTCCCGATGGCACCATCGAGTTCCCCGAGACGACCCTGCTCAGCGAGGTTGAACCAGGACGCAAAGTTCGGGTGGAGCGCGTTTCCGACGACGACCCCGAACTTCTCCAGTATGTTTTTGACCATGGGGTTCGCTGCCAAAAGGAAGTTACAGTGCAGCCTTCTGCACCGTATTCAGACACGATTACCCTTCTTGCCGAGGGCCACGACATACCTCTTACTCTGGGCCGCCAGGCCGCAAGTTCGGTCAGAGTCAGCGAGCTCAGCTAGTTAGGCACCCGGCATGAACTGAAACACGAGGATTGCAATGTTCAGCGCAATAATCAACGCTGTCACAATCCACCCCACTGCTGTAGTCCACGGCTTATTTACCGCAATGCCCATGACTGACTTTTTCGAGGTCAGCCAGATCAAAGGAATGATGGCGAAGGAAATGCCGAAGGACAAAATCACCTGACTGGTCACAAGGGCCGAGGTGGGTTCAACACCAATTGCAAGCACAATGATCGCGGGAACAATGGTGAGCACGCGACGCCAGAATGGTCGCATCGTGCTGTGGAAAAGACCGCCGATAATATCGCTGCCTGCATACGCGCCGACTGCTGTAGATGCCAGGCCCGAGGCTAATAAAGCCAGAGCGAACATGAATCCAGCTGTGTTTCCCAAAGCATTCTCAATGGCCAAATGGGCACCTTCGAGCGTGTCTGTTCCTGGCACGCCTGGAAGCACCGCAGCTGCAACCAACAACATCGCAAGATTGACCGAACCTGCGATGGCCATGGCTACGGTGACGTCAACCTTCGTTGCTCGAATCAGCTTGTTCAAGGAATGATTTTTGTCTTCCCCAAAGCGATCGCGCACCAGCGAGGAGTGCGCATAGATCGCATGCGGCATCACCGTGGCACCCAAGATACTGGCGGCAAGCACAACCGAACCGGGTCCTTCAAAGCGTGGAATTAGACCCTGAACTGCCTGAACGGGATCGGGCTTTGCAAGAAAGAGGCTATAGAAGAATCCCGCCATGATAATCAAAATGAAAGCCAGGATTGCGAACTCAAAGTGCTTCGCACCGAAACGCGTTTGCCCTTGCAGCAAAACCGTGGAAATAACACCGGTGATGATGGCGCCAATAACCAGGGGCACGTTGAACATTATGTTAAGCGCCACCGCGCCACCGATTACTTCGGCAACGTCGGTAGCAATGGCAACAAATTGCGCCTGTGCGCCGTACAGGATCCTGGCTGTGCGGTTTTTAATCCTCTGACCGAGCAGTTCCGCCAGGCTTTGACCTGTAGCAAGCCCCAATTTCGCCGACAGGTACTGCACCAGCCACGCAGCGGCATTCGCCGCGACGAGCACCCAGACTAAAAGGTAGCCATATTCTGCACCCGCAGACATATTGACGGCGACATTTCCCGGGTCAAGATAGGCCACACCAGCAACAAGAGCTGGCCCGAGGAGCCACTTGCTTTGTTTCTTTGCGGACTTGCCCGACTTTTCAGCGCTGACTGCGGACACAGAGCCACCGGAGGTTTCTTCGCTCATTCCACACCCTCCTTAATGAAACTAATATTCACAAAATTCGCAATCTCTAATATCAGAAGTTCGATGATCCGAACTTTACACCCGCATGCGGCACCCGAGTCAAGAAAGGTCAACAAAGTTAAAGAAAGTGCGCCTCGCCACACCCTGCCCGAACCCAGAATTATGCAATTCAACTTTCAATCCCTTCCCAATGAAAGGTAATTTGTGTCACAATTGAGCTCAGATTGAACGCCCGTTCACCTTCGTCTCTTCCCCAAAGGATTCCTCACAATGACGCAACTCAAGGAAGCATTTCTCGTCTCCGGTGCTCGCACACCCGTAGGAAAATACGGAGGCGCGCTGTCCTCGGTCCGCCCCGATGATCTAGCAGCTCTAACCATCAAAACCGTTGTCACCGACGCTGGCATTGACCCTTCCGTTGTCGATGAAGTCATCCTCGGCAATGCGAATGGCGCCGGCGAGGAAAACCGCAACGTTGCCCGCATGGCCTGGCTGCTTGCAGGCTTCCCCGACACCGTTCCCGGTATGACGGTCAATAGGCTTTGTGCCTCCGGCATGTCTGCAATCTCGGTGGCAGCAGCCATGATCAAAAGTGGCCAGGCGGACATCATCGTCGCTGGAGGTGTGGAGTCGATGTCGCGCGCCCCGTGGGTCGTCGAAAAGCCAAAAACTGCATTTGCGAAACCCGGTGAATCCTTTGATACCTCCATTGGTTGGCGTTTCGTCAACCCGATTTTTGCCAAGCAAGGCAACATCACGCTGAGCATGCCGGAGACCGCCGAGGAGGTTGCCCGCCAGTTCAACATCACGCGCGCGCAGGCCGACGAGTTCGCCGTCGCATCGCAGGCCAAGGCATCCGCGGCGATCGCGGCCGGCCACTTCGACTCCGAGATCGTGCCCGTGGAGGTCAGAGATCGCAAGGGCAACGTCACGCTGGTCACCACCGATGAAGGACCTCGCCCCGGCACGTCCATGGAAGGCTTAGCAAAGCTGCGTCCGGTCGTCGACGAGGTGGTCACGGCAGGCAATTCATCGGCGCTTAACGACGGGGCCTCGGCGGTCATCGTTGCCTCGGAAGAAGCCATTGAAAAATACGGGCTGAACGCACGAGCCCGGGTTGTGGCCAGCACCCAAACCGGACTTCACCCATCCATCATGGGCATGGGGCCGGTAGAGGCCAGCCGCAAGGCACTGGGGCGCGCTGGCTGGAGCATGGACGATTTGGATGCCGTGGAACTCAACGAGGCATTCGCTACCCAGTCTTTTGCGTGTATGAATGAGATGGGTGTGAACCCAGAGATCGTCAATACTTGGGGAGGTGCGATCGCGCTGGGTCATCCGCTGGGTTCTTCGGGATCCCGCATCACCCTCACCCTGCTGAACCGCATGGATAAGGGGGACTTGAAGCGCGGCCTGGCCACGATGTGTGTTGGTGTGGGCCAAGGTACCGCGCTGTTGCTGGAAAAGGTCTAACTGGGGAGAATTACATAGTCAGGCCACCAGATACCGAAAGTACCTGGCCCGTGGTGAATCCCGAGTGTGGTCCTACGAAGTAGGCCACAGCCTCGGCGATCTCCTCGGGCGTTGCGGTCCGACCCTTCGGGATGGCACGCACAGTACCGCCCATCACTTTGGCGGTCAGGCCCTCCCCCTCGAGCATGCCCCCAAGCAATCCGGTGTCGGTTGGGCCTGGGCTGACAATGTTGATGGTGATGTCTTTGCGCGCCGTCTCCCTGGCAATGGAGCGTACGAAGCCCATGAGCCCGGCGCGGGCTGCGGAGCTTGCGGCGTCGCCAAGCGTGCCGGCCTTGCCGGAATCCGAGCCGATGATCACAATCCGGCCATAGTCGCCGAAAACATTTAGGGCACCACGTACAAGATTCATTGGGCCCAACAGCTCGGTGCGAACGATCTCCTCGGACAGCTCCGGGGATTGGCGCGCGAAGAAATCTAGATCGTGCCTGTGCCCCGTGGTCACCACCAAAGTGTCAAACTGACTAATCGAGCCAAAAACTCGTTCCACCTCGGCAGCAGAGGTGGCATCGAGCTGGACCGAGTCGAACTCGTCCGGACGATGGCGGTGGTAGGTGGTGGTCACAGTGGCCTCGTCGCTAAGCAATCTGCGTGCCACCGCCGTACCGATACCTCCCGTGCCTGCGATCACCGCGTGCATCATGCTCCCGTCATTGCGTTGTGCGTTGTAATTTTGCGCCCGATCAACAGCGATTGGATGAACTCAGTGCCTTCATAGGTGTGCACGACTTCCATGTCCGTCATGTGGCGCACGACGTGGAAATCAAGCAGCAAACCGTTGCCCCCGAGCAGGTCACGGGCCTTGCGCGCCACCTCGCGGGCGCGGTCCGCGGAATGCATCTTGGCAATCGAGGCCATCGTGCCCGACCAGGAGCCTTCTTGTTGCAACTGGGCCATGCGGTGGCACATCAGCTGGATCGAGGTGACATCCGCGGCCATCGATGCCAGGGCGTTTTGCACCAACTGGGTCGCGCCGATGGGACGGCCGAACTGATCGCGATTCGCAGCATAGGTCGTCGCCGCTTCAAAACACGCAATCGCATGCCCGAGCGCCTCCCAGGATGCGCCGCCGCGGGTCGTGGCCAGCACGCGGGACACATCCTTGAAGCTTTCACAGCCCGGAAGGCGGTTCGCCTCAGGAATGCGCACATTCTCGAAGAACATGTTGGCCTGCAAAATCGCACGCTTACCGGCCTTCTTCGTGATCACCTCGTAGCTGAAACCCTCCGGACGATTGTCAGGGTCGCGGGGATCTTCGCGCTCCATGACGAAGGCCTTAACGTTGCCGTCGGCCTCATCGCGAGCAAACACGATGACATTGTGCGACATCGAACCATTACCAATCCACCGCTTCGCGCCGTTGATGATCCACTCGTCGCCCTCCCGGCGCGCACTCGTATCCAGGTTCACCGAGTCCGATCCGTGGCGAGGCTCCGTCAGCGCAAAGCACCCAATCTTCTTCAACTGCGCCATCTCGGGCAACCAGCGCTGCTTTTGCTCCTCGGAACCCAACATGTTGATCGTGCCCATGGCCAGGTTCGCCTGCACACCGAGGAAGGTGTTTATCGAGCCGTCGCCGCGCGAGAGCTCCTGAATCGCTATCCCCTGCGCCAGGCGCGACAGGCCCGGACACCCATACCCCGAAATCGCAGCACCCACAACGCCCGTTGCTGCCAACCCGTCCAACAGCTCATAGGGGAACTCGGCGCGCTCCCAGTAGACATCGATCACAGGAAGCACTTGCTTGTCGACGAACTCCCGCACGCGATCCCGGACCTGCACCACATCCTCGGGCAAGTCCTGTTCCAGCAGATAGAAGTCGGTGCCGCGTGCCGTGGTGAGTCCTTCTTTGAGCTCATCGAGGTAATCCGCGGTATCTTGTTTCCAATCAATTGGCTGCTCATGCATAGTCGTACCAGCCCTTTCCGCTTTTGCGGCCGAACTCGCCGGCCTCGTATTTCTCGGTGATCAAAGGATGTGGCTTCTCATTTTCATCGCCCGTGACCTCGTAGGTTGCCTGACGAATCAAATACGTCACGTCAATGCCGACCAGATCCATGAGCTCAAACGGCCCCATCGGGTGGCCAAGTGCCGACTTCGCCGCAGTATCAATATCCTCGACCGAGGCAATGCCTTGTTCATAAAGGTTGATCGCCTCGGTGCGAATCGCACCCATCAGCCGGTTCGCCACGAAACCCGGAATTTCCTTGTTCAGCAGCACCGGATCCTTGCCCATTGTGCGTGCAACATCCATGACAGCCTCGATGGTCTCATCAGAGGTCTTCTCGTGGCGCACCACTTCCACGGCCTTCATCACCAGCGCTGGGTTAAAGAAGTGCATGTTGCACACCTGCTCCGGGCGGTGCGTTGCATCGGCCACAAACGAAGAGCCATAGGTTGAAGAGTTCGTGGTCAAAATCGCATGAGCGGGTGCCAACTCGTCGATCTGCGCGAACACAGAACGTTTCACGTCGAGCTTTTCGGTGGCCGCCTCGATCACCAGATCAGCATCACCAACTGCGGTGGGCAAATCCGCGGTAAACGTGATCCGTGACCAGGCCGCCTCGGCCTCCTCTTCTGTCAATCGTCCCTTAGCCACGCGACCATCAAGCCAGGTACGCGTATCCTGCTCGGCCTGGGCCACCGCGTCTTCAGAGATGTCTTGCACCACAGAATCAAAACCACTGACAGCAGCAACCATCCCGATTTGGCGCCCCATCACACCCGAGCCGATCACGGCAATCTTCTTAATTTCTGCCATGATGCGCTCACTTTCCCTGGAAGTGCGGAGTGCGCTTGGACAAGAACGCATCCGCACCTTCCGCCTTGTCTTCGGTGGTGTACAGCAAGGTTTGCGCCAGGCGCTCGAGCAGCAAACCGGTGCGCTGATCGGTTTCTGCACCGTTGGTAATCACAAGTTTCGCCAACTGGATCGCCAGTGGGCCCTTGCTTAAGATCTTCTCGACGATCGCCCGCGCCTGCCCAAGCAGCTCCTCCTGGGAGTAGATCCCTGTGACCAACCCATAGTCCAGCGCTTCGGTAGCGCTTAAGATTCGGCTGGTCAAGATCATTTCCACGGTCCGACCCTTGCCCACGAGACGGGAGAGTCGCTGGGTCCCACCGGCACCGGGTAGCACTCCCAACGTGGTTTCTGGCAGGCCCACCTTGGCGTTGTCGGAAGCAATCCGGATATCGCAGCTCATGGCCAGCTCGAGGCCACCTCCCATGGCCACGCCGTTGAGCGCAGCGAGTGTGGGTTTGGGGTAGGCCTCGATCTCGTCGTACAGCTTTTGCATTGTCCCACTGAGACCGTAGGGCAAATCGTAGTGGGCCAACTGGGAGATGTCGGCGCCTGCGACGAAAGCCTTCTCCCCTGCCCCGGTGAAGATGATCGCGCCCACCTCTGGGTTCTCGCGCCAAGCATCGAGTACCTCGCGGACCTCTGCGAGTACTGTCTTCGATAGTGCATTGCGCTTGTCGGGGCGATTGATGGTGATGGTGCCGATCTGGCCATCTACCTCAGTGAGGATTGTTTCAAACGTGCTCATTAGTTACCTCCGGTGGCGCTGAATGCTCCGACGCCGGTGATGAAACGACCCAGGGTGAGCTGGTGGACTTCGTCGGTGCCCTCGTAGGTGCGCACTGATTCGAGGTTGTTGGCGTGGCGCAGTGGCGAGTAATCCAAGGAGATGCCGTTGCCGCCGAGCATGGCGCGGGCGTCGCGGGCAATCCCGATGGCAACGCGGGTGTTATCCAGCTTGCCGGTGGAGATCATCTCCGGGGTGATCCCGGTGGTGTCTTTCTTCCTGCCGATGTGATGTGCCAGGTGGTAGCCCTTATTGATGGCCACTGCCATGTCTGCAAGCTTCGCCTGGTGCAGCTGGAAATGGTTCAGCGAGGTACCAAACTGGGTGCGGTAATTGCCGTATTCTAGTGCCGCGTTGAAGGAGTCGCGGGCAGCACCCATGACACCCCAAATGATGCCGTAGCGTGCTTCATTCAGACACGAGAACGGGCCACGCAGGCCAACCGCGGTATCCAGCGGCAGCATCGCCGTGGATGGCAGGCGCACGTTGTCTAGGTGGATTTCGCACTGGATTGAGGCACGCATGGACAACTTCGGCTCGATGACCTCGGCGGAGAAGCCTGGTGTGTTGGTGGGCACCACGAAGCCGCGCACGCCGCGGCCGTCGCCGATCTCGCCAGTCTGAGCCCAAATGATGGCCACGTCGGCGATGTTAGCCAGGCCGATCCAGCGCTTGGAACCGTTGATTACCCAGTCGCCGCCCGGCTCCTGCTTCGCCACCGTGCGCATCGAGGCAGGATCGGAACCCGCGGTGGGCTCGGTCAAACCGAAGCACCCCACGGCCTCGCCTTTGGCCATCTTCGGCAACCACTCCAGGCGCTGGTCAAGCGAGCCATGCTTGTAAATTGCGCTCATGGCAAGCGAGCCCTGCACCGAGACGAAGGTGCGCAGACCCGAGTCGCCGGCTTCCAGCTCCTGGGCTGCAAGGCCATACTCCACGGCGGAGTTTCCTGGGCAGCCGAAGCCCTTCAAGTGCATTCCCAGCACGCCGAGTTTGCCCAGTTCTGGGATGATCTCGCGTGGGAAGTGTGCGTCGTTGTACCACTGTGCAATATTCGGCCGGATCTCACGATCCACGAAGCTGCGCACCTTGAGTGCAACCGCCTTCTCTTCCACGGAGAACAAGCTGTCCATCTGGGTGGTATCCACCGGCCCCCACCAGGAACCATTGCGGTTGGCCACAACAGGCGGAGCAGTGACCTGACCAGGGGTAACAGCGTTGGCGCTGCTTTCTTTTTCCTGCTTGAGTTGCTCTGCTACCTGCGCTAAGTGCTCGCGCAGCTTGAACTTCTGTGGCTTGCCGGAAGGCGTACGCGGCAAGGCGTCGCTGACCTCGAGGTACTCCGGCCAATAAGGTTTGGCAATGTTGGTGGTTTCCAGATGCGCCTTCATCTGCTCCATGGTCAGCGGTGGGCGTCCGTGTTCCATGACAACCACTGCCGCCGCGATCTCTTGGAGGCGGTCGTGTGGCATGCCCACGACCGCAACATCGGCGATATCGGGGTGCTGCACCAGGGCATTTTCCAGATCAGCCACCGGCACATTCTCGCCGCCACGAATGATAACGTCCTTGGACCTACCCGACAGGGAAACGAATCCGTCCTCGTCGATGACCGCAAGGTCGCCGGTAATAAACCAATCGCCGTCGAATTCCTCGAGAGTCTTGTCCAGCATGTTCAGATAGCCGCGGAATAGGAAGGCACCCTTGACCTGGAGATTTCCTTCGATTCCCGCTGGGAGCTCGTTGCCCTGATTATCAACAACACGGATCTCCATGCCCGGAAGTGGTTTGCCATCGGTGGTGATGATCTTTTCTACCGGATAGTCCGGGTGGCCCATGGTGGACAGGCAGCACTCGGTCATGCCCCAACCGCCGAACACGCTCATCTGCGGGAGGCGCACTTTTGCATCGGTAACAAAGCTGCGCGGAATCGGTGCTCCCATACAGCAGAAGTTCTTCAGGCTCGACAGATCGTAGTGGTCCAGGTTTTCAGCATTGAGCAGGTCATGCAGGAAAGGAGCCGCGCCCGAGGTGTGGTTGATACCGTACTTCTCCACGAGGTAGACGAAGTAATCCACGTCCCAAATATCTTGGAAGACACCGGTGGCACCAAGCATCAGTGGCAGGCTCACACCGTAAAGATAGCCGGTCAGGTGACCGAAGGTGGAGGCCATGTGGACCACGGAATCGCTGCTTAGCCCCATCTTGTCTGGCCACGGCAGCGCACCCGCGAGCACGGTGTTGTGGGTATGCATGACACCCTTCGGCTTGCCTGTGGTGCCGGAGGTGAACATGATCAAGGCAAGGTCGTTGGGATCAGGTCGCAGTGGGCTGAAGTCCGCAGGGTTTTCTTCGCGACGAATGCGCCCGATCTCCATGAAATTTTCAAATAGTTCGAAGCCCTTGCGCTGCACCTGACCGCGCACAACGATGGTCTTTTTCAGGTCCGGGAGGTCGTCGCGAAGCCTATCGACCATATCCATGTAGTTAAAGCGACGGAACGTCTCTGGGATAAACAGGACTGAGACCTTGGCGGTTTTTGCCATGTGGCCGATTTCGCGGTCGCGGTAGATCGGGATCAGCGGGTTGGTTACGGCACCAACTCGGATGATGGCGAGGTGGATGACCAACCATTCGTACCAGTTGGGAAGCTGGACACCGACGACGTCCTTGGGCTCCACTCCGATTTCCAGCAGGGCGTGAGCGACGATGTCCACATCTTCTGCAAGGCGGCTGTAGGTTTGGCGATTGTTCCGCTCGACGGTGCAGAGCTTGTCCGGGGTGGCGGCGACGGCATCGTCAAGGTAGTCGATGAGCAGGCGATTCTTCCAAACGCCGGACTCGGTGTTTCGCTGGATCTCCGCGTCGGTGAGCAGCATGTCAAAGTAAGAGCGCATTGTCCTGGGTCCTTTCAAAACTTACGAAGATAGAGCTAAAGCTTTAGATCATGGTCAGGCCGCCGGAGACAGACAGCGTCTGGCCGGTGACATAGGAGGTGTTGGGGTTAGCGAAGAAGGACACGGCATTGGCCAGATCTTCTGGCTGCGCCAGGCGACGCAGTGGAATAGACTTCTCCAGAGCAGCGCGCAGCTTCGGGTTCTCTTCGGAAATTTGTGCAAAGAGCGGAGTATCGGAGGGACCAGGGCACACGGCATTTGCAGTGACACCGTAACGGGCCAGCTCGCGGGCGAGGGTCTTGGTGAAGGCAACCACGCCACCCTTACATGCCGAGTAGACAGCCTCGCCGGAGGAGCCGACGCGGGCTGCATCGGAGCCGATGTTGATAATGGTGCCACCGCCCTGTTCCACCATCTGGCGAGCCACAGCCTGGGAGCAGTGCAACGTGCCGTACAAGTTGATGTTGATAATGCGGTCCCAAACATCGGGATCATTGTCGAGGAAGGGACCGACCTTATCCCAACCCGCATTGTTGACTAGGACATCGATTCGGCCGAACTTCTCCACGGTCTCTGCCACCATGACGTCGATGGCGGCACGGTTGGTCACGTCGACGGTGACGCCGATCGAATTGTTGCCAAGCTCGGCGGCGGTGGCTGCTGCCATTTCACCGTTCAGGTCAGCAACGACAACGGTGGCGCCGTCGTTGGCTAGACGTGTGGCAATACCTTTGCCAATACCTTGGGCGGCACCGGTGACGATGCAGATTTTGCCGTTGAGATCGGTGATTTCGATTGCGGTGCTCATTGTGTACTCCTAAGTGTGCGAAGTGGGATAGCTCAGGGGCTTGAGGGGTTTTAACGGTTTATGGTGCGAATTCGCGGCCGAGGTTTTGGCGGGCAATGATCAGCTTCATAATCTGAGCGGTGCCGTCACCGATCTGCAGGCCCAACACATCGCGTAGGCGCTGCTCAATGGGGTAATCCCGCAGGTAACCGAACTGGCCGTGGGAGAGCAGACACTGGTTAATAACGTCGTAGGCCACTTTGGGTGCCCACCACTTACACATGGCGGCTTCCTTGGTGTGCGGCTGGTCATTGTCTTTCAGCCACAGCGTCTTCTGGCATAAAACGCGAGCCGCGGTGAGCATGGTGTCCGCTTCGGCGAGCGGAAAGGACACTCCCTGGAACTTGCTGATGGGTTGATCGAAGGCTTGGCGCTGGCTGGCGTATTGCCAGGTCTCGTCGAGAGTGACCTGCGCAGAGCCAATCACTTGGAGGCCGATGAGCGCTCGCGAGAAGTCGAAGCCCTGCATCACCTGGGTAAAGGCCTGGCCTTCCTGGCCAAGCAAGTTGTCCTCAGGCACCCACACGTCTGTGAACTCCACAAAGCCACGTCCGACCGAGAGCGTGCCCATGTCGTTGGCACCGTTTCTGTTGATGCCGTCGCGGTCAAGCTCGACGATGAAGGCGCTGATTCCGCGTCCGCGACGATCCTCGGAGGTGCGCGCGAAAACCACTGTTGCACCTGCATGGAGCGCGAAAGACATCGACTTGGTGCCGTTTATGACCCAGCCGTCGTTTTCCCGGCGCGCCGTCATCGTGGGGCTTCCCGCGTCGGATCCGCCGGAGGGCTCGGAAAGACCGATGGCAACGATGTCCTCGCCGCTGGTGATCTTCGGTACCCATTTCTCGGCCACGGACTTCTTCGCGTTTCGAGCCAACACCTGGCCCACCAGCGAACCAACTACCTGCACGTAGGAGACGTTGATATCTGCGCGGGAGATCTGTTCAATAACCATGCCAGAGGTCAGTGCGCGTTCGCCGCGGCCGCCGAGTTCAACAGGTAACTCCGGTGCGATCAAGCCACGGGCACCCATTTCCTTGCGTACTTCGAGTTCAACCTTGCGTTCGGCTTCGCGCTTGCGCAGGTCAGGGGCGATCTGTTCGCTTAAGGCGGCAGCGGAGTCGATAAAGCCTTGCATTGCCGCATCAATGGTGAAATCCATGAACTGTGTCTCCCCTAGTGAGCCGCTACTTTGGAGGCAAAGTCAGGTGCGCGCTTTTCAGCGAAAGCGTTTGCGCCTTCCATTCCCTCTTCGGATACTGCGTAGAGATCCAGCGCCGACATCGCCATGTTGGACAGGCCCGCTTGGTGGTCGGTATCTGCGTTGAAGGACTGCTTGAGGAAGCGAATAGCTGTCGGTGACTTTTCTGCAATCTCGTCGGCCCAGGCCATCGCCTCGTCGAGAAGCTTCTCTGGCTCAACGATCTCGTTGACTAAGCCCCAGCTCATGGCCTTTTCTGCGTCGTACTGGCGGCAGAGGTACCAGATTTCGCGGGCGCGCTTCTCGCCGACGATGCGTGCGAGGTAGGCGGAGCCGAAACCGGCATCGAAGGAACCAACTTTAGGGCCCGACTGGCCAAAGCGTGCGGTGGACGACGCGATGGTGAGATCACACAGCACTTGCAGGACGTGTCCACCGCCGATGGCGATACCGTTGACCGCGGCGATGACGGGCTTTGGAATATCGCGAATGGTCTTGTGCAGCAGGCCGATTTCGAAAAGCCCAGATTCGCTCGGGCCGTAATCACCGGTCTCGGCGCGCTGCTTGACATCGCCGCCGGAACAGAATGCCTTCTCGCCTGCACCGGTCAGAATCACGGCTTGCACACCGCGATCTGCCCAGGCCAGCTTGAAGGCCTTGATCAATTCCTCGACGGTCTGCGCACGGAATGCGTTGTAGCGCTCTGGGCGGTTAATAGTGATAATCGCGGCCGCGTTGCGACGCTCATAAAGGATGTCTTCAAACTGCTGTGCGCTCATGGTAATTGATTCCTTCATTGTGTCGAGGCGTGTGGTTTTTAAGCGTTGTTGATCAGGTCGGCGTAGGTTTCGTGGTGTTCCGGCTTGATGGCGCCGGCCAGGGTGATAGAGAGTTGCGTTGCGACGAATTCCTCAAAAGACATCCGCTCGGAGAAATACCAGTGCTTTAATGCCCAGGCCTGCGCAATGATGAGCAGGTCATAAGAAAAGACTCGGGCATTCATCTCGCGGAACAGGCCCGCATCAATTGCAGCCTGGGTAGCTTGGAGCATCGGCTGGCCGGTCTGCAGCTCGAGGGACTTGACTTGCCCTTGACCTTCTCGGTCGAGGATGTAGGTCTCGCGGTAGGTCAGCAGGGTGGCGCGGCGGTTGTCGCGGATCAATTCGGCGTAGGCCGTAAAAGCGGCGGCGACTCGTCGCACTGGGTCCTGCACGGGTTCGATGGCACGAGGGATTTCGTAGGCCATTTCATCGAGCACGCCGACGATAACAGCCTTGACCAGCGCTTCCTTGTTCTCGTAGTAGCGGTAGATCAATCCGACGGACATCCCGACTTCATCGGCGATGGCTTTCATAGACACTCGATGCGAGCCACTTTGCTGCATGAGTTTTGCAGCAGCGTCGAGGATCTGCCGGGTGCGCACATCCTGTCTAGCGGAGCGCGCCTCTTTGTCGGCGTCTAATTTCGATGCCAGTTGAGCGGGTGTGGAGGGTGCCATGAAAAGCCTTTCCAGCGAAGATTCGCAAAGGGTGAAACCGTTCGTGTGAATGTGTATTCATTTTGAATGAACGCTCATTCACTGCGATTGACACTATCCTGCCACCAATGTGTTTGCAATCACTTTTTAGAAAATAATTTGAAGTGGATCACATTTAAGTAGCCATGGACCCTAGGCGGAGAAAACGCAAAACCACTCGGCAGAGTTGGAAAAACTGCTCTACACAAGTGGTTTTGGTAAGTGGGTTAGCCTAGCTCGTCATCTCCGCCAGATAACGCTCGCTTTTCGCCTGGCCGTCCAAGTCCGTCATCGCGCCGGTGACCAGGAATTCATCGGCGCCTGTATACGCAGCCATGTCTGCAAGCTGTGCGCGCACCGATGCGGGCGTGCCATAGATGCTCATGGCGAGTCCTTCGTCGACACGGTTTTGTTGACGCTCGGTGAGCTGCACGGACGCAGCATCCGGGTCCATCGCATCGAAAGCGCCGGTAGACCGCGAGAGCACCTCGGCGACAATCTGCGGCATGAGCAAATCTCGCGCCTGCTCCTCGGAATCTGCAACGGCAATATTGGCCGAAATAATTACCTGACCTGCGGGATGTTGCTCACGATAGCTCTCCAAATAGGGATGTTTCGGCTCGGCCCGGTCGAACAGGCTCGGCCCGCCCACGATCACATTTATTCCAAGCTCAGCTGCCGTGATAATTGACTTAAATCCTGCCAGCAGCCACACCGGCGTGGCCCCATTATTGGCCGGTCGCGCGGTGATGTCGGCGGTGCCGTTCAAGAATGCGAGAAGCTCTTGGAGCTGACCTGGAAATTGCTGCTTCAGCTCCGTCGGGTCACCTTGGCGCAGCGCCTCGCGCACGGGTGCCGTAAACCCAACCGAATTACCAATGCCGGCATCGATGCGCCCAGGGAAAAGAGCCTCCAAAACGCCGATCTGCTCCGCGGCCACCAAAGGTTGGTGCGCCGGCAGCATAATTCCGCCAGTGCCCACGCGTATCGACGAGGTGTTGGCCGCCACCGCTGCCGCCAGTACCGTCGGCGCCGATCCTGGGATGCCAGGCACGCCGTGGTGTTCAGCAACAAGAATGCGCTGAAATCCCAGCTCCTGGACCTGTTGTGCGTGTGCAATCACTCGGCGCAGCGGATCCGCGTCGGACTCTCCGCGAATGGTCTGTGCGCGGTCAAGGACGGAAAAGCGCATCGTGTCTACCTAGTACGCAGACCCGGTTTCCGCGTTTCCTTTCTTCCACGTCTCCCAATCAATGTTCCAATAACCGAGGCCGTCAGAGCCGGACAACGTATCTCCCGTGGTGTTCTTCACGGTGATCGGATCGCCGCGCTTGACGTTTTCCTGGAACCACTGTGCATCAGCAACCGTCATGTTGATGCAGCCATGAGACTGATTGTATTTACCCAGCGCGCCCTCCGCCCACGGTGCGCCGTGGACATAGATTCCAGAGTAAGACATTTGGGTCGCGTACTTCACGGGGGTGACATAGCCACCTTCTGAAGGTGAGTACCCAAAGGTGTTTGAGTCCATCACCAGCGACTCATGAGAATCTCCGATCACGTAGATTCCGTTGGGCGTGGACCACCGACCTCCATCGGTACCAAGAGACACTGGAATGGTGCGCAGAAGCTCGCCGTTGCGATAGACCTGCATGGTCTTTGTAGCATCATCCACAATTCCTTCCACCTTGTCGCCGATGGTGAAGTTTGTGGCGTTGTCGTCGGATCCGTAAAGACCGTTGCCCATGTCCAGGCCGTACAAGTTGGCCTGGACGCTAACTGACGTTCCCGGCTCCCAGAATTCCGCTGGACGCCAGCGCAATTCATAAGGGTCAATCCAGTAGAAACCGCCCTCGGTGTTATTGGATGTCTCCACCGTGATCGCCTTCTCCACCGCTTCGCGGTCATTTGGCGCCGTGGTGAAGCGGAAGGTGATTGCCTGGCCTACGCCTACCGTTGATTCAGCCAAAGGCCCCAACGCAACACCCGTCGTAGTACTCGGGGTGGGAGTGGCAAAAGTAGTGGTGGTGGTATTTCCGTTCACGTCCGTAGCTTCCACGGAGTATTCACGGTTGTACCCCAGCACCTCCGTGGTGGTCCACTGAGTCTTGTCAGCGTTGAATTCCGCTTCGACGACCTTGCCATCCTGGTTGGTCATCTCCACCGACTGAAGCTCCGATGCCGAGCTGACCGTCACAGGAACCGATGGATCAACCTTCGTTGCTCCGTCCTGCACGGATACCACTGGGGTTTCACTTTGGGCTTCTTTGCGTGCAGCCGCCGGTGACACGTCAGACATATTGCCTGTATCAATCGTGCATGCAGTCAGCCCTCCGAAGAGTCCCACGGTTGTTACTAAAGCAAGAAAAGTTCTCGCACCGACTTTAAATTTCACTACATCCCTTGCCACTTCACAAGATTTCCACTCCAGCGGTTACTGGCGCTTATCGTAGCCAGCCTATGCCCGATTGTTTTGATGGCATAGGCAAAACACCCTTTGTTATCACTTTGTATCCAATACGTTGTTCTTTTATAGACACTCTGAAAAACCCCGTATAACCAGGCGATTTTACCTAGTTAAACAAACGGTGTTATATTATTTCTCGTTGCAAAGACAGCAACAAGGAAAACAAAATAAGCGCCATTAGCTCAGTTGGTAGAGCAGCTGACTCTTAATCAGCGGGTCTGGGGTTCGAGTCCCTGATGGCGCACAAAAGGCCAGGTCAAAGGTAGTTTTACTTTTGGTCTGGCCGTTTTTCGTTTCAAAGTGGCAAAGTAATGGCAATGAATTACGGGCGGCCAATCGAACACGCTTCCCCACCCGGGTCGTCCAGGGCCAGCACGTCCAGGCGGCCGGGCGCTCTTACAAGGAACCGGCCGCCGGGCGCGTAGCGACGAGGTGGCGGCCAATGTTTCACAGGGAACCAATAACCCTTTTGACCTGCGAAAACACGGGGCGCTAGAATCGCCTATAAGCGTTTCAGGTAGGCAACCATACGCCCCCGGTTCCTTAATCGCCTTAAAACGGCTTGTAGCGGTTCACTTTTCGACATGCTCTTACGAGGATCCCCCAGGGCGGCGCGTAGCGAGCACGTCCAGGCGGGCGGGCGCTCTTGCGAGGAACAGGGCGGCCACGTCCAGGGCGCGTAGCGAGCACAAGGAACCCGCCGGGGGAAGTCGCATAGCGCGTAGCGAGCACGTCCAGGCGGGCGGGCGCTCTTGCGAGGAACCGGCCACGTCCCCCAGGGCGAGCACGTCCAGGCGGCGCGTAGCGACGAGGTGGCGGCGGGGCGCTCCTGCGAGCACGTCCACGAGGAATCCGTCAGGGCGGCCGTAGAACGATCAAGGGGCCACAAACAAACAAGACTTCAACCCGGCAACCACAACACGCCAAACAGGCTTCCAGGCCACGAAAACACCGGAAGCCAAACCACGATAATCCCAGCACAACACGGGGAGAGAGAGGACGAATGGCAAGATGAACGGGGCGGGGTTCCTCCGGCATATGGTCTAATATTTTCGGCGGGCGGGTCATTGTCGCTGTCCGTTGTGGTCAGCGCGTGTTTTGGTTCGCCGTTTGGTAGACCAATTGAGTTAATGGTCTAGTCTGTGGTTGTGTAGTTTTGTCCACGAGGAAGCCGCCGTGGCGGGCGCGTTTCCCTTGTTCGCCACTTACGTGCTCCGCATTGTGTCCAGGCATAGGAAAAGCGGCCAAACACCGTAGTGCTTGACCGCTAACCCAGCCAACGCCCGTCAAAACGTTTGTACCGGTGGGGAGAAAGAGAATTGAACCAATATTACCTGTGACATGCCGTAGCACATCACCCAACAAGTGTAGCACACCTGTTCGACTATTTTAGGTTAGCGGACCCACCCGTTAGGCAACGAGGATTCACTAGCTTGTGGATCAATGCCGTAACCAATTTCCATACGCGGAATTTCCTTACCACGATTCAATGCGTGTACCGTGGTTTCCTTGTCCTTATCGTACGCGGAGATCCAGCGCTCACGATCATTAGCGGAAGCTTTACCAAGACGAATTGCTTGGTCTACTACCTGTTCTGCTTCCCCACGGTGTTGTTGGTTGTGGGCACGTAGCCCGGTTTTCAGGTGCTGTTGCATATCGTTCCAAACTGTGCCATCAACAAGAACAGGTTGGTTTGCGGCGGCCGCTTTTACTTCCTTGCCTTGCTCTTCAACGATCTTGTTGATCTGTTCGTTGGTGGCTTCAGCAAGTGCGGTGACGGTGGAAATCACATCATCGGGCGTGGCGGTGGATTCCAGTTCCAGAACGGAAGTCAGCGTGTCCCATTGCTCCTTAGTGAAAGTGTGTTCTTCCGGTTCCTGTTCCGGTACGGCCACGGGATCCAGGGGCACATCTTCCGGTGGTGTTGCTGCAAGATTGAACTTCATGTTCTTGATCTGTTCAAACATTCCCATTGTTGTGCTCCTAGTTGTTCAGGGAGATAAGGGCCGGTTCGTTGGCGGCGGCGTTATCCACGGCGTAGCCTACAACGGTTCCGGTGGTGTGCTTGACGGCCATGCCGCCCGCCCCCACTTCCACGAGGTCCCCCGGGGTCAACACGGAACCGGCGGTTACGGTAACCACACGGGAAGATCCACGGGCTACCCCAACGAGGTCCCCATCAACGGCGGTGTACTTGGCCACCCCGGCCGCGTGTGTTCCGGCGGTGGCGGTGGCCACGTTAATCAGGTCGTTCTTCAACGGCCCTGCGATAGCCACGAAAGTGCTTCCGGTAATTGTTCCGGTGGCCACGGCCGTCAAATCAGTACCCGGGTTAAAACGGTCTTTCATTTGGTCTTGGTACATTGTTGTGTTCCTTAAAGTTCGTATTCGTGGAAAGTGATAGCGGCGATAGCACTAGGCAAAGTGATTCCCATAACAGGCATGGCGTAGCCTTGTGTCCACGTTTGGCGGTGTTCTTCATCACGCCACGTATTCACGGTTAGTGGTTCCTCATACTTAACAAAACCGGCTTTACCGGGGTCAACGAGGTAAGTAGTTTCATCGTCCGCGTAGTTCGACGAAATGAGTTCCAGGCCAAAGGAATCCAGCATGTCGTTAAGGTCAGTGCCGTAGGCGGTGCGGATCTGTGCCTTAGTCATAGGGGACACAATCATTTTTGTGTAGGTGATTCCCATGTCCTGTTGCTCAGCAAGTGCGAACACGTCAGCCAACGCGGCCGTAGGACGATCAGCACTAGGGGTAATCAGTGTTGGGTCACCAACAAGATTAAGGTTGCCCCACCCCTTATTGGCACCAATCACGGCAAGATTATTCGTTTCATTGGAATCAACGGCGGCCTTAACAGTCTCCATAGCACGTTGGTTCAACTTGCGGGTAATGGTGTTCGCCAGGGCGGTAACGTCGTTGTCGAAATCAACGTTGGAGTTGCGGTTGCGTGCTTCATCGGAAGTGGCGAACTTACCGCCGTAATCTTCAACACGGGCAAGTTCGGCGGCCGGGCGCTCACGATACACAACGGAATATTCATCACCCGGTTGGCGGGCGGTCACATCGTTGTCGGTGTAAAAATTCTTCTCCGTAGTCTTAGAGAAGATTACCGCCCCGCCCTCTACGGGTGTGGAATCGTTGGAGAAGATCGTTTCAACAAGCAAGTTCTTGGAAGCGATTTCCGCAATACGGTCCGCAATAACGGTAGGGCTGTTGAGTGCTTCATCAACTGAAATAACGCCGTTGTTGTAGTCGGCGCGGCCAGGATAAAATGGCATGTTTTTAGGCTCCTAAAATTTAGTTGTTGTTGTCGGCGGCGGCCTTGCCAGACCAGTAGCCAACTACCCAAGCGGCCAAGTGCTCCGGATTCTCATACACCGGGTTATCTGCAAAGTTGTATACGGGATCCATGGTGAACCCCACCCGGTCGCCCGGCTTAGAAACAAGATTGTGTTGGCGTGGTGCGAACTGCATAACACCAGAAAGTGACATTGGAAGTGACTTTGGAATTTCGGACATTTTTACTGCTCCATAATTTGTTGAAGTGATTTCAGGGAATCCACGGCCGGGGGTGTTGCTCCGAGAAGTGCTAAACCTGTTAGTGCAAAACGGTGCATGGTTCCGCCGTGTTCATAGTTGGCGGTGGCTTCAATGGATCGTTGTGGGTAGGCGGTAGGAAGTTGCTTCCCCAACCATGCGGGGATCTCTTCCAGGTCCCCAATAAGGGTGTTGCCCTTATCGGCGGTGCGAAGATTACGCACTACACCCACGGCGGGGGAACCATCAAAACGGGGATCAATGTGGCCTAGTTTCACAATGGGTTCCGGTAACGTTTTTGACGCTGTTACAGCGGAAGTAATATCTGCCCGTGTGATTGTTACCGGCCCGGTTGACGCGTTCCACGTCCCTGTTTTTACGAGGTCCACGCCGGGGAATGAGCAAGTGTTACCGGAAGTCCCGGTAAGTTTCGACGTCTTCCCGGTTGAAGAACCAACGCCCGCCGTTACGGGTTCCGGGGATCCGGCCCGTGTCTGCAAGTTTCCGGGCGTACCTGTCGGAACAACCCAAAATATTTGCGGCTTCCGTGGTGTCGATTTGCTCATATTGGATAGTGTATTCGGGTGTTTCTGCTGGTTGTTCCGTTGTTCCGTTTGCGGATTTGATTTGTGCGGCCAACTGTAGTAAGCGGGGGTTTACCCTCATGCCTTGGCGGGCGGCCATGTCTGCGGAAGCCAGCACAATTTCAGCCATACCGGCCGCGTCTTGTTGGGTAAGGATCACGGAACCGGTGGGAATGATTACCGGGTGTGTTTGCTTTTCGGGTTCCACTTGTGCACCTCCCCTGCCCAGATTCCGGTGGCGTTGTGCTCTTTGGCTTCCGCCCGGCAATCAGTTTGTAGTGGGCATGTGCGGCAGTGGAATTGTGCGCGGCCTAATCGTCGTTTCCACGTATCGTTTTCTTCTTCCGGGCCGCGTTCGTCGAACAGGGTGGGGTCAACGTTGTGGCAGTTTGCCCCGTTGAATTTGCGTGTTGGTAGGAACTGTGCTAACAGGTCCGAAACATCGTTTGGGTTCAAGTTAGTTTTCGTTTTCTCCTTGTGAGTCCAGTACGTCTACTTGGTCAAGTAGGGCGGTGCATAGTTCGATTACTTGCGCGCGGTTGAGTTGGAATCGTGGGGCGGTTGAGATAGTTAACCGGCCGGGGTAGTCGGCGTTGGGTTCAATGATGACTGTTACGGGTTTATTGCGGGCGGGTGTTTGGAATGATGTTTTGCTCATTGTTTCTCCTATTCGTTTGTGTGTTCGATTTTAAGGGTGTGTGGGTGTGGTTTTAAGTGTGTGTCCGTGGTGGTTGTGTTGGGTTGTCTACGGCGCTTCCAGGCGTGTTTTTGACGCTCTTACGAGGTGGCGGCCGGGCGGGGGATCCCCCAGGGCGGGGCGCTCTTGCGAGCACGAGGAAGCCGCGTAGCGACGAGGTGGCGGCCAATGTTTCACGAGGAACAATCCATGAGGAAGCCGCATAGCGAGCACGTCCAGGCGGCGGGCGCTCTTGCGAGGAAGTGCCCACTTTCTTAGAAAACGTGTTCTACTAGTGAACCTAGTGAACCTAGTGAACTTGCTGGTCAAGTGTGGTGCCAACTTCACTACTAGATAGTGAACCTAGTGAAGTGGGAAAGTGCGCCGTATTACACTTCACTAAGTTCACTTCTAGGTAGTGAACTTATTTAGGGTGTTTGACCAGGCAGTTCACTAGGTTCACTAGGTTCACTACCTGTTAGTGAAGTGTCAGAAATAGGGGCATACCGGCCATACCCCGCTTTAACAATTTGTCCAGCCTTAGCAAGTTGAGCAAGGTTGTTACTCGCAACCTGCTTATCAATGTCCAGCGCAATCGAAACTTCATGCGGCGATACCGGCGCACCCGGCATAGCCCGATTGACAACTTCCAGAATTTTCCGCTTCCGGTCCCCAAAGTTGACTGCCTTGTCATTCGCCTTGACCTGTTCAGCGGCCGCTTCCGACTGCGCAAGTGACCCACCAATCAGTGACCACTTACCCCCCACAGTGCGCAACGCGTATTCCGTTTCATTCTCAATATCACGTCCAGTGAGTTGCAAAATACCCTCATCAGACTGCCTAGAACGCTTCAACACCAACAAAGTGTCATACGCGCCCGCCACGCCCTGCGTACCGCTAATACCGTCCAGGAAGTCCTCATGCGCCCCCTTGTTAGTGTGGTGGACAACAAGAACAGCGGAACCCGCCACACGATTAGCCAACCGCTCCTGCAACATCGCACCGTCTTTATAATCCGCGTCATACTGCGATTGCGAGGAAGTCTTGCCTTGCTTAACCCGGCCAAGTGTGTCCACGATAATCAACGGCGCTTCCCCCTCATAAAGATCTTGAAAAACTTGACCGAGAAGAATCACATCGTTCAAGTCCCTTGCTTCCGTAATCAAGTGAAAGTTTGTTGGGTGGGGCGCGCCGTCAGGCATTAACGCACGGATACGCTTTTTCAACCGGCGGCGGTTATCTTCCAACGCGAAGTACAAAACGGGGCGTTGCTTCACTTCGATACTTCCGAGCGCCCGGCCACCCATGGCAACGGCCAAACCAACTTCAAGAACAAACCACGATTTACCGATTTTTGGGGCCGCCGCAATCATGCCTAACCCCTCCGTAAGGATCCCGGGGACAATCCATTCAGGATCAGGAAGATCCAACGCGTCCAGTTCATCTGCTCCGATTGCGAGCCGTTCAAACCTTGCAATAAGGGATTCCTGCGCCGCTTGCTCTTGTTCAGCGGTTGGGCCGCCCGCCACGTCCAGGGGTTCATCATCACCATCAATGATTTGGAAGTTGCTCTTACGCTCTTCACGTTCCGCTTCCCCCCATGGTGTCGGTTCATCGTCGTGAGTATCCGGCCAGATTCCCAATTGGCTTTCGGGGATACCCTCTAGGCGCGCCTGTTCCCGTGGTGTCAACTTGCCTTTTTTAGGGAAAGTCATGCTATAATACCCTTATCTTTATGTTGAGTTTTACCCCCGCCGGTTTCCGCCCGGCGGGTTTCTTTTTGCCCACTTGTAGGGCTTGTGCCTGCCGGGGGAATCGAACCCCCGTTTAACCGTTCAGGCCACGCGTTGCTATGACGCGTAAATATTGAACCCGTTAGCCGTGTAATCACGGCCCCAATAACGTTTAGCGGCCTTGCCGCGGCGTTCTAGGCGGCGCTTCACTTCCAGGGCGTGCGCCCGGCGCTCCTTGTCGGTTAGCTGCTTCTTGGGTACAATCGTTTCTTGCATTTTGATTTCTCCAATCAAAGTTTTGTGCCCCTTGTAGCTGTAACTACGAGGGGCGTTTTCTTACCAGGAATATTTTTTTCGGCGTTGGAACCTGCGTTTCGTTTCTAGGAAATGCGCGTACTCTTCCGGTGTGAGTTTCGATCCACGCGGCGGTGTTGGGTACTTCGCTTCCGGTTCCTTGGTTTCGTTAGTCATTCCGCTCAACCTCTTCCAGTGGGTAAACCGCCCCGCCGTAAACACGTTGGTCACACCCTGCGCAACGATCAGCAACACCACCAATCAAGTCAGCGTCAATGTCCACCACGAACAGGCCACCCGTAAGTAGCGAGGATTCCAAGATTGAATCCTGTTCACCGTTCACGAGGTCGATAGCGCACGAGAAACACGCAACCATTTAGCGCACCTCTTCCAGCGTGTAGTCAGCCCAGCCGTGCATGGCCACACCTGTTGCTTCCACGGTGTAGGCGACTTCCTCACGATTCCGGGCGGACATGTCCCAGTAGTAGGGAGAGTTCACAAGTAGCGCGTCCAGGGCGGCGCTAACAGGTTGATCTTGAAGTAGTTTCAGTTCACGGCGTGACGTGTAGCGGCCGTGGCGGATTGTTTCAACGAGGTTCATTTTTTAGTCACAGTGCCTTAAACATCTGCTAGTGCTTCATGCGCGCGATCAGTCAACGCGTAGCGAATAGGGTGTTCTTCCACCGGGCGCTGTTCCATACAGGAATCAACGGCGGTAAGAACGTAGTTGGCGAGGTCTTTAGGATCAGTTGGCGAGGTTGAAAACATTGAAATGTATTCAGCCAACGCGGCCGCTGTTTCGTTGCGGATTCCCATTGTTAGGCGCTCTTCTCTTCAGGGGCGTTGTCCAGGCCAAGAAATTCAAGAAGTGGTTTCGTAGGCACGATGTAGCGGGTTCCAACGCGGCCGAGCTTCACGGGAAAAGTCCCTTCACGGGCGGCTTGGTATGCAGTTGACTTAGCAACGCCCAAAATTTCTGCGGCTTCCGTCAAAGTGATTGTTGGTGTGGTAGGGATTCCCATTGTCCCAAATCCTTCCGATTTTAGAATATGTGCGAATATCGAATAACGAACAGTAACACACGGGCGCGGAATAACACAAGTCAATTTCGCAACTTTTCTATAATCGCACTTCGATGGACATGACTAAAGCCAATATGGCAAACTTGCCAATATGACAAACGTGGAAGAACGGCGCAAAATAATCGGGGCAAAACTACGAAACGCCCGGCAAGCAATGAACCAAACACAAGAATGGGTAGCCGAGCAATCAACAAAACGCGGCGCAACAATGGGGCCAAGCGTCATAGCAAAAATAGAATCAGGGAAACGCGGCCTTGAAATCACGGAAGCCCAAACACTTTCAGACGTTCTAAATATTCCGTGGTCTGCTCTTTACATTCCGGCAAATGACGGCGAGGAACTACCCATTGAAAGACTGCAACGATTAGCGGCCGGAACACTTGGAAGCGTTCCCCCACAATTAGAATCCCTAGCCGATAAATTTGGGGATCTAAGCAACGTTCTAATTGAGTGGAACGAATTGGAAGAACCTTACAGATTAACTACAGATTCAATCAACGAGGTTGACCAGGAACTGAAAGAAGTCTCCAAGGCGCTTGAAGCAATTTTGAAATCAACCCTGCAAATAGGTGGCGCGCTTAACGTTGGAACCGGCGTTGAAATCAACGAACATGGCGAGATAATCAACCCCCCGGCACTCTTCATTCAACCGCTATGGCAACGCATTGAATATAACGAGGTCCACCGCCATGAGTAGGGGCCAACCACGCTTAGCGCCAGGAACCGTAGGCGATATTGGCTTTACAACCCTGCCTAACGGCAACGTTCAAGCCAATGCCCAAATAAGGCTAGACAACGGTAAATACCGGCGGATACGACGTACCGGAAAAAGTCAAGCGGAAGCCAAACGAAAAATAAAAGTTGCCGTCACTAAAGTTTCAGCGGCCGACACTTCCGGCGAATTACGCTCAACTAATACGGTTTCCGAGCTACTTGCCTATTGGGAGAAAAACCACGACGTAACCAAAGAGACAATGGACGTGTACAAGTCAGCGATACGCAACCACATTTCTCCCGCGTTAGGTGACCTGCAAATTAACGAAATCACAACGGGCCGCGTTGAATCCTTTATCAGGTCACTGGAATCACAACCATCGGCGGCGAAACAATCCCGGGTAGTTCTAAGTTCTGCTTTTAGTGTCGCTGTTCGTTTTGACTTGCTACCCGCTAACCCGGTACGGGAAACAACGGCACCGAAAGTTCCACGACCAAAACCGAGGGCAATTACCCCGAAAGAAATGGCCGGGTTTAGGGCAATGGTTTCTTACTACAGTTCAGCCGAGCGCCCCGGCCCGAAAAATAGGGCGGGCGGATTCAAGAACCTTGTTGATTTTATTGCCGGAACGGGCGTGAGGTTATCGGAAGCTTTAAGGCTACGTTGGGAAGATGTGGATCTTGCTACGTCTCCTGCCACGGCGGTAATCCGGCCAACTAAAGACGGCGGGGAATCCACAAGGACTATTCAACTTTCAGACATTGCGGCCAACGCCTTGCACGACCAGGAACGGAATAACCAACGATTCTTTGAATGGGTGTTTCCGAGTGCCACGGGTACGCATATTTCTAAGTCAACGGCCGAGCGGTGGATTAGGTCAGCGCGTGAAGTTTGGGGAGAGTCTAAGGAATCCAAAGAGTACCCGCCGGTTGATTGGATTACTTACCATTCAATGCGGCGTAATGTGGCAACGATTCTAGCGGATAAGGTTTCTCTGCTTGTGGCTTCGCAACAACTTGGTCACGCGGATTCAACGATTACGGAACATCACTATATTGAAAAACCTAAGGAGGGGCCGGAAGTTGCGGCTATCTTAAACGAACAGTTGATCTAATGAAATTGTGGCAAAGTAATGGCAAAGTATTATCCGATTCGTTTCATAATTCTCAATTCCGCCCGTACTTTCAAGCCTTTTACCAGCACAATTGAAGCGTTACTACATAATTGGCAATACTGTCAAGTCCCGAGATTCCAAATCAGCGGGTCTGGGGTTCGAGTCCCTGATGGCGCACAATTTCCAAGGCCAAAGCCATTTTCTGAGAAATCAGGAAATGGCTTTTCGCTTTTCTGTCCGCACCGAGTTCGCACTAAGCTTAATGCCCATGAGTCCCAATTCCCAGCCGCAGTTGCTGCTCATTGACAACTATGACAGTTTCACTGGGATCCTCGCCCACCTCATCGCGGAGGCCACCGGGTCACACCCTGCAATTTTGCCCCACGACGATCCACGTCTCACGCGCGAGCTCATCAACGGCCAAGACGCGGTAATCATCTCGCCTGGTCCCGGAAATCCCCACAACGCTAGCGATCTTGCGGGCTCGGCACTCGCCGTGGAGCAAACCGAGGTGCCGGTACTAGGCATTTGCCTCGGCATGCAGGCCATCGCGGCCGCCGCGGGTGCCACTGTTTCTGCGGCCGCGCATCCTATGCACGGCCGGACCAGCATGATCGACGGATTTGCGGGCCTGACTGGCCCCATCGAAGTAACCCGCTACCACTCGCTTGCGGTCGATCCCGCAACCGTGCCGGAGTCACTCGAGGTCACTTCCCTGGCAGACGATGGCACGATTATGGCTTGTCGACGAAGCGATGCGCCACAATACGGCCTCCAATTTCACCCCGAGTCAGTGGGGACCCGGCGCGGCACCGAAATTATCCGTGCGGCATTAGCTGAACTTGGTGTTCCCCTTCCACCACTGCACCGTTGGACATCCACCCTTTTCAGCCCAGCCGGTTCTCTACCCAAGTTAGCTGTGGCGCTAAATAGCCAGTCCAAGTCCCTTGCCTGGCTTGATAGCGCCGATGCGACTCACCCGACGGGCCAGCGCAGCATCCTCGCCGCCGATCTTGGTTCCGGCTTCTCCGCGCAGATTGCGCTTCCCGCCGAGGAACAGTTGCTCCACTCCCCGATGCTCACTGAAGTTTCCGGAGGTGGCACTTTCCAACCAGGCCATTTCCTTGTCATTGATTACGCGGGCACCTCGGGCCTCCTACTGACCCCCGACATCGTCTTTGTCGAAGAGGCCGGCGAGATCTGGCTCTACCTGCGCGAGGGCACCGCGCTGCCCCATCTCACTACCACGCCACCTCAGTCCTCCGCGCCACCTGCACTACTACAGTCTCCGCAGGCTGATCTTGATCGTTCGAAGTATCTCGAAGCAGTAGAAAAGTGCCAGGACTTCATCTCCTATGGCGACTCCTACGAGCTCTGCATGACCACGAGTGTGCGCGCGGAGCTCGTCGATAAGCCTGATGCTTTTAGCCTTTATCTTCGTTTGCGGCAGACCTCTCCTGCTCCGATGGCAAGTTTTTGGCGTATCGACGACACCGTGATCCTCTCGGCCTCTCCCGAACGGTTTCTGTCCGTGGAAGCGGACCGAACCGTGCGCGTCAGCCCGATCAAGGGGACCCGCGGGCGCGGAGCCACGGCCGAAGAAGATGCGCTGTTGCGCGATGAGCTCGGTGCATCAGTGAAAGACCGGGCCGAAAATCAGATGATTGTGGACCTGATGCGCCACGACATTTCGCGTTTTTGTGAGCCTGGTTCAGTGCATGTTCCGGAACTTTTCGGTGTGCACACTTTTGCCACGGGACATCAATTGATTAGTACTGTGTGTGGCCACCTTCGCAGTGATGCCGTGACATCTGATCTGGTCCGAGCGTGCTTGCCGCCGGGGTCGATGACTGGGGCACCGAAGAAACGCACGGTGGAACTTCTTGCTGGCCTCGAGCCTGAGGCGCGCGGGTGGTATTCGGGTGTGGCGGGCTACATTGCTGCTGACGGAACTGCCGATTTCGCGGTGCTGATCCGCAGCGCCGTCCTCCAAGGCACGCACCTGAGTTACGGGGCGGGCGGCGCGGTGACAGCGCTGAGCAGCCCAGACGAGGAAGCCGACGAAGTACTGGTGAAGCTTCTTCCGCTACGCCAACTTTTGGGACTTACTGAGTCTGACAACTGGCTTCAGGGGTGGTCATGAGCGAACTTCTAGCAGCAGATTCTTTTAGTGTGCGCGATGGGAAAGTGCGCGGATTAAGCCTGCACTTGGCGCGTTTTCAAAGCGCCTGTGCCGCGCGGGGACATTCGGTGGATTTGAAGGAACTTACCGCGTTAGTTGCTGGAGCGCAGGGTTCTCCGCGACTGGAGCTGTGCGCGAGCGGAGTCAGCCTGCGGGTTCGCCCTGCTCGGGAAGAAACGGACACTGTGACTGTTGCTCCAAACGGCGTTGCAGATGCTCGGGTCCTGCCCCTTATCAAGGGCCCAGACTTGGAGTGGTTAGGGGCAGTCTTGTCCGAGAGCGAGTACGACGAGGTTCTACTCCTCGATAACCAAGAGAACGTGGTTGAGGCCTGTTTTTCTACTCCGGTTATGTTTCAGCCTGTTGGCGTTGGTGACAGAGTTCGGTGGGAGGCAATATTTCCACGCCATCCGAGACAACTAGACAGTGTCACAGCCCAACTCGTGCGTTCGGCTTTGGCTGGGCTGAATGTCGAAGTATCCGATGGTCCCCCAACAACTTTAGGTGGACTGCTTGGCCAACCAGCATGGTTGCTTAATGCCACCCACGTCCGGAGAATTGAAAATTCTGCCACTCCTGCTTGGCCTGAAGAATTGCTTCAGCTGCAGCGCGATGTTGTGTTGTTGCTGGATGCTCACGCGGAACCTATACCTGAAAGATCCCTATAGATCCCAAAAGATTAAGGTAGCAATCCACTGATGTGCGGTGGGCCACTCGTTACAATGAGAGGCGCGACGCCTGGGGCGCCGCGCCTTTCATACATTGTTCAACCTAAGTCCAACCTAATTCACATTTAGTTGTTTAGGCATCAGTGCCAGCGGGTTCATCACTTCCCTTGGCATTTCGAAAGTGTAGCATTGCTTTCTTCTCGTGGATACGGTATTTAGATGAACTTTAAAAAAACTTTCATTCAACATTTATGCGCAGGCAGGTCTTCGCATCTGATCTGCAGTTAAGGTAGTGGCCTATGACACCGGAACGTCCGGATAAGACTCCGCAACCAACATCACCGATCACAATTTATGATATTGCCGAAGTCGCGGGCGTTTCACCCTCAACGGTGTCGCGGGCGTTTTCTCGGCCTGATCGAGTCAGCTTTAAAACCGCGGAGAAAATCCGCAGAATCGCGAGAGAGCTCGGCTACAGGTCCACCTTAGAAACCCGAAACTCCGTCAGTGAGCATAAGGATGTCATCGGTTTCATCGCGGCAGACCTTCGCAACCAATTCTTCGTCGAAATTCTGCGTGGGGCCTCGCACGCAGGCTGGGTCGAAGACGTCTGGGTACAGGCCAGTGACGTGCAGGAATCCGCAGTGAAAGCCCACACCGCAGTGGAAAAAGTTTCGCCATATGTTGACGGGCTGATTCTTGCTTCCTCTCGCCTCACCAACGCTGAAATCCAGAAAATTGCCCGCACTACGCCCACCGTGGTGGTCAACCGTCCTGTCCCAGGTGTGCCAAGTGTCCTCGTTGACAACTACGACGGAACGATCCGTCTTGCAAACCATTTAGTCCACCAAGGCATTAGGTCTGTGACATACCTCTCGTGGCCTAGTGATTCCTGGGCGGATTCGATGCGCTGGCGTGCACTGCGTGACACATTCGAAGATAACGGTAACGATGACGCACCGTTAATTACCCGGTATAAACCACAGCAGGGTCCGACGTCGAGCAAAAACACCTCCGTGAAATTGCATCGGATTCAGCTAATTTCTCCCGACACTCGCGGTGGCCAAGACGCCTTTCTCCAATGGAAAAATAACCCTACCGATGCCGTGGTCTGCTTCAACGACTTAAGTGCGGTGGGGTTTCAGAATCAGGCAAGAGTAGAAGGTGTCAGCATTCCAGATGAAGTCCTCGTCGCTGGTTTCGACAATATTGAATTAGCCAGTCTGACCACCCCGCGCATCACCACGGTCGCCGGTCCACTGCGCGCAGTGGGGCGAGTCTCTGCGGCCAACCTCATCGCACTAATCCGTGGCGTGAAGAAACCGTTGACCAAGCCTCGCGTGCTACCGACCCGATTGATCGTGCGGGAATCAACCTCAACAACCTTGCATAGAGAATCTCGTTAGGATGGGCGTCACAGTTACTTTCAACGGAACTAGTCGCACAAATTAGGAGATGTACCGCTATGTCTATCAATCGCGAACTCGCCCACGAATTGTCTACCGCTCACGCCTCCGGTGAAACTCTCGTCCTTCCTACTGTATGGGATGTCTGGAGTGCACAAATCGTCGAAAAGGCAGGCTTTAAGTTCCTCTCCATCGGTTCTCACCCTGTGGCCAACGCGATCGGCGGCCAAGACGGCGAAAAGATGGACTTCAACCAGTACATGACTATTACTAGGCACATCGTCGAATCGGTGTCGATTCCTGTCTCCGTGGACGTGGAATCTGGTTACGGCCTTGCTCCCTCGGACCTTTTGCACCGCGTTGCCGAGACCGGCGCTGTGGGCGCAAATATCGAGGATACCGTGCACGTGGACGGTGGTCGGATCCGCAGTGCTGAAGAACACGCGGAATACATTTCTGGGGTTCGTTCGGCAGCAGACGAATTGGATCTCGAGTTTGTTATTAATGGCCGCACCGATGCCATCAAGCACGGCGAGGCGGTATTCGAGGACCCAGAGGCCGAGGCAATCAAGCGAATGAAGCTGATGGCCGATGCAGGTGCGCGTTCACTCTACCCAGTCGGGGCAACCACGCCCGAGCAGATTAAGCGCCTCGTTGCAGCAACCAGCCTTCCGGTCAACGTCACTACTGATCCGATTGCCCAAACTCCGGCCGATCTTCAGGGGCTAAAAGATCTGGGAGTGCGCCGGTTGACGTGGGGCCCGAAGTGGCAGATGGCACTTGAGCAGGTCCTTAGCAACTCTCTGAGCGCTTGGCTCTAATATCACCGAAAACGTGATACCTTTCACGTGCATGGGGTGGATCACAAATGAAAAGTGATGCAACAACTGGCAACTGCTTGAATGTGAGTTAAATCGTAGCTGACAATGGAGCCATGAGTAGCTCACATGCATCCCATCCTGACCGCTTACTACCGGCAGACCCCGGGACCCGCGAGATTGCCCGCAGGCTCCTCGCGAATGTCGAAGATCTGCCAATCATTTCCCCCCACGGCCACCTTGAGGCTCAAATGTTCGTGGACGACGCAGCGTTCCCGAACCCAACCCAACTTCTGATTTCCCCAGACCACTATCTCACCCGAATTTTGCACTCCGCTGGCTACGAGCTCTCCGAGCTCGGTGTCGGTGGACATGACGCCGATCCGAAGGAAGCGTGGCGGATCTTCTGCTCCAACTGGTCACTCTACACAGGAACCGCCACCGGCTACTGGGTTGAGCAAGAATTTGAGCACGTTTTCGGCATCAATCCTGATCGCATTTCTGCAGAAAACGCCGACGATATTTACGACGAACTCTCTGCGATCCTCGCTCGCCCAGACTTCCGCCCTCGCGCACTCGCCGAGTCCTTCAACCTAGAAGTCCTGGCAACCACGGACGATCCTTTGGACGATTTGAAGGCACACAAGACGCTTGCCGACGATCCATCGTTTACCCCTCGCGTCCTGCCAACATTCCGCCCTGACGCTCACACCAAGTTCTACAACGCGAAGTTCGCTTCCAATGTTGAACAACTCATTGATCTCTACGGTGGCGGCAAGACTGGCTACGAGGGCTACCTTGAGGGTCTGCGCAATCGTCGTCAATTCTTTAAAGAGAACGGCGGCACCTCCAGTGACCACGGCACCCACAACGCGGAATCGACTCCGCTGGACGCCGCGGAAGCCTCCCGCCTCTTCGACAAGGGCCGCGACGGCTCCTGGACCTGGGACGAGGCTTATGCCTTCGAGGCCAACATGACTTACCGCATGGCCGAGATGGCGCAAGACGACGGCTTGGTCATGACTCTGCACCCAGGTGTTTACCGCAACCACTCCACCTCCGCGTTTGAAAAGTACGGTGCCGATGTCGGCCACGATATCCCGTTCCAGATGGAATACACCAAGGGCCTGCAGCCACTGCTGTCCAGCTTCGGCGAAAACAAGGACTTCAACTTCGTCCTGTTCACCATCGACGAGACCACCTTCTCCCGCGAAATCGGCCCGCTGGCAGGCTACTATCCATCTGTCTACGCAGGTGCGCCTTGGTGGTTCATCGACGAGATCGATGCAATGGCACGCTTCCGCGCTGCCACCACCGGCACCACCGGCTTCTCCCGCTACTCCGGCTTCATCGATGACACCCGCGCATACTGCTCCATCCCGGCACGCCACAACACCTCGCGTCGCGTTGAGGCCGGCTACCTGGCACGGCTTGTCGCAGAACACCGCATCACCGAAGACCGAGCAGCAGAAATCATTGTCGATCTCATCGACGCATCCCCAAGGAGGACCTTCAAGCTATGAGTCAGGCACTCAATCGCACAAACTACGACGCGCCGGCTCCAGCTATCCGCCTCGTTCACGTCGGTCTCGGCGCTTTCCACCGTGCACACCAGGTGTGGTACACCGAGAAATCAGATCCGAACTGGGGTTATGCTTCCTTCACCGGCCGCAGCGCAGGTGTTGCCGATGCCTTGCAGCCACAAGATGGTCTCTACACCTTGGTCACACGCTCCGGCGACGGAGACTCCCCTGAGGTCATCACCTCGCTCGTCGAGGCGCAGCCTGCAGCAAACCTTGAGCGTTTCAAGGAACTGCTTGCTTCGAAGGCAGTTGCCGTTGTCACTTTGACCGTCACCGAGGCCGGGTACCACCTGGCCGAAGATGGTTCCTTGAATACTTCAAGCCCCGATGTCATCTCCGATCTTGCAGCGCTCAAGGCGGGTAACCCAGATTCCCTGGATACCGCCGCTGGTCGCATTATCGTGGGGCTGCAGGCTCGCCGGGCTGCCGGCCTCGGCGGAATTGCCGTGATGAGCTGCGACAACGTCGCAGAAAACGGCCCACTGACCAAGGCTTCCGTCTTGGGCATGGCTCGCGAGGTCGATCCCGATCTGGCTTCGTGGATCGAAGCGGAAGTGACCTTCCCATCGACCTCCATTGACCGCATCACCCCGGCCACCACCGACGAGTTAATCGCTGACGTTGAGGAACAAACCGGATTCGCCGATGCGGCCCCAGTTGTCACCGAGCCTTTCGCCTCCTGGGTCATCGAGGGGGACTTCCCCGCAGGTCGCCCAGAATGGGAGCGCGCCGGCGTCATCTTCGTCGACGACATCGAGCAGTTCGAGCGCCGCAAGTTGTGGCTGCTCAACGGTTCCCACTCGCTGATGGCTTATTACGGGCAGCTTAAGGGCTACGCCACCGTTGCAGAAGCAATTAACGACGATGACGTGCGCGCCCGGGTCAACCAACTCTGGGACGAAGCGGCTCATCATCTCACCGCCGACGGCCTGGATATTCCTGGTTACCGCAAACAGCTCATTGAGCGCTTCGAAAATCCGCGGATCCGTCACAATCTTGCTCAGATCGCCATCGATGGCGGCACCAAGCAGCGTATGCGTGCCGTACCTATCATGAAGGCTGAGCTTGCAGCTGGACGTGACGGTGCAGGTGCAGCTCTCTCGATCGCCGCGTGGGTGGAATACATTCTGCGCGCTGACGAGATTCAAGATGCACGCGCCGCAGAGCTTGACCAGGCTCGCAAGTCATCAGATCCGGTCAAGGCACTGGTCGCAGCTCTCGACGAGGATCTGGCAAACAATGCTCAGGCCCTAGAGCTGATTCGTTCCATCAACGGTGAATTGAAGGAGCTGAACTGATTAGGCACAAGTAATCCGCAGTAATCACAGTATCCGTACCGTTTAGCCAATTTACAAAGGCCATAACAGATTTTCAAGAAAATTTCCGCCTCGGTTTGTGGGCTTGTCGCAGGAAAGTAAAAGCGACACCCCCGCTTACCTGCTTCCACGGTCACCACTAGGAGTGAAAAATGACCACCGCAACCAAGCAACAGGAGAATGCGGCCGACACCAAGTTGCCCGGCCACAGAATCCTCACCTATACATTTGGCGATGTTGCAAACAACCTGACGTTCATGATGACCTCGATGTTCCTCATGGTCTACATGACGGACATCGCAGGTCTGACAGCTGGCGTCGCTGGCGCAATTTACGGCATTACCAAGATTTGGGCTGGCTTCACTGACCTGTTCGCCGGCCAGACAGTCGACCGAGCCGATACCCGCTGGGGTAGGCTCCGCCCATGGATCCTCTTCGGTTCCACCCCATTGGCCATCGTCTTCGTCTTGCTCTTCTCCACCCCAGCAGGGCTCAGTAACACAGCCACTATCGCCTGGATCTTCCTCTTTGATGCGTTATTCCAGCTGTGCTACTCGTTTGTGAACATCCCCTATGGCTCCCTTGCTTCTGCAATGACGCAGGACCCAGTCGACCGTTCCAAGCTCACAGGTGCGCGTTCCATCGCATCTTCGCTGACCACGGTCGTCCTCTCTGCAGTTGTGGCACCTCAGTTTTCGGATACCACGGCAGACGGTATCCGCCTGAAGTTCACCATTACTTGTATCATCCTCGGCATCATTGCCGTGATCTTGTACTTGATCTGTTTCGCTAACTCCCGCGAGGTTGTTCCTCGTGGCCAAGGCGAAATCTCCTTTAAGAACACCATGAAGATGGTTGCCAAGAATCAACCATTGATCACTCTGTGTTCCGGTGCATTCTTCCTGCTGACCGCAAACTTCATTTTTAACGCGATTGGTATGTACTGGGCCCGTGATGTCCTCGGCAATGGTAACTGGTACGTCTTCCTGACTGCAGCTTCGACTGTGGGTACGATCCTCGCCGCGTCTTTCGTGCCTACAGTGACCAAGCGCTTCGGTAAGCGCAATGGCTACGTTGGTTACGGCATCCTGATCATCCTCGGTTTCTTGCTGCTGTACTTTGTGCCAAGCGGTGCTCTACCTCTGGCACTCATCGCATGGTTTATCTATGGCCTTGGCAATGGCGGCACCAACTCGTTGATGTTCTCCATGCAGGCAGACACTGTTGACTACGGCGAGTGGAAGACCGGTATCCGGGCCGAGGGCGGTTCTTATTCGATCCTCTCCTTCACCCGTAAGGTTGGCCAAGGTGTTGGTGGCTGGCTTGGTGGCGCTATCATCGGCGCCTACGGTTATGTCTCCGGTGCTGCTACCCAGACCCCAGAGGCTATCCATGGTATTAGCGTTGCCATTGGTCTTGTCACCGCAGCATTCGCCGTCGTCGCAATTGTTGTGATGGCTCGCTACCCATTGGATACGAAAACCCACGAGGGAATTATCTCGGATCTGAACGAGCGTCGCACCCAGGCCGCTATTGGTAAGGCCAAGGATGTCGACCCTGCCCGCACCGTTATGGCCGATGACACCCTTGTCGGCGATGGACGCAATACCTTGCTGCGCAAGGCCGAGGAAAACCATCCTCCAATCGTGACAGTCTTCGGTTTGCGCGGTTCCGGTGCAACAGATATTGCACCAATGATTGCAAAGGAGCTCGGTGTCGAGTACATCGGCCAGGCCTTCAGTTCCACCGAACTCGCACAGGTGGAGAAGAAGGACCTCATTTCGGATAACACCTTCGACCGCTGGATGCGTGCAATTTCTGCTGGTGGCCTCCAAGACGGCGACTTGGACTCCGCTGTTTCGCAGTCCGCGAACCGCAATCTCGCGTCCCAGAACACCGAGTTCGTCCTGAACGCGGTAGACAACGGTGGCGTCATCTTGGGCCGTAACGGCGCACACGTCCTCGGTGATGTCTACGGTGCAATTCACGTGCGCCTCATCGCCCCGCTTGATAAGCGTGTCGAGCGCGTTATGGCGCAAACGGGTCTCAGCTACAAGGAAGCCCGCGAGCAATGTATCACTGAAGACCGGATTCGCGCCGAGATGTCTGATCGTCTCTACTCGTGGGATCCAAACCACGACTCGGACTACGACCTCGTGCTCAACACTGGTTCGGTAACCTACAAGCAGATCGCTGAGTTTGTTGCAGCGGCGTTCCGTTCGAAGTACCCAGATTCGAAGCCTAACGATGCTTCGCGGAAGGCTGCGCCGGACGAGAGCGAGCTTCCGGACGAGAATAATCCAATGGAACCTTCCAAGGATTAAGTTTGTGAGAAGCTAGAACCGGGCGTGGGATTAATTTCGGCGCCCGGTTTTTCGTCGCTAAGCATTGCCCAAATCACATAAAGATCATACCAATCGGTATCGATCTCGAGTATCCTGGATTCATTAGGCTATGAAAGTGCACGATAATGCTGATTAACTTTAGCCCCACTACTTATTTTCCAATCCACACATCAAGCACCGTTGGAGGTCACAATGACTAAGCACATCGTCGTTATGGGGGTGTCCGGTTCAGGAAAGTCCACTGTCGGCGCCATGTTGGGTAAGGCCCTCGACCTTCCTTATAAGGACGGAGACGACCTGCACACCCAAAATAATATCGACAAGATGGCGAAGGGCATTCCGCTTACCGACGAAGACCGGTGGCCTTGGCTTCAGCACATCGGCGAGTGGCTCGTAGACCACCCCGACGGCGGAATCATCGGCTGCAGCTCGCTGAAGCACTCCTACCGGGACAAGATTCGCGAATACGCCCCGGATGCTGTGTTCATCCATGTCCATGGCAGCAGGGATCTGCTCTACTCGCGCATGTCGGAGCGCCCTGGCCACTTTATGCCGGCCTCCTTGCTCGACTCGCAGCTGGACACTCTGGAAGAGCTGCGTGACGACGAGCGCGGGGACGTTTTCGATGTCTCGCACTCCCCAGCCGAGATCGTTGACGAAGCAGTCAAGTGGATCAAGGCCAACGACAAGTAACCCGCATTTTGCCGGTGCGGTGGCGGTAGACTGGCGTCATGACTAATCGCGCTCTGATCATCGTCGATGTCCAAAATGACTTCTGCACCGGCAGCTTAGCAACTCAACGCGGACCTGAGGTTGCTGCCAGAATTGGTAGTTTCCTGGGGTCCGAAACTGCGGATCTCAACGCATATACCCACATCGTGACCACGCAAGATTGGCACATTGATCCAGGTAGCCACTTTTCTGAGAACCCAGACTATGTAGACACCTGGCCGGTGCACTGCAAAGCCGACACCGAGGGCGCCGAGATTCACTCAGCTATTGATACCTCGAAAATTGAAGCCTTCTTCCGCAAGGGAGAATACGCAGCCGCCTATTCCGGTTTCGAAGGAAAAGCAGACGGCGTCGGCCTGGCTGAGTGGCTGCGCGCAAACCACGTAGACGCCATTGATGTCTGTGGTATTGCTACCGACCATTGCGTGCGCGCAACTGTTTTCGATGGTCTTAAAGAAGGCTTCAGCGTGCGCATCCTTACCGGTATGTGTGCCGCCGTTGACAATGCGCGCGGCGACCAAGCATTGAATGAAGCCCACGCAGCAGGGGCTGAACTGCTGTAAATAGTTTGGGCTACTGGGGGTTCGGTACGTAGCCCAATAGATCTTCCATCTCTGCCATTTCGGCAGTTTGGACCTGAATCATTTCGGCGGAGAGCTCTTTCAGCGGCTCATAGCCACCGTTATCCACTTCGTCCTGGGTCATCGCAATGACCTCGGCGTGGTGGTAATGCATCAGTTCGAGGAAGCGCGTGCGCAACTCATCACCTTGCAGCGCGGAATAGTTATTCATGACGGTCGGATTGACCATGCCGTTCGCGATGTGGTGCGAGTGTAGGTCCATGGCTTGTTGTTGGCCCCACTGGGCACCCCACTCCGCCATGATCTCATTTTCACGAGCCTGACCGTCGCGGATCCTCTGCGCAAGATCACGCACGGCTTCATCTTGCACGTCAGAGGCCAAGAGTACGTCACTCATCTCAATTGCCTGTTCATGGTGCGGCACCATCATGCCCAAAAAGTGCACGTCGGTCTCGTTGGCCTCGGCTGGCATTGTTGGAGAATCTACAATGCCTGCTTGCTCCACGTTGGAATTGCTGGCTGGAGCATCTGGAGAAGAACAACCCACCAGAACCAGGCACGCTGCTACAGGCAGCAAAAAACGGCGCATCATCTTTCCCCTTTTAAACAACTAACTCTAAAAAGATGATCTTAGCGCCGTTTGCAGTAACTCTAAGAACGCTCAGCGAGAATGCGCTGTAGCTCCTTCAGGTTCTTCTTCTTTTTGCGGCCGTTAACCACGTTAAGCACGATCAAACCCACGACAGCAGCACCGATACCGAACAGAACCTTCTGGACCGTTGGGTCCTGCAGCTTTTCGCTTGCCTGGGTCTTCGCATCATCGACCAAGTTCTGTGGCTTGGTGCGGTTTGCCAGCTCGTCGAGTGTGCCCGCCAGCTGCTGACGGGTACGTTCGATGTCGCGCTGGATATCGTTGATGTCTCGTGCCACTGTTCAAACTCCGTTTGTTGTCAAGTAATTAATGGTGCTTTGTTCCCACAATAGTGTAGTCACGAATTCAATGTCCGGTAAGGTATTAGACATGACTGAATCCTCACGTCTGGCCCCAGGCGACACTGCTCCTGCTTTTACCCTTCCCAATGACAAAGGCGAGCAAGTTTCGCTTTCAGATTTTGCGGGTAAGCGCGTACTCGTCTACTTTTACCCTCAAGCAAATACTCCAGGCTGCACCACCGAGGCCTGCGACTTCCGTGATAGCTTCGCCCAGCTCAATGGACTTGGCGTTGATGTTGTAGGGATCAGCCCCGACAAGCCGGAAAAACTGGCTAAATTCCGCGCTGACCACGATCTGAATTTCACTCTTCTCTCTGACCAGGACAAGTCGGTTATGAAGGAGTGGGGCGCGTTTGGCGAAAAGAAGAACTATGGCCGAGTGGTCCAGGGCGTAATCCGCTCGACTTTCTTGGTTGATGCCGACGGTGTCATCGAATCTGCACAGTACAACGTGAAGGCCACCGGTCACGTTGCGCGAATCCTGCGGGATTTGCCGCTATAAAAATGGCTGAAGACCAGGAACTTCTCGTCCCGCGACGCAGGCCTGCCCAGGCCCGCTCGCGGGAGAGGTTTGACCGGATCTTAACCTCCGCGCGCTCCGTCCTTGTCGACGTTGGCTTCGAATCCTTCACCTTTGATGAAGTTGCCAAACGCGCCGAGGTGCCTATTGGCACCCTCTATCAATTTTTTGCGAACAAATATGTTCTCATCTGCGAGCTCGACCGCGTCGATACCGCAGAAACCGTCGCCGAACTTCGGCGCTTCTCGGAGCAAGTTCCTGCACTGCAGTGGCCAGATATTCTCGACGAGTTCATCGACCACCTCGCCCGCATGTGGCACGAGGACCCCTCCCGCCGCGCAGTCTGGCATGCGGTCCAATCAACACCTGCAACTCGCTACACCGCGTCAGTGACCGAGCGCGAAATGCTGGAAATCATCGCGGATATCATGCAACCGCTCGCAACAAACGCGCCCCTTGAGGTGCGCTACAACCTTGCCGGCCTACTCGTGCACACGGTGTCGTCACTGCTCAACTATGCCGTGCGCGATCTAGACATTGAGGGCGGGGAAGCCTCGTTTAACGGGGTCGTGTCTGAGATCAAGCGAATGGTTATCGCCTATCTCTTCGCCGTGGCCCAGGGCTAGCCCACTACAACTAGCCCGCCACGATGCAGGCCGCCATGGCGTAGTCGCCATCGTGGCTGATGGACAACGACTGTGCTGGCAAAGCAACCGAGGCCACCTCACCGTGCAACTCCAAGGCAACGCGCCCGAATCGGTCCGCCACTACCTCGATCTCGGAGAAATCCACACGGTCGGGCTCGATCTTGTTGGGCAGGCCGTAGAGAGCCTGCGACCATGCCTTGATGAAGGCTTCCTTCGCCGCCCAGCGTCCCGCTAAATGCTCGGCGCGATCCTGTTTGGTGTTGGCTACCCGCAGCTCACGGGCAGAAAACACCGACTCGAAGGTGGAACCGGGCAGAGCAAGCTGCTCGCGGAACTCCGAGATACACACTAGATCGACACCGATATGCATTATTAGCTCTCCATTAGTTTTCCGAACTTGCTTCCCCGGTACGCAGAACGCCTTCGACGAGGCGGGCTGAATCGTCGAGAAGCACTGCTGCTTCAAGCTCCTTGCCTCCATGACCTAGGTTACGGTCAACAGGGCGCTCATACAGCGAATCGCCGCCATGAATAGCATCGTTGATCCGGGCCAATCCCGCATCTTCACGGGCAGCGGCGCGCGCGGCCCAGCCATCGGCGTCCAAACCGGCGTTGCGCAGCGCCGAGAGGAACGCACCTGGGTGAACCACAGCCACCAGCGCAGAGACGTGGCCGAAGCCAAGCGAGGTGACCAGGCCGGCCTTCGACACGAGCTCGGTCGGCTTGCGCAACCAAACCATGTGGGAATCCTTGCGCAGCGCAGGATCCACGCAGTCGAGTGAGCGGTTTGCTGGAACCTGACCAGAGCGCAGCACTTGGGTCAGACCCACCATCTGGAAGGCAGCGGCGCCGCCCTTGGCGTGGCCGGTCAGCGACTTCTGGGAAATCACGTAGAGCGGGTTGCCCTCAGAACGCCCCAGCGAGCGCGCGATACGCTCGTGCAGGTCCGACTCGTTCGGGTCGTTGGCGTTGGTGGAGGTGTCGTGCTTGGACACGATACCGATTTCATCGGCAGATACATCCAGGTCACGCAGAGCAACCGCCAGGCGTGAGTCCATGCCACCGCGAGCCGCTGACAGTGCGCCAAGACCAGGTGCCGGGATGGACACGTGCGCGCCATCGGCAAAGGACTCCGCAAAGCCAACCACACCCAGGACAGGCAAGCCCATCTCATAGGCCACGCTGCCGCGAGCCAGAATCAGCACGCCGCCGCCCTCGGACTCGATGAAGCCACCACGGCGCCTATCGTTGGCGCGCGAGAAGTAGCGGTGTTCGATGCCCTTGGCTTCCATCGCAGCCGAGTCAGCGGTAGCGGCCATGTCGCCGAAACCGGTGATGCCTTCGATGGACAGGTCGTCGATACCACCGGTAACCACAACGTCGGCCTTGCCCAGGCGCAGCTTATCCATGCCCTCTTCCACCGACACAGCGGCGGTGGCACACGCAGCAACCGGGTGAATCATCTGACCGTAGCCACCGATGTAATCCTGCATCACGTGCGCAGCCACAACGTTCGGCAGCGACTCCTGCAAGATATCGTTCGGGCGAGGCTCTGCCAAGATTCCATCAACATAGAGCGAGCGCAGCGATTCCACGCCACCCATACCGGTGCCCATGGTCGAGGACACGCGCGCCGGGTGAATCGAACCAAGCAGTTCAGCAGGACTAAAGCCCGAGCTGAGGAACGCATCCACGGTGGCCACCAGGTTCCACAGTGCAACACGGTCAAGGTTATCGATCATATCGGCCGGGATGCCCCACAGCGCCGGATCGAAGTCCTCCGGGATCTGACCGCCGACGAAACGCGACATGGTCACCCGGCGCGGCACGCGCACAGGAGTACCAGCCTGACGAGTCACACTCCACTCCGCCCCATCGAATGTGGCGGTGGTGTGCTCAGGATCGGAGTCCACATAGGTCTTCGCGGTCTCGCGGTCGTCCACCGTGAACGTCATATCGCGCTCGAGGTAGATCGTGGTCAGCTCAGGCGCGAGATTGTTCACCATGTGGAAATCGTCATGGTAACGACGCACACCAACCCGACCCAGTACCTCATCGTGGTAGGCATCGTAGATATCAGCCTCATTGAGCTCATTGCCCGCAGCGTCTTCCCACTGGCCATTCTCGTAGTGGATCAGACCCATCGACCACGCCAACTCAATCACACCAGCCGCAGTGAGATCGCCGGTCAGCTCCGCGTCGAAACGCGTACGCGAGGAGCCATACGGCCCGACCTCGGCAGCACCCACGATGACCACCATGTCGTCGATATCTTGCTTGACATCGAAGTCCGGCTGCGTCCACTCGATGCGCTTATAGGGTGTCGGCAGCGCCTTCACCGTTCGCGGTGCTTCCGTTTCTTGCTTATTGACGACCGGCGCCTGCCCTGCCTCACGTGCAAGTTCAGGCAGGTTGATATCCGCCTCGCCGAGACCACCCGTGAAGTCCGCTACTACCGGGCTTTCGGCAGCCTGTGCCCGAACCTGCGGGGTAATCTGGCCGAGCAACAACTCCGCGATCTCCTCGGTGGAGTAGGTTCGCACACCCTTTGCTTCTACGGCATCAACCAGCGGATCGTTTCCGCCCATCAGGCCAGTGCCGCGCACCCAACCAATCAGCGCGTGCACAAGACTGTTGCGCTTGCCCCAAACTGGTTCTGCGTGCCAGCGGGTAACCACCGCATCGAGCGCCGCCTTGGCTTCACCGTAGGCGCCATCGCCGCCGAAGCGACCACGGTTCGGGGAACCCGGAAGCACGACGTGGACGCGGTTGCCCACGTGGGTATCAGCGCCGAGGGCCGACAGACCTGCAATAAGTCGCTCAACCGACCACAGCAGCAGGCGCATCTGCGCTTCCGCTGCTGGACCAGCATCGGCAAGTGTGCCGGACACACGCGGTGCCGCGAATGGGAAGAGCAGGGTTGGCACGAGTGCTGGCTTGGTTACCTTCTTTTCTGCACCCACGGTGGTGGTTTGCTCGGTGCCAATCCACTCGATCAACGCATCCAGGTCGTTCATTGCCGACAGGTTTGCAGGCACAACCCACAGCTGAGCGGTTCCACGGGCATTCTCACGGTAGAGCTCCTTGTAGAACTCCAGGCGATCGTGGCCCAAGTGCGAGGTCGTGACAATCACGGTCGCTCCCCCAGCCAGCAGGCCGCCGGCCACAGCAGCGCCAATGCCATTAGGAGAGGCACCGGTCACCACGGCTACATCGCCTGCATAAGCTAGCGGGGATTCGTCGCGAGCCTGCGCTGCTTGGGCAGGCTTGCCCAGGTACTCGGCCATCACGGCGACTTCCTCGCCAAGCCCGGTGACGTCTATGTCGAGCCCCGTGGCAAGGTCCTCGCGTGCAGAGGCCCAGCGGTCGTCGAGAAGCACTGCTTTGTTGGCGTCGAAGGAAGGCGCGACCTGGCGTGGCCAATCCGAGCCGAGCTCGCGGGTAACCAGCTCGAGAATGTCCTCGTCTGCTTCCTCGAAACTCTCGGGGTTGGTCTGCTCGTGGCCGAGGCGACGCAGCAGCTCACGGGCGGTTTCTGCAAGCACGCCGGACTCACCGGTAAGTTGCTCTGCAAATTCACCGAGTGCTGCGGAATCCACAACGCCACCTGCACCCGCGCCCGAGGACGGCAGGCTAACAGCAATGCCACGCTCCTGCGCGACTGACTGAACTGCAGCATCGATGAGGGCGTCTAGCTCGGTGGCGTTGGAAGCCTCCGGCAGCGTGGCCAGGTTGCCACCGCGCAGGGAGGCGCCCTCGCGAGTACCCATCACCACAGCAGCGGTGGTCTGGTCAGCCCAGCCCTGGCCCAGCTGCCACACATTGGTGACGCGCTCGGCAACGTAGCCAGGCTTCTTGCCGGTCGGGCCGGTGATGCGGCGCAGCGAATCGGCAACGGTATCGCCGAGGACCGGGCCAAAGGCCGTGTAGCCCTTCGCCATCTTCGTCACGGTCGCCTTCAGGTCGTTGAGCTCCGCGTCAGCGGCACCGTCGATAGCACCCAGGCCGAACTCGACGCCGAGGTCGAGGAGCAGCTGATTGCGTCGCGACGACACGCCTTCCACCAAAGTCTCAATGGAGTCAGTCGCGCCCATCTGATCGGGGCGGACCTTCGTCCACACGCTGACCAGCATCTCGGTTGCATCAGCCGGGGTAAATGGGATGTCTGCAGGACGCTCGCCACCGGTAGCTACAGGTACGGCCGGAAGCTCGGTCGGAGCTGGGTTCGGCGACTGTTCTACAGCCTCTGCAGGTGCTTCTGGTTCCTCAACCTCTTCAACCTCTTCAACCTCGCGGACGACTTCGTCGGTGGCAAACACGCGCGCGCGATCGCGCTCAAGGTTGTTGACCTCAATCTCGCTACCGGCAAACTTCGGCAGGGCCAGCGTCTGGCCCAGCATGTTGGCAAGGGTTGGGGACGCGCCGACACCAACTTCGACGAAGCTCTCAATGCCCAGGTCGGTCAGGATCAGTTCCTGCGTTTCAATCCAGCGCACAGGAGAGGCGAACTGCCAGGCCAGAAGCTCGATGAGTAGGGTGCGTCCCAGCTTCACGGAGTCCTTCGCGGCGGCGTCGAAATCCTTCAGGATTTCTGCGATGTATGGCGAATCGACGACCTCAGCAATGGACTCTACGAACTCACGGGTCAGCTCAAATGGGCGTGCCACGAGGTTTGGAATGTAGCGACCTTCAAGCGAGTGCAGGTCTACGTCGGCCGGGATCAATGAATCCAGGTGAGCACGGAAATCGTCCACGCCACCAAGCAGCTTCGAGGAGTGGAAAGGCACGTCGATGCCAGGGATCATCACCAGCGCACGCTGGCCGGGGCCACGCTTCTCGGCATCGGCGCCAAGGGCACGCAGGCCAGACAAGGTGCCTGCCACAGCGTACTGGCGGCCGTCGATGTTGTAGTTCACGATCTCGAGGAACTCACCGGTGGCCTCGGAAAGCTGCGCCACGTACTCTTCCACATCGTCGCCAGCCAGGCCCATCTTGTACGGGCGCAGTGCAGCCAATGCGTAGTTGGAGTTGCCGTTCTCGTCGCGCTCGACCAGGCGGTGCATGGTCAGGCCGCGGCGGTAGACGATCTCTACAACAGCCTCAAGCGAGAGCACTTCAGCGTAAGCAGCCAGCGCGTTGTACTCACCCACCGAGTGGCCTGCGAAGTACGCATCTTCGTTGAGCACATGTGCCTCGCGCATCTCTGCGACCTGGGCACAACCCAGGGTTGCCATGGCCACCTGGGTAAATTGGGTGAGGAACAAAGTTCCATCTGGGTGATGGAACGCTTCTCCATCGACGACGACCTCGGCCGGGTTATTGCGCACAATCTCCAGGATGGAAAAGCCCAGCTTGTTGCGTGTGTGCTGGTCGGCGCGGTCCCAGACGGCGCGGGCCGCAGGAGAAGAAGCATAAGACTCCATGCCCATGCCCTGGGACTGGATGCCCTGGCCTGGGAAGCCGTAGAAGGTGCGCGGTTCGCGCAGCACTGCGGTTGCCTTCACGGCAAGCTCATCGCCCGCGGTCACCGAAACGGTGCGCACTTCGCCACGGCCCACGCGGTCGTCGATACCCGTGCGCTCCACGTCGATGGAGATTTCCGAGCCCGGCAAAATCGTTGCCAGCATTGTGGCGGTGTATTCGATGATCTCGCCGCCAGCGTCAACGGCCATGAGCTGCGCGATGGCAGAAGTCCACATACCGTGCACGATCACGCCGTTAGGAAGTCCGGCCAGGCGCGCCGCGTTGTCGGAGACGTGGATGGGGTTGCGGTCGCCGGAGACAACGGCAAATGGCAGCATCGACTGCGGAGTCATCACCTGGGCGTAGCCGCGGTGCGAGTGCGGGGTGTCAATGATCGACGGCAGCGCCGAGGAGTTCGTCGTGGCCGTAGCCTTGCCGGCGCGCCCGCGGATGGCGAAGCGCTCGGACAAGGTAGCCAGCTCTTCGCCGTCGGCGGAGATCTCCGCGCGAACGACGACCACGCGGCCAAGGCCGGTGTCGGCGACCTCGTCGGTGTGAGCGGTGATGGTGAGTTCCACGTCCTCTTCTGGGAGCGGAGCCAGCATGGTCAGGTGGTGCTCAAGGTGCACGAGCGAGAGCATGCCTTCGACGGCAAGGTCCTGGGTGCCTGGGATCTTGGCATCAGCAACGGCCGCGAAGACAGCGGGCCAGGCCTTGCCCACGAGCACGTCAGGGGCGCCGCCTGCGGCAGCAGGCAGGTAGCCCGCGGTGACGTTATCGTAGTCGGCACGATCGTGCCTGGTCAGAGAGGTAGTCCAGGTGGCAATGCCATCGGAGATCGGTGCCAGCTCGCCGCCCGCAGCAACGCGAGTCAGCTCCAGCATGGCTTCCTCCGCATCTGCCTGGGAGACCCGTGGGCTAAAGGCCGGGTCGGTTGGTGCCTGAATCTTGATGGTCAGGTCAGTCTGGCCCACGTTGACAGTCAACGCGGCAGTATCAGCGTCGATGTCTTCGAGGGTGTATTCGGCGTCGCCGAGTCGGGTGATCAGGCTGGTCTGCTCGAGACCTGCCCAATTCAGGCCCGGAGCTCGCAGAATGCGCTCCGAGGCAGTGGAATCGTCGTGAAGCGGCGTTGTACCAATCGCATCAATGCCGGCCTGCTCGAAGCGACCCAACAGCTCAGCGACGGGTTCGTTCGCGCGCTCGATGCCGTCGACGGCGACGATGCCTGGGATGATGCACACGGCATCGGCGTCGTAGCGCTCGTCGTGGGCCTGCCACAGCGAGTCCGTGCGGTAGCTGCGGCGCAGGTCAGCGTCGATGGCTGGGACGAATCCGACGGGCTTGCCCGGGCGGCGGCACAGTGCGACGAACCAATCGGTGTCGGCAGGGTGCAGCTTCTGCGTGGCGGCCTCAGGGTAGGCGGCCGCCAATTCGTCGATCAGTGTGTTCGGATCGTCCTCGAATTCAGGTGCCACGACCGGGGTGAATTCGCCGTGGTCCTGCTCGTTTAGGCGTGCCTCGGCGCGCTCGAGCATGTCCGCGAAGCGCGTGTACCAGGTGATATCCACCCAGCCGGTGCCGTTCGGGGCAGAAAGTTCCGCGTATCGACGAAGCCACTGCTCATAGCTCATTGCCGCGGTTTCACCGAAGTAAGGCCTGCAGGTTGTGGCAAGTGCGGCGATGATCTCGTCGCGACGCGCCTCTGCTGCCTCAGCATCACCATTGACCTCGTCGATGAGGCGACCCGTGCGGGCCCAGGAGTTATCGATTTCGTAGAGGTCGGCGCCGAGCTGGGAGATCGCCGAGGCCATGCCGTCGCGGCCCTCGCCCTTGCCAACCCAGCCTTCGATGCTGTGAGTTTCAGCGAGCAGCTGTTTGACGGATTCGGAGGCCGTGGATTCCTTCGTAGCCATGGCTGCGGTGCCCACGAGGATGCCGTCGACAGGCATTGCTGGCAGGCCGTGCTTAATGGACCACTGACCGCTCAGGTAGTCTGCGGCGCCTTGCGGGGTACCCACGCCACCGCCAACGACAAGCACAACGTTGTCGCGTGCGCGGATATCTGCGTAGGCCGCGATGAGCATCTCATCGAGGTCCTCCCACGAGTGGTGTCCGCCGGCCTTGCCGCCCTCGAGTTGCATGAGGATCGGGGTATCGGACAGGTCGTCGGCGATCTTGAGGATCTTCGAGATCTGGTTCACCGCGCCCGGCTTGAACGCTACCCATGGGATGCCACTTGCGCGCAGGCTCTTCACCAGGGCGACAGCATCGTCGTGCGGAGGGATGCCCGCGGATACGACGACGCCATCGATTGGAGTGCCGTTGCGACGAGCGCGTGGAACCATGCGCTTGCCCTCAATCTGCATGCGCCATTGCTGCGGATTAAGGAACATCGAGTTGAACTGGGCGTTGACACCTGGCTCAAGCAGCTCGGTGAGCCGTGCCAGGTTTTCTTCCAAGATTTCTTCGGTGACCTGGCCACCGCCGGCGAGCTCAGCCCAGAAGCCTGCGTTTGCCGCGGCTGCGACGATCTCGGGATCAACTGTGGATGGCGTCATGCCTGCCAGCAGGATCGGGCTGCGCCCAGTAACTTCGGTGAAGCGGGTCTGCAGGCGGTTCTTTCCGCCGCGCTCAATAATCTGCGGCGCGAACTCCGAATACGCGCGAGGAGCAACTGGTGCCATGCCGTAGTCAAAGAGGCGGGACTGGCCTTCTGCGTCAGCCACTGCAAGCACACCAATGCCAAGACCTGCGACGTTCGCCTTGGTCAGGCTTGCGACGCCCTTGGTTGGGCCGATTTCGAGTACCCAGCGCACACCTTGATCGGCGAGGTCTCGGGTTTCTTCCAGCCAGTCGACGGGCTCCACGATGACCTTGTTCGCGAGATCGCGTGCCAATTCAGTATTCAAACCTGCGGTCTTCGCCCAAGCTTCCACCTGGTCTGCTGCTGGTTCAAGCGCTGGGTGATGGAAAGCCACCTGAATATTTAGTTGTGCAAAGGTTGGGTTGAATGGCAGGCCGCCACGCTTCTTGTTCTCTACGGCCTGCTTGTCCTTGGCAGCCGCAGCTTCAAGGCGCTTGACTACCAACTCAATCTGGTCGGTGGCGCCACTGACCACGTAATTAGTCCGCCCGTTGCGAAGTGCTACTGCGATGTCGGTTCCGGTGAGTGCCTTATCAAGCTGCTCGCGGGTGACATTGCCAATGGAAACCATCGGAGAAGCATCGACCGTGCGCATCAGGCCCTCTAGGCGGCCACCGCGGGTGATGGCAACACCGATCAATTCGGCAATGGCAAGAACTTCCGCGGGATCATTGTCCAGCGCTGCCACGCCGAGCACGCCCTGGGAGTGGCCGAGTGCGGCGCTGCGATCGTCGATAATTAGCCCTTGGCGCTTCAAACTTTCCAGTACCGCAAGCTGAGCTACGAGGGTGCCGGGGACGCTGACTGCGGCATCGGAGGCGTCGAAGGCCTGGTTGGACTCGCTTTCTGCCCACGCCACGGGATCGAATCCGAACGGGCGATAGGCCGCAAGTTCATCGCCCAGAGGGAGCAGAAGCTGGCGAGACTGCTCCACCAGTGCAGTCATGGTCGAGCCAACGCCAGCGGTCAAAGCGCTGTTCAGAGTTGGCAACCAATCAAACCCTTGCCCGGAAAAGGACACGGCAAAAGGTTCTTGACCTGAGCCGGTGCCAAGCTTTTCGTTGAGGCGAACCTGACCCGGGTTGGTTTGTGCATCTGTCACGCGGAAGACTCCTACTAAGGTGTTGGACTAGTATTTGAGCTGTAATTTACGTTTTCGCTGGAGATGACGTGGGTAACAAGGGTAAATGCACCCAAAAATCGCCCTCTAATCGTGAGGATTCCGTCATCTTTTCAGCCGTGGAGAGAAATATTACCTCTTAAAGGTGATCAAGTCATTTCACACAAGAAACTGTCTCAGGTTAATCAGATGACCTGATTTTGAACTGGTGGGCTTTGGAGCAAAAAGGTGCACTTCGCAGGACTTTGTTTTAAATGACCTGGGCTTTTATATTTCGCAGTGCGTTAGGTCCGGTTTTTCGCTTCACGACGATCCCCCTCCCGGACCTAACGCACGACGAAAACTAAAACCGCAGGTCGCTGAAAGATAATATCTTGCAAAGTGCACCTCTTTGAAGTTTTAAATAAAAAATCTCGCAACACCGCCGGAACGGTGCTGCGAGATATCACATTGTGGGCCTGGGGAGACTTGAACTCCCACGTCCTAAGACACTGGAACCTAAATCCAGCGCGTCTGCCAATTCCGCCACAAGCCCGTAGCTCGTATCATTTTACTCATGACTTTCAGATCACAAAATCGCGCCGTCCACGGGCTCCTCGAGCCCACCTAGAAGTGCGGAATGTTACAACTTTAGTTCGACTTGATACACTCGAACATTGTGAGCGATACTAAGGATTTCCACGAGGCAGAAGGCGCTGAGCAGCCCGCCGAGGGTGCTCCAAAGCGTTCGCGCGTCAAGATTAAGGCGTGGCACATTGTGCTTCTCGTCGCCGCCGTGATTACTACCTTGTTGCTGGCGTGGTGGCAGTGGACTCGTTTCCAAGAAGGATCCGGAACTTTCCAAAACCTAGGCTATGCCCTGCAGTGGCCGCTGTTTGGTTTCTTCTTTGTCTACGCCTACCGGATGGGCATCAGGATGGAGAACGAGAAGATTGATGCCGAAAATAGTGCCGACGATCTGGACTATCTCTATGAGGCCGATCTGAAGGAATTCGGTGACGCCGAGAAAGAGCCAAAAATCACCGAGATCAAGGAAGATTTCCTCCCCGAGCGGCCTGAAATTAACGTCGACGAGTTCAATGCCTTGAACCAACCACGTCGTCAGCGCCCTAAGAATTCAGAAAGTGACTAGATGACCACCCCTTCGAACCCGCCAGCTGCGAGCACAGAGAGCACCGAGAGCACCGAAAACAAGGCACGCAAGATCCACCCGGAGCGCAAGCGCCGCGTCAAAACCGCGCTGAACCTCTTCTCGGTGACCGCGTGGATTACCGGCATCATGCTGTTGCTTCTTGTTGTCCGCATGGTCATGCAATACCTGTTGCACATGGACGTCAGCGCGCTCGGCTGGGTGGCTATCGCCCACGGCTGGTGCTACCTGCTCTTCTTCCTCGCTGCTCTGAACCTCGGCCTGAAGGCGCGTTGGAGCATGCCGCAGTGGATCGTCACGGTGCTCGGTGGCGTCGTTCCGTTCCTCTCCTTCTTCGTGGAGAAGTGGCGCCGCAACGAGGTCACCAAGAAGTTCCAACTGAACGAAGCCTAGCCCTGCCTAAAACAAGCTAATTAGCTAGCTGCGCAATCCACGGCGCGAGTTCACGCAACGCCTGCCCCCTATGGGAGCGGGCGTTTTTCTCGTCCGGGGTCAATTCCGCACTTGAGCGGCCAGGTGTATCGGCTGGCTCGAAGATTGGGTCATAGCCAAAACCGTTCTCGCCACGCGGCTCCTCCAAAAGAGCACCCTGCCAACGCCCTTCAGCGGTGTGCTCGGCCCCTCCCGGAATGACAAGTGCGCAGCAGGAGACGAAGGCTGCGTCGCGAAGCGAAATGTCTTTCATCTGCGCCAACAACAGTTCGTTGTTGGCTTGATCGTCGCCGTGGCCGCCCGACCACCGCGCCGAGAGCACGCCCGGCATCCCGTTCAGCGCCGCAACAGCCAGGCCCGAATCGTCCGCGATACACGCCATGCCGGTGGCCTCGGCGCCCGCACGCGCCTTAATCAGCGCGTTCTCCTCAAACGTCAGGCCCGATTCCACGGGCTCAGGGTAGGCAGGCACGTCCTTCAAGGAGTGCAGCACAACACCGCTTATCGACGATTCCTGCAACACGGCCTCAAGCTCCCGGAGCTTCTTGGCGTTGCCGGAGGCGACTAGGATGTCTACCATCCCAGCGCCGCCTTTTGAGCTGCGATGAGTTCCGTGCAGCCCTTCTGTGCAACGTCAAGCATGGCATCGAGGTCTTCACGGCCAAAGAGTCCGTGCTCGCCGGTGCCCTGGATCTCCACGAAGTTTCCGGACTCCTGCATGACCACGTTCAGGTCGACCTCTGCGCGAGCGTCTTCCTCATAGGGCAGATCCAGGCAGACGTGGCCATCGACGATGCCCACAGACACCGCTGCGATTGGCTGCAGCAGTGGTTCGCCAGGAACGACGCCACGTTGCTTGAGCACCTCAATAGCATCTGCCAGGGCCACATAGGCACCCGTGATCGAAGCGGTGCGCGTTCCTCCGTCGGCCTGCAGCACGTCGCAGTCGAGCTGGATGGTGTTCTCCCCCAGCTCAGACAGGTCAACGGCAGCACGCAGCGCACGCCCGACAAGGCGCGAAATTTCGTGTGTGCGGCCCTTGACCTTGCCCTTCATGGATTCACGAGGCATCCGGTCATGGGTGGCGGAAGGCAGCATCGCATACTCTGCGGTCAGCCAGCCCTCGCCGGAGTCCTTTTTGAACCGGGGTACGCCCTCTTCAACGCTGGCGGTACACATCACGCGGGTGTTGCCGAATTCCACCAAAACGGAACCGGCTGGGTTGTCGGTGAAGCCGCGGGTGATCCTTACTGCACGAAGTTGATCTAGTTCTCGGCCATCGGCGCGTTGGAAAGTTTCAGTCATGGATCCAAGGTTACTAGGCTCCTCGCTTTGCAGCCCGCTGCCTCCCACGCTAAAGGTTAAATTCCTGGCCTGGATAGCCGATGATGATCTCACCGTCGAATTCTTGCGCGGCGGCGGCAACCGTCGCTTCCTTGTCCGCCCACGGCTGAATGTGGACGAGCACGAGGACTTTCACGTTTGCTTCGCGGGCAACTCGGCCGGCTTCTGCACCGGAGAGATGCATGTTTTTGGTCTTGCCCTCACTGCTGGGACCCCACGCGGCCTCGCAGAGGAAGAGATCCGCATCGCGGGCGGCGTCGACAAGCAAAGGCGTATAAGCCGAGTCACCGGAATAGGTGATTACTTTTCCAAGGGAGGATTCCTCGACGCGCAGGGCATGCGACTCTTGTGCCGGATGCACTACAGGGTACGGGGTGACCGTGGCATGACCCAGGAGTTCTTTTTGGTAAGGAATCCACGGGGCAACTGCAAAGGTGTCCGAGATATCGTCGAAATCATTCGGGCCATCGGCACCCATTCGGCCAAAGAGCTCGGCAGCGTAGGAGGGGCCAAACAGCAGGTTACGTCCCTGCGCAGCAAGTTCTGGGTGATATCTGCGCCAAATTGCCAGCGATGTAAAGTCTGAACAGTGGTCTTGGTGGAGGTGGGAAAACACTAGGTGTGCGTCCGAAGGATTACGCAAAGCTTGCAGTGCTGCGACGGAACCCGGCCCAAGATCCATCACAATAGCTGGAGAATCATGGACCTCGACCAGGTACGAAGAACCTGGATTGCCCGGAGACCCGAGGGAGCCGGAACAGCCTAGAATGGTCAACTTCATAAGTACACTGTCCCACGTATCACGCAGAAATTCAGGTGACACGACAAATTTTATGCCGTGTCAATGTGCTGAACATTCTGCAGCACAGGACCCAGAAATCTACTTGCCAACTGTTTAAAGGTGCGAACATCACCAGTCGCTTCGAATTCCACCACTGGTTCATGGTCAGGGTCGGCGAACATGTCCTTTTCCGTCAGCACACGCATGACGTCTTTGGTTGTCTCTTCAGCCGATGACACAAGCGTAACGTGATCGCCAATTGCAAGTTGAATTACACCCGATAACAAAGGGTAATGGGTACACCCGAGGACCAAAGTATCTACGCCAGCGGCTTGGAGGGGCTCGAGGTAGCCTTCTGCAACCCCCAGGATTTGGCGCCCCGATGTCACTCCGCGTTCCACAAAGTCCACGAAGGCCGGGCATGCCGCGGCAGTAACTTCAACGTCGGGATTCAAGGAGAACAGATCCTGATACGCACCGGAGTTGATCGTGCCGACCGTTCCAATAACTCCCACTTTTCCGTTGCGGGTAGTCGACATTGCGCGACGCACTGCAGGCCGGATCACTTCCACAACGGGTATGTCGTAGCGCTCGCGGGCATCGACAAGGAAGGCGGCGGTTGCGGTATTGCAAGCGATGACAAGCATTTTGCAGCCACGTTCGACGAGTTCGTCGGCGATCTTCATCGCGTGTCGACGAACATCTGCAATCGGTAGCGGACCGTATGGGCCATTTGCAGTGTCGCCAATATAGATTATCGACTCCCCGGGCAGCTGCTCCATGATCGCTCGCGCAACCGTGAGCCCTCCAACTCCTGAATCAAACACTCCAATGGGAGCATTGTGGTCAACCGGCTGTTCTCCCGGTGCTGAGTTCTGCTGGCCGTTTAAGTTCGATACAGTCACAAATCTGAATCCTACGCGGTTCTGTCAGTGTGCAAAGCATCCACAATTTTTGCCATCGCGGAATCCAATGCTCCAAGTTCATAATCGGTGAGATTGTCGAAGAAGATCCGGCGAACTTCCGTGGTGTGCTCTGGTGCAGCCGTTTCAACGACTTTATTACCTGCATCAGTCAACTCTGCAATGGTGGAGCGCCCGTCGTGCGCGTCGGGAATGCGCCGTACAAGGCCACTTTTTTCCAAGCGCGTAATCACACGCGAGAGGTGAGACAACGACATATCCGTAGCTGTTGCCAAATCACTGAGCCGAATTGTCCCATGCTCGCTCACGGCAATTTGCCACAGAGCCATAAAGTCAAAGTGGCCGATTCCAGCTTCCCGCTTTAGGCGTGCATCCAACTTGGAGGGAAGTGCCATGTGTAATGCCCATAAATTCCCCCAAGTCCGCGCTTCTTCCTCATTTAGGAAATTGCCTAACTTTTTATCCATATTTGGCATTGTACGTAACGAATTCATAAAGATAGAGTTACAAACCGATCAGATGAAACTTGCTGTAGTAACTACCGAAATAACCAGCAATAATGTAAATATTATCAAATGGCTACTATGAAACTGCCAAGGAATCCCCAGCTAATCACAGGAACCTTTAGCGACCTAACTTCCTGGCCCGTCTCTGTTGTCGCTTGGCCTGCAACGCCGGCGGATCATCGGAAGTAATAATCATGCCGGCAAGGAAGCCACCGATAGCACCGAAGAGGTGTGCCTGCCAGCTCACCCCTGGAGTACCTGGCAGCATGCCCCAGACCAAGCCGGAGTAGGCGAACCCGAGGACGACACCCAGCAGGATCTGGCGGAAAGAGCGGTTGAAAATTCCGCGGACAATCAGGTACACCAACCAGCCGTAAACAAGACCCGACGCACCAATATGGTTCGTGCCAATCCCGCCGAACAGCCACACTCCAACACCGTCTACGACCGTGACAATGGCCGTGACCTCCCAAAACACCCTGTGGCCGGAGAACCCGATCAGGAAACAGAAGATCGCACCAGGTATCGAGTTAGAAATCAAGTGTTCAAGGTTGGCATGCAAAAGCGGCGAGACGAACATGTTCAACAAACCAGAAGGGTCCAACGGGTGGATACCGAAGGCCTTCAAGTTACCGTAGAAGAAGATCTCGTCGACAAAGAAAACCGACCAGATCACAACGAGGTAGCCGACGGCATAGAACAATCCGGTCTTCGCCCCGTAGCTTTTCGCGTGACGACGAGGCGCCTGGTTAGGCACCTGATTTCCGTAAGGCTGCATGGGCCGTCTCCCCGACGGCTGTTGCGAGTACGGGGAGTTGTAGCTGGAGTTTGGCGGATAGTAAGTCATCACCAGCTAGCTTACTGTGCAATCTCCTGCCATGTCCGCACGTCATACCCAACTCCGGCACTCTTCACAGCATCTACGATTGCCTCCTCGACGCACCACGCAGCAGCTTCACAGAGGCGACCGACTACAAGTGAGTCCTGGACCTGCGTACTTTCTGCCGTGGACACGGCAAATAACGTATCCCCGTCAAGGGGTGAATGCGCAGGTCGCACCGCCCGAGCCAACCCGTCATGGCCGGTCATGGCCAGGCGCTGCAGCTGAGCCACAGGCAGAGGCGCGTTCGTGGCAATGACGCCAATGGTCGTGTTCAGCTTCGATGTGGGTCGTTCAAGAGCATTAAAAGATTGCTTGTCGACGACGCCGTGATCCCCGGTAGCGAAGAACTCTCCAGTCGCCTCGTCGATGACATTTCCCATCGGATTAGCTACGACTGCCGCGGCGACCACGTATTCGTCGACAAGCGATGAAGCCTGGCCGAAACCGCCCCGCAGTACCCCCGCGGTCGCCCCGCACCCGGCACCGATGCTTCCCGACGATGCATCGGGCGCCTCGAAGGCTGCTGCGACAGCGCGCGCACCGTCCTCTGCGGACGGGCGGATTGGTTCGCCCACGACCAGGTCGAAGATGACTGCCGCCGGAACGATGGGCACGCGTGGGCCGGGATTACCCTCTCCGAAGACGGCGAATCCCCTACCGCGGGACTCCAACTCGCGCATCGCGCCGTCGGCTGTGGCGAGGCCGAATGCCGAACCGCCGGACAACATGATGGCGTGGACGCGCTCGACGGTGTTGTGGGGCGCAAGCAGATCCGTTTCGCGCGTTCCGGGGCCACCTCCGCGCACATCGACGGCACCGACCATGCCGCCCGGCGCGTCTGAGACGATGGCTGTCACCCCGCTGGAACCTAGTGATTGATGTCCAACGCGAATACCGGGGACATCGAGGATCGTTCCGCTCATGGCCATACCTATTTCTATTTCGCTTTATTTCGCTAAAACGTCAAGCAAGCTCTCCTGGCAGTACCCCATCCACTCAACCAGATTCTGCCGATCTTGCACCGCACCCTCTCCACCGCGCTCGTCTGCGGAAACATACAGGCGCAAGTCATTGAGCCCGGCGAGGAATTGATGTGCCTCGGCCTCGTCCAACGAGACCTCAACCCCGCCGTCCGGCCCCAAGACGGTGTTCATGAGCTGGAGGTTTTGTAACTTCGACTTAATAATGTCGGTTTCGTGCAGGCTGCGCAGCAAGGAATTGTCGCCGTCATACTCCTCATCGCCGTCGCGTTCGAAGTCCGGCAGCAAACGCGCAAGAGAGGGATCCTGCGGTGCATCCTTATGCCCAGAGGGCAGATCCATCATCTGCGCCAGTTCATCCTTCGGCGCGGATTGGGCACGTCCGATTAATGCCTCGGAGACCGTTGCTGTGAGATCACCCAAGATCTCGCGCTCCATTGGATCAAATTTGGTGGTGTATTTGACGCTGCGCATCAGGCCCTTTTTCCTGCGCCAAGCCTCCATAAAACTTCCTCTCCGCTGGTTCTGCTTGTCGTGTGCCCAACTAATACTTCTGCTGTGGCAAGTTGGGGCGTGTTAGCCTGCCTGCTGCATGGTCGCCCACAGCCCAGCTGTGTGAAGCTTTTTCACGTCGCCTTCAACTTTGTCTTTCTCGCCAGTAGACACGACAGCCTTGCCTTCGGTATGTACTTGCATCATCAGCTCGTTGGCCCTTTTGCGGTCATACCCCAAAACAGTTTGAAATACGTAAGACACGTAGCTCATCAAATTGACGGGATCGTCCCAGACTATGCACATCCACGGTAGGTTCTCCGCGGACGCGACATTAACCTCTAACTGTTCGTCGAGTTCCGGGGTAGCCATAGGGGATCCCATGCGTGGATTTCCGTTCATGCTACTAAGGATACTCAAAGTATACTGTGAGGTACATGCGGGTCAGCGCATTGATCTCCTATAAGTTAGGATTTACTTAAATCCAGCTGATAATTGCTTGAATAACCCTTATTTTAAAGGAATCCCATGCCCAACTTTGCCTCGGTGCTTGACCGCTACAAAGATCTCTTTCGGCCTGTTGTGGCTGCACTAAGTGTTGTTTTCGCGCTCCTATCCACGATTTTTACTGCGATGAACTCCACCGCCCCGGACACTTCAAGCGTAAATGCCCGCGCAAATGGGTACGTGGCTCCGCCCTACACACAAAGCCAGAACCTCGAGCAAATCCGCGGTGATTTCTTTTATGCAGTCTTGTCTCTGCGCGCTGACGAACCTGGAATTGATCCAGTTGCAATCAACCTAGATCTGCAACGAGTGGCACAACTCCACGCTGAGGGCAATGCGGTGACCGGCAACGAAGCAAACCTGGACATGAGTGTTGCGATGGTCCAGCACCACCTGCCTATCGATCAAGCCACCGGTAGATCACTTCTGGATGCTTTCCTTTATTCGCCCGAGCACACTGCAGTTTTACTCGATTCACGCCACAAAAACATTGGTGTCGGCGTGGCTCAGGGCCACGAGAATGTGTGGATCACCGTCGTCTTCTCCCAGTAGTTCCAGCAGCATTTCCAGCTCCTCTGCGTGTACCGCTGCACGTGGCGTCCGCATTTTTCCCTCGCTGTGACGTAGGTCCCTACGATATGCTGGAAAACTGTGAATGAATCTTCCTCTACTAGCCCAGACCGCTCAACATCGTTTCTCACCGATAAATATGAGTTAACAATGCTTGAGGCAGCGCTGCATGATGGCACAGCGCACCGCATTAGCACCTTTGAGGTGTTCTCGCGCAAACTCCCCAATGAGCGCCGCTACGGTGTTGTCGCAGGAACTGCACGCGTTCTCCGAGCGATCAGGGATTTTCGTTTCACTGAGGAACAGTTAGCCACCCTCGATTTCTTAGATGCGGACACCATTGAGTACCTGCGCAATTACAAGTTCTCCGGCGACATGGATGGGTACCGGGAAGGCGAACTGTATTTTCCTTACTCCCCGATTCTGACTCTGCGGGGAACTTTCGCAGAATGCGTTGTTTTGGAAACAGTTATCTTGTCCATCATGAACTCGGATTCCGCTGTGGCCTCCGCAGCGGCACGAATGGTGACGGCAGCTGATGGCCGCCCGATCATCGAGATGGGTTCGCGCCGCGCGCACGAATACGCAGCCGTGACCTCTGCGCGCGCAGCTTACCTCGCCGGGTTTGAGGCAACTTCCAATATGGAAGCAGAGTTCCGCTACGGAGTTCCTGCTTCGGGTACCTCGGCACATGCGTGGACGCTGTTACACATCAATGAAGATGGCTCCGCAAACGAGAAGGAAGCGTTCCGCTCCCAAATTGAATCTCTCGGCGTGGACACTACCTTGCTCGTAGATACCTATGACATCACCCAGGGTGTCAATAACGCTATCGAGGTCGCAAGCACCGAGCTTGGCGGGGTGCGCATCGATTCGGGTGATCTCGGAGCAGTCACCCGCCGCGTGCGGCGCCAGCTCGATGAGCTGGGCGCCTACAACACCAAGATTGTGGTCTCCTCCGACCTCGACGAATTCGCCATCGCAGGCCTGCGCGGCGACCCTGTAGATATCTATGGTGTGGGCACCTCCGTTGTCACCGGCTCCGGTGCCCCGACTGCAGGCATGGTGTACAAACTCGTCGAGGTTGATGGGCACCCTGTGGCCAAGCGTTCCCGCGGAAAGACCATGATGGGCGGGGCAAAGACCGCGGTGCGTGCATACAGGAATACCGGTGTCGCAGTGGAGGAAGTAGTGACCCCCGCCGACCATCCGGAACCAGAGAAGGCTGGGTTAACCTGTCGCCAGCTGGTTGTTCCACTGATCCGTGCGGGCGAGATTGAACCCCAGCCTACGCTCGAGGAATCCCGCAACTACCTCGCGGAACAAATCCACACCCTGCCGTGGGAAGGATTGGCCCTATCGCGCGATGAACCTGCTATTCCTACCCGGCTGGTTGGCTTTCCGGAAGACGATAGTCGCTAGACTCTTTCGTTGTGAGTGACCAGCCTCTAAACCAATCAACCACCGACCTGCTCAGCGCCGCCGTCGCTGCCCTTGGGGGCGCCGAGCGTCCTGGCCAGGTCGCAATGGCAAAGGCGGTTACCAAGGCCCTCGAATCCGAGCGTCACCTCGCGGTCCAAGCCGGCACGGGCACGGGTAAGTCTCTGGCCTACCTCGTCCCCGCCATCCGCCACGCCCAAGCCAGCGGGACCACGGTGATCGTCTCCACGGCGACCATTGCGCTGCAACGCCAGCTCGTCGAGCGGGACCTTCCCCGCCTCGCCGACGCACTTGAGCCCCTCGTCGAGAAGCGACCTACCTTCGCTATCCAAAAAGGGCGCTCGAACTACGTGTGTTTGCACAAGCTCGCGGTCCCAGATGAGGCACCAGAGGCGCTTTTCGACGACGAAAACTCCTCGCAAACTTCGTGGATGGGGAAACAAGTCGCACGCGTGCACGACTGGGCGCAAGAGACTGAGACCGGTGACCGCGATGACCTCGAGCCGGGTGTGCCCGATATGGCCTGGCGGCAAGTCTCCGTCACCTCAGCGGAATGTCTAGGCGCAACGCGGTGCCCGCATGGCACAGAATGCTTCGCTGAGCTGGCAAAAGCGCGTACGAAAGACGTCGATATCGTGGTGACCAACCACGCGCTTTTGGCCATTGATGCCTTAGCCGACGTGGATATTCTCCCTGAGCACGACGTTGTTATTGTCGACGAGGCCCACGAGCTCGATGGTCGGATCACCTCGGTGGCAACCTCGGAGATCTCGGCACGCGCACTAACTATGTCTGCACGCCGCGCCGGCAAACTCAATGCGACGAAAGAGAAAGACGATCTGGAAAAGGTCGTCGACGATTTCACCGCCACCGTTGATCTGGAAGAACCCGGTCGCTGGGAGAACATCTCGGATTCGGCCCGTGGTGCCTTCGTCGGTGTCCGCGATGGCCTCTGGAAAACCCGGGAGGCCATTTCCAGGGCACCCGAGGGTGAATCCACCAACGACCCGGAACGCTTCGCGGAGCGGGAGAACCTGAAGAATCACCTCCAAGACCAGCACGATGCCGTGGTGCGCATCCTGGACGTGTTCGATGAGGACAATCCCGCCGACTACGACGACGTGGTCTGGCTGGAGCGCTCCGAGCGCTATGGCGACACCGTTGCTGTTGCTCCCCTGTCCGTTGCAGGTTTACTGCGCGAGAAGCTCTTCGGCGAGCAAACTGTCGTGCTCACTTCTGCCACTTTGAACGTGGGTGGGAATTTCAACGCGATGGCCGCAAGTTGGGGTCTGCCCCAGGATTCGTGGGATGCCCTCGATGCGGGCACGCCTTTCAACCCGCGCAAGTCCGGGATTCTCTACACCGCCAAGCACCTGCCGCAGCCCGGCCGCGATGGCCTTGCTGAGGAAACCCTCGACGAGATCGCCGGGTTGATCACGGCTGCCGGGGGTCGCACGCTGGGGCTTTTCTCGTCGAAACGCGCAGCTCAGCAGGCTGCCGAGGCGATGAAGAAGCGCCTTCCCTTCGACATTTTGGTCCAGGGGGAGGATTCCACGGGGGCACTCGTCGAGAAGTTCTCTGCGAACGAGAATGTCTGCCTCTTCGGTACCCTCACGCTCTGGCAGGGCGTGGATGTGCCGGGGCGTTCGCTCTCGCTGGTGATCATCGACCGGATTCCGTTCCCCCGCCCCGACGACCCCTTGCAGCAGGCGCGCGTGAAGGCCGCGGACGCTGCCGGGCGCTCAGGCTTTATGGAAGTGTCGGCGACGCACGCGGCGCTGCTCATGGCGCAGGGTGCGGGCAGGCTCCTGCGCAGCGTTGACGATCGAGGTGTTGTCGCCGTGCTCGACCCGCGCCTGGAAACCAAGCGCTACGGCAGTTTCCTGCGCAAGAGTTTGCCCGATTTTTGGTCGACCACAGATCCCGACGTTGTGCGGGGCGCTTTACGACGATTAGTCGCACCCCCTTCCAAATAAAACCGAATCAGATAGTGTTAAAACATGGCTCGAAATCCTGTTCGCTCAAGCTGCGCCCAACCCCACGAATGTGGCCTTGACGTGCGCTTGAACGCCCTCGCGCGCAATTCACTTACCAAGCACTTGAGCCACGATGACCACCTTGTGCTGGATACCTACCTCTCCGCATGGGCATGGGGTCCGGACGAACCGATCCTTTTTGCCGGCGAGGAAAGCGAGGGCAGCTACCTGATTGTGCATGGTCGCGCGCGAGTCAGTCGCGACACCGCCGACGGGCGAAATATCACCATCGATATTGCAGCCCCCGGCGACATTGTCGGGCCGATCTCCTCACACATTGCAATTGCCGAGAACTCCGTCTGGGCGATGGAAACCACCTGCGCCCTCTACCTCGAGCACACCGCCCTGGCGGAAGTTCTACAACGCTGGCCCTCTGTTGGCGTCGAGCTACTGCATCTGCAACAGACCCGCCTCGCCGAAGCGAATGACCGCGGGGTCGCCCACGTTTCACGTACGGTTGATCAGCGCGTTGCGGCGGTTTTAGTGCGTCTCGACGAGAAAATGGGCCAGCGGATGTCCGACGGCACGCATTTGATCCAGGTAAGGATTCGTCGAGAAGATATTGCTGGTATGGCAGGCACTACTGTTGAATCCGCATCGCGAGCCATGTCAGCGCTAAAGAAGCAGGCCGTCATCGATTCCGGACGTGAGTGGGTGCGCATTCTCGATGCTGAGCGTCTCGCGGATATCGCCCAGAGCTGAAAATGGAGTGACTATTCTTTAGGTTTACTCGTCAGACCGAGGCTGGTCGTGCTGCCACGGTGATCGAGTCCGGCGCAACCTCGGTAAAACCAGCGTCTCGAACTAACACGGCGCTGTCGTGGGCGATGAATTCACGGAACTCCTCGCCTGAAATTTCGACGACATTAAGCGGGAACCCCTGCTGCGACCACGCCACAGCCTCCTCGGTGGGAAGTGCAGCCGCGAAGAGCATACTTGCGTGGCCCACCTGGGCAGCGGCCTTGCCAGCAGTCATCTGCAGAGAAGCGTCAACGGCAATCGTTGGAAATTGCGGATTGAATTGATCCTCGTCTCCAGCGGGAACGTCGGTTCCTTGAATTTGCAGCTTGCTAATTGCTGCTGGGACTTCGCTAACGGCTGAAGAGATAAATGCCCGGGCCTGCGCACTTCCAAAGCTGGCAGTTACGCCGGCGAGTCCTTGCACGTCATCCCAAGCCTTGTTTCGGCCACGCCGAGCTACTTTACGGATCAGGTGGCCGTACCACTGTTCCAAGTGGGAGTGCCATTTTTCATCACTTATTGCTTCCGGCGCCATGCACACACCGACAACCGCCTGCGCCGCTGCAACGAGCAGGTCATTGCGGGTCGGCTGACCAGTTTTCGGAATGTGCAGTGCGATCTGCATCGCCTGTACTGTTGCCGGATCTCCCGGGTCCTCCCCGCGCTGGCTTCGATCACTGGCCACCGACGAGGCTAAGAACTGGTGTGCTTGAGCAATAAGTTCTGATTGCATTACTGCAACGGTACTCGCCTGTAGGTGCCCTCTTCCAGATCAGAGGAATCAATCTCACTGCGTGGAATGCCCATGATGTGCAGCACGGAGTCGAGGAAAGGAGTGGTGATCGAAGTATCTGCGACTTCTTTCAAGGCTGGACGAGCATTAAAAGCAATGCCTAGTCCGGCAGCTGAAAGCATGTCAATGTCATTGGCGCCGTCGCCCACAGCCACGGTCTGCGCCATTTCTATGCCCGAATCCTCAGCGAACTCAGCAAGGAAATCTGCCTTCGCCTTGCGGTCAACGACCTTTCCGATGACGTTGCCCGTGAGCTTTCCATCAACAATCTCAAGAGTGTTCGCACGAAGGTAGTCCAGCTCGAGCTCTTCTCCCAGATCTGCTAGGACCTGAATGAACCCGCCGGAGACAACTGCTGTGCTGTAGCCCATCTTCTTCAACGTGCGAATTGTGGTCCGTGCGCCCGGAGTCAGTTCAATATCGGCAGCCACCTCGTCAATCACCGACTCATCCAGGCCTGCCAGTGTTTTCACGCGCTGACGCAAGGACTCTTCGAAATCGATTTCACCACGCATCGCGCGTTCGGTGACTTCGGCAACTTCAGCTTCCTTGCCTGCATGCGCCGCAAGCATCTCGATGACCTCACCGGTGATTAGTGTGGAATCGCAATCGAAGCACACCAGGCGCTTCGCACGACGGGTCAAACCAGCTTCTTCAATAGCTAGGTCGACTCCCAAACGCGGTGCAAGCTCTCCCAATGCTTGGCGGATCGCCTTACCGTGCTCATGCGCCGACTCTGGAATCGTGATGTAGAGCTCGAGGCCTGTGACAGGATAATCGGAGATACCGCGAATACGGTCAATGTTCGCATCGAAGTTTGCGATGGTCCGACCAACTTCGGACACGTGCTCTGCTGTAACCGGGTTACCCAACATCACCACAACGTGGGTCGAACGTGGCCGACTCCGAGTTGCTACCTCAGCTCCCACTTCTAGGGTGACGCGCTGACCGTAGCCCTTCAATGTCTCAGTAAGGCCCTCGTTGAGCTGAGGCACCTTTTCTTCATTGACCCCAATGAATGCTGCGAGATACAGGTTGCCACGGAAGTTGGCTTGCTCAACGTCGAGGAGCTGAACACTGTGGCTCGACAGCACGCGGAATGTTGCTGCTGACACGCCCGGGCGATCCGGACCGGTCACAGTTACAACTGCATGCTCAAGCCCTGGCTGCAGTTCGACTACTTCAGTGGTCACGAGGAAATCTCACGTCCTTGAATGTTGTTTCTTTAGTATTTTTCTGACAGAACCCTGCAAAGGGTGTAGTGTACCCACCCTATTAAACCCTAAACCCCCAAGACTCGGTTAAACCGAGTCTTGGGGGCAGAACGTAGTCAGTTAGTTCTTAGGGCTTGTGCGACTCTTAGTGGGAGCCGACGTGCGCTTCCCTGCGCATTCTCTCAACCATGTGCGGGTAGTGCAGCTCGAACGCTGGGCGCTCAGAGCGAATACGTGGAAGGGAGGTGAAGTTGTGGCGAGGAGGAGGGCAAGAGGTTGCCCACTCGAGGGAGTTGCCGTAACCCCATGGGTCGTCGACGGTAACAATCTCGCCGTAGCGCCAGGACTTGAAGACATTCCAGACAAGTGGGATGACCGAAGCGCCTAGGACGAAGGAGAAGACGGTGGAGATCTGGTTGAACAGCGTGAAGCCGTCGGAGTCCAGGTAGTCCGCGTAGCGACGAGGCATACCCATGTTGCCCAGCCAGTGCTGGATCAAGAAGGTGCCGTGGAAGCCGATGAAGGTCAACCAGAAGTGCCACTTTGCCAGACCTTCGTCTGCCATACGTCCGGTGATCTTCGGGAACCAGAAGTACACACCAGCGAAGGAGGAGAACACCACGGTGCCGAAGAGGGTGTAGTGGAAGTGGGCAATCAGGAAGTAGGAGTCAGCCAGGTGGAAGTCCAGTGGTGGAGATGCGAGCATAATGCCGGTCAGACCACCGAAGAGGAAGGTCGACATAAAGCCCATTGCCCAAATCATTGGAGACTGCCACGTGATATGGCCGTTCCACATCGTGCCCACCCAGTTGAAGAACTTCACGCCGGTTGGAACGGCGATCAGGAACGTCATGAAGGAGAAGAATGGCAGAAGGACTGCACCGGTGACGTACATGTGGTGAGCCCACACAGCCATGGACAGACCAGCAATTGCCAGCGTTGCGAAGATCAGGCCGATGTAGCCGAAGATTGGCTTACGGGAGAACACTGGAACGATCTCGGAGATCACACCGAAGAATGGCAGTGCGAGGACGTACACCTCAGGGTGACCGAAGAACCAGAACAGGTGCTGCCACAGGATGGCGCCGCCGTTTGCGGAGTCAAAGATGTGGCCGCCAAGCTTACGGTCGTACAGAACGCCAAGTGCTGCTGCGGTCAGCAGTGGGAAGATCATCAGGGCGATGATCGAGGTAGCCAAAATCGTCCACGTAAAAATTGGCATACGGAACATGGTCATGCCTGGTGCACGCATGGTCAAGATGGTGGTGAGCATGTTGATTGCGGAAGCAATCGTACCGATACCCATTGCACCAACACCGATGATCCACAGGTCAGCGCCAACACCTGGGGTGTGAACCTGATCCGACAGTGGAACGTACATGGTCCAACCGAAGTCAGCCGCACCGCCTGGGGTAAGGAAGCCAACCAGAACTGCAATAATGCCGGCCTGGGTAATCCAGAAACCGAAAGCGTTCAGGCGTGGGAATGAAACGTCAGGTGCACCGATCTGAAGAGGCAAGATGTAGTTAGCGAAGCCCCAAACGATTGGCGTACCGAATGCCAGCAACATGATCGTGCCGTGCATGGTGAACAACTGGTTGAACTGCTCGTTGGAGAGGAACTGGAGACCTGGGGAGAACAACTCCGCACGAATCAGCAGTGCCATCAAGCCACCGACAAAGAACCAGATAAACGACATGATCAGGTACCAGACACCGAGTGTCTTGTGATCTGTCGTGGTTAGAATTTTATAGAGCTTTGAGCCTTTTCGGTCATTGCCGAAAGGCTCCGGCCTTTCCGGCGCGACGTGGTCGTCGAGCCTTGGCGCCACTGCGGTCATGCGATCCTCCTGACTACTGACGGGCCTTGCCATGCAATTCACATTGCACATCAAGGACTCGCCCATTTTGCTACCAGATCATCGTAGATGATCGGTACAACGATTTCCTAGCCACAAGTGGCCAGCAACGAAGTTGAGTTTATCCCTTTTTGAAAACATGGAAGTTAAAAGCCCACAGGTCCCCCCAATAAGTTGATGAAAAATCCAGCACGCAGGCGATATTGGCGCAGGTTGTGGCCTTCGACCCATTTGCTTAGCTAGATTCACACCCGCTTCACCCCCTAATGAGGTTCAAACTAATGGTTGACCAAAACGGTGGACAGCACGCCCCTTGACAGCAACCTGAGAACCGCCTGTAGAGAAACAGAGGAAACCCCTCAGTAAGATGCATATAAATACTCTTACGAGGGGTTTTGTTGACGCATCCGCGGATGTTGAATTAGAAATCCCAATCGTCGTCAGTAGTTTCCTCTGCCTTACCGATGACGTAGGAGGATCCCGATCCTGAGAAGAAGTCGTGATTTTCATCGGCGTTCGGTGACAGCGATGCCAGGATGGCTGGCGACACACGAGTCTCGTCGGCTGGGAAGAGGCCTTCGTATCCCAAGTTGTTTAGCGCCTTGTTTGCGTTGTAGCGCAAGAAACGCTTGACGTCTTCGGTCCAACCAATCGGATCGTAGATATCTTCGGTGTACTGCGCCTCATTTGTGTACAGGTCGAACATGAGGTCAAAGGTGTACTCCTTGAGCTCGTCCTTGCGGGTTTGGTTTTCCTCCGCGAGACCCTTTTGATACTTGTACCCAATGTAGTAGCCGTGAACGGCTTCATCACGGATGATCAGACGAATGATATCTGCGGTATTTGTCAGCTTCGAGTGAACCGACCAGTTCAGTGGCAAGTAGAAGCCCGAATAGAACAAGAAGGATTCGAGCATGACCGAAGCGATCTTCTTCTTCAGCGGATCGCCGCCTTCGTAGTAGCTCTGAATAATCTTGGCCTTGCGCTGAACCTCTTCATTTTCCTCAGTCCAACGGAACGCATCATTAATCTGCGGCGTCGAGGCCAGTGTCATGAAGATGTTGGAGTAGCTCTTTGCATGCACCGATTCCATGAAAGCAATATTGGTGTATACAGCTTCCTCATGCTGCGTGCGGGAATCTGGCAGCAATGAGATCGCGCCAACGGTGCCTTGGAGTGTGTCCAGGAGTGTCAAATTCGCGAAAACGCGCATCGTTGCGAGCTGCTCGTCCTGGTTCAGCGTCTTCCAACTTGGAATGTCATTGGACACAGGAATCTTCTCTGGCAACCAGAAGTTTCCTGTGAGGCGATCCCACACCTCGAGGTCCTTCTCATCTGGAATTTCATTCCAGTTAATCGCCTTTACAGGTTCCTTGTGCGTGCGCAGGTACTCGTCGTATTCATGCTCGTCAGGCATGCCCACCATTCCTTAGCTCCAGATTTTTCGAGGTTGTGCTTTGTTCAGCCAATTCAACCCCCCTTTCTATAAATGAAAGGGTTTCAACGGGTGAATCTTACTCGAAATATTAGGTGTCCTCTATCCGTGGTGGTGGGCGCAGTGGTGGGAGCTCCTTTACACCTCAGCCTCGGCGAGTTCCCAACGATTGTTTTGCAAGAATTGGTTCACGTTCCACTTCTCGCGAACCAACGTCAACCCTTCCGCATTCCTTATATATACGGCAGGAAGATACTCAATAAACATCGGTTGATGGCTCAATGTATAGGCGCCGACCTTTTTGAAAATGATCCGGTCCCCTTCCTTGAGCTCCACATCATCCGTGAGTTCCATGAGACGATCGCTTTCCATGTAGGTAAATCCACTGATGATCTGACGTGGAACAGTCGTCGTCGAATCTGACTTGAGCTCAATTTGGAATGGTTTCGTGCGCTTAAACAACGGATCGATATTTGTCCGACTTGCATCCGTAACCACAAATGTTGCGACATCGTTGTTTTTTACGTCAGTAACGGAAGCATGAAACTCGAACGGAACCGCAACCAGTGCGCCACCTGGTTCCACAATGAGCCGTGTCTGGTTCACATCGATCACAGGATCAAGGGCCTCACGAATCGCAGACACATAATCTGCGTATGTCGGCGTGACGTTAATGCCCCCGAAGAAGCCGCCTCCAATATCAACCCAGTCCAGATCGAGATCGTGCCGCCTAATCAGGTCTGCTGCGAGGCTCGCGGCGGCTCGGTACACGTCAACGCTTTGTGTGCGTGAGTTTCGGTGCATGTGTAGACCTGCAACCTTCACCCCGCCTTTCGCAAGCTCGTCTAGAGCACGATCCAATTCGCCTGATTGCTCATTAAACCCAAACCGGCTGCCGTCCTCGCCGGCATTGCTTTGTCCGGGACAGTAAGCTTCCAAATCCCAATTGATTCGCAGCCCCACCTTGATCTCTAGATCAGGTCGTTCCTGGGCTAACTCAGAGGCCCAGCGAATATCGCGGTTCGCGTCCAAGTTAACAATGGACCCCTCGAGCAGTGCCGACCGAAGACGGTCTCGGCTCTTGATCAGGCCGTTGTACACAATTTTGTCTGGGGCGTATCCCAGCGCTAGCGCCAATTCATATTCCGTGTCAGATACAACCTCGGCCCATGCGCCTCGTTCACGCATGAAATTCACCAACCACGGCAAGGCATTGGTTTTAAAGGAATAGGACAGGATCGATCCCGGCCAATGCTGATCCAAGGCTGACTGGAAACCATCAACTAAGGTCTCGAGGACTGGAACATCGACGACGAAACTAGGAGTAGGTGGATAAAGTTCTTCGGAAGAAACATGCTCGTTCATGGGAATAGCCTTTCACTAGGTGAATTACTGCCAAGAAGCGTGGACTCAGAAAGATTGCTGGTGCGTCGCCATGCCCGAATTGCTGCGGTTTAGGGAGTTTCCGATGGATTCGGCGGCTGAGAGCCACTCTTCAGAGCTCCTGCAGATTCATGTAGCTGAGGAGTTCGGTACGTGTCTAATCCTTCAGTCTCGTCCGCTGCATCAGGGAGGATTCCTTCTCTCCGGATGACGACAAAGACTGTACGTACTAAGATATCCAAGTCTTGGCGAAGTGTTGCGGTTTTCGCGTAATTGACGTCCAAGGCCAGCTTTTCGTCCCAATTGAGTCGGTTCCGCCCTCGTACCTGCGCCGCACCCGTGATACCCGGACGCATAGAATGGCGGATGCGCTCTTCCTCGGTGAAATAAGGCAGATAGTCCACGGGAAGAGGTCGGGGGCCGACGATTGACATTTCCCCACGGACAACATTGATCAGTTGCGGGATTTCATCGAGGCTAGCCCTACGTAAGAATGTCCCGAATCGAGTGTGCCGTTCGGTTTCCTCGAGTGTGTTTCCGTCTGCGTCTATCTCTGGCAGCATGGAGCGAAACTTCAGTACCTCGAAGACTCGATCGTCCTTTCCAACCCGTTCCTGTTTGAAGAAAACTGGCCGGCCCATGAAAATTCGTACGAGGACTGCCATAACTGCTCCCAGAGGGATCGTAATCGGTGCTGTGACTAGTACAGCTGCGGTGTCTAAGAAGCGTTTGGTGAACAACGTCGACCGCTTCGGAAGCCTATTCTTTGTCATGATACTTTCACCGCTTCTACGTACTTGCTGCCCACGGTACCGGGGAGACTACTTAACCAATCTGGATTGACGGGCAGGCCCGCAGCCCATGCCACATAGGCACTCGGAACGTGCGCCCCCGCTAAATGAGAGAACGGATACCCGCCACCAAACCGAGGGTTAACGTCAATGACAAAGGAATTTCCCTCGGCATCGATCATAAAGTCCAGGTCAATGAGCCCTGGGTGGGGGACGAGAGATGCAACTTTCTCGGCCTGGGCGACAAATGAATCAGGTCGAACCGTTTCTGCACGATCTGTTTCCCCGGCGCGCATTGAGATTTTTCGACGTGCGAGTGCCGCAACATAGGAGCCAGCAAGATCACACACCACATCGACGCCATACTCAAGGCCTGAGATACGTTCTTGCACAATGACCAGCGACCGAGGATCAACCTTGTCTTGCTTCAAGGCTGCTATCCCCTGCCGTGTGGTCACTTCGTGTGTTGCCAAATCGATTGCTGCTTCAAGCCCGTCCGCGTCCGTGAATTGTAGACCCCGTGAGGCGCTTCCAAATCGACCTTTGGTGACATATGAAAGGTCTGGGTTCATGGAGTTTGGCAGGTTGTCCGCCAACCACGTGCGTGGTGTTCGGACTCCCCCTTGGGCAAGTGCGTCGCCCATTTCAAACTTGTCCTCCACCAAATTTTGAATTCCTGGTGAGAGTCGGATCAATGGGGACCAGAATTTTACTTGGGGCAACCGTGCCCATTCGGACAACTCAAAATCATTAATCGACACAGCGATCTCGATGTCATATCGCTTCAAGGTATTGGACAGCCACCCGATATACGAAGGTTCGTCCACGCGTGGAGCAATGACAAAATGATCTGCGAAGGCTTGCGACGGTGCGAACGGATCTAAATCTGCTGCGATCACAGAACCTTGAAGGCCATTTGCGTGCAAAGCTTCTTGGAACCACCGCACCAGATATGGTCGACGTCCAACCGACGATAAGAGGATATTCATGAATGCATCTCCAAGAACTCATGTATTGCCTTGTCGACCCTATCTAAGTCCGCGCTACTCATCGCAGATCCGCTTGGCAGCGATAGACCTGTGTTAAATAACCGCTCACTAGTTCCATCGATGAAGGCCCGGCGATTCTGATGGACCGGTTGCAAATGCATAGGCTTCCACAACCGGCGCGCTTCAATCCCTTTGGTTTCGAGGAAGACCCTTAACTCCTCGACGGAGAAGCCTGCCTCAGGCTCATTAATCGTTATTGACGTTAGCCAAAAATTGTCGTGGGTGTCTCCGCCTTCAGCCCCCGAAGGTTCGCCGAAGATTGCCACCCCTGGAACATCGTGGAATAGCTCTTTGTAGTGGAGTCGATGCCCACGGCGGATTTCCACCATTTCATCAAGTCTTTTCAACTGTGCACGACCAACGGCCGCCAATAGATTAGACAACCTGTAATTAAAACCGATGTCGGTATGTTCGTAATAAGGAACCGGCTGCTTCGCTTGAGTGGACAGATAGAGAACTTTTTCGGCAAGTTCTTTGTCGTCGGTAAGCAATGCCCCGCCACCAGAGGTCGTCATAATTTTGTTGCCGTTGAACGAGATCGCCGAAGCAACGCCGAAAGAGGCCGAAGGCCGCCCATCACGAGTCGCACCAAACGATTCCGCTGCGTCAGAGAGCACTACTGCCCCGTATTTCTGTGCAATGCTGGCGATCTTGTCGTGATCAGCAACCTTGCCCAGCATATCCACAGGAACGATCGCTTTGACCTTTTGTCCCTCCGCATCCAACGTGCGCATCGTCTCTTCGAGAAGTTCAGGATTCATGTTCCCGGATTCATCGCAATCCACCAACACGGGCTCAGCCCCCGTGTAAATGATTGCGTTCGTTGTCGCGGCAAAGGTAAACGACGATGTCACGACAATGTCACCTGGACCTACTCCAAGCGCTAAAAGTCCTAAATGCAGCGCAGCAGTTCCCGAAGATAACGACACTGCGTAAGACCTGCGAGAGTACTCGGCCAATTCGGATTCAAAGGCTTGTACCTCGGGACCGAGTGGAGCAATCCATCCCGACCGAAAAGCTCGAATTAGGCCATCCTCTTCTGCCTGAGTTACATCAGGAGGTGACAGAAAGATCCGGGGTTGGCTCATTTAGTTAGTTCTTTCTGAGACTGCTGCGGCTTCAGATCCTGCTTAATCTCACTGAGGTACTCTTCCGTATCCAAATCTTCGGGATCCAGCTTTTCAGCCTTTGTATGAGAAATCAGCGGGTGAAAAGGCCGGAACTCGGTTTCATTGTCTGCGATGAGCTCTTCGTGAAGTTTTTCTCCCGGGCGCAATCCAGTGAATTTGATTGGGATATCTTTGCCAGAAATCTCAATCATCTGCTTGGCAATAGACAAAATGTTGACTGGCTCACCCATATCCAGGATCAAAACCTCACCAGCACTGCCGATGCCTCCGGCCTGCAGCACCAACTGACAAGCTTCAGGGATGGTCATGAAGTACCTGGTCGCCTGAGGATCTGTTACCGTAACTGGTTTGTCTTCAGCAATTAAGCGCACAAACGTTGGAACCATCGACCCACGGCTACCAATCACGTTGCCGAAACGCACAGACAGGTATTTTTTCCCGGTGTTGGCACCCGTCCAGGCAGTCAGCTTCTCTGCGTAGCGCTTCGAAAACCCAAGCACACTCGTCGGGTTCGCGGCCTTATCAGTGGAAATATTGATAAACGCCTCTACGTCCGCGGCACGAGCAGCCTCGAGGACATTCTTTGTGCCGTGCACATTTGTCTTCCAAGCTTCTAGCGGATACTGCTCGAGCATTGGCAGATGCTTCAAAGCCGCAGCATGGAACACAACCTCGGGTTTTCGATCAAGGAAGATCTGCTTCAGTGTCTCCTTATCCCGAATGTCTGCGAGAATTACCGCATCTGTTGAATCGGCCTGAGTTTTTCGGAGACTACGGTTAAAAGCCTTACTGGGCTTTTCGAGTGGTGTTGAATTCCTCGTAGTCCTGCTCGTATTCGATCGGGGGAACGTCACCGATCGATGAGTGCAGACGTTGGTGATTATACCAGTAGACCCACGAGGCCGTTTCCGTTTCGACCTCCTTGGCGTCCCTCCATGTCCGTGCAGGGTCGAAGTCGATGAGCTCAGTCTTGTAGAGCCCGTTCGTCGACTCCATCATCGCGTTATCCAACGCGTCACCGGCCGAGCCGATCGAGCCCTGCAACCCGGCCTCCGTCAGCGCGTCGGTAAACGCCAGCGAGGTATACTGGGCACCCGCGTCCGAGTGGTGGACGATGCCGGTGGCGGTGAAGTCCATCTTCGTACGCCGGCGGGAAAACAGGGCATGCTCCAGGGCCATGAGCACCATCCGGGTGTCCATCACCCGGGTCACGACCCAGCCGAGGATCATCCGTGAGTACGCGTCGACGATGAAGGCGACGTAACAAAAGCCCTGGCGTGTCCACACGTAGGTGAAGTCGGCGATCCACCACTGATTCGGGTGCGACGGATAGCTCCACCGCCGGTTGATCAGGTCCGGGTGCCGGCGGTGGGCCGGGTTGGCCACGGTGGTTTTCTTACGGTGCATTCCACGTGAGACGCCTTTGATTCCGGTGATCTTCATCAGTCGTTCGACCTGGTCACGGCCAACAGTCATGCCGTCGCGGACAGCGGCCTTCCAGAGTTTACGGCGGCCGTAGACCTTGCGGTTGGCCTCCCACAGCCGGTAGATGCGGTGAGCGGCATAGGCCTCATCCAACTCGGCGCCCGAAGGGCCGAAGCCGCGGGCCTGATGGTCGTAAAAGGTGCTTGGGGCAATCGCGATGCCATGGGCAGTCAAGGTTTCGCAGATTGGCTCGACCCCGAAGCGGTGGCGGTAGGTGCGGATGAAATCCACGATTACCGAAGTTTGCGGTCGAGCTCCGCCTGGGCGAAAAAAGCCGACGCCGTCTTCAAGATCTCATTCGCGCGTCGCAGCTTGGCCACTTCCTTGGCCTGCTCGTCGTAGGCGGCCTGGAGTTGCTCGTAGGACAGGGAACCAGGCTCAGGAGCTTCGGCCTGCTTTTCCTGTTTGCGGATCCAGTTGCGCAGGGTGGATTCCTTCACACCGAGAAGTTCACCGATCTCCCGGCGGGCGCCCGCCTTGGAGATATCGCCTTCCTCGAGGCGCTCGAAGTACATGCGCACCGCGCGCTCCTGCGTGGCTGCGTCGTACTGACTGGGTCGTGCCATGCTGATCTTCCTCCTAGGGTAAAACCTAGTCTCCGACCAACCCAGGCCGCCTCACTGTGTCCAATAGACCATTGCCAGCAACGTTGATTAGTGCCGTTTGCAGCCCAGTCTCGTCCCGGTCAAGCATCATTAATTCCGCCGGGTAAAATTTGGCGATTTCGGAACACAACTGCGAGCCGATCGATCCACCCGCTCCTGTGACCAGAACGCGCTTTCCCGTGAGGTAGGAAGCAATTTCACCGACGTTGGTTTCTACTTGCGTTCGTCCGAGCAGATCTTCGATCGCGAGATCGCGCAGATCCTGCGTCCTAATTTCATCTCCAACAACGTTTTCAAGGGAACCGACTACCTTTACCTTGATTCCCAAGTCCTTTGCCCGTTGCTGAACATCACGGAATAAGGATCCGTCTGCATTAGAGATGGCGACGATCAAGATTTGGGCGCCAGTCTCTCCAACTGCTTTGTCCAAATCGTCGAGGGTTCCCAGAACGCGGACTCCACGCACACGAAGGTTCTTGGCCTGCGGATCGTCGTCAAGAAATCCCACTGGGCGGTAGGTCGAATCGGGACTAGACATCATCCAATCAACCATCATCCTGCCTACATAGCCTCCTCCATAAACCAAAGCAGCTGTGGATTGATTGCTCGGACGATTGGAGCGTTCTCGCTTGACGCGAATTATGTATCTGCCAGCGAACATAAATAGCAGTGCCAACAGCGATGCCATGAGGAAAATGCTTGCGCCAATATTCAATGGCGAATTAGACAGAGCTGGCACGAGCCACAAAACCAGTCCAATGCCTCCAACTATCAAGGCAGACGTCATTGCCTCATCTATTCCGCCTACCCGCGCGTATCGGGTGCGACCATAATGCCTGAATGTGTATCCGAGCACGAACTGCAGGAACCATGCAGCAACGATAAATCCGAAAAGCCTAGTCCAAGGTACTGCCTGTAGGTCAAACTCCAAGCGGATAATTGCGGCGATAACGAATGCAACCGCCCATGACGCGACATCTAGCCCATACATGGCCAAGTCATGTCGAACGGTGTAGTGCGCACGCTTTGAAGAATTTGGCGTTAGATTCTGGGGGACGGTTGTTTGAGTCTGAGCTGACATAATGGTTCTCTCTCCGGCTATAGCCGTTACGTGATTGTCAATTCTTAAAAAAGCTCAGCTGTCGTCGTCTTTCATTCTTGTAGGAAAACCCTGTAGGAAATACAGGGGTAATTGGCCTTTGACGCGGATAACTGGGTCTCCAACATTTACTTGTATTGCTTGCGATCACCTTGCGATAACGCTGTTACAGCTACATTGTTGCAACAGCCGAGATAACGGATCTTAAGGAAATCCGTTCCCCTCATTGCGCTGGGCACTCAAGAGCGAATAAGTAACCAGCGCACAGTCGACGGCGAACTGCACTATCAAGCCACTAATCAAGCCCCATTTAATGGGGGTTCGTGGCACATGCGAATCCACATTTTCTTCCCACTAAGAAAATTCCACTTCACATCGCATTTCTCGCCGGGGCTGCAATAGTGAAACCTCTGGCAAGAGATGAAGCGATGAACTTGTAATCCTGTCGAGAAAGAAATTTCGCATGGTCACAAATTTTGGTGGCCTATTGTCCGCCGGATGCCGGTTGGCACCTTGCAAATATCGCTTTTTGTTGCGCCGCTTCCCCCTTACCTTCGCGGCAGTAGTTTGTCGGAAATATTAGAAGATCGTTGGTTTCTATAAAAATTACCGTGTCCTTAGGGTGAATATCCAGAGAAAACTCAGAAAACTGCACTTGAGAGCGATTTGGGAGCAAAGTCCATGGTCGTTTGGGGGTAATAAAGAGACTATTAATATCCTATTTACCATTTTGAGTCCAAAATGTTTCCTTAGTAAGCAAGGTCTGCCACGCACCAAAAACCCCAATAGCCCCAACTGCCCCATCCCGCTAACGTCCGCCTCCTGTTTTTCAGATGAATCCACCGCCAATTAAGAACCAATTGAGTACCGTAAATAGAAAATTCGGACATCCCAAGGAGATGCCATGGCTTCAAGTCCGCATGCCAAACCGCAGTCTCAACGCTGGCTTTCTGGCCTGACTTTGGTACTTGTGGTGCTCTGCTTAATTTCTTGGGCAATCGCACTTTTCACGTCATTTCGCATCCTGGCTATTCCGACGAACTATCTCGTTATTTTCTGGGTCATCTACTCTGTGATCCTGGCCCTTCTCCTTTGGGCAGCTTGGAAACTTTCACGCGCAGCCAAGATTGTCTGGCGAATTCTCGCCATTGTGTTGGTTGTTGCTCTAAGTAGCTTTCACACGTACATCGGCACTGTGTCGGCCGAAAGCAGACAAGCGATTCGCAGTTTCGAATCGCCCGCCCAAACAAGCGTGGAGTTTCTCGTCGTCGCTAATTCATCTACGCCGGATTCAGCTGCGCTTCTAAAGAATGCAGGCCGCACCGTGGGAGCACTGAGTGGTGATCTCAATGAATTCACCATCGAAACCGACATCAAAGAAGCTGATTCCGAGCTAGAAAATTCAACGTTCGTACCCCATGACAATCTCAGTGAACTTGTCGCGGCTCTGCAGAACAACTCCATTGAACTTGCCACAATGCGCCGGACTGCTTTCGACGCTTTGCAGACTTCCTTGCCAGAACTCGAAGGCGCCTTTGCCATCATTGGTTCCTATTCCGCAGAAGCAAAAAACAGTGATACGGAAAATCAAGCATCTCGCAGCAACGCCACATTGGAGCCAACAACTATCTACATCAGTGGCATTGACTCCGCGGGAGATATTGACACAACAGGCAGAAGCGACGTCAATATTTTAGCGACGGTCAACCCGCAGACCCATAAAATCTTGTTGGTAAACACTCCACGTGACTATTACGTTCAACTCGATGGCACGACGGGCACCAAGGACAAGCTCACGCATGCAGGCATTTACGGGGTTGATACCGCACGACGCACAATGGAAAACCTGTACGGAATTGATATCCCCTACCATGTGAGAGTCAATTTCACGACGTTCTTGGAAATCATCGATATCATCGGCCCAATCGAAGTGTATTTGCCCAACGATGTAGGTCGGTTCGAGGCAGGCCTCCACAACTTCAATAGCGAGGAAGCCCTGGAGTTCTCCCGCGTCCGTTATGGGCTCGACGGGGGCGATCGCCAACGAGGAAGCAATCAACTAATAGTCCTCGAATCGATTCTCTGGAAAATGAGCATTTCCCGGGACCCTGCAATGCTGCAGCGCGTTACTGATCATATTTCCGGTTCATTGGAAACCAACATAAGCTCAGAACTCATCGGAAACTTTATCCAAGACCAGGCACTTTCTAGGCAGTCCTGGGAGTTTGAGCGATTTAGCGTCAATGGATCTGATGCAACAGAAACCACATACAGTATGCCCGGCCATCAGCTATATGTCATGGTCCCCGATGAAACTACTGTCGACGAAGCCCGCAGGCTAATAAACAATGTGCTCACAAATAATGATGATAGGTCAACCTAAGTCGCAAACTAAGAGTGATTGTTGCGTAAACTATAAGTAAATGGTTCGGTAGTACCAAACCAATGGCCCTGTTAACCAAAGCCCCTGCCCCGCAGAGTAATTAAGAAGCACAAGGATGGTTGCAATTATGCCCACCACGCCCGAGTCGCCCGCCGCACCGCTCCTGAACACGGTCCTCGACCAGCTCGGCGGCGAAATTGTCTCAGGTACCCTCGCGGAGGGTCGTACCTTTACTTTGCAGGACATTTCTGCCCGTTTCGGCATCTCTCGCACTGTTGCCCGCGAAGCAATGCGCGCGCTTGAGCAGCTGGGCCTCGTCTCCTCTTCGCGTCGCGTCGGTATTACGGTGTTGCCCGAAAGCTCGTGGGCTGTGTTTGACCAATCGGTAATCAGTTGGCGTCTTGCCACTGAGGAACAACGTTCCAAGCAGCTGCGCTCCCTGACGGAGTTGCGCGTTGCTATTGAGCCGATCGCCGCCTACAACGCAGCAAATAACGCCACCGAGGAGCAAGCAGACAAGATTGTCCAGCTCGCTGAGGAACTCCGTGAGCTGGGCACGCGAGACCGCGGCGCCAGCAACGAGTTCCTTGAGGCGGACAAACAGTTCCACAGCCTCATTTTCGAGGCTTCGGGCAACGAGATGATCATCGCGCTTGCCCCCTCGCTGCTTCACGCGCTCGAGGGGCGCACCCGCTACGGCCTCCAGCCGGAGCAACCCGCGCAGGAGGCGCTGGATGCCCACGAGTCGCTCGCCCAAGCCATCGCCAGCGGCAACGCTCACGAGGCAGAAGAGGCATCGCGTTCGCTGCTCGCAGAGGTCCGCGGAGCGCTCTACACATAAGAAAAGCTTTACGACGAAGCCCCTGCTGCAGATTTTCCATTCTGCAACAGGGGCTTCGTCGTCAAGCAAGTCTTTAAAGCATGCAGGACACGCAACCCTCAACTTCGGTGCCGGCCAGAGCCATCTGGCGCAGGCGAATGTAGTAGAGGGACTTGATGCCCTTGGTCCACGCGTAAATCTGGGCGCGGTTGATATCGCGGGTAGTCACGGTGTCCTTGAAGAACAAGGTCAGTGACAGGCCCTGATCAACGTACTTCGTGGCTACTGCATAGGTGTCAATGACCTTCTCATAGCCGATCTCGTACGCATCATCGAAGTACTCGAGATTGTCGTTGTCCAGGTGAGGGGCCGGGTAGTACACGCGGCCGATCTTGCCTTCCTTGCGGATCTCAATCTTGGAGGCAATCGGGTGGATCGACGAGGTCGAGTTGTTGATGTAAGAGATCGAACCAGTTGGCGGAACGGCCTGCAGGTAGCGGTTGTAGATACCATCGCGGGCCACGTCTGCCTTAAGCTGTGCCCAGTCCTCGGCGGTTGGGACGTGCGCGGTGGAGTTCTCGAACAGTGCCTTAACCTTGTCGGTCTTTGGCTGGAAGTCCTCCGGGTTGTAGCGATCGAAGAACTCACCGGTGGCGTATTCGGACAACTCGAAGTCGCGGAAGCGCTCCCCTGTTTCCACTGCGATCTTGTGCGATGCCTTGATCGCCTCATACATGATGGTTGCGAAATAAGCGTTGGTGAAGTCCAGGCCTTCTTCGGAACCGTAGTGGATGTGCTCGCGACCGAGGTAGCCGTGCAGGTTCATCTGGCCCAAGCCGATGGCGTGGGAGGCATCATTGCCTTCGCGAATCGAAGGAACCGAATCGATGGAAGTCTGATCAGCCACAGAGGTCAAGCCGCGGATAGCGGTTTCAACGGTGCGGGAGAAGTTGGTCGAGTCCATGGTCATCGCGATATTCAGCGAACCGAGGTTGCACGAGATGTCCTCGCCGACGGTGTCGTAGGTCAGGTCCTCATTGAGCACGGAAGGAGTGTTGACCTGCAGAATCTCCGAGCACAGGTTGGACATGTTGATGCGTCCGGTCTTGACTGGGTTCGCCTTGTTCGCGGTGTCCTCGAACATGATGTACGGGTAGCCGGACTCAAATTGGATCTCAGCAATGGTCTGGAAGAACTGACGTGCCTTGATCTTCGACTTGCGGATCCGTGGATCCTCGACCATTTCTTCGTACTTTTCAGTTACCGAGATGTCGGCGAAAGGCTGACCGTAGACCCGCTCCACGTCGTATGGGGAGAACAGGTACATGTCGTCGTTGCGCTTGGCCAGCTCAAAAGTGATGTCCGGGATGACAACGCCGAGCGAAAGGGTCTTGATACGGACCTTCTCATCCGCGTTCTCGCGCTTGGTGTCTAGGAAGCTCATGATGTCTGGGTGGTGCGCGTTGAGGTAGACAGCACCTGCGCCCTGACGCGCACCGAGCTGGTTTGCGTAGGAGAAGGAGTCTTCCAGAAGCTTCATCACAGGGATCACGCCGGAAGACTGGTTCTCAATGTGCTTAATCGGTGCGCCGGACTCACGAATATTCGAGAGCAAGAGCGCCACGCCGCCACCGCGCTTGGACAGCTGCAGCGAAGAGTTAATCGCGCGGCCGATGGATTCCATGTTGTCCTCGATGCGCAGCAGGAAGCAGGACACGAGCTCGCCGCGCTGCGCCTTACCAGCATTGAGGAAGGTGGGAGTTGCTGGCTGGAACCGGCCGGTCATGATCTCGTCGACAAGCGCGGAAGCAAGCTCGCGGTTGCCGCGTGCCAGGAACAGCGCGGTCATGGAGACGCGGTCCTCGAAGCGCTCAAGGTAGCGCTTTCCGTCGAAAGTCTTGAGCGTGTACGACGTGTAGTACTTGTACGCGCCCAGGAAGGACTTGAAGCGGAACTTGTAGGAGTACGCGCGCTTGAAGGTGTCTTTCACGAAATCCCAGTCGTATTGCTCGATGACCTCGGACTCGTAGTAAGCGTTGTCTACCAGGTATTTGATCTTTTCTTCCAAGTCATGGAAGTAGACGGTGTTCTGGTTGACGTGCTGCAGGAAGAACTGGTTGGCAGCTTCGTGGTCCTTATCAAACTGAATCTTGCCGTTCTCGTCGTAGATATTCAGCAGTGCGTTCAGCGCGTGGTAATCGAGCTGGTCGGACTGGTTAACCGGTTCGGCGACAGCTTTACCCAAAGTTGGGGAAGACACAGGCGAGGACCTTTCTTAATGGTGAGTTAGGTGATTTAGAGATTCAGGGCCAATGCTACGCGTTTGAGTGTGTGGCGTAGCGGGCCCGTAGTCGCGCAAGACGATCTGTAGATTCTTGCAATTGTGCCGCCTGGGCTTGCTCGACGACTGCCAGGGAGTGCGCCGCGACCGGACGCAGACCCAATTTTTCCGCCTTATCGACGAGCTCAGTGCGGACGTGGTGCACGTCTTCCGGCGTGCCCATGAGCTCGAACCTATAGAGGAAGGGAACATCGCACTTCTTCGCGATTACGTCACCGGCAACACAATAGTCAGGCCCAAAATTGGAGTTTCCAGCTGCGATCACTCCGCGGATCAGGCCGCGGTTGTGCTCGTCATTCAAAAACCTGATGACTTGCTTCGGCACTGGGCGGGAGTTCTCGTGATTCAGCGATGCCCCACCACCATAGGTTGGACACACCAACACGTAGGGCTCGTTGACTACGAGCGGTGCGTCATTGCGGTAGATCGGGATCCTGCGGGCGGGCAGGCCTAGCTTATCGACGAACCGGCGGGTGTTCTCGGTGACGGAGGAAAAGTACACGACGAGCACGTGCGACTCACTTCCCTTCCTGAAAAGAAATGTGAGATTAGGGCGAATATGTTTTTAGTACTTCTCAGTTCTTCCCAGTTCACAACAGCGCAAAGCAAATGGCCACCTAAATTTCGAAGAATCGGTGGCCGGATGTCCTTGCGGTCGTATCTGGGGAGTGAAGTTTTTAAGAAGCTTTTAAGCGGCTGCCTCTACGAGGGAGCGAATCCGCTCTGGGCGGAAACCGGACCAGTGCTGGCCGTCAACCTCAACCACTGGTGCCTGAAGGTAGCCGAGGGCGAGAACGTAATCACGGGCGGAATCGTCCAGGCTAATGTCCACAAGGTTGTACTCCAGGCCTGCCTTATCAAGAGCCTTCTTGGTCGCGGTGCACTGAACACAAGCTGGCTTGGTGTAAACGGTAATGGACATCTTTTCCCCTTCTGTTCCCACTGGAATTTTCACTTCGCAGTTGTATTTCCTGTTGTTTCCGTAGTCATTTCCACGCTTCGTGGTGACAAGATAAGACACTATACTTTGTGCCCTTTTAGCGCAACTAGCACTACATATAGTAGTTACACCGATGAAACTCCCAGGATGTCAGCTCCAAATAACCTACATGTAGTTCTCAACCTAGCCCACCTTCCAAAGCCTCGAGTTACACGAGTGGAATTAAGCTCGGTTGATAACGAAAAGTTCATATTTGATTAACCTTATAACTCCCCCGCAAAGGGGTGAACAACAAAGTGCCCCTTACCGCTCCACAAATGTGGAACAGCAAGGGGCACCTGCGTAGGGCGAAAAGCTTAGCCCTGACGAGCCTTGAAACGTGGCTCCTTCTTGTTGATCACGAAAACCTTGCCACGGCGACGCACAACCTGGGCGCCCGGCTTGTTCTTCAGCGACCGAAGCGACTTGCGAACCTTCATCGGGCGCTCCTTTCTTTTCTTAATAAGTCTAAATAAGTTTATGGACAACCAGCGGGATGCCGGTATCCGCAATGACTTCCCCGCAAGGGTTAGTCATGACACGGGCGTTAATGTTACCCGAGATGGCCCAGAGAACCAAAATCTTACTTTGAGTACTTTGCTTCGAGTTCGTGACTGACTTCTTCCAAGCTGCGCCCCATGGTCTCCGGCACCATCGCACGCACAAACCCAAGCGCAACAAGGCCAAGCACACCGAACATGACAAAGGTGGAGGTCGCCCCAAGCGCCTCGACAAGTGGAAGGAAGAACTGTGCAACGGCCCAGTTAGCCACCCAAAGAGCCAGGCCGGCCAGACCCATGCCCAACCCCCTGATCCGGGTTGGCACGATTTCCGAGATCAACAGCCAGGTTGTAGGCGACACAGCGGCCTGTTGGGAGGCAATGAATCCAGCCATTAGCGCCAAGGACAGCAGTGCCAGCCCTGTGTTTCCTTGGGCCATGCCATACACAGGTGCGAGCGCGAACAGGAAGACAATGTTGCCCGTCAGGCCGATGGAGAGCAGCTTCTTCCGCCCGATCCGGTCCACGAGCTGGAGGCCTACCCAGCAGGCAATCACGCTGACGATGCCAATGATGATAGAGGTATACACCGAGTTCTCAGTCGATAGCCCAACCTGGTTCATCATGGTTGGAGCAAAGTAGACAACCGCATTCACACCGGTGATCTGCTGGGTCACGCCCAAAAGCGCGGCAACCAACACCGCAACGCGCATCCAGCGGTTCTCCCGGAGGGTCTTCCACTGGCCTTGCTGTGCAGCACGGTCCGCTGCGTCCTTCTCGGTGATTTCGGTCAGTTCGCCAAGGTCCATCCCGGCGCGCTGAGCCGTGGAACGCGCCTCGTCGATACGCCCATTACGAGCAAGCCATACTGGAGTGTCAGGCAAAAAGTACATGCCTACGGCCAAAATAACGCCCGGGACCGCAGCTAGGCCCAGCATGAGGTGCCAATTGCCTGACGGCGCCAACACCGAGTTGACCAGGTAAGCGAGTAGCTGACCAACCACGATCATCAGGGTATTGAGCGAGACCATCCTGCCGCGCACGTTTGCCGGCACCATCTCCGAGATGTACATCGGCGCGACAATACTTACCGCGCCTACGGCGAGGCCCAGGAAGGTACGTGCGGTAGCCAGCATTTCCACCGAGTTAGAGAAAGCACACCAGATGGAGCCAATGACGAAGACGATGCCACCGATAATCAGTGTGGTGCGTCGACCAATCTTATCGGCAACGGTCGAGCCAACCAGAGCGCCGACTGCCGCGCCAACAAGCAGCATCGAGGTAACAAAGCCCTCTTGGCCTGCCGACATACCAAACTCGGGGCTAATAAATAGGAGTGCACCACTCATCACTCCGGTGTCGTAACCAAAAAGCAAACCACTAAAGGCGGCAATCGCCGCGACGGTTAGTACGTAGCGCCGGATCTCTGCCGGGGTATACGGCGAATCCGCGGGGGTAGTTGCAGAAGAAGTCATGCACACTATCTTGGTCGTTAACTACCATTACTGCCATGTCGAATAACAGCGCTACCACCCAGGAGTCCATCATAAAAGCGCTGGATGTCCAGCCCTTTATCGATTCAGAGAAAGAGATCACCAAACGGGTTGATTTTTTAGTGGATTACCTAGTATCAACGGGTTCCAAAGGGTTCGTCCTGGGAATTTCAGGCGGTCAGGATTCCTCCCTCGCCGGTAAGCTATGCCAGCTCGCGGTAGAAAAGCGACGAGAACAAGGCGGCAACGCCGTCTTTTACGCGGTGCGCTTGCCCCACGGCATCCAGGCGGATGAGGATGATGCCCAAATGGCACTCGATTTCATCCAGCCGGATAAGCGCGTCACAGTCAATATCCAGCCCGCAACCACTGCGATGGAGTCTGCCGTCGCGCAGGCCCTGAATATCGAGGAGATCGGTGATTTCAATGCCGGCAATATCAAGGCCCGCCAGCGCATGATTGCCCAATACACCATTGCAGGAGAGCTCGGCCTGCTTGTCGTGGGCACCGATCACGCAGCCGAAAACGTCACCGGCTTTTTCACCAAGCACGGCGACGGCGCAGCCGACCTACTTCCGCTCGCCGGCTTGAACAAACGCCAGGGCGCGCAGCTGCTCCAGGCCTTGGGAAGCCCCGCGGCGCTCTACGAGAAGGTCCCTACCGCCGACCTCGAGGAGGATCGCCCGGCACTGCCCGACGAGGAGGCATTGGGTATTTCATATTCGCTTATCGACGATTACCTGGAAGGCAAGCAGATCCCCGATTCTGCCCGGGAGCGCATCGAACACTTGTGGAAGGTAGGCCAACACAAGCGCCACCTTCCTCCAGGACCGGCAGAAACCTGGTGGAAAAACTAGCCCAGCAGGGAAATCGTGGCCCGGGCCGCTTTTTCCAGTTCACGCTCGTAGCCGCTGCCATGCGTTAGCGTATGCACGGCGAGCGGGTGGAGCTGATGCACAGGGATGCGCTCGCGCCAGCCCGGTTCCAATGGCGTGACAGTCTCATACCCTTCCACCAACTCCTCGAAATGGCTCACTCCGAAAAGTGAGAGCATGGCCAGGTCGGTGTGGGCGTGGCCACCGTGAGCTGATGGATCAATAAAGTGCGGGCCATCAGGACTAAACATCAAGTTACCCGACCAGAGGTCGCCGTGAATCCTGGAGACCACCGCGTCCGCGTCTTCGTTTTCAATGGCTGCGCAGGCCCTTTTCACCAGCATCAAGCCGTCGGCTGAGAGGCTGCCGTTCTTCGCTGCTGCCTCTGCAAATGGAAGTACCCTCTGGCTGGTATAGAAAGGTGCCCACCGATTCGTCGGAGTGCATTCCTGCCTAATCCGGCCGATGAAGTTCGGCCCTTCCCACCCCTCCGGAGGTGAACCGAATGCTGGGGCACCCGCTGCGTGGATCTTGGCCAGTTCCGCTCCTGCCCACCGCGCCGCTTCCGCAGTGGGCCGAGCGCGGTCTAGGCGTCTGAGCGTGAGCGTGTTCGCCTCAACGTCAAGCCGGACAACTTGCACAACTCGATCCGATGCCTCGCGGAGCCAGCGCAGACCAGCAGCTTCTGCTGCGGCTGATTGAGGACTAGAGCCCTTCTTGGTAAATGTTGCGCTTTCCATACCTTTCACACTACAGGTAATAGGTTTCGCGGTAAATACTTCTTCGCCTATTTATGGCCAGCCCTGAGGTGCCCTCCACAAAAAATACTTGCCCCTGCGATCATTCTGGTGTCCCTAACTGGTTGGACAAGCTGCTCCCCAATCTCGAAATCGAAAGTGAACGCTTACTCACTCATTTAAACAACAAACAACGGACTCAGACCCAATTGGCCGCAGCCCGTTAAGGTTCAGCAGCGATCTAGTTCTGCGTAATGCTCGCCTCGAGACGGGACTCCTAGCCCAGTCTCGCGGTGAACTCTGGGTCTTTCTCCTTATTTTCCCCTAACTAGGTTCCTCGTTGTCTGTTTGCGTCCACCCCTACCCTCAGGCATTAGGGCCACTACCTGCGTAGACACAAGAAAACCGCTGGTCATAAGTGACCAGCGGTTTTACTATTTGTGGAAGCAATTGAGCGCTGTGGGAGCTGTGGGAACAGACGACCACGGGTTCCGAAGCTCGTTTCCGCGTGGAATCAAGGGTCTCAGCGGGGCTGCGACGAGGTAGACGATGCCGACGACGCTCTGATCGGTGCGTCAGCGGAACCAAAGAAACAACCTCGAACACGGCTCACGGAAAAGGAAGTGGACGCTATGCGAACAGCCCGTGGGCGTGGCGTTAGTGTGAACGCGGTGGCTCGCCAGTTCGGGGCTCATCGGGGCACGGTATGGATGAAGACCCTATGACAGTGCAGGATCGACCTGCGCCGAGACTCATACGCGATTCTGGAACGAGCGCCCGATGCGAAGCGACGCCAAGATGGTGAACGCGACCGCGATCAGCAGGAGCGCGGCTTGGACAAGCCACGGGCTGAGGGTCAGGTCTCCGAGGTCGAGGGTGAAACCGTAGAACTCGGCAAGTACGTCTCGTACCTTCTCGTTCCCGTCTGCGAGCGTGTTCAGCGCGCTGCCCGCGAGGGGTTCGCGCAGCAGCATCGCGGCGGGAGAGAACGGCATGGAATTCAGCGCGGTGCCGATGCCGTCCGAGAGCGTGCCGATCGGGAGGTACGCGCCTGCAATGAACCCGAGCACGGTGCCGACCGTGACGCTGACCCCGGTGAACCCAGCGCGTGTTTTCACGAACGTCATGATGAACGATGACAGTGCGGAGAACACGAAAGACAACAGCAGCACATACCATCCGGCGGCGAGCATGTCCGAAACCTCGGGAGCCTGCCCTGAGACGACCGTGAGCGCGATCGTGCCGATGACAAGGATGATGGAGCTCATGATGACGGCGACGATGAATGCGGCGAGCTGATAGCCGAGGACGAGTTGGTAGCGGCGGATCGGTGAGACGCGAAACTCGGCGAAACGCCCGGTGGCACGGTCATCGACGAAGGTGCCGAGCGCCCCCAGTCCCGTGGTGAACGTCACGATCATGACCATGCCTGCGAAAACCCAGGAACTGACGAAGAACTGTACATCGCCCTCGGGGGCGGCGGGCAGTTGCTCGGTGATGCGGTCAATCTGTAGCTTGCCGAGGAAAAGCGAGTACAGCCCGAGCAGGATTGCTGCGGAAAGCAGGGAGAGTGCGACGCCCCCGATTTCGCGAAAGTAGAGGACGAGGTTGCGGCGTACGAGCGCGAGCGTGACGGTCATGCGTTCTTCCGATCCGTGGTGAGGCCGATGAACACGTCATCCATCGTCCCCTGGATGTATTGGAAGTCAGCCACGGCTTCCGTAGTCTCGGTAAGTAATTGCCGGACGGCGCGGGAATCGGGTGCGTCCGCGAGTATCGCCCCGCCCTGCTCGAACCAGCCCTGGCCTGGCAGCAGACGCTCAACCGCCGCTATAATGGCCTGACGTCCTCCGGGTGCAGCGACTAGGGAGAGGCGTGCGGTGGAGTGCTGAGCGCGCAGCTCCATCGGGGTGCCGGTGGCAAGCACCTGGCCACGGTTGATGACGAGCACCTCATCGGCGGCCTCAGTCTCGTGCATGTAGTGGGTGGTCAGAAGCACCGTAAGGCCAAGCGACGCCCGCAGATGGCTAATCGCTTCCCACACTTGTTCCCGGCTGGAAGGATCAAGCCCGGTGGTCGGCTCATCGAGCACGAGGACTCGCGGCCGATGCAACAGCGCCCGCGCGATATCGACGCGACGTTTCTCGCCACCGGAGAGCACACCGTACCGACGGTTGAGAAACCCTGAGAGGTCAACCTGGCGAACCACTTCGGTAATGCTCTCAGGTGTCACCCCGTAGAATTTCGCTCGAAGCCTAAGATTTTCGAGAGCAGTGAGCTGGGGGTCGAGCAGCGACTGTTGAAACACCACTCCGATCCGCTCACGAATCCTGTGATCTTCTGCACCCACCCGAAGCCCATCGACGGTGATCGTTCCCTCGGTGAAGTTCAGCAGCGTCGTCAAGCACGAAATCGTGGTTGTTTTTCCCGCCCCGTTGGTGCCCAGGAACGCGAACAGTGACCCTTCTGCCACGGTGAACGAAAGGTCTCTGACCGCATACACGTCCTTGAAACGCTTCGAGAGGCGGTCAACAACGATCATCCCGCTCATCTGAACAGCCCCTTCTCAGCAGTGACGTGCGCCTGTGCGATCCTTCGCAGCCCCGCCGCGAGCGTGTCCCCGAGCACGGTTCCCGTCACCATCAGCTCTGTTCTCGCCGTGCGATCCTCGATAGACGCGAGCGCCCCCAGGTCGGCAGCAGCTTCCTCATTCGCTGCCCGCGCATAAGCGTCGAGATACTCGTCATCCACAAAGAATCCGAGCCGCTCGAACGTATCCAACGTCCGAGCCACAATGATCCGCCCAACGTTGGTATCGGCATTGCTCCACCCCATGCGGACGGCCACGGCCTCGACGCGCCCCAGACTTGCTAGGGAAGGCTCCTGCCCTTCCGCGATCCCAGGGCTGACGAGCACATGCTGAGCGATGTCGAACGTCTCACCGAGCGGCAACGCAGGATCATCAAGAGCACCCAGCACCGCCTGCACCGAACTGATCGGTAACTTCCCAACGTCAACCAGCGCACGAATGAGACGTAGACGGTGCACATGCGCGTCGGAGTACTCGGTGCGAGTCTCATTGACCCGCTCCCCGCCACCAAGCAAGCCCTCGCGAATGTAGTATTTGATCGTCGGCATAGGAGTGCCAGACGCTTGCGATAGCTCAGAGATCTTCACAACTCGATAGTACCACTATCGAGAGTGGTACTGTCGAGTTGCAACTCGACACTGCTAGCCTACGAACCTTGCCCTACCTAGGTCTCCCGAAAACAAGCAAGACCTCCGTTGCTACCGAGAACCTTGGATTAACCTCACCGGCCCAGAATCGGCCTGCCATGGCCGGGGCTGCTGTGGGACGAGCGGGAGATGCGGAGTTGGCGTTCGCGTTCTGCGAGCATGCGGGCGGTCTCGCGTCTCTCTTCCTCGGCTGCACGAGTGAGCGCGATCCGCTCGACAGCCTCGTCCGGTGTGAGCGTCCGTAGCTTCTCGACTTCGCCGCGGGCTTGCCGGGCAGTGCGGGTCGCGTCCTCGACCTGCCGTACGCGGCGGGCGTTGACGTAGGCGCCGGGGTCTTCCTCACGGCTACTTCGCCGAATACACGGGCGGAGACGCTGATGCTCGACCATGGGTTCGTTTCGATCACAGCGTGGAGGGCTAGCGCGGTGGTGGCATGCTGCTGCTCGGTGTCGACCACACGGGGATCAGCATCGATGCACGGCCGGGGTGCGCTCGGCGCGAGGTCAGGCACAACGTCAGGGAATGATCCACGGCAGCTCCGCCTCCGCACGATCCGGTGTGGCGAACCGGACATAAGCAAGCTGGTGGAGTGGGTACTGAACATCACGCGGGCACGTTGGGAGGCCTACCGAGCTGGGGAGCCCGACCCTTACGACCTCCCGATTCCTCCGAACCTGAGCCGCCTGTCAGACCGGAGAGGCCGAGTAGAAAATGAACCCGATCCCGAGCAGTTGCACCAACGAAGGAGCACCGCATGACCACCACTGCTCCCTCCATCGCCACCCTAGACGCGGAGGCGGGCGACAAGCCGGTGTAACTGGCTGTTTCCTACCTGCGCGTCTCGGCTCGTAAGCATGCCGGGCGCGGCGGAACCGAGGAAGGGTTCTCTATCCCCGCCCAGCGTGAGGCGAACCACCGCAAGGCAGACGAACTCGGCGCGCGCATCGTGCGCGAGTTCGTGGACGCGGGCGACGTGAAAATTCACGAGGCACTCATAGGCGCAGGCGTTACCCTCGTTTCCGCTACCGAGTTGATTGACCAGACACCGTCGGGCATGCTCGTGCACGGCATAATGTCGAGCATCGCGGAGTTCTACAGTCGCAATCTGGCGACCGACGTTACGAAGGGGTTGACGCAGAAGGTCGCCCAGGGCGGCACTCCGATGCGCGCACCAATCGGCTACTTGAACGTCCGCCGCACCGACGACAACGGGCGCGAGAATCGCACCGTCGAAGTTGATCCCGACTGGGCACCGCTTATCACTTGAGCGTTCGAGTGCTACGCCGAAGGTGAGATCTCCTTCACCGGCCTGATCCTCGAATTGATCCCGCGGGGGTTGCTGACGGTGCCGACGCCTTAGCGGCCTTCGAAGCCGCTCGGGAAGAACACGCTCTACAAGCTCCTGACCAACCCGTACTACAAGCTCCTGACCAACCCGTACTACGCGGGTGTGATCCGCTACAAAGGTGCCCTGTACCCCGACGCGCATGACTCCATCGTGGAACCGGCACTATTCGACAAAGTGCAATCACTGTTGAAAGCGCGGAGGGCGAAGATGATCCGCCACGTCCAACACGCCCCCACCTCAAAGATCTGCTGCATTGTGGCACCTGCGGGTCGAGGATGCTGCTCGACTTCGCCACCAACCCGCGCGGCGAGACCTACACCACTTCATCTGCTCCGAGAGAGCCGGAAAGAAAACAAGTTGCACGAGGCGAGCTGTGCCAGTTGCTGTTGATGAACGTCCCGCTGCGGACTCCTACGTGAGCATCACGATCAGCGACGCCGCTTACCAACGTGTCCCGGCCGAGGTTGACGCGGCATTCGACGAGCGCAACGCAGGGAACGATCAAGAGCTGGCGGACCGCACCGCGAACCGAGCCAGGATGGAATCCGAGTCCGACAAGCTGCTCGCGGCGCACTTCGCCGACGCCATCGGCCTCGACACGCTCAAACGCCACCAAGACCGCATCCGCCTGCTGACCGACGTGGTACCGTGCCTACGCGCACTTCGGCGACGCAGACCGGCGAATCGCGAATCAAGCGTTCTACACGCGCCTCGACATCACCGACGACGAACACTCCGCCCGACCTTGGCAAAGCCGTTCGCGACGATCTTCCGCGAAGCACACGACAGCGGTTACGAAGGCAGGGAAGCGAAATGGGAACACACCACATCTTCCGATGTCGCGTGTTCCCGTAAGAAACTTTGGGTGGAGCTAAGGGGATTCGAACCCCTGACCCCCACACTGCCAGTGTGGTGCGCTACCAACTGCGCCATAGCCCCGTACTAGCAGTGTCTATACAGTGTTAATACATTGCCAAGTAACTTTGTTTACCTTACATCACTGCGCGAACCTCAACCAAATCACTCTCGGTTCAGGTTCGTCGCAGTAAAGAAGCCAGGTCAAGATGCCAGGTAAAGAACCTAAGCTACAACAGCGTCGATCCACTGGTTGATCTGCGGAACATCGACGTCCTTGCCATCTACAAGCACGCGAGGGGAAGAGACTTCGCCAGTCTTCTCATTGAGGTAGTCAGCGTTGCCCTGTCCGATTCGTGTCGCATCGTCAGTGTATGCGCCGTCACGGATGGCCTTGACAGTCTCAGAGTCGGCGCCAAACTGCTCAGCCAGGTTGGCATAGTCATCGCCGTTCCAGGAGTTGTAGATCTGCTGCTGGTTCGCCATCAAGTACTCACGGAAGTTCCAGTACAGCTTGGCATCGCCAGAATCGGCCGTGGCTAGGGCTGCTGCCAACGCGTGAGTGGAGTTGCCCTCGGCGCCGCGGTCAAGGAAGGTCAACGGCCGGATATCTACTGCAAGATTGCCGCCTTCAATCTCCTGAAGCATCTGCGTATCCGTATCAGCTGAGAGCTGTGCACAGTAGTGGCACGAGAAGTCCTCGAACAGCTCTGCGCTAGGCACAGAAGCATTTGCGTTCTCAGCCTCCAGAGTGACAATTCCCGCGTCCTTATTAAAGCTCATGGACACGCCATTGACATCGGTCATGTTCTCAGCAACGGCCGCTGCCTTGTCACTGCGACCGTTGAATACGATCAATCCAACTGCCACCGCAGCGATGACGATCACCGCAATAATGGTCCACAGAAAGGCAGTATTGCCCTTTTCGTTGGGATTCTGAACCTTTTTGTTACTCACTTATTTTCACCTTGCCAATTTTTCTTATGGGTTTTACGGGTAGATCGCGAATTTCTTGAACGGGCGATAAACAATGAACAAGCTCATCGCAAAGTAGACAACATCCCGCAAAATCGTCGCCAGATAGTTCGTGGCCTCTTGATTCGGATCTGGGTTGAAGCAGCCACAATTGATCTCTAGACCACGTGCCCATGCCGAACCTAGTCCAATTATGAACAGAGTCAGCACTACTGCCGACAGCTTCGCCGAAGGGCGAAGGAAGACACCGAAAATGAGCAAAAGACCACCGATTATTTCCAGCGGCCCAATTACGCGCGCAAGCAAATCCGACCATGCTGGGGTGAAAATTTCATACGCTTCAATCGTCTGAGTGACATTCATATGGTCACCCATCTTGGATAAACCGGCAGAGAGCCAAATATAGCCAAGATAGAAACGACAGATTGCCCCAATTACATCGAGGATCCTGTCCTTGGTAAAGAAATTCTTCTTCAGCCCAGGCGAGTCTGATTCTGCTGTTACGCTCTGCTCATTCGTCGTGGTCACAAAATGACCATAGCGAAAAACCTAGACGAAACCCATAGCAGGCCCTGTGAAATAACTGAATAGGTCACCAAATCTGCTATGAGCCTTGTCACTCCTATGTAGAAATGTTTATCCCAGAACGTCGGAGACGACTTGCTGTGCTTCCTTCTGCACCTGCGCGAGGTGTTCTTCACCCTTGAAGGATTCGGCGTAAATCTTGTACTTGTCCTCGGTTCCCGATGGTCGAGCCGCGAACCACGCATTCTCCGTGGTCACCTTCAGGCCACCAATAGGTGCGCCGTTGCCAGGAGCATTAGTAAGCTTTGCGACGATTGCCTCGCCGGCTAGCTCGGTCGCCTTCACGTCGTCGGGCGACAGGGCCTTGAGCTTCGCCTTTTGCTCACGGTTAGCTTCGGCATCGGTACGCGCGTAGGCCGGTGCACCGAATTCCGCGGCCAATTCTGCGTAGCGCTGAGAAGGAGTCTTGCCGGTCTTTGCGGTGATCTCCGCTGCGAGAAGGTCCATGATTAGACCATCCTTATCCGTCGACCACACGGTTCCGTCTTGGCGCAGGAAGGATGCACCCGCAGATTCCTCGCCACCGAAGCCAACAGAGCCGTCGATAAGACCAGGGACAAACCACTTGAATCCAACGGGCACCTCAACAAGCTTGCGTCCAAGCGATGCAACCACGCGGTCAATCATCGAGGAAGACACCAAGGTCTTACCCACTGCGGTACCTTCGCTCCAACCTGGACGGTTTGCGAAAAGATACTCGATGGCCACGGCCAGGTAGTGGTTCGGATTCATCAACCCGTGATCAGGGGTGACAATGCCGTGCCGGTCTGCGTCAGCATCATTGCCGGTGGAGATGTCATACTTATCGCGGTTTTGCACAAGAGAAGCCATGGAGTTCGGGCTCGAGCAATCCATACGGATCTTGCCGTCAGTATCTAGGGTCATGAACCGCCAGGTGGCATCGACATTTGGGTTGACCACTGTCAGGTTGAGCTTGTGCGCTTCAGCAATAGCACCCCAGTAATCCACCGATGCGCCACCCATGGGGTCTGCGCCGATGGACAGGTTGGAAGAACGAATTACATCAATGTCGACCACGTTCGGAAGGTCGGCCACATATGTATCTAGGTAGTTGTGCTTCTGCGCCCGGGCATCCAGCACGCCGGTCACCGAGGTGCGCTTGACGCCTTCAAGGTTCGCACGCAGGTAATCGTTGGCGCGATTGGCAATCCAATCCGTCGCATCCGTGTCCGCGGGGCCACCTGAAGGCGGGTTGTATTTAAAGCCACCATCACGAGGAGGGTTGTGAGAAGGAGTGATCACGATGCCATCGGCGCGCTTCGGATCGGTGCCCGTCACTCCCCCAGCCAGGTTGGCATTGTGAGCGAGAATCGCGTGACTGACGGCAGGGGTCGGGGTGTAGCGCCCGCGATCGTCGACAAGCACTGCGATCTCATTAGCAATGAGCACCTCAAGTGCCGAAACCATCGCAGGCTCGCTGAGCGCATGTGGGTCGCGGCCGATGTAGACGGGGCCGCCGATGTTGTTGTCGCGGCGATAATCGACGATTGCCTGGGTGGTCGCCCAGATGTGCTGCTCGTTGAAGGCATTGTCCAGAGAAGAACCGCGGTGACCGGAGGTGCCGAAGGCGACCTGCTGATCTGGGTTTTCCGGATCAATATCTCGCGTGTAGTAGGCGGTGACCACCTCTGCGATATCGATGAGGTCTTCCGGTTGAGCAAGTTGTCCCGCACGCTCATGTGCCATGACGGTTCTCCTTTGAGAGTTTTTGAAAATGCTTACTTTCCATTGTGGTCAAAGGAGAACTATTTGGCCACGAAACTTGAAGTTCTTCACCTTTTCGCCATCTTTAAGGTGAGCTTTAGGGTGGGCTTTAAGAGGGCCAGCTGGAAAATCAGCAGCGGATTATACTTTTCCCAGAAAGTTTTGAAATTCGCTCCAACTTTCGGACCATATATCCTGCAAATTCCCCAGGAACTTTTAACTAATCCACCCCCACATACGGGGTCTAAAGATATCACCTTAAAGAATGGCGTTTCGTTGATTTCTGGTAAACACTAGTTTTTAACCATGACCGAGACAATAAACGACATTCTTGTTGCCGCATCCTCGTTTGTGTGGGGCCCATGGCTGCTGATCCCACTCCTTCTAGGTACCGGGCTCTTTCTGACCTTTCGTTTGGCAGGAATCCAATTCCGCACTCTCGGTCGCGCGCTGCGTTTCGGCCTTTTCGACAAGCAAGAAGACGGCGAAGGCGATATCTCCAACTACCAGGCGCTGACCACTGCTTTGGCCGCCACAGTGGGCACCGGCAATATCGTCGGTGTCGCTACCGCAATTGCCATGGGCGGCCCAGGTGCTTTGTTCTGGATTTGGTTTACGGGCCTCGTCGGCATGGCATCGAAGTACACCGAGGCCTACCTCGGTGTGCGATTCCGTACCACTGACAGTAAAGGCAACCAGGCCGGTGGCCCGCAGGAATATCTGCGCCGCGGCATCCCAGGACCCCTCGGCCAGATCTTGGCGTTTACCTTCATGCTCTTCGCCGTGATCGCTTCCTTCGGCATCGGTAACCTGACCCAGGGCAATTCCGTGGCAGCGGGCATGGAAGATACCTTCGGAGTCGACCCGTGGATCACCGGCATCATCATGTTCGTCGCCGTTGGCGCTGTTCTGTTGGGCGGTATCAAGTCGATCGGCAAAATCACCGCGGGGTTTGTCCCATTGATGATCTTTGTCTACGTCACTGGTGGCCTCGTTGCTCTTGTGCTCATGGCCGATCAGCTCCTGCCTGCTCTCGGGCTGATCTTTACTGATGCCTTTACCGGCACCGCTGCCACCGGCGGATTCCTCGGTGCCGGCATCATGATGGCCGTGCGCTATGGTGTGGCCCGAGGCATCTTCTCTAACGAATCCGGCATGGGTTCGGCAGCTATTGCGGCTGCGGCGGCAAAAACCTCCCACCCTACTCGCCAAGGCTTAGTCTCCATGACGCAGACCTTCATTGACACCATGATCGTTGTCTCCATCACCGGCCTTGTCATCGTGGCCTCCGGTGTGTGGGATATGGGCTCCGAGAACGCCGCAGTGATGACCAGTGCAGCCTTCTCCACTGTGCTTCCAGGCGAATGGGGCGGAACGATCGTCTCCGTCTCCCTGATCTTCTTCGCCTTCTCTACCATTATTGGCTGGTCCTACTATGGTGAGCGTTCCTCGGTTGCGCTGTTCGGTGAGTGGGCCTCTCTGCCCTACCGACTCATTTTCACCTGTGTCGTCTTCATCGGTGCAACCACAGAGCTCGACATCGTCTGGAACTTCTCCGACCTAGCAAATGGCCTGATGGCGCTGCCGAACCTGATCGGCTTGATCATCCTCTCGGGGCTGGTGGCACGAGAGACCAAGGCTTATCTCAAGTTCGATCCGGACCTGCGCAAGTCTCCCGAGGAGGTGCGCCAGTTCGTCGAACAGCAGCAGATGAATTGGAAGTAGCCGAAGAAGTAAGATCGTGTAAATGATCAAAGAAGGATTGCTCGTAGGGGTTGGTGCCGCACTCGGTGCGCTGACCCGCTACGGGCTTCTTTTTGTCGTCGCAACGCTTCTGCCCTCACCCGGAAACGACGTAGCAGTCACCCTGGTAATTAATATTGTCGGCTGCTTTGCCATGGGATTATTCGCACCGGGGTTGTTCTGGGGGACCGGATTTCTGGGCGGTTTTACCACCTATTCAGCCTTCGCACTCGCCGTCGCTCAATCGGAATTCACCGACGCAGTCGTACTCGCTGCAGTCACATTTATCGCATCGGTGGGCGCCTACCTCCTGGCAGACTTTCTCCGGGGGAGGTGGAAGAAATCGAGCCGCTCATTGTCATAGCGCTAGTTGGCTGCGGTGGATTTCTGGGCGGCATCTCGCGCTGGGCCCTGGCTAAAATTCCAACGCCTTTCGTCGGCACCTTCGCTGCGAACATTGTGGGAAGTGTAGTACTTGGCATCGCCGTGATGGGCCCAGGCTACATCCCCTTGGCCTTCGGCACGGGTTTCGCCGGTGGTTTATCCACGTGGTCCACGCTCTCGCGTGAACTAGGCCAGCTCATCAAGGCTAAGAAGTGGCGAACGCTTGTCATCTACGCAGCAGCAACACTAATTATCGGCATCATTGCTGCTTGGCGTGGCACGATTTGGGGTGGCCTGATTTTCGCTGCTTGGTAGCGCAGGCCACCACCTTTAATCCTTTAATCGGTAATCGCATCCAGTGGCGGAGTCTTCGCTGCCTTTTGTGCTGGCCACAAAGCTGCCAAAACACCGACAACTCCCGAACCGATGAGCATGGTGACAAGTAAGTTCCACGGGATCGAAATCGTATTCAGCCCTTGGTCCGCAAGAACTGTCAGGAAGGCCCAACCCAAGGCAAGACCGATAATCATGCCGGACACGGCACCAAAGACTGAGATCTGTATGGACTCAAGAATGATCATGATCCGAACCTGATTCCGCTGCATACCCACCGCACGCAGCATGCCGATCTCTTGACGTCGTTCAATCACCGAGAGGGTCAAGGTGTTCACGATGCCCAAAATCGCAATAATCACGGCAAGCGCAAGCAGGGCGTAGAGAATCGACAGCATTTGGTTAATGGCCATCGATGCTTCGCCGACCATCTCATCGGTGTCACGAACTTGAACAACGATCGCGTCTCGCACCGCTTGCTCCAGATTCGCGCGGAGCTGCTCGTGGTCGGCTGTGCCGTCACCATTAACACCGACCATCATCACCGTGGCAGCCTGCGGCGGCACGATCTCGGATACTGCGTCATAGGAAATCAGGAAGCTTTGGAAAATTCCCATTTCCCCAAAAATTCCCCCAACCTTCAGGTCCACCGTAGCGGGGCTCATGCCAGGTGCACTCAACGTTACGGTGTCGCCTACGTGCCAGTTGTTCTCGTCGGCAAGCGGACGCGGCACGATGACCGTATTACCTGTTAGATCTGCCGACCCTTCTTGAACATCCATGTTGACAAGCCGTGAGGGATCGCCACTGATGACATCCGACATGCCTTGGCCACCACCGTATTCATGCCCGTAGTGCCCATCGATTGCAACTGGGACCTGCGAATACGTCACAACCTCATTGACTCCGTCAACACCGCGCACGATATCCGGGACATCACTAGGAACCGGGAACCCACCCGTCTGCGGACCGGACAAAACGAACTCCGCGCTCACCTCGTTTTTCGCGAAATCTGCAATCGAGTCACGCATCGTCGCACCGAACATACCGATGGCCGTGACCAAAGCAACGCCGAGCATTAGCGCAAACGCCGTCGCGGAGGTCCTGCGCGGGTTGCGCTGCGTATTTGTCGAGGCGAGCTTGCCCACGGAACCGAAAGGCAATCCGATCAGACGCCCGAATGGTGGAACCAATGGCAGCGACAGTGCGGGACCGGCAAGGAAGAATCCGATGATTACAAGCAACGTTCCCACGCCGACAAGGCTGGCGCGATTGCCGGTCGACCCCGCCTCCCATTGCACGGCCCACCCTGCAACGATGAGACCGGCGGCGATCATCACCACGCCAATAATCGTCCGATTCCTCAGCGGTTGCGGCGAGGCGGATTCGCTCGAGCGCATCGCTTCCACCGGCTCAACCTGACCCGCGCGACGCGCCGGTGCCCACGCCGAAATGACCGTGACTAAGGTACCCACGACCAGAGGAATCACAATGGCAGACACCGACAACCCGAGCCCAGAGTTAGGAAGCGGATTACCGGTCTGCGCCATCACAGCCTTAATCACCGCAACTAGGCCAGCGCCAGCGACAATGCCCAACGCCGAACCAATCAGGCCCACGATGAACGCTTCCGCCACAACGGAACGGCTGATCTGGCCCTTCGAAGCGCCAAGCGCACGCAGCAGCGCAAATTCCTTCGTCCGCTGCGCAACAATCATCGAGAACGTATTCGCAATCAGGAAGGTGCCCACGAGCAGGCCAACCAGTCCAAACGCAATGAGGAAGTAGTTGACAAAGCTCAGCGCGTCAGAGATAGATTGAGAGACTTCGTCGGCAAGCTTTTGCCCCGTCTCGACCTTCACGTCTGGATATGTCTGCTGCAGGTGCGTGACCAAATCCTCCGGGCTCACCCCCGCGGCCGCAGAAACAGAAAGCCCCGGATAGAACACACCATCGGTGTATTGCTCGAGGTAAGAGGCACTATCCATCAGCAAATTGATCGACGTACCCTGATCAAGCTCCACATCGTAGAGACCCACCACGTTCACCTCATGGCGCGCGAGCGGATCGACCACGATCAATTTCTGCCCCACCGAAATCCCAAACTTTTCGGCGGCCTTCGCATTGACCACAACCTCGTCGAGCCCTTGCGGCACCACACCCTGAGTCATGTCAAGGTTCTGGCCGACCCGCTGCTCCGGGGGATAAAAGATACTTATCGACGAGCTGCCGCCCCCAGTTTGAATCGCCTCGCGTGCATCGTTTGCCACTACCACCGTCGTACTGCCGGAGACGTTAACTTTGTCTACCTGCGCATCGGCTGCGATGGCATCGCCAGTTTCTTTAGGAACCCCGGGTTGGTTGTCACCTGCGCTGACAACAACATCGACGCCCTTGTAGGAGGTGTTCATCACCGAATCGAAGGTGTTCTGCAAAGAATTGGTGAACATAAACGAGCCCGAAATGAATGCCGTTCCCAATACTACCGACAGCACTGTCAGCGCGAGACGCACCCGGTGTGCCGCAATGTTGCGCAGCGACACTTTTCGCATGGTGGAATTCATGAACTACTCGATTCCCGTCATCGTGGCCAAGATCTTGTCGATCGTTGGATCGCGCAGCTCATTGACGATCTGGCCATCAGCGAGGAAAATTACTCGATCAGCATACGAAGCCGCGGTCGCATCGTGGGTCACAATGACGACGGTCTGGTTGTCGCTATCTACAGCGGTACGCAAAATATTGAGCACTTCTTTAGAAGAATTGGAGTCCAGGTTGCCGGTGGGCTCGTCGCCAAAGATAATCTCCGGACGAGACACCAATGCGCGTGCACAGGCCACGCGCTGCTGCTGACCACCGGAGAGCTCTGCTGGCCTGTGCGTTAAGCGGTTGGTCAGCCCGAGGCGAGAGGTCACTTCCTCGAACCAGGCTTGGTCGAGTTTGCCATCGGCAATGTCGGTGGGCAGCGTGATATTTTCGGCTGCGGTCAGTGTGGGCACCAAGTTAAACGACTGGAAGATAAAGCCCAAGCGATCTCGGCGCAGGTTTGTCATTTCTTTATCGTTCAACGTGGACAGGTCTGTATCACCGATGAATGCCGAGCCCGACGTCGAGGAATCCAACCCCGCCATCGTGTGCATCAATGTGGACTTGCCCGAACCGGACGGCCCCATAATCGCTGTGAACTCGTTGCGGGCAAACTCCACGTTGACATGGTCAAGTGCCACGACTGCCGTATCGCCTTCGCCGTACTGCTTGAATAGATCTACTGCGCGAGCAGCCGCTGCCTTCGATTCAGAATTGGGCGTGGAATCTGCGTCATCCTCAGCCCGGTGCTTGGCCATCATGGGAACCTCTTTTCACCAAAGTTATGAACCTCTTCATCGTACTTTCCCTGCACCCCGTGAGCACAGTTGCTTGAATGACTGGTCTGGGCATACTTTTTCCTACCCTGTCTAAAGTCTGGGATTCGCCGTAGAATGCGGACATGGACGACACAACTGAGCACACAACTACAGACCGCGTTGATATCAAGCCCCGTTCACGCGATGTCACCGACGGAATCGAAAGTACGGCCTCCCGCGGCATGCTCCGTGCTGTGGGGCTTGGCGACGACGATTGGGACAAACCCCAAATTGGTGTCGCTTCTTCTTGGAACGAAATCACACCTTGTAACCTGACGCTAAAAAAGCTGGCGGAATTCGCTAAGGACGGTGTGCACGAATCTGGCGGCTTCCCACTGGAGTTCGGTACGATTTCTGTTTCCGACGGTATTTCTATGGGCCACGAGGGTATGCACTACTCGCTGGTTTCGCGTGAAGTCATCGCTGACTCCGTTGAAACGGTCATGTCCGCCGAGCGCCTCGACGGTTCGGTACTTCTCGCAGGCTGCGATAAGTCCATCCCAGGCATGCTCATGGCAGCAGCGCGCCTCGATCTTTCCTCGGTATTCCTCTACAACGGTTCCACTATGCCCGGAACTGCCAAGTTCGAGGACGGTACCGAAAAGGAAGTCACCCTCATCGATGCTTTCGAAGCTGTTGGTGCCTGCCGTGCCGGGAAGATGAGCGAGAAGGACCTCGGTGCCATCGAGCGTGCAGTCTGTCCAGGCGAGGGCGCATGTGGCGGCATGTACACTGCTAACACCATGGCATCTGCTGCTGAGGCGATGGGGATGTCCTTGCCAGGCTCCGCTGCCCCACCAGCTATCCACCGCAATCGCACCGAATACGCGCGCGCATCGGGCAAGGCAGTAGTCGGTCTTTTGGAAAAGGGCATTACCACTCGTGACATCATCACCCGGGAGTCTCTCCTCAACGCCGTGGCAGTAGTCATGGCTCTGGGTGGCTCCACCAACTCCGTGTTGCACTTGTTGGCTATTGCGCACGAGGCCGAGGTAGACCTCACTCTCGATGACTTTAATGCCGTCTCCGACAAGGTCCCTCATCTGGCCAACGTGAAGCCCTTCGGCCAATACGTCATGAACGACGTCTTTAAAATCGGTGGCATCCCTGTTGTCATGAAGGCACTTCTCGACGCCGGCCTCCTCAACGGCGATTGCCTCACCGTGACAGGCAAGACAGTGAGGGAAAACCTCGAAAGTGTTTCTCCTCCAGATCCTGACGGCAAGATCCTTCGCGCACTCGATGATCCCATCCACGCCACCGGTGGCCTCTCCATCCTCAAGGGCTCGTTGGCTCCAGACGGAGCAGTGGTGAAGACCGCGGGTTTCGACGCCGATGTCTTCGAGGGCACCGCTCGCGTCTTCGACCAGGAAAAGCCCGCCATGGATGCCGTTCTCAACGGTGAGCTGAAAAAGGGAGACGTTGTTGTCATCCGCTACGAGGGGCCAAAAGGCGGCCCAGGTATGAGGGAAATGCTCGCCATTACCGGCGCAATCAAGGGTGCTGGGATTGGTAAGGATGTCCTGCTGATCACCGACGGGCGTTTCTCGGGTGGATCCACCGGCCTATGCATCGGCCACGTCGCACCCGAAGCCGTCGACGGCGGCCCCATCGCCTTTATCCACGACGGAGACCCCATCAAAGTCGACATCCCCAACCGCACCATCGACATACTCATCGACGACGACACCCTCGCTGCCCGACGCACAAACTGGACACCACCCCACAACCCCCGCCTGCACGGAGTCCTTGGCAAATACGCAAAACTCGTCCACACAGCAGCACACGGCGCCGTACTCTACTAACCCACACCCACCAACCCTGTTTGTGGGCATGGGTAAAGCCCCGGGTAAAAAACCTTAATGGTTTCTTACCCGGGGCTTTACACATATGTAGTTATCTATTCTGTTTAAAGGTCGGCGGTAACTTACTCTCCCACATCCTCCCGGATGCAGTACCATCAGCGCGGGCGGGCTTAGCTTCCGGGTTCGGAATGGGACCGGGCGTTTCCCCGCCGCCATCAACCACCGACACACCCTTGGGGTGTACCAGCACTGTCACTAGGCGACTAGCAGACACATGAAGATACATATTCACTTACACAAGACACACCCACCACCACACAATAGTGGTAGCCGTGTGTGCTGTGTCAGACACTGCACAGTGGACGCAAACACCAAACCCTTGGTGCATAATCATTTTTTCGTTTCGCAAAACACGCTCACCCACAACCACACAGGTTGCAATTTGTTGGGTGTTTGTCGGTCTATTAGTACCAGTCACCTCCACACCTCACAGTGCTTCCAGATCCGGCCTATCAACCCCATAGTCTCTAGGGAACCTCAAAAGAAACCTCATCTCAAAACAGGCTTCCCGCTTAGATGCTTTCAGCGGTTATCCCTCCCGTACGTAGCCAACCAGCCATGCCCCAGGCGGGACAACTGGCACACCAGAGGTACGTCCGTCCCGGTCCTCTCGTACTAGGGACAGCCTTCTTCAAGTTTCAACGCGCGCGGCGGATAGAGACCGAACTGTCTCACGACGTTCTGAACCCAGCTCGCGTGCCGCTTTAATGGGCGAACAGCCCAACCCTTGGGACCTACTCCAGCCCCAGGATGCGACGAGCCGACATCGAGGTGCCAAACCATCCCGTCGATATGGACTCTTGGGGAAGATCAGCCTGTTATCCCCGGGGTACCTTTTATCCGTTGAGCGACACCACATCCACAAGTAGGTGCCGGATCACTAGTCCCGACTTTCGTCCCTGCTCGACCTGTCAGTCTCACAGTCAAGCTCCCTTGTGCACTTACACTCACCACCTGATTGCCAACCAGGCTGAGGGAACCTTTGGGCGCCTCCGTTACTCTTTAGGAGGCAACCGCCCCAGTTAAACTACCCACCAGGCACTGTCCCCAACCCAGATCATGGGCCAAGGTTCAGGTATCCACTACGGTCAGAGTGGTATTTCAACAACGACTCACACACAACTAGCGTTGAATGATCACAGTCTCCCACCTATCCTACACAAACCGCACCGAACACCAATACCAAGCTATAGTGAAGGTCCCGGGGTCTTTTCGTCCTGCCGCGCGAAACGAGCATCTTTACTCGTACTGCAATTTCACCGGGCCTGTGGTTGAGACAGCAGGGAAGTCGTTACGCCATTCGTGCAGGTCGGAACTTACCCGACAAGGAATTTCGCTACCTTAGGATGGTTATAGTTACCACCGCCGTTTACTGGGGCTTAAATTCTCCGCTTCGACCACAAGTGGCCTAACAGGTCCTCTTAACCTTCCAGCACCGGGCAGGCGTCAGTCCGTATACATCAACTTCAACGTCTTCGCACGGACCTGTGTTTTTGATAAACAGTCGCTTCCCTCTATTCTCTGCGACCCCACACAGCTCACGTCGAAAAAACGATCACCATATAGGGTCCCCCTTCTCCCGAAGTTACGGGGGCATTTTGCCGAGTTCCTTAACCACAGTTCACCCGACCGCCTTAGTATTCTCTACCTGACCACCTGTGTCGGTTTCGGGTACGGGCCATATACACACATCGCTAGAGGCTTTTCTCGACAGTACAGGATCACCAACATCACCCAAAAAGGGCTACGCATCACGCCTCACACACAATGAACCCCGCATTTCACAAAGGTTCGTGCCACACGCTTACACCACAATCCAATAAATGGCTCGGCTACCTCACTGCGTCACCCCATCACTGAACTACTACAGATCAGGCCCCACGCACACACAACAACACATGATCCGAAGATCAATCAGTCACAGTGCACGGGTGGTTAGTATCACTGCCTCGCCCTTGGTCGCACATATACGGGTACGGGAATATCAACCCGTTAACCATCGACTACGCCTGTCGGCCTCGCCTTAGGACCCGACTCACCCTGGGAAGACGAACTTGACCCAGGAACCCTTAGTCATTCGGCGGATAAGATTCTCACTTATCACTCGTTACTCATGCCTGCATTCTCACTCGCACACAGTCCACAGCCCCTTACAGTACTGCTTCACCCCATGCACGACGCTCCCCTACCCAACAAACAAAAGTTCATTGCCGCGGCTTCGGCGGTGTACTTGAGCCCCACTACATTGTCGGCGCAGAATCACTCGACCAGTGAGCTATTACGCACTCTTTCAAGGATGGCTGCTTCTAAGCCAACCTCCTGGCTGTCTTCGCGACCCCACATCCTTTTCCACTTAGTACACCCTTAGGGGCCTTAACCGGCGATCTGGGCTGTTTCCCTCTCGACTATGAAGCTTATCCCCCACAGTCTCACTGCCATGCACCACTTAACCGGCATTCGGAGTTTGGCTGACATTGCTAAGATAATAGTCCCGCTCAACCAACCAGTAGCTCTACCTCCGGCAAGCTAACACAACGCTGCACCTAAATGCATTTCGGGGAGAACCAGCTATCACGGAGTTTGATTGGCCTTTCACCCCTACCCACAACTCATCCCCTCAGTTTTCAACCTAAGTGGGTTCGCGCCTCCACAACCTCTTACAGCTGCTTCACACTGGCCATGGGTAGATCACCCCGCTTCGGGTCCAGGACATGCCACTCAAACACACTATTAGTATTCGCTTTCGCTACGACTACCCCACACGGGTTAACCTCGCGACATGCCGCTGACTCGCAGGCTCATTCTTCAAAAGGCACGCCATCAACCACACGAGGGTCTCTGACGGATTGTAGACACACGGTTTCAGGAACTATTTCACTCCCCTCCCGGGGTACTTTTCACCATTCCCTCACGGTACTATCCGCTATCGGTCACACTAAGTATTTAGGCTTACCGGGTGGTCCCGGCAGATTCACAGCAGATTCCACGAGCCCACTGCTACTCGGGAAAACAACAACACATATGATTACGCCTTCATGTACGGGGCTCTCACCCACTCCGGCAGGCCATCCCAGACCACTTCCACTAACACAACCACACACGCACCAAGTCAACAGCCCTGGTAAGTCGCATCCCACAACACCGCACACGCAACCCCTGTCAGGTATCACACGCACACGGTTTAGCCTCATCCACGTTCGCTCGCCGCTACTAGCAGAATCATTAAATTTATTTTCTCTTCCTACGGGTACTGAGATGTTTCACTTCCCCGCGTCACCCCCACACAGACTATGAATTCATCTGCAGGTCGCACCACATAACTAGTACGGGGTTTCCCCATTCGGACATCCTCGGATCAACGCTTAGTTGGCAACTCCCCGAGGCATAACGCAGCCTCACACGTCCTTCATCGGCTTAGCATGCCAAGGCATCCACCATGCGCCCTTAAAAAACACACAACCACACACCCACCCACGAGTAGGCAAGCATGTGGGGCAAACACATTAACTCAACAAAAAACACACACAAAAAAGAATAAAGATGCTCGCGTCCACTATACAGTTCTCACACAACACACCACCACCAACAACACCACAACCAGAACACCCGGCCACAGCGCTATCACGCAGTGATCTTAAAAAGGAAACAACAATGTTGCCCCAGACACCCAACAGTGCACCAACATACTCAAGTCCCACAACAACCCCCCACAAGGAAATCATCGCCGTGTATTGAGAATTCATGTCCCCAGCCATCCCCATCACACACCACTGAGGTATGCGGGTATGTCTCCACCCGGAAATTTAGAAAAAAAACAGCAGTAGAACATCCGCCTACTCAACTATTGTTACCCCACAACTGCGAGGCCAAAAAATATAACTCCTTAGAAAGGAGGTGATCCAGCCGCACCTTCCGGTACGGCTACCTTGTTACGACTTCGTCCCAATCGCCGATCCCACCTTCGACAGCTCCCCCCCACTAAAGGATAGGCCACTGGCTTCGGGTGTTACCAACTTTCATGACGTGACGGGCGGTGTGTACAAGGCCCGGGAACGTATTCACCGCAGCATTGCTGATCTGCGATTACTAGCGACTCCGACTTCATGGGGTCGAGTTGCAGACCCCAATCCGAACTAAGGCCGGCTTTAAGCGATTAGCACCACCTCACGATGTAGCAACGCGCTGTACCGACCATTGTAGCATGTGTGAAGCCCTGGACATAAGGGGCATGATGATTTGACGTCATCCCCACCTTCCTCCGAGTTAACCCCGGCAGTCTCTCATGAGTCCCCACCATCACGTGCTGGCAACATAAGACAAGGGTTGCGCTCGTTGCGGGACTTAACCCAACATCTCACGACACGAGCTGACGACAACCATGCACCACCTGTACACCAACCACAAGGGAAACCGTATCTCTACGGCGATCTGGTGTATGTCAAGCCCAGGTAAGGTTCTTCGCGTTGCATCGAATTAATCCACATGCTCCGCCGCTTGTGCGGGCCCCCGTCAATTCCTTTGAGTTTTAGCCTTGCGGCCGTACTCCCCAGGCGGGGCGCTTAATGCGTTAGCTACGGCACAGGAAACGTGGAAGTCCCCTACACCTAGCGCCCACCGTTTACAGCATGGACTACCAGGGTATCTAATCCTGTTCGCTACCCATGCTTTCGCTCCTCAGCGTCAGTAACTGCCCAGAGACCTGCCTTCGCCATCGGTGTTCCTCCTGATATCTGCGCATTCCACCGCTACACCAGGAATTCCAGTCTCCCCTACAGCACTCAAGTTATGCCCGTATCGCCTGCACCCCCGGAGTTAAGCCCCGGACTTCCACAGACGACGCGACAAACCACCTACGAGCTCTTTACGCCCAGTAATTCCGGACAACGCTCGCACCCTACGTATTACCGCGGCTGCTGGCACGTAGTTAGCCGGTGCTTCTTCTACAGGTACCGTCACTTACGCTTCGTCCCTATCGAAAGGAGTTTACAACCCGAAGGCCGTCATCCCCCACGCGGCGTCGCTGCATCAGGCTTCCGCCCATTGTGCAATATTCCCCACTGCTGCCTCCCGTAGGAGTCTGGGCCGTATCTCAGTCCCAATGTGGCCGTACACCCTCTCAGGCCGGCTACCCGTCGACGCCTTGGTAGGCCATTACCCCACCAACAAGCTGATAGGCCGCGAGCTCATCTCATACCGCAAAAGCTTTCCACCACCATCACCAAACAGTGGTCCTATCCGGTATTAGACCCAGTTTCCCAAGCTTATCCCGAAGTACAAGGCAGATCACCCACGTGTTACTCACCCGTTCGCCACTCGAGTACCCCGCAAGCGGGGCCTTTCCGTTCGACTTGCATGTGTTAAGCACGCCGCCAGCGTTCATCCTGAGCCAGGATCAAACTCTCCACAAAAACAATTTCAGCCAAATAAATCAACCAAAAAAGCTAGAAAAATCTAGGCCGTGAAAAGCCCAAACCCAACCAAAAACAAACAATCCAGCGCAAAAACAAAAATTTTGACGCGATTGTCCAAAAAAAGAATTACAAAACAAAAAACAACCAACCCCACTCCGACGAGGAAAAAAGGGCCGATCAACGTAAACAAAAACAAAAGTTTGTTCACAAATGTCCGAATATCAATCCGCACACCCAATTATTTCGCACCGAAAATAAAACCACACCACCACCACGGAAGTAGCAGCACGACCGGCACACACCCACCACAACACCACCACCCACAAAGAGCAGCACCATTACATGGCAGGGAAACAACCAAGCACACAAACCAACACACAAACAAAAGTACATTGGCACACTATCGAGTTCTCACACAACATCAGCACACTAACTCACCCGAAACCACACAGAATCGAACTCACTAGCAGCGAAGATTGACCTTAAAACACACCATGACACAAAGTCAAAACCATGTTTATTGGCTCTACAATCATTTTGCTTGTCTGCGGTAGTTTTCCTGACCACCATCTCACCAGACCCTTCAAGGTCTTAGCGGGGCGTTGTCGGTCTCGCTGACTCACATAAATTTACACACCCACCCACACAACAACAAATCACCAGGTCAATCCACATAAGCGGAAGACCTGGCGATGAGTTATGGCGACTATTCCTGCACTCGTTCTACAGTTGCGCCGAGCGAATTGAGCTTTTCAACGAAGTGAGGATATCCCCGATCAATGTGATGTACATCGTGGACGGTTGTTACCCCGTCGGCGACAAGACCCGCGAGGACGAGGCCCGCTCCCGCGCGGATATCCGAAGCCCACACATCAGTGGACGACAATTCTTCCTTGCCGTGAACCACTACGTGATGGCCATCAACGTTGGCATCGGCACCGAGACGCAGCATTTCGTCGACGAAGCGGAAACGAGATTCGAAGACGTTCTCGGTAATGATCGAAGTGCCGTTGGCAATGGCGGAAATCCCGATCGCCATTGGCTGTAGGTCCGTTGGGAAACCGGGAAAAGGCAAGGTCTGGTAATCCACTGCACGTGGCCGGCTGTCCATCCGCACTCGAAAACCGAAGTCGTACGTTTCTACTTCAGCTCCTGCACTCTTGAGCTTTTCCAGCGCAAGGTGCAAATAGCGAGGCTGAATTCCGCCCACGACGATGTCGCCTTGAGTCATCGCCGCTGCATACGCCCACGTTCCGGCGACAATACGATCACCAACAACAGTATGAGTCGTCGGCTCGAGGTGATCTACACCCTCGATACGCAGAGTAGAGCTACCCTCGCCAGTGATCTTTGCACCCATTGAGTTGAGCATGTTGCACAAGTCAATGATCTCAGGTTCTCGAGCCGCATTATCCAGAACAGTAGTTCCTTCAGCCATCACGGCAGCAGTCAAAATGTTTTCGGTAGCACCAACCGAAGGGAAATCAAGTTTGATGTCCGCACCGACAAGCTTGTCAGCACGTGCAACAACAGCGCCGTGCTCGATATGAGTGGTCGCCCCAAGCTTCTCTAGGCCGGATTGATGCATATCCAATGGGCGCGAACCGATTGCATCGCCGCCCGGAAGAGCCACGATTGCCTCACCACATCTCGCGGTCAGCGGACCCAGGACACACACCGACGCTCTGAACTGGCGAACCGCATCAAAGTCAGCATGTGAGGACAATTCCGCTGGCGTATCAATGGTCACAGTTTGACCATCGATTACCACTGAACAACCGAGCCCTTCCAGGACATCTTTCATCAACGGCACGTCGAGGATCTCGGGGCAGTTATTTAACGTTGTGGTCCCCTCCGCCAGAAGCGCGGCAGCCATAAGCTTGAGCACGCTGTTCTTGGCACCATCAACGCGTACGGAGCCCTGCAGTCGGGCTCCGCCTGTCACTAGAAAACGTTCCTTCACGTCTCCTACCCTACAGAAATAGCACTAAAGAATCTTTAGGGAAGTGCACCGATCCTGCGTGCTGCGTTTACTGCCTCATAGCGCGTGTGCGCTCCGAGCTTGCGCATGACGCTTCGCAGGTAGGACTTGACCGTCTCTGCACCGATACCCATTTCTTCCGCCGCTTCGACGTTGGTGTGACCCAAGGCCACGCAGGAGAGAACGTCGAGCTCGCGCGCGGAAAGTTTTGTGGATTGCTTGACCCGTACTGGCGAAACCATTTGATCGCAGAGTTGCTCCAGCTCTTTGCGCAGTGCATCGTCTTCCACACGGTTTGCCAGCATGCGGAGCTTGGAGTGAGTAGAACGGACTTGCTCCCACTCCGCGCCGTTCATTACCCGTCCGGCTTTGGCCCCAGACTTTCCACCCTCTGCACGGCGCAATGCCGAGTTCACTGCAAGATCCTGTTCAAGGGTGCGAGCAGTAGCAGTTACTTCCTCAATGACTTTGTCGCCGAGACGAACAGGTGAATGCACCCCAACATAAAGAACACCGCGAATTTCCCGCTGCACGATCACAGGAACTGCCACGATGGAATGAAGACCTTCATCTTGGATAGCGCGATCATGTTCGTGGGAGATGACGTTGGCGCGAGTGTAATCGGAGACGCCTACCGCTCGTCGCGTTGCGACGACCCTGCCACCAACACCAGCACCCGGATCAATGATCAGGTTCTGTAGTGCGGGGGTACGCAGGCCAATCCACTGTGTGATTTGCAACCGGTTATCGACCAGCAGTGTGCCGTACATGGTCACTGGGATTCCTGTTGCCGTCTTCAACGACGTCAGTGCTGCACGAATGGCATCGTCGTCATCTTTGACCCGTTGCGAATCCATGATTTCTCCTGTCGAGTATTACCCCGAAAGAGTGTCCCGTACTGGGGGCAAGCTCAGTCGGTCTTTCGTTAACACTTACCGAGCATACCCTTAATCGGGGGGTAAGAAAAAGTCGGTTCCGAAAAATGGAACGAATCGGCATTTCTGTCAACCCGCACCAACAGAGCTACCCCCTCGGTACCCCCTTGAAAAACATTACTCTACCTGCGCTAACTTGATAGTCTATTCTACACATACCGCTCTGTCTAGATGTTGTGTGTAGAGTAATGGGCAGAGCCGAGGCGATTCGCCAGAAGGCTGAGCTAAACATCAATACATACGAACTTTCATTACGAAGGAGAGCACTGTCTCATGGCAAAGGTGTACGACAACATCCTTGAAACCATCGGCAACACCCCACTGGTAGAGCTGAAGGGCGTCACTGAAGGAAAAGGCGCGCGCGTCCTGGCAAAGCTGGAGTTCTTCAACCCAGCCAACTCCGTTAAAGACCGTATCGGTAAGGCAATTATTGACGCAGCTGAGGCCTCCGGTCAGCTGAAGCCAGGTGGCACCATCGTCGAGGGCACGTCCGGTAATACCGGTATTGCACTTGCGCTTGCTGGTGCAGCTCGTGGCTACAAGGTCATCTTGACCATGCCAGAGACCATGTCCAACGAGCGTCGCGTTGTTCTTCGCGCTTTCGGCGCTGAGATCGTTTTGACTCCGGGCTCCGCTGGTATGCAGGGGGCAGTGGACAAGGCAAACGAGATCGTTGCGTCCACCGAGAACGCTGTCCTTGCTCGCCAATTCGAGAACGAGGCGAACCCGCAGATCCACTACGAAACCACGGGCCCAGAAATCTGGAACGACACTGACGGCGAAGTTGATATCTTCGTTGCTGGCGTCGGCACCGGCGGCACCATCTCCGGTGCAGGTAAGTTCCTCAAGGAGCAGAAGCCAGAGGTAGTCAACGTTGCGGTTGAGCCAGCTGCTTCCCCACTGCTCTCTGAGGGCAAGGCAGGAGCTCACAAGATCCAGGGCCTCGGCGCAAACTTCATCCCAGGCACCTTCGATCGCAATCAGGTCGATGAGATCATTACCGTGTCCAACGAAGACGCTGTTGCAGTTTCTCGCGAACTCGCTGTGAAGGATGCGATCCTTGGCGGCATCTCCACCGGCGCAAACGTCAAGGCAGCCCTTGAGCTGGCTGACCGCGAAGAGAACAACGGCAAGACCATTGTTGTTATCGTCCCCGACTTCGGCGAGCGCTACGTCTCGACCATCTTGTACGAAGACATCCGCGACTAAATCGTTTGACCCCGATAATTCCCACTCTTCCGGCTTTTTGCTGGTCGGGTGGGTTTTTCGTCGTAAAGCGATCCTTTGAATAAAAAGACGATCTCTTAAAGATTTAAGTGTTGTGAGCTGCTAGACTCTAGCCCCATGATTAATGTGGTGAAGATGATTCGGGAGGACTTGGCAAACGCCAAGACCCACGACCCAGCTGCTCGCGGTGATGTTGAGAATGCCATCGTTTATTCGGGCTTGCACGCGATCTGGATGCATCGCTTCTGCCACAGCCTGTGGAACAAGGGTTTTAAGGGTCTTGCGCGCGTGATCGCGCAGTTTAATCGATTCCTTACCGGCATTGAGATCCACCCGGGAGCGACCATTGGACGCCGCTTCTTTATTGACCATGGAATGGGCATCGTCATCGGTGAGACGGCAGAGATCGGCGACGATGTCATGCTCTATCACGGTGTCACCCTCGGCGGACAGGTACTTACTCAGACAAAGCGCCACCCGACTCTGGAGGACGGAGTTACCGTGGGCGCGGGCGCGAAAATTCTCGGCCCGGTGATAGTCGGCGCGGGATCATCTGTGGGTGCCAACGCTGTGGTCACCAAGGACGTGCCACCGGACAGCATTGCTATCGGTGTGCCGGCCAAGATCCGCCCGAAGAAGAAGGAAGAGCATAAGTTGCTCGTCGATCCTGGTTTCTACGTAATTTAAGCTAATCTGCTTGGTTGCTTTCAACGCTCTTCTCAACGAGGTCTGTAAAGGCCTCGTTTTTGCGTATAAAGCTCTCGACAGCACTGCACGAAGGAATAACCGTATGACCGGCCTTACGCGTGTCATGGAGGGCTTCTAAGAGGAGCGCTGTGGCCAAGCCTTGGCCACGGTAGGCCGGGTCAACCACAGTGTGGTTGAAGTCGCGCACCGTCTGCGAACGGTATTCATAAGCGGCGTAGCCGGCCTCTCTACCGTTTGCCAAAATTACATAGCGGTTCCGCTCTGGCTGATGAACTACTTCAGTGCGCACCAAGACACTCTCCTAACCTAGCTTAAAGCTCCTTACTTCTGTTCTTACTCCAGTATCGACTAGAAGCTAGGCGAAAAAACACGAAACCCCCTTACCGGGGGTAAGGGGGTTTGAAGAGTGTGGCCAGAGCCGGGATCGAACCGGCGACCCCACACTTTTCAGGCGTGTGCTCTACCGACTGAGCTATCTGGCCAGAAACGCTTTCGCGTTTCTGCGACCCTGACGGGACTTGAACCCGCGACCTCCGCCGTGACAGGGCGGCGCGCTAACCAACTGCGCCACAGGGCCTTCTTCAATTGTGTGCAATTTCTGGTGTTAATCTAAGTGTTTAACTTAGTGTTTAACACTGTCTTTCGCACGAGTTAATACATTACACAGGAGTGCTGAATAACAACAAATCAGCAGGTAGAACACACTTCCCTTACTATTCCCTTACTCTGCAGCGCACTCCAGAGTGTGCACGGGAATTACATGCCACCGAACCTGCCCCGCACGCAGCTACGTACACAACCCGCACGCAGCTAGACAAAACAAAACACCGGAACACACTGCAATAAGCAATGCATTCCGGTGTAATGCGAAATAAACGCGACCCTGACGGGACTTGAACCCGCGACCTCCGCCGTGACAGGGCGGCGCGCTAACCAACTGCGCCACAGGGCCTTCTTTATTTATATAGAGAATAAATCTCCGTACTCCCAACGGGATTCGAACCCGTGTTGCCGCCGTGAAAGGGCGGAGTCCTAGGCCTCTAGACGATGGGAGCTAGAACATCGTTTCCACACTTTAGTCAGTGTTTCTCGACTCCGTTAAAGTTATACGACCCAACCATAGTTATGCAAAACGTATGGTCAAAGCCATTTTCCCCGACATAACACGCACTGTACTTATACCCCATGAGGGTATAACATTGACTTATGTCTGAAACAAACTCAACAACTTTGATCCCATCCGACGCTACAGAAGACGCTACAGAAGTAGTCACCGAAGTAGTCACCGAAGTAGTCACCGAAGTAGATGCAGCCGAATCCGGCGGTGAAGTCTGCCACGGCGAACATGGCTATAGCGCAGATCGAGCCAAATACCTCGCCCGCGTGAAGCGCATCCAGGGCCAGGTCGGTGGCATTCACCGCATGATCGACGAGGACCAGTACTGCATTGATATCTTGACGCAGATTTCTGCGATTACCTCGGCATTAGAAAACGTTGGCCTCGCCCTTCTCGAGGACCACCTCCACCACTGCGTAACTGGAGCTGTCGCAGAAGGCGGAGACGTAGCCGACGAGAAAATTACCGAAGCAATGACCGCCATCAAGCGGATGGTGAAGTAACTATTTCAGCCTGCTTGGGTCGCTCCTGACGATCAAGCGGAATCCGGCGCATTATGGCTGCGTAAATCGCGCCAGTGATGTTATGTAGCACCGCAGCAACGGCACCAGGTAGTGCCGCCTCCGGAGAGAAGAATTTCAGTGACATTCCCGAGGCCAGCCCCGCAGATTGTGTGCCAATCTCAATGGCCATCGTGCGCGATTGCGCCTCCGGCATCTTAAACAGTCGGCCAGTGAAGTAGCCAAGGATGTAGCCAAAAACATTGTGCAAAAGCACTGCCACAAACACGATGGCCCCTACTTGCGCGAGTCGCTCGACGTTTCCCGCCACGGTTGGGAACACCACACCACCGATACCGAGAATCGAAATCCAGGGCAGAATTGGCGAAATTTTAGTCACGAATGCGTCAAAGAAGTAACGAATAACCAGGCCGCCAATGACAGGCAGCAGCACCGTCTGCGCGAGTGTCATGGCCATCCCCTGAGCATCGACATCCGTTCGTTCGCCGGCCAGCCACAACATCAATAGTGGCGTCATAATTGGCGAAACCAAGGTCGAAACTGACGTCATTGCCACCGAAAGGGCCACGTCCCCCTTCGCCAAATACGCAATCACATTTGACGAAGTGCCACCAGGAACCGACCCCAGCATCAGCAAGCCAATACTGAGTTCGGGACTGAGATTGAGCAATCGCGCGACAATAACGGCTAGTAGCGGCATGATCACAAACTGTGCAACCACGCCGATCAGGACAGGTAGCGGACGTTTAGCAATCACCTTGAAGTCAGGAATGGTCAACGTCAGCCCCATTCCAAACATGATGATCATCAGAAAGTACGTGATGTAATCACCCAAAGGTAAAAATGGCTCGGGGAAGAAAAAGGCAATAACCGTTCCCGCGAGAATAAAAAGCGGAAATGCTGTGACGGCCAGCGCCGCCGAGCGATCTTCTTTATCGTGTGCCACATCGGAAGTAATAGACATAAACGGTGTCTCCAGAAGAATTGCAAACAGACGGACAATTAGGTCATGGGGCGGCAGGCCTAATGGTGGGGATACCGCTTGCGGTCACCAGGTGTGGCGACTATGACACTATAAGTCACGCCTTATACGTATCGACGATTGCCTAAAACCCTTGCAAATTTCCTTCATTTATCCGTTGAACTATACCCCGAGGGGGTATACGGTTGGTGTTATGAAGAACTCGGAGCATCAAACAAACCATGCCGAGCACGTAGATCAACTAGATACTGCCCACCAGCATGAACACCACGAAGACCACGAACATACGGACCACATGCAGCACATGGAACACAGTGGCCATGAAGGGCACGAAGGCCATATGGATCACAGCGGCCACGGTGGGCACATGGGCCACGTCGCCATGTATCGCCGCCTCTTCTGGATCATGTTGGTCATCGCCATTCCTGTCGTGATCTTCAACGACATGTTCGCCGACATCATCGGATACACGCTGCCGGACGGAAGCTGGGTCAAATGGGTCTCCCCGATCCTGGGCACCGTCATGTACATCTGGGGCGGACGCCCGTTCCTCACTGGTGCGGTTGACGAGTTAAAACAGCGTTCCCCCGGCATGATGATGCTGGTCTCGCTCGCAATTACCGTGGCGTTCTTCGCCTCTTGGGCCGCCACCTTGGGCCTTGTATCCCATGAGTTGAACTTCTGGTGGGAAATGGCGCTCCTGATCGTCATTATGCTGCTGGGCCACTGGATTGAGATGCGCTCGCTCGCTCAAACCTCATCTGCGCTCGAGAGCTTGGCCGAGCTGCTGCCTGATACCGCAGAAAAACTCGATGCCTCTGGTGAAATCACGTCGGTCGCCCCGAGCGATCTCGCGGTTGGAGATGTAGTCCTTGTCCGACCCGGCGCGACCGTGCCTGCCGACGGCGAGATCATCAACGGCGAGGCCCACCTAGACGAATCGATGATTACAGGCGAATCCCGCGCTGTGCGCCGTGGCGAGGGCGATAACATAGTCGCGGGTACGGTATCTACGGACTCCGCCCTGCAGGTCAAGGTCACCGCAGTTGGCGACGACACCACGCTGGCCGGTATCCGGAAGCTGGTCAGTGATGCGCAGAATTCGTCGTCACGCGCTCAACGCATCGCAGATAAGGCCTCCGGCTGGCTCTTTTGGTACGCGGTCATTGCGGCTATCATTACGGCGATCGTCTGGACGGCGCTCGGCTACCCCGAGTCCGCTGTCGTGCGCACGATTACGGTACTGGTCATTGCTTGTCCTCACGCTCTCGGTCTGGCCATTCCGCTGGTCGTCTCGATCTCTACCGAGCGTGCCGCTCGTGGCGGTGTGCTGATCAAGGATCGCCTTGCACTGGAGAATATGCGCAACGTTGATACGGTTCTGTTCGACAAGACCGGCACCCTGACCGAGGGCTCCCCTGAGGTCACCGCAATTGTGCCTGCCAGCGACGAGTACACCGAGGATCAGATCCTGCAGATGGCCGCTAGCGCCGAGTCCCCCTCCGAGCACCCGCTTGCTACCGCGATTGTCCGCAGTGCCGAGGCTCGTGGCCTTGAGCAGTCGGTAGCCACGGACTTCAGTTCCGCACCTGCAGTGGGCGTTCGTGCGCTTATCGACGACCGCGTGGTCCAAGTCGGCGGCCCGTATCTACTTGAGCAAGAAGGCGCAACGGAACTGCATGAGGTTGAGCAGTGGCGCGATGAAGGTGCGATTATCTTGCACGTGCTAGTCGATGGAAAAGTGATCGGCGCGCTGCGATTGGCGGATGCAATTCGTCCGGAGTCTCGCGAAGCAGTCGACGCGCTGCACAAACTGGGCATCCAGGTGGTCATGATCACCGGCGACGCCGAGGCTGTGGCAAACTCTGTCGCGTCCGAGCTGGGCATCGATCGCGTCTTTGCTGGAGTACGCCCAGAAGACAAGTCCGCCAAGGTTGCCGAACTCCAGGAGGAGGGGCGCACCGTTGCCATGGTCGGCGACGGTGTCAACGATGCCCCGGCACTTGCGAAGGCCGATGTCGGTATCGCGATTGGTGCCGGCACGGATGTCGCAGTGGCATCTGCTGGCGTGGTCTTGGCCTCCTCGGACCCACGCTCCGTAGTCTCGGTCATCGAGCTGTCCAATGCCTCCTACCGCAAGATGGTGCAAAACCTTTGGTGGGCAGCAGGCTACAACCTAATCTCGGTGCCACTGGCAGCAGGCGTTCTGGCCCCAATTGGATTTATCTTGCCGATGAGCGTGGGCGCCATCTTGATGTCGCTATCGACCGTTGTGGTCGCCCTGAACGCTCAAACTCTGCGACGACTCGACCTCTCCCCCGAGGCCAGCACTGCCCGCGTACTCGAGAAGTAGCGCTCGATCCCCCGTCGCAGGCCGGATCACCGGAAATCCGTGCCGCTCGTAGAAGCGATGCGCATCGTGATCCGCTTCGTCGACGGGGATCTGCAGGTCTTCGACACCGCGGGCACGCGCCTCACTCAGAATCATTTCAAAGACCTGCGCGCCGATGCTTTCACTGCGGCGCGCAGGAACCGTATACAACTCGTCGAGAATCGCTGCGGGTCCTGCGCTCCACAGTGCCGGCCGCAAGGTGACAAACCCGAAGGAAACGATCGGGTGTCCGGCAACCACGCTGAATGCGGAGCCTCCGGCAAGGGCGCGGGAGATGCGTTCCGCTAAGACAGCTTCAGCGGGCGCTGGTTCACCGAATTCAGCGTTGAAGGCACGCAGGAGAACGGCGAGTTCCTCGGCGTCGTCTGGGGTAGCTAAACGAACAGTGACATCCAACATGGGTGCCACTGTAATCGTTTAATTGGTGTTAATTATTGCCTTTGTGTTCCGTCAACCGCAGCGAACCGCTGCTTGGAGCAAATGAATACTTTTACTTGATAGTTTCTGGCGGGATCAGGCCACGCGGGGGCTGAAAAGTAATGATGTCCGCTCCACTTGACGGGGTTGACTTACGCATAACTTCCCAGCCTTGCGCGTGTGCTTTTGCTGCCAAGGCAAATGCGGTTTGTATCGACTCCCGCGAAACTTTGGAGGAATCCAAAACTAACTTCCCGTCAGTCTCGGATCCTTCCGCGAGCAACTTCGTATAGTCAGTTCCCCATGTCACCCGCGACAGAGCTTGGACAACGGATTTTGGGCGCTCATCAATCAAACAGTGGTGCCATAATTTTGCACGTGACCATATCTCCTTCTACACGCGCATCCACGATCCACCCAGCGTTTTGCAGGGCCTTCAGTGATGCGTCGAGAAAGTCGCTTTCGATTTCATCGATGGGGTTGTGAGAAAACTCAAGGATTCGCGAGTCAACCTCGCGGACATTGTCCCATAATTCTGTCGCCCCGTTTTGTAGGACCTGCTGTGCCCGCGTAAAAATGCAAGGTTCAGATTCGCCGACTGAAATAAGACACCTGGGACTAACAAAGAGAGCCATGAAGCCTTCGCTGCGCCCGAAATTGGCCTGTTGGATGGAATATCCGGCGGACTTCAGCCTTGAGCAATCGTCGAAAAATGCTTTCAACTCTACTTCGGTGTAACGCCCGTTACTTTCCTCGGGAAAAACAACGACCGCGGTCTGGTTGCCATGGCCAACGCCGAATTGGTGCCACAGAGGTGATTCTGGGGGATTGAGAGCATCGTAAATCGCAGAAATTTCCTCGTCCAACACTAGCTCGCACTTGTTCTGGAAAAGTATCCCCTTGCTCGACACCTTGCTCGCCATACTTCCAGCTCTCCTTGTTGCCCGTTGAAACGATTTGCAGTACAAGACAAATTCCGAATTGCGCCCTTTTAGGCACGACAAGCTTTGTGGACAAAATTTCCTAACCCATAAATCACATCATATGTGAAGAGGTGTAAAAGGGCCACGCCTTATCAATAATAACCGTGAAAACTATCACACGCGGTCTGCAAGATGCTTATCAAATCAACGGAACAATAGAAGCCCCGAAACGCCTTGTATTTTTGGCGTTTCGGGGCTGTAACGGTGGGCCCTGTGGGGATCGAACCCACGACCTGCGGATTAAAAGTCCGTAGCTCTACCAACTGAGCTAAAGGCCCGTCGGAGATATCCTAGCGCTTCGCTTGCAGGAGAAGAAATCGGCCCTTTTTGAATCCGATTGAAACGGTTGACCCCTTAATAGGTCAGCCTTTACAAACGGGAACTATTGGCAAAGAATTAACGACAATCGATTACAAGGGAATTAAATTCTTCCCAACGATTGATGCTGAATGACGCCATTCGTCCAAGAGCGGTGGCGCGGCGCAACCTGACCGTCATGGAGAAAAGTTCATGGAACTTGACCTAGTTGATATATCCCGTTGGCAGTTTGGGATTACAACTGTCTACCACTACATATTCGTACCGTTAACCATTGGTCTTGCACCGATGGTGGCCATCATGCAAACCATGTGGCACCGCACTGAAAACGAGGCGTGGTACCGCGCCACAAGATTCTTTGGAAACCTCTTCCTCATTAACTTCGCGATGGGTGTTGTCACCGGCATCGTCCAAGAATTCCAATTCGGATTGAACTGGTCCGAGTACTCAAGTTTCGTCGGCGACGTGTTCGGCGCACCACTCGCCTTCGAGGGCCTAGCGGCCTTCTTCTTCGAATCCATCTTCTTAGGCATCTGGATCTTCGGTTGGGGGCGCATTCCCAAATGGGCGCACCTAGCATCAATTTGGACCGTCGCCATTGCCGTCAATGTGTCCGCCTACTTCATCATCGTGGCCAACTCCTTTATGCAACACCCAGTCGGCGCGGTATATAACCCAGACACCGACCGTGCAGAACTCGTGGATATCTGGGCACTTTTGACGAATCCGACGGCGCTCCAAGCCACTCCACACGCCATCTTCGCTTCTTGGATGCTCGGCGGCACCTTCGTTTGCGCCATCGCAGGCTGGTGGATGGTCAAGGAAAAGCGCAAAGGCGATCCCGATGGAGCCGCGCAAGACATCTGGCGCAAGCTCACTCGCTTTGGTGCCTGGGTGATCCTGATTGCTACCGTCGGAGTCTCCCTCACGGGCGACCAATTGGCCAAGCTCATGTTCCAACAACAGCCAATGAAGATGGCCTCGGCGGAGGCGCTCTGTCACACCGAAATGGACCCCTATTTCTCGATCCTCTCCGTTTCCACAATGAACAACTGTGACACGGCAGTACACCTCATCGATGTGCCTTGGGTGCTCTCCTTCCTAGCAGAAGGCAAGTTCACTGGCGTCGAGCTGCAAGGCGCACTTGAACTCAATGCCCAATACCAGGACCTCTACGGCGCGGGCAATTATATTCCGAACCTGTTCGTTACCTACTGGGCTTTCCGCCTCATGATCGGGTTCATGGTTGTCCCTATCATCTTGGCACTCGGTGCCCTGTGGCTGACCCGCAAGAACCGGGTTCCTTCGGCGCGCTGGATCCAGATTGGTAGCCTGGTTGCTCTTCCTGCGCCATGGCTGTCCAACTTCGCAGGCTGGATCTTCACCGAAATGGGTCGCCAGCCATGGGTGGTCCACCCGAACCCCGAATTCCAGGGAACAAATTCGGCTGGTGGAGAGCAAAACATTCACATGATCGTCGATTATGGCGTTTCCGATCACGAGCCGTGGCAAGTCCTCACCAGCTTGATCATCTTCACATTGCTCTACGGCGTACTCGCCGTGGTGTGGTTCTGGCTGATGCAAAAGTACGTGCGCTACGGGCTCGACCAACCCGGGATCCACAAGGGCGATGCCGACCACATCGCTGAGGTCACCTATGGCCCCGCGGAAGATTCCGAGCTTGCCCCATTGACATTTAGCGACGACTCCCCGGACGCGGAATCTGGGGGCAGTGAATCGTCGCGAAGCGGCACAACAGCCCTGAAAACCGATCCCAAAAATAACGAGGGTGAGAAGTAAATGGATCTGAACACCATTTGGTTTGTTGTAATCGCGTTCTTTTTCATCGGCTACTTCATCCTTGAAGGATTCGATTTCGGCGTTGGTATGTTGCTGCCATTTGCGGGCGGCAAGGACAAAGAAGAAAACGATCGGCGTCGCTCGGCGCAGATGACCACGATTGGGCCGGTGTGGGACGGCAACGAAGTGTGGTTGATTACCGGTGCCGGTGCCCTCTTCGCGGCCTTTCCGGAGTGGTACGCCACCTTGTTTTCCGGGTTCTACATCCCGCTGTTGCTGATTTTGATCACCTTGATTGTTCGTGGTGTGTCCATCGAATGGCGCGGAAAAGTGAATACGTATCAGTGGCGCAAGCGCTGCGATATCGGCACCATGATCGGTTCCTATGTCCCCTCTTTCTTGTGGGGTGTGATTTTCACAAATATTGTCATCGGCGTTCCGATGAACGAGGCGGGTCGCATTAATTCGTTGACCGATGGCTTCATTGGCTTGTTCACTCCGTTGGCTCTGCTCGGTGGCCTGGCATTCGTGCTGGTGTTCATGCTGCATGGTGCAATGTTCATCGGGCATAAGGCTGAGGATCCACTGCGCAGCCACATGCACGACTTGGCAAAGAAGTGGCTTGTCGTCCCGGTTATTATCGTCGCGGCCGCCTACCTCATCGGGCTGCAGCTTAGCGTCGGTGTTAATTGGACCTGGATTATTCTCGGCCTCACGGTGCTGGCATTGGTGGCCGCAATTATTGCGCTCTTCAAGGCACACGACGGCTGGGCCTTTGCATTCACCGCACTGACCATTGCCGGCGTCGGAATTATGCTCTTCGGTTCTTTGTTCCCCGACGTCATGCCTTCGACAAGCCAGTTCCCAGGCTGGGATATCTACAATGCTGCGTCGAGTCCCTACACCCTCAAGGTCATGAGCTGGGGTGCCATACTCTTTGTGCCTGCGATCCTCGTAGGCCAGGGATGGGCATACTGGTCGTTTAGGAAACGGGTGAAGGTTTAACTCGTGGCCTCACCGGTTGATCCCCGCCTAATTCGCATAGCTCCTCCGGTCCGCCAACTTATCGTGCGGACCGGGCTCACACAGGGCATAAATACCGTGCTGATTGTTGCCCGCGGGGTGCTCCTTGGCATCATCGTCGCTTCGGCAATTGAGGGGCGCGAGGCGAATTATGTGGCCCTATTTATTGCTCTTGCGCTTGTAGTTGTGGCGCATGGCTCGGTGGCCTGGGCCGCGAAACGAAACTCGACACAAGCGGTGGGCGAAACTGTAGATACCCTGCGTGAGCAGGGCCTCCGGGCTCTTTCCCGGCGCGACCCGCGTGAAGTCCAGGAAAACGCGGCCTCGTGGCGCCATATTCTTACTCGCGGGCTCGAGGACTTCCGCCCGTATCTGAGCGATTTCCTTCCCTCGCTGATTGCCCTGGTGATTGCGACACCGACGGTGCTCATCGTCATCTTCGTATTCGATTGGGTCTCCGGGATCTTCGCACTGGTCACATTGCCGCTTATCCCGGCCTTTATGATCCTGATTGGCAAGCTCACGGCCACCCACACCGAACGCCGCCTGCGCGTCACCTCAGGTCTCGGCGACCAACTCGCTGATCTCCTCTCTGGCGCACCGACGCTGCGTGCACTGCATGCCACCGAGCGCCCGGCGCGCCAGATCCGAGAGACCGGCAAACGCCACGAGGAGGCCACCATGGGTGTGTTGCGCCTAGCTTTCCTTTCCTCGTTCGCACTGGAATTTTTGGCTACGCTTTCCGTCGCGCTCGTCGCGGTCAGCATTGGCCTGCGTCTCGTCTACGGCGACATGAGCCTGCTCGCGGGCTTGGTTGTGCTCATCATCGTCCCCGAGGTGTTCAACCCCGTGCGCCAGGTGGGCACGAATTACCACGCTGCGGTAGATGGGCTCGAGGCCGCCGATCAGCTACTCACGCTCATCGACGCCGAACCAAGTACCACCGGTGCCTACCTGAGCCACGGTGTCCCGGGTGTGCGCGCGGAGGCCCTCTCGGTGAGTGGCCGCGACGGTGTGCGCCCCGAGAACCTCTCCTTCGACGCACTGCCCGGTCGCGTCACGGTACTTGCGGGCCCGAACGGTTCCGGCAAATCCACGGTGTTTCTCGCTGCGCTGGGATTGCTTCCCGACGACAAGGTCACCGGGTCGATTTCGGTGACCGGTGACGTCGCCTACCTGCCCGCCCGTCCCGCCACTGTCCCAGGAGATGTGGAGGACAACTTGGTCCTCATGGGCTCAGCCACCACACCCGCCTCGCGGGAGGCCGTAGGCCTCGACATGCCCCTCGACCAACAGGTCGGCCCCGCCGCCGAAGGCATTTCGGCAGGCCAACTTCAGCGCATCGGGCTGTCGCGCACGCTTGCAAGTGAGGCACCGGTTTTGCTTCTCGACGAGCCTACTGCCCACCTCTCCCCCGAATTGGTAGAAAAAGCTCTGGACGCTATCCGCGCCGAAGCTGCCAGCGGGAAAACGGTTGTTGTCGCTTCCCACGACGAGCGCGTCTACTCTGTCGCAGACGAGGTGGTCAGGCTATGAACGATCTCAAATTCCTGCTCCGTTTTGCTGGTGTCCGGCGCCGCGATCTTGTCTGGGCAGTGATTGCCGGATCCATCACGCTGCTCTCCGCGCTGAGCCTCACCGTGCTGTCGGGTTGGTTGATCACCAGGGCCTGGGAAATGCCCCCGGTACTGCACCTTTCTGTGGCAATCACGGCAGTTCGCGCACTCGGCATTTCTCGGGCCGTATTCCGCTACCTGGATCGGCTTGTGTCGCACAAGCTGGGGCTCACCGCCCTGACCACACTGCGCGCGAGGGTCTATGACGCGCTGGCTTCGTCGTCAAGTGTCTTGACTCGCGGCGAAGGCCATGTCCGCCTAGTCAACGACACGGAGCGCATCACCGATCTTGTCGTGCGCACCGTGGTCCCCGTCGGTGTGGCTATTGTCCTTTCCATTGCAGCCATTGCATTTACTGCGTGGCTGAGTCCGCTGGCTGCTGTGGTGATGGCGGTGGCGTTTGCTGCAACGGGGCTGCTTATTCCGGCGATCGCTGTACGGGTGTCGCGGGGAACGCGCAACGTTGAGGCAAGCGACGAGTTCAATGTGCGCCTTGATGCTGTCCTCGAGCACCGGGCGGAGTACTACGCTGCGGGCAAAGCCGAGGAGCAAATTACTTCAGCCGTTGCCGCCTCGAAGCGTTCAACTGCCGAGTCCGTCGCTGCCCAGCGGCCCCTTGCCATCTCCGAGGGGATCCAGGCCTGGGCAACTGGTCTTGCTGCCCTGCTGGTCACGCTCATCGGTGTGACTACCTATACCGGCGAGCCCGTCTGGCTGGGCATGCTGGTGATGATCCCGCTTGCTGCCTTCGAGGCGCACGGCCCACTTGCTGAGGCAGCGGTGCACGCCGAGGAGGCCAAGATCTCGGCGGCCCGGCTGCGCAAGCTTGTGGAGGCTCCCGCCACGCCAGAACCTACCCCTGAGGCAACCGCGGCGGTTGATGCGCGGGATCTGCACACTGTGTGGGGCGATACCGTGTGGAATTTCCACCTCGACGCGGGCGGCCGCATGCTCGTCCGCGGCCCCTCCGGTTGTGGCAAAACGACGATGCTCCAAACCGTTGCGGGCCTGCTTCCAGAAGCCTCCGGCCAGGTGACCAAACCCGAGGGCGCTCGCTTCTTCGCCGAGGACGCGTGGCTATTTTCCACCTCAGTGCGTGAAAATATCCGCGTTGCCGCACCCCAGGTCTCGGAAGAGGTGATGAATGAAGTATTGGAGGCCGTCGGCTTCGAATTCGACTTGGACTTTGTCCTGGCAGATGGCGCCGAATCGCTCTCCTCGGGTCAACGCCGCAGGCTACTTCTCGCCCGAGCGCTGTGCAGCGACGCAGATGTATTGCTTCTCGACGAGCCCACCGCCCACCTTTCGCCCGATGCAGCTAACTCAGTTCTGGACATGCTTTTGCACCAGAACCTGCCGGGGGCTAAGCCGCAGCGCACTGTTCTTGTGGTTGCGCACACGGACGGCCCGGTTGGCGTGGAGGTGAGCACTACTTAGCTGGCCATTTTTTGCCAGTGTTCGATACCAGCATTAAACAACAAAAGGCCGGTACCACCTTGAGGTGGTACCGGCCTTTTGTCGTGTAAGAAGTCTTACTTCTTCATGGAGCCGTTCTCCAGCATGCGAACGTGGAAGTCGAATGCAGTCTTCAGATCATGAGGAGTTGCCTGGTATGGCTGTACGGACTGAGCGCGCTCGAAGTACTCCTGCAGCAGTGGCTGGTAATCAGGGTGAGCGATCTCGATCATCTTTGGCACACGGTCACGAGGAGCCAAGCCGCGCAGGTCTGCGTAGCCGCGCTCGGTGATGATCACCATTGCGTCGTGCTCGGTGTGGTCGATGTGAGCTGCGAAAGGAACGATGGTGGAGATATCGCCACCCTTTGCCTCGGAACCAGAGATGAAGGAGGAAACGAAAGCGTTACGGGTGAAGTCACCGGAGCCACCGATACCGTTCATCACGCGGGTGCCGTTGACGTGAGTGGAGTTGATGTTGCCGTAGATGTCAGCTTCGATCATGCCGTTGGTAGCAATCAGGCCTAGTCGACGAATGACCTCAGGGTGGTTGGACACCTGCTGAGGACGCAGGATGATGCTCTTGCGGTAGCGGGCAGCTTCGTTGTTCATCTTCTCTGCGTACTCAGGAGAAAGAGAGAAAGCGGTTGCGGAAGCAACGGTCATCTTGCCAGCATCGATCAGATCGACCATGCCGTCCTGGATCACTTCGGTGTATGCCTGGATGTTCTCGAACTTGGAATTCAGCAGACCTGCCATCACAGCGTTAGGGACATTGCCCACGCCGGACTGCATGATGTAGCGGTCGTAGGAGAGGCGACCAGCCTGAACTTCGTCTTCGAGGAACTGCAGGAAGTTGCCAGCGATTGCCTTGGAGACATCATCCGGTGACTTGAAAGGCGCATTGCGGTCAGCAGCGTCGGTCTTCACAACTGCGACGACCTTGGATGGGTCAATCTCGATGAAGCTGGAACCGATGCGGTCACCGACATTGTTGATTGGCACAGCCACACGGTTAGGAAGCTTGCTGTTCGACCAGATGTCGTGCATGCCCTCGAGATCACGAGACTGCCAGTCGTTGACCTCGATGATGATCTTTTCTGCAGCCTTCAGGTACTCAACGGAGTTACCCACGGAGGAGGAAGGAACCAAGTTACCTTCCTCAGTGATACGCACAACCTCGACGATGGCAACGTTGATCTTGCCGAAGAAGCCCTGCTCAACGTAGAGGCCGGACTGGGACAGGTGAATGTCCTGGTACTTCATCTCGCCCGAGTTGATCTTGTTTCGCATGGTTGGATCCGACTGGTATGGCATGCGGTAGCGAATCGCATTTGCTTCAGCCAGAACGCCATCGCAATCATCTGCGGTGGAAGCGCCGGAGAATACGTCAATTGCGTACTCTTCGCCTCGGCTGTGAGCTGCCTTTGCCTTCTCGGCGATTGCCTTTGGCAGTGCCTTTGGGTAGCCAGAGCCGGTGAAGCCGGAGATGCCGACCTTGTCACCGTCTTTAATAAACTCCGCTGCCTCCTCGGCAGTCATAACCTTTCCACGCAGTGCTGCATTTGCGATGCGGTCGCTCATATCGGGAATTCACCTCTATATCGATTGGGATTAAGCAATTGGTGTCCAGCATATTGTAGCGCAGATTCCAGTTCCATGCCACAAGGTTTGCCCAAGTGATTATTATTCTTCACACGCCTGCAAATTAGCCAGGTAAAACAAGATATTTCAAACTTTGCTAGCACCACTAAACAGGGGTGACCTCCCCTTTCACTCACCCCCAGAGGCACCCCCACAGAAATTGAAACCCACACTGGGGTTTCGGTGCCACGTGGGTTTTGACAACCAGCCCTAGACTGCAACAATAAGCGTTGTGAATCACCCTCAACTACGCATTGGCGACATGGACCTCTCCTCGCCTGTCATCCTCGCCCCGATGGCAGGCGTGACAAATATGCCGTTTCGTGTTTTATGCCGCGAAATCGAAGAGGAAATGACCGGCACTTCGTCGGGACTGTATGTGTGCGAAATGATTACCGCACGCGCGCTCGTCGAGGGCAATGAAAAAACCTTGCACATGACTTCCTTCGCCGACGTGGAGAAGCCTCGCTCCATGCAGCTATATACGGTCGATCCTGAATACACCTATAAGGCAGTACGCAAGATCGTCGAAGAAGACATCGCAGACCACATCGATATGAACTTCGGTTGCCCCGTGCCCAAGGTCACTCGTCGCGGTGGCGGCTCGGCAATCCCTTATAAGCGTCGCCTGTACGGAAATATTGTTAATGCCGCTGTCCGTGCTGCCGAGGGCACGGGCATTCCAGTCACGGTCAAGTTCCGCATCGGCATTGACGACGACACGCATACCCACCTGGATGCCGGCCGAATTGCCGCTGAGGAAGGTGCAGCAGCAGTGACCCTGCACGCCCGCACCGCAGCCGAGCGCTACTCCGGTCAGGCCCACTGGGACGAAATTGCCCGCCTAGTTGAGCATATGGATGGCTCCGGCGTTCCAGTCTTAGGAAACGGTGACATCTTCGCCGCCGAGGACGCACAGCGCATGATGGACCAGACCGGCTGCGCAGGCGTCGAGGTCGGTCGCGGTTGCTTGGGTCGCCCATGGCTCTTTGCCCAACTTGGAGCTCAGCTGCGCGGCGAGCCAATCCCTGCCGATCCCACCCTGGGCAAGGTCACTCAGATCATTTATCGCCATGCCGAGCTTCTGGCTCAGCACGACGGCGAGGCCCGCGCGTGCCGCGATATTCGCAAGCACATCGGCTGGTATTTGCGTGGCTATCCCGTCGGCGGCGAGATGCGCTCTGCGCTAGCGAAGGTGAGCAGCCTTGCCGAGCTCGCCGAGAAACTCGCACCATGGGCAGATTCTGATGCGCTTGCCGACGATGCAGACGGCGCACGCGGTCGCCAAGGTTCTTCGTCGAAAGTTGCGCTGCCGGACGGCTGGCTGGATGACCCAGAAGACGCTTCCGTACCCGTGGGCGCCGAAATTGAAAACAACGGTGGATAGGGATTCACCCCCACACTCACGGTCGTTTTTTCACTCATCGCGCAATTTTTTCAGACGTACCTTATGATTACACGCATGCGCACTGTCTACCGTGAACACCTCGATGCGTTTGCACATGATCTTTTGGTCATGTGCGATTCCGTGCGTGCAATCATGGAAAAAGCGTCCGAGGCACTACTGCGAGCATCCCTAGAGAAGGCTGAAGAAGCCCTCTCCTTCGCCGACCCATTAGAAGAAATCAAGGTCCGTTGTGAGGAACGTGCGGTTCAGCTCCTCGCTCTAGAAAACCCCGTCGCCTCTGACCTGCGCCAGGTCGTTTCGTCTATCTATATCGTTGAGGATTTTGACCGCATGGCGGCGCTGGCTATGCACATTGCTAACACAGCGCGTCGTCGCCACCCTGAATTCGCAATTCCGGAAGACGTTCGTGGCTATATCGAAGAAATGGTGCGTCTCGTAGACGACATGGGCGAAAAGACCCATGACCTGCTCGTCGCACCTGATGCGGACGTTGCCCTCATTCTTAATCAGGACGACGATGCCGTCGACGATCTCAACTACTTCCTGCTCAATCTGCTCACTGAGCGAGAGTGGAAGCACTCCACGAAGGAAGCCGTGGATCTCACGTTGGTATCGCGCTACTACGAGCGCTACGCGGACCACTGCGTCAACGTCGGCGCCCGCATCGTCTATCTCACCACAGGCCTCATGCCTGAGGAATACATCCAGAAAAAGGAAACTGACCGCGCCGATGCCGAGATGAAGCAGCGCTTCGCTGATCTTGAGCGCCAGTTCACGCGCGGCCGCAAGCAAGACTAAAGCCGGTTCATCCGAATGGGCAGCGCTTCCCACCCTCCCGACGGGTACACCTCGCGTGTGCCTTCTTCTGTCTGCTCCACCGAAGCGCGCGCCAGAATCGCACTGATAATCGCGCGCAGCTCTAACATCGACAGCCCTCGGCCCGGGCATGCATGCGGGCCGGTTCCCCACACAAGGTTGTGCTCGCCGTGTGCGTTAGGGTCAAAGGTTTCAGGCTTATCGACGACCGCACCATCCCGGTTTGCAGCCGTCCACACCAGCCGGATCCGTTGCCCAGTGTTAAGGTCGTTGCCGGCAAGGGTGACTGGGCAGGTGGTGATTCGTCGATTAGTAACAAATGGGCTATCCAGGCGAAGGAACTCGTCGATAATTGCTTCGTATTCTCGAACGGAAATATCTTGGCGAAGCCGCTCCTGAACACTCGGATTCTGAGCGAGCCCGTGCAAAATAATGCCGATGCAATAGGCCATCGAGCTAAGGTCTCCCCCAGTCCAATTGCGCAAAATAGAGACAATTTCGTCGAAGTCGAGGGGGCGTCCGAGGAATTGGTCGTGGATGAGCTGGCTTGTGACGTCGTCGGTGGGATTTTCCAGCCGCGGTTCAACCACGCTTTTAATGATGCTGTCAAAATCTTCTGCAACTTGTGCAGTCTCGTGCGCATCTCCTGCCCGGGTTGCTGCAGCATTGCTTATCACCCACGCAATGAGTCGGGGCGCAATCTCCTTGGGCCAATTCAACCACGCAATCATGGCATGCACGGCAAAATGAGCCCCTAGCTCGCCGACTGCGTCAATCGAGTCCTCGCCGATGAACTTGTCCACCGTTTCCTGTGCAACTGCCTCAAATGCAGGCTGGAACTCCGCTACGGCTTCATCGGTGAGATAGCGCTCGATAAGTGCGCGGAATTGTGCGTGCTGCTGCCCATCGAGCCCATTGGGGATCTGCAAGTGGGACGAGACAGCGGAAGAGAACTGCTCAGGTTGCTCAGCCACATGGCGAGTAGCACTATGCCCCATGACGAGAACCTCGCCTTGGGGCGTGAGCACAGTGTGTTCGTCCTCGGCCAGAAGTGCGTCCCCAAGCTCTCGAGCATCTTTGCCTGTCGGGTCAACAGTTTTCACTCATGCGCTCCTTTGCGTGCCTTGTTCCAGGCCTGCTGTCAAGTCCTACTGTCAAGGCCTGCTTCCCAGGCTAGCCGAAACGCCCTGCTACGTAATCTTGTGTTTCCTGATTCGAGGGGTTGTTAAAAATGGTTGTTGTGTCGCCAAATTCGACAAGCTTGCCGGGCTTTCCGGTCGCTTCGAGAGAGAAGAACGCGGTCTTGTCAGAGACGCGGGCTGCCTGTTGCATATTGTGGGTGACGATCACGATGGTGTAGTCCTGCTTCAGCTCATGAATGAGCTCTTCTACCGCCCTCGTTGAAATTGGGTCAAGTGCAGACGCGGGCTCGTCCATAAGCAATACCTCAGGCTCGACGGCAATCGCGCGCGCGATCACCAACCTTTGCTGCTGACCACCCGAGAGGCTACCGCCGGGCTTGTCTAGCCTGTCCTTGACCTCATCCCACAGATTGGCTCCGCGCAGCGACTTTTCAGCTACTTCCTTGAGCTTCTTCTTGTTGGTTTCGCCGCCAAGCCTCAGTCCTGCCACTACGTTGTCCTCGATGGACATGGTTGGGAAGGGATTAGGCTTTTGGAACACCATGCCGATGGTGTTGCGCACTGATACGGGGTCGACGCCTGGGGCGTAGATGTCTTGACCGTCTAATGTGACTTCCCCAGTAACACGCGCACCGGGGATCACTTCGTGCATTCGGTTAATTGTTCTAAGTACCGTGGACTTTCCGGTGCCAGAGGGCCCGATAAAGGCAGTAACGGCCTTCTCTGGGATGCTCATATTGACGTCTTGGACTGCGAGGAAATCGTTGTAATAGGTGTTTACGTTGGTGAGTTCGAGCTTCGACATGATCTCTCCTGTGAGTTCTAATTGGTCGTCTCACCCCGTATAGCATATGACATGTCAACAATATTCCCGTCGCGATTTCTACCCTTTTACCTGCATCTTTTGAGATTAGCAGGGCTTACACAACGCAAAAACCTGCCCCAACCAAAACGGTTGAGGCAGGCTTTAGGATTTGGCTGGATTAGCCGAAACGACCAGCGATGTAGTCTTCGGTCTCCTTGCGGGAAGGGTTCTCGAAGATGGTCTTGGTGTCATCGAACTCGATGAGCTGACCTGGCTTGCCGGTTGCTTCCAGAGAGTAGAAAGCAGTCTTGTCGGACACGCGAGCTGCCTGCTGCATGTTGTGGGTCACGATCACGATGGTGAATTGTTCCTTCAGCTCGTGGATCAGGTCCTCAACAGCAAGAGTGGAAATTGGGTCAAGAGCGGAGCAAGGCTCATCCATGAGCAGAACTTCTGGCTCCACTGCAATCGCGCGTGCGATGCAGAGACGCTGCTGCTGACCACCGGAGAGGCCGCCGCCTGGCTTGTCCAGACGATCCTTAACCTCTTCCCAGAGGTTTGCGCCGCGCAGGGACTTCTCGGCAACTTCCTTGAGCTTCTTCTTGTTCTTCTCACCAGAGAGCTTCAGGCCCGCAACAACGTTGTCCTCGATGGACATGGTTGGGAATGGGTTCGCCTTCTGGAACACCATACCGATGGTGTTACGCACCGACACTGGGTCGATGTTCTTTGCGTAGATATCCTGACCGTCCAGCTTGATTTCGCCCTTGACGTAAGCACCAGGGATGACCTCGTGCATACGGTTCAGGGTGCGAAGCACGGTGGACTTGCCACAGCCGGATGGGCCGATGAAGGCGGTCACAGCCTGTGCTGGGATCTGCAGGTTAACGTTCTGCACGGCGTGGAAATCGCCGTAGTAAATATTGACATCATTGAGTTCGAGCTTAGACATCGTGTCTCCTCTTAGGTTTTCTGGACTTCGGCGTTTTATTTCTTAACGGAGAACTTCGCTGCGATGTAGCGTGCAATGAGGTTGATAGCCACAACCAAGATCACGAGAGTCAGCGCGGCGCCCCAAAGCTTGTCCATGAGCGGCTGGGTAGTACCAGCCTTGTACATGTCAAGCATCATCAGCGGCAAGGAGGACTGCGGTCCACCGAATGGATTCCAGCGGATCTGGCTGGTGGAACCCACCAAGATCAGCACTGGTGCGGACTCACCCATCACGCGGGCAACAGCGAGCATGACACCGGTGACGATGCCGGACATCGCGGTTGGAAGCACGATTCGAGCAATCGTCTTCCACTTCGGAACACCAAGTGCATAGGAGGCTTCACGCAAGTCCATTGGGACGACTCGCAGCATTTCCTCGGTGTTACGCACGACGATTGGAATCATCAGCAGGATCAACGAGAGCGCCACGGCGAAGCCGGAACGGCTCTGACCGAGAACGGTAATCCACAGGGTGTAGATGAACAGTGCAGCAACGATGGAAGGAACACCGGAAAGGATGTCCACCATGAAGGTGGTAATGCGGCCCAGGCGGGATCCGTTTGCGTACTCCACCAAGTAGATCGCCGTGAAGACACCGACAGGGATCGAAACGATCGACGCAATGAAGGTCTGAACCAAGGTACCGATGATGGCGTGCAGTGCACCGCCGCCTGGCAGAATCCTGGTCGTACCGGACTGGTCCTGGGTCCACCAATCAAGGGTGAAGACAACGCCAGAACCCTTAGCGATAACTGTCCACAGCACCCACACCAGTGGGATCAGGGCGACGATCATCGCGCCCCACATCAATGTGGTAGCAAAGGTATTTGTTGCTTTACGACGAGGAGAGATATCTAAGAAGGTCGGGCCACTGGCGCCGGACACTCGCTGGTCTGTAGGGGTTACAGTACTCATTTTCTTTCCCCTTACTTCTTGTTCACGATCGCACGAGCGATCGAGTTGACGATAAAGGTCAGCAGGAACAAGACCAAACCAGCGGCGATGTAAGCACCAGCACTAATTGGGTTGTTGAACTCTGCTGCGGCGGAAGCAATCGCAGTAGCGAAGGTCGTACCGCCATCAAACAGGGAGCCACGGAATTCGGTGGACGGAGAGACCACCATGTACAGCGCCATGGTCTCGCCCAGTGCACGACCAAGGCCGAGCATCGAGCCGGAAACGTAGCCGGACAGACCGAATGGGATCACGGTCATGCGAACAACTTCCCAACGGGTAGCACCCAAGGCAAGAGCAGCCTCGATCTGTCCCGGAGGGGTCTGCACAAAGACTTCACGCGCAGTAGCTGCGATAACAGGCAGAATCATCACTGCCAGCACGATGCCACCGGTAAGCATGTTACGGCCGGTCTCGAACGAAGGAGAGTTGGAGTAGGTGGCGAAAAGGAAGAAGCCACCACCCCAACTGTGAATCCAGTTATAGAAACCAGACAGCGCTGGGCCAAGAACCTGCCAGCCCCAGAGACCGTAAACGATGGAAGGAACTGCGGCGAGCATATCGACCAGGGTGCCCAGCGGGCGGATCAGGCGCTTTGGCGCCCAGTTCGACAAGAACAAAGACACACCCAGTGCGACCGGCATAGCAATAATCAATGCAATCAATGAGATCGTCAGAGTGGACATAAACAAGTTCGGAATACCGAACTGCATGTTCTCTAGGTCATTGGTCTGCCAAGTGCCGGTGTATGTGAAGAAGCCCCACAGTCCGCCCTCGTTACGAGAGACCGGTGGAATCGCCTGGATCAACAGGAAGAGGCCGATTGCAGCAATGAGAATAGTGATCAGAGTTGCCGACGCAACAGAGAGGAACTCGAATACACGGTCGCCTGGACGCTTAACGCTTGCGCCCTTGGTTTGTTGGATTCCGTGCTTTTCATTGCCACCGGTTGGCTGTGGTCCAGCGAGAGGGGCAGCTGCAGAGCTCGTCAAAGTTGGGTCAGATTCGGTGGCAACGTCGCCAGCGCGAAGAGGCTCGTTCGCGTTCAGTGGCTCGTTAGTGGTAGCCATAAGGTTCGAATCCTTCGAAGTATGAGGGGGACAAGAGCTACGTGCAGCAACTCTTGCGGTCGGACTGGGCCATTCCGGAAAACCGGAAGTATGCAAACCCTGGCGACAATGATCATCATCTAGTCGAATTCACATACACGGCGGACCCCTGGCCCGTCTTTGGCGGACTGGGGAACTGCTAGAAGCAGCCCGGTCAATATAGAGACCGGGCTGTTCTAGTGCCGATCTAAGGTTGATCTAAGATCGCCCAAAGACGACGTATCGACTACTGGATTGCGTCGACCGCAGCCTGCAGGCGCTCACCGTGAGTGCCTGTGACTGGGATGAAGCCGAGCTCCTCAAGGGTGGAATCCTGGGACTGCAGAGCAACGTTCAGGAAGTCCTTGACACGAGCGGAGGTCTCCGCGTCGTAGCCAGCGGAGCAAACGATCTCGTAGGTGGTCAGGATCAATGGGTAGGAGTTCGCCTGGTTGGAGGAGAACAGAGCGTCGGTGTCAACGACCATGTCGTGGCCCTCAGTCTTGAAGGTCAGGCCGTCAAGAGCGGTACCGACGTTTGCAGAGTTGAGCTCGGTTGGGCCTGCACCGAAGTCAATGTTTGCAATAGACAGGCCCTGCTGCTTTGCGTAGCCGGACTCAACGTAGGTGATGCCACCGGAGATGTTGGAAGCCTGGGTGGAAACGCCGCCGGAACCCTCAGCGCCCTCGCCGACCTCGCGTGGGAACTGCTGGCCGGTGCCAGTCCAGTAGCCGCCGGTTGCTGCAGCGAGGAACTTCTGGAAGTTGTCGGAGGTACCGGACTCATCAGAGCGGTAAACAACGCCGATCTGCTGATCTGGAAGAGTGGTGCCTTCGTTTTCTGCAGCGATCTTAGGATCGTTCCAGTTGGTGATGGTGCCGTTGAAGATCTCAGCAACGGTCTGAACGGAAAGGTTCAGGTTGTCAACGCCTTCAACGTTGTAAGCGATTGCAACTGGGCCCACAACCATTGGGAGGTGCCAAGCATCGTTGCCACCGCAACGCTCCTTAGCTGGCTCAATCTGGTCATCGCTCAGTGGGGAGTCAGAGCCAGCGAAATCAACCTGGTTTGCAACGAAGTTACGACGGCCAGAGCCGGAACCGGAAGAGTTGTAAGCGAGGGAAGCGCCAGATACTGCCTCGGCGTAACGCTGACCGAAGTAGTCCATTGCGTTTGCCTGGGAAGAAGCACCCTCACCGATGAGCTCACCAGTGGTGCCGGAGAGACCGTCTGCAGAGACAGCAGAGCTGTCTGCTGCGGAGGAACCACCTGTGGAGGAGCTGGAGGAAGAAGAGTCGCTGCTGCAAGCAACGAGGGAAACTGCGGTAGCTGCGGCAACGCCGACGGCGGCGATGGAACGCTTGTAATTACGGATCACGGGATACCTTTCCGGTGCGAATTCAGATTTGAAAGTCCGAGCATCGGCCCCTGGCAAGGGAGGAGATACCACCTGTGATTTCACATGATGATGCCATCCGATTGCTCACCCGAAAAAAGTTACGGTGGCCACGTTAACCACATGTGTATCAAATAGTGAACAAAGGGTTAATTTTTCTGCAGCCTGCGTGAAATTCCCCGCTCGCTGCTATCAAACACAAAAAGAAGTGCAATGAGCATCACATTTAAATTTGTGGATTTCCCAGGCTTTCCGAAGCATTCGGGGGCACTTGCGGGGGTAAATCCTGCTATTAGATGCGCTTATACACAACGTGATCCTCAGTAACCACAAAACCGAGGTCCTCATAGCGGGCTACAGCCGGAGCATTATCCGCTTCCACATACAGAATGACTTTTTTCGCCCCCTTCTGCACAAGGAATTCCAGTCCAACGCGAAGCAGCGGATCCCCCATTCCACGCCCGCGGAATTGCGACGCCAAACCAACTACATAAACCTCGCCGACTGCATCTGGGTGCATCTTCGTCCAGTGGAAACCTGCTAACTGATCACCCGAGTAGAGAAACAACACCCCGGCGGGATCGAACCACTCAGCTTCCATGCTGCGGTGCAAATGGTCTAGATCCCAACCCCCCTGCTCCGGATGCCAGGAAAATGCGTCATTGTTGGCATCCAACCAGGCCTGTTCCACCGCCTCCCGGCCAAAACGCTCGACGGCCTGCGGGTAGGACAGCGCCTCAATGCCATCCGGAGCGCGAAATACGGCTGCGTCCTCCAAAGCTTGGCCCCCTACAGACATCACCAGTAACCGGCGGGTGGCTGACAGTCCCAGCGATTCTGCCAGCTGTAGGGCCTCCTGCAGGTTTCCGTGCGCCCACAGGGAGGCGTTGTCTACCTCTTCCAGTACTTTCTTCACCAGCTGCGTGCCACGGCCCTGGCGTCGAACTTCAGGTGCGACTACCAGCTCCACGCCTCCGTCGGGAGCAATAGCTGCCAAGGAGGAATCGTCGATAAGCAAATGCTCGTGCCCTAACCGCCCATCCTGAAGACCATTGATATACGCCTCAGAGAACGGTGCTACGCCGTCATTGTCCTCGGCGCGACGCAGCACGTCTTCAATGGCTGCCCGCAGCTCAGGCTCAGTTGAAAGGTGGTGCTTGGTGATCTCGAAGTTCGTCATGCACCCAGGTTACGGTAGAACTAAAGATGTGAAGACTGAATCTCTCCTGCACAGGTTCGCTCGGCCGCTGAGCATTATTGCTGGCGTGATTATTGTCCTGGCAGTAGTGCTGGTGGCCGATAGCCTTTCTGCGGCGCGGGTGGAGCAGCGTATTTCGCAATCGGTGAAAGATGAGTCGCGCCTTGCCACGCACCCGCAGGTCAATGTCGGCGGTTTCCCCTTTGCACAGGTGCTGATCACCAACGAGATCCCCAGCCTCAGCATTAATGCGCTTGACGTTGATATCAAAGATCTGGGTATTGTCAACGCTTCCACCGAAATTCACAATATAAAGGTCTCCGCCAAAGACGCCTACAACGGAGAATTGGTTGGCGCGCAGGCCGAACTGATGAAGCGCCTAGTCAGCCTCGACGGCGTGGCCATGGGCCAGCTCTTAGGCATGACCGATCTGGATATTTCCAACCCCTACGACGTTTCTCCCGGCGGTGGCGTCGCCAGCGAAGCGCAGCTTTCAGGCACGCTGCCGGGCATGGATCAGAAATCAACAGCGGTGGTCAAGCTGCGCCTCGACGGTCCCACTTTCACGATGGAGCCAATGACGCTTATCGACGACGCCGGCGCCCCCGATCGCGTCCGCGACGGCTACACATTGACTTTTGACACCCGCGATCTGCCTCTTGCAGGTCCCGCCAACTTGGTGCAGATGCGTGGCGGTTCGATCCAGTTTGAAGCGGAACGCCGCAACATCACGATCCAGCCAACCGATTTAACGCCGGTAGAAACGGGAGATTCTGAGTTCACGGACTACGCTAGTTCCTATGAGTGAAACCAACAATAGCGAATCGAATACAGCCAACCAGCAGCCCTTCAACGGCAACGAAGCGATCAATCTCGCCGAGGAGCAATCGAAGAACACGGCACACCGCAATATTCCGCCGCAGGGGCTAGATGAAATTCCGCTTCACGACGACACCGCGAACCTGCGCCAAGGCCCAAGCCTGCATGACGGATTGTTGGCCTTGCTCCCCCTCGTTGGCGTGTGGCAAGGCACGGGACAGGCTACCGACGATAGCGACTACGCCTTCGGCCAGCGGTTGGTTATCTCGCACGACGGAGAAAACTACCTCCGCTTTGAATCTCGCATCTGGCGGGTGGATAAAAACGGCGAGTCAACTGGAGCAGATCAGCGCGAAACGGGCTTTTGGCGGATCAACTTGAAGGACGAGATTGAAGTCACACTGACGAATTCCCGCGGACTCGTAGAAATCCTCTACGGCGAGCCAGTCAACGAACGCGCATGGCAGCTCGAGAGCGCATCAACCATTGTCACCGCAACTGGCCCAGAAGCACACGGCCCGGGCAAGCGCCTCTATGGGCTTATGCCAGATAACAGCCTGGGTTGGGTTGATGAGCGCCTCGTCGATGGTGCGATGACCCCGTACATGTCTGCCCAGCTCAAGCGCATTGCAGGCTAGTTAGTTTGGCTAGTTAATCGCTGCGGTTAACGCCTTGTCAAAGAGCTGGCGCAGCTCAGCCTCATTCTCCGGGGCGGGGAGCTTAACGTCGTCGATACGCTTTACTCTCGTTGCAATGCGCGTCGAACTGACAAGCCAGACCGATTCTGAAGCGACGAGATCGGCGACAGTAAGGTCCCGTGCCTTGCAGCGCCACCCTTTGGTCTCTGCGTAATCAAAGATAGCCTTCTGTGTGGTGCCATGGAGTACATCGATGCCCGGGATAGGGGTGCGCAACTTCCCTCCCTTTTTCACGACAACAACAGTTGACGTCGCCCCCTCCAAGACTTGTCCGGTGGCGGGCTCAATATAGATGACCTCGTCAAAATCGAATTTGCGCGCCCACCGCAGGGCTGCCATATTCGCTGCATAGTTGATCGTTTTCGCCCCGACCGCCAGCCAAGGCGCGGCCTCTTTGCTATCAGGCAAATTCGGCGTAATCGAATACCCTCGCGGCGCCGTCATCGCCTTGACTCCGTTTTTCCTTTGATCCAAGACTGCCTGGGGCACTTCACTCAGAGTAATCCAGGCAGAAGGCACCCCCGTGGAAGCGCGTCCGCGGGTATAGGTCCAGGTGCATTTGGCATCAGGGGTCTTCCCTCCCCGATCCCGCACGAAATCCTCGGTTGCTTGCAAGGTGGCATCCCGCCACGACGCTACCACCGGCTCAGGGAGCTCCAGCAGCTTCGCGGATCGCGCGAAGCGCTCAAAGTGGCCCTTGAAGTTCACTGGTTTACCGTCGCGCACCAAGATCGACTCAAACACCCCGTCGCCGCGCGTGACTGCGGCATCGTCGTAGAAAACGTGTGGAAGGTTGTTGTTTTGTCGGCGAATCGAGCCTCCAAAAGGTTCGATGATGTAAATAACTGGCTGCGGTTCCAGCGGATTAGTCCCCATGGCCCCCTATTATGCACCGAGAGAGACGTCTAGTATCGGCCTTGTGACCAATTCGAACGCTTACCGCTCCCCGCTCCTATCTGTTCCAGGAGCACAAGAACTTACCGACGAGACACTGCTCGACGCCAAAGGTGTCGCTTGGCATTATGGCAATCCGCTCGGTGAACAACGCGCGATCGAGCGCTCTGGCGTGGTGGTTGATCGTTCTCAGCGCAAGGTGCTCAAGGTCAGCGGCGAGGATTCCGCCGAGTTTCTCAATAACCTCTTAACGCAGAAGCTCGATGATGCTGCGGATGGTTTTTCTTCCAGCGTGCTCGACCTGGATATTCAGGGCCACATTTTGCATCAGGCCGATGTCACCCGCGTTGGACAAGATTTCTACCTGGATATGCCCAGCTACGTCTTCGCATCCTTTTCAGATTTTCTAAACAAGATGATCTTTTGGTCGAAGGTTGAAATCACTGAGGTAGATCTTGGTATTTTGACCTTGTTGGGATCAGTGGGAGATCTTCCGCCTGGCCTGAACGCTGTTTTTGTTCGCACCACCGACTGGGACGGAGTCGAGCGCTACGACTTAGCAGTGCAGCGTGCACAGCTGCGCGCCGTAGCCAAGTTATTCGGCGACGCAGGCATTCCCCTCGCCGGATTGATGGCGTTTACTGCCGAGCGGGTGCGCGCTGGAGAACCTGAACTCCGCGCTGATTTAGACGATAGGTCGATCCCTCATGAGGCTCCACGTTTGATCAACCGTGGCAACACCATCCGTGCCGTCCACCTAGAAAAGGGGTGCTACCGCGGCCAAGAAACCGTGGGCCGAGTAGAAAACTTGGGGCGCTCCCCCCGTTTACTCGTGTTATTGCAGCTCGATGGGTCTTCACCGGGTGATGCGAACCCCGGATCGGACATTGAAGCGAATGGTCGGCGAGTGGGTCGGCTCGGCACAGTGGTTCATGATTGCGACTACGGCCCGATTGCTCTGGGGTTGCTTAAGAGAAGCGCGCTTGGGGCCGATGAACTGGTAATTAGTGGGGACAGCACCATTAGTGCCACTGTTGACCCAGACTTCATTCCACAGGAAGAGGAAACCAAAGCCGGGCGCGAGGCTATTGCGAAGCTTCGGGGACAAAACTAACAATATAGTTGCTAGTCAGGGGCCGAAGAAGCATTTTTTCGTATTTCACGCTATTGTATGTGTCAGGAATAGACACTGAATCGAAAGCAGATGGGGCCGCCCGAATTCCCTGGGCCGCCCTCTCCACACCTCAAGGGGGTCACGCCATGGGTCGCGGACGCGCCAAAGCAAAGCAGACCAAGGTTGCACGCCAGCTAAAGTACAACTCTCCCGATATGGACCTGGACTCGCTCCAGCGCGAACTTGCAGGGAAAACCTCGCCTCGCCGCTGGGACAACGAGGAGGTTGAAGAGGATCTCGAGGTCGATGAACAGTACGCAGAATATGCGGACTGGGACCCCGATGAGGACGACACTCGTCGCTGAGTGCTCAGCTGCGCAATAACTTTCGAATAACACCCTGCTTTCCTATATTCCTGGAAGCAGGGTGTTATTTTTAGTATGTCGGGTTTTCTCCGTGCAGGACTGCGCGAGCTTCTTCGCCTTCCTGAGCGGAACGGACCTGACCCAGCTCCCAGCAATCAATGTGGCGGGCGGTCAGCATCGCTAGTGCGCGGTCCTTGTCGTTCGCCGAGACAACGGCAACCATGCCGACACCCATGTTGAAGGTTTTCTCCATTTCATCGCGTGGCACCTTACCCAGCGATTCAATGGTGCGGAAAATCTGGTGAGGAGTCCAGGTATTGCGATCCATTTCTGCAACCATGCCTTCAGGAATGATGCGTTCCATGTTTCCCGCCAGTCCGCCTCCGGTGACATGGCAGAAGGTACGCACATCACACTCGTTAGCCAAAGCCAGGCAATCGAGCGCATAGATCTGCGTTGGCTTAATCAGCTCTTCGCCGAGAGTTCCACCGAGTTCCTCAACGTAGGAGTCAACGCTCAGGCCGGCCTTGTCGAACAGGACGTGGCGCGCCAAAGAATAGCCATTGGAGTGCAAGCCAGACGAGCGCATGCCAATGATGGCATCGCCGACGCGAACATTCTCTGGGCCGAGCAGTTCGTCGGCCTCAACGACGCCGACGGCAGTGGCCGAAACGTCATAGTCGTTTTCGCCCATCACACCTGGGTGCTCCGCGGTCTCGCCGCCGAGCAGAGCGGCACCCGCTTGGACACAGCCCTCAGCGATACCTGAGACAATCTCTGCAATCTTTTCGGGCACTACCTTGCCCACTGCGATGTAGTCCTGCAGGAACAATGGTTCTGCGCCGCAGACGACGAGGTCGTCGACGCACATGGCTACTAGGTCAATGCCAATGGTGTCGTGCTTGTCCATTGCTTGCGCGACCACAAGCTTGGTGCCCACTCCGTCCGAGCCCGAGGCCAGAAGTGGCTCCCGGTACTTGCCCAAGGCAAACAGGCCAGCAAAGCCGCCAATCCCGCCTCTTACTTCGGGACGAGTTGCGCGCAGCGCGTGGGTTTTCAGCAGCTCAACTGCCTTGTCACCCGCTTCTATGGAAACACCGGCTGCCTCGTAGGAGGTGACAGAGTCACCCGTTGCGGATTCAGGATGCGATTCAGGCATAGTCATAGTCTTTAGATTCCTTCTTTAATCCGGCGAACGGCCTCTGCGTTCGGGTTGCCTTCGGGTAGACCAAGCGGATAGTGCCCATCAAAACAGGCAGTGCACAGTTCGTTCGCTGGACGAGTGGTCGATGCAATCATGTCTTCTTCGGAAACAAACGCGAGCGAGTCTGCGCCGATGGCATTCTTGATGTCATCAACCAAGGACTCTTCCTTATCGCCCTCGCCATTGTTCGCGATGAGTTCTCCAGGACTTGCAAAATCGATGCCATAGAAGCACGGCCACTTAACTGGTGGCGATGCAATCCGCACGTGAACCTCAGCCGCACCGGCCTCACGCAGCATTCGAATCAACGCGCGCTGGGTGTTTCCTCGCACAATAGAGTCGTCGACGACAACGAGGCGCTTACCCTCAATCATTTCGCGCACTGGGTTGAGCTTGAGGCGAATGCCAAGTTGGCGCAATGTCTGCGAAGGCTGGATGAAGGTACGCCCAACATAGGCATTCTTCATCAAACCCTGACCGAACGGGATCCCAGATTCACGGGCATAGCCAATCGCGGCCGGGGTACCAGATTCCGGCACTGGCATCACCAAATCAGCGTCAACCGGGCTAGTACGAGCGAGACGCTCCCCGATCTCAATGCGTGTGGCGTTAACGGAGCGACCATTGATAACGGAATCCGGACGAGCCAGATAAACGTACTCAAAGACACACCCGGCGCGGCGCTCTTCGGCAAAGCGCTCAGAGCGAACCCCCGCCTCGTCGATAATGATCATTTCTCCCGGCTGCACGTCGCGCACGAAGGAGGCGCCAACGATGTCGAGCGCCGCGGTTTCACTCGCGACAACCCAACCGGTGTCCAGCTTGCCCAGGCTCAGCGGGCGCACGCCGTGCGGGTCGCGCGCAGCGTAGAGGGTGTGGCCGTCGGTGACGACGACGCAGAAAGCGCCCTGGAGGCGTGGGAGCAAGTCGCGGAAAGCCTCAACGAGTGTTTTGTTCTTCGACGTATCGTGGGCGAGCAGCGCCGACATCACGGTGCTATCCGACGAAGAACCCTGTCCATCTACGGATTCCGCGGGAATCAGGCCTTTGGCTATGGCTTCATCGCGCAACTCGACGTAATTGACAAGGTTTCCGTTATGGCCGAGAGCAATATCGGTGTCATCGGTAGCTGTACGGAAGATAGGTTGTACGTTTTCCCACGAGCTAGACCCCGCCGTGGAATAGCGTGTGTGGCCAATAGCCACATCTCCCTGGAGGGCCCCGAGGATTGGTTCATCAAAGACCTGGGACACAAGACCCATATCCTTGAAGACGACGATGCGGTCGCCGTCACCTGCGGCGATGCCCGCACCTTCCTGCCCGCGATGTTGGAGGGCAAATAGCCCAAAATAGGTTAATTTAGCTACTTCTTCACCTGGCGCCCAGACACCGAAGACTCCACATTCTTCGCGCGGTTCGCGCTCCGGAGTATCTTCTGGCCGGTCGCCCCGGTGGGTGACGTCTGTGATGTGCACGCCAATTACCTTAGTAGATTGCTGCGCTACTACCTAGTAGAGCGACAAAGGAGTCACAGGAAGACCCTCGCTGACCTCGAAAGCTCTGGTCCCAGATGCCTCGATTGCGCCCGCCTCCCACTCCGCTTCAAGTGTTGTGAGACCAGTGGCCAACCGGAGCCAAGTAACAGGCGCCATCTCGACCACGTTCGGGGGTGTACCACGTGTATGGCGTGGCCCTTCGACGCATTGCACAGCCACGAACGGGGGCACGCGCAGTTCAACGGAATGACCTGGGATTTCTGCTGCCAGGGCACGAGCTGTACGACGAACGGCGTTGGCAATTTCTGCGCGAGCAGGTGCTTTGGTGCGCTCAGGGTCCCTTATCCAGTCTTGAATCAGCTCAACTGCTACACGGGTCTCCGCGGGGTAATTCTTTGGTGCCATATCCTACATCTTATGTCAGGGGTAAAACGCCCTTTTGCCAGCAAACTCGTTACGCTAAGCGGTACTGTCCAGCACTCGCAATTTGAGTGCTAGTAAGTTACGAGCTAATCCAGATTAGTTGTTAAGTCCACCGTATTGAGATAAGTCTCTAGAAAAACTCAGAAAGTTGCCCCATGACGAGTACTCCTGTTGAATCCACCAAGTCGCCGTCCGTCACGCTTCGTTTTATGGCTGCCCCAACTGACGTGCTAGTAGCGGGCGCCCAGGGTATTTCTGGTGGCCGCGTGCTGGAATGGATCGATAAGGCGGCCTACGCCTGCGCAGTGCAGTGGTCATCGACGTACTGTGTCACGGCTTATGTGGGACATATTCACTTCAACCGGCCAATCCCCTCGGGCCACCTGGTGGAGATTCGCTCCCACATTGCCATGACGGGTCGCAGTTCCATGCATATCGTCAACGAAGTGCTCTCTGCTGACCCGCGCGAGGGTGTGTTCACCCGCGCCTGTGACTGCTTGGTTATCTTCGTGGCAAAAGACCCCGCAACGGGGCGTTCCACTCCTGTTCCCTCCTTCGTGCCTACCACCGATGAGGAAAAGCGCGTCGCTGCCGCAGCGGAATCTCGGGTTGCTCTGCGCAAGGAAATTGAGAAGGAAATGCTCTCGCAGACCTACGACGGGGAATCCGATGCGCCTCGCGTCGTCCACCGCTTCTTAGCAAAACCGACGGACGTGAACTGGGGTGGCAACGTCCACGGTGGCACAGCGATGGAGTGGATCGACGAAGCTGGCATGAACTGCACAATGGAGTGGTCAGGCGAGCGCACTGTCGCTGTCTATGCCGGAGGTATCCGCTTTTACAAGCCCATCCACATCGGTGACCTCATCGAGGTGGATGCCCGGCTGACTCGTACCGATGCTAGGTCCATGCACGTTACAGTCCACGTTAACGTTGGAGATCCCCGTGGAGGAAACGAAAACCTCGAGACCGCAATCCACGCAACATTTACCTACATCGGAATTAGCATCGATGGCGAACCACTCGCTGCGCGTCAGTTTATCCCCCAAACGGAGGAGGATAAGCGTCTATCCGAGCACGCCGCAACGCTCAAGCGATTGCGTTCGACGTATGCCCCAATGCCGCTCGTACCTGAGCCTGCCGCACCAAAATTGGTGAACTAGTTGCTGGGTTAGACTACGACCATCCACACCGCAACAAGGTGAATAATCGCAGCGATGATGACCGCGGTGTGGAAGTGCTCATGGTAGCCGTAAATCCGCGCGTTTCTGCCGGGCCAGCGGAACCCATACATCAGCGCACCGAAGGTGTAAACGATGCCCCCTGCAAGGAGTAGCCACACCACTGTCGGCCCGGCCTGAGACCACAGCTGCGGAATCAGAGGCACAACAAGCCAACCAAGCACGAGGTAAACCGTGACACTGAGCCAGCGCGGGTGATTGATCCACACCAGGTTCATGATCACGCTGCCGATAGCACCTGTCCACGCGATGGCAAGCAGCCAGGTTGCTTGGCGGGGTTCCAACACAATCAGTGTCATTGGGGTATAGGTTGCCGCGATAAAGACGGCAATGGTGGAATGGTCCGCCCTTCGCCACCATTGCACAGTGGGCTGATCGCGCCACGGCCCACGGTGATACAGGCCGGACACGGCGAAGAGGAGAAAGAATGCCACGGCGTAAATGGTGACACCGAGCGCCTGCCACCAAGGCAAAGTCATCCACGCATAGGTGGATAAAACGCTGCCGGAGATGGTAGAAAGCAGCGCCGTTACTAGGTGAAACCAGCCGCGCGTAATGGGGCGTTGACCTCGATCAACGTAGACCACCGTGCGTTCAATCAGGCTCATAAAATCCCTAACCTTCGGTAGCGTAAGTTACGACACTCCAAAGTCTACGCACAATTGGCAATGGCTTCGTGTTTTTCTTGCCGGTCACCCCCAAGCACGAATTTGTCGGCTCGAGAGATTACGATCAGACGGTTAATCTTTCCCCAGAATTTCCGGAGTCTATGTGTTTACACTCACCGTCCGCCGACGCGTCGCTAGCACGCTAGCAAGCGCGCTCGCTGCCTCCCTACTCGTTGTGGGAGCTCCGGCTGCTTCTGCTCAAAGCTCCGCCGGCGCAGCGCTCGGTTCGGCCCTGGGTTCATCGCTACCCTCCATTGGATCCTCAACGGTCGGTGATCCTGCCGTTAACCCGGATTTCACGCCGGCTCATATCGTCGATAAGCGACATCTTTCGGGCAACGAGTGGGAGGTGGATATCTACTCCCCTTCCAACGACATGGTGATCACAAACACGATTGTGATGGCTGAGGGCACCGAGCCGCGGCCTAACGTGGTGCTCTTGCCTGGTCTTGGTGGTGGCGAGAAGGAGCATTGGTCGCGCAACGCGGATCTGCCGGGCTACTTTGCAGGAGAGAACGTCAATGTGTTGTCCGTACACGGCGGGGCGGGCTCGATGTTTACGGATTGGGTTAACGAGCATCCGGAGAATGGTCGTGTGGCGTGGGCGACCTACTTGGGCCAGGAACTGCCGCTTGTGTTGGAGCAAGAACTATATGGCAACGGTAAGAACGCCATCGCGGGTATCTCCATGTCGGGTGGACCGGCGCTCGATATTGCCGGGCGCTACCCGGAAAGCTATGTTGCCGCTGCATCCTTGTCGGGATTTCCAACGAGCTCGGGGCTGTTTGGCTGGGGAATGCTCGCCTATGTGACCATGTCGCATGGCGGAACACCCATCGATGTCTGGGGCACCGTGTTTAATCCGGCGTGGCAGGACCACGACCCTTCCGAGACCACCCAGCGGCTGCGCGATAAGGCCGTCTTCGTGGGGCACGCCACCGGCAAGCCGAGCGAAATCGATCAAATGAATGACAACGACCCGTTTTTGGTCACCATCTCGGAGATGATGTCGGCGGAATCGTCGCGCTATTACGTAGAAAAAGCCCGCGCCGACGGGGTCGACGTGGACTATGTGGTGTTGCCGGAGGGCCGTCACACCTTTGGAGTGTTCGAAGCCCTCCTGCACCAGGCGTGGGAAACCACCTTCGCCGAGGCACTATACAACTAGCAGCGCCTCGGCAAAAAGGTTTTACTCCACAACAGCGTTAGCGCCCACGGCGTGGCCGAAGAGCTCAGGCAAGGTGTTCGACCATGCCTGGAAGACCTCGTCCAAAGCCACCTCGACGCCAGCGAAGCTCAGCGTTGCGGTGGAGTTGGTGGTGCCAATCTGAGCTGCAGGAATACCCAGCTCAGCCGCGCGAGCGAGCAGCGCGTCAACGTGGTCAGCGGTAGTTGCAACAACGACGCGCGAAGCGGACTCAGAGAACAGAGCGGTGGTCGGATCCTCGTGCACTGCAGCAAGATCTAGATCCACGCCCACACCGTTGCGCTTAGCCATCTCGAACACGGTGATCCCAAGACCACCCTCGGACACATCGTGTACAGCGGTCAAAGCGGTGTTGTCCACGAGGAACTCAGCAAGCTTTTCCTCGTTAGCCAGATCCACCTGAGGTGGCAGGCCGGACAGACCGCCGCCAAATACCTGCTGGTAGATCGAGCCGCCGAATTCTTCCTTGGTCTCGCCGAGCGCGATGAGCACCTGCGGCTCCTCGGTGGCAAGCAGATCCGGGGTATGCGACTGCGACACATCATTGATCACACCGAGCACACCAACCACAGGGGTCGGCAGGATCGGAGTATCACCGGTCTGGTTGTAGAAGGAAACGTTGCCGCCCGAGACAGGGATGCCTAGCTCAACTGCGCCGTCTGCCAGACCGTGCACGGCCTCACGGAACTGCCACATCACGTCAGAATCCTCCGGCGAACCGAAGTTCAGGCAGTTCGTCACAGCCACCGGACGCGCACCAGTGGAGGCCACATTGCGGTACGCCTCGGCCAAAGCAAGGCGCGCACCCATATTTGGATCCAGGTAGGTGTAGCGACCAGAAGCGTCAGCTGAAATTGCGACACCGCGGCCGGTTTCCTCGTCGATACGCAAAACGCCCGCATCCGCATGCTTTGCCTGCACGGTGTTGCCGCGCACGTAGCGGTCGTACTGCTCGGTGATGTAGTCGCGCGAGCACAGCGCAGGCGATGCGACCATGTCCAGCAATGCTTGCTTCAGGTCTTCTTGCTTATCGACGATTGCCTGCTCCTGCACCTCGTCCTGCCACTCAGGGCGGGCAAACGGGCGCTCATAGACAGGGCCTTCATCGATGGTGGACGCTGGTGCATCGATGACAAGCTCTCCCTGGTGGTAGACCAAGTAGCGATCCTTGTCCGCTGTAACTTCGCCGATCTCGGCAACAGTGACATCCCACTTGTTGCAGATGTCCTTGAACTTCTGCAGGTTCTCCGGGGTCACAACTGCACACATGCGCTCCTGGGACTCGGAAGCCAGGATCTCTGCCGCGCTCATGTTTTCTGCGCGCAGTGGCACGTTGTCCAAGTTGACGGTCATGCCACCGTCGCCGGCTGCTGCAAGCTCCGAGGTAGCACATGCGAGGCCACCGCCACCGAGGTCCTGAATGCCCACAACGACACCTGCCTGGTAGAGCTCCAGGCAGCACTCGATGAGGACCTTTTCTGCGAATGGGTCGCCGACCTGCACGGCGGGCAGCTTGCGCTCTTCGCCCTCTTCGAAGGAGGCGGAACCCAACACAGACACGCCACCGATGCCATCAAGGCCGGTGCGCGAACCGAAGAGCATGACCTTGTTGCCGGCACCCGATGCGAAGGCAAGTTTCAGGTCTTCGACCTTCAAAGTGCCCACGCACAGCGCGTTGACCAGTGGGTTGCCCAGGTAGGCTTCGTCGAAGACGGTTTCGCCACCGATATTTGGCAGGCCAAGGGAGTTGCCATAGCCACCGATACCGCTGACCACGCCTGGTAGGACGCGGGAGGTATCTGGTGCGTCAGCTGGGCCGAAACGCAGCTGATCCATCACGGCGATAGGGCGTGCGCCCATGGCCATGATGTCGCGGACGATGCCACCCACGCCGGTTGCTGCGCCTTGGTAAGGCTCTACGTAGGAAGGGTGGTTGTGGGATTCAACTCGGAAGGTCACCGCGTTGCCGTCTCCGATGTCCACCACACCAGCGTTCTCGCCAATGCCGGCGAGCAGCTTGGAACCCATTTCTTCGGTCATGGTTTCGCCGAAGTAGCGCAGGTGCACCTTGGAGGACTTGTAGGAGCAGTGCTCCGACCACATCACGGAGTAGACGGTCAGCTCGGCATCCGTTGGGCGGCGACCAAGAATGTCCTTGATCTTTTGGTACTCGTCATCCTTGAGGCCGAGTTCTACGTAAGGCTGTTCTACATCAGGGGTTTCCTGAGCGTTGCCGACGGTGTCGTTAGCGAACATGAATTACGCTCCAATCTTCGAAATCGCGGACAGGAACAGACCCAGCCCGTCGGTGGACGGCCCGGTGAGCAGCTCCACTGCGTGCTCTGGGTGAGGCATGAGACCAACGACGCGGCCAGTGTCATTCGTGATACCCGCAATAGCGTTGATCGAGCCGTTGTAGTTGTCCGTGTAACGGAACACAACGCGACCTTCTGCCTCAAGCTCATCAATGGTGTGCTTTTCCGCCTGGAAGCGACCCTCGCCGTGCTTCGCTGGCACAAGGATCTTCTGGCCCTCCTCGAACTGGCTGGTCCAGGCAGTATCAGTATTAACTACCTCGAGGTAGGTGTCGGTGCAGTGGAAGTGGAGACCCTCATTGCGGGTCAGTGCGCCTGGGAGCAGGCCCGCCTCGGTAAGGATCTGGAAACCATTGCAGATACCCAGCACCGGCATACCCTTGTTCGCCGCTTCCACTACCGACTGCATCATCGGCGCGAGTGCCGCAATAGCACCCGAGCGCAGGTAATCCCCGTAGGAAAAGCCACCGGGGACAATAACGGCGTCTACTCCTGTGAGATCAGTATCGGCGTGCCACAGCTTGACCGGCTCGGCGCCAGCAATGCGCACGGCGCGCAGTGCATCAACGTCGTCGAGGGTTCCGGGAAAGGTGATTACCCCAATCTTTGCGGTCACCGAACCACCTCAAAGTCCTCGATCACGGTGTTAGCCAGCAGCGTCTCTGCAACCTTGCGCAGGTCCTCATCGCTGACGGAATCATCTACTTCGAGTTCGAAACGCTTGCCTTGGCGAACATCGGAGACTCCTGTCACACCGATTCTGCCGAGCGCACGAACTACTGCCTGACCTTGCGGGTCTAGGATCTCAGCCTTGGGCATGACATGTACAACTACACGGGCCATAGGGGTCCCCTTTGCGGTGATTGAATAGGTCGTTTCAACAGCGTTAGTATACCCCGCTGGCAAACTTCCCAGGACCCCTCCCCCGCGACCCTAACCAACCTGGGCAAATGGGCGAGAACAAGGGAAAACATCGATGTTACGCAAGTGGCTCACGATGTTATTGGTGACACTAATAGTGAATAGATTCTTGCTAAGCAATTTCTATTCAATGAATTTCCTAACAATTTAATATGAATTACCTGTTCGCAATTTTTCGACGGAGCGCGAAAACCTACAGCATGCGTTAAACTTACGTCTCAGGCCTCGGACATATTTAGTACACATTTAGTAATTCCCGTGCCGAGGCGAACCTTTTCCCCGTTTTTGAAGGATACCCATGTCATTTTTCAGTAATTCTCGCCGTGCGGCCGCCTTTGCGGTGGCTCTGGCTGCTGGCAGCGTCGTTGTCGCTGCCCCACAGGCGCTGGCTGCTCCCGATGGCTCCAACGTAGTTATCAATGAGTTGTACGGCGGAGGTGGAAATAGTGGCGCACCTCTAAACAATGATTTCGTTGAGCTCTACAACCCCACCTCAGAACAAATCGATATCACCGGTTGGGAGCTGACCCAAATATCAGCTGCAGGCAACGTCTCTAACCGCGCAACACTTGCGGGCATTATTCCAGCGCACTCCTACTTTTTGGTCCAAGGAGCTTCAGGAAACAACAGCCCGGCACCACTGCCTCCGGCTGATTTCGTAGCGCCCACCCTCGGCTACGCCGCCACCAACGCCAGCGCTGAGCTACTCGACGCCAACGGTAATTCGATCGACCTCGTCGGCACCGGTACGGCCGCCCGCGTCGAGGGTGCAGCTGCCTCTGTGATGTCCAACTCGACCTCAGTCGAGCGCACCGTTGCAGGTGTAGATACCGACAACAACGCAGCAGATTTCAGGGTTGCGAATCCACCGACCCCGCAAAACTCCACGGGCAGTCAGCCAGTCGATCCTGTTGATCCTGTAGATCCTGCCGAACCAGCAACGATCACCCCAATCGCTGAGATCCAGGGCACCGGCGCAGCCACACCTATGGAGGGCAAGACTGTCACCACAACCGGTGTTGTCACGGGTGTCTACGCCGAGGGCGGACGCAACGGCTACTACATCCAAACCGCAGGCACGGGTGGTACTCTCCAAAACACTGGTGACGCTTCCCATGGCATCTTCGTCTACGTCGGCACGCGCGGATCCTACCCTGCCATCGGCGATTCCGTCGAGGTCACTGGCACTGCCACCGAATACTACGACGTCACCCAGATCTCGAACCCGCAGATGAAGCTCCTCCCAGAGCCACTGGCACCTGTCACCCCAGTCGAGATTGATTCCCTGCCGGCAGGCGACAGCGCCCGCGAACCGTATGAGTCCATGCTTGTTCTGCCAACGGGTGCCTACACCGTCACCAACAACTACGCACTCAACACCTTCGGCGAGGTCGGACTTGCACCTGGTACCGAAGCCTTCCGTCAGCCCACTGACGTCGTGTTGCCTGGCGACGAAGCCAACGCTCTCCAAGCTGAGATCGACGCACAGCTGGTCACCTTGGACGATGGTCGCACCCCGAACTACATGAACAGCGACAAGTCCACCCCGCTGCCCTACATTGCCACCGAGGGCACAACCAACAAGTCTCTGCGCACGGGCGATACCGTCGATTTCCAGAACCCGGTAGTGGTCCACTTCAGCCACGACTCGTGGCGCTTTCAGCCGACCACTCCAATCACCGGCAACAACACCGCCGCTGAACTCCCCATCTCCTGGGAAGATTCCCGTGCAGCTGAGCTGGGTGTTCCAGCTGCAGTGAAGGGTGAATACTCCGTGGCCACCTTCAACGTGTTGAACTACTTCACCTCACTCGGCCAAGACGAGCCAGGGTGCAAGGCATACAACGATATGTACGGCAATCCAATTGCCACCAACTACTGCGACGTTCGTGGCGCTTACTCACCCGCTGCCTTTAATGACCAGCAAATCAAGATCATCAACGCGATTAACCAGCTGGATGCCGATGTCATCGGCCTGGAAGAAATTGAAAACACGGCTAAGGTCACGGGCGATATCACGCGTCGCGACGAGTCCGTTGCCCACCTCGTCGAGGTCCTTAATGTTTCTGCAGGTTCCAACAAGTGGGACTACGTAGAATCTCCAACCCAGGTTGGAACCGATGAGGATTACATCCGCACCGCGTTCATCTACCAGCCTGCCAAGGTTGAGTCGGTGGGAGAATCCCGAATCTTCGACGATCCTGCTTTCACCGGTATTGCGCGTCAGCCTTTGGCACAGGAATTCCGCCCAGCCGGAGGTGGCGAGTCCTTCGTCGCTATCGCAAACCACTTTAAGTCCAAGGGTTCCGTAGCCAACGGCGATGCCGATCAGGGCGATGGCCAGGGCAACAACGCGAACCTGCGCGTGGAGCAGGCGACTGCCTTGATTGAGCACTTAAATAAGCAAGATGACTGGGCAGATCTGCCAGTTTTCGTTTTGGGTGACCTTAATGCCTACTCACAAGAGGACGCTGTGCGCCGCTTCGAGCAGGAAGGCTTCACCAACATCAATGAGTCTCACGCTGGCTCGACCCCAACGTACCAATACGATGGTCTACTGGGATCCCTCGATCATGCGCTTGGAAACGAAATCGCTATGACCAAGGTCGTCGACGCAGCCGTGTGGAACATCAACGCCGACGAGTCGGTTGCTTATGAGTACTCTCGCCGCAACTACAACACCGTAGATTTCCACGACGAGAGCCCATTCCGCTCCTCTGACCACGATCCAATCAAGGTCGGTTTCACCCTGGGTGGCCAGGTCGCACCTGAGGAGCCGGGCGAGGAGCCGGGTGAGGAGCCAGGCGAGGAGCCGGGTGAGGAGCCGGGTGAGGAGCCAGGCGAGGAAGTACCAGTAGAGGATTCTCCATCTAGCTCCTCACAGCTGAGCTCGACGAGCTCCCGTGGCTTCTTTGGTCGCCTATTCGGGTAGCTTTTCCTCGATCAAGGACACTACGTCCGGGTCGTCCGGTGTGATCTCAGACCTAAACCGGGCGACCACCTCGCCGTCGGCATTAATCAGGAACTTTTCGAAATTCCATTTCACGTCTCCTGCTTCGCCGTCGGCATCTTCGTTTTTCGTCAATTCTTGAAAAACAGGATCTGCGCCTTCACCGTTGACTTCCACCTTGGACAACAGTGGGAAACTCACGTTGTAATCATCGGCGTAGTGCTTCTCGATCTCTTCGTCGGGCAAAGGTTCCTGGCCGCCGAATTGGTTGCAGGGTGCGCCGATGACGGTCAAGCCACGACCACCGTAGGTTTCTTGGAGGTTTTCCAGCTGGTGGAGCTGCGGAGTAAAACCACACTCTGAAGCTGTGTTGACCAGGAGTATAAGGTTATCTCCTGCAATGTCGTTGAGCGTTGCGGACGTTCCGTCATTCAAAGTGATTTCAGTATCGCGAAGTGTCATGCCCTAAGGCTACCGATGAAGCAATCGGTAGTCACTAGGAATTGCGCCAGTATCTGCTGCTGTCACTGCAGCGGATACGAAGTCGCGGGCAACTTTCTTTTCCGCCAGGTTCCTCCCCGAAACGGACAGGCGGATGGAATTTCCTTTCTCCGCGCCACGCTGCGCAGCGCGAATGATGTTTCTGCGCCACCACTTCGCTGCGCCGAAACCCTCGCCAAGTGAAAGATTGCGCGCGGCAAGAAATTCGCCCGTAGTCAGGTTATATAGTCCCTTTGTCGAGGCTGCAACGGTGAATCCAAATTCTGGCAAGACCTCCAGCGTCCCGTCCGAGAGCCGCCACCTGGGCGGGGCAAAAATATCCAGGTCAAAACCAATGCTTTTCATCTGCCTGGTAGCGCCTTTAAGCCGCAGACGAGCCTCGTGCGCTTCTAGGTTTGCGAACTCGGAGCGTCGCCCCTGAACAGCCTGATCGAATCCATTGAGGATCAGCGTTCGGCCAGACTCTTGTTGCTCCGCCAGCCACTCCCGAGTGGCCTGATCCTTGGCTAGATGCCAATTTCCATCGATGTGCGGTGCCACCAAGAGCGAGACGGGAATTCCTTCTTGGTCAAGCCTGGTGACAAGTTTGACCACGTCCTTGCGGGTGCCATCAAAAATAGATGAAACGGAGACAAGGAGGTGGCCACTCATAGGTAATATTCTTTCACACACCGGGTGCATATGCTCGCTAGAGACTACTTACTTGAAGGACCCACAGCCGTCGAGGTCTTCAGCGTCCACGCATACTCAAACGCCGTTTGGCGCCAGCGATCGTAACGGCCCGAGACACCGCCGTGACCGGCGCTCATTTCGCACTTCAGCAAGAATTCGCCGCCTGTTGCCGTCGCACGCAGCTGGGCAATCCACTTCGCGGGTTCAACATAGAGCACGCGCGTATCGTTCAGGCTGGTCACCGCGAGGATATCCGGGTATTGCTTGGCCTCAATGTTTTCGTAGGGCGCATACGAGGCCATGTAGTCATACACCTCAGGGTCGTGGTATGGGTCTCCCCATTCATCCCACTCGGTCACGGTCAGGGGCAGCTCAGGCATCAAAATGGACGTCAGCGGATCCACGAATGGGACGATGGCCTGGATGCCGGCGAACTTCTCCGGTGCCATGTTTGCAATCGCACCCATCAGCATGCCACCGGCAGATCCACCCTCTGCGACGAGTTGGGAAGATGAGGTCAGGCCCTCGTCGATAATCATGTCTGCTACTGCGATGAAGTCTGTGAAGGTGTTTTTCTTCTTCAGCAGCTTGCCGTTGTCGTACCAGAGGCGGCCGAGCTCGCCACCGCCGCGGACGTGGGCGACGGCGAAGACCATTCCGCGATCCATCAAAGAGAGGCGCGCAATGGAGAAACCCGGGTCCGTCGAGGACTCGTAGGAACCGTAGCCGTAAAGCAAGGTGGGCTGAGGCTTAGTACGATCCAAATCAGCGCGGTGCACCACGGAGACGGGCACCTGGGTGCCGTCATCGGCCGTGGCCCAGAGGCGGTAGGCGGTGTACTCCTCAGCGTTGTAGCCGCCGAGGATCTCTTGTTCCTTCAGCAGTGTTTTCTCGCCGGTGTCCACCCTGTAGTCGAAGAGCTGAGCGGGCTGGGTGAAGGACACATAAGACAAGCGCACCACGGGGGCATCCCACTCGGGATTGCCGCCCACGCCAACGGTGTAGAGCTCTTCGTCGAAGCTCACTTCCTCGAACTCGCCGAAAGAATCGCCATTAAATTTCATAAACGCGGCCCGGCCGATCCCGCCACGACGGTAGCCCATGAGCATGAAATCCCGATAGGTATCGACTCCTTCGAGGCGAACCTGGTCATCGTGGGCGACAAGCTCGTCGAGCTCACGCAACGGCACGACAGAATCCACGCGACACTGACCGACCGAGAAGTTCGGGCCGAACGCGTTATGCATGACCACCCAGTACTCGACGCCACCTAGCTTGACGTAATCTGCGCCGTACTCGATGCCCTGCTCGCGGGGCCACAGCACCTTGAATTCGCCCTCTGGATCCTCCAAGTCGAGGACGCGAATTTCGGAGGTGATCTTTGAGGCCGACTCAATCATGAGGAAGCGCTCGGCACGGTCCCCTCCGACACCGACGTTGAACTTCTCGTCCTCCTCGCGGTAGATCAGCACGTCTTCTTCCACAGGCGTGCCCAGCTTATGGCGCCAGACGGAATCCGGGCGCCAGGCTTCGTCGACGCGCTGGTAGAACAGGTATTCCTCACCTGCCCAGGTCGCACCGTAGAAGATGCCCTCGAGGGTATCGGGCAGCAGCTCGCCGGTGTCCAAGTTTTTGATGTGCAGGGTAAAACGCTCATCGCCTGCAGTGTCTACGGAATAAGCCAGGAGGCGCCCCGAGGTAGTCACCGTGGACGCACCCACGGAGAAGAACTCATGGCCTTCGGCGAGCTCGTTCATGTCCAAGATGATCTGCTCGCCGGGAAGACCTGAGCCGTCCTCCGGCAGCTTCGGTGCCGTCCACGGATCGGTGCCCTCCTCGACAGGAATGCGGCAGCTCAGCCCGTAATTCTTTCCCTCAATGGTACGGCCGTAGTACCAAAAATCCCCCGCTCGCTGCGGGATGGACATATCGGTCTCTTTCGTCCGGCCCTTAATTTCCTGGTAAATCTGCTCCGTTAGGCCATCCAGGTCAGCCGTCTGCTGCTTCGTGTAAGCATTCTCTGCTTCCAAATACTCCAAGGTCTCCGGGGATTCTTTATCACGGAGCCACTCGTAGTTATCCACAAAATCGCGGCCATGGAAACTGCGCGTTGTGGGATGGATAGGGGCTACAGGTGCAGAAAGCAGATCATGAGTCATAATCGCCCATGCTATCAACTGGCCCCGACACTGCTAATAGACGCAGCAACTAAACGCAGTCACCCAACCAGGAACGGAATTTTTTCCCACTCAAACGCTCGTAAGCCTCGATGTAGCGGTCACGGGTTGCTTCCACGACAGAACCAGGCAAAGCAGGTGGAGGGGTTTCGCTGCCCGGCTCCCAACCGGACTTCTCACTGGTCAGCCAGTTGCGCACGTACTGCTTGTCAAAGCTTGGCTGGACTTGGCCCTCTTCATAAGTATCCGCTGGCCAGTAACGAGACGAATCCGGGGTCAGCACCTCGTCGCCAAGCACGAGCGTGCCTTCCTTATCAAGGCCGAACTCCAGCTTGGTATCTGCCAAGATGATGCCCTTTTCCTCAGCAATGTGGGAGGCCTCGGAGTAGATTTTCAGCGTCGCGTCACGCAGTTCGTTGGCGCGGGCTTCGCCGAGCTTATCGACGACGTACTCGAAGGAAACGTTTTCGTCATGGTCACCCTGCTCCGCCTTCGTGGCTGGGGTGAAGATAGGCTCGTCCAGCTTGGAGGCCTCAGTCAGGCCCTCTGGCAGCTCAATGCCGCACACGGTGCCGTTTGCCTTGTATTCCTTCAGACCCGAACCCGTGAGGTAACCGCGAGCAACACACTCGAACGGGATCATCTCAAGGCGCTTGACCACGAGTGCGCGTCCCAGAACTTCCTCTGGGATGCGCTCATCGTCGATCGGGCCTGCGAGGTGATTCGGGAAGTCGATCTTCTCGAAGAAGAACACACTCGTTGCTGTGAGCACGCGTCCCTTATCCGGGATCAAAGGCTCCAAAGCAAAGTCAAAAGCAGAAATACGGTCGGTTGCCACCATCAACAGGGTGTCCGCGTCGATCTCGTAGATTTCGCGGACCTTACCTGCAGAAAGGTGGGTGTAATCGGACAACTCTGGTCGCATGGGACCACAGTCTAGTCCCCTGTGCCCTACGGGGGAAACGGAACCGAAAACTCTGGGAGATCCCTTAGAGAATTTCCCCTGGCGTATACTTTGCTGCCTCTGGGTAGCGGTTCACCAAATCCTGAATGCGGTGCAGGACGTTGTTCACCTGAGTTTCCGAAGCACCAATGAAGACCTCGCGATCAGCCAGTACGTCGTCGAGCTCTTCCTGGGTCATGTTCAGGCGACCATCCTTGGCCAGGCGCTCCGTGAGGTTTTGTTCAGCACCTTCTTGGCGCATATCCAGTGCCATGGAAACTGCATTTTCCTTGATGACTTCGTGGGCGGTCTCACGGCCGACACCCTTGCGTACGGCAGCCATGAGGATGCGGGTGGTGCCTAGGAACGGCAGGTAGCGCTCGAGCTCGCGGTTGATCATGGCAGGGAAAACGCCAAACTCATCAAGGACGGTGAGGAAGGTTTCTAACATGCCGTCCATGGCGAAGAACGCGTCTGGCAAGGCAACGCGGCGAACCACGGAGCAGAAGACATCGCCTTCGTTCCACTGCTGACCAGCAAGGTCCGCGGTCATGGTGAGGTAACCACGCAAAATGACCTGGAAGCCACAAACTCGCTCACAAGAACGAGCATTCATCTTGTGCGGCATTGCCGAGGAACCCACCTGGCCTTCCTTGAAGCCCTCGGTCACGGTCTCGTTGCCTGCCATCAAACGGATGGTGGTGGCCAGCGAAGATGGGCCGGAACCTAGTTGCACCAGCGCCGAGACCACGTCGAAGTCAAGGGAACGCGGGTAAATCTGGCCCACCGAGTCGAAGATTTGGGAGAAGCCCAAGTAATCCGCAATGGAGGTTTCCAAGGCGTGCAACTTGATCTGGTCGCCGTCGAGGAGGTCCAACATATCCTGGGAGGTACCCATTGGGCCCTTGATGCCGCGCAGTGGGTAGCGCCCCAGGAGATCGTCGATACGCGCCATTGCAACAAGCATTTCGTCTGCGGCCGACGCAAACCTCTTGCCCATCGTGGTTGCCTGAGCAGCAACGTTGTGGGAACGACCGGCCATGACCAGTGTCTTGTACTCAGCGGCGCGGTTGCCGATCCGACTCAGCACGGCGACAGCTTTGTCGCGAATAATCTCAAGCGAGCGGTAAATCTGGAGCTGCTCAACATTTTCGGTCAGGTCACGGCTGGTCATGCCCTTGTGGATCTCTTCGTAGCCAGCAAGCGCGTTGAACTCTTCGATGCGAGCCTTGACATCGTGGCGGGTGACGCGCTCACGAGCTGCGATGGACTCAAGATCGACCTTGTCGACGACTGCCTGGTAGGCCTCGATTGCGCCGTTAGGAATGTCAATGCCCAAGTCCTTCTGGGCTTGCATCACGGCGATCCAGAGATGGCGCTCGAGAATAATCTTGTGTTCCGGGCTCCACAGCTGCGTCATTTCTGGCGAGGCGTAGCGGGTGGAGAGCACGTTTGCGATTACTGGTTTATTTGCCACAGCAGCGTTTTCCTTTATAGTTAGAGGCTTCTAGTTCAGGCTTCTAGTTCAAATAAGTATCGAGGCGGGCACACGCTTCGCGTGCCTGCTCAGGGGTGGAACACAAGCTCAATCGTACCCAGGTGTTCCCACTGACCGGATCAAAGTCAATGCCCGGCGCGAATGCGACTCCGATCTCGTCGACAAGCTGGATGCACCATGCCTCGGAGTCATTGGTGTACTTCGACACGTCGAGCCAGAGGTAGAGGCCACCGTCTGGGTCTGCCATCGTATCCAGGCCAATCTTCGGCAGCTCCTCGAGGAACACTTCGCGCACGGCACGATAATCCTCGACGTAGCCATCCAAGGTTGCTCGGGAAGCTTCAGAGAATGCGCCCTTCGCCGCTACCTGAGACACGGCCGGGGCACACAACGCCAGCGAGGCCTGGAGGTTTTCCACGGGCTCGAGCAAGGCATCGGGCAAGATGAGCCAGCCTACGCGCCACCCCGTCATGGAATAGTACTTCGACAAGGTGCCCACGACGATGGCGTTATCGGAGAATTGGCGTGCCGTCGCTTCAGGGCGACCGAAGCTCATGCCGTGGTAATCCTCATCCGAGATCAACCAGGCACCGTTGTCGTCGCACCACTTCGCAATGCGCTCGAGTTCGTCTGGGTCAATGATCGTGCCGGTGGGGTTACCGGGACTGGTCACCATGACGGCATTGGGTTTGAGCTCATCGAGCATTGCGGCAGTTGGTTGGAAGCGGGTAGAAGCGTCACAGACCATATCGACGACGGTGCAACCCAGCGACTCCAAAATATTGCGGTACGCCGGGTACCCGGGACGCGGCAAAGCCACCGTATCGCCAGCATCGAGGCAGGCCAAGAACACATTAACGAAGCCGCCGGAAGAACCGGTAGTGATAATGACGTTGTCCGCTTTGGTAGTTACCCCGTAGGTCTCGGAGTGCCAGTTGGCAATAATCTCGCGCAGCTCTCGGTCGCCCACAACCTCGGTATATCCCAAGGCATCGGTATGCAGCACCTCGGAGACCGCATCAAGGGCAGGAGCCGGGGCTCCCGTGGAGGGCTGGCCGGCGCACAACATAATGGTGTCAATGCCCTCACGCTTGCGACGCTGAACGAGGTCGAGCATGCGCATCACGCGAAATGGCTGCACCTGCCCGCGCTGAGAAACTTTCTTTGAGCTACCTTGCGAAACGTTCATATCCTTTAGCTTAAACCGTGATCTCTCCGTCTAACGCACGCCGTCCGATATCACGACGGTAGAAGGAACCCTCGAGGGAGATCTGCTCGATCTGTGCGTAAGCATCGGCGCGAGCCTGCTCGAGATCGGCGCCTACGCCCACAACGTTGAGCACGCGCCCACCGCTGGAGACAAGCTCACCGTTTTCATTGGTAGAGGTGCCAGCGTGAATAGCGCGCTCCAAACCTGCACCGGTGATCACGCCACCGGTCACCGGCGCTGCCGGGTAGTCCTGTGCTGCCAGCACAACGGTAATGGCCGAGCCATCCTTCCACTGCAGCTCAGGCTGCTGCGCAAGCGTTCCATTTGCGGTTGCTGCAAGAACATCTGCCAAAGGAGATTCCAGCAAAGCCAACACAGCCTGGGTCTCTGGGTCGCCGAAACGAGCGTTGAACTCAATGACCGACGGGCCCTGCGCGCCCCAAGCCAAACCGGCATAGAGCAAGCCGGAGTAAGGAATTCCGCGCTTGACCATTTCCTTGGCCACGGGTTCTACTACCTCGGAGACGATGCGCTGCACGCCGCCTTTTGGCAGCCAGGGCAGTGGTGCGTAGGCACCCATGCCACCTGTGTTGGGGCCCTCGTCGTTGTCGTAAGCACGCTTGTGATCCTGAGCTGGCAGCAGCGGAACAACAGTCTCACCATCGACTAGGCAGAACAAGCTGACCTCGGGGCCGTCCAGGAAGGACTCCACGAGCACTGGGTTGCCACCTTCGATGACACTGCGGGCATGCTCAGCTGCTGCCTCGCGGTCTTGGGTGACCACAACACCCTTGCCACCTGCCAGACCATCGTCCTTGACCACATAGTTAGGGCCAAAGTTATCCAGCACAGCATCAATCTGGCTGACATCGGTGATGCGCTCGGCATGCGCGGTGTTTACACCAACAGCGGCCATCACGTCTTTAGCGAACGCCTTCGAGCCTTCAATCTGGGCTGCTTCCTTTGAAGGGCCAAATACAGCAAAACCGGCTTCGCGGAGCGCGTCGGCGGCGCCTGCCACCAACGGGATCTCCGGACCAATGACAACAAGGTCAGCCTGGACTTCGCGGGCTACCTTCACCACATCGAGGGGGTCTTTCACGTCGCAAGGCAAACAGGTAGCCATCTCAGCGATTCCCGCGTTACCTGGGGCGACGAACAGCTCGTGTTCATCCATGGCCTTAGCAAGGGCGTGCTCGCGACCACCGGATCCAATAATGAGTATGCGCATGTCGCTCATCGTAGCCTGGGAATGGGTAAGGTTTTGCATCATGAGTAGCGTATTCACAAAGATCATCAACGGAGAGCTCCCCGGCCGCTTCATTTACCGCGATGAAGAGGTTGTTGCATTCCTGTCCATCAACCCGGTCGCCTACGGTCACACCCTGGTTATTCCTGTTGAAGAGGTTGATAAGTGGACCGATCTCAAGCCAGAAACCTGGATGGCGCTCAACGAGGTCGCCCAGAGCATTGGCCGTGCGCTCGTCGATTCCTTCGGTGCGGAGCGTGCCGCTTACCTCATTGCGGGCTTCGAGGTTCCTCACACCCACATCCATGTCTTCCCTGCGAACGACATGTCGGGCTACAACCTCTCGGCGGCGATGTCCACCGACGAGACTGATCCAGAAAAGATGGACCAGGCCGCAGAAAAGCTCCGCGAGGCCCTGGGCACCGACGAGAACGGCTACCCGCTCTAATCCCAGTTCGGCTCTGTTATCCCCTCGTGTGCTGCCTGCTTCGCCACAAGCTCAAGCAGGTAGGCCTCGTTGCCCCCGTATGCAGCAGAAAAACGTTGATCCTGCGTATACATCTGCGCAAGCAGCCACTGACGCTCTCGTGAGCATTCGTACCACTTCTCGATGCCCGCGCGGTGGCGTTCGACGAGTTCGAAGGCCTCCTCGCTGCCCGGCTCTACGCCCGCTTCTTTCGCAGCAGCCAAATCGCGGGAAAACTCCGCTTGTTCCTGCTTGATGCGCGCCATATCTTCCTCGGTGAGTTTTCCTACCCGCTCCTGTGACTGCGCCCATGCATCCGAGCCACCCCAGCGCTGCTCGGCTTGCTTTTGATATTCCGGCATGTTTTCGCCGAAGTAATTCGCCATTTTCTCCATGGTCGATTCTCCTTTTTCTGCCTGAGCAATTAATTCATCGACCGATTCAAGCTGACGCAGAAGAGCATGTTGCTTATCGACGAGTCCAGCGCGGTGCTCGCGCAATGCCCTCGTAAGGTGCGAGCCACGTGCGTCGTCGATAAGCGCTGCTATATCTGCGAGCTTGACCCCCGCTGCCTGGTACAACACGATGGCGGCACCCCGCTCGAGGTCCTGCTCGGTATAGAGCCGGTAATCGGACCAGGTGCGCCATGTCGGGGTGAGCACACCAATCTCGTCCCAGTGCCGCAGTGCTTTGGGAGTAACTCCGAGCAGCTTGGCGGCTTGGCCTATGGTGAACTCTTTGTCGGTCATAGTGGCCAGTGTGCGCCTTGCCGCAGGGGCAAGGTCAAGCCTTCGACTTTTCGGAGATTTTTTCGTTCTTTTCGTCCTCGAATGAATCGCGCAGGCGAGGCAAGGTGACGGTGAAGGTCGAGCCCTCCCCTTCCACTGAGGTCACCGAGATGGTGCCGTTGTGCTGTTCTACCAGGGACTTGGTGATGGCCAGCCCAAGGCCGGAGCCACCACCGTTGCCGCGGGTGCGCGAGGTGTCTGCGCGGTAGAAACGCTCGAAGATGTGCTTGGATACCTCTTCATTCATGCCCACGCCGTTGTCCGCCACGTCGACATAGACGTAGTCATTGTCTTGGCGCAGCACGAGGCGCACTTCGGCCTCGGCACCGCCATGCTTGAGGCCGTTGACCACCAGGTTGAGCAGGATCTGGTGCATGCGGTCCGGGTCGCCCTTAATCAACGGCACTGACGCTGTGGCGTTTTCCACGGAGATGGTGCGATCGGGGAAGGCTGCGCGCGCAGAGCTTGCCACCGCGAGGGTGAGCTCTAACATGTCAACGGCGTTGAGGTTGAGGCGCGTGCCCTCGGCACGAGTCAGGGCGAGCAGGTCTTCGACGAGGAACTTCATGCGCTTGGATTCGTCGTCGATTTTCCCGAGCACGAAATCCACGTCGTCGGTTGCGCCCTGGCGATACAGTTCGGTGTAGCCGCGCAAACTGGTCAATGGGGTACGCAGCTCGTGCGATGCGTCGCCGACGAAACGGCGCATCTGTTCTTCCTTCGCCGTGGCTTCTTCAACGGAATCGGTCAGGCGACCGAGCATCTTATTCAGTGAGTAGGACAGCTCGCCGACCTCGGTCCCACGTGGCCACTCGGGCACGCGTCGATCCAGATCGCCGTCGGCGATGGCAAGAGCAGTGGTTTCTACCTCGCGCAGTGGGCGCAGGGCACGGCGCACGAGGTAGTGAGCCGCGATGCCGATCAGCAGCAGCACGATGACGGCGATGACAGTCTGGATGGCCATCAGGCTGTGGAGCAGGTTGTCCTCTTGATCGAGGGACTTCGCCACGATCGTGATCGAACCGTCCGGGCTCGGTGCTGCGATGGCGCGCCACTCCCGATCCTCCAGGGAGTGGTCCATGGATTTGATGGTCATCGGCACACCGTATTCGGTGATCTGAGTGTAGTCCGGTGGGCTTCCCTGATCGTTGACAATCCGGATGGAACCGTGTGGAGACAAGGTCATCTGGCAGTAGTCAGAGGGCAGACCCGAAACGGAGGAGGCACGCTCAAGTTGGTTGCCGCGCGCCCACGAATCAATGCCGGCCGTGAGATCGTCGTCGACGCGCTGGTACAGCACTTCGCGAAGAATCGTATGCACGGCCAACGAGCTTCCAATTAGCCCGGCGCCCGAAATCAACACGACCAACATGACCAGCCACGTCCGCATCGGAAGCGGTGGCCGTTCACCATTCCTCAATCTAGCCAATTTGCTACCTTTGGTCCCGGTGGCGGATCTTGCCCCGGTGGCCTCTTTCTCCGACTTCTCCGATGAAGAACGTTGTTCTTCGTCGGTAACTTCTACTGCCATAAGTTAACGACCCTAAATTACGTTCCCGGAAAATGCTTGAGAATACTCGGGAAGATGGGTAAGTGTTCGAGCTGGCCTGCTACTGGCCTTTTGCTGGCCAGTGACTGGCCTACTACTGGCGGGGTGTGCGCAAAACGTAGCCTACGCCTCGCACGGTGTGGATCAGTGGAACGTCACCGGTGTCGATTTTGCGACGCAAGTAGGAGATGTAGGACTCCACCACGTTGCCGTCACCGCCGAAGTCGTAGTGCCACACGTTGTCTAGAATCTTCGACTTGGACAGGACGACCTCTGCGTTGAGCATGAGGTAGCGCAACAGGTTGAACTCTGTTGGGGAAAGATCGATGATCTCGCCGCCCTTGGTTACTTCGTGGGTCTCATCATTCAAGGTCAGGTCGGCGTAGCGGATGGTCGAGTCTTCGCCGCCTGTCTCCGTGACGTTGCCGCGGCGCAGGATAACGCGCAGGCGAGTGATCACTTCCTCCAGCGAGAAAGGCTTGGTCACGTAATCATCGGCGCCAATGGTTAGGCCGTGGATGCGGTCTTCTACTGCGTCCTTCGCAGTCAGGAACAGCACTGGGCCATCAATACCTTCTGCACGCAGCTTGCCTAACAACTCGAAGCCGTCCATGTTCGGCATCATTACGTCGAGGATGTAGGCATCGGGGTTGAACTCGCGAGCGATGCGCAGCGCCTCTTGTCCAGAGCTTGCGCTTTCTACTTCAAATCCCTGGAATTTTAGGGAGACGGTGAGCAATTCAACGATGTTTGGTTCGTCGTCTACGACAAGGACCTTCACGTTCTGGGTGTTTTGTGAATCAGACATTACAATTCTCCGCCTTCTGTACGATTTGTTCTCTAGTCAACTCCTCAAAGCTGTACGTTTGCTGAACGCCTGCTGTACATCGCTTCCGAGGGCAAAACATGGCCTCTACCTCTACTATCAAGCTATGACGACTCACCAGAAAGCTACCCCGAGCGCTGCCTCGCAACGGACCGACAAACTCTCCGTTGCTGCCTGGTCGGCGTGGGACGCGGGCTCCGCCGCTTTTAACGCCGTCCTACTCACCTTCATCTTCTCTGTCTACTTGGTCGACACTGTAGGCAAGAACGTTGAGGGAAGCCTTACTGCCTCCCAATGGTACTCATTTGCCATGGCTGCAGCGGGAGTCTTTATCGCGCTGGTTACACCAGTGATGGGCCAACGCGCAGATCAAAAAGGCACCCGTAAACGCTCGGTAGTGATGTGGACAGCTTTGACTATCGTCGCTATGGCCCTGCTCTTTTTTGTGAAGGACAGTTCGGCGCAGTATTTCTGGCTGGGTGTCATTTTGCTGGCTGTGGCTTCCGTGACCATTGAATTTGCCGAAGTTTCCTACTTTGCCATGCTCAATCAAGTCTCCACTCCCGAAACCGTAGGCAAAGTCTCCGGCATTGGTTGGGCTGCAGGCTATGTCGGTGGAATCATTTTGCTGCTGGTCTGCTTCGTTGGCTTCATCTCGGGCGACGGCGACACGCGCGGACTGCTCAATTTATCTACCGAAGAAGGCCTCAACATTCGCCTTGTTGCACTCTTCGCCGCGGCTTGGTTCCTTCTGCACGCGCTGCCATTATTGTTTCGCGTCCCGGAAATCGAGGCACAAGATTCCACCTTCAAGGAATCCTTCGCCGACTCCTACAAGCGCCTCTTCCGCGACATCAGGCAGATGTGGTCCACCAACCGCAACGGCCTGACCTTCCTCATCGCCTCGGCAGTATTCCGCGATGGCCTCGCCGGCGTATTCACCTTCGGCGCGATCCTCGCGGTCACCGTTTATGGTCTCTCGGCCAGCGATGTGCTTATTTTCGGCATTGCGGCCAATGTCGTCGCGGCCATCGGTGCAGCGCTCGGCGGGCTTCTCGACGATAAACTCGGCCCCCGCTCAGTAATCATCAGCTCGCTTACCTTGATGATCCTCGCCGGTGTGGGACTGTTCTTCGCCAACGGCTCAACTGCCTTTTGGATCCTTGGCTTGATCCTGTGCATGTTCGTCGGCCCTGCACAATCTGCCGCGCGTTCTTTCGTTGCACGCGTTGCTGAACCAGGCAAGGAAGGCCAGATCTTCGGCCTTTACACCACTACAGGCCGTGCCGTTTCCTGGCTCACCCCGGCACTGTTCGGTCTATTCGTTGGCATGGGCAACATGGGCGATCGTGCGGGCATTATCGGCATCATCGTGGTTTTGCTCGCGGGTCTGTTGCTTCTGTTGCCGGTGCGGGATCCGGTGCGTGAAGGTCTAGCTGAAGCGCACTAATTAAATGTGCAGTCGTCGTAAAGCTTTTTACTTTTTCGGCTAGAGCTTATTACTGGTACGGATCATTTGCTCGACAGAATTCCACTTCATTTGCAGCTATGCAGTCCGCCCACCAGGTGTGCGACTCAATCTTCAGTTGATTTAGGTCATTACCAAATTCGTCTGTACCATAGCCACATTCTGCTGCTGAGCATGTACCACCTTCAGAGTATGGGATAGTGCTCGGGTCGCGAAGGGCTTGTTCCGCCGGCATTGCTGCATTTGGCCCCCAATACAAATCATAGGAGGGGTCTCCACCCAAGTTTTCAGCAGTGCACAGCGCCGGATCATCGACCCACGCGTCGGTCGCCGCACATTGGTAGCCCACCCCGGGTTCATTGAATATTGAAGCAACTTCTTGCCCGGAAGCATCCGATGCTGATTCTGTGGGAATTACACTTTCTGATTGAACTGTCGATTCAAGTCGAACAGAATCTGGCTGTGTTGAAAGTTCCATGGTCGAATTAATTTCTGGAATCTTCCATTTTCCATTACCGATAGTAAGAAACTCTGCATTCACAGGAATTAGGAAAACCCCGTTAACTTTCGCTTCTTTACCTTCTCCAATTTCATCCTCCCAGGTGTACTCAGCGTCGGAGCCACAATTTTCGGCCCTTGGTGCAGACACTATTGTGTCGTTTTCAAGAACGACATCTGGGAGTCGCAGTGCAACAGTAGACGCCTCTTCTGCGGACTTCGTCACTTTGACTTCTGCTTCGATTTCTAGAAAATTCTCGACTTCAGAACGGTCTTCTTGATTCGAGTGATCATTAGTGACTCTGCAGCCATAAAATGCTTCGAGCTTCGTGACAGTAACGTCGATCTCGCATGGCGATTCAGTGGGACAAATACCCATTGCAGTTTGCCCTACCTGCAGAATCTTAGGTTTACTTTCAGGAGTTGGCACCGCTTCGGAGGTCAGTGAAGATTCTGCACCCGAGAAACCCCCCGATTCGCTAGCGCACCCTGAAAGGAGCAACACCACAAGTCCAATCATGGCGCCAAACCCAGACCGTTTTAAGACAGCATCGCTTTTCATCTACGTCACTTTCCCAGAAGACCAGAAGATTCGTCTTAATCGAATCTATTGCATTGGAAAGTAACTGTATCTGCATTCCTTTTGGAAACTGGACAAGGGTGGAAATAGCTGGTTTCACGGCCACACTTTTGATTTGTCTCTGCCAATCAAACGAAGTTCTCGATCCGCAACGGAGAAACTTGGTTCTCCAATTGATCCTTTAGCACCCAGCAGCTCGTAATTAAAACAAATCGCTTTCTCGGAGTAACAAAACTATTTCAGCACTAGTGCAATAAAAAAGACCAAGTAAGAGACTGTTAAAAACAGTGTCCTACCTGGCCTTTCAGAGCTGGAGACGAGACTTGAACTCGCAACCTACGCATTACAAGTGCGTTGCGCTACCGATTGCGCCACTCCAGCACTGAAATGAGCTTACACGTCGCGGGCAATGAGGTCATCCAGCGGGGTAGGCGAAATGAGAAATGGTGGAACCTCGAGAACTGAATATGCACCATAAGCCTGGTTTTCGTGCATGCGCACGGCCGCGCGAGCGTAGGCAATTGCCACGGCACCGGTGAAGTCAGGGTTACGTTCAAGCTCGAGTGTGTACTCAATGAGGTGGTGATAGCCGCCGGTATCGCCGGTGGTGACAACGTGGCCGCCGTGAGGCATTCCGGTGTGCTCTGCATCGAAGGTGGCCTCGTCGACAAAGTTCACTTCGACCTGGTAGCCCACGAAGTAGTCAGGCATGGTGCGGATCTCGTTTTCGATACGCTCCTGATCTGCTTCCTCAGCCACGATGTAGCACACACGCTTGTGGGCGCTCTTGCCGTCAAGGCCCTCGGTCTCGCCGTTGCGTGCACGCTGCAAAGCGTCCTCGGCGGGGATGGTGTACTGGACTGCCTTAATCACGCCGTCGATGCGACGCACCGCGTCCGAGTGACCTTGGGACAGGCCCGGACCCCAGAAGGTGTTCTGCTTCGCGTTCGGTAAAATTGCCTCGGCCATCGCGCGGTTGAGAGAGAACATGCCTGGATCCCAACCGGTGGAAACAATGGCCACGGTTTCGTTTTCTTCAGCGACCTCGTTCATCACTTGGCGGTGGCGCGGGATGTCACGGTGGTTATCGTAGGTATCTACGGTGTTGACGTACTTGGCAAATTCTGGTGCCTGCTCTGGGATGTCGGTGGCCGAGCCCAGGCACAAAATCGCAACATCAATCTCGTCGCTGTACTTCGCGAAATCGGCTACCGGTAGCACCCGATTTTCGGTGTCTAGCGTCTCGCGGCGGGAAAAGATTGCGCCTACTTCCATGTCTGGTTGCAGTGCGACGAGTTTTTCCACGCTCTTGCCTAGATTTCCGTAGCCGACGATTCCTACGCGCATGTGTGACGTGCTCCTTTACGTTGGGGGTGAGTGTTTTCCACCCTACCCTGGTGCATCAATAGTCCGAGAAATACTCCAGGCGTTAAGGTGCGTATGTGCCCAATGTGTTTGAGAAACTGCGGGATGCCATTCGCGGCGGTGGGCATGTAGCCACCATCGACGCCGCGATCACTTCCCCGCCACCGTCGCCCCTTGCACCAGTCGACCTCACGGATCCTGCCCAGGTCGCTGCAGTGATGAATATCGCCGCTCGAATCGGCGATATTTTGCTTTCTTCCGGCACTTCAAACGCCGATACTCGCGCTCAGGTCCACACGGTGACTTCGTCCTACGGCCTGCACTATTGCCATATTGACATCACGCTGAATTCAATCAGCTTGCACACCACAATTGGCACCTCGGTCAAGCAACCGGTCAGTGTCATGCGTGTTGTCAAAAACATGGACACGAACTTCTCGAAGCTCTCGGAGGTCGACCGGCTGATTCGTTCGATCCGCTCGGGCGCAACTCCCCCTGAGCTGGCGGAGAAAATTCTCGACGAGATCTACCTCTCCCCTCCCCCTCACGGTCCTCGACTCGCACTTCTGGGCTGGGCCGCCATGGGCGGTAGCGTGTCCATCTTGTTCGGCGGCGACTTGTACATGGCGCTTACGGGCGCGATCACTGCTTTCCTGATCATGGTGGTCAATGGGTGGCTTGCCAGGCATGACCTGCCTTACTTCTTTCAGTGTGTCCTCGGAGGTTTCCTGGCTACGGTCCCCGCCTATATTGCCTACGAAATTGGTGGAAATTTCGGTAGACAATTCTCGCCGAGTTTGGCCATCGCTTCAGGCATCGTCGTCCTGCTCGCTGGCCTGACCCTGGTGCAATCACTGCAGGACGGAATGACGGGGGCACCGGTGACAGGCAGCGCCCGATTTTTCGAAACGCTGCTCAATACCGGCGGCATCGTCGCCGGGGTGGCCACCGGCATTCAGCTTTCGGCCCTCGTCGGCACGGGCCTGCCACCGATTCAAACTGGGACGGTGACACCGACCTTCGGCTCGGCGATAGCAAGCATCACCGCAGGCACTGTTGCTGTGGTTGGCTTCGCTCTGGCAAGCTACGCCGACCGGGCCGCGTTGTGGGTCTCTGGCCTCACGGCTGCGATCGGTTCGATTACGTACTACCTGCTTCTGTTGCCCGCAGGCGTGAGCTCCGTCTTCGCGGCCGCAGTTTGTGCCACCATGATCGGCCTCGCCGGTGGTTTGCTCGCTCGTCGATTCATGGTTCCACCGCTGATCACCGCGATTTCCGGCATTACACCCTTCCTGCCCGGCTTGGCTGTCTACCGAGGCATGTACGCTGTGTTGAACGACCAGGTCGTCGTCGGCATTACCAACTTGGGTATCGCGGTGGGCACGGCATTGGCCCTGGCGGCCGGGGTGACGCTCGGCGAGTGGATCGCGCGACGCATTCGTCGTCCTCAAGTCATGTCGCCCTATCGCGCGTTCAGGGCCGCCGGGCGCATCACCTTCCAGCAGATCCGCCGGGCAGAGCAGGCCGCGCGTTCGCGTCGCAATACAAGGCCCGCTAATCGACGAGGCAAACAGCCCTAACGCGGATTCGGGAGGCAACCGGGCGAGTTGGCCCCTAGGTAGCGTAGAATAGACGCACCTAGGTTTAGCTCACCTTTAGCTCACGCTTAGTGTGTTTTCGTTTCCCACCACCATTCAGGAGGAATTTTTCGTGCCCCCAAAGATCACGGATAGTCGCCCCTCGGCCGAGGCCGTCCACGAGGTTGAAGAGCAGACCGCACTGGGAGCCCGTCGCATTGTGGCCACCTATGCGGAGGATCTCATGGACGGTGTCACCCTGATGTCCATGCTCGGTGTGGAGCCTGAGGGCTTGGTGTATAAGCGCTTCGAGGAAGAGTTTTCCCCGCAGGAAGACGCTGCGGACGCGGCCGCGGAAAAGACGGCCGCCAAGAAGAAGGCGACGAAGAAGAAAGCCACCAAGAAGAAGGCTACGAAAAAGAAGACCACCAAGAAGACAACTAAGAAAACCACAAAGAAGGTCACTAAAAAGGCCACCCCAACGGCTGAGTAGAACGAATCGAACTTCGTAACGGATGTACGGCGACAACTCATTTGTGGTAGCAGCGAATCGCCTGCCAGTAGATTTAGTCGAAGACCGCTGGGTGCCATCGCCCGGGGGTCTTGTCGCTGCGCTTGAGCCAATTCTGCAGGAGCACCAAGGCTGTTGGGTCGGCTGGCCCGGGGTCGCCGATGCTTCTATGGAACCGTTTCACAACGGGAATGTGCTTCTGCACCCAGTCCAGTTGTCGTCGGAAGATTTCGAAGAATTCTACGAGGGGTTCTCCAATGCGACCCTGTGGCCGCTTTTTCATGATCTGATTGTCCACCCCACCTACGATCAAGCCTGGTGGGAGCGCTACCGCCTGGTCAACGAAAAGTTTGCCAATGAAGTAGCCCACGTTTCTGCTCAAGGCGCTACGGTGTGGATTCAGGATTACCAGCTCCTGCTCGTCCCAGGGCTGTTGCGGGAGATGCGCCCCGATCTTTCCATCGGCTTCTTTCTCCACATTCCTTTCCCTTCCCCGGACTTGTTCCGCCAGCTGCCGTGGAGCGATGAAATCATCGCCGGGGTCAGTGGCGCTGACTTAGTTGGTTTTCAGCGCACCCGGGACGAAAGTAACTTTTCCGCGATCACAAACGGTTCGGTTGCTACGGGCACGTTTCCTATTTCTATCGACCCGAGTGGCTTCGGCGCTGTTGAGTCAGACACTGTTGCAGATTTGCGGGCCAAGCTTGGATCCCCACGCACCGTCTTGCTCGGAGTTGACCGCCTTGATTACACCAAGGGCATCCTGCAGCGACTTGTGGCTCTCGAGGAACTTTTGGAAGAAGGCCGTCTCACTGATGTCGCCTTCGTTCAAATTGCTACGCCATCGCGCGAGCGCATTGACCATTATCGCCAAACCCGCAGCGCGGTAGAAGAAGCTGTTGGCAGGATTAATGGGCGTTTCGGGGAAATTGGCCGCCCGGTTGTGCACTATTATCACCGTTCTATGAACCGGAAGCAGCTTCACGCCTACTACGGCCTTGCAGATATTATGCTGGTCACGCCGTTTAAAGACGGCATGAACCTGGTAGCCAAGGAATACGTAGCCAGCCATCCAGAAGGCGACGGGGCCCTTGTGTTGTCCGAGTTTGCTGGCGCCGCCGTCGAGTTGGATAAGGCGCACTTGTGCAATCCTTTCGACATCGTGTCCATCAAGGATGCCATCATGAACGCAGTCACCGCGCGAGAAACTGCGAATGCGCGTGACGCGATGCTCAGTATGAACCGTCAGGTCAATGAATTTACAGTGTCTCGCTGGGCACAAACTTTTCTTGAATCGCTCACTGCAACGAAAGGGGCTTCCTAGTGCGTAAAGCCTTTATCAGCATCATTGCAGCTGCTGGTCTCCTCGTGGGTTGCTCGAGCCAACCCCAAGAAGATTCCATGGTCGGCCCAACGTGGCAGATAGTCAGTCTCTACACCACCCCTGGCTCACCCGATGAACTTCCACAAAGCGCGGCCGGGGCAGCCCGGATAGTATTCGGTGAGTCGTCGATAGTTGGCAATACCGGCTGCTTCCCCTTCCAAGCTGCCGTGCGCTTCACCACCGGCGGAGAAGAAGTTGCAACGATCGACGCTGCCGAAATGACCATCGACAATATTGAGTACCTCGAGTCTGGTTCCTGTGAAGGCGGCTCTCAATATGTGCACGATGAGTTGTCAGGCCTGCTTTCCAAAGATTCCACATTCGACATCAAACACCTCACTGACACCGAGATCGTGCTCACGAAAGCCGATAGCGGGATTGAGCCGCCCTCGATAAGGCTGATGAAATAATGACACCCGCTGCAACGCACGCCATAACGCACCTCGCTCAAGCCGAGAGCCTCCTGCTGGTCACGGATTTCGACGGCACAGTAGCCCCACTTCGGCCCGACCCCATGTCCGTTGTTGCCAACCCGACCTCCGTGCGAGCCCTAGAATCACTGGCTACGCTGCCTAATACCGAGGTAGTCATCTTGTCCGGGCGTCACTTGGACGGTCTCATGCAGGTCTGTCCCATGCGCGAGCCGGTGGTTCTTGTTGGTTCGCACGGTGCCGAGCAGACCGATGGGGGCTTGGTGCTTAGCGACGACGACCAGGCCTACCTCAATGACATCGAGCACATCTTGCGCGAGCTGATTGAGGATTATCCACTGGCAAATATCGAGGTCAAGCCCTATCAGAGAGTCGTGCACGTAGCGATGCTTGCAGAGGTTGATCCTGAGGCAGCGGAATCGATCTTGGATTCAGCATTGCAGATTAACACTGGCGGACGTCCGAAAATTGAGGGGAACAATATCGTCGAGTTTTCGGCTGTGAGTTTCACCAAGGGGATGTGGGTTGAACGCCGCAAACGCAATTTCTCTACCACCCTTTTCGCCGGCGACGATGTCACTGACGAGTCTGTCTTCCCCGTGCTTTCCCAGGGGGATGTGGGTATCAAGGTCGGTACTGGAGAAACTGGGGCTACGCTGCGCCTTGACACGGTCGATGCAATGGCCAATTTCTACGCCAATTTGTCTGCCGTGCGCGGAGCTGCCACGGTTTGACCGCGGCTAAGCGTGGTCGGGATGACTACGTGAGGCGCGGGATTTTCTGGGGCCTTGTCTTCGACTCGGGCACTGACTAGGTCTTCGAGAATTCGCCCCACCGTGGCACCCTTCCTGCGGTTTGGCTGATTCACCGTAGTTAGTCCGCGCATGTGGGCGAGGTCAACCCCGTCGAATCCGGTTACGCTCAAATCCCCTGGTACGTCAATGTCATGGGCAAGACAATAATCCAGCACGCCGAAGGCCATGGAGTCTGTTGTACACAGCACCGCGGTGAGATCAGGATGCGTTTCTAGGAGCTCGCGGGCCGCATCGACGGCCGCGGCGTGATCGTTAAAGTGCCTAGTCACAATCGGTACATCAGTAATCCCGCTGCTTTCAAATACATCTACTGCGCCCAAGATGCGCTGACGTTGGACATGTAAGTCTGCCGTTTTCACTTGGCTTAAGGAAATATGCCCATCGAATTGGCCGCGGTGGGTTCTTTTTGCCAGGATGCCGATGCGGCGGTGCCCCTGTTCAATCAGGAGTTTCGCGGCAGGTTGAATTGCTGCAAAATCGTCAATTCCAACGAAAGGCAGGTCAGTGATTTCGTAGGGTTGGTCGACGATCACGATGGGTAGTCCACGGCTGCGGGCGACCATGAGGTGCGGATCATCGGCCGCAACCGAATACATAACGAACCCGTCAACCACGGCTTGCGAAATGAGCTGAGGGGCTTCGTCGTCAAGCGGTCCAACCGGAACCAAGGTCATCGTGTTCTTGCTGGCGTAAGGACTATCGCCGAGGCCTGCGAGGAAGTCGATGGAGGCCAAATCTTCGAAAGCGAAGGACAGTCGCTCGGTGAGGATCACGCCGAAGGAGCCGACTCGACGGGTGCGCATGCTGCGTGCCATGGGGTCTGGGCCGGAGTACCCGCGGGCCGCTGCTGCTGCCAGGATCCTTTCGCGGAGCTCCGGTGAGAGCTGATCGGGATGGTTGTACGCATTGGATACGGTGGTGCGGGAAACGCCGAGATCGGCGGCGATGGAAGCGAGTGTTCCGCGTCGAACTCCTCGTTGGGCTGGGCGTGATGCCATGGTGTCAATGTATCAGTTCGCGGTAGGGCTCTGGACTAGCACTGGATTAGCACAGTGTTTATGGAGCTTTCAGCAGACTTTCCGTTTTCATTAAGTTTTCAAGTTGACAACCTTTTTCATTAAGGGTTTATTAGTAGTTATGAACAAACGCCTCCCTATCCTGGCCACGCTTGTCGCTGGCGCGCTTTTCGCCACTTCTTGCTCAAGCACAGACGCCACCAACGCAGACTCAACTTCTACCGTGCCAACGGAATCGGCTGGCCTGAACATCGTTACGTCGACGAGCATCTGGGGCGATGTTGCCTCGGCTGTTGTGACCGATGAAAATGCCACGATCACCCCGATCATAGAGGGCAATGTCGCTGATCCACACCACTTTGAGCCCTCCGCGGCCGATCTAGCAGCAGCCTCCGAGGCCGATATCGTCGTTGTCGGTGGCGGCGGTTATGACGCATGGCTGTACAACGTGGTGGATGAGAGCAAGATCGTGCACGCACTCCCACTTTCTGCTGATCCTCACGCGGGCCACGACCACGCGGCTGAAGAAACCGATGCTGAAGCTACCGATGCCACGGCAACCGAGGCTGCAGCTCCTGCCGATGCTCAAGCCGACCACACCGGCCATGACCACGGCACCATCGAAGCTATCGATGGCAACGAGCACATCTGGTACGACACCGCTGCTGTGGAATATGTCGCTGAAGAAATCCAGGCAGCTGCCCAGGCTATTAACCCTGATGTCAAGGCCGACGCACAGCCAGTACTCGACCGGATGGCCAGCATGAACACCTTGATTCATGATCTACCAGCTGCAAACGTCGTGCAGTCTGAGTCTGTAGCCGATTACATTATTCATGATTCGGCACTTGAGGATGTCACTCCTGAGTCTTATCGAGCAGCAATCTTGAGCGAGTCCGAACCAGCTGCAGCTGATCTTGCTGCAATGTTGGACACGCTCAAGAGCGGCGATGTGAATATGCTTATCTTCAATCCACAAACTGCGACCGACACCGCCAATCGAATTCGCACCACCGCGGAAGAAAATGGCGTCGCTATTGTTGAGATTAACGAGACACCCGAAGCTGGCGTGAACTTCTTGGATTACTTCGAAGATCGCGTCCAGGCTCTCTCGCAGGCAGCTTAGACTCAGTTCGAACTTCCGGTTCAGTTCTTAAGTCCTTAAGTCCAAGCCTCTGGGTTCTCCCAGGGGCTTTCGGGCTTTCTATCCTGGCGAATTTTCTCCAGCACTATTACTCAAATTAAGGAACAACATGCTCGTTCAATTCCGAGACGCGGCGGTGGATCCGCTGTGGTCTGGGCTTGATCTCACCGTAGAACCGGGCGAGTTCATCGCAGTTCTCGGCCCCAACGGTGTGGGTAAATCCACGCTTCTCTACACAATTATGGGAACGCGGGAACTGACATCGGGCACCGTCGAGGTTCCTGGACGCTACGGATATATCCCACAGCAGCGCATGTTTCAGGTCGATCTGCCAATGCGTGCCCGTGACTTGGTTTCGCTTTCGCTCGCACACGGTGTATTCAAACATCGCCACCCCAAGCGCAGCGAAGTAGATGCCTTGCTGGAAAGCGTCGGCGCCACCGGTATTGCCGACCGCCCCGTGGGTACGCTCTCAGGCGGCCAACAGCAGTTGGTACGCCAGGCACAGGCCTTCGCCAACGACCCTGAACTGATTCTTGCCGACGAGCCACTGCTCTCCCTCGACATCGCGAAACAGCAGGACATCGTTCAAAGGCTGGATAAGCGACGCCGTGAGCGCAACTCTGCCATCTTGTTTGTCACCCACGGCATCAACCCCATTATCAACGTCACCGATCGGGTGCTCTACATTGCCCCCAATGGCCACACCATTGGAACGATCTCCGAGGTGATGCGCTCTGATGTCCTTTCCGAGCTCTACAACACACACGTGGATGTCGTCGAAGTCGATGGCCGATTGGTAGTGGTGTAAATGCAAAAAATTATCGACGATACGACCTACCTACTCAGCGTCGACTTCGTTCAAACTGCCCTGATTGCCTCCGCATTCTTGGGCATCCTCAGCGGCGTAATGACCAGCCTGATCGTGCAAAGAAACATGTCATTTTCTGTGCACGCCACCTCGGAGCTCGCGCTGATGGGTGCCGCGGCCGCCCTGCTCTTCGGGCTCAACGTCGGATTCGGCGCCGTGATCGGCTCGATTGTGGCTGCCATTGTCTTGGCCCTGCTCGGTTTGAAAGGCCAGCAAGATTCCGCGATCGGCGTAGTCATGAGTTTCGGCATGGGCCTTTCAGTGCTCTTCCTCCACCTCTACCCCGGCAACTCGTCGACAGCTATGAGCCTTTTGACCGGCCAGGTCGTGGGCATGTCCACTAACTCGCTGGGGCTTCTCATTGCCACCACCGTGATCATCGTCGGCACGATCACTTTGTTCTGGCGCCCCATTTTGTTCGCGTCCGCAGACCCTGTGATGGCCCGAGCTTCGGGCGTGCCCGTGCGCGCTATTGCCGTGGGCTTTGCGGTACTCGTCGGCTTAGCGGCTGCCCAGTCAGTTCAAATCGTCGGCGCCCTTTTGGTCATGTCACTTCTGATCACCCCCGGCGCCGCCGCGATCCAAATCACGGCCAATCCCGTCAAGGCGGTGCTCTGGTCGACCATCTTTGCTGAGGTCGCCGCAGTCGGAGGCCTCATTCTCTCGCTGGCTCCTGGCGTGCCCGTCAGTGTGTTCGTTTCCTCAATTTCATTCGCCATTTACATCATCTGCCGCATCATCGGTGCACGTCTACGCCGTGGCGCCACGCGCGATGAAGTCCAAGCCGCAAAACGTCAAGAACCTGCCCCACATCACGACCACGACCACTAACATCAAATCAGTGAAAGTCCACCGCTCCTCCCTCGTACACGATCGCCGCGACCGCCTCTACATCACGATCACGCCGGACGAACTTCCAGAGTCACCCACACTCCTGTTGTTCCTGCACGGTTCGATGCAATCGTCCAACGTTGCTCGTAATTTCACGGGCCACACGTTTGAGGGCCTCGTCGATAAGCATGGCCTGATTTTGTGCTACCCGGACGGAGTCAACCACCATTTCAACGATGCCCGGCGCGACCTCACCGAGGACACACGGTGGATGCGCATCGACGATGTGGATTTCTTGCGGCAGCTCATCGCTTCGCTTCGCGACGAGTACCAGGTCTCCCGGGTGATCGCCGCAGGTTATAGCAATGGTGGCCAAATGGTCACGCGCCTGATGCACGATGCGCCTGGAACCGTGCAGGGCGGGGCGCTTTTTGCTGCACCTGTGCCGACGAAGAAGAACATGCTCTCCACCGCTGACGGCTGGATTCCGACCCCGATCGTGATGGTGCATGGCACTGCCGACCCGATGGTTCCCTACGACGGTGGGCAGGCTGGTTTCGAGGGTAATTCGCGCGGTGATGTGCGCAGCGCGAAGGATTCCTTGGAGTACTACGCGGCTCTGAACGGTTCGAGTGAGTTGGAGGAGCTGCGCCCCTTCGAGAATGTGATCGTGGATCGCTACACCGAGGGTGCCGCCACTGAGCTGTGGACGGTGGAGGGCATGGGGCACGTCGTACCCAGCAGCAAAAAGCTCGATTCCCGGGTGGGGCCAGGAACCGAGCACTTTACGGCCGGTGAGGTCGTGGAGGAATTCTTCGAGCTGTAGCTCTTTTCCCACATCCCCCGCTTCCCACATCCCCGCCTCCCACATCAACGGTTGAGGATTAATGAATGCCCAGGTCGCGTTTTGGTACTACCACTTCGCGACCTGGGCATTCGTTGATCTGTAACCATCAATCTGGGATGGCGGGGCAATCTGGGATCGGGGCGAGAGAAAAGCGGGCTACTTTCCCTCGAAGGCGGGCTTGCGCTTTTCAAGGAAGGCCGTTGCGCCCTCGACCTTGTCCGAAGTGGTGTACAGCACCGTTTGGGCCAGGCGCTCGAGAAGCAAGCCGGTGCGCTGGTCCGTCTCGGAGCCTGCGCGAACAACTAGTTTGGCCAACTGCACAGCCAACGGGCCGCGCCCGAGGATTGACTGGGCGCACTCGCGTGCTGCACCGATGAGTTCCTCAGCCGTTGTCACCGTGGTGACTAGGCCTGCGGTGAGTGCTTCATCTGCTGAAAGGGTACGGCCAGTAAGTACCATTTCCACAGCCCGGCCCCTGCCAGCAAGGCGCGACAGGCGCTGGGTGCCACCTGCACCGGGAAGAACTCCGAGGGCTGTTTCCGGCAAACCGAGCTTCGCTTTTTGCACCGCAATGCGGATATCGCAGCTCATGGCTAGTTCGAGTCCGCCGCCCAAAGCTACACCGTTAATCGCGGCGATTGTGGGTAAGGGGTAGTCCTCGATCTCGTCGAAAAGCTTTTGCATGTCTGCCTGCAACCCATACTTCAGGTCGTAGTTGGCTAGATCGGCGATGTCGGCACCGGCGACGAAGGCCTTCTCCCCGCTGCCGGTGAACACCACCGCGGAGACCTCGTCGGTGCTGCGCCACGCGTCCAAGGCTTGGCGCAATTCCGCGACGACCTGGTTGGACAGCGCGTTCATCTTCTTCGGGCGATTGATGGTGATAGTGCCGATGCCTTCAGTTGCCTCGAGGGTGATTGTCTCAAAGGTGGTCATTTACTTTGCTCCCTGTGGTGCGAATGCATCGAGTCCGGTGACCGCGCGGCCAACTGCCAGCTGGTGCATTTCTTCGGTGCCCTCGTAGGTGCGTACCGATTCGAGGTTTTCGGCGTGGCGCATTGGCGAGTAGTCCAAGGTGATGCCATTGCCACCGATGATGGTGCGCGCCTGCTGAGCGACCAGGAGAGCGGTGCGGGTGTTGTCGAGCTTGACCGCGGAGACCATCTCGGGGGTGGTGCCGGAGGTGTCCTTGATTCGTCCCAGGTGGTTGGCCATGACGTAGCCACGGTTGACGGCTACGGCCATCTCGGCAAGCTTGGCCTGGGTGAACTGAAAACTAGCCAGCGGATATCCGAACTGTTCGCGGTCGAGGGAGTACTCGCGGGCTGCGTTAAAAGAGTCGCGGGCGGCACCCATGACACCCCAGGTGATGGAGTAGCGGGCGTCGTTGAGACACGCGAAGGCACCACGCAGGCCAACCGCGGAATCCAGTGGGAGCATCGCTGTGTATGGCAGGCGGACGTTTTCCATGCTGATCTCGCCCTGAATAGAGGCTCGCATGGACAACTTAGGCTCGATCACAGAGGTTGAGAATCCCGGGGTGTCCGTCGGAACCACAAAGCCTCGCACGCCCTTGCCGTCCCCGATTTCTTCCGTTTGTGCCCAGATAATGGCTACATCCGCGATGGGTGCCATGCCAACCCAGCGCTTCGTGCCGTTGAGCACCCAGTCGCCGGAGGCATCTTGCTTCGCGGTGGTGAGCATCCGCGAGGGGTCGGAACCTGCGGTGGGCTCGGTCAGGCCGAAGCAACCGATGATCTCACCCTTGGACATTCCCGGCAACCACTCGGCGCACTGGTCCAAGGAGCCGTGTTTGCGAATGGCCGCCATGGCCAGCGAGCCCTGCACCGAGGCAACGGTGCGAATTCCGGAGTCGCCGGCCTCGAGTTCGGAGGCTGCCAGGCCATATTCCACTGCGGTTCGACCAGGGCACCCGTAGTCCTTGAGGTACATGCCCAGCACACCGAGCTTGCCCAGCTCACGCATCAGCTCACGAGGGTACTGGCCGTCGTTGTACCACTGGCCAATATTCGGCCGGATCTCCTTATCTACCCACTTGCGTACGGTGAGTGCGAAGTTCTTTTCCTCAGGCGTAAACAGCGAATCCAGCCCGGTCACATCCACCGGCCCCCACCAGGAGCCGCGCTTGGACTGCAGCTGCACAGGCCCGGTGACGGTACCCGGCGCGGACTTGATTACGTCGGTGTCCTCGCCGGCCTTGTTCTGCTCGGCGACCTCGGCCATCATCTCGCGCAGCTTAAACTTCTGCGCCTTGCCGGAAGGGGTACGTGGCAGTTCTTCGACAATCTGGAGGTACTCCGGCCAGTACGGCTTTGCAATGGATTTCTCACCCAGGAACTTCTGCATCGATTCCATGGTCAGCGGCTTCGCCGGATCCTTCGGCACGACCACAGCTGCGGCGATCTCCTGCAGGCGATCGTGCGGCATTGCCACGACTGCCACGTCCGCCACATCCGGGTGCTGCACCAGGGCATTTTCCACATCGGCGACTGGGATGTTCTCGCCACCGCGGATGATGATGTCCTTGCTACGACCAGAGAGGGTGACAAACCCGTCCTCGTCGATAGTTGCAATATCACCGGTGTTGAACCACTCGCCGTTCATCTCCTCGTGCGTCTTGTCCAGCTGCTTCAGGTAGCCGCGGAAGAGCAGCGGACCTGTGACCTCGAGGGTGCCCTCGGTATTTGGCTCCTGCGGCTCACCTCCCGAGTTCACAATGCGCGCACACATACCCGCCAGCGGGTAGCCATCGGTGGCCACACGCTTTTCCTTCGGATAGGACGGGTGACCCATGGTGGACATGCCACACTCGGTCATGCCCCAGCCACCAAACACACTCATCGTGGGCAGCTTCGCCTCGGCAGTGGTGACGAAGCTGCGCGGAATCGGCGCGCCCACACACACGAAGTGCTTCAGGCTGGACAGGTCGTAGTGCTCGAAGTTTTCCGCGTTGAGGAAGTCGTGCAAGAACGGCGCCGCACCGGTGGTGTGGTTCACGCCGTACTTTTCCGTCAGATAAAGGAAGTAGTCCACGTCCCACACATCCTGGAACACACCGGTTCCGCCGAGCACGATCGGCATACTCACGCCCCAGAGGAAACCGGTGAGGTGGCCAAACGTCGAGGCCATGTGGATCACCGCGTCGGAGTCCAGGCCGAGGTTGTCATCCCAGGGCGCGGCACCCGCGATCATGGAGTTGTGCACGTGCATTACGCCCTTCGGCTTGCCGGTCGTGCCCGAGGTGAACATGATCAGCGAGAGGTCGTTCGGATCAGGTCGCAGTGCGGCGAAGTCCGCAGGGTTCGCTTCACGACGAGCGCGTCCCCGCTCCATGAACGTTTCGAAGAAAGTGAAGTGTTTCCGGGGCTTATCGGACACCGGCCTGACAACGATGGTGTGTTTCAGGTCCGGGAGGTCGTCGCGAAGCCTATCGATCATGTCCATGTAGTTGAAGCGACGGAAGGTCTCTGCGATAAAGAGCACTGATACTTCCGCGTGCTTGGCCATGTAGCCGATCTGCTGGTCGCGGTAGATCGGGATCAGCGCGTTGGTGATCGCGCCGACGCGGATGGTGGCTAGGTGCAGGACAACCCATTCGTACCAGTTCGGGAGCTGGATACCGATTACATCGGCGGGTTGAACTCCCAGCTCCAGCAAGCCGTGAGCTGCGGCATCGACGTCGTCGGCCATTTCCTTGTATGTGTGGCGTCCGGCGCGCTCGACTGCTGCAAGCTTGTCTGGGGTGTTTGCTACTGCCTCGTCGAAATAGTCGATGAGTAGGCGGTTTTTCCAATGTCCTGCCTCGGTGAACTCCTTGATGTCGGAGTCCTTGAGCAGCATTTCGAAACTGGTAGGCATGATGTTTTCCTTTTGGCTGGCTGTGTGGGTAGTCGGCGCTTATTGCATGGTCAGGCCACCGGAGACAGACAGGGTCTGGCCAGTGATGTAGGAGGAGGATGGGGAGGCGAAGAAGGCAACGGCGTTAGCGATGTCTTCTGGCTGGCCCAGGCGACGCAGTGGGATGGCCTTTTCTAGGGCGGTGCGCAGCTTCGGGTTCTCCTCCGAGATGCCTGCGAACAGTGGAGTATCGGAAGGACCTGGGCAGACAACGTTGGCGCTGACTCCGTAGCGGGCGGCTTCGCGGGCAAACGTCTTGGTGAAGGCGATGATGCCGCCCTTTGCTGCCGAGTACACGCCCTCGCCGGAGGAGCCTGCGCGGCCAGCATCGGAGCTAATCGAGATCACGGTGCCGTGCTGCTGCTCGACCATAACTTTGCCCACCGCGTAGAAGCAGTTCAGTGGGCCGTAGAGGTTGATGTCGATGATCTTCTTCCACACGTCGCGGTCGAGCTCCAAGAACGGTGCAACCTTGTCCCAGCCTGCGTTGTTGACCAGCACGTCGATGCGACCAAACTTTTCCACGGTGGAAGCCACCAAGGCATCTACGGCGTCGCGGTCGGACACGTCGACGGCCAGACCAATGGAATTGTTGCCCAGCTCGTTTGCTGTTGTTTGTGCAGCCTCGCCGTTGAGGTCGGCAATGACAACGGTCGCGCCTTCCGCGACGAGTCGGGTGGCAATACCCTTGCCAATGCCCTGAGCTGCGCCGGTAACGATGATGATCTTGTTTTCGAGGTTGTTTTCAGACATGGTTGTCTCCTTTGAGTGGTTGAAGTGTCTTGCGGGTTCTTGCCGGTTCTTTAGGGCGCGAATTGGCGGCCGAGGTCATTGCGTGCGATGACCAACTTGGCAATCTGATCGGTACCATCTGCAATACGCAGGCCCATCACGTCGCGGAGGCGCTGCTCGTGTGGGTAGTCCTTGAGGTAGCCGTACTGGCCGTGGAGCATGAGGCAGGCGGTGATCACTTCCCAGGAAACCTTTGGTGCCCACCACTTGCTCATGGCTGCTTGCTTGGTATGTGGAAGGTCTTGGTCTTTCAGCCACAGCGTCTTGTGGCACACCATGCGCGCACCCTCGAGTTCGGTGGCTGCTTCCGAAAGTGGGAAGGCCACACCCTGGAACTTGCTCACCGGCTGGCCGAATGCTTCGCGGTGCGAGGTGTAGTCCAGTGTTTCGTCATAGGTTGCCTGTGCCGCGCCGATACCCTGAAGACCGATCAATGCGCGGGAAAAGTCGAAGCCCTGCATGACCTGAGTGAAGGCCTCGCCTTCCTTGCCCAGTAGGTTGCCGGCCGGGATCTCTACATTGTCGAATTCTACGAACCCACGGCCAACAGACAGCGTTCCCATGTCGTTGGCACCGGTCTTGGTGATCCCGTCGCGATCGAGCTCGACCAAGAAAGCGCTGATGCCGCGACCGGGGCGGTCTTCGGAAGTGCGAGCAAAGACAACTGTTGCACCGGCGTGCAGCGCGAAGGTCATGGACTTGGTTCCGTTGAGAATCCACGAGTCGCCCTGGCGTGTCGCAGTCATATCCGGGTTACCCGCATCGGAGCCTCCGCGTGGCTCGGACAAGCCGATGGCCACGATGTCCTCTCCACTGGTGATCTTCGGAACCCACTCCTTGGCCAGTTCTGGGCTGGCGTTGCGGGCAACGACCTGGCCTACCAAGGAGCCCACGAGCTGCACGTAGGAGACTCCGAGGTCGCCATATGCAACCGCCTCGATGAGCAAACCGGTGGTCAGAGCGCGCTCGCCCTGGCCGCCGAGTTCTTTGGGAAGTTCCCCGCCGATCAGGCCAAGGGAACCCATTTCACGGCGCAGTTCAGGATCAATAATGCGATCCTCCTCGCGCTTGCGGTAATCCGGCGCGATGTCCTTGGCAAAAGATTGGGCGCGCTCGAGGAGCTGCTGCTGCGCGCTATCGAGGGAGAAGTCCATTGTGTCTCTTTTCTTCAAATGTGGAGAACGTGAAGGATTGAACACGGATTCAGCAATGTTGAATGTCCGTTCAATGAGGACCAATGTATCCCACGCCACATATGACAACAATCACAATTTCAGATAGCGACGATTGGAATCACTTCTCAGTACATAGGTATTACAAATCGAACCATTGGGAGAAACAACAAAACCGGTGGTGAGCCCGCTACAAAAGTAACGGGCCACCACCGGTTAGTAGACCCTGTACAACGCCCCCACAGACGCACATCCCCGCCCCCCAAATCAATGGTTGAGGATTAACGAATGCCCAGGTCGCACAAATACGCTGTTAGGGGTGAATGCGCCGCCTAGTTGTTGTGTCAGTATCTCAATTAGGGTGTATCCGTACAGGACCTGTCGTGGTGTTTTATTGAGTTCGATTTGGAATCCCTGACAAATCCTGAAACGAAATTCGGGGTGACCTCGACTTTGACAATTCCTCAACCGCTAATCTGGCAGGTCGAGGTTTACAACCCTACTTCTCCTCGAAGGGCAATACTCGAACTGCAACGACCGGAGGTCTCAAACTCGAAAGAGGGTACGCCTCTGAATTTTGTTTGTTTCTGACGCTGGCTGCCCAGTGTGAAGAGGGGATCTACGGACGCTGGTTCTGGTTGGGCGAGTGAATCATTGGCCTCAGGCCCATGAGAGCAGCTGTGGACGAAGAGATTAACCAGCCATGCCACTCCATCGATCCGGAGGCGGTGTGAATGAGGATCGGCCATAATCCCGAATAAAACCTAGCACTCACCTTGATCGGAACCTTTAAGGACCGCATCAAGACGATACCCACACCAAATGCCATGTCAGTTTATGAAGGACCCTGAACCTGGGACGTGATTCATGGAGCTGCCAAACGACACGAAATTACCACGCTCGGATGCGTCCCTTCTAAAAACACCTGGAACTACCGTGCACAAGCAAAAGCCCCGACGAGCAAATCGTACTGGGTGGGATGGTAATTATCGGAGCACACCTGGGTGGAGAAGACAAGGCAGCTATGTCTTCGGTAGAGGCAACCATAGGAGACCTCCCACTTCGAGCTGTATCACCAGCGCTTACACGTTCCTGGAGAATTTCTGACGGCATTCCGGATAGAAGAAGGAATTCTGTCCAGCCGGCGAAAACCGGTCAGTTCAAGTTGAAAGAGCTGAGTTCGTGCTCGCAAATCGTCACTCGTTCCTATTCTTTGAGCAACTTCGGGGCAGAACCGAAGGCCATGTCGCGCGTCCGGTCTTCGCCCAAATAGTCTCTCCAGACGCGTTTTTTAAGCGACTCAATCAGTTCTGTGAATCTAGTGCACGTCCTAAAATCCCTGGCAGCCCGCCGAGCTGCCGGTAGGATGAGTTTCTAACCATCGTCGCAGCGCGTGGACGTTTCCGGCGATAGCGGCCAGTTAAACGCCTGTGGGGAGATACTCCCTGCAAGATCTGTCACGGCCGATTATTAAATTCAACTTCGACTCCGTCCAGACGCCTCTGAAAGTACACGGATAAGTCAGTTCGTATCGAAGAACGCAGCCACGCCAGCCCCTTGGTGTTTTCGTTGTTTCCTCACTGCCACGGCGAACGAGGATTGCAAAAATACACCGACATCGTCACCCGCCTCGCATATCCTTGAGCCGGGCCATGACCTACCCCTAGTCCCAGGTCAACGACTTACTCATGCCCGCAGGGGCAGAGTCAAAGGCTGATGCTACCCTCGCGGTCACCGCGTCAAAGCTTCGGAACTCGATGTATTGCCGGTCGCTCCCAGGGAAAGCAAAGGTTGTTAGTGCAAAGTCGGGTGGGTTACCGAGTAAGTCAACATGCGTGGTTTAAGAGGATTGTCTGACTTTGATCATTCCAGGGCACTTCTTCCCTCCCCAACATTGCAACCACACCTCGGCCCTAAGGAAACCCTGATCCTACCCGAGCGTCACTTTAAAGCACCACTCGGTGCCATTTATTACGAAACACGCTTTTACGAAAAGAGATTACCAGTCATTGGTGTTGTACTGGGAGCTACCAGGGGGTGATCAACCACCTTTCTTAATTTGCTGAACCTACGAACGGAGGTAAACTTGACCGAGTAAATACTTGAAAATAGAGTTGTTTAGGCTGGTAATATGACTTCTCGCGAAATCGGACAGATTGAGGTTGAACTCTTAAAGGGCGGCGAAACCTGGCAAGTCTGGAACTTGACTTAATGGCCACCATTCCGACAGTGGAGATATGGGGTATATCCAGAAAAATGCCGAAGAATTCGAGGCCAATCCGCGTGGAGATGTTCCTCGAAGCCGCTGAAAGTGCCAGTCATTAGAGGCTGCGGTTGGATTGCTTCGAGCTGTCTACTAGCTTCTGATGTAAGCCCCAATTCCAGTCACTATAAATAGCTGGTGTCGTTTTTGGAAACCTGGCAGTCATAGACGAACAAAAGGGTCAAAGCCAATCGCCATATTAGTTAAAGATGCAAGCAGAACCTTCATCGACGAACTTAAAGAGATCTATAAACAGCATCAGATGAGCTGACCCATGCTCTAGTTGCCCTTATTCAAAAAAAGAAAATATGAGCACAGGTCAAATACCACCTCCCCGACACCCCGCCGAAGTTGCCAATAATGACCATTTGAGGTCGCAGTTTATGCGGCAACTCATTATTCGTTCGAGCATGAAGCTTTCAGCGCCCTCCTTCAACTCAACCACTCCACCTGTACTCGTGCAGTTCTGGGATGATTCCAGCTCGATACCGAAAGATGTGCAGGCCTGTTTGGAATCTTGGGCACCACTCGAAGACGCGGGCTTTACGCGTATTCTGTTTGACGACCAATCAGCACGACGCTTTATCACTGCGCATTTTGGGCCTCGGCACGTGTCCGCCTTTGAAGCTTGTGCCCACCCAGCAATGCGTGCTGACTACTTTCGCCTCTGTTTTATGCGACAACATGGCGGGATGTATGTTGACGCTGATGACGAATACCTGGGAGTAAGTTTGGAGCCGCTCATCAAGGACGGTCGGTTACGGTTGCAAGCACTTTGTTATGATGTTCGCTCCGATTCGATGAGCGATCCTTCTCTGGCTTTCGAGAGCGACGAGAGTGACGAACAGATATTTTATGTCAATAATAATCCGCTTATCGCCAGTTCGAATCACCCTGTGATCACAATTGCTCTGGAGCGTGCCACCGAGTCATTGAACGGTTGCATTGACTCGAATCGGGATATCCAGTCGCTTACTGGGCCCGGCAACCTGACTGCCTCTCTCGTTCAATACGCCGCAGAGTTAGATCTAGCGGATAAAGAGCATGACTTTGAGATATTAACTTCCTGGGATGAGGTAGCGGTGAGTAAATGGCCACTGGATTATCGCAAGGATGGACGTAATTGGAGAATATGGGCTCAAGGTGAGGCTGTCCCCAATCAAGAGAAACCGGCAAACTCATGAACAAGCTTGAATTTGCCGACTTTAAGAAGTCGCTGCTTCATCACCTGCGATTGCGCCTCAGGAGGCTCGATTGGAGGAGGAAAGCAGCGGTGTTTTCTCGCGATGGTGAAAGAGACTCGCTGCAGCGTATCTACGTGATCAATCTCGACCGGCGCCCCGACAGGTGGCAAAGAGTATGCGACGAGCTAGACCGCTTCTCCGATCGGCACGGTGCGCGCCTGTCGACGCTTACGCGTAGGTTCTCTGCTATAGATGCACGATACATGGATGAAGCTCCCGACCCCGAAGTGCTTATCCCGAAGTACACTCTGGCTGACCAGCTGACTGTCGACCCGAATCCGCTCCTGCGCATCGACACCGAAAACCGAGCACGCGAGATTCAAATGACCCCACAGGAAATCGCGATCGCGCTCTCCCACGTCGATGTCTGGAAGCTCATTGCCGACGGTGACACACCTAGTGCACTTGTCCTCGAAGACGATGTGTACATGGAATTTGGGTTCGCTGGCGAATTTGCACGAACTTGGCAGTCGTTAGACCGCGAGCAGGAGGGACAAGGCTTTGACCTGCTCTACCTAGCGTTTGAGGAGGTCGGCGAAATCCCCCGAGTCGAACCTGGAAAGAGCCTAAGACGATTGGACGGCCCTGGTATCTGGGAAGCTTCCGGTTACATTCTCACCCGTGAGGGGGCAAACAAGCTACTCGATCAGCTCCCTGTCTTCGGCCCGATTGACCTTTGGTTGAATTTCCAGTTCAAGCGGCTGAACGCGTTCACTTCTGCGAAACCGATCATTGCCCAGCGAATAGACGAACCGTCGACGAATTCCTATTCCGTACTCCCAGTACTCTCGCAGGTTGGAGTGATCACACGTGAGAAACCGCTGTTGCCAACATCCAAGCACTTGCCCGGTCCAGTTGTAGCTGTCGGTAATCCCGGTTCAGGGCTGACAGCCCTCGCCACTGCGCTCTCGATGATCGGGTATACCTGTCTGAGCGATATCGACCGGATGCCTACTGCTGAAGAAGAAGCCCTTAACGCGGGGCGACGCTCCTGCACCTTCAACGCCTACGTGAACGTTGGTTCGCACGAAGCCGAGACACTAGCACAGATTGCCTCGGCTAATCCCAGCGCACTCTTTATTTCGACATCCCTAAGTACTTCACTACCTGGAATTGATCCACGTCGCATCCTTCGGCTCGCTCCCAAAGTGAAAGATAAATGGGAAGCGTTGACGGAGTTCCTTAAAGTGGAATACCCCGCACTTCCCTACCCGGTTACGTCGGATATCGAGATGCGGTCACTGGACGAATCAGTGAGCACACTAAGAGCTCGCCGAGCTATAGATTTAGTTGCCGACAGCGGACCTTGGATCCTGTCAGGAAAACCCGCCTCGCAGCACGGCATCAGGGTGAAGCCAACCAACATCAAGCAGACAGACATGCCACCCGTCAACTGGGTTGCAGGAAAACCTTTCGACAAGCAATTGTGGGCCCTACGCTCCGACACCTTTCCTAGTAATCTCGCGATGTTTTCCCCTGATAATGTTACTGTGATCGACGACGAGACTCTTCTGACTTTGAGACAAGAGCAAACGCCCGTGCGCGAATTCACCTCTGGGGCAATCGCCAGCGTCGCTTCCTACCGGTATGGGCGCTTTCGCGCTTCGCTTCGCCCATCGGGGGTCCAAGGGCTCGTTACGGGCATGTTCCTACACCGCAATGGGCCGCACCAAGAGATTGATATCGAGTTCCTCGGCGAAGACACGACTAAGATGCTCATTAACGTCTTCTATAACCCTGGGCCCGCGGGAACCAAACTCGAGTATGGCTATAGGGGCACGCCCACGCTCATTGACCTTGGTTTTGATGCCGCCGAGGATTTCCACGATTACGAAATCAACTGGCAACCAGGCATTATCCAGTGGAGTGTCGATGGAGAAGTGATTTACGAGCGGACCATCTGGAATCCAACTCCGATTCCTGACCAGTCGCTTCAATTTAATTTCAACCTCTGGCATTCCCGTTCCAAAGAACTGGCAGGCCGATTGAACGTAGCTAGTCTTCCCGCTACGGCGAGCATTCGGTCCATCGAGATCCAAGGCGTTCGACAGAACGATACCAGTAAGTCGATGAGAATGGGAATTTAGTCAACTTTAAACCCCGGGGTGAGACCTTTAATGGGACTCCGTGTAATAGGAGATGAGTGACGGGGGTCCTTTTAGATTTTCAGGCATTGGTTCTTACCCGCTCTGCGAACTTGCCTGTATTCGATGATGTGGACGCAAAACAGATGAATTCATGCTTCTGAAGTCAGTGAGAGGGTCGTTTCGTCCGCAAACTCAATTGAAATTACGTTCTCCCTCCCAACCCATGCAGTAAGTGTGGCGAGAGCGTTCTCATCAAGCTTTTGTACGAACAACAGGGATAAGTTATGTTTGGCCCGCGAAGCAGCGACATAAAATAAGTTGCGTGACCTCTCGAAGCTAGTCCGCTCCCTTTCGTCCAGATCGTCTCGTCTGGGATAGTTCGACAGCATCTTTGAAAAGTCATACCTGCTCCATCCCCGCCCGAGGACAACGATCACGTCATCGAACTCGGCACCCTTGACCGCATGCTTTGTTGAGAATACTGTGCTGTCCGACAGGTATTCGTTGAGAGCTCGTATTTCGGTGTATGCGACTGCACGAAGCTTCTGGTGCTCGACCAATCTCCGGGGTGTTTTGAGCTCTTCACCTGGGCTAAGGGTTTCGAGTGCCTCTCTTAACTCCTGCTCTCTTTTTCCTACACGGGTGGGCAGCGCAAAAAGTGACTGCTTGACGAGCAGGTCGAGCATATCACCGACCGTGCCATTCTCGCTGGTCGAGATGAGCTGATGGAAGAAGTCGTTCCAGCGCACCTTGTCGCGAGGTGACCCTAAGATAGGCCGCCGGCCTCCGAGTACGTCGAAGAGATCGCCGAAACGGTGTCGTTCGAAAGACCCCAATGCAGGCTCGATGGTGTCGATCAAGTACTCAATCACTGGGTCTTCCTTACGAATAAATGCATCGTTGCGCTCAAAGACCGTAGGCAACGTGGAATAACCGAGCTCGTTTGCGATCGTGGTGTGAGTCAGCATGAGAATCTTCAGGGTATCCGCGCCATGAGAATGTTCTCCGATCGACGTCACTGGATTCAGCCATGACAAGCATGCTCGTGTGGCTTCGTGAGAAATCTGACCTTTCCAGTGTCCTGCAAGACGAGTTCCGGGCCACTCGTTAGTGTGATAGACAGTGACGCTACCATTCGTGGCATCCGATGTCGGTTTTTGAGCAAGCTCCGGACGCAAGTGGTTAAGGAAACTGACGATGGAACGGTCTGAGCGGAAGTTGGCATTTTTTGGAATCGCTGTGAGCGTAGGGTGGTCGATAGACCCGCAGGTGCGGTCGTAGATCTGTTGCCAGTGGTCTCCGAAAAATCCGATTACGGGACTCCGGTGGTTGGTGCCTTCTCCCGACAACATTGCTTCCGCCAATCCGGCGGGTGTGTCCTGATACTCATCGATGAAGATAATAGGGAAGCGGTCGGTAATCAACGTCCGAAATTTAGAGTTGCCGAAAAGCTCGATCGCGAAGGTGGGAATGTCCTCGTGGTGCAGGGTAATTTTTTCCTCGTTGATGCTGCGAAAACCCAATTCGTAATCAATGGGCAACTCATTGATCTCTTGCCCCTCTTCCAGGATTTTTGCCCAGGCTTCAGACTGGAGCAGCGAGGCTTGGAGGGATTTCTGAAAGGGACGGATCATCTCCCAAAGGAATCCGTGCAGTGTATCTGCGAATATGAAAGGGCTTTCGTCAGTGCGTGCGATAATCTCGTCTCGCGCAACTTTCGTAAAAGTAAGGCATGCAATGCGTTGATCCCCACGGGGCAGGTAGGTGCTTCGCCGCGCCAGTATGTGTTTAAGTGCTTGGATAAGTGAATATGTCTTTCCAGCTCCGGCTCCAGCTTCCAATTTGAAGTTGCGCCTCTCCTCCAGTGAGTAGAACACCGCAGCTAGCGCCTCTTTGCCAGCTTGCTCTGCCGTGTTAACAGCGTGACCTTTTGGAGTGCTCACTTGACGACTGCCTCGGTAATCTCGGTACTAGCGATGTCACTATCTGGAGTAGCTGGATAAGCACGCAGCCAAGTGAGCCCACGTCGAATATATCGTGGGGTCTGCCATTCTGTTCTTTCAATCGCGAAGCACAGGGCGAAGGTGCTCTTCTTCTGTTTTTGGGCCAGATCGCGGGCCGCATTTTCGTCCTCGGCCATTTCTCCGGTTAGCGTGAGGCCAAATAATTCAGGGTTGGCGAGTATAAATGCGTCTTCGAAAGTCCTTCCACACGCTTGTTGACCTTGTTCTGGAACTTGGTAGGCAAGATACCGTCCTTGCCTGATAATCGCTTGTGTTTCAGCAGCCTTCAGCAGCTCAGGGGGAGCCAGGTGACTGTCCGAGAACCACTGCTTGATTGTTGCATTGCTCGTTCCATCTCCTTCGTGAACACTCGTAGCTGCACTTCGTGTTTCCACATTCTGCTTGCTGACGGTGTCGATATCGGTAATGATGAGGGCAGGGATCCCTAGGAAGTCAAGGAGAGGGAAGAACTTGTGGGCATAGGCCCCACCCACTTCCATCAGAGTAACGTACTGATTCGTGAGAGTTGGTGCGATCTTCTTGATTGCTGTGGGGACGATAAGACGCTCGCTGGTCCCTTCGACCAAGATTGCCTTGTCGGCGAAGAACAGATCGGATCGGGTGAGTGTCAAATACTGGTGTAGGAAATTTTCATCGAGTTCTGGGGCACAGCTCAGGTCAAGAATCTCGGCCTGTTTTACTTCCTGACCTTCGCCCGCTGTCACCACACGGAAATAGCGGATCGAGGAAAAATTTGCTCGATTTGCGATGTGTGACGAGTGCGTCGAAACGACGAACTGCGGTGCCCACAGATGGTCTCGTCCGTCCAGCGTCGGGAAAAGTTCGGCAACGCCTGCAAGCTGTTCGATGAACACTTCCTGCATCTGTGGGTGAAGATGCGCTTCTGGTTCTTCGACGAAGATCAGGTGCAGACTTGGTGTGGTGTCCCTCGTTGCGTATTCGCGGTAGTAGCCCAGCAGGGTGAAGAGCATCAGAATGAGGTTGCGCGACCCTAAGCCGCTATATGACTCAGGGAGGGACACCCCCGCCACGCTTCGGTATCGGATACTGGTGTAGTTTGCCAGTAGCCTCGTCATGTCCAATGTGGTCACTGCTTCCATTTGCGGATTATTTAAACCCGGGTAACCGAAGCTCTCCAATGCCGGGACGAGGTTTGTCATCATGGAGCTGACCTTGTCGCCTAGGTCGCGTTCTATGTCTGCGACGGCGTCAATGAGTTCATCAGCGATTGCCTTCTGTTTCGTGTCGTCGCTTGCCTTCATCGCGGCTTCAAATAGTGTTTGGAAGACCTTTCCGATGAGGTCCTTCGGGCGTTCCTTCTCATCGTCGAGCCCTCGCTGTGCCTTGAGAAAGTTCACAGTAACCAGGCTGCGAACAGCTTCTATAGTTAGGTCTCTGGTATTTGAGGAATCTTGGGGGTCGATTGCGGTGATTGTCCTGCCGAACAGGCTGGGGATCCGCGTGGCCAGTACTTGCAAAAAAGCCTCGATGCCTGAAGTAATTTCCGCACCAGTATCAACACCCAGATCCTCAAATAGATCGTCGAGACGACCTCCCTGCAGTGAGTACGCGAACCTCACAATTGCTTCGGTGCATTCCGGATCGAGGTCAACGATTGCAGCAGCTAAGGGTCCATATTGAAATAAATCGGCACCGTACGTGATCTTGAGCGTGAGCGTAATTTCGGGAAGCGCTTTGCGCGCGTCTGCTTTCTTACCCCCGTGGTAATGCTGCGCTGCCTGGTAGAACTGCCGATAAGTTTCCGTAGAGAAATCTGCGAGATCGAACTTGGGAGCCTGGGTATCGAGAAAATATGTCAAGGCTTCGGCCAGCGTTGTTTTACCGGAGTTGTTGCGCCCGACTAACACCGTTGTTTCGCTGGCCAAATCAACCTTGACCTCACGTAATAAACGGAAATTACACACTTCGATACTGGATACACACAGGTGATATTGCGGGCGACCGTTTTCGGTCTGATTTTGCTTAGCCGCATCGTGCTGAGTCATTCGCGGTCCTTTCATGAGAGGACCGCCGTCTAGCGTTCCTGCGGATTTAATTAGAGAACCAACTTCAAAAATAACGTTGACACTGTGTCAAGCATCAGCATCGAACGCGATCCTGGTTGGACAGAAAGCTCACAACAGAGCCACTCAAAGTACGAGAGCCTTCTAAGAATCGAACTTCTCACTTCGCGGCCTGAGCCTACACCGAGCTCCAACCATTAGTCTGGCGAAGCGATCTTCGGCAGGGCCGGGCAGGACAGAAACCCTAGCTCTCCAAGCGACGCTGGCGCGCAAATTCGCTCAGCACAACACCCGCAGCAACAGAGGCGTTGAGCGACTCGACCCAGCTCTCCATTGGCACGCTCATGATCACGTCACAGTTCTCGCGGACAAGCCGAGAAATGCCCTTGCCCTCTGAACCAACCACGATAACCACGTTGTCCGTGCCGCCGTCGTAGGTATCCAGGGTGTGCTCGCCACCGGCATCTAGGCCGACTACCTGGTAGCCATTCTTCTGGAACTCTTTGACCGTACGCGTCATGTTCGTCTCACGCGCAACCGGCAAACGCGCCGCGGTACCCGCAGAGGTACGCCAAGCCACACCGGTGACCTGCGCCGAGCGACGCTCCGGAATGATCACGCCGTGGCCACCAAAGGCCGCGGTGGAGCGAATCACAGCACCCAGGTTGCGCGGGTCAGTGATGTTATCCAGCAGCACAAACATGCCCTTCTCGCCGCGCTCGCTCACACCGGCAATCAGGTCAAACACGTTGGAGTACTTGTACGGCTGGATCTGCAGACCAATGCCCTGGTGCATGGAGTTGCCCACCATGCGATCGAGCTCGTGGCGCTGGACCTCACGAATCGGGATGTTCCGGGAATGAGCAATGGCCACGGCTTCGGAGAGGCGATCGTCGTTACCCGTGCCCTGCGCCACAATCAACTGCTCAGCCGGAACGTGGGCGTGCAAGCACTCGATGACAGGGTTGCGGCCAACAACCAAGTCCGGCTCGTCGCGCTCATGGCGGCCCTGATCCTTGCGGTCGCGGTACTGCTTCGCCTTGTATTTCGCGTGGTAGACGCGCTCGTCGGCCTTCGGGGTCGGGCCCTTGCCCGCAAGACCTCGACGACGATTACCGCCGGAGCCCTTGGTAGCACCCTTTTTGTTTACCTTGCGCTTGTCGGGGCGCTCGTATGGTTTAGCCATGTTCTATTATCCTGCCCTAATTCTTCGCTAGTTCTTCAGCGACCACTGCGGGCCGTCGGCGGTATCGGTCACGTCAATCCCGGCATCTTCCAACCGATCGCGGACTGCGTCGGCGGTTGTCCAATCCTTCTCAGCGCGCGCGGTGGCGCGACGGTCCAGCTCGGACTGTACAAGTACGTCTAAAGCGTGATTCGCATTTTCGCTTGTCGACGATACACTCGCCCACTGCTCATCCTGCGGATCAACCCCCAAAACCCCGGCCATGGCGCGCACCTGGCCAGCCAGCTCCTGCGCGCGAGCAAGGTTGTTCTCGGAGAGTGCCTTGTTTCCTTCGCGCACTGCAGTGTGGATCTCGGCGAGGCCACGAGGGACGCCAAAATCGTCATTAAGAGCTACCTCGAAGGCATCTGTCCAGGTAGTGGGCTCAACCTCGCCGACACGAGCGAGGAATTCCTCGATGCGGCGATAGCCTGCTGCTGCCTCTTGGAGTGCCTCCGGGGAGTACTCCAACACGCTGCGGTAATGCGCGGAGCCTAGGTAGTAGCGCAGCTCCACGGGGCGGACCATTTCCAACATGTTCGGCACCGAGAGCACGTTGCCCAAGGACTTGGACATCTTCTCGCCGGCCATGGTGACCCAGTGGTTGTGCATCCAGTAATTAGCAAACCCATCGCCCACGGCGTGGGATTGTGCTTGCTCATTTTCGTGGTGCGGGAACTGCAAGTCCAGGCCACCGCCGTGAATGTCGAAGGTTTCACCCAAATACCAGGTGGACATGGCCGAGCACTCGAGGTGCCAGCCCGGGCGACCGTCGCCCCACGGGGTTGGCCAGGAAGGCTCCCCCGGCTTGGCGGCCTTCCACAGCGCGAAATCCAGCGGACCACGCTTGCCCACGGTGTCGGTCTCTCCCTGCTCCATCTCCTCTGGGCGGTTACCCGACAAACTGCCGTAGTCCGAGCCCTCGGCCATGACCCACGCGTTAACGTCGAAATACACCGAGCCCTCTGCCGCATAAGCGAAGCCATTATCCATAAGGCGCTGCATATAATCGACCATCTGAGTCACATGCCCCGTTGCGCGTGGCTCCACCGATGGCGGCAGCACGCCGAGGGTGTCATAGGCCTTGGTAAATTCGCGCTCGTAGGTGGAAACCCACTCCCACCAGGGCCGACCATGCTCGGCGGCCTTGTTTAAAATCTTATCGTCGATATCCGTAACGTTGCGCACGAACGCCACGTCATTGCCCTGGGCGATGAACCAGCGGCGCACAATATCGAAGGCGACGCCCGAGCGGACATGCCCAATGTGTGGCTGCGCCTGAGGGGTCGCACCACACAGGTAGATCGAAACATGTCCGGGGCGAACCGGTTCGAAGTCTCGCAGAGTGCGGGTTCCTGTGTCGAAGATGCGTTGAGTCACGCATCCTAGTTTAGACCACGCACCAGACACTCCGCGGGCGCCTGCGACTACCGCTTCGGCAGGCCGTCAAGGCCCTTCCACTCTGGGCGCATAGCCTCCATGTGCCGGTAGTACTCCACCTCTGTGAGCTGGGAGGCGGCCGATTCATCCACGATCACCACAGCATTCGGGTGCAGCTGCAGCACCGATGCAGGACAAGCAGCACTAACAGGGCCCTCAACTAGATCGTGTACTGCCTGCGCCTTGCCCGCACCGGTTGCAATCAGCAGCGCCTGACCCGAACGCAAGATTGTCCCCAACCCTTGGGTGATGGCGTATTTCGGCACTTCTTTTTCGGAATCGAAGAAGCGGGCATTGTCGCGCACTGTTTGCTGGTGCAGGATTTCCACGCGGGTCGTCGATGCCAGCGATGTTGCCGGTTCATTGAAGCCAATATGCCCGTTGCGCCCGACTCCCAACAGCTGCAGATCAATCCCGCCTGCATCAATAATTGCGTTTTCATACTCGTCGGCAGCCTCCCACGGCTTCTCCGACATTCCGTTCGGCGAATGCACATCCACGTCGTTGAAATCAACATGGCGAGTAAATTCGTTGCGAATTACGTAGTGATAACTCTGCTCATGATCACCGGGCAGACCAATGTATTCATCCAGGCAGAACGCCTGCATCCCGCGAAATGAAATCTCGCCCGCCTGGTATCTACGAATCAGTTCCTGATACGTCTCCAGCGGCGTCGAGCCTGTCGCCAGCCCGAGGACCTTTCCTGGGTTTAGGTGCTCGCAGATAATATCGGCGGCCGCCTGCGCGACGCCGCTCGATGTCTCACGGATCAAAACTTCCATGAGTTGTACTCTAACTAAGAGTTTGGAAGTGGCGCTGGACAACCGCCTCATAAGCTTCCGGTTGTTCACGACGGATGCAGTGGCCAGCGTCGAATTCGCGGTAAGGCAGCACAAGATCTCGCTTATCGACGATTGAACCCGCCCCATTCCCAACCAGCACCAACGCCGGGACCCCGGTTTCTCCCAACTCGGCTTGGACCTCTTCCCAGTCCCGCGATTGAGCCACCACCCCAGTGCGCAGAAACTCCTGCTGTGTTTGGTGGTGCGCCATTGCCCAGGCGAGCGTTTCCACTTCGCTCCAGCCCTGTGCCTGCCGCTCCTCCATCGCCTTGGGCATATTGCTCAGGTTTCTCAGCTTGGACAGTGCGCGCGCTTCCCCGATATCCTTGCGCAAGTCCTCGTCCGCATGGAACCAGGCAGGGTCTTCCAACACCAGTGCCCGAACCAGATCTGGGCGCTTAATCGTGGCCTCAGCCGCCACTGCCCCGCCCATCGAATGGCCTAGAACAATAGCTGGGCCTTCCACCTCGAGCACGGCAATGAGATCCTGAACCAGTCGCGGAAAGGGATCTGCCAGGTCGGCGTCGCTGAAACGTGGCGAGTGCCCGTGACCGCGTTGGTCGATGGCAACCACGCGGTAATCGTCGCGAAGCGATGCGATGAAATCGGACCACCCTGCGCCATTGTCGCCGACGCCGTGAACAAGGACGACCGTGGGGCCGCTGCCGACTGTGATCCGGGCGAGCATTAAAGCTGGACCAAGGCGGTTGCGATGGCGGCGCGGCCTTCGCCTGAGCCGGTGAAACCCATGTGGTCGGTTGTGGTTGCACCGACCGAGACCGGCGCCCCAAGTGCCTCCGAGAGAACCTGCTGGGCCTCCTCACGTCGCGGACCCATCTTCGGAGTCTGCCCAATCAACTGCACCGACACGTTGATCACGGTGTGGCCGTGCTGCTGGAGTAGTTCGCGCAGCTCATGCAGCAATGCTGCGCCTGTGACCCCGTCATATTCAGGGCGACCGACGCCGACAAAACTGCCCAAATCACCTAAATTGCAGGCGGACAGAACCGCATCAACGATGGCGTGGGAGACCACGTCGCCGTCGGAATGCCCCTCGCAGCCGTCTTGGTCTTCGAATAACAACCCGGCGATCCAGCAGGGCTTGCCCGCTTGGATCTGGTGGGCGTCGAATGCGTTACCGACTCGAAGATTGGTTGGCGCAGGCAAAATGAGCTCCTATGATTGGTTGATTTTTCCGGAGACCTCAAAGACGGTAGGTTCCGCCTCGTCAGTGATGGTTTTGGCCAATAACAAATCGATCGGGGTGGTGATTTTAAAGGCCATCGGGTCGCCCTGAACGGTGCGCACCGGAGTTCCGTACCATTCCATCAGGCTTGCGTCATCGGTGGCCACGAACCCGGGATCGTTTGTGGCGAAATATTTCTGGTTGGCCGCGCGCAGGGCCGATAATTCAAAGCCCTGCGGGGTTTGCACGGCTCGCAATGAGGCACGATCGGGCGTATCGACGACTACGTGCGAGGTTGCGCCATTGACACGTTTGATTGTGTCCGCGACAGGCACGACCGGCACCACAGCTGGTGCACCGGCTAGCACCGCTTGGGCGACGCGGGCGATCATTCCCGGGGGAGTCAGGGCTCGGGCGGCATCGTGGATAAGTACCACGGCTTCTTCATCCTCGATGGATTTCAGACCCTCCCAGATGGAGTCCGCGCGTTCCCCACCCCCGTGGACAAAGCGCACACCAGGGTGATCTTTGAGAGTGTGCCGGGCAACAGCTTCCATGTCTTTGCTGACTAGCACGATTATCTCGTCAACGACCTCAGAGGTCTCCATCGCCGTGACGGAGCGCTCCACCAAAGTGCGCCCGCGCAGAGGAACGAAGGCCTTCGGAACTTCTGCACCGAGCCGTGTCCCCTGCCCGGCTGCAGCCACGAGGGCTATGACGCGACGTGCCACAGATCTACTCTTGATTACTCTTCGTCGTCGAAGCTCAGATCGTCCAAGTCAACGTCATCGAAGTCTTCGTCAGTAGCGGTTGGGTTCGGATCTGCAACGACACCAGCCTTGACGTGGCGGTCAATGATCTCCTGGATCTCGGCGGTCATCTTGTCGGCTTTTTCCTCATCCACTGGCTGCGCCAGCGCGAGCTCACCCACGAGGATCTGGCGCGCTTTGCCCAACATGCGCTTCTCACCTGCAGAAAGACCGCGGTCCTGGTCGCGGCGCCACAGGTCACGAACCACCTCAGCAACCTTATTAATGTCGCCGGAAGCGAGGCGCTCTTGGTTTGCCTTGTAGCGACGAGACCAGTTACCGGCCTCTTCCACGTCTGTTTCACGCAGGACCGAGAAAACCTTCTCCAGGCCTTCCTTACCTACAACATCGCGAACGCCAACCATTTCAACGTTCTTGATAGGAACGCGGACTTCCAAGTCAGACTGGAGAATCTTCAGCACTAGGAACTCAAGCGTTTCCCCGCCCATCTCGCGCTGCTCGATGTCGGCGATACGTGCCGCCCCGTGGTGAGGGTAAACGACCACTTCTCCGACCTTGAATTCCATTCCAGCTCCTTGGTTTTCGCCCTAGTTTTCGAAACATGCACTTAACCCCACCATTCTACCATCATCAGGTTTGAAAAGAATGTCAGTCCGGGGTTGATGAAATGCCCGCTCACACAGGATGCAGGGCTAAGCAGGTACGGAAAGATTAACCCCGGTTTACCCCGGCAAGTTCAGCTCACATGGGCACGATTCACCCCAAACTGTGTTTTAAGTTGGGATTCAGACTAAGGTAATCAGGTGATACACGCTTTGTGAACTACAACGATGGAGGACACTCACAGTGAAGTCCCAGAAGTCGGCTGTTCGTCGCGGATTAACCGTTTCCGCCGCTGCCATGTCTGCTTTGCTTCTCGCATCCTGCTCTGCAGGTCAGATTTCCCAGACCGCTAATCAGGTCGCCGCAGTTGATGGTGCAACTGGCTACACCGAGAACAAGGAAGTCTCCGTCCAGGACGTTCACGTCATCCTCGACCCGGCGACCGGCGATGCAGCCTTGAAGTTTACCGCCACCAACCAGGATCCTTCGCACCGTGAACACACGCTGCAGTCGGTACGGGTCGCGGGTCAGAACGTTAATCTCGGCACTGTAGATCCACTTTCCTACAACTGCACCCTCGTTGCTGATTCCGCTGATGGCCTAGAAGCCATGCCACAGGCAGACGCAGAAACCGCCTGCATTCAGTACGTCGAAGCTCCTGTGAACAACAAGGACTTCGCTTTCGGCGGTAACCAGGAAGTTATTTTCAACTTCGATTCCGGCCAGATCAACATGGATGTCACGGTTTCCGCACCTAACTTGGAAGCCGGCAACGTCGAGCGTGGTCCAGAGACCAACATCTCTGACGGCCAGCAAGAGCAGATGGGCAACGCTCACTAGTTCACTGGTCTCAGTAAGCTCCAACCCGCTACATCCTCCCAGGATATGGCGGGTTTTTTGCGCCTCCAACAAGTCGTGTCTAGTCCATGTCCTAGGCTTTATGCCATGGCAAAGAAACCCCGCAGCATTCACACCTGCTCAGAGTGTGGCTACTCCTCTCCTAAATGGTTGGGCCGTTGCCCCGAGTGTGGTTCGTGGGGCACCCTACAGGAATCAGTTGCGGCAGCCACTTCGTCGTCAAGCGGTGCTTCAACCGCTCGTGCGCTCACCCCAACGTCTCCCGCGCAGCCCATCACCGCGATTGATCCCACGGCGACGAAGACGATGCCGTCGGGGATCGGAGAGCTTGATCGCGTGCTTGGCTCGGGCGTTGTGCCTGGGTCCGTGGTGCTCATGGCGGGTGAACCAGGTGTGGGTAAATCGACGCTGCTGCTCGAGGTGGCTAGTCGGTGGGCTGATCTGGGTGGTCGTAAGGCGCTCTATGTCACGGCCGAAGAATCTGCCGGTCAGGTTCGCGCCAGAGCCGAGCGCACCGGAGCGTTAAAGGAAACGCTCTACCTCGCTGCGGAATCGAATTTGGATGTGGTGTTTGGCCATGTTGAACAGATCAAACCATCGCTGATCATCGTGGACTCGGTGCAGACGATGACGGCCTCGGGCGTGGAGGGAGTCCCGGGTGGCGTAGCGCAATCTCGCGCGGTTACCGCGGCGCTGACCACGCTGGCGAAAACCACGAATATTCCGATTCTGCTCGTGGGCCACGTAACTAAAGATGGCAACGTTGCCGGGCCCCGCGTGCTGGAGCACCTGGTGGATGTGGTGCTGAACTTTGAGGGTGATCGGCAATCTAGTCTGCGTATGCTGCGCGGCATTAAGAACCGTTTCGGCGCGACAGATGAAGTGGGCTGTTTTGAGCAAACCGCCGACGGTATTCGGGAGGTACCGGACCCCTCGGGGTTATTTCTCTCGCACCGGGGGAAAACTCCGGATGGTTCCGCAGTGACGGTAGCTATGGATGGCGTTCGCCCGATGTTGGCCGAGGTGCAGGCACTGACCGTGGATCCGGTGGCAAAAAGTCCACGGCGTGTAGTTACCGGCCTCGATTTCAATCGGGTACCGCTCGTGCTCGCGGTTCTACAGGCCAGGTGTGGTCAGCGCACCAATGATAAGGATGCCTATGTGGCCACGGTTGGCGGGGTTAAGATCACCGAAACCGCCACGGATCTGGCGGTTGCATTGGCCACCTGGTCCAGCCTGCACGAGACTCCCCTACCGGAGAAAACCGTGGTTATCGGGGAGGTTGGACTTGCAGGAGAACTTCGGCGCGTGCCTAATCTGGCTCGGCGTCTCCAGGAGGCTGCACGGTTGGGGTATGAGCGCGCGATTGTCCCTGCTGGAGAGAAGCTGGTGGTTAAAGGAATGCGGATCAGTCAGGCTTCCACTCTTTCGGATGCCATTGCACTGTTAGATAGGGGAAGAAACTAAACTTCTGTGTCATGAGTGGCAATAGTTCAGCAACCCTGCGCGGGACCCTGATTCAACTCGCCCCAGGTACGCATTTGCGCGATGGCCTCGAGCGCATCCAGCGCGGTAAAACCGGCGCGCTGATCGTGCTAGGCAACGAAGACGCTGTCACCGAGATCTGCGACGGCGGCATCACTTTCGATAGCCCTTTTTCGCCCACGTTGATGCGGGAGTTGTCAAAGATGGACGGCGCCGTCATCTTGTCCACCGACTGCACCCGCATTGTTCGTGCGAATGTGCAGCTTGTTCCGTCGCCCTCCTATCCCACTGTGGAATCGGGCACCCGCCACCGCAGCGCGGAACGCACCGCGCTGCAAACAGGCAGCCCGGTTATATCAGTATCCGCCTCAATGGGCACGATCACCCTCTATGTTGAGGGAGAACGCCACGTCCTGGAAGAGCCAGAAGTGATCATGACTCGCGCCAATCAACAATTGGCCACCATGGAGCGCTACCGCTCGCGCCTTGACCTTGCTAACCAGCGCCTTTTCGTCGCCGAGATGAATAACTACGCTGTAGTCTCCGACGTGATCAACGTGCTGCAGCGCGAGCTGCTACTCAAGCGCGCAGGCCAAGACCTCGACCGCGATGTCATCGAGCTTGGCACCGATGCTCGCCAACTTAGATTGCAGCTCACCGAACTGCGTGGCGACAATGACACCCAGATCGAGCTTTTGCTGCGCGACTACCTTGTCACCCCTGGGGTACCTCGGGGCGAGGAGGTCGCCGAGGCCGCCGCGGCTCTAGATCGCTTGCCGGATTCCGAGGTCATGTCCGCCGGCACCATCGCACGCATTCTCAATCTGCCCGGCACGGAAGAGTCACTGCTGCGCGAGATCAGGCCCCGCGGTTACCGGGCACTTTCTCGTATTCCGCGCGTGCAAGAGTTTCTCATGCACCGCCTCGTGGAAGCTTTCGGTGATCTCAACGGGCTGATGGAAGCAAGTGTCGACGAGCTCGGGCAGGCCGAAAACATCTCGCCACTCTGGGCCCGCCACGTCCATGACGGGCTGAAGCGCTTGAGCTAGGTAGTCAGTCTAGGTTGCCAGACTAGGTAGCCAGGTTGAACGGAGCCGCGTCGGAGGCGTTATTGCCAATCACTCCGTGCAGGAAGTAAGAACCTTCAGGTACTGGGGTCCGGTCGCTGCACTGGCCCGGCGCGGATCCGGCACGAGACCAGACCGCCTGGAAGTTACGCGCGCCGTTGGCTGGGAAGACTTCCTCACCGGAAATGACAGAGGCGTAGCAATCCGTATCCGCCCACACGCGTCGGTTCGAATCTAGGGCGTACACCTCGAAGCGCAGTGTGTCGTCGGCAAGTGTGATCTTGCAATCGGAATCGGTCGGGTTTTCAACCTTCATGTACATCGTGGGCTGCTCGTTGGCCTTATAGGAAGGTTTGTCCGTTGACGCGGTAATGCGCAGGTCCTTGATATCGCAGGTTCCCTTGGCAGCCGTATCGGTGGTGGAGGTTTCCGCAGACGAAGTCGGGGTCGGTGCTTCCGAAGACGATGGCTGCGTAGTCTCTGGTGCCGAAGTTGGAGTCTCGGGTGCCGTTGACGTTGCCTCGCTAGCAGCTTGGTTCGTTTGATCCTGCGATGAGCGACCCCACGCCACGAGGCCCCAGATGATCAGGGCAACAACGACAAGGATAATCAGCAGAGCAGCTACACGGCGGCGAATGTAGTACTTCTGCGGAAGTCGGTGATGTCGTTGAGGTGATTGCGTCACAACCTCAACTGTAATTCGCAGTGCAGGTAAAGCCGCGTATTCACCTCGCGGCGTGTCCCTTTAATCCGGGCAAAATTATCCGGGCCAATTTAGACCGGAGTTAAGCCACACCCCAGGTGCGAACATCATTCACATGGCCATCAGAAAGACGATAGTGGGCAGCCACCACACCGATCTTGCCTTCCTTGAGGCGATCGTTCACCACAGAAAGGCGGTGAATGATCTGATCTGCAGTGATCAAAGCGTGTTCCGCCTCCACCTCCTCAGCGGTGGTGCCGCCCTTCACGCGGGATTGCAACACCGATGGGATGATCTTCTCCACCAACACGCGCTGAGAATCCACCGGTACCTCGGCGTGGTCAACCGCTTTGATCGCCGCGCTGACTGCACCACAAGATTCGTGGCCGAGCACCACAATGAGACCCACATTCAGGTTCTTCACCGCAAACTCAATCGAGCCGAAAACTGCTGGTGCGACGGTCTCGCCTGCTGTTCGCACCACAAACAGGTCCCCGAAACCCGTGTCGAAAATGTACTCCACAGGTGCACGCGAATCAGAACAGGACAAGATCACGGCGATCGGCTCTTGGCCACCTTGCAGTTCTTTGAGTCGCTTCACCGAGGAATGCGGATGCTCAGCGGCTTCGCCTGAAAAGCGTTTGTTTCCCTCTTTCAGGGAATCCCAAATTTGCTGAGGCGTCTTATTATGAGGCATAACATTTATTATGACACTGACCGACGGATTCCCAACACACACCATCACCAAATGGTTCGAAATTAGCGCGCGCCCGCTCCCCTGGCGCGCAGCCGGGACGTCTGCCTGGGCAGTTTTACTTTCCGAGGTCATGAGCCAACAAACCCCCGTCGCGCGTGTCGCACCGATCTGGGAGGAGTGGATGGCACGCTGGCCCGACCCGCAGGCATTTTCCGAAGCCGCACCCGACGAGGTGATTCGGGCATGGGGCACGCTGGGCTACCCGCGCCGTGCGCTGCGTTTGCTGGAGTGCGCGCAGGTAATCGTCGCAAAGCATGGCGGCGAAGTGCCCCGCGATGTCGACGAACTCCTCGCCCTGCCGGGCATCGGAGATTACACGGCGCGGGCGGTAGCGTGTTTTGCGTACGGGCAGAATGTGCCGGTGGTGGATACGAATGTGCGGCGTGTGTATGCGCGGATGGTCGACGGCCGTCCGATTGCGCCACCTGCGTCAAAGCGCGAGCTTGAGCAGGTCGCCGCGTTGCTCCCCGAGCGCAAGGGCCCCGTTTTTTCTGCCGGGTTGATGGAGCTTGGGGCGGTGATCTGCACGGCGACGAGCCCGCGCTGCGATCAGTGCCCGGTGGCCGATTCCTGCCGTTGGCTCATCGAGGGTCGCCCCGAGCCAACCGCCGACGAGCTGCGCAAAAAGAAGGTACAAAAATTCGTGGGCACCGACCGCCAGGTCCGCGGCAAAATCATGAAAGTGCTCCGCGAGGCTGAGCGCCCCGTCGCGCAATCCGAGATCGACGTTGTGTGGCCCGATGCGGCGCAGCGCTCAAGGGCGCTTTATTCGCTTCTCGACGATGGCCTCGCCGAACAAAACGAGCGCGGGCTTTTCCACCTGCCCGGAAAATAGTCCTACTTCCAGCGGCCGCGGAAGTTGAGGCCGCCGGGCAAATTTACCCACATGCCACCGCGTGAATTCAGTGTGACGGGCCCGATTTTCGTGGAAGTGGACACCCCGGAGCCGGAAATGTTGATCCACGAATTCTTGCCGATTTTCTTCTTATCGCGATATTGCAGTCCCATACCCATGGATTATAGCGAGCTCCGCCATTAGAATAAACGAATGACTATTCGTAAACGACTACTTTCCCTTGGATTAATCCCCACACTCATTGCCACTGCCTTAACCGTGGGCGTTCACACTGCCAATGCACAGACGTCCAGCCAAGCGGATTCCGCTGTCACCTGGGATGACCCCTTCTACACTCCGCCTGAAAGGTTGCCACCGGCGGGTTCGCTGATACGCACGCAGCCGGCGCCACAACTACTCAACATATTGGGGCCCGACTTCCCCGGGTACGCCGAGAAGATCCTCTATTCATCAACAACAATTCATGGGGATCCCGTCGCGGTCTCTGGGTTCACCATCGAACCGGCTCATCCGTGGCAGGGTGCAGGACCAACCCCAACTGTTGTGTTCGCCCCCGGCACCCGTGGCGCCGGTGATGCTTGCGCGCCCTCGAAAGGACCGGGTTTCATCGGCCAGTACGACCCACAGGCCCAAGCTTTAGGCACCAACTACGAATCCCCCTTCTACTCTGCGGCATCACTTTTGGGCATGCGCATCGTGGTCACCGACTACATCGGGCTGGGCACTCCCGGCGAGCACACCTATGTCTTGCACACAGAAGAAGCCCACGCTGTTTTGGACGCGGCGCGAGCTGTCGTACCTGAGGGCACCCCGGTCGGCCTATTCGGTTACTCGCAAGGAGGGGGCGCGGTAGCGGCTGCAGCCGAACACCACCAGTCCTACGCGCCTGAGATCAATTTGCAGGGCACTTTCTCAGGTGCAGCTCCCGCCGACCTATTGAGCGTGATGGAAAGCGTGGACAACTCCTCCATCGTCTCCGTGTTGGCCTTCGCCTACCACGGCTGGGGAGAGCGCTTCCCCGAATTCAAAGAGCCCGTCGATGCGGTAGTCAACGAACGCGGACGAGAGTTCCTCGATTCGAACCGAGACTCCTGCCTCAGCGACTCCGCCCTGCGTTGGGGGCTCACCGATTCAAGGTCTCTGACCACAACCGGAGAGTCAATTCCGGAGGCGGCCTTCCGCGATCAGCGCGTCGTCGACCTGCTCAATTCCCAAAAACTCGGCCAACGAGCACCGGCCACACCAATTCTTGTGGCCACAGACGGTAGCGACGATCTCGTGCCCTCCCCACAAACGACGCAAATGGCCCTCGATTACTGCGACCTCGGTGCCGACGTGACCTACCTCAACGACGGTGCGCCCGCCCTTACTCCGGGGCTAAAGCTCGGGGCCAACCACGCCAATGGCATGCTCAGCCAAGTCCAGCCAGCAGTCCAGTGGTTGGCAGATCGCTTTAATGGGGTCCCAACGACTTCCTCGTGTGGGACCTTCTAGGTTTCGAAGGCACCGCAAACAGACAAAAGTCCGCTGCACCCAGAAAAGTTCTGGGTGCAGCGGACTCGTCGTAAAGCGACTACCTGCTACCGTGCTTGACCGGCACCGGCAGGACCTTCGTCCTCGCCTGGGTAGGTGTCAGGAACATCGACGTTGAGGGTGTCGAAGTCATCGCCGCCTTCGCTGGACTTTGCGCCGACCTCGATAGGAGCCTCGATCTCGCGAACCTCCTCAGCCTCTGCCTCGGTGAAGGTGCCCTCAGGCAGTGGCTTCGGACGAGGAGTGAAGGTGAAGGTTGCACCGTCGGTGTTCTTGGACTCGCCGTCCCAGCCATCGACATCGACGGTGATGATCTCGCCGGCACCGATCTCGCCGTAGAGGATCTTCTCGGACAAAACGTCCTCGATCTCACGTTGGATGGTACGACGCAGAGGACGTGCACCAAGCACTGGATCGAAGCCGCGCTGAGCCAAGAGGTTCTTCGCCTTGTCGGTCAGCTCGATGCCCATGTCCTGCTGTGCAAGAGCCTTGGACACACGACCGATAAGCAGCTCGACCATCTGAACGATCTGCTCCTGAGTGAGCTGGTGGAAGACCACGATCTCGTCGATACGGTTGAGGAACTCTGGGCGGAAGTGCTTCTTCAGCTCGTCGTTGACCTTGTTCTTCATCCGCTCGTACTGAGCGTCCGAATCGGTCTCGTTGGAGCCGGAGAAGCCCAAGCCCACAGCCTTCGAAATATCGGAGGTACCCAGGTTCGAGGTGAAGATCAAGACGGTGTTCTTAAAGTCCACCACGCGGCCCTGGCCGTCGGTGAGGTGGCCCTCTTCGAGCACCTGCAGCAAGGTGTTGTAGATCTCCTTGTGCGCCTTCTCAATCTCGTCGAACAGGACCACAGAGAATGGCTTGCGGCGAACCTTCTCGGTCAGCTGGCCACCCTCTTCGTAGCCGACGTATCCCGGAGGAGCACCGAACAGGCGCGAGGCGGTGAAGCGGTCGTGGAACTCACCCATGTCGATCTGGATCAGGGCATCTTCGTCACCGAAGAGGAACTCTGCCAGAGCCTTGGACAGCTCAGTCTTACCAACACCGGACGGGCCAGCGAAGATGAACGAGCCGGATGGGCGCTTCGGATCCTTCAGGCCAGCGCGGGTACGACGGATCGCACGCGAAACTGCCTTGACTGCTTCGTCCTGGCCGATGATGCGCTTGTGCAGCTCTTCTTCCATGCCCAGCAGACGGTTGGATTCCTTCTCCGTCAGCTTAAACACTGGGATACCGGTCCAGTTAGCCAGCACTTCTGCGATCTGGTCCTCGCCGACTTCGGCGATTTCCTCCAGGTCACCGGAGCGCCACTGCTTTTCCTTCTCGGAACGCTCTTCGCCCAACTTGCGCTCGGTATCGCGCAGGCCAGCCGCCTTCTCAAAGTCCTGTGCGTCGATCGCTGCTTCCTTCTCGCGGCGAACATCCGCAATCCGGTCGTCGACCTCGCGCAGACCCTCAGGTGCAGTCATGCGCTTGATACGCATGCGCGCACCTGCCTCGTCGAGGAGGTCAACTGCCTTATCTGGCAAGAAACGGTCGTTGATGTAGCGCGAAGACAGGTTAGCTGCTGCAACCAGTGCATCATCGGTGTAAGACACGCGGTGGTGCGCCTCGTACTTGTCGCGCAGACCCTTCAGGATCTTCACCGTGTCCTCGACAGAAGGCTCGTCGACCTGCACAGGCTGGAAACGACGCTCAAGAGCCGCATCCTTCTCAATGTGCTTCCGGTACTCATCCAAGGTGGTAGCACCGATGGTCTGGAGCTCACCACGAGCCAGCTTTGGCTTCAGCAGGGAGGCAGCGTCAATCGCGCCCTCTGCTGCGCCGGCGCCGACCAGGGTGTGGATCTCGTCGATAAACAGGATGATGTCGCCGCGCTGGTTGATCTCCTTAAGAACCTTCTTCAGGCGCTCCTCGAAGTCACCGCGGTAACGGGAACCTGCAACCAGGGAACCCAGGTCAAGCGAGTAAACCTGCTTGTCCTTCAGGGTCTCTGGAACCTTGCCGTTAACAATGTCAAGAGCCAGGCCCTCAACAACTGCAGTCTTACCAACGCCAGGCTCACCGATCAGAACTGGGTTGTTCTTGGTACGGCGAGACAGCACCTGCATGATGCGCTCGATTTCCTTATCGCGCCCAACAACAGGATCCAGCTTGCCTTCCTTGGCAGCCTGGGTCAGGTTGCGACCGAACTGATCTAATACGAGCGAATTGGAACGCTCGCCCTGGTTACCGCCCCGTGGAGTGGCACCTTGACCAGATGCTGGGCCTGCACCGGCACCAGCGGTTGGGCCAGCGCCGAGCTGGCCACCCTGTGCACCACCCTGCTCTGGGACCTCAGGGTTTTGACCCTGGCCGCCCTCATAGCCGGACAGCAACTGAATAACCTGCTGACGTACACGTGGCAAGTCAGCGCCGAGCTTGGTAAGGACCTGAGCTGCAACGCCCTCGCCCTCACGGATCAGGCCGAGCAACAGGAACTCGGTGCCGATGTACTTGTGGCCCATCTGAAGGCCCTCACGCAGAGAAAGCTCCAGTACCTTCTTGGCGCGTGGTGTAAACGGAATGTGTCCGGTGTGTGGCTGAGTGCCGTGGCCGATGATTTCCTCGACCTCACGGCGGACATCTTCCAAATTAATACCCATGGACTCGAGCGCCTTTGCTGCGACGCCCTCGCCCTCATGGATCAGACCGAGCAGGATGTGCTCAGTCCCGATGTAGTTGTGGTTGAGCATCCTTGCTTCTTCTTGGGCAAGGACAATGACGCGGCGTGCCCGGTCAGTAAACCGCTCAAACATGTGGCAACCCCTTTATCTAAGTTTCGTCCTAATGTGTCACCCACAATAACGCGCGCGAGGGGGTACGTATTCAACCTTTTTGAACACCCCTCCCTAAAAACAGGTGTTTTCGCAGGTCAAGGGCATGTACGCCGGTAGCGAACAGCCCTTAATTGGCCCCAAATTGACTCTTTTCAGCCCCTAATGGACTGGGATTACAGCCGAGCCGTAGGTCTGCGTAATCCACGCGGATGTCTCTTCCGAAAACAGCGCATCCACTAGCGCTTGTACCTGCGGATCTTGTGCTGATTTTTCGTTAGCCACAACAATATTTGCGTACGGATTATTCTGCGCGCTCTCCGAAATCACCGCGTCCGCCACCGGATCCAGCCCGATATCCATCGCGTAATTCGACGACGCAATCACACCCGCCACCGACGTATCTTGCAGCGACTGAATTACAATCTCGTCTGCTACCGGCACAATCTCAATATCCTGCGGATTCTCCACAATCGAATCAACATTGATCTTCGACACGTCCGCAGGATCGAGCTCACCATCCAACTTCAACAGCCCATGATCTTGAAGGAGCAGCAGCGCACGCGCGAGATTGCTCGAACTATTCGGCACCGCAATCCGAGCACCGTCACCCAGCTCACCTATCGAACCCACCGAGTTCGAATACATCGACATCGGCTCAATGTGAACGCCCCCAAGATCAACAAGATTTTCGCTTGACGACGATTCCCAGTCCCGCAGGTACGGCAAATGTTGGAAGAAGTTCAAGTCGGCACTTTCGTCAGCAACCGACATGTTTACTTCTGGTCCACCCGAGACCACTTTGATATCCAGGGCGAACTCGTCGTGTTGCTCATCTACCCACGCCAAGATCTCTTCATGTGGCACGGCTGTGGCCAGCACCTTGAGCTTATCTTGCCCAGTACCGCAGCCCGTCAGCAGCGACGCCACTAGTGCGGAGGCTGCAATCGTCGATACGATCTTTTTTCTCATGTGCCCTACACCAACGATTCCGCGAGCTCAGCGTGGAAAATTTCCGTGGTTTCCGGGTGGGCGCGCAGGCGGGACTTGAGCAGGTTGCGGCCGGAAACGTCGTAGATTTCCTGCCCCTCGAGGTCCTTGCCAGCGCCCGGTGCTTCCTTCGCCAATTCTGCGGGAAGCTCCACATGTGGCAGCGCGGCATCCAGGCTTGGGGTGAGGAAGAACGGGATGGAGTAACGGTCCTTGCCTGGCTCCGGTGGGAGCACGCGGTGCTTGGTAGCTACAAGATAGCCGTCGGTGGCCACTTCGAGCAGCTCACCGATGTTGACGATGAAGTGGTTGGGCAACGGCTCCACGTCGATCCACTGGTTGTCCTTGAGTACCTGCAGGCCTGTGGAATCTTCCTCGATGAGCAACAAGGTAAGCACACCGGCATCGTGGTGCGCGCCCACGCCCTGCTCGGACTCCTGCTTCAAAGGCGCTGGGTAATGCACCAGTTTCAGCAGAGGGTATGGCTTCTCGAATGCCGGCTCAAAGAAATCTGCGGGCTGCCCCAGCGACTCCGCCCAAGCGCTCAGCAGCTGGTTGGAAATCTCGGTGAGCTTGTTTTGCCAATCAGTCACCTGATTTTTAACCTGTGGGAGCGCCGATGGCCACGGGTTCGGCCCTTCCAAAACGCGCCACGGGTGATCTTCGAGGCCTTCGGTTTCTACTGGCCGATCCGCCGCGTAGTCGATCTGCTCACGCCAGTCGACCTTTTCCTGGGTGCGTTCGTCGCCAAGCTTTGCGTAACCACGGTAGTGCGGATTTTTTAGGTTCGAGATTTCTTCCTTCTGTTCCTGAGGAAGGGAAAAGAACTCCTTCACCGTGGCAAATAGCTCATCTTGCTGCGCTTTCGGCACGTCGTGGTCGGCTAAATAAAAGAAGCCAATTGTGTGGGTCACTTCGCGGAGACGGGCGATCTCTTCTTCGCGATTGGGACCTTCAACGATCTTGCGCAGAGAAATGATTGGCAGCGACGGGGTAGACATGGGTTAACGCCTTTCATTAATTAATGGACTAAGCTGTCTAGAAACTCTAAACGGCTTAGTTTCAAAAAGGCGATTTAAATTCACAGGCGTTGCGGGGGCGGGGCTGACCTGGCCACAAAACCTAGAGCAGGTCCTTCACAATTGGGTCAGCCATAGCCAATGCCACTTCGCGGGCCTTATCCGCAGTCGGCGCTGCCAGGGCCTGGGCCGCAATCGCACGGCAGGTCGCGTGGTCGTGCAGCTTCAGCGCGGCGCGAACGGCAGTGACCTTGGAGGGGGCCATCGACAGGGAGGTCACGCCGAGGCCAACCAGGACCAGCGCCATCAGCGGGTCGCCGCCGGCCTCGCCACAGACACCAATGTGCTTGTCGGCCTTGGCACCGCCCTCGCACGTGGCCTTGACCATTTCCAACACGGCTGGTTGCCATGGGCTGAGCAGATCGGCCAGCTCGCCTTGCATGCGATCGGCCGCCATCGTGTATTGGGACAGGTCGTTGGTACCAATGGAGGCGAAGTCCACCTCGGAAAGCACCTGCTCAGAGCGGATCGCCGCCGCCGGCGTTTCCACCATCACGCCAACGCGCTGGAGACCAAAGCTACGGGCCTTCTCAGCAAACCAACGCGCTTCCTCCACAGTGGCAACCATCGGAGCCATGACCCAAAGGTCCGCCTCCGTGGCTGCGTTGGCGTTTGCTAGTGCCTGGAGCTGGGTATCCAAAAGGTCCTCGCGAACCATGGAAAGGCGCAGGCCACGACGGCCAAGCGCTGGGTTGTCTTCCTCGCCCAAGTCCGCGAAACGCAATGGCTTGTCCGCGCCCGCATCCAGGGTGCGCACCACCACGCGACGGTCGCCGAAGGCATTGAGCACCTCGGTGTAGGTCTCCGTTTGCTCCTCTACCGACGGCGCGTCATCGCGACCCAGGAAGAGGAACTCAGTGCGGAACAGGCCGGAGCCCTCGAGGTCGAAGCCGGCGGCCTTGCGTGCGTCGTCGGCGGTGCCAATGTTGGCCAGCAGCTTGATTGGGTAGCCGTCGCGCGTCATGCCGCGCCCTTCCGAGCCAGCAAGAGCCGCTTCACGACGAGCCGCTCGCGAAGCCAGCTCGGTGAGATCGTCGTCAAGCGGTGCGACAATGACCTCACCTGCGCCGCCGTCGAGCGCCACGGTGTCACCCTCGGAGACAACGTCGTAGATCTCGGAAGCCTTGACCACTGCCGGAATACCAAGCTGAGCTGCAAGAATAGCGGTGTGTGAGGTGGGGCCACCGGCGGAAGTGATGATGCCGCGGACCTGATCGGGATCAAGCGTGGCGGTTTCGGCGGGCGCGAGATCCTCTGCGATGAGCACGCTGGGCTCACTCATTTCAGGCAGGCCCGGCTCGGGCTGGCCGAGGAGGCGGGAAATCGCGCGGTCGCGGATATCGTAGAGGTCGGTGACGCGCTCGGCCATGTAGCCGCCGATCTTGCGCAGCTTCTCGGCGAACTTTTCCACGGCATCGTGGACAGCGCGGGTCACGCCGGAGCCCTTCTTCAGCTCCTTGTCGATACCGCGGATCAGGCCGCGGTCGGTGGCAAGTCCTGCGGTGGCCTCGAGGATTTCCTTGGCCGAATCCGAGGCCCCCTCGGCGCGGTCGCGCAGCCCATCGGAGACAGCTTGGAGCACCTCTCGGACGCGCTGGCCGTCTGCCTCAGGATCGGTGCTGGAGGACTCATCGGGATTAAAACTTGCAGCCGGCACGACGAAAACTGCTGGTCCGTGGGCGGTTCCTGTGGATACGCCGATGCCGAAGATACGAGTACGGGTAGACATTTTTACTCCTTGTTACTACTGACGCTTGTGTGGCTGTCGTGCCTGGCGCCGAGCCTGGCTACGTGCAGGGTGAGGTATGAAATTTCGTCGCTGCTGAGTTCAACGTCAAAGCGAAGTTCGATTAACGAAGCTATTTTATTGGCAGTCTCAAACGATTGGGGGTAACTTTCCTGAATTTGCTCCGACAGGGCAGATTTCTGGCCCGTGAGCTGGTCATTCCGGGCGATGCGGGTAAACAGGTAGCGCAGGTGGGTAATCAGGCGCGCAACGCTAATGTCGTTGCCCAGCGAGGTCCCTAGATCAGCTTCGATCACAGCTAGGAGCTGCTCAATCAACCCCGTCATCCGGTAGGTAAACGCCAAGTCACCGGTACTAAAACCCGCGTTGACGAAGTGCAGCGCTAAGGCGACGGCCTCTGATTTCGGCAGCTCCACGCCGGCGCGCTCGCTGAAGTTGGACAGGAAATCGTCGGCAAGCGAAAGCTCTTCTGGGTATAAATGCGCGACCTCCGCCTCAAGTGGATAGACAATGACCTCGCCGGTGCCGGCTCGCTTGATCGCGTTATTTAAGTGGTCGGCGATGGCGACGACTAGCGTGATCTTCTCGCGCAATTCCTTCGGCGCGTGGATAGCATCGAAGGTGTCGTTGACCTTCGCCACCACGTCACCGGGAATATCGGCGAGCATGATGGCCAAATGGTCTGGGTCGCGGCCTTCCGATGGGACAAACACCTTGTGAACTTTGGTTTCGTCGACCAGATCGCCCTGCTTCGCGCCGAAGCCAACACCGCGTCCGGTCACAACAACTTCGCCGCTTGGGCCCTTCGCCAAAGCGACGTTGTTGTTGAAAACTCGCAAGATGTGCATCACTATCTAGCGTACCTACTTGGCCACATTGATAACTGTGTCGCCAGACTCAACATGTCCGCTGGTTGCCGGGGTCACAGATTCAAGCGACTTGGAATTGACCACCGTCATGATCACGGTCGGGTCAAAGCCCGCCGCATCCACAGCTTCGAAGTCCACGGTAGCTAGCAGGTCGCCTTCCTCCACGTGCTGTTTCTTCTCCACGGCCGGGGTGAATCCCTCGCCCTTCATCTTCACGGTATCCACGCCGATGTGCACGAGAATCTCCACGCCATCGTCGGTCTTGATACCATAGGCATGCCCAGTTTTCGCCACCGAAATCACGGTGCCGGACACGGGCGCAACGATTTCGCTGCTTGTTGGCACGATACCCACGGCCTCGCCGAGTGCGCCCGATGAGAATGCCGCGTCTTTAATATCGGCCATCGCCACAAGTTCACCGGACACGGGCGCCGACAGGAACTGGGTCGCAGGCTGCGTCAAGGTAGCCACGGCGGAAGGTTTTTCGCTTAACGACGACTCCCCTTCCCCTTCCGTTGCTGCCATCGCTGGAGCTTCCTGAGTATCTTCGATTACTACGGTGTGGGATGCTTCGCCTTCTGCCTCTGCAGCCTCTTGAGCATCGCGTGCTGCCTCGAACTCCGCCTTCTCTTCTGGAGTGCGGTAGTCGGTGAGGATGATCAGGATCATCGCGGTAAAGAAGGCCACTGCGATAGAGATCAGGTACGGCACGATTGGCTTGAACACCACTGTGGTCAAAAGCGAGGTGAACACAAAGGCGTTGGTCTGCACACCGCCGGAGCTTGCCGAGAGGATCGCAATGGTGACGCCACCGACAAAACATCCGACGAGCATGCGTGGGTAGATCTTCTTATAGCGCAGGTGAATACCGTAGAGGGAAGGCTCCGAGATACCACCGAACAGGCCAGCTGCGAGAGCGGATGCGGAAGTCTGGCGCATCTGGGTGTCGCGATCACGCATGGAGATGTAGAGCACGCCGGCTGTGGCGCCGAAACATGCGAAGTTCCACACGCCCATCGGGCCTTGGATGAAGTCGTAGCCCAAGGTGTTGATGTTCACCAGCATCAGGGCGTTCAGTGGCCAGTGCAGTCCCAGCGGAACCAGGAATGGGTAGAGCATCGGGATCAGGATGGCGAAGAGGAATGGTGCATTGCCGTTCAGCCAGGCCAGGCCAATACCCAGGTAGTTGCCGATAACCACACCGAATGGGCCGATCAGGAATGCCGTCAGTGGGATCACAATGGCCAGGGTCAGGAATGGTACGAAGACCATGTGCACCGAAGCCGGGATAATCTTTTGTAGTCCCTTGTAAACCAGAGCTGCAATAGGTGCCATGATCAGCGGCACGAAGACGTTTCCGCCGTAGTCATTGAGCAGCATCGGCAGGCCGAAGACCTCGATGACGGTGGTTTCGGTGCCCAGGAACTGGTTGGTGGTGGTCACCGCATCTGGGTGGCTAGACAGGCTCATGAACTCCGGAGTCATCAGCGCCAAGATCACTGCAGCTGGGACCCACGGGTCAATGTTAAGTTTCTTACCGGCGTTATATGCCACGTAAACCGGCAGGAAGTAGAACACGGAACGCCACATGGCATCCACGAATTGCCAGCCCGGGGTTTTCACTTCGGCGCGGAAGTCGGCCACGCCGAAAGCATCCATCACCGCGGCGAACGCGATAATCAGCGAGGCGCCGAGCAGCACGCCAAGCAGTGGTCGGAAGGAATCCGAAAGGTATTCGAAGAAGGCATCCAACCAGGAGTATTTGCCCTTGGTTTTCGAGCGTGCCTCGGCCTTGACATCTGCGTCGGATTTTCCGGATGTCGCTTGCCCGTCGCGCGATTTCATTTCGGGAAGTTGGTTCATTGCGTTATACACGCTGGCAACGTCGCCACCGACGACGACCTGATAGTGGCTACCGCCCTGAGCAATCGCACCCATAACCTTCGGGTTTGCTTCAAGGCGTTCTTTGTCCGCCAGGCTCGGGTCCTTGAGCTCGAACCGGAGGCGGGTAGCACAGTGGGTAAATGACGAGATATTGTCGGCTCCGCCGACGCCAGCCAAGATGTCTGCAGCATTGTCCTGCAGCGATGCCTTCGCCATTTTTCGCTCCTTTAGTATGTGAGTTGTGGTTACTTGAGCTACTTCAGGAATGAAAAAAGACCTGGGACAGCGCATTTATTGCACTGGCCCAGGTCTTGCCCCACCAAAGGTTCCTAAAAGGCTGGAGGGTAACAACCCTGAAGATTGCTTACAGGAAAACCTTAACACCTTCACAGCGTGATGTCACTAACTCATACCGCTTTAAGTGTTGTAAACCACATCTAGCGGGGGTGCGGCGCCAAATCAACATCGACCAATGTTGCTAAAACACACTATATACAGCAGTTTTAACGATATTGGTCGATATCAGAGCCTAAAAGTTACACGTCGAAACCGCTGATAACGTCAGCCTGGTAGGCAGCAATTGCCTCGCGGATCTCCGGGTGAGTGAAAATATGGCGACGGCCTGCACGAAGCGCATCGACCACCATGTCGCCGACATCGCGAGGCTCAAGAACACGCGACTCTACCTGGAATTCTTCCGTCTGATCGGAATCGGCATCGAAGTCAGGGCGCTGGCGAGAGTTTTCCGTAATGTTGCTGCGCACCATTGCTGGCATCAAGGTTGCGATGCCCACAGTATCGTTGCCTTCTGCCCGCAGCTCCAGGTCGACGGTATCGCCCACCGAGAGGATCGCGGACTTCGAAGCGCCATATGCGGCAGTACCTTGACCAGGCAAAACCGCGGCAACAGAGGCCGTGTTCACGATGAAGCCACCGTTGTCGTTTCCCTTCAGGTATGGCAAGAAGGTCTTCATGCCGTGAATGACGCCACCCAGGTTGATCTCAAGAACCCAGCGGAAGTCTTGCAGGCTCATCGACTCGAAAGTCTCGAGTGGGCCGACGCCAGCGTTGTTCACCACGATGTCCACGTGGCCGCACTCTTCCACAACGGATTTGGCCAGTTCGTCGACGCTGACCGGATCAGAGACATCGACGCGTCGTGCGAGCGCGCCGATCTCTTTCGCGGTTGCCTGGGCGCTTTCCTCGTTCACGTCGGCGATGACAACGGTCGCCCCAGCAGCAATAAGTGCCTCGGCAATGCCGCGGCCGATGCCTGACGCACCGCCGGTGACAACGGCGACACGGTTTTCGAATGTATCAATCTTGACCATTTTGTACTCCTCTAGATAGTGATGTGTTCTTTAAATCTTCTGTCGTAGCTCTCATACCTAAAGGGGACAATCATTACCAGCAAAAACAGCCAATCAAGACTGCCGGTAATGATGCTATGAGAGCCACTCCAAGGTTAATTGAATTTCACGCATCGCGTCGGAGCACTAAAACATTCTTTCGACTAAACGGTCTCAGGAACGGTCTCAGGAGCTGCCTCAGGAGCAGATTCGGAAACAGTCTTCGGAGCCTTGTCCAAAGCCGTAACGAAAAACGAACCGGCAATGGCAACAATCCCGAGGATGCCACCAGCAAGGAAGGCTTCCTGGGTACCCGCAGCCTGCGCGGCCGCCCCAGACATCCCCGCCGCGGATGCACGCGCGGCACCGATGGACATCGCTGCAATCATGATTGCGGTACCGGCCGCGCCACCAAGCTGCTGCAAGGTGTTCATAATCGCGGAGCCGTGTGAGTACAGGTTCATCGGCAACGATGACAACGACACAGTCATCAGCGGTGTCATCACCAATGCCATACCAATATTGAAGATCACGTGTGCGGTCACGATCAGCCACAAGGAGGTGTCATCGGAGATCATGAAGTACAGCCACCACTGCGAGCCCGCCATCAAAATAGCGCCTGGTACCGCCAAGGGCCGAGGACCCACGTTGTCGTAGATACGCCCAATAAATGGGGACACAATTCCCTGGAGCAAACCGCCAGGGAGCAGAAGCAAACCAGTCAGCAGTGGCGTAACCAGCAGGGCGGATTGCAGGTAGATCGGCAACACGTTGACGGTACCCAGCATCATAGCCATCGCACAGAACACCGTGATCACGGAGAAAGTGAAGTTCCGTACCGAAAAGGCCGACATGTCCAGCAGAGCACGTCCGCGCTTGCCCAGCACGATCTGTCGATAGACGAAGATGGCGAGGAAAACAATGCCACCCAGGAACGCAACCATTGGTGCCGAAGAGGTTCCGCTGATGAGCTGGCCAATCGTCGAAAAGCCATAAACAATGCCGCCGAAGGCGAGCGCGGAGAGGATGACCGAGAATACATCGAAGGGAATCGCCGAGTTTTGGCCGACGTTTTGGAGCAGGAAGAAGCCGATAACCAGGCAGATCACGGCAATGGGGACCATCAGCCAGAACAGGTAATGCCAGGTGAAGAAATTCAGAATCAGGCCGGCGATGGTGGGGCCGAGGGCTGGTGCCACCGAGATCACGATGGAGTTGATGCCCATCATGGCGCCACGGCGCTCGGGCGGAACAATAGTCAGTGTGACCGTCATCAGCAATGGTGTCATGATTGCGGTGCCACAGGCCTGAACAACGCGGGCTGCCAGCAGCACGCCGAAGGATGGTGCGAGTGCGCCCATGAGCGAGCCGATAATAAACAGCGCCATGGCCACGAAGTAGATGTGGCGGGTTTTGAAGCGTTGAATCAAGAAACCGGTGGTGGGGATGACGATGGCCATGGTGAGCATGAAGCCGGTGGTCAGCCACTGGACAACATCGGCGGTGACATTGAAGTCCGCCATGATGGAGGACAAGGCGATGGAGAGCGTGGTCTCGTTGAGAATCATCACCATGGTGGAGATGACCAATACCGTCAAAATGGCGCCGACGGAGCGCTGTTTAGTTTCAGCCATTGAAGTGCGTGAGCCTGCCTTTGCTGTGAGATTTACTGTGAGATCTAAGTGAGTAGAAACAACTGAGCCGCCCGGAAGCAGAAGGCTTCGAGCAGCAGAATCAACAAAGTACTAGAATTGGAAAATTTTCATAAGCCAGGACCCCGGATGCTATGTACCCCGAAAGGGGTATTCTCCTGCGAAAACATGCCAAGAAATACGCGTGTACCATGGTTGCCGACATCAGCCCATTCCCTCAGGAGATCCCCGTGCGTTTCCTTAACAACAACGTCCCGCCGTACGAACTGACCTATTCCGATGTGTTCATGGTCCCGAGCCATTCCGAGGTGGGTTCGCGCATGTCCGTCGATCTGGCCACCCAAGACGGAACGGGCACGAACATTCCCCTGATCGTGTCGAATATGACGGCGGTTGCTGGCCGCCGCATGGCCGAGACTGTGGCCCGGCGCGGTGGCATGGCCATCATTCCGCAGGACGTGCCCGCCGAGATCATCGCCGAGACGATTGCCAAGGTCAAAGCCTCGCACACGGTCTATGACACTCCGATCACGGTCAAGCCGCACCACACGCTGGGGTATACCCGCAACCTGATTCACAAGCGTGCCCATGGTGCTGCGGTGGTCGTCGACGGCGAGCGTCCGGTGGGCATCATCACCGACCGCGATATGCGCGGCGCCGACAACTTCAGCCAGGTGCGCGATTTCATGTCGCGGGACCTCATGACGCTTCGCGACGACACCACTCCCCGCGAGGCCTTCACGCTGTTGAGGGAAGCAGGCCGCAAACTTGCCCCGGTTGTCAGCGCGGATGGCTCACTCGTAGGTTTAATGACCCGCGATTCAGCCCTGCGTTCCTCCATCTACTCCCCTGCCTTAGATAGCAATGGGCGCCTCCGCGTCGGTGCCGCGATTGGCATCAACGCTGACATCGAGCGCGAAGTGGAACTGCTGGCTGATGCAGACGTGCTGGTCATCGATACCGCACATGGCCACCAGCAGGGCATGATCGACGCCATCAAGCGGGTGCGCGCCGTGGGCGTGGACGTGCCCGTTGTGGCCGGCAATGTGGTCACAGCAGAGGGCACCCGTGACCTCCTCGAAGCGGGCGCCGACATTATCAAAGTCGGTGTCGGCCCCGGCGCGATGTGCACCACGCGCATGCAAACCGGCGTGGGCCGCCCACAGTTCTCCGCAGTGCTTGAGTGTTCGCAAGCGGCCCGGGAGATGGGCGGTCACGTCTGGGCCGACGGTGGCATCCGTGACCCGCGCGACGTCGCTCTTGCCCTTGCTGCCGGCGCATCGAACACGATGATCGGATCCTGGTTCGCCGGTACCTTTGAGTCGCCGGGCGACCTGCACACAGACTCCGACGGCCGCCTCTACAAGGAATCCTTCGGCATGGCCTCGCGCCGGGCCGTGACCAACCGCAATACGGACACGGAGGCCTTCGAGCGCGCACGTCGCTCGATGTTCGAGGAGGGCATTTCCACCGCCCGGATTTACCTCGGCGACAACGGCGGCGTAGAGCAGCTTATCGACGACATCACCTCCGGCGTGCGTTCCGCCTTCACATACGCGGGTGCGGCAGATATTCCCGCTTTCCAGGACCGTGCCGTAGTCGGTGTCCAGTCTCAGGCTGGATTCGTTGAGGGGATGCCCCGCTCAACCCGCTAGCTCGACTCGCTAGTTACTCATGGTGACGCCGGCTACACTTACGCCTCGTGAATAAAAATCGCGCGTACACGTCAAAGATCCTCTGGGTGCTGGCCGGGGCACAGATCATCGCCGGGCTGGCCCAGGGGGTTTCATTTTCCATGGGCTCGCTGCTGGCCGCCGAGCTCGGTGGCACGGCCTGGGGTGGGGCGGGCGCAACCATTACCACCTTGGGTGGCGCGATTTGGGCGCTCCTTTTGGCTCGTGCTGCCATTAAAGGTGGACGCCGACCAGCGCTGACCTTGGGTATGGTGCTGGCAGTCTTCGGTGCCATCTTGGCTTTTATCGCTGCACACACCGGGGTCCTTGCCGTGCTCTTGGTGGGATTCTTCCTGCTTGGCGGCGCAACTGCGGTGGGTCTGCAAACCAGGTTCGTCGCCTCGGATGTCTCTAACGAAGAAAACCGAGGGCGCAACCTATCGTTGATCATGTGGTCGACAACCATTGGCGCGGTTATTGGCCCGAACCTGTTCGGAGTCACCGAGGCCATCGGCAACGCTCTAGGCTTTGCGCAGTACGCGGGCGCGTATTTCGTTGTCGCAATCTTGCAGGTTCTGGCCATTGTGCTCATTCAGATCGGCTTGAGGCCGGATCCGTTGCAGAATCAAGTACAGACACAAGAAGCAGAAAAACCACAGAAGGTGAAGCTGCACGCACCGACGTGGCTGGCCATCGGCATGATTGCGGTGGCGCACGCATCGATGGTGGCAATCATGGCCATGACACCGGTGCATATGACTGGCCACGGTGCCTCGCTGACCATTGTGGGCATTACTATCAGTGCGCACGTTGCCGGAATGTATGCGCTCTCCCCCATCTTTGGCATCCTTGCCGATAAGTGGGGCCGAGTTCCTACCGTGTTCCTGGGTTTTGGCATGCAGGCGCTGTCGGCCGTGCTTTTGATCGCTTTCCCTACCTCGCAGACCGCGTCAGTTGTGGCACTGATTCTGCTGGGCCTTGGGTGGTCTGCAGCCCTAGTCGGATCCTCTGCCCTACTCGTTGACGTAACCCCTGCAAAGGACCGCGCGTTCGCGCAAGGCCGCAGCGACTTCGTGATGTCACTGGTGGGCGCGGGCGGTGGTGCACTCGCGGGTCCGGTGGTCAGTGCTGCCGGGATGCCCGCTTTGGCCGCAATCGCGCTGGTGTTTTTAGTTGGCGCGACAATAGCAGCGAGCGCGCTGCATCGAAAGATTCAGCGCGCTCAAAATGGTTCTGCTTAGTTATTTGTTTCCGGCTTGACCAGCGGGAACAGCACGGTCTCGCGGATACCCAGGCCGGTCAGGGCCATGAGCAGGCGGTCAAGGCCCATGCCACAACCAGCTGTTGGTGGCATGCCCTGTTCCATGGCCTGGAGGAAGTCCTCGTCAAGCACCATGGCTTCGTCGTCTCCGTCTGCTGCCAAGCGGGCTTGGTCCACGAAGCGCTCGCGCTGGATCACGGGGTCAACCAACTCGGAGTAGCCGGTGGCCAGCTCGAAGCCGCGCACGTAGAGGTCCCACTTCTCGGTCACGCGTGGCTTGGTGCGGTGGTCGCGAGTCAAAGGCGAGGTCTCCACTGGGAAGTCCTTCACAAAAACTGGACCGTAGAGCTGATCTTCACAGAGCAGCTCCCAGATCTCTTCTACTAGCTTGCCATGGCCCCAGCCCTGGCCCTTAGGAACATCTAAGCCGATCACACCTGCAATACCGAGCAGCTCGTCCACGGAAGAGTCCACGGTCACCTCAGGCTGACCCGGGAACTTCTTCTGCAGTGCCTCATTAAGTGAGGTGTACATGTCCAACACAGGCCACTCGCCACCTAGGTCGTACTCAGTGCCATCAGCCAAAGTCACGGTGGTGGAACCGAACACTTCCTGGGCCACGAACTGCACCAACTCGCGCATGGTGCGCGCGCCGTCAGTGTAGTCACCCCAGGCCTGGTAAGTCTCCAGCATGGTGAACTCAGGCGAGTGGGAGGAATCCACGCCCTCGTTGCGAAAGTTGCGGTTGACCTCAAAAACTCGATCGATGCCGCCGACCACGGCGCGCTTGAGGTAGAGCTCAGGCGCAATACGCAGGTACAAATCAATGTCCAGCGAGTTCGAGTGCGTTACGAAAGGACGTGCCGCAGCGCCACCATGCAGGGTTTGGAGCATCGGGGTTTCAATTTCCACGAAGTCCTCGCCTGTGAGGAATTTGCGCAGCGCTGCCACGACCTTCACACGAGTCATCGCGTTCTTGCGTGCGTCCTCGCGCATGATCAGGTCGGTGTAGCGGTGGCGCACGCGCTGTTCTTCGTTCATATCAGCGAAGGCAACGGGGAGCGGACGCAGCGCCTTCGAAGCCATCCGCCACGACTGCGCCTGGATGGAAAGCTCGCCGCGCCTGGAAGCAATCACCCGGCCGGTCACCGACACGAAATCACCAATGTCAGTGTCAGACTTCCAGTTCGCCAGCGATTCCTCGCCGACCTCAGCCAGCGACAGCATGATCTGCAGCTGAGTGCCGTCACCTTCTTGCAAAGTGGCGAAGCACAGCTTGCCCGTGTTGCGTTGGAAGATGATGCGGCCGGCGACTGAGACTACATCATTGGTCTCCTGGCCGGCCTCAAGCTTAGTTTCGCCGTCGCCCTGGCCCTCTTCGACAATCTCGTATTTCTTCCTGATCGCGGAAAGCGAGTGGGTACGCTCTACTACGGCTGGGTACGGATCGTGGCCGTCGTCGATAAGCTTTTCGCGCTTTGAACGGCGAATCTTCTGCTGCTCTGAAAGGTCCTGATTAGTCACAACTCACCAGGGTAGTCGATGAGTGCGACAACTAATTGATCAACCAATCGTTAGGGCTAAACAGCTCGTAGTACACGGCCTTCGGAGCCTTCTCCGCAGGCAGGTTCTCCAGCCCGGCGCGGATCGCCTGCAGGAATTCATTGCCGCCACACAGGTAGACATCGGAGCCCGCCACGTCGAGGGCTGCAACGTCGATAAGTTCGCCGTTGTTACGGTAGGTCGCATTGAGCTCAGCGTTATCTAGCTTTGCGACGATTGCCTCTGCCGCACTCTTCTGAGCGAAGGTCTCCTCCGACTCGTCTGCATGGACAAAGGAGACCTTGCGATCAGAATTCTTGCGTGCCAGGTAGCCCAGCATGCCGACCATCGGGGTCGAGCCGATACCCGAAGACACTAGGGTTGCGGGCGCGTTGGAATCGCGCAGCACCAGGTCACCTGCTGCCAAAGTGGCCTGAATTGTATCGCCGACCTCGACGTTGTCGCGGAGGAAGTTCGAGACTTCACCGTCGGCTTGGACTGCGATGGTGTAGCTGTTCGCGTCCGCCTTCACAATGGAATATTGGCGCAGCTGGCGGGCACCGTCTGGCAGGACCACGCCGACCGAGGTGTACTGGCCGGGCTGTGCCGTGGTAAGTTCGCCTTCGAGAGTGTACTGGGTGACGTTTTCGGAGAGCTGCTGCTTTGCGGTCACTGTGACATCCCGGAAGACGTCGCCTGGTTCCACACCTGCAGAGGCGTAGAGCTCCTCTTCATGAGAGATGAGGACGTCAGCCATTGTCCAGTAGACCTCGGACCAGGCGTTTGCTACTTCTTCGGTCACTGCCTCGCCAAGCACTTCGGCGATGGCCTCCAGAAGGTACTTGTGCACGATTGGGTACTGGTCGCGAACGATGCCCAAGGAAACATGCTTGTGCGCAATGCGATTGAGAAGGCCGACTGGGTCGGGCGCGTTGTCGTCGACAAGCATTGTGGCAAAAGTGGCCACCGATGCTGCGAGCGCCTTTTGCTGTTCGCCGGACTTTTGATTACCGCGGTTGAAAGTGTCGCGGAGGAGTTCGGGGTGAGCCGCAAACATCTTGTTGTAGAACACCGGCGCGATCTCGCCGATCTTTTCACCGACCAGCGGCAGGGTTGCCTTGACGATTTCGTGGCTTTCCTCGGAGAGATGCTGCTTAGTGTTCGGCATCGTTGTTACGTGCATGTGGATGTAGTCCTTTTGAATCTTTCAGTGAGTCCGAATGGATATGTCCTCGACCGTACCTCCAAAAATTTATTTAATACAGTTTTTCCCGTGTTTAATAGTGAGAGAAGTGTTACATCGCTATTCACTGTTCATGCACGTTTCATTTTGATAGGCAAATTTATCTACCTAATCTTCACTTGAATATCACTTAGGTGTCCATGGCTATACATGTGACGCACTTACGCTGTCATCCGTTCGACGATTTTTATTCCCGTTCAAATTTCACAGCGCATTTCTCTGAAAAAAGAGTCAGCGAAGCTGGTGCGACAAGCCGAGGAGACACCATGGCACTTAAGGGCCGTAACCTTTTCACTAATCTTTTCCATTCCAATCGTTCTTCCCTGACCTGCACCTACAAGTGTGGCAACGCATGTTTCGGTGAGTGTGGCAATAAGACTGACAACGAGTACTTCGGCGACATGACCCGCCGTACCGCACTGAAGGCAGGCGGCCTCTCCGTACTGACCGTTGGTGGCGCTTCCCTTCTGGGCACACAGACCGCAGCTGCTCAGTCTTCCCTCTCTTCCGGTTCCTCCCTGCCAGGTTCTTCCTCCGATAAACCTGTCGCTGGTGTCAAGGGCCTCGACTTCGAGAACGTCGCACCAAACACCAACGATGCTGTCACCGTGCCAGCTGGCTACACAACCAACGTGCTGATCGCATGGGGCGACCCCGTGTATAAGGACGCACCTGAGTTCGACATCAACAACCAGACTGCAGCAAAGCAGGAGCAGCAGTTCGGCTTCAACAATGACTTCGCTGGCTTGATCGAGCACCCATCTGATCCAAACCGCATGATCTACATGTGCTCCCACGAGTACACCACCGAGCCACAGATGATCCCGAACTACGATCCCAACAACCCAACCGAGGAGCAGGTCAACATCGGCCTCGCAGCACACGGTCACACCATCCTTGAGGTGTCCAAGGTTGAAGGCTCCGGCGAGCTGAAGCGCGAGTTCGGCCGACTGAACCGTCGCATTACCGCTCAGACCCCATTCAAGCTCGTTGGCCCAGCAGCAGGCACCGACATGCTGAAGACCAACGCTGACCCAGCCGGCACCACCGTTCTGGGCACCCTGAACAACTGTGCTGGTGGCGTTACCCCTTGGGGCACCATGCTCTCGGGCGAAGAGAACATCGACCAGTACTTCACCAACGCTGATGGCCTCACCGGCCGCAACAAGGAGTACGCAGACCGCATCGGCGTTGACGGTTCCGGCCAGTCCCAGCGCGGCTGGGAGCTCTACCACGATCGCTTCGACCTGTCGAAGGAGCCAAACGAAGTCAACCGTTTCGGCTACATCGTCGAAATCGATCCAACCGATCCAGAATCCACCCCGATCAAGCACACCTCCATGGGTCGCTTCAAGCACGAGGCTGGCAACGTCTATGTCACCAAGGATGGCACCGTAGTCTGCTACTCCGGTGATGACGAGCGCTTCGAGTACATCTACAAGTTCGTCTCCTCCGAGAAGATCATCGAGGGCGACAAGGCACACAACATGCAGATCCTCGATTACGGCACCCTCTACGTTGCCACCCTCGAGGGCAACTCCCCTCAGGATGAGATCGACGGCGGCGGCGAGCTCCCAGAAGACGGCGCATTTGACGGCACCGGCGTGTGGCACCCACTGCTGACCGTGACCCGCGACGGCGCTACCTCCCACATCGACGGCTTCACCGCAGAAGAAGTTGCTGTGTACACCCGCCTGGCAGCTGACAAGGCCGGTGCAACCAAGATGGACCGCCCTGAGGACTTCGAGGCAAATCCTAATGACGGCAAGCTCTACGTCGCCCTGACCAACAACTCCTACCGTGGTGCTACCGGCGCAAACGCTTCGAAGAACGAGGAAGACGTTCGCGAGTGGGCTCCAATCAAGGAGAACAAGAACGGCCTGGTCATGGAGATCGAGGACGACCACGCTGGCACCAAGTTCACCTGGAACATCTTCCTGGTTTGTGGCGACCCAGATGAGTCTTACTCCTACTTCGGTGGCTTTGATAAGTCGAAGGTTTCCCCAATCTCTTGCCCAGACAACGTGGCATTCGATTCCTACGGCAACCTGTGGATCTCCACCGACGGCAACGCACTGGGCTCCCACGACGGCCTCTACGCTGTGCCTACCACCGGTCCTAACCGCGGCGAGCTGAAGTGCTTCCTCACCGTTCCTACCGACGCTGAGACCTGTGGCCCAATCGTCGACGACCGTCGCGTGATGGTCAACGTGCAGCACCCAGGCGAGGGCGACACCGCTACCGTTGAGAACCCATCCTCCCACTGGCCTGAAGGTGGCAACTCCAAGCCACGTCCTGCAGTTGCAGTTACATGGAAGACTGACGGCGGCAAGATCGGCTTCTAGGCTGCCGCTTCGCTAGATTTCGCTTTACGACGAATGCCTGCGCTGTAACATTTCCAGCGCAGGCATTTTCGCTATTTCTGTGGCTAGGTCTGGCGCGTTTCATACACCTGGGTCATATGTTCCACTGTCCAGTCGATCAACCCTTGAACTGCGGGCAGTGCGGAACGACCGAGTTCAGTAAGCTCGTACTCCACCCGCGGCGGAACTTCTTTGTATTCTGACCGCGCGACAAGACCATCCGCGACCATGCCGCTCAGGCGCTGCGCCAGCATCTTCTGCGAGATGCCATCGACGGCCTGTTCCAGATCGCCAAAACGCAGCGCTCCATCGGCCAACGAGGCGAGAATTAGGATGGCCCACTTGTCGCCGATGGAGTTCAGCAGCCCGCGACTCGCGCAATCCCTACTAAAGGGATTCCACGCTATATCGGATTCTTCCTCGCTCATGGGCATTACCTTACCTCAGACAAATTTAATACTTTACTTTAGTAAGTATCAAGCATAGAGTGGGTTTTTGTTCGTGTAAAGCAGATTTTAGTATCCAAGGAGAAGCATATGTCCCGCATCAGCATCATCGGAGCCAACGGCATTTTCGGCAGCGCAATGGCTCAGGAAGCCGTCAACCGCGGCCACGAAGTAGCAGGTACCAGCCGCTCGGGCTCTTCAGAGTCCCCAATTGAAGGTGTTGAATACCGCACCCTCGAGCTCACCGACACTGATGCGGTGAAGGAACTGGCAGATGAAAGCGACGTCACGATTATCTCCGTGGCTGGCGGACGCGAGACCGGTGATTACAGCCCCGTCATCAAGGCTCACAAGGACCTCATCGACGCAGCCCCAACTTCACGCATTTTCGTCGTCGGTGGTGCCGGTGGTCTGCAAACCGAGGACGGTACCCTCCTCATCGACACCGGTGCCATTCCCGAGGAGTACGGTGCCGAACCACGCGCGTTCATCGAGGTGTTGCGCGCCTACCAGGGTTCCCCTGAAACCCTCGACTGGACTATGCTCGCACCTTCACCTGACATCGCCCCAGGCGAGAAGGCTAATTCCTATGTGCTCCAAGATGACGTCATTGCGGGTCCTTTTGTCACCACCGGCACTTTCGCAGTAGCAGCACTCGACGAAATCGAGAACCCTGCTCACCGCCGAGCACGCTTCACTGTCGCCGACGGTGAGTAAAAGTTAACTGTCGGCTTCGATATTTTTGAAGCCGACACCCACGGGCACACCCACGTTATCTACAAGGTGCACGCCCCCGAAGTCCACTCCAATGAGCAGGCGGGCATCGCCAAGCTCAGGGGCTGGGCCAAAGTTCAAGTCGCGCAATTCCAAGTACGTCGGTTCTACGCCACCGGCTTCGAGAACACCACGAGCCGTTTCCAGGATCTTCTCCGGGCCAAGTTCAGCCGCATGCGCGCCAGCCGTCAGCGCGGCCGCAACAACAATCGCCTTGTCGCGGTACTCCTCAGGCACCTCGGAATTCCGGTTCGAAATGGCTAGCCCATCGGGCATGCGCACCGTTGGCACACTATGCAGCTGCACGTTGAGTTGCAAGCCGGAAACCGCATGTTGGATCGCTACGAGCGCCTCAAAATCTTTCTCGCCCAGCACCACATCAGTCGCGCCCGATGCAATGGTGGCGGCCAAGACGCGAGCCACGTACTCGTCGATAAGCGAAGGCTCCTCTAAGTGGTCAAGCGTCGTGCGCACCGCAACCCCGTGCGTCGGCAGCGTGCCGTGGAAGACCACGTCGACCTTCTCCTTGGCGAAGTCCTCGGGGACTTCCTCGCCGGAGAACGTGACCATGGTGATCGCGCCGGTGATCGAGCGCGCCGCGCGGATCATCGAGATATGGCCCGCATGCACCGCCGTGCCCAAAGGCACCAACACCACGCGCTTGCTGGTTTTGCGGAACGCGCGGCCGTAGGTCTTAAACATTTCTGGGTCGGTCACCACGGTGGCTTGGCCGGTTTCGAAACTCATGTCACTCCTTGTAATTGAGCTGCGAAATCGCCCACAGCTCGAGGTTATGGTCATCGCGCACTTCCGCGTTTCGGCGCACGACGGAGGCGAACAGGTTCGCCCTTCCAGGATCACTTATCGACGAATGCTGCCGCGCCAATTCCTCAACGTCCGGCAAAAACGGCTCCTCGGGCGCGGCGGGAATCAGCTCTTCGGCAACATCGGGGCTATCCAACACTTCCACGAGCATCTGCTGGGCGTCGTTGTGCATGGAGTTGGCCAGTTGCGCATAAGTCAGGGCTGTCTTCAGCGCCAGGCGCTGCTGGTCGCTGACCATAATGGCGCGACCTCCCATTTCCCCGACGAGTAATTCGACGATGGTTTCGCCAAGTTCATCGGCCGCGGCGGTGGCCCAGACGTGGTCGGTGAGCTGGTGCGCGGCGACGACAACTGCTCCGGACGTCTCCACGGGATCGAGCACCTGAACTCCATGGTCAAGTGCGGTGTGCAGGTAGATCTGACCGCGCCGGGCAAAGGGAGCCGTTTCTTCAACTACCTCTTCGAGCTCGTCGCCCTGCGCCCCGAACACGATAAGGTCGTATTCTGAGGCGTCGGCGGGCTCGATGAATGTCACGCTATGGCCGGCTTCGCGCAGGTAGTGGCTGATACTTGGTGCACCGATAAGCCCCACATTGAGACGGGGTGCACTCACTCCTTGTCAGCTTCCTTCATCCGTGCCATCAGTTCGGCAACGGAAACACCGGTGTCGGTTTCATCGCTGCGACGACGCCTGCGACCCGCATCCTCTTGCTCGTGGGCATGCTGTTCGCGGTCTTCGGCGCGACGACGGCCACGGTAGGACACTTCTTCGGTCTTCTTCACTTGCTTCGTCTCTTGCTTCTCGGCCTTCGCTTCGGGCTTCGCTTCGGCCTTCTTTTCAGGCTTGACCGCTGGGAACTCTTCACGGTGCGGAGCCTCAGGGGCAGCTTCGGTTGCGAAAACCGTTGTGGCAGCCTGCTCCGTTTCCTTCTCCGCTTCCTTGGCAGAATCCTTGGCGGCGTCCTTGGTGGCGTCCTTGGTGGCCTGCTGCGCAGCCTCGCTCTTCCGCTCGCTGATCAGCTGCGACAAAGGATTCGACTCTGGGATCTTTGGCTCCTCGTAGCCACCAACGCGACCTGCCACCGCATCTGCCGAAGGTGCCTTCGACTTGTGCGGTTCTGGCTTTGGCACCTCGGACTCAAGAGGCTCCATTGGCTCAGGGACCACAATTGGGGTTTCCGTGGTGTTTGGAGATGCGTTAGCAGTTTCTTCCGCAGTAGTCTGCAGCTCCATGATTCGCCGTGCCTCGGCACGCAGTGCTGCGGGTTCGTAGCCGAACTCCTGGCCAGAAAGTTCCTCCAGCTTTGCACGAACTACGGCGAGTTCCTCGCGGATTTCTTTAAGCAGCGCCGTGTCTTCATCAGACAGGCCGGTCTGGGTGGTGGCCTGCCCCTGACTTTTTTCCAATGCTTGGCGATCCTTCGCAGCATTGGCTTCCACGGCTTTCAGCTCTGCCTCGTGCGCCTGCTGAGCTGCTTCAAGTTGCAGGGTGGCTTCATTTTTTTCGTTCCGGGAACGATAGACCAGAAAGAAGCCAACGGCAGCTGCCCACAAGGCGGCAATGAGAGCGATCTTCAACCATGCACCGGAGTTGGTGAACAACATAATGATGGTTGCAAGAATCGCCAAACCTACCAGGGCATACAGACCGATCTGCCCACGGTCTGGAGTGCGATTTTGCTCAGTCATAGATTCCACCTTATCCAACTGGTTCACCATCAGCGGGTGGCGACACCTCGCATGCCCGCTCCAAAATTACTCCGCACACACTTAATGCCACTCCGCCCAAAGCACTGGCCAGCACTCCGGGGAAGTCATCCTGCGCCGCAACTAACGTACCTAAGTTAGGAACAATATACGTTCCAATGCCTATATATGCACCACCAACGATGGCTCCCGTCCACGCGCTGGCTTTGCCGATGAGCATAAAATTGGTCACCATCATCGGGTTCAGCTGCGAACGATCCAGGCCAATCAGGCCGTCCTCGCGTCGTTTTTTCACTACATAGGCCAGTGCAAGACACACTGCGGCAAGTACCCACAATGTCACTGAGACCACGGGAGAAATCGCCGAGAACCGACCGTAGAATCCCCAGGTCACAATGGCCAGCGCGGCAGCAGAGAATAAGCCTGCACCGACAAGGCCCGAGATGGGGGTTCTTTTCATCGCTCTTTTAGCCTTATCTGCTCGATTTCTTGCTGATCCAGCTGGTCAAGCCACGTCTGAATACTTTTCCCCTGCAGCGTTGCCTCCGGGTCAGCATCCAGCCACGGCACGAGAACAAACGCGCGTTCATGCGCCCGGGGATGAGGAAGAGTTAGTTCCGGATCGTCGCTGGTAATTTCGGCGCCGGAATCGTCGTGAAGCTGCACGATGTCAACGTCAAGGGTACGCGGCCCCCAGCGAACCTCGCGGACGCGGTGTGCGTCCTCTTCGAGGCCTTGGCAGCGGCGCAGCAATTCCATGGGTTGCTGAGCAACTTCGACAATCAGGATCTGGTTGAGGAAATCGCCTTGTTCCACCCCGCCCCACGGTGGGGTGGAATAGACACCCGACGAACTGACGATCTCGTCGGAGAATTCATAGGCGACGCTTTCGAGGTGTGTCCAGGAATCCTCGAGATTCGACCCAATGGACAAGACGGCACGCATTAGGCATCCCTCAACTTTGCCGGGATGATCGACGGGCCGGACTTCCTTGAGCGGCGCGCGACTACCGCTACGTCGTCGAAGGACAGCGGGATCGGGGCATGTGGCTTGTGCAGGGTGACCTCTACAGAATGCAACTGCTGATAGGTCTGAAGTGCTCTGTCAGCGATCTCGGTTGCTACCGTTTCGATGAGCTTGCGCGGGGTTCCTGCAGCAATATCAAAGGCGAGCTGAGCCAGCTCGGCGTAGTTGATTGTCTTCGACAGGTCGTCGGTTGCTGCGGCTTCTGCGAAATCCACCCAGCAGGTGATGTCGATGGTAAATGTTTGGCCGTGCTCGGTTTCATGCTCAAGCACGCCATGGTGGGCGTAGACCTTCAGTCCCTTGAGCTCAATGCGATCTGCCATTTAAGAAAAGTCCTTTCCCTTTTTCCACGCCGCGGCAACGTCCACCGCGTCACGCGAAACAGCTACCTCGTGGACACGCACACCCCACGCGCCGATCTGCGCGCTGAGTGCGGTCACCGCAGCAGTTGCCGGGTCCGCGTCGATCGGGCCGTGGTCGAGACCACGGGCCGCCCTGATTTCGGTGAGGAATCGCTTGCGGGAAGCACCAACCAAAATGGGAAACTCACCGTCCACGAACTCCGGCAGTGCCTTGAGCAGCGCCCAATTATCTGCCGCACTCTTCGCGAATCCAAGGCCCGGATCGAGCACGATCTGATCGTGTTCGACGCCGGCTGCCAGCGCATTTTCCACCACCCGGTCAAGTGTTGCGTGGACATCGTCGACCACGTCACCGCCATGGTCCGCCACCCCAGCCGCGTCGCCGAACTGCACGGTGCGCCAGTGCATCAAGCAGACAGGAATGGCCGCATCTGCCATCACCTTGTACATGTTTTCGTCGGCAAGCCCACCGGAGACATCGTTTATCATGTCCACCCCGGCCTCGGCCGCAGCCAACGCCGTAGAGGCACGCATCGTGTCCACGCTGGTGCGAATGCCTGCCTGCGAAAGTTCCTTGATCAACGTGGCCGCACGCTTCGCCTCTACCTCAGGTGGCACGCGCGTGGCACCGGGGCGGGTCGATTCTGCGCCCACATCGATCATGTCAGCGCCCAACGCGATCAGCTCATGGGCATGCGCAACGGCGGAATCGAGCTCAATCCACCGACCTCCATCGGAGAACGAGTCCGTGGTGACGTTCACAATTCCCATCACCATGGTGCGCTCAGGCTGCGTTAAATCGCTGACTTTTACCATCGCCTCTACTTCCTGATCAGGCTCAACACTTCGGCGCGCGACGCCGCGCTGGTCTTGAAACCGCCACGCACAGCACTCGTCGTGGTGATCGCCCCCGGCTTGCGGATACCACGCATTGCCATGCAGAGGTGCTCGCACTCAATCACGACGATCACAGATTGAGCAGCAAGCTTATCGACGAGCGCATCTGCGATTTGTGAGGTCAGGCGCTCCTGGACCTGCGGGCGCTTCGCATACAAATCAGCCAAACGGGCCAACTTCGAAAGACCAGTCACCTTGCCATCTTTGCCCGGGATATAGCCGATATGGGCCTTACCGAAAAATGGGACGAGGTGGTGTTCGCACATGGAGTAGATCGGAATGTCGCGCACGAGCACGAGCTCCTGGTGATCTTCCGCGAAAGTCTTCTCCAACACGCTCGTGGGATCTTCGTAGAGCCCCGCGAAGGTCTCCTGGTAGGAGCGAGCAACACGCTCTGGTGTTTCCTGGAGGCCTTCACGGTCGGGGTCTTCGCCGACGGCAATGAGAAGTTCGCGGACTGCCGCTTTGGCGCGGTCGAAATCAAATGAGTTAGGCACGGAAGGTTCCATTACTCTAATCCTTCCTGTGGTTACCGGTTGAATCTGAATCGTTCGAGTCTGAGCCGTCTGAGCCCTTTGAGCCCTTTGGATCTTGCACCCGTGGCATCTGCGTGGTGGCGTCATCTGCTGGGCTTGAATGTTTCTGCTCAGGATGATCAGGGCGCTCATTTTCTGGCAAGCGGAATCCGATCAGCTCTTCTTGCTCATCGGGTTTCTGCTCAGGAGCCTGCGCTTCCTGCGGCGCCTGAGGAGCCTTGCTGTACGGGTTCTTCTCCGTAGCATCGCCCCAACCGTAGTTGGATACGCCAGGGTGCTGGGCTTGCTGCGGATCATCGCCCGAGTCCTGCTGTTCCTGCTGGTCCTGCTTGTTCTGGCCCGGCCATGCACCACCTGGGACCTGCCACCCCTTGGGTGGAGTGGAATCCCCGTAGTAAGGAGTCGTGCGCGCAGAAGAAGCACCTACTGGGGCTGGATCCTTCTTCGACTTCTCCTCGCGTTCCTTCTGCCGCTGTGCACGCACCTTCTGGGAGGCCTCAAGGAGGGAGAACTTCTTTGGTGGTTCCTCGCCACGTTCTTCAGCCAGCTCGACCGGAGTTTTCACTGGTTCGCGGTCATCTTGGCGTGGGAAGCGGTAGTCCACGATGTCAAGACCAGAGTCCTCTTGTGGCATATCGCCGAAGATGGCTTCCAGGTCAGGTCGTCGTAAAGTTTCTTTCTCAAGCAGTTTCTCTGCAAGCTTGTCCAGGTAGTCGCGGTTGGCACGCAAGATCTCATAGGAGCGCTTGTGTGCTGCATCGAGGAGGTCGTGGACCTCTTTATCAATGGTTTCCGCGATTTGTGGGGAGTAATCCAGTGATCCCCCACCGCCACGGCCGGAGAATGGATCGCCGTCCTCGGTGCCGTACTTCACGGTGCCCAGCTTGGAGCTCATGCCGTACTCGGTCACCATGGCGCGGGCAATCTTGGTTGCCTGCTCGATGTCCGAGGACGCACCAGTGGTGGGCTCACCGAAAACGAGTTCCTCAGCTGCGCGACCTCCCATGGCGAAGACCAGGCGAGCGTAGAGCTCGTCGCGGTTGTACATGCCCTTGTCGTCTTCTTGAGCCGTCATTGCGTGTCCGCCGGTGCGACCGCGTGCCAAGATGGTCACCTTGTACACCCGGTCGATGTCCTTGAGCGCCCACGCCGACAGAGTGTGTCCGCCCTCGTGGTATGCGGTGACCTTCTTTTCCTTCTCGGAAATGATCTTGCTCGAGCGACGTGGACCACCGATAACGCGGTCGGTAGCTTCCTCGAGTGCGTCAGCGGTAATCACATTGCCGCCGATACGCGCGGTCAAAAGAGCTGCCTCGTTGAGCACGTTGGCCAGGTCCGCACCGCTCATGCCGGCGGTCCGCTTTGCCAACGAATCCAAGTCGGCGTCAGGGCCGAGAGGCTTACCTTCGGCATGCACCTTCAGAATCTGCTCGCGGCCCTTCAGATCAGGGTTGGTCACAGGAATCTGGCGGTCGAAGCGGCCTGGACGAAGCAGCGCTGGGTCCAAAATGTCCGGGCGGTTTGTCGCCGCGATGAGAATGACTCCCTCGCGGTCGCCGAAGCCGTCCATTTCCACCAGTAACTGGTTCAGCGTCTGCTCGCGCTCGTCGTGTCCGCCACCCGTGCCGGAGCCGCGCTGGCGACCCACGGCATCAATCTCATCGATGAAGATGATGCACGGCGAATTCTCACGGGCCTGCTTGAACAGGTCACGCACGCGGGATGCACCCACGCCGACGAACATCTCAACAAAATCCGAGCCCGAGATGGAATAGAACGGCACACCGGCCTCACCTGCAACAGCACGGGCAAGCAGCGTTTTACCGGTTCCGGGAGGGCCGTAGAGAAGGACACCACGTGGAATCTTCGCGCCCAACTTCTCGTAGACGGAAGGATCCTGGAGGAAGTCCTTGATTTCCTGGAGTTCATCTACTGCCTCATCAGCACCCGCAACGTCGGCGAAGGTGTTCGTCGGCATGTCCTTGTTCAGCTCTTTCGCCTTGGACCCGCCGATACCGAACATGCCGCCGCCGGATTGCATGCGATACATGAAGTAGAAGAGCAGACCGAAGATCAAGACCATCGGCAGCATGAAGGACAACATCGACATCAGGAACGAGTCCTGGGTGACGTTTGTCGTGTACTTTTCTGTATCGCTGGCCTGGACGGCATCAAAAATTTGCGGTGCCGTACGAGCCGGGTATTGCGTCATAATCTCGGTGACGCCCTCGCGCTGATCAACCGTGATGGGCTCTTTGAGCTCCAAGCGCAAGCGCTGTTCACGGTCGTCGATCTGAGCAACCGAGACGTTATTGTCCTGCAGCTGCTGCACAGCAATCGAGGTGTCCACGCTTTGGTAGTTGCGTGTTTGATCACCGAAAAGGGTAAAGAGGTACAAGACGATCAGCACTACTGCTGCTATCGCGCCGTACCGCAGAACTCTGTTGTTTTTCATCTATTACTTTCACTTAACGTGAGTTGTTCTCCCCGGGATGGAGCCCCGGGGAGGGGTTTATGGGGAATCTACGCCATGTTCTTCAACGGACACAACCGAAAGTTGGTTCCGGGCCACAGCAAGATCCTAGGAAACTTGTCCCGAATACACACGAGGATGCAGCAAGCCCACAAAAGGCAGATCGCGGTAGCGTTCCGCGTAATCAAGGCCGTAGCCAACAACAAATTCGTTCGGGATATCAAAGCCGACTGCCATCAGATCCACATCCGCGGTCTGGATCTCCGGCTTACGCAGCAAGGTGATCGCGCGCAGCGACTTCGGGTTACGGCCCTTAAGGTTCTTCATCAGCCACGACAAGGTCAGGCCCGAGTCAATGATGTCCTCAACGATCAACACATCGCGGTTCTCAATTTCCTTGTCCAGGTCCTTGAGAATGCGCACCACACCAGACGAGGTGGTGGAGTTGCCGTATGAGGACACCGCCATGAATTCCATCTCCGATGGGATGGACAGTGCGCGGGAGAAATCGGTCAGCAACAGCGCCGCACCCTTAAGCACGCAGACCAAAATGAGATCTTCTTCCGCGTCCTTGTACTCTTCGCTGACAATATCTGCCAGTTCTTTGATGCGTTTTTTCAAGGCTTCTTCAGAAACCAGCACTGCTTCTACATCGTCCCCATAGCGAGTATCGGGAACGTTGTAATCTCTGTGATCGTACAGCTCAGTTGGCACGGCCATCGTCATTTAATCTCTTTCTGCTCATGAACCCCAAGTGCAATATGGCTATTGTAGTCATTCGCGGTAGTCAGATGACAGAGGAGTTCGCGCTACTGGTTTAGGTAGTCGCGTGCGATGACCGCGGGCTCGGCCTTTTCATCGCCCACGTTGCGCAAGTTCATGGCCACCAGGTCCCCGGTAGTCAGCTGCGCGTTGAGAGTATTCAGTGCATCAATCGCTTCCTGCGGAACCGCATCTGCCCGGTAAATAGGCAGCACGTTTTGTGGCAACACCATGTTCTGTGGGTCCTCGAGGGTCACTAGGTCAACCTCTTTGCCATCGGAATCAAGGTGTGGCGAGGTGGTGTAAATATCGGCCACATTCGCTTCTCCCGACAACAGCGCAGCAACGGTCAATGGCCCTCCACTATCAGAGATCGAGTTCATGGAGATCTTGTCTGCAGGCACGTTGTAGATCTTGGTGAATCCCTCCGGGCCATAGGGGCGCTGCGCCAATTCGGGATTGCCCGCGAGCACGACCTGATCCAGTTTGGACAAATCCCCAATAGTGCTCAAACCAAACTCGGTTGCAGTTTGGGCAGTCACCACAAACGAGTCCTTAGATTCCGCCTGAGCAATGCTACCTGCAGAAAGGTCCTCGGGGAGCACCTGTTGGACAGCAGCGTAAACGGCATCCGAGTCAGCCCCAGATTCAACTTCCGCGCCGTAGAATTGCGCCAAGTTGCCCGTGTATTCAGGCACAATGTTGATCTCGCCGCTTTCCAAAGCAGAAAGGTACACCTCGCGCGAACCAATCCCAGAGGTGACTTCCACGTCGTAGCCATTGGCGCGCAGTTGCTCGGCCCAGATCTGACCAATGATCTCGGATTCAGGGAAGTTCGCCGTACCGATCTTGATGGTTGGCCCCGTGCCACTCCCCTCGGACTGCTGGGTAGCCAAGGGGTCGGAGTTAGAGCATGAGGCAAGGCCGAAGGCAGCGGCAGCAGCAGCGAGCGTGACGACGATTTTTCGCGCAAAACTCAAGTTGGTCATGTCGGATTCAGTCCTTTCGGGGCCGCCCACTTCTGGCAGGCAGCGAGTATTAAATCAATGACAAGCGCAAGCACAGCCACCAGCACAGCTCCGACCAGCATCTGTGGGTAATCCCGCAGTGCCAAACCATCGATGAGATAGCGACCTAACCCGGATAATCCAATGTATGCGACAATCGTCGCCGTTGCGAGCACTTGGACAGTTGCCGATCGAATTCCCCCAATAATTGTTGGTGCTGCTAGTGGCACTTCCACTTGCGCAATGATTTCTCTCTCGGAGTAGCCGGTGGCGCGTGCGGAGTCGACCACCTCGCGTGGGATAGCCGCGATTCCCGATACAGTCGCGGCCAGCATTGGTGGTGCCGCCAACACGACGAGAACGATGGTCGCCGGGATGATCGGCATGCGAATTCCAATGCTCATCTCCAAGGTCAACCAGGTCAAAAGCCCCAGCGAAGGCAGTGCTCGCAACGCTCCCGCGGCGGCAACGACGGCGTTCGCCCCGCGCCCTGTGTGCCCGATGAGCAGTCCTAAAGGCAGCGCTATGGCCGCAGAAATAATAACTGCAATCGCCGTATATTCCAGGTGGTCGAGCATGCGGGTACCAATGCCGGTTGGCCCGGCCCAGTTCTCGGCGGTGAAAATGAAGGAAAGGGCTTCGATTAAGAAGTTCATCGGCGCACCTTCCGCCTAGTCCCACTCCTAGTCCCTCTTCTAGTCCAGGGCATCAGCGCTTTACCCGTGACCACCAGCACCAAATCGCAAATAATGGCCAGCACCACGGTACCGATCAGCCCGGCCATGATCTGCGTGGGAAAATTGCGCTGAAAACCTTCGGTAAAAAGTGTGCCCAAGGATTGCACCCCAATCAACGAGCCCACCGACACCAGCGAAATCGTCGACGCCGTCACCACACGCAACCCCGAAAGAATCACCGGTCCTGCCAACGGAAAATCAACGCTAAGTACCCGACGCACCGTGGAATAGCCCATCGCCATGGCCGATTGCCGCACGTCAAGGGGCACAGTATCAAAAGCGTCCGTGGTCGATCGGACCTGCAGCGCCAACCCATAGAGCGTCATCGCCACCACCACGTTAACTGGCGAAAGCATCGAAGTACCCAACACCAGGGGCAAAATAATGAACAGTGCCAGCGAGGGAATCACGTATAACGCGCTGGTCAGGGCAACAATCACGTCGCGTAGGCGCTGGTAATGGTGCGCCGCCCAGCCAATGGGTAAGGCTAGCAGGAAGGCTGCCAGCACCGCCGGCACTGTCAACATCAAGTGATCTACGGCAAGGCCTGCGATGCGCGGAAAGTTCTCCCAAATCCAGCCCCACCTCATTGCGCAGGTCCCGCCTCCGCGATGCCCACCACTTTCCCGTTGGGGTCCACCACCACGTCGTGTCCACCGCGAGTTTCTGTGTGCAGGTGCCGCGCATCCAGCCCCACAAAGTGCCGCACCTGCTCATTAGCAGGCGAAGTAATAAAGTCCTCAGCCGTGCCCGCTTGCTCGATGTGGCCGCGCTCCCCGAGAAGGACGATGTCGTCGCCAAGCAAAAAAGCCTCATCGATGTCATGGGTAACCATGACTATGGTCTTGCCCATCGTGGCCTGCAGCTCCAGGATTTCTTGCTGCAGCTCGCGGCGCACCACCGGGTCGACCGCGCCGAAGGGCTCGTCCATGAGCACGATATTGGGATCGGCGACCAGCCCGCGCGCCACGCCCACGCGCTGCGCCTGGCCCCCGGAGAGCTCCGCGGGATAGCGCCCGAAGAGGCTGGAATCTAAATGCACGCGCTCCAGCCACTCGCCCGCGACCTGACGCGCAGCGGTTTTGGAAGCGCCATTGAGTTTCGCCACGGCCGCAACGTTCTCCAGCGCCGTCTTATGCGGCAGCAGCCCGGAATTCTGCATGACATAACCGATTGAGCGCCGCAGCCGCACGGGGTCTTTGCCCGCAATGTCTTCCCCATCGATGAGCACGGCACCACTCGACGGCTCAACCATCCGGTTCACCATCCGCAATAGCGTGGTTTTGCCACAACCCGACGGCCCCACGATCACCGTCGTCGATGCTGTTCGCGCTGTGTAGCTAAACCCCTCGACCGCGGGCGTGGCCATTCCGGGGTAGGCGGCTGAGACATCGTTGTACTCAATCATGATTCCCCCAGCGTAGCTTCGAAGCGCGCAGCCGACCATCAATTCTTCGCACCTGCAGCCCGCCGCCCACGTGCACAGGCCCCTGACCGTGCCATTCGGTGCACAGAGCAAGGACATCGCTTATCGACGATTGACTGGCTCCCGCCCCAAGATCATTTAGCCAGCGTGCCACCTTGCGAGTGCGCAGCGCCGGCGGGTCCGCGGCTAGCTCGGCGCAGTCTGTGGTGACTTCCAGGTTGTCCTCTATATAGGCGTTATCTTCTGCGATTCGATTGGCCGTGGTAGCTAGGGCCCCGGTGGCATCGCCTCCGAGGATCTCGCTCAAAAGCGGGATGACTTCGTTGCGCACACGCACTCGTCGAAAAGCGGAATCTGTATTCATGGGATCGTGCCACACCTGCAATCCCAGCTCCGCGCAGGCGCCCACGGTGTCGGCGCGCCGGACGCCAAGCAGGGGGCGCACAAGGGTGCCCGAACGCGCACTCATGCCGGAGGGGTTCCCGCGAAGGGCACCCAGGATCAGGGTCTCGGCTTGGTCATCGGCGGTGTGGGCAACCCACACGTCGCGCGCGCCTGCGGCCTTGTGCAGAGCTGCGTAGCGAGCCTCCCGCGCCGCGGCCTCGAGGTTATCTCCTGTGACTTTGACAGGCACAACAGTTGCTTTTATGCCCAGGTTACGGGCTTGTTCGGCGGCTTTTTCGGCCACCTTTCGGGAGCCCTCCTGAAGGCCGTGATCCACAACAACGGCCTCGACATCCTTGCCCTCTGCTGCTGCGGCCGCCACCAAGCTAAGCGAATCCGCCCCGCCCGACAGGCCGATCACGGCCGGGCCTTCAAACGGGCGCACCGCCACACGCAGCCGCATAAAATGCGGGGAATGCCTGGGCCAGAAGGGGCGCATTAGAAGTCTCGCAGCGACGATGCCATTTCGTCCATCGCCCGGCGCGCCGGTTCGATCTCTACCCCGTTGGATAAAAATGCGAAGGTGTACACGTTGCCCACATCGCTGGTAACCGTTCCGACCAGCGCGTTTACGCCGGTCAGAGTGCCGGTTTTCGCGCGCACCCAGCCCTTGCCTTCGAGGTCGCCGTAGCGAGTAGTCAACGTTCCTTCGCCGCCTGCGACCGGAAGTGTGGTCACGAGAGGGCGCAGTTGTTCGTCGGAGGTGGCGCGGAGCATGATCTCGTTGAGAAGCGCTGGCGTGATCAGGTTGTGCTCGGACAGCCCCGAGTTATCTGCGAGGGTGACACCGGTGAGATCGAAGCCATTTTGGGTGAGCACATCGATGGTGGCCTGCGGGGCTTGCGTACCGGTGGCCGTTGCCACTTCGCGGCCGATGGCCTCGGCCATGACGTTGTCGGAGTTCTTCATGGTGGTCCGGAGGCGTTCGATCAAGGTGTCGGACTCAACGCTGGCGATCGTCTCGGTGCCTGCGGGGGCAACCGCATAATCCACGGTCTGCGCGCCCACTTTGTCGGCCACTGCTTGGGCAACATCGAGGGCCGGGGTGTGCGAGCGAGGCACGTCGCCCTCGGTTGCACCGATGCGACCAGCGTGAATCATTGCGGGTTCAAGTGGAGCGACATAGCCACTATCAACGTTGTCGGATGCCCAACCCGGCATCAATTTCTCCTGGCCGTCCCAGATAGAGGTGTCAATGAACACGGCATCGGCCTGACCGATCTGGGCGGCCAGTTCGTCGATACGCGCGGAGTCCATCCACACGTCACCGGCGGCTTTGATCACCACTTCACCCGGATTTGCACCTGCCACCACCTCGGAGGTGATGGTGTCGGAGGGGTTTAGCGTTAACAATGCGGCGGCGGCGGTAAGCACCTTCGTGGAGCTGGCCGGGGTCAGTGCTTGGTCCGATTGGGAATCAAAAACGGTCTCGCCAGTAAAGGCATCGGAGACCTTGGCATGGAACACACCCAGGTCTGTATTGGCCGCATGCTCCTGCAACGTCGCAGCCAGCGCCTGCTTATCCACCGGATCTGGGGACGCCGGAACCAACACCGACTCGGCCTCCGGCAACGCATACGCCGGGGCAACCTCCAACTGGGAGACCTGATCATGAACGTAGTAGCCAATGCCAGCGACCCCGCCGACAACACCGAGGGCCACCACGGTTCCCACTACACCTGCAATTTTCTTGCCACTCATCAGCAACCACAGTAGTCCACGGTAAGGTAGATGATGTTTTACACGTCCCGCAATGTTTTGGTTTGAAGCAAATAAGGAGATTGCCACAATGGCTATCGAAGTCACCATCGAGATTCCAAAGGGTTCCCGTAACAAGTACGAAGTTGACCACGAGACTGGCAAGGTCTACCTCGACCGCTACCTGTTCACCCCAATGGCATACCCAGCCGACTACGGCTTCATCGACCACACCTTGGCCGACGATGGCGACCCATTGGATGCACTCGTAATCACCCCAGAACCAGTGTTCCCAGGCGTAATTGTCAAGGCTCGCCCAATCGGCGTGTTCAAGATGACCGATGAGGCTGGCGGCGACGACAAGCTGCTCTGCGTTCTCGATGACGTGCGCTACGACAACTACCAGGACATCGACGATGTTTCCCAGTTCGTTAAGGACGAGATCGAGCACTTCTTCGTGCACTACAAGGACCTCGAGCCAGGCAAGGAAGTCAACGGCTCTGGTTGGGGCAACCGCGCTGAGGCTGAGGAGATCTTGAAGGCTTCCATCGAGGCGTACAAGTAGTTATTGAATACTTTTGGCCGGCTCTCGCTTTGCGCGGAGCCGGCTTTTGCGTTTCTTTAGCACTTCTTCCAAGTATTTGCTACGCTGACCAATAACACCCTTGCCGTTGACCCTCCATATATCAAGGAGAGCGCCGATGACAAGGGTTAAAATAATTCTCACTTACTTGAGGTGTAGGGATTGGGAAAGTCAGCAAATAAGCGGTCTTATTCCACACGCCCAATTGTTACGGCGGTCTTAGTTGATGGTGGATTCTACCGTCGTCGCGCCTACAGCTTGTTCGGAGACAAATCTCCCGAAGACCGAGCACAAGAATTAGTTAAATATTGTCGTCGCCATATCACGGAATCGCGGAGTAGCCTGTATCGCATTTTCTATTACGATTGCCCGCCTTCAGAGAAAGTGATCTTCCACCCCCTAACAAGAAAACAGGTAAATCTTGGCAAAAGTGACCAATTTGAGTGGACCAATCAATTCTTTGCTTCCCTGACCAAGAAGCGAAAAGTTGCACTTCGACGGGGAGAAGAGTTAGAAACGCAGCGTGGATACACGCTAAAACCCAAACCCCTTAAACGGCTTTGCAGCGGAGTAATTTCAGTTGGTGATCTCACCGAAGATGACTTCCTGCTCGAAATTACTCAAAAAGGCGTGGACATGCGTATCGGCCTTGATATCGCTTCGCTTGCCGAGAGAGGCACCGTCAATCAAATAGTTATGATCACCGGTGATAGTGACTTTGTTCCAGCCGCAAAACACGCCCGACGTGAAGGAATCGATTTTATCCTCGACCCGCTTTGGGCAACGGTGACTCCGAGCTTGAGTGAACATGTCGATGGCATTCGACAATGCGTACTGAACTCGCCGAAAAATACTAATGATCCTCTTCACGAGAGTCAGCTCATGGTTAAAAAAGCCCAATCCCCCTTGCCCGAGGATGATGAAGAGCTTTAGGGAAGTGGGATCCCACCCAGAGCAGATTTTCCCATGCGTCCTCGACGACGCATACCAGTTCCTCAAGGACGAGATCGAGCACTTCTTCGTGCACTACAAGGACCTCGAGCCAGGCAAGGAAGTCAACGGCTCTGGTTGGGGCAACCGCGCTGAGGCTGAGGAGATCTTGAAGGCTTCCATCGAGGCGTACAAGTAGTTTTTGGCTCAGTTTCGCTACTACAGGCCGGCTTCCACTTCGGTGGGGGTCGGCTTTTTGCGTTGGTTGAGGTTCCCTGTTTGCAAATCCCAGCATGAGGATCCCCGGGAACCGCGGTCACAGCTTTGGTATTACGAAAGGTGAAAACGCCCTGACCACGGTACCCCGCAATCCTCAACCATTGATTTGCGAAAATTGGACCCGCCACACCTAACTCGACCGCCACCACCCGCGTAGACTCAACCACTATGAAAGAAGTACACGTAAACGAAGTCCCAGCCGGCGCACAGTTCATTGATGTCCGCGAACCAAACGAGTACGCAGAAGCTCACGCGGAAGGCACCGTCAACCTGCCCCTGAGCGAGTTCACCTCCCTGGCCGATCAGATCGATCCTGACCAGCCCGCGTACATTATTTGCCGCTCCGGCGGACGCAGCGCGCAGGCCGCAGAATATCTGGAGCTGGCCCGTGGTTGGGACAACGCAATCAATGTTCTTGGCGGCACCATCGAATGGATTGAGAAGGACCTACCTACCGTTCGCCCAGCTAGTTAATAGGGCCACCGGATAATGGTTGGCGGACGCCAATCATTTTACTAACTAACGATTGTTGCCTACCATAGGTTTTATGGCAACAAATAACGATCTCCCTGCAGCTCTCGTCACCTCGCCATCGTTCCAGGTGGAGCGGGTCCGTCGCCGGACCCGCGACGAGGTCGAGTCTGAAATGAGCAAAAACGGCACTACTATGCGCGAGTACTGGGTTCTGACGTGCATCGTCGACCAGAACGCCGCCAGCCAGTCACATCTCTCCGCACTGCTGGCCATTGATGCCTCTGATATGGTCCGCTTGATTGATTCTTTAGAAAAGAACGGTTGGGCGTCCCGCGAGCGTGACCCGAAAGACCGTCGTCGTCAGATTGTTGCGCCAACAAAAGAGGGCACCAAAATGCAGGCCAAGCTTTCCAAACTCGTCGCCGCCGCGGAGGACCGCGCGCTGGATGCAACGACCACCAAGCAGCTCAAGCATCTGCGCAAGCTAGCGCAAGCCATCCTTCAAGAGGAGGCGTAGCCGGTGCAGCAGTTCCTTGCCGGTGACAGAGCGCCGGCTCCCCGAACGCTCATTGATGTCTTCGTAGCCACCGCCACCGAGAATCCCGAGGCAGCAGCTATCGATGACGGGGACATCATCACTTACTCCGAACTCCTCGACGACGTCCAGGCGTGGGCGTCCGAATTGCACCGCAACGGCATCCGCCGCGGTGACCGGATTGGCGTTCGCATGACTAGTGGCTCCAAGGAGCTCTACACCGCGATTCTTGCCACCATGTACGCCGGCGCGGCTTATGTCCCCGTCGACGCCGATGACCCCGACGAACGCGCCGACCTAGTCTTTTCAGAGGCAGGCATCGACGGCCTGTTCAGCGACGATGGGTTCCGCATGTTGTCACCGTCGCACGAGGGTGACACGGAGCTTCCTTCGCTTAACGACGACGCGTGGATCATTTTCACCTCCGGTTCCACAGGCACCCCCAAGGGTGTGGCAGTAAGTCATCGTTCCGCGGCTGCATTCGTCGATGCGGAAGCGCGCATCTTTTGCGTCGACAACCCATTGGGTACCGAGGACCGCGTTCTGGCAGGTCTCTCCGTTGCCTTCGATGCCTCTTGTGAAGAGATGTGGCTGGCGTGGCGCTCCGGTGCCTGCCTGGTTCCGGCTCCTCGCGCGCTTGTGCGCTCCGGCCAGGACTTGGGCCCGTGGCTGATTCGCCGCGACATCACCGTTGTTTCCACCGTGCCTACCTTGGCTGGTCTGTGGCCTGCCGAGGCGCTCGATCACGTGCGCCTGCTCATCGTGGGTGGCGAGGCTTGTTCCTCGGAACTCGTCGACCGTTTGGCAACCCCCGAGCGCGAGATGTGGAATACCTATGGGCCCACCGAGGCCACCGTGGTTTCTTCTGCAACGCAGCTTTATCCCGGGAAACCGGTAGGTATTGGTCTTCCGCTTGATGGCTGGGACCTGGCTGTCGTCGATAAGCAAGAAAATCAAGTCGGCTACGGCGAGGTCGGCGAATTGGTCATCGGTGGCGTCGGCCTGGCCCGCTACCTCGACCCTGAAAAGGACGCGGAGAAGTACGCGCCGTGGGGCGACTGGGAGCGCGCGTATCGCTCCGGCGACCATGTGCGTATGGAAGAAGATGGCCTTTATTTCGTTGGGCGTATCGACGACCAGGTGAAAATCGGCGGCCGCCGCATTGAGCTCGGCGAGGTCGATGCGAATGTTGCTGCACTTGATAACGTGTACAACTCTGCTGTGGCCGTGCAAAAGACCGGCGCGGGCGACTCCGTACTGGTGGGCTATGTGTCGCTGGAGGATCCTGAGGCGGGCTTTGATCACCAGGCGGCGCACGAGCAGCTGGCAGAAACCATGCCGGCTGCACTCGTTCCGCGCATCTGCGTGATGGATGAGCTGCCCGTGACTACCTCCGGCAAGGTGGACAAGAAGTCCCTGCCGTGGCCACTTCCAGGCGTGGGAGTTGAGGCCCAGGGCCTGACAGCTACCGAGGCGTGGCTGGCAGAAATCTGGGTCGACGTCCTTGGCGTGGCCGTGGAAGATAAAAACGCCGACTTCTTCGAGCTCGGTGGTTCTTCCCTGGCTGCGGCGACGTTGGTTGCACGAATCCGTGAGAAGGTCCCTACCGTTGCGGTCCGTGATCTCTATGACCAGCCCCGGCTGGAAAAACTCGCCGAAACGGTGGACCGGATCGCCGAGGAATCCGGCATCGATATGGGCTCTGCCCAGCCAATTGAGCCCCGCGAGGTCAAGCCTGTCGGTGCGTGGATGCGCATTCGGCAGACCCTGTTCCAGGTGATTGCGATGACCTTGAAGGCTGCTACCTTCGTCTCCTCGTGGCTGATCATCTCGAACGTCATGGTGCTATTGGGCATTGACTGGGCCGTGCACACCAACTGGTGGTTGGCAGTGGGCTTGTTCATTGTGTTCGGCACTCCAATTGGTCGGATCCCCATCGGCGCGCTCGGTGCACGTTTGCTCACTGCCGGGATTAAACCCGGCGACTACAAGCGTGGCGGCTCGCAGCACTTCCGGATTTGGGCCGCCGAGCGTTGGGCTGATGCCTCTGGCTCGCAGTCTGTTTCTGGTGCGACCTGGGTAAATTATTATGCCCGGCTCCTGGGCGCGAAGATTGGCAAGGGCGTCGACTTGCACTCCCTGCCACCGGTGACCGGCATGCTTACGCTTGGCGACCACGCCGCAGTCGAACCAGAGGTTGACCTGACCGGATACTGGGTCGATGGCGATATCGTCCACGTCGGCGAGATTTTCATCGACGAGGATGCCCGCATCGGCGCACGCTCCACGCTATTGCCTGGCACCAAAATTGGTGCCGACGCGCACATTGAAGCAGGTTCCACCGTTACCGGCGACAAGAACGTGAAGAAGGGCGCGCGTTGGTCCGGTTCCCCGGCCAAGAAGGTCGGCCGCTCCAAACACCGCTTCCCCGAGGAACATCCGCCACGTCGTTCCTACTGGGTATGGGGCTACGGCCTGACCTCCATCGCACTAGAGATCCTGCCCATGGCCGGCGCAGTCCTGGCCATCGCGTCTGTTGTCTGGCTGATCGAAGCCACCGGCGGCAGCCCGTACGTCGGCTCCGTGCTCTTCGCACCGGTTGGCGCGCTAGTCCTGTTCGCCTTCACCATGGTGGCCACCTGGCTCGGCGTCCGCCTGCTCTCCATTGGGCTCAAGCCCGGCGTGACCCCGGTGCGCTCGCATCAAGGTTGGCGGATTTGGACGATCACCAGGCTTATGGACGACGCCCGCACCCGCCTCTTCCCGCTGTACGCGGGCGCGCTCACCCCGCTGTGGTTGCGCTCGCTGGGCGCGAAGATTGGCAAGGATGTGGAAATTTCCACGGCCGTGATGGTGCCGAAGTTTTCCGAGGTCAAAGACGGAGCATTTCTTGCCGACGACACCCTGCTCGGCGGCTACGAGCTCGGCGGCGGTTGGATGATGACTGGCGAATCCGTCGTGGGCAAGCGCTCCTTTGTGGGTAACTCCGGTATTACTTCCCCTGGGCGCAAGCTGTCGAAGAACTCCCTGGTTGCCGTGCTGTCCTCGACGCCAAAGAAGGCGAAGGCTGGCTCAAACTGGTGGGGTTCACCTCCAGAGCGCATGCGTCGCGTTGAGGTGGATACCGAAGATGGAGAATCGCGTACCTATTCCCCATCGCTTGGTTTGAAGATTGCCCGTGGCCTGATTGAGACTCTGCGCCTGCTGGCACCGATTACCTTCGCGATGATCGCCGCTGGGATCCTCTCCGCCATACACATCCTGCTGGTTGAGGTCGGTGTGTGGGCACCGTTCGCCTTCGGTGGTCTCATTCTCATGGCTGCTGGTTTGGTGGCCGTGGTGGTTACCGTGGTGGCGAAGTGGGTGTGTGTAGGCAAACACCGCAAGGGCGACCACCCGCTGTACTCCTGGTTCGTCTGGCTCAACGAGCTGCAAGACACCTTCGTCGAGGCAGTTGCTGCACCATACTTCTTGATTCCTGCCTCCGGCACTGGCGAGCTTAACCTCGCGCTTCGTGCACTTGGTGTCAAGATTGGTAAGGGTGCCTGGATTGAGTCCTACTGGTTCCCAGAAACCGACCTGTGTTACGTCGGCGATGGCGCCACCGTGGGCCCGGGAACAGTGGTGCAGACTCACCTCTTCCAGGACCGCGTGATGAGCCTGGATACCGTGGAAATCGGTAATGGGGCAACTCTTGCGTCGCACTCGGTGGCGTTGCCCGCCTCGTCGATAGGCGAGGGTGCAACCGTGTGGCCTGGATCCCTGATGATGCGTGGCGACAAGGTGCCGGGCTCTACCGTGTGGCAGGGTAACCCGATTGAGCCGCGAAGTTAGCGCTGCATAAAAGAAAGAGCGACCTGAATGGGTCGCTCTTTCTTTTATTTAGTCCTCGAAGGGATCGTCGTGCCGATGGTTGAATTCTCGCAGCACTTTGAATGTCCTGTCTCGTTCGGTCTCACGTCCTGCTTCGAACTGCAGGACATCATCTCGAAGAAAACGGGTCTGGGAATTGACTTTGTGCGACGGTATTTTCTCTTCCCTCGCCCATTTCATTAGCGTGGTTTCGGTAACACCTAAGAGCTCCGCCGCAGCGGTGCTGGACAATTCATCCGACATCCGAGAAAGCGTGAATTCGCCTGATTCCGCGATGGAACGCAATGCCTGCAAAAGCAGAGTTTCAACGTTTTCGGACACGGGAATCGGTTGCCCATCGGCTCCAAATATCTTTATCGAAGCACCTTCCGACAAGTCCATTCCACGTATTTCTTCAATAGTGCTGTCATCGATAGTCAATTGTCAGCTCCTTCGACGGTTAAGGGTAATTGACGTGCTGATTCAATCAGGAATATTTGTTGCCCAAACTATGGTTGTATGAAAGAGAACGCATTTCCTCAACATTGTAAGGAGAAGTCGTGTACACAATCACCATCATCGGAGGCCACGGCAAGGTCGCACTGCGCACTGCCCCACTGCTTGTAGAGGCCGGCCATACCGTGAAATCAGTTATTCGAAACCCGAATCATGCCGAGGATGTTGCGGCAACCGGAGCAACTCCAGTCATCGCAGACATTGAGAATATGAACGTGGCCGAAACCGCCGAGCTCCTCGAGGGCAGCAACGTGGTTGTGTGGGCGGCTGGCGCCGGTGGCGGTAACCCAGATCGCACGTGGGCCGTTGACCGTGACGCAGCAATCCGCACGATGGACGCAGCGCAGTCCTTAGCAATTCACCGCTATATTATGGTCTCCTATTTCAATACCCGTTTGAAGAATGGGCGCGTGCCAGGCGTTGTCGAAAGCGATGGCATGTACCCGTACTACAACGCAAAATCGCAGGCCGACGAGCACCTGAAAATGAGTGGGCTGGACTGGACTATCCTCGGCCCATCCGGGCTCACGCTCGATGAGCCCAGCGGCAAGATCACCGTGGACAACAGCGGTGCTCAGCTAGACACCGACGTCCCACCAACCTCGCGTGGAAACGTGGCCCAAGCAATTGCTGCAGCTGTAGAAAACTCCACCTCGATTGGCAAGCTGTTCTCCTTCCACGATGGAGACAAGCCGATTACCGAGGCGATTCGCTAAATAAAATGATCACCTTTCCGGAAAACCATTTGCCCGGAAAGGTGATCATTTTTCTTAGCGCTTGGGAGTGGCAAGTTGCCGAGTGGCTGCAAGCGCCAGCGAGAGACACATTTTCCGGCACTCGTCGACCCTACTCGTGTGACGTTGAGGCCCTTCGGCGGAAAAGCAGCATGACGTTCCTGCGTCCGAAGCGTCGTGCTTTAGGATGGAGCCCGCTTGTCACGCGGCCTAGATCGAAAAATTAGTACAGGCTTGGGCGAATATACTCCCAGGCTGGAGCCAATTCTTCCTTCAGGTTCGGCCAATCGTGCAAGCCAGGCCCCTTGTAATGCACCGTGTAATTAGTAGCACCCTGGTTCGATAGGGCGCGGTCCAGTTCACGAGTACAGGTCAGCACACCGCGCTCCAAAACGCTGCCAATTACCAGATTCGATGTCGTAATCGAATCAATGTTTCGGCCTGGTGCGATGCTGCCGTCTGCCGAGGCCAAGTACACTGCCATCTGCGACAACCCCGATGGATCGCTCGCAACATCGTGTCGAATCCATTCCTCGGAACCTTCTGGCCCCCACATATTTTCTACGTCTGCGCCTCGCGATTCTGGAACGATGCGTGCGATCTGGGAGCCGATCGGGGACGTCGTCGAGTAGCATCCTGAGATACCAAAGGTGGCATCGAAAAGGTCAGGGTTCGTGTTGGCAATGTGCACGGCCCCGGACGCACCCATGGAGATGCCGCCGATAGCGTGGTGCCCGTTGAACGCGATGTCGGGCTGCGCCTCAATCAAGGGGAGCAGCTCATCGACGATGAACGTCTCCCACTTTTGTCGTCCTAACACCTCATCGTCGGCGACCCAATCGGAATACCAGGTACCGTTCGCGTCGAGTGGGAATACCAGGGTCGCAGCCTCGTCGGCGAACACTTCGTTGACATCTTCCGCGCCAGCCCCATAGAGCCAACCGGTGTTAATGGGCGCGACAATGCCATCAAGCACGGTGACAATCGGGCCCGCCTCGGTGAGCTGGGGCCGCACGTCGACAAGAATGTTGCGCCCCATCGATGGGGATGCCACGGTCCACCGTTCAATATCAAGACCCGCAGCCGGAGAGCTCACCCGCGAGATCAGCGCGACCTCAGTGATCGTTTCGTCCACAGGATATGGGTAATCGGCGGGCACTTGCTGAAACTCTTCGGGAATAGCGAAATCACTCGAACCAACAACGCCCAGGGAGCTCAGCAGACCATTCAGGGTAGCTCCCGACGAGCCCGGCCGCTCACTTGAGGCAATCGTCCAAGCGCGAAGCACGCTTTCAAGTTGAGGGTCAGTGAGCGTGCTCGCGCTCGACCCCGCACTAGACAAGGAGGAGCCATTGCTTGACGACGATTCCTGCGCGTTTCCTGGGACCGCACCGATAGTGCCTGCAAGCGCGACGGTGAGAGCTGCAGCCAGTATCGATTTTCCTGTGATTCTCATGTGTAGAAACACTACACAGCGTTACGAATGTTGCCGAGTGGAAACAGTTTCGGGGGTAACTAAATGTGATCTGCCTGATGCTCCAAGCCGTCCAAATACACCTCGATCAGCCAGCGGCTCGCTCCGGGCAGAACCTCGGTCGTTGTCTTCGGCAGCGGTCTGCTTGTTGCTACTAGCCCGAGGTGAAATCGCAGTGGTTCGAGGTTTTTGTCGACCAAGCCCGCTCGTTTTGCCGGCATGAGAAGACGTTCATATGCCTTCTCAAGGCGATTGACCATGGCAAGTAGCGAGGATTTCTCTGAATCCTCCAGCAAATTCAACGCCTCTCCCGTTCCATGGTCCAGCTCGAACAAGCCAATCATTCCTTGTCCAAGTGCTGCAATCTCGAGCTCGGAAATGGCGAAAACCGTTTCCCGCCAGAACTTTTTCGGCTCCGCATCTAATTTTGGGAAGTACTCGTCGACAACTTCCTCGATGTCTTGCACAGCATCGTTAAGCACGGCAAGAACCAAATCGTTGCGCGTTGGAAAATGACGGGTCAAGGTAGCAATGCCCAAGCCAGCTTCGCGTGCGACGGCACGCATTGATGCCCCCGCATCCCCATGAGAAAACATTCGGCGCGCGGTGGCGATGATGGTGTCGCGATTGTCTCGCGCATCTCTTCTCATGACTCCCCTTGCTTTCAATCCCAGTCAACTACAGACTACTTGACACAAATTTAAATGGAACATTATGATCCAAATGTAAATTGGAACATACTGTTCCACAAAACTCCACTATCGATGGAAGAGATCGTGTCAGCTACCGAAACCACTCAAAAGCACAACCAACGCAAGGCACCACCACCTGCAGCACAAGCCATAGGTTTGATCATCTTGGTGCCCATCATCATCGGGCTAATGCTCTTTGCCTTTCTGGCTCCTTCCCAGGCATCCGGCCCGAAGGACGTACCCATCGCCGTATCCGCACCAGAGCCCGTAGTCACTCAAATACAGGAACGCTTAGGCGCTGATCCCGACAATGCGCCCGAACTCATCGAGGCTTCCAGTGCGAACGACGTCGAACAGCTCATCTTGAATCGTGAAGCTGTCGGTGGCATGGCCGTAGCTCCAGAAGGTGCCACCGTATATACAGCCAGTGGCAACGGCGCCGTGTACACGCAAATGCTCACAGGCATCGCAGACACCTTCCGCTCCTCCGGCCAGACCGTAAATATCGTCGATCTTGCGCCGACCAGCGCTGACGATCCAAATGCCACCGGTATCGCGACCCTTGGCCTCCCCTTAGCCTTCGGAGGATTGGTCTCTGCCGTGGCCGTGACCTTCCTCATGCGCGGCCGCAAATGGCTTAAAACCGCAACCCTCATCGGCATTGCCGCAGTTGGCGGACTTGTTGTCACATGGCTCCTACACACCGTCTATGGCACGTTGACCGGAAGCTTCTGGTTAGAGTTCCTCGCCATCGCACTCGGTATCGCAGCCACCTCACTATCTGCCGCGGGCCTCGCCGCAGTGCTTGGATTCTCCGGCCTCGGCCTCGCCGCGATTGCCACAATCTTCATCGCCAACCCGTTGTCCGGCCTAGCCACCGGCCCATGGTTGCTTCCTGCAGGCTGGTCAACGCTGGGTCAGTGGATGACCATCGGGGCCACCGGACACCTTGTGCGCTCGATCTCCTTCTTCGATGGCGCAGGTGTTGGATCAGCGTGGTGGGTACTGATCATCTGGGCGGTTGCCGGGCTCCTCCTGCTAGCAGTCGATCGCTCGAAGCCGAAAGCAGTAGTGGCGAACTAAGAACTAAGACAAGGTGGGCTTACCCCCAGCCCTATCGCCCCGTAAACTTCGGGTCTCTTCCCTGCTTACGTGCGCGGGCCACTTCGAGGCGATCATCCGAGTTCCATGCCGCCTCACGCGCTTCATTGCGCTCTGCGTTGGAAAACGCGTCTCGGGCGAACTCCATCCTCAGTTGTTTAACGGTCAAAGGCGCCTTCCGCGTCAACTCCAAGGCCATCTCAATCGCATCGTCCAGGCTGCCCTGCTGCAGAGCGAAGCCACAATCTACAGCTTCACTCGACGGCAAACCCCAACCGTAGAGCAGCATCGCACGAGCACGCGATCCACCTACTAGGCTTTCCAGCGCTTCCACAGTGGCTGAGTCGACGCCGATGGCCATGTCTGAGACCGGGAGCCGGAATCCAGCCAGCGGCGATGCAATACGTATGTCGCAGGCCATTGCCAGCATGGTACCTGCGCCAATAGCCGGCCCGTTCACGTAAGCAATCAACGGGATAGGCAAGGTGGTCATGACGTGGATCAAGTGCTCGATTGCCGGGTAGAGCTCACCGTGGAAGTCTTTCTCATCCAAATCCGCGCCGGCGCTAAACACGCTACCCGCACCCGTAAGCACGATGGTCCGCGCACCTTCCTCAACGCACTTCTCCATCGCAGCACCGATCTCGGTGCACAGTTCTACGTTGAGTGCGTTGCGCTTTTCATCTCGATTAATTGTAAGCACCCAGACGGCACTGGCAATCAAACGAGTTTCCACCATGCTAGTCACCGATCTGATCACGACCTCGCTTCACCAGCAGTGGATCAGGCTGACCAACTAGCTCATGGTCCTTGTTGGTGTACTCAAACTTGCTCAGGATGTAGCGCATCGCGTTGATACGTGCGCGCTTCTTGTCATTGGACTTGATGGTTACCCATGGCGACTCATCGGTATCCGTGTAGCGGAACTGCTCTTCCTTGGCGCGGGTGTAGTCATCCCACTTGTCCAGGGAGGCCAAGTCCATCGGGGAAAGCTTCCACTGACGCACAGGGTCCACCTGGCGGATTGCAAAGCGGGTGCGCTGCTCCTTCTGGGTTACCGAGAACCAGAACTTTGTCAGCGAGATGCCGGAACCAAGAATCATGTTCTCCAGCATGGGAACCTCACGCAGGAACTCCGCGTGCTGAGATTCGGTGCAGAAGCCCATCACGCGCTCAACACCGGAACGGTTGTACCAAGAACGGTCAAAGAAGACGATCTCGCCTGCTGCTGGGAAGTGCGCGATGTAGCGCTGGAAGTACCACGAGGTGCTCTCTTTTGGCGATGGCTTCTCCAAAGCCACCGTCCGCGCACCACGAGGGTTAAGGTGCTCGTTGAAACGCTTGATGCTGCCACCCTTGCCGGCCGCGTCACGGCCTTCAAACAGGATGATGTGGCGCTGACCCGTTTCCTTGGTCCAGTTCTGCCACTTCAGAAGTTCGATCTGCAGAGCACGCTTGGTGTGCTCGTATTCCTTGCGCGTCATGCGCTCTTCGTATGGGTAGTTTTCGCGCCAGGTCTCAATAGGAGTGCCTTCAGCGGTGAGAAGAACGGGATCGTCCTCATCAGAATCATCGACGGTATAACCCGCCGTTTCTGCGAGGTTGATCATCGGCAGTTCGTCATCCTTGTGGTCAGCCATGTTCTAGATATTACAGCGCAGTCACGAATGCTGCCCGGCGACATAAATATTTCTTCGCAGGGCATAAGGTATTTCACTTAGCGACGATTGCCTGCGCCTAATTTTGGGCATGCAAAAAGCCCACCGCATGTGCGGTGGGCTTCGTCTACGCCGTATGTGGCGTGGGGGTTACTTATGCAACCAGGCCGATGAGCTTAGAAGCAGCCTTTGCCCACTCAGCGATTGGCTCGATCAGGGTGATGAGGGAATCAACGATACCGGTGGAGGAAAGTTCGAACCAGGTGCCGAGGAAGTTAGAAGAGGTGGTCATGTTTTTCTCCTTGAAGAAGGTGGTGGCCGCGAATTTTTCCGCAGTCCAGAGTTAGTTGAGGGGTGCAAGCAGCCGTTAGGCTACTGGCGAAGTGAAATTACTCTCCGGAAATGGAAGAGCCACCGATGATGGAGGAGGTCTCCAGGGTGGAAGAGGTGTCAACGAGAGCGGAGGAGCCGTCGCCGTATGCTGCGTACTCGAGCAGGTTGCCGATGATGATAGCAGGAAGCTCCATGAAGTCGCGGATGTTCTCGCCGAAGGTGCCGAATGCGCCGAGCAGGTCGCCGATAAAGGAAAGGTCCATGATGTTCTCCATCTGAGAGGGCCAGCGGAGCTGGCAAGTATTTGACAGTTGGCTGACACCCCTTCGGGCGCCATCGATGAATATTCTTGCACACTTTTAAGGGCTGTCAACTGGAAAAAGCCAAATTAGTTTTATCTACCGTGATCGAACCGTAATTAACCTGTAGTTCATTTTTAACGCAGTACTGACAGGACCTTGCCAATAACCTGCACGAATTCCACAGCGTCAAATTAACGTAACACTAAATTTTTCAGCTAACGTAACGCACTCACCCTCTATCCGATAGAGGGAAAGTTACGCAGGTCACATGATCCGGCAACCTTCTTCAGCACCCCCATTTGGGTTAAAAGCTCGGTTCAGTCGAGGATTAATATAACCTATTTCTCCTGTGCACAGCGACGAAAAGGCCCTGTCTCTCCAGTGCGGAGAGACAGGGCCTCGTCGAAAAGCGAGTAAAAAAGCGAAACGCTTCTATTACATCATGCCGCCCATTTGGTCAGCCTCACGCGCAGCCTGGCCTGCTGGCTCAGGCTTGTCCGCAACCACTGCCTCAGTGGTCAGGAACAGCGCAGCGATGGATGCAGCGTTCTGCAGAGCAGAGCGGGTGACCTTCGCTGGATCGTTGATGCCAGCGTCCATCATGTTGACGTACTCGCCGGTTGCAGCGTTCAGGCCCTCGCCGTCAGGCAGGTTAGCTACCTTGTCTGCAACAACGCCTGGCTCCAAGCCAGCGTTAAGAGCAATCTGCTTCAAAGGAGCAGACAGCGACTCACGAACGATCTTGACGCCAGTTGCCTCGTCGCCCTCAAGGCCGAGGTCGTTTTCTAGGCCTGCGGAAGCCTGCAGCAGCGCTACGCCACCGCCGGCAACGATGCCCTCTTCAACAGCTGCCTTAGCGTTGCGCACAGCGTCCTCGATGCGCAGCTTGCGCTCCTTGAGCTCGACCTCGGTGGCTGCGCCAACCTTGATCACTGCAACGCCGCCAGCAAGCTTTGCCAGGCGCTCCTGGAGCTTCTCACGGTCGTAGTCGGAGTCGGAGTTCTCCATCTCAGCGCGGATCTGCTTGACGCGACCCTCGATCTGCTCCTTGCTGCCAGCACCCTCGACGATGGTGGTCTCGTCCTTGGTGATGACAACCTTGCGTGCCTGGCCCAGAAGTGGCAGGTCTGCGGTCTCAAGGGAAAGGCCGACCTCTTCTGCGATGACCTGGCCACCGGTCAGAACTGCGATGTCCTGCAGCATTGCCTTACGACGATCGCCGAAGCCTGGAGCCTTCACGGCAACGGACTTGAAGGTGCCACGGATCTTGTTCACAACGAGGGTGGAAAGGGCTTCGCCCTCAACGTCCTCAGCGATGATCAGCAGTGGCTTGCCGGACTGCATAACCTTCTCCAGCAGTGGGAGCAGGTCCTTGACGTTGGAGATCTTGGAGGAAACCAGGAGGATGTATGGATCTTCCAGGACAGCCTCGCCGCGCTCCATGTCGGTAGCGAAGTAAGCGGAGATGTAGCCCTTATCAAAGCGCATACCCTCGGTGACCTCTAGGTCAACGCCGAAGGTGTTGGACTCTTCAACGGTGATGACAGAATCCTTGTTCACCTCGCCGTTGCCCACGGCGTACATAGCTTCTGCGATCTTCTTGCCGATCTCAGGGTCGGAGGCAGAAATACCAGCGGTGGAAGCGATCTCTTCTTGAGTTTCAACTTCCTTCGCTGCCTCGAGCAGGTTGGAGGAAACCTTCTCTACGGCAGCTTCGATGCCGCGCTTGATGCCCATTGGGTTGGAGCCAGCAGCAACGTTGCGTAGGCCTTCGCGAACAAGTGCCTGAGCCAGGACGGTAGCGGTGGTGGTGCCGTCACCAGCAACGTCGTCGGTCTTCTTTGCTACTTCCTTAACCAGCTCTGCGCCGATCTTCTCGTATGGATCCTCGAGATCGATCTCGCGAGCGATGGTGACACCGTCGTTGGTAATGGTTGGCGCGCCCCAGGACTTCTCCAGGACAACGTTACGACCCTTTGGGCCAAGCGTTACCTTGACTGCATCAGCCAGCGTGTTCAGGCCATTTTCCAGGCTGCGGCGTGCTTCCTCATCGAATGCGATCATTTTTGCCATAGTGTGTTTGTTGCTCCTTATATATACGGAAAGCGACGACACTCTTCGTCTGGGTCCAAGCAGGCGCCCGCGACGGCAAGGCTGCTGAGTGAATGCAACCCCATCCCACTCGGTAATCGTTTTTAGCACTCTCACGGTTCAAGTGCTAACTACTTTTCTAGCACTCAATCCAAACGAGTGCAAGAATTGAGCCTATGACTCCAATCCGCGAACGTATTTTTAAGAACTTGTCAGAGATCGTCTCCTTCAATTCGGTGCATTCAGTACCCGAACTTGTCGGCGAGCATCAGGGCGCGGGACAGTGGGTCGTCGAAAAGCTTTCTGCTGCCGGACTCACCACCACCGCCCACGACACCGTCGACGGCACCCGCACCATCATTGGCCGCAAACCTGCCGTCGGTGATGCGAAGACCGTGCTGCTCTACTGCCACTACGACGTCGTGCCTGCCGGCGACCGCAACTCCTGGACCAGTGACCCATTTACCCTGACCGAGCGCGATGGCCGGTGGTACGGCCGTGGCGCTGCGGATTGTAAGGGCAACTTGGTCATGCACCTTGAGGCGCTGCAACTGCTCAAAGAGGCCGGTGGCAGCGACGTGGGCATCATCGTCGTCGCCGAAGGCTCCGAAGAAATGGGTGGTCAAGGACTTGCCGAGCTGATCCGCTCCAAACCAGAGCTCTTCGAATCCGACGCCATCTTGATCGCCGACACCGGCAACGCCGCTGTAGGCGTACCCACCCTGACCACCATGTTGCGCGGCGGAGCCCAGCTCACGCTCACCGTGGACACACTCGAGGCACCCGTCCACTCCGGACAATACGGCGGGGCGGCACCCGATGCGGTGGCAGCACTCGTGCGCATTTTAGATTCGCTTCGCGACGAGCACGGGCGCACCACCATCGACGGCGTGGAATCCACGCAGAAATGGTCCGGCACGCCTTACGAGCGCGCCGACTTCCGCAGCGACGCCGGGATCCTCGAGGGCGTGCAGCTGATGGGCACAGTTGACGACGAGCCCGCCGACATGGTGTGGGCGCGTCCTGCAATCTCGATCATTGGTTTCACCTCTACTCCTGTCGCCGAGGCAGTCAATGCCGTCCCCGCCACTGCGTCTGCCCAGCTCAACCTGCGCGTGCCACCTGAGATGGACTCGGCCGAGGTGGCCGACAAGTTGATCGCCCACCTAGAGGCACACACTCCGTGGGGCGCAAAGCTGACGGTAGAAGCCAGTGACATCAATGCACCATTCGCCACGGATACGTCCAAGCCAGCAGTGGCATTGCTGGGTCAATGCCTGGCACAGGCATACTCGGCCGACACTTTCGCCCAGACTGGTTCCGGCGGATCAATCCCGCTGACCTCGGAGCTCCAGGAGGCCTTCCCCGACGCCGAGATCGCACTCTTTGGCGTAGAGGAACCGCAGTCAACCATCCACTCGCCGAATGAGTCGGTTGACCCCACGGAGATTGAAAACATTGCCGTCGCTGAGGCGAATTTCTTGCAAAAGTACGCGGCACTCTAGAGCCATTTCATAACAAGACATTGGCCAAGTAACCACCAGTCCTTCGCAAAGAAACGATCTACCAAAAAGCCCCGTCACGCGGGGCTTTTTCCATCTTGCTAATTCAGTGTTGCTTGTCACAGTGACATAAGTTACTATGACGTACATGACAAAGAATCTTCTAGCGGTACTACGAGTGACGAAGGCTACGCACCTCGGCGCACATCAGGGCTGATTCCCTGCGCGCGGGGCAGTAGTCGGTAAGACGTACCAGCATTCGGGAATCGGTCCAAAAACTGATAAGTACCAAACTCGAAGGATTCTTTCCGTGAACACCACAATGACTACCCAGTCCTCCACCCGTACCCCACAATTTTCTTCCCCAATCACCAAGCCGGATACCCGCGACGCATTGCAGATCCGCTTCGGCACAGACCGAGCACTGCCAAAGGAACTGCGGGAGGAATCCGCAGGAATGAATTGGCACCTGTTCGCGGCAACCTACGCACCGAACGCAACTCTGCAGATCAGCTACACCGGTTCCAAGAACATGGACCTGCTGACTAGCATCTACTCCGCAGAGATCACCGAGCACTCCAAGACTGAGCCCCCGCACACCTTCAACCGTGAGATCAAGGCATCGGGCCCAGCGAGCGCCTTCTCACACATGTTGGCAGATGCAGGGCGCCACATTGAGATCTTGAAGTTCCACCAGATCGAGCTGTTCGAGGCAACCGTTACCATCATCAAGGCTGCCCACCAGGTCGACGAGGAACGCACTGCTTGGGCAATCGGCTTCGGCGCTACTTCGGAAGCATCCATCGCTCACGCCCTGAGCTCCGGCGCACAGCGAATTTACGGTTAAGACCGCACGCTTGCCACAACAAAAGTCCTAACAAATGGCCTAGCCGAACGGCTAGGCCAAAACTTTTGCCCAACTTAGCCACGCAGGTCGCGCACAAGCACCTATTAATACAGACACTTCGCAAATGTGTACCTTTCGCGGTAAAGTCGACTATGTTGGCCGCGCCAAATGGTTGCCGCCTTTTTATTGGGTGTTTCTCAGTGTTTTATTTTTTCTTAAATTAACTGCCGCTGGGGCAGCACGCATATGGCGGTGAGTTTAGGCACGGCATTGACCATGTCCGCCCTAGCACCCAAGGGGAGCTGCAGATACGTGCTTTTACTGCTCATTGCCCTAGCTATCGCCACAGTTGCTGCGCCACTGCTCATTAGGGCATTTGGCAGGCCTGCATTTGGTATTTTGGCATTAGTTCCCGCTGCCGGATTTGTCTGGATAGTCAGTCTTTTTAGCTCTGGTACTTTCGCCCAAGGTGACCAGATAATTGCTGCCTACGAGTGGATGCCCGCAGCACACCTCAATTTAGAGTTTCGATTAGACCCACTAGCTGGCATTTTTAGCTTGATCATCCTTGGCGTTGGTGCCTTGGTGCTGATTTATTGTTGGGGCTATTTCGATTCCAACCCGCGCCGGCTCTCTATTTTCGGTGCAGAGCTGGTTGGTTTTTCCGCCGCGATGTACGGACTTGTCATTTCCGACAACTTCTTGTTGATGTACATCTTCTGGGAAATTACCTCGATCCTCTCCTTCCTTTTGGTTGGTTACTATGGCGAACGCGCCTCGTCGCGACGCGCTGCGAATCAGGCCTTGATGGTGACCACCCTTGGCGGTTTGGCCATGCTGGTGGGCATTATTTTGTTTGGTCGCCAGACTGGCATCTGGAAGATCTCCGAGATCGCCACCTTCGGCGACATGGAGACTACGCCTTACGCCACGGCTGCAATCGTGCTGATCCTGCTTGGCGCGTTAACGAAATCTGCAAACGCCCCATGGCACTTCTGGCTGCCCGGCGCGATGGCCGCGCCGACTCCAGTTTCTGCGTATCTGCACTCGGCGGCAATGGTCAAGGCCGGAATTTATCTGGTTGCCCGCCTCGCACCTGATTTCAACGTGATCCCCGCGTGGCACCTTATTGTCATCCCTACCGGTGTGTTCACGATGCTGTTGGGTGGCTGGATGGCCCTGAAACAAAAGGACCTGAAGCTGATTCTGGCTTATGGCACCGTCTCCCAGCTGGGCTTTATCATGGCCATCATTGGCATCGGTTCCCGCGAGGCGATGCTTGCGGGTCTCGCGCTTACTATCAGCCACTCGCTGTTCAAGGCAGCATTGTTCATGATCGTCGGTGCGATCGACCACTGCACCGGAACCCGCGATATCCGCGAACTTTCCGGTTTAGGCCGAAAGCAGCCGTTTATTGCCGTGTTGGCAACCATTTCCGCGGCATCGATGGCCGGTATTCCACCACTGTGGGGATTTGTGGCAAAAGAAACTGCGATCCAGGCAGTCTTGAGCGAAGAACTCCTCGTGGGCATGCCCGGCCAGCTCCTGCTCGTCGGCATCGTCGTTGGCTCGATCTTGACCATGGCCTACTCCTTGTACTTCCTCTGGGGTGCGTTCGCCACCAAGGATCACAAGGAAACATCAGAGGCCGTGGAGAACATGCACCCGATCGGGTTCTCTTTGTGGATCGCCCCCGGTGTGCTCACCGTGTTCACCATCGTCTTCGGTCCGTTCCCAGGCTGGCTGGATCATGCCATTGGCACACACTTGGATTCCCGCTTCCCCGGCGAGGAAAGCCCGCACTTGGCTCTCTGGCACGGCGTGACAGTTCCGTTGATCCTGACGTTGGTCATCATCGCGGTGGGTTCATTTATCTTCTGGCGTCGCAGGTCGCTGCGTTACTTCTACGGAGAACTTCCGATGCTGGGCGACGCAGACGCCGTCTACGACAACACGCTGCGCGGCTTGAGCAACCTGTCGTTGCGCCTGACTGCTTCCACCCAGCGAGGTTCCTTGACCTACAACCTGGGCGTTATTTTTGGTGTGTTGATCGTACTGCCACTTGCGGCACTCATCCTAGGAGATCGCACCGAAGTGCGTATGCGTCTGTGGGATTCCCCGTGGCAGGCAATTGCTGCCATCATCATCATATTTATGGCCTTCGCCGCCACCCAGATGGAAAACCGACTCTCAGGCGTGATTACCGTGGGCATGACCGGCTACAGCATCGCGTTTATCTTCGCGCTGCACGGTGCTCCTGATCTTGCGCTGACGCAGGTGTTGGTAGAAACCATCATCATGGTTGTATTCATGCTGGTACTGCGTAAGATGCCCACAAATGTCGAGCCGCGCCAGCACCAAGACAACCGACTGCGCGCCTGGCTTTCAGTTGCCGTGGGTCTCTCGGTGACCATCGTGGCCATGTTCGCCATCAGCGCTCGACAGGAACGTCCGATCTCGGATCTGATGCCGGATCTGGCCTACGAAATCGGCCACGGCGCGAACACCGTCAACGTCTTGCTCGTGGACCTCCGCGCGTGGGATACCTTCGGCGAGATCTCCGTGCTGGTCATTGCCGCAACCGGCGTTGCCAGCCTGATCTACCGCACGCGCAGGTTTGATCGGCCGGTCCGCCGTCCGCGTCCAAACCTTAACGCCCGGCGTTGGCTGGCCGCCGATGTGGACTCGGAGAGGGCTCAGAACCGTTCCCTTATGGTCGATGTAGTTACTCGTGTGCTCTTCCCATCCATGATGGTGCTCTCGATCTACTTCTTCTTCTCTGGCCACAATGCCCCTGGCGGTGGCTTCGCCGGTGGTCTCGTCGCAGCCTTGGCATTAACACTGCGCTACATCGCAGGCGGCCGCGCTGAACTTGATGCGGCTCTGCCGCTCGAGCCAGCGAAAATTTTGGGGTCCGGCTTGATTATTTCGTCGATAGCAGCTGTGTGGCCGATGTTCCTCGGACGCCCACCACTGACCTCCGACTATGCAACCATGACCTTGCCGCTTATCGGCGAGATCACAATTCCTTCCGCGCTCCTGTTCGACCTTGGTGTCTACCTCATCGTGATCGGGCTGATTATGCACATCCTGACTTCCATGGGTGGCCAGCTCGACCAGGAAGAGGAAGTGCGCAAGCAGCGAGCGCGCGATCGTGCACGCTCGCTGAAACGCAAGGCAGAATTCCGCAGACGAGAACAGGAACTGAAGAAGCAACAAATGGCAGAATCCGCAGCTGCAGCAACTACAGCGCCGCAAGCACAAGAAAGCGAGGAGAAATAAATGGAAGCAAACCTTTTCCTCCTCCTCGCCTCGGGCGCGTTAATCGCAGCCGGGACCTACCTCATGCTCGACCGAGCAATGACGCGCATGCTTATGGGTACCTTGCTCATTGGCAACGGCGCGAACCTGCTGATCCTGCAGGCCGGTGGGCCCGGCGGCTCGCCTCCGATTCTGTTCCGCGATTCTGAGATTTATGGTGAACAAACCTCAGATCCGCTGGCCCAGGCCATGATCTTGACGGCGATTGTTATTTCGTTGGCCATGACCTCGTTCATCTTGGCGTTGGCGTATCGCCAGTACCGCTACCGCACTGCGGACGTGATCGAGGATGACCTCGAGGATGCAGCAATTGCTGCGCGTCCGGCCACGGCTGTGGCAGCCCCTGACCACGACGCCTCCGATGACCCCGAGACCGGCCGTTTGACCGCCGAGGGCGATTCCTTCGGCCCGAAGTCCTTCGAGGAGCCCGTCAAGGAGGCCGACGATGCATAGTATTGAGCTCCTCGTGGCCTTTGTCCTGCCGTATATGCCCTATCTCATTCCGCTGCCAATTCTTCTGCCTGCAGCGGCAGCGGCTGTGATTTTGTTATTTAGCCGCCACCCGAACCTCCAGCGCCTCATTGCTATTTCCACCTTGATTGTCATCGTGGTGCTCTCGGGCGCGATGATTCTCGTGGCTGACCTTGAAGGCATCCAAACCGTGCAGATTGGCGGCTGGGATGCACCGGTTGGCATCACGCTGGTGGCCGACCGGCTGTCTACGGTCATGCTCTTCGTCTCTGCCATCGTGTTGTTCTGCGTGATGTGGTACGCCATCGCCCAGGGTATTCGCGACGGCACAGACGAAGAACCAGTGGCGGTGTTCCTGCCCGTGTACATGCTGTTGACTATGGGCGTGAACCTATCGTTCCTGGCGGGTGACCTATTTAACTTGTACGTCGGATTCGAGGTCTTCCTCGTCGCCTCGTATGTGTTGCTTACGCTCGGTGCCTCACCGGAACGAGTCAGAGCAGGCATCAGTTACGTCATGGTGTCCATGCTCTCCTCGATGATCTTCCTGTTTGCCCTGGCCGGCGTTTACGCCGCAGTGGGCACCATGAACATGGCCCAAATTGGGATTCGCATGGAAGAGATCCCCGACGGCACTCGCAACGCAATCTTCGCCACACTGCTTGTCGCCTTCGGCATTAAAGCAGCAATCTTCCCGCTGGATGCCTGGTTGCCGGACTCTTACCCCACCGCGCCTTCCCTGGTCACGGCGGTCTTCGCAGGCCTTCTGACTAAGGTCGGTGTCTACTCCATCATCCGGATGCGATCAGCTGTATTTACCGATGGTTCCCTAGACACTTTGTTGATGTGGGTGGCACTGGCCACCATGCTCGTGGGTATCCTCGGTGCATTGGCTCAGAATGACATCAAACGTCTATTGTCCTTTACCCTGGTCAGCCACATCGGCTACATGATCTTCGGTATCGCACTGGGTTCCGCCCAGGGCCTCTCCGGTGCTATTTTCTACGCCGTGCACCATATTTTGGTGCAGACATCGCTGTTCTTGGTGGTCGGGCTCATCGAGCGTCAGGCGGGAACGTCGTCGCTTCGTCGTCTAGGTTCCTTGCTCTACACGGCACCCGTGATTGCCATTTTGTATTTCATCCCGGCGCTCAACCTGGGTGGCATCCCACCGTTTTCCGGTTTCTTGGGCAAGATCCTTTTGCTCCAGGCCGGTGCCAACGAGGGCTCATGGCTGTCGTGGGTCCTGATCGCTGGCGCGGTGGTTACATCCCTGCTGACCCTCTACGTGATGATGCTCGTGTGGTCCAAGGGCTTTTGGCGCGACCGCAAGGACGCACCGGAAGGCGAATTGGTCGCGGCTCGCCCGGCACCGCTGATGGATGTCACCGACACCGTGAAGCTCAAGGAGCGCGAGGACGTGGGCAAGCTTCCCTTCGGCATGGTCGCATCCACGGCGACACTGGTCATTGCATCCTTGTCCATCACGGTCCTGGCTGGCCCAATCTCGGCGATCACGGGTCGCGCCGCCGAATCTGCCCAGGACGTAACGATCTACCGCACGGCAGTCCTCGGCGACAAGGCAGACAATCCGTCGCGCACAATCAATCAAGATCGTCTCGACGACGGCGCGGATACCTTGAATCGTCGCCAACATGAGCTGCCTGAACCGGCCCCAATCATCGAGCAATCTGAAGGCGAAACGCAGCAACAAACGATTACCGCACCGACATCGACGGGCGAAACAACTACGCAGATTCCATCTCCTGCGTCGCGCACAAATGCGGTCACGGAAACCAACACAGAAATCAACACGGAGGTGACACCGTAATGATCACAAAATTGCGCAGTAGCCTGCGGATCTCCTTCGTCTTGTGGATTACATTCATGTGGATCGTCCTCATGGGTGAACTCTCCTGGGCTAACTTCTTCGGCGGCCTTGCAGTTGGCTTCGGCGTGGTCCTGTTCTTCCCGCTGCCAGCCATGCCGATCTCGAATATCAGGATTAGCTGGGGCCCACTGTTCAAGTTCGTGATTCAGTGGTTTGGCGATCTTATCGTTGCCTCGGCAAAGGTGTCTTGGTTGGCGCTGCGGCCGCAGAAACCGCCAAAGACCGCCATCTTGAACGTCCCCATGCGCGTGTCCAACGAGCTGGTGCTGTACTTCGCCACCTCGGCCTACAACCTACAACCGGGTGGCACGGTGACAGACATCGACATTGCCAATCGCATGTGGACGATTCACGTTCTCGACGCAGATGACGACGAGGACATCCAGCGTGAAATTAACAATGTCGCGGAACTTGAACACCGTATGATCACTATCTTTGAGAAGGGGCATTAAGCAATGGACCCCACAATTTACAACTACTTCCTGATCGTCCCGGCAATCCTATTGTCGGCAGGCTTCATGATGATGGCGTGGAGGATTGCCACCGGCCCTGACTCCCTCGACCGAGTGTTGGGCCTCGATGGCGTCGTCGCAATGCTGCAGTGCGCCCTGGCCACCTACATTGTGTGGACTATGGACTCAACCGTGGTCAACGTCATGATGGTCATCGCCCTGCTCGGGTTCATTTCATCACTGTCCGTGGCTCGTTTCCGCAAGAGGGATGGTTCCTAATATGACTCTTGAGTTTTTCACCGATATTCTTTCGCTGATTTTCATCTATTCCGGCGCGATCCTCGTGTTCTCTGCGGCGGTGGGGGTGTTGCGTTTCCGTGACACGCTGAGCCGTGTGCACGCGATCACGAAACCGCAGACCACCGGCCTGATTTTGATGGTGGTGGGCACGATTATCCACCTCGTTGGCTCACCTGATTTCTCGGTTGCTGAACGCTCCGACGTGGGCATGTTGATCCTGCTGGTGCTGTTCGCGCTAATGACCAACCCGGTCACGGCGCAGCGCCTGGGCCGTGTTTCTCGTCGTGAATCGCTCTACGGTTCGAAGCGCGAGATGTCGCGCAACGACGCACCGGCCGATAACCGTCCGCGCCGTGCCAAATAGTTAGTTCAGGCTGAAGGCCACGTCAGCCGTTCCATCTCGTCGCAAGAATTATCGACGACCTGCTTCCAATCTCGGCTGACTTGGAAAATGCGGCGCTGGCGCTGATACCCTGCGCCGCGCTCGAGAATTTCTAGGACGATGTTCAACTCGTCGGTGCAGCCGAGGCGCTTAGCGGTGGGGCGCAACTCGTCGACAAGTTCTGTAATCTCTTCCGAAATCCACCGCTCCTCGGTGTCCCTTGATGTGATCACTAGGGCTTCGAGGCCGTAGCGGGCGCCACGCCATTTATTCTCCGCGTTGTGCCATGGCTGCAGTGTTGGCAGCTCCTTGCCCTCGTCGATCATCTGATCGAAGTAGACAACCAGGCAGTGGGTCAGGGCGACCACGCCAGCGAGCTCGCGCAGGTTCGAGGTGGCATCCGAAATACGCACCTCGATGGTGCCCCACTTTGCGGCAGGACGGATATCAAAGTGCATCGAGCCTGTGTGACTAATTACGCCCGAGGTGTTTTGGTCCGTCATGAACTGGACCCATTCGTCCCAGTTATTGAAATGGTAGGGCATGCCCGCGGTGGGCAGCTGCTGGTAGAGCATTGTGCGGTTTGAGGCGTAACCTGTGTCCAGCCCGTCCCAGCCCGGAGAGGACGCAGAAATGGCAAGCAAGTGCGCATACTTGGTCATCAGAGCATTGATGATTGGCCAGACGCGATCTTCGTGACGAATGCCAACGTGGACGTGAATTCCCCACAGCAGCATTTGCTGGCCCCAATACTGGGTGCGGTTAATGATCTCCGCATAGGTCATCTTCGGAGAGACGGGCTGGGTGCGGAAATCAGAGAAAGGGTGCCCGCCGCTTGCCCACAGGCGCAGGCCCTTTTCAGTAGCTACCTCACGGATCTTCCCCAAAGTATCCGTCAGGTAAGCCACTGCTTCCGGGGTGGTGTGGCACACCGGGGTGACTAGCTCGATGGTGTTCTGGAGGAACTCGCGTTCCAGGTGGATCTCGGGATAGCGTCGCTCGACCTCGTCGATGACCTCAACTGCACGAGGCACAAGGTCGCGGGTAACGGGATCGACGACCCCGATTTCCCATTCGACGCCCAAGGTGGGCTCTGGTGAGCGCTTAAAATCCCGATATGGATCCACTACAGGTTGACCTCTCCCGCTAGAACAAGAGTGAGGGCACCGCCCTCGGTTGCTTCCTTAGGAAGATTAGCAACATTTTGCTGGGCAACACCACCGACGAGGTCGGCAAGTTCGCGTGCGCGGGTTTCTGCACCGGATACGGCTGGGTCATAGAAGACCGTGGTCTTTGGCAGAATCATCTGGTCTTCGGTGATGTTGCCGTTGGTGATTTGGATGTCGTAGCCGCGATCGCGCAGCGAAGTGGATACGTTAGAGGCAAGCCCCTGCACCGTGGAGTTGTTGTATACGTTGACAACGTCTGCGCGAGGTTGATTGGCGGCTGCTGCGCCTTGGCCGCCGGCCTGGGTTCCAGGTTGAGCGCCGTTTTGCGCTCCCGAGGAGGTGCCAGGTTGCGCCCCATTTTGCGCTCCCGTGGAGTTGGCAGGCTGGTTAGCTTGGTTTGCAGGGGTGTTGCCCTCAGATGCCGGAGCACCCGCGCTGGTGGGAGCCGCTCCCGGCGTAGATGAAGCGTTGGGAGCTGGGCTTGCTGCAGGGCTTTGTTGCTGGGACGTGGTGGTCTGCTTGGAGGCAGCATTTTGGGATCCATCGCCCTGGGTTAAGGCGTATACACCCCAGAGGCCCAAAAGCACGGCGACGGTAATTAGCACCATGGCCAGGCCACGGAATGGGAAACTGCTGGCAGCACCAGTGGACTTTGCGGCGTGGGCGCCTCCAGTGGACTTACTCTCTGGCTGGCTGTCTTGATTATCAGGATTCACGTTAGTCACACGCGTAACATTAGTACGTTTCCGTATCTGTCGCGTCACGGACACGCTGCAATCTGCGAACCAGCTGCGGCCGGGCAGCCAGGGCGTCGGGGTCGTCGATAAGCATGTTGAGGCGCTGAAAATACCGCACCGGCGTCAACCCGAGCTCCTTGCGAATTGCTTCCTCCTTCGCACCGATGGAGCGAGGGGCGCGTGCCTCAAAGTCGAGCAGGTTGAGGTCGGAATTTGTCAGCATGCCTAAACTGTATGTCATGACCATTCGACCCATCGTGATTTACGGCGACCCCGTCCTCCACACCCCCACCGCGGAGGTCACGGAGCCTATCGCCGACGTACAAGAACTCATTGCAGACATGCACGAGACCATGGATGCAGCCAACGGAGTCGGGCTTGCAGCAAATCAGATTGGCGTGTCCAAGCGCATTTTTGTCTACCATTGCCCCGACGGCGAAGTAATGCGTCGCGGCACTGTAATTAACCCGACCTTGGAAACTTCCGAGATCCCCAAGACAATGCCTGCCGACGATGGCTCCGACGACGAAGGTTGCCTCTCTGTTCCTGGTGAGGGTTTCCCCACGGGTCGCGCCGAGTGGGCCAAGGTCACAGGTCTCGACGAGAATGGCGAGCCGGTCGAAGTAGAAGGCCACGGATTCTTCGCGCGCTGCTTGCAACACGAGGTGGGCCACCTGGATGGGTATGTCTATCTTGATGTGCTCACGGGCCGCTACAAGCGCCAGGCGAAGAAGGCCGTGAAGGAAAACGGGTGGACCGTGCCCGGCTTGACTTGGATGCCGGGCGAAGACGAGGACCCGTTCGGGCACTAAATGTCACGAATCTTTCGCTCCGATCACGTCAGCGTTGGCGAGCGTGTGGTGGTCCGCCGCAAAATCGGCGATGGTTTCTCCGATGTAATTGGCCACGTCGTCTCCGTCGACCCACTAATTCTGCGGCCCCAAGAAGCCGGTGGTTACCCCTCCTTCAAGGAGGAGATCGAGGTCGCCCCCGAAGAGCTGCACATTATTAAACGTCTCTCGCCGAGGCGGATCCGCAATTCGGACATTCGCGCAGTAGAGGTCGCTACTGCGAAATCTTTCCCGGGACGTGAATCTCAATGGTTCGGCGGGTGGCTTGCGCGCGCCGGCGAAGAAATCGCCGAGCGATCCAATTCGGCTACGCCGCTTGGGCGCTCGGTGGGTTTCGAGCCCGTGCCCATTGCAGAAATCACCGAGTTCTACCGCTCCCGCGACATGCCCGTCCAACTGCTGGTCCCAGAACGCATCGGCGCGGGCGCAGAGAAACTCGTGCAGTCGCAGCCAGGCTGGACGCTCTCGCCTGAGATCCTGGTGCTGACCCGCGAGCTCACCGATCTGCCCGCCCCTGATGGCCCCCTCGAGTTTCGCCTCGACGACGCCCCTGATCAGGATTGGCTGTCCATGTACCACTTCCGTGGCCAAGACTTGCCTGCCGCGGCTCTGCGTGAGCTCTCGCAGCGCATCGACGGCACGCTCGGCTTCGGTCGCCTGCTCAACGCCGAGGCCGAAACAGTGGCTATTACCCGTGGCACCATTACTGAAACCGATGACGGGCGGGTGTGGCTTGGTTACTCTGCTGTTGAGGTTGCGGCAGCCTATCGTCGTCAAGGCTTGGGCACCGAACTCGGCCTACAGATGCTGCACTGGGGCGCGAACAACGGAGCAACCCACGCATACCTGCAGGTCATCTCCACAAACAAGGCCGGGCAGGCACTGTACTCCAAGCTCGGTTTCATCGAACATCACCGGCACCGCTACGCAACATACGCTCCACAGGCTTCCCTAAAGTAGGCTAAAACCCATGCGCATAGCCAACTGGAACGTGAATTCGGTACGCACGCGTGCCGAGCGCATCATTAGCGCTTTAGAACGCAACGATATTGATGTGCTCGCCATGCAAGAAACCAAAGTCTCGGACGATAAATTTCCCTATTCGTCTTTCGAGGCCGCGGGCTACGAAGTTGCGCACGTGGGCTATAACCAGTGGAACGGCGTGGCCATTGCTTCAAGGGTGGGTTTGGACAACGTCCAGGACCACTTCAACCGCCAGCCCGGCTATAACAAGGACGCGAAGGCCGAGCAGGAGCTCGAGGCCCGCGCTGTGGGAGCTACCTGCGGTGGCGTAGAAATCTGGAGCCTCTACGTGCCCAATGGCCGCGAGATCGGCGACAGCCACTACGAATACAAGCTGAAGTTCCTCTACGAGCTGACCAATTCGGTCAACCCGCAGGTCCCCCAGGTCTTTTCGGGCGATTTCAATATTGCGCCTCGCGACGAAAACGTGTGGGACATTTCCGCCTTCGAGGGAAAAACTCACGTCACCGAGCCCGAGCGCGCGGCCTTCCAGATGCTGCTGGAATCCGGTCTGACCCAGATCACCCACGAGGAACCCTATTCCTACTGGGATTACAAGGGCATGCGCTTCCAAAAGAACGAGGGTATGTTGATCGACTTCCAACTGGTCACGCCGCCCATGGCTCGTCGTAAAGCACATGCGTGGGTGGACATCGCCGAGCGCGAGGGCAAGGGGGCATCCGACCACACGCTGGTCATCGCGGACTACGACCTCCATGACCTAAGCCTCGACGAGGTGCGCTGATACATGGAAGTACTCGCGCACTTCACCACGTGGCAGTGGATCGGCCTGCTTGCCGAATACACGATTAAGATCGCTGCTATCGGTATCGTCCCAGAAGGCCGCAAGCCCGGCACCGCGAACGCTTGGCTGCTGCTGATCCTTTTCCTGCCCATCGTTGGCCTGCCGCTTTACCTCATCCTCGGCTCGTCCTACGTCAGCCGTCGCCGCCACCGCATCCAGCAAGAGGCCCAGGTGATGATCGAGGACGTGCAGCGCGATGTCCCAGACATCCCTGCAGGCACATTGCTTGACGACGACACCGCCGGCATCATTCACCTCAACCGCCAACTCACGGGGTATCCCGCCACTCACGGGCACGTGAAAAAGCTCTGGTCGGACTACGAAGCCACCATGAATCGCATGGCCGAGTGCGTGGATCAGGCCGAGGAATACGTCCATGTTGAGGTGTATATCCAGGCCTGGGACTCGCGCTCCGACATCTTCTATTCAGCTCTGGAGCGCGCGGTGAAACGCGGGGTCAAGGTGCGCCTCATGTTCGACCACATTGGTTCCTGGAAGTACCCCAACCGGTACAAATTCCGCAAACACTTGGACTCCATTGGTGTTGATTGGCGCCTCATGATGCCACTGATTCCGTGGAAAGGCCGCTTCCGTAGGCCGGATCTGCGCAACCACCGCAAGGCCATCATCATTGACGGCAAGGTCGGATTCATGGGCTCCTATAACCTCATCGACCGCTCCTATCTGATGAAAAACCACGTCAAGGCAGGCCGCCAATGGATCGACGTGATGGTCGAGCTCACCGGCCCCATTGTCACTTCGCTGGAAACCATGTTTGCCACTGACTGGTATACCGAATCCGGCGAAACCCTGCCCATTCAGCCACCTAGCGACGATGACCCGGCGCTGCGCGACGTCAACGTAGTACAGCTTGTCCCCTCGGGCCCTGGCTATACCGACGAGCCCAACCTGCGCCTTTTCAATTCCATGATGTATCACGCCCGCGAGCGCCTGATCATCTGCTCGCCGTACTTCATTCCCGACGAATCCCTGCTCATCTCGGTCACCACCGCGGCCCAGCGTGGCGTGCGCGTGGACCTTCTGGTTGGCGAAAAAGCCGACCAGTTTATGGTCCAGCACGCCCAATCCTCCTACTACCAGCAACTTCTGGAAGCAGGCGTACACATTTGGGAGTTTCCTGCGCCCTATGTTTTGCACACCAAGTTCGCTATTGCCGATCCCGGCATCCCGGGCCAGTTGGCAGTCGTGGGATCATCCAACATGGATATGCGCTCCTTCTCGCTGAATTACGAGAACAGCCTTTTTGTGGCCGAAGGCACTTTGTTGGCAGATTTGAATGATCTGGCAGATAATTATCTCAAGGTTTGTTCCGAGCTCACGCTTCAACGCTGGAACGAACGCCCGTGGACTAGGCGCTACATCGACAACGTGATGAAGCTGACCTCTGCGCTGCAATAATGCTGATAGTGAAGTTTTTCGGACCTTTTTCAAGACCTTTTTGAAGGGAGCGCTATGCCTGGACCCGGCACCGTCTCAGACGTGTTTCCCGTCAAGCACGGTCCCGATAGAGTTGCACTTTCAGCAGCTGGCAAAGCTGCCCGCATCGCAGCAATCGCTGGCGCTGTTCTGCTTCTCATTTTCAGCGTCTACATGGTGGCCAAAGGCGTCAATGAACTCGGGCATGCTAGCGCGAGATCCATCTTTGCCCTCGCCGCAAACCCCCTCGTTGGGCTAGCGGTAGGCCTGCTGGTCACTGCAGTTGTGCAATCCTCTTCCACTACCACCGCGCTGACAGTGGCAACTGTTGCTACAGGTGTGATTGGCTTGGAAACGGCAATCCCGATCATTTTGGGTGCAAATATCGGTACCACCGTCACACCCCTGATCGTGTCCTTTTCCTATATTCATAACAAGGAAGCTTTCCGCACCGCGCACTCCACTGCGGCACTCCACCTGTGGTTTAACACAGTCATGGTGGTCATAATCTTCCCGCTTGAGGCCATCTTCGGCGTCGTGCGCAAGATTTTGCCGTCCATAGAGATTCCCAGCGGAACCTTTACGTTCCGCCCTTTTTCCGAGCTGGCACAATTCATTCCCATCCAAGGCGGGTGGGCTATCTTCGTAGGCGCTGTTCTGCTCTTATTGAGTATCCGTATCATCGATAGGCAACTGCGCCACCTGCTCACTCCCTTGGCTTGGATCATCCTCGGACACTCCACCCATCGTTCTACACTGGTTGGTTTCGGAGCCGGTCTTGTTTTAACGATCCTGATCCAAGCCTCGTCGGCCACCATTAGCGCGATACTGCCCTTTGCCACCGCGAAACTTTCCGACGCCCGCGGCTACCTGTCCATCATCCTGGGCGCAAACGTGGGCACCACTTTGCTTGCCGTGCTTACCGCCTACGCAACTCCCGGCGATTTCCCGATTCTGGCCTCCCAGGTCGCGCTGGTTCACGTGGCCTTCAACGTGGTGGGTGCAATCGCAGTGGCCCTCATCCGCCCACTGAGGCAGCTGATTTACAAGCTCGCCGACTTCTCCGGCCGAATCGCTGAAAGATCAGCATTTGCTGCGTTTAGCTTCATGGCCCTTTTCTACTTCGTGATTCCATCACTCGTGATTGGGTTTTACACGCTGGTGCCTTAGGTCTGGGGTGGTGGGCCCGTGTGCTTGAAAAGGTGCACTTCGCAAGATATCACCATTATTTGACCTGGGCTTTTAGATTTCGTCGTGCGTTAGGTCCGCCGAGCTAGCCTCAGATGCTCGAAAACCGGACCTAACGCACTGCGAAATCTAAAACCGCAGGTCGCTGAGAACAAAGACTTGCGAAGTGCACCTAGTGGGACGCGACCAAGGAAATTGGCCAGGCTGGGGCCAGGCAGGGGCCAAAAAACCGCGCCCCCTTGAAAGGGACGCGGTGGGAAAGGTAGTGCGGGGTCTTTTAATCGTCGTTAAGCATCTCTGCGCTCGAGCACGAAAATGCCTGCAACCCACAGCACCACTGCCCAAATCCCGAAAATGCCGAAGGATTCCCAAATGGTCCAGTCTTGGCCTGGGGCATTCATGACAAAGCTGTTGATGTTGTGCATAGGCAGGTACTTGTACACCGCGTCGCCAACCTTCGGGATCATGTTGACTGCGCTTTCAAGGAACAACCACCAGAACAGCACGAGGGTGATCGAACCTGCGGTCTGGCGCAGGAGCCAGCCGATGCCCTGGCAGAACATGACCATCAAAACCACAGCTAGAGGAACTGCCCATAGCGCGCGGGTGGCGGTTTCTTGCTCTCGCCAGGCGAATCCGCCCTCGACGAGCGAGTCGGCCAACATGTACGAAGCCAAAAGGGCGACGAAGGAGAGAATTGCAGCGATGATTGCGTAAAGTACGTACTTCGCCACTGCTACTTCCCAGCGCACCGGGGTGACCTGGAAGTTTGTGCCGGAAACCTTGAAGCGGTACTCCGTGGTCACGACCATGGTGGCCATCACGATGATGGCAACCAGCGAGCCGGTCCAAAACGAGGAGATGATGAACTCGGAGGCGCCCAACACAACGCTGCTGTCTCCGAGGCCGAAGGTCAGGCCAGTAAAGCCGAGGGCAATCGCCAGAATCAGCCCAGAAGTCCACCAGAATGAAGCGGTGGTGCGCAGCTTGGTCCACTCCGCGAGCATATTGCGAACGATCATTTGCGCTCCTCCTCTTCTGCCTCAGCCGGCGCTGCCTCAGTCGGTGCCTCGGCCTTGTCAGCTCCGCCACTAACTCCGCCGTGATACTCGACTGCATCCTCGGTGGTATTCATGAATGCCTCTTCCAAGGAAGCCTGTCGTTCGCTGAGCTCGGACAACATGACACCCGTGGAGAATGCCAGCGCGCCGATCTCGTCGGAGGAGCGATCTGGAATCTCCAGAATGTCGCGGGCATCCTCGTCCTGAGTCTGCGTGAAGTCGATCTTCTCGCCGGTCAGAGCTTGCTTGAACTCGTCGAGGTTCTTGGTGCGCACGATCGTGGTCACGGTGGAGTGATCCTTGATGAACTCGCGCACGGAAGTATCCGCGACAAGCTTGCCGCGGCCAATGACCACGAGGTTGTCTGCGGTTAGTGCCATCTCGGAAAGCAGGTGCGAGGACACCAACACGGTGCGACCTTCTGCAGCCAAGGACTTCAGCAGGCTGCGAACCCACCGGATACCTTCTGGATCAAGGCCGTTGACCGGCTCGTCCAAAATCAGCACCTCAGGATCACCGAGCAGCGCACCTGCAATGCCGAGGCGCTGCCCCATTCCCAAGGAAAATCCGCCGGCCTTCTTGCCGGCTACATCGGTCAGGCCCACGAGGGAAAGCACCTCGTCGACACGCGCTGTTGGAATCCCCGATGCCTGAGCCATCCACAGCAAGTGTGAACGTGCAGAGCGCGCCGGGTGTGTGGCCTTCGCATCCAGCAAGGCACCTACCTTGTGCAGCGGATTGCGGATTTTGCGGTAAGCCTGCCCATCAATGGTGGCAGTGCCCGCGGTTGGTCGGTCCAGGCCAAGAATCATACGCATTGTAGTCGATTTACCCGCACCGTTTGGACCAAGGAACCCAGTAACAACACCAGGTTTTACATCAAAGGTGAGATCATCGACTGCCCGGACCTGACCATATTGCTTTGTCAGGCCACTAATTTCAATCATGACTTCTAGAGTGCCATAAAAGTGTCTCTAATGACTGCTCGAACGCCGGAAGGAGTGGAAAATCGGCAATATTTTCCAATTCCACCCAGCGCAACTCCAAGGATTCCTCGTTTGCGTGCGTTTCAATAGGTTCGTTGTCGCGTGTGCGGGCAATAACGGTGGTGTATGACCAACCGGACTCGAACGGCCCGGCGGTGACCACCTCGTCGACAACGCGAACGAGCGAGGTATCAATGGCAGTTTCTTCTACCGCTTCGCGCAGAGCAGTTTCCTGCACCGACTCATGAGAATCCCGTGCTCCCCCAGGTAACGCCCAGGTTCCCCCGTTTGCAGTCCAGGTCGCGCGATGCTGCAACAAAACCTTATTTCCCGCGAGAAGGAACAACCCCGCGGCCCCGAAACGGCCCCAGAACCGGGCGCCACCCGGCCCCGAAACCCAACCATTACCGTCACCAATCATGGTTCTAGAGTACGCGAGGAATTCCGCCCCATCCCCCAACATGTCTCCCCTGGTGGTAATAAGGACGCAATTAGCGTTATTGTGAATTCATGACGCGTACCACAGGGGCTGAGGGAGAGGAGTTTTCCTCACGCTCCGCCGGTGACACGCTTATCGACGATGCCGCCGACGTTCCAGATCAACCTGTCAGCGAGGGCTTTGACCCTGCTGGCGAAGACGCATGGCTGGACCGCATCCAGGAAAAACCAGAAAAGGAAACGTGGCGCCAGCGCATCGGGCGGTCCTTTGCTCAGCCGAAACATTGGATCAGCAAGACCTGGTCCTTCATCAGCACAACCCCCGGCATGATGGTGGCTATTTCCATCCTGTTGACCATAGCCATTTTTGCTGCGGGTTATGCCATGTCGCAGTCGTCGGCTATTCGCCAGAGTTCGCTGGATACCTTGGTCACTGCGACCGAGCCGATGAGTAATTCTTCTCACGTTCTCTACACCTCACTTTCGGCTGCTGACACCGTGGCCACCGCCAGCTTTGTCGAGTTCGGTTCGGAGTCGCCGGCGAGTCGTCGTGAATATTTTGCCGCAATCGATCGCGCCATCGTGGCCGCAAACCAGGTGCTGACCAACTCGTCGTACTCCGATATTGCCGAGACCACCGAGATCCAACAGCTGGTCAATGAGATCCAGCGCGAGATTCCGATCTACTCGGGCATGGTGGAAACAGCGCGCGCCAACAACCGGATGGGCAACCCGCTCGGCGCGACGTATATGGCGGATGCTTCCTCGCTGATGCGCGAGGGCATGCTGCCAAAGGCCTCTAGGCTGTTCGACATCACCCGCCAGCAGGTGGCTACCGAACAACAACGCTTGTCGTTCCCGCAGCTCATCCCGCTTTCTGGGTTGCTTGCCGCGATCGTGTTCCTCTTGCTTGCGCAGTGGTGGCTGGCCAAGGTCACTCACCGCCGCCTGAACCAGGGCTTCCTCATGGCCACGGCATTTATGGCCGCGGCGGTGCTGTGGGTCTCGGCCTCGAACTACGGCACGTGGCTCGCCGGCACCCGTGGCTTCGAGGACGCCGCACAGCCGTGGGACGAGCTGACCACGAGTCGGATCGCGGCACAGGAATCGCGTACCGACGAAACACTCGCCCTGGTGCGCCGCCAGTCCAAGAATGAATCTGCGATCAACTTCGACAAGACCTACAACCAGGTTTCCCAAGCCTTGGATAATGCGGCGACGGAGAATAATCAGCACCTCATCAACGCGGCTCGAACCAGTTTGGAGGACTGGCGCACTGCCCACTACCAACTCACCGGGGCGATGGACAACGGTGATTACGAGGAAGCAGTGCGCATCCTTACCGCGCAATCCGTTCCGGCGGGCAAGGACGCCACTGCGGCGATGTCTTTCGACCGCCTCGATGCCACGCTGTCTCAGCTCATCTCGCAGTCACGCGAGAGTATGCGCCAATACATCAACGAAGGCTTGGCGGCAACGAATTTGGTATCTGTTTCGGTGATGATCTTGTCTCTACTGTCTATCCTTGCCGTGTGGTTGGGGATCCGCCCGCGGATCCAGGAGTACCTGTGATGCGCAAACTTTTCGTCCTTACATCACTCACGTTGGCAGCCGCGATGGGCTTGTCTGCGTGTGGCACCCCGACTAATCGCTACGCCGTAAGCGAGCCACCCCCGCTCTACCGCGCCGGCCCGCCACTGCCGAATGGATCTATCCGCGAACCTGCAGATTCGCAGCAAGCGCAGGCACTGTCCACCAATGAGCCACTGGGTTCTCTTGCCCCGACCAATGCCCCTGCCGAGGAGCTTGTCCCAGATATCGTCAACCGTGGGCGCATCATCGTCGGCGTCGACCAGGCGCAATACCTGCTGAGTTTTCGCAACCCCATTACCGGCAACCTCGAGGGTTTCGAAATCGAGCTTGCCCGCGAGATCGCCCAAGACATTTTCGGTTCTACCGCAGCAGTTGATTTCCGCTTCATCGATGCCAACGACCGCACGGCCGCTCTCAACGAGGGCCGAGTGGACATGGTGATCCGCACAATGCCGATTAGCCGCGACCGCCAGACCTCAGTGAGTTTCTCCTCCCCGTACTTGGAGTCGAATCTGCGGATGCTGGTCCCCCGCGGGTCCAACGTGCGTTCGTTGGACACCCTAGGCCACGGCACTGTGTGCGTTGCCACGGGTTCCACCGCGGTTGATGTCGCTCGCCTCCAGGCCCCAGATTCCACATTGCTTCTGACCGAGAACTGGGCCGACTGTTTGCTCGCGTTGCAGCAGTTCCACGCAGATGCAGTGCTTGCCGACGACACCATCCTCTCCGGCATGGCTGCGCAGGACCCCTCGACTGAAATGGTGTCGCTGCCCTTGTATCGCCAGCAATATGGTGTTGCGGTAAAGCTTGGGAATGACAACTTAGTGCGCCAGATCAATTCCACTATGGAACGCATCCGCAGAGACGGAACGTGGTGGCGTATTTACAACGACTGGTTCGGTGACTATCTAACTACGCCTGGGCCACCCCAGCTGAATTATCGCGAGGAAGATCTACAACCGGAGGGGACCCAATGAGCGCTGAGAAAGAATCCCCAGAGAAGGCACCCGAGAACGCCACCGAGGCCGTCAAATTCGATCCCTTCGCCTCCGACGAGGAAACCGGCACCTCTGCCGTAGCCTTCGACCCCTTCGCCGATGATGATGACGAGGAAGACGCAGGCGATAAGGAATACGAGGCCCTAGGGGACCTTGGTGGGCTGCTGAAAAACCTCGATGAGCTGCGCGATTCGCATACACCTCAGGAACACACTTCCGAGCGTTCCCGCAGGCAGGCGATTAGTACGTTCCGCGAGCTTCACGGCACGCAGCGCCAGTCTCGATGGGTAGCCGACGGCATGGTCGAGCTGCCCTGGATTCCACCGACGAAACCGGCGGACGCCCTCAAAGACCCGGTCAAAGCTGTCAAAGAAAAGGGAATCCCGGCCCCGCAGCTGCGCCCTGGAGACATTCTTGCGGGCCAGTACGAGATCCTGGGTGTCATTGCCCACGGTGGCATGGGCTGGATCTATCTTGCCGAGGACCACTTCGTCTCCGAGCGCCTCGTCGTGCTGAAAGGAATGCAGGCGGAAAAGTCAGCCGATGAAACCGCCGCCGCGGTAGCTGAACGCGAGTTTCTCGCCGATATTACCCACCCCGGCATCGTGAAAATTTTCAACTTCATCGATGACCCCCGCGTGCCCGGCGGGTTCATTGTCATGGAGTTTGTCGGTGGTCCTTCTCTGCGCCAGCGCCGAAAGGAGCACGAGGGTGACCTCTTCCCCGTCGATCTCGCCTTGGCGTATATCCTCGAGATTCTTCCCGCGCTCGACTATCTGCACTCCCGCGGCGTGGTCTACAACGATCTCAAACCGGACAACGTCATTGTCACTGAGGACCACGTCAAGCTCATCGATCTGGGCGCGGTATCCGGTATCGGCGCCTATGGTTTTATCTATGGAACAAAGGGTTTCCAGGCACCCGAAGTTGCCACCGAAGGTCCCTCGATTGCCTCCGACATTTACACAATCGGCCGCACTCTCGCTGCCATGACAGTCAATCTGCCAAAACAAAATGGCGTCTTCACACAGGGTTTACCCTCGCCTACGACAGAACCCACCTTCCGCAGATTCTTGTCCTTTTACCGCTTCCTCCAGCGTTGTTGCCATCCGGATCCGAAGCGCAGGTTCTCGTCGATAAGCGAGCTCGAACCGCAACTTTATGGTGTCCTGCGCGAGGTCATCGCGCTTCGCGACGGCATCACCCACCCCGCGCAGCACTCCCTGTTTTCGCCGCAACGTACCACGTTTGGTACGAAGCACCTGGTGTTTCGCACGGATCAGCTCCTCGACGGCATCGACCGAACCGTGGAGATCACCTCGCAGGAGGTCGTCTCGGCGATCCCAACGCCGCTGATTAATCGCGAGGACCCCGCCGCGTCGATCCTGTCGGGTTCCTCCTACGCAGAGCCGCAGGAAACGCTCGAATCGCTGCGCCAGGCCATGCAGGCCCCCGAGTACGAGCATTCCGCCGAAATCCCTTTCGCCGTTGTGCGCTCAATGCTCGAGCTCGGCCTGACCACGCAGGCGCGCGAGTGGCTCCAATCGCTGGCGGATCGCCTCTCCAGTGACTGGAGGTACCAGTGGTATTCAGGGATCACAGAATTGCTTCTCGACGATTTCACCGCCGCCCAAGCAAGCTTCGTCAGCGTCCTTGAAGTACTGCCCGGAGAGGCCGCCCCAAAGCTTGCCATCGCGGCCGTCGACGAGCTGCTTTTGCAAGAGCAGGGAAATGCAGAGGTCGAGCTTCTCGACGACGCTACCGCCCGCGCCACCTCCGGCATCACCTCGCACCTAGGCAATCTGGACCCGGAAAAGTTCGAGGATCTCACGGCTGACTGGACGCACATCACCACGAATCCCACGGACCTGCGCTTTAACGCGATGCGCCTGTATTCCCTGGTCTGGTTGACTAACCCGACTACGGTCTCTTCGGCTTTTGGCTTGGCTCGTCAACTGATGGCCGAGCGCCAAGTCGAGCTGGCTGTGGCCGCGCTGGATAAGGTGCCGCAGTCCTCGCGCCACCACAGAATGGCGCAGCTGACCACGATTTTGGACCTGATTTCGGATACGCTCACCGAGTCCCGGATTCGCCGCGCTGCCCGGCGCCTCGAGGAAATCCCCACCAACGAGCCCCGCTTCCTGCAAATCAAGGTGGCCGTGCTCAACGCTGGTCTAAACTTCCTGCGCGACGCAAACGTGGACGCCGCGGCCTCCCCGAACCAGCTCTTTGAATACGACTTCACCCAGACAGGTTTGCGCTACGGGCTCTCATTCACACTTCGCCAGCAGGCTCGGCTCTCCCCGTACCCGCGGCACCGCTACGCCTTGGTGGATATGGCCAATAAGGTGCGCCCGCTGACCTGGTTCTAGCCTGGTTCTAGCATGGTTCTAGGGTTTCGCGGCCCCGAGTCCTTGAAAAGGTGCACTTCGCAAGATATCACCATTATTTGACCTGGGCTTTTAGATTTCGTCGTGCGTTAGGTCCGCCGAGCTAGCCTCAGATGCTCAAAAACCGGACCTAACGCACTGCGAAATCTAAAACCGCAGGTCGCTGAGAACAAAGACTTGCAAAGTGCACCTCGTGGGGCGCGCCCCACGAAAACGAACCCACGAAAACCCTAAACCAAGCACGCTCCGCTCCGACCCCCTATCCTCCTGAAGTGGAAGTGCTTCGAGGGGACAGGAATTCCGGGGGAACCATGGATCCACTAACCGTGTACACGCGCGAAGAATTGCGCAACAAATACTCACTCAGTAAAAGGCAGTTCGAGCTGCGGGTTTCAACCGGTCAGTTCACACAAATCGCCCGCAATATGTATCTCAAAGATCCGGTCAGCCCAGCTGCGTTAGTGCAGGCGCTGGCTAGGTCCGAGACGCCTGCAGTGTTCACCGCCCAAACCGCCATGGAAATCCACCAGGAACAGCAGCTCACTTTCCCCGTCCACGCGCGAGTCCCCGAGACCACGCGCAAGCGCGATACTCCCTATCTGCGCACGTACCCGAAGCGGGAAGCCCCGCATAAGCAGATCAAGAAAGTGCCCGTGGTCCGACCTGCCGTAGCCGCCCTGGATGCCTACAATGCCCCCGAAACGTGTCCTGAGGTGGCCGAGTTCCTCCGCATCTCCTACGACGGCCGAATCGGCAAGGAGAAACTGGCTCAAGACCTCGGCGAACTTTCCCGCGTGCCCGATTCCTTCAAGGAATTCCTGAAAACAATCCGGCTCGGGGCAGACAGCAAACTCGAGCGCCAGTTCCACCACGCCCTCGAGGGCCGCGGCCTCAAGTTTGAAAACAACGTGCTCATCGCGGGCATGATGTGGGATTTTCAGCACGCCACTGAACGCAAGCTACTCATCGAGGTCGGCGCTTACGATTTTCACCGCGAGACCAGCACGAATCTGGGCTGGCAAAACTATATCCGCGACGTGTGGAAGGCCAATTGGGCAGCGCTCAACGGATACACCTTGTTGCAGTTCACCGCGAAATGCGTCGACATTGAGCGCGGCCGCTGCCTCGACGCTGTGGAGGAAGCTCTCCAACAACGTCGGGGCGGTGGTCGTCGTCTAGCGTGGTCGGAGCCGTGGAAATGGCACCGTGGCCTGCAAGACGACCACTACCATCTGTGGTAGCTATGCCTTTTGCGCCAAGGCTGCTGCCTTCTGCGCGATGGCAAGCTCCTCGTTGGTGGGCACGACGAAGACGCGCGTCGTCGAGTCGTCGGTGGAGATCAAGCGCGCACCGTCTGCGCGGGTTTCGTTGCGCTCCGGATCGATCTTGATGCCGTAGTGCTGCAGGCCTCTAAGAGCGTCACGACGAGTGGCCACATCATTTTCGCCCACGCCCGCGGTGAAGGTAATCGCGTCCACGCGCCCCAGCGCGATCATGTAGGAACCGATCACGCGACGCAGCTGGTGAATGTAGACATCGTAGGCCAGGGCTGCATCGTCGTTATCTTCGTCGATCAAGCGGTGCAGGTCCCGGAAATCGTTCACACCGGACAGGCCCTTCACACCCGATTTACGGTTGAGAAGGTTATCGATCTCATCGATGCTCATGCCACCGTTGCGCGCCAGGTGGAAGATTATACCTGGGTCGATATCGCCACAGCGAGTACCCATGACTAGGCCTGCCAGTGGGGTCATGCCCATGGAGGTGTCAATCGGGTGGCCACCGCGCACCGCGGAAGCCGAGGCACCGTTGCCCAGGTGCAGCACGATCTGGTTGACGGAACCAGCTGGCATATCCAGAAGCTGTGGGACCTGGCCAGAGATGTACTCGTGGGAAGTGCCGTGGAAGCCGTATCGACGAATCTGGTTCTCTTTAGCTACCTCACCATTAATAGCGTAGATAGCCGCGGCTGCTGGAAGGTCGCGGAAGAAGCCGGTGTCGAAGACAGCCACATGAGGCAGGTCTGGGAGCAACTTACGTGCCACCTCGATGCCATCAATGTTGGCTGGGTTATGCAGTGGGGCGAGCGGAATCAGGTCGCGGATCATCTCAACAACCTGGTCATTGATCAGCTCTGGTGCCGAGAAGACCATGCCGCCGTGGACCACGCGGTGGCCAACTGCAATAATGTCCACCTGGGTCGGGCCAGCGCCGAGGCCTTCGAGCATCTTCATTGCAGCTTCCAAACCAACGGTGTGGTTTGGCACTGGCTGCTGCACTACGTGCTTCTCGCCTGCGTGCTTGATGGTGATGCGGCCGCTTGGCTCGCCGATTTGTTCAACCAAGCCGGAGACAAATGGTTCTGCTGAGGCGTCCGCGTTCGGGTCGACGATTTGGAACTTGACCGAGGAAGACCCCGAGTTAATAACAAGAGCATAGGACATTTACTTGTTCCCTCCGGCTTGAATAGCGGTAATTGCGACGGTGTTGACAATGTCAGGAACAGTCGCACCACGGGATAGATCGTTGACTGGCTTGTTCATGCCCTGCAGGATGGGGCCTACAGCCAATGCGTCGCCGACGCGCTGGGCCGTCTTGTAACCAATGTTGCCTGCTTCCAAGTCAGGAAAGACGAAAACATTAGCGTGGCCCGCAACTGGGGAGTCTGGCATCTTGCGCTTTGCCACACCTGGGTCACAGGCAGCGTCGAACTGCATTGGGCCGTCAACGCAGAGGTCTGGGTCGATCTCGCGAGCCCTGTCCACGGCCTGACAGGCACGCTCCACGTCAGGGCCTGCACCGGAGGAACCGGTGGAATAAGACAGAATAGCTACCTTCGGATCAATGCCGAACTGAGCAGCGGTACGAGCGGAAACAACTGCGATTTCGCCGAGCTGCTCCGCGGTTGGGTTCGGGTTCACAGCACAGTCACCGAACGCCCACAAACGGCCACGCATAACCATCAGGAAGATCGAGGAGACAACGGAGGCCTCAGGCGTGGTCTTAATAATCTGCAATGCAGGACGAATGGTGTGCGCGGTAGTGTTCGCTGCGCCGGAAACCATGCCATCTGCCATGCCCTTGTACACCATCATGGTGCCGAAGTAGGAGATGTCCTTCATGGTTTCGCGTGCCTCTTCAATGGTCACGCCCTTCTTCTTGCGCAACTCGACGAAGTCCTGTGCGAACTCTTCCTGGAGAGGAGAAGTGAGGTGGTCCAGCAGGTGTGCATCAGAGAGGTCAACGCCGAGCTCGTGTGCTCGGTTTTCCATATCCTCTGGGTCACCGATGATGGTGATTCTTGCAATGTTCTGCTTCAGGAGCTGGCCAGCGGCGAGCAGGATGCGGTCATCGTGGCCTTCAGGCAGAACGATATGTGCTCCCACTGCGCGGGCGCGCTCAAGCAAAGCAGCTTCGAATACTGGCGGCGAAATCACTGGCTGTGCATCTACCTTGAGGTAGTTCGCAATCTTGGCGGAATCCTGGAGTTCCTCTGCTGTGACGGTGGCGGCCACAACTGCGTGGACGCGCTTTGCGGAACGCTCGCCCAGCTCAGCGTGGCGACCCTTTCCATCGTGAAGCAGAATGAATGGAACCCCGAGAGCGGCTGCCGCTTCGGCGTCAAATGTGTTGTTACCAGTACCGATGATGAGCGCTGGGCCCTCGTCGAGAATATGCGCGGAGTAGATCGCTGCGAGGGAGGATTCGAAATCATCGAGCTTGACCACACGTAGACCCAGATCTCGTGCCAGAGAATTCAGATCGACGCCGTCGAAGTTGCGATTTACTGCGGAGACCAATGCTGACCGCTGCTCTGCCATGGGGTTGCCTTTCCGTTGGGTGCAGGGGGTGGTTTCAAAATGGTAGAGAAAGTCGTACTTTTTCTGGACTGCGCTTGCTTTGTGCCCTGCAAGAGCAAGGTGTGATGCACGCCCAGGCTTGTGGACCATTGTAGCCCGAAACACACTACACATTTGTGTGAAAGTGAATGTAATAACACCAATAATTTTTGGTTCTTCGGCTCAAACCTCCGTCGCCTATACTTTGGTGAGAGGAAAACATATTTAGAACATATTAAGGTGAGGAAATTCATGAGCACTCCCCTACGCGTTGCCGTCGTAGGATCTGGCCCAGCTGGCATCTACGCCTCTGACCTGTTGGTTAAATCCGATGTCGAGGTTTCTATCGATTTATTCGAACGTATGCCAGCCCCCTTTGGCCTCATCCGCTACGGCGTTGCCCCTGACCATCCACGAATCAAAGGTATTATTCGTAGCCTTCATAATGTATTGGATAAACCCGAGATTCGCTTGATTGGCAATGTCGAGGTGGGCAAAGACATCACTGTTGACGAACTTCGCAACTTTTACGACGCAATCATTTTCGCCACCGGTGCCACCGCCGATAAGGACCTCAATATCCCGGGCAAGGAACTCAACGGCCACTACGGTGCGGGCCAATTCGTCGGCTTCTACGATGGCAACCCAGACTTCACGCGCGACTGGGATCTCTCGGCGCAGCAGGTTGCCGTAGTTGGCGTTGGTAACGTCGCCCTTGATATTGCCCGCATCCTGGCGAAAACCGGAGACGAGCTCCACACCACCGAGATTCCGGACAATGTGTACGAGAACCTCTCCCAAAACGCCGCGAAGGAAGTTCATATCTTCGGTCGTCGTGGCCCTGCTCAGGCGAAGTTCACGCCGCAGGAGCTCAAGGAACTCGACCACTCCGATACCATCGAAGTCATCGTCGACCCAGAAGATATTGATTACGACGAGGCTTCTGAGCAGGCTCGCCGCTCCTCGAAGTCCGTTGACCTGGTCTGCCAGGTGCTGGAGAGCTACGCCATGCGCGAACCAAAAGACGCTCCGCACAAGATCTACATCCACTTCTTTGAGTCTCCGGTGGAAATCCTCGGCGAAGATGGCAACGTCGTCGGTTTCAAAACGGAGCGCACCGAACTCGATGGCAATGGTTCCGTGCGTGGCACCGGCAAGTACACCACCTGGGATGTGCAGGCCGTTTACCGTGCAGTTGGCTACCGCCCCGAGCCAGTCCTCGGCGTTCCCTTCGACTCGGAAAAGTCGGTCATGCCGAACGACAATGGCCACGTCCTCACCGAACCAGATGGCGAGATCGTCCCGGGCCTCTACACCACCGGCTGGATCAAGCGTGGCCCGGTGGGCCTGATCGGCAATACCAAGTCCGATGCAAAGGACACCACGGCAATGCTGTTGGAAGACTACGAAGCAGGCAAGCTCACCCAAGCACCGCAGCGCGACTCGCAGGCAATTCTCAATTTCCTCGAAGAGCGCGAGATCCCCATTACCACCTGGGAAGGCTGGGCAAACCTCGATGCTGCAGAGCGGGCGTTCGGTGAGGCCGAGGGCCGCGAGCGCAAAAAGGTTGTGGAATGGGACGACATGATCAAGCACGCGCACCCGGAATACGAGATCTAGTCACCCAACGCTGCCAATCCCGGCGGAAAAGACGTTAAACTCGGGTTTATGAATAACCTAATCTCGGCAGTCCGTCTCATCGACCTTTCCGCCCTCGAGGTTCACCAACTCTACAAGTTGCGCGTGGATGTCTTCGTCCACGAGCAAAAAACGCCATACGCAGAAATCGATGATACGGATGCCGAGCAGGATACGTGGCATATCATCGCGAAGCGGGCCAACACCATTGTCGGTTGCGCCCGCATTTACCCGCACGAAGACTCAACTAAGTTCGGTCGCTTCGCCGTCGCCGAGGCAGAGCGTGGCACGGACCTCGGCTCTGAGGTCTTCCTCGCCGCAATGAAGCAGGCCCGCAAGGTCTGGCCCGAGCGCGAAGTAATCCTAGACGCACAAGAGTCGTCCAAGGAGTTTTACGCACAGCGCGGGTTCGAGGAGGTCGGCGAGCCATACGAAGACACGGGTGTTCTGCATCAGCCGATGCGCCTCACGGTGGCCGGGCTCTCCTACTTCATTTCTAACTCTGAACAGTAATCTGCGCAGTCGCTTCCTTCGCGCGGGCTTTTGCCTCGTCGATGGTTTCGGCTGTGCTGGTTACTACACCCATGCGGCGTCCAGGGTAGCCGGTAGGTTTGCCGAAGAAACGCACGTCAGTTTCAGGAACCGCTAGCGCTTCTGCCACTCCGGTATAAGAAACTGTCTCCGAGTCTTCGGGCGCGTGGATATAGCGCGCCGCACCTGGGGTGACCAGGGTGGAGTCAATGGGCAGGCCCAAAATTGCGCGCGCATGCAGGTCAAACTGCGAAAAGCGCTGGGTCTGCGTAGTCAGGCTGCCCGTGTCATGCGGGCGTGGGGTGACCGAGGAGAAGTACACGTCATCGCCCGCCACGAACAGTTCAACGCCGTAGACACCGCGCCCTCCAAGAGCATTGGTGATGCGCGCGGCCATCGAGCGCGCGTTGCCCATCGCCCCTTCGGACATCGGCGCGGGCTGCCAGAACTCCACCAGCCTGCCGTGGGAGTGCCTGCGCCCAATGGGTTCGCAGAACCAGGTGGCTAGCTCGCCCGTGTTCGGATCGATGGAACGTACCGCCAGAATGGTCACCTCGAAATCGAAGTTCACAAACCGTTCGACACTGACGTAGCCCGCCGAGTCAGGCTGTTGCGCCTCATCCCAGGCCTGTTGCACGCCTTCGGCGTCGCGCAGGAGGGTATGGCCCTTGCCTGAAGAGGAAACCGCGGGCTTGACTATGCAGGGGTAGCCCAATTCGTCCGCGGCCGCGCGCACTTGTTCGGGGGAGAAGGCAAAGCGGTACGCGGTCGTCGGCAAGCCAAGCTCTTCGCTCGCTACACGACGAATGCCCTGGCGCGACACCGTGAGCTCGCATGCGCGTGCCGAAGGCACGACCATGGCTTTGCCGGAAGCCTCAGCGCGCGCCAAGACGTCGGCGGCGACGGTTTCGATCTCGGGAACGATGTAATCCGGCTGGATCTTCTCAATGAGTTCCTCGATCTGGCCGGCATTCATCGTGTCGGCGACGTAGGCGTAGTGCGCCGACTGGTGAGCGGGAGCGTTCGCGTACTGGTCAACCGCATGGACCTCGAGACCCAAGCGCTGAAAGGACAGGGTGAGTTCCTTCCCGATCTCGCCGCTCCCCAAGAGCAAAACCTTGGTGGCATTGGGGGTCATCGGGGTACCAAGCGGATGTGAAACCATAATTAGCGCTCCATCACGTCGTGGCGGACAATCGTCTGATCGCGGCCGGGGCCCACACCGATGTAGCTAATCGGTGCGCCGGAGAGCTCTTCAAGGCGCAGAACATAGTCCTGAGCCTTCTGCGGCAGCTCCTCGAAGGTGCGGCACTCGGTGATGTCTTCGTCCCAGGCAGGCATGGTTTCAAAGATTGGTTCCGCGTGGTGGAAGTCCGACTGGGTCAGTGGCATCTCGTCGTGACGCACTCCGTCAACATCGTAGGCCACGCAGATCGGGATCTCGCCGATGCCGGTGAGCACGTCAAGCTTGGTCAGGAAGTAGTCGGTGAAACCGTTAACGCGCGAGGCGTAGCGGGCAATCACCGAGTCGTACCAGCCACAACGGCGCTTACGACCGGTGTTCACGCCGACCTCACCGCCGACAGTTTGCAGGTAATCGCCCCACTTGTCGAAGAGCTCGGTGGGGAATGGGCCGGCACCCACACGCGTGGTGTAGGCCTTGATGATGCCCAGGGAGGCAGTGATACGGGTGGGGCCGATGCCCGCGCCCACGCATGCGCCACCGGCGGTAGGGTTTGAGGAGGTGACAAACGGGTAGGTGCCGTGGTCCACGTCCAACATGGTGGCCTGGCCGCCCTCCATGAGCACGTGCTTGCCCTCGTCGAGCGCCTTGTTCAGTACGTACTCGGATTCAATGACCATCGGGCGCAGGCGATCGGCGTAGCCCAAGAAGTAATCCACCATGGCATCGACTTCGATGGCCTTGCGGTTGTACATCTTCACCAGCATCTGGTTCTTCACATCGAGTGCGGATTCGATCTTCTGGCGCAGTATCGACTCGTCGAAAATGTCCTGCACGCGGATACCCACACGCCCGACCTTGTCCGAGTATGTTGGGCCGATGCCGCGGCCGGTGGTGCCAATGGCGCGCTTGCCCAGGAAGCGTTCCTGCACACGGTCAAGCGTCTGGTGGTACGGAGCCACTAAGTGCGCGTTCGCAGAGATACGCAGGCGCGATGCATCGGCGCCACGTGCCTCCAGGCCGTCGATCTCCTCGAAGAGTGCCTCCAAGTTGATCACCACACCGTTGCCCAGAATTGGGACGGCATTTTCCGACAGAACACCCGCTGGAAGCAGCTTCAGTTCGTACTTTTCACCACCGACAACAACGGTGTGACCTGCGTTATTACCACCATTGGGTTTGACAACGTAGTCGACGAGACCACCAAGGATATCGGTAGCTTTACCTTTACCCTCGTCCCCCCACTGTGCGCCGACGATTACGATTGCCGCCATATGATCACTTCCGATCAATCGATGTACTTGTGCAAAGCTAGTGTACTAGGCACGATAGGATCTACGGACATGCGCCTTATCTTCATTTCGTGTGGCGGCCCTCTGCCCTACCCCGAATTACTGGATTCAGCCGGCATTCCGCGCAATCCGGTGACCGATTATGTGGAGGTTTCCGAGGTACCCACCCGCACGGAACTGAAATTCTTGGATGAGATCGCGCACGAAGAATTGCCCGTCGATCCCACCCCTTCCCTCGATGAGATCGCAGCACAACCCGATGTCGCCCACTTGGGCACCCCCGGATTCGCTCCGCAGCACCTCGTCCGCCCTGTCCGCGTGGTCGTGGCCGGCTCCGATGCGGCACTTTCCGCCGTGCTCACCCGCATGATGCGCGCCGACTACATGTGGATGGAAATCGCCTACCTGCCCGTCGATTTCACCTCGTCCGCCGCCATCAATTGGGGCCTCAGCTCAGTCAACGCCCTCGACGTCGCCCTCAACGGCCAGGTGCGTCCCGTGCCCACGATCCGCACAGACACGTCGACGGTGGTCGCGGGTTCCGCGTCGTTGACGCGTTTTTCGCTTGACGACGACACCCCTGGCCAGGAATCAGTCGGCGAATACATCGGCGAAATCGTGGTTGATTCCGAGCTCATCGTCTTGCGCTCTGAGCCTAAAGATGACTCCGAACCTGATGCCCGCTTCTACGGCCAATTCGGCGCTCGCCTTGTCCCTATGATCGACGCCCCCGGCATCGCAGCAGTACCTTTGGTGACTCCCCGAATCAGCAGCGGCACCCTGACCAAACATGATCCCCGCGAGTTGCAGCAGTGGTCCTCGAATTCCCTGCTGCGCTGGCGCACACGTGGCAAGGCTGTGCCCACCAATCAGGTCGATGGTAACCGGATGAAAACTGGTCGCGCCGTGCAATCGGGCGGAGTAGACATCTTGATCACCATCGATGGAGTCGATCACCCTCGCCCGGTCAAGCGGGTGACCTTCTACCGACATTTGAGGGACATGCAGGCTGTTCGCCCTGCATAGAGATTTGGGGGAGTAGATTGGGGGCATGACTGATTCTGAGACTGCCCCACGCAACGTCGACTCCCTGCTCAATGCCACAGTCTTCGACAACCTCGGTGAGAAAATTGGCACTGCCTCGGACGTCTACCTCAATGACGAGACTGGCCAGCCGGACTTCATTGAGCTCAAGCACGGTCTCTTCGGGGCCAAGAGCTCCATTGTTCCGCTGCGCGGACACGACTTGAAGCAAGATGGCATCCACGTCGCTTTTCCCAAGGACAAGCTCGACGACGCCCCAGAGATTGGCATGGAGGGCCACCTCACCGCCCCTGATCGCCACAAGTGTTACAAGCACTTTGAGGTCAAGGATTTAGATGATGTCTCGGGGTACCAGACGCTCAAGTCCTAGGACTTCTTGTGCTCATCCTCGTCCCACACCTCCGGCGGGTACGCCGGGGTCTCTGAGGTAGGAGAAAGCACGGCCAAAGCAGATTCGCGCGACATTCCGCAGACCTGCAGCAGGTCAACGATGATGGAGCGCGACTGGGCCAAAATGACATACGCGCTAAGTACACTATCTTCTTCGATAACATCCATCGAGGCTTCGGAGCCTAGCTGGCGCAGCTTATTCACCAATACCGGGATCTCCTGGGACTGACTGAGTTCCGTATTCACTTCGTACATATCCGAGAGATCTAGGAAGTACTTCGCCAGCGCATCAATGATCTCGATCTGACGATCACTTACGGTATCCCCGTCTTCAACCAGCACATGTGCGCGCCGGGCAAGGACACGTACGTTCCTAATCGCGTTATCCACGGGCTCGATCACGCGTTCCAGGGAACGGACATACCTGCGGGTGGCCCACAAGAAGGGAGAAATTCTCGACGATTCGGCGCCCGACTTCGTGGCTGTAAGCATGGCATCGATGCCACTTTGAGTTCCGCGGATGGCGGCCAGTGCATCGTCGATAAGCTCGGCGTCGTTGTCGCGCAACCCCTTCGCCACATCGTCGAGCACCGACGACGCAATACCTAGCACCTTGGCTATTTCGTGGCGTGCCGACGACAGTGGCGACGAAGGCAAAAACGCGATCACCAGGATTGCAATGGTGGACCCCACAAGGGCGTCGAGGGTGCGGTCGATGCCGGTGGTTTCCGCGCCGGGTGGCATGATCGTGGCAATCAGGATCGCTCCGATGGCAACTTGGTTATTGACAAGCACGGAGCTGGTGAAGAATCCCGCCACTATGAGGCTCACTCCGACGGCAAGCGCAATCTGCCACCCGCCGGTGCCAAGCGGGGCGATGAGCAGGTCGCCGACAAGCACGCCGAGGACACAGCCCATGGATAACTCGAAAGCGCGCTTGACCCTGTCTCCGCCAGAGACGGACAGGATGATTACCACCGAAATCGGGGCGAAGAACGGGGTGGCGTGGCCGATGAGTTCTTGGGCCACCCAATACGCCAACCCGGAGGCAAGCGCAGTCTGGATAATCTGCCACCAGCGCTTGCGCAGGCGCGCGAGGCGGGACTGCAGCGAGCGGTCGATCGCGTGCAAGCGCGCACGCGTGCCCATGCGTTCTTTTGCCACAAATTCACCCCGATTCTTCCGTTAATTACTGCTCATCAAAGGATACTCGAAGCGAAAAGCTCCCGCGCCGTTGCGCGGGAGCTTTTGGGTAACTGGCGTTACTTGGTGCTTACTTGGTTACAGACTTGCCAGCCGACTTCAGGTCCTTGCAGGACTCGATGACGCGCTCGGACATACCCTGCTCTGCCTTCTTCATGTAAGAGCGTGGGTCATAGACCTTCTTGTTGCCCACTTCGCCGTCAACCTTGAGAACGCCGCTGTAGTTCTCAAACATGTGGCCCACGATTGGGCGGGTGAATGCGTACTGGGTGTCGGTGTCAACGTTCATCTTGATAACACCGTAGGTCAGTGCCTCTTCGATCTTTTCCTTCTCGGAGCCGGAGCCACCGTGGAAAACAAAGTCGAATGGCTGAGCGGAAGCATCCAGGCCAAGCTTCTTAATGGCTGCGTCCTGGCCCATCTTCAAGATTTCTGGGCGCAGCTTCACATTGCCTGGCTTGTACACGCCGTGTACGTTGCCGAAGGTTGCGGCCAGAAGGTAACGGCCGTTCTCGCCGGTACCCAGAGCGTCAATGGTCTTCTCGAAGTCCTCTTCGGTGGTGTACAGGTTAGCGCCGGCCTTTGCCTCAACGCCGTCCTCTTCGCCGCCGACAACGCCGATTTCAACCTCAAGGATGATGTTGGCGTTGCGTGCCTTCTCCAGGAGCTCCTGAGCGATCTCAAGGTTCTCGGCGATTGGCACTGCGGAACCATCCCACATGTGGGACTGGAACAGTGGGAGTTCGCCACGGTCCACGCGCTCCTGGGAAATAGCGATCAAGGGGCGTACGTACTCGTCCAGAACTTCCTTCTGGCAGTGGTCCGTGTGCAGGGCAACGTTGATGCCGTAGTGCTTTGCTGCCTCGTGAGCGAAAGCTGCCAGCGCCTGTGCTCCTGCGACCTTGTTCTTTACTGCCAAGCCGGAGCCGAACTCTGCACCACCAGTGGAAAACTGGATGATGCCGTCGGACTCAGCCTCGGCGAAACCCTTCAGGGCAGCGTTGATGGTCTCGGAAGAGGTGCAGTTGATGGCTGGGAATGCGTAGCCACCTTCCTTTGCCTGATCCAGCATTGCGTTGTAGACCTCGGGAGTTGCAATAGGCATGAGCTGAGAAATCCTCCATTGTTGAAATACTGAGATTCTTTCCCAGTATGCCTTGAAATAGAAGTTTTGGCTTGACAATCACACCCGCACACCCGAAATTGCGCACTAGCCTTCGTCGCTAGTCTTCATCGCTAGCGCTCACGCGCGCCGCCGCCTCCAACAACATCCAACCGGAGAGCTGCACCGAGAGATCACGCTCGTCGATGCGAATCATGCCCATGGCTTCGGGCACCGACGACGGGCCGAGGCCGTAGTTGTGTGGCAGGCGCGCGTCTTGGGTCCAATCGGACGAGAAGATTGGCAGGCCATCAACTTCGAGGCGGTGGTTCCACACCGACTCCGCTGAGGCCACGACAATGCGCTTGGCCACCTTCTTCGTCGCCGTATTTGCCGGTGAATCCTCCGGCAAGCGCACCGCAATATCGGCTAAGTACCTGGCCAGGATGCCTTTGAACAGGCCTCCGTCCCCGTCTCCGCCGCCGAGAATGACACCTTGGGGCGAAGCCATGTGCAAGGCAATCGCCTGCATCAGCGAACGAATGTGAGTGACATATGTAATCGATTCGTCGGCCTTGGAGGCATCATCGTAGGAGTCCACCGCCTCATCCTGGCCCAGCCCCGCGCGCTGGCGTAGAGCAAGCACAATTTCCAGCGAGGCGCCGAGCAGCACGCCCTGGTTGTAGGTATACGTTTTGTCCACGATTTCTGGGCCGTGCATGCGCATGCGCACACCGTCCATGACCAGGCCATTGTCAGCGAGCAAATTATCGTAGATCCAGTCCACGATCTCGCGTGCCTGATCCAGCCTGCCTGTGCGAGCCATCATGATCGCAGCGGGACCATTCGAGGGAACATTGTAGTAGGTTTCCCCCTCACGCCAGGGCAGCACACCAGTGACCGAATCAATGCCCGCGATGAGGTTGAACTCCAGCTCGCTGAGCTGCTTCGGCGCCTTCACACGGTTCAGGTTGCCAGCCCGGCGCATGGCAAGCGCCATCCAAGCCTTGTCATCAAAATAGCGATTATTCACCAACTTGCCCAAGTTGCGGATTTGTATTCCGCGCATGGTATCCGTGATGCGCCGACGACGCGTCTTCGTTTCGCGCCGCAGCGCTGCGTCCACCTGGCAATCGAGATATTGCGCCTGCCACCAATAATGCCAATGTCCAAAGAGTTTCTCTTTGGTGGTGGGTGGCCAACTGACCACCGCAAGGTTGGTGCGGGGCATCCCCCACAGCCGCGACGCGTGACGCTCATTAATCGCGGATTCAGCAAGGTCGGCGCGGTGCGCCCATGTCTCAGGCACTACTCTCCTCAATCGAAGGAAACTTCATCAATATTTACCATATCGTGATTTCACCACGAACGTTTCAGATCAGCGTGCTGGCGAACCCACGCATGCATGGCAATGCCTGCCGCGACTCCGGCGTTGATCGACCGGGTAGACCCAAACTGAGCTATCGAGCACGTCATTACCGCTGCACCCTGGGCTTCTGCTGTGACTCCCGGCCCTTCTTGTCCAAAAACAAGCATACAGTTTTTCGGCAACTCGGCGGTTTCTAGCGGAGTCGCCCCGGGGGTATTATCAATCGCCACAATCGGCAGGTCACGCTCGATGCACCAGGCCACCAAATCCTCAATGGTCGCATGATGTTCCAGGTGTTGATACCTATCGGTGACCATCGCCCCGCGTCGATTCCATCGCTTCTTGCCCACAATGTGCACCGTATCTGCAGCGAACGCGTTCGCCGTACGCACGACGGTGCCAATATTCGCATCGTTTTCAAAGTTCTCAATAGCCACGTGAAAGGAATGACGTCGGGTGTCAATGTCGGCGATAATCGCCTCGCGCGTCCAGTATCGGTATGCATCGACCACGTTACGACGATCACCTTCGCGCAACAACGCCTCGTCGTAACGCGAATCGGTAGGCCATTGGCCCTCCCACGGCCCGACCCCGTGGCGACCCTCGCCCCATTCGGTCGGGCCGGGCTCCGAGGTACTACGCAAGACCAAGGTCCTCCAGGCCGAGCAAGTAGCGATACTCCACGCCCGCCTCGCGGATCACCGCTTCCGCACCGGTGGCACGATCAACCACCGTTGCCACAGCAACAACTTCAGCGCCTTCCGCACGCACGGCCTCAACCGCGGTCAGCGGCGAGTTACCGGTCGTGGTGGTGTCTTCGACAACGAGCACTCGCTTGCCGACGATCGACGGGCCCTCAATGCGACGCTGCATGCCATGCTTCTTCGCTTCCTTGCGCACAACGAATGCGTCGACCGGGTCTCCTTCAGCGTGCATGATCGCGGTAGCAACTGGGTCGGCGCCCAAGGTCAGGCCGCCAACTGCAACATAGTCGAGGTCAGAGGTGATCTGGCGCAAAAGCTGGCCGATCAGGCGGGATGCTTCGTGGTGCAGCGTGGCACGACGCAGGTCCACGTAGTAGTCAGCTTCCTTGCCCGAAGACAACGTGACCTTGCCGTGAACAATGGCAAGCTCTTTGACCAGGGCTGCGAGCTTTTCTTTTGCTGCGGAATCGACGCGATTATCAGTCATGCGCCATATGTTAGTCGCCGAAGATACTCGGTGGTTTCAGCTCCCTGGTTATCCGGGTGCCATCGTTGACGGGGCCCTCGTACTTTCCGTCGGCGATGGCTTCTACCTCGTCGCCGCCGATGGCGTGATGTTCCATGATTCCGTGCACGGTGCCCGTTGTTCGCGTGGGCAACTCGAGTGGTTCTTCAGGACGCACGATATGCACACCAGTGTCAGGTTCCTCGGTGTGGGACTCCGCAACGGGGAGCAGGACCGGCTGGCCCATTTCACGAGTTGGCCGATCAAATTCCAGGAACTGCCAGGTCTGCGGAGGGAGCACGCGGGCGGCATCGGCAAGCAATCCCAGTGGCGCAAGCATTGCGTCCCAGTCATCGGGAGTGCTCCCTTGTTCGGTTTGCGCCAGCACCCAGTCGGTTTCAAACCACACCGCGCTAACTACTTCGGGCATGTTTTCTAGGGCAATGAGCACGCGATCATCGAGGATTCGCTGCGCCGGACCAACCTCGGTGGCATAGACCCTAAAGCCACCAATCGTGGACACTTCAAGCAGGTCGTCGGAGGACTCAGCGTCAAACCCCTCGCGTCGCATATCGACGACCACGTCACTGACCACCCCGGTGCGCATAGCCATGACGTTTGTGCCACCCAGGTCCATCAGCAAAGTTTCGTGGCCGTAGGAAACACCATGGACGATATCTTTTGCTGCTACGCCCGAGGAGGCTGCCCCGCGGGTCCATTCGTCAAGCAGGTAGTTGTCGGTGCGCTGGTACTCGTAGCCGTGCTGCTCGGCCCACGAGCGCCGATCCCTGCGAGTAGCTCCTGGAAAATGCAGGCCTGATTTGCGCACGGGACGCGGAGCGGGCTGCGGAGCTGGCTCGGGTTCGGGCTCGGGTTCTGGCTCGGGTTGCTCGACCACGACAGGTTCGGCCTCGGGTTCAGCCATGGGTTCGGCCACGGTGGACTCTTCTTCCGCGGGCGGGAGCGTCGTCGTTAAGCGAGGCTCTTCTGCGACATCTTCCACGGGATCTTCTCGATCCGGTGGATTCTGAGCGTTACGAGAACCGAAGTACCACAAAACGCCCGCTCCCACGAGAGCGAGCACTGCGAGGAAAAGCGCTAAGTATGCCATCAAGTAGAACTTTAGCGTCTTGCCCGTGCTTAGACGTGACGCGCCACCTCATTGGCCGTATCTGCACTCCACTGCGACCAACCGCCAACGTAGTGAGTGACAATGGGCAGACCGACGTGAGCCATGGCCGCGAGCAGCATCGCCGAGTGATTCCCGGAACCCGAATAGGTGACAACATCTGCTGGATCCGTGTTGTGGTCAATGCCTTCCTGGGCCAAACGCGCGAGCACCTGGTCGGTCGGCTTGATCTTGTTGTCCTTGTCAAACAGCTCGGAGACAGGCAAGTTCACAGCACCCGGGATGTGGCCGGCTTTGAGATCCAGAATCTCGCGGCGACCTTCAAAGCGACTCTCGCCGCGGGCGTCGAGGAGTGTGCCATCGAAGCGCTTCACGTCCTCGATCTCAATCGTTGGCAAAGAATGTGGCTGAACCTTTACGTCCGAACCGACTGTGATATTGCCCGGACCGCCGACTGTGGGCAAGCCAAGGCGATCCCACTCGGCACGGCCACCGTCGAGGATGTAGACCTCTTCGATGCCGGCCCACCGCAGGACCCACCACGCACGCGAAGCGAATACGCCCATGCCTGGGTCAAAGACCACGACTGGGCGCCCCTTCTTCAGGCCCCACTTGTTAATGGACTGCTGAAGGGACCGCACCGAAGGCATCGGGTTGCGGCCATCTTCGCTGCTAGGGATGCCTGCGAGTGCAAAAGCCGGATCGCAGAACAATGAGGTTGGGATGTGGTTCGACTGGTAAATCGCCTCGGCATCACCCTCAAGCGGTGCCCAAATGGTTGAGATTACAGTCTGGTTTTGTCCGTGTCGGATGTAGTCTGCGAGCTCGTTTGCACTGATGAAGACAGTCATGACTGCCATACTAAGGGGATTAGTGACTTTCCGCCGTATATCCCGGAGCTACCTGGATCTGGCCATCATCTTCGAGAGACTCCAGCCACTCCTGGATGCCTTCCCAAGGACAATCCGGCCCGATCGATGCCGCGAGCATCCCGCCTGGACCGATTTCGACACGGCACCCGAAAGCGAGCAAAGTTCCCGCGATATCTTCTGGACCTTGGGGCAAAATCCGGATGGTAGATGCACCACCGCGTACAACAACTTGGTTGACGTGGAATTGCCCACCAACCCTTACGCATTCAACAATGTCCCCGACAGCCAAAGTGGTGTCAACGAATGGAACGCTGGCCACAACAAAGTGCCCATTTCCAAGATCGTGAGCTGCAAGTTCTTCGTTGTTGATGCCCGGTAACGGAACCCTAGTAACAATTGTGGTTGTTGGCGTTAAGGACGTCATTCCCTCATCGTAGCCGGTTGTGGCAAAAAAGGAATCAGCGCGGGTTTTACATGCGGGGACTGGTATCGGTGCCGTTTGTTTTATGTGTTGCAGGCTACACATAAAGGGGCTGATCCTCAAACGCACGCACTACTCGTTAGCTAACCAACCGAACCGGTTCACAACTACTTGACATACGTCGTTTTCAGCACATCCGTCGATAGTGCGGGCCGAATTGGGCCGGCGATATCGAAGTCCTGTTTTTAATGTCTGCTAGATCGCACGTAATGGCCCATTTTTGGGCAGTTTTTTGCCAGCGTTCGATATCGCGACAAGTGGCAAGCAGCAAGCGACAAGTGCCAGACAGCAAAAAGCCGGTGGACCCCCTGCAAAAGGGAGTACACCGGCTTTAAAGCGATTACTTCGCTGCTACCGTGAGCGACTCGCCGTCCTCGGCAACGTCCACCGCAACGGTGTCGCCGTCAACAATATCGCCCGCAAGCAGGGCCTTTGCCAGCTTGTCGCCGATAGCCTGCTGAATCAGACGACGCAGCGGACGGGCACCGAAGTCGGGATCGTAGCCACGCTCGGCCAACCAAGACTTCGCAGCATCCGAGACATCGAGCTCGAGTCGGCGACTTGCAAGACGGTCCGCCAGGGATTGCAGCTGAATGTCAACGATGCCAACCAGCTGTTCCTGAGACAGTGGATCGAAAATGACCACGTCGTCGAGGCGGTTGATGAACTCCGGCTTGAAGGTCCGCTTCACAGCATCCATGATCTGCTCGTGGCTTCCACCTGCGCCCAGGTTCGAAGTCAGGATAATCACGGTGTTGCTGAAATCAACGGTTCGACCTTGGCCGTCGGTGAGGCGACCATCGTCGAGAACCTGCAGCAAGACATCGAATACGTCCGGGTGAGCCTTCTCCACCTCGTCGAAAAGCACGAGGGTGTAAGGGCGACGGCGCACGGCCTCGGTCAGCTGACCGCCCGAATCGTGGCCGACGTATCCCGGAGGGGCACCGACCAAGCGGGAAACGGAGTGCTTCTCGCCGTACTCGGACATGTCGATGCGGACCATGGCCTGCTCGTCATCGAAGAGGAACTCCGCGACGGCCTTCGCCAGCTCAGTCTTACCAACGCCGGTAGGACCAAGGAAGAGGAAGGAACCGGTTGGTCGGTTCGGATCCGCAATACCTGCACGGGAGCGGCGGACCGCATCAGAGACTGCCTGAACAGCTTCGTGCTGGCCGACGACGCGCTTACCCAGTACTTCTTCCATGTGCAGCAGCTTCTCGGTCTCACCCTGCATCATCTTGCCTGCAGGAATACCGGTCCACGCACTGACTACTTCGGCGATCACATCAGGGGTGACTTCCTCGGCAATCATGGTATTTCCGGAGTCGTGGGCCTGCGATTCAGCCTCGGCGACCTCTTGTTCTAGCTCTGGGATCCGGCCGTAGCGCAGCTCGGAAACCTTTGCGTAGTCACCGTCGCGCTCCGCGATCTCGGACTCGTTGCGCAGTTTCTCCAGTTCTTCCTTCGCTGCCTGAACCTTGTCAATCGAGCCCTTCTCGTTTGCCCAACGAGCTTTCAGCTCGCCGAGTTTCTCGCGCTCGTCGGCAAGTTCTTGACGCAGTTTCTCAAGGCGATCCTTCGAGGCCGCATCCGACTCCTTCTCCAGGGCGATCTCTTCGATCTCGAGGCGGCGAACGACGCGCTCAAGCTCGTCGATCTCCTCTGGAGACGAATCGATCTCCATGCGCAACCGTGACCCAGCCTCGTCGACGAGGTCAATGGCCTTGTCTGGCAGGAAGCGGTTGGTGATGTAGCGGTTTGACAGCTCGGCGGCGGCGACTAGTGCAGAGTCCTGGATGCGCACGCCGTGGTGCACCTCGTAGCGCTCCTTGAGGCCACGAAGAATACCGACGGTGTCTTCCACGGAAGGCTCACCGACGTAGACCTGCTGGAAACGACGCTCGAGAGCGGCATCCTTTTCGATGTACTTGCGGTACTCGTCAAGCGTGGTTGCACCGACTAGTCGCAGCTCACCACGGGCAAGCATTGGCTTAATCATGTTGCCGGCATCCATCGAGCCTTCGCCCGTTGCACCAGCGCCGACGATGGTGTGCAGCTCATCGATGAAGGTAATAATCTGACCGTCAGAGCTCTTGATCTCATCGAGGACTGCCTTCAGGCGCTCCTCGAACTCACCGCGGTATTTCGCACCTGCGACCATCGAGCTGAGATCCAGGCTGAGCAGCGTCTTGCCCTTCAGCGACTCAGGAACGTCGCCTGCGACGATACGCCGAGCAAGGCCCTCAACAATCGCGGTCTTACCAACGCCAGGCTCACCAATGAGCACTGGGTTGTTCTTGGTACGGCGGCTAAGAACCTGGACGACACGGCGAATCTCCTGGTCACGCCCGATTACAGGGTCGATCTTGCCCTCGCGAGCACGAGCAGTCAGGTCGGTGGAGTACTTCTCCAGCGCCTGGAACTGATCTTCCGGATCCTGGCTGGTGACCTTCTTGCTACCACGCACAGACGGGAAAGCCTGCTTAATTACGTCATAGGTAGCTCCGCGCTTCTTCAGCAGCTCAGCTGCCTCATCATTGCCACGAGCAATGGCTGCGAGCAGCACCTCGGTGGAAACGTATTCGTCGCCAAGTTCACCTGCGAGCTCTTGCGCCGTGTTCAGCGCGTTGAGAGCATCGCGGTTAAAGTTCGGGTTTGCTAAATTCTGGCCTTCGGCCTTTGGGTAGCCATCGACGATCGCTTCTGCCTCTTTCGCGACAGTGTCCGGATCGACGCCAGTAGCTTGCAGGACAGGGCGCGCAATGCCCTCTTCCTGGGTTAAAATTGCATTCAAAAGGTGTGCCGGACGGATATCCGGGTTACCGTTTGCGCTTGCTTTCTGCAGCGCCTGTTGCAGGGCTTCCTGCGTTTTCGTAGTTGGGTTGAACGAGCTCATATAGTTGCCCCTTTCGTCTTAAAGTTTTGTTAGTCATTAGGTATAACGCACAAAGAGTTGAGTCTGTTCCACTCAAGTACGAAAAAGGGGCAACTATTTTAGGCATTCTTTAGTCTCGCCCGCTCAACTTTAAATTCTACCAGTTCTTAACGAGGATCCGCCGTTTCCACAGTCTTCGTGGTACCGGACAAGTTCGGTCGCTGAACAAATAGCGAGAACGCTAGGGCCACGGTCAACATGATTGCGGCCACCAAGAATGCACGGGCACCGCCCTCACCTTGTGCCTCAGGAGTGCCACCTCCAGCAGCACTAGTCACATCGAAGATAGCGATTAGCACCGCAGTACCGGCCGCGCCAGCCAGCTGCATCAGCGTATTCAAAATGGCAGAACCGTGGGAATAGATCTCGTCGGGAAGCGAACTCAACGATGTGGTCATCAGCGGCGTCAACGCGAGGCCGATACCCACCGACAAAACAGCGAACATCACCACAATGAACCACACCGACGTCGTGTGGTCGACGGTTGCCATGGCAAAAAGCGCAGCCACGGAGATCGCCGCACCCGGGATGACAAGTGGGCGCGGACCAATGCGGTCATAGAGCGCACCAGAGATGGGCGAAATGAGCGTTTCGACGATTCCACCTGGCAGGTTGACCATACCGGCAACCAGTACCGACACGAGCAAAGCGCCCTGCAGGTAGAGAGGAAGCGTGTTCGACACACCCAGCAGAGCCATTTGGAAGATCATGATCACTACTACAGCAATGACATAGTTGCGCACACGCAGCGGAGCCAGGTTCAGCAGAGCCTTGCCGGTTTTTGCCATGGCCAGCTGACGCCAGACAAAGAGGACAAGGCCAACTACGCCGACGATGAAGATGATGATCGCGGCGGTCGCGCCTGGTCCTTCGGTGACAATTTCACCAATTGAGCTCAAGCCGTAAACGAGACCGCCGAAGGCAAACGCCGAGAGCACAACAGAGACGAAGTCGAGCGGAGCATCCTTGGTTGTACCAACATTTTGGAGGTAGCGCACGCCAACTAGACCTGCAATGGCCACGAGGACCGCCATGATCCAGAAAGTCATATGCCAGGTAGCAAACGACATGATCAGGCCCGCGAAAGTTGGGCCAAGAGCTGGCCCCACGGCCATTACAATAGAGATGATTCCCATGATGGCGCCACGGCGGTGAGCTGGGACGATGTTCATGGCAACGGTCATCTGCAGTGGCATCACGATGGCTGTACCAATGGCCTGCAACACACGACCCAGCAGCAAAACCACGAATGTTGGCGAAAGTGCCGCAACAATCGAACCGATGAGGAAGAAGATCACGGCAAAGAAATAGACCTGGCGCGTGGTAAACCGGTCAAGGATCCAACCGGTCATTGGCATCACGATGGCCATGGTCAGCATGACACCGGTGAGCGCCCACTGCGCAACCGATGCGGTGATATCAAAATCAGCCATGATCTCGGGCAGTGCGACCGACAGCGCGGTCTCGTTGAGCATCATCACAAAAGTAGTGCCAACCAGCACAGCAATAACTGCGATGACCTTGCCAGACAGCTTGTCCGAAGGCTGTGATTGCGGGCTTGGTGGGGATCCGTTCACAGGTGTCACGGTAAGAAGCTCCTTATTAACCAATAATGGGCGCACCTAACTAGGTACGCCGCAATGAGAACAAAACAAAGAAAACCGCGCCTCAGCCTATCTGCTCAAGGCAGGAAGGCTGGGTTGCGGATTTTCATTTTGACATTAACGGCAATTCGTGTCCGTTTATGCCAAAGCACTTTCCAGTTTGGTTGAAAGTGCAAGTTCTGTCAAAACTTGGTGAATAAGAGCACAAAGATGTGCTCGTTGTGTCTACTTCTCCATGTCTACTTCTCCGAGGTCGGTTCCACCGTCTTCGTCGAGCCCGAGAGGTCAGGACGCTGAACGGACAGAGCAACAAGGACACCGATGGTAAGAAGCACGGCGCCAAGGAGGAAGGCCTGCGCTGCACCATCGCCCATTGCTTCAGGGGTGCCGCCACCGGCTGCACTGACGATATCGAAGATAGCAATCATCACTGCCGTACCGGCAGCACCAGCCAGCTGCATCAGGGTGTTCATAATTGCGGAGCCGTGACTATAGACCTCGTGATCTAGGGAGCTCAGCGCCGTGGTCATCATTGGAGTGAGCACCAGCGACAGACCACCGGAGAACACCACGAACATGAGCACAATGAACCACACCGAAGTGTTCGAATCTACGGTTGCCAGGCCATACAGCGAAGCAGCAGCAATGATCATGCCTGGGATCACGAGTGGGCGAGGTCCAACGCGGTCATACATAGAACCGGAGAATGGCGAGATGATTGCCTGCAGGAGGCCGCCAGGAAGGTTGACTAGGCCAGCGACCAAAACGGAAGTCATCAGTGCACCCTGAAGGTACAGTGGCAGCGTGTTGGAAACACCCAGCATGGTGGCCTGGATGAACAGGATCGAAACCAAAGCGACGACGAAGTTCTTCACCTTCAGCGGAGCCAGGTTCAAAAGTGCACGGCCTTCCTTCGCCAGGTTGATTTGGCGGCGAACAAACCAGACCAGTGCGACGAGGCCAACGATGGTGATCACAAGCGCAGCTTGTGCGGCTGGGCCGCCGGTCACTGCCGTTCCAATGGAGCTGAGTCCGTAGACAAGGCCGCCGAAAGCAAAGGCTGCCAGGATCACGGAGAACACATCGAGTGGGGAGTCCTTCGTGGTGCCCACGTTCTTCAGGAATTTCACGGCGAACAGGCCGGTGATAGCTACGAGCACTGCCATGATCCAGAAGGTGGTGTGCCAGGTAGAAACCGTCATGACCAAGCCGGAGAATGTTGGGCCAAGCGCAGGAGCCGTAGCCTGAACGATAGAGATCAGACCCATGACGGTGCCTCGTCGATTAGCAGGCACAATGATCATGACGACGATCGACTGCAACGGAATCAGAACTGCAGTACCTGCTGCTTGCAGGACCCTGCCGAGCAACAACATGCCAAAACTAGGCGACCATCCGGCGATGATTGAACCAATAAGGAAAGCAATCAGCGCGAAAAAGTACACCTGACGGGTAGTGAACCTATCCATGACCCAACCAGTAGTCGGCATCACGATGGCCATGGTCAACATCACGCCGGTCAGCGACCACTGAGCAGTGGACGCGGAGATATCAAACTGCGCCATGATCTCGGGCAGTGCGACGGACAGGGAGGTCTCGTTGAGCATCATCACGAAGGACGTGACGACGAGGACGCCAATCACGGCAATTGTGCTGCCGGACATGCGCTCATTATTCTCGCCGGAATCTGCTTTTTGGTTTCTATCGGGTGTTTTTCGGGCTGCGTTCATATGTTCTCCAGTGATAATTGGTTAAATTGCAAAAGTCTTTTCGATCGCAAAAGCGGTGTACCCGATTAGGGGTACACCTACAGAGTTTTTTTGGGGGGCTTCTAAAGTGATTGGTCGCCTTGCCGGAAGCGCGGACTAGGCGTTGCTCGGGACAAAGGGAAAACTTTTCGAATAAGTTTCCTTTTGCGAAGCAGATCAAGATTCTCGAGCAGACTTAAAGCAATGTCAACTTATCGTGATGCACATCACACTCCTAATCGGTTGTTCCCCCGCCGGGTCCGTCACCTTGGACCGGAATCCACTTCAAGGCGTAGGACATAATCAGGATCGCGGCAGCGATGGCAAAAGTAATCCAGCCAAATCCGGCGGTCATTCCTGCTATAACAGCAATCGGCGCGAGGATGGTCATGCCAATCTCAAACGGGGCAAAGCCAACATAGGCCACGCCATATTCGTTCAGCGTGCCTGAGCGCAGCTTCGGATCGACCATCTTCAACAGAGCGATACCTGTTGCCACCGCAGCGGTTGCCCAACCCCAGCCAAAGAGGCCACGTTCAATCCAGCGATTACCAAAGAAGATTGGTGCCATGACCAGCAGATAGAAGAGGCAGAAGATGGTGCCCAAAACGAAGAGCAGAACGAGCTCGACCCAATAGTCGGCAAGTGCCGCGGGCACAATCGAGGCGATACCGAAGGCGATCATGTAGTCGGTCGCGGCACCGGAAATCGTGCTTACCGTTTGCTTGTCCAGATAGTTCTGGCGCTTAAACATCCGCATGATCACACGACCGATCAGGCCAACAATAAAGGAAGTGGCGAACAGCGGGATGGACACGTTGGGCCACTGCCCGCTAATTAACTGGTTGACGTAATAAGCCACCAGCACGGTGAAAATGATGAACCCGAGGTGCAAAGCAAGTGGCTCGATGGCCGAAGGGTTCGTGGTTGCCTTACCAATGGAAGGTCGGTCCTCCTCCCGCTCGATGTAGCCTTTGCGAAGCTCGTCGGGAAGCTCGCCTTCAAGTTGGGTTGCCTTGCCCGTGCGTATGCCCCAGTTGGCCACGGCGACGCCACCGATAATGGCAACGAGGGTACCAATGGTTGCGGAGGTAAAGCCTAACGACGATGCCGCCTCGGCACCGACAGCCTCAAGCGAGGAGCCCACTGCCGCTGCGGTGCCAAAACCGCCAACAAAGCCGACAGGAAGCATCATGCCGAACCAGTCTTCGGTGCCGAAGACGGGTTTGAACAGGTACACGCCGAGCAGAATGAAGATGCCCCATTGGAACATGAACATGGTGGTGGAGTAGCTCCACATATTGCGCGCCCCTTTAGCCACCGACCCGCCGATATCCATTGACCATGCCATCGAGGCGAAGATCACGGCAATCAAAATGGTGGTATAAGCACCAATCTGGTCGGAGAAACCGATCCACCCAAGCACTTCAGGGCCAAGCAGCAAGCCGATCAGGCCGGCGGAGATGGGTGCCGGCAGAAGAAGCTGCTGAAACAGGCGCAGGCGGTTACGCAAAATATTGCCAACGATCAGCAGGATGGAGATCCAACCAACGTCGACCAAAATGCTATACGGGGTAAACTCCATATAAGTCCCTTCTTGTGAATTTTCTGAAGCTAGCCTACAGCTTGCCCACGGGCTTTTGACGGTGAACTAGGATAAACTTGCGCACATGTCAACAAAAACTTATTCAGTCATTATTATCGGCGCGGGTCAGGCCGGCCTCGCTGCAGCCCATGAACTTATCCGCCGTGGCATTGAAAACTTCCTGGTCATCGATGCAAATGCGGGCCCTGGGGGCGCGTGGAGACATAGGTGGGACTCGTTAACCTTAGGCAAGGCCCACGGGATTGCTAATCTTCCCGGATTAGATATGGAACGCCCGGACCCCAACGTTCCTGCAAGCAAGCTGGTAGCCAAGTACTACGGCGCCTACGAAAAACACTTCAATATTCCCGTCCTACGCCCAGCGCGCGTCACTTCTGTCACGGGCGGAACCAACGGCGAACTATTTACCGTGACCACCCAAACCGGCGAACAATTTAGGGCCAAGATCGTCATTAGCGCCGCCGGAACGTGGGACAGCCCGTATGTCCCGTACATCCGTGGCATCGAAAAGTTTCAGGGCAAGCAGCTGCACACGAAGAATTACCGCCGCAAGGAAGACTTTGCCGGGCTCAAAACCTTAGTTGTCGGTGGCGGCCTGTCCGCCGTGCAGTTCCTCCTCGAGTTAGAAGGCGTAACAGAGACGATTTGGGCCACCCACAAGCCACCGCAATATGTCCGCGGGTTCCAGGAAGGCGACTGGGGTTTGCAGGTGGAAGAGCGCGTTCGCGAAAATACGTTTACAGGCGGCATTCCCACTTCGGTGGTTTCGAATACCGGCATCGGGATGATCCCGGATTACCTCGAGGGAACGGAGCGAGGCACGTTGGTTTCGCGGGGCATGTTCAACGAGATCACCGAAGACAGTGTGATTTTCGAGGGGACGCAATCGTCGACAAGCGAACTTGAAGTGCCCGAATCCTGGAAACCGTTCGAGGCCGGACACGTTGAGCAGGTCGACGTGATCTTTTGGAACACCGGTTTCCGCGCGCACATGCCGCATCTTGCTCCGCTGAAGCTGCGCAATGCCGGTGGCGGCATCACGATGAAGGACGAGGTCACCCCGGAGCGCAATGAGCGGATTCTGCTGGCGGGATACGGCTCGACGGCATCGACTGTGGGCGCGAATCGTGCGGGGCGCAAGGCTGGCACGAAGGCATGGAAGTTACTGAAGGAGAGCTAAAAGCATCGCTTAACGACGAGGTTGCCACGTCGCATTCATATGTTATTATCTGCGCATGAATGCGGATAGTAAAAAATGCGGAATGGATCCGGAATCGGACTATGTGGACCTCGCAGCCGAGGTTCTCAAGATCCTTGCCGACCCAACACGAATCAAAATCATTCTCGCCCTGCGCCGAGATAAAGAGCTCTCGGTAAATGCGCTGGCTGAAATCGTCGATAAGAAGCCCTCTGGTGTCTCCCAACACCTTGCGCGGCTGCGCATGGCGCGCATTGTCACCACCCGCCAAGAGGGAACCAGCGTGTATTACCAGCTCACAGACGAGCACGCTGTGAAGCTGGTTACTGAGGCGATCCGCCAGGCCGAGCACTCAGTATCTAACGGCCAGCTTCCACCCCACCACCATGCGCCTGCGGACCGCGGCTAATCATGCTTTCTGTTTTAAGAAAACCGACCTACGCAAAACTCTTTAGTGCGCAGATTGTTGCACTGCTGGGAACGGGCCTGCTTACTGTCGCGCTCGGATTGCTGGCTGTGCAAATTGCAGGGTCCAACGCTGGCATTGTGATGGGCACGGCCATGACGATCAAAATGATCGCCTACGTCGGTGTATCTCCGCTTATGTCGGCGATTTCCTCTCGCTTCAAGCCCAAGCACGTGCTGGTTGCTGCCGATGTGCTCCGCGCCGGAGTCGCCCTCTGCCTTCCCGTGGTCACCGAAGCCTGGCAGATCTACATCCTCATCTTCCTGCTGCAATCAGCCTCGGCCACGTTTACGCCGACGTTCCAAGCTGTCATCCCGGCCGTGTTGCCCGACGAGGACGAATACACCAAGGCACTTTCTCTCTCCCGGCTCGCCTACGATCTTGAGTCCCTGGTTAGCCCAATGATTGCGGCAGCGCTACTCACGGTGGTTACATACAACAATTTGTTCGTTGGCACTGCGGTAGGTTTTATTGCCTCTACCCTGCTTGTTCTCTGGGCGAAGTTCCCGGATGTGCCTCACACCGAAGAAGCTAGTTTCACAGACCGCCTCACCCGCGGTGTGAAAGCATTTTGGGCCAAGGCCGAACTGCGCAGCCTCATGGGGCTGAACCTAACCGTCGCGGCAACCTCAGCAATGGTGATTGCAAATACCGTAGTGATTGTTCAAAACGCACTGGGCAGGTCCGAATCGGACGTGGCACTCCTGTTGGCTGCTAATGGCGCAGGCTCGATGATTGTTGCTTTGTCTATGCCGCGTCTTTTGCAAAGGATCACCGACCAAACAGCGATGCTTGCTGGCGGCACTGCGCTGCCCGTCTTACTCTTGCTGGTTGCGGCATCGCTGGCCTGGCTCGATGGAAGTGTCCAATGGGTCGTGCTGTTGCTGTTGTGGTTCATCATTGGAATGGCAACCTCTGGCGTACTGACTCCTTCGTCACGTCTGCTCCGGCGCAATAGTACCGAAGAGAATCGCTCTGCCGTTTTCGCTGCCCAGTTCTCCTTGTCACACGCTTGCTTCTTAGTTACCTATCCGCTGGCTGGAATCGTGGGCACTTCGATTGGGCTCTCCAACATTGCTGTTGTGCTCTCGGTCCTGGGATTTCTTGGCCTTGGCTATGCGCGTCGAAATTGGAAATCCACTGAATCCCGGCCCGCGCCTATTGGAATGGGCCAAGGGAAATAGGTCCGTCGGAATAAATTCTTCGCGTTTTCCATTACACTTGTTGATAAGAACACAAAGTTTCAAGTAATTAGGGAGAGTGCAATGAAGGCGTTCGGCTTTTTAAGCTTCGGCCACCATGCAATAGGCAACCAACAGGGCCCCGATGCGGCCCAGGTTCTCAAGGACCAATTAGAAATTGCGAAGGCAGCAGACGAGATCGGCGTGAATAACGCATCCTTCCGCGTCCACCACTTCGCACCGCAGGGTTCCAGCCCCATGCCGATGCTCGGTGCCGTTGTTGGTGCCACCAAGCGCATCGAGGTAGGTACCGGCGTGATTGATATGCGCTACGAAAACCCTCTCTACCTCGCCGAAGAGGCAGCCTCCCTCGACCTGCTTTCCGACGGTCGCACCGCCCTCGGTGTCTCCCGTGGGTCACCAGAGCCTGCCGATCAGGGCTGGAAGTCCTTCGGTTATGGCGGCAAAGCTCCCAACGGTGCCGATATTGCCCGCGAGAAGTGGGAGCTCTTCCTATCCGCCATCGACGGATACGGCGTGGCCAAGGCAGCACCTGCCGACCAGCAGTACCCACGCATGTACCGCGAGGGCACCCCGCTGCCGGTCTTCCCACATTCGCCTGACCTGCACTCGCGCATGTTCTGGGGCTCGGGCTCGAATAGCTCCGCGGTCCAGGCCGCGAAGGACGGCGTGAACCTCATGAGCTCCACCCTGGTTTCTGAGGCCGACGGCCGCACTCTCGGCGAGGTTCAGCGCAGCCAGATCGATACCTACCGTGCCGCATGGAAGGAGGCCGGCCACGCCAGGAACAACCCTCGTGTGTCGGTTTCGCGCTCCATTTTCCCGATCATCGACGATGAAACCCGCAGCTACTTCTCTACCCAGGCCAGCCACGAGGATCAGATCGGCTCGCTTGGCGAGGGTTCCAACGTCACTTTTGGTCGTACCTACGCTGACGAACCGGACAAGTTGATCGAGCAGCTCAAGGCCGACCCTGCTATCGAGGCCGCCGACACCGTTTTGATCACCATTCCGAACACCATGGGCGTGGACTTGAACGTGAAGATCCTCCAGGGCTTCGCCGAGCACGTCGCTCCTGCACTTGGTTGGATCCCGAACACCGAGGGTCCCGTCACCGGTTACGACGTAAGCGCCTTCGACTAATCCGCTTACTCCGCTAGCTATGCTTGGTGATATGTCTGATTCGGCTTCCACCTTGGCGGATGTAGGTGCGCTCGTGCGCGAGCGCGGGGATAGGTTACGCGCACTCGTCCATAAGCAATTCTTGGAGCTTGTGCCCGAGGCCCGCGGGATCTTCCCGGAAGATCTCTCCGGTGCGCACCGTGAGCTGCCGCTGGCCGTCGCGTGGGTGCTCGAGCATTCGCTTATCGACGAGCCCCTGCCCGAGAAAATCACCACACGAGTGCGCTCCCTGGGTACTGATCATCGTCGTCACGGCTTCCCAGCGGATACCTATGACTCCTTCGGCGAGATTCTTGGCAGCTCCCTTGCCGAAGTAATAGGTACCGATCTGCCCACTGAGCGCGTTACCGCTGCCCAAGCGGTGATTACGCAGATCTGTCAGACGATGAAAGAGGCGGCCACCGAGGCGGACTTCGCCGGTGTTGCCCCTGCTCACGCCGCAGAAGTTTCCTCGGTCGAGCGGGCTTCTCGGTCTGTGAGCATTGTGTATCTGGAGTCTCCCACCCCGGTCGATTATGCCCCGGGCCAGGTGCTTCCTGTGATGCTGCCATCGCGGCGTGGATCGTGGCTGAAACTCGCCCCGGCGCTGCCCGCGAATCAATTTGGCCAGCTGGAATTCCACGTCTCGGCCGACGTTCCCGCTCAGCGCGGGGACTACTGGACAATTGGTACCGCTCTTCACGGGTTTGAAGGTGATCTAGAAACCCGGCGCGACGTGCTCCTAGTTGCATTAGGCACAGGCCTGGCACCGATCAAGTCCCTGCTCTTCCATCTTCTGGAACAAGAAATTCGGCCCAATGTCAGCCTGATCATCTCAGCTAAGAGCGCAGCGGACCTCTACGATTTGGCCACGTTTGTTCGCCTCGCCCAAGCCAACGAATGGCTCAGCGTTACCTTGCACGTCGAACAATCTGCTTCTGAGCCTTTGACCATTGCCGATGAGACAATTGTTCCGGTCTCGGTGCCCATTACAACGCTGGTTTCCGGCCTAGGCATGTGGTGGGGGCGCACTGTGTTTATTGGCGGTGACAAGGCTGCGGTCGACCCTGTTTATTCCGCCCTGGTCAGCGCAGAGGCGTACCCTGCAGATATTTTCGTCTCTACTCCCGAAGGCAACGATGACTGGTTACAGGACCGGCAATGATTTCCGCGCCTTCTTAGTCAGCTCCGGATCAATGTCTACCACCAGCACGTCAGGTTCGTAACCTAGCTCGGCCACCTGTTCGCCAAACGGGTCAATGACGCACGAGTGTCCAACCCCCGTTGGCCCGCTCTCCTTGCCTGCTTCTGAGTTTCCGCCGGGCCGCGCCTGGCCTGCAGCAGCAATGAACACGTTGGAATCCAGCGCACGCGCCGCAGTAAGCACACGCCACTGATGCAGTTTTCCCTTCCCATCGGCCCAGCTGGTGGGCACAACAATGACCTCCGCCCCCTCGCGCGAAAGATCCTGGAATAGCTGCGGGAAGCGAATATCAAAGCACACGGCAACACCAACGTTGACGCCGTCTACAGGCACGATTACCCGCTCGGAGCCGGGCTTGACGGTATCGGATTCCTTGAACTTAAAGGCGTCAAAGGTATTGATCTTGTTGTAGCCCTGGTGCATGCCCCGCCCCGTAATCAGCGCAGTGTTATAGACGCGGTGGATGGCTCCTTGCACGTCAGCGGGCTGGAACATGCCTGCCACAATGACCACGCCCAACTCGTCGGCAAGTTCTTTCATCGCGGTAGAGAACTCCCCATCGAGGCCCTCTGCCTGCTTGTCTAGCCTGCCGGTGTCAAACGCCTGCGCCGTCGCCTCCGGACACACGATCAAGCTGGCGCCCTGCTCTGCCGCCTTGCGAATCCCCTGCTCCGCAATACGGAAATTATCCATCTTATTATTGCCGGTAGTAATTTGCACGAGTCCAATACGCATGACCCAACAATATGTGGATAACTCAAAAGTATCCACAGGTTTTCCAGGCCCTATTCGCCAAATCCTTGCGTTACGTCCATGCTCAACCCATGGATACTCTGCGTTTTCAGACCACCACGGCGCCGCGCCTCGCCTCGCTCGTTCCCCGCTGGCCTCCACCGCACACCAACAATCCGCTTGAGCTTTCGGCGGCTTCCGTCGCGTTTGACACGGCGACGGGGGTCTGGCACGAGCATATTAAGCGTGATAGTTCGCGCGCAAGCGAGCACGCACGCGAGGTCGTGGCATTTCTGCGGGAAGCCCAAGCACTCGACGAGTCCTGGGAGCTGCCCTGACCATGACAAAGACCTCCATTGCGCCACAACGCTACGAGGCGGCGCGCGAAGAGTTAAGCACATTGCGCGCGGGTATCGACGAGCGCATCGCCGCCATTGCGTCAGCGATCACGCTGCTTGACGACGAAGAGTTCCTGGGTTCTGCAGCCGATGCCGCCCGGGCGCGGTTTAGGGGACTTCGTGCGAATCTTGAGGTGACGCGCAACAAGATCACAGAGGCAATGGATGTCCTCCTGCTCGCCCACGTGGCCGAAGTTTTGTGTGTTTCTACGATGAACGCCGCTATTCGGGTTCGCCCGCTGATGCCCGAGGCTGTGGGTTTTATCGCGCTGATGCAACTTGAACGCGCACGCATAGATACCCAGGTCGCCGCTGCTTTGGCGCTGATGAGCCATGAGGTTGCCGAGCCCGAGATGGCCTTGCTCTTTGATGCTTCAGATGTTCCGCTATCTCAATTACATTCCACCAACTTAGAGAAGCTGTCGGCCCGTGATCGCTTACTGGTCGCAGAACACAACGGTGTGGTGTTGGAAGCCGGCGAGGGTGGGATGTCGGTGCTGCTTGGGGTTGAGCCCGCAGAGATCGAATCGGTGCAGCCGCATGCGATTAATACTCTTGTGGCGGGAGTCGGATCCTCGGATGCAGCAGCCCTTGGTTCCTACCTCGATCGTGGCTCCACCTTGGCCAAAAACACAGGCACGCCGACGGTGGTCTGGTTAGGCTATTCTGCCCCGCAGTCTCTTTTATTCGATGCTTCCTCTGAGCAATACGCGCAGGCGGGTGCCGATAATCTCTCATTTTTCCAGGCCGGGTTGGCTGACCGGTTTCCCACGGCAACCCACACGGTGTTGGCCCACAGTTATGGCACGGTCGTGGCAGTCGAGGCAGCCAAGACGCATGGGTTGCACGCCGATAATCTAGTGTTGATGGGCTCTCCGGGAGTCAACGCCTTTCATGTCAGCGAGCTCCACCTGCACTCGACGGATCCTCAGGTGTATGTTGCCGATACCTTCGACGATGAGATTCAGCTGCTGCGCTACGGAGATTATGCCTTCCACGGCCGGAATCCGGCCTCGCCGTACTTCGGCGCGCGCCGGATCCCCGACCTTGGAGGTGGAGGCCATGCCGGGCATTGGGAAAGCCTGCCGTTGCATCATGCGATTCGAGAGATGAACTCGCCACGGTGAAACAGGGGCAGGTGTAATTCCACTCTGAAAGTGCCCTTCATTGGGAGTATCATGAGGACTCGACAACGAAGGAGAAAATTTATGGCTGACAATTTCGCAACCCAAGTCGTCAAAATGCTCGAAGCTCAAGGTGTAAAACGCATCTTTGGCCTAGTCGGCGACTCCCTCAACCCGTTCTCAGACGCAGTGCGCGACAGCTCCATCGAGTGGGTCCATGTCCGCAATGAAGAGGCAGCGGCCTTCGCTGCTGGCGCAGAATCTCTTGTCACCGGTGAGCTTGCAGTGTGTGCCGCTTCCTGTGGCCCGGGCAATACCCACCTCATCCAGGGCCTCTACGATTCGCATCGCAATGGGGCGAAGGTGCTTGCCATCGCTTCGCACATCCCAAGCTTGCAGATCGGTTCCCAGTACTTCCAAGAAACCCACCCTGAGCAGATTTTCCAGGAATGCTCTGGCTACTGCGAGATGGCCCATTCCGCAGATCAGGGCGCGCGTATTTTCCACAACGGTATCCAGTCGACGATGGCAGGCAATGGTGTCTCCGTCATGGTCGTTCCAGGTGACGTGTTTAAACAAGATGCTGTTGAAGGCGGACCCGCTGCCTCTGTAATTGCTCGTGGTTCTAATGCCAAGGTCTTCCCTGACCCTACCGAGGCTGCCGCACTCGTCAACGCCATCAATGAAGCCAAAACAGTCACCCTGTTCTGTGGCGAGGGCGTGAAGAATTCTCGCGAGCAAGTCCTCGCACTTGCCGAGAAGATCAAGTCCCCGATCGGTCACGCCTTCGGCGGCAAGATGTACATCCAGTACGACAACCCCTTCGATGTCGGCATGTCCGGGCTATTGGGCTATGGGGCCTGCCGCGATGCGATGTTCGAGGCCGACCTGCTCATTTTGATCGGCACGGACTTCCCTTATAACGATTGGTTGCCAGAGAAGAACGTTGCCCAGATTGATATCAACGGCGCCCATATTGGTCGGCGCACCACCGTGAAGTACCCAGTTATCGGCGATGCCGGCTGCGTCATTGAAAACATTCTGCCTCACATCCAGGAGAAGACTGACCGGTCCTTCTTGGATAAGCAGCTCAAAGCGCACGCGCGGGCGCTGGACAACGTCATCGGTGCGTATACGGGCAAGCACCCGGAATCCGCTAAGCCACTGCACCCCGAGTACGCCGCAGGCATCATCGACCGTTTGGCCGCCGATGATGCCATCTTCACTGTGGATACCGGCATGTGCAACGTGTGGGCAGCCCGCTACATCACTCCGAACGGCAAGCGTAAGGAGATTGGTTCCTTCAAGCACGGCACCATGGCCAACGCATTACCCCAGGCCATCGGCGCACAAGCAGCGGATCGCAACCGCCAGGTCATCTCCTTTTCCGGCGACGGCGGTTTAAGCATGCTGCTTTCTGAGTTGCTCACCGTGAAGCTGCATGATCTTCCGATCAAGATCATGGTGTTCAACAACTCGTCGTTAGGCATGGTCAAGCTCGAGATGATGGTCGACGGGCTCCAAGAGTTCGGCACTGACCACGAACATGTGAATTTCTCAAAGATTGCCGAGGCCATTGGTATCAAGGCATTCCGCATCGAAGACCCGGAGGATCTGGAATCCACCATCGCCGAGGCACTGGCCTACCCTGGCCCAGTGCTGGTGGATATGGTCACTGATCCAGATGCCCTGTCGATTCCGCCAAACATCACCTGGGAAATGATGCTCGGGTTCTCTAAGTCCGCTGCTAAGACTGTTTTCAGCGGCGGGGTCGGTCGCATGGCCAACCTTGCGCGCACCAACCTCCGCAACATTGGCGCGGCCGCAACTATTGGCACGAATCACCTGGCTTAAGCAGCTAAACAGCTGAAGCACACAAAAGCGGTGCACGACCTTCGACGTCATGCACCGCTTTTATGTAGCCAGAAACGTTCTAGAACAGGCCGGTCTCGGTCTCTGCGTAGGAGACGAGCAGGTTCTTGGTCTGCTGGTAGTGGCCCAGCATCATCAGGTGGTTCTCGCGACCAATGCCGGATTCCTTGTATCCACCGAAAGCAGCGTGAGCTGGGTAGGTGTGGTATTGGTTCACCCAGACACGACCCGCCTGGATGTCGCGTCCCGCACGATAGGCGGTATTTCCGTTACGGGACCACACACCGGAACCAAGACCGAAGTTGGTGTCGTTCGCAATCTTGATTGCCTCGTCGTAATCCTTGAACGTTGCCACCGACAGGACCGGGCCGAAGATCTCCTCGCGGAAAATCCGCATCGAGTTATCGCCCTTAAACACCGTTGGCTCGATGTAGTAGCCGTTCTCCAGGCCATCGATCTTGTTAATCGCGCCACCGGTCAGGGTCTCAGCGCCTTCCTGCGGGCCAAGGTCGAGGTAGCCGGTGATCTTATCCATCTGCTCCTGGGAGGCCTGCGCGCCCATCATGGTCTCGGTATCTAGTGGGTTACCGACCTTGATGTTCTCCACGCGCTTGACACCCAGCTCAAGGAACTCGTCGGCAATCGATTCGTGCACAAGTGCGCGCGAGGGACAAGTACATACCTCGCCTTGATTCAGTGCGAACATAGCGAAGCCCTCGACGGCCTTGTTGCGGAACGCATCGTCCTTGTCCATCACGTCTGGGAAGAAAATCGACGGGGACTTGCCGCCAAGCTCGAGGGTGACTGGGATGATCTTGTCGGAGGCGGCCTTGTTAATGAGCTTACCCACGGGGGTGGAGCCGGTAAATGCAATCTTCGCGATGCGATCGGAACCCGAGAGCGCCGAACCGGCCTCGTCGCCGAAGCCGTTGACGATATTGACTACACCATCAGGGATTAGGTCACCGATAATGTTCATCAAGTAAAGAATCGACGCTGGGGTCTGCTCAGCAGGCTTCATCACCACGGCATTGCCAGCAGCCAGAGCTGGAGCGAGCTTCCACGTTGCCATCAGAATCGGGAAGTTCCACGGAATGATCTGCGCCACGACACCGAGCGGCTCGTTAAAGTGGTAGGCCACGGTGTCGTCGTCAATCTGCGAAAGGCGTCCCTCCTGGGCGCGGATCGCTCCGGCGAAATAGCGGAAGTGGTCAATTGCCAGCGGGATATCGGCAGCGAGGGTTTCTCGCACTGCCTTGCCGTTATCCCAGGTCTCAGCAACCGCGATCTCCTCGAGGTGCTCCTCCATGCGGTCCGCGATGCGGTGCAGGATCAGTGCACGCTCTGCTGGCGAGGTCTTGCCCCACGCCGGGGCAGCCTTGTGTGCTGCGTCAAGCGCGAGTTCGATATCTGCAGCGGTGCCGCGGGCTGCCTGGGTAAACACAAGGCCGTTGACCGGCGAGACGTTATCGAAGTACTCGCCTTCCACTGGTGGCACCCACTGGCCACCGATGTAATTGTCGTACCTAGCCTCGTAGTTAACAATCGAGCCTTCGGTTCCAGGATTTGCGTACACGGTCATTTAACTTGCTCCCATTCCACTTTCCACTAGGGATCCCTAGTGACTTGAGTTACATACTAAAGGGGATATGGTGTGCGCCTCAGGAACTTTTTGTTAAGGGGGTAATCAGCAACCTTTACAAAAAGAAAAGCACCACTTGTAGGTGGTGCTTTTCTCCTATTGTGCTTGACGACGACGCCGCGGCGTCCACATCGCCACTGCCGTCGAGCGGGGGACATGAACCAATTCCGCACCTTGGCGGTAGCCATGCGTGAGTTTTCCGCGCAGCTCCTGGTTCTCTTCCTCGACATCCGACAGGCGGTTCTGCAAGTCTTCGATCTCGCTGGAGAGCTCAATTATGGTTTTAATTCCAGCAAGATTGACCCCTTCTTCCTGGGACAAGCGTTGGACGGTGCGCAACAGATTAATGTCACGGCGCGAGTACCGTCGCCCACCACCCGCAGTCCGGGCAGGGGTGACAAGTCCTAGTCGGTCGTAGGTACGAAGGGTTTGGGCGTGCATCCCGGTCAGCTCTGCAGCCACCGAGATGACGTAGTACTCCTCTTTGTCTTTCGAATCAGCCATGCTAACTTCACCTCCTCGCCTGCCTAGTTAGCCCCGGCCCACCCACGACGTGGGTTATAGCCAGAGTCCTTCTCAGCTTGGGCATAGGAGCGCAGAGCGCTCGTGGCCGATGCATCCAGATTCTTCGGGATCTGCACATCTACGGTAACCAGCAAGTCTCCTGCCTGCCCGGACTGCTTTGGCACTCCCCGACCGCGAACGCGCAGCGTCCTGCCATTGGGTGTTCCTGCCGGAATCTTCACCTTGACGTGCTTGTCCAAAGTAGGAACTGTCACAGTGCCGCCGAGTACAAGCTCGTGGTAGGAAACTGGGACGGTCACTTCAAGGTCGTCGCCGGAGCGGGTGAACACTTTGTCGGGGCGAACATGGACGTGAACGAACAAATCACCTGCTGGGGTTCCATTCGGACCGGCCTCGCCTTGGCCTGCAAGGCGCACCTTCTGCCCATCAATCACACCAGCTGGGATGCGGACTGTGATCGAGCGAGTGCGGTGCACTGTGCCACGGCCATAACATGTTGGACATGGGTCTTCGATGACCTGGCCTGTGCCTCCACAGTTAGTACATGGGCGCGACATTCCGAAGGCACCCTTTTGTTCACTAACAAATCCGGAGCCGGAACAGACGCTACATGTCACGGTTTTCCCTGAGCGGGATCCTGATCCGTGGCACGTGGTACAAGGTGCCTCACCGGAGAGTTCTAGGGGGATAGTGGTACCTTGGGTTGCCTCGCGGAAATCTAACGTAATTTCCGTTTCGACGTCCGACCCCCGCGTCGGCCGAGTTGTCCGGCTAGTACCGCCGCTACGATTAAAGAGGCCGCCGAAGATGTCACCCAAACCGCCGTCCGAAGAAAATCCTCCACTGGATCCGTCTCCGAATCCGTCCCCGAAGAGGTCCGAGAAGTCGTACTCCCCCGACGTTTCGCGAAACCCACCGGGCGATCCGGCACCTCCGCCCCCTCCGAAGCGCTGGAACCCTCCAGAACCAATCATAGATTTGAGCTGATCGTATTCCTTGCGAGTCGCCTCGTCACCGATGACATCGTATGCCTCCGCGACCTTTTTGAAGCGGTCTTCTGCCTTCTTGTCGCCCGGGTTCTGATCCGGGTGGTTCTCACGTGCGAGTTTACGATAAGCCTTCTTAATTTCATCTGCTGAAGCAGACGAGGAGACACCCAAGTCCGCGTAATAGTCTTTATCTGCCCATTCACGATTCATAGCCACGGGCCATCCCCTCCTTTCTAATTATTATCTGCGTTGAAGTTTTTCTAAATTCTTTTGTCTAAAAATTACTAAAATGATGAAGTTATAGCTATCTGCGAGCCAAAATGGCCGGGGTGAAGTGACGTACGTGCTTCACTTCCCCGGCCATTTACTCTATCGCTCTCTAATTACGCTTCCGAGTCGGACTGCGTCGAACCCTCAGCTGGACTGGCCGGGTCAGCAATGATCACCATTGCGTTGCGCACAAGGCGTTCTCCCAACCGGTAGCCCTTGCGGAGCACGGTGCCTACAACCTTTTCGTCACCGGTAGAAAGGTCTTGTACCGCTTCGTGGATCTCCGGGTCGAAGGCGTCGCCTTCCTCACCGAAAGACTTCACGTTCTGGCCTTCCATCACATTATTAAACTTGTCGCCGATAGACTTCAGCGGACCATCTTCCAGATCGCCGTGCTGGCGAGCGAGTTCCAAATCGTCGAGCAGCGGCAGCAACAGCGTAATCAGGTTTGCTTTCGCATTATCGGAGATCACGGAGCGCTCACGCTCGGTACGACGACGGTAATTCGCGTACTCAGCGCTCAGGCGCTGCAAATCCTCGGTACGTTCCGCCAACTCCTCTTCCAAGGTCTTCTCCTGAGCGTCAGCCTGCGCTTCCGCTTCGACACCAGCAAGTGCCTCGTCGATTTCAGCTTCTAGCTCAGGGTCAATCTCAGAAGATACGCTCTCGCCTTCAGTTGCCGCATCTTCTGCAGCATCCGCACGTGCGTCTTCTTGCGCTTTCGCCGCGTCCTGTGCTTCCTGCTCAGCCTGGTCAGGGCTGATGTTCTCCGGGTCGGTGTTCTCAGGATTGCCAGGATCGTTCGGCATTGAATTTGAAGCCATAGGGCTTCACCTTGCCTTTCTTTTAATCAGGCGACGCCCCGTGTAACTCGAAAGGAATTAACGGGGTGCCGCGAGCGATTACTTCTTGTCCTGGCCCTTGTCAGCGCCTTCTGCTTCGTCATCTTCGACAACTTCAGCATCAACGACATTGTCATCGCCTTCTGGAGCACCGTCTGCCTGGGTAGCACCGGTGTTGGCCTCAGCCTCGTAGATTGCCTTACCCATCTCCTGGGATTCGGTGGAGAGCTCATCTACTGCGGACTTGATTGCCTCAAGGTCATTGCCCTTAAGAGCTTCGTCGACCTTGTCTGCTGCAGCGGTGACCTTAACCTTCAGGTCTTCGGAGACCTTGTCGGCGTTCTCGTCCAAGAACTTGCGGGTCTGGTATGCCATGGATTCCGCGTTGTTGCGGGTCTCCTGCTCTTCGCGGCGCTTCTTGTCTTCCTCAGCGTGCTCTTCAGCATCCTTAACCATGCGGTCAATTTCTTCCTGCGACAGCTTGGAACCATCCTGAATGGTGATGGTGTTTTCCTTGCCAGTGCCCTTGTCCTTAGCGGAGACAGACACGATACCGTTTGCGTCGATGTCGAAGGTGACCTCGATCTGTGGGACGCCACGTGGTGCAGGTGCAATACCGCCGAGCTCGAAGGAGCCAAGCAGGGTGTTTGCGGATGCCATTTCACGCTCGCCCTGGAAGACCTGGATCTGCACCGAAGGCTGATTGTCTTCAGCGGTGGTGAAGGTCTCGGAACGCTTGGTAGGAATGGTGGTGTTGCGCTCAATCAGCTTGGTCATCACACCACCCTTGGTTTCAATACCAAGAGACAGTGGGGTGACGTCGAGCAGCAGCACGTCCTTGACTTCGCCGCGCAGAACGCCAGCCTGCAGAGCAGCGCCGACTGCAACAACCTCGTCAGGGTTCACGCCCTTGTTTGGCTCCTTGCCACCGGTGAGCTCCTTGACTGCATCGGTTACGGCAGGCATACGGGTCGAACCACCGACCATGACAACGTGGTCAATCTCAGAAACAGAGAGGCCAGCGTCCTTCACAACCTGGTTGAAAGGTGCCTTGGTGCGATCCAGCAGGTCAGAGGTGATCTTCTGGAACTCAGTGCGAGACAGGGTCTCATCCAAGAACAGTGGGTTCTTGTCTGCGTCCACGGTGATGTAAGGCAGGTTAATCGATGCCGACTGGGAAGAAGACAGCTCAATCTTTGCCTTCTCAGCTGCCTCACGCAGACGCTGGAGAGCCATCTTGTCCTTGGTCAGGTCAATGCCGTTAGCGGACTTAAACTTCTCTACCAACCAGTCAACGATGCGCTGATCCCAGTCATCGCCGCCGAGCTCGTTATCACCAGCGGTTGCAAGAACCTCAACAACGCCGTCGCCGATTTCCAGCAGGGAGACGTCGAAGGTACCGCCACCAAGGTCGAAGACCAAAATGGTCTGCTCCTTGTCAGCCTTTTCTAGGCCGTAAGCCAGTGCTGCTGCGGTTGGCTCGTTGACAATACGAAGAACGTTCAGGCCTGCAATCTGGCCAGCTTCCTTCGTTGCCTGACGCTGTGCGTCCTCGAAGTAAGCAGGAACGGTAATAACTGCATCAGTAACTTCCTCGCCCAGGTAGGACTCTGCGTCGCGCTTCAGCTTCATCAGCGTACGTGCGGAGATTTCCTGTGCTGTGTACTTCTTATCGTCGATCTCCACAGACCAGTCAGTGCCCATGTGGCGCTTGACGGAGCGGATAGTGCGGTCAACGTTGGTAACTGCCTGGTTCTTTGCCGACTGGCCAACCAGGACTTCGCCGTTCTTTGCGAAAGCAACGACGGATGGGGTGGTGCGTGAGCCCTCAGAGTTTGCGATAACTACTGGCTCACCGCCTTCTAGAACAGATACAACCGAGTTGGTGGTACCCAAGTCAATGCCTACTGCGCGTCCCATATGTATTTCCTCCTATATAGATGATGTTCATTGTTAAGTTGATTGGCTTCTACTCAACTTCTGAAAACACTCTAACACATCGTTTCCGCAACCTTGAGCATGAAGCACTCAACTCTTACAACGAAATCACGCGAGAGTTATTCCAACCACACTCAACTTTATTATTTATCGCAGGTCAAAGCCATTAATTTATCTACCTGTGGACTTAATGTGAGTCCGTGCAAAGCGAAAATATTAAATAACCCGCTCACTTTGCCCCCACTGCCCTTCCGGCCACAGCGCCCAGCCTAGGGCGCGGTTCCACCCGCGCGCAATGCGTTTGCCTTCCGAATCTAGCCAATCGGGCTGCGAATGATGCAGCAGATGCACAAGGTCCAAGGCAACAACGCATTCTTCAACGCTTTTTAGTTGCCCATCCCCTGATCGCAACACGTCAATGCGCCAGGCAGCTGGGTCCAGTTCGGAAGCATGCAGGCGCGAGCCCGCCACCTCGATCCTGCCAATTGCCCAAGCAAGCGCCTCGGCTGCTGCCGTGGCAGTGAGGTGGACAAGCGCCTCGTCGTAAAGCGAGCTTGAAACGCTAAACCGCTCCCCCGGTGCCATCATCGCACCGACCTCGCGGAGGAAATCCCTCTCGCGCGGCGACATTAGCTCACGTCCGACGCTGACAAGATCATCGGTCTCCGGCGGCTCGCCTGCAAGAACCAGCCCTGCGATATGACCGACGAGCGATTGTATGCGCATCATCGCGCGCAGCTCGTCTGCCGGACGCAGCCTCGCCTCACGGATGCCAAGCACAGGTGGCACGGCGGAATCGACGGCGTAGCCTCGGGCATCGAGCTTGCTTATCGACGATTGCCTGCGCCGCACCGCGTCCTCTGCCACAGGGACCTTGATTTCCATACCTGGGGCTTGCAAGTTTTCGCCATCGATATTGCGCAGAGGCCCGTTTCCGATCTGGAAAACTGTGGGACCTTGTGCCGCAAGATCAGAAAATTCGACAAGTTGGACGGGCTTATAATCCTCGTCCCGGTAAAACTGATACACGGCTGCGGCCCTAGTGACTAGCCGAGCTAGTGCATGCGAGTCTGCGACATCCGCGCCGGTCACGGGCAGTCCTGCGTCGGCGAGAGCATTGATTAAGGAACCGATAGTTTCGGAAATATTCTCGGCAAACTGTTCGTCGTTGGGCGCAATAGTTGTGATGGCGGTGACCTGCATGGGTTCAATTTTGATCTATCTTGCGTCGTTGTGCAGCCCAATCTCTGGCAAGATAAGGAAGTGTGAATAAGAACGAAGACTTTAACGACTCGCTAGAAGCGGCAGTTGAGGGACCTCACTCAGGGACGCCGCAGCAATCCACATCTGCGGACTCCGCCGTTGAGTTGTCTGACGAAGTAGTAGATCGTTCCACGATCATCGCCGATGACGCGCGCACCCTCGCCGGGTGGGCGCTGCGCTTTATCATCGTGGCAATTGCCGCTGTCCTTTTGTGGAAGGGCTTGAGTTACGTCTGGGTAGGCATCCTGCCGGCGATCTTGGCCCTAATTTTTGCCACCGTGCTCTGGCCGCCCGTGCGCTGGCTGCGTAGGAAGAATGTGCCCTCTGCGTTGGCGGCACTTATCGTCATCATCGCGTTCTTTGGCATTATCTTTGGCATCTTTGCTGCCATGGCGCCGACGATTCGCAATCAGGGCCAGGCCCTCTGGACTCAAGCTCAAGCAGGCATTGACCAGATCATGCAGTGGCTCTCACAGGGCCCACTGCAAATTGACACCACGCAGTTTGACTCGGTGCTCCAGGAACTGCAGAACTTCCTTACCAACCAAGCCTCCACTATTGCCTCTGGTGTGTTGAGCGGTGTCTCCATTGCCTCCAGCGTGGTACTGACCATCGTGTTGATGCTGGTTTTGGTGTTCTTCTTCCTCAAGGACGGCGACAAGTTCTTGCCATGGGTTCGCCGCTACGTAGGCGCTAAGGCTGGCTTCCACATCACTGAAGTGTGCATGCGCTCGTGGAACACGCTCGCTGGCTTCATCCGTGCCCAGGCGCTGGTGTCCATGGTTGATGCTTTCTTCATCGGCTTGGGCTTGGTCTTGCTGAATATCCCGCTAGCGTTCGCCCTGGCTGTGATTACGTTCTTCGCGGGCTTCATCCCAATCGTCGGTGCCTTCACCGCGGGCGCTCTCGCCGTGATCATCGCCCTGGTTTCTAAGGGCTTCACCACCGCGGTGATTGTCTTGATTCTGATCATTGCCGTCCAGCAGATCGAGGGCAACATCCTGCAGCCGGTGCTGCAGTCCCGCGCGATGGGCTTGCACGCCGCCGTGGTCCTGCTTGCTGTGACCATCGGCTCGACGCTCTTTGGCATCATCGGTGCGTTCCTCGCGGTTCCTGTAGCTGCGATCGTGGCGGTCTGGTTCCGCTACCACGCCGAGATGGTCTCGCTGCGCTCCGGCGAGATTACCGCGGACGATATTCAGATCTCTACCCAACAGGGCGAAACAATGTCCTCGCGTGAAACCTTCGAGGCGGTGCGCGATCACCTCAGGAAGATATCGCGCAGGAAGTCGGATCCCGACGAGGACGAGAATTACGGCGCGACCAGCTTGAAGAAGTTGCGCAAAGACGAAGATGCTGCCGAGGAAAATAAGGTTTAGCCAAGCATTTTTGGGTGAAAACACTTATGGTGGGGGTCAGGAACGACTCCCACCATTTCCTTTTTAGGAGCTTGAACATGGCACATCTCAACGGCAAGACAATCGCAGTCATCGCCACGAATGGATTCGAGGACGCTGAGCTAGCCAGCCCAGTCGAAGCTGTCAAAGCTGTTGGCGCCGAAGTAAAAATCATTTCCACCGACGCAGGCACGATCAGTGGCAAGAACTGTACCCATGAGACCGTCGATATCACCACAGCCGAGGCCAACCCAGAGGATTTCGATGCATTGATCCTGCCCGGTGGCGCTACAAACGCAGACAGGATTCGCATGGATCAGGCTGCTGTGGATTTTGTTAAAGACATTTTCGCCGCCTCCAAGCCCACCGCAGTCATCTGCCACGGCGGTTGGATTCTCACCGATGCCAACGTTCTGCACGGCCGCACACTCACGTCCTACCCATCACTGAAAACCGATCTTTCCAATGCCGGCGCCACCTGGGTCGACGAAGAAGTCCACGTGGACAACGGCTTGGTCTCGTCACGCACCCCCGCCGACCTCGAGGCCTTCAACGCCGCCATGATCGAGGAATTCGCGAAGTAACTTAGTTACACAATCAGTTTCAGCGCGTCGGCCAAGTCGTGGGCGGCACGCTCAAGTGCGTCTGCCCACAGGCCACCCGCGGTTTCATCGGCTGGGTCCGAGACATTTTTCAGCAGCGTCACCGGCACGCCAAAGGTTTGCGCGGCAGCGGCGACAGCGTAGCCTTCCATGTCCACGAGGTGGGCTTCTTTGCTTAACGACGACCGCAGCTGCGAATCCTTCACGAACGTATCCCCCGTAGCCAACCGCGTCACTGGGAGCTTCCCGCTGGTTTCCATGTCCAGCCACCGGGGAAAAATGTGCTGACTAATGCCTGGCACCTCTTGCGCAGAAAAGTCATGCTTGGTCACGGCTTCGATCTCGAAGGTTCCCCAGTTGTCGTCGATAAGCGATCCTGCGGTGCCGACATTGATCACGCGCTCCGGCAGCGGGCCGGATGCGAGCCTGCGCGTCACGGCGATTGCGGCAGGCACTGTGCCTACTCCTGTGACCAATACTTCGTGAGAGGTTGTTTCGTGGATGACGGCGGCCTCAGCGGGCACGGCAGAGACGATCAGCAGTGACATGCCTTCTATTATCGCCCGCTAGCGGTTTTGGGCAAGAAGGCACCCCACTGGTTCAAGCTCGGTGCAGTGGGGTGCGGTGAGGTGGAGGGAGGGACTAGAAGATGGCCGAGGATAGTTGGTACAAAACCCACAGTGGGTAATGCACGACAACACCGAGTGTATGAAGCAGAATGGCGACCACGCCGCCGATAATTGTCAACATGATTCGTACCTTTCCTAGTGTGATGTGGACAACACTATCCTAGCAACCCACCTATTGAAATGAAAGGTTTTTTCTACATAATTAATTTTGTTTTGCCAGAAATTGAACAATTTTCTAATTGAAAGCAAAAAACGCCCCACAGCTCTGGCTGTAGGGCGTTAGAGAAGGTCGGCTTATTTGTCGCCTTGATCCTCTGTGCCAGGAGCCTCTGGGCTAGGATCCACTGTGCCAGGATCCACTGGATCAGGATCCACTGGATCAGAGGACAAATCCGAGAAGCTAAAGTTCTCAAAGATGGTCGACGGCAGCTGGACGATACCCTTCAGCGCGTCTAGTAGTGCGGTGAACTGTTCAACAATGAGATCAAGAATTTCAGACATAAGGTTCTCCCTTCAAACTTCTTTCAATTACCTCATTAACTCTATTTATTTCCAGAGACTACGCAAATCGAATATTGATTATTGACGCGTTGAGTGACTGACCTAACAATTAGTCGACGATTCATTCGCGGTCTAATTAAAAGCAAAAAACGCCCCACCGCCAATGCGGTGAGACGCTTACAAGTCTCTACTGATTTAAATCAAATTAGAGGACGTTGGAGGACAGCTCGGTGAGCTGCTCCACTGGGTAGGTCAGAACAGCCTTAACGATGTCGAGGAGCTGGCCAAATACGTCGCCGATGATGTCAAGCATGATGAGTGCCTTTCAGATTAATGAACAATGTATGAACTGACGATAACAGTTAAATGTCGATTACACAACATTCTCATAAATTTATGACTCTAGGAAGTGGATTCCACCTCCAGAACTGCATCACCTTAGATATCGTAGGCGATCCATATTCGTTACAGAAATTATGAAAGTACTTTTGCCTTCTTTTTGAAGGCAGGTAAACAAAAAAGTTCCACCGCCAAAGCGGTGGAACTTTCCCTCAATCCTGACAGATGGAAATCAGATTAGAGGATAGTGGAGGACAGCTCGGTGAGCTGCTCCACTGGGTAGGTCAGAACATCCTGGACGATGGAGAGGAACTGTGCGAATACGTTGGAGATAATTTCGATCATGATGATTGCCTTTCAGGTTGATGAACAATGCGAGACCCAGACTAAGGCCATCCCCATCTGATTGCAATCGTTTTATGGAATCTTTTTATTATAGGTTTCTTTAATGCCCCTGAATTAGTAGTCAGAAGATTGTGGCAACTTTGTTACATCTGCTTCAATAGTTACTGGTCCAGACAATTTTCGTGCACGACGAGCGCCAACTATTGTGATAGAAAATCCGATCGCAATAATCACAGCGCGCAGCACCCACATGGTCGTCTCAGACCATCCCAAGCCACCGAAAACGGCCGGCACGTTGAGTACAATCAGCACGGTTCCCACGAACCCACCCAATAGGTAAGGGTTCAAACGCGAAACTGCCCAAGCCGCGATTGGTGCCGCGATCACGCCACCAAGAAGCAGCGCCATAATGATCATGGCGTTCTCCACGAGCTGGTCCCACATACTCACAACAAAGCCAGCCGTGCCGCCAATAGACACCAAAAATTCAGCAGCAGAAACGGTGCCCACAATCTTGCGCGGTTCTGACTTTCCCAGCGTCATCAGAGTTGACACCGTTACTGGGCCCCATCCACCCCCGCCCGTGGAGGACAGGAAGCCGCCTATGGCCCCCAATCCGAAGAGCATGGGTTTCGAAGTCGGTGAGTTTGTTTGTTCGCTTGTCGGCGCTGATTTCTGGGACGCACCTCGCGAGAAGCGGATCACTAGGTGCACGCCTAGGACCATCAAAATGATGCCCGTCAGGGGCCGCGCTGCTTCAACGGGGAGATTAGCCAACACCGTTGCACCAATAAACGACAAAATCATGCCGGGGATTCCCAGCATGAGTGAGTGGCGCCAATTTACATTTCCGAAGCGCCAATGGCTAATGCCCGAGGCGAGGGTGGTACCCAGCTGCGCCGCATTGACGGCAGCGACAGCCTGCGCAGGGCCAAGACCCGCAAGGGCAATCAAGATAGTCGTCGAGGTAATGCCAAAGCCCATCCCCAGGCCACCGTCAACGAGTTGAGCAGCGAATCCTGCTAGGGCAATGAGCAAAAAAGTCCTCAAAGCTACTTACTTTCTATTGTCTGCGTTTCCTCGCTTGGTCGAACTAGTTCACTATTGGAATCTACAACGCCTTGCTCCGCTTCCGCAGCAGCTTTGGAGTTCTTCCGTGCGCGCTTAACCCCCAACAGCGAGAGGCCAGCGCCGATAACTGCAACAACCACCTGGATGATCCACACGTGAGTCACACCGAACGGCTCAAGCACCGTTGGGATATTCAGCAGCACAATCAAGGTACCCACAACGCCACCGAGCAGGATCGGATTCATGCGCGTGACCAGCCATGCTGCAATCGGAGCGGCAATGACACCGCCAATCAGCAGTGCAACAACGGCTGCAGCGTTAGTCACCAGGTCTTCCCAGAGCCCAACAACAAAGCCTGCGGTTGCAGCGGCAGTAACAATGAACTCTGCAGTATTAACAGTGCCGACGATGCGACGTGGTTCGCTCCGGCCTGCAGCCAACAGCGTCGACGTGGTCACCGGGCCCCAGCCGCCGCCACCGGTAGCATCAACGAAACCACCCACAAGGCCTAGGCCTCCGAGGAACTTCTTCGAATGCGGCTTCGCGTCGATCTTGCGCTGCGTGATTCCGCGGGAGAAGCGCAGCATCAAGTTGATGCCAATCAGCACCAAGATCGCCGACATGATTGGGCGTGCCGCTTCGGTGGACAGGTTGGACAACACAGTTGCGCCAGCGAAGGCTCCGATGCCACCGGGGATGCCGATAGCTGCGACAACTTTCCAGTCCACGTTGCCGAAACGCCAGTGGCTCACACCAGAGACGAACGTGGTTCCCAGCTCCGCGGCGTGCACCACGGCTGAGGCCTGTGCCGGGCCGAGACCCGCCAGCGCAATCAAAATAGTTGTCGAGGTGACGCCGAAGCCCATGCCAAGGCCACCGTCGACAAGCTGTGCCGCTAGGCCTGCAATCGCGATGAGGATGAGAGTTTTCATGGTTATGCTGTCTTTTCTGCTCCGACCAGGCTTCCCGCAAAATCGCGGTAGCGCTGGGCAACAATGGGGACTAGATCCTGAAGCAATGGGGCTGAGTGTGTCAGCACCACGCCAGTTTCGTCTTGAACTGTGCTGAATTTGTCCACAATGGCATCAAGAAGTGTGCCGTGTGTAACAAAAAGTGGGAGCACATGCATTCGCGAAGTGTTCGCCGCTACCTCGCGTAAGCCTTCAAGGCCGCGCCCCTCCCCTTTGCCCGTTGCCGAAACAACCCAGACTTCGTGCCCGGAAAGTTCTGCCAGGCGTGCACCCAACTTTTCGGTGCGCCGTGCCGCGACCTCATCCGAAGTCCCTACCGGGTAGAGCACCACGGTGGCATCCGCGTGGGCGTCTAAGCTCACGCGCCGCGCCAATACCGTTGCGATGTCTTCGCCCTGCCCCAGCGTCTGTGCCAAGTACAGACGCAGACCAGTGTGCTCCTCTGCTTGTTTTACAGCCGCGGGAACATCAACTTTGGCATGGTAGGCATCAGTAAAAAGCAGTGGCACAACAATAGCTTCATCGTGGCCCTGCGCGTACAAGATCTCTGCAGCCTTCGATAGCGTCGGCGAACTGAAATCCAGGTGCGATTCCACCGCCTCCACATCGAGGCACCGCGCGGCTGCCCTGGTGATAGCGCGCACACCAACTTCCGCCTCTGGGTGGCGGGAGCCGTGTGACAGTGTGATTAACGCAGTCATAGTGGTCCTCAATGTGTAGGTAGTGGTTAGGGTTAGCCCAGTCGCGTGCCGACGAGGCCTGCAGCCAGGGTGTTTCCCGAAGCTTGATCGATGAGCAGGAAATTTCCTACGGCGCCACGTGCCGCGTAATCCTCAACAGGAAGGTCGCTGGCTACCATGATGGTCACGTGGGCAATGTCGTTGAGCCCGAAGTTTTCTGGCTCAGAGACTGGGTTTTCGCCATCGATATCGACGATGCGGTCCACCGAAGCAACGCGGCCACGCACCAGAGAGGTGCCGTAGCGCACCTTCACCGCCTGGCCCGGCGCGATTTTCTTCTCGGTAAGGCCGACCACGGTGGCGTAGAACTCGCGCACTGGCTCAGGGCGTGAACCCGCTGCGAGAAGATCGCCGCGCACCAGATCGATGTCGTCGGCAAGCCGTAGTGCTACTGCGTCGCCGGCGTGTGCCTCCTCGACCTCGCCGTCGGAGGTATCAATGTGCGTGACGGTGGTGGTGCGACCTTCCGGTGCGGTGATTTCCTCGCCGACGCGGATCGAGCCTGCAGTAATGGAGCCCGCGTACGCCCGGTAGTCCGTAGCATGCTCGCGCAGGACGTACTGGATGGGGAAGCGGAAATCTAGCTCAAGCGCACGACCGGAGTTGACCGGGATCTCTTCCAATAACTCAAGTACGGTCGGGCCTTTGTACCAGTCCATCTGGGTGGAGCGCTCGACAACGTTGTCGCCCTTTAAGGCAGAGATTGGCACAACATATGGATCGCTGATGTCCAGTGCTTCTGCCTTGGCCAGGAACTGGTCGCGGATTTCGTTGAAGACCTCTTCGGAGTAATCCACTAGGTCAATCTTGTTCACTGCAAGAATGACGGTTTTCACGCCGAGCAGCGCTGCCACGTTGAGGTGGCGCACGGTCTGCTCGACAACACCGTGACGAGCATCAATAAGCAGCACAACTACCTGCGAGGTGGACATGCCAGTAACGGTATTGCGGGTGTACTGCACGTGACCTGGGGTATCGGCCAGGATAAAGGTGCGCTTGTCGGTGGCGAAGTAGCGGTAGGCCACGTCGATGGTGATGCCCTGCTCACGCTCGGCGCGCAGGCCGTCCACCAGCAAGGAAAGGTCTAGGCCCTCGAAGCCACGGTCAGCCGAAGTCCGCTCAACGGAAGCCAGCTGATCAGCCAACACCGACTTCGTGTCGTGCAGCAGGCGACCCACGAAGGTGGACTTGCCATCATCGACAGAGCCTGCGGTGCACAGACGCAACGTCTGGCGATCCGAAATCACATCAGTTGCGGACTGGGTAATAGTTGGGGCGCTCATCAGAAGTAGCCCTCCTTCTTGCGGTCTTCCATTGCGGATTCGGACAGGCGATCGTCGGCACGCGTTGCGCCGCGCTCGGTCAACGTCGAGGTAGCAATCTCTTCCAAAACATCATCGATGGTGGTGGCTGAGGACTCGACGGCGCCAGTGCAGCTCATGTCGCCGACGGTGCGGTAACGCACTTGCTTGACGACGATTTCCTCGCCATCCTTCGGGCCACCCCACTCACCTGCGGTGAGCCACATTCCGTCGCGGTTAAATACCTCGCGCTCGTGGGCAAAGTAGATCTCCGGCAACGCGATATTGCGCGCACCGATGTACTCCCACACGTCTGCCTCAGTCCAGTTGGAGATGGGGAACACGCGGATGTTCTCGCCTGGCAACTTCTCGCCATTGTAGAGATTCCATAGCTCAGGACGTTGACGACGAGGGTCCCAACCGCCGAAAGAGTCGCGCACTGAGAAGACTCGCTCCTTGGCGCGGGCGCGCTCTTCGTCGCGACGCGCGCCGCCGAGCACAGCATCGTAGCCAGCCTCGGCAATGGTCTCCACAAGCGGGACTGTCTGCAGCGGATTACGCGTGCCGTCGGGGCGTTCCTGCAGGTCACCGCGGTCGATCCAGTCCTGGACATGCGCGACGCGCAAACGAACGCCGGTCTCCTCGACGAGGCGATCGCGGAACTCGATGACCTCCGGGAAGTTGTGACCGGTGTCGACGTGCAGCAGCTCAATCGGCATTGCTGCCGGTGCGAACGCGCGACGTGCAAGCTCAAGCACGACGCAGGAATCCTTGCCGCTGGAGAACAGCAATCCGATCTTGTCGAACTGTCCAGCTACCTCGCGAAGGATATGGATCGACTCGTTTTCCAAGTCCTTCAAGTGCGGCGACAACGCCGTAGTTGTTTGAGTGGTCATTATGAGTGCAACCCACATTCTGTCTTGTTCTGGCCCGCCCAACGGCCGGCACGGGGATCTTCGCCTTCAGCGACTGGCAAGGTGCATGTTTCGCACCCAATCGAGGGGTAGCCCTGCTTTGTCAGCGGGTGAATAATCAGGGTCTTGTCCTCGATATACTTCTCCGTGTCCTCGAGGGACCAGGTAATAATCGGGGAAATTTTCAACCGACCAGTCTTATCCAGGCTCAGCGCAGGTGCCTGGGCACGCGTTGGCCCATCTGCGCGACGCAGACCGGTAATCCAGCCGACGTAGGGAGACAAGCTCACAGCCAATGGCTCCACCTTGCGCATCCGGCAGCACGCCGTAGGATTCTTCGCGTACAGGTTCAGCCCGTACGTTTGATCCTGCTCTGGCCTGGTCAAAATGGGCTGAGCGCGGACAAGTTTCTGCTCCGGGTACCTGGCCTCAACCTGGTCAGCCACATCGATGGTCTCCGCGAAGTGGTAGCCGGTATCCAAAAACAGGAAGTCGGCGCGCGGCAGGTGGTCTTTCGCGAGCTCCGCCAGCACGGTGTTCTCCATGCTCAAGGTCACTGCCAAATCGCCCGGTGCGTGGGTGTTGGCCCAGTCCAGAATGTTTTCGGCCGTTTCGTCGTAAAGCTTTTCTGCGTACTTATCGACGAGTTCCTCGTTGATCCTTGCTGTCTCGCTACTCAGCGGCGCGGTGTTCTTCTGACCTTCCGGACTGACCTCCGGATCCCGGTAGTTCGCTGAACCGCCGAGCAAATTAACGCTGGTCATTGTGCCTCTCCTTTCGTAAGACTTCAGTGTATCCGTGCTTGGCCAATGATTCTTGGTAAGCCTGTTCTGTAGATTTCGCAGGTGCCGGGGCGTATTCTGGGTCATCTTGTCCATAAAACTTCACTTCGAAAATGCGTAGACATTCATGGCATTTCCATGCGAAGTCGGACTCCTCGTTGGGATAGAGATCCTCACCCGCGCAGTAAGGGCAATGCGTCGGATGGTTCCGGTTCGGGTTCGGCGCCCTGCGGAAACTCACTTAATGTCCTCTTCATCGGCGCGCAGCAGCCACTCACCGAAGAGCTCGCCTTCATTGCGCTTCTCGGTGTAGTTCTTCACCACACGGGTGACATAGGGGGTCAGTTCGGAGGAAAGCACCTTGTGTCCGCGGATCTTGCGGCCGAAGTTGGCGCCCTCGCCGAGGGTGCCCCCGAGGTGGACCTGGAAACCTTCGACGCGGTTGCCGTCCTCGTCGGTGACGGTCTGGCCCTTCAAACCAATGTCGGAAATCTGGGTGCGAGCACACGCGTTCGGGCAACCGTTCAGCGCGATGGTGATCGGGGAATCCAGGTCGCCGAATTGTTCCTCGAGCTCGTCGGCAAGTTCGATCGCGCGCGACTTCGTGGTCACGTGTGCCAGTTTGCAGTATTCCAGGCCGGTGCAGGAGAGCAGGCCGCGACGGAACTCGGAGGGCTGGGAGAACAGGCCCATCGCGCGCAGGTCGTTGGTCAGCGGGGTGACCTTATCTTCTGGAATGTCCAGGAAGAGTAGCTCCTTGAACGGGGTGAAGCGCAGGCGGGTCAGGCCGTGGGACTCTGCCAGGTCCGCAACCGCGATGAGCTGCTCGCCGGAGAGGTGGCCAAGAGTTGGTTTTACACCTAAGTAATAGTTGCCGTCTTTTTGCTCGTGCAGACCGATGTGGTCGCGCGCGATTGGGTTCTTTACTGGGTCCGGGCCATCTGGCAGCTTGTAGCCCAAGTAGTCGTCTTCGAGAATTTGGCGGAACTTCTCTGGGCCCCACTGGGCAACCAGGAACTTCAGGCGCGCGCGGTTGCGCAGGCGACGGAAACCATAATCACGGAAGATGCCCACGACTGCGTTCCACACCTCTGGGACCTGCTCGAGAGTGACAAACGCACCAAGTGACTGCGCCAGCATCGGGTTGGTGGACAGACCTCCGCCGACGAAGACCTGGAAGCCAGCACCGAGCTCAGGGTGAACTACGGCTTGGAACGCAACATCCTGGATCTCGTGTGTGACATCCTGGCGCGAGTTGCCGGAGATTGCCGTTTTGAACTTGCGGGGCAGGTTCTGGTTTTCTTCGCGCAGCAAGTAGTTTTCTTTGATTTCGTCGATTGCCGGGGTGGCATCGATGATCTCGTCCTTGGCAACACCCGCAACAGGCGAACCCAGGATCACGCGCGGCACGTCGCCACAGCCATCCAAGGTGTCCAGACCGACAGATTCCAACTTGTCCCAGATCGCCGGGACGTTTTCAATCTCAACCCAGTGCATCTGAATGTTCTGGCGATCGGTCAGGTCGATGGTAGAGCGTGCCCAATCCCGCGAAATCTCGCCGACCGCACGAGCCTGCTCGGTGGTAACTCGCCCGCCGTCGAAACGGATGCGCATCATAAAGTAGCGATCCTGCAGCTCCGAGTTGTCCTTACCGGTGTGCTCGCCGCCTAGGTTCTGCTTGCGCTGGGTGTACATTCCGATCCACTTGAAGCGCGGTGCAAGATCGTCTGCGGGGATGGAATCGAAGCCCTGCTTGGAGTAAATGTCAATCACGCGCTGCTTTACCTGCAGCATGGGCTCTTCCTGCTTGACCACTTCGTCGTGGTTCAGCGGACTATTACCGTCAATCTTCCACTGGCCTTCTGGCTTCTTGGCGCGGGGCTTCTTGGTTGTAGGGGCTGTCATCTCAGGCTCCTTAGTGATGCTTGGGTGCGTTGTTCAAGCATCACAGTTTTAGACATATTGTGAACTGCTTGGTCTATTTCTCTTCCATCTCGGAAGGTTCCTGCAGAACACTATCCGTACAAATCGGTCTAGTGCAATAGGTCTAAAAATATTCATGTCGATTTACCTACACTGACCTTGGTTTACATGCATGAATGTAAAACGTTTGCCCAGAAAGGCTTGAATATAATTCCGGGCAAACACTTTGCATTTTCTCAAATCAATGCTAATACTTTAGACCAAGTTGTCTAGCAATTGTTCCCAGATACATACCGAAAGGACGCCCACATGAGTTTGCGCGTTGCAGTTATTGGAGCCGGCCCCGCTGGTATTTACGCATCAGACCTTCTGATCCGCCACGAAGAACACGACATCTACGTCGACCTTTTCGAGCAAATGCCCGCCCCGTTTGGCCTCATCCGCTACGGTGTCGCCCCGGACCACCCGCGCATCAAGGGCATTGTCAAGAGCTTGCACAACGTGTTGGACAAGCCACGCCTGCGCTTGATCGGCAACACCACCGTGGGACGCGATGTCACCATCGATGAGCTGCGCGAATACTACGACGCCATCGTCATTTCCACCGGCGCCGTGCGCGACAAGGCCCTCACCATCCCCGGCGGCGAGCACTCCATCGGAGCGGGCGAATTCGTCGGTTTCTACGACGGCAACCCTCGCTTTAACCGCGACTGGGATCTTTCCGCTCGCCAGGTCGCCGTCATCGGCGTAGGCAACGTCGGACTCGACATCGCCCGCATCCTGGCCAAGACCGGCGACGAACTCCTAGTCACCGAGATCCCCGACAACGTGTACGCATCCTTGGCCAAGAACCAGGCCGAGGAAGTCCACATGTTCGGCCGTCGCGGCCCCGCACAGGCAAAGTTCACGCCGAAGGAACTCAAGGAGCTCGACCTTTCCGACACCATCAACGTCGTCGTCGACCCAGAAGACATTGACTACGACGATCAGTCCGTCGAGGCCCGTCGCTCCAACAAGTCCACCGATCTCAACTGCCAGGTCATCGAGCAGTACGCCATCCGCGAACCGAAGGACGCACCCCACAACCTCCACATTCACTTCTTCGAGGAGCCCGTCGAGGTGCTCACCGAAGCCGGCCAGGTCGTGGGCCTAAAAACCGAACGCCAAGAATACGACGGCGAAGGCAACGTCGTGGGCACCGGCAAATTCACCGAGTGGCCGGTCCAAGCCGTCTACCACGCCATCGGTTATCGCTCCGAACCCATCGCGGGAGTCCCCTTCGACTTCGATAAGAACGTCATCACCAACGACGGCGGCCACGTCACAGGCGCCGAAGGCCTCTACGCCACCGGCTGGATCAAGCGCGGCCCGATCGGCTTGATCGGTAACACCAAGTCTGATGCCAAAGAAACAACAGACATGCTTATCGACGATGCCCTGGCCGGCCGCCTCACCCCACGCAAGCATGAAGATCCCGGCGCGATCATCGAGTTGCTAGAGTCCCGCGAAATCCCCTACACCACCTGGGAGGGTTGGTACCGCCTCGACGGTGCAGAGCGCGCCGCAGGCGAGGGCTGCGAGATCTACGGTCGCGAGCGCAAAAAGATTATCGAGTGGGAGGAAATGGTGTCCCACGCCCGCGCGGTGCCGGTGGTTTCTTAACCGTTTCTGCAGGGCCACCTGCGTTTCTAGCCTCTTGGTCGATTCCAGTATCGACCAAGAGGTATTTTTTGTTGTTACAACAACATCTGACCTGCGTAAATGCAGGAGCTGAAATGACGTGGTCGATTCCGGCCTGTCACGCACCTGAAAAAAAGTCTACAATGGGCTAGCTTTTGATAACTTCAATCGAAAAGGCCTCACCCATGGACCTTCTGAGAATACTAGTATCCCGCTCGAAACCTTATGCGGGATACGTCCTAGCGGTCGTGGTGCTCCAAATAATCACCACCGCCGCCACACTCTACCTACCGTCGCTAAATGCGGACATCATTGATCAAGGTGTCTCCCTTGGCAACATCGACCACATCTGGAGCGTCGGGCGCGTCATGCTCGGCGTCGCGTTTATACAGGTCATCGCCGCAATCGCCGCTGTTTGGTTCGGTTCGCGTACCGCGATGGGCCTTGGTCGCGATGTGCGTAAACAGGTCTACCGCAAAGTCACGTCCTTCTCTGCCGAGGACATGGCGAAATTTGGTTCGGCCACGCTGATTACACGCAGCACCAACGATGTGCAGCAAATTCAGATGGTGTACATGATGATCCTGAACTTCATGGTCAGTGTGCCCATCATGTGCATTGGTGGCATCATCATGGCCCAGCGCGAAGATGCTGGCATGTCCTGGCTGGTCTGGGTCTCCGTGGTCGTACTCGCTGTGGTGATCGGTGCGTTGATCTTTAGATTGATGCCACTGTTCACAACCATGCAAGACAAGATCGACAATATTAACGGCACCCTGCGCGAGCAGCTCGCCGGCATCCGCGTAATCCGCGCCTTCGGCCGCGAGCGCTTTGAGAAGGACCGCTTCACTGATTCGAATAGGGATCTCACAGAGGTATCACTCAAGATCGGCTACCTGTTTGTTCTGATGATGCCGCTGATCACCATGGTTCTCAACGGTGCAACCGCCGCGGTGCTGTGGTTCGGCGGAGAGCGCGTCGACCAAGGTTTGGTCCAGGTCGGCTCGCTCACGGCGTTCTTGCAGTACCTGCTGCAGATCTTAGTCTCGGTGATGATGGGTACCTTCATGGCCATGATGCTGCCCCGCGCCATCATCTGTGCGCGCCGCGTCACCGAAGTACTGAATCACGAGCCATCCATCGTCGAACCAACCGAGCCAGCAGTCCTCGGTGAGCCCCGCGGCGAGGTCGAGTTCCGCAACGTCAGCTTCAGCTACCCAGGCGCCGAGGAGCCAGTCCTTCAAGACATTTCCTTTAAGGCACACCCCGGCACGACCACGGCGATCATCGGGTCGACGGGGTCGGGCAAAACGACGCTGATTTCGCTGATTCCGCGCCTGTATGCGCCGACAAGCGGAGAGGTGCTTATCGACGACACCTCTGTCTCCGATATCTCCCGCAAAGACCTGGTACAACGCGTTTCCTTGGTTCCCCAGAAGCCATATCTGTTCTCTGGCACGGTGGCTTCGAACCTGCGCATGGCAAATCCAGAAGCCACCGATGAGGAACTCTGGCGCGCCCTTGACATTGCCCAAGCGAAGTTCGTGGACGACCTAGACATGCCTATTGCCCAGGGCGGAACCAACGTCTCGGGTGGTCAGCGCCAGCGCTTGTCTATTGCGCGCACGATCGTTGCGAACCCAAAGATTTACCTTTTCGACGATTCCTTTTCCGCACTGGACGTAATTACTGATCAGTTGGTCAGGGAGGCGATGAAATCGTCGATAAGCGATGCAACCATGATCATTGTGGCGCAGCGCGTGTCGTCGATCATGGACGCAGATCAAATCATTGTTGTAGATAATGGTCGCGTTGTTGGCCAGGGTACGCACGACGAACTTAACGCGACCAACCCAACGTACCGCGAGATTGTAGAGAGCCAGGTGGCACACAATGAGTGATCTGACTGATGACCAGCTCGCGGAGCTGGAAACCCAGACGGCAGGCGATGAATGGTCGGGCTCGGCGCCTCGTCAGGCGAAGGAGTTCTGGCCGTCGGCGAAGCGCCTATTTGGCCTGCTCGGCGAGCACAAGTGGAAGATGTTCGCGGTCATTGTGTTCAACATTGCCTCCGTGGTGTTGAACGTGTGGGCGCCGAAGGTTCTTGGCCAGGCCATGGACGTGATTTTCTCCGGTGCTATTTCGAAGCAACTTCCTGCTGGCGTATCTAAGGAACAGGTCATTGAGGGGCTGCGTGCGCAGGGCCAGGATACCTTCGCGGATATGGCCTCGGCGATGGATCTGACGCCGGGTGTGGGCATTGACTTCCCGCTGCTTGCGCGGATGATCGTGTTCGTCTTGGCCCTGTACCTCTTTTCCAGTGCTTTTAGCCTCTGGCAGGGCCGGATTCTCAACCGGATGACCATGGATGTGGTGTTCAAGCTGCGCGAACGCGTGGAGGCAAAGATCCACTCGCTGCCACTGTCGTACTTTGATACTCGCCAGCGTGGCGATCTGCTCTCGCGCACAACCAACGATATGGATAACGTGCAGCAGGCACTGCAGCAAGCAGTCGCACAGTTGCTCTATTCTGTCTTCTTGATCATCGGCATCACCGTGATGATGTTCTCCATCTCTTGGCAGCTTGCGCTGCTGGCTCTGTTGGCCATCCCGCTGACCGGTATCGTGATTGGCATTATCGGGTCGCGTTCGCAGAAGCAGTTCAAAACTCAGTGGAAGGCCACCGGCGAGCTCAACGGCCACACCGAAGAGACCTTCTCGGGCCACAACCTAGTGCAGATTTTCGGTCGTACCGAGGCCATGCACGAGGAATTTGACCGCAAGAACGAAAAGCTCTTCTCATCTGCATCGATGGCGCAATTCCTCTCCGGCATGATGATGCCAATCATGCAGTTCATCTCGTATCTTTCCTACGTGGCCATTGCGGTATTCGGCGGCCTCAAGGTGGCTAACGGTTCCATGACGCTTGGCGACGCCACCGCGTTCATCCAGTACTCCCGCGAGTTCAACCAGCCACTCGGCCAGCTCGGCGGCATGGCGCAGATGATCCAGTCCGGTGTTGCCTCTGCTGAGCGTGTCTTCGAGTTCCTCGACGCCGAGGACCAGAGCCCAGATACCGCCAAGGCTTCCTTCGACGGTCGCGCCACTGGCCTGGTTGAATTCGACCACGTCAACTTCTCCTACACCGACGAGCCGTTGATCCAGGACCTCAACCTGCGCGTTGATCCTGGTCAGACGGCCGCGATCGTAGGCCCGACCGGTGCCGGCAAGACCACGCTGGTCAACCTGATCATGCGTTTCTACGAAATCGATTCTGGCCAGATCCGCATCGACGGGATTGACACGAAGGACCTCAGCCGCGCCGAGCTGCGTTCCCAGATCGGAATGGTGCTTCAAGATGCCGTGCTGTTTAAGGGCTCCATCATGGACAACATCCGCTACGGCCGCCTCGACGCCACGGACGAAGAGGTCATCCAGGCGGCGAAGGCCACCTACGTGGATCGCTTCGTGCACACCCTACCCGATGGCTACGACACCGAGATCGACCAAGACGGCGGTTCCATTTCCGCAGGTGAGCGCCAGCTGATCACCATTGCTCGCGCGTTCTTGGCCCAGCCTGCCCTGCTTATTCTCGACGAGGCCACCAGCTCCGTAGATACCCGCACCGAGGTGTTGGTCCAGCAGGCCATGGGTGCGTTGCGCACGAATCGCACCAGCTTCGTCATCGCACACCGCTTATCGACGATTCGCGACGCCGACACCATCCTGGTCATGGAAAACGGCCAGATCGTGGAACAGGGAACCCATGAAGAACTCATTGCGATGGAAGGCTCCTACTGGCGTTTGAACCAGACCCAGTTCGCAGAAGACGAATAATTCTTCTATTTCTGAGCAAGCGCCAGCATCAGTTCCACGAACTGGGCTGGCGCTTCGCCGTGGAAGTTATGACCTGTGTCAGCCTCGACAAACTCCGCCCCCGGCATGGCCTGTATTGCCCGCGCTGCTTCTTCGTTGCTGGCGGCTGCCTGGAGAATCCCATCTTCCCCGATGACTTCCTTCGTATGGACGTAAGTAATGGGTGCTTGGATCGCGCCAAGAGTTGCGTCTAGGTCAACGCCGTTGTTCCAGGTCCCGTCGTAGAATGCCTCACCAAAGTGCGGGTCGTACGTCATACTCCACCTAGCCATTTCAGCCATGACACCAGGCATGTAGAACACATTGATGGGCTGATCGGGGTGCTTCGCGTGATACTTCAAGCCATCGTTAATAATGTTTTTCGCTCCGTCCCCGAAGAACATCCACATGCGTTGGTGCTGCCAGTAGTAGGCCGGCCAATCTGTTTCACCCTCGGTATTGAAGTTGTGCGCCGAGGTGGCCAGGTCTTGCCAGTTCCAGGTTTCTTTGGCCCGCGGAAGCTCGGTGGCGAAAAATGGTGGATCCTCGAAGAGCACTCCCTTTACTTGCTCTGGGTGCGCGGCTGCGAAGCTTGCTGCGATAAGACCACCGGATGAGTGCCCGGAGACGTAGGCAGGCCCACCGATGACCTGCGCCGCAAAAGCGGAGACCACCTCCGCCATCTCCGGTGCCGTGTAGTGGCCTGGCATGCGATCGGATCCGCCGTGGCCCGGTACATCAACTGCATAGACATGGAAGTGTTTACCCAGGTCACCGAGTACTTTGTGGTAGCTTCGCCATTCCGAGCCTTGCCCGTGAATCAGCAGGAGTGCTGGTTTGTCCTCTCCGCCGGAGTTTTCGCCGTAGGTAATTTTGACGCCATCAACGGTGGTTTCCTTTTGAATGAAGCCAGCTCGCGCCACGCGTTCGTCGAGACGCGAATTCCATGTGACATTGCGCCACACGTACCACCCGCCGACTCCCACCGCCACGACGGCAAGTACACCGACAACGGATAAAACTCCCACCAGAATTTTCTTGCCAGTTCTCACGATGACTCCTTTTTAATACGGATGTATGATATAAAATTTTAACATGCCGGCCATCATCGATCACGACGAAAGACGCAATGAACTCGCCCACGCAGCCCTCGAGCTCGCCGCGCATCACGGGCTCGAAGGCGTGACTATTCGCCGCATCGCCACGGCCACGGGTTATTCGCCGGGCACGGTGCAGCACTACTTTCCCACACGCACCGACATCATCAATCACACCTTTGACCTGCTCGGACAGATCCAGCGCGAGCAATTTTTAGCACTTGACCGCAGTCAGCCGCCACGCGCTTTGATCCTCGATGCCGTGCGCGCTTATCTGCCCACAAATGATGAGGAGCGCATCGTCGCAGCAGCCGGGGCGGCGTTTTATTTGGCATCGCTTTACGACGAGGCGCTGCGCAGACAAACCTCTTCGGGACCTACGACTCTCATCTCCGTGATCACCCGGATTCTCGAAGTTGCTGAGCGCGACGGGCAGCTCGCGCCCGGAACCGTACCTGCCCGCGAGGCCTCTATATTGTGGGGTTTCTTCGACCCCTCGCCGGTCCTTGCAGGCTATAGAACTGCTGAAGAATCCCTTGCAACTGTGGAGTACTACCTCGACCGGATATTTATATAATCGCAGGTCAAGGTCGTTCTGAATACAAGAGACCCTAAATGTCGAGCCCACGGTTTAGGCTGTAGGAGATACACTGCAGGCGCATTCGAAAGGAACTGTGAATGACCACCGTCTTGGGCTGGATTGGCATCATCTTGTCTGTCCCCGTGTGGGCCTATTTCATCTACCGCGCAATCGGCGTCGTGCGTTTCGTGGCCTCGGGCGGGCCAACTCTGGGAGAGCGCACCGACCACATCGGCCAGCGTTTGTGGCGAGTTATTGCAGAGGTTTTCGGCCATTCACATTTCAAGGGCAAACCCCTAGTTAATGCCGCGCACTGGATTGTTATGGTGGGCTTCCTCTTCGGCGTGGTGGTCTGGTTCGAGGCCTATATTCAGACCTTTAATCCTGCAGGTGGTTGGCCATTTTTGTCCACCTGGCCTGTCTATCACTTCCTCGAAGAAGTCTTGGCCGTGGGCACAGTTGTGGGCATTTTGTTCCTCATCGGCGTGCGCCTAAAGCTGGGTGCCACGGAGCGCGGTAGCCGTTTCTACAACTCCCAGATGGGCGCGGCGCGGGCTATCGAAGCCATTGTGTTCATCGAAGGTTTTGGCATGCTCATGGTCAAGGCAGGCAAGATCGCTACTTACGGCGGGGGCTCGCTGTGGGCGGATTTCTTGTCCATTCACATTGCTAAACTGCTGCCAGCTTCCGAGGTGATGGTCAGCTCGTTTGCCCTGATTAAATTGCTCGGCGGCATGGCCTTCTTGGTCCTCGTTGCGCGCAATCTGAAGTGGGGCGTGGCCTGGCACCGCTTCACCGCATTTTTCAACATCTTCCTCCAGCGCAACCCCTCCGGGGAAAAGGCCCTGGGCAAAGTTCTTACTCCTGACCTGGACAATGCCGAGGACATCGAGGAGGCAGTCGCTCCCGGCAGCTGGAAGATGCTGCTGGATTCCACGGCGTGTACCGAGTGCGGTCGCTGCCAGGAACTCTGCCCCGCATGGAACACCGGCAAGCCGCTGAGCCCCAAAAAGCTGATGATGGACATCCGCGATACCGCGCTGGATTCCTACGATTCCCATGCCGGCGTGGACGTACTCGCCCTGGCCAACGAAATCGACCCGGACGTGTTGTGGTCCTGCACCAACTGTGGCGCCTGCGTGGATCAGTGCCCCACCGATATCGAGCACCTCGACCACATCACAGACCTGCGCCGCTTCAAGGTGCTGGCCGAATCCGAGTTCCCTTCCGAGCTGACCAGCCTGTTTAAGAATATTGAAACCAAAGGCAACCCCTGGGGCCGCAATAACTCCGAGCGCGCCAGCTGGGTCGAGGAAGCCCGCCACGACGGCCTTGAGGTCCCCATTGTTGGCGAGGATCTCCAGGATTTCTCAGACACCGAGTACCTGTTCTGGGTTGGTTGCGCAGGCGCCTACGACGAGGCAGGCAAGCGCACCACCCGCGCGGTCGTCGATCTGCTAGAAACCGCGGGAGTGAAGTACGGCGTGCTCTCCACCGGCGAGTCCTGCACCGGCGACCCCGCTCGCCGCGCTGGCAACGAGTACCTATTTCAGATGCAGGCCACCAAGAACGTGGACACGCTCAACGAGGTCTTCGAGGGCGTTCCCGAAGGTCAGCGCAAGATCATCACCACGTGTCCGCACTGCTTCAACACCATCCGCAATGAGTACCCGGACTTCGACGGCCACTTCGACGTCTTCCACCACACCCAGTTGCTCAACCGCCTGGTCCGGGACAAGCGCGTCGTCCCCGTTCCACGCGGACCTGAGAATCGCAAGCCGATCACCTACCACGATCCTTGCTTCCTCGGTCGCCACAACAAGGTTTTCGATCCACCCCGCGAGCTCCTCGAATCCACCGGCGTCCAGCTCAACGAGATGGACCACAACCGCGACGAGGCCTTCTGCTGCGGAGCCGGCGGTGCCCGCATGTTCATGGAAGAAAACATCGGCCAGCGCGTCAACGAGTTCCGCACCGAGCAAGCCCTAAACACAGGCGCCGAAGAGATCGCCACCGGCTGCCCGTTCTGCAACAACATGTTCGGCGGAGGCGTCAAGGCTCTCAATTCGGAGGCCAAGGTCAAGGACGTCGCGGTCATGCTCCGCGACTCAGTTCTCGTCGACGGCGCTCTCCCCGCCCCCGCGGACAAGTCCTTCGTCAGCCCGTCGCGCACCACGTTAACCTTGACACCACGCAAGCAAAAGCCACTTCACGACGACGCTCCCGCCCCTTCTTCCACGGCCACGCCGTCTGCTCCATCGGCTCCAGCTGCACCTGCGACTCCTGCGGCTCCCGCGGCACCTTCTGCACCTGCGGCACCTAGCGCACCAGCTGCTCCAGCTGCGCCGTTGCCTAGCGCATCAGCGGCCCCACCAGCAGCTTCTGTTCCAGCTGCGCCGACCGCCCCTGCAGTCCCGGCCGCCCCAGCTGCGCCGACCCCTCCGGCAGCACCCTCGTCGACAAGCACCCCTGCCGCTCCAACCCCGCCTGCGCCTAGTAAACCCGCAGCACCTGCAGCTCCCGCGGCGCCTAGCGCACCAGCGCCCCCACCAGCAGCTTCTGTTCCAGCTGCGCCTGCCACCCCTGCAGTCCCGGCCGCCCCAGCTGCGCCGACCCCTCCGGCAGCACCCTCGTCGACAAGCATTCCAGCTGCTCCTACCCCGCCCGTGCCTAGTGCCCCGGCAGCTCCCGCGGCACCTAGTGCCCCAGCTGCACCTGCCGCCCCTATACCTCCGGCCCCACCAGTCACGAACACCCCGAGCGCACCAAACGTGCCAGGCGTTCCACCCGCGCCTAGCGTGCCAACTCCACCACCAGCCGCATCAACTCCGGTACCACCTCCGCCTAGCGAGGACGAGAACGAAGATCAGAGCTAAAAGGTGCACTTCGCAGGACTTTGTTTTCTGCGACCTGCGGTTTTAAATTTCGCAGTGCGTTAGGTCCGGTTTTCGAGCATCCGGCACCCAGCCTTTGGACCTAACGCACTACGAAATCTAAAAGCCCAGGTCATTTAAAGGTAATATCTTGCAAAGTGCACCTTTTTCGCCTGCTTCGGCCCGTTTTCGACCACAAGAACAACCCAAAAAACCCACACAGCGAACCCACAACAAAGCCAAGCTGAACGCGAACGGAATCCAAACCGAACCCGAATTGATACAAGCGGGCTCTAAACTTGACAGGGCTATAATCAAAACTGTGAATCAATCTTTCCGCCCAAGCAACCCGCAAATGCGACTTAGCGATAACGAGCGCGCCGACGCCATGTCCGCGCTTGGCCGTGCTTTGGCCGAGGGACGGTTGAGCATGGTTGAGTACGATGACCGCATTACCGGAGTGGTCGAAGCCGAAACCCGCGGCGACCTTGTACCTCTATTTAAGGACATTCCGCAGACACCAGCTGCGGGAAATTCCGCCGAGGTAGCCACATATTCAGCCAATGAAATCGAAGAGACCCACAAGCGCGGGCAGAAAACCCGCGCAGGAGTCATGGGGCTATCCACAGTTGCCTCACTAGCTCTGACAATCCTTGCAGGTAGTGCAGGTTTCGGCGGTCTCAGCGCGGTGGCCTTATTGATTATCCCGACGGTGTTTATCCTTCTATACGTAATGAAGGTGGGCCCCAAATCTTGGTATGTGCCAAGTCCTCGCCAACTCGAGCGCCAGCGCTTCCGTGAGATTCAATCGGCCAAGGCTCTCGAATCGGCTCAGCGCAAAGCCGAGCGCAAAGAGCAGCTCGAAATGATCACCGGAGATGCAATGGGAATCGCGCAACGCGCCCTGAACCGGTTAAGCGACCCAGGCAAGAAAGACCCAGACAAAGACACAGACAAAGACACAGACAAGAAGTAGCCACAGAAAGTAGTAAACACGACACGAAAGTGGCAGAATTACCGCCATGAGTAAGTCGGAAGAGACACCCCAAGAGCCCAAAGAACAGACCCAGCAAGAAAAGCCTTCGAAGAAGAAGGCGGCGGCGCCTCGTCGTAAAGCGCGCCGTGTCTTTGCGGAATCTGACAAGCTGCACGGTGTCGCCTACGACATTCGCGGCGAAGTCACGGCTGAGGCCGAGCGCATGGAGCTCGATGGCCACACCATTCTCAAGCTCAACACGGGTAACCCGGCCGTCTTCGGTTTCGATGCGCCCGACGTGATCATGCGCGACATGATCGCCAACCTGCCTACCTCGCAGGGCTACTCCACGTCGAAGGGCATTATCCCAGCTCGGCGTGCGGTGGTGACGCGATACGAACTTATCGACGATTTCCCGCGCTTCGATATCGACGATGTGTACCTGGGCAACGGCGTCTCCGAGTTGATCTCCATGGTCACCCAGGCGCTGCTCAACAACGGCGACGAAGTGCTGATTCCTGCGCCGGACTACCCACTGTGGACAGCTTCGGTCTCTCTGTCTGGTGGTACCCCGGTGCACTACATGGCCGATGAGGAAAATGGGTGGAACCCTTCGCTGGAGGATATCCGCGCTAAGGTCACCGACAAGACCAAGGCAATCGTGGTGATCAACCCGAACAACCCAACGGGTGCCGTGTACTCGCGGGAAATCCTCGAGGGAATTGCAGATATCGCGCGCGAGAACGATCTGATGATCCTCTCTGACGAGATCTATGACCGGATTCTTTACGACGATGCGAAGCACATCTCCATGGCTGAGGTCGCACCGGATGTTTTCACCGTGACCTTCAACGGCCTGTCCAAGGCTTACCGCGTGGCAGGTTACCGCGCTGGTTGGCTGGTTCTCACCGGCCCGAAGGAGTATGCAAAGGGCTTCATCGAGGGCCTTGAGCTGCTCGCCGGCACCCGCCTGTGCGCTAACGTGCCTGGTCAGCATGCTATTCAGGTAGCTTTGGGAGGGTATCAGTCCATCTACGATCTCACCAATGAGCACGGTCGCTTGCGCAAGCAACGCGATGTTGCGGTGGAGAAGCTCAACGAGATTCCGGGCGTTTCCGTGGTCAAACCAATGGGCGCACTCTACGCGTTCCCGAAGCTGGACCCGAACGTCCACGAAATCCACGACGATGCCAAGCTCATGCTCGACATCCTGCGCTCCGAGAAAATCTTGATGGTCCAAGGTACCGGATTCAACTGGCCTACCCCGGATCACTTCCGCATTGTCACGCTGCCATGGGCATCGCAGCTGGAAAACGCGATCGAGCGCATCGGCAACTTCCTGTCCAGCTACAGGCAGTAAGCGTTTTTCGCTACTCGACGATTGACCCGTCCGGTAGCTCGACCTGAATCTTCATGTCGCCGCTGACATAAAAGCCGGCACCAAGATCATGGGCGAGCGACCGGGCGGTTTGTTCTGCCCCAGGAACGTTGATGCGCGCCCAGACGAAATCCTTCGCCACAAAGTACTTCGTTCCATCCCAGCCCGGGCTTGGCGAGTACTGCGTATACAAGGTTTCATACCAAGTGGTGAGCTCTTGGGTGGTGGAGTTCGAGTCGTCGTCGAATTCGGCTGCCTGGTCAAACCAATACAGAAAATCCTGGATATCGTCGTGCGGAACTTGATCCAGATCAAAAGCAACGAAGGCGCGTCCAACACTCATGGTGTCTATCCTAGCGCCTAGAGATTGCGACCAAGCGCACGCATCTCCCATCCCGCACCCTGCCACGCCTTCACGTCAAGAACATTGCGGCCATCGATGATCTGCTTCTCTTTCACCAGCTCACCGACGTGGACAGGATCCATCTGACGGAACTGTTGCCACTCAGTGGCCAGAATGACTAACTCGGCACCTTTGAGTGCCTCGTCGAGCGACTCGGAATATTCGAGGGTGGGGAAAACCTTTGCCGCGTTCTCCATCGCTTCTGGGTCATAGACGCGCACCGCTGCACCTGACAAACTGAGCTGACCAGCAACGGACAGCGCTGGCGAGTCACGCACGTCATCCGAATTCGGCTTGAAGGCAGCGCCGAGAACCGTGATGCGGCGGCCAAGGACTCCACCGAGAACGTCCTGAGCAAGCTCCACCATGCGTGTGCGACGGCGCATGTTAATCGCATCCACCTCACGCAGGAAGGTTAATGCCTGGTCAGCGCCGATTTCTCCGGCACGAGCCATGAACGCACGGATATCCTTGGGCAAGCAGCCACCGCCGAAGCCAAGGCCTGCCCCCAGGAACTTGCGGCCAATGCGTTCATCGTAGCCAATGGCATCGGCGACTTGGGTGACATCGGCGCCGGTGTTCTCACAGACCTCGGCGACGGCGTTAATGAAGGAAATCTTCGTGGCCAAGAACGCATTCGCGGAGACCTTGACTAGCTCGGCCGTAGCCAGGTCAGTGACCAAAAATGGTGTATCTGCTGCAATAGCCTTGGCATACACTTCGCGAGCGATCTCGCTGGCACCAGACCCCTCACGCTCACCGATCACAATACGGTCGGGCGTAATCGTATCCTGGACTGCGTAGCCCTCGCGCAGGAATTCAGGGTTCCAAGCGATTTCCACAGAGGTACCGGGAGCCGAGAGCTCGTCGGCACGCTTTTGTAATGCTTCAGCCGTGCCGATCGGAACTGTCGACTTTCCCAAGATCACATGTTCGCCCTTGAGCAGCGGAACGAGCGACTCGACCGCAGCGAAAACATAGGAGGTATCCGCAGCATACGAGTCGCTCTTCTGCGGGGTGCCTACGCCGAGGAAGTGCACATTGGCGAACTCGGCGGCCTGCTGATAGTCAGTGGTGAAACCGAGGCGACCAGCGGTGAGGTTCTTCTGAAGGATCTCGGGAAGCCCTGGCTCATAGAACGGAACTTTGCCCGCTGCAAGTTGCTCAATCTTTGCTTCATCGACGTCCACGCCCAAGACTTCGTGGCCAAGTTCAGCCATACAAGCGGCATGGGTTGCGCCGAGGTATCCAGTGCCAATAACGGTCATACGCATACCCCTCATTATCACCCATTCCCCGCAACTTGGCAGCGCAAAGAGATATGCGCAAGGACACGTCTGAGCTGCGCAGAGCCGACCTATTGTACGACCATTGAACTACCAAAGTCAGCGGATACCTTTAGGTAGTCCCGCACCGCCACAGCCGCGGCCCGCCCGGCGCGGTTCCCACCGATGGTACTTGCCGAGGGGCCGTATCCGACGAACTGGATCCGCGGATCAACGGCGCTAGTAACCGTTGTTTGCACATCGTGGTTTCCGGGCAAAAGTTGGATTCCGCCATACTCGCTTTTGAGTTTCAAAGGCGCCAAGTGACCGACATCGTGGCGAAATCCCGTGGCCCACAAAATGATGTCCACCGGCTCAAAGGAGCCATCGGCCCACCTCACACCATCGGCCTCAATCGAGCTAAACATCGGGCGACGACGCTCATAGATACCGGTGGCAGCCGCTGCCATTTCCTGCGCCCGCAAGTGAATGCCCGAGTATTCCGACGATCTTCGTGGCACCCGGCCTTCAAGGACGCTTTCTTGCACGCGCGCAATCAAACTGCGACCTGTGAATTCACCATTCGCGCGACGCGGGGGACGACGAGTCACCCACACTACGTCACTGAGAGTGGCAATCTCACCGATAAACTGCGTTGCCGAAGCCCCCGCACCAACGACGACGACTCGCTTGCCTCGGAAGTGCCCTCGTCCGGGGTAGTCCGCGGTGTGTATTTGCTCGCCGTGAAATGTCTCTTGGCCCGGATAATAGGGAATAAAGGGTCTGCGCCAGGTTCCGGTCGCATTGATCAAGGTCTGCGTGACCCATTGCCGATCACCGGCGCGAACTAGAAGCATCCCGTCTAGATCTTCCACGGCGTCAACATCTACTGGGCGGATAATCGGTAAGTAATGCTTGTGCTCGTATGCTCCGTACCAGGCAGGTACGACCTCATTGGCACGCGCGCTCGAGGATTTCGGGGCAATTGCTCCAGGCAGATCGGCGACATCGTGGACATCATTCATTGTTAGCGAGTCCCAGCGGTGCTGCCATGCACCACCAGGCCCGGCGTTGGCGTCGAGCACGACGTGACTAATACCTAGGCGCTGCAGGTGATAGGAACTAGACAGTCCCGCCTGACCAGCACCGATGACGAGTGATTGAAGGGCCTCCATATTTATTGAAACATAAAGTATGCAGGCCCTATTCCTTACCTATTACTTACCCTCGAGCGCGACAATACCCGCCTCAATTGCATCGAGACCCGTGTTCAAATCCTCCTCAGAAATGATCAGCGGCGGCGCAATGTGAATACGGTTTCCGCTCACCAGCGGCCACACGCCATGTTCCTTCACGGTCTTGCCAAACGGAGCCATCGGAGCAGCTGCCTCACCGGACGCATTGAACGGGATCAGCGGCTCACGAGTCGCCGAGTCCTTCACAAACTCAACAGCCCAGAACAGCCCAATACCGCGCACGTTGCCCACCACGTTGTACTTTTCACGCCATTGTTCCAGACGAGGCTTGACCACGCGCTCGCCCAGATCGCGGGTGCGCTCCAGGATGTTCTCCTCCTCGAAGACTTCGAAAGTAGCCACGCCAGGGGCACACGCCAGCGGGTGACCCGAGTACGTCAGCCCACCGTGATACGCAGTCTTCGACCACGTATTGGCAATCTCCTCAGAGATAATCACGCCACCCAGCGGCACATAACCCGAGTTCACACCCTTCGCAAAAGTAATCAGGTCAGGCACAACGCCCCAGTTGTCCACGGCAAACATTGCGCCGGTCCGGCCGAATCCAACCATGACCTCGTCGGCAATGTAGACGATGCCGTACTTATCGCACAGCTCGCGCACACCCTGCAGGTAGCCCTCCGGCGGCACAATCACACCTGCGCTGCCCACCACCGATTCCAGAATCAGCGCCGCAATCGTCTCGGAGCCCTCCAGAATAATGGTCTGTTCCAAGTGCTCGAGTGCACGCGCGCACTCCACTTCCTCGCTCTGCGCCCAGAACGCCGAGCGATACTCGAAGGGGCCGAAGAAGCGGACTACAGAGGTGTCGGTCGGCTCGTTCTTCCAGCGGCGAGGATCGCCCGTGACAGCGATCGCAGTCGCGGTCGAGCCATGGTAGGAGCGGTAAGCAGAAAGAACTTTACGACGACCGGTGTAGCTCCGAGCCATACGAATAGCATTTTCGGTCGCTTCCGCACCGCCATTGGTGAAAAACACCGACTTGAAGTTGTCTCCAGGGGCTGCCTCTACAATGCGACGAGCAAGCTCGCTGCGAGTGGAATTCTTAAACGCTGGCTGGACAGTAGTAAGAACGTCAGCCTGATCCTTAATCGCCTGCACCAACTTTGGATGCTGATGACCAAGGTTGGTGTTGACCAACTGGGAGGCGAAATCCAGATACTCCTTGCCCTCCGAGTCCGTGAAGCGCACGCCTTCAGCAGACACGATCTCAACTGGATTAATCAGATCCTGGGCTGACCAAGAGTAAAACACATTGTCGTCCATATATACTGCCTTCTTTAATTCAGGTGGGCTGATTATGGCCGTAGCCTATCTGATTTGCTCGCCAATTTCTCTAGATATTTTGAAGAAATACGGTTGCCAAAGTGCTTCTTCAAAGATCACGGCTGGTGTGGTTATTCCAGCCCTCGACCCTTTTCGAGATGCAGTCGCACCGCATTCATGCGATGAACGAACCCGAGGCGCCACGTCAGTGCCTTTGATCAGGAATGGGTCTCATCCTGGGCGGCGGATTCTCCATGGAATGGCTCCGCAGCTGGCCAGTGTCCATCATTGTCGCGTGGCCGATCGCGTTCATCATCACGATGTTCGCATGGCCTACCTCGACAAAGCTCGCCGGCGTGGTGCTCGGCTCCCACGGCGGATCCCGCACGAAGGAAGAACAAGCGCCTGCGGCCGCAAACTAGCCCCTGCTAATCCCGGAAATTCAGGTATGCCTTCGATGGGGTCGGACCGCGTTGCCCCTGGTACTTGGAACCAAGCGCTCCGGTGCCATAAGGAACTTCGGCGGGCGAGGACATCTTAAACAGCGCGAGCTGCCCCACTTTCATCCCCGGCCACAGGGTAATTGGCAGATTTGCCACGTTGGATAACTCGAGCGTGATGTAACCGCTAAAGCCCGGGTCAATGAACCCAGCGGTGGAGTGAGTCAGCAGGCCAAGACGCCCAAGAGAGCTCTTACCTTCCAGACGACCAGCAAGATCGGCTGGCAAGGTGAATTTCTCTAACGTCGAGGCCAAAACGAACTCCCCGGGGTGCAAGACAAAGGCTTCACCCTCTGGGACCTCAACCAGTGTGGTCAGGTCCTCCATCTCCACCTTCGGATCAATGTGGGTGTAGCGGGAGTTGTTGAACACTCGGAAATACTTATCCATCCGGACATCAACACTTGACGGCTGCACCAGCTGTGGGTCATACGGTTCGATGCCGAGGTGGCCTGCGTCGATAGCGTCGCGGATATCATGGTCAGACAAAATCACAGTGTCTACTCTACGGCAGGACGTGGGCGAATTTATGTGAGGGCACCGGCAGTGCTAAACTTCTTTAGCATTGCCGGCGTAGTTTAGTGGTAGAACATCAGCTTCCCAAGCTGAGAGTGCGAGTTCGATTCTCGTCGCCGGCTCCAATAGCTCCAATATAAAATCTCGCCACATCGTTTCCCTGATGTGGCGAGACTTTTTTATTTCAATCTTTAAATAGGTGCACTTCGCAAGATATTACCTTCTAGCGACCTGCGGTTTTAGTTTTCGGCCGACGTTAGGTCCGCCACGCAGGTCCGAGCCTGTACCTAACGCACCACGAAATTTAAAAGCCCAGGTCAGATAATGGTAATATCTTGCAAAGTGCACCTTTTAATGTGTTGCGGGTTTAGCGCGCAGCAAGAGCCATGCGAGCAAGCTCGTGTGGGAGGATCTCGTCCGGCCAGCTAGGGATAAACCCATCGGTCGACCAGGTGACAACCCAAGATTCACGTTCACGGGCAGAGTCACCGCCGTGTCCGCCTTCATCGCGATGTCCATGATCGGTGGTGATGACTACCAACCACTCCTCGTCGTCACGCGCACTTATAGCAGTGACCAGGTCGTTTACATGCTGATCTACGCGACGAATGGCGTTCCTATAAGGGTCGCCTTGCAGACCATAGACATGGCCGGCATCGTCGACATCGCAGAAATACACGAAACCGGCGTCGAAGCCTTGCCCGAACCGTAGTTTTGCAAGCGCGATATCCGCGACTTCCGCATCGGCCTTTTGGTACCCATACGTTTCACCGTCGCGCACGATCACGTTGTGCAAACCCGCATACTGCTGCTCCATCCGAGGATGGATGATCGGACCCAGCCCGTTCGGATCGACAAGAACTGGCCAGCCGGCAGCCGCAAACGTGCGAGTCCGCTGGTCCTCATAGAAGGCCAGGGACAAAAAGTCCGGGTAATTCCAAGTCCGTCCGCCAACCAGGGAGTTGTCCCGCAAGCCGTGATCGGCATGGGTCGACCCCGTCAGGATGGAGCCCCATCCCGGCGCAGAAATCGTTGGGACTTCCATGGTCATTTTGTGCCAACTGCCCTGCCGGGAGAGCTTGGTAAGATTTTCGCCCACACCCTCCTCAGCAACGATGTCCCACCTGCAGCCATCGATGCCGATCATGACTAGGTGTCGTTTCGAGGGCTGCTCCTGCTGCTGCGTAGAAGCATTCCTCAGGAATGAATTCATTTCGCAGCCCAGGCCGCTTCGAGGCGACTCATCGTTTCAAGTTCATCGTCATTCGCAGCATCGATCACGGTGTCTGGGCGAGAAATCCGCAAAGACACGCGATCGCCGACGCGGTATTCCTGAGCTTCACGGGAAGGAAGGTCAACGCGAAGATGACCCTTGCCCAGCGAGCCTTCCACCACGACAGAGGTAAACATGCCGCGCAGGAGGTGGTCGGTCACGGTGTACATGCCGTTCTCGTCACGAGTCATGATGAGCTGCTCAGGACGAATCAGAGCAGTCGCGACCGGCTCCTGTGCGATTGTGGAGGAGTGGTTGACAATGTCCAAGTCGGTATCAAGCACGTGCAGCTTCTTGCCTTGGACCTTGCCGACGACGCGGTTCGCAACACCCACGAACTGGGAAATGAACGGCGACTGTGGGTGCAGGTACAGCTCGCTTGGGCTACCGATCTGCTCGATGCGACCCTCATACATAACGCCGACGCGATCGGCCATGGTGATCGCCTCTTCCTGATCGTGAGTCACCATCAGGGTTGCGATGCCCTCGGACTGCTGGATACGGCGGATTTCGTCGCGCAGCTGAACACGAACCTTGGCGTCAAGTGCAGACAGTGGCTCGTCGAGAAGCAAAACCTCTGGCTCAATCGCCAAAGCGCGAGCAAGCGCAACGCGCTGCTGCTGGCCACCCGACATCTGATTCGGGAACTTGTCCATGTGGTCTTCGAGGCCAACCATTTCGAGAAGCTCTTGTGCGCGCTTCTTGCGACCAGCGGAATCGCGACCGCGGATCTTCAAGCCGTATGCCACGTTATCGGTGGCCGAAAGGTGTGGGAACAGGGAGTAGGACTGGAAAACGATGCCCATGTTGCGCTCGCGGGTCGGCTTGCTTGCAACATCGTTGCCCGCAATCAGGACCTCGCCGGAATCTGCCATTTCAAGGCCAGCAAGAATACGCAGGCAGGTGGACTTACCGGAACCCGAAGGACCGAGCAGCGCGACGAGCTCACCCTGGTCGATGTAGAGATTGAGATTATCCAGCACTGTGACTGGACCATAAGTCTTAACAATATTTCGAAGGTCAACGTGTGGTTGATTCATGAATTTTTCCGTTCTTCCTTACTTCCGCTTATTACCGGCATTTGCGAGTGCGGAGATTGAGACAAGCAACAGCCACGTAATGATGGTGACAATGAAGGACAGAGCCGCAACGCCCTTCGGAGAGCTCGAAGAAACCTGCACCATATATACAGGGAAGGTGTCGTGCAGCAACAGCGATGCCATTGCGAACTCGCCAAAAACTCCGGAGATGCACAGCAGTGCTGCAGAAAGCATGCCCACGCGCAGGTTTGGCAGGATGACCTGGATCAGGGTGGTCCAGGTACTTGCCCCAAGGGAGGACGAGGCGGCAAACATGGTTTGCAGATCGAGCGACTTCACGCCTGCGTCGATGGCGCGGTAGCACAGCGGCATCACGATGATCACGTACAGCGGAACCAGCGACCACATCGAGGTGAGGAATCCCGGGATCAAAGCTCGGTAGAGCTCGGATACGCCAGAGACAAGTGCAACGGCGGGCACCACCATCGGAAGGATCGACAGAACTTCGGCGACCTTCGCAAGCTGTGGTGCCTTCATGTTCAAGAACACGATGGTTGGAACCAGAAGCACGAGCATCAACACGGTCGTTGCAGCAGTGAGCAAGAGCGTATTGACGATCGAGCGGCCAGCACCTGCAGTAGAGAGAACTTCAACCAGTGGCCCAAAAGTGAAGGGCTGACCTGGACGAGAGAAACCATATGCTGCCGCAGCCAACCAAGGAACGAGCAGGCCGATCATCGAAACAACGAGGATCGCAATCGAGCCCCAGTTGTAATCACCGGAGGAAGCGAGGCCCCGGGACTTTTTCGCCACCGGTGCTGCCTTTGGAGGTGCAATGGGAGTTTCTTTGACTGCTAGTTGTTCAGCCATGCGTCACTCTTCCTAGTCAGATAGAAACGGATACCCATGGCAACGAGGATGATGACCATCATCCAGGTCACCAGTGCAGCCGCGAGGCCTGGGTTGAGCAGCACGTTGCCGCTGATGTAGAAGCCAATCAAGATCGGAACTAGGTTCAAGGAACCGCCCGCGAGGGCGTAGGCCGTTGCGTATGCAGCGAAGGCGTTAGCGAACAGCAGCAGGAAAGAACCAATGATCGACGGCCACAGGACAGGGAAGACAACGTCACGCATGTACTGCCAGCGCGTTGCGCCTAACGACGAGGCCGCTTCCTGCCACTGACTCTTGATTCCGCCCATTGCAGGCAGCATCAAAATTGCCATCAGTGGAATCTGGAAATAGAGGTATACCAAGGCCACACCGGAGAAACCAGTGATCGAGAAATCACCAAGGAAACCTGGGAAGACACGGTTCAGGAAGACTGTGAGAATACCTTGGACACCGAGCAGCGCGATGAATCCGTAAGCCAAGCTCACGCCACCAGACTGGGAAGCCAAAGCGGAAAAACTGTTGACCAAAGAATTGAGCCACGCTGGCTTACGGCCGTTCTGCAGTGCCCACGCGAGGATCAAACCAACGACAGCACCGATAGTTGCAGTGATGAGGGAAAGCTCAGTTGTAAGGACGAACGCTGGGCGGTGTGCACTGTTCATTGCCTGAGCCATGGTGGAAAACGAGAAGCCACCACTTGGTGCCGTAAACGCGGTAATGACGTTTGCAATGATCGGGAAAATCAGGAATGCAGCAACAAAGAGGAAGAAAGGCAACGATCCCAGCCACGACCCAGCACTCAGGTTTGACCAGGAAAGTCGCTTCTTCTTTTCTGTTTGCTTCTCCTGGGATGCAGGATGAGCAACAGACATGATTTAGTACTTAACCTTCTCTGCCCACTGGGTAGCGATGACCTGGTTAGCTGCGTCGCCCTGCTCTGCGGAAGGCAGCTTTACCTTCTCGACGATTGCTGGATCTGGAAGAGAAGCCAGTGCTTCGTCGGAAAGCTTGCCAGCTGCAGCCAGCTCAGTGAAGCGTGCAGGGATAGCGCCGCCGAGTGCGTACTGCTCGGAGCCTTCATCAGAGGTCAGCCAGTCGACCCAAAGGCGAGCAGCGTTAGGATGTGGCGAGCCGATGGTAGCTGGCTGTGCGTAGTAGTTACCGAATACGCCATCTTCCAGAACGGTGTACTCGAAGTTCACGCCATCCTTCTTCAGCTGCTCTTCACGGCCGAGCCAGTTGTAGTTCCAGTCGAAGATGATTGCTGCTTCACCGGTGGTCATGCCAGATGCTGCATCAGACACGGTGGTGAGGTTGCCACTGTCAGCCAGCTGTGCAAAGAAGTCAATGCCTGGCTGGATGTCATCCAGGCTGCCACCATTAGCGAGCGATGCCGCGAACACTGCCGCGATGGAGGATGCGCCCTTACGTGGGTCACCTGGGATTGCGATCTGACCCTTGTACTTAGGATCAAGCAGATCCTGGAAGGAGGTTGGAACGTCCTGAACGAGATCCTTGTTCACACCGATGGAAACAACGCCGTAGTATGCGCCGACCCAGTTGCCTTCAGGATCCTTCAGGTTGTCTGGAATGGAGTCCCAGTTGGAAGGCTTGTATGGCTCAACAAGACCCTGCTGGATAGCTGGGTTGGTGAAGGAGTAGCCGATATCAAGAACGTCTGGCTGAGTGTCCTGGCCCTTCAGGTTCTGCACTGCCTGGAGCTCCTCCGCAGAAGATGCGTCTGGAGAGTCCACGACAACCTTGACGCCGTACTTGTTCTCGAACTCAGCAAAGTGACCCTTGTAGTTTGCCCAAGTTTCTGGGTAGGCAATCAGGCGAACTTCGCCCTCTTCCTTTGCCTTGGTTGCAATTTCATCGAGGTTGCCACCAATAGCGGAAGCATCAGTTGCACCGCCGCTGCCGGAGCCACAAGCAACAAGGCTTGCGGACATCATCAGCGCAGCTGCGCCAACAGCAACGGAACGAACGATCGACGGGCGGTTTTTCTTGAATGCGGAAACCAACATGAGATTCCTTTCTCAGCTTTTCCGATGAAGCCGGCGCTTCATCTCAAGCCGCAAGATTATCCCTCTCAGAAATCCTTCAGATTATTATTAAGTGAACAGCAGCAAAACGTTGACATATACATTTACGCTGGTGGGTATACTTTTATTCTGTCCTCTATGCTCTTCCGTATGCACCCCAGCACCCCCTCTGCCCTGCTTGCAGACACCACCGGAATTCTCTTCGATTTCAACGGAACCTTGAGCAATGATGAGTCTTTGCTCGAATCCAGTTATGCCCATGCCCTCACCGAACTTGGCTACTCTCCGCTGCTAGAAAACGAGTATTCCTCGCTGCTTGGGCTAAGTGAGCCAGACATTGCCGAGGCACTCATCCGATCCCGAACAGATTCCGATGTGAGTTCTCGCTCTGAGGAACTCATCGACGCATTCGCACTTCAATACCAACAGGCATGCAGGATTCAACCGCGTGTCTCCGGCGCGACAGTGGACATGGTTCGCCGGCTCGCCGATTCCCACCGCCTGGGAATTGTCACCGGAACCCTGCGCAAGCTCATCGAACCGGTTCTTGCGGACCTCCAAATCGACACCTATTTTCAAGTTATTGTGACCATCGAAGACGTTCAAAAGGGCAAACCAGATCCCGAAGGGTTCCTGCTTGGAGCTAAATCGATCGGAATTGAGCCACATTCAATTGTTGCGGTAGAAGACTCAAAGGCAGGCATTGCTTCAGCTCGGGCTGCCGGAATGCATGTCGTAGGAGTTGGACCGTCAAGCGGAATGGACAACTACCTCAATCGAATCGAGGACTTTTTCCCTTAAAAGTCTCACCCGTTCGCACTTGAATCTGGGTGCTGTCAGAGCGCAGCAGGTCGTTGGAGTATTCAATGGCCAGCCCATTTTCATCGCGAGCAACCCGACTGATACGCAACAGGTTAATACTGTCCGTGGTGTTCAGGAGCTCACGTTCTTCAACGTTGGCACCTGAACCTGTTACACGCTCTACTTTTGACGTCGGCCGATGTTGCAAGTTTTGCAGTAATTCATAAATTGACTGAGTGAGATCTGCCTCCAGCATGCGTGGAAAGACCTCTGCCGGAAAATATGAGTCTTCTAAAAGGGACGGCACACCGTCGAATCGACGCAATCTCACAATATTAAAGAGCGGACTTCCGACCTTTACCTCTAAGAGTTGAGCAAGAGAGGTCGAAGCAGCAACTTTCTCAGCTTTCAGCACACTTGAATCCACATCTACTCCACGCTCGCGCATTTGGGGAAGGATCCCTTCAATACGCGTTAATTCAATTGCTGGAGGTTCAGCCCGAACGAATGTGCCCCCATTGCGACCGCGACGCCTGTCGATGAGTCCTTCGAGCTGAAGAATTTCGAGGGCATTTCGAATGGTAGCCCTTGCCACATGGAACTTGTCCGCGAGTTCACTCTCGGCGGGAAGCTTGTCTCCCCTAGCCAGCTGACCGGAGATAATTTGTTCGCGGATCCAGCTAGCTATTGTCCGATAGACAGGCTGAGAGTAGGGACCTCCATCCCCGAACTGTTGAGAATTCACGACCTGGCCTGCATTTCACGTTGGTGTCGAACTGGATCTGAATCTAAAGAACACTTTAGTCAATTATTCCACGGTCGTTGCTCCTGCCGATACGCCAATTCGCTTAACCTTTCCGTTACCAATCGGCGGTTCCAGCGACGATTTACTGCACAGAAGTACGCTTGTACTGCTATCTTGGAGAAGATTTAAGTATTTAAACTTCTCCCCCGAAAAGGTGAATACTCGGAGCTTCACTCACTACTAAACATGCAGGTAGATAAATGAACTCTATTACTTCCGCAAAGTAGCTGCCAACCCGTAACGAAGGCTTAAAAATCTCCGATAGCCAGATCTTGGACTTGCGCTAGATATTCCAACAGGTTACAGTCGTTGCCTAGTAACAAAATGGTAACAGAATGAGAGAAGCTTAATGCGACTTAACACACGACCTTCAAACGCGGGGAAGCACCGCAAGGTCTCTTCCCGCTCCACGGGTCGCGTTGCAATCGCGGCAGCAGTAGTCACCACCGTATCCTCCGCAGGCATCGGTGGCGCGGCGGCTGCAACCCTCACCACCGACGATCAGCCACAGGCCGCTGACGTCAACTTGGTCAACGACAGTCAGGCTATCACTGACGCGCAGAACTCTACGCCTCAGATCCTGAACATCAACGAGCACAAGCCGACCGCAAATGCTGGCGACCAGCTCAACAAGGCAGTTGACTACAGCAACCAGCGCGCAGCCGATGCAGCAGCAGCTGCTCAGGCTGAAGCTGACCGCATCGCAGCAGAGGCAGCAGCAGCTACCTCCCAGGGCAACTTTGAAGCAGCAGCTGCCAACTCCAGCGACATCTCTGGCGCAGCAGTGGTCAAGCCAGCTCAGGGCACCTTCACCTCTGGCTTCGGCCCACGCTGGGGCACCATGCACAACGGCATCGACATTGCTAACAGCATTGGCACCCCAATTCTGGCTGCTATGTCTGGCACCGTCATCGATTCTGGCCCAGCTTCCGGCTACGGCCAGTGGATCCGTATCCAGCACGACGATGGCTCGATGACCGTCTACGGCCACATGTCCACCTTGGCTGTGTCTGTCGGCGAGCGTGTTCAGGCCGGTCAGCAGATCGCCGGAATGGGCAGCGAAGGCCAGTCCACTGGCTCGCACCTGCACTTCGAGATCCACCCTGCAGGCTCCGGCCCAGTCGATCCTCAGGCTTGGTTGGCTTCTCACGGCATCTCGCTCTAAACCGCGCAGAGCTTAAAGCGCAGAGCTCAACGCACAAAGGGACGTGAATTTTCACGTCCCTTTTTTGCTGCGCAATTACACTGGTCCTTTGTGTCGGATTTTCTTCGAGCAGTCAGCGCCGTAACGTGGCGCTATGGAATTGCGCCTGCAGCTTTGAAACCACAGAACTCCGTGGGTCGGCCGGTGTTCAATAATCCTCATTTCCGCCCCACCCATCCCACACCTGTACTGCTTGTTCATGGTCGCACCGATAATTCTAGGCACTGGTACTGGGCCGCGCGGAATCTGCAACAAGCAGGCTTTAGTGTGTGGGCGTTCGACTATGGCACTGATTCCAATTCGCTTCTTTCCCTAGTGCCCGGTGTGTATGGGCTTGGTGATCTTGAGTCCTCCGCCCAAGAGCTGGCTGCACAGATCGAGTGGGTGAAGCAAGAAACCGGGACGCAGAAGGTCGACGTTGTGGCCCATTCTCAGGGCGCAGCCATGGTCAAGCTCTACACCAGTGAACTCGGGGGAGCTCACAATCTGCGCCGTGTCGTCACGCTCGGAGCAACATTCCACGGCAGCACGCTGGGTGGACTCGCTGAGCGTCTTTCGCCTCTCGTGCGCAAGATTCCAACTTTATCGCGCTGGCTCGCCAGCGAAGGTGGCGTGCAGCAGTTAGTGGGATCAGAATTCGTCGACAAGCTTGATGCTTTGCCTGACACCCACCCCGGTATTGTCTATACCAGCATCTACACCACCACCGATCAGGCGGCCACCCCCTCGAGCACTTCTCACCTGAGTACTACTACGGGGGCAGATGTGGCGAATGTGGACATCGCGCGTCGGTTTACGCTTGAGCGTCCGGTGACTCATGGCGGGCTGATCACGCGCATCGTCAGCGTGAAGCTGATGTATTGGGGCCTGACAAGGCCTCGTGGTGAGACGAGGCCCCCGTTCGCCGACAAATAGCCGACAATTAGCCGACAAGTAACCCGCTACGCACCACGCGCCTGAAATAGAGCGTGGGCCGCCCGCACCACGCCGAGATGTGAAAAAGCCTGCGGGAAGTTGCCAGCAAGGCGCCCGTGCTCGGGGGAATATTCCTCGGCAAAAAGGCCGAGCTCGGTGCCCACGGAGAGGACTTTTTCCATCTTTTCCTCGGCCTCGGCAACGCGTCCCGACTTTGCATACTGCTCGACCAACCAAAAAGAACACATGATGAAGGGGTACTCGGAGCCAGAAAGGCCGTCGGAGCCGGTGCCGGTTTTGTAGCGATGCAGGAACCCGGCGTCGTCGAGAAGTTCCTGCTCAATGCGCTCAACGGTGCTGAGCATCTTGGGGTCGTTATAATCGATGAAGCCGATCTGCGCGAGCTGCAGAAGCGATGCGTCGACCTCGGTGTTGGAATACTTCTGGGTAAACGACTGAATCTCGTCGTTGAAACCAAGGTCCATGATTTCGGCGCGCAGTCGATCGCGCAGGGCTCGCCAGTTGTCCACTGGGCCGGGGAATCCGTACTGCTCAACTGCCCTGACTCCGCGGTCGAATGCAGCCCACATCATGGCGCGGCCGTGGGTAAACATGTCAGGGTCCGAGCGCATCTCCCATAAACCATGGTCAAGTGTGTCGAAATTCTTTTCCTGGAAATCCAGTAGCGCGCACTGCAAATCCCAGCTGAATTCGTCTTCTTCCAGACCTGCTTCGCGCAAGGCCTCAAGCGCGAGCATCACTTCGCCAACCACATCGGCTTGATACTGCTCTGCCGCCCCGTTGCCAATCCGCACTGGTGTGGAATTTTCGTATCCCGAAAGGTGCGGAAGTTCGTGTTCGGGAAGGTGGCGCTCGCCTTGGAGGCCGTACATGATGCGCAGCTGGCTTGTATCTCCCGCAATCGCTCGCAGCAACCACTTGCGCCACTCCCCGGCGCGATCCGTAAACCCCGACTGCACGAGCACCTCAATGGTTAGGGCGGAATCGCGGAGCCACACGTAGCGGTAGTCCCAGTTGCGCTCACCCCCGAACTCCTCGGGAAGGGAGGTCGTGGGTGCTGCGACGATCCCGCCGGTGACAGAATCGGTCAGGGCGCGCAGCACCAGCAGCGAGCGACGGGTCCACGGACTGTACTTACCGGCCACGGTGGCCTCGCCGATCCACTCCTCCCAGAACCTCGTGGTCGTATCAAGCGAGTTGGAATAGTCCACCTTCGCCGGCTGCTCGCCGTAGGAGGTAGCCCACAACATTGCCCATTCCAGGCGCTCCCCTGCTACCAGGTGGAAGGTTTTGAAGTGGTGCTTGTTTTCATCGTCGTGGTCGAGCTGAGGTCCGCGGAAATAAATCGCGTCGGGCCCGGCCACCGCAAGCATTTCCTCATCACCGGGCCTATCACCGGCGCTATCCTCATCATGGCGATAACGCAGGTAAGGCACGGCTTGACCGTAATCGAAGCGCATCCGGATGGCCGTATCCACATCTACTTCACCGCTCGTGCACTCCACGCGTCGCAGCAGGTCAGCATTTTGGAAGTACCGCCCGTCGGTGCCCACAGGCATAAAGTCAGTCACCAGCGCCGTACCTGTCTCCGAAGTCCACTCGGTCTCCAGCACGAAGGAGTCCCCCCGATAACTCCACTTTGTCACTGTGGCATCCTCGACGCTGATGCTCCAATGCCCGTTGTCTTTCGTGCCCAACAGCTTGGCAAAAACAGCCTGCGAATCGTAGCGAGGCATACACAGCCAATCCACCGATCCCGTACGCGAGACCAACGCCGCCGAGTGCGTATCGGAGAGCAATGCATAATCTTCAAGCGGAGTAGACGTCATGGCTCCACCCTAAAGAAAACTTCACGACGAAGGGCCCACCCGCTTAGGTGAGCCCTTCACATTTAGTTTCTTCCTAACAAGCCTTACTTACAGGTAACAATCGGCTGCGGATCGTACTTAGTCGTCGTCGTATTGCGCGAAATCTCGTTACCACTGAGATCGCGCACGATCCGGGTATCCGAGGTGGTAAAGCCTTGGTTGCCTGACGATGGAACACACTGGTCGCCGGAGACTTCCATTGGCTTTGGTTCGGTTTCATCCCAGCGCCCGCCATTGATGGATTCCACCTGAACGGTCTTGGTACCCATCAGGCGGACGGTAACGCTGTCGCCACCTACCGAGGTTTCAATGCGGACTGGGTACTTGGAATCGTTGCGGAAAACCAGATCGATCGCGCCCTCGTACACGGTTGCCTCACGTCCCGCTGGGTAGCGGGAGATGTAGTAGGAGTGCGGGGTGTGCGCAATATCAGTCATGCCGCCGAAGTACGCAGCGTTGTACAACGTGGTGGCAAACTGCGAGATGCCACCGCCGACTGCCTCACCCGCGTGACCATCGATAATGATGCCACTTTCCACGTAGCCCTGGGCTGTTCCACGAGGTCCGGTAAAACCGTTCAGGGAGAAGGTCTCACCAGGACCGACAACTGCGCCGTTAACGGCCGCTGCGGTCGTTGCAATGTTGTGCCCCGATGCCTCGGAGTAACCGCTGGTGGTGAATTCGCCTACAACCTCGTTGTAGGTTGCTGACTGCGCCATCTCCGTGGTGAAGGTGGCCTGTGCGTCTTCGTAGGCAGCATCCCAGGTGCGGCCCTGGTCGCCTAGGACGCGGTCTTGGAAGTCCTTCATGGTTTCATCCCAGTTCACCTGGGTGCCATCTTTGCTCGGGTTCACCGAGCCATCGGAGTTGTAGGAAGCATTGACCATCTTCACCTCGGAGGCAGCCAAAGGCTCCGCCAGGATCCCCTGCGCCACCTCGGCATCGACCTCGGGGCGAATGGTGCCCTGGTCGTTGACAAAGTGGACGAACTCACCGATGCGATCAACAGGGATCTCTGCGGAAACATTTTCGTGGCCGTTGACTACCAGTGGGCTGGCAATAGCCTTTGCTGCAGGCCCGTCAGCTGCTGCTTTGAGCACGTTGCTATTAATTGCTGGCTGAACTTCAGTTGGTTCGAGCTTGATGCCAGCAGGATCGAGCCACCCGGTGCTCACGCGCTGGGTCAGCTCATCGCGGTTGACGCCCTGTCCCAGCACGGGATCAGTGATCTCTACCTTGCCAGCGTTAATAGCAAGCGAGCCGTCAATGGGTGCCGAGGAAAGCTCTTGTGCAACGCGGTCCATCTCTGGTTGCAGCGCGGCCTCGTCGACTACGGGAACTACATCAACCTCGTGGGTGCCAAACAGCCCGCGTAGGCGCGTCACCGGGTTCAGCGATTCCTCGCCGGACTGGGAGACAGTGGCGTTCCAGTCAATGCCAAGGCCTGCCTGAGCCGGAATGACCTGACTGTGCAGCTCGCCAGCAGCAATCTGAACGGGAGTAGTGGCTTGATCACCGAGCTCTCGCTCAAGTGTAGAGACTGCCTCATCGTGGGTCATCCCGCCGATGTCAACGCCCCCCACCGCTGTTCCACGGGGGACGTTGCTGCGGTTCATCGCCACGTCGGCGGCATAAATCGCAGCGAGGATTGCGAGCACACCGATCACTACACCAAGAGTGATTTTGGCTGCCCGATTTTTCGGAGCGGATGAATTAGTTGAACTCACAACCACTAGGTTATCGCTCAACTACCCCTTTTTCCTATCCGGCCCCAGTAAAAACAGCTAATAAGATGCCTATAAACCCTCGTGAATGTACTGCTGTTGGACGTGGAGGGCGGCGTCGTCGATACGCTCTTGTGAGATTTCTCCCGCCTCAACAGCGCGAACTACTTGATCGATGCTCTCGGCAATGCTGTCGCCTGTGGACCACAGAACTTGGTCCGCACCTGCACTAATGGCTGCGGTGACGGCCTCGGGGGTTGTCATGCGGTCGCTGATTGCGCGCATTCCCGACATATCGTCGGTGACAATGAGTCCGTTGTATGGCGAGCCACCCGGGTAATTTCCCGAGCGCAGCAATTCGTAGGCGGCGGGGTTAATCGTCGAAGGTGTCTGGCCGTCGCCGAGGCCCGGCACGACCATGTGGCCGACCATCACCGCCGCTTCGGGCACGGCAGGCAGTGCCGAGGTATAAGGCACGAGGTCGAGCTGCTCCAATTCGCTCAGCGGAGGCGTAACAGCCTCGCCCAAGTGCGTATCACCGCTGGCCCGCCCGTGACCCGGGAAATGCTTATAGGTCGGGGTGACACCCGCGTCGACGAGCCCCTGGGCAAAGGCCGCACCGTACTCCGCCACAGTCGCGGCATCGGTGCCAAAAGCGCGATCGCCGACGATATCCAGGCCTGCCGCATCCACATCAAGCAGCGGCGCGAAATCAACGGTGACACCGTATTTGCGCAGCGAGGTACCCATCTCAAACGCAGTCGCGCGGACATCTTCCGGGGTGCCCTGTGCCATCACGCGTGGCGAGGCCCATTCACCAAACACATTCGTGTGACGCTGAACGCGGCCGCCTTCGAAGTCAATGGAGACGCTAAACGACCTGCCCACCTGTTCGCGCAGCGCAGCGATATCGCGGCCTGGCTCCGTAAAAATACTCGAATCCGCCCAGCTCGGAATGAAGATTCCGCCCACGCCAAGCTCAAGTGCTTGCAGCGCAGTGTCGTAATCAGTTACGCCCACAACCATCAGGCTCGCGGCCTTGGCGCGCAGATCCTCCGGCACGCGGTCCTGCGCGGTGGTCTCACTGGTTGTCGCCGACGCAGCAGACGTCGATGGTGCAGCGGACGTCGCGGTGGACGTCACGGTCGCCTGCGTACTTTCGCTTATCGACGACGCCGCTCCCTGATCCTGCGCCCCCGTCGAACAAGCAGTGAGCGCAAAAGTACTTCCGAAGGTCAGTGAAAGTGCAAGTGCAAGACCGCGGCGATTCATCGTGTCAGTTCCCTTCAAGTCCTTAATTAATGTTCAATCGATAAGCAATAACCTACGTGGTCTTCGTGCTTACCCCCTTCTGCCACCCTATGCTGGAGCCTATGAATTCCCCGACGCACCGGCCTACCTCCATGCTCATTGCCTATGACGGTACCGACTTAGCCGCGCATGCACTGCGCTCAGCAGCTGCGCTTTTGCGGGCCACCAACGTGGAAATCATTACAGCGTGGGAGCCCGCGGCCCGGACCAATGCGCGCGCAGCAGGCTTTACTGGCTCGCACCAACCTGCGCTGACCGCAGAAGCGGATCCCGCCTATGACTACGCGGAAAATATTTGCCGCCAAGGCATCGAGCTCGCCGAGTCCCTGGGGCTCACGGCTCAAGCCCACCTGGTGGAGCAAACGTCCACGGTCGCCCAAGCGATCGTGGAGGCCGCCGACGAGCTCAACGTTGATGTGATTGTCGCTGGCACCCGAGGAATTTCAGGCGTGCGGTCCTGGTTCAATTCCTCAACGGCAGAAAATGTGCTCCAGAACGCAAATTGTCCAGTATTTGTGGTGCCGTCGTCTGGGGAAAATGAGTAATTGCCTGTTAGGGTGGGCACTATGACTAATCAATCCGCTTCCCTTCCGCGCCGAACTGCAGGTCCGGTCTTGGCAAGCGCGATCGTCGGCATCGCCTTGGGTGTTGTCGGTGTGATTGGTATCGCGAGTTTCTCCGGCCAGTCCACCGTCCCACAGGGCAACGCTGTTCCCGCTGATCAGGCGGTTCTCGGCGGGCCGGAATACGGTTCGCGCACCTAAATTAAGTTGACCACCCGTGGTGCACCTAGTTGGCTGGGTCTTCCTGACCCTCCTCTCGTTTCTCCAGGAGCCTGGTCGCACCGCCGCCGATACCAAACTTGACCTCGCGCTCGACCCCGCGGGGTTTTTAGGCCAAGCCACCAGCGCCTATACCGACACGTTCACGCTCGGCCAGATCCAGAACCAGGCCTACGGGTACCTTTTCCCGCAGGGCCTGTTTTTCCTGCTCACCGAACCCCTGCCGGATTGGGTAGCACAGCGTGCCTGGTGGGCTTTACTGATGGGTATCGCCTTTTCAGGCACGGTGATCCTTGTCCGCAAGATGGGCATCTCGCAGGCCGTCATTCCCACGGTTGTCCCCGCCGTGCTCTACGCGCTGAGCCCGCGCATCTTAACCACGCTCACCGCCATTTCCTCCGAGGCGTGGCCAGTCGCGCTTGTCCCGTGGACTCTCATCCCGCTGGTTGGAAAGAACGTCACCTGGAAAAACGCCCTCATCGCGGTTATCCCAGTTGCTCTCATGGGTGCCGTCAACGCCACCGCCACACTCATGGCGTGTATCCCGGCGGGCCTGCTTCTGCTGTGGCGCAAGCAATTCAAGGCTCTTGCAATCTGGCTTGCAGGATGCGCCGCTGTGTCAGCCTGGTGGATCGGCCCGCTGCTTGTCCTCGGCCGGTATTCTCCGCCATTTACCGACTACATCGAGTCCTCCTACACCACCACCTACTGGCTCAACCTCGCCGAGATCTTCCGCGGCACCACCAGTTGGGCCCCATTCGTCGAAACCGAGCGCATCGCCGGCAACCTGCTGGTCACCGAACCTGTCTTCGTTCTGGCCACCATGGCCGTCGCGGCCCTCGGCTTCGCGGGCCTCGCCTCGAAATCGATGCCGTGGCGCGGCTACCTCGTCCTCATTTTGTGCGTGGGTGTGGCGTTGATGGGCATGGCGCACGGTCCCTTTGGTCAAGCTTGGATTTCGCTTCTCGACGATTCCCTCGCCCCCTTCCGCAACCTGCACAAACTCGACCCGCTGGTCAGGTTGCCTCTCGTCTTAGGCGTCGCCCACATACTGACCCAAGTGCAGTGGAAGCGCGTGCCTGTGCTTGTTGCCGTGGTGCTGATTACGGTCACAGCTACCGCTCCTGCCTGGTCGCTGCGCCTGGCTCCAGAGGGAACCTGGGAGGAGGTGCCTTCGTATTGGTATGAGGCGGCAGCCTTCGTCGATAAGCATGCTGCGGATACGAGAACTTTGGTGCTGCCTGAGGCCTCCTTTGCGCGCCAGGACTGGGGGTGGACGCGCGATGAGCCGATTCAGGCGCTCACCGAGGTGCCTTTTGCTGTGCGCGATGCCATTCCGTTGGTTGATCCGGAGGCTATTCGTGGGCTCGACGGGGCGATTGCTTCCCTCGGGTCCAACTCTGATCCGGAGGATGCCAGCGAAGCGCTGCGTGCCATCGGGGTAGGTGTGGTGCTGGTGCGCCATGACCTAGAAAACGGCCCGGCAAATAGCACTGACCGGGAGTGGAACCTGCCCGGCGAGAAGCACACCTTTGGCGAGATCGATGTCTATCTCATCGAGCCCGAGCGCGACATGATGATCACCTCGGATGCGCCGGTCACGGTGGCCGGGGGCGGCGAATCGCTCGGGTTGCTTAATTCCTTGTACGGCTATTCGCCGCGCGAGTTGGTCGCCTCTGATGCGCAGATTGTTACCGATACCCCGGCGCTGGCGGTGCGCAATTATGGCACGCTCATAGGGCCGGTGTCGGCGCACCTGCGTGATCTCGGCGAGGGCTCCGATGTGCGCAACCGCGTGCCTGACTATGAATCTGCAGGTCCGCGTGTTGGTGTCGTGGAGACCGGGGGCAGCGCCTCGGCGTCAAGCTCCGCCGCAGATGCTTCCTCCTTCGGCGGGGCGCAACCCTCGCGCTCACTGACCGCGGCCTTCGACGGCCGCACCGACACCGCGTGGTGGCCACAGCCTGGCGATACGGGCTGGATCGAATCGAGCGTGGAGGGCGGATCCGTGACCATTACCGCCACGCAGTCAACGCGCGTGCGCGTAATCAGCGGCTCCTTCGACAAGGAAGTCTCGCTGTCGAGTTACTCACCGCGCTCTATCCGGGTTCCCGGAGACACCGTGCGTATCGAATTGAGCGAACCTGTGGGCATCGCGGAGCTAGACACCGGCGTCACGCGTCTGGTCACGGTCCCCGATACCTCGCCGAACGCGCAGGTCTTTATGTTCCAGCGCCTCATGCCGAATACCACGGTGCTGCAGCGCGGGTTCACCACGCATAACGACGAGACGTGGCAGCTTTCCGCCCCCGCAACCATCGACGGGGAAGACTTTGAGGCCGGCCCAGTGGACCTTCCGGCCGGTAGCCACGTGCTTGAAACAGATGCCGAGGTAATTACTCTGGAACGCGACCGGCCCGCCGCTACGTGGGAGCCACTCACCGGTGAAGTTCAGGCCTCGGATCAAGAGCAAACCGTAGTCACCACACGTGCCTTCAACTCGGGCCTGCGCATGAGCGTTGGCGGCACCGAGATTAGCCCGCACAAGATCGACGCAGGCCAAACTGCCTTCACGGTCCCTGTCGGAGTCTCGGGCGCTGTGGAGTTCAGCTTTGTGGGTACCCAGCCTTATCGGTTAAGCCTGCTCATCGGCGGGGTATTAGGTGCACTGACCCTTGTAGCCTGCATCGTCCTAGCAGTGCTATCAAGGCGAACCCCACAAGAACCGCAGGAACCGCAAGAACCCTTCGTACCCGAAAATAATTCGTCGTTAATTGCACCTGTTGTGGCAGCCATCCTCGTCGGTGGCCCCTGGGGCCTCGCCGGTGTTGCAGGAGTGGCGCTGACCTGGGCCGTTCGCCGATTTACGCTCATCCCCGCCTGGGGTTTGGCCGGCGGCCTCGTTGCTTTCATGGGTCTGTGGCTGGCACGCGCGCCGTGGCCGGAAGCAGGCTATGCAGGAACTTCGCTGGCCGTCACTGTGGCAGGTTGTGCCGTCTTGGCGTGCTTGGGAATGTGGAACCAGCGCAAGGCCGGGCGCTCCACAAACTCATAAGACAAGTAGGCCACCGCAATACTGATCACGGTAGTTGCAACCAATACGGCCCAGAAGTGCCCGCTAAATAGTGACACCCCGAGAATCGGGAAGACCACTGCCAGCACCGCAACGTGCCACAGGAAGATCGAGTAGGACCACTTTCCCAGCGACTGCATCACGGGCCCGGCAAGTACCCCGTTGCCCGGCGCGAGCGCATAGGGTGCCACCACCAAAGCACAAAACACAGCACCCAGAGCAATGCGCACGTTGAACTCCAGCGGTGTCGGATGGGTCAGACCCGGCGGTCCCACAACCCCAGAAATCCACGCCACCACCAGCGCGAGTGACCAATACACCCAGCGATACCTCAGCACTCGCTGCACCCGCGCCGGGATGTGGCCTTCCAGCTCAGCGCAGATCAAGCCCACCGCGAACCACGGCGCATAAGAAAAGGGCCAGATCTGCAGGTTCACGTTCCAGGTATCAATCGAGCCGGTCACAAAAGGCAACCACGGCCACACAAAGCCCAACACGCTAAACCCAATCAGCACCACCACCCGATCCTGGTGCCCCAGCACTAGGTAGGCCGGCAGGACCAGGTAAAAGGCCACTTCAACGCACAACGACCAGAGCTGCGTCAGCCCAGGAATCAACCCGTCGGGCACATAAATCTGCACCATAAATAGGTTCGCCAGCGCCTGACCGAAAGAGACTCCACTGGCATCAGGCAGCGCAATCAGCACGAAGCCCACGCACACGATGTAGGCAGGGGCGATGCGCGAAAACCTTTTGCGGTAATAATTCTTCGAGTGGTCTCCGCGCCCGAGCAGGAACGCCGAGAGCGCGAAAAAGACCGCAACAAAGTAATCAAAGCGCTCGAAGAGCACGGACGGGGTGCCCGTTTGGAAGGCAACGTGGGTCACTACAATGCCCAGTGCCGCCACTGCGCGCAAGCCCTCCAATTCTGGAAGGAAAGTACTCCGGTAAACTTCAGTTCCACCTGTCATAATGAAGTGATTGGTCGCATGGTAGCGATCATAGTGGAAGGAAAACTCTGGCCCATGGCGGTACGCGATCAAGCTCCGACGAAGCGTGGCATTATCATCACTGCCGTGATCGCCGTGGTGGCCATTCTCATCGGTAGCGCCGCGCCACCGCTCGTCGTCCTCTTGCTCAAGTTGCTGCCCAACGGCGCGCACATTGACTATCAGCTGTCCGCCGAGGACGCCACGATCGTCGATATTAGGGCATTGCTTAACGACGAAGGGGCCCACCTCATTCAAGGTCCCGCCGCAATCGAGCGCACGACTGTGACCTCCAAGACCAATAAGTTCATGGAGACCAACGTGGATTCAGAGGTGACACTTAACTTCGACGGCGATGTCATTGCCCAGCTCGTTGACTATCAGCGCCTCAACCGCGACTCCGCGTTTCCGGTCCTCGAACCCGTCGCTCATGAGTCAGTGACCGTGCCAGCTTTCGGAGACCCTGCTGCGGGCACTGTTTCTGAGACCGGCCCTGAGACCCGCGAAGGCCTGCGCTACCTGTTCCCCTTTGCCACGGAGCGCCGTTCCTATGAATTCTCCGATGAGATTGTGCCGGGTACGGTTCCCCTTGACTACGTCGACCCCGTGGAGATCGCAGGTCTAAGAACGTATAAGTTCCACACGAAGTTGCCTGCCACTCAGCTGTTTGAGCAAGAAGGTCTCAGCACGGGCGAGGCGGTAGCCGATCAATTCGGGATCAGTGCGTCGCAGGCTACAGCCATCGACAACTTTCTCACCGGTCCCGCGCAGAATTTTTACTCGCCCGAGGAAATGGACCGCTTTGGCTACGCTGAAAACCAGATAGTCACCATGGCCCCCTATTACACCGCTGAGCGGATCTTTTTCATCGAGCCAAAGTCCGGCACCGTCCTTGACGAATACAACGCCATTAACGTGTACTTGGCAGCCGATAATCCCCAGGCCGATGAGATGGCGCAACAGGGACTCTTCAGCCCAGCGCGGACGCTCTTCTCGGGAGATTTCGCTCTCGACCAGGTTTCTCAGCAGGCACAGCTGGACCAGGCGCGCCCCATGATCACGCAACTGCGAATTCTGCAGGTTGTCTCGCTCTTTGCCAATTTGATCACGTTCGTCGCGCTGGTGGCGCTGATCATCCAGATCGTGCGTCGTCGTAACGCGCTTTCCCAGACCACCCCGAGCGCAAAGTAACTACCGTGCCCGCCGCCAGCTCTGCCCGTCTGAACGTCACTACTGTGGCGCTGATCGCGTGGGCAACTCTGCTGGTTGGCGCTATGACCTGGCCGTTTTTTGGCCCCGGCGAGTTCGCGCTGCGCGACATGGTGATCCTCGAGCGGCCGTACCTTTCCCACGCAAGCCTTGGCTTCGGCGATATTCCTGGCCGCAACGTTCCACAAGACGGGGTGCTCGCGCTGGTGGCCACCATCATCCCTGCAACCTGGCTCGTGCGCCTGCTCATGGTCGCCTCCGCCGCACTCGCAGCATTCGGCGCTACCAAGCTCGCCGGGACAGGCGCGTGGGCCAAGGCCGCAGCGATGGCGATTGCGGTGGCCAACCCTTATGTTATCGAGCGTCTCCTCCAGGGCCAGTGGTCGCTGGTGATCGCCGCCTGGCTGCTTCCGGTGATCGCGGCCGCGGGGCTGCAAGGGCGCACCGGAGTGCAGATCGTCGCGCTCTGGGTCGCCTCGCTGACCCCCACGGGAGCCATTGTTGCTACCGCCACTGCGTTTTTCACCAATCGCAAACCGATCCTGATACTTGCCGGAGCCGTCTCATCTGCCCCATGGATAGTCACAGGCCTCATGCATTCCGGAGCTGGGCGCTCCGCGGCCATCGGCGCCGAGGTCTTCGCCCCGCGCGCCGAGGGCTACGTGGGCACGCTTGGCGCGATGCTCGGACTCGGCGGCATCTGGAACGGCGACACCGTCCCCGCCTCCCGCGAGGTGGGTTTCGCCGTCTTCGGCATCTTCTTGTTTGCGGTGCTCCTTTCCGCTACACGACGAGTCCCCCGCCCCCTGCTCATCCTGGCCGCCGTCGGGTTCGCTATCGCCTGCGTTTCCTGGCTTCTACCAGGGCTGATGGGCCTCATCATCGAACATGTCCCCGGCGCGGGCCTGCTCCGCGACGGTCAAAAGTGGCTGATCCTGGCCATCCCCGCCTATGTGTGTGCCGCTGGTCACCTGCGCCCCGTCCTCGCAGCTCTCGCGCTGGCGCTGAGCCTGCTGCAAACTCCCGATGCTCCCATGGCCCTCCAGGTTCTTCGCCCAGTCCAAGTCTCGGTGCCACAGATCGACCACCAGGGCCGCGACGTGTATTTCGTTGACCGGCCGAGCCTAATCGAGCGCTCCGACGGGATCCCCGTGGTGGATCCAGCAACCAAGGCGATGAACGTTGTCGAATCCGGTGGGCTCACCGTTGACGGCCACGTCGTGGACCAGGATTCGACCCGCTACCTGGAAGGATTAGCTGATCCCGCAGCCCACGGAATCGGCCTGATTGTCTACCCCGACGGCCACATCGAAGATACAGGGGCCCCAGCGCGCCCCCTCGAGCCGCTCGGTCTGGCGCTGCTGGGCCTGTGGTGTCTTACTCCGCTGTTGGCTATTCGCCTGCGACGTTTTCGATAAGCTGCGCGAATCGCGCCCCCGTCTTTTCCCAGGAAAACTGCGCGGACCATTTCTTGGCGTTGGCACCCATTTCGGCGCGGCGGGGCCCGTCGTCGAGAAGCGATCTGGTTGCTGAAATCATCTGTCCGCGTGACTCCACCAACAACCCGGTCTCACCGTCGCGGATGGAATCGCGCAGGCCACCCGCCGAACGATAGCCAATCGACGGAACACCGTGCTGGGCGGCCTCGATGACCGCCAGGCCCCATCCTTCCTTCGCGCTGGGCATCAGGTGCAGCGCGGCCCGCGCAAGCAATGAGTGCTTATAATCCTCGGTGACCTGCCCGTGGAAAATCACTTTGTTGCCCAGCGGCTTGGCGTATTCGCGCAGGCGATCCTCCCACCAGCCGGAACCGATGACATCCAGCACAACGCCGTCCATCGTGGCCATCGTATCCATGGCATCTTCGATGTGCTTGTGCGGGACCAGCCGCGACAAGGTGACCACATGGGTCAAACCATCATCGGGCAACGCCGGTACCTGCTCCGGTACCGGATCCACGCCGTTTTCAATGATGGTGATGTCTGCCTCGCGCACGCCAAGGTCCACCAGGTCGGCGGCACTCGCCTCCGACACGGTGACATAGGGCGAGCCACGATAGACCAATGGCGCAAGCTTGGACTCCAAGAACCACCCCACTTTCGAGAGCACCGGCCCCGCCACCGGCCACTGCTCGCGGTGGCAATGGTGCGTGAGCAAAATGACGGGCTTGCGAGTAACGAGTTTGGCAAAGAACGGAATCCCGTTTTGGGTATCTACCACCACATCGGGGCGATGCTTCATCACGCCCCACAGACCCGCCAGGTAGACGGTGTATTTGCCACCGGCGCGCTCAAACCGGATTCCGTCGCGGGTGCTGTGATGGCGCGCATCGGTATGCCCCGCCGTCCGGTAGATCACCTCGTGGCCCTGAGCTGCGAGATACTCGCCCACCCGCTCGAGATATCGTTCGGAGCCGCCACCTTGAGGATGCGTAGTGTCACGCCAGCACAACAGAAGAATCTTCATAATTGAAGCCAATGCTACCGTGGACAAGTGTGACACTTTCTCGCACCCGCCGCTTTGCCACTTTGTCTCGCTCCTGGTCCTTGCTGCGCTCCTTCCGCTTCGAGCAGACACAGCCCGCAATTTTCTACGGGGGCCTAGCGCTTGATACAGCACAGCTTATCGACGAGCTCACCTCCGACCTTGACGGGCCGCCACTGTCAGGCGCGCGCGTTCTAGATGTCGGGGGCGGGCCTGGCTACTTTGCCAGCGAGTTTGAGTCCCGCGGTGCCTGGTATGTCGGCGTGGAACCCAACGCTGGCGAGATGGCCGCGGCTGGCCTGTCTGGCTTCGGCTCCGTTCGTGGCGACGGCTCCAACCTGCCCTTTCGCTCCGATAGCTTTGACATCGCCTATTCTTCCAACGTTGTCGAACACACCCCAGACCCCTGGGGCATGGGTGCCGATATGCTCCGCGTCGTGCGCCCCGGCGGGCTCGTGATGATTAGCTACACCATCTGGCTCGGTCCCTTCGGCGGCCACGAGACCGGCCTGTGGCAGCACTACGTGGGCGGGGAATTCGCCCGAGACCGCTATACCCGCACGCACGGGCACCCGCCGAAAAACGTCTTTGGTGAGTCCTTGTTTAATGTCTCCTGCGCCGAAGGTCTGAAGTGGGCGAGCTCCGTTGAGGGTGCAACTTTGGTTGCCGCCTTTCCGCGCTACCATCCGTCCTGGGCTTGGTGGCTCGTGCGGGTCCCTGTCCTGCGCGAGTTTTTGGTGTCCAACCTTGTTGTGGTGCTGCGTAAGGATGAGGCCTCGTCGTAAAGCATCTTTTTTGCTTAAAAAAGGTGTACTTCGCAAGATATTACCATTATTTGACCTGGGCTTTTATTTTTCGTCGTGCGTTAGGTTCGCCAAGTATGCCCCAGATGCTCGAAAACCAAAAAGGTGGCCCGCCTAGTCCGAGAACTAGTGCGGGCCACTTTATTAGCTTGAACGCTTCAGGAATTACTTCTTAGCTTCCTCGGCGCGCTTGGCCAGTGCTTCCAGCTGGGTGAAGATTTCTTCTGGAATGCGATTGCCCAGGGACTCAAGGTAGAGTTTCGACTCTGCTGCGTCCTTTGCCCACAGCTCTGGGTCTGGGTAGAGAGCTTCCTTGACATCCTCGATTGGGGTGTCCAGGCCGGTCAGGTCCAGATCCTCTGCGCGGGCGGTGTAGCCCACAACAGTCTCGTCAGCGCCAACCTTGCCCTCGAGGCGCTCGGTGATCCATTTGAGCACGCGGGAGTTCTCGCCAAAGCCTGGCCACAGGAAGCGGCCATCGTCGCCACGGCGGAACCAATTCACCAGGAAGATGGAAGGCATACGGTCGCCGCCCTTTTCTCCCATGTCGATCCAGTGCTGCATGTAGTCACCGACGTTGTAGCCGATGAACGGAAGCATCGCCATTGGATCGTGGCGCAGTGCGCCGACCTTTGCCTCTGCAGACGCAGCGGTCTGACCGGAGGCCAGCATTGCACCCATGAGGGTGCCGTGCTCCCAGTCGTGGGACTGGGTTACCAGTGGCACGGTGTCTGGACGACGTCCACCGAACAGGATGGCGTCGAGCTTGACGCCCCTCCAGTCGTCGAACTCTGGAGCTGCGGTTGGGCACTGCTCGATGGCAACGCAGTAGCGGGAGTTCGGGTGTGCAGCCTTATTGGCGGACTCTGGAGTCCAGTCATTGCCCTGCCAATCGATGAGGTGGCTTGGAGCGTCGCCGTCCATGCCCTCCCACCAGATGTCACCGTCGTCGGTCAGTGCAACGTTGGTAAACAGGGTGTTTCCTGGCTCCATGGTCTTCATCGCAATTGGGTTGGATGCGTAGTTGGTGCCCGGTGCCACGCCGAAGAAACCGTTTTCTGGGTTCACTGCGTAGAGACCATCTTCGCGCAGGTGCAGCCATGCGATGTCGTCGCCCACGACCTCGGCGGTCCAGCCTTCGATGGTAGGAGTGATCATCGCGAGGTTGGTCTTGCCACATGCAGATGGGAATGCGCCAGCAACGTAGTAGCTCTTGCCTTCAGGGCTGTTCAGCTTCAGGATGAGCATGTGCTCAGCCATCCAGCCCTCTTCCTTTGCCATAACGGAAGCGATACGCAGGGCGTAGCACTTCTTGGCCAAGATTGCGTTGCCGCCGTAGCCGGAACCGTAGGACCAGATTTCCTTCGTCTCAGGGAACTGGGAAATGTACTTGGTGTCATTGCATGGCCATGCAACGTCTTCTTCGCCCTCTTCGAGTGGTGCACCCACCGAGTGGAGGCAAGGCACGAACTCGCCGTTGGTGCCGATCTTATCCAGAGCCTGCTGGCCCATGCGGGTCATGATGCCCATGGACAAAACAACGTACGCAGAGTCCGTCAGCTGCACGCCAAGCTTTGGATCAGGATCGTTGATTGGGCCCATTGCGAAAGGCACCACGTACATGGTGCGGCCTTTCATGGAACCGTTGAAATGCTCGCGCATTTCTGCCTTCAGAGCGTCAGGTGCCATCCAGTTGTTGGTTGGACCTGCGTCTTCTTCCTTCTCCGTAGAGATGTAGGTACGGGACTCAACACGAGCCACGTCCGAAGGGTTGGAGCGAGCAAGGTAACTGTTTGGACGCTTCTCTTCGTTGAGCTTAATCAGCGTGCCACTCTCGACGAGTTCGGCCGCCATACGGTCCCACTCTTCTTGTGATCCGTCGACGAAGACCACGTCTTTCGGCTGAAAGAGTTCAACAGCGTCGTTGATCCACTCAATCAACTGTTGGTTTTCCGTAGGTGCCTTGCCAACAAGGCCCTTAATAGCGGTGGTCATCTAATCTCCTGACTGATTTCCTACATGTGGCGTTTAGTACCTCTAAGATTATCGAAGGAAAGAGCTATAAGCTCGCCCCTTTTACGTATGACCTTTAAGCCCAGGTAATAACCAGTGAGCTAAACCACTTTTTCGCACGCTCTGCTGTGACGTTTGGCACCGAAACCGCTCATCCACCTACACCCGAAATAAGGTATTGCAAACCTTGCTAATAGGCATTTTAGCAAGGTTGTTACAGCCGGTTAATTGCCCATTTTCAAGCACTGAACCCGAGCGGGATTCACATACGAAAACGGCCGCCACGCAGGACTAAGAACCAATCTTTCCCGACCCAATAGCACAATCCACTTCAAAAGCAGAAAACGGCAATCCTCCGCGTCAAGCCATTTTCAGCCCCTCCAATTTCCGATTAATACACCCGAACGGGGGAGAGGGGGCATGCCAGTGACGCTTCCCTCAGCGAAATTGAGGGGGATTTGGCCCACTTCTATCTAAGCCGACTAAGACCATTCACGTATAAATATTGGCGAAATCGCCTGAGAAAAGTTTTACATTTTCGCATGTCACGTGGACAATAAGGAAGTGATGAATAATTCTGATTTTTCTTCCGCCTCACAACCGCGCCCCGGAACCGGTGAATTGCCTGCTGGCAGGCCCCTTCAAACCGAGTTCAACGATGGGCTGGACTACCCACGTCTGGGCTCGGTCAGCTTTCGGCGTGGCACCCTCACAGAGAATCAAGAAGCGCTTTTCGACGAGCACTGGCCTCGCCTGGGAACTCTCCTCGAGGACGCGGAACTAGACATCAATACGTGGTTCGGACGCAGTGGCCATCCAACAATCGTCGAGATCGGCTCCGGAACCGGCACCTCCACCGCAGCGATGGCACCACTGGAAGCCGACACCAACATCATCGCCGTGGAGCTATATAAGCCCGGTCTTGCCAAACTCCTCGGCACCGTCGTTCGCGAAGACATTGACAACATTCGAATGGTGCGCGGAGATGGCATTGAAGTCCTCTCGCGCATGATTGCTCCCGAGTCGCTCGATGGCGTCCGTATTTTCTTCCCCGATCCATGGCCGAAAGCCCGCCATAATAAGCGCCGGATTATCCAATCCGGCCCGCTCAATTTGATTGCATCCCGCCTCAAACCGGGTGGCGTTCTACATGTCGCGACCGATCATGCCGACTATGCTGAATGGATCGACGAACTAGTTCACGTCGAACCGCAATTGGAATTTATGGGCTGGCCCTGGGAAGACTGCCCGATCCTCACCGATCGCCAGGTCATTACCAAATTCGAAGGCAAAGGCCTTCATAAGGATCACGTCATCAAGGAATACTTGTGGCGGAAAAGAGATAATTCATAATGACCGATTTACACGAAATTACCCACCCCTATAACCCGGGCGCTGAGCACGGCCCTGAATCTCTCCTTCTCGTCTGGGACGCACCCAATCTTGATATGGGCCTCGGCGCCATTCTTGGTGGTCGCCCGACTGCCGCGTACCGCCCACGGTTTGATGCCGTGGGCCGTTGGCTTATCCAGCGTGCCGAGGAACTTTCTACTGAAGCTGGCTCGCACATTGAGCCAGAGGCAACAGTGTTTACCAACGTCACTCCTGGTGGCGCTGATGTGGTTCGTCCGTGGGTTGAGGCCCTTCGGAATGTCGGTTTTGCGGTCTTTGCAAAGCCAAAAACCGACGAAGAATCTGATGTCGACCCTGATATGCTCCGCCACATTCAGCGTCGTCGCTCTGAGGGCGTGCTACGCGGAGTCGTCGTAGCCAGCGCCGATGGCCAGAACTTTCAGGACACCCTGGAAGAACTAGCAGCCGAGGGAATGCCTGTTACCGTCATTGGTTTCCACGAACATGCTTCGTGGGCTGTGGCACACGAGACCATCGATTTCGTTGATCTCGAAGACATTCCGGGAGTATTCCGTGAACCACTTCCACGAATCAGCCTGGATCAATTGCCGGACGAGGGCGCGTGGTTGCAGCCTTTCCGTCCGCTGAGAGCACTGTTACACAATACGCGACAGCACTAGAACGCAGGAGGACCCGAATGTTCTACAGGTGGGGACATTTTGCCTACCGTCACCGACGGATCATCCCGCTGGTAGTTGTAATCGTCATCCTGGCGATGCATTTCTTGTTCGGCACGAAATTAGACGAACGGATGAGCCAGGAGGGCTGGGAGGATCCCGGCGCCGAATCGACTGCAGCTGCCGTTATCGAGCAGGAGACGTTTGGCCGGGATAATTCCGGCGATGTCGTCTTGCTGGTCAAGGCGGCGGAAGGTCAACAAGTCACTGATCCTGTGGTTTTCAACGCAGCAAACGATGCCATCAAGGGCCTCGAACGCGACTATGAGGCCCAGATCGACTCAGTTACCAGCTATTTCGCTTCACCGAACCAGCAACAGATCTCTAGCGATGGGCGCTATGCCTTTGCCGCGATCGGCTTGTCCGGCGACGGCGAGCAAACGCTGAAGGATTACCGCATCATCGAAGATGCCGCGAAGTCGATTGAACTTCCCGCAGGCGCCACCATGGAAGTGGCCGGCTCCACTGCTATCGCAGATGCTCTCGACGACGGCATGGCCAATGACATCAAACGCGCCGAAATTTTGGGCGTAGCCCTCGTCGCTGTCATCTTGCTCTTCGTCTTCGGCAGTGTGGTCGCTGCGGCGATGCCGTTGATTGTGGGCATTTTATCCATCATCGGGTCTTTGTCGATCCTGGCCATCTTGGCAAGCTTTTTGCAGGTCAATATCTTCGCCCAGTCCGTGATCACGTTGCTCGGCCTCGGCCTTGCCATCGACTACGGCCTCTTTATGGTCTCCAGATTCCGCGAGGAGATAGATAAAGGCACCGAGATTGAAGAAGCGGTGGCCGTCACCACCGCCACAGCCGGTAAAACCGTGTTCTTCTCCGCCCTGATGGTGGGCGTGTCTCTCTCGGGTCTGCTCATGTTCCCACAGGCCTTCTTGAAATCCGTGGCTTACGGCGCGATCAGCGCTGTTGTGCTCGCAGCAGTGATCTCGGTGACTGTGTTACCGGCAGTATTCGGCATGCTGGGTAAAAACATTGACAAGTGGTCAGTGCGTCGCACCTCGCGCAAGGGGCGCAAGATCGAGGACACGATCTGGTTCAAGATCCCACAGTGGGCAATGAAGCATTCCAAGAAGACGATCGTGGTTATCGCCGGTGGCTTGATCCTGCTGACCGTTCCAGTAACCGGAATCCAATTCGGTGGTATCAACGAGAGCTACCTGCCGCCGACCAACCAAACTCGTCAAACACAAGATGAGTTCAACCAGGTCTTCCCGCAATACCGCACTGACCCCATCAAGCTCGTGGTTACCAACGCCACCAACGACCAACTCGTCGACGTGGTCATGCAAACCCGCCAGATCGACGGACTTGCCTCCCCACTCGCGCCTTCTACCTCTACCGTCAACGGCACGACGATTTTGTCCGCGGGTCTTGCCGACCGCAACGAGGGCCAGTACGTCATCGATCAGCTCCGCGAGATCCAAGCGCCCGAAGGCGTACAACTCTACATTTCGGGCACCCCGGCCATGGAAGTCGAATCTATCGAGGCCCTCCTAGAGAAATTGCCGTGGATGGCCTTGTACATGGTCTTGGCCACGTTCGTATTGATGTCCCTGCTCTTCGGTTCACTCATCTTGCCGATCAAGGCAGTGATCATGAACGTCCTTGGCATCGGCGCAACATTGGGCTTCCTCACGGTCGTCTTCGTCGACGGCGTCGGCGCCGAATTATTCAACTTCACTCCTGGCCCGCTGATGAGCCCCGTGTTGGTCCTGATCATCGCCATTCTCTATGGCCTGTCCACGGACTACGAAGTCTTCCTCGTTTCACGCATCGTCGAAGCGCGCGACAAGGGCGCTACCACGGACCAAGCCATCAAATACGGCACGGCCCATACCGGTGGCATCATTACCGCGGCGGCCTTGATCATGATCGTTGTGGCGGCAGCGTTCGCGCTTTCGGAAATCGTCATGATGAAGTACATCGCCTTCGGCATGATCTTCTCACTCGCGCTGGATGCAACGCTGATTCGTTTGTTACTCGTCCCAGCGGTCATGCACGAGCTTCGCGAGGACAACTGGTGGGCACCGAAGTGGATCAAGAAAATCTACTACTCGATCGGCGAGGGCGAATCGCAGCCGCAGACCAGTGCTTCGTCGTTTAGCGATGAAACGCGTATCGACGACACCGTGCTCGCACCCTCGCATGCGCGTTCCGGCGTGACAACGTCGGAAGACAGTGAGCTGATTCCATTCAGCGAGCTGAAAAAACGTCTCGAGCAGCAAAAGTGAACCCCGCGCTCAAGAAGTGGATCAACTGGCTGACACCACTAGTAGTACTCATTGTGCTGCTCGTGGTGTTCCGCGACAAGCTGCCATTTTTGGGCGAAGCATTTTTTACCCTGCTTGCTGCACACCCGCTGCCTTTGGTTTTCGCGGTCATCGCGGCAATTTTGGCACTCGTTGCCATGTCAGAGGTGATGCGGCTGCTGATCAACTCAGACGAAGACTTGAATGTCTCACTCAAAGAGACAACTGATATCACCCTTGCCTCGAATGCCTGGTCGACATCGTTTCCTGGTGGTGCTGCCTTTTCCGGTTGGCTGACTTTCCGTGTTCAGCGCTCCTGGGGTGCTTCGGTGGCGTTGTGCGGGTGGTTCTTCGTTGTCTCTTCAGTGATTTCGACGATGTGGCTCGTACTCATTGGTATCGGTGCCGTTCTTTTCCTCGGCGCAAACCTGTCGCTGACCTCACTGATTGTCACGCTGGTACTGACCATCTTCGTGATCTGGGGTGTCTATTGGGCAACCACGCACCCTGCGGTGTTGAGTTCTTGGGCGAAGCGCCTGCCGGTGAAAATCCGCGCTAAGTCATTGCAGATTGTCGATCAGCTTGCCACTGTGCATATGACTCCGAAGGCGTTTATCGGCGCCTCGGCAGCTTCCTTGGCCAATCGTCTGCTTGATGCGGTCACCTTGTACTTCACAGTGTGGGCCGTGCTGGGCAGCCCACCGGGAATTGTGGCAAGCCACAACCACACCACGATCATGGGGGTCGCCCTCGCGTATGTCATGGCGAAGCTCGCCGGCATCGCGCAGGTCACCCCCGGCGGCGTAGGCACTGTGGAAGCGCTCACCGCCGGCGCGCTCGTCGCGTCAGGCATGACGCTTGTCGACGCAACCGCTGCCGTGGTGATCTACCGCATTATCTCGTTCGGGCTCATTACCGTGATCGGATGGATCGTTTTCTTAGTGAAGTACTCGGGCAAGGGTTTCATGCTGGGAAAGTTTAACTTTCACCATGCTGATGAAACCGACAAGATTGACCCTGCCGATCGAGACAAGGAGTAGGGTAACAACCGTGAAGAAATCCACCGCCTTTGTTGCCGATCTCGTTGCAATTGTCGTTTTTGCTGTCCTCGCCCGCATGGCGCACCAATCTGCAGAGATGCCATTCAATTTCGCTGGTATCTTGTCCACGCTGTGGCCCTTCGCGCTTGGGTTGGTTATCGGCTGGCTTGTCACTCGTGGTGGCCGTGGCGTGTGGATCTGGTTGATCACCGTTGTAGTCGGCCTTGCTATTTGGGGGCTCCGCAATGCCGCTATTCCGCACTGGTCCTTCATTCTGGTGGCAACAATCATGTCCGCGCTCCTCATGCTGGGCTGGCGTGGAATCTACGCGTGGACTCAGCGGAAGAAGAAAGCCGTAGTCTAAAGCTCCTGAACTTAGTAGCATCGGGATATGGAGCGTATTGAGCAAGCAATGGACGCGGTGCGACGGGCCGATTTCCTCCCGGAGGAATACGCCGAGCACGCGCATATCGATGCCCCACTAGCAATCGGGCACGACCAAACAAACTCCCAGCCCACAACGGTTGAGATTATGTTGATGCTTCTGGATCCCCGCCCCGGCAATAAGGTCCTTGATGTTGGTTCGGGCTCAGGCTGGACTACCGCCCTGCTGGCTGAACTTGTCGGCGAGAAGGGTTACGTGTGGGGCGTAGAACTTGTCCCCGATTTGGTTCGAATGGGCCAAAAGAATCTCGCGTCCTATCTCGAGAAAACGGGCGCTAAGAACGCTGAGATCCGTCAAGCACGCAGAAGGAAGCTTGGGCTTGCCGAAGAGGGCCCCTTTGATCGCATCTTGGTCTCAGCGGAGGCAAAAGAAGTCCCGGCGGAGCTGGTTAAACAGCTCGCACCGGGAGGTACGCTAGTAATCCCCGTTTCAGGGATTATGCATCGGTTGTGCCTCGATGTCCACGGGCACGCGACGGTGTCTACTCATGGGCGGTTCCGCTTTGTGCCACTTCGGTAGACGGCCCGACTAAGAACCCCTTATGAACCCATATATTCTAGCGGGTTCGATGCTCCCAGGGCCGATGCCAGCCAGACGAAGTAGTTCGCGATCTCAACGAAAAGGTCCATAACACTGCTCAACATAAGTTCAAGCTCCTTACAAGGCGATTGATGTTTTAAATCTTATCGTTGGCCATCTTACAACTGTTACAGCGGGGAGATGGTGTGCTTCTTCGGAAGATCCTTCTCATCCTTCGTGGCCAACTGCCGCAATGCCCTACGCAGGGCAATTCGCGTTTGCGAGGGTTGAATCATTGCGTCTATGTACCCCCGCTCGGCGGCAACGTACGGGCTGGTCATGTTCTCGTCGTAGAAGTCCATGAACACTTTCTTCATGTGGGCGCGCTGGTCTGGATCTTCAATCTGCGCCAGCTGCTTGCCCTGAATCATCACAACTGCGGCAGCAGAGCCCATCACTGCAATCTGTCCAGTAGGCCAGGCCAAGTTAATGTCACCTGAGAGGTTCTTCGAACCCATCACCGCATACGCGCCACCGAAAGCCTTACGCACAATCAAAGTTACCTTCGGCACGGTGGCCTCCACGAGCGCGAAGGCTAACTTAGCGCCACGGTGAATCAGACCAACTCGTTCTTGTTCCACACCAGGCAGGTAGCCAGGAGTATCAACGACGAAAACGATCGGGATGTTGTACGCATCGCAGGTACGAATGAAACGCGCGCCCTTATCGGCCGCATCCGCGTCGATACAACCCGCGAAGTGCATCGGGTTATTGGCCACGAAGCCCACCGACTTGCCGTCGATGCGTCCAAAGGCGCAGATCAGGTTCGGGGCGTAGTTCTCTTGGATTTCGATGAGGTCTTCATCGTCGCCAAGCTGAACCAACAGGTCCATCATGTCGTATCCGGCGTTGGTGTCGTCGGGCATGAATTCGTCGAGAGCCGAATCATCTAAGTCTTCGTCGGCCGGTGCCCATACTTCTGGGGTCTCATCGAAGGTAGATGTAGGCAGGTAACCCAGCAGATCGCGGACGAATTCGAAAGCTTCATCCTCAGATCCAACGACTGCCTGAACATTACCGTTGAGCTCTTGCTGACGCGCTCCACCCAATTCGGCAGAGGTAATGTCCTCACCGGTGACCTCGCGGATCACGGCAGGGCCGGTGACATACATTTCTGACTGGTCTTCGACAGCAATCACGAAGTCCGTGGTCACCGGCGCATACACAGCGCCACCCGCAGATTTACCCAGCATGATGGAAATCTGCGGTGCACGCCCCGACTGCGGCAGCTGACGGCGCGCAATTTCGGAGTACATGGCCAAAGAAGTCACGGCATCCTGGATACGTGCGCCACCGGAATCTTGGATACCAATGATCGGGCAGCCGACCTTGATACCGAGCTCCATGACCTCGACAACCTTCTTGCCGAAAGTCACGCCGACGGAGCCACCATAAACAGTCTTATCGTGTGCATAGACCACCACTGGGCGGCCGTCGACGCGACCATAACCAGTCACCACACCATCGGAGTACACAGCATCTTTGTCACCTGGGGTTTTGCCCAGTGCGCCGATTTCCACGAAGGAATCGTCGTCAAGCAATGCGTTAATGCGCTCGCGTGGCGTGGTCTGCCCGGCGTCGTCGCGCTTCTTGCGGGAGCGCTCGGAGCCTGGGTCCTTCGCCGTTTCTAGACGAGCTCGCAGGTCAGCGAGCTTTTCAGCGGTATTCAACTTAGCTGTACCTCTCAATCCACTCATTCATATGCTTGCCGACGATGCCGATAACCGGCTCATCTGGCATAGCCAAGTGATCACCCGGGCACTGCACAATGGTCAGATTCTTTACGATCTGGCCCCAGTTGCCATCCTCAGCAACATGGGCGTAGCGAGGCTCCAGGGTAATCGCGCCGTCGTGCATCCGCTCGGAGCGGAACAGCAGCACAGGAACATCCACACCAGACCACCGGGAGAAGTCGATCTTGCCCAGAATCTGGTTATCCACGAAGCTCGCGCGCTGGTGCTCGAGCACACCCGCGGACAAGCCGTGCGCGGAGGCATCGGTGGTTGCCAGGACGTGCTCCAGCATGCCCATCAGGGCTTCCTCGCCTGCGGTTTCCAGCAGCTCGAACGGTACCTCAAACTCGAGGCCGTAGGTATCGGCGGCGAAGTCCGCGTAGCGCTGCCAGCGGGCCTTTGTTTCCTCCATCGTGTCCGGAATCGGATCGGTAGGCTGGGTTGTGTCCAGCAGCGAGATGAACGCGACTTCGACATCGGTGTCCTGCAGTTGGTGCGCTACCTCGTAGGCAAGTGCTCCGCCGAAGGACCAGCCGCCCAGTACGACCGGTTTGCCGGCCGAGAGGCGCTTGATGTCGTCGATGTAGGCCGCGGCGCGCTCCTCCAGCGAGCCCTCGAGACGTTCCACGCCGTAGACAGGGACGTTTTCCGCTAATCGACGAGTCAACGGCTCATAAACTACGGTGGTGCCACCTGCTGGGTGGAACATAAACACGCTAGGAGCCTCGTCCGAGGTGCGTTCGCGCAGCACGCGGATGTTGCCCTCCACCTCGGTTTCGAGGCCCTCGCGGACTCGGTTAGCCAAAGGCTCCAGAGTCTCGGCTTCGCTTACTTCAGTTCCGGTGATGGTGATGCCAGAGCGCTCAGTCAGGTGAGCGGCGATGTTATCTGCCTGCTCTTGCGAGATCTTCGGCAATGCCGAGGTCACGCCAGCTGCTGCGGCTCCGGTGTACTTCGCCCAGGAACCGAAAACCATGCGCTCGGAGGCATCGCGCGGAGCAACGCCCACGCCCTGAACTGGCTCGTCGGAGCCTTCAGCAGGCTCGGAGGCTTCAATTACTGCAGAAGGTTCGGAAACCTCAGCAGGTTCCTCAGGCTCAGATACAACACCTGCGACTGCTTCCTCGACCATGGTGATCACGTCAGCAACCGAGGCGTCACGCAGGACCTGCACGTTCAGAGGTGGGATCTGGAAATCGTTTTCCACGCGGTTCTTAATGCGCATGCCCATCAAAGAATCCAGGCCAAGATCGATCAGAGGAAGCTCCAATGGGAGGTCATCCACGTCGTAGCCCATCGATTCACCCACGATGGAACGCAGACGCTCTTCCACCGTTTCCCCGCTGGCAGGGTCCCAGCGCACCTGTTCCACGTCGATTTCGGTAAATGAAGGTGCCTTGGCCTCTACCGCGTCATCGACCGGGGTGTATTCAGCTACTCCTGGGACTGCCTGAGGCGAATCGAGCGCAAGCGTCGTCGCAAAGCCTTCTGCTACAAGCTGATCCTCAGCCCAAACCTTGATGGTCAATCCACCCAATGACTGCTCGACGATCGTGGTCACTTCGCCGTCGGACGGCAGCGAACCGCGCTCTTCTGCGGCGACGATCTTCGCGCCAGGCGCGACGATTTCGGCGGCGGCCTCGATCAACTGGTGCGGGCTGAAGACCTGGTCGGCTTGAGCGCCGAAAGCAATCTTTCCGTCCGGCAGGTTCACGCGCGCGCCAGGAAGCGCATTGGCACCGCCAGCGCTTGGGCGAGCTGCAGTCCAGTACTTGGTTTTCTTGAACGTGGTGTGTGGCGCGGAGATGATCGGGCCGTCGCCGTAGAAGGCGCTAAAGTCCACGTTTTGGCCAGCAACGTACATCTTCACGGCTAGATCGCGGAGGGATTCCACCTCGTCGACCTTGCGTTTGAGCGTGTACAACAGCTGAGCATCAGGCTTGCCCACCGAGAATGCGGTGTTCATCATGCCCATCATGGCCACGGGGTTCGGGCAAACCTCCACGAAGATCATGTGGCCTGCGGCAAATGCCTGCTCGGTAGCATCCTGGAAGTAGACCGACTGGCGCGTCATGCGCAGGAAGTAATCGTCGGTGTGGACAACCTCGCCGGGCTGGTGGGTCACGCCACGATCAACCGAGGAGAACAGCGGAATCTGCAGTGGCTTCGCTTCGATGCCGGAGATCTCGGCCGCGAGATCGCCCATGATCGGATCCAGCGCAGAAGTATGGCCTGCGCCACGGACCTTCATCATGCGGGCAAATTTGCCCTCACCGTCGAGTTTTTCCACGAGGAAGTTCACAGCCGGAGCCGGGCCACCCACTGTGGTCATGCCAGGGCCTGCATATACGGCAGCTTCGACGCCCTTGGCCTCGTCGTGAGTGTCCACGAATTCGGCGAGTGCTTCGCGGGACAATTCGACAACCGCCATGGCACCTTCCTGATCGGTGCCCGCGGTCATTTCCTCGCCTTCGCCCATGAGGCGCGCGCGGTGGCAGGCGATCAGCATGGCATCGCGATCGGAGATACCGCCCGAGGCATAACCCGCGGCGATCTCACCCATCGACATCGCGCTGACTGCAGCTGGCTTAATCCCCAGCTCCGCCAGCAGGTCCGTCAGCGCGATCTGAATCGCGGTGATGGTGACCTGCGCAGTATTCGTGTCATAGGTTTGCTCATCGTCAAGGATGAGATCCATCATCGACCAGCCGGCCTCAAAGTCCACGACCTGGTCCAGTTCTTGCATGCGCGAGGCGAAGAACGGTGACACCTGGACAAGCTTCTTCGCCATCTTGCGGTGCTGGGAGCCGAAGCCCGAGTAGACAAAGACGGGACCGGCCGTATTCGGCGCGTCCGCGGCAGTAATACCCACAGACACCTTCCCGTCGGCGATCTGGCGCAAACGCTTGACCGCATCTTCAACGGTGTTCGTTTGCACGACCGCGCGGGAGCGGCCGTGGTTCCGCTTCGCCAACGAGCGTGCGACGGGCACGAGGTCCTCGTCGGCAAGCGGCTCAAGGAAGTCAGCCAGAGTTGCGGCCGCCGCTTTACGACGAGAGGGCAGCAACCCACTGACTGGCAAAGCGACAGCATTCGGGTTTTCTGGATCAAAGAGCTGCGCCGGCGCATGGGTTGCTTCCACGTCGTACTCGGAAACATCGAGGTCAGCGACAACAAGGTGCGCGTTGGTTCCGCCGAAACCGAATCCGGAAACACCGGCGATGCGGCGACCCGAGTACCTTGGCCACTCGCGGGCATCCTCGACTACCTCGAGGCGCTCCTTATCAAAGTCAATGAAGTGGTTCGGCTCGGAGAAGTTGATGCTTGGCGGCAGGGTATCGTGCTCCATGGATTCCAGCACCTTGATCAGTGCAACAGCACCAGCTGCGGACTCCGAGTGGCCGATATTGGACTTCGCCGAACCCAGCAGGGTTGGGTGCTTGAGTTCGCGGCCCTCGCCCAGGACCTCGCCTAAGGCAGACGCCTCGATCGGATCGCCCAGAATTGTGCCCGTGCCGTGGGCCTCAACATAATCCACCTGCGTTGGATCCACCCCAGCATCGGCGTAGGCGCGACGCAGCACGTCAACCTGGGCATCTGGGTTCGGTGCTGTCAGGCCATTGGAGTGACCGTCGGAGTTCGTTGCCGAGCCCTTAATCACAGCCAGAATGTTGTCGCCGTCGCGCAGCGCGTCGTCGACACGCTTCAAAATCACTACACCTGCAGCATCCGCGCGAACGAATCCGTCCGCATCGTCGGAGAACGCGTGGATCGCACCGGTCGGGCTGATCACGCCGAGCTCGCCGAAGGCCGTGGAAACGAATGGGTTGGCCAGCACGTTGACGCCACCGGCGACGGCTACCTCTGCCTCGCCGTCACGCAACGCACGCACAGCGTGGTGCACTGCCACCAGCGATGAGGAACAGGCGGTATCCACATTGACAGATGGGCCGCGGAAATCGAACGCATAAGAAATACGGTTCGGGATGATCGAGCTTGCCGTTCCCGTCAGCGCATAAGGGTGGGCCTCAGAAGAATCAGAGGTGACCAACATGCCGTAATCATTGTTCGAGGAGCCGATAAACACACCGACGGACTCGCCGCGCAGCTCATTTGCGGGCAGGTGTGCGTCCTCCAAGGCCTCCCAGGTCAGCTCAAGCAAGATGCGCTGCTGCGGATCCATGTTGGTGGCTTCCAGCGGAGACAACCCAAAGAACTCGTTGTCGAAGGTGGCGATATCGTCGAAGTATCCACCAGAAGTGTTTTGCTGCTTCATCTTGGCAGCCATAACAGGGTCGCCGGAATATTCGGACCAGCGGCCTTCTGGCAGTGGACCGGTAGCACCGCGACCTTCAATGAGCATGTCCCAGAACTCATCGACGTTGGCGGCCTTCGGGAAGCGACCAGCGCGACCAATAATGGCAATGTCATGCGTACCCGGTGTGCTTGACTGAGGAGCAGAGTACGTGCGCTTGTGCTTTCCTTGGTCCTTGCTCTCACCTTGCACGAGGAACTTCGCCAACTCAGAAATGGTGGGGTACTCGTAAGCAATGGTCGCATCCAGCTGGCGACCAAGAAGGTTTTCCAGCTCGCCGGAGAGAACAACTGCGTCGCGCGAGGCAAGCCCGAAGGATTCCAAGGGCTTCTGAGTGTCAAGTTCTTCTAGTGGCACCTCTGTTGCCTGGGACACCCAGTTCAACATCCACTGCGAAAGTTCTTCCTCAGTCATATTGTGAGTGCCTGCGCTTTCAGTCATTTACGCTTACCCATTCCTTCCAGTTTTGGCAATGCCGCCGGCTTTAATTCGCCAGCAAAGTCAATGAAGCCTACCAGCATATCGCTTGATTGTCGCATTTTGTTTCACTATGAAGAAGTTTTGCCAATCGCGCAAGCCTAGTTTGAACTAATAATAAGCAAAAAGGGAGGCAACCCAAACGTTGTGTTCAGGCCCCTCCCCTATTTAGCTTCTAGTCTTGCTCAGCCAAGTAGTTCTTCTGGTTCACACGGCGAGCGATCTTACCGGAGGAAGAACGCGCGATCTTGCCAGGAGCGAAGAAGCGAACAACGTCTGGTGAAATTCCGTGCACCTTGGTCACGGCCGCGCGGATCGCCTCGTCGGCGGCGGCGTCGCCGTCCTCGGTGGCGTCGTCGGCACGCTCAACAAAGAGAACCAGCTTCTCCACATCGTCGCCAGGAACTGCGAATGCAGCAATTGAGTCTGGGCGCACGTGCTCGGAAGCCTCAGAAACGGTTGCCTCAATGTCCTGCGGGTAGTGGTTACGACCAGCGATAACCACCAGATCCTTCAGGCGGCCGGTGATATAGAGCTGCCCATCGACGATGGTGCCCAGGTCACCGGTGGCCAGCCAGCCGTCGGCTGGGGCATTGGGAACGCGGGTGTCGCTGAGCAGTTCGCCGATGGAGTTTTCGAAGGTTTCCTTTGTTTCTTCTTCGCGGCCAAGGTAGCCCACTGCCATGTTCTCGCCGTGCGCCCAGAGCTCGCCGATCTCGCCGTCAACGAGTTCGGCCTTGGTCTCTGGATCCACGATGGTGAAGAATAGGTTGGACACAGGCTGGCCGTTCGAGGCGAAGGATACGCCGTCCTCGGAAGGCACTGCCTTGCCTGCAGCCAACTGCTCGCGGTCGAACTTTGCGAAGACTGGGCGCTCTTCGGTCTGCGGGGTGGACAAAAGCAGCGATGCCTCTGCCAGGCCGTAGGAAGGGCGCAGGGTCTTGCGATCTAGACCGTATGGTTCAAAGACAGCTGCGAAAGCTTCCACTGCCGATTCCATCACTGGCTCCGAACCGATGATGATGCCGTCCACGCGGGAGAGGTCAAGGGTTTCACCCTCGGCTGGCTTGCCATAGCGCGATGCCAGCTCAAGTGCGAAGTTTGGCACCACAGCGTAGATGTTCTTCTCTTCGTCGCCTTCGCGCTTGTTCAGTTGATCGATCCAGCGCTTCGGCTGCTGCACGAAGTCGCGCGGAGCCATCAGCTCAAACTCGAGGCCCAAGATGACTACGAACAGGGTCAAGATAATGCCCATGTCGTGGTGCAGTGGGAGCCAGGTAGACAGGCGCAGTGGCATCTTCAGCTGTGCGCCGGTGTAGATCTGCAGCACGTTAGTCAAGATGGAACGGTTGGTCAGCTCCACGCCCGCGGGGTTACGGGTGGAGCCCGAGGTGTACTGCAGGAAGGCCGAGGAATCAATCGGCATGCTGGTCTGCATCATCGCAGCCATTTGACCTTCTGGAGTTGCCGATGGGTTGACGTAGGACTGTGCCAAGGTATCTGGCAGCGAGTCCACCGCTACCACGCGAGGACGCTCACGAGATGGCAGCTCCGAGAAGTATTCGCGCACGGTTCCTGCGGAAGTGGTGTTGGTAAGCACGGTCTTGACCGTGGCATCAGCCAACACGGACTTCAGGTGATCGCCGTGGCCTGGCTCTTCCGGATCATACAGTGGAACAGGAACCTGACCTGCATAAAGAGCTCCGACGAAGCCGAAGATATACTCCGGAGAGTTGCCTGCCAAAATAGCAACGCGATCGCCCAATTTGCCAACCTGCTGCAGACGCGCTGCAACAGCTTTGATCCGCGTGTTGATTTCTGTTCGGTTGAAGTCCACCGGAGTGCCGTCGCGGTTTTCCGAGTAATCCCAGAAACGCAGGCAGTGGCGTTCGCCGCCGCCGAGCTGCAAGTCACCCATGTACATCATTTCTGCCATGCCGGCCAGGGTGAGCTGTGGGGCAAGCTTGATGTTGCCGTTCTCATCGTAGAAATTGGCAATGAGCTTAGAAAGATCCATGTGGTTCCTTTTGTTAATTTACGACATTCTTTTTAACAGAAAACAATACTTCTTATAATATCCAAACTAAGTAACGGAAATGTTACAGCAGTAAGCGAAGATTAAAGATTGTTAATCGTCTGACGCGCCCAATCGACTACCCATTGATTTGCCGTCGTATTTGGAATCACGTCCGGGTTCGATGCGTACATAGAGTGAAGCCCATTCGCGGCAACCAGATCCTGTGCCCGTCCCAGTGCATTGCCCACGTCATAAGGCGCGTCACAAATCGAGTCATTAGGTGCACAAATCTGATAGGAACGATCCTGCAGCGACCCGAATCCACCTTCGCGGGCACCGCGCATGGACGCCCCCGGCACGATGGGTTGCACCAGACCCGCAACGGGCTCAAGAGCGATCTCGGCACCGACTCCGCCAAGCTCGTTTCCTGGGTTGATTCCTACCCCATTTTCACGGCGACCGTCCGCAATCATCGCCGTTCCGAGGACCTTGTCCGCAGGGACAACGCCACGGCCCTGCCCGATCTCCGAGGCGATATCGCCGACAATGACGGCGCCTTGGGAGAATCCGGACAAAATGTACTTTGTGTTCGGGCAGACCCCGTTCATGTAGCTCAGCTCCGCGTTGAGCGTTGCCGTGCCTTCGTTGCGGGAATCGTCGTAAGTCATCTCGTCGCGCGACTGAATGGACTGGAATTGCGCCGTGTACGGCAGTGTCCACACCTTCACGTGGTCCGGCGTGTAGTCCTGCTGCAGTGGCTGAGTGATCGACAGCATGAAGCTATATTGGTTCGCTTGTGGGTTGATCGGATCATCGCTTTTCGACGATTCCCACGTGCCCGGTGCCGCAATGAATTCCACGGCAGGACACCAGTCCGGTTGCGCCTCCGGTGGTGCAGCCTGACCGCCGCTATCAGGGCTCACCGGCGAACGCTGATTGGTGGTGAAGTACTGGTAGGTACTCATGCCAATCAGGGCGATAATCACAATTACTGCTGTGATGATGATGGATTTACGCACAGGTTTACGGCGCATAGGGTGCGTGCTCCTTTAACACATTTAACACAAGTGTGCGTGCGCGGAATCGTCGAGAAGCTTTGCAAGCTGTTGTTGCGTCAGGTCACTGCGACCTTGCTCAATAAGCTGCCCTGCGACCGCATCACGCGTGACGGTATCGCCCCCACAAATTGTCTGGGCGGTACCAATCAATTGGTCCTGAACGGAGTCGACATTAACCTGACCAGCTGTGACTTCGTCGAGAAATGCCTGTTCTTCTGGTGAATATTGCACCGACTGCGTTGGCACCTCATCAACCTCACGCGCACCAATATCAGCTGGCTGCCCCGAAGATGAGGCTGGTGCCTGGCGCGTAGACGACGCCTTGTCTGTTGTGGTCGGCGAAGCTGACTGCGAGGAGGAAGGCGCCGGTGCCGAAGATGAGGCAGGTGGCTCGGCTGAAGTGGTCACGTCTTCACTGTTGACGGTTGCTCCACCACACGCTGCCAGCGACACGCTGGCAGCTATGGCGATAGCTCCAACTAGTAGTTTTCGCACGGTCTAGTTCCTAGTCTCCTGAACCTGTCCGTTGGTCTCGGTCATTGAGCCGCCCTGGAAATCAATCCTCAGGCCACCGGCTGAGATGGTTTCCATATCAGTGGTTGGGAAGCCGTATGGGCCCTGCTCCCAGAGAGTCTCGCCCCACTTGTCGAAGATGCCACCGTAGTAAATGACGTGAGCGCCGGTCTGTGGCGACCAGTAAATACTGCCCTTCTCGAAGGTCTGGTAAGCCCCTCCTTCGAGGGTGCGCTCATTCGAGGTTGGGTATCCAAGTTCCGAGCGTGCGGTGTTCAGTTCACCGTACTTGGTGGCAATAGCACCGTGGACAATGTAGTGCTTGCCATCCGGGTTACGCGTCAGGAAACCACCCTGGTACGGCTGGACGTATCCGTTACCGATGCTGACTGCTTCACCGGTTGGGTAGCCCAAGTGTCCGCGCTCGTAGTTGTTCTCACCCCATGCGTTGAACATGTCGCCTGGGACTGCCCACGCGCCAGTAGAAGCGGTCCAGTAGATGGAGCCGTTCTCGAAGTGAACGTAGTGGCCTTTGCCGTCTGGGGTCAACGTTTCACCAGTCTTCGGGAAGCCGAGCCAACCGGATGGACCACCGAGCTCGTTGTAACGAGCCAAGATCGATCCGTACAGCGGCTGAGCGCCCGTTTCAGGCGACCAATAAGCGGTACCGTTGCGGAAGTCCTCTGCCTTACCCCTGCCGTCAGCAACGTCATATTCGTTGTTGAGGCACTCGCCGATGATGCCACCCTTCGTGGCCTCCGCAATCGCACCGTAAGGAGAACAGTCAGCCCCGCGATCGGCCTCTGAGAGTTCGAGCGCGTTAGCAATCTCCGGCCACGCCTGGGCCATCTCGAACTGCCAGTAGCCCCAAGAGTGCACGCCGGATGGGCGGTAGCGGGTAATGATGTCAACGCCTGCGTCGCGCGCAAACTGTTCGAAAGTGTTCGTCGACATGCGAGAAATAACCTCAAGGCCAACGCCTGCAGGGTTGTTTGCCCAGTCCATCGTCGGGCCGGTATCAGCGAGGTCCTCGCGACCATTGCCTGCAGAAACGTACACAACCGTGTCCTTCAGGGCGGCCACGCCAAGCTTTGGATCATGGTCGATCCAATCCTGGGAGTTAAACTCTCCCCACATGGCACGCGAGTTGTAGCCACCAGCATCCATCTGAGCAGCAGTAATTGCTTCAGGCATGCCTGGCGTGGTGGTGTCGAGGTAGCCAGAGAACGAGCCAACGAAGTCGAACATTCCTGGGTTACGCTCTGCCAAGTTCATTGCGGCAGTACCGCCCATGGACAGACCCACCACGGCACGACGCTGGCTGGAGCGGAACTCATTGTTCAGGATTGGGACCAGTTCCTGAGTCAGGAAAGTCTCCCACTTGTAGTGCTTGCCATTGTCCGGCTGCTGCCAATCCGAGTAGAAGGAGGACTCGCCACCGACCGGCAAAATTACGTTGACGTTCTTGTCAGCGTAGAACTGCTCGATGTTCGTCTCAATGGTCCAGCCGCTCTCGTCTTCACGCGCGCGCAGACCGTCGAGCGCCCAGACTTCTGGGAACGTCGCGCCCGGGTTGGAGTGCCAGTCACGGGCCAGGAGGATCTGCACCTGGATCAGCTCGCCCGGCATCGCTGCGGATTCAATGAAAACCGCTACACGACGATTGGTAATCCACTCGATACGGTCAACCGCAACGCCTGCTGGGAGGCCTTCGATGACTGGGCGGTAGTCCGTCTCAATCGGGGTTCGCTGTGGTGGATCCGATGGTCGGATGTGGTCCGACAGGCTGGAGCTTGACTGTGCATTGGCAGGCGTAATGGAAATACCCATTGCCAGCGCCGTTGGAATCGCAATTGCCGCGACTAGTGAGCGTCGGCGAGCTTGGCGGGGGAAACGAATTTTGCGCATGAATTCCTGTCCTTGATTACGGTTTACTTCGAGATAACACAAACAGACCTCTGCTCTATCTGCATGTGCCTGAGGGTTCCCCTCCCCCAGGCAGACGCATTGTCGGTGATAGTGCATTGGTTTTCGTGTTGGCGTACTAGTCGGTAAGTAACGCCTCAAGTTTAAGTTCAACTTTAGACTTTAGGTAGCGACACACCGAATCGTCGCCCCCAAGTTGATGTACCTAAACTGAAAAAGCACTGGAAGAGGTCTAGCTAAAAACATGTCTCGCCGTGCATTAATACGCACGGCGAGATATACATACTTATTGCGTACTAGAACTTACTAGTACTTAGAAGCCCCATGCGTTCATGGTCTCCAGAACGCGTGGACGGGTTTGCTCCAGCTGGTAGCCGAACTGGTTCCAGTTGTGCATGCCAAACGGTGGGTAGTTCTCGGTTGGGCCGATGCCTTCTGCATGAGCCTTCAGTGCCCACAAGCGGGTAGATGCATTTGCCAGCATCTCTAGAGCGGAACCGGATGCTTTGTGCTCAGGTGCAATGTTTGCATCTGCTTCAGATGCGATACCGGTACCAGCGGAGACATAGACATCCTTGCCACGCAGGCCTGCCATGTTCAGGAATGGATCATTTTCGAAACGGCGAGGAGAAATCAAAGAGCCGTACATTGCATTCAGGTTGAACCCGCCCGCATCCAGCAGTGCGAAGCGCAGAATCGTCTGCGCGCCTGGCAGCGTGGTGGTCAGGTAGCCGGAGTACGACAGTGCTTGTTTGAACTGACCTGGGTGTTTTGCAGCAAGGTTCAATGCAGCAGTACCGCCCATGGAAAGACCCGCGATGGAGTTGTTAGTTGGGTCAACTCCGAAGTTGTCCTGCAGGTACACAGGAAGCTCAGAGGTAAGGAAGGTTTCCCACTGGTAGTTCACGGGATTGTTTGGGTCATATGTTGCTGGGGCATCCCAGTCAGCGTAGAAGGAACCTGCGCCGCCAATAGGCATGACCAAAGTAATGTTGTCATTGACGTAGGTCTCCGCTGCGTTGACATCATGGAGCCAAGCGTTGGTGTTATTGGTAGCACGCAGGCCGTCAAGCAGGTACAAGCCGGCGTTGCCACCGTTCTTTGCGGGCTGGATCTGCACGGTAATTACACCGCCAGTTGCCTCGGACCATACGTCGCAGCGCTGAACCCAGAAATTAACTGGGTCCCATTCACAGGTTCCGGTCGCGTCAGGGCGTTCCCAATCGCGGTTTGCAGCGTTTGCTGAGCCAGCACCCACCACCATGAGCGAGACAGCAGCCGCGATAGCTGTAATAAGAGCTATGACGCGGCGACGCGCAACAGTAATTACGGACATGTTTCTCCTCGAAATGCTTCGGAAATCTTTGGCTTTCGTTGAAATATCGCCGATTGTTACCTGCACGTTACCAATTTATGATCTATCGGTCCAACCAGGCGATTTGTTGACCCGTCAATCCTGGGTCCTCTCCTGCATCAATTTTCTCTTTTGTTTCTGTGTCCAGGTAGTTTGCCGGATCATTAGAAATTTCCAAGGTTCTACCCGTCGTCAAAGAATATTTAATATTCTTCCAGAAACGCTCTTTACTCATCGGTTCACGTGACGTTGCCAACAACTCTGCAATCTCCGGAGTGCGCAGGGCGGCGCGCGCTTGCTTCGCTACTGTGGCATCCATCCACGAGGGCAATTGATCCAGGTCGGCGGCAGTATCTGCCACTTGCCATTCCACCGGCAAGTTCTTATCGTGGCCAATTCGACCATCGGGGTTGCGTGGCATCCTGGCTCCTAAAGGCGTTGCCAGCCCAACTGTGTCAAGTACGCGCACATCAAGATCAGCATTCATACTGGTCATGCCCAGGTTGATCAGATATAGCGTTGTCGGCTGTGCTTGCAAATCCGTCTCAGCTTCAGTGCGTGGCAAAAGCTGCCAGGAATAACGTTCGACGGGTTCCTTCTCCAAGATAATCAAGATCATCTGTGCGGAATTCTGCTCACGCGCTTGGTCCAGCCTGGTTTGCCAATCTGGGCTGAGCACCTTCGCTGGCAGGAAGTCCTCCGCGTATTGAGGTGGCTGGCCTGGTTCGGACAAAGTGGCATTTGACCAGAATTCACGCTCGTCAACGATGTTGAGCTCGTTGGTTTCGAAAGTATTCCAGTCGATCGGGTGAGCTCGCACAACAATCACGGTGGCCCACACGGCTACGGCGGTAATAATCGCGCCGGTGACCTTATTTACTGGGATGACCATCAGCGGTAGCAACAGTGCAAATAACGGAAGCAGCCACATCCGGCCATGCATAAAGTCACCGCCAACGCGCAAGATATACAGGATATGTAGAGCTGCCACCACGTAGACCAGCAAGAATACTGTGCGATCGCGCCCGTGAGTGGACTTACCTAACCAGATGGCCAAACCTACGGCTGCGATCAGCGGAAGATACAGCGCATACGGTGCCAAGAGGTCCCAGGCATAGACAAAGCCTGCACCCCAGTCGGAATCCGATGCCGACTTGGCCACGGCAGTATGGGGGGTAAGCAAGCCGTAGTAGCCCATGCGGAAAATCTGATACGCAGCGGGCACTGGCAGGGCTGCCGCAAGGATACCCAGGATCTGCTTCCACTTGCCCCGGGTTGCAACCAACAGCACAATGCCGGTCAAACCGCCATAGAGGGCGAGTTCCGGGCGAACTAGCCACGAGAGCCCAGACCAAAATGCCAGCCAGTACCCTACCGGCAACTTCGATCGCTTTCCAGAAGGCTGCGCCCAACCCACAAGCAGCGCCCACCAGACGGCGATCCAGGCCAAAGACAGGCCCCATTCCAGACCGGAAGTGGAGAAATCGCGCGCCGGTGGAAGCGCAAAGTAAATCAAAACACCGAAGGGGGCAACGATTCCGCCCCAGTACTTCCCGCTGGCAAGCACGGCGACGACAGCAGCAATCGTCGTCAAGCCTAATGCGAGCCACATGGCGATCGTCTCTAACCTGCCGTCCGTGACCCACGCGACGGCCGCAATCAGGTACTGCCACAACGTTGAGGTGTTGGCTTCGACGCGCTCACCAGCGTTGAAAACCGGCCCGTTGCCCGCGAGGATATTGCGCACGGTGCGAAGGACGATGAGCCCGTCGTCGCTCATCCAGCGACGCTGCCAGCCGCCATAAAATGCAAAAAAGCCCGCGATGATTGCGGAGACAATCAGTGAAATGCGGGCGTTTTTCGTCATGGAAGAGATGCTACATCAGAGGGTTGCGCATCAAACATTATGCCAACGCCGGAATGACGTAGACCGCCATCACAATGCAGGCAAGCCATGCAACTGCCAGAAGCTGGAGCACGCGGTCGCTCAGGGCGATCTCGTCTGGGGCACCGCCCTGACCACGGTCGACGTCGGCTGCGTAGCGCAGGATCGCGATCACGAATGGGACAAGCGAAATCTGGTACCAGAGCGAGCCCGGACCAGGCACGCTAGCCAGCTCGAATGCCCACAGCGCGTAGCTCATCACCACGGCCGTAGCTGCCAAGGTCCACACAAACCGCAGGTAAGTCGGGGTGTAGCCCTGCAGTGCCTTGCGGATCTTCGCGCCGGTGCGCTCAGAGAGCAAAAGCTCGGCGTAGCGCTTACCAGAGGCCATAAATAGCGAACCGAAGGCGGCCACCAGCAAGAACCACTGGGACAGCTCGATACCGGCTGCGACACCACCGGCCATTGCGCGGAGCATGAAACCGGAGGAAACAAGTGCGATATCGATCACCGGAATGTGCTTCCAGCCGAAGCAATAGCCCAACTGCAAAGCGATGTAGACACCCACCACAGTAGCCAGCGCCGCACCAGATGTAGCCAGGAAGGACAAGCCAATGGCCAAGATGATCAAGACAACCGCCATGGCGTAGGCCAAGTTAATTGGCAGCATGCCCGATGCAATCGGACGATAGCGCTTCGTGGGGTGCTCACGGTCGGATTCCACGTCGCGTGCGTCATTGACCAGGTAGATCGACGAAGCCGCAAGACAGAAAACAACGAAGGCCAGCGCCACGTCCAACAGCGTGCGGGAGTTGAAAGCCTCCGCGCCTGCTGCCAGCGGTGCCGCGACAACGAGGACGTTTTTGACCCACTGCTTTGGACGTAGGCCCTTGATCATTGCATCAAGGAGGTTCTTCGGCGGCTGCTTCTTCCGGTTGTACTCAACGCCCTCGGTATGAGGCTCCGACTTCAAAAATGGCTCGTGTACTGGCTCGTTTTGTGGCTGGCTCACGCCGTTTTCCTCTCGATTTCAATCGCAGCTCGGGCGCACGCAGCTCCTAACAGGGCACCTGCGAGGGTGTCGGTTGGGTAGTGCACTCCCAAGACCATGCGGGAGGTCATCATAATCGGAATTCCAATATACGGCACCTTCGAGCCCGTAATATCTGCCAAACTCACCATTGCGGCTGTGGTACTGGTCGCATGTGAAGAAGGGAATGACATCTTCGACGGTGTCCCCACACCAATCCTGATGCGCGGATCGTTCGGGCGCTTGCGACGCACGATGCGCTTAATCACCACCGATGCGGCATGGGCACAAAAAGCACCCGCGCCAAGCGCAATCCACTTCCTGCGACGAGGCTTATCGACGATTGCCCCCGCCACCGATAGTCCCGTCCAGCCAAGCGAGTGCTCGCCGAAGTGAGACATCGTCCGCGCGGCAGGCACTACGCCGGGAACGTCGTAGAGTGCGTCCTGGATTTTGACCAGCAGGTCAACTTCCTTATTGCTCATCGAATACCTTCTTCCAACTGTCACGGGCAGTCAATTGTGGCTTTGCAGCACGGTAGGTGGACTTTAGATCGTCCCAGTTCTCGCGAATCTGCTTGTGCAGTTCCTTGGTCTCGTCGAGAAGCTCCTTAGCAAGATCGCGGTCGCGCTTGCGGAAGGCCACACCGGTACCACCTGCGGTAGAAACGGTCGCGGAATCGACGCGAGAGAGCGTGTACCAACGGGCCTCGTCTGGGGTGAGGTTGAGTTGTGGCGCTTCCCAGTGGGAGCGGTCTTCCTTTTGCACCAAGTGCTTGAGCCCCTTAAGCGCCCACGGGATCTTCTTGATCTTGGCTAGGCGTCCGCCAACGTTGCGGGTGGGAACGCCCGGCGCGCCGGTGGCAGCTGGAAGCTGCGAAGCAGATTCGATGATGACGGCATCCGAGTAGTTCTGACGCAGCTTGTTGATGCGTGGCAGTGCAGTCTCGAGAATGCTGAAGAGCTGATCGGGGCCTTTGAGGAAGTCCTTCATTGCCTCGATCTGGATGGCCAGGGTGGAGTACTCCATGCACATGATGTGCTTGTAGGTGGACTTCATCATGGACTTCAAGATGCCGTCGACGTCGCCTTCGTGGTACATCGAGGCCACGATGAGACGGTTGCGCAGGTGGAAATATGCCTGCCAGTCAATCGCATCGTCCTTATCTGCCCACGCCATGTGCCAGATTGCGGCGCCTGGCCAGGTTACCGTTGGGAAACCAGCCTGCTTCGCGCGCAAAGCGTACTCGGTGTCGTCCCACTTGATAAACAGTGGCAGCGGCAGGCCCATCTTTTCGGCAACCACGCGTGGGAAAAGGTTCATCCACCACCCGTTGTAATCCACATCAATGCGGCGGTGCAGCGCGCGGGAGTTTTTGGCATCGGGGTTCTTTTCGTCTTCTGGGCGGCCCAAGAATCCCAGTGGGTACTTCGCAAAGTCGTGGTCATACACCGCATGAGGTGCAGCACCCCACATGAAGTCTTGCTGGTTGACTGCTTCACCGGTGGTACGCAGCTGGGAGCGGTCCTGCAGGTTCAACATCTGGCCGCCGACAAGAATCGGGCTCGCCGCATAGCGAGCTGCCTGGACAACGCGCAGGATCGAGTCTGGCTCGATAGCAATGTCGTCGTCCATGTACAAGATATAAGGTGCGTCGGTCTGGCCGAGTGCTTCGTACATAATGCGCGAATAACCACCGGAACCGCCGAGGTTGCCCTGCGAGAAGATCTGCAGACGGTCGCCGAGGTCGGCCTTCGCCTGCGCGAAGGTTGGCTCATCTGCTGGGTGCTGATTGCCCTGGTCAGGCATCAAAACATCAGTAATTGCCGCGAGAACCTCGGGATCTTCCGCCAACGCATGCAGGGCATTGACCGCGTCTGCCGGGCGGTTGAAGGTTGGAATGCCAACTGCGACTTCCTTCGCAAACGGGCCGACCGTAGTGCCATCAGGCATGGTCTGGGCCTCAGGTTCCTGCGAGGAGTACCACCCGGCATTGGAGATGACCGTGTCCGTCTCTGCTGTGATGTCGAACCAGAGCCAGCCGCCATCTTCGAAGTTCTTCAGTGCAAGCGGGATTTCTACGCGCTGTGCGCCTGCTTCCACAACCTTATTTGTCACTGAGATGCGGGTGCCGTCTTGCTTCGAGCGGTACACCGAAATGGTTGCGGAGCCATCCAGATCCATAGCCAGGATCACCTGGTCGAGTTGCGACCAACGACGCCAATAGGACGCCGGGAAGGCATTGAAATAAGTCTGAAAAGATGCCTCTGCCCCAGCCGGAACCGTCACTTGGGTGCGATCAGGCCAGGTGAGGCGCTCTTTGTTGTGCTCGGCCTCGATGAGGTAGAGCATCCGCACATCGTGCGGTTCACCCTTGCGGGGGAGGAGGACGCGCTGGAGCACATCAACAGCTTGCACTGTGTTCACGTTTCTCACTTTCGGTGTCGGGACACTCTTCGAACTTCTAGAGTAGTGCTTCCCTGCCCTCAAGTGATGTGACGGCGCGCGCCCTTAAAGTCAGAAAAGTAGCCGGGTCAGAACTCTGAGAGTCCTGACCCGGCTACTTTTAGTGTTTCTTCTGAGCGATTAGCAGTTAGCCCTACTTAGCGGCCACTGCTGGCTGAGAAACGTCGATCCCGAGGGATGCGGCACCAGCGTAAACGCGGGCGGTGAGATCGTCGACAAGTTCACGAACCTCGTCGAGCGACATGCCGTCGGCGCGTTCAACATCCCACACCTTGTAGTGACGACCTGGACGGTCGTGATCCTCGTTTTCGCCGATGTAGATCACCAAGTCTGCAGCTTGAACCGTGCGGGTTTCTGCAGGCATGTCTGCTGGTGGAACCAGGCCACGCTCATCCATTACCCACTCGAGCATTTCGTCGGTGGAGTTTTCTGGGTGTGCGGGTGCGACTGAAGCGACGACACGACGGTTGGTGAGCTGACGTGCGATTGCCGCTGCAGTGCGAGCCAGGGTCTGGTTCTCGCGGGAGACGAACTCAATGCGCAGGGCAGGTGCTGCATAAGCCGTAAGCTCTGCATATGCATCGCGACCAGCGAGTACTGGAACGAAATCCTGCACCTTTGCTGTCTTTGAATGTGCGTCCACCGCGGCATCGAGCACTTCGTCGATGCTGGTAGTTGGAATTGCGTACGCAAATCGTGCGTACAGGTCCTTGCGGATATTATTTAGAGCGGTCATGGCAGCCTCCTTTCATTGAGTTTTCATTGCCATGAATTGGTGGGGTGTATGAAGTTTTTGCCGTACTTATGTTTCCGGCTGTGAATGCCTCTGCGGTCTGAGACCGATACAGTGACTTTGACAGTGATTCGGTTGAGTTAGGTACTGACTTAGTTGCGGTGCATGATTGCAGCCGCAGCGATCCAGGCGTTGAGGCGCTCCGCATCGCGACGCTGCTCCTCACGAATTTCTCGCGAGTTCAGGCCCTTGTCGGAAAGTTGAGTTCCGGTGTTTCCGGTTACTCGTTGTACGAATGATTTGACGCTCATTGCGGATCCTCCTTTCTGTTTACCTTTAAGTTAACTAACCGTTCATTTGTTAACCTACCGTTAACCTTAGTCAACGCTTAACGATTCGTCAAGTCTTGACCTGCGCCTTTGTTTCAAAAACGCTGTGTCCAGCGGGTTTATCCCAATAATGGGCACTTCCCCAGTGTTCACTTTAAGTTAACCTTCTAGTCACTTTAACGACTTGTTGCCCTCTTCTATTCCCATTGAGGTCGGCGTGTCGCCAGCGGAATCGTGAAACAATCGCTGCATGCAAAGAAATACAGTCATGATGGCCGTCGCCGCACTAGCGCTCATCGGCGTTGTCCTCTTTTTCATCGGCGGGACGTGGGCAAATATTGTCGGCCTGGTATTTGTCGCCATCGCCATCGTGCTGGCCGTGCTTGGAAATCGCTAAACCCCACCGACCTTTTCGAGGGCTAGTTCGAGGTCGGTGGGGTTTTAAGTGTTCGAAATGAAAGCGGAGACTAGTGTCCGCGTTCCTGCTTGATTGGCTCGCCATTTTCAAAGTGCGGGCGCAAGTGATTATCAAATAGGGACAGCGCTGCACCAATGGCCATATGCATATCCAAGTACTGGTAAGTGCCTAGGCGTCCGCCGAAGAGTACCTGATTCTCCACCGACTCCTGGGCGGCACGTTCGCGGTACGCCAGCAGCTTTTCCCTGTCCTCTGGCGTGTTGATTGGGTAGTACACCTCGTCGTTATCTTCTGCGAAGCGTGAGTACTCCTTCACAATCACTGTCTTATCAGTCGGGTAATCGCGCTCTGGGTGGAAGTGACGGAACTCGTGGATGCGGGTGTATGGCACGTCCGCATCGTTGTAGTTCATCACCGGTGTGCCCTGGAAATCACCGGTGCCGTGGAGAACTTCCATGTCAAAGTCCAGTGTGCGCCAGCCCAAACGGCCTTCCGCGTAGTCAAAGTAGCGGTCCACTGGTCCGGTATAGACAACAGGGATGCCCTTGTAGTTGTCTCGCACATCGAACCAGTCAGTGTTTAGCTGCACGTCAATGAGCTCCGAGGACGCCATGTTCTCCAGCCACGCCGTGTACCCCTTTACCGGCAGGCCCTCATACTTATCATTGAAGTAGCGATTGTTGAAGGTGTAGCGCACTGGAAGCCGCGAAATGATCGAGGCCGGCAGCTCCGTCGGATCCGTCTGCCACTGCTTCGCGGTGTAGTGCTTCACAAAGGCTTCATAGAGCGGCTTACCAATCAGCGCAATGCCACGTTCTTCCAAGTTCTTAGCATCCGCCGGATCCATGCCCTCAGTCTGGTCTTTGATCAGCGCCCGTGCCTCATCCGGGGTGTAGTACTTGCCGAAGAACTGATTGATCAGGCCAAGTCCCATTGGGAACTGGTAGGCCGTTCCGTCGTGCATCGCGAACACGCGGTGCTGGTAGTCCGTGAATTCTGTGAAGCGGTTGACGTACTCCCAGACCCTGTCGTTCGAGGTATGGAAGAGGTGCGCACCGTACTTGTGCACCTCAATCCCGGTTTCAGGCTCGGCCTCCGAGTAGGCATTGCCGCCGATATGCTCTCGCTTTTCGACGACCAATACGCGCTTACCCAGTTCACTCGCGGCTTGTTCCGCAACCGTCAGCCCGAAAAAGCCTGATCCAACAACAATGAGGTCATAGTTCATGAGCTCTAGGCTATCGGACCACTTCCAATGTGGAGAGTTTTGGAGGGGCGTGGCACCAGAGTTCCCACGAATGGTTTCCGGAAAAACCAGTGAACAATGGATAAATACTTTAAAAAACCTTCCCCAAATCTATCAATTTTCACACAAGTCCCATAAGATACACTTTGGCCTATTTTTATAACACCAGTATCAAATTTTTCAGGAGTCTAACCGTGATTCAACGACGCAGGCTAACTAAGCCATCGTCCCCAGCCAACCCAGTTGTGGCTGTGCTGATGACCGCGGCACTGGGAGTCACCGCAGTTTTCGGCGGCAACGCAGTTATGAAGACACAATCCCTCGGCGGCGGAAGCATCGAGGTGCAACAATCAAGCGCTTCGCTGGCAGACGGTGAAAACGTCATCGTCGATGACGCTGCCGTAGCCACTCAAGGCGAGGGTGACGCTTCACGTACGGTAAAAGAATTCACTCGCGACGAAGAGTTCTCCCAGTTCGCACTGACCTGGCAAGGTAACTCCGACTTCGCTGCCTATGTTCGCGCAGATCGCGGCGACGGTCAGTGGAGCGAGTGGTATTCCTTGGATCCGATCGAGCAAGAAAACGCTGCCCTCAATGGCACCGAGCTAATCTTCATCGAACCAACCAATCGAATCCAGGTCAATGTCAGCAACGTCGATCTGGTTACCCCGGATTCGGCATCACCTGCAGCTGAAGCACCAGTTGAGATTCCGGCTGATCAGGCACCAGTTGAACAGGCGCCAGCCGAAGAAGCCCCTGTTGAGCAGGCGCCAGCCGAGCAAGCTCCTGCGGGAACCCCACTTCCAACGAACCACGGCAATATCCAACCAGTTGCCGAAACTGTTGACGCAAACTCAACCGGCGGCACCACCGCTGCAAATATCGATGCTATTTTCATCGACGGCGGCAGCGGAACAACCGGAGAAATCACCCCGACCAGCACCGATGGAATGCCACAAGTGATTTCCCGCTCGGCCTGGGGAGCCAACGAAAGCCTCCGGTGCAGCAACCCTACCTACACCGACCCGGTCAAGGCCGTGACTGTGCACCACACCGCCGGATCAAATAACTACACCGAAGACCAGGCGGCAGGCCAGGTACGCGGGATCTATGACTACCACGCACGCACTCTTGGCTGGTGCGATGTGGGCTACAACGCCATGGTGGATAAGTACGGCAATATCTACGAAGGCCGTTACGGTGGCCTTGACCGTGCAGTTGAGGGTGCCCACGTAGGTGGATTCAACAAAAACACCTGGGGCATCTCGGTCCTGGGTAACTACGATACGGCTGTGCCTACCCAGGCATCTCTCGAGTCTGTTGGCAATCTCGCTGGCTGGCGCTTAGCGCAGGCTGGTCAGAGCCCAAACGGCAGCACCTACCTCGCTGCTAACTTCACATTCGGTGGTTCTAAGTACAGCGCCGGACAGGGCGCAACCTTCCCGAACATTAATGCGCACCGAGATTTCCATTACAACCAATGCCCAGGCGACAATCTTTATGCGCAGATGGGCACGATCCGTACCATCGCAACGGCGAAGTACAACTCTATTCAGGACGGCACTGCCGGTACATCGTCTCCAGGAACGACCACTCAGGAAACTTCGACGCAGACCACAACGCCAAGCACTACGCAGCAGGCTCCCGGAGCTAATCAAGGCACCGTAGACAATGGCAATGGAACCACAACAACCGTTGTAAATAACGGTGGAAGCGCTACCAGTTCGGCAGACACCGTCTCTGGTGTGCTCGCAGGCGAGCCAGCAGCAATCGCCACCGCTGGTGGCACTGTGGCAGGTGCGCTGCTCCAACTCGCTGCCTCCAACGGATTTCTGCCAGGTGGTGCAACCACCGTCGCGGACATCGAACTCCTTCCGGGGCTGACCGTGTCAAAGATCGCCCCATATGTCGGCTCAATCCTCTCCATTACCGGCAACGAGGAATACGCGACTCTGTGGGCCAACATCGAACCAACCCTAGGCACAAGTCTGGGTGCCACTGACGGTGTTGGCGGTGCGCAGTACTCCTTCTATGAAGATGGCCTCGGTGTGTACAACCCTGACGCTGGCCAGGCGATCGCGCTGCTGGGACCAATTGCTGACGCCTGGCTGCAGCAGGGCTTGGATCTCGGCCCACTCGGACTCCCAGTCGCGGATCAATATGCAGCAAACAACGGTGACATGCGCGTTGATTTCCAGGGTGGTTCGATTAGCTATAACGCTGAGAAGAACACCATTGACATCAACGTCAATTAGTGGCTTCTAACTAGGCAAGCCCGTAGGAGCGCGTCACCGCGTCCTCCCACTGTGCAATGAGCCGGTCCCTTTCGGGGCCGGTCATTTCGCTTGCCCAAGTTGTGTCGTCGCCAAGCGACAATGGCTCACTGAGCACCCCTGCCCCGACCGCGGCTGCCGACGCCGCGCCCATCGCTGTTGTTTCGATGTTGCCGGGTCGCACGACGCGAGCGTCGAGGATGTCGGCCTGCATTTGCATGAGCAACTCGTTGGCGGTCATTCCCCCATCAACTCGCAGCTCGGTGAGCTTGATTCCCGTGTCTGCTTCCATGGCGCGCGTGACCTCCAGGGTCTGCAGGCATGTGGCCTCTAGCGCGGCACGCGCAATGTGGCGCTTGTCTGCAAAGCGCGTCAGACCGGTGATCACGCCTCGAGCGTCGGCACGCCACCGCGGCGCGAACAGGCCCGAAAATGCCGGAACGATAGTCACTCCGGCTGAGCTTGAGACCTCACGGGCAAGTACTTCGATCTCGCTGGATGTAGAAATAATGCCTAGCTGATCTCGCAGCCACTGTATGAGGGAGCCACCGACTGCAACTGATCCCTCAGTGGCATAGATCGGGGCGTGGCCTTCCTGCTGGTAGGCCACCGTTGTTAACAACCCGTGCTTGGAAAAATGCGGGGTGTCGCCGGTGTTCAACAACATGAACAAACCGGTGCCATAGGTCATTTTCGCCTCCCCTTCTTCCAAGCAGTTCTGGCCGAAAAGTGCAGCCTGCTGATCGCCGAGGACTCCGGTAATTGGCACACCGGCCAAGGTTCCCCGCTGGCGGACGTGACCGAAAAGTCCGATGCTCGGTTTGATCTCGGGCAACATTGCCAGCGGGATCCCGTAGTCGGCGCAAATCTCTGCATCCCACTCACAGGTGCGAATATCCATCAGCATTGTGCGGGAAGCATTGGTGACATCGGTGGCATGGACTGCCTCGTGCCCGTCGTCACCAAAGGCACCTCCGGTCAACTGCCACATCAGCCAAGTATCAATGGTGCCAGCGAGCAATTCTCCTCGTTCGGCCCGCTCACGTGCACCTTCTACGTTGTTCAGAATCCACGCCCACTTCGGGCCCGCTGGGTAAGAATTGGCAAGCAAACCGGTGCGCGACATGTATTCGGTCAGCTCAATATCTTGGTCTGCTGTGCGCGTATCTTGCCACACAATCGCGTTATAGATCGGCCTGCCCGTGGACTTTTCCCAGATCACAGCGGTCTCGCGCTGGTTAGTCACACCGAGTGCACTAATTTCACCTGCGGAGACATCCAAGTCAACCATGACATCGGAGACCACGCGGCGTACGTTGCGCCAAATCTCAATGGGATCGTGCTCGACCCATCCTTCCCGGCGCATAATCTGCTCGTGCTCGTACTGTGCTTGCGCAAGCACGTCGCCGGCGGGATTTATGATGATGCACCGGGTGGAGGTGGTGCCTTGGTCGATGGCAGCGATCAGGGTCATTCAGTTATTCTTGCATGTCTGAGTGATCCACAGACTCAAAAAGGTGCTCGAGCTTGAGCGCCACACCATAGTCATCGTTCGAGGTGGTCACCACATCCGCGACATCACGAACCTGGGGGGCGGCATTTCCCATGGCTACACCCGTTCCTGCCCATGCCAACATTTCAATGTCATTGGGCATATCGCCAAACGCCACAACATCTTTCTGCTCAATGCCATACATTGCGGCGAGCGTGGACACTCCAGTTGCTTTAGTCACCCCAGGTGCCGAGACTTCTAACAACCCCGCCGACATGGAAAAGGTCACGTGGGCCTCTTCCGGATCAATCCTGTCAGCGATGGCATCAAACATCTCCTGGGCAATCATGTTTGAGTTGCGCAGAATCAATTTCACCGCTGGCTGCGAGACAAGCTCGTGAACAGGAACAACACCGTGGTCTTCCGTCCACAAATCAGTGCGATACCCAGGACTGGTCAAAAACGATTCGTCCTCCGGGTCAAAGGCTGACTGGCCCGCGCGTTCGACACCAAAGGCCACTCCCCCGAAAGGCTCAAAGACTTCTTGGGCTGTATCTGTAATCGATGCCAAGGTTTCCGGTGACAGGTTGTGTGCGCTGATGATCTTGTCATCTGCCGAGTCATACAACACCGCACCGTTGGAGCACACGCACATCGGCCGAATCGGAAGCTGGTCTAGCACGGGGAAGATCCAGCGGTGTGGGCGCCCCGTGGCGAGGGCGAACTTGGCGCCTGAATGCACAGCCTTCATCACTGCGTCGCGCAAGCGCGGTGTGACACGGTCCTTAGAATTGAGAAACGTCCCATCAATGTCGCTGGCGATCAGGCGGGGAGTCATAAGCGTTCGTCACGTCCTTTTCAGGGTGGTTAATCGCGTTTCTTCGCGCGTCTCCCCAGTTTACGCGACTTTTTCGCGTCCTTCTTCGCCTGCTTTTCAGCCTTTACCCGGGCATTAATTTCGTCTGCTTCTTCCGGGGTGGGGGCGGAGCCACCCATGGAAGCGGGCAGCCAATCAAGGCCGTCTTCGAAGGGACCGAAGCGCCTAGTGTATTCCGCGCGGGATTCGTCGAGAAGCTTTTTCATCTCTTCGCGCAATCGCTCGATGACTTCCTCGGGGGTGCCGCTGATATCAATCGGTGCGCCGTAGCGGATGATCACCGGATAGCCGTTGCGGCCAAGTTCTTTCTTGCGGCCTTTTGTCCAGAAACGTTGCGATCCCCAGGTCACCATTGGGATCAAGGGAGCATCTGCCTGCTGTGCGATGCGCGCCGCGCCATTTTTGAAATGGGAGATTTCAAAGGAACGCGAAATTGTTGCCTCAGGAAAGATGCCCACGATCTGGCCGGCTTGCACTCGTTCAACCGCAAGGCCGACGCTGCCGCCGCCAGCGGAGCGATCGACTGGGACGTGATCCATATACCGCATCGCCGTTCCGACGAGAGGGGTGTCGAAGACTTCCTTCTTCGCCATGAAGCGCAGGAGCCTGCGGCCACGAATATGCGGGCCAACCTCGCCAAAGATGAAGTCGTAGTAGCCGGTGTGGTTCATGGCTACAATCGCACCGCCGTCCGCGGGCAGATTCTCCGCACCATAGACTGTGACCTTGATCTTCTGGAACCGCAGCAACGCTTTCAGCCGGCCAATGACGAACTGGTAAAAGCGCTCGTTCGACTCAACTGGGTGGTCAGGAACAGATACGAAGTTGGCGGGAACCTCAAACTGCCCACCTGCGATGCGATACTCCATGCTATTTAACCGGGGTGATGACGTCTTTACCCATGAGCGGACGCAATGCTTCAGGAACAACAACCGAGCCGTCTGCCTGCTGGTTATTCTCCAGGATGGCCACCAACCAACGCGTGGTGGCAAGGGTGCCGTTGAGCGTAGCCACGGTCTGAGTCTTGCCCTCCGCGTCGCGGTAGCGGGTATTCAAGCGACGGCCCTGGAATGTGGTGCAGTTCGAGGTCGAGGTGAGCTCGCGGTAGGTTTCCTGCGTAGGCACCCATGCCTCGGTGTCGAATTTACGCGCAGCCGAGGAACCCAAGTCGCCGCCGGCCACGTCGATGACGCGGTAAGGCACCTCAACGCTAGCGAGCATGTCGCGTTCGAGCTGGAGGAGCTTTTGGTGCATCTCGGTGGCATCTTCCGGCTTGCAGTAGACAAACATTTCCAGCTTGTCGAACTGGTGGACACGCAAGATACCGCGGGTGTCCTTGCCATAAGAGCCCGCTTCACGACGAAAACAGCTCGACCAGCCTGCGTAGAGAACAGGGCCATCTGACAAATCGATGATCTCGTCCTTGTGGTAACCAGCAAGCGCTACCTCAGAGGTACCCACGAGGTAAAGGTCATCGCGCTCGAGGTAGTAGATCTCGTCGGAGTGCTCGCCCAAAAAGCCGGTACCCTGCATAATTTCGGGGCGGACCAGCACTGGCGGGATCATCAGCTTAAAGCCTGCTGCGCGGGCCTTTTGTGCTGCTAGCTGCAGCATGGCCAGCTGCATCCAGGCGCCGTCACCGGTGAGGTAGTAAAAGCGTGCGCCACCAACCTTGGTGCCGCGTGCCATATCGATCATGCCCAGGGATTCACCCAGCTCGAGGTGGTCCTTCGGCTCGAAGTCAAAGGTAGGGGTTTCTCCCACATGCTCGAGAACCACGAAGTCATCTTCGCCACCGGCAGGGGCGCCTTCGACGATGTTGGAAATCTTGTATTGCAGCTCGGTGACGCGATCTTCGGCCACCTTCTGCTCTGCCTCGGCTTCTTTTACCTTGGCTTTGAGCTCGTTGGATCCTTCCAACAGCGCGGGGCGATCTTCCGGAGAAGCCTGGCCAATCTTCTTGCCAAAGGCCTTCTGCTCGCCGCGCAGCTCATCGGCCGCTTGAATTGCAGCGCGACGAGATTCGTCGGCTTCGAGCAGCTGGTCAACCAGCGCTGGGTCCTCGCCACGGTTGCGCTGGGAAGCGCGAACAACGTCTGGGTTCTCACGGAGCATTTTCAGATCAATCACAGTTCCATACACTACCGCCATTCACCCGGAAGTTTCGTCCACACCCCAGCAAAAACCGGCAATTAGCCCCGAACAGTAATTTCTAAGTGATGCCCAGTACACTTGGTCGACCAGCCTGGTCATAACCAGTGGGGTAAGATGGTATGTATGGATCGCACTCCCCAGGCTTTACCCAAACGGCCTATCACTGAAGGGCCCGCACCCAAGCATGCCCAGCTGCGTGAAATCTTGGAAGAATTGATCACCACTACCTTGACACCGGGTGACTTACTTCCCGGGGAACGCGTTCTCGAGGATACCTACGGAGTTTCCCGCATTACGGTGCGTCGCGCAATCGGAGATCTCGTTTCTGCTGGGCGCCTGCGGCGCGTGCGCGGCAAGGGTACCTTTGTCGCACCGAACCCTTTGGTCAGCAGGCTCCATCTCGCATCTTTTTCCGACGAGATGAAGGCCCAGAACGTGAAGTCCTCGTCGAAAATATTGCTTTCCGCGCGCGCTGTCCCACCGGCCATCGTTGCGGAATATTTTGGCACCGACTCTAATGTCCACCATGTCCATCTCCGCAGGCTGCGCCTCGGAGATGGACAACCCTATTCCATCGACGACGCATGGTACAACGGAACCCTTGCCCCTGACCTGCTAGAAAACGACGTCTATAACTCGGTGTACACATTGTTGGAAAATGAATACAACATGCCCATCACCGAGGCCGACCAAACTGTCAGCGCCGTCGCCGCCGACGAGCAACAAGCCACGCTACTCGATGTTTCCCCAGGTGATCCACTTTTGCACATTGTGCGCCTGGCCCAATCCGGTGATAAACCCGTGGAGTTATGTTCCTCGGTTTACCGCACAGACCGATATCGGCTAACTACGCGAGTCGGCCGCGAGACAACCTAATTTCCGCATAAGGTTGGACTTACTTACCTTGTCGCAGGCACAATGGAGAAATTATGGCTTCAAGATCAACTTGGCGATCAGGAACGGGTGTGCGCACCCTGCTTCTTGCTGCGCTCTCAGGAACCGTGGCAGTTGGCTCTTATTCCCTCGTCGCAAACGGCACAGTGGGTTCCGGTTCGTCGGCCGGGTCCAGCACCCATTCGTCGCAAAGCACCCAGCCTGTTGCTCCCTTTACTACCGCTGACCAGGGAGCGTGCTTGACGTGGCAGCTCGACGATCAGGGCGCAATCACTGCGTTCGAGCAGACTGACTGCAATAGCGAGCACCGCTTCGAGGTGTCTGTGCGCGAGAATCTTGCTACCTATCCCACCAGCGAATTCGGTGCAGATGCCGCGCTGCCGAATCAAACGCGCCAAGCACAGCTGCGCGAGGAGCTCTGCCAGTCGCCGACCGTGCGTTACCTCGACGGCAAGTACGATCCGAACGGCAAGTACTCAATCGCGCCGATCCTGCCTTCCGCCGAGTCATGGGCCGGCGGTGACCGGACCATGCTCTGTGGTCTCCAGGTCACCGATGACAAAGGTGTTCCTCAGCCCACCTCGGGTCGCGCCGCTGACCAGGATCAGGCCCGTGTCGCCGAGGAAGGCCAGTGCCTGCGCGTTGATGGTTCCAGCGTTTTGCACGCCGTTGATTGCAAGGAAGACCACAACATTGAGGCCACACTCAAGGTCGATTTGGCGCCGGTGTTCCCTGATCACACACCAAGCATCGAGGAGCAGGACAATCACCTGCGCGACGTGTGCACCCAGGCCGCCATGGATTATCTCGGTGGCGAGGAGCAGCTCTACCAATCCACGCTGCAGCCTTACTGGGGCACACTTCCCGCCGAGAGCTGGGACGGCGGGTCCCACTCGGTCAACTGTGGCCTAGTCTTTGGCAACCAACAAGACAGTTTTGCCACGTTGAAAGGCTCGGCCCGCGATGGCCGCGATGGCTTTACCATTGACGGCCAGCCTCCCGCCGAGCAGCCCGCGCGTGAACCGGTTCGCGGTGCGGGAGCAAGCGAAACCGCGGGAGCCCCGGCACAATGACACCAGTAAGCGACGAGTTTTTTGAGTCGCTTATCGACGATGCACTCGACGAACTGCCCGAGAATTTTCTCCGGAATATGAAAAATGTTGTAGTCCTCGCGCGCCCATACAACGAGGACAACCCCAATCTGCTCGGGCTGTTCGAAGGCGTTCCACTCCCCGAACAGCATTCCAACCACAGCGGATTTTTGCCCGATGCCATCTTTATTTATAAAGACACGCTGGAGGCGCAAAGCCGGAATGAGGATGAGCTTCGTCGCGAAGTGAAAACTACCGTCTTCCACGAAGTCGGGCATTACTTCGGCCTTGAGGAAGCTGACCTTCACCGCCTCGGCTGGGGCTAGTACATCTTCTCTCCCCAGCGCACGAGCTTCCACTTTCCAAAATCGTCCTGCGGATCGAGCACCACAAAGCGACAATTCTGCAGTGGGTTCATAAGCGCAAAACCTGGATCGATCGTTGCAGCCCGCGCAGCAAAAGTACGAATCGCCGAACCGTGCGTGACCACCACCGAGTCCCTTTCTAGCAGGTCAGAGACACCATTTTGGTAGCGCTCAAGAAACTGCGGCAGGTTCTCCCCGCCCGGGATGCTCGCCTTGGTATCTCCGGCGAAAAACTTATGCACGACCGTGTGATAGGCAATGTGTGCTTCTTCTGAGCTTTGCATTTCGTGGTGGCCTGCGGCGATCTCTTGCAGCCCGGCAACAGCCGGTATCTCGTTAAAGAAGGTGCTAAACGCAAGCGAGCCGGTCTGCCTAGCGCGCAATGCTTCCGAGGTCACCACCGAGGTAGGGCCATATTGATCCATGATCTCCGGTCCCACCTCGCGCGCTTGCTTCTCACCGAGAGTGGTCAATGCAGCACCTGGAAGTTGGGTATCTAGGGCTTGCTGCACGTTCGATGTCGTCTGACCGTGACGCAGCAGAATTAACAATTAGCGTCCTTCCCGGGCTTTCCTTACCCATTCAGTTGCGGCCTCGAGGCGTTCCATGTCCCGCGCAAGTGCCTCTTCATTGGCATCGTTGGTGCTTGATGGCCACGAGCCCAAAAATGTAATGGAATTGGCACGTAGCCACAGGTTCCTGAGCGCTTCAGCCACAGGAACATCATCGATGTGGCCGTCCAAATCCACGTAGAAATTATACGTTCTGGCGACCTTTCTCGTTGGGCGTGATTCAATCCGCGACATGCTCACTCCCCGATACGCGAACTCTTGCAGTGCCTGAACCAAAGTACCTGGCTCATTCGGCAGGTCGAAGACCACGAAGGTCCGATCATGGCCGGTCCGCGCCGTCGGCTGACCGGTTGGCCCGACTACAACGAAACGCGTCTGCGCGGTGGCCAGGTCCGCAATTCCTGAGGCATGAACCTCTAAGTCGAAGAGCTCAGCCGCCCGGATCGGCGCTGCCGCCACATCCGCCTTCCCCTCAGCAACCGCCTGCGCCGCAGCCGCGTTGGAACTTGCGCTAGTGAATGTCACCTGCGGCATGTTCTCTTTTACCCAGTTTCTCACTTGCCGCTCCGCAACCGGATGGGTGGAAAACCGCGACACATCCGAAAGCTGAACTCCTCGGCGCGTCATCATAGCGAAGCTAATCGCAAGCTCCAGCTCATGATAAATCTGGACACCCGGTGCCTCGATAAACGCGTCCGAGGTGGCTGTAACACCTCCATCGACGGAGTTTTCAATGGCCACGACCGCCCACTCCGCACGGCCTTCACGCACCGCGTTCAGAGCCGCAGAGGGGGAATCCACCGGCAGCGTTTCAATATCACCGTCGCCGAAGCACCCACGCTCCTGAAATTTCCACAGTGCTTCTTCGGTGAATGTTCCCGCTGGGCCAAGGTATGCGACGGTAGTCATGCCTATACTTTACAGTGGGCACGGTGAGTCGTATTTCAAAAGAGATCCTCCTGGTTCTCACCATCACTTTCGGTATGAGTGGCGTGCGTTCGTTGCTTGGCCTTATCGACGATTTGCTCTCTCCCGTTCCTTTAAATGAGCAATCACAGACGCTTTACGACGAAGCCAGCCAGATCGGTTGGCTCGACCTTGCACTGCAAGCAGCCAGTGCCGCGACCTTGATTGCCTGGGGTTTGCTCGCCCTGTTCCTGTTGGGCACATCTATGCCGAAGATGCGGTGGAGCGACTTGGGTTGGGGCGCTTTCCTTGCCGCGATCATCGGCATTCCAGGCTTGGGCCTCTATATCTTTGCTCTGCACGTTGGTTTGTCCAAAGAGGTCATCCCGACGACTCAAGCTGTGGAAATCCCGGTCCTGCTTTTGTGGTCTGCAGCAAATGCTTTCGGTGAGGAAGTTGTCGTGGTGATGTACCTGATGACTCGGTTGAAGCAATTGAACTGGCCCGCCTGGGCTGCCATCGGAGCCTCGAGCATATTGCGAGGTTCCTATCACCTCTATCAAGGAGTATCCGCAGGTTTCGGGAATATCATCATGGGAATTGTTTACAGCTTCTTCTATTACAAGACGGGGAGAATCTGGCCTTTGATAATCGCGCACTTCCTCATTGATTCTGTGGCATTTGTAGGCTATCTCGTCTTGGATCTGAGCTGGCTCGGTTTATAGGAAAAATAAGGAATACATCAACAAAACTTTTCACTTGAGTCACAATGTTAACTACTGAGGGGCTACCATATTGAGCATGTCTAGGGGACCTGGATCAAACGACCCACGCGATAACGAGGAATACGTCCTCGGGCAGGACGGAAAACCACTGGTAGACCGATATGGCCGCCCAGTGCGTCGTCGTCACGCGCAAAAACGTGAACCGGAATCGACCTCCCAGTCAGCCTCCCGCGACTCCCAATCTTCTCACCGTCCCCGGCAGCAGTACCAACCCCGACACCAGGCTCAACAACAGTCCCAACAACAGTCCGGATACCAACCCCGGCAGGCGCCCTATGAGCAGCGCCGCCAATCTGCAGCGCCTCGGCAGCAACCCCCGAGACAGCAGTCTCGGGGCGAGCAACAGGTTCCAATGCAAGTTTCGCAGCGACCTCGCGAGCGTGGCCGGAACCAGCCACGCATTCCGCGTCGCAGGGGCAGTCGTCGCCTCGGGTGTGGCGGTATTTTTGCGCTCTTCCTCGTCCTAGTTTTGCTTTTTGCCTTCTGGATGGACGCGCGTTTTACTCGCGTTGACGCTTTCCCCGATACGCCTATATCTAATACTGCGGGCACGAACTGGCTGCTCGTCGGATCTGATTCCCGTGCAGGTCTCTCGGATGAGGAGGCCCAACGTCTCGGCACCGGCGGCGACCTTGGCAATAGTCGCACCGATACCATCATGATTTTGCACATCCCATTGTTCGGGGAATCAACCTTGGTCTCTGTCCCCCGCGATTCCCTGGTCAACATTCCTGGGTACGGCGAAAATAAGATCAACGCGGCCTTCGCCTTCGGTGGCCCGAAGCTGCTTTCCGAGACGATTGAGCAGTCGACAGGATTGCGGATCGACCACTACGCCGAGATTGGTATGGGTGGCCTTGCTGGAATCGTCGACGCGGTGGGTGGGCTCGAGCTGTGTCCTTCGGAGCCGATCCAGGATCCATTGGCAAACCTCGATGTCCAGGCCGGATGCCAGAAAATGGATGGTGCGACCGCACTGGGTTATGTGCGTACCCGTGCCACCGCTCAAGGCGACCTCGACCGAGTCGAGCGCCAACGAGAATTTTTCAGCGCACTCATGTCCAAGGTCTCCAGTCCAGGCACTTTGCTGAACCCTATCCGGATGATTTCGCTGGCATTCACCGGCACCAAAATGCTCATCCTCGGAGAGGGCGATCACCTCTGGCATTTGGGTCGCCTGGCTATTGCTATGGTCACCGGTGTGAAATCCGAGACCGTTCCTATCGGCAATTATTTGGATACTTCCGTCGGAGCAGTGTTGGTGTGGGACGAAACCGGATCGGAGCAACTCTTCAACTCGATGCGTTAGTGTGCACCCGCACTGGTGTGGCCTTCCCCACTTATGTTTGATTGGCTAGACTAAGCAGTGTACGACCTTGAACCCGTCGCCTCATCCACATATCAACTAGCACCCACAATCACGTGGCTGCTTTTGCGCACCCACGTGGCTCAGCAGAATGTAGCGAAGGGAATTCTCATGAGCACCGCATTTGCAGGCAGCGTCATCGACCCCATCGATGACAAGTACATTGACCAGCGTCAAATGGTGTCAGAGGGTGGCCCACTCGGTCCGGAAAATTTCCATGATGGATTTAATGGCGATAGTGAGGCACCCGCGGACACCCTCGAACCGGATCTCGAAGCAGACCTCGAAGACATCGACGAGGAATACCAACGCCAACGCAGAATGGTGTGGGAGGGTGGACCTCTCGGTCCTGAAAACTACCACTGGTAGTCCTCTGATTCTTTGACATAGCTGATGACATACCCGAAAAGGGAGTTACGGCAACGCATGCCGTAGCTCCCTTTTCAGCTAGCCGGAACCGACCGGTTTAGAGGTAGTCCAAGTTAATCTCGGTCTCTGGGTCAAAGAAAACGCTCTCACCAATAATTGGGCGGACGTAAAGCATGTCGCCCTGCTCAATGATTTCTTTGCCACCACGCACCGTGACGCGGTTTCCACGCACGGAGACCGGGGAATCCGGAGTCATAATTGGAGCGCAGTAGGCGTATTGCTCAGAGCCGAGGTGCTCCACGATCTCAACTTGGATAGGAACCGTGGTTTCTTCAGGTGCTGGCTCATGGTTGATCGAGACGATCTCCCAGTTCTCTGGGCGCACACCGAGGATGACCTTGTCACCCTTGACCTTCGATGCCTGCTCAGCAGTCATACCAAGGTCAACACGGTGGCCCTCACCCATGACCGCACGGTCTTCTTTCACGGAGATGCCGTCGAGCAGGCTCATCGCAGGTGAACCAATGAAGGTTGCTACAAAGGTGTTGCCTGGGTTGTCATACAGAGTAGTTGGGGAATCTACCTGCTGGATAATGCCAGAGTTGAGCACGCAGACACGATCGCCGAGGGTCATTGCTTCAGTCTGGTCGTGGGTCACGTACACGGTGGTGGTACCCAGTTCACGCTGCAGTGCAGCGATCTGTGCACGGGTAGACACACGCAGCTTCGCGTCCAAGTTGGACAGCGGCTCATCCATCAAGAACACCTTTGGGTGACGCACGATTGCACGGCCCATGGCCACACGCTGACGCTGGCCACCAGACATTGCAGAAGGCTTCTTATCAATGAGATCTTCCAACTGCAGCATCTTAGTTGCGAAATCAACACGCTCCTGGATGACAGCCTTGTCAGTCTTCTTGTTCTCCAGTGCGAAGGACATGTTCTGGCGAGCGGTCATGTTTGGGTACAGCGCGTACGACTGGAACACCATAGCCACGTCACGGTCACGGGCGCGAGTTTCAGTCACGTCCTTGCCGTCAATCAGAATCTGGCCCTCATCGATAGGCTCAAGGCCCGCAAGCATGCGCAAAGTGGTGGACTTGCCACAACCGGACGGCCCAACCAACACGAGGAATTCGCCATCAGCGATGTCGAGGCTAATGCGGCTGACTGCCGGAGGACGAGCAGGATCATAAATACGAGAAGCTTGGCGGAATTCAACTGTTGCCATAGTGCTTCACCGTCCTTTCAATTAGGGCTTTAGCTTTACGACGATTACAGAAGCGGCTGCACGTCACGGTCGATGGCAGTCTGGGTATCCTTTGCCAGAGTCTCGAAGGTGCTGGTGACGTCTGCCTGGTTGAGGGTGATCTCGTCGAGAGCTGCACCGATGCGCTGACCGCCGCCTGGAACGAATACGCGAGCGTAGTCCTGTGGCTGGGTGTTCTCATTCAGCTGATCAATTGCGGTGCGTGCGTTTGGATTCTCTTCCAAGTACTTAACCTCGTCAGGGTGCTCGAGTGCATCCTTGCGCACTGGCATGTAGCCGGTGGACTGGGAGAACTTGATGGTGTTCTCGGTGTTGGTCAGGAAGCCGATGAACTTCAGTGCATTCACCTTGCGAGTATCTGCAATGCCGGATGGGATGCCAACGCCTGCGCCACCGGTGGCACACGATGGGCCAGGACCAGGCAGGAAGGTGGTGATGAAAGGAACGGTTGCGGTCTGAGTCAGGCCGCCAAGGGAACCAGTGGACTGCAGAAGGGCTGCAGCGTTACCGTTACCGAATGCGACGGTCGGATCGGTGGAGATCTCGATGTTGCCGTCTGCGACCTGCTGCTTCAGGAACTCGCCAGCCTCGATGGAGGCTGCCTCGGTGAAGGTTGGGGTCCACTCCTGGGAGTATGCGCCACCGAAAGCCCAGATCATGCCCTGGAAGTACCAGTCCAGGTAGTTCGAGCCGTCTGGAACAACCACGACTGGCTTGTCGCCATTGACTTCGCGGATCTTTGGAGCCCACTCCGCAAATTCCTGCCAGGTCTCTGGACCACGATCTTCAGGAAGGCCTGCTGCCTTGAGCACGTCGGTGTTCCAGTACATCAGGCAGGTAGAGCGAGCGTAAGGCACACCGTAGTGGCCACCGTCGAAGGCGTAGTCCTCGCGTAGGGTGTCAACGTAAACAGTGGGGTCGATCTCAGCCTGGGACCAGAAGTCATCCAGGTTGGTGGTCTGCTTGTTCAGTGCGAAGTTGAACCAGGTCACATCGGAAGCAACGATGATGTCGGGCAAGTCGCCGCCCGACAGAGCTGCGTTGAAGCGTTGGGAGAGTTCCTCGTAGTTGGAACCAGCCGTGATCAGTTCAACCTGGATATCAGGGTTGGCGGCATTCCATTCATCGACGATGCTCTTCTCGATGTCCTGCGAGGAACCTGGGTGGTTGGTCCAAAACTGGATTGGACCGCCCTTGTCTTCTGCCTGGCTGCCAGTGCCACTTCCGCTGGTGCTGCCACCTGCACAAGCCGTCAGTGCGAGGGAGGAAGCTGCAACTGCGCCAAGGCCCAGTGCGGTACGACGAGAAAGCTGAGCGTTCAACGGGTTCATGATGTTCTCCTTTTAGAGACTCAATAGATAGAGGTAGAAAGAGTGAGTTGGATTGGTTGGATCAGGGGTGTTGGGAGCCGGACGGACTTTCTAGCCCTTCACGGCACCAGCCGTCAGGCCCTTGATCATGTTCTTTTGCAACAGCAAGAACACGATGATCATTGGCAAAGTGGTCAGGACCGTACCTGCCATCACAGGACCCCAGTTGGTCAGGCCTTCGGCGTCCTGCAGGCGGGTCAGACCGACTGGAAGTGGAGCTGTTGCTTCGGTATCTGTGATCAAGAATGGCCACAGGTACTGGTTCCACTCGCCCACCACAGTGATCAAGATGAACGCGGACAAGGTCGGCCAAGACATTGGAAGTACGACGCGGAACATGGTCGACCAGAAGCCAGCTCCGTCCATCGACGCTGCCTCGAGGATTTCCTTTGGCAGCGACATGAAGTGATTGCGCATCAGGTACGTACCGAATGCCACGGCAGCCAGGGGCAAAATAACGCCGGCGAAGGTGTTGCGCAGCCCCATGTTTGCAATCAGAGAGTAGTTCGAGATGATGGTGATCTGGTTAGGCACCATCAAAGTTGCGATGACCAGCAGGAAAAGAATGTTGCGGCCTGGGAACTTCACGAACGCGAAACCATAAGCACTCAACACACCAAGCGTGACCTCGATAACCGTCAACACGGAAGTGATGATGATCGAGTTGCGCAGGTAATAATTGAAGCCGGAGAGCTCCAACACTCGGACGTAGTTGTTCCACTCCATTGGATTCGGCCACCAGGTGATGGGGTCCGCATAAACATCAGCATAGGTCTTGAGCGATGTGATCACGATGAAGTAGAGCGGCACCATGATCACCAAAATGGTGATGATCAAGGCAATATAACCGAGGATCTTGCCGGTCACTGAGCCTTGTCCGACACTGCCGTCTTTACGATTGCGCTGTTTGTCAGTAATAACTGGCTCACCAGCTACCTGGGAACCCGGTACCGGGGGAAGAACGGGATTAGCTGCAGTCATTAGTCATTTCCCTTCTCTTGGTAGCGGACCTGGATCGCGGTGATAATCAAGACAACGATGAACATGATGGTTGCAACAGCTGCACCGTAGCCTGCGCGGCCGTCAACGAATGTTGCCTGATAAACCTGGTACACCATCGTCGTGGTGCCATTGCCGAATGGGCCACCCCTAGTCATTGCGTGGAGGATGTCGAACACCTGGAAGGAGTTCAGCAGCACCGTGATAGACAGGAAGAAGGTCGTGCCTCGCAGCTGTGGCATCAGAACACGGAAGAAGCGGCGCACAGGCGAGGTTCCGTCAATTTCCGCAGCTTCGTCGAGGTCATCGCGACGACCCTGCAACGCAGCCAGGTAGATGACGAACACGTAACCTACGTTCTTCCAGATATAGGTCACCGTGACCATAAAGAGTGCCCAGTTTGAATTCTGGTAGAAGTTCGGCACCGGAATATTCAGAGCATTCAGGAAGAATTGGATCAGGCCGTAGTTCGGGTCGAACACAAACTGGAAAGCCACACCAATCGCCGCACCTGAAATCACGTACGGTGCGAAGACAATGGAGCGACCAGCTGCACGGCCAAACAATTTTTGATCCAGCAACAGCGCAAGCGCCAAGCCAATAACCATGGAGCCAACAACTGCGGCAACGGTAAACACCACGGTATTAAAAACAATGCGCCCAGTATCTGGGGATGTAAACCATTCAATGTAGTTGTCAAGGCCAATGAAGGTCATGACAGGGGAAGAAATATTCCAATGGTAGAAGGAAAGCCGAATATTGTCGAAGAGCGGACGGTAAGTAAAGATTGCCAGCAAGATGAGGTTTGGCCCCACAAGCAGCAATCCCAGACCGACTTGCCCCCAGTTAATTTTTTCACGCTTCTTTTTCGAGTTCGCGTACTCTTCACTAACTACGGGCTTATCAGTCACAGCAGGAATTAGACTGGACATGCCTAGAAAATTAAAGGCCTGATCTGACCTTTCGGTTAACTTGCGGGGCTAATCCAGATAACTCGGACTGAATAATATGAAACTCTGTAAAGATTTCTTGGATTTTCCTGAATTATTGAACTTTTATGCCAATTTGCTTTATAGGCAACATTGGGGGAACCAGTTCAAAGAAGAAGGTACTGCCTTCCAAACGGAAGACAGTACCTTTAGACCTTTCAGGAGAAAATCTAGATAGTCACCTGACGCGACTTAATGTTCTCAAGCTGACGGCGCTCCTCCGACGTCAGTGACTCCGAATTCGAGTATTCCTTCTCGATTTCTTCGCCCAGCTTCTTCAGCGCCTCGTCGTAGCTATTGAAGTCAACCTCTGGGTCCAGGTCGAATACCGGCACGGTCAGGCCGTGTGCGCGAAAGGCACCGGCGAACTTAGTTCCCTCGCCGAGGTTGAGCTCGCCACGTGCACCGATGCGCGCCAGGGCGTTGAGCAACTTGTTTTCGTTGTCCTCGGGACGCACCCAGCGGATGTGTGCTTTACCGCCACCTGGGTTTACCCACCAAATGGCACCATCAAGCTCTGTGGCGACCGCGCGGGATGGAATAATCGAGTCATTAGCCTGGGCCAATGCCTGCTGGATCTCGAGCGGAATACCTTCGCCTTCAGCAAACCACCAGTTGAAGTCATCGTGGGCGACGATGTCGAGTTTTACGCCTTCGTCGAGAAGCTCTGTGATCTTTGGCTGACTGCCGTCCGCAACGGTGGACTCGAGGGACTCCCCTGGGGCCGCATTGATCACCCAATTGAGTGCGTATGCAAGATCGCGCCCTGGGTTATGCGAGTGGGACTTAACCTGTAAAGCGACGAACCGCTCCCCACCCTGAGATTCTTCACGGACCAGCGCCGCGACAGCACCTGGCAAGACGGTGACAATGTTGACTTCCGTCCCCTTGACCTCGACCTTGGCCACGGCAGAAGGAACGAATTCCTGCAGCGCGATCAGCTGAGTCTCGGCTGCGAGACCGCCGTAGGGACGGGGATCTTTTTGCAGGGCCTCACGTTCTGCGGCGCGTGCCGCCAGCTTTGCCTGACGGCGGCTCATGCCCTCAGGAAGCTCTTCTTTATTCCGATTCTTCTTCGCCATGCGCACTAATCTACCGCAAGGTCTCCAACGCCCGTTCAGGCAGGTTTGTCGCCATCACATCAACGCCATGTTCCCGGCACCAAATCATGTCTTCGGCCTTATCAACCGTCCAAATATAGGTAGGCAGGCCACGAAGGCCAACTAAGTTCGCATCAATTTTTGCCTCCATGATCGAGGGTCCAACACCATAAGGCGAAGATGCGAACTGATGCTTTGGATTCCACCGGCGATGCCGAGGATTGACCAGGTAGTAGGTGTTCAGCTCGGGCAACAAGCGCCCGAACCTGCGAATCGCGGCGTGAGAGAAAGAAATCAGCGAAACTCGCAGATCCTCGTGCAACCCCGCGTAGCGCAGGTGCACGGCCGTTTGCTCCTCCACCTCGGGGCCGAAGCGTGAAGGGTGCTTCGTTTCGACGAAGAGTTCCTTGTCGGGGTAATCCTGCATCACTTCAAGCAGCTCGCTGAACAACATCACTTGCTGTGGTTCTTCTTCAGTGCCCACATTGAGTTTGCGAAGATCGGCGAAATCCATTTTGGCTACAAGCCCTGAACCATTCGAGGTACGGTCGACCTCTTTATCGTGGAAAACGACGAGCTTGCCATCCTTAGTCAGGCGCACGTCGCACTCGATGCCGGCGATGGGCAACTTGAGCGCCTCGACGAAAGCCCGACGAGTTAGCTCAGGATACTTACCTGCGTATCCACGATGCGCCACGATTTTCACAGCGCGTTCTCCCAGCTCGAGATCCGGCGCAGCTGCTGGCGATTCTTGCGCTGGGAACGACCGAGCTTGGCCGACATCTTTTCCAAGATACGGATTGCGTCCGTAATGTGCGGGCCCTTGTTCAGCATGACGCACTCGGCGCGCAGGGCGTAACCCACGTCAGTCATTTCGGCACGCGAAGGCAGACCAGTCTTTGCCAGGTTCTCCAGAATCTGGGTTGCCATGATCACCGGAACGTGAGCGGCTTCTGCCATTTGCATAATCAGGCGCGGAACTTCAGCCATGCGCTCGAAGCCCAGTTCCACGGCGAGGTCACCGCGGGCGATCATGATGCCCAGGTTCGGGTGGCGCATGCCCTCGAGGAGGACGCTAGCCAGCTGCTCATACGCCGGGATCGTCTCAATCTTCAACACGATGCCTAGGTTGCGAATTCGGTCTGCTTGATCCGGAGATTCCAGTGCCATCTTCTCCAGAGTCTCCAAAACGAAGGAGACGTCTTCAGGAGTACGGATGAACGACACCGCAGCGATTTCAGCATTGTGCGCAACAAATTCGAAGGCCTCGAGGTCTTCTGCGGTCAAGCTAGGCAATGGGATATCGGTATCTGGCAGGTTGATGCCCTTGTAGGCTGCCAGGTTTGTGCCGGTCTCCTTCGCGCGGGTGATGGACAACACAGCTTCGGTGTCTTCCCCGTTTTGGCGTACTTCGGTGACTTCTGCGGCGATCGCGCCATCGTCGAAAAGCACATCGTGGCCGACCTCGAGTGCGCTGACGGCCTCGGGAGCGGTACAGCCGATGGTGGTCGGGCCCGTCTCCGAGACCACCGCTGGTTCTTGCGACGTGGTGAGAATCAGTGTGTCGCCTGGGTAAAGGCGAATCTTCTGTTCTAAAGGCTTGATACCGGAGACCGAAGTGGTCTCGCCGTCGTGCTCAAGAATCGTGGTATCTGCGACATACGCATTCTTCTTGCCGTGGGCGATAACTAGCCCGTCTTCCCGGACCTCAGTGACTTCGAATTTGCGCTTCTTGCCGCGGTTGTCCTTGAACTTAATGGTCGATCCGACTTTGAGGTCTGCCAGCCACTGCGCGTCGACCTTGAGGTTCAGACCTGGACGACCTGTCTCCTCTGGAGGTGTCAGTTCTTCGGTACCTTCCGCCGAAAGATACAGCTTAGCTGGGGAAATAACCTCGCCCGAGTCCGAGCGCGTAACCCGCGCACGTTCCACTGCTGGGCCAGGTTCGATGGTGCCAGTGCGCACCTTTGGGCCTGCAAGGTCCATGGAGACCTTGATCTCGCGACCTATTTCCTCGGCTGCGCGGTGCACATTGTCGATCATCCGGCGCCAGCAATCTTCGCCATCATGAGCACAGTTAATGCGAGCTAGTTCCATTCCCGCCTCGGCGAAGCCCTTGACCAGCTCGTAATCGTCCGCTGCCTCGGTAGGAAGCGTGACCATAATGCGCGAGTGGGTTTCTTCCGAAGTTTGGCCCAGCAGGATGTCCGCGTGGGATTCCAAGATATCGTCCGCATCGGCGAACGCATCGGTGATTTCTTGCTGTGGGTAGGTCAGTTCCTTGCCCGCAAGCGCGTCAAGGACATTGTGCGCTGCCTGCAACCTAGCCATAACAGCAGGCTCGGTGGTACTCAGGCGCGTCGCGCCCACAGAGGCGAGGCCGGCCTGAAGCTGACGGACATCGTGATTACGAAGAGAGGTGTAATGCACCAAGTTTTTCGCACCATTGCGATGCGTTTCTGCTACGCGATTGATTTCATCACTTTGAGCCTCTTCTTCTTCTTGCAAATCCTCAATGATGTCGTCGAGCTTGCCAATTAGGTCTTCTACGAGAGTTTCGGGGTCCACATCATCTATTGTGCCTGCCCTTTTGGGATTCCGCAGTACAACGAGGTCCATTTTCTCGCAAGTGAGGGAGCCGGCGAGAAAGCACCCCAACGAGAATGCGTGACCAGTGAAATTCTGAAAGAATGGCCCGTATGAACAAAGTGGCACGAATTGCGCTTCGGGGAGCTATCGGCGCGCTGAAGGCGACTCAATTCGCGCTTGAAGTTTATGCCGATCTCTCCCCCTTAATCCGACTGCGTGGCCCACGCAGATTGTCGAAAAATATGGGGGCAGGAGTGCTCGGTGCCGAGGTAGCAACGTGGTGGGCACTTTCTCCTTCGCTGTTGCCCCGAAAATGGTGGATCACCGCCGCCAACGTGGCATTTGTCCAGGGTTTTGGCCACGCCGTCGGGACGGGAATCAGCTTCGTTTCGCGCCGCATTCGTCGCAAGTTCAATATTGCCCCGCACATGGGCGATATGCCACGGCTCAATGCCGTCCTCCATATCGGCCTTGGGACAACCACAGCCATTGTGGCATTGCGGACCCCCTCGAGGCACGCAAAGCAAGTCCAACTCGCAACCGAGCGCAACGCATTTGGTTTGAATAGCGCGATCGTGGGCATGGCTGCTGGCACTGTCGGGTACGGAATCCTGCTCGCAATTGGGGAGGCCCTTCAAAACTGGGTGGACAGCACGAATCGGCAGCTCGCGCGCTGGCTGCCACCAGTGGTGAGCTGGCCAATTGCGTTAATCGGTGTCATCGCCACCTTGTACTTCGCTACCGACAAAGTTGTTCTGCGTCGCGCGCTCTCGCAACTTTACGCCCGCGCGGAAAAACTCAACCAAGAGGTCATGCCCGGCGCGACCCCACCGACGGAGCCAACCCGCTCCGGTTCCCCCGAGAGCATTGAGGAGTGGGACAACCTCGGGCGTCAAGGTCGATCAGTGATTGCGGCGGGTCCGCGTATCGACGACATCCGCTCGGTAATGCAAGAGCCTGCGCACGAACCTATCCGCATCTACATCGGCCTTACTGAAGGCCGTACTCCCGAGGACCAGGCAAAGCTCGTACTCGAGGAAATGGAACGCACGAACGCGTTCGATCGCGAAGCAATTGCAATCATGTCTTCGGCAGGAACCGGGTGGCTGAATGATTTTGTCACCAGCCCTTTTGAGTTTCTGATGCGCGGGGATTGCGCCATCGTCGCTATGCAATATTCCTTTCTCCCCTCTGCCGTCTCCTACATCGCTGACCGCACCACGCCTGTGACCTCCTCGCGCGTGTTAATCACGGCAGTACGAGAGCGCCTAAATCAGATCCCCGAGGAGCGTCGCCCCAAGCTTTATGTTGCTGGCGAATCTCTTGGCGCTTACGGCGTTGCCGATTCCTTTGATTCGCTCGATGACCTGCTGGAAACTGTCGATGGTGCCCTCTTTACCGGCGCGCCAGGATTTACCCGCCTGCACACAGAGCTGACCAACGCGCGCGATCGAGGCACGATTCAGCGCCTTCCGGTTCTCGATGGTGGCCGCCATGTCCGCTTCGTGGCCACTGAAAACCATTTGAACCACGATTTTCGGGGCGATGAGTTCGCCAACGAGTGGGAATTTCCCCGCGTGGTCTTCGCACAGCACGCCTCCGACCCGGTTGTGTGGTGGGACTGGAAGTTGTTCATCCTTCAGCCGGATTGGCTCCGCGAGCCCGGCTCCCGCGGAGTGCCAGCTCCCGAAGCTCAGGAGCTGGATGTTTTCGACGGTCTGCGGTGGGTGCCGTTCATCACTGGCTGGCAGGTCGGCCTCGACCAAGTAAATTCCCTGGATTTCCTCCCAGGTCACGGGCATGTTTACCGCTATTCCACGATCAAGTACTGGGCCGCAGTACTGGACAAAGAGATCAGCGACGAGCAAGCCATCGGGGTAGCGAAGTGGGTCCGCAAGGACATGGAACGCGTGCGCAACGAAGAGGTGCCTAAGCCAACCGTGATCCGTCAAACGATAGAGTCGGGCCAGGGTTCACTGGGGAACCTGCGATCTCGACGTCGCTAACCCGCATCCAGGTCATGGAGACGCTGCTCTCCGTGACCTGCGCAAGCGCGTAGCCATGCGCATCCAGATCGACGTGGCTGATGTGCGGGTTGTGTTCGAGCACGACGCTTTCCGCGAGGTGGGACAGCGACGAGTCCTGCGGCAGCCCCATCAGGTCGTCGATATTAGGTGCACTTATCGACGAGCACACGAACTCGGCAGCCACAACGTTGCCCTCGTACTCAATGTGGTTGGCCCACTCCGAGTGAATGTCACCCGTGAGAAATACAGTGTTGCCCTTCAAGCTGGCGAGTAGCCTTTGGCGATCGGCGATGTAGCCATCCCATTGGTCCACGTTTACCGGGGTTCCACCGAGATCGACGCCCACCATATCTGCGAGCGGCTTTGCCACGCTTCGATCAAGAGGTTTGAGATTCAACGGTGCCATCATGACCGAGGTCCCAATGAGATCCCACGTCGCTGGCGAGAAGTTCAGTCTCCCGTGCAGCCACGCAAACTGCTCCGATCCCATGATCGTGCGGCTGACGTCGGTACGACTGGCAGGCAGGAACTCACCCGGAGCACTTCGGTAAGAACGCAGGTCAAGCATGTGGATCTCGGCAAGAGTACCGAAGGTCAGCGAGCGATAAATCCGGCCTCCGCGCGATGGTGATGTCCCTCGCACTGGTAACCACTCAAGGTAGGCCTGCATCGCAGCATCCCGGCGCGAAGACCAATCGCCATCTGTTTGGGCATGGTTCTTAGCTCCACCCGACCAGGCATCGTCAGCGATCTCATGATCATCCCAAGTGACCACCCAGGGGACTGCACTGTGAGCTGCTTGGAGGGACGCGTCTCGTCGATAAGCACCGTAACGTGCACGATAATCGCTGAGAGTGCGAATGGCATGCATCGGAGTGTGAGTGCGAACGACTCCGTGCTTGCCGGGGTACTCGCCGGACGCGAACTCGTAGATGTAATCGCCCATGTGCACGACGAGGTCGATCTGCCCGAGAGCGGCGCGCTCCGCGATGTCCTGGTAGCCCTGGAAATAGCCGGACTCGAAGTTCGCGCACGAGCACACGGCGAGATTGAGCTGGTCGACGCTCTCGGTGGGTGCAGGTGCAGTCTTCGTCGTTCCCACAGGCGAGGTATACCCGAGAGCGTGGAAGCGATAAAAGTAAGTGGTTCTGGGATTCAGGCCGAATGGATCGACGTGAACTGTGTGATCCTGGGATGCATCTGTAGTCGTTGAGCCTCGGCGAACGAGCTGGGTGAACTCCGGATCGGTGGCAACCTCCCAATCGACCTGGACTGGCTCACCGAGCTGCGAGCCTGGGATCGCACTGGGCTCAGGAGTCACGCGCGTCCATAAAATAACGCTGGCCGGGAGCGGATCGCCCGAGGCTACACCGTGCATAAACACGCCGTATTCGTCGAGCGAATAGGCAGCGAGCTGATACTGGCTGGAATGCGAATTATCGCTTGCGCGGACTTCGCCCACCAGCTGCGCGGTATTTTGGGAAGTAGGTAAGGCAGCAACCGCGCCGACTATCAACGAGGATTTTAAAACCCCACGACGCGAAAACTGTGGACCTGTACGCTTTGCCCGCTGCACACTTAGCATTGTCGGCCTTCGGTGCCGGTTTCGCTTGGTTCGTTCGCGAAAGTTCATGCAGGTGAACGCATGGTTACCTCTTGGTTGGATGTAGCACTGGCGAGGCGTGGCCACCCGAACAGGTGCTGTAAACTGTGTAAAGATAAATTTCACAGCAAGGTTGGTTTCAATGAATCAAAGCTTTGCGCCAAAGCGACGGCGCGGGGTCTTGTCCCGCGTTCTTGGCGACATCCTAATCACGATCGGAATCCTAGCCTTGCTCTATGCCTTTTACGAAGCGGTGTGGACCAACCTCGACTCCAGACAGCGCCAATCGCAGGTCGACGACGCGCTAGTGCAAAGCTGGTCGGAACAGCCGGCTCCAACCCTGGGTGATGGCATCGAGGCAGCGGCACCGCCGCCCGTCGCTGGCGAGGCTTTTAGCCGCTTGCACGTCCCCAGCTTCGGAGGCGATTTCCAATACGCGATCATGGAAGGCACCGACGAGGAAGCTCTGCGCACGGGACCGGGCCGTTACGTGGATACCCAGATGCCGGGCGAGAACGGCAACTTCGCCATCGCCGGTCACCGCTCCGGATATGGCGAGCCCTTCGACGACATCGACAGGTTGCAGGTCTGTGACGAGTTGATCGTCGAGACGGCCACGTCCTTGGAGACCTACAAGGTCCTGCCTTACGGTGTCTCGGCCGCGGAGCGAGCAAGCCAGGCTTCAAGTTGTTTCACCCCGGAGCAAACCGAGGCGATTGTTCACGGCACCTACGCCCATGTAGCAGGCCAGCACATCACTAACCCATATGATGTCGGTGTGCTCTCTCCGGTCCCGGGGCAGCCGTCCAACGCAGCTGATCAAACCGAAGGCCTAATCACCCTGACTGCCTGCCACCCGCGCTACTCCAACGCAGAGCGCATCATTGTCCACGGCATGTTGGTGGATTCCACACCGAAGTCCGGCGCCCCCACTACCTCCTAGGAGTTCACGAATATGTATAGCTGGTTTTGGCGTATTCTCCCCGGCCCTGCCTGGTTGAAGTTCATCGTCGTAATAATACTGCTGGTGGCGGTTTTTTTCCTCTTGATGGAAGTCGTCTTCCCCGCCGTATCACTGCTGTCGCCTGAAGCAAACGTGGTGGGCTAACGATAGGAATAACGAAGCGGTCCCGCTCCTCGGAATTGAGGAGCGGGACCGCTTTTAGTTCTTCAGCGGTACTGTCTGATTACAGCACGATGGTGCTGGAACCGATTGGGCCCAGGACATCATACAAGAAGATCGAGATCCGTGCGAGGAGATCGAAGACGGAAGAACCGGTTTGCTCTAGGCCTTCGATGTTCGAAGACAGTGGGATAACGCTCAGCATTTCTGCTCCTTAGTATTTTGAGTACCTTGTGTGGGTGATTTATTCGACGCGTTGGCCCCGAACTGAAGCAAGAACGTTCGGGGCCACACGGGGAAGGGCTGACGTACAGGGCCTTCCCCTAAGCTTTACAGCGGATTAGGCTTCGTTGCGACGTCCGCGCAGTGCCAACCAGGCACCACCCAGGATCAGAACGAGTGCTCCGCCGACAAGCCATAGAACGTTTGCACCAGTGACAGCCAGAGCGGAACCGCCCTGCTGTGCGGCAGCCGTGCCGTCGGAACCGTCAACCATTGCAGGCTGTCCGGTCTCTGGCTTTCCAGGAATACCAGGAGTGCCATCAGATGGCTGACCTGGTTTTCCGGGTTTTCCGGGTTCTCCGGGCTCACCCGGGGTTCCAGGTTCTCCAGGTTTACCGGGTTCACCAGGTTCACCAGGTTCACCCGGCGTACCAGGATCTCCAGGGGTCCCAGGGGTATCAGGGCCCGGTGGGGTCGAGGAACCTGGGAAATCTGGCAGGTCAGGAATTGGCAGTGGGATGATGATCAGGCCGTTAGACGAGATCTTGTTCTCCAGACCAAAGGTCACTGACTCAGAACCGTCACCGTTGATGGTTGCAACTGTTGCAGTCTCATCACCTTCGACTGGCTTGACCTTTGCACGCCCCTCGTCAACTGACCAGATGATATCCTTCCAATTGACGTTGTCAACACTGGTGTATGCACCGGTCTCCTTGAGGGTGATCTCGGTGTTCAACGGCAAGTAAACCTTGCCGTTGATTACAGTCGCATCGCACTCCGCAGTCGGCTGAGCCGGCTGTCCAGGCACAACGTTGAGGATGCAGGAACGCTCGAAGCCATCGATGTCGTTCCAAGACGCGGTGACTTGGAAGAGTACCTCGGTGTCACGCTCGACTTCGCCACCCTTGAATCCTGTGACTTCCTTGTCGATGTCAACTTCAGTTGTTGGCTCTGCACGGTTAGTCACGTCGATGACGTGGTTGCCATCAGCATCAACGGTGATCGTGTTCTCGTAGCGAGGCAGACCCCAGTTGTAACCGGGGACGGGCTCTGGAGCAATTTCGTGGAAGGTCACGATGGTGTCCTTTGGCAGGATCTTCTCGGATTCCCAACGGAAGTTGTTCTCAGCATTGAGAACAATCACGTCACCCTCAGCGATGCCAGCGCCCTCTGGCAGGGTCTTGCCTGCTGGGAAGGTAATTGTATCGATCTGGATCTGGAACTCGGTGCCTTCTGGCAGGCCGAACTCATCAGCAGGAGTGGTTTCACCATCAAGTTCTATCAGCTTCTCGAAGCCGATGGAGCCAGGCTGCCATGTTGCCTCGTTGCCGAGGGTGATCAGTCGGCCTTCAGCTGGATCGTCGGAGACGATTCCAGTGACGGATCCGTCAGAGTTGGTATGCAACCAATTCTCGCCGTTCGTGCCCCAAGTAATGGCACCCCATTCAACGCCAGCTACCTCTGGACGAGGACCCTCGGTGAAGGTGACCTGAGTTCCAACGGGGAGCATTTCTCCAAGGTTAACTGCCTCTCCAGCCCGTAGGGTGAGCAAGCGAGACTCGAACTCAGTACCGGACTGCCAACGAGCAGTAACGGTGAACTCGGTATCCTTGTCAACGCCTTCTGCAGCCTCACCACTGATCTGCTTGAGCAGGCGGAAGGTGCCATCATTCGTGTCAACGTAGTTCTTCACAGTGACCTCAACTGGGTTGAGGCCGACGGTCACAACTGCGTTATCTTCTTCGTCGAAGGTGACTCCATTGCCTGAAAAAACGGGAGCGGCCCATGCAAGGCCATTACCGTTCTCAGGAACGATCTCAGAAAGGGTGACCTTCGTGCCACTTGGCAGCGCTTCGCCGAAGTCGACAACAGAGCCGTCTGCAGGCAGGACTAAGTTCTTGCTCTGCTCAACCCCGTTCGCGTCCTTCCAGGTTGCAACAACAGTGAAGGATTCTGGGACGTTATCGTTGTACTGCTCTGGACCCTCGAGTTTCTTCTTCAGAGAGAAGGTGCCCTGGGTGATATCAGCTGTGTTAGTCAGCGTCACAGAGTTGGTCTGTGGGTCTCGGCCCACGGTGACAGTGTTGCTTGGGGAAAACTGTGGTTCGCCCCAGGTAATAGCATCCGTGTCTGCGGGCTGGATCTCAGAGTAAGTGATCTCAGTTCCGATAGGAAGGTCAACAAGGTTCCAGGTCTCGCCAGCCTTGATGGTGTGAGTCTTGGTCTCATCCTGACCATTTCCTGGGCGATCGATCTTCGCATTAATGGTGAAGTTAACACCAGCGGCAGCGCCAGCTGCTTCACCATTGACTACCTTGGTGATCGAGGCGCTGCTGTGCGATGCCTTGTTCTCCAGCTGTACCTGGACATTTTCACGAGGCTCGGTGATTTCAACGACGGCAGTCGTGCCATCCTCGGAAACCTCAACGCCCGGAGCTGCCTTGAACTGGCCTGGCTCGAAGTACACGCCCTCGACGTTAGGGAGATCAATCTCGGTTAGCCGGATCTTCCAGCCAAGTCCGCGAGAGAACTGACCGTTCACAGGAGTGCCATCAGCCTTGACGGTAATGTTGTACGTGTTGTTAGGAGAGTCAGTTGCCAGATTAGTACCTGGCGCGAACTCCTCAACCTTGACGGTGAAATCGTGCGCGTTCGGATCAATGCGCACAGAATCCCATGCCAAGTTCTTCTGCAGAGCGAAGGAACCACGGCTTACGCCCGTACCGGTGCCGCCACCGCCGTAGTTGAAGGTGGCCTTGCTGCCGAACTTCTCGCCCAGGCCTTCAATCTCGTTGCTGTAGGAAGTACCACGAACATCGACGCCACCACTTGCGGTGCAGAGGGTGTAATCAATGACGTAGACCCAATCGCGGCTGTACTTTCCATCAATCTGCGGCAACTCAAATGTGATCTGGTTCGTCTCCGGATCGTGAGAGACCTTGGTGCCGGCTGTGACATCGACGGACTCGTTCGCCTGATTACCTGTCACGTAGTCTCGCGCGGTGACCTTTAGGTTGAGTGCATCCTTCAGGTCAGCTCCGGCTGGAGCACATACTTCCTGAGTGTCAGAGTAAGTATCGGTGATTCGGAATGGTGCCTCCGAGCCTTCCATCAACTGGCCAGGAGTCTCAACATGCCAACCGATGGTAGTGCCCCATGGGAACTCCTCGCCAGCGATTGTGATCGGCTTGTAGTTAATCTCGCCCTTCTTCGAAGGCTTGAAACTACGACCGTTTACGTCGGCGGAAACGGTCGCACCGTTCACCACTGCATTGTTGGTGAAAGTGTCTTCACCTGCAACTGGAATGTCGTCCTTGTCTACCTGTGTGTAGTAGACAATTTCGTAAATCTTGCTCGCTTGGAAATCAAAGCTTTCCTTAGGAGTTGCCGTCATATCAAATCCAGTACCGCCCTCAGCAACTTCGAGGTCAATGGTGAACTGATCGGTAACGTTGCGCCATGGAGTATTAGTCTGGTCGAGCGCAGGAAGATAGTCCCGCTCTTGGATCAAGAGCTTGAGATCCTTTTCACTGTCGACGGAATGACCACCGGTAAAGGTGTCGGTCAAAGTGAGGGACGCAGCGTTGTTTGCCGTCAACCAATTGCCTGGCACCGCGACATACCAACGCAGAGAACCATAGCGATCGGTCTGCTCGAGCGTACCGCCCTTATACGGTTCGGTTCGCGGGCTAAAGGTTGTGCCGACGCCCTGACCGTACTCAATGCCGTTAATATCTACGTAGTTGCTAAACTTCGCGCCCTGAACGTAGCCCGCTGTCGCCTTCGTAACGTAGATGATGCGGTACATCTCGTTCGCATTAAATCCTTCGCCACTGTCGATCTTGAGCGTCAGAGGACGATAAGCGTCGTCGCCTTCGCCTTCGACATTGTCTTGGTTGATAGTGACGCTGCCGCCTTCAACTGCGCTCCAGTCGCCACGACCCGATTCCAGACGTGGCGCTGGAGGGTTGTGCAGCTCCATGTTCGCCGACAAGCGGTCGTCTAAGGTGACCGTAGAACCATCTGTGGATAGCTGGGACAGGACAGAACCGGGGACCTGAATGGTCCACTCTACAGACTGCTGATCATTGCGCAGACTTCCGGTCTTCTGGGTATCGCCCATCTCAAAACCGTCGCTGATACCACCTTCGCCAGGAAGGTCGACAACGACGACTTTCCCGTTGACGCTGAAGTTGAGTTGTTCGGCATTCGTAGATTGGACAGCAGTAGTCCACAGGTTCCACTCGCCGTGGACATCTTCAGGACGGTCGATAACTGCATCTGACAGTGTGCAGGAAAGCGTGTTGTCTGCTGCAACTACGCAAGTACCCCAATCGGTGCCGTCGGCACCTGTCAGCGGGAAGGTAAATCCAACTGGAGGAAGAGACAGCTCTGTTGGGAATTGGATTTCAAAGTTGTCGCCCGGCTGCGGGTTCGCGGTGGATGCGTCCCAAGTTCCGGCGACAAAGACCCTGTCATTGATAGTAATTTGGTCGTCCGAAGTGAGATGCTCCGAGCGAATCTCAGTGACCTTAACGTTAATTCCGTCATTGATCGCAAACGGAGCAATTAATTCGGCATTCAGTGCTGGCGGGTCCAGCCCGCTTTCGCCGGTTCCGAAGCCCTCGCCCTCGGTGCCTGCTGGAGCAGACGGCTGGGCAGGAGTCTCGTTATCGGAGTTGTCAATCTCGATCGGACTAGTTTCAACGCCAGAATCATCGGCGATCTCATTCAAGTTATCGGCGATCTGAGATGCGGCCCCGTCATCAGCGCCGTCCTGAGCAGATGCAGACTGCGCGGGGATAACGAGCATAGTTACAGCCAATGCAAAAATTGCAATGATTGCCGCTATGGATATCGAGAAGGACACCCCCTTTCCGTGCTTTCCAATCGTTATATTATTGTTCATTTACCCTTCTTAAGATCATAAATTTTGGATTTACCACAGGAAAAAGCGTGGTTACGGTCAGGATTGAGAGGCTGCGAAGCCTAAAGCTAGCTCCACATAACAGGGAATGATAAGCACATTCACAGGATTAGTCCATTTCAAAACTTTCAATCTTCTATTGAGATTATTGATGGGTAAGCTGAACTTTATGCAAGGTAAACAAAACGGTAAATGACCAGCCCTTTAAAACTCACCAACCGCCACGGGCTTGCACTAACAAGGGTTAACCTCGGGGGTAGTGGCCAGAACGCGACTGGCACAAAAAACGGGAATGCTGCAAAAGCATTCCCGTTAAAAGGTAAGAGTCGTCGAAAGGTCTACTAGCTAAATCGCACAAGCAACACCAGTGGAGTGATGCGGACAGTACCCATTCGGCACCTTATAGAGGTACTGCTGGTGTTCGTCTTCTGCCAGGTAGTAATCCACGCCTACCTTCACTTCAGTGGTCACCTCGCCGAAGCCCTCGTCGGCAAGCTGCCTTGCGTATTGTGCGATCCACCCGCGGATCTGCTCCACTTCTTCCTCTGTGTCCGGGTAGAACGCAGAACGGTACTGGGTGCCCACGTCATTGCCCTGGCGGAAACCCTGGGTTGGGTCGTGCGCCTCCATCGCCATGCGGACGAGTTCTTTCAGCGAGATCCGTTCGGGATCGTAGACCACCTCGACAACCTCGGCATGGTTAGTCATGCCGGAGCAGACTTCGCGGTACGTCGGATTCTTGGTTTGGCCACCCGCGTAGCCCACCGAAGTGCCCTCAACACCCTCGGTTTCCCAGTACATTTTCTCCACGCCCCAGAAACAGCCGATGCCAATAATCAGGCGTTTTTGCCCTTCCTTCCACGGCCCCGTAATGGGCGTGCCAAGAACGGCGTGGGCAGATGGATGGGCTAGAACCGGGGTATCACGGCCCGGGAGTGTGTCTTCGGGGGCAACAAGTTCTGGGGTGCGTTGAAAGATCCACGACATGCCCTATTCAACGCATGAATCGGCGAATCTGTTCCACCCACCCCATTTGTGGACACGTACACAATAAATCGTTGCCAAATTTTCAAAACTGCCTATCATGGGGTGCAGCGCCTGAACTTTAGCGGGCGGAAATTTTTACGAAAGGAATCAAGAACATGGCTGTATATGAACTTCCAGAGCTGGACTACGCGTACGACGCGCTCGAGCCACACATCTCCGCAGAGATCATGGAGCTGCACCACACCAAGCACCACGCAACCTACGTTGCAGGCGCAAACGCAGCACTTGAGGCACTCGAAGCAGAGCGCAACGGCGAGGCTAACCCAGACCGCGTTCGCGCACTGTCCAAGAACCTTGCGTTTAACCTCGGTGGCCACACCAACCACTCCGTTTTCTGGAAGAACCTCTCCCCTAACGGTGGCGGCGAGCCAACCGGCGAGCTCGCAGAGGCAATCAACAACGACTTCGGTTCTTTCGAGAAGTTCAAGGCTCACTTCTCCGCAGCAGCTCTCGGCCTGCAGGGCTCCGGCTGGGCAGTCCTGGGCTACGACAAGGTTGCTGGCCGTCTCGTTATCGAGCAGCTCACCGATCAGCAGGGCAACACCTCCATCGGCCTGACCCCACTGCTCATGCTGGATATGTGGGAGCACGCATTCTACCTGCAGTACAAGAACGTCAAGGCAGATTACGTCAAGGCTGTCTGGAACGTCTTCAACTGGGATGACGTTGCTGCACGCTACGCAGAGGCAAAGAAGTAATTTAGCTTTACCTTTTTGGATCAACCGCTCCTTCGGGAGCGGTTTTTCGCTTTACGACGAGTTCCTTGGCCAAGCGCTTGACCCTAACGCCACGTCATAGTTCATGATGTAGATATGAAGATTTCAGAAGTCGCAGACGCCGCGGGGTGTTCGATCCGCGCGATCCGGCATATGCACGCCAGCGGTGCAGTCCCCGAACCAGCGCGCCTACCCAACGGCTACCGCGATTACGCGATCACCGATGTCGCCGCGATCATGCGCGCCCGCGCACTCATCGACGCCGGCGTCCCCCTGTCCCAGATCAACACACCCAATGCGGTGCCTGAGGCCCTCTCGCTTATCGACGATCAACTCGCCCACCTCGAGCTCCAGCGCACAAAGCTCCTGGCACTACAGGACAACCCTGCTGGCACCCCAGCTGACATTCGTGAATCGATTCTGGCGCATTTTGGCGATTCCCAAACCCCGCGCGCAGATTTGGACAGCTTGGATCTCATGGCCTTCGCCGGTGTCGCTACTCCTGCTACCTGGGATCAGCTGCGCACAAACCTCGCAGATTCGACCTGCCTCGCGTCGTCGCAAAGCTATTTCATCTTGTGGGAAAAGCTGGCCGAGCTGCCCGCCGCAACCGATATCTCGGCGGAAATCGACGAACTTGCGGGGCTGATCTCCGCAGGGTTTATGCGCGGGGTCTTCGAAACGCTGCGCCCCGGCACGCTGCCACTTTCGCGTAGTGATGTTCCCTTGCAGGGTGCACAGGCCAAGGCGTTCAAGGCTCTTACTGGAGCTATCGATGCTTAAAACATTGCTCAGATTCCTCCAACGACACCCCGCATTCAAACTTGCGCGGTGGGAACTCGGCATGTGGCACGACCTTTATCGCTGGGCGAGAGGAGAGGTACTCATTCCCGCAGATGCCACACCACTTCCCCACCAGCCAGGAAGATTACAGATGGTTGCAGCATTTACGGTGGTCATCGCCATCGAAGCCGTGATTGTGGACTTCCTAATTTCAGTACCTTGGCTGCGTATCGTCGCAGTAATTCTGGCTGTGTACTCAGTCATCCTGATCTGGGGCATACTCGCTGGCGAACGCATCCGCCCCCACTACCTAGGCGCAGACCACCTCGTTCTGCGCCGGGGCCGCAAGACATTCGCCACGATTCCCCTCGCAGCAATCGCGAGCACCCGCCCCGAGCGCACGTTCAACTCCGAAATGCACGAGCTTCGCGACGATTCTCTGACCCTCGGAGGATCCCACGGCACTGACACCACTCTTGCCTTAAGCACACCTGTCTCCGTGGCTCATGACACCTGGCCCTGGCAGGAGAAACGCACGTCCGAGGTCAGCACAATTTCGCTCTACTCCGGCAACGTGGCCGAGTGGCTCCCGCGGCCCGCAACGAACTCTCGGAATTGATCCACCGGTGGAGCTTCCGTTGCGTCGAGGCGCCACACCATCCCTAAGTCTCGGAAAACAGGCGGTGTGATTTCTCGCAGCACCACTCCCGAAACGGCTAAGTACGGGTCATCCATCGGGAGCAGCGCAACGCCAAGACCTGCGGAAACCAGTCCTGCCACGGTGGTAAGCTCCATCGACTCGAAAACGAAATTTGGGGTGAAGCCAGCCTGAGCGGTGAGCTCGTCGAGAAGCGTGCGTGTGCCATAGCCCGGCAACATTCCCACCCACGGTGAGTCAGCGACCTCCTCTAAAGCGATTGGACCTGAGTCTGCTTCGCCCGCGGGGAAGGCCACGGCGAGGCGCTGGCGAGCAAGCGAGACCCAACCGATCCGCTCGTCGGTGGGGCGAGGCCCGACGAGGGCGACGTCGGCGTCGTCGCGAAGCACTCGTTCTACCAGTGCGTTTGCGGGACCTTGGTGCAGAGAAAATTGCACGTGTGGGTGATCGGCGCGGTAATCGCGGAGGAGATCGGGGACCAACCAGGTGCCAAGCGAGTGCATGAAATCGAGGCGCACCGAGCCACGTTCGGGATCCATGAGTCGCGCGACTTGGGCACGTCCAGCCGAGAGCTCGTCGAGGACCGTCTCTGCATGCACCGAAAACGCACGACCGCGCGAATTCAGGACCATCCTGCCACTCACCCGGTCGAAGAGCTGAGCTCCAGCAAACGATTCCACGCGCTGCACCATGCGGGACAGCGTCGGCTGGGCAACGTGCAATTTGTCGGCGGCGGCACCCAAATGACCAATGTGCACGACAGCTAGGAACCCTTCAAGATCAGCAGGCTTCATGCAGTTATTGAATCACATTCGACTAATTTGAGCATTTTACACATGACCCTTGAGGCGAGAAGATGGGAACCATGAGAAAAGGAACGGTGGCTTATAAGCGCGCGACCCTTGCCATGCTGGCCGTAGGCCTGGCAATTTTCATGACCCTGTATTCCACCCAGGCGCTGCTCCCCTCCTTCGTCTCCGACCTTGGCATCACGCCAACCCAAGCCGCATGGACCGTTTCCGCCACCACGGGCGCATTGGCCATCTGCGTTGTGCCCGCCTCTATCCTTTCGGAGCGCTTTGGGCGCGGTCGCGTGCTCATCATCTCGGCCCTGCTCGCGACAGCGATCGGCCTCCTTCTCCCATTCGCCCAAGACGCGACCCAATTGATCCTTTTGCGCGCCCTGCAAGGAGTGATGGTCTCGGGCACCCCGGCTGTCGCCATGGCCTGGCTGTCAGAAGAGATCCACTCCGAGGACCTGCCCGGCGCGATGGGCCTCTATATTGCGGGCACTACCGTCGGTGGACTCTTTGGCAGGTTTATCCCCACGGGACTCCTTGAATTCACCAGCTGGCGAGGCGCCCTCGCCACCACCGCTGCCATCGCCTTCATCTTCGCCATCGTTATGGCACTGCTCCTGCCCAAACAGCAAAACTTCACCCCGAAATCAATCAGCCCCAAATCCGAGCTGCTTGCCATGGCGGGCCACCTGAAAAACCCGCGCCTGGTCTCGCTTTTCCTCATTGCTTTCTTCGCCATGGGCACCTTCGTGTCCATGTACAACTTCCTTGGCTTCCGGCTCATCGATCATTTCGGGCTCGCCCCGTCACTCGTCGGTCTTGTGTTCCTCATGTATCTCTCGGGCACGTGGTCATCGGCCCAGGCTGGAAACATGATCAAGCGCTTCGGCCGTGGTCGCGTAGTTCTCGGGGGCGCCGTGCTGGTGTTCGTCGGCCTCCTCCTGTGCGTTTCGGGAAGTATTTGGGTCACAATGCTCGGCCTACTCATCTTCACCGCCAGCTTCTTTGCTATCCATTCCACCGCCTCCGGTTGGGTCTGCCAGATTGCCACGAAAAATCGCGCGGAGGCCTCGAGCCTGTACACCTTTTGTTATTACCTGGGCTCGTCGGCAATTGGTGGCTCCACCGGCTGGATCTTCGAGAGCTTCCCGTGGACGGGCTTCGTCGGCACGCTCGCTGCCATCCTGATTGTCGTGGTGGTCATCGCCGTCGCACTTGCGCTCGCAGAGAAGCGCGCGGAGAAGAAGGAACCAGTTCGCCAATAGCTTTTGTACGGCTATTTCCGTGAGTACTATACGAAAGTATGACTAGGGTGAACGCCACGGCGAAAGAATCCAGCGAAAAGCTACCAACCAAAGAATGGTCCCGCAAAAGTTGGCACCGCCGAGCCAGCAAACCCGTCACCGTCTGGATGATGATCTTCATCATCGCCGGGCTTATTCACCTCTGGATCCCCGAGTACCGCTGGGTACTCATCCACATTTTCACTCTCGGCATTGTTACCAACTCCATCATGTTATGGAGCCAGCACTTCACCGAGCGTTTTTTGCAGCAAAAGCTTGACGACGAGCGGCGCCCCAGTCAGCTACGCCGCTTCCAAGCACTCAACCTCGGCATTGTGATCACGATTATTGGCGAGATCTTGGTGAAGTGGTGGGATACGCACTGGATTGTCACCCAGATCGGCGCGACCATCGTGATCCTTGCCCTGCTCGTCCATGCTTTTAGCCTGCTGCGCCAATGGATGAGCTCGGACAAGATTAAGAAGTACCGCCCTGCAGTGTTCGGCTATGTCATCTCCGCGCTCTTCCTCCCCGTCGGCGGTTTCTTTGGTGCGCTTCTCTCCATGGAGCTACCGGTGGGCTTGCACGAAAACGTTCGCCTAGCCCACTTGATCACCAATGTGCTTGGCTTTGTAGGACTCGCTGCCGCGGCTTCGCTGTCCGTGCTGTTCCCCGCCATCTGGCGCACCCGCGGCCGAAAAGACCGGACCGGTTTAGTCATCGGGCTGCTCACTTTCGGCGTAGTAGTTGCCACCGTGGGCTGTTTCGCGGACTCCACCTGGGTCGCTGGTGCCGGCCTGGCCGTATACACCTTGGGGTGGATCGTGGCTCTGATCAGCTGGCTTGGCAATGTCATCGACGTGCTCAAAGACCCCCGCGACCGCGTCAATTACGCCTCAGGCTCCGTGCTCATGTCGGTACTCTGGCTGGTGGGCATCCTCATTTGGCTCACCTTAGAAGTCTTCCTTGCCACCGACCTTCCCAAAGTCTCACTGCCTTCGACCGTATTACTCATCGGTTTCGGCGCGCAGCTGCTCCTCGGCGTGATGAGCTACCTGTTGCCCACCACGATGGGCGGTGGTCCAGGTGCCGTGCGCACTGGCCTTGCTGTGTTGAATAAAGGTGGCCTGTTCCGCCTAACCTTGATCAACCTGGGCCTGATCCTGTGGCAGGTGGCCACCTATTCATGGCTCAAGGTGGTGCTGTCCTTCTTTGTCTTCGGCGCGCTGGTCGCCTTCATTCCGCTGCTCATCCTTGCGGTCCGCGCGCAGCGGAAAGTCTTGCTGGGCGAAGCGGAACCTACGCCAAAAGACCCAAATGCCAAACCCGCATGGAACCAACTCACCGCCGGGCTGGCGGTGCTGACGTTTGTCATCGTGATGTTCGGTGGCCTCGCAGGCCCCACAACAGGCGGCCAACCCACGCAATCCACGGGGGCAGAAAACGTCACGAGGGTAGAAATCTCCACGGTCGGGATGGCCTTCGAGCCAAATGTCATCGAGGTACCCACCGGCAATTCACTCGAGATCGTCCTGACGAACAATGACACTCAGGCCCACGACCTGCGCCTTGCCAACGGAGTCGATTCGGGTCGCCTCGTCCCTGGCGATTCCATCACCATCGATGCCGGAGTCATCACCGCAAACGTCGACGGCTGGTGCACCATCGCCGGCCACCAAGCCATGGGAATGACCTTGACAATTATGGCCGTGTAACTTCCCACACTCGCGGGATCCCCGGCGCGCCAGCATCGAGGAATTCCCGCACCGACCGGGTGGCTCGGCAGTCGTCTTCGTTGTAGCGCAGCAGCAATTCTCGTGCGTTCGTGTCACCGAGGCGAGCTGATCGTCGATAAGCAATCGATGCCTCGCCGTCGACCTCGTCCTCCCAGTCGTAGCCTGCGAGCGGTGCCACCACCTTGAGCCCGAGCCCATCGACGCCGACGAACTGGCGACGCACATACGCAAACACGTCGATCCACTCGTCGGACTGGATGAAGCTGCGCACCTCGGCCTCATCGACCGTGTTGAAGCGCCGCGCCGAGCTGATCAGCCAGTGGTTTTCGCCGCCGGCCGCATAACAGTAGGCCGCGAAGGTTTGTCCCGCTTGCAATGCCGCTTCGCGACGACCCATCAGCCAGGTCCAGAACGCTGTGAACATGGCCGACTCTTCCTTGCCTCCGACTTCATCCCAAGTCACGAAGGCGTGGTAGGTGTCTCCGTCGTAGGCTCCCCACAAATAGGCGCCCTGGTCGAGGTAGGCCTCCATGTCGATGTCGATCTCCACATCCGCCCGGGGAACGGACGTTTCATCGGTGCGCGCAAGCACTGGGATGTTTTCCCGCCACGCTTGCGCAACCACAGAAAGCTCGCCCAAATCGGCATCGATCGCACCCTCGATGGTGTGAATGCCGAGGTCACGAAAGGGTCGGGCGCGCTCACCGGAGAACACGAGTGAGATCTCGTCCATCTCGCGCAGCTCGGGTTCGCAGAGCTCCCAAAACCGGCAGCTCGCGCACTGTTTCAAACGTCGGGGCTGATCCGGTGTGGGCTGCTGTAAGGCTTCGCGCAGCGACTCGACATAGGGTTCGACCGGAACAAGAAAAGCCTTTGTCCGATCTTGACCGATCACGCCCGCTTGCTCGGTGCCCAGACCCATTTTGTCGAGAAAGATCTTCGCGGCTGCGACGCGGTAGCCATCAAGCGTGTGGTGCCTAGGCTTCGCGCCGTACTCCAGCGGAGCGCCCAGCCCAAGGCGATGGGTGGGAATGGCCTGCATCTTCTTCGATCGAGAGGGCCGTGCCACCCGGTGATTTGAAATCTGGATGGGCAGATACGTGCGGTCGTCTTGGCGTACGAGCACGTCAACGCCGGTGGTGACGTAGTGCCCATCGATCCAGCCGGACAAGGTGGCATTTGTGATCAGGTGCGCTCGATCGTAGATCGCCTCGTAGGTCGCAAGCTCGGTGTCCTCGCCTTCTGCTGCCTGCAGGTCGACTCGTCGAAAAGCCTTCCCGCGGCCGTCTCCGAGGGCAGGCTTAGTGGGAAGGAGGTTCAGAACCGCATCTCGGGCAGCCTCAACCCGCGTCATGCGAGCTTCTCCCTCGCGTGACGGGCCAATCTCCGGATGCAGATGCCTTTGGCGCAGACGGTACCTACAGCCGACAAGGTCCGAGGGGCGCACTTCCATAGGTGCGGTGCCTCGGGATCCGGTGGAAACTTTGTAATTTGTCACGTTGACCCTCAAGCCTAATCGCTAATTAGCGGTAAGGTTGAATCCGAAAACGAAAGACGAATAAGGAGACACATCCATGGGCCTGTTGAAGTCGATCCAGAAGTCTCGCCGCAAGACTAAGGCCGAGGTTGCTGCCGCTAAGAAGCGCGCCGTGCAAGAGGCAAAAGAAGCGGCAAAACTAGAATACAAGCGCGACAAGCTCGTAGACAATGCCGAAAAGCGCCTTCTCAAAGAAGAAAGGAAGGGCTTGAAGAACAAGCGTAAGCACGAGCAGAAGCTGGCAAAGAACGAGCTTGCAAAGTTGCAGCAGGGCCAGTTCAATGCCAAAACGGTCAATCGCTGGGTTGGCGGACTGCGCGTAGCAATTCCTGTACTTTTGCCGCTGGCATACCGGGGCCTTGTAGCGTGGCGCGAGCGCGACATTAATAAGCGCGCCCACCAAGTTGGTGTCAGCTCCGATGAAATGGCCCAGTACTCGGGCCACGGCTCCGAGCTCAAGGCCCGCATCGAGGGTGTGCGCAAGAATCTAGATTCCAGCTCGAGCCTGTCGGCTGGCTTCAAGCGCGATGCCAACGATCGCCTCAAGGAACTCCATACCGCGGTAAATAACGCCGAGTACATGAATCCTGACCAGCGTCGCCGCGCTCACCAGGCAATCGAGCGCGATGTGGAAGCGCTGACCCTCGAAATCCAGGCGAAGATCAACGCTTAATATTTTCTTTGGGCTTTCTTTAGAGCACTCCCTGTTCCCGTGCCGCAGCAACAGCTGAGGTACGGGAACGGACACCCAATTTGTCGTAAATATGCACGAGGTGGGACTTCACAGTCGCCTCGGAGAGCATCAATTCCTGGCCGATTTCGCGATTCGACGCGCCACCTGCAACAAGCTGGAGCACTTCGAGTTCGCGTGGGGTAAGCGAAGAACGCGGGGTCTTGTCCCGCATTTCTAAACGGTCGCGCACGATCGGGCTCATCGCCTGATCCCCCTTTGCAGCAGAGCGCACCGCAGCCAGCAGCTGTGCCGGTGGGGCATCCTTCAAAAGGTAGCCCACAGCACCGGCTTCAATCGCCCCGAGAATATCAGCATCCGTGTCGTAGTTCGTCACAACCAGGACCTTCGGCGGATACTCCATTGTCGAGCGGATCTCCGCAGTCGCCTCCGCGCCTGTAGTGACCCGGGTTCCTTCGGCACCCGCGCCAAACCGCAAGTCCATCAAAATGACGTCAATGCCACCTGCCTGTGCGGTTGCGATGGCACCTTCAGCAGTTGCAACCTCGCCAACAACGATAATGTCGTCGGCATCTTCGAGCATCGCACGAAGACCGAGCCGTACGATTTCGTGATCGTCGGCCAGCAAAACTCGGATCATCTATCCTCCTCAATCTTTCGATTGATACTACTCTCTTCGTCGTCAATTGTGGTCACTGGCAACGCCACAGATAATGCGGTAGGTCCCCCTGGAGACGATTCCACCAGCAATTCTCCCCCCATCTCGCGAGCCCTGCTGCGCATGGCATCAAGTCCCACGTGACCAAGCCCGGAAGGGTGTTTGTCGAGGGATTCCGGATCAAAACCTTTTCCGTTATCTACCACATCTAAGCGAACTTCCGTCGGCGAGAAGGTCAACGAAATCTGTGCCCGCGTCGCCTCAGCATGTTTGACCACATTGCCGGTCGCGCCTTGTGCAATTCTTAATAGCCCGGCTTCCACACTCATCGGAAGCACTTGTACCTCGCCGTCAGTGACCACCGAAATTTCAATATCTCCCGCCTGCGAAAAACTCTTCGCAATGCGCTCGAGCGCACCCGTTAGTGAATTCTCCGACAGCGGTGCCGGCTCCAACGCCGCGATCATCGCACGGGCCTCCGCCAAGTTATCTGCTGCTGCTTGACGTGCAGCATCGATCCTTTTCAACGGCTGCTCCAATTCATCTTCAGTCAGCCGGGTTGCGTGCAAGTCGCGCTCGGCTGCATGCAGCAACATTTGAATGCTGGACAGGCCTTGTGCGACCGTGTCGTGGATCTCGTGTGCCAAACGCTGCCTTTCCTGGATCATCCCTGCTTCTCGTTCACTTTCTGCGAGTCGATCCCGAGTGGCCAGTAACTCGTCGATAAGTGCCTCTCGCTCCGCCGAGATCCGTACAATCGCGCGGAAAGAATAGTGGATAGCCAAGACGACACCGGCGGAGACGGCTGGGCCCATAATTCCGCCGAGCGTGAGACCGTGGGGAATTTGCACCACGATCGAGATCACCAGCGCGGCGATGACGGAGGCGATGCCGCGCCAATCGTCCATGACTCGGAGGTAGAGGAAGAAAAGAATGAATACCCAGTAGACAGCCACCGGTGAAACAAATAGTTCCACCACCCAGACACCAGTAAGCGCAAAGACCCACAGAATCTGGATCCATTCCGCCCAGCCACTGCGGTAGTACGCCCCATAGAAGTAGAGGAATCCGAAAAGCGCCGTGAGGACGAGGTGGATTGCTGCTCGATCGAACGGGTATCCCACTGCAGCAATTGCCGAGACCGCAAGCAGTGTAATGGTGAGTGCATGCACACCTGTATCTAGCGCGCGGTGATCTCCGAGATCCACGGGGTCACGCGCTATTGTCACCTGAGTTGAGCTCATGTGTGAAAGCCTACTGGAGGCTGTACAGGCACTTGAGGTCCTAGTCGTCTCAGCCAGTCCCGGCATGCTTTACCATTAAGTTCACTAGCGACGAAGCACGGTGCACGCGCTTCGCTTAATAATTTTCCTTAACAACTCTTTCAAGGAGATCCACAGCAATGCAGGAAACACTCGTTCTACCGGTTTCAGCTGTGATGAAATTCTGGCACTGGTTATTGGCCGATGTTTCCGGATTGAGCAATTCCGTTTCCTGGGTGCTTTCCGTTGTGCTCTTGGTGTGTACCATTCGCGCAATTCTGGCCCCCTTTACCTGGTCTTTGTACAAAAGCGGCAGAACGACCATGCTGATGCGCCCCGAGCGGGCAGCGCACGATGCCAAATACGCTGAGGTGACCACTCCAGAGCAGGCGAAAGAAGAACAAGACGCGCTGAAGGAGCTGAACGAACGCTACAAGTACAAGCCACTCGCCGGCTGTATTCCCCCGTTGATCCAGTTCCCCGTCCTCATTGGTTTGTTGACGCTCCTACGGTGGATGGCCATCCCCGACGAACGCCACGAAAGCGGAATCGGTCTGCTCTCACCTGAAGATATTGTTTCTTTCCGTCAGGCAGAATTCCTCGGTGCTCCGCTAACTGCCTACTTGAACATGACACCCGAAGGCTTCGCCGAGCTGGGCACCACAGAGGCCGAAGTACGTGCAGTGTTCATCCCGCTGATGGTGTTGGCCATCATTTTCACAACCGCCAACCTTGCCATCTCAACGGCGCGTTCGACCAAACAGCTGGACTGGTCGATGAAGGCGGCCCGCGGCGCCAACCAGATGCAGATCATCATGACCATCACCATGCCATTTCTGATCCTGTTCCTCGGTCTCAGTGGTGTGCTCCCAATTGCGCTGATGCTTTACTGGGTGACAAACAACCTTTGGACCGCCGTGCAAACAGCAGTATTCTGGGCAGCTTCGGTAAAGAAATATCCGCTTGACGACGTCCACCGTGAGCACAACGCCGCCGAAAAACAGGCTGCAAAGGAAAAAATCCGCGAAAAGCGACATGAAAAGTGGAGTCGCCGTCGTCGTCGCCTAGCTTCGCTCTTCCGCCCTAGCGAATTTAAGGCGATCAATCAGGAAATCGCTGCCGAAAAGAAAGCAAAAGCGACCGCGAAGAAGGAAGCTAAGGCCGAGCGGAAGGCACTTCGAAAGCAGCGCTCGCAGGCCCAGCTGGAAATGCGCCGTCAAGCTCGTGAGGCGGCGAAAAAAGAGGCCGCGAAGAAAGAGGCAAAAACAGATTCTGCAGAGTCTTCTGGTGTTGAGGCGCCTTCTGATTCTGACGCTCAGCCGGATCAGCCGGACCAGCCGGACCAGAACGACTAGATGGAGTAATCCGCTGGCGGAGCTCCCAGCATTTGCTTCGCCAGGTCACGCGCAGTGACCAACGGGCCCACATCGCGTACCAAGCGCGCTCCCGACATGCCACCGTCAAGGAAGATCAGCAACTGATCAGCCTGCGTCGACGAAGGGTAGCCGTTTTTCTTGGTCAGCAGATCTGTCATCGTGTCATGCATCCAGGTGCGGTGGTCACGACAGGCCGCGACGATCCCCTTCTCCGATTCCGTTTCGGGCCGTGGGTATTCGTTTGCAGCATTGAGGAAGTGCGAGCCGCGGAAATCTTTCTTCGGTTCTTCGTCAATCGCCATGTCGAAGAAGGCAAGAATTTTGTCCTCATATTCGGGCAGGTCCTTGGCCCGTTCCTCCCAATCTTCGCGATATTTCTCATCGAGTGTTTTGATGTACTCAATGACCAAATTATCTTTCGACCCGAACAGCGAATACAACGAAGCTTTCGCCACGTCAGCTTCCCGCAGAATCCGATCAATGCCAATCACTCGGATGCCTTCGGTAGAAAACAGCTGCGTCGCGGATTCCAACAACCTAGTACGTGGGCTCGGCCGATTACGCCGCCTCGGGGTCGACTTGCGCTTTGGTTCGGCTTTACCTTTTTCGGTCATGATCTCGCTTCGTCCTTTCTCAATAGACTTCACATCTCAATATAGACAAACCGGTTCGTTCATTCCAGTAGCGCCCATAGACTGCTCCCACGATTTCCGCCAAAGTGGTTAGATTGAAGCACGAGGGATCTAAATCTGATCTCTAGAATCCTCTGAGGAGAACAATGTCTACACCAAACGGCGGCAATAACTACGAGCACAACCCTTTTGACCGCCCCCAGAGTAACCAGCCCTACAGCGCTAACCAGGGTTACCAGGGCAGCCAGGGTTACCAGGATTACCAGGGTTACCAGCAAGCACCGTACCAACAGCCTCCATACCAGGCTTACAACGAAGACGGTCTCCCGGTTCAGCCTCAGTTCAACCAGCAGTATGGTTTTCAGCCTCAACAGGCTCGCCCAAAATCGAAAGTTGTGGCTGCCGTACTTGCCTTCTTCCTCGGCTCTCTGGGATTGCACAACTTTTACCTGGGCTACAACAACCGTGGCATCGCTCAGCTCGTGACCTGGGTCGTCGCACTTATCACGACGTTCGCCTTTTTCGGCTTGCTTATTTACATGGTCCTCGGGGTCTGGGTGTTCGTCGAGTTCATCTTGATCCTCATCGGCGGCGGGAAGTATAAGTACGATTCGCGTGGCATCGAGCTGGAATAGGCCCTTCTAGTTGGGCCGGCACTCAGGCTAGTTCCCAAACGCGTGCGGCCCGCACATGCTCGCCACACTCCGAATATAGGTTTGCGGCATGCTTGCAGGCTGCGCGTGCTGCTTGTTTGTTATTTAGAGCAAGGTATCGACGAGCAATGCTCTCGGTAACTTCGGCACGCCACCTAATTGCATCCATGTCGCTAGAGGCCAATTCCTCTCGTTGGAGCATTTCTTGCAAGATTCCAATCGCGGATTCGGCATCCCCTGCCTTTAGGAAAGACTGCGAAAGCTGTTCCACTGCCTGTATTTCAAGCTCTATGCTTCCTGCTTGCCGTGCGAGGCGCGATGCCAGCAGCGCTTGCTCATGCGATGTGCGATATTCCTGCAGCTGAAATAGTGCTCGCGATTCATTGATGCGTGCCTGCGCGGCCTTCTCCAAGACTCCGACCTGGGCGAAGTCAAGCCCTGCGGCGCCGTACAAGTTTGCCTTCAGTTGTGGCTCTTGACTGTGCGAGGCGACGACGAACATCAGCGCTGCACGCTTAGCCACATCTACCCGCTCGAGGCGGTACGTTGAGCCCGCGAAAAAGGCCACAACTCGTTCAGCCACTGTCGCCGCTCCCTGAAGCTCCTGGCGCCCATGTTGAAGGTGTATGAGTTCAGTGGCCGCAATCGCGATATCTGTGTAGACGTCTCGTTGACCGGATTGCTCAATCGAGTCTGCGATCGGCATCGCATGAGACAAGAACTTTCCCAGTGCTTGCTCGCAACCCGACAGATCGCCCGCCGACTTACATACTTCAGCAACTCTCAAGTGCTGACGATAGGTTGCAGATTGCATGAGTTAAGCCTACCCCCATGCGAAAGGGCCCCGGGATCAGTGTGAACTGGTCCTCGAGGCCCCTCAACAGCGCTGGTTTAGTTCTTCTTGACCATATTGATAATCGTCAGAAGAATTACCGCACCAACTGTTGCCGAGATGAAGCTGATAACAAGGTTGCTGCCCGAGTTAATGCCAACGAGCGAAAACAGGAAGCCTCCGATGAAGGCACCGACCACACCCGCGACGATGTTCGCGACAATACCCATACTTGCGTTTTTGCCTTTAATCATCGACGCGACCCAACCAGCAAGCCCACCGATAATGATCCAACCGAGAATTCCGCCTGCCATCATGAGAGTTTCCAACCTCCATAGTTTGGCGCCCAAGGCGCGCTTGAACATTTTCGTTCACTATTTTCCACGCCCGACTATGCTTGCGCTACCCCATATGGCTAATTTCTAATAAATATTTCTTAAAAATTTCATCTCAGATTTTGGTGACAAAACAAAAACGCCCCGCCCAAAAAATTTGAACTAGCCCCCGAAAGTTGGACTGGTTTAATTCTAGGTGGTTTGGTGTTCAAGGGGCTGATTCCGATATTGCATCGGGGTCAGGCCCTTAAATCGTGCTTGTAAACGTTCGTTGTTATACCAGACGATGTAGTCATCGACAGCGCGGTAGAACTGCTCACCATCGGTAAAGAATTCACCGTGATACATCTCAGACTTCAGATGACCAAAGAAGTTCTCGACGATCGCATTGTCATAACAGTTGCCCTTACGCGACATAGATTGCACACCTCCTATTGACACGACGAGACCACGCCAGCTCGAATGCTGATACTGGAAACCCTGATCAGTATGAATAACCACACCCAGAGGTGGGGCATGGCTTTCCACTGCATCGTGTAAAGATTTCGAGGTAAACGCAGTATGCGGTGAACTCGACAATTCGTAAGACAAGATAGAGCGGTCGTACAAGTCCATAATCGGCGATAAATACACTCTGCGGCCAGCTACCCGAAACTCGGTGACATCGCTGACCCACGCCATATTTGGTGCCTCAGGGGTGAAGTTGCGATCAAGAATGTTCTTAAGCGATATGGCTCAGCGTTCCTTTATAGGAGTTGTACTTCTTTTTGCGCCTGACCTTGGACGCAAGCCCCAGCTGGCGCATGAGTTTGTAAACAAGCTTGTGATTGACAATCCAGCCGTTATGGCGCAACGCCAGGAGTACTCGGCGGTAGCCGTAGCGCTTTTTCGATCGGTGAAAGATCTCGGTGATTGCTTCTTTCAACCGTGAGTGTTTATCCGGGTCCCGACGTCGTTTTTGATGATAGAAAAAGGTTGAGCGGGCAAGACCCGCGGCTTTCAAAAGATCATCGAGTCGATGGTCTGACTTGAGAATGACGATTACTTCGGCTCGTAGCCTCGCCTCTGGTTCCTCAAGTCCCGCAATTTTTTTAGATACGCGTTTTCCGCACGCAACCGTTCGAGCTCTCGGCGTAGTCTGTCTTCCTCCGTCGCAGGCGTGGCTGGACTAGTACCTTTCGGCCGGCTGTTGGCCTTTGGTTCAAGCCCTGCAAGTCCGTCTTTGCGCCACGCACGAACCCACCCTGAAACGAGTTGGTCAGAGGATAAGCCGAATTCGGCGGCTAGGTCCATCTTGGATTCACCAGCGTTGAAACGCTCGACGACTTCCTTTTTCACCTCGAAGGGGTACTGCTGTTTAGTTGGTTTCTCCACAAGGCACAGCCTGCCATGAAGTTTGAATCGACGCTCCAGTCTTCGAGCAGCATCACGACCGAGACCGCATTGCTTTGCTGCTGCCCGGCATCCGACTCCTTGTTCAAACAACAAAACAAGTTGCTCACGTTGATACTCACTTAAAGAACTACGTGCTCTCATAAAACTACTCCCCACTAGTTGATGTCTGATTTCTCAGTCCAACTAATGGGGAGCAGTTCATTTCTTTGGGCGAGGCGATCTTCTAGAACTTATGCATTGTGGCTTGGGCGGACAACCATCATTGGGCACGGTGCGCTTTGCAGCAGTGCTCGAGAGGTAGAACCAAGCAGCATTCCCTTGAAGCCTCCGCGGCCGTGGGAGCCAGTGATCAGCAGCTGTGCGCCTTCCGATTGCTCAACAAGGGTGCGTACCGGGCGATCACGGGAGATGACCTTCTTCACCTGTACGTTCGGGTACTCCTTCTCCAGCGGAGCGAGACGCTCAGAAAGCATCGCAATTTGTTCTTGCTCCACAACTTCCCACTGCTCTTGCGCTGCTGCAAGACCAGCCATGGAAGCCTGAACCTGCATATCCATCCAAGTGTGAACGGCAACGAGCTCAGCGCCACGTGCATCAGCCTCCTGGAAAGCAACCTCGGTGGCCTTCTCGGATACCTCGGAACCGTCAACACCGACCACAACTGGGCCGTACTTAGTGGTTTCGTTTACTGGGTTATCCTCGCGGACGACAACAACTGGGCAGTCAGCGTGGGAGACAACAGCCGCCGAGACGGAACCAAGAACCATGCCAGAAAGCCCGCCAAGGCCACGAGAACCCATGACTATCATGGTGACGTCCTTAGACATCTCCAGCAGCATGTCAATCGGGGAGCCTTCAGCGATGGTGTGGCCAATCTTGATGTCTGGAGCGACCTCGAGGGCGATCTCGCGTGCAGCTTCAACCTTATCTAGGGTTTCGCGCTGGAGATCGTCGAAAAGCTCTTGCGGTGGAACCATTCCTTCTGCGTAGAGGAACTGTGGCATCGTGTAGCTCGATGCCAATCGCAGGGGAATTCCACGTTTCATGGCGGTGTTGGCCGCCCAACGAACTGCATTGTTCGATGCATCTGAGCCGTCGACTGCTACGACTACAATATCTTCCTTGGCCATCAGTATCGCCCTTTCATTGGAGGCTGGTCTCTTTCGATACACCTCCAGTGTACAGCGTCATGACACGTTGGTCAGCTGGTTAGTACCAGTTGTTTCGAATCACAATTAGCTGGCTGGGTCAGCATTAGATGGGAACAAAAGATTGAAGAGGAAGTCGAACAAGTCAGCGAGGAAGGTTCCCTGATTAGTCGACGAGAAGGCAGTTACGGAGTCAATGATTGCGTTAAAATCCATGTCGAATAAGTTAGTACATACGATGAGCAGGAAAAAGTCTGGCCACAAAGGCCCCCTCCCCCCACGTTCCGGCCTTGGAGCATCGCGCATCCGTGTGCCCGAAGGCGTAGCTGTAACTGCTGGGACGCTTGTGACTAGAGTGGTGTTTTCTCAGCACCACCGACACCCGCAGGACGATGAATCGGCTATCGCCGAACGCTTCGATGCTGGCGAAGTGGTCCTCCGGAATGGCACAGTCCTTACCCCCGATACGCTCGTTGCGCCGGGGGAAGATGTCTTCTTCTATAAGCGGCCAGCTCCCGAGCGGGAAGTGCCCTACAAGATTGAAATTGTCTTCGAAGACGACGACATCATGGTGGTAAACAAGCCACCATTTTTGGCGACTATGCCGCGCGCCGCGCACATTACGGAGACAGCTACTGTTCGCCTCCGACGAGCCACTGGTAACGAAGAATTAACGCCAGCACATCGACTGGACCGTATGACCAGTGGTCTGCTCCTGCTTACAAAAAGGCGCGAAGTTCGAGGCGCATATCAGCAACTCTTCGCCACGCGCCAAGTCCACAAAGTCTACGAAGCCATCGCACCGCTGCGCGATATTAAAGCCCCAACGCAGTGGGCACATCACATCACGAAGACCCATGGAGAGATTGAAGCAAAGCTTAGCGACGAAGCACCAAATTCCTTTACAAACCTCAAACTCATTGAGCCTGTAGATCCATCGCTCTTCAGCATGCACGGTGTGAGCGGTCAGCTGGCTCGCTACATTCTGGAGCCGATTACTGGCAAGACCCACCAGTTGAGAATCCAAATGCTTGATGCGGGGGTTCCTATTTTGGGCGACCCAGTATATCCCGTAGTCCAACCTTTCGAGGAGGAAGACTACTCCATACCGATGCGCTTGGCGGCGATCCAGCTTCAATTCGAAGATCCACTATCTGGGAAACCTCGACATTTTGAGGCTATTGGGCATTCGGCGATGCCGTATCCGAATTAGTACCATGTTCCTATCGGACCACTGATTCTGGAGGAGGCTATCCATGGACAACTCAAATAGGGACAAACCCACAGATCAACAGCGCCAGGAACTCCAAGAAGAGCTCGTTCAAATTGTTGGTCGAGGCAGAATACCCGTGTCCGAATTCGACGAACTCGTAACTACCATCTGGAGTACGGACGACCCCAAAGATCTCGCACTCATTCGTTATCGCTACCTTGGTGGCCCTGAGGTAGAGCCAGATTCACACGAAATCGAATACGTGGCGCCTCAGCCTGGCACTGCCAAACCAATCAAGGTGAATTGGGAGCTTAAACGCACGGGTACTTGGACAGTGCCCAAAGAGTCCTTCTATGAAGTAAAGGGTGGGACCCTACTTTTGGACTTTCGTGAAGCGTCCTTCGAATCATTGCTCACTAAGATCCATATCAATGCAACTTGGATGGCCACTGTAGAAGTCATCGTTCTACCTGAGTTTGGAGTTGCAGATAATACAGACAGAAAGTGGTGGAGTGATTCCAACGCTTTTGAGCCACGGAAGGCTCAGAGCAACTATCCGACAATAATCATTGAAGGAGCCGTAGTCGGCGGCAGCCAGATCCGAATCAATACAAAAGGACCTAAGAAGCGACTATTCGTATTCGGCGACTAGACGCACATGTCTCTTATAGCAATGGGAAAAGGGAGTGTGACTGCAAGGAGTCCAAAACACGACTCTACTCACAACCACACTCCCTCAACCACTATCAAATTATTTGGTCGGCGGTAACTTACTCTCCCACATCCTCCCGGATGCAGTACCATCAGCGCGGGCGGGCTTAGCTTCCGGGTTCGGAATGGGACCGGGCGTTTCCCCGCCGCCATCAACCACCGACACACCCTTGGGGTGTACCAGCACTGTCACTAGGCGACTAGCAGACACATGAAGATACATATTCACTTACACAAGACACACCCACCACCACACAATAGTGGTAGCCGTGTGTGCTGTGTCAGACACTGCACAGTGGACGCAAACACCAAACCCTTGGTGCACAAATCATTTTTTCGTTTCGCAAAACACGCTCACCCACAACCACACAGGTTGCAATTTGTTGGGTGTTTGTCGGTCTATTAGTACCAGTCACCTCCACACCTCACAGTGCTTCCAGATCCGGCCTATCAACCCCATAGTCTCTAGGGAACCTCAAAAGAAACCTCATCTCAAAACAGGCTTCCCGCTTAGATGCTTTCAGCGGTTATCCCTCCCGTACGTAGCCAACCAGCCATGCCCCAGGCGGGACAACTGGCACACCAGAGGTACGTCCGTCCCGGTCCTCTCGTACTAGGGACAGCCTTCTTCAAGTTTCAACGCGCGCGGCGGATAGAGACCGAACTGTCTCACGACGTTCTGAACCCAGCTCGCGTGCCGCTTTAATGGGCGAACAGCCCAACCCTTGGGACCTACTCCAGCCCCAGGATGCGACGAGCCGACATCGAGGTGCCAAACCATCCCGTCGATATGGACTCTTGGGGAAGATCAGCCTGTTATCCCCGGGGTACCTTTTATCCGTTGAGCGACACCACATCCACAAGTAGGTGCCGGATCACTAGTCCCGACTTTCGTCCCTGCTCGACCTGTCAGTCTCACAGTCAAGCTCCCTTGTGCACTTACACTCACCACCTGATTGCCAACCAGGCTGAGGGAACCTTTGGGCGCCTCCGTTACTCTTTAGGAGGCAACCGCCCCAGTTAAACTACCCACCAGGCACTGTCCCCAACCCAGATCATGGGCCAAGGTTCAGGTATCCACTACGGTCAGAGTGGTATTTCAACAACGACTCACACACAACTAGCGTTGAATGATCACAGTCTCCCACCTATCCTACACAAACCGCACCGAACACCAATACCAAGCTATAGTGAAGGTCCCGGGGTCTTTTCGTCCTGCCGCGCGAAACGAGCATCTTTACTCGTACTGCAATTTCACCGGGCCTGTGGTTGAGACAGCAGGGAAGTCGTTACGCCATTCGTGCAGGTCGGAACTTACCCGACAAGGAATTTCGCTACCTTAGGATGGTTATAGTTACCACCGCCGTTTACTGGGGCTTAAATTCTCCGCTTCGACCACAAGTGGCCTAACAGGTCCTCTTAACCTTCCAGCACCGGGCAGGCGTCAGTCCGTATACATCAACTTCAACGTCTTCGCACGGACCTGTGTTTTTGATAAACAGTCGCTTCCCTCTATTCTCTGCGACCCCACACAGCTCACGTCGAAAAAACGATCACCATATAGGGTCCCCCTTCTCCCGAAGTTACGGGGGCATTTTGCCGAGTTCCTTAACCACAGTTCACCCGACCGCCTTAGTATTCTCTACCTGACCACCTGTGTCGGTTTCGGGTACGGGCCATATACACACATCGCTAGAGGCTTTTCTCGACAGTACAGGATCACCAACATCACCCAAAAAGGGCTACGCATCACGCCTCACACACAATGAACCCCGCATTTCACAAAGGTTCGTGCCACACGCTTACACCACAATCCAATAAATGGCTCGGCTACCTCACTGCGTCACCCCATCACTGAACTACTACAGATCAGGCCCCACGCACACACAACAACACATGATCCGAAGATCAATCAGTCACAGTGCACGGGTGGTTAGTATCACTGCCTCGCCCTTGGTCGCACATATACGGGTACGGGAATATCAACCCGTTAACCATCGACTACGCCTGTCGGCCTCGCCTTAGGACCCGACTCACCCTGGGAAGACGAACTTGACCCAGGAACCCTTAGTCATTCGGCGGATAAGATTCTCACTTATCACTCGTTACTCATGCCTGCATTCTCACTCGCACACAGTCCACAGCCCCTTACAGTACTGCTTCACCCCATGCACGACGCTCCCCTACCCAACAAACAAAAGTTCATTGCCGCGGCTTCGGCGGTGTACTTGAGCCCCACTACATTGTCGGCGCAGAATCACTCGACCAGTGAGCTATTACGCACTCTTTCAAGGATGGCTGCTTCTAAGCCAACCTCCTGGCTGTCTTCGCGACCCCACATCCTTTTCCACTTAGTACACCCTTAGGGGCCTTAACCGGCGATCTGGGCTGTTTCCCTCTCGACTATGAAGCTTATCCCCCACAGTCTCACTGCCATGCACCACTTAACCGGCATTCGGAGTTTGGCTGACATTGCTAAGATAATAGTCCCGCTCAACCAACCAGTAGCTCTACCTCCGGCAAGCTAACACAACGCTGCACCTAAATGCATTTCGGGGAGAACCAGCTATCACGGAGTTTGATTGGCCTTTCACCCCTACCCACAACTCATCCCCTCAGTTTTCAACCTAAGTGGGTTCGCGCCTCCACAACCTCTTACAGCTGCTTCACACTGGCCATGGGTAGATCACCCCGCTTCGGGTCCAGGACATGCCACTCAAACACACTATTAGTATTCGCTTTCGCTACGACTACCCCACACGGGTTAACCTCGCGACATGCCGCTGACTCGCAGGCTCATTCTTCAAAAGGCACGCCATCAACCACACGAGGGTCTCTGACGGATTGTAGACACACGGTTTCAGGAACTATTTCACTCCCCTCCCGGGGTACTTTTCACCATTCCCTCACGGTACTATCCGCTATCGGTCACACTAAGTATTTAGGCTTACCGGGTGGTCCCGGCAGATTCACAGCAGATTCCACGAGCCCACTGCTACTCGGGAAAACAACAACACATATGATTACGCCTTCATGTACGGGGCTCTCACCCACTCCGGCAGGCCATCCCAGACCACTTCCACTAACACAACCACACACGCACCAAGTCAACAGCCCTGGTAAGTCGCATCCCACAACACCGCACACGCAACCCCTGTCAGGTATCACACGCACACGGTTTAGCCTCATCCACGTTCGCTCGCCGCTACTAGCAGAATCATTAAATTTATTTTCTCTTCCTACGGGTACTGAGATGTTTCACTTCCCCGCGTCACCCCCACACAGACTATGAATTCATCTGCAGGTCGCACCACATAACTAGTACGGGGTTTCCCCATTCGGACATCCTCGGATCAACGCTTAGTTGGCAACTCCCCGAGGCATAACGCAGCCTCACACGTCCTTCATCGGCTTAGCATGCCAAGGCATCCACCATGCGCCCTTAAAAAACACACAACCACACACCCACCCACGAGTAGGCAAGCATGTGGGGCAAACACATTAACTCAACAAAAAACACACACAAAAAAGAATAAAGATGCTCGCGTCCACTATACAGTTCTCACACAACACACCACCACCAACAACACCACAACCAGAACACCCGGCCACAGCGCTATCACGCAGTGATCTTAAAAAGGAAACAACAATGTTGCCCCAGACACCCAACAGTGCACCAACATACTCAAGTCCCACAACAACCCCCCACAAGGAAATCATCGCCGTGTATTGAGAATTCATGTCCCCAGCCATCCCCATCACACACCACTGAGGTATGCGGGTATGTCTCCACCCGGAAATTTAGAAAAAAAACAGCAGTAGAACATCCGCCTACTCAACTATTGTTACCCCACAACTGCGAGGCCAAAAAATATAACTCCTTAGAAAGGAGGTGATCCAGCCGCACCTTCCGGTACGGCTACCTTGTTACGACTTCGTCCCAATCGCCGATCCCACCTTCGACAGCTCCCCCCCACTAAAGGATAGGCCACTGGCTTCGGGTGTTACCAACTTTCATGACGTGACGGGCGGTGTGTACAAGGCCCGGGAACGTATTCACCGCAGCATTGCTGATCTGCGATTACTAGCGACTCCGACTTCATGGGGTCGAGTTGCAGACCCCAATCCGAACTAAGGCCGGCTTTAAGCGATTAGCACCACCTCACGATGTAGCAACGCGCTGTACCGACCATTGTAGCATGTGTGAAGCCCTGGACATAAGGGGCATGATGATTTGACGTCATCCCCACCTTCCTCCGAGTTAACCCCGGCAGTCTCTCATGAGTCCCCACCATCACGTGCTGGCAACATAAGACAAGGGTTGCGCTCGTTGCGGGACTTAACCCAACATCTCACGACACGAGCTGACGACAACCATGCACCACCTGTACACCAACCACAAGGGAAACCGTATCTCTACGGCGATCTGGTGTATGTCAAGCCCAGGTAAGGTTCTTCGCGTTGCATCGAATTAATCCACATGCTCCGCCGCTTGTGCGGGCCCCCGTCAATTCCTTTGAGTTTTAGCCTTGCGGCCGTACTCCCCAGGCGGGGCGCTTAATGCGTTAGCTACGGCACAGGAAACGTGGAAGTCCCCTACACCTAGCGCCCACCGTTTACAGCATGGACTACCAGGGTATCTAATCCTGTTCGCTACCCATGCTTTCGCTCCTCAGCGTCAGTAACTGCCCAGAGACCTGCCTTCGCCATCGGTGTTCCTCCTGATATCTGCGCATTCCACCGCTACACCAGGAATTCCAGTCTCCCCTACAGCACTCAAGTTATGCCCGTATCGCCTGCACCCCCGGAGTTAAGCCCCGGACTTCCACAGACGACGCGACAAACCACCTACGAGCTCTTTACGCCCAGTAATTCCGGACAACGCTCGCACCCTACGTATTACCGCGGCTGCTGGCACGTAGTTAGCCGGTGCTTCTTCTACAGGTACCGTCACTTACGCTTCGTCCCTATCGAAAGGAGTTTACAACCCGAAGGCCGTCATCCCCCACGCGGCGTCGCTGCATCAGGCTTCCGCCCATTGTGCAATATTCCCCACTGCTGCCTCCCGTAGGAGTCTGGGCCGTATCTCAGTCCCAATGTGGCCGTACACCCTCTCAGGCCGGCTACCCGTCGACGCCTTGGTAGGCCATTACCCCACCAACAAGCTGATAGGCCGCGAGCTCATCTCATACCGCAAAAGCTTTCCACCACCATCACCAAACAGTGGTCCTATCCGGTATTAGACCCAGTTTCCCAAGCTTATCCCGAAGTACAAGGCAGATCACCCACGTGTTACTCACCCGTTCGCCACTCGAGTACCCCGCAAGCGGGGCCTTTCCGTTCGACTTGCATGTGTTAAGCACGCCGCCAGCGTTCATCCTGAGCCAGGATCAAACTCTCCACAAAAACAATTTCAGCCAAATAAATCAACCAAAAAAGCTAGAAAAATCTAGGCCGTGAAAAGCCCAAACCCAACCAAAAACAAACAATCCAGCGCAAAAACAAAAATTTTGACGCGATTGTCCAAAAAAAGAATTACAAAACAAAAAACAACCAACCCCACTCCGACGAGGAAAAAAGGGCCGATCAACGTAAACAAAAACAAAAGTTTGTTCACAAATGTCCGAATATCAATCCGCACACCCAATTATTTCGCACCGAAAATAAAACCACACCACCACCACGGAAGTAGCAGCATGACCGGCACACACCCACCACAACACCACCACCCACAAAGAGCAGCACCATTACATGGCAGGGAAACAACCAAGCACACAAACCAACACACAAACAAAAGTACATTGGCACACTATCGAGTTCTCACACAACATCAGCACACTAACTCACCCGAAACCACACAGAATCGAACTCACTAGCAGCGAAGATTGACCTTAAAACACACCATGACACAAAGTCAAAACCATGTTTATTGGCTCTACAATCATTTTGCTTGTCTGCGGTAGTTTTCCTGACCACCATCTCACCAGACCCTTCAAGGTCTTAGCGGGGCGTTGTCGGTCTCGCTGACTCACATAAATCTACACACCCACCCACACAACAACAAATCACCAGGTCAAGTGTGTTAAATATTCAGCGATAGAACTAAGAAATGGTTTGCTCTTATTCTCAAACTTAGCAAGAAAGTTGAGTGCTTCTTGTGCATTTGGGTTTTCGACAAAGTTAAACAGGTTGAGCTCAAGGATTCCTCGCCTTTCGGCAGATGCCTGTTCCGTGTGCAATAGGACTGAAATGGGATCCAGGTGTACTTTTCGCTGAAGTCTCCATGTTCATCACGGCGGCATGGCCACCAACTATTGGCGATGGAAATGAACTGGTCGCCATTTGCTTCAAGGAGATTAAATAGTCTAAAAACTGGTTTTGTAGGCATTTCGAAAGCAATGTTTGTTCGACCTCAGGCCGCGCCGGCGGGAAAGGTCAGAAAGCTGGTCGTGTCTTCGCAAGTCTGTCCTGCGGTCACAACATAAATGTAAGAACATTCGATACCGAATGGACCCAAGGTGGAACGCTTCACAGGCTTATCTCGTCACCGGTCGCTGGGAAACGAAACACAGCTTGAGTATAGAAAAGCGGTAGCCGCCGAACGTCGGAGCTCGTAGGATCGCCTAGTCCAAAGTATTGAATCCAATAATTCGAGCTAGAACGTTTCGAGTTCCGAGCAACAAGCCGGGGTTTAGCCTCTGAGACCCGTTTCGGAAACACTAGTTACCGAAATTGAAGTCGCGTGCCTCTAGTGATCCACAGGTAGACCTGATTGGCCATACTAAGAACCAATGACGAAATAGTATTGTCACTCCTTCACCTGCGGCAGCTCAGATTTTGGATCCGGCCATAAATCATTTCAAGGTCCCCACGCACCAGCAAAGCCGTTACACAGCTATAATCATGAATCCTCGTGAAACCCTGAAGTAGTTTGGTTCAGCATTGATTGCAAATACCCTCAGCTTCGCTCACAAAGAGATGCAAAATTTCAGTAGAACAATGAGCGCTCGAAAGAGCGCAAAATCACAGGGATCGATCAGGAAAGCTAAATTGCGAATCCACGAATTACTTGCCTCGTCCTGCAAACCTGTCGACGGGCGCGCCGAGCACATCTCTCCGCCTGGATCATTGGTCAGGAGCTAGCCATCAGGGTGCTGGGATTGGTAAGGATGTCCTGCTGATCACCGACGGGCGTTTCTCGGGTGGATCCACCGGCCTATGCATCGGCCACGTCGCACCCGAAGCCGTCGACGGCGGCCCCATCGCCTTTATCCACGACGGAGACCCCATCAAAGTCGACATCCCCAACCGCACCATCGACATACTCATCGACGACGACACCCTCGCTGCCCGACGCACAAACTGGACACCACCCCACAACCCCCGCCTGCACGGAGTCCTTGGCAAATACGCAAAACTCGTCCACACAGCAGCACACGGCGCCGTACTCTACTAACCCACACCCACCAACCCTGTTTGTGGGCATGGGTAAAGCCCCGGGTAAAAAACCTTAATGGTTTCTTACCCGGGGCTTTACACATATGTAGTTATCTATTCTGTTTAAAGGTCGGCGGTAACTTACTCTCCCACATCCTCCCGGATGCAGTACCATCAGCGCGGGCGGGCTTAGCTTCCGGGTTCGGAATGGGACCGGGCGTTTCCCCGCCGCCATCAACCACCGACACACCCTTGGGGTGTACCAGCACTGTCACTAGGCGACTAGCAGACACATGAAGATACATATTCACTTACACAAGACACACCCACCACCACACAATAGTGGTAGCCGTGTGTGCTGTGTCAGACACTGCACAGTGGACGCAAACACCAAACCCTTGGTGCACAAATCATTTTTTCGTTTCGCAAAACACGCTCACCCACAACCACACAGGTTGCAATTTGTTGGGTGTTTGTCGGTCTATTAGTACCAGTCACCTCCACACCTCACAGTGCTTCCAGATCCGGCCTATCAACCCCATAGTCTCTAGGGAACCTCAAAAGAAACCTCATCTCAAAACAGGCTTCCCGCTTAGATGCTTTCAGCGGTTATCCCTCCCGTACGTAGCCAACCAGCCATGCCCCAGGCGGGACAACTGGCACACCAGAGGTACGTCCGTCCCGGTCCTCTCGTACTAGGGACAGCCTTCTTCAAGTTTCAACGCGCGCGGCGGATAGAGACCGAACTGTCTCACGACGTTCTGAACCCAGCTCGCGTGCCGCTTTAATGGGCGAACAGCCCAACCCTTGGGACCTACTCCAGCCCCAGGATGCGACGAGCCGACATCGAGGTGCCAAACCATCCCGTCGATATGGACTCTTGGGGAAGATCAGCCTGTTATCCCCGGGGTACCTTTTATCCGTTGAGCGACACCACATCCACAAGTAGGTGCCGGATCACTAGTCCCGACTTTCGTCCCTGCTCGACCTGTCAGTCTCACAGTCAAGCTCCCTTGTGCACTTACACTCACCACCTGATTGCCAACCAGGCTGAGGGAACCTTTGGGCGCCTCCGTTACTCTTTAGGAGGCAACCGCCCCAGTTAAACTACCCACCAGGCACTGTCCCCAACCCAGATCATGGGCCAAGGTTCAGGTATCCACTACGGTCAGAGTGGTATTTCAACAACGACTCACACACAACTAGCGTTGAATGATCACAGTCTCCCACCTATCCTACACAAACCGCACCGAACACCAATACCAAGCTATAGTGAAGGTCCCGGGGTCTTTTCGTCCTGCCGCGCGAAACGAGCATCTTTACTCGTACTGCAATTTCACCGGGCCTGTGGTTGAGACAGCAGGGAAGTCGTTACGCCATTCGTGCAGGTCGGAACTTACCCGACAAGGAATTTCGCTACCTTAGGATGGTTATAGTTACCACCGCCGTTTACTGGGGCTTAAATTCTCCGCTTCGACCACAAGTGGCCTAACAGGTCCTCTTAACCTTCCAGCACCGGGCAGGCGTCAGTCCGTATACATCAACTTCAACGTCTTCGCACGGACCTGTGTTTTTGATAAACAGTCGCTTCCCTCTATTCTCTGCGACCCCACACAGCTCACGTCGAAAAAACGATCACCATATAGGGTCCCCCTTCTCCCGAAGTTACGGGGGCATTTTGCCGAGTTCCTTAACCACAGTTCACCCGACCGCCTTAGTATTCTCTACCTGACCACCTGTGTCGGTTTCGGGTACGGGCCATATACACACATCGCTAGAGGCTTTTCTCGACAGTACAGGATCACCAACATCACCCAAAAAGGGCTACGCATCACGCCTCACACACAATGAACCCCGCATTTCACAAAGGTTCGTGCCACACGCTTACACCACAATCCAATAAATGGCTCGGCTACCTCACTGCGTCACCCCATCACTGAACTACTACAGATCAGGCCCCACGCACACACAACAACACATGATCCGAAGATCAATCAGTCACAGTGCACGGGTGGTTAGTATCACTGCCTCGCCCTTGGTCGCACATATACGGGTACGGGAATATCAACCCGTTAACCATCGACTACGCCTGTCGGCCTCGCCTTAGGACCCGACTCACCCTGGGAAGACGAACTTGACCCAGGAACCCTTAGTCATTCGGCGGATAAGATTCTCACTTATCACTCGTTACTCATGCCTGCATTCTCACTCGCACACAGTCCACAGCCCCTTACAGTACTGCTTCACCCCATGCACGACGCTCCCCTACCCAACAAACAAAAGTTCATTGCCGCGGCTTCGGCGGTGTACTTGAGCCCCACTACATTGTCGGCGCAGAATCACTCGACCAGTGAGCTATTACGCACTCTTTCAAGGATGGCTGCTTCTAAGCCAACCTCCTGGCTGTCTTCGCGACCCCACATCCTTTTCCACTTAGTACACCCTTAGGGGCCTTAACCGGCGATCTGGGCTGTTTCCCTCTCGACTATGAAGCTTATCCCCCACAGTCTCACTGCCATGCACCACTTAACCGGCATTCGGAGTTTGGCTGACATTGCTAAGATAATAGTCCCGCTCAACCAACCAGTAGCTCTACCTCCGGCAAGCTAACACAACGCTGCACCTAAATGCATTTCGGGGAGAACCAGCTATCACGGAGTTTGATTGGCCTTTCACCCCTACCCACAACTCATCCCCTCAGTTTTCAACCTAAGTGGGTTCGCGCCTCCACAACCTCTTACAGCTGCTTCACACTGGCCATGGGTAGATCACCCCGCTTCGGGTCCAGGACATGCCACTCAAACACACTATTAGTATTCGCTTTCGCTACGACTACCCCACACGGGTTAACCTCGCGACATGCCGCTGACTCGCAGGCTCATTCTTCAAAAGGCACGCCATCAACCACACGAGGGTCTCTGACGGATTGTAGACACACGGTTTCAGGAACTATTTCACTCCCCTCCCGGGGTACTTTTCACCATTCCCTCACGGTACTATCCGCTATCGGTCACACTAAGTATTTAGGCTTACCGGGTGGTCCCGGCAGATTCACAGCAGATTCCACGAGCCCACTGCTACTCGGGAAAACAACAACACATATGATTACGCCTTCATGTACGGGGCTCTCACCCACTCCGGCAGGCCATCCCAGACCACTTCCACTAACACAACCACACACGCACCAAGTCAACAGCCCTGGTAAGTCGCATCCCACAACACCGCACACGCAACCCCTGTCAGGTATCACACGCACACGGTTTAGCCTCATCCACGTTCGCTCGCCGCTACTAGCAGAATCATTAAATTTATTTTCTCTTCCTACGGGTACTGAGATGTTTCACTTCCCCGCGTCACCCCCACACAGACTATGAATTCATCTGCAGGTCGCACCACATAACTAGTACGGGGTTTCCCCATTCGGACATCCTCGGATCAACGCTTAGTTGGCAACTCCCCGAGGCATAACGCAGCCTCACACGTCCTTCATCGGCTTAGCATGCCAAGGCATCCACCATGCGCCCTTAAAAAACACACAACCACACACCCACCCACGAGTAGGCAAGCATGTGGGGCAAACACATTAACTCAACAAAAAACACACACAAAAAAGAATAAAGATGCTCGCGTCCACTATACAGTTCTCACACAACACACCACCACCAACAACACCACAACCAGAACACCCGGCCACAGCGCTATCACGCAGTGATCTTAAAAAGGAAACAACAATGTTGCCCCAGACACCCAACAGTGCACCAACATACTCAAGTCCCACAACAACCCCCCACAAGGAAATCATCGCCGTGTATTGAGAATTCATGTCCCCAGCCATCCCCATCACACACCACTGAGGTATGCGGGTATGTCTCCACCCGGAAATTTAGAAAAAAAACAGCAGTAGAACATCCGCCTACTCAACTATTGTTACCCCACAACTGCGAGGCCAAAAAATATAACTCCTTAGAAAGGAGGTGATCCAGCCGCACCTTCCGGTACGGCTACCTTGTTACGACTTCGTCCCAATCGCCGATCCCACCTTCGACAGCTCCCCCCCACTAAAGGATAGGCCACTGGCTTCGGGTGTTACCAACTTTCATGACGTGACGGGCGGTGTGTACAAGGCCCGGGAACGTATTCACCGCAGCATTGCTGATCTGCGATTACTAGCGACTCCGACTTCATGGGGTCGAGTTGCAGACCCCAATCCGAACTAAGGCCGGCTTTAAGCGATTAGCACCACCTCACGATGTAGCAACGCGCTGTACCGACCATTGTAGCATGTGTGAAGCCCTGGACATAAGGGGCATGATGATTTGACGTCATCCCCACCTTCCTCCGAGTTAACCCCGGCAGTCTCTCATGAGTCCCCACCATCACGTGCTGGCAACATAAGACAAGGGTTGCGCTCGTTGCGGGACTTAACCCAACATCTCACGACACGAGCTGACGACAACCATGCACCACCTGTACACCAACCACAAGGGAAACCGTATCTCTACGGCGATCTGGTGTATGTCAAGCCCAGGTAAGGTTCTTCGCGTTGCATCGAATTAATCCACATGCTCCGCCGCTTGTGCGGGCCCCCGTCAATTCCTTTGAGTTTTAGCCTTGCGGCCGTACTCCCCAGGCGGGGCGCTTAATGCGTTAGCTACGGCACAGGAAACGTGGAAGTCCCCTACACCTAGCGCCCACCGTTTACAGCATGGACTACCAGGGTATCTAATCCTGTTCGCTACCCATGCTTTCGCTCCTCAGCGTCAGTAACTGCCCAGAGACCTGCCTTCGCCATCGGTGTTCCTCCTGATATCTGCGCATTCCACCGCTACACCAGGAATTCCAGTCTCCCCTACAGCACTCAAGTTATGCCCGTATCGCCTGCACCCCCGGAGTTAAGCCCCGGACTTCCACAGACGACGCGACAAACCACCTACGAGCTCTTTACGCCCAGTAATTCCGGACAACGCTCGCACCCTACGTATTACCGCGGCTGCTGGCACGTAGTTAGCCGGTGCTTCTTCTACAGGTACCGTCACTTACGCTTCGTCCCTATCGAAAGGAGTTTACAACCCGAAGGCCGTCATCCCCCACGCGGCGTCGCTGCATCAGGCTTCCGCCCATTGTGCAATATTCCCCACTGCTGCCTCCCGTAGGAGTCTGGGCCGTATCTCAGTCCCAATGTGGCCGTACACCCTCTCAGGCCGGCTACCCGTCGACGCCTTGGTAGGCCATTACCCCACCAACAAGCTGATAGGCCGCGAGCTCATCTCATACCGCAAAAGCTTTCCACCACCATCACCAAACAGTGGTCCTATCCGGTATTAGACCCAGTTTCCCAAGCTTATCCCGAAGTACAAGGCAGATCACCCACGTGTTACTCACCCGTTCGCCACTCGAGTACCCCGCAAGCGGGGCCTTTCCGTTCGACTTGCATGTGTTAAGCACGCCGCCAGCGTTCATCCTGAGCCAGGATCAAACTCTCCACAAAAACAATTTCAGCCAAATAAATCAACCAAAAAAGCTAGAAAAATCTAGGCCGTGAAAAGCCCAAACCCAACCAAAAACAAACAATCCAGCGCAAAAACAAAAATTTTGACGCGATTGTCCAAAAAAAGAATTACAAAACAAAAAACAACCAACCCCACTCCGACGAGGAAAAAAGGGCCGATCAACGTAAACAAAAACAAAAGTTTGTTCACAAATGTCCGAATATCAATCCGCACACCCAATTATTTCGCACCGAAAATAAAACCACACCACCACCACGGAAGTAGCAGCATGACCGGCACACACCCACCACAACACCACCACCCACAAAGAGCAGCACCATTACATGGCAGGGAAACAACCAAGCACACAAACCAACACACAAACAAAAGTACATTGGCACACTATCGAGTTCTCACACAACATCAGCACCTAAAATCAGCACCACTTTCAAAGTGTTTCTGAACTTCAGGACCGGATTTCAATCTTACATTCTCGTTAACTTCAAGTCAATTCGATTGAAACTCTCTGCCGCTCGTTCCGCTTTGCAGCGTTCCTTGCGACTTGAAGAACTATATCCCGAAATTTTATTAGCAAACAAATCGCCAGGTGAAAGCATATAAATTTGAGTAGAGAGTACTTCTACAACTTCAAGGAGGGCCGAGACGAGGCCCCTTCCTGCCTTTGTTGCATTTCTTTGATCAAATCACTTTTAGTTCATGGAAATTTTACTTAACCCACACGGTTCCGCCCGACAATTAGCGTCACAGTTACGTAATTACTGATACATTCCCCGGCTTTCTGCAACTCTTTCAACCAGTTCATGTAGTTCTGCTCGCGAATAGTTCAACCTGACGGCCTCGTCGATAAGCGGTGCTATATATGTCCCTGCAAACTCCTTGCTCCGACTCTCCACGATGCGCTCTCGCGCGTCGGGAGCGACGAAGGTTCCCACCCCTCTGCGATTTTCCAAGATGCCCTCATCGCGCAATAGAGCGAGACCCTTCCTGGCGGTTGCGGGATTGATCTCATGAAAGTGCGCAAGATCGTTGGTCGATGCGACTCGATCACCGGGTGTGTATTCGCCATCGACAATTGCGTCTGCAATGAGTGTCGCAATTTGCCGAAAGAGGGGTTCTGCTTCGTTGTCCATCGATTCGCCTTCCGCACAGTTGGTTAGTTAGTAGTGTAACCAACCATGGAAGTCAGGGAACCAAAAAGGAAGAAAATTCGTTGAATACAATGGAATGCCCATAGTTTTGCCTTTCACTGTCGACTAAATCGGACATTGTCAGGCAAACTAGTGGGGTAAAGAAAATTAGTTAGAACGAAAAGATACGGAATTTAGGAGCCATGCTTGAACGCACACTGGTCTTTGTTGACACGTCTTACCTGCTCGCGAGCTTTTACAACTCGTGGGATACGGGGGCACGTTCCCAATTAGAAATTGACCTTCCCGAGGTAGTCAACACCCTCGGGGAAATGATTACCCAGCAACTTAATCAACCTATTCATCGCCAGTATTGGTACGACGGTATTCCAGATTCTGGTCCTCACCGCTACCAACGCGCATTACGTACATGTAACGGAGTCCAACTCCGCACGGGTCAACTGATCGAGTGGGGTGAACGCCGCACGCAGAAAGGCGTAGACACTCGCCTGGTTACTGACATCGTCGTCAATGCGCTTCGAGGCCAGTTCACTGACTTCGTTCTCGTCTCTGGCGATGCCGACATGATCCCGGGCGTGGAGGAAGCCACCAATGCAGGTGTTCGTGTGCACCTTTACGGCTTTGGCTGGGACTCCATGTCCTCTGCACTGCGTCACGTGTGTGACTCCACCACGATTTTGGATCCGCGCGAGGATTTCTGTGACGCCATGCAGCTTCGGGTGCTTGAGGGCCCACTCCCTCCGACGATTCGCGAGCGGCCGATCGACGATGCCGAACCTATTGAGCAATTCGACGGTATGACGGCTGTTCCCGATCCTCATGGACCAAAGTTTCCTTCAACCTCTGGCGCAGACTCACCTGATGAAGCCCCAGCCAAAGTGGAAATTGGAATCGGAGAAGCTTTTCCCGAACGCACTTCAGCTGCTCCAAAGCCGGGCGAGGAGAAAGAACCGGGCAAAGCCCCGGCCGCTGCTCCAACCCCTGCTCCTCCGGTGACCCATGAAGCGGAAGAACCAAGTGAAGTCGAGACTGAACTTGTCAATTCTCCGTTTGTTTCGCCTGCGGAAAAAGAATTCTCGTCGGAGTCCGCGAATGTGCCGGCGGAAAGCACTACTCCAGGAAATTCAAATGATTCGGGTCCGAAGCCCACTCCTAAACCATCAATGATGGCGCCCCGGAGGAAGCTTCGCTCTCGTTACCTTCCTCTTCCGGAGGAAGTATGGTCTTCTGCCGGATTCCAAACCCCATTTGATGTTGGCCAGCAATATGCCACGTGGTGGTATGAAAATGTTGCTTCCGGCGAGCAACGCGACAAGGCACATACTCTTTCGGGAGGTGGCCTACCTGCCGAAATTGATCGTCCGTTGTTGCAATTCGCCTGTGAGACTCTTCACGAGTACACGCTCAGTGAAAACCAACGCGTCAATTTGCGCGATGGATTCCACTCGGGAATTCGTGGGCTCTTGATTAACATCCACAAGGACTAGGCCCGAGAGACCCAACCGAGAGACCCAATCCAAAGGAAAGGCCCCTGAGAGTGATCACAAGAAATGATCTGCTCTCAGGGGCCTTTTGCTGCCACTAAGTCGCTATGACAGGATCTTATTTCTGCTCAGAGTTACCCTCAGACTTATCTTCTGCCAGGTAAGCCTCTGCGTCTTCAATGCCCGAAAGATGTTCCGAACCCTTGTCCGAACCCTTGTCCGAAGCAGCACCGCTACCCGCAGCATCACCCGAGCCAGCGGTGATCTGCTCCTGCGTACGCATGGAGGCGCGAATTTCGTCGAGCTTGGCGGAGGCCTTCATGTCAGTGCCTGCAGAGGTAATCTCGGACATCCGATCGTTGACGGTGTTACCCAGAAGTTCCTGCTGGCCAAGGGCATCGGCGTAGCGGCGCTCAATCTTGTCTCGAACACCGTCGAGAGTAGGAACCGAATCATCGGACTTAAACTGGCCGATGCTATCCATCGCCTCAGAGGTCTTCTGCTGCATTTCGGCTTGGTCAGCCTGTGCCATCAACTTGTCTACCTCAGCAAGCTGGCTCTTCAGGCGAGCTTCCGACTCCTTCTGCTGCTTCTGAGCCTGAGCCGCAGCTTGATCTGCCTGCTGGTACAAGTTCTTGGTGTTTTCCAGTTCTTGTTCGACGGCGACCAACTGGGAAGCGAAGATCTCTGCGGTGTTGCTGAACTGCTGAGCCTTTTCAGTATCGCCCTCAGCAGTGGCCTTATCCGCTGCCATCAACGCCGTGCGCGCCTTCTGCTGGTGTTCTTCCTGAGATTTCTGCAGACGATTCATCTGCATCTCAAGCTGCTTCTTATTACCGATGACGCTTGCCGCTTGCTCAGTGATCTGTTGGTGCTGCTTCTTTGCAGCGGCGACTGCTTGCTGGATTTGAACCTTCGGATCGGCATTCTCGTCGATCTTCTGATCAAACGAAGCCATCAAGTATTTCCAACCCTTGCTAAACGGATTTGCCACTGGAGTGCTCCTTGTTTTGTTAACGGCAACGAACTATGGATAGTCTTCACCAGTTTACGTCCGGTTTCTCCACTTCGCCGTGGCCATGTTTCGAACAAGACAACAGCGGTTCGAGATTCGCCTACAGCGCACAAAACCCACCCCGTTTTGGGGTGGGTTTCGGCGGGAACAAAGGCTAAAGAATTGTGTTCTTAGTTCTGTTCGTTCTTCGCGTTCTGCTCTGCCACCTGGCGGCGAACATCGTCCATATCCAGTGCCTTAACCTGGTCGATCAGGCTATTGAACGCAGCAGGAGGAAGTGCTCCGGCCTCGCGGTAGACCAAGATGCCGTCGCGGAATGCCATCAGCGTAGGGATCGCCTGAACCTGAAGAGCTGCAGCTAGCTGCTGGTTTGCTTCGGTATCAACCTTTGCGAAGGTGATGTCTTCGTTCTCTTCGGAGGCCTTCTTGTAAGTAGGCGCGAATTGCTTACAAGGACCACACCAGTCTGCCCAAAGGTCGACGAAAACGATTCCGTCTTGGGTGACTGTCTTTTCAAAAGTGTCTTCGGTTACATCAATAGTAGCCATGTATTCTCCCTGTTTATTCGTATCTTTTGTAAGGTTCCCTTATACGCCCCAACGATACATGGGGTCGGGATATTCCCACGGGATAATCCCGAAGAACCTCAACGCAGCTAAAGGAGTACATGCAGTGACGAAAAATTACACAGTGAAGGGCCTCGAGAGCCAAGAAGATGTGGACGCACTAGTGGCAGAAATCAGCGAGGTTCCCGGTACCCAGGGCACAGACGTCGACTTGAACTCCGGTCGCGTCTCCGTATCAGGCGAGGGTTTTGCAGACGATCAGATCCTCGATGCGATCGAATCAGCAGGGTTTTCGCTTCTCGACGATTAACCTAGCGGGGCGCGGCCAGGCTCACGTAGCCTTATGACATGTCCACAACAGAACAAAACCCCGAGCCCCTCGATCTCACTCCGCAGGCCCCGACCTGCAGCAATGGGGCCAAAGTTGAAATTATTACTGCGCGCGACGTCCCATTAGGTGGTGTGCGTGCGATGACTGTCCACCGCACACTCCCGCAGCGCCAGCGCTCCTTGATTGGGGCGTGGTGTTTCGCAGACCTCTATGGCCCTGACGATGTGTCGGTGACCGGCGGTATGGACGTTGCACCACACCCGCACACCGGCCTGCAAACTGTTTCTTGGCTCTTCGAAGGCGAAGTTACCCACCACGATTCTGGAAACAACCATGCAGTTGTACTCCCCGGTCAGGTAAATTTAATGACCGCGGGGGCAGGCATTTGTCACTCTGAAGTGTCCACTCAGTCGACCACGACTCTGCACGGCGTGCAGTTATGGACAGTTCTGCCCGATGCCGTTCGCCATGGAGAGCGCCGCTTTGACCATTACGAACCTGAACTTTTAGAACTCGACGGCGCCCAGGCTCTCGTATTTATGGGTTCACTATTCGGCGAGACTTCCCCGATCCCCACGTTTACCCCGCTCGTCGGCGCCGAAATCCGCCTCGACCCAGGTACAACACTCCCGATTGCCGTCGATTCTGCCTTTGAACACGGTTTGCTTGTCGACGAGGGCGAGGTTGATTTGGAGGGCGTCGTCGTAAAGCCTCATGAACTTGCTTATACCGGCATCGGTGAGACGGAACTGCGGGTCCGGAACAACGGTACTACCCCGGCGCGACTGATTTTTATTGGCGGCGAGCCATTCACCGAGGACGTTGTGATGTGGTGGAACTTTATTGGCCGCACGCATGACGAAGTAGAGCAATATCGCGAAGAGTGGGAAAACCATTCGGAGCGCTTCGGGGAAACACACGGGTATATCGCTCATCACGCTGACAGCTTGGATAGATTGCCGGCGCCGGCGTTCCCGAAGACTCGCCTCAAAGCTCGCGTAAATCCCGACCCAGTAGCCCGCCCAGAACAAAGGATTGATTAATCATGAGTGAAGTACGCAAGGCTGACAACCATTTCGAGATCATCGCCGATGATGGCAACGTTGCAGGTCGGATGGATTTTCTCGACCATAACGGCGAACGCATTATCTACCACACGGAAATCTCCGAGCAGTACGGCGGCCAGGGTCTGGCTGGCGCTATTGCCCGCGGTGGATTAGAGGCAACGAAGGATGAAGGCCTTTCAGTCGTGGCAGTGTGCCCATTTGTGCGTGGTTGGCTGGAGAAGCACCCCGCGGACGTTGAAGCTATGGGCGTTCAGTGGCGCAAGCCGCGCCCTGCAGATCTGCAGTGGCTAGATGATGAATTGAAGGAGCAATAGAGATGACCGAAATTCCTGCGGAAACGCAGCGCGTGCCCAACCTGGGAAAGTTCTTTCCAGAGGTGTTCAAGGGCCAGGGCCGAGTGGTCATGCAGATGCGGAAGGTCTATCCCGAGGTTGATCTCTCGGATGCCTTAGTCGAGCTAGTAAGCACTAGGGTCAGCCAGATTAATGGCTGCGCTGCATGTCTGGATACTCACGCTCCGGCTGCGCGCAAGGCTGGCGTGTCTCAAACCAAGTTGGATGTTCTTCCCGCTTGGCGCGAACTGCCCAACATCTTTGATGAGCAGGAGTACATGGCACTCGAACTGGCTGAGGAGCTGACTATTTTGCCTCGTGGCAGCCGCCACACAGATGTGGTTCGCAAGGCGTGCACCGTGTTTGCGGAAGAGCAGGTAGCGGCCCTGGAATGGGCAATTATCTTGATCAACACGTACAACCGGATCTCCATCGCCTCGGAGCACCAACCTCGCATGCCTCGTTGACATGTACCCCCCTGGGGTATAATGTGAGCGTCATTAACCCCCGAGGAAAGGACATCACCATGGCAGTAAAGAGCTACACCGTTGAAGGAATGACCTGCGGCCACTGCGAGGCAAGCGTCAAGGAAGAGATCTCCGAGATCGCTGGCGTCACCGCCGTTACCGCAGATCACAACACTGGCGCTGTTGAAGTTACTGGCGAGGACTTCACCGACGCACAGGTCGCAGAGGCAGTCGAGGAAGCTGGCTACGCAGTCAAGTAACCCCCGCCCCGCAATGATCCCGGAGGAATCCCTCCGGGTTTTTTCATCCTTGCGTTATACCCCTAGGGGGTATAACCTTGACGGTAGCAACTCGAAAGGAGCCCCGATGACATCCGCAGATGTAGACAATGTGCCGGTCAACCTCGCGCATATAGATCTCGGAGTAACAGGAATGACCTGTACTTCCTGCTCAAACCGCGTAGAACGCAAACTCAACAAGGTAGACGGCGTCGAAGCCAATGTGAACTTCTCCACGGAAACGGCAACGATCCAGTACGACCCAGAGAAGACCGATAGAGACGCACTCATCGAAGTGGTGAAGGGGGCTGGATATGACGCTTTCGCGCTGTCTGATGGGAGCTCGTCCGATGCGGCTACGGAATCGTCGATAAGCGGAAATGCCCACGACCAGATCGATGACGCCCGCGAGCGCGAAGCCGCGAACCTAAAATCGAAGCTGATTGGTTCGGCGATCTTGGCTGTGCCGATCATGTTGATCTCGATGATCCCGGCCCTGCAATTTACTTATTGGCAGTGGGCAGTGTTCGCGATGACCACGTTGGTCTATGTCAACGGTGGTGAGCCTTTCCACCGGGCGACCTTTGCCAACCTGCGTCATGGCTCGACCACTATGGATACTCTGATCACGCTGGGTACGTCCGCGGCGTATTGGTGGAGTGTGTGGGCGCTCTTCTTCGGCAATGCCGGCATGACTGGCATGAAAATGCAGATGAGTCTGCTGCCGTCGGATGCGCAGATGGACGAGATCTATTTCGAGACCGTCGCAGTGGTGATCACCTTCCTGCTGCTTGGTCGCTGGTTTGAGACTCGGGCGAAGGGCAAGTCCTCGGAGGCGCTGCGTGACCTGCTAAACATGGGCGCGAAGGACGCCGCCGTCATCCGTGACGGCAAGGAGATCCGCATCCCAGTCGGCCAGCTGCAGGCAGGCGACCACTTCATCGTTCGTCCGGGCGAGAAGATCGCTACCGACGGGCGCGTGGTCAGCGGTTCCTCAGCTGTCGACGAGTCCATGCTGACTGGTGAATCCATCCCCGTGGAAGTCACTGAAGGCTCCACCGTCACCGGCGCAACGTTGAACACTTCCGGGCGCATCATCGTTGAGGCAACTCGCGTAGGTTCGGAAACCACCTTGTCGCAGATGGCAAAGCTTGTCTCTGATGCACAAGCGGGCAAGGCTCCGGTGGAGAAGCTGGTTGACCGCATCTCCTCGGTTTTCGTTCCTACTGTGATCGTCATTTCGATCATTACCCTGCTTGTTCACTTAGGCCTTGGCCACGGCACGGCCTACGCATTCACCGCGGCAGTTGCCGTGTTGATCATCGCTTGTCCGTGCGCCCTCGGTTTGGCTACCCCAACCGCTATTTTGGTCGGTACCGGTCGCGGCGCTCAGATGGGTCTGCTGATCAAGGGCCCTGAGGTCCTTGAGTCGACCCGCCAGGTCGACACCATTGTCATGGACAAGACCGGCACCGTTACGTCCGGCGAGATGAGCGTTTCCCAGGTTGTCGCGGCAGAGGGCGCTACTAACGACGAAGTCCTAGCTCTCGGCGCAGCCGTGGAAGCAGGCTCCGAGCACCCGATCGCACAGGCCATTGTAAAGGAAGCTGAGCGTACGGCGACTATCCCTTCGGTCACTGATTTTAAGAACGAAGCCGGCCAGGGCGTCTCCGGTCTGGTTGATGGTAAGCGTGTTGTTGTGGGGCGCCCAGCGGGTTCTCTTGGCGCGCTTCAGTCCGCGTTCGACGAAGCTCAGACTGCTGGCGGCACTCCCGTTGTTGTCTCCGTGGACGGAGAAGTATTCGGTGTGATTACCGTGCGCGATACCGTCAAGGAGACCTCCGCGGAAGCCGTGGCCATGTTCAAGGAGCTTGGTCTCGAGCCTTACCTGCTCACTGGCGACAACCGCGGTGCTGCTGAGGCCGTTGCTGCCGAGGTTGGCATTCCTGCCTCGAACGTGATCGCGGAGGTCGTGCCCGAGGACAAGGTCAACGTGGTGAAGAAGCTGCAGGGTGAGGGCAAGCTGGTGGCCATGGTGGGCGACGGCGTGAACGATGCCGCAGCCCTGGCCACCGCAGATCTTGGCCTGGCCATGGGAGCCGGCACCGACGTTGCCATCGAAGCCTCCGATATCACCTTGATGAATAACGACCTGCGCTCTGCAGGCGATGCAATCCGACTGTCCCGCAAGACTCTGGGCACCATCAAGGGCAATCTGTTCTGGGCATTCGCCTACAACGTCATCCTGATCCCCGTGGCTGCCATCGGTTGGCTCAACCCAATGTTGGCGGGTATCGCCATGGCGTTCTCCTCGGTCTTTGTGGTTTCGAACTCCCTGCGCCTGCGCGGATTCAAGTCCGCACATGCATAAACCTTACTTAGGCCTTTACAGGTCCACCCCCGAATCTTGACAGCTTCGAATCAGAAACTGTTAAGGTTCGGGGTTTCTTGTAATAAGGTAAAAAGACGTGAACGAACCACAAACTCCTGAGCAACAGCTCACGCGTACCGAGAGGCTCGACCGCCTCCCAGTCACAAACAAACACAAAAAGATTCTCTTCGGTTCCGGCATCGGTTGGGCCCTGGATGCCATGGATGTTGGTCTCGTATCCTTTGTTATCGCGGCACTGGCCGTGCACTGGGATTTAGACAAGACCACCACCAGCTGGATCGCCTCGGTGGGCTTCATCGGTATGGCAATCGGCGCCTCGCTGGGCGGCTTACTGGCCGACAAGATCGGTCGCAGACAAGTCTTTGCCCTCACGTTGCTTGTCTACGGTCTTGCCACCGGTGCCTCCGCCCTCTCGGTGTCCGTCGCCATGTTGATGGTCTTCCGTTTCTTTACCGGTCTCGGTTTGGGCGCAGAGCTTCCGGTCGCATCGACTCTGGTCAGCGAGTTCGCCCCGCGCAAAGTCCGCGGACGCATGGTGGTCTGGCTCGAAGCGTTCTGGGCGGTGGGCTGGATCCTCGCCGCGATCATTGGCACCTTTGTTGTCGCCGAAGGCGAAAACGGTTGGCGCTGGGGTCTCGCGATTGGCGCAGTTCCCGCAGCCTATGCGATCTACGTGCGCATGAAAATCCCTGAGTCCGTCCGATTCCTCGAGTCAAAAGGGCGTCACGACGAGGCCGAGGCGATCGTCCGCGACATGGAAGAAGGGGTTGACCCGGCCGACTATGACACCTCACCTGTACCGCCGGCCGAGGAACACACCGAGGGTGGCATCTGGTCCAAGTCCATGCGCAAGCGCACGTTGGCCTTCTGGATCGTCTGGTTCTGCGTCTCCCTGTCCTACTACGGCGCGTTTACGTGGATCCCGTCGCTTCTTGTCGAGCAGGGCTTCACACTCGTGCGCTCCTTTACCTTCACCCTGATCATCACTTTGGCACAATTGCCCGGCTACGCCGTGGCCGCCTGGCTCATCGAGGTCTGGGGTCGCCGCGTCACCCTGGCAACTTTCCTCGCCGGATCGGCAAGTTCTGCAGTACTGTACGGTCTGGCTAGCTCCGAGTGGCAGATCATTGCCGCTGGCTGCCTGCTTTCCTTTTTCAACCTCGGTGCCTGGGGCGCACTCTACGCCATCGGCCCCGAGCTCTATCCCACCGCGATCAGGGCCACGGGCACGGGATCGGCCGCCGCGTTCGGCCGCGTCGGATCGATTTGCGCACCACTCATCGTGCCACCACTGCTGGCATTTGGTGGCCAGATTGCCGTATTCGCCGTGTTCGCTTCGGCCTTCGCCATCGCGGCCATCGCCGCGTTCACCCTGCCCGAGCAAAAGGGCAAGGTACTAGATTAGTTTTTGGGCTTAAAAACGCTTAACGACGATCACCTTTCCGGTGATCGTCGTTATTTTTTAGTTCGGCGTCTAACTTATGCGAAGAGTGCCTTCAACTTCGAGAAGAAACCTGGGCGCTCGGACTGCGTTGCTTCGTCCAACTCATCGATCGAACGAGGCATATTCAGCAACATCGTTGATTCTTGGGTGTGGGCGACAGTGATGGAATCATCCAGGCGTGCCATGGTGGAAGCGCAGGCCGGGGATGCATTATCAATGGATCGAATGGTCACAGCTAGCTCCTTTCTGTTTCCCCTAAGACTAGGGATGAAATCACCCCCTGTCACCGTTGGTAAGGCAAACCTAACTCGATTTAATAATCTATAGGTAGCCTTGACCTGGGAAAACACCTTAAGGCATAGATACTTAAACCACACTAGGGGGTGTGGGTGTGACTTGCGTCACTACCCCCGACTGTGACCCTCCCCGACCCAGTCCCCTAACCGTGAGCCATGTTAACAAAGCGCGAGTAGTGCAGCTGGTGAGCGACCGGAATGGTGTCAATGGGTCCACCACGGTGCTTCGCGACGATAATGTCTGCCTCGCCCGCACGCTCATCGTCTTTGTCCTGTGAGTCTGGGCGATAAAGCAGGAACACCATATCGGCGTCCTGCTCGAGGGAACCCGATTCACGCAGGTCGGCCAGCTGGGGCTTCTTATCTGTACGAGATTCCGGGCCACGGTTGAGCTGCGAAATAGCAACTACTGGGACTTCCAGTTCCTTTGCTAGCAGCTTCATCTGACGCGAAAACTCCGAGACTTCTTGCTGACGCGATTCCACCTTCTTACCCGAGCTCATCAGCTGCAGATAGTCCAGCACCACAAGGTCGAGACCATGCTGCTGTTTCAGGCGTCTGGCCTTTGAACGAATCTCCATCATGGTGAGGTTCGGCGAATCGTCGATAAAGATCGGTGCATCCTGGATCTCAGACAACCGCGAGGTCATCTTCTCCCAATCGCCTTCCTCCATCGTGCCGGCGCGCATCGACGACAGCTTGATCTCGGTCTCCGCGGACAACAAGCGCATGACAATTTCGGTAGCTGACATTTCCAGGGAGAAGATCGCAGAGGTCTTACCATGATGAATCGAACAGGAACGCATGAAGTCCAAGGCCAGGGTGGACTTACCCACGCCAGGACGAGCCGCAATAATGATCATCTGTCCGGGGTGGAGACCATTGGTGAGCTTATCTAAATCAATGAAACCGGTAGGAACACCGGCTTCTAGTCCACCACCCATTTCAATCTTGGTCAGCTCGTCGACGGTAGGTTTAAGCAGGTCAGACAATGCCTGGTAGTCCTCGGTGGTGCGAGACTGCGCGATACCGTAAACCTCTTGCTGAGCAAGGTCCACGACGGCCTCGACATCCATACCTTCCGAGCCCTCGTAGCCCATCTGCACCACGCGAGTACCAGCGTTGACCAACTGACGCAGCACCGACTTTTCAGCGACAATCTCGGCGTAGTATCGCGCGTTGGCCGCGGTAGGAACTCCGGAAATCAGGGTGTGCAGGTACGGTGCACCACCTGCACGTTCGAGCTCATTGAACCGGTCCAACCGGCCGGACACAATCACCGGGTCGATCTCGGAGCCCTGCGAATACAGGTCCATGATGGCCTGGTAAATCAGTTGATGTGCTGGAAAGTAAAAATCTTCCGGGGTCAGTTCCTCGATGACATCGAGCACCGTGTTCGGGCTGAGCAGCATCGAACCCAGCACGCCCATTTCCGCCTGGCGGTCATGGGGTGGCTGGCGGTATTCCTGCATGGATTCATCTTGGCGGTTGAAATTACGTTTCCGACCATAACGCTCTGAGCCCTGCTGCGAATCTTGTGGCTCTGGTGGTGGCGTATATCCGTCGTCGAAACTGGTTGAATCATCTGGCGATGTCACTATCGTGCCCCTTCCTTCTGCGCTTATTTTACCCATCTAGAGTGCCCCGAGTAGTCGCGCCGGCATGCGCTGGAAGATCTGTGGAGAAGTCGCAAATTCGGCGAGTTTTCCACCGTTTTTCGGCGCGACTTTTCCACTTATCCCCAACTATCTGTGGATAACTGCTAATTCTGCACGTCGCTGCAGGGCCACTCGTGGACACACATGTGGATAACTGGTGGATAACTTGTGGATAACTTTCAGTAAACCAAAACGATGAATTTATATGACAAGGTCAAAGGGTTATTGCTTCTGTGAACAAAACCGTACAAACGGTGTATAACTATCCAGGGCCACAGATACATAAAGGCTTCAATATCACTATTTGCCAGCCAAATTCGGGTAAATGCCCAAACTAATAGGCTGAATTGTCCCCATTTTCGTCAACTTTGTCCACAAGGAAACCAATTGGATTTCAAACAAAAAGAAACGGGCCCCGCACACCTCACATGTGCAGGACCCGCCTCTAATGCTGTTGTCGTTTGACCTACCTGAGCTTCACGCTCAGCTGGTCGTCGTAAAGCGAAGTATTACTCGCCTTCGACCGTGAAGTTCACCTTAGCTTCCACCTCTGGGTGGAGCTGGACCTTGACCTGGTAGTTGCCGGTCTTGCGTACGAGATCCTTTGGCAGATCAATGGTGCGCTTGTCCAGCTGTGGTCCACCTGCGGCCTTGATGGCCTCAGCAATGTCGGCTGCCTTAACGGAGCCGAAGAGCTTGCCATTCTCCGAGGTGCGTACCTTGACCGTGACGCCAGTCAGCTGGTCGAGGGTGTTACGCAGTTCCTTTGCGTGATCGAGGTCGCGCACTGCACGAGCCTCTTGGGCACGCTGAATGCCCTGAATCTGCTTCTCTGCGCCGCGGGTGGCAACAATTGCCAGGCCGCGTGGAAGCAGGTAGTTACGTCCGTAGCCGTCCTTGACCTCGACAATTTCGCCGGGAGCGCCAAGGTTATCAACGGCAGCGGTGAGGATCAGCTTCATGATCCATACCTTCCTTCAGTTGAATATTGGTCGTTGTGTGTTGGCTTTAGAACGGAGGCTCGTCGTCCATCCCACCGAATCCACCGGCGGGAGGTGCAGAGTTCCACGGATCATTCTGTGGCTGCTGGTTTCCCTGTTGAGGCTGGCTCTGTGGAGAGCCTTGGCCGCCTTGCTGGCCGCCGAAACCACCTTGATTTTGATTGCCACCGAAACCACCGGTGTTACCTTGATTAGCCTGCTGAGGTTGATTCTGACCGCCGAAGCCGCCGGACTGCTGACCACCCTGGTTGCCGCCGCCCCAGTTACCGCCGGACCCACCCTCACGTGGGTTGCGGTTTACTTGAGCAGTTGCATAACGCAGAGATGGACCAACTTCGTCCACTTCAACTTCGAACACGGTCCGGTTTTCACCTTCGCGGGTTTGGTAGGAACGCTGACGAAGACGACCGGAAACAATGACGCGCATGCCCTTCTTCAGGGATTCGGCCACGTTCTCGGCGACTTGACGCCAAACGTTGCATGTCAAAAACAGGGCTTCGCCGTCTTCCCACTGATTGGTATCGCGGTTGAACGTGCGAGGGGTAGATGCAATACGGAAATTAGCTACTGCCGCACCCGATGGGGTGAAACGTAGTTCAGGGTCAGCAACAATGTTGCCGACAACGGTAATTGGTGTATCTCCCTGTGCCATGTTTTTTAGCCTTCCTTACCTAAGCCCCTAATACAAGGTCTTCTTTGAACTCGCTTGAGCGATTCGAGCCTATTACTGGTGTTCTTACCAGAATCCGCTCTTACTTGTCGGTTCGCAGAACCTTGGTACGCAGGATGGTGTCGTTCAGGTTAAGAACGCGATCCAGCTCTGCAACAGTGTCAGCCTCGCACTCGAGGTTAACTACTGCGTAGATACCTTCGTCCTTCTTGTTGATTGGGTATGCAAGACGACGCTTGCCCCACACATCAACGTTCTCCACCTTGCCGTTATCCTTGCGGACGTTCTCGAGGAACTTATCCAGGGACGGGGCAACGGTGCGCTCATCTTGTTGCGGATCAAGGATGATCATTACTTCGTAGTGACGCACGGACCTCATCACCTCCTATGGTCTTATGTATTGGTTTTCGGCCATCACCATTTTTAGTGATAGCAGGAGGGTTCGTTGCGTCAAGCAACTTACCCAGGGTACCGCATCGAAGCTCTATCAAGAAATCGCTGAAAAAATCGCTACCGGCCAAAACGCCTCGTCGTAAAGCGAAGTCTTTAGCCCGCGGAGCCTTCTGGCACCGCGACGAACACCGCCAGGCTGACAGGGATCACTGTCATGAAGAGGAAGGCAATCACGATGACGGGCACCCAGACTTTCCATGATTTCTTCTTCATTGCCAAGTAAAAGGCCGTGCCGAACAGCGCGAAGGAAATGAAGATCGAGATAATACCCAGGATGGTTGTTAGCGAGAGCATTAAGTTTCTTTCTGAACCCACTGATTCGGGGTGGTCAATAGAGGGTCATGACCATGATGCGCGGCGGCGACACGGTCCGGAATTTTCCCAAGAATTTGCATGATTACCAGGACAATCATCACGACGATGAAACCATCGCGCACCAACACCACGAGGTTGAGCACCTCGCCTGGCAGTCCTTTATTGTCTGCGCCAAGCATATGCCACATCAAGATCGGCCAGACCATCATGTCCACTGTCATCCAACTGAACAGAAGGCGCCAATGGGGCAGCGCAAGCACCGCGGGGATGACCAGCCACAGGGAATACTGCGGGCTCCACACCTTGTTAAAGAGCAAGAAGAACGCGACGATGAGGAAGAGCAGCTCGGCGATCCGAGGGGTACGTGGCGCTTTGAGCCCGAGGATCAAAATGCCCAGGCACGCGGCCGCGAAGAGCAAGAAGGTCACGGCGTTGAGGATCTCGGGTGCGCCCGCGCCCGAGTCGAATCCCGTCCAGCCTGTCATCCGGGAGATCACCGCGTAGATTGTGGTCCATTCCCAACTACGTTCCGAGTTCAGGCGGGTAAATTCCGCCCATGCTTGCGGGTAGGCCACCATGATCGGCAGGTTAACCACAAGCCAAGTCACAGCAGCGGTGCCTAACATCTTGAGGAAAGGCCCAAAACTACGTTTACGGATGGCAACCACCAGGTAGGCACCGAGCACAAACAGCGGCCACATTTTAAAGGCAGTGCCCGCGCCTATCATTACGCCCGCCCAGAGGAAGTGCTTATTGCGTGCCAGCAGCAGGGCAGCGACGAGGAACAAAATCGAGGGAATATCCCAGTTGGTGAAGGCGTGGACTATCACTAGTGGCGATGCCGCAACTAGGACCGTGTCCCAAATCCGATTGCCCGCAAGCTCTGCCACGATGCGAATCGTGCAGATCCACATGATCGACAAAACGAATGCCGTGAGGTAGAAATACCAGCCAGCGCTGGGCAGGAACGAATCCACCAGGCCGTAAGTATTTCGCGCGATCCACCCCATCACCCCTTGGAAAAGCCCCGCCAAAACCGGGTATTCCATGTACCGGGTGAGGTCCCCCTCAACCCAGGAATAGGCATAGACAAATCCCGGCTGATCCAGCCCACGGCCACTATAAAGCGGGGTGATGTCGTTATAACAAAACGAGGTATATTGCCGATTTCCCGCCCAATTCAGAGCGATCAGCCCATCGGAGGTACGAACTCCACCGGCGCAGTTCGCCTTGGAGAGCACCCCGAACGCCAGAAACACCCACGCCACGGCGATGAGCACACGCAGTGGCGTCCACCACCGCGCCCGGCCGATGCGCGCGAAGCGCCCCATCGGACCGCCCAGGAAACGCACCACATCCCGAGCCATCGGCTCAGTGTGAGCGGGTTGGACACGCTCGCTGGGGTGCGGTGCTTTTTCGCTTATCGACGATTGCCTCACGCCTTAGACCCTACAGCTGCAAATCAGGCACAGTGATTGTTGGGATTTCGACCTGCGGAATCTCGATAATTGGACTTGGCACAGGTGCTGGCTCTGGCGAAGGTGCCGGTGCTGGTTCTGGCGAAGGTGCTGGTTCCGGCTCTGGCGACGGCACTGGCTCCGATGAAGGCACAGGTTCGCTCGACGGAACTGGTGCCACCGACGGAGCTGCCGTAGTCGCCCGAGGCGCCGTGTAGCTCGGCTGCGGTGCGACTGAGGTGTAGTTTCCGCCCGGTGCTCCCGAGCCCCAATTGATCGGATCTGCAACGGGGAAGGTAGTTATCTCGCGGCCTTCCAAGGACCTATCCATGACCTGCTTCCAGATGGAGGATGCACTACCTGAACCGTACATATTTCCGCCCCACTCGTTGTAGATGGCGTTGGTGCCGTCTGCGGTGCCGACCCACACTGCGGTGGTCAACTCGGCAGTGGTACCCACCATCCAGGTGTCCTTGTTCGCACCGGTATCTCCCAGCTGAGAGGTACCCGTCTTCGATGCTGAAGGCCTACCGTACGCGAGGTTCTTTCCGGCATTCCCGGCAACTGGCTCCATTGCATTGATGGTGGCGTCCGCAACCTGTGCATTGACGCGACGCTCTGAATAGGTCGGGTCAAATTGGTACAGCACCTCTCCATCGGCGGTTTCTACGCTCTCGACGAAGTGGGTCGGATGCCACACACCGTGGTTAGCCAGCGTGGCCACCGCAGTTGCCATATCAATAGCGCGCGACTGGTACTGGCCCAAAACGATACCTTCGTATGGCTTCTCACCATTTTCCGTCAGAGTCTGCGGAATTCCAGGAAGCGACTCTGCCATACCAAGTGCGTGTGCCATATCAGCAGTGTCTTGTGTGGTGTTCTCCAAGTCGTATTGCAGGCGAATGAACGACGTGTTGTAGGAGTGCTCCAGTGCCGTCGCGATGGAGGTGACGCCAGCGTTGCCGCCGTCCCAGTTTTCCACTTCGATGTTGCCCGGCAGCGTCACCGGACCCGAATCATAAGCTGCGGTCAGTGGGATACCCTGCTGCAATGCGGCAGCGAGCGCGAAGACTTTAAAAGTTGAGCCTGTTTGCAACGCTGCGTCTGCGTAGTCCCAGCCGTTCGCATCCTCGCCACCGTAGTAGCCACGGACTGCGCCTGTTCCTGGTTCAATTGTTACAACAGAGGAACGCGCATCATCTTGCAGGGTGGCCAGGTTTGAATTCACAGCGTCAATCGCCGCCTGCTGGACATTTGTGTCGATCGTGGTGGTGATCTGAAGGCCACGATTAGTGATGTCTTCTTCAGAAATACCAATCAGTTCAAGCTCACGGATGACCTGATTCTTGATCATGCCGTTGGAGCCGGTGGCCTCGGTGTAAGCGGAGTACTCGGCAGGGTCCCGAGTTTCTGGAAAGACCATCCCGTCGCGCTGCTCCTGCGAGATCGATCCCATGTCTACGAGGCCATCAAGAACGTAATTCCACCGCTGTTCCGCACCTTCACGGTTCGTCCATGGATCTAGCTGACTAGGCAGCTGAATCATCGAGGCCAGCAGAGCGCTCTCTTCCACGTTCAGCTCAGATGCAGACTTGGCGAAATATGCGTTCGCTGCAGCTTCAACGCCGTAAGCATTTCGGCCGAAGTACACAGTATTGAGATAAGCAGCAAGAATCTCTTCCTTGCTCCACTGATTGGTCATTTTGACCGAATAGACCAACTCGCGAGCCTTACGAACATAGGAATGCTCATTGCCCACCAACGCGTTTTTCACATACTGCTGGGTAATTGTGGAGCCACCACCGGCCGAAGAATTGCCCGTGAGTTGGCCGAGCACTGCACGTGCAAAACCGGTAAAGGAAAAGCCCTGGTTGGTCCAGAACTCTCGATCCTCCGCGGCCAGCACTGCATCTTGAAGATGCACTGGCACTTCTTCGAGGGGGACCTGGGTCCTATTTCCTTCAGGAGGCACAAGACGCGCCAGTTCCGTCGTCGAGTCATTCGCGTAAATCGACGAAACCTGGGCGGCTTGCAGCTCCTGAGGTTGAGGGATATCGGCCCTAGAGTAGGCGACACCAAAAATGATCAGCGGGATCGCGATGATCGCCACAATAATAATTGCGAGCGTGGTCCACAGCCCGTTCCGGTTTTTGGCTGCGGATGCACCCTTTTTCGAGCTGCTGCTCTCCTGCTTCGGAGTCTTGTTTTCATTAGTGTTTTCAGCCACGTAGAATTCCTACAAGTTCGAAGGCAGCAGTGCGCACGTTCCTGCAAGTCCCTACACAGCGCTGCCCATGCCAAAATAAATGCCGATTCCAGTGTTACAGGAAAAGAAGAATGCTTCCCTAATTCCCTACTCCACTGTTATCTAGTGTTTCTATTGTTATCTATAGTGCAGATTACTTCCTTGCCCAAGGTTATGGGAATTGGAAGCACCCTAATATTCCTATTAATTGCATAGACCCCTAGGCCGATGCCTTAATGTCTGCCTGCGCCTCCGTAAGAAGATGGTTCCAGGAACAGTTTGGGCAGACCTCTACATTATGTACCGTCACTGGACCAGATTCCTGAACAATTGCCAAAATTTCGTCGTCGCTACGCGCTGTGCCGGACCTGCGACCCAACTGCTCGCCGTAAATCCACTTCACTGTGCGCAGCTCGCCCTCGCAGATCGGGCACGGACGACCCGCCAGCACGCCGTGAAACTTGGCTGCGGTGATGAGAAGGAAATCCGCATCGCAGACCTCCTCGCGCTTAATTCTGCCGGCCTGAACGTGGCGCAGAACGTTTCGGCGCTCCCACTCATGTGAGATTTGATGACTATAAATAATCACGCTTTCTACCTTACTTGATCGATTAACACTGCAATTTGCCCTCTTGAAACGTGCTTTTTATTTGGTCGGCCCATAGGCTTTCATTCGAAAGTTTCACTGAAATCGAAGGGAAGTTTTAACAGTGAGCAAAATTCGTGTGGCCATCGCGGGCGTGGGCAACTGTGCCACGTCGCTGATCCAGGGCGTTGAGTTTTATCGCAACGCACCAGTGGACCAGAAAGTCCCGGGCCTCATGCATGTCCAGTTCGGCGACTACCATGTTGGCGATCTTGAATTCGTCGCAGCATTTGATGTTGATGCCACCAAGGTCGGCGTCGACTTGGCCGATGCTACTGAAGCTGGTGAAAACAACACCATCAAGATCGCAGATGTTCCACAAACCGGCGTGACCGTTCAGCGTGGCCCAACGCTCGACGGCTTGGGTATCCACTACCTGGACACCATTGAAGAGTCCACTGCAGAACCTGTCGATGTAGTTCAGGTACTGAAGGATAACAAGGTTGATGTCCTTGTTTCCTACCTTCCAGTGGGTTCCGAAGAAGCTGACAAGTTCTACGCGCAGGCTGCCATCGATGCAGGTGTCGCATTTGTCAATGCACTGCCAGTGTTCATTGCTTCCGATCCTGAGTGGGCACAGAAGTTCAAGGACGCAGGCGTGCCAATCGTCGGCGACGACATCAAGAGCCAGGTCGGTGCAACCATCACCCACCGCGTGATGGCGAAGCTCTTCGAAGATCGTGGCGTGCGCCTCGATCGCACCATGCAGCTCAACGTCGGTGGCAACATGGACTTCAAGAACATGCTGGACCGCAACCGCCTCGAGTCGAAGAAGATTTCCAAGACCCAGGCAGTGACCTCCAACCTGAAGGACTCTCCGCTCGCTGGACGCAAGGAAGACCGCAACGTCCACATCGGCCCTTCCGACTACGTCGCATGGCTCGATGACCGCAAGTGGGCCTACGTCCGCTTGGAAGGCACTGCATTCGGCGAGGTTCCGCTGAACCTGGAGTACAAGCTAGAGGTATGGGACTCGCCAAACTCCGCTGGCATCATCATCGATGCAGTTCGTGCTGCGAAGATCGCACTGGACCGTGGCGATGCGGGCCCAATCCTGCCAGCCGCTGCCTACCTGATGAAATCCCCACCAGTTCAGATGGCTGACGACGAAGCCCGTGCGGAGCTTGAAAACTATATTGCTGGCCAGTAGTCGTTTCGACCTAGCAAGTAGTTATAAGTTTGTGATTACAATGGGGTCATGACCTCATCCGATCCATCGGCACCAATTGACCCAATGGACATTGCGCGGCGCGTGCGCCCCTCAATGACCAAGTTATACGTCACTTACTTCCGTAAATCCGAGCAATCGGATCTTACCGGCCCGCAGTTGTCAATTATGACAAGGCTGCGGGACAACGGTGCCTCCCGCATTAGCCAAGTAGCTAAAGAGGAAGGTATCCGCATGCCCACCGCATCCAATGCGCTGCATCAATTGGAGCAGCGTGAATTGGTCCGCAGAATCAGAGAAGAAAAGGATCGCCGCGGTGTGCGTGTAGAACTGACCGAGCTCGGTGAACAGGAACTTGATCGGGTTGGCGAAGAGCGCACCCGCTATCTTGCCGACATGCTCTCGTCCTTGGATCAAGACAGTTTGCGGAAAATCAGCGAACTCGCTGATGTGATCAATGTGTTAGCAGATTCCTACGGTGTTGAACAAGATACAGAGCAGATTTCCGATAAGAACGGCTAACCGTACATAATGGGGGTTACGGTATCCGTTTACTCCAACGAAGCGTTTCCACTTCTTATGTCGAATCATTCATCAAACCCCTTACACACAAGTGACGCCATTTTCGATCGTCCGTTGCGTCTGCTTGTCGCATGGGATCCAGGCGACTCCGCCTCCGGCGGCCGCGAGGCACTAGAATTTGCTGCCTGGCTCGGCCGCAGTTTACCCGTATCCATTCGGGTTACATCGACATTTTTACGCCCCTGGCCTGCAACAATGAGCATGCTGGGAAGCAAATACCAAAAATGGCGCGACAAGGAATCAGCCGCCTGCACCAAAGCCGTCTCCGCCGCGCTCAAAGATCTTGAGGTACCTGCTGAGCAGTGGGATGAGGAATTCTCAACGTTTACGGATGGCCAGAATGAGGCGCAGTTGCTTACCGACGAAGCCGTGCGCTTCAACGCCGATATGATTCTGCTTGGTTCCAATGCTGCAGCCTCGAAGGGCCGCTTCCTTGCTAGCTCCACAGCTGACACGTTGATGCACTCCTCTCCGATGGCGCTGGGGCTTGCTCCTCGTGCAGTAAAACTTTCTAAGAAGGGCATCACCCGCGTCAACTTCGCGTTCTTGGAAAACCGCACTGAGGATTCTCCAAGCTTGCAATTTGCGGCGGATATCGCGAACCATCTGGATGTGCCACTGCGGATAATCGCCTTTTCGCCGACGGGTATCGGCGATGTCACGCTGTCCAACGCCAAGGGCATCGGCAATGAGATTATCGACGAGTGGAATGAGCACGCCCTAGGCATGCTGGATCTCGCCCGCGATCGTGTCATGGAGTACCACGATTCCTTGGATGTGGAAACAGAAATTGGCACCGGTAAAGGCTGGGCAAACGCGGTGGATTCACTGAAGTGGAAGAAGGGCGATCTGTTGTGCATGGGTTCTCAACCCATCGGTACTTTGGAGCGAGTGTTCGTTGGCTCCACCGCATCTGAATTCCTGCGCCACGTCCCAGTACCCGTGGTTATACATCCAAACGAAAACGCCTAGGCTAGAGGGCATGACTCACCCAGAAAACGATCTCTCCGGCGACGCCGACTACTCTAATCGCGTGCGCCCTGAGGCCGAGTCTTTCGACGATCTGGCTGATCAACCAGACCCGTTAGTCGTCGCAAAGCGAAATAACGCCTCCACCAAACAAGCGATCATATACATGCTCGTCTCCGTAGTGGGCACCCTTGTATTCGCAGGCCTGCTCGCGGTGATCTTCCGCATGATCGGTGGCCCCTTGTGTGACGCGGGCGAGGCCACCTGGCTGTGCAGCACGAGCCAGCGCACATGGTGGGCAGTGCTGACCTCGATCCCACCTGTTGCCGCGCTGATCGGTTGCGCGGTGATCATGGTGCGCAAACTCAATCGCTATGAGCGGTGGATGCCGTGGATGGGCGTGTTTTGGCTGCCACTGGTGCCGTTTACCATGGTGTGGCTGACCACCACGGTGGGCATGCTGGCCACCGACTTTACGCCTTAAGCTCTGCGTTCTTTTCCGCGTTCTTGTCAGAGCACTCCTTGCAATAAGGGTTTTCTTCCCAGCAGGCCTCGCAGCTGAGATACTGCTGCCTGCAGTGTGGCTCATTGGTGCAGTTGTAGAACTGATTCGTTCCCGTACCGCAGTGGACGCAGTGGCCGAGCTGGATGAAGTTCGGGTCGTTGTCGATGCCGAACTCGGTGTGCATGCGATCGTCGAAAACGAAGAGCGAGCCCTCCCATAAGCCCTGGTTGCCATACTTTTCTCCGTATCGAACAATGCCACCGTCGATTTGATAGACATCGTTGAATCCCCGGTTCTTCATCAATGAAGAGAGGATCTCGCAGCGGATTCCGCCGGTGCAATAGGAGATGACGCGCTTATCCTTCATCCAGTCGTATTTGCCGGACTCGAGCTCTGCGATGAAGTCGTGGGTAGTTTCCACATCCGGCACGACGGCGTTTTTAAACTTGCCAATCTCAGCTTCGCGGGCATTGCGACCATCAAAGAATACAACGTCGTCGCCGTATTTTTCTACCATCTCATTGACCTCGTGTGGCTTGAGGTGCTGGCCGCCGCCGATCACGCCGTGTTCGTCGACCTTAAGCTCACCGGCAGCGCCGAAGGCCACGATTTCATCGCGCACCTTCACCGAGAGCTTCGGGAAATCATCCCGGCCGCCCTCGGACCACTTGTACTCCATCCCGCGGAAGTACTCCTTGGTCTTCTTCGCGTAAATCTTGCAGTTTTCCATGTCCCCGCCGACGGTGCCGTTGATGCCGTGTTCGGAGATGAGGATGCGACCATACAAGTTGAGTGACTCGCACAGGTCGCGCTGCCACAGCCGGATCGCTTCAGGGTCGGGGATGGGGCGGAACTGGTAGTACAGGAGGATTTTGCTCTGCGACATAGCACTTATTCTAGTGCTGGGGTCCTATGCAACCTAAATGTGTTATTGGGAATGACTCTTAGGGAATGGCACGGCCCTTGATAAGGTTGAATGTTGACGTAACCACAAATTAACTCTTAAGGAGCCCACCATGGCTATCGAATTCGGCCTCGATACTTTCGGCGACGTTCAGTCGGACCTCGCCGGTAACCTTCTCCCGCACGCACAGGTGATCCGCAACGTCGCCGAGGAAGCTGTGCTTGCCGACGAACTTGGCTTTGATGTCTTCGGCATCGGCGAACACCACCGCGCAGATTACGCGGTTCCCTCCCCCGACATGATCTTGTCCAACGTTGCCGCACGAACCAAAAACATCCACCTGACTACCTCGGTTATTGTGCTCTCTTCCGATGACCCGGTTCGGATCTTTGAGCGCTTCTCCACCTTGCAGGCGCTTTCCAACGGGCGCGCCGAGATGACCCTGGGCCGTGGTTCTTTTACCGAGTCCTTCCCCCTTTTCGGCTACGACCTCAACGACTACGAGGCGCTATTCGAGGAGAAGCTCGACCTAATGCGCACCATCCTCGATGCAGACCAGTCCGGGGAACCTTTTAGCTGGTCGGGCACCACCCGTGCGGCTCTGGAGAATGCCACTCTCTATCCGCCAACTGAAACTCCGATCCCGACGTGGGTGGCCGTAGGTGGCTCACCAGAGTCAGTCATCCGTGCAGCTCGCCAGCGGATGCCGCTGATGCTGGCAATTATCGGTGGCGCACCAGTGCGCTTCAAGCCTTTTGTGGACCTATACAAGAGGGCCAACGATCAGCTGGGCCAACCGCAGCAGAAAGTCGGCGCGCACTTCTACGGATTCGTTGCCGACACCGACGCCGAGGCACAAGAAATCCTCTACCCGTACTGGGAGCGCTCGCAGATTCTTGTTGGCCGTGAACGCGGTTGGCCGGCGCCTACCCCAGATCAGTTCCAGCGCGAGATCCTCCATGGTGCTGCCCACGTCGGTTCCCCAGAGACCGTGGCCCAAAAGACTGCGAAATCTATCCGCGAACTAGGGCTTGACCGTTTCGTGTTCAAGTACTCCAACGGACCGATCCCGCACGAGCACTCCATGAACGCAATTCGCCTCATCGGCGAGAAAGTTATTCCGCGCGTTCGCGAGCTACTCGACGAAAAGTAACGCGGAAAACAAAAGAGCTAATACTCCAGCTCGAAATCATCGGCTTCGGCGGCGCTCATCACTTCACGCAGCGCCGCCGCATCGCCCACGAGTTTCCCCAGTTCAGCCTTGAGCGCCTCGGTAGATTCTAAAGACCCGTTTACTGAGAAAAAGTTCAGCGAGCTATCCCAAGCGAATGGGCCCTCAATCCGGTCACTTTCGTAGAGGTATTGCGCGATGCGCTCCCAAAAATAGCCGCTGGGACTAAACCCCGCCTCGACGATAACGGAGTCAACCTCAGTAGTGCCTGCCTCGAAAAACAGGGTGTATCCACCGATAAACTCAACGTGTTGAAAATTTGTTGCCTTAGAATCCATGTAACTCAGCCTACCTAGCGCTTGTGGTACAGCCCTTTTCGCCAGTACTGCGGATCGGACGTCACCAGAACGCCGAGGTTACGGAAGATGTCTTCGTCCACGCTGCCCAAAATTGTGGTGGTGTGTGCTTCGCAACCAGCCAGCGACTTCAACTGGGCAAGTGCCCGGCGCGACGCTTCGTTGTGTGCAGCAGAGACGGAAAGCGCGATCAGCACTTCGTCGGTATGCAAGCGCGGGTTCGACGAGCCGAGGTGAGCAGTTTTCAGCGTTTGGATTGGCTCAATGGATTCGGGAGAGAGCAGCAACTCCTCCTTCGCAATCCCCGCCAGATGCTTCAGCGCATTGAGCAACACACCAGCCGATGGGCCGAGCAGCTCGGTGGTCTTACCTGTAAGAATTGTGCCGTCGGGCAGCTCGAGGGCGGCACCTGGATTTCCGGTGGCCTCGGCAACCGCACGCGCAGGTGCGACAACGCGACGGTCCTCGACGGAGCACTCCGCCTTATTCATAATCATGCCGATGCGCGAGGAAACAGTGTCGTCCGAGTCGTTGCGGCGCTCGTCGACAAGCGCTTTGAAGTATCGACGAATGATTTCCTGGCGCGAGGCCTCACGGCACACCTCGTCATCGGAGATGCAATAGCCTGCCATATTCACGCCCATATCCGTGGGCGACTGATAAGGAGTAGTGCCTGTGACCTGCTTCAACAGGGCCTTGAGCAGAGGAAATACCTCGACGTCGCGGTTGTAGCTGGTCACTCGCTTATCGTAGGCGGCCAGATGATAGGGGTCGATGAGGTTGATGTCGTCGAGATCCGCGGTTGCAGCCTCATAGGCGAGGTTGACGGGGTGCTCGAGGGGAAGATTCCAGATGGGGAAGGTTTCAAACTTCGCGTAACCTGCAGCAATACCGCGCTTGTGCTCGTGATAAACCTGCGAGAGACAGGTGGCCAGCTTGCCAGAGCCCGGGCCCGGCGCGGTCATGACAATGACATCGCGGGAGGTTTCCACGTAGTCGTTGCGGCCAAAGCCCTCCTCGGAGACAATCCGGGCGGTATCGGTAGGGTATCCGGGAATGACGCGGTGACGAGCAGTTTTCAGCCCAAGGCGATTGAGCCGCTCAACAAATTCCTCGGCCTGAACATTGCCCTCTTCAAGCTGCGTCATCACCACGTTTTCTACCAGGAAGCCGCGCTCGCGGAACACATCAATGAGACGGAGCACGTCGTCCTCGTAGGTGATGCCAAGGTCCGCGCGCTTCTTCTGCCGCACCAGATCATACGCATTGATACAGACCATGATTTCCACATCGTCTTTAATGCGCTCCAGCATGGCGATCTTATTGTCCGGGGTGAACCCGGGCAGGACGCGGGAGGCATGCATGTCGTCGAAAAGCTTTCCTCCCATCTCGAGGTAAAGCTTTCCGCCGATCTCTTCTCGTCGTTTATTAATCTGCTCGGACTGCATCTCGATGTAGCGTTCGCGGTCGAATCCGATTGCATGTGGCACGACGAGTGACCTCCCAGTCTCGCTCAAAATATGAACGCAAATATGAACGAGGCTATCTTAGCGCAATGACTACGCCAGGCCCATTACCTGCTTGAACTCGCGACGACGCACATGCAGGATTGGCTCCGTGTAGCCCGACGGCGACTGGGTGCCATTGAGGATCAGGTCCTTCGCTGCCTGGAAGCCGATGGACTGCTCGTAGGAGGCAGACATCGGGCGGTACAGTGGGTCACCCTCGTTTTGCTTATCGACGACGACCGCCATACGTTCCAGTGACTCGATGACCTGTTCCTCGGTGACCACTCCGTGGGTGAGCCAGTTAGCCAGCAGCTGGGAAGAAATACGCAGGGTCGCGCGGTCTTCCATCAGGTCGATGTCGTGGATGTCTGGCACCTTGGAACAGCCAACGCCCTGCTCAACCCAACGAATGACGTAGCCAAGAATGGACTGACAGTTGTTGTCTAGCTCTTCCTTCTTTTCTGCGTCCGACCAGTCGGTGGATGGGGAGACTGGGACGGTGACCAGGTCGCGGAAGGTGTCGCGGCGACCTGCTGCGCGCAGCTCGTCCTGGACTGCGAAGACGTCGACCTGGTGGTAGTGGGTAGCGTGCAGAGTTGCACCAGTTGGTGATGGAACCCAAGCGGTGTTTGCGCCCTCGCGTGGCTGACCGATCTTGGTCTTGACCATGTCGGACATCAACTCGGTAGCGGCCCACATGCCCTTACCGATCTGCGCCTTGCCAGGCAGTCCGCGAGCGATACCGGCGTCGACGTTATTGTCCTCGTATGCCTGCTTCCATGGGGAAGTCTGCATCTCGGCCTTGCGCACCATCGCGCCTGCCAGCATGGAGGTGTGGATCTCGTCGCCGGTGCGATCGAGGAAGCCGGTGTTGATGAATACCAGGCGATCAGCAGCCTCGGCAATACATGCATCCAGGTTGACGGAGGTGCGGCGCTCTTCGTCCATGACGCCGACCTTGACGGTGAATGGGTCCAGGCCGAGGAGCTGCTCCACGCGGGTAAAGATCTCGTTGGTGAAGGCAACTTCTTCTGGGCCGTGCTGCTTTGGCTTCACGATGTAGATGGAGCCGGTGCGCGAGTTGCGGCGCTCATTATCCAGGTCCAGGCCTGGCAGTGCAGCTGCAACGGTGATGGCCGCATCCATCAGACCCTCGGGAATTTCCTCGCCATCGACAAGGATTGCAGGGGTGGTCATGAGGTGGCCAACATTGCGGCACAGCAACATGGAGCGACCATGCAGGCGACCTTCGGAGCCATCTGCTGCGTTGTAGGTGACGTCATGCTCGAGGACACGCTCGAAGGTGCGATCGCCCTTAGACACGGTTGCCGAGATGTCGCCGGTGTTCAGACCGAACCAGGTCTTGTAGCCCAAGGTCTTATCGGTGCCGTCGACAGCTGTGACGGAGTCCTCAAAGTCCATGATCGCGGAGACCGCGGCCTCAAGGATGACGTCGGCGACGCCAGCCTTATCAGCCTTACCCACTGGGTGGTTGGCATCCAGCTTGATGATCAGGTGCAGGCCATTGTTGCGCAAGACGATGCCAGTTGGGTTGGATTCCTCGCCCTGGTAGCCACGGTATGCGTCAGGGTCCTTAAGCTCGACTGCGTTGCCACCAACGGTGATAACCAGCTGGCTGTTTTCTACGGCGTAGCTTTCAACATCTGCATGCGATGCACCGTTGAGCGGAACTGCCTTGTCCAGGAAGTCACGTGCCCATGCGATGACCTTGTCACCGCGAACTGGGTTGTACTTCGCACCCTGCTCAGCACCGTCGGTCTCTGGGATCACATCGGTTGCGTAGAGCGCATCGTAAAGCGAGCCCCAACGTGCGTTTGCCGCATTGATGGCGAAGCGCGCATTCGTAATAGGAACAACCAGCTGTGGGCCGGCCATGGTTGCGAATTCTTCGTCGACGTTCTCGGTGCGAATTGGGGCGTCTGCTGGACGCTCGACCAGGTATCCGATCTCGCGCAGGAACTCTGCATGAGCGTCAGGGTCAGGCTGGCCTGGGTTCGCACGGTAGTAGTCGTCGAGCTGGGTCTGCAACTCGTCGCGACGCGCGAGCAATTCGCGGTTCCGAGGAGTCAGATCCTTGACCATCGATGCGAAGCCAGCCCAGAATGCTTCTTGGTCGCGGCCGATCTTTGGCAGCAGTGTTTCGTTTACAAATTTGTACAGTTTTGCATCGACCTGAAGGCCGGCAGCTTCAACGCGCTCGACATTGCTCGACAGCGGAGCCTGATTGGATGACATAAAAACAGATCCTTTCTTGGAGGGTCTCGGGATAGAAGCCTTGTGTTCCCTACGGCAAATCCCGCGTGTTGTGCGAAACACCTAACGACAGACTAAGTGATGGTCATCACTCGGTAAATGACTTCGAAGCCTTTGCATGCCAAGCCACCCCTGTTCATGCGAATCAAAAGTCGTAATCTGGGTCACATACGATGGTTTTGGTTATAAAGCCACCTCATTAACCCTTTTACATACATGCAAGTCAGCGCACCCCATTCGATATGGACTAGTCCTTTTTGCAAGTCTTTACATTTGCAATCTTTGCAAGAACCACCCGTTACCCCCATGCGAAAACTAACAAACGCATTACGTTGACGAACCATGTCCGGTCTGTGGATACTTACTCCCAACACCCCAAGGACGTGACTAGCTTCACAGCAATTCCTTCGGGTAACTCCGAGCACATCCTCCCGCAGTTCGAAGAAAGGGTCCTTCCATGACCACCACAGGACAAGCACGTACCGCAGCAGAAATCCAGCAGGATTGGGATACCAACCCACGCTGGGAAGGCATCACCCGTAACTACACCGCAGAGCAGGTAGAGCGTCTGCAGGGCACCGTCATCGAGGAGCCAACCCTGGCTCGTCGCGGCGCTGAGATCCTCTGGGACGAAGTAACCAAGGGCGACGGCTACTACATCAACTCCCTGGGCGCACTGACTGGCAACCAGGCAGTGCAGCAGGTTCGCGCAGGTCTGAAGGCTGTCTACCTCTCCGGTTGGCAGGTTGCTGGTGACGCAAACCTCTCCGGCCACACCTACCCAGACCAGTCCCTGTACCCAGCGAACTCCGTTCCTAGCGTTGTTCGTCGCATCAACAACGCACTGCTGCGTTCCGACGAGATCGCACGCGTCGAGGGCGACGACTCCGTTGACAACTGGCTCGTTCCAATCGTTGCTGACGGCGAGGCTGGCTTCGGCGGCGCGCTGAACGTCTACGAGCTGCAGAAGGCAATGATTGCAGCTGGTGCTGCAGGCACCCACTGGGAGGACCAGCTCGCTTCCGAGAAGAAGTGTGGCCACCTGGGCGGCAAGGTTCTCATCCCAACCCAGCAGCACATCCGTACCCTGACTTCTGCTCGTCTGGCAGCTGACGTGGCAAACGCGCCTACCGTCATCATCGCTCGTACCGACGCTGAGGCAGCAACCCTGATCACCTCCGACGTTGATGAGCGCGACCAGCCATTCATCACCGGTGAGCGCACCGCTGAGGGCTACTACAACGTCAAGAACGGCATCGAGCCTTGTATCGCTCGCGCAAAGTCTTACGCTCCTTACGCAGACATGATCTGGATGGAGACCGGTACCCCTGACCTGGCACTGGCAAAGCAGTTCGCTGAAGCAGTGAAGTCTGAGTTCCCAGACCAGCTCCTGGCTTACAACTGCTCCCCATCCTTCAACTGGTCCGCACACCTTGAGGCAGACGAGATTGCTAAGTTCCAGAAGGAACTCGGCGCAATGGGCTTCACCTTCCAGTTCATCACCCTGGCTGGCTTCCACTCCCTCAACTACTCCATGTTCGACCTGGCTTACTGCTACGCACGCGAGGGCATGACCTCCTTCGTTGACCTGCAGAACCGCGAGTTCAAGGCAGCAGAAGAGCGCGGCTTCACCGCTGTCAAGCACCAGCGCGAGGTTGGCGCAGGCTACTTCGACGACATCGCTACCACCGTTGACCCAACCTCCTCCACCACCGCTCTGGCTGGTTCCACCGAGGAAGGTCAGTTCCACTAATCACTAGCCTCTGTCACAAGAGCTAGCAAGATTTAAGGGATAGACCCAGCACAGGGAGGCGCATGCACGGCGCCTCCCTGTGTGCTTTTCTACTTGTGCTTTTCTACTGGCTTCAAAAAATTCAGGCATCTGAGGAGACTCCCACCATGACCGACACCAACACCGAAAACAATCAAACAGCTACTTGCGACATTGCCGACCTCTACGGCGACAAAGTCCAATCCTGCGATACCCAATTCTTCAACTACGGCGGCAAGACCTCTTTCTGTGGCGAGATTTCTACCATCATCTGCTTCCAGGACAATGGCTTGGTGAAGAAGGTCCTCAACTCGCCGAAGAAGAACGGTGTCTTGGTCATCGACGGCCACGCAAACATGCACACCGCTTTGATGGGCGACATGATTGCGCAGGCAGCTATTGATAATGGTTGGAACGGCGTGATCATCAACGGTCCCGTGCGCGACCGCGCAGCACTAGCGAAGATGGACCTTGGGGTTAAGGCCCTGGGTTCCAATCCGCGCAAGTCGGCGAAGGACGGTGTGGGCACCGTTGATGGCCCAGCCGCTTTCGGTGGCGTGACTTTCCACCCGGGACACTATGTATATGCCGACCTCGACGGTGTTGTGGTCACTCCTGAACCTGTAGCCATGGATTAGGGTTCCGCCCGAGCTGGCTAAGCTAGTCCTTATGCCTGAAGGACACGTTATTCACCGCTTAGCCAACCGGCTCAATGCTGGTTTTCGCGGCCAGGACCTCGTGGTGACCAGCCCCCAGGGCCGGTTCGCCTCCGAAGCCGCAACCTTGGACGGCTCGCAGATCACGCGGGCCGACACCTTCGGAAAGCATCTCTTCGTCGACTTCGATGTCGATCACCCGGAGCACATTGTCTACATCCACTTGGGGCTGATCGGCCACCTGCGTTTCGAGCCCCTGGAAAGCTACTGGGGCCAAATGCGTCTGCGCATCGAATCCGAGGATCTGGCAGCCAATCTTCGCGGACCTCAGTTCTGTCGCCTCTCCACCGAGGAAGAAGTAGATGCCATCCTCGCCCGCGTAGGCGAAGACCCAATCCGCCCCGATGCGGATCCCTCCCGCATTAAAAGCCGAGTACTGAAATCACGACGTTCCATCGGCGCCATGCTCATGGATCAAACCCTTTTCGCTGGTGTTGGCAATATCTACCGCGCTGAAACACTATTCCGCCTCGGCATTTCTCCTTTTACCCCAGGAACCGCACTCCACCCAGAGCAGTTCGATGCCATCTGGGCCGACCTCGTCGTACTCATGCGCCTCGGCGTCGAGCAGGGAGAGATTAATACGGTACGCGCCGAGCATATGCCCGAGTCGATGGGACGTGTCGCGCGTGACGACGACCACGGCGGCGAAGTCTACGTCTACCGCAGGGCAGGAATGCCCTGTTATATCTGTGGCACACCAATCCAACAGAAGGATATGCAAGGCAGGAACCTGTTTTGGTGCCCAAACTGCCAGCCCGAATAGTCCCTACAATCGGGAGTATGTACGCATACACAGCAGACCAGATCCGCGCAGCCGAGAAACCCCTGTTGGATGCGCAGGATTCCACCGATCAATTGATGCAATCTGCAGCTCACGCAGTGTTTGAAGCAGCCGAGACAATGCTTGCCTGGCCAACTGCGGGCGCGCCCGAGCGCAACCGCACCCTCCTCCTTGTTGGCCCAGGGGGCAACGGCGGCGACGCGCTTTATGCTGGCGCCGAGCTGGCCATGCACGGCCATCCCGTCGACGCATGGCTCATCGCAGGCAAGGCCCATGAGCCAGCGTTGACTGCATTTAAGAATGCAGGGGGCACGCTTATCGACGATCCACTTCCCCACTCGACCACCTTGTACAGACTCACCATCGATGGAATGTTTGGAATCGGTGGCCGTGGTGGCCTTTCCCTCGAGGTAGGCAACCTCTTAGAAGTCTTGGAAGTGAACACGGATATTCTTGCCGTGGATGTTCCCAGTGGAGTCAACGCCGACACTGGTGAGGTGGCCGATATCTACGTCACCGCAGACGTCACAGTGACGTTTGGCGGATGGCGCCTAGCTCATGGGCTTGCGCCAGAATGCGGTGAACAGCTTCTGGCGGATGCGGGAATTCCAGGACGCACCATTTCCGACGAGCTCCTGGCGCAAAACGACAGCTCGCAAGTAACGCAGGTCTATCGAGCAACACATGGGCAGAACAAATGGCCGGAGAGCCTCACCCGACTTACAGCCGGGCGTATTTCTGCAAACAATCCCGGCCCCTACGACAACAAATACACCGGCGGAGTTGTGGGAATCTGCGCTGGTAGCGGCAAGTATCCGGGGGCTGCAATCCTGTCGACGGCCGGTGCGGTCAAGGCAACGCCAGGGATGGTGCGCTACGCCGGTCCGCAAGCACTCGAAGTGGTGCGCGCGCACCCCGAAATTGTGGCCACCGACTCAATTGCCGATGCCGGTCGAGTTCAGGCCTGGGTGTATGGCCCCGGCGCGGGCGTGAACGACCCAAGCAACCTGGGTGAGTTACTCAAAACTGACACGGATCTGATTATTGATGCAGATGGGCTGACTTTGCTTGCGGAAAATGAGGAGCTGCGGGAGCTCGTCGTAAAGCGAAAAGCTCTTACAGTGCTCACGCCGCACGACGGTGAATTCGAGCGCCTGCGCGAGGCGATTCGGTTGCCGGCCGCGAACAGGTTGGATGAGACTGAGGATTTGGCCGTGTATTTGGGGTGTGCGGTGGTACGCAAGGGGCGCACGACGATCATTGTGAATCGGCCGTTGGGTGATGTGGAGGTCGTGGACACGGGGAATTCGTGGGCGGCAACCCCTGGCTCGGGCGATGTCTTGGCGGGGCTGATGGGTGCGCGGCTGGCTCGTGATGTGGCAAAGTTCGGCCCAGGGGCAAGCTACGGCCTGGCGGATTCCGTCCAAGTGCATGCGCAGGCAGCCCAATTGGCGGCCCGGACGGAGTTTGGGGAGGAATCGACGACAGCTTCGGCGATTGCGGAACACATCCCGGCCGCGACTGCGAAGTTGACTCAGCCGTTGCGTCGGTTCTGAGGCCACACCCAGGTCATTCCCGCCCACAAAGCGGGAAGCGCTCCGGCGAGCAACACGATGTACCACGGCCACTTGGGTAACAGGTCGAGAATGGAGATGCCTCGGGATTTGCGGGCTAAGAATCCATAGTTGCCGCCGGTGACCTTATTCATTACGCCGGCGAAAATTGCCCAGGCAACCGTGATGCCAACGGTGATGCGCCAATCCTTCCAATTCGGGCGGTAATCCATACCGAATGTGAGCACGACTGGCACAACCAACGCCATGCCGTGGAAGAACCAGTAAGCCACCTCTTGGAGCTTGCGATTGTCCAGCACGTAGGCCATATCCGGGGTCAGCAGCGCCATGGAGTTGAGCAGTGTGCCCCAGTAATAGGACAGCGCGGAAGCCGTTGGGTTGCCTGCCACGGCAAAGGGCGTGGCAATGCGGAGGAAGTCCGACACATGGAAAGGTGCGGTTTCATCCCAGACGATACGCTTCGGGTGCAACACGTAGGCGTAGTAGGTAACCACCAACACGCCGAGGATCCAGGCGCAGATTTGCCGAGTCGCCTTCACCACGTTCTTCGGGAGCTTCTTCACCGTAACCACCAGAATCCCCGAAATGATGATCAGCAAGACCAAGACCGTGAAGTGAGTCCGATCGAACTGGGTGATGGTGGGATACGAGCGCTTCGTGTGTCTCGACGTCCAAGTTGGTGGTTGATAAGGCACAGAATTACTCTAACGAAACTTTTTGGTTGTGGCCAAGCTTCGCGCTCAGCGGGTAGCTAGTTCGGCTGGGAACAGTTTCTCCCACAGCTTTTCTCGGCCGCGGTAGTAAAGCCCCATGTGACCTATCTTTTCTTCGCCAAGTTCTTCAGGTTTGTAGCGACGCTGCGTGATTTGCGCTCCCGAGTAGTATCTTTCCAGATGAGCGCTGGCTTTAGCCGACATAACGTCGTCGTCGGTAAAGGTCACGGCGGTGATCGGTGTTTTCACATTGGCGAAGGTAGCGCGATGTTCCGGCATATCATCGAGCATGTAGCCAGGTTGACGACACCACTTACCCCACTGGGTCATCACGGGACCAGGGATATCGCCAAGAATTTTCAACGTTTTGCCGGGAAAATAACCCTTGATTTTTACCGAGACTGGCGCAATCACCCACCACAGTAGCGGGGTAATAAAAAGGTTCGGCGGATCGCTCAGCCGCCAATACCCGGTGCCTCCACAAGTAAAAATGGCTTTGTCTATTTTCGTGTGATCAGTAAAGGCGAAGACCTGGGTACCCAGGCTGTGCCCGATCCATGTCAGTGGCAACCCTTTAGCATCCGTGGATACAAAGTCGACCACTGTTTTGGCATCCCGAGTCCACGTCACAAAATCAGCTTTCACCTCTTTAAGCGGAGTATGCGCCGACTCTCCATATCCCTGATAATCGAAAACATAAACGCGAAACCCCTGCTCCACCAGCCACTGCGCGAAAGCATCATAGAATCTCGCCTTCGTGGCAATGGCCGGGGCGATCAGTACCGCTCCGCGTGGTGCGGTGTCAGGGTCGCGTCGCGTGCCGACGATCGGCTCACCATTTTCCGCGGTGAGCGTAAATTTTCCAGGTGTAGCTGCAGAATCCTTGTTTACGAATTGTGATTCGCTCATGCATGCAGCCTACATGGAATTGCCCCTATGATCTATCCCACCTTTTGTCACCTCCAGTTCCCTGAAGTCTGATCATTATGTCCGTACGCTGGGAATTAACCCGCATCCACCGCAGGGTTTCACCTATACCAAATGGAGGAATTCACATGTCTGAAGCACCACAGGCACCAGAGCAGGCAAAGGTCTACCCCGTCCTTGAGGGCAAGACGGCCATTATTACCGGCGCCGCGATGGGCATGGGCGAAGCAACTGCCCGCCTTTTCGGCCAGGCTGGCGCCAATGTTGTCGTTGCTGATTTCAATGAAGAAAAGGGCCGAGAAGTTGCCGCGCAAATCGCCGAAGAAACCGGTGCGAAGACCCTATTCATCAAGGTAGATGTGTCCAATTCGCAGATGGTTCAGGACATGGTTGCCAAAACGGTTGAAGAGTTCGGCTCTCTCGACGTTGCCGTCAACAATGCAGCAATGACTCCGGACAACGGCTTGGCTTCCGAATTCGATGAAGAGTACTGGGACAAGCTCATGGCAGTAGACCTCAAGGGAACAGCACTCTGCCAGAAATACGAGCTCCAGCAAATGATCAAACAGGGCAACGGTGGCTCGATTATTAATATTTCTTCTGTATCTGGCCACCGCCCACAGCCAAACAACATCGCCTATGTTGCCGCAAAGCACGGCGTAGAAGGTCTAACCAAGGTCGCTGCGATGGAAAACGGTGCACACAACATTCGAGTCAACACCGTGGCTCCCGGCGCGATCGATACCCCCATGCTGCGCGGTGCCATTAAAGAGTTCGGACTCGACGAGGTGACCTACGCGCCGCAGCTTTCCCTGCTCAACCGCTTCGGCCAAGCTCACGAGATTGCACAGGCAACTTTGTGGCTCGCCTCTGACGCATCCAGTTACCTGACCGGCACAACGATCCACGCCGACGCTGGCTACGTTGGTCGCTAATCTATCCACCAAATGAGGCCCGGGCCTTGCACTCACAATCTGAGGGCAAGGCCTTTAGCGTCGCGCACTATTGCCCCAAACCAGCCGCCAGCTTTCCCGCTACACTTAGTGCAAACAATATTCATTTCCATCTAAGGAGCGCCCAATGGCAGAACCAAATCAACCTTCCCATTGGGATGTCATCGTTGTCGGTGGCGGATCAGCCGGTTTAAGCGCCGCCCTCACTTTGGGGCGGGCACGGCGAAAGACTCTCGTTTTTGACACCGGCAAGCCAAGAAACCGATTCGCTTCCCACATGCACGCCGTCCTTGGAAACGAAGGAACCAATCCCCTAGAGCTTGTATCGAAGGGCCGTGCTGAATGTGAAATCTACGGCATCGAATTCACAGCCCAAGAAGTAACCACCGTGCGTGAGGTCCCCAACACAGCAGATGATAGCCCGCGCCTCCTCGAGGTCACGGCAAGCGACGGATCCGTCCATCTCACCCGAGCAGTGATCGGCGCATCAGGGCTTCACGACGAGCTCCCGTCAGTGCCAGGACTTTCAGAGCGTTGGGGCGATAATGTGGCCCACTGCCCCTACTGCCACGGCTACGAGTTTTCCGATCAACGCATCGGTGTGCTCGGGTTTAGCCCCGCCGGGCTTCACCAAGTCGAGATGCTCCGCCAGTGGACTGATCGGCTCACGCTATTCAGTGGTGGAATGGGAGAGCTGGACCTTGATCATGTTCTTCGCCTGGAATCTCGTGGAATTCGCATCGAACCAGCTCCCGTGAAGGCGCTGCGTGGCGAAATCAATGGCCCAATTGAAGTGGAACTTGCCACTGGTGAATCCCAGACCATCGACGCAGCATTTACCTATGGCCAGATGGTGCCCAATGACGGTTACCTTGAGCAGCTCTCGCTCGAGCGCACCGATGTGCCATTTGGAGGAAACTTCATCAATGTTAATGCGCAAGGACAAACTAGCAATCCTCGCGTCTGGCTCGCGGGCAATGTCTGCCAACCGAGTGCAAATGTTCCAATGTCGATCGCTGCCGGTAATGTCGCCGCAGCGGCATGCAATATGGCGCTGATCACGGAAGATTTCGATCTTGCACTCAAGCAATAGCTATCTTTAAACAGCAAAAAGGCCCCGCTTGACGCGTAGGCCTTTCGACTTAGTTCTTTTAGTTCTCGCCGTGCTCGTCGTAGTGATCGCCGTGCTCAGCGTGGCGGTGGCCATCGTGGATGTAATCTACGTGGTCGCCATGCTGGACAGCCTCGTGGCCGCAGCCTTCGCCGTGCTTGTGCTCTGCAACAGTGTGCTCTGCAGTTGTGTGGTCGCTCATGATTTATCTCCTTTTGTCAGTTTTCTTCCTGGGAATGGGCAATTGCATCGTCTATCACGTGGGAAACGTGATGGTCCGCCAAGCTGTACTCCACTTCGTTGCCGTGCCGGTCAGTTGTGACAAGCCCGGCTTGACGCAGAGTTCGAAGGTGCTGAGACACTAGTGGCTGCGACATCCCTGTTGCATCCACAAGAGCTCCAACGGCCCGAGGTTCCTGTCCGATTAAGTGCAGGAGTCTGAGCCTCGACTCATTGCCCAATACTTTGAACAACCGAGCCGCCTCACTCAGGTCTGGTGCATCGCTCATGACTTCAACCCTAACCCAAACATATCAACATTGCAATACAGTTATATAGATTTATTTCATGAGGTCGTCAAAACAGGCACGCGAATTGATTCAGGACAGCAGACAAGTGGGGCGTAAAATCGTCGTCAAGCACAATTGCATGAAGCGCGGGGACTTGACCTTGACACTATTGTCAAGGTTTATTTTGTGCGCATGGTTTCGGAACCCAATAACGACACCAACTCCACATCGATCGAGCTGTGCAAGATCGGCTCAGGTGGTGTCGCTGCGCTTTCTGACTCTAAGGCAGCTTCCAAAACTCCCCGGTCAAACCAACTTCTTCGAGAATCTGTTGATTCTGAGCAGAAGAGTGGGGCGTGAAATCGTCGTCAAGCCTATCGCCGTACCATGGCACCGCAAGGTCCCAGACTTGCTTGAGCGGTGCAACGTAGCCCTCCCCTGGCGCGTTCTTCTGCGTCCATTCCGCGGCGTGATCAGCGCTGCAGAAGGTGCGAATATTAGTGCAGGTGTGCACGACGTCGGGCCACCACTGCGCGGCTGGGCGCGGGAATCGCACGGCTAGATCCGCCTCGGGAGCAAGCGTTGGTCCGGCGGTGTAGCTCAGATGAGTGCCACATTGCGGGCAGGCGGTGTCGATGCGCACGTCAACGCCCACGGCGGCGCTCATACCGAAGGAGTCCCAGGCGCACCCTCCCCACCAGCGCCGATCATCGAAGCCGTCGAGCGGGGTGACGGTAAATGCCATGGGGGAGGCCGAAAATGGGTGCGACATGCGGATCGCATCGCCGTCACTTGTTAGCACCACGGCGTGTGCCTCGGCCAACTCGCGCAGCACCTCGTTCATCTGCTCGCGGGTGACTTCGTGGACGCGTGCGAGTTCGGCTACCGAAGGAGCATCGCCACGCTCGGCGAAGGTCTGATAAATAAACTGACGGGTGTGCTCTGCTAAAGGTGTCATGCTCTTAGTGTTTCCCAGGGCCTTTCAAAGATCTTGTACATTTATGACATGGGTATGCACGGCAGTTCGGGCGCGGCGGAACTCGCGCGCGCCTGGAAGCCCGCAGTGCCCAAGATCCACGAGGTGCTCCGCGAAGTTCACCGTGACCACGCTTATCCTGTGCATTCCCACAGTTCGTGGTCGCTCATGGAGGTCGACCGTGGTGCCGTCGCCTATGAGCTTGACGGGAGAACGCACCACATCCCCACTGCGAGCCTTGCGCTGCTTCCGCCGCGCGTCCCGCACACCGGTCGATCCGCCGCAAGGGGTAAGCAATACGCAAAGACCTCGCTTTACTTGGACGAGGAGTGGTTGCCGACGCACCTTACCGGCGCCAGCGTGGACACGCCCCTGATCAGCGATCCGCAGGCGCTGCGTACTTTCAGGCGCCTTACCGACGCGCTCCAGCCCGGTGACCAGTTTGCCGCCGAGGTCGAGTTGGCCACGCTGTGCGACCAGCTTTCCGCCCACCTCGGCGCAGGGTCCCCAGCGCAGCGCGATGATGTCCCGTTGGCGCGACGTTTTCGCTCGCTTCTCGACGATCACCTGCCCCACACCCCGACTCTCGAAGAAGCAGCGGCCGAGCTCAACACCCACCCGAGCCACCTTTCGCGCTCATTCTCGAAGGCGTTCGGGATCAGCCCGCACCGCTACGTTATTAGCCTGCGCGTCGAGCACGCCCGCACCCTTCTTCTCAAAGGTCTACCCCTCGGCGAGGTTGCCCTACAGTCCGGATTCTACGACCAAGCCCATTTGACCAGGCACTTTCGTTCCCTACTGGGCACAACACCCGGGAGGTTTGCGTCAAATTAATTGCTCGACAAGTAGCACCAGGCCAAGCACAATCATGATCAAGCCGGAAAGATAGGACACGATGCGTGCAGCTCCTGGCCGGGTACGCAACAGGGCCCGGGCCCCATAGGCCACGCACACATAAACTATCGACACCGTAACCATGTGCAGCAAACCAATGGCGAATAATTGCACGCCCACCGGTAGGAATTGATTCGGATCCACAAATTGCGGCAAGAGCACCAAGATCAGCAGGTAGAGCTTCGGATTTAGGCCGCTGACGCCGAGACCTTTCAGGGCCTGCTTGGACACCGAGTCCTGGGCGACGGCTTCGCCTCTTTCAATTGTCGGTGGGTTGCGGAACATCCCGATTCCAAGCCAGATCAGATAGAGCGCGCCTACAACCGAAAGTAGCGTCAGCACCCAAGGGAACTGAGCAACGGCCGCGCCCACGCCTGCCGAAACAATCACGACTACGAGGAAGTGCCCAGTTAAGAGGCCGATGACCGCCGGCAGAGGCGACTTATTCTTCAACGCCGCCGCAATGATGTACGCCCAATCGGCTCCCGGCGTGATGCTCAACATGAGCGATATGCCCCAGAAACTTAAGGCCAAACTCAGATCCACTGTTTTCTTCTCCCTGCCCAATTCTCAATTGAGCAAGAATAGGTCATTTTGGCAGGGATATTTTCTCTACTTTCGCCATTTTCGGACGGTTCAGTGCAATAATTTTCCATATGGACCGTGCCGATAGGAAGATTCTTTCTCTGCTGCAAGACGATGCACGCATGACCATCACCGCACTCGCCGACGCCACCCACCTCAGCGTCTCAGCGTGCCATCGCCGCGTCCGCGAACTCGAGCGCTCCGGCGTGATCGAAAGCTACCGCGCGAAGCTGAACCCCGAGGCAGTCGGGCTCGGATTTCAAACAATCATCTTCATCACCATGCGCGACGGCGAAAGTTCCATCCTCCAAGAATTCGAGGAAGCCATCGCCGCCATCCCCGAAGTCACCGACGTTGACCGGCTCTTCGGCGACCCAGATTTCCTCGTGCGCGTGAGCACCAAGGACCTTCCAGCATTTCAAAAGCTTTACGACGAGTCGCTCACCGCACTCCCGGGCGTTCTCAAACTGACTACGACCCTGATCATGAAATCGGTGGTTGAGTCTCGCCCGGCACCCTTCTGATACCCTAGGGGGTATGCAAAATTGTTTTGTGTCAGTTGACCGCTTTATCCCTGCAGAACCCCAGACCATCTTCGATCTCGTGGCAGATCCAGCCGAGCATCCCCGCATTGACGGCTCCGGCACCGTCAAGGAAACAAACGTCGAGGGCCCCGAGAAACTCTCCCTCGGCGATTCCTTTTCCGTAGACATGAAAATGGGCAAGAGCTACCGCATGACAAACACTGTCGTGGAAATTGAAGAAGGACGCCTCATTGCCTGGAAGCCAGGCGGCGACTACGTCTGGCGCTACCGCTTCAAGCCAGTCGAAGGCGGCACCATTGTCACCGAAGAATGGGACGCACGCAATTCAAAGCGCTGCTTCATGATGCAGCTGCTTGGCTTCCCGCGTCGCAATCGCCGCGGGATCACACAAACGCTCGAACGCATTCACGAGATTGTCGCGCCGAGCTAGGTTTTTTGGCGCTTGCCTTAGCTTTTGCTCCGCAAGTGGACTAGTGTTCAATAGTAAACTACTGTCATTTATGACATCTGTTTCATTTGTGACATCCATACAGGGATTTATTCATTCAAAGGCAAGGAGGGAATCGATCATGCACACCATTCCCACTTCTCAAATTCACTCTGACCAGCTTCAAGAAATTAAGCTGATTGCTGAATCTAAAGCATCTCCTGAGGTTCGAGACCTGCTTCTACAAATTGTTTCTTCCATTCGCGAAGGCGAGAAAATTGTAGCTACAGATTCAGATGAATCTCTCACACCGAGCCAAGCCGCCAAACACCTCGGCATGAGCCGAACCCACCTCTACAAATTGCTAGACCGTGGTGATATCTCCTACTTCTCGGTTGGCCGAGATCGTCGTATCCAATTACACGACGTTCTCGCATTCGCCCAAAAACGACACCACGACCGTTCCGAACTTGCAGAGCGATTTTCTCGTCAGCAGAAAAGTACAGTTTCGGCCGATGCAGAGATCGCGGATCTGCTCTAGTTCTTCAAATATTATTGGGCACCATTTCGCCTGACTCTTTGAGATCATAGTTTCATGCACAATCGTCGGGCTAGACCAACGTTACGAGTACTCCGTGAGGATCTAACCTCTGATTGGGACTCTCCACATCCACTTCGGTTACTCAAGGATGACAAGTTCGACGAACTTCATCCTCTTAGCGAACTTCCCCACCCTATTGTTCGAAAAGCCGTCGAATCGTTTAGTGAGAACGCTGAAGATGACATTTATGTCACGAGGATCCACTCGTCAACGCAACTGCAACTTCTTGAAATCAAGCAGTCCCAGTGGCGGGGTGGAGTTTGGCAGGACCCCAGCGATGGAGTTTGTTGGTTACTAGTCGCTGGGCTTGCAAAGGGTGGTCATCTCGACACTGACGATTTTTATAAGGTAATCGAACGCGAAAACGATTCTGATTCGATAGACCGATGGCTCCCGACAGAGGAAGACCATCAACTTCTGAAGAGAGAAACTGCTGCTCGTCTTCGTACCGAATGGGAACTGAATATTCAACAGGAAGTCCTTAAAATCCTCCAAGACATCCACTCTGGTGGGACTGCCCGCATAGCCATTGACCACCCGATCAAAAATCAGGGCCATTTCGCAACGATCCAGTTCGAAGTGCCCCAAGCCCATGTCGAATTAACTTCCGAGGATTTTATCGACACGGAAGAATTCTTTATCGAAATTCACCCAGATTCTAAGTATGCCGGTTCGAATCTGCTCTGGGCGATGACAATCCGCATCTTGATCTCGATCAATCCGCCCGAGCAAAATTGGGATCGCTTCGGAAATACTTTCTCGGCAATGGAAGAGCCCGGCACCTGGCTCCGCAGAATCGAAACCCTTTCTCAACTGGTTGAATCAGGCGAATTAGGCAGTTCGGTTCCTGGCGAAGTGAGCCACTATAGCCACCGAAAACACCTCGCAGGTAAGACGATAAATGGTTCCGCCGTACGCAGTCTGTGCGGCAAATACTTCGTTCCGCGTCAAGATCACGAATCACTTGCAAAATGTCTCGAGTGTGAGAAACTCTATTCGGCGCTTCCCAACTGAGTCCACTCCAGCTAGCCCACAGTTTCCACCTCGCGCACTTTCCCATCCGCCACCTCCACAACGCGAGTTGGCGCGTCGCCCACGCCGATCAGCGAACGGTCATGGGTAACAAACACGCAGGCCACGTCCGAATCGACCACGATCGAGGAAAGAAGCTCAACAATGTCGCGGGAACGCGCGGCGTCGAGTGCGGCGGTGGGCTCGTCGGCAAGCAAAAGCTGTGGCTCCCCCATCAGCGCACGCGCAATGCCCACGCGCTGACGTTGGCCACCGGAGAGCTGCTGCATGTGGCGATCGCCAAGACCGGCGAGGCCGACGCGGGCGAGGAGCTCGTCGGCACGCGTGCGCCTGGCGCGAAGTGCAGAACCTCGCAGGCCGCGTAGGTGATCGGTGACGAGGAGCTGGTCGGCGACGCTGAGCGAACTGATCAGATTGGCCTGCTGGAAGATAAATCCGATGGATTCGAGGCGCGCCGAGGCGGTGTCTTTCAGCGCGGTGAGCTCAGTTCCGGCCACGGTGACGGTGCCGGTATCGGGCCTGGTCAGGCCAGCAGCGACGGAGAGCAGCGTGGACTTTCCGGAACCGGACTCGCCAACAAGGTAGGTCATTTCTCCGGCGTTGGCCTGCAGAGAGACGTGGTCGAGGGCGGTGATGCGTGTGGCGCCGTCGGGGAAGGTGACGGTGACGTCGTCGATGGTCAAAATAGACATGTTAGGCAACTCCTCCGAGTGCAAGTTGAGGGTCAATTTTCGTGATGGAACGGGTGGCAAAGGCAGCACCAATCATGCCCAGCGCCCAAATGCCCAGGGCCGGGCCCAGGATCGTGACTGCCGTAAGCGAGAACGGAACGGCACCGGCTGCGAGTGCGCCAAGGCCCTCTGCGAGCAGCGTGCCGACGATTACGCCAACGCCCAGGATCACCGCTGCCTGCCCGAGGGCGTCCTGCATGAGGTAGCGAGTGGAGGCGCCAATTGCCTTGAGAATGGAGAGATCGCGGGTCCGCTGCATTGTCCACACGGTTAGGAAAGCCACCGTGACCAAGGCGGAGATAACGTAGAGGAAGCCCTGCATCATTTGCAGCGAACCCTGTTCAGATTTGTACGCAGGCAGCGCCTGGAAAGACTGTGTGAGGGAGAGCCCGGCATCAGAGGGTTCGCTGCTGAGCATCACGGTGCCCACTGCATCGGTGTGTGTGGCGGTCTGCCACGTTGCGGTGGGCACCCAGATCACTGGCGAATGGGAATAGTACTGGTCGGCGGCGTTCGCCTCGACGTCGATGTACGCTGCACCCAGGCTAATCGTTTCACCTGGTTGTAGGCCAAGTGAAGAGGAGGCGATGGCTTCGTCGTGAAGCATCGTGCCATCTGGCAGGACCGTACCTGAGGGTAGACCGAGGACCGCGACGGAGGCTTGGGTGCCGTCGGCGCGCTCGAGGAGTGTTTGGGTGGTGCCCAGCGGTGTTCCCGGTGTCTGCGCGGCGAGCTCGGGTGAGATGCGCGAGGTGGAAAACGAAGGCGCGGACATGTCGGAGAAGACCACCGACTGCGGGTTTAATGCCTCGAGGGCTGAGGTGTTTTGCTTACCTAGGCCGGCGGTCAGGCCGGTGAGCATGACGATGAGAAGGGTGATCAGCCCGACGACGGTGGCGATCAACCCGAAGCGGCCTTTAGCGTGAATGATGTCTCTGATTCCAACGAACATGTGCTTAATTGTGGCCGTGAGCAGGGGTGTTCCACATCGCGCGAGCGGTGGAAAGAAAAATCAACCGATCGGTTGAGCCTGGATCAACCACGGGGTTACTAGGTTTAAGAGATGTGACCACTACCCCTCGCATCCTGTTGTTTCTGCGCATCGGCCTCCACGTCTTGGTGGCGCTGCTATTGGTCATTGGTATTGCTGGCGCCTGGGGCAACCTTCCCGCGGTTCTTCTGGCCGTGGTGTTTGCGCTGGTCTATGTTGTGGGCACCGTCTGGCACAACCGCGGGCTTGCTTTCTCGAAAGCGGCGGGCTGGGCGTGGCTGGCGCTCATTTCCGCGCTCTGGGTGGGGATGACGTTGCTCGCCCCGACATTTGTCTGGCTGCTATTTCCGCTGGTCTTTCTGATTTTGTACCTGGTTCCGCTGCCTCTCGGGCCAGTACTGGCCGTGATCGCCTGGGCTGTGGCCGTGGCGGTGACGGGCCCGGCGTATGGCGTAGGCGGTTTCGTTGGGCCTGCCATCGGCACGGTCTTGGCCATTGTCATCTACTACTCCTACGAAGCGCTCAAGCGCGATGCCGAACACTACCGCGCGCTGGCCCAGACCTTGGCGGATACGCGCGAGGAGCTCGCAGAGAGTCAACACGAAGCTGGAGTGTTGGAGGAACGAACCCGCCTATCGCGCGAAATCCACGACACGCTCGCTCAGGGTTTGAGCTCAATTGTGCTGCTTACGCGCTCGGCTTTGAAAACTCTGCAGGTTGACCCACAGGCCACGGCCGAAACCCTGCGCGTGGTCGAAGAGACCGCGAAAGACAACCTCGATCAGGCACGCCAGCTTGTTGCCGGCGAGGTCCCCGCGAGCCAAAGTTTGGAGCAGCGCGTTAGAGAGCTCGCGCGCCAGGCCGAAGCCCGTCAGCGCGCGCTCGGCCACAAGTTTTCGGTGCAGTGCACGGTTTCTCCGGGCATCGATGGGCCAGTGGCCGACATCGCCGAGCGCGTCGTGCGCGAGGGCTTAAGTAACGTGGTGCGCCACTCCCAGGCCACCCAGGCCGTGGTGACAATTGAGCAGGTCGGCTATGAAATCACCGTCGATGTTTTCGACAACGGTCGCGGGATTTCCGCGGAGCCGGGCTATGGCCTGCGCGGCTTGCGCGCACGAGTCGAAGAGGCGGGCGGTGAGTTGGCGGTGGAATCGTCGTCAAGCGGTACGGTGCTTGCGGCACGGCTGAAAGGACAGGCTCATGATTAATGTGATGCTTATCGACGATCACCCTGTGGTTCGTGCGGGACTGCGCAGTATTTTGAACAGCTTCGATGACGTGCACGTGGCCGCGGAAGGCTCGGACGGTCGCGCCGTGGATGATATGCCCGCGGGCATCGACGTGGTGATCACCGATATTCAGATGCCTGTGGTTGATGGAATCGCGGTGACCCGGAAGCTTCGCGAGGCAGGCGGGCCACCGGTGTTGGTGCTAACCACCTACGACACCCAGGCCGATATCGTCGCAGCTATCGAGGCCGGTGCCATGGGTTACCTGCTTAAAGATGCCCCCGAAGAGGAGCTGCACCGCGCGGTTGTCGCGACCGCAGAGCGCCGTCGCACGCTCTCTCCCGAGGTTGCCGGTGTGCTGGCCGAGCGCACGATGCGCCCTGACCAAGCATTGAGCGCCCGCGAGATTGAGATCTTGCAGGCACTGCAAACGGGCAAATCCAACCGTGAGATTGCGGCCTCGCTGTTCATTTCTGCGGCGACGGTGAAGACGCACCTGGTGCATATTTACACCAAGCTCGGTGTGGACAACCGCACCGCCGCGGTAGAGGAAGCGCGGGTGCGGCGGTTGTTGCACTAGCTCTTACTTAAGAGTTCTACGCGATCTTCGTTGAGTTTGAACCTCCGAGGCAATATTTTCAGCGCGAGAATTTGCAGACTGGGATTGTATACCGTGGGACAATCTCAGGCATGGAGTTGAAAGAAATGCTCGATCGGCTTAATCGCACCGAAGCAATATTACGAAAGCTTGAAAATATTTGGGAACAAGCAAAGCCACACATCCCACAAGGCCCTAGCGCTGGGACAACACCCGAGTATGAGAACTTACGTCGTACCTGGAGTGACCTTATAAAAGGACTTCCCCTAATTGAAGGATCGACAATTGTCGACGAGCTTCCAGACATCGATGACCTCGGAAGATCATTCCTGGTTTATCAAGAAATGGGTTTACCTCCTTATGACGCGTGGACTGCAGCCGACAAGCCGGGTCTCGATCTTGCAGAATATGGTTATAAACTTGGAAAAGTTCGACGAATAGCAGTCCGAGACCGCTCCGCGATTTTGATCGAATCAGCCGAAGCGACGCTTCCGCTAGTGGTAGACCGAGTCGACCGAATGTCCTTCGAAGTTGTTACAGGCGAAGATGTACTCAAACTACGAAATGCTTTCGGTGAAATTGACTTACTGATGAACTCGATGCCAAAGAAGAGTGATCGCTGGGGAGATTTGAATCGTCATCTAAATTTTGGACAGGGCCAAGACTGGCACGACATTCAAACGATCGATTGGCCCAGTATCAAACCTGACATCATCGCACTCAGCGCTACAGATTTCGACCCACTCCCTGTACCCGAAGACTTCGATTTGATGAGCGAGGCAATAAAACCACTCTCTGGCCCAATTTCGTTACAACTGGCTTGGAAAAACTTGAACGCCGAACAGTTTGAATCGCTCCTCTTCAACCTCATCGGTGATTTAGATAATCACGAAAATGTAGAACGCCTCCAGAAAACTAATGCACCGGATTCTGGTCGCGATCTATCCTGCCTACGAAGAACAGATACTGGAGCTGGAGAATTTCGAACAGAAAGGGTCTTAGTACAAGCCAAGCACTGGCAATCAAAAAGTGTTTCTCACCATGAAATCATGAAAGCTGTGGATGATACTAAATTATGGCAGAACTCGAAGTTCCATATTATTGTCTTTGCTACTTCAGGTAGTTTCACAGTAGATGCTTTGAAGTATGCAGAGGCTCATAATGACCAGCACACAAATCCGCACCTCGAGCTGTGGCCCCAAGATCGCCTCGAGAAGTTATTGGCGAGCCGTCCCGCTCTAGTAGAAAGTTTTGGACTCCGCCGAGCAGACGGGCCATAGATTTAATATTACCTTAGTAACGAAGCGCAGGTTGGCATCTTTGCAACTATCGAAGTCGGCTCGATTAGCAACGCTTCAAAGACCCGCTAAAAGATAACCGCACCGCCGCGGTAGAGGAAGCGCGGGTGCGGCGGTTGTTGCACTAGGGGTTTCTAGGAGTTATCAATCACCGCCGGGAACATCTCGGTATCCACCAGCGCTGGGTCCGGGCCGCCACGCAGTCCGGTGTCCAAGGCGTCGATGGCTTTAAGGTCCGCGTCGGTGAGCTCGAAGTCGAAGACATCGAAGTTTTCCTTGATGCGCTCGGGTCGCACCGACTTTGGAATAGCGGAACGCCCCTGCTGCAGGTGCCAGCGAAGCACTACCTGAGCTGCGGTCTTTCCATACTTCTTGGCAATCTCGGTCACGGCTGGGTCAAGCAAAACGTTCTTCTGCTCGGCCGGATCGTCGCTCGAGTACACGTTGACGCCGCCAATTGGCGACCATGCCTGCGTCACAATCCCGTGCTCCTTGTCGTAGGACTCAAGTGGCTTTTGCGTGAAATAAGGATGCAGCTCCACCTGGTTTACGGCCGGGACGATCTCGGTACGATCGGCCAATGCGCCCAGATCCTGCGAGCTGGAGTTACACATGCCGATCGCACGGGCGCGACCGTCCTTCAAGATCTGCTCGACGGCTTTCCAGGACCCAACGGTCTTTTCAAAATCCTTTGGCAGAGGCCAGTGCATCAGATAGAGATCGACGTAGTCGGTGCCGAGGCGACGCAGGCTGGCATCGAAGGCGACCATGGTTTCGTCGTAACCATAATCGCTGATCCATAGCTTCGTGGTCAGGAAAGTATCCTTCCGCTCTACGCCAGAGCGACGCATGCCTTCACCGACTTCGCGTTCGTTGAAATAGGCCGAGGCTGTATCGATCAAGCGGTAGCCGGTTTCCAGTGCAGTCTGGACCGAAGAAACCGTATCTTCGGGACTCGACTGATAGACGCCGAAGCCTAGAGCTGGCATTTCTACGCCGTTGTTCAGGGTGAGGTTGGGGTTAGTGTTCATGAGTTTTCTCCTCGTCGTTTTAAGCTCTTCAAGCATTTCCTAAGCGGATATCTCGTATCCACTAATTTCACAATACCACGAAATGGATATTGTCAATCCACTTGTGGGCTAAGATACAAATATGGCCGAAGAATCGTTACGCAAAGACGCAGAGCTCAACCGTCAAAAACTCCTCACTGCGGGGCGTGAAGTTTTCGCCCAGCGGGGACTTGGCGCAACACTAAACGACGTGGCCCACCACGCCGGAGTTGGCGTTGGCACCGCTTATCGCAGGTTCGCCAACAAGGAAGAACTCATAGAGGCCATCTTCAAACAGCAGGTAGAAGAGCTGGTTGCTTTCCTCCGCGAATCACTTTCCACACCCGACGCCTGGGAGGGGCTCGTTGACTACATGGAGCGCTCCATCGCCGTACAAGTCAACGATCGCGGCTTAGCCCAAGTACTTTCCGGCCGGTGGATGCCCGCAGAAAGCAGCGATTGGGGCCGCGACCAAATAGCACCGCTGGTCAATCAGCTCGTCGAGCGCGCCCAGGACCAGGGAAAAGTCCGCGCCGATCTCGCCGGAACGGACATCATTTTCGCCCAGATCGGCATCATCGCTATTGCCGAGGCCACCCGCGGCAGCGCCGTCGCCTCCGCGAGGGGCCCTGAAGAGCAGCTCTATCGTCGTCACCTGTGGCTCTTCCTCGACAGCGTGCGCACCGATCGTTCCGAAGAACTCCCACTCCCCGCCCCCGCATTAACCACCGAAGAGACCCACCACCTGCTCACCGAATCCTAAATGCCACCGCGAGGCTCACGATTACCTATCATGGATTCCGTGAGCCACTACCCAGTTATCATCATCGGCGCAGGTCAAGCGGGCCTTGCCACGGCATACTACTTGCGCAAGCAGGGCATTGAGCCATTGCTTCTCGACGATCAGCCCGGCCCCGGAGGCGCGTGGCAGCAATACTGGGACTCACTGACCCTGTTTTCCACTTCGGGTTTTTCCAATCTGCCGGGGATGCCGATGCCGCATTACGATGGCTACCCACCGCGCTCGCATGTGGTGGACTATTTCACCAAGTATGAGCAGCGTTACCAATTCAATATTCGTCGCCCGATGCACGTGCACTCGGTGGAACATGATGGTTCTCTGTTTACTATTACTGCAGGTCCAGCGGATAATTCGCATGGTCAGGCGGAAACCTTCACCGCCGACAATGTAGTTACCGCGACCGGCATCTGGTCCTCGCCATACGTCCCCTCCTACCCCGGCACCATCACCGGCCAGTTCTGGCATTCGGCGAATTACCCAGGCAAGGACATTTTCCGCGGCACCAAGGTTGCCGTAGTTGGCGGCGGGAACTCCGGCGCGCAGATCGCCGCGGAACTCACCGAAGTTGCCGATGTAGTCTGGCTAACCCAGCGCGAACCACGCTGGATGCCCGACGACATCGACGGTTCCGATCTGTTCAAGCGCAACCGGGAACGCTACCTTGCGGTCTCCCGCGGCGAGGCCGATCCGGGTGGGGTCGATCAACTCGGCGACATCATCATGGTGCCCGAGGTGTTAAAGGCGCGTGATTCCGGCAAACTGAAGGCAACCCCGATGGTGGAAAACTTAGACGAGTTGGATGTCAATCACTTGATCTGGTGCACGGGATTTAGGCCCGCTTGGAAGGTTGTGCGCAAACTGGTCGACTTGGACACAGGTCAGCCACTAGTTGATGGGCTGTACCTGGTGGGATTCTCCGAGGCCAACGGGCCCGGCGCGGACACGATTATGGGCGTTGGCCCTTTCGCGAAACAGGCGGCCGCAAGCGTCTCGGAGCGAGTCAATGCAAAATAAGCGCTAATCAACCACCGTGGTCAGCAGGAATACCGAATGCTCCAGCGCAGTGACAGTGCGACGTTGGTGGTTAGGCACAAAGAACTCGCCCTCCTGGACCTTGGTGTCTCCCACCGAAATCTCGCCCATGAGCAACAAGATCGATTCACACTTCGGCGCCTCATGCTCTGAGGTTTCCACCCCTTTGGCAAGGGCGATCGCCGTGTGGCGCAACACGCCCTCGTTAATGACTACTTTGGCCGCGCGGCCGTGTGGATGGTTGATGGCTTTGGCTAGAAGGTCACGAGCTTTTGCGTCAAGATTTTCCATGACCTCACTCTACTGCGATGTGAGCTATAACACACGGAGTTTTCTCCATTCGGCGGAAACTAGGTAATGGTCGTACCGTTAGGCGCGTGAATACCGCCAAGTTCCCGTACGTGCCACTCATTTCCATGAGTTTCGCCGCGTTCGTCTACGTCACCTTCGAAATGTTCGCCGTGGGCCTGATCACCCCGATGGCCCAAGATCTAGGCGTGACCGAAGGCCAAATCGGCCTGCTCATGACCGTCTATGCAGGCATCGTCGCGGTAGTGACCATCCCGCTGATGTACCACTCCCGCAGATTTAATCGAAAGCCATTGTTCATGGTCACGCTCGGGTTCTTGCTGGTGGGAATCATCCTGCAAGCCTCTGCATCGTCGTACGCCATGCTCGTTGTTGCCCGCGTCGTCGCGGCTCTCACCCACGGACTTTTCTGGTCGGTAGTCAATCCCATGGCAGCCCGCCTGGCACCCTATGGATCGGCGGGCAAAGCCATCGGTGTTGTCTCCATGGGATCGACCATGGCACTCGTCGTCGGCTCTCCGCTGGCCACTTTCGTCGGCGGCCACCTAGGGTGGCGCCAGGCCACGTGGTTGCTGGGAGTGTTGGTCATCGTCGCTTTTATCTCCCTGCTTTTCAGCTTGCCGACGATGCCCGCCGTGGAGACAGGCGCCCACCAAATGGGTTCGGCAAAGCGCAGTGCACTGCCTTCGTTGGTGATTTATTTGACGCTCATAGTCACCGCAGCTTTTGCCGCCTACACCTACCTAGGCCTTATCGTTGAGATCACGTCCGGCCCAGAACTCGTCGCTATTGGCTTAGCAGCCTTCGGTGGCTTCGGCGTGATCGGCGTGCTGCTAGCAACGCGACTTGTGGACAGGCGCATGCTTCGTCTCAACGCTTTTGTCGCAGTCATGCTGGTGCTCGCCTCTGGCCTGGGCATTCTTGCCTTCCGCGCGGACATGCCTGCCTCGGTGGCGCTGATCTTCCTCATGATCGCCGTCTTCGGCATCGGCTACGGCGCACTGCCGACCGTGGCCACCACCATCTTCTTGCATGCTGGCCGCTCGAACCAGGATCGCGCCTCGTCCATTTACGTGGTGACCTACCAGGTGGGCATTGCCGCTGGTTCCGCTCTGGGTTCCGTGGTTGTCGATGCTGGCCATGTGTCCGGCACCCTCGTGCTCATGGGAGTGCTCGCAGCAGTTGCGGGCGCAACCCTGGCACTGTGGTCACGCCCGCTGCTGCGCTAGCTCGTCGTTAAGCGTAAATTATGCGTGACAACCGCGGGTATCGAACAGGTTGCACTGTTCGAATCCAAGAAGCGACGGCACCATCGCCGACAGGATGATCGGCGCCCAGAACAGGCCTGTGATCAGTGACCATGCTGCGGCAACCGGATCCTCGACCAACGCCGATGAGTTACTTGCTGCGGATTGAACAAGAGCGTTCGCCGGGGCGGGCGCCGATACACCCAACGTGAGGGTAGCTGCGACGGTGAGGGCCGCGATCTTCTTCCGCATAGGAGTCTCCTTCATCTGGTGGCTTCGTGTTATAGCTGGGTACTGTATTCCGCTGATGCTACGGGAGCCAGCAAACTATGTCACTAGACAAAATCATCTAAGTAGATCGAAAAACCTCGACAACCCGCACAATCGCTTAGTTAACGGTTGGATAAATTGTTGGCAGTGATCCAACCAGCATCATTTTGTATCCCACAAGATACTTTTAATTGTTGCGGAGCTAAAAGTTCTCAAACTAAAGACGATGACAAAGCAAATACTCACCTAATACAAGCCAAGAAATTTGGCCTTTGGAATTGAAAATTGAGAAATGGGACCCGAGCGACAACCTCGACACCGAAAGGGAAAACCTTCATTCCAAACAATTGCCAAGGCTTTCAATGCCTTGGGCGGGCACTAGGTAATCGTGCACCGCCAAAGCGCCTGCGTAATTGCTCCGCCCGCACCTCAGCGACCTACTCAATGGAGTTCTTGAATGTTTTTGGGGCGGGAGCTCGTCGTAAAGCGAAATGCGAAACGGTTGAACTTTAGATGGAAAGCTTCGAACCGTCGTGGAAGCGACTAAAACGGAAAGATGTCGGGTCGATGGAAGGCTGCTTGCCTGCGACGATCTGTGCCATGAGGCGACCGCCAGCCGGGCCGAGCGAAAAGCCTTCGCCGGCGTATCCGCTGTTGACGTAGAGGCCGGGGATGTCGTGAATTGCGTCGATGACTGGGAGGGAATCGGGAAGCGCGTCCATGCTGCCACCCCACCTCTCGATGACCTTGGCGTTCTTGGTGTCGGGGAAGACCTCCTCGATCGCCGTGAACACCTTCTTATGACCAGCGGGAATGTGGCGGCTGGTGAGCATGCGCACGCGCTCGAACTCGGTGACTTCATCATTGCGCCAATGGCGCTTGCGCTTGAGTGAATTGATGAGATCAGAACCAATCGAAATGCGCAGCGGGACATTCAGCGGGTCCTTAAGTAGCTCGGTGAGTGAGCCCATGAATGCGGGAAGCACCTTGAAACTATTGATCTCCACGGGGATGACATGTTGGAGGGTACCGATGGACACCGTGCCTGGGAGCTCATCGCGCCAGAAGATGTCGCCGCCCAGCGCCGCGCCCGGACCTGCTTTCGCGTCGCTGAAGCGCAGGATTGACGACGCGATGTTCTGCTGTGGCAGGTTAATGCCAAGGTTGTTCAAGAAATAGCTGGTCCAGGAACCGCCTGCGAGAACGACCTTCTTCGTGCGGATGCTGCCATGTTCAGTGACAACTTTGTCTATCGCTTTGCCTGCGTACTCGAAACCGCGGACCGCAGTGCGCTCGAAGATTTTCACGCCTTCTTGGCGAGCTCCCTTGGCAATCAGCGGGACGGCGTGGGAGGGCTCGGCCATCCCGTCGCTTGGTTGATAGAGTGCTCCCGCGAACATCTTGCCCGTGCCAGGAACCTTCTTTTCCAGTTCTTCTCTGTTGAGGATCTGAGCGTCGATGGTTGGGGCTTTTTCTTTCGCCATGGAAAGCCACTCGCGGTGCTGATTGAGATCTTGTTCCGTGGGAGCGAGGGTGAAATTACCGGTGCGACGGGCGGTGACATCAAAGCCAAAGCGATCTGCGAATCCAAACCATTGCTCCTTGGCCTGTTCCGCCATGTGCAGAAGGTCTTCAGCGAGAGCATTGGAATAGACCCAGCCGAAATTGCGGCTAGATGCCTCGTTGCCGACGTTGCCCTTTTCGAAAACGACCGTTTTCAGGCCGAGTTCGTTGAGGTAAAGCGCGGTGGAGATTCCGGAGATGCCGCCACCAATAACGACGACATCTGCTTCCTCTGGAATTTCAGAGATAGGGCCGGTTTCAATGTGGATCGCCCTCGACGTCTCCGATTGGGTGTACCAGGGATTCCTACCGGCGATGAGGAGTCCCGCCGTAAGTCCGGCGGCTGCTCCCCCGAGTACCGTCAAGAGGGAGCTGGAATTGATTTTTGATTTTCGGATAGCCACAGTGACCTCCATTGTGTGAGCCGATGCTCTTGGTAGTCTTTGAAAAGCATCGACTCGAAGAAACATTCGTCCACACGCCACCAGTTCCGCTGGCGTCGCGTGGACCGGACCTCACAGGTGTCCCAGCGTGACATTATACAAAGAGGTATGGGGTGTGGGTGATATGCCGGAAAGGTAACGGATTATGTACTCCCACGGTCAAAGAGCTATGTGGGCCGATCAAGCGAAGCATTCTCTGTCCCTTGAAGGCCTTAGAGCGAGCAAAGAATTCAACAGCGACACTGATTCTTACATCGCTGGAGAAATTAGTGCTGACCAACTAGTCGAGAAAACTCGTGCACGATTCGGTCTTTTGTAAAACAAGTGCCGGTTCGAGATACCTAACTAACAACGGGATCACGGATCTTCCAAAAAGTAGTTTGGATTAACTCAGCAGAACAGGAAAACCCTTTGCAGGTAGAAAGTCTAAAGGCGGCAAAAATTATCTAGGCCAGGAGAATTAAAGACCAAGCAGCACGCGTTCCATTGGTACACATTAAAAATAGGATGGCCCGACCAGAAGTTCCTGGTCGGGCCCCTTGTTAGCTTCTGAAACCTTATTTGAATGCTGAAATTCCGGTCAGGTCACGGCCCAGAATTAACGATTGCATAAACTCAGTGCCTTCGTATGTATGCACGACTTCCATGTCAGTCATATGACGAGCAACATCGTTTTCTAGCAGAAGACCATTTCCTCCTAGAAGTTCTTTTGCCGCCGCGCAAATATCGAGGCCCTTCCTGGCAGTGTGAAGTTTCGCAAGCGACGCCATTTCAACGGTCCATTCGCCTGACTCCTGCAAGACTGCCATTCGATGGCAAATTAATTGCATTGATGTTAGTTCTGTAAGCATCCACGCTAGCTTGTTCTGTACCAGCTGGAAACTACCGATCGGCTTTCCAAACTGATTCCTAGTTTTGGAGTATTCCGTTGCAATTTCCAGACAAGCTTCCGCATGCCCAACGGCTTCCCAAGAAACCCCTCCTCGAGTTCGAGCGAGAACGCGGTTCACATCTCGAAACGAATTAGCTCCAGGCAATCGATTCTCCTCAGGAACCCGGACATCCTTTAACTGAATATCTGGCTGCAGGATAGCGCGTTTACCAACTTTTCCAGTAATGACTTGAGCTGTAAAACCACTTACATACTCGCCCCTGTTTGGTTGTTCAATTACGAAAGCTTTCACCTTCGAATCAGCCGTGTCACGGGCCCAAACGATTACAAGATCTGCCCATGAAGCATTACCAATCCAACGCTTCTCGCCGTTAAGAATCCAAACGTCGCCATCTCGCGTTGCAGTTGTTTCAAGTGCAACTGAATCTGAACCGTGTTCTGGCTCAGTTAGAGCCCAGGAACCGATCTTTTCGAGCTTTAAGAGATCAGGGAGCCAGCGTTGCTTTTGCTCTTCGCTGGCGAGCAAATTGATAGTACCGATAGTAAGCCCCGACTGAACTCCGAAGAATGCATTCACAGAACCGTCGCCTCGCGAAAGCTCTCGAGTCACGAGACCTGTCGCGAGCGGGGAGAGTCCCGGACCACCGTATTCATCAACTGCTCCGCCTACAACACCCAGCTCCGCCAGCGGCTCGAGCAACTCATACGGGAACTCTGCCCGTTCCCAATAGTCATTAATAACAGGATCCACATAGGTGTCGACGAATTCACGTACCTTTTGTACGATTTTCTGCTCTTCCTCTGGGATCAGATTTTCCAGTAAGTAGTAATCGTGCACTGTTATCCCTCTTTCCATTCGTCGGCTTGCTTCTTCACGGCTGCCTCGTCGAACTCACTTGCTTTTTTGGTGATCGACATATCTGCGGTACCCATGGCATCAACGTTGCCCTCAACGAGCTTGTACTTAGTAAAGAAATCCGCTGCGGATTGAATATTCTTGTCGTTTAGGTACCCCCAGATTCCATCATCACCAGGGGATCCTCGACCTGCCCATGCATTTTTTGTAACCTCAACTGAGTTTGCGAGCTCAGCATCAAAATTCTCTGCCGAAGGCCGCTGGTCAGGGTGGGCCTTCCAATAAAGTTGGACTGCCGCCTCTGGATTCTGGTTTCCGAAAACATAGCCTTGGTACGTTCCTCGAAGGAACTTTTCAATTGCCTCTGGTTTTTCTTCCAGTGTCTTTGCTTTAACTACATAGGCAAGTGAACCCTTTACCTCATCGAGCGGCGAAGGGAGCGGGCGCAGTCCTTTGGATGTAAGCGAGCTAACGATATCGAGAGGACCATCATATGATGAGTATGCAGAAACCCGATTGGATTCAATCGCCTCAGTGGCCTGCGTTCCGTTGCCAATTGGCAGCCATTGAACATCGGCTTCAGGATCCATCCCAGAGGAAGCAACAATCGCTTGACCATATTGATAACTTCCCGATGTCATCGAAATTACACCGATGTCCGTACCTTTCAATTGTTCAACGGAAGTAATGTTACTTTCTTCGGGAACTGCGATTCGCCAAGGGTTGTGTGGCGTATAGGAAACAATTCTCAGTTCAGGATTCGCAAGCGCAGCGGAATAGGTTGTGTTAGTGCCCGAGACGGCGATGTCGGCGCTCCCACCTAACACTGACTGCAGGGCCGCTGATGAGCCTTGGGAATAGACAGTTTTGACATCAAGTCCTTGTTCAGTCCAATAACCCATTTCGTCTGGGACGGAAGTGTACGGGGCCATTGAAATCTGGGGGTTTGCCGAGCCTACGTCATAGACGATCGACTGATTCGCCTCATTTGACCCAGCGCTGCTGCAAGAGGACAATGCAAGGCCAGCGGCTCCAATTAAAGCAACTAGAACACTTGAAGTTTTAGTAAAGTTCATTTCTCATACCTTTAAATTAGCGGGTGTAAGGAAGGGAGCACCGAATTACCGTGGCGCAATGCTCGGAGGAAGAATTCTGCGAATCCCCTGAGCCAGAGACTTAAGAACAATTCCAAGAATTGCTAAGAGAATTAGTACTCCGTACATCGATGCAGAATCTCCAAAGGATTGCCGTTCAACCAGCAAGTATCCAAGACCTTGTTGTGCACCGACCAGTTCCGCAGCTACGGCACCAAGGAGCGCCATAACAACTGCCACGTCAAGCGATGGAAAAACATATGACATGGCGTTAGGTAGCCGAAGGTATCGAAGTTCTTGAAGCTTGTTGGCTTGCGTCGCCTGCATGAGTTTGTACTCGTCTGGGTTTACATTTGTAAATCCCGCAATTGCGGCGGACATCACCGGAAAGTATGCCATCAGTGCAGCGATAATGATTTTAGGCTCGGGTCCGTAACCGATCGCGACGATTAGCAATGGTGCGATAGCGACCTTAGGCAATGATTGAATTGCAATTACAAGCGGATAAAAAGCCTGGTAGACAGTACCAAGGAACGCAAAAATAGCTCCAATCACTAGGCCGGAGATTACTCCAATTGCAAAGCCCGCAACCATCTCATAAAGGGTCATCCCAATATGGGGCCACCATAATCCACCGAATAACCCTCGGCTAAGGGACTGCCAAACATCTCCGGGCGATGGCACCAAAAGTGGGCTGACCATATCTCGACTTGTAATTACATACCAAACCACCAAAAGCACTGCAAAAACCAGAAGTGGATTTACATACTGCTTCCATACATTCTTCAGTTGGACATTTCGATTACTAGATTTCTTTGGTTTTGGTTCAGGAACGTCTGCGACGATCATTTCTTCATGAGGGGGTGGGCTTGTTTGCGTTGACACTGTTCGGGAGCTCCTAATAGAGACTTGATTCGTAGTCATGATCACTGTCCAGGATTAATTTGAAGTCGCACATTTGCTGTAATTTCATAAAACTTTGGATCTGTGCGAAGCGAAGGCAGCCGAGGCCGTTCAAGGGGGACTTCAACAATATTCTCGAGCTTTCCTGGTCGCGCGCTCATCACCCCAATTCGATCAGACAAATAAACCGCTTCGGATATGTTGTGAGTTACGAAGATCACCGTTTTAGGACTCTCTCTCCAAAGACGTAGGAGTTCATCTTGAAGTGTCTCGCGTGTAAATTCGTCAAGTGCCGAAAAGGGTTCGTCCATCAGCAAGATTTTGGGGTCCGCTACGAGTGAACGGACGATGGCCGCGCGTTGCTGCATACCTCCAGAGAGTTCTTGAGGATAACGGTCGATCGTGTGAGAAAGACCAACCATCTCCAGGAGATGTTCAGCATGCTGGCGAGTCTCTTTCGTCGCCGTACCTGCAATCTTTGAAGGCAGCAGGACATTATCCATAATCGTGAGCCAACGAAGTAGAGTTGCATGTTGGAATACAATGCCGGTTGAACGCTGCGGCTTCTTAATCTGCTTGTCACCAATCAGAATTTCCCCTGTCGAAGACGGGAGTAGACCTGCAACCATATTAAGTAGCGTGGACTTACCGCAGCCGCTCGGCCCAACCAGCGAAAAGAACTCCCCGGGTTTAAGCTCGAGATCTGTGGTCGTTAGGGCCAAGACAGGCTCAGCATTTGAAGATTCATATGTTTTTGACACGTTCCGGATGTCAATTCCGACAACCATGCTTCGGCCTCCTTATGTTTAGATTTCGATTGCAATCCGCGTTTCAGGGCAATCAATTTGCCACAGAAGGAATGCGGGACATTTTGGACAACCTTCAAGTGTTTTCAGCCACTAGCAATTTCATAATGTGACTTGTTGCACTTTTTGGTTTCCTTGATGCTATGCCCACGCGCCACCGGTAGTCCATTTTAAAAAATCGAACGAAGCCTTTGATGGATGGAAAAACCACAGCTCACGGCACTTTCCGCACGAGAATGAGTGGGTGTTCATAAAATTTTGAAACCCTCTTCGAATTCTTGTGATGGATATCACTGGGGGGCCATGTTTATGTTTAAGTCATTCCCAAATTCTTGAGTAATCAAATTTGAGAGAACCTAACGACTGATAAGCAGACAGGAAAGCCATGGAACTAAAGCCATTTTCAGAGGGCGGTGTAGATAACCGCTACTTTGAATTCTTAAAGAAGGGTCTTTTTCGCATTCCATTATGCGGAAGATGTGGAAAATACCATTTTTATCCAAGAATCATTTGTCCTGAGTGCGGGTCGATGGAACTGACATGGGCCGAGCCCACAGGCAGAGGAACAGTCTATTCCACAACGACTGTCAGAAAAGAAAGTGGCGATTACAACGTCGCACTTGTGGATTTGGATGAAGGTCCTCGATTGATGTCCCGCGTAAACAACATCGAACCTGATCTGGTCTTTATCGGGCAAAAAGTTCAAGCAGCTATTGATTCTGATGGTGAGTCACCATTGTTGGTCTTTTTCGCTGCCCCACAAAGCTTTGATGGGGTTCAAAATGGTTAAAGCATCTGGCAAAATCAGCATTCTTGGAACAGGTCTGGCAGGTCTAGGACACGCTGGGGGCTTGAGCGAACAAGACATTATTGCCCAGGCAGCACAAAAAGCAATCGCAGAGAGTGGCCTGGAGCTACACGAAGTGGACGGCATTATTACTTCAAGTCTCACTTCCCCGTGGTGGACGATGAGGATTGCCGAGTATCTTGGCATCACACCCAAGTTCTCAGATACGTCGATGTTCGGTGGCTCGTCTTTTATCGCAGATCTTGAGATTGCTCGGTTGGCGATTAATGAAGGTCTTTGTGAGAATGTCCTAATTTGTTACGGAGCTACTCCACGCAGTTCACCAAGTAGTTCCCAAACCAATAACCTCAGAGCACAACTTGATCCACAAGTTTATGAGCATCCATACAAACCATTCAATCCCGTTTCAAGTTACGCCCTTGCTGCCCAAAGGCACATGTACGAATTTGGAACGACTCGAGAGCAACTAGCCGAAGTAGCAGTTGCTGCAAGGAAATGGGCTCAACTCAATCCTGACGCATTCAGGCGCGAAGACTTAACAATTGAAGACGTCATTTCCTCGAAGATGATCTCCGACCCATTAAGTGTTTTAGATTGCTGCTTAGTTACTGATGGTGCTGCCGCATTTATTGTAACCAGCTCTAAGTCCGCGCAGAAAAATACTTTGCCCCAAATTGAAGTTCTGGGTGTTGGGCACAACCATACTCACCGACAAATCTCTGAGATGCCAGATTTGACGGTCACTCCAGCAAGAGAATCTGGGCGACAGGCGTTTGCGAAAGCCCAGGTAACACCTGACGAGGTCGACTTCGTCGAACTATACGACGCGTTCACCATTACCCCAATCCTTTTTCTTGAGGATCTTGGATTTTGCGATAAAGGTGAAGGTGGCTCCTTCGTCGAAGATGGAAGAACCGCCCCCGGCGGCGAACTGCCGATGAACACTAACGGCGGAGGTCTGTCTTGTGTACATCCTGGAATGTATAGTGCTTTCCTCGTCGTGGAAGCTGTCGCTCAATTGCGTGGTACTGCCGGGGAACGCCAGCTTTCAAATGCAGAAATAGGACTCGTGCACGGTAACGGCGGAGTGCTCTCAAGTGAGGCAACCGCGATTCTAGCGCGTGTCTAAACACTCGACTAAGCCACTTAAAAAGGACCAAGTGATGATAAACAAGTTTGTCAGTTCTTTAGATGAAGCAGTGAGCGGAATTTTTGACGGAGCGACAATTTACGTAAGTGGTTTTGGTCTGGCCGGCCAACCCAATCAGCTCCTCGAAGCTCTAATCCGTCAAGGGGCAACGGATCTAACGATCATATGCAATAACGGAGGGACTGGTGATGAGGGTCTCGCTTCGCTTATCGCACATGGTCGGGTAAAGAAGTTGATCGCATCTTATCCGAGAGGCGCGGATGCCCAAGCATTCGAAACTGCCTATGCGAACGGAACTCTGGAATTTGAGTGTGTCCCTCAGGGCACTCTCGCAGAACGAATCCGGTCGGCTGGGGCGGGGATTGGTGGTTTTTTTACCCCAACTGCTTTCGGCACACCGCTCGCGGAGGGAAAGGAAGTCCGGAGACTCGGTGGCAAGGACATGGTGTTCGAAATTGCTCTACCTGCTGATTTCGCATTGGTACAAGCAAAGACCAGCGATCCCTGGGGCAACCTTGTTTACGAACAAGCAGGTAGAAATTTCGGCCCGATCATGTGCATGGGTGCGACGACGACGATTGTCGAGGTTTCAAACCGAAAAGCATTGGGGGAGATCGACCCAGAAGTGATAGTGACTCCAGGAATATTCACCGACATTATTGCTGTCGCTGAGGACACTAATCCGGTGAACGATCTCAATCCAGCAAAGAATCGAGAAGGAGAGTCCGAAAAATGAAAAAACTAAGTAAAGCGGGAATCGTTTCGAAGGCAGTTCGCGATATCCCCTCGGGATCCTATGTGAATCTAGGTATCGGGATGCCCGTGATGGCTCTCGACTGTTGGGCTGGAAGCGACAACGTCATCATCCATAGTGAAAATGGGATTCTTGGAATGCGGCGGTTGGAAGACAATGAATCACCATCACGCAATCTCATAAGCGCCGCGAAAAACCCGGTTGGCGTTGTGCCTGGAGCTGCATTCTTTCACCATTCTGATTCTTTCGCCATGATGCGCGGCGGCCACATTGACTACTCAATCCTGGGTGCTTATGAGGTATCAACCAACGGCGACTTAGCAAACTGGAGTTTAGATCGGCCTGGTGTTGCGGCAGCTGTCGGTGGCGCTATGGATCTTGCTGTCGGCGCCAAAAACGTATGGGTGGTCATGGAACATGTATCTCAAAAAGGTCTACCACGACTAGTAGAGAACTGCACTCTTCCACTAACGGGACCTGCATGTATTTCTCGGATTTACACAGATCTCGCGACAATTGCCATCACCGAAGTTGGATTTTCAGTACTTGAATTAACAGAAGGCGTAACTCCTGACTATTTGCAGTCAGTTACAGCAGCACCACTGGATTTCTCATCACTTTCGAAAGACGAGTCCGAAGAATCAAAAATTCGGGAATTCAAGGAGCAAAAATGAGTATTGAACCTGTCACCACTTCGACTTCAATTGAGGAAGTGGTCAAGTACCAAATCCAAGGTGAAGTCGCGATAATCGAAATCAATAATCCTCCAGTTAATAGCATCGGTTGGGAGGTCAGAAAAGGTATCTATGATGCAATCAACACAGCTCAAGGGGACGATGTCTCTGCGATTGTCATAGCAGGTTCGGGTCGCGCATTCGGTGCTGGTGCTGACATTAACCAATTCAATACCCCAGCTGTAAATGCGGAGCCTACAACACGCCAAATAATCCAACTCATTTCCACTTCTCGGGTCCCAGTAGTCTCTTCAATTCACGGCTTTGCATTGGGAGGAAGTTTCGAGCTTGCGCTCGGATGTCACTACCGATTAATGGAAAGAAATGCCTCTATTGGTCTTCCAGAAGTAGGAATCGGAATTATTCCAGGAGGCGGAGGCACCCAACGTCTTCCACGGATCGCAGGAGTATCGGCTGCGCTAGACATTATCACGTCCGGACGCCGCGTCTCTGCGGATGAAGCTCTGGATCTTGGCGTTGTCGACGAAGTTTTTAGCGGCAATCCTGTCGACGCTGGCATCGCTTTCGTACACTCACTTTCTTACGAAAGTCACCCACACCCAGACCGCATTGAATCCCCGGCACACGATGAGGAAGTATTTCAGGCATTCCGAAAAAAAATTCGCTCAAAAGCTCCGAATCGTCTCGCAATGTTGGCAGCAATTGATGCGATTGAGTTCTCCACTCAAGCGATGCTTTCAGACGGACTGAACAAGGAACGAGCCATCTTTTCCGAATTAGTTGAAAGCCCTGAGTCAAAGGCCCTCAGATATCAATTTGCTGCCGAAAGAGCTGCCAGCAAAATTAAGAACCTTTCTAATGACATTGAGCTGCGCCAGATTGAAGAGGTTGCGGTTATCGGAGCCGGGACCATGGGGAGCGGAATTGCAATGGCAGTTGCCAATTCAGGTACAAAAGTAACTTTGATCGATGTTAATCGTGAAGGCCTAGAACGCGGACAATCGATGATTAACGAGAATTACCAAATCTCGATAACACGTGGGAAACTTTCCCAAAGTGAAGTGGATGAACGTCTTGGTCTCATTAATTATGGTCACGCGTTGCGCCATGCAGGCTCTGCTGACTTGATTATTGAAGCAGTATTCGAAGACATGGATGTAAAAAAACAAGTGTTCGGTGAGCTCGAAAAATTCAGTAAGCCTCGAGCGATTCTTGCAACCAACACTTCAAGGCTTGACGTAAATGAAATCGCCCAATCCACTTCTCGCCCGTGTGACGTCGTTGGAACACACTTTTTTAGTCCCGCAAACGTGATGAGACTTCTGGAAGTTGTTCGAGCTGACAGTACGTCGCAAGAGGTCCTGGCTACCATTCTGGCCTTTGCAAAACGCATTTCGAAAGTGCCCGTTGTAGTAGGGGTATGCGAGGGTTTTGTCGGAAACCGGATGTTAACCCCCTATTGGCGTGAAGCTTGGTTCCTACTTGAAGAAGGAGCTTCCCCCTCTGAAGTTGATTTAGCATTGGAGAATTTTGGAATGGCAATGGGGCCTCTTGCAACGGCTGACTTAGCCGGCCTCGATATCAATTGGGCGACCCGAAAAAGGCTTGAGCCTACTAGGAATAAAGATCTTCGGTACCCACTAGTAGCGGATCGAATCTGCGAAGCAGGACGTTTCGGCCGCAAAACGAAAGCTGGATACTACAAGTACGAAGATGGAAGCCGACAGCGCATTGACGACCACGACGCTTTAATAATCATCGAAGATACGTCGGACGAGCTTGGCATCCAACGTCGAATGATCGATCCAGATGAGATCGTCGAGCGTTGCATTCTAGCCCTCGTGAATGAAGGCGCTCAAATTCTCGAAGACGGAATTGTCCAACGAGCTTCGGATATCGATGTTGTTTACGTCAATGGATATGGGTTTCCAGCATACTTGGGCGGACCGATGTACTACGCGGAGCAGCAGGGCTTACCGAATGTTCTCGCCAAGATTGAGAATTTACACCGCATTCACGGCGAACATTGGAAACCCGCACCGCTTTTGAAAAAGTTGGTTTCAGAAGGAAAAACGCAATTTTAATCCCCTGCAATGGAACCATGAAGAAATGGAAAACTTATGTTGGACCAGTCACTTAAGGGAATCAAGGTACTTGATCTCTCTCGCATTATGGCAGGACCATGGTGCACCCAAAACCTAGCGGACCTAGGGGCGGACGTTCTAAAGGTAGAAAACACTGGACGCGGGGATGACACCCGTGGTTGGGGTGCTCCTTACTTAGAAGGGACCTCGGAACGTGACGGCTTCTCTTCGTATTTTACCAGCGCTAATCGAGGAAAAAGGTCACTTTCAATAGACTTCGCGGACCCCGAGGGGGCGAAAATAGTCCAACAACTGGTTTCGGAAGCCGATATCGTCGTAGAAAATTTCAAGGCTGGAACCCTGGCGCGTTATGGACTTTCTTACGATCAACTTGTTCAATCAAATTCTGAATTGATTTACATTTCGATTACCGGATTCGGACAGAATGGTCCACTTTCTACTCAGCCTGGATACGACTATGTATTCCAAGGCATGGGGGGCTTAATGAGCTATACGGGCCTGCCAGACGGTCAACCCGGAGCAATGCCTTTGCGCGCAGGCATTCCCATTATTGATATTTCAACTGGGATGTACGCTACGGCAGCAGTATTAGCGGCCCTTTTCCAACGAACCACTACCGGGAAAGGCCAATACATCGACATCGCGCTTCTCGATGTAGCTGTAGCTTTAAACGCAAACCAAGGCGCCAATTATTTGCTCTCCAATGAAAATCCAAAGCGCAGCGGTAATGTGCACCCTAATTGTGCGCCTTATGAAGTGTTTGAGACTGCTGATGGATTCATCATTTTGGCTATTGGTAATGATGCACAGTTTCGAAAGTTTTGCGCCACTACCAACTACCCTGAGCTCGAAAGCGATCCACGCTTTCTGACCAATAGTCAACGGCTTAGTGGGATGAGCGAACTCAGACCAATTCTTCGTGAAATCATGAAGAGAAAGACCAATAGTCAGTGGCAAGCAGATCTAGACGCAGCCGGTGTGGCGTGGGGCCCAATTAATAACCTGTCGGAAGTATTCGAGAATCCCCAGGTCAAGCATCGCCAACTACGCGTCGACGTAGTACACCCTGAGCATGGGCGAATTCCGATTGTTCGTAATCCACTGACTGCGGCGCATCCTGATGCCATTCCTACGCAAGCTCCACCAGCTAAGGGCGAGCACTCGAGACTCATCCTGTCCCAACTGGGAATTCCAGCAGACGAAATACAAGGATTGTTCGACTCAGGAATTGTTGCTGAGTATGAGCGTGAAAGCCCCCAAGACATCTACAAACAAGGGAGTCAAATTCATGACCACATCCATTCGACACGTTGAAATCAGCGTTGAATCTGAGATTGCAACCGTAACTTTGATCAATGCAAAAACAATGAACATCCTAAATACTTCGGCGATGAATCAACTAATTGATTCCTTCCAGCAGCTTGGTTCCCGACGGGATGTTCGAGTTATTATTCTGCGAGGATCTGGCGATAAAGCCTTCTTGGGCGGTGCGGATATCAATGAAATGGTTAATCTTAATGAAGAATCTGCGCGTGATTTCATGAGTACTCTCCTCGAAGTTGGCGAAACTATTCGATCTGTTCCTCAGCCAGTTATTGCAAGAATGTCTGGTTGGACCTTAGGCGGGGGAACTGAGGTAGCAGTAGCTTGTGATTTCAGAATCGCAAGCTCCGACGCCAAAATCGGAATGCCGGAGGTGGCGGTCGGAATACCATCTGTACTTCAATCTGCGCTCATTCCAAGGCTTATCGGAAGAGGCAGGGCTACCCAGTTACTTATGATCCCGGATCCTATTGATGCAACAACAGCTCTAGAGTGGGGTCTAATTAACGCCCAAGTTGAAGCAGAAGAATTGGATTTAACTATTACACAGTGGTCCGAAAGACTAAAAAGTATTGGATCCCAGGTTCTCGCCCAACAAAAGGAACTGATGAACAACTGGGAGAATCAGCCCCTGTCATCCGCGATGGAAGACAGCATCGGCTATTTCTGCGATGCATATAGTACGGGTGAGCCACAGCGGCTTATGGAAGATTTTGTTAATCGCAAACGGTAATGCGGTGGGGCAGTATATTTTCATGTTTTCGCCCCACCTAAGCCATTCAATTAATGAAGGATTGCAAATCCACCGTCCAAATTGATCGAAATTGAACATCCCGTCTTATGTACGACTTGATCTACTTTCAAAAGCAAAACTGTTATGCTTCCACATGACGTATCTCAAGGATCGATCCCAGAAAAGGTATTTAAATGCACTATGAGTTGACCGACCTACGCCTTTTCTTTGCGATTGCCGAAGCGCAGAATCTATCGGCAGGGGCCGCATCGTTATTCATGAGCGCATCGTCGGCAAGCTATCGGCTTAAGAACCTTGAGAAAGCAATGGGAACGGCACTTTTCCTTCGTACCCCCAAAGGGATGGAACTGACCTCGGCTGGGGAAACAGCATTGTCATACGTCACCCAAGTACTTGCGACTACAGACGAGATGGACAGCGACATCAGCCGATTTTCGTATGGCGAGCGTAGAAACATCCGTGTTCTGGCGAACAGCAGCTCCCTCAACGGATTCGTAACCCCGGTAATCGGAAGATTTCTCTCAGAAAATCCATACATTAACGTCCAACTTGAAGAAATGGCTAGTCAAAAGATCATTTCATCAGTTATCGCTGGCTACGCCGAAATTGGCATCGCAGCAAGTGTTGCCGATCTATCCGAGGTTCAAGCCGAAGTTTTCACTACAGACGAACTTGTAATCGTAAGCAGTCTCGATCACCCTTTGGCAAACAAGAATTCTGTCAAACTTATCGACACAATCGCGCATGACTTTGTGAGTGTCGAAAGGACAAGCAGCAATTATCTATTCCTTTCCTCCACCGTACGACAAGCTGGCGGCCGCCTAAATATTCGGGTTTATGCAATTGGTTTCAATAGTGCATTGCGAATGGTATCGGAGGGAATCGGTATTGCTCTAGTTCCTCGAAGTGTTGCAACTAAGGCTATCGAGGAAAGGCGAGTAACGGCGATTTCTCTCGATGAATCTTGGGCAAAGCGAGAATTGGCTATTGTAACCCCTTCAAACCGTGAGAGCCCGGAATATGTAAGAAGCTTCGTGGACTTTCTCCTCGATAGCACAAGAGGAACTAACCCCACAGAACTCTAGTGCACCCGCGATAAAGCTAACTAGAAATTTTGTGAATCCTTCGGCAAAGGAACAAATGTCTTAAGTTGATTATCAGAGCTCCAATCGAAATGGGGCACCGGTTTCTATTTCTAAGAGCTCTCTATCACCGAAACCGCCGTGCTGCCCGGGTCCAACGCCTCAAAGGTATGCGCTAAATCGCCCGGGTAGCGCAGGTAATCGCCCTGGCCTAGCTCGTAGCGCTGCCCGTTAACCTCGACCAGAACGCGCCCCGTTGCCACAACAATGTGCTCAATTGTCCCCGCATGGTGCGGTTCGGAGGTCTTGATGTCGCCGGGCTCGGCGGAGACGAAGTAGATGTCGCGCTGAGCCCCAGGAGGCGAGGTGGAAATCAAGGACACGGTGTAGGAACCCGCCTCGGAATGAAGCTCGGGGAGGTCGCCTCGTCTGATCAACTCTATGTCTGGCTGAGGCGGATCAAGCAATCGGGAGAGCGGGACTTGGTACGCCGTGGCGAGTGCCCAAAGGGTCTCTACGCTGGGGTTACCTGATCCGGATTCGAGAATGGACAAGGTGGACTTGCCGATCCCGGCTTTGCTCGCGGCCTCGGTGAGGCTCAGCCCGGCGCGCTTTCGTTCGCGGCCTAAGGCTTGAGCCAGTTGGTCATGGTCGAAGGAAGACTCCATATGTTCTTTATAGTGGAATTTGTTCCGGTTTGACGAACCATCCTCCAAAAGTCCATTATAGTGAACATGGATCGGATATATAGAACGCTTGTGGGACCGTTTGAGCCCGGCATGACCCCGGCGCGACTGCGTACCTCATTAGTGATCGCGTTGTCCATGACTTTGGTGGCGGTATCCTACGGCTCACTCTCCCACGAGGTGGGAATGCTGCCGTGGCAGACTGCGCTGCTTGCGTTCTTCGTCTACGGTGGCGCCTCCGAGCTGCTATTTGTTAGCGCGCTTGCCGGAGGAGCAGCTATCCCCTCGGCTGCGTTAGCAGGATTGGTGGTGAATTCACGCAATTTTGCCTACGCGATGAACGTAGGCCAGTATGCCCCGCGCGGTTGGCGCCGCATCCTTGGAGCGCACTTAATTCACGACGAATCCATGGCCCTCGGGCGTCTTGGCAAAACCAACGAAGAGCGGTGGAATCTTTTTCGCTTCATCGGAATCCTGCTGCTTTTCTGTTGGGTAGGAGGAGCGCTGCTCGGACAATTCCTGGCAGGAATGGTAGATACCTCGGCGCTCGGATTGGACGCGGCCTTCCCCGTCATTTTGATCGCAATGGTTTTCGACGATCTCCGCAAGCGCTCCACCTTGGTTTTCGCCCTGTTGGGAGCGCTTATTGCAGTCGTGGTGACGCCACTAGTTCCAGCCGGGCTAGGGGGAATCGCAGCCTTACTCGCCCTTATCCCCTGGTTCCTCGCAGAAAGGAATCCTCGATGAGCACAACAGGCTTTCTCACCGGCCTTTTGATCTTGGCCGTGGGCACCTATCTCATCCGACTATCCGGAGTTTTAGTGGGCGCGAAGACGCAGGGCGACTCGGCTCAGCAAGTCCGCCTCTGGCTGGATCGGGCCGCCGTGCTCATCTTGCTTGGAGTTGCGGTAACGCAGATGATGTACGACGGATCCGAAATTGCAGGTCTTTCGCGGATTATCGGTGTTATATGCGGAGTGCTCGCCTTGGCTTGGAAACGCTCATTAATTCTCGCCGTTGTCGTGGCCATGGCGGCAACGGCGCTGTTGCGGATTCTTGGTCTGGCTTAGATCGTGGCCACCGGCGTTACCGGTGAGCCCGTTGCGCCGGGCAGCCTCAACGGTGGCGCGGTGAGAAGGAAATAGTTCCGTTTCCGTTCCCGCAAAAGCAGCGACAATTCAGCGAGGTCCCACAATTCACCGAGCGGAATTCCCTGCTTGAACAGGCAATGCTCATGCAGTGGGAGCGTCGAATGCGCCCCTTCAGTTTCGGTTGCCGGGTACAGCTCCACTGCATAATTGTCGGCGGCGATTGCGGCGATTCCCGAATCGGTAATCCACTGCAAAAGCTTTTGATCACGCCCATCAAGCACTGCAGCGTAGTTGTGCAGGGTTTCCGGATCGGGATTACCTTTACTTTCGACGAGCTTTTCCGCGAACCCGGTATGCAGCACGAGAATGTCTCCGGGTTCAACGACGATCTCGTCTTTCTGAAGGATCTCTTGCAATTCGTCGTAGCCAAATAGCATGCGCTCAGTGCCGAAATGATGCGCAATATCAATCAGCACACCGCGACTTTGAATTCCTGAGGTGGCCAGCGAATCCACGCCGAGGACTCCGGCGTTGCTGGTGGATTCACTGGAAATAGAATCCAGACCGGCGCCTGCGAGATCCGCTGGCCCTAGAACCTCGACACCAGCACGAAAACCGTTGTAATACACGGGAACCAGTTCCCCATTGCCCTCAACATCAAACTCGGATCCCACGTGCGCGAATGCATCCCATTGCGTTGAATACTGAGTATGCAAAATGACAAGGTCATCGCTCAACACATCGGTGACATCCGCATCAGCCAGAATCGCCCGGTAATTCATATTCACTTTTCCGTGGCGCAGATTCGGTCGCACGATCGGAGGTAGCCGGTTCGCGTTTAGCCCAGTGCCACCGGGAAGATCCAGAGGCAAACTCAGGCACAAAGTAATCCCATCCACGACCTCGGCCACCGCCTGTTTGACCTTTTCTGGCGTGATGAGGTTCAGCCTGCCAAGGAAATCGTTCTCACCAAAATCACCCCAGTTGGACCCTTCGGGGCGTTGTACCCACCGTTTATTGCTCATGTTTGCTGCCACCTATTTGTCAAGACGGTAGTAATCCAACTTGCCCTCGTCGATAAGCGCACCGTATCCAGCGTTCTTCGACACAAGAGCGTACCCATCTTCGATCTTGATGGGCTCGGCCTGGAGATCGTCCTTCATGTCAAGGAAGTTGGACACTTCTGCCGGGAGTTGCGAGGTTTCCAGGAACGCCGCACCGAAAGCAATGGTTGCCAGGGACCCAATCTGCGTATCGATTTGATTGCCCAAGACCATGTCCACGCCTGCGGATGTGCACAGACCCCAGATGCGAAGTGAATCGGTGAAGCCTGTTCGCGCGGTTTTGATTGACACGGCGGTTCCGTCACCGTCTTGCAGGGAGCGCCAGACCGCGGTGGGGGTCGGTGCGGATTCGTCGACGATGAAGGGGATGGAAGAGTTTTTCACTATACGACGACGGCCAAATCCCTCGGATGCTGGATTGAGCTCTTCGATGAACTGCAAATCCAGGTCTTCCATCTCCTTGATGGCGAAGGCACTTTCACGTGCGTTCCACCCTCGATTTCCATCAATGTAGAGGGTCATTTCCGGGCCGAATTCGTCGCGAATTGCTCGACAAACGTCGATATCATCTTGAACTGGGCGTCGACCGACCTTCACCTTGTAGGCATCAATGCCGTACTTTTCGGTGAGGTGATTAATCTCTTCGATGATCTCTTCTGGGGTAGCAAACCCCACCATATGAGAGATTTTTACGCGATCGGTATAGCCACCGAGTAGGTCCGTGACGGTGGATCCGGTGATCTTGCCCTTAATGTCCCACAGGGCAATATCAATCGAGGCCTTGGCCACGTTGTTGTTTACCGTTCTGTTCAAAATTTCCGCCACCTGGGATGTGGCGAAGGCGCTCTTGCCAATCAGTGCCGGGGCAAGAATCTTATTGATTACAGCAACGATAGATTCCTGGGTCTCGCCGTAAGTATATGGACGTGGAGGCGCATCGGCGATACCGACGATGCCGCTTTCCGTGGTCACTCGCACGAGGACATGATCGGCCTTATCAACCATGCCTGAGGCAAAGCGCAAAGGAGTTTCGTAATCGATGGTGTACGGGATTGCTTCAATACTTTTAATAATGGGCATTTTCTTCTCACCTTTAGGGAGTAATTTTGCTGGCTTGTAGTTTGATAGAGAAAAGTGAATGTACCTCGCCCAATGTAGTGGGGAGGTACATCGTGTTCGCTATTCGGGGTCGAGGGCTTTTGCGTCGTAGTTACCAGCAGTGCCAAACGCTAATGCCCAACGACGAACCGTGATGTGGGTGACGAATCCGTCGACAACAAAGCGATCGACTGCAAGAACCTCTCGAGCTTCTTCGGCTGTTTCAGCAGGAACGATATACACCCCGGATGTCGAACCGTTTCCCGTTGCGCGGCCCGCCGCTGCAATCTTTCCGGTATTGACCATCTCTTCGATGTACTTGCGATGTGTCGGACGCAGTGCGGTCATTTCCTCGGTGACCTCGCCGTAGTGACATTCCACAAGGAAAAGTTTCATAGGTTCTACTCCTGTTGAAATATTTCTGATGACCTGGCGTTAATACAAGACCATGGAGAGCGGGATCATAAGTGCCACAACTGAAAGTGGGACAACAACGGTCACTGCCGCAATATCTTTGTAGGACTGCCTGTGGGTCAGGCCTGCGACTAGGAGGACAACGATCACGGCTCCGTTGTGCGGCAAGGTATCGAAGCTGCCTGCTGCCATTGCAGTGAGTCGGTGCATGACTTCCAAGCTAATTCCTTGCTGATTGGCCATTTCGATGAGCTGGGGGCCGAAGGAATTCAGCGTGATGGTCACGCCACCTGTTGCGGAAGCGGTAATGCCGGAGATCACAGCTGTAACCACGACGGACGACACGAGTGCGTTCGGGAAAAGCTCGAAGACGTTATCCTGGAGCACTGAAAATACGGCGAGGGAGGAGATAATCGCACCGTATCCAACCTCGGAACCTGTGGTCACCAAAGGCAAGGTTGCATTCTTCGCGCCTTCAGCCAAGGCGCCAAAGAGCAGCCGAGCATTTCGCAAATTCAGCAGATAAATAACCAGGATGGCAACAAGCATCGCGATGATGACGCCCCATGTACCAGACACCTGGGCAACCGTTTTCTCTCGGTACAGTGCCGTGCTTAGGTAGTCAGTGTTCATCGCGGGAATCAACCAAGTCACCGAAACATAGTTCATCACAATCACGACGATCAGTGGAACAAACGGCTTCCAAGCGGATGTTTCCACCAAGTGTTTCGAATGTAGCTTCTCGGCTACTTCGAGTTCTTCGCCGGAACCGATCGGGTTTCTAGTCTCGGGTTCTGAGGAAGCCCCGGAAGCCCCGGAAGCCGTCGATCCGGCAAAAACGTTGAAGCTTTCACCCTTGGCTTTCAATGACTTAGCCCGGTATTCAAGCCAGGCCATGCCAAGCAGGAAGATCAGCGTGCCACCGATGATTCCGAGCAGTGGAGCCGCAAAGGTGGTGGTGCCGAAGAACTGAGTCGGAATAATGTTCTGCACCTGCGGGCTGCCGGGAATGGCCGACATTGTAAATGTTGCAAGGCCAAGCATGAGAGTTGCCGGGATCAGTCGGCGCGGGATATCTGCTTCACGGAACAGTGCCCTGGCCAGCGGATAAGCCGCAAACACCACAACGAAAGAGCTCACTCCACCGTAGGTCAGAATCGCTGTACTCAGTACCGTAGCCAGAATTGCAAACTTCGGGCCTAGGGCGTTAGTGAGAAGTTGCGCAATCCTTTCTGCATACCCAGTGACCGTCATTAGTTGGCCGAAAATTGCACCTGTAAGGAAGATCGGTAGGTAGTTGGCGGCGAAGTTGCCCAGGGCCGGCATGAAGATCTCGGTATAGCCACCCAATAGGGGTGCACCAGAAAAGAGCATCGCGACGACCGCAGCCAGCGGGGCTGCAATGATAACGCTCCACCCGCGGTACGCCAGGAAGATCAGGAGGAGTACGGAAACAATAATTCCGATAAGAGGAATGATCATGAGGTGCTGCTTTCAGGTGCGTGACTTTGTGCCCGATAGACCTCGATAACTCGCGAGGAATCCTTCTCCCCCAGCCCGGCTTCCTTCGCCTGCACCAAAACCTTGTTTACAGCTTCTAGAACTGGGATATAGCTGCCCGCGTTGTGCGCCGACGATTCAATAAGCTCGGCATCCTTCATGAAAATGCGCAAAAGTGCACGCAGTTTCGAGGGCTCGTCGTGAAGCATCTCGGGACCAAATTCTGCAAGCGACCAGGAATATGCTGCGCCACCGAGGAGCCCGCCAAGGATTGCTTCTAGGTCAAGATCAAGGTCCTCAGCGAAGCTGAGAGCTTCTGCCGCAACAACAACATGGGTGGTAACCAAAAGGTTGTTGACCAGCTTGGCTGCTTGGCCATGTCCTGGCTTCGTGCCGATGTTCAACACTTCTCCGAACGATTGCAGGTAAGGCCGGACGGCCGTGACTGCCTCTTCGGGTCCGGAAGCGTACATCTTGAGCTGGCCCTTTTCTGCACCGGTTACGCCGCCGGTGACAGGAGAGTCGATGACGTAAACGCCGCGGCCTTCAAGAGCTTCGCTGACCTGCACAATTGGCTCAACGCCGATTGTGGACATGATTACAATGACGCCGTCTTCGGGAAGTTTTGCAGCAAGGTTATCCTCAAGAACGACCTGGTTTACTTGCTCGGCATTAGCAACCATGATGATTGCGTGGTTAACTTCCGGCAGATCTTTTACTGAAGCGACAGCATCTAGGCCGTGCTCCCGACAGCGATCGCGCGCTGCCTCGAATGGATCGACGACGATGACGTCCGCGTTTTCTTGCAGTCGGAGCGCCATTGGGAATCCAATTGCGCCGGCTCCGACGAAGGCAATGGTAGGTACCAAAGACATGGGTATTTTCCTTCTAGGTCGAATTTCTTGAGGCTCGTCACACCGGTGCTTGGCCAACAGAGAGGCCACCGCACACATAAAGGGTCTGGCCAGTTACAAAAGAGGAACGCTCCTCTAGGAAAAACGCCGCTGCCTGGCCAATATCGCTCGGCTGGCCCATTCTTCCAACTGGAATATTTCGAATAATTGCTTGAGTTGCTGCGGAGTCTTGTGGGTTTGCTGCTTCGAAAAGTTCGGTAGCAATTGGGCCAGGTGCAACCGCATTTACCGTGATGCCGTACTCACCGAGTTCAAGCGCCCACACACGGGTCACACCGATCAGGGCGGCTTTGGTTCCGGCATATGCAGTGCGCATCGTTTTTCCAAGAGCGGCTCGCGACGACATGTTCACCACGCGGCCGAAACCTGCTTCCTTCATACCTGGCAAAAGTGGTTGCAAGCAGGTCAAAGCAGATTGGACGTTGAGGTCCCACGATTGACGCATTTCTTCTGACGTTTGCTTTTCCACGCTTCCCAAACGCACCGCACCAACGTTGTTGACAAGGCGGGTGATGGGTCCGTCTTCTAGCGCTTCATTAATCGCGGCAAGGGTGTTGGGAATGTCGGTGACATCGACATTGAGATCCCCATTTTGTCGATCCAGAGTGATGACATCGAAGCCATCTTCGCGACACCGCTGCGCGATTGCCGCTCCGATTCCCGCAGCTCCTCCGGTGACAAGTACTCGTTCCTTTGTCATTTATGCGTCCACCTGATCAACCTGATGGATTTCGATGATGCGCCCGGATGGATCCGGAAGGAAGATCTGGCGCCAGGTTTTAATCGCCCAACGCTCGTAGTCAGAAAATGGAACACCCTTCGCTTTGAGACGATCGATAACCGCTTCAATATCGTCGGTGCGGAATGCATAGTGGCCGTTGATTAGGCCATTAACGTTCTGGCCATTGTCGTAGCTGGCATAGGCTCGTCGCGTAGTTGCGTGAAGTTGCAGCTCATTACGGTCACCGGCGTGGAAGAACTGAGCAGAATCTCCCCACTGCTTATCGTCGCCATCATCGCCGGTCATACCAGGGGAAGGCAGGCGCTCCAGTCCTAGGACCTTGTTGTAGAAGTGATTGAGCTCGTCGATGTCATCGCCGCACACGTTAACGTGGTGGAGGCGAAGATGACCTTGCGGGGTGAAATCCTCGAGCTCAGTCATGTCATCAACCTGGTGGATTTCGATGATGTTGCCGGCTGGGTCACTGACGAAAATTTGATGCCAGTCTTCGATGGCCCAGTAGCCGTAGTCAGAGTAAGGAACGCCGTACTCGTCCAACCGATCGGTGACTTCTTTTAGGTTGTCGGTGCGGAAACAGAAGTGTCCGTGCTGCAGTGGGTTGATGCACTGACCATATTCAAAGTTTGCATACGCGCGGCGCTTCGTCAGGTGGACCTGCAGCTGGTTCGTGTCACCCGCTTCGAAGAATGCAGCGGTTGCACCCCAGACCTTGTCGTCTTCATTGTCGGTGTCATCACCAGTCATTGCAGGGGGAGCAAGTTCCTTCAGACCTAATGCGTCGGCGTAGAACTCTCGCAGCCCTTCCATGTCATCTCCACAGATGTTCATGTGGTGCAGTTTCAAAACCATTTTTCTTACTTCCTTTTTTTGGGCTTGTTTAGGGGAGTGCCCGCAGCCTGTCAGCCGTTCAGCGTGAAATTTTGAGGTATGAACAGACGCAGATGAAAAGTGCGCTATGTCATTGGAAGCAAGATTAGGATCTAAGTCACATTCACACAATGTCTAAAATGAACTGTATTAGGTTCTAAGTTGAATCAACGCTGTAAGAGGAAATTTTTAGACGAAAACAATGGAGGAAAATTGTGGAACTTCGAGAGTTAGAAGCATTCGTTGCAGTATCAGAAGAGCTCCATTTTGGGCGCGCGGCAGAACGCTTGCACATGACCCAGCCGCCCTTGAGTCAGAGAATTCGCAGCCTTGAACGCCAACTTGGATTCCCTCTTTTCGACAGGAACACCAGGACAGTGACCCAAACAATCGAGGGACAGAGCCTCTATCCTGCAGCTAGAGAGGTTTTACACGCCTTCGAGCGATTCAAAACCACCTCTGCGGCCATGGCCTCCGGCAGTACCGGCCGATTAAGAATCGGGTTTTCCGGCGCCGCTACCAGCCAGATCCTTCCCATTCTTGCGCGCGATATCCGTGCAGAGTTTCCAGACATAGACCTAGTGATCAATGGATATATCTACTCCAAGACTGGCCAAGAACTGATCCGAAAAGGCCAGCTAGATCTTGCATTCTCCAGGTTGCCCATCGAACAAGAAGACATCGGCTACCTGCCGCTTTACGAGGAAGAGTTGATTGTTGCCCTCCCCGATACGCATCCGCTGGCCAATGAAAAAGAAGTTGATCTGGAAGACCTTGCCTCCGAAACCTTCATTACCTTTCCCGCTGATTCAGGATCCATGCTTCAAGACGCGCACAAGGAAGCTCTCGAGCAGACCGGGCTGACCGATGTAGATATCCAAGAGGCCACCGATTCCTACACAATTTTGTCGCTAGTAGCTGCAGGAGCTGGGGTTTCACTGACGCTGTCCTCGGTGCGTCACGTACAAACCACGGGGATCGTTTATCGTCGTATAGCTTTTCCAAAGATCAAACTTCAGCAGGTACTTATCTGGGATTCACGGCGCAAAGACAAGATGCTGCGCAATGTCCTCGAGTTGTGTGCCCAAAGCGTCGTACAGTTCCGCAAGACTCTGAGTGCCATCGATCTGGATGCTTAAGAGCTGGCCTGAAGTTCCTCTGAAAGGGGGAATTGCGCGATCAGCCTGAGCGCGAAGAGAATCTCGGCATGCAGCGTTGCATCCGTGATGTCAATCCCGGAAATGTCGTTTAACCTCTCTAAACGGTAGTAGACCGTCGATCGGTGGATCTCGGCTTTTCTCGCAGTTTCTTGGATATCGCCGCCGGATTCCACGAATACTTGCAGGGTGTCCAGCCACCTCCGCGCGTTGCGATCACGAAGAATGGCCACGATTGGCTCTGGGAGATCTTCGGGTTTTAGCTCGTTAATCGGGATGGATGCGATAAACCCATTCATCCCGGACTGCCTCCACGTCACGGAGGTGCCGTACTCATCTTTTAAGCGCGTGCTTGCGCGCAGCGACCAGATCGCTCGTTGGTACGCCGAGTGAAAATCACTGATACGCACCATGGGAGCGATGGCCGCGCGAACTGGAGCTACTCCAGGTTCCTCTAAAAGACGATTGAGCTGGTCTTGTTGGACTGGTCGAGGGAAAATCAGCACTCCCTTTTCCTTTCCCAGCATGCCGCCCAAGATCTGCAGGGTTGATCTCGAGTTCACAAAACGCAGCACCGAAGCCACGGCTAGGCGAACGCGGTGATCGTCTTTCGCGCTGGTTATCGTACTTCCGGGCCCAACTAAAACAAGGCTGTAGCGTTCCGCGAGCGCGATCAATTTTCTATCGTAGAGCTCCTGAACCGCTACTTCCCTAGTGAATTCTTCCGGAGACACGAGATCTTTCAATAGCCCCGAGACTATTGGGCTGAAGGTGTCCTGGATGTTCTTTTCAATCTCAACCAACGAGCGCACGGTTTCAAATTCTTCGATCTGTTGAACCGATTGCGCAGCGGCCACCCCTTCACCTTCCTCCAGCGGGTACACCAGCACGGCAAGAAGATGCAGGTCAGCACCTACAAGGGGAATTAGGGCAATATTGCCCAGTTCATCGAGGCTTCGCACTTCAGTTTCGTACCGCGAAGGCCCCGAGGATTCCCACAAGTCACTATGCGTCATCACATGGGCGAGGCGCGCGCGATCCTCCAACCTCTCATGGATCGAATACGCCATCACGGAGAAATCCGCTGCTAGGAGGACTAATTGACGCCCACAAGCAACCGACAACTGTTGCAGCGCATTCCGCAACTCTAAATTCTGTGACATAGATCAATCCTAAACCCTTTGCGACAATTTGTCGCAAAGTAGATATGCATTTCCTACAGTTCCACCGAGTTTTGTGACACGCTACACCACTAACCTTTCCTGTTACTGAGAGCACACCACCTGAAAGGTTTTTCACATGTCGACGACTTCACTTTCAAAAAATATGCGCATCGCCATCGTCGGTGCCGGCGTCAGTGGCCTCACCTTGGCCGCTGAGCTCAGCCGCCAAGGCTACCAACCACAGCTCTTCGAGCAGGCTCCGGAAATGGGCGTTGTGGGAGCGGCACTCTTCGTTTCCGCTAACTCCATCCGGATTTTGGAAGATCGCGTACATGCCACCGATAAGCTCATCGAGCGCTCCTTCCCCGTTGAGAGCGTGATGGCCAAGGACGCTTACACCGGTGAAACCATCAAGACACTGCTCACCGGCGACGAGTATGAGCAGAGGTACGGATTCCGCGGATACGGCATTCACCGCGCCGAGCTGCAGTCCTTGCTTATTCAGATTGTTGGCATGGAAAACATTCACTTGGACAAGCGCCTTGTTGGCATTGACGACGACGGCAGCGAAGCAGTACTGACCTTCGCCGACGGATCAACCCATGCAGCAGACCTGGTCATCGCAGGTGACGGAGTCCGCTCGCTGCTGCGCCGTCACGTTGTTGGATACAACGACATGTTGTACTCGGGCTGCTACGCCTACCGCGGTATGGTCTCTCCTGATTCGGCAAATATCCCCGACCACGGTTCAATGCAATTCTGGATGGCCGATAACGGTCACGCCCTGCACTACCCAATCGCAGATCAGAACCACAACTTCCTGGTAGTCAAGCGCTCTGCCGGCCCGTGGCCACACAAGACCTGGACCGTAGATGCCAATGAAGGCGATCACCTGCGCGACTTCGAAGGAGTTGCACCTGAACTACGCGGCATGCTCGAGCAAATGCCAACGGGCAAGAAGTGGGCAATGTTCTATAGCTACCCGCTGCACCAGTGGAGCCGTGGCCGCGTGACCCTGATGGGCGATGCCGCCCACGCGATGCTTCCTCATTACGGCCAGGGCGCAAACACCTCGATCGAAGATGCCATCATCCTCGCAGACGCTCTGACCCACGGCATTGAAGCCGGCGAAGACCTGCGCGATGTACAGCAGCGCTACCAGGACCTGCGCATCGAGCGGACGCGCAAGATTCAGATCGCATCAGCTGCAACCGGCGAGCAAATGCATATGGCTGATTCCGAGGCGAAAGAACGCCGCACCCAGAAAATCAATCGTGCGGGCATGTGGGATTACATGGTCAGCTGGGTTCACAGCTACGACGCAACCACCGCTGTGGCCAATTCGCTGAAGTAGATCCGATGACTGAAAGCACCTTCACGTCCGATTTCCTCGACACCGAGAGCATGCTCTCCGACGACGACCACGCCCTCGTTACACGTGTCCGCAACTTCGTCGACACCGAAGTCACCCCGATTATCAACGAATACTGGGAGAAAGCAGACTTCCCCTACCAACTCATCCCGAAATTCCGGGAACTCGGCATCGTCGGCACCACCATCCAAGGCTACGGCGCACCAGGACTCACCCCACTGCAAGCAGGACTCGTTGCCCGCGAACTCTCCCGCGGCGACGGCTCGATTAACACCTTCAACGCCGTACACTCCGGCCTAGCCATGGGCTCGATCTACCTCCACGGCTCGGAGGAACAAAAACAGCGCTGGCTACCCGCGATGGCCAACTTGGACAAACTCGGTGCCTTCGCCCTGACCGAGCCTGACCACGGCTCCGATACTGTCCTTCTAGAAACCACAGCCCGCCTCGATGGGGACCACTACGTCCTCAACGGGCATAAGCGTTGGATCGGCCTAGGCCATGTCGCTGATTTGGTGATTGTTTGGGCACGTGATGAAGCCAATGGCCGCATTGCTGCTTTCGTGGTGGAAAAAGATGCCGAGGGTCACTACCCCGACGGCTACGAAGCCGAAGCAATTACCGGCAAGATTGCCAAGCGCGCCATCCAGCAGGCCGATTTCACCATGACGAATGTGCGTGTGCCGAAAGACAACAAGCTTGAGGGGGCGATTGGTTTCGGTGCCGTGTCCAAGGTGCTGCTGCGTACCCGCTCGCTGGTGGCGTGGGAAGCGTTGGGGCATGCGTGGGCGGCGTTTGATTATGCCGCCGAGTACACCGCGAATCGGAAGCAGTTTGATAAGCCGATTAATAATTTCCAGTTGGTCCAAAACAAGTTGGCCACCATGTTGGCTGACTTGGCTGCGATGCAGTTGATGTGTATCCGCTGTGGTGTGTTGCAGAATGCGGGGGAGTTGTCGGCGGAGCGTTCCTCGATTCAGAAGATGTTTGTTTCTGAGAAGTCGCGCAATCTGTGTCGCGATGCCCGCGACCTGATGGGTGGCAACGGCCTGCTTTTGGAGAACCATGTGGCCCGTCATCTCACTGATATGGAGGTTGTGCATACCTATGAGGGCACGCACTTCATTCAGTCGTTGATTGTTGGCCGCAGCATCACCGGCGTCAACGCAATCAGCTAACCGGCAAGGAGAACTATGTCTATACCTAAGTACGTAGGCGTCCTCGGCGGTGGCCGAATGGGGGCCGGAATTGCGCACTCTTTTATCGCAGCAGGAGCCAACGTCACAGTTGTTGAAGTCAACGACGAAGCTGCGGATGCGGCGAAGCAACGCGTCCTGCGCGATATTTCCAAGTCCTTCGAGTACGGCGCGCAAGGCTCAAAAACCGAGTGGGAGCAGCGCTTAACCGTGACTACTTCCACGTTGGACTTCGCCAACGCCGAGCTCGTAGTTGAGGCGGTTCCAGAGAATTTGGAGCTGAAACTCAAGGCCTTTTCCGACATCTCTACCCACGCCCCGCACGCCGTGATTGCGACCAATACTTCGTCGTTATCGGTGTCAGAGCTGGCTCAGACCGTCACCAATGATGTCATTGGCCTGCACTTTTTCAATCCGGTTCCGGCCTCAAAGCTTGTCGAAATCATCGTGGCCACCTCTACTCCGGAGTACCTCATAGATACGGCACGCGAGTGGGTTGCCGATTTGGGCAAGACCCCCGTGGTGGTTAAAGACGCACCTGGTTTCGCCTCTTCCCGACTCGGCGTAGCCATCGCCTTGGAGGCAATCCGGATGGTCGAGGAGGGTGTGGCCTCGGCCGAGGACATCGACAATGCGATGGTTCTTGGCTATAAATTTCCGATCGGCCCGCTCGCGCTGACCGACGTTGTCGGCCTGGACGTGCGGTTGGGCATCGCCGACTACCTCGCCTCGACTTTGGGCGAGCGCTTCACTCCGCCACAGTTGATGCGCGACATGGTCGCCCGCGGCGAGCTTGGGCGCAAGTCAGGCAAAGGCTTTTACGATTACGTCTAACGCCGTTTGCAAGAAGCTTAGCGACGAGGCTTATCGACGAGCGAACGCCCAATAAGCAGCCGGGCCGAAACCATTGACGGCTTGGGCGGCAGCCCATGCCCACTTCGGTCCACGGATTTTGTCGGCAGGCCTGCGGGAAAGGTCGACGAGCGCTGCAATCTTTGCAGTGGCGTCTACTGTTGCGGCCACAACGATGCCTACTTGTGCTGGGGTGGGAAGTTCGCTGAACTTGATGCGTTCTTTTTGGGTTTCGGTGCTCATGTGTTCAGGCTAGCGATTTTTATTAGCCTGGAATTGAATGCGACTAAATTTACACCTGATTACCCCCGCCGCTCAGTGTTGCACCAAAGGTAATTAGATCAAAAATATTTTCATCCAAAACTAAAAGGTCAAGCCTCGTTTCGTAACTACGAGTCCAGATCTCAAAATTTGAAAAACAACTTTTCTAGACAACAGTTCCTTGCTCATACATTCGAATTTTTCGAGAGATTTATTGGAATTGTCTGAGCGCCAGCTTAATATTCCCTAGTCATAATAAATTTTCTGCGGAAACCACTTTGTTTCACGACTTCCGCACTTCATTTCTAAGGACTCGCGTTGTCTAATCAGATTTCAGAGCATCAATATTCTTCTGCCCCGGAAGGCTTCGATGCCCCTCAGAAGAAAGAAAAGAACGTTGTCGGCATCATCGCCCTGATCTGTGCGATCGTCGGCTTCATCTTTGCCTGCGTTCCAGGTGCACTAATCATCGGGTGGATCCTGCTTCCGATCTCCTTCATCCTCGGAATCGTCGGGCTGTTTATGAAAGGCAAGCCGAAGGGAACTGCCATCGGCGCAATTATTGTCTCCATCATCGGCACCATCGTCGGGGTCTTTGTCTTTATTGGTGTAGTAGGCCAATCCTTCGATGAGGCGTTTAACGAAGACGTATCCGTCTCGGAAAATACGTCAAATGGTTCGTCCAGCCTCGACAGCAACGGCGAGTCTGCGGCGTCCGCTGCAGTAGGTTTCGCAGACACTTCTGCTGAAGCAGGTGCATCCCGTGAAAACCCTCTACCACTGGGCTCGACAATCGAAAGCGATGAATGGTCGGTCACCGTTAACAGTGTCGATTTGAATGCTACTGACGCTGTGATGGCGGAAAACCCTTACAATGACGCTCCGGAAGAAGGATCTTCCTACATCCTTGTGAACATCACCGCCACGTACAAGGGCTCAAATCCTCAGGGCGAATACCCTTGGACAACTGTTAAGTATGTGACCCCTGAAGGAACCACAATTAATTCCTATGACACGTTTGCCGTTGTTCCCGAGGAATTCGATGATGTCAGCACTCTGTACTCCGGTGGCTCAACGACCGGGAACGAAGCATTTGTAGTAAATACTGCTACAGCAGCAGATGGTGTGCTCGCAGTTGATGTGGATATGTTCTCGGACACTAAGTTCTTTGCAGTTCAATAAGGTTCCCTAGGGCCCTTTCAGCAAAGTAAAACGAACCTCAAGTACCCACAACTATCGAACATGAAAAGAGTGGGTACTTTTCTATTGGTCCCACCCAACCCCGTGATTTAGTCGACGGTCTGTGCCATCCTGGGAACAACCACACCAACCGCGAGGTAACCCAGGCATGACTTCCCACGACTCCCCAATCGAAAACACCGGACTCCAGGTCGCCGTTGATACTGGAGGCACCTTCACCGATATCGGGGTGCGCAGGGAAGATGGATCCATCGCAGTGTGGAAACTCCCTTCTACTCCACACGCGCCGGATGAGGCAGTGATCGACGGAATCGCCGGCGCCATGGAGCAACAAGGGCGACAAGCAGAAGAGATCACCCGCCTCGTCCACGGCACTACGGTAGCAACGAACACCATCCTGACCAGGACGGGAGCAATAGTCGGCCTGCTTACCACCAAGGGGTTCCGCGATGTCCTAGCCATCGCACATCAGGCCCGCCCCAGTCTCTACGACAACAGCCAACACCGCCCCGACCCGCTGATTCCCAACGAACTCATCGCAGAGGTCGACGAACGAATGAGCGCCGAGGCCGAGATCCTTCGGCCACTCAACGAATCAGAACTCAACACCATCGCAGATGAGCTGCGTGCACTAAAACTCGATGCACTTGTGGTCTCCTTCCTCAATGCTTACGCCAATAGCGAGCATGAGGACCAAGCGGTGCGCTACCTCCGAGAACTCAACGTCGCACCTATCATCTCTGCTGCCACGGACATCACCGCCGAGATGCGTGAGTACGACCGCACCTCTACGGCTGCGATCAACTGCTACGTGCAGCCGAAGATGTCGGGGTACATGGAACGTCTCAACGCAGGCGTGCACAACCTCGGCATCCCCTCGAAGTTGTGGGTGATGCAGTCCAACGGTGGTCTGCTGGATCCTTCCATGGCCGGGACCCACAGCGCCCGCACCGTCCTTTCAGGCCTGGCGGGCGGGGTCGTGGGCGCCGCGAACTGGGCCCGCCAGCTCAACTTGGACAAGGTGGTCAGCTTCGATATCGGCGGGACCAGCACCGATATCGCCCTGATCCGTGGTGGCGAACCCGACGAGACCACCACCGGCGAGATCGACTCCCTGCCACTGCGCCTGCCCAGCGTGGACGTGCACACTATCGGTGCCGGTGGCGGCTCGATCGCGTGGCGCGATTCCGGAGGTAGCTTGCGCGTCGGCCCGCACAGTGCCGGAGCAGATCCCGGGCCCATCTCCTACCAGCGTGGAGGCACCGAACTTACCGTCACCGATGCGCACCTTGTCCTCGGCAGGTTAGGCAACGGCCTACTCGGAGGCAGGTTCGAGCTCGACTTCGATGCCGCCCACACCAAGATGACGGAGTTCGGCAAGGAGCTGGGTTTAAACGCCGAAGAGTGCGCCGACGGGATCCTCAAGGTCATTGCGGCGACCATGGCGCGCGGGATTCGGAAGGTCAGCGTCGAGCGTGGCATTGATATAAGGGCGTGCCACCTCATGGCCTTTGGTGGCGCAGGGCCTTTGCACGGCGCGGACCTAGTCCACGAGCTGGCCATGGAATCAGCAGTGATCCCGTCGGTACCGGGCATTGCCTCGGCGGTGGGCATGTTGGATGCGCCGATTCGCCACGACTTCTCGGCACCCACCTACGTGGACAATCCGGAGGACTTCCACAAGCTCGCACCGCTGTACACACAGCTCAAACAACGCGCCACAGAGGAAATGGGCACCAGCGAATTCACGGGCACCCGGCTCGTCGATGCGCGCTACCGCGGCCAAAGCTACGAGCTCACCATCGCGCTCGCGCCCGACTGGGGAACTCAAAGAACTCAATTCGATCGGGCCCACGAGGAGCGTTACGGATTCTTTGACCCAGATGCGGAACTGGAAATCGTCGTCACGCGTCTTGCCGCAACCATCGAACAACCTGACACCCCGCAACAAACGTTGCCACAGGGCAACGCTGCGCCCAAGGCGAAGGAGCACCGACCGGTCTACATCGATGGAGCGTGGGTGGAGACGCCGATTTATGATCGCGAGGAGTTCACCGCGGGGGCGAGCATCGAGGGCCCGGCGATTCTGGATCAATTCGATACGACAACCTTTGTGCGCCCCGATCAGCGTTGCGAATGCGACGAGTTCGGATTCTTGCACCTGACCCGAATCAAGTGAGACAAAGATGAACACCGAACTCAACGCAATTGAACTTGAGATCGCCCGCAACCGCTTGACCTCGATATCTGAGGAGGTGGGCATGGCGCTGATCCGCACTTCCTACTCCCCCAATATTAAGGACAGGCGCGATTGCTCCGCGGGTATTTACGCGCCCGACGGCGAGCTGATTTCGCAGGCCGAGCACATTCCGCTGCACCTGGGACTCATGCCCACGGTGATCGCGAATGCGGTGAAGGAGTACGGCCCCGAGAACTTGCGCCCGGGCGATGTGCTGATGACGAACAATCCCTATCTCGGTGGCTCGCACCTGCCGGATATGTGCGTGATCACTCCCGTTTTCGCAGGTGATGAGGTCATTGCGCTGGTGGCCACGATGGCTCACCACGTGGATGTCGGCGGGATCACCCCGGGGTCGATGGCCACACACGCCACCGAAATTTTCCAGGAAGGCATCCGCGTCCCGCCGATCCGCCTCTACGCCGCCGGCGAGCTGCAGCACGAAACCCTTGCCTTGCTCCTGATGAATATCCGCACAGCCGATAAGACGCGCGGCGATCTCATGGCACAGGTCGCGGCGAATCGTCTCGGGGAGCGTCGCATCAATGAACTTATCGACGAGTGGGGCGTGGCCGGTTTCCACCGCGCCGGCCGCGCCCTGATTTCCTATGCCGAGCGCCGTACCCGCGCAGCCATCTCGGCGCTGCCCGATGGCACCGGGCGCTTCACCGATTACCTCGAACACGACGGAGTGGAGGAGGCTTCCATACCTATAGTCGCTACGGTCACGGTCGCCGGCGACGAAATTCTCATCGATTTGACCGAGACCTCCGACCAGGTCCGCGGGGCCGTGAACTGCTCCTATGCGGTTGCCGAGTCGTGCGCTGCCTACGTTGTGAAAACACTCGCCGACCCGACGCTGCCCTCGAATGCGGGACTATATGCCCCGATCACGGTGAAGACCCGCCCGGGCAGTCTTGTGCACGCGGAGTTTCCAGCGCCTGTGGCCCACGGCAATATTCAGACGGCGCAGCGCATCGTGGACACGCTGTTGGGTGCGTTTGAGCAGTTCACCGATGGCTTGGTCCCGGCCGCCTCGAGCGGGTCGATGAGTATGGTCACCATCGGCGGGATGGACCCGCGCACCGGCAAATACTTCTCCTATGTGGAAACCTACGGTGGCGGGCAGGGCGCCAGCGCACAAGGCGCAGGGGCGTCGGCCACGCACACCCACATGACCAACACGCGCAATACGCCCTGCGAGGTCATCGAGCGCGAGTATCCCTTGCGCGTGGAGGCCTATTCCATTGTCCGCGGATCTGGCGGGAAAGGGCGCAATGCTGGCGGCGATGGTATCTATCGCCAGCTCACACTCACCGCAGGTCAAGCTACGGTCGTCGCGGGTACGTCTCGCGTGACGACGAGCCCCTGGGGACTTCGCGGTGGCGAGAACGGGGAGCGCGCCGTAGTGCGTTCGCATACTAAGGAAGGGGTGCGGGAGCGCTCGTCGTTAAGCAAATTCGATCTTTCCGCTGGTGAAAGTGTGTCTATTCAGACGGCCGGCGGAGGGGGATACGGCTAATCCCCGGCGCTAATCCCCGAGCCTGCCGGAAAGCTTGTCCAAGCGGTCTTGGCTGGCGCCGTCGAGGCCGATAATGGAGACGGTTTTGCCCTTGGCCTGGTACTTCTGCGTGATCGCGTCGAGGGTTGCCACGGTGGAGGCATCCCAGATCTCGGCGGAGGTGAGGTCGATGACGATGTGGTCGGCGGTGTCGTTGTAGTCGAAACGGTAGACAAGATCGTTGGAAGAAGCCCAAAACAGCTGGCCGTGGACGCGGTAGGTGCTGGTGCCCGGCTCGGCGATCTTTTCAATGGAGACCATGTGGGCGACGCGGCGGGCGAACATTACCATCGCGGTCAGCACACCGAGGACAACGCCAATGGCCAAGTTACTGGTGGCAAGGGTGGCAACGACGGTGACAAGCATGACCGTGGTCTCGGAAAGCGGCATGAATTTCAGGGTGCGCGGGCGCAGCGAGTGCCAGTCGATGGTGCCGATGGAGACCATAATCATGATGGCCACAAGCGCTGCCATCGGGATCTGGCCCACGATGTCGCCGAGCAACAGGATCAGGATGAGCAGGAAGGTGCCCGCGAGCAGGGTGGATAAACGGGTGCGGGCGCCTGATTCGCGCACGTTAATCATGGTTTGGCCGATCATGGCGCAACCGCCCATGCCACCGAAGAGGCCGGAGGCGATATTGGCTATGCCCTGCCCCATTGATTCGCGGGTTTTGTCGGAATGAGAGTCGGTGATGTCGTCGACAAGCTCAGCGGTCATGAGCGACTCCATGAGGCCAACAATGGCCATGGCCAGCGCATATGGCGCGATCATCCGGAGCGTTTCCAGGTTCAGCGGAACATTCGGGATGAATAGTTCGGGCAGCGATTCGGGCAGGCGGCCCATATCGGCGACGCGTGGCACGTCAATGCCCGCGATGAGCACGATCGCGGTAATGACGATGATGGTGACTAACGGTGCCGGGATGGCACTTGTGAGCTTGGGGAAGAACACCATAATGGCGATACCGAGGGCAACCAGTGGATAGACCGCCCACGGCACGTCGATGAGGTGTTCGAGCTGCGCGATGAAAATTAGGATGCCGAGTGCGTTGACGAAGCCGATCATTACCGAGCGTGGGATGAAACGTTGCAGCTTCGCCACGCCGAGGGCTCCGAGCACGATCTGGATCACGCCCGCGAGCAGCACCGTGGCGATGAAATAGTCCATGCCGTAGTCGCGCGCCACGGGTGCGATGACCAGGGCGACGGCTCCGGTCGCGGCTGTGATCATGGCTGGGCGACCACCGGTGAAAGCGATCGCGATGGCCATCACCACCGAGGAAAATAGCCCCACTGCTGGGTCGACACCAGCGAGGATGGAGAAGGCAATCGCCTCAGGGATCAATGCCAGCGCGACTGAAAGGCCTGCTAAAACCTCTATGCGGAGGCGGCGTGGGGAGGAAAATGCGTACTTGAATGACGCAACGACGCCTGTCGGTGCGTTGGCTCCGTCAGCCGTGGGTTCGGGTGCGGTGGTGACCGCACGGGAATCAGACATATGTATCCAATCGTGTTGAGGGCGCGCATAAGTAAGCCAACCCTCCAATTTTGGGGGTTGGCGCTGGTGAATACAGTAGCCCGGGCGGTTCTAAGTCTCCAGCCGCTCGCACACGCCTGCAAACTGGTCTCGCGAGATCGGGCTCTCCCCCACGCCCAAAAACTCCACGGCGATGTCGCCAGGATTGTAGGCCGCCAGAGCCGTCATGCTTGTCGACGATTCCGTGAAAAACCTACTTGCCCTAATAGGTTCCGGCCCACCCTGATTCGTTGGAACGGCTTGCGCAACAAAGAAGTGATCGGGCCTGTCAGGCAATGTGAGCGGATACTCGGCGATCCACTCGCCTGGATCATTAATAGGAATCTCGATCACGCCTTGTACCGGCTCCGGGGCGACATAAAGGCCGATGAGCTCGTTCTCCTCTTCCGAAGCAAGCGCTTCCCTATCCGCGTAAATCTCAACTCTGTTCGTTGAATTTTCGCACGTATTCACGTGGATAACCACGTTGTATGAAGCATCGCGAGAGATTCCGACAATTCCGTCTCGTTTCGAGTTCACAAAATTTCCGCAAGCCGTAGTACTTGCGGTGGCCAGCACTACGGCGCCGACTAACAGGCGCCTGGCTAGTTTTCTTGTGTCGTTCCTTGTGACGGTCATGGCGTGATCCTTGATGTAGTTGTGTGAGACTGATTTTCTCACACGTCACGCCATGAGGGCTCCGTTGGTTAGGTTGAGAACAACTCGTTGAGGTGCGCATCGACTTGTTCGAAGTAGGATTGCTCGAAGCCGAACAATCCGAAGTGCCCACAGACGCTGTCAAGCACACGCAGTTCTGCGGTTGGGCAGAGGTCAACTTCGGCTTGGGCATCAGCCGGAGGGAAGAACATGTCTGAGGAAATCGGCATGTCAAAGAATTTTGCTTGGACTCGACCGAGCGCTGCGGATAAATCTCCGTCGGTATTCCTGGCTACATCGCCCCGCTGCCATTTCCATGCCATGGTGAGCAGGACATTGGGATCCATTTGCGCGAACAAGCTGCCAAGGAAGTTCTGGGAAAATTCTTCAAAGTTCCAACTCTGCCCCTCTGGCACGAATGGCTTCCAGAACTCAGTTTTCCAAAACTCCGTGCTGAACCCCATTACAGCCCAAATATCCGCGTGTCGACGAAGGCCTGCCTCGACTTCCTCGCGAGATTCGTAATGCCCCTCGTTGAATCCTGGATCCGAGGTAATGGCATCATTGAGCGTCTTTGTAAAAAGAAAATCGTGCGGAGTGTTTTGTGCGGTACCTGCTATTGCAGCGGCATGTCGTACGGCATCTGGGAATCTCACCGCCCACTCCCAGGTTTGCTGCGCACCCATTGAACCGCCGAGAACCGCGAATAGGGATGTAATCCCCCACTCTTGCTCAAGGAGGATTTTCTGGGCCCGGACGTCGTCGCCAATTCGTACTTTCGGGAAGTTTGGTCCTGCTTGGTCTCCGCCAATATTGTTCGGCGAGGTAGAGAGCCCATTTCCGATCTGATTGACTATCACGATGAAGTACTTCGCTGGGTCTAGGGCCCGGCCCTCTCCGATATAAAGCTGCTCCCAGGCTTGGTGAGTGCCTGAGAACCAGGTTGTGATCAGGATGGCGTTGTCTTTTTCGTCGTTAAGCTGGCCTTGAGTCGATACAGCAAGTTGTAAGTCCTCAAACACTCCGCCCTCCTCGAGTTCGAAGTGCCCGATAGAAATCATCTGGTACGGACCTTGTACTTCAGGCGTGTAAAACGGGTTCGGCGAAGGCATGGCAGGCTACTTTCTGTGACGTGGATTACATTAGGACTAGCCTAGACCTCTGCCATGCTTATGTCAATGCTTTTAGAGATTATCCACCGCGTACTGGGCCTGCTCTGGGGTGAACTGCTCTCCATAGGAAGAAACAAGCTGGTCATAGACCGCGGTTCCAGACATAGCCATTGAATCTTGGTAGGTACGTGCCTTCTCCAATGCGTTTGCATTCCAGTCGGCGTCCACGTTATCCACCGCATATTGTGCTTCCTCTGCGGTAAATTGCTCTCCATAAGAACTGGTCAGCTGATCATAAACACCAGCTTTGGACATGTGCATCTCGTCCGAGTAGGTTTTCGCCTTTTCGAGCGCATTTGCATTCCAATCAGCGTCGACGTTATCTACTGCGTATTGAGCGGCCTCGGCGCTAAACTGCCCACCGTATTCACTGGTCAGCTGATCGTAGAGCCCTGCCTTCGACATGTGCATCGTATTTGAATAGGTGTCTGCCTGGCGAAGAGCATTCTTGAAATCTGCCGAGACGTTCGAGTCTTCCTGTGCTGCGCCACCTTGATCTGCCGAAGAGTCACCTGCTGGGAGGGCCTCCGCGCTCACACTCGAATCGGTGGCAACGCTTGCGGAGTCGGAGCTTCCACTGCCCATATTCGAAGCCACGCCGATGACGATCAATGCCGCCACGCCGATGCCGCCCCACTTCAGACAGCCGCCCTTTTTCTTCTTCTTTGGTGGCTCAGCCTGCTGCTGGTAAGGCTGCTGCATAGGCTGCTGCTCAGCGTACTGGTAAGACTGCTCCGGTTGACCTGGGTTCTGTGGAGATTGGTTAGTCATGTCGACTCCTAATTCTGAAAATACGGGAAACAATGCACCGGACCTACTGGCCGGAGCCTGTTGCTTAATGCAACTAATGAAAAGATAAAAAATGCACTAGACATTGATGCGTCAAGCATCGAACAACTTAGCGAAATTACATAGACCAAATTTCGAAAGCAATTCAAACCTGCAATCGTCGCTATGCGAAAAATCGATCTATCCTGGCATTTTCCAGGTATATGCTGGGCTTTACTTCTACAAAAAGTCCCGACCAGAGGAAAAACGCGGAGGAATAATGAGCAAACGAATCTTGATCACTGCAGGAGCAAGCGGCATCGGCCTGGCCACTGCCCGAGCTTTCGTGGCCCAAGGCGACAAGGTCCACATTGCGGACATCAATGCGGAAGCCGTTGCCGAGGTCGTGGCCTCCGATGATCACATCACCGGCACAGTCGCCGATGTGTCCAAGCCCGAGGACATTGCACGCATTTTCGCAGATATCGACGACGCGCTCGGCGGCCTAGACACATTGATCAACAACGCAGGAATCGCAGGTCCAACTGCTCCTACCGAGGACACCGACCCCGACGCGTTTGATGCAGTTCTCGACGTCAACCTGCGTGGCACGTTCCGCGTCACCCAGCACGCCATCCCTCGTCTCAAAGCAAATGAGGAAGGTGGCGCAATTGTCACCATGTCCTCGATGGGAGGAAAGTTCGGCTACCCCAACCGCATCGCCTACTCCACCACCAAGTTTGGCCTGGTCGGCTTCGCTCAAACCCTGGCCCGCGAGCTCGGCGAGTTCGGTATTACCTCCAACTCCGTGCTGCCCGGCGCGATCAACGGCCCACGCCTCCAAGGAGTACTCCAGGGCCGCGCTGATCTGGCAGGCACCACGCTCGAGGAAGAGAATGCCAAAGCGCTGGCAAACCAATCCGTGCAGTCCTTCACCGAGCCGGAAGAAGTTGCCGCGCTGATTCTCTTCCTGACCGGCCCGAATGGTCGTCATATTTCTGGCCAGGCAATCTCTATTGATGGAGATTCCTACAAAGCGAGCTAGGAACTTTCCTAGACTGGGTAGCACACAAAATAAAGGGGTCGATCGTGATCACTGATGCCCAGTCCTCCTCCATCCTGACCAAGCTGCGCCGCGACATGCCCACGCGAGCGGCCTATAGTTCCGACGCCTCCATCTTCCGTCGCGTCCCCGCAACCGTTCTCGAGCCCACAGGCACCGACGACATCCGCGCAGGTATCCACCTTGCGCGCGAGAACGGCTGGTCCATCGTGGGTCGTGGCGGTGGCTCGTCGGTAGCTGGCAACGCTATTGGTGACGGACTGATCATCGACACCTCGCGCCACTTCAACTCGATCCTCGCAATCGATCCCGAAGAACGCACCGCCACCGTCGAACCAGGCGTGATCTGCGACGATCTGCGCGCCGCTGCCTCCGAGTTCGGCCTGACCTACGGCCCCGATCCGTCCACACATTCGCGCTGCACCATCGGTGGCATGGTGGCGAATAACGCCTGTGGTTCCCACTCGGTGGCATACGGCACCGCCGCCGAGAACCTCGTTGCGGTCACTCTCATGCTTGCCGATGGCCGCGAGGTCCGCATCACCGAAGATGGCGCCGACGATCCAAGTATCAACGCCGCATTGCGCCAGCTCTACGCCGATAATGCTGCGCTGATTAAGGCAGAGCTCGGTCGCTTCCCCCGCCAGGTTTCCGGCTATGGATTGCACTACCTCGGCTTCGACATGGCCAAGGCGATCGCTGGCAGTGAGGGCACGATTGGCATTATCACGGAGCTCACGGTGCGCCTCGTCGAAAAGCCAGCTCATACGGCGTTAGCCGTGCTCGCTTTCGAGGATGTCTTCGCCGCGGCCGCGGCGGCTCCCCTGTTGCGCCAGGACGGCGTGGCCACCATCGAGGGAATGGGCGGCGACCTGCTCGACGCGCTGCGCTCCAAGCAGGGCCAGTCGCAGGCGGGGTCCAATTTACCTGGTCAGCCGGGTGCGGGCGGCTGGCTCTACTGCGAGACGGAGGGTACCACGCTCGCAGAAGCCATCGCACGGGCACAAAGCTTAACGACGATTGCGTCCACCACCGGATCTGTCGTCGTGCATGATCGTGCGGAAATGCGGGAATTGTGGAAGATTCGTGAGGCGTCGGCGGGCATTGTGACTCGCCTGCCTGATGGCGGGGAGGCCTGGCCGAACTGGGAGGATTCGGCGGTTCCTCCGGAGAATTTGGCCTCCTACCTGCGCGATCTCTACGCGTTGATGGATAAATACCACTACCGGGGTATCCCCTTTGGCCACTTCGGTGAGGGCTGTGTGCACGTGCGCATCAGCTTTGATTTCTCTAATTCGGAAGGCATTGCCTCGTTCCAGGCATTCATGGTTGAGGCGGCGCGGCTGGTGTCGTCCTATGGTGGTTCGCTTTCCGGCGAGCACGGCGACGGACGGGCACGCAGTTCCCTGCTGCGCGAGATGTACTCCCCTGCCATGCGCGACCTATTTGAGCAGTTCAAGCTCATTTTCGACCCCGACCGCATCTTCAACCCGGGTGTTTTAGTGTGGGCTGATTCCGTAACCGACGGGCTCCGGATGGATCCTGCACAGCGCCAGTTTGAGATCACGCCGGTGCATGCGTTTTCCCAGGACAAGGGCAGTTTCACTAATGCGGTGAATCGCTGCGTGGGAGTCTCGGCCTGCCGCTCGATGGATGATTCCATGTGTCCTTCCTTCCAGGTGACGAAGGACGAGGTGCATTCCACGCGCGGGCGCGCCCGAGTGCTGTCAGAGCTTTTCCGGGGCGAGACCGTTACTGGTGACAACGTTGTCGAGGCCCTTGACCTGTGCCTATCCTGTAAGGCTTGTGTCTCGGAATGCCCAGTCAACGTGGACATGGCCACCTACAAGTCGGAGTTTTTGCACGACCATTACAAGGGCAAGATTCGCCCGCGGGCCCACTATCTCATGGGCTGGCTGCCTCTTTTGTCCCATGTGGCGCACAAGTTTCCGCTGGTCCCCCGCGTGGTGGACCTGGCCATGCACACCCCGGGACTCTCTAAAGTGATTGCGTGGGCAGGCGGGTTGGACACCTCTCGCCCACTGATTAACTTCGCACCTAAGTCGCTGCAGAAATGGGCTCACTCGAGGGCTTCTGCCGAGGGTGCTCGCGAAACAGTTGTGTTGTGGCCCGATTCGTTTAACTCCAAGCTGGCCACCGGGCCTGCGAAGGCTGCCGTGGAGGCTTTGGAGGAATTGGGATTTGAGGTTCTGATCCCCGATGGCTTCGTCTGTTGTGGCCTGACCTGGCATTCCACCGGCCAACTCGGCATGACCAAGCAGGTCCTCGAGCACACGGCCAAGGTAATGAAGCCCTACCTAGACCAAGGCCTGACCGTGGTGGGTATCGAGCCATCGTGCACGGTGATGCTGCAATCGGAGGTAGTCGAGCCCTCAGACAATCCAGACTTGGGGAAGCTTGCGCAGCTGACGAAGAGTTTTTCTGAGGTTGTCACTCCGCGGGTCGCTTCGCTCATGGAGGCAGGCGAGCTGAGTAAAACACCAGGTGACGTGCTTACTCAGGTTCATTGCCACGAGCAATCATTGGGAAACCCCTCGAATTCTTCTAGGCTATTAACTCTGTTAGGCATGTCGGAACAGCACATCCAGACTGGCTGCTGTGGCCTAGCGGGCAACTGGGGCTACGAGGCAGGCCACGGGGAAATCTCCCGCGAACTCGGGGAGCGTGAGCTGTTTCCGCGCGCCCGCGCGCACGAAGGGATCATTGCCGCCGAAGGTTTCTCCTGTCGCACCCAAGTAGAGCAGGGCACGGGCAAGCAGGCTGCGCACATCGCCGAGATTCTGCGAGATGCGCTGCGAAAATAGCACTGGCCAGCCGATTTACTATCGACGGATCGTGGATTTTTGGGCCAACCCGGGGCTCAGACCCGCGATTGGTCGATAGTGCTCCCGGTTAACCAACTGCCAAGGTTGTTGACGTGTCACAAATAAAACTGTAATCTTAAAGCAATTACAACAACTAGCTCGAGGTTAGCAATGAGTGAACCACGCTCGATCGGAATCTTGGGTGCTGGCAAGGTTGGAACCGCCATCGGTCGCCTCGCCGTCACCGCAGGTTACACGGTAAAAATAGCCACGGCCCGACACGCTGAAGAAATTAAACTCCTCACCGAAATCATGGTGCCCGGCGCGCAAGCCGTGGACGCAGAAGAAGCCGCCGAGGCGGACCTCATTATCGTGGCCATCCCGCTGCGCAAATACAAGGAGCTTGACCCAGAGCTGCTTGCGGGCAAGGTCGTCGTGGACGTGATGAATTACTGGGAGCCCACCGACGGGGAACTGGCAGAGTTCGACGATCCCAACCTGACAAGTTCCCAGGTTGTGGCCAATCACCTGCATAAATCCACGGTCGTGCGCAGCCTCAATCACATCGGCTACCACGATATGGACGAGGACTCCCGCGCCCCGGGCGCCCCGGATCGCCGCGCGCTCGCTGTGGCGGCGGATGACAATGAGGCGAAGGCGCTCGTCGCAAAGCTTATTGATGCTTTGGGGTTCGATCCCGTCGATGCTGGCACCCTGCACGACGCGAAGCTGTTCAACAACGGGACTGAGATTTTTGAGGGCTCGCACAATAAAGACCAGATGAAAGCGCTGCTCAGCGCGAAAGTAGAGGCATAAAATGGCACCGAAAATGGAAATCGGCGTGTACTCGTTCGGCGACACACAGCGCAACGAGGACGGTAGCTTGCGGTCGACGGGCGAGGCGATCCAAAACTTGTTCGAGGCAATTACGCTTGCCGACGAGCTGGGGTTGGACTATTTCGCCATCGGTGAGCACCACACGGAAACCATGCCGATGTCCTCGCCGGGCACGATCATCGCGGCGGCTGCGGCTGCCACCAAGCAGATTACGCTCAGCTCTGGTGTCTCGGTGATTAGTACCGACGATCCGGTGCGCATCTACCAGCAGTTTTCCATCGCTGATGCGATTGCGGGTGGCGGGAATCGCATCGAAATTATTGCCGGGCGTGGCTCCTCGACTGAGACCTTCCCGCTATTCGGCTACAGCTTGAATGACTACGACGAGCTCTACGCCGACAAGTTGGATCTGCTGCTCAAACTCAATGACAACCCCGAGGTGAATTTTAGCTGGGAGGGGAGTACTCGGCCGACGATTGATAACCTGCCGGTCGTGCCGAAACCTGTTTCCGGCAAGCTGCCAATCTGGCTCGGTACCGGCGGAAACCCCGGTTCCTCCATGCGCGCGGGGCAGCTGGGCATGCCGGTGTCTTACGGCATTATTGGTGGCAAGCCTACTCGATTCGCTCCGCTGACGCAGCTGTATCGTCAGGCGGGCAAGCAGGCCGGCTTCAGCGATGAGCAGCTCAAGGTCTCGGTGGCCACGATTGGTCTGGTGGCGCCAACGAATGAAGAAGCACTGGAGCGGATGCTTCCCGGGTGGATCAATATGAACTACGAAATGCAGGAACGCCGTGGCTGGAGTGAACCCGATACCCGGGCTTACTACGCGCAGGCTGCAATGGACGGCGCGTACTTCTTGGGCAACCCGGACGTGGTGGCTAAACGCATCGTGGACCTTTATGACCACATGGGGCACATGCGGCACTTCCTGCAGATGGATATCGGCTCGACACCCCACGAGTACATCCTGGAGGCCATCCGGCTGCTTGCCACCGAAGTAAAGCCGCGCGTGGATTACCTGATGGCTAAAAAGTAGCGCTGAGCTGTAGATTTGATATCGACCAATATGGTGTTTTGGGCCCTGTTCGGGCGCTCAGACCCACGATTGGTCGATAGTAACTACACCAATTTGGCGTAGAGCTCGTCGAAACGTGCGCGCCAGGCGTCGAAGTACTCGGCGCGGGAGGCAACAGGGGAGACTGGGTCGCTAAATGGCGGGATAGCGCGCTCGATGCCCGGTGCGATCACGTCCAAAGCGATGATTGCGGTGCCGCGCAGGGTCGCGCGCTTCATAGCCAGCGGGATGACCTCACAGTCGAGGGCATCGGCGAGAATCTGCAGCCACTGCGGGTGATCCGTGGAGACGCGACCCGAGGCAACGATGCGCTCTGGCTGGGCGCCTGCGGTATCTAGCTGCTCGTAGACGCGCTCGTAGGAAACAGCGATGCCTTCGAAGAGGCCGCGCCACAAATCCAGGGGAGTGGTGTCGTCGCTAATGCCGACGAAGGAGGCCTTTGCGTTGGCGGCCCAGCCGGTGGCGCGCTCGCCGGAGAAGAAGGGGAGCACCTCAGGGGCGTGGCCGGAAGGGTCGCCGGAGAGGGCTTCGGCAAGCTCGTCGGGGTCGACCTCGGTGACCACGCGTTCCAACCAGGCCACGGCGCGGCCCACGTCGTTGAGCGCACCGCCGACAATTGCCTGGTCCCGGGAGACTCGGTAGCACCACAAGCCCTCGGGCAGGACCTCGGGGACCTGGGGCAGCAGCACGCGCATCGCGCCGGAAGTCGCAGCGGCAACGGCAATTGTGGAAGGGGCGGTGGCGCCGGGGCCCACGTTGGACGGCCAGCCGTCGGGGATGCCGTGGAACCAGGGCACGCCGTCGAGGGCTTCCCAACCGGTGCCGGTGGGGTAGGCAGGCTCGTCGGGGTAATGCAGGGGAGCGATCATCTGAGCCGGCACGTTGCAGGCCTCGAGCAACTCGGTGTCCAGCTCACCGGTGTGCGCGTTGACTATGCCAGACCAGGCGCCGGTGGAGACGGCTAGGCCTACAACATCGGCAAGCTTGAGATAGACGTATTCGCCAATGGTCATGACCCATTTCGCCTGGTTCCATTCATCTGCAAACTCCGACTGCGCCCAGAGGAATCGCGCGGGGTGATAGGAAGTATGCACACGGACGCCGTTGCGTTGGTGGTACTGGGATTCGTCGATAAGCGAACGCACTTCTGCCACGAACGGTGCGCACCGCGAGTCGGCATAGGTGGCGCACTGTGTGAGAGCATCGCCGGACTCGGAGACCAGCATGAACGACGAGGCGAAGGAATCGAAGCACACGCCCTTGATCTGCAGGTTGTTCTCGGCGGCGAAGGCGACGATGCCGTCGGCAACCTCGCGGCACTCGGCGACAACCTGGTCAGGGTCGATCTGGCTGGTGCCGTCGGTCGCCGTGGAGAACTCGTGCGCAATGCGCTGCTTCGAGCCCTTGACGGGGCGCCCGGAAACATCGTAGAGCCCGCCGCGGGAAGCTGTGGACCCAACGTCCATGGCTAACACGTACGGACCTGCCGATTCCTCCAGGTGAATCGACATGGTGGGGATCTTCTTTTTCGCTGGGGCCGACATCGAGGGCTCCTTTGGCAAGCTATTGGGATAGTAAATCGATAGTTTCTAGCTTATTCACCCGAAGTATGCGCGGGGTGCAATTACCCCGATAATCTCTGCTTGTACTCTGTTTCATCTCACCGCGCGGGTTGGGCCGTTCTCTCGTAGGGTATTGGACATGATCGTTTCGCTCCTCATCACCGTGGAGGGTTCCAAGCCCGAAATGTCCCGGTTGCTCAATGTGGAAGACTCGACGAATCTGGGGGAATTAGCCAATATCATCGAGGCCGCATTCGGATTCTCGGGGATGGCCACACACATGTACATGGACTCCACTGGCCCCACCCGCCACGTGTATGCACCGCAGCCCAGCCTGGGTGAGATCGCGGAGGATTCCGTGACCGTGGCCGAGATCGGTCCGACTACCTACGTTTACGATTCGGGCGCGAATTGGAACCTCGCCATCGTGCCTTTAGGACAGTCCGATATTGATGGGCCAACCCCATTATTGGTCGATGCACTAGGCCCTGACGTGGTCGAAGCCAGTGGCGGCCCCTCCATGATGACACGCTTTCACCACGAGGCACGTCGCCTGTCCGCCGGGCTCGTGCCCGACATGGAGGTCGCCCCGTTGCTGCTGAGCTTCCTGCCCGTGATGAGCCCCGAGCGGATCCTACAGCGCCTCTCGGTCGCCGACCACGTCTCGGTGTCCGAGCGCATCTCTTATGTTGCCGAGGAGATGCAACTTAATGCCGCCTCCCGCGCCCCCGAGGATTCGCGTGCGCCTCAGCTGGCCAATGAGTTCGAGCACTTCCTCGAGCAGCGCCCTGACCTGCAGCAAATCATGTCGCTTGATCCGCGCCCGGAGCACAACCCGACGCTGGTTGCCGCCATTGCCGAGTTCTTCTCGGAGAACCTCGCCGACCAAGATGACTACGACGATGGCTTCGATGTCATGCAGCACAACCTCTCGGTCCTGCTCGACTACGCCGCCGAGGGCCTCCCCCTCACCGACGCGGGCGAACTCCGCGAGGGCGACGCGCGCATCATCGGCGAGGAAATCGGCCTGTCACCGCTGGCCAGCGCCCGCCCGGTCGACGCACTGCGCGAAGCACTCACCGCCACCAAGGTGCTCGAATCGCAGGGCGGAATTCTCACCCTTTCCAAGCTCGGGCATTCGCTTATCGACGACATCCCAACCCTGGTTACTCACCTCGTCGATAAGCTGCCGCAGGCATTCCCTGCCGCAGAATGGCCCAGCGTGCTGATGTGGCTGACCTCTTTCTCCGGGGCTCACCCGGGGCAGGCACCAACGCTGTCCGATCCCGAGCGCGCCTTGGACGTGTTCGTGGGCATGGGCGTGCTTTCGCCTGAACCCGGAAACTCCATGACCACCTCGGGTCAGCGGTTCTTGGCGCAGCTGCTAGACCGCCACGCTAACGAGGTATAAGCCAATTCCGCCAAGAACCGAAAGGCCCAGGGTCATCGCCAGGACTGACGCGATGTTCGGCTCGAGGCGTTCTTGTGCGATTCCGTGGGCTTCGCGGGAGTAGCGGGCGCGCTGGGTGACCACGATAAAGATCGCCAGGACGGTCAGGATACCTATGGCGACGTAAACTACGGCGGGGTAGTGCCATGACCAGCGCAAAAGGGTAGCGGAGCACACCAACATAGCCAGCGAGGTGCGGGTCCAAGCAAGGGTGGTGCGCTCGGGTTGCAGGCCCGGGTCGGTCACGGGAATAGTGCGCGGGCTGGGACGTGAGCGCGGGCGCTGGCTGGGGCGCTGGCTGGGGCGCTGGCTCATAGCAGGCTCGTCAACACAATCAGGGAGCCAACTACCACCGCAAGGCCCAGCACAGGAATAATCGCAGGCACCGGCAGGGGGCGACTGTGGCGCATCGCCCGCTCGACGCGCATCCACCGGACCGCAGCACCCAGCGCGATCAACATGCCGATAATGATGATCAGAATTGCAGCTATGCGGCGCAGCTCGGGATCCAACGTAGGAATCTGGAAGGCCTCTAGGGCGATTCCGCCAGCAAGGAAGGCCAAGGCTGTGCGCATCCAGGCGAGGAAGGTGCGCTCGTTGGCTAGGGTGAACCTGGGATCGGGCTCGTCGCCATCGGGGAAAATGGCGCGGGCCAGGGCGGATCGGTCATCGGTGGGCTCGTGCTCCGCCTCGCTGCGCTTTTCAACCATGCCCCTAGTGTATGGTGCACGGCATACTAGGGCGATGCGGCGGAGCTAGTTTTTGAGATTGCGTTTACGACCCCGACGCTTCGAACTATAGGCGTCTATCGCGGCGTTGTACTGACCAAGCCAAAAGGCTTCCTTTTCCTCTGGCGTAGCATCTGCGGCTAAGAGCCCCATGCTCCTCGCAAGGTTAAAGAAGCCCTGACCAGGCTTATTTTCATTGCCGTACATCACGATCGCAGAAAGTAATACATTGTTCTCGTCGTAGCTCTTCTCCGCAACATCACCGAGCAAATCACCAATCGCGTTTCGACCTTCGGGGTGCTCAAAATTAAACGCCTCCTGGCCGGTCGATTCTTTTAGCTCTAGGTTCAATTCAGTGTAGGTTACAGTGCTTCCTCGCCCTGCCTTCTTCTTCAAGTAAGCGAATGCTACCGATACAAGCTCGTCCCATTCTTCTTCGGTACGGCCATGCTTTAGTTCCACGTTCAGCTCCTTTGTCGTTTAACTCAAGGCTAATACTTAACGCAGACGCTTTGAGGCCGTTTCTCGAACATTTGCTCTAGAGGGCAGCAACTACAAACGGCAGCACCACAATCAATCCGGCAGCAATAATCAGCCCGACCATTGTGTACTTGCCCTGCAGGCTCAGGTGCTTGGCCAGCAGCGCTCCCAGAACCGCGCCGAGGGTGTTGAAGATGAGGTCGTCGATATCTGTGTACCCCAACGCAAAGATGTACTGAGTCACTTCGATGAATGCGCTGGCGCCTAATCCGACGAAAAATGCCGTGCGAATTGGCCTGCGAGGCGCAAAGATGAGCACCAACAAAAACCCGACCGGAATGAACAAGAAGATGTTCCCGCCGACGTTGAGAAGTGGGCCGTACCACACATTAGGGTGGAAAAACTCATAAAAGGGGATGGGGCGAATCTCGCGACGCAGGTGCACCGCAGCATTCCAGAAGGGAAGATCGACGAACCCTTTGAGCAGCGTGTAACACACGATCGCGGCAACAGACACAACGGCAGCAACCCATGCCGAAGCCCGGAGGCCTCGCCCGGCCCGGGGAGTCTGCGTGGGAGTCTGCGTGGGAGTAGTTGCTGTGGGAGTCACTCGGTTCACGTTAGTAACTTCGCCTGGGCACTTGCTGTGAGGCGATGGAAAAATCCCCCGACAATCACGCCCCGCTCGCCTACGCTTGGAGGCATGACTTCCACACTTCTCGTAACCGCCGACGGCACGCAACTCGTCGATACGCAAGACGAGCATGCCGGCACCGGCGACACCACCCTCAACCTGACCTACTCCTCCGTCAACTACAAGGATGCGCTCGCACTCAACGGCAACAAGGGTGTCGTGCGGGTGTGGCCGATGGTGCCTGGCATCGACGCGGTGGGCACCGTCGTGGAATCGCCCACGCTAGCAGCGGGCACGCTAGTCACCGTTAACGGCAACGGCATCGGCGAGACGCGCCACGGCGCCTACACCCCGCGGATGCGCATTGACGCTGATTTGATCACGGTCGTGCCTTCGCGTTTCGACGACTTTTCGGCCGCCGCCATCGGTACCGCCGGCTATACCGCTGCGCTGAGTGTGATTGGCCTCGGCGACTTTGACGGTGACGTCGTGGTTACAGGTGCCACCGGCGGCGTGGGCTCTATTGCAGTGCAGCTGCTTTCCTCGATGGGCAAGCACGTCATTGCGGTGACTGGTCGCGTCGACGAGTACGGCGACTACCTGCGCTCCCTGGGAGCTGCCGAGGTCATGGACCGCGCAGAAATTTCCGAGCCAGGCAAGCCCCTACAAAAGGGACGCTTCGCCGCCGCCGTGGATACTGTGGGTGGCGTCCCGCTGGCCAACGTGCTCGCCCAGGTGAAGATGGGTGGCGTGGCCACTGCCTGTGGAAACGCCGCCACCGCCGACCTTCCCACTACCGTGTTGCCATTCATTCTGCGCGGAATCACGCTCAAGGGCATCAACTCAGTTACTGCCACGCCTGAGCTTCGCGACGAGGCCTGGCAGCTTTTGGCCGATCACCTCGACCTAGATTCCCTAGCTTCCATGACCGACACAGTCGACCTCGCAGGTGCCATCGAGACCGGCAAGTCGCTGCTGGCAGGTACCCACCACGGTCGCACGGTGGTTAAAGTGTCTTAAATGACCGATCTCATTCTGGAATCCGACTCTGGTTCAGTTGAACTTTCCCTCCCCGAGGGTTGGACCGCCACCGACCTGACTGCTGAAATCGATTCGGCATTCGGCCTGTCCGGTGGCACGTTCAGCGACGATCCCGTCAAGACACTGACCACCCCGGGCCAGTCCATCACTTATTCCGCCGGTGGGGTAGAGGTCGCCGTGACAGTGACCGGCGAGCTCGGCGTCTGGGAGATGATCGCAGGCGCCTACCCGCGCCTGACTCCGCTGATTCGTGCAGCCAACCTTGAGCAGTACAGGCAGCTTAACGACGACGACCTTCGCTCTATCTCCGAACACATCGGTAAGGTACTCGATCCGATCATCGAGGAAGTCTCCGAACAAGACATCGAGTATCCCCAGGTGCCGGTGGGCTCTACCCTGCAGACCGTGCCTTTGGCCGCGGGCTTTACCGGCGAGGGAGAGGCAGAGCGTGCAGCATCTTCCCTGGTCAAGCTACTCATTTCGGCCGAGCTGGTAAAGTACCGCCGCGATTCCTTGAAGCCCACCAACCTTGGCGAGGCCTGCCTCGACCGCGACGTCGAGTACGTCATCGCCCTCGAGCAATCCTTCCCGTGGGTGTTCAATGCCAACGAGCAGGTCGAAGCCATCGTGAGCACCCTGTTCGCCTACCTAGGTCAGAACAAAGCTGGATCCTTGTTGGGCGTGGATTCCCGCGACGTGGACAACGCATACTCCGAGGTCATCCACGAAATCACCGGTAATCATGTCACCCCAACTACCACCCTGAACCGAGATTTGCGCACGCTGCTGGGCTTGGAGAAGCTCAACCCGCTAGTGGGAACGCTGCAGCCAACCGCAGTGGGCAAGAAGCTGATGGGCTACCTACTCGCACAAATGTGAAGGTTTGGAATCGACCAACAGGCCTTTTCCGGCCTAAAACTGGCCCCGAAACCCCGGTTGGTCGATTCCAGTATCGACCAACCGCAGCGCCTGGAGGCTACTTCACCACCAGGTTGACCATGCGACCAGGCACGACGAAGGTTTTCACCACGTTCTTGCCGTCGGTGAGCTCAACTACCTTGGCATCAGCCAAGGCGATGGCTTCCAGCTCGTCCTTGGAAGCCTCAGCAGGAACCTGGATGCGAGCCTTGACCTTGCCGTTGATCTGCACTGGGATCTCAACCGTGTCGTCGACCAGCCACTTCTCGTCGAACTCAGGGAACGGCACAAACGTGATGGATTCGGTGTTGCCCAGGCGTTCCCACAGCTCCTCAGCAATGTGCGGTGCCAGCGGGGAAACCATCTGCACCAGTGGCTCAACGGCGGCGCGTGGAACCAGGTCAGGGTAGGTTTTGGTCAGGTAGTTCACGTATTCGATGAGCTTGGCCACCACAGTGTTGTCGCGCAAGTTTTCGTAATCGTCGGCAACGCCTGCGATGGTGCGGTGGAGGTGCTTGTTGTCCTCGTCAGTCAAACCATCTTCGGAGAGCAGCACCTGGCCGGTTTCTTCGTCGATAAGCAAACGCCACAAACGCTGCAAGAAGCGGTGCGATCCGACGACGTCCTTCGTTGCCCACGGGCGCGAGGTGTCCAATGGGCCCATGGACATTTCGTAGACGCGCAGGGTATCGGCGCCGAATTCCTGGCCGATCTCGTCGGGAGCCACGGCATTCTTCAGGGACTTGCCCATCTTGCCGTACTCCTGGTTGACCTCTTCGCCCTGGTAGTAGAATTTTCCGTCGCGCTCTTCCACCTCGGCGGCTGGGACGTAAACGCCACGAGAATCCGTGTAGGCGTACGCCTGGATGTAGCCCTGGTTGTAGAGGCGGCGGTACGGCTCCTTGGAGGTGACGTAGCCCAAATCGTAGAGCACCTTGTGCCAGAAACGGGAGTAGAGCAGGTGCAACACGGCATGCTCGACGCCGCCGACGTAAAGGTCCACGCCGCCCGGATCGTTCTCGGAGCGAGGGCCCGTCCAGTACCGCTCGTTTTCAATGTTGCAGAACTCTTCGGAGTTGTGTGGATCGATGTAGCGCAGCTGGTACCAGGACGAACCCGCCCACTGTGGCATCACGTTGGTGTCGCGGCGGTACTTCTTCTCGCCGTCGCCCAAATCCAGGGTGACGTTGACCCAGTCCTCGGCCTTGGCCAGTGGGGGAGCCGGCTCGGAATCTGCGTCGTTCGGGTCGTGGGAGACTGGGTTGTAATCCTCAACCTCGGGCAGCTCCACGGGCAGCATGGAATCAGGCAGCGCGTGGGCGTGGCCTTCCTCGTCATACACAATGGGGAACGGCTCGCCCCAGTAGCGCTGACGAGCAAAGAGCCAGTCGCGCAGCTTGTACTGGATGCGCGCGACCCCCTTGTTGTTGGCCACCAGCCATTCGTTTGCTGCGTCGATGGCCTCCTGCTTACCCAGGCCGTTGAGGTCTAGGCCTTCGCTATTGGCGGAGTTCACGTGCTCACCCTCGCCGGTGTAGGCCTCCTCAGCGATGTTGCCACCTGCGACAACTTCACGAATTGGCAGGCCGAAGGCGGTGGCGAACTCATAGTCGCGCTCATCGTGCGCCGGCACAGCCATGATCGCACCAGTACCGTAGCCCATGAGCACGTAGTCCGCGATGAAGACAGGAATCTCCTCGCCATTGACCGGGTTCACAGCGTAGGAGCCGGTGAAAGCGCCCGTTTTCTCCTTGTTTTCCTGGCGCTCCAGGTCCGACTTCGCGGCAATGTCGCTCTTGTACGCGGCAATTGCCTCAGCAGGGGTGGACTTGCCGTAGGTCCAGCGCTCGTCCACGCCTTCAGGGTACGCATCAGCAGTAAGCTTTTCGACGAGCTCATGCTCCGGCGCGATGACCATATAAGAGGCACCGAACAGGGTATCCGGGCGGGTGGTGAACACCTTCAGCTCGTCGCCATTGGAGGAGAAGACGACCTCGGCGCCGCGGGAGCGACCAATCCAGTTGCGCTGCATGGACTTGACCTTCTCCGGCCAATCCAACAGCTCAAGGTCATCGAGCAGGCGATCCGAGTATGCGGTGATGCGCATCATCCACTGGCGCAGGCGCTTGCGGAAAACAGGGAAGTTGCCCCGCTCCGAGCGACCGTCGGCGGTGACCTCCTCATTTGCCAGCACGGTGCCCAGACCAGGACACCAGTTCACCATCGAGTCAGAGAGGTAGACCAAACGGTAATCATCAATAGCTTGGCGCTGCGCATCCGCGTCCAGAGCGGCGTAATCGCGACCATCTTTGGTTTTGCGCTTGCCGGAGTTCAATTCGCTAACAAGCTCGTCGATCGGACGCGCCTTCTGCTGCTCCTCGTCGAACCATGCATTGTAAATCTGCAGGAAGATCCACTGCGTCCACTTGAAATACTCCGGATCCGTGGTGGCAACGGAGCGACGCATATCGTGGCCGAGACCAAGGGAGGAGAGCTGCTTGCGCATGTTTTCCACGTTCTTCATCGTGGTTGTGCGCGGGTGCGTACCGGTTTGGATTGCGTACTGCTCTGCGGGCAGGCCGAATGCGTCATAGCCCAGCGTGTGCAGAACGTTCTTGCCGCGCATGCGGTGGTAGCGCCCGTACACATCGGTAGCGATGTAGCCCAGCGGGTGGCCTACGTGCAGGCCAGAACCCGATGGGTAGGGGAACATGTCCTGGACGAAGAGCTTCTCTTCGGGCAGCTTTTCATCCGTGGCTAAGTCACCGACAGGATTGGGCGCGTTGAACGTACCGTTGTCCTTCCAGTACTTTTGCCACTTCTTTTCAATGTCGTTGGCCAGCTCGGCCGTATAACGAAAAGCAGGTCCCTCAGTCGCATTGGTCATGGTTAGACAGTGTAGTAGGCGCACTAGACACGTGGGGAGCTAGGGCACGCTGGGCGGGATCAGAATAATTGTCTTATGCTTTTGCAGTCGAAAACTTCCGTAGCGAAAGGGTCAGCATGGTTGTAACGCAGACAGAATTAGAAGACAGTGAATCGTCGCGAAGCGAAAAGCCTTTCGCCCTCGCTGCTGTATGGATTGTGCTCATGGCACCCTTGTCGCTAGGGCTGGGAGCACTGCAGCCCTTCACGCCGGTGCCTTATGAAGTGTTCCCACTAATTATGCTGGGCCCAGCGCTGGCAGCAGCGGTGTGCCACCTGGCGTTTCGCGGTTGGTTTCCACCTCAGGCCCGCCCAAGCACAAAGGTAGTGCGCATGTGGGTTGCGGTGGCAGTGGTCAGTGCATTGTGCTTTACGACGATGGTCGTGGCACTTCCCGCCGGCCCGTACCCTTTCTATCCTGAGGGCTGGAGTGCGGTGTTGGGGATTCCTGCTGTTGTTTTCGGGCTAACGATTGCCAGTTGGTGCGAGGAAGTTGGCTACCGTGGCGTGATGTATCGGGCGCTGGCTGCCCGGTGGGCCCCGTGGCTGTGCGTTGTTGTCAATGGCTCATTTTTCGGTCTAGCTCACTTGCAATATTTTGGAGCAGGATTGGTGCCTGTGGCGTTGTTTGTCCTAGCAGCAATCTTCATCGATGTGGTGATGGTGTCGCTTTGGTCGGGGCAGTGGTGGCATCGCGTTCTGGTAGCTGGGGCCTTCCATGCGATTGTGAATATTTCCATGCAGATGCGCGGTTCGGAGATGGTGACGGTGGCTCCGTATGCGGCGATGGCAGGAGTGCTCGGAGTCTGCGCTGTGGTGGCGTATTTTCTGGGACGGTGGCTGGGGATTGGAGACTTCCACGGTGTTCGCGAGGAGCGCATTTGACGATCTGAGGAAACCCACCCTTCCCTCTACCCCTACCCGGACCCAACTACTTTCATTAAGCTAATGAACATAAGGAGTGCGCTAATTTTTCGGACTTCACCAGGCACATTGGGGCACTCTCCATTTCTTTAATCGGAAAGGTAGATCACCATGAACAGCAGGAAAATCGAAGGCGTCAATCCGATCGACGAGAAATACATCGACGAGCGCGAAATGGTCTCCGAAGGCGGACCACTTGGCCCCGAAAACTACCACGACGGCCGCTCCACAGAGAAAAACATTCAGCAGCTCACCGACGACTTCCTCAAGAAGGCCCTCGTCTCCGAGAAGGGTAGGGAAGCGAAGCTCCTAGCCAAGGACGGTCCGCTCCGCCAAACGGTGATTGCTCTGCGTGCCGGAGAGGTAATGGCTGAGCACAACTCCCCACCGGCTGCCTCTGTTTTCGTGCTTCACGGATACCTCAAGGTCACAGGCCTCGAGGAAGAAACGGTGAAGGCTGGCGAGATCAAGATCCTGACCCACCAGCGCCATTCGGTTGAAGCGCTGCAGGACGCAGTATTTCTTCTCACCACCGTCACTGGCGTGGACACCGAATCTAAAGAGTAGCTACGCAACAAATTCTTCCGCTAGGTAAGACAGCGCTGGCTCCATACATTGGGCGATGCCGTAACCGACGATCAACTTGCCTAAATCGGTAAGTTGATCGTGCTCCATGGTGAACGGCTTTGTTTTCTGTATGCCCAGAACCTGGCGCAGAATGTAATTCATCGCGTACGCGTGCAAGGCTTCTTGCGTGCCCGGCTGGTGGCAGTACTGGTGGATCAGTTCAGCCTGTTCAGCTGCAGGAACTCCCAGTGCCCGCTCGGCCTTCGCAGGCCCCAGGTAGGCGATCATGGCATCCATAAGCGCGATGGGAGTGTCGGTCTCACCAATCGAATAAGGTGTTGCCCGAATTACTGCGGGAACAAACAGAGATGGGTCCGATAGGGCATCCCGACCAAGCTCAGTAAGAACGATGCCACCACAACCCATATCCACATCGGCGAGCCCGGCTCCCATCAGGAATGCAGTCAGCGTGATCTGCTGCAGTTGTTCGTCGATATGTTCCATCTTCTTTGTATTGCGCTTAAACCAGCGACGAAGATGCTTGTCAGGCACCATCGTCCCCTTCAAATCCACGTGTGGATGCCGCTGATCAATCAAACGCAGCAGAGAACTCAGCCTGCCAGCGAGGTGCGCTGCCATGCGATCAATATCGTCCTGAGGCATGTAAACATGTTCATCCACGAAGTCGCACGCGGTCAGTAGGGTTATCACTTCATCGTTGTGTTTATGTTCTTGACCAGTCCTTTTCGACATTACATATTTCAGCATTGCAACCCGTGCCTGCCTATGAACCTCATTTGGATCGAGATCCGTCGGCTCCGCCGAGGGTGGATCCACAGCTTCGGCCGCGACCAGTTCCTGGATCACCGGCGACTTCCACAGAATGCCTCGCACCCACCCCTTTTCAAGGTCTGTGAGCGGAACTCCATCCGTACCAAGCCCACAGAACTGCAAGGTGAAAACTGCATCCTCCAGCGCCTCATCGACTTCGCTGAGATCCGGGGTATACCCAAAGCCCTCCTGGAAAGCATCGGCGACTTCAGCATCGAGATCGTAGCCGTCCATCGCGACCGCTACCAGCACTAATGCAACTTCAAGGCTACTCAACGGTATCTCGGTACCTATATGCACCAGTCCTAGGTCAATGGGCTTCTCATGCATTTCTGCCAGGTCATACAGTTGCGCCAAAGCGCTAATTTCGTGGTCAATGGTCGGTTTGGACATGGCGATTTCCCCCTCTAGGTATCACCGGCCAAATGTTCAGGCCGGGTGTTCGTTCTAAAGCGCATATCGGACCTCCCCCAAGGCCCTCGGATGAATATGCTGACTCCCAACCTAAACTGCGCACGCCATATGCGCTAGACCAGCGAAAATAGCCTGTGGATAACCCGCTTTAAAAAAGGGGTTATCCACAGAAACCGGACATTATGGCTTCTCGAACACAATCAACAAGCCATCTGTGCCACCTGGACCAACACGACCCTTTACCGAGGCAGTGGTCATAGACTTATAATTCCAACCGTCTTTGGCGTGCTCGTTGAGCACCTTTTCAATCTTCTTCGCGTTGAGCTTGTCGCCGACGAGGCCTTCGCGCATTTCTACAACTTTGTATTCCATAACCCGAGGATACGTCGCGCAATCCGCATAGGTAAGATGTTGCTTATTGCCATTCATTTCCATTAAAGCGTTAGGCTGAGTCCCATGAGCGAGCACTTCCACGATTCCTGCACCCCCGATCTCCAGCGGGACCTCGAGGTCACGGGCCTCAAAGCGCCCCACAGCCACGACCACTCAGCCCACGACCTCACGCCAACCCAGCACGCGCTGCCGATCGTGCAGGTCACAGCGCTAAATCTCGAAGACGAAGTGATCAAAAGATCCGCAAAAGTCCCCGTTTTCGTACTCATCGGTTCGCCGGTTCAACATGGCATGAGCAAGCTATCCACGCAACTGCGTACACTTGCGGAAAGCGCTGGCCTGCGTTGGATTCTGGGCATAATCAACCCGGATCTGGACCCCGTCGCGGCCTCACACTTCCGTCCGCGCCAGCTCCCGTGCGTGTACGCCGTGGCCGACGGGGCGAGCATTGCCCTCTTTGAGCCGGGACAGCCCGGTCGCGATATTGCCGATTGGGTCACGGAGATCCTGAACCGCATCGGCACCCAGCTCCCCGGCCTCGACCCCGAGGAAATCCCCGACCAGGCCGATCCAACACCAACGCACGGGCACGATCCGCGGTTGCTTCAGGCCGCAGAAGCCGTCGATGCGGGCGAGTTTGAGCATGCAGTTTCGCTTTACGACGACCTCCTGGCCGCCCAACCTAACGATCCAACCCTGCTCCGGGCCCGCGCAGCAGTCTCGGTGCTTGTGCGCGCAGAGCACATTGACCGCACCACCGACCCGCTCGCCAGGGCAGCAGTGGCTCCAAAAGATGTGGATGCCGCCCTCGATGCCGCCGACGTGGACGTGATTCTCGATTTCCCGGCGCGCGCTGTGAACAGGCTATCCGGTCTAATTGAGTCTGCCTCAAAAGTAGAGCGAGAGGTACTGCGGGTTCGGCTGCTGGAACTGATGCGACTACTCGACCCGAATGACCCGGTGATTCTTGTAGCGCGAGAGCGGATCGCTAGCGCGGTACTTTAGTTCACCGCGCCGAGGAGGGTAGACACCTCGTCGTCGCTAAGTGTTGCGGCCTCGAGCTGGCGGAGCAGTTCCTGACCGTCGAAATCAATGCCGATGAGGACAACTTCGCTGCCTGGCGTCATGTCCGAACCTGCCCAATAGGCCGCCGGGCGAATGGAAAGGTCGGGGCCGGCCTGGTGCCAGACCTGGACAATGTCGAGGTGATCGGAAATCCAGCAGTAGCCCTTGGAACGCACAAGACCCCGTGAGCTGCGCAAAACGCCCAGGAGGCGCTGCTTGTCGAAGGGGCGATCCGAGCGGAATACAACGGAGCTGATGCCGTACTCCTCCGTCTCTGGGGTGTGCGGGTTCTCCAATTCCTCGGTGTAGCCTTCGTAGGCGCGGGCGGTAGCTTCGTCGTAAAGCTGTGCTCCCAGAATCTGATCGATCACCGAGCGACCTTCGACCTTGCCGTTGTCCAGCACCTCCACGCGGGCGCGCGGGTTCATGGCCTTGACCAGGCCGATCGTGCGCTCCTCGCGCTCTGGGGTGACCAGATCGGCCTTGGTGATGTAGATGCGATCGGCGAATTCGACCTGGTCGATGAGGAGATCGGCGACGGTGCGCTCGTCCTCGGGGGTGGCGGCGCGGTCGGCGTCGGCGAGCTTGGTGCGGTGGCCGAGTTGGTCGATGAATTGGACGGCATCGACGAGGGTGACCATGGTGTCGATGGGCGCGACATCCGCCAGGCGCGTGCCGTCTTCCCACTGCCATTCAAAAGTGGCGGCAACGGGCATTGGCTCGGAGATGCCGGTGGATTCGATGAGGATGTGGTCGAAGCGGCCGTCTTTGGCAAGGGTGCCGACGGATTCGACGAGGTCCTCGCGCAGCGTGCAGCAGATGCAGCCGTTGGAGAGCTCGACGAAGCGGTCTTCGCCGCGCGTGAGCTGGCCTTCGGCCTCGATGAGGGCGGCGTCGATATTGATTTCGGAGAAATCGTTGACGATCACTGCGATTTTCTTGCCGTTACTGTTCGCCAGTACTTCGTTGAGCAGCGTGGTCTTGCCCGAACCGAGGAAGCCTGAGAGGACGGTCACGGGGGTCGTGGAGGCCATGAGGGTCCACCTTTCTGAAGACTGTTTTCACTAACACTTGAGAGTGTAGCGGAATTGTTGCAAACGATATTCATTCGCATTAACGTGTCTTGCGTTAACGCAGGAGGAGGATCCATGAAACGCGCGCTCACCATCCCAATAATGGCGCTGGTCACCGTCGGTTGCTTCGTAGCTGCTGTAGCCATCGGACCTGTTTCTATTCCTGCGGATCAAACAGCAATTATCATCTTCAAAGCACTCTTTGGCCTGGATACATCGGAACTAAAAGACTCACTGGTAGTAACCCAGATCCGTTTGCCACGTGCGATCGTCGCAATGCTTGTTGGTGCAGCACTTGCCGTCAGTGGGGCAGTGATGCAAGCCGTTTTCCGCAATCCGCTCGCAGATCCGGGAATTATCGGTGTGTCATCTGGAGCAGCCACCGCTGCGGTACTTTCCATCGTGACGGGCTTCGCCGCCACGTGGACCTGGGGTCTTTCCGCATCCGCATTTGTCGGGGCGTTGTTAACGGTGCTGCTGGTTCAAGTCGTCGCTGCCACACGAGGTGGTGGGCCAGCAACATTAGTGCTGGTCGGCGTTGCTTTCAGCGCATTTCTAAGCGCAATAACGTCGGCTGCGATTTCCAACGCTCCGACCGACTCCGAGATCCGCGGCATCACTTTTTGGCTGAATGGAGACCTCGTCGCCCGCGACTTCTCACACGTCAAGATCGCGCTCGTTCCGATCATTGTCGGCCTATGCATCGTGATGTTCATGGGACGCGACCTCAACATCATGCTGATGGGCGACACCGCAGCCCGCTCGACGGGAGTAAACCTACGCTTGATTCGCGCCATCCTCCTCACCGTTTCTGCGCTACTCACGGCGACCGCAGTCTCTGTTTCGGGTGTGATCGGGTTCGTCGGATTGGTCGTTCCTCACCTCGTGCGGTTAGTCATCGGCCCCGATCATCGTCTACTAATTCCTACTGCTGCGCTAACTGGAGCCAGCTTCCTTCTTGTCGCCGACACAATTGCTCGAATGCTCTTTAGTCCCGTAGTTTTGCAAACAGGCACTGTCGTCGCCTTTATCGGCTCGCCCGTATTTTTATGGCTCCTGCTGCGAACACGGGAGACAAAGAGGTTCGCCTCATGATCGAAGGGCACTCGATAACCGTTCCCGGGATACTCTCCCAGATTAACTTCATCGCAGAGTCAGGCCAGGTCACCGGCATTATCGGCCCGAATGGCGCAGGCAAGTCCACCTTGCTTAGCGCTCTCAGCCAGTTGCACGACAAGGCTCGAGGCACAGTAGAGGTCGATGGTACGGCTATCAACGGATATAGCGACCGTCAACGAGCACGGCTTATTGCTACCTTTCCGCAAAACACCTCATTGGATTTCGATTTCACCGCCCGCGAGGTAGTTGCCTTCGGCAGGCACCCACATCGAGGTCGGCTCGACCGCGAGACCGACCATGACCGCAATGTCGTTCGCGAGGCTATTGCACGCGTCGGGGCAGAGTCTTTTGCCGATCGGCCCGTACCACAGCTGTCGGGAGGGGAGCGCCAGCTCACCCACATCGCGCGTGCACTCGCGCAAGCAACGCCAGTGATGCTTCTCGACGAGCCCGTGAGCGCCCTCGACCTACGCCACCAATTGGTGGTACTCAATCTCCTGCATTCACTTGCGAAGAAGGGGAGCACCGTGGTGACGGTTCTTCATGATCTCAGCCAGGCCGCGAGGTTCTGCGATCAGCTCGTCCTTATCGCCAACGGACAAGTGTGTGCCACCGGCCCCCCAGAAAAAGTGCTTCTACCTGATATTTTGGCTCAAACCTACGGAGTACACGCCAGTATTAGGCGCAATCCAGATACCAACTCCGTAGACGTCACTGCGCTTTATCCCGTCTCTTTTGGCGATAAAGCAGCCCATTCAGCTACTACACCACCTAGTAAGGAATAAATTTATGACTTCTCGTTACAAGCGTCTCGCCGTCGTTCTTCCTGTGGCATTTGCTCTCACAATGGGCGCTTGCAGCTCGAATTCGAGTGCTGATACTTCGGCGGCCAGTGAAGCTAACGGCTCCACCGCCTCGTCCGCTTCGGAGTCGGGTGCTTCCGCATTCCCTCGCGATGTGGCAGTGGGGGAGGAAACCGTGCACGTGGCTGAAGAGCCTCAGCGCATTGCCATCTTGTCTAGCGATGCAACCAATTTGGTGCAGCAACTCGTCTCGATTGACCGCATTATTGCGGTTCCTGATTCCGGCGGCGAGAACCCACCTGTGGAGACTATTCTTCCTGGTGGCGCTAATGCTGATCCAGAGCAAGTGCTCGCCCTCAATCCTGATCTTGTTATCCTCACTGCTCGCCACGGCGCTGAGCAAGATGCGTCCACACTCTTGGAACAGGCGAATGTACCCACCGCCTCTTTTGATTCAGACTCCTGGGCAAGCATCGATGGAATGCTTACGGCACTAGCCACACTTGGTGAGCTCACTGGTTCAGAAGTTAAGGCCAGCGAGCTTACAGCGGAAGTAAACACCAAGCGCGACGAAACTCTTGCGCAGATCGACGAAAACGAGCATCCACGAGTCCTAACCCTCATGGCACGTGGCAACAGCAAAATGATCATGACCTCCACGACGATGCTTAATGGTCTGGTACGAGAGGCCGGTGGCGTACCAATCGTCGACGAGCAAGAAATCGTTGGATCCGCCTCTGCCGACCCAGAGCAAGTTGTTGCTTTGGCTCCCGATGTCATTCTTATCGAGGATTTCCGCGGTCAAGGGCGGGAGCAATTTGCGGACCTTATCAATAGCCCAGCTCTCGCCGAGGTACCTGCCATTTCAGAAGGTCAGGTGCACTATATGTCCCGAACGACCACAGGATCATCGGCTGGAACCCAAGCAGTAGAGGGTTTGCGTGAGGTTGCTGAAGCAATCGGGACCTTGAAGTAATCGGTAGATTTCAAACGCAATGTTTCACGTGAAACATTTGCCCTAACTCAGATTCTCAAACGTCACGTTCGTCTCGTGCTCGACCGTCCGAGAAACAGTGCAATCCTTCTCATGTGAGATACGAATCAGGTTATCCACCAGGCCCTGCGCCTGCTGACCTGCCTTATCGTCAGGGAAGTGGACAGTAAAACCAACGCGGACATCGCTTAAGCGCGAAGCACCTTCCTCATTCACGCGGTCGCCTTCGACGTGGACCGTGAATTCGGTGGGCTCCGATCGTCGAGAAGTAACTACGTCCACGTCTACTGCGGTGCACCCTGCGAGCGCCGCAAGTAGCACCTCAACGGGAGTCATCAGGCCTTCACCCTGACCGAATTCGATGCTTCCGCCCTTGCCATTTGTTGCCTTGTAATGCCTCTGCGATTCGCGCGTGAGGTCGATGGAATAGGTCCTTGTAATCTCAGCCATGACACCACATTACGCGCGAACAAAAGCACTGATCGGCAACTTCAAAACATCAAACTAAAGTTGTACAGTGATAGATATGCTTAAACCGATCCTGATCACCGTGGGAGTGATTTCACTCGCCCTCGGCGCGCTCGGAATCGTGCTCCCCATACTTCCCACAACACCATTCTTGCTGCTCAGCGCTTTTTGCTTCGCCCGCAGCTCGGACCGCCTGCACAACTACCTGCTCAACCACAAGGTATTCGGCACCTACATCTCCAATTACTACAACCACGCGATGACGCCGAAGCACAAGGCCCGCACGCTTACCGTCATGTGGCTGGGCATCATCATCTCCGCGCTTCTTATCGGCGCCACCGCGACCTGGATCGTCCTGCCCATCATCGCGGTGCTTGTGACCATCCACATCTTTCGGCTCAAGCCCCAGCCCGAGAAGTCACGCGTAACCTGGGAGCATGCTCCAACCCACACACATTGAGGTCCGTGGCGCGCGCGTCAACAATCTCAAGAACATTGATATAGATATCCCGCTCGGCCAGCTCGTTGCCATCGCAGGTGTGTCCGGTTCGGGTAAATCCTCGCTCGCCATGGGAGTCCTCTACGCCGAGGGCTCGCGCCGCTACATCGAAGCGCTGTCCACCTACACCCGCCGGCGCATGAGCCACGCCCCGCGCGCGGATATCGATCGCGTCACCCACGTCCCCGCCGCCCTCGCACTGCGGCAACGCCCCTCCGTGCCAGGCGTGCGCTCCACCTTCGGCACCACCACCGAGCTACTCAACGTCGTCCGCCTGATGTTTTCCCGCCTTGCTCGCCACAAATGCCCCAATGGTCACTACAACGAGCCCAGCCTCAATGTCGCAGCCGAAAAGCCCGTGACCTGCGCAACCTGCGGCGTCCAATTCAATCCTCCCGGCGCGGAATCGCTCGCCTTCAACTCCGACGGTGCCTGTCCCACCTGCGAGGGCCTCGGCACAATCCGCGAAGTCGACGACGCCAGCCTCATCCGCGACCCCGCCCAATCCATCGACGAAGGCACCGTCCTGCCCTGGCAAGTCTTCGGCTTCAACGTCCAACCCGACATCGTCCGCGAGTTCGGCGTGCGCACCGACGTCCCATGGCGCGACCTCGAAGACTGGGAAAAGGACATCGTCCTGGACGGCCCCGAGGAAAAGAAGCACATCACCGTCACCACCAAAAAGGGCGTCCACGACCTCGATTTCACCTTCCGCAACGCGCGCCTCACCGTCACCGAAGAACTCAAACGCGCCGACAACGAAAAACGCCTCGCCAAAGTCGCACGCTTCCTCACGGAGCGCACGTGCCCCAGCTGTCACGGCACAAGGTTGTCGGAAGAGGCAAGGACACCGCTTATCGACGATTCCTCCCTGGCAGATGTCACAGCCCTCACCTTGCGCGAAGTTATGGACTGGGCGCAACACGTGCCCGACACGGTCCCACAACCCATGCGCCCAATGGCGCTGACGCTCAGCGACACCCTCACCCACATGGGCGCCCGCCTCGTCGAACTCGGCTTGAGCTACCTCTCGCTCGACCGCGCCGGTAATACTCTTTCCACCGGCGAGCGCCAACGCGTCCAACTCGCGCGTGCGGTACGCAATGAAACTACCGGTGTGCTCTACGTTCTCGACGAACCCTCCATCGGATTGCACCCTTCCAACATCGAAGGCCTCCAGGGCGTGATCCGCGACCTGCTCTCTGGCGGCAACTCTGTGGTTATGGTTGACCACGATCCACGCGTGCTTGCCGAGGCCGACCACCTCATCGAGATCGGCCCGGGGTCTGGCCGGCACGGGGGAGAGGTCACTGCTCAAGGCACCATCGAAGAAGTGGCCGACAGTCTGATCGGTGGCTACATCACCGGCCGCACCTCAGTGGATGCACGCGAGCAGCTCGGGGAGGCAGAAGAATACATCCACATCACCACCACGCCACTGCACACGGTGCATGCGCTGGACGTGAAGATCCCCGTTGGTCGCATGACTTCGGTGACGGGAGTTTCTGGCTCGGGTAAGACAACCCTTGTTCTCGATTCGCTCGTACCTGCGCTACAAGGAAAGAATCCAGAGCACGTGTCGTCGATAAGCAATGGTGGCGTTCGGACCGTGCACGTCGTCGACGCGACGCCGATCGGCGCGAACGTGCGCTCCACCGTGGGCACGTATACGGGAGTTCTTGATCAGCTACGGCGCGAATACGCCAAGGTCAGCGGCCTGAAACCTGGGGATTTTTCCTTCAATACGGGCAAGCTCAAGTGCCCTGAGTGCGAGGGTACCGGAAAGATTTCCCTGGACGTGCAGTTTCTGCCGGACGTGGATATCACCTGCCCGGAGTGTGGCGGATCGCGGTACGCTCCCGAGGCCAGCGAGTACAAACGCGACGGTCTCGCCTTGCCTGAGCTTCTTGCGATGACTGTCGACGAGGCGCTCGAGCATACCGAGGACTTGGCGAAAGTGCACCGCACTTTGCAGGCGATGAGTGATGTTGGCCTTGGCTATCTCACGCTTAACGAGTCGACACCCGCACTTTCTGGAGGTGAGGCACAGCGCCTCAAACTGGTCGGGGAGCTACATCGTAAGCAGGAGAGCGCGTTGTTTGTCTTCGACGAGCCGACGGTTGGTCTGCATCCGCAGGACGTGGCTACGTTGATCGGGGTGCTACAGCGACTGATTGACAAGGGCGCGACGGTGCTGGTTATTGAGCACGACCTAGATCTGATTCGAAATTCCGACTATATCGTCGACCTGGGTCCGGGCGGGGGAGTCGACGGTGGCCGCGTTGTTGCCGTGGGCACCCCGGAGGAAGTGGCTGCGAATCCGGAGAGCGTGACGGGGCGGTACCTGGGGGAGTAGGTGATGTTTCACGTGAAACATTTACCAATTATTGCATAGATGAAAGCTATTTATGGTGGTGCGGACATGTATTAATTTGCTTCCGAAAGACTCAGGGAAATTAGCACGATCTTTAGAACAACAATTGGTTTCCCGAAACTGAAAACTTACTGAAATCTCCGAGATCTGAATATAAAGTACCATCTATGAAATCGGCGGAATTTAGTATTGAGAGCTTAAGGTACGCCAATGCGGCGGAAGTAGAAGGTTCTTTTAGCGCGGCTGCTCGAATCCACGGCATAGCACAACCAGCACTCTCCACTAGCGTGGCAAACCTTGAAAAGCAATTGGGGTGCCCGATCTTCTCCCGGTCTCCCAAAGGAGTTGTTTTGACTGAATTCGGCGAGAAGATCTTTCCCCTTATTAGAAAAGCGTTGGAGTCCTTCGACGACATTTCAGAGGCATCGCTTCATCATTCAAATCCATTTAACCGAAGTATTCGGGTTGGCACTACGTCACTTATTAGTCCGAACTTGTTGGAACCAATCAAACAATACATTCATTCTGTTACTCCTGATCAAGAAATCGTTCTCAAAGAAGCAGAGCTTCGAACCCTGCGCGAAGATCTAACAATGGGAGAACTGGATTTATTAGTCATCCCTGCAGTCGGCCCGATGAAGGGCTTTGAACACCGCATTATTGATTCTGAGCCAATTGCCGTCGTTGGAGCACCTGGCACCTCGGGAAGCGTTATCGAAATCAAAGAACTTGCTCAAAGGGCAGTTGTCTTCCCACCGCCACATTCGGCGCTTGCAAAATTTACCCATGATCTCTTCGAAGTAAATGGTGTTTCTGTTTCGATCTACCCCGGGGAAGCAACCAGTTGCAGCACACTAGAAAACTGGGCAACCATGGGATTTGGTTGCGCAATCTTGCCCCTCTCGCAAATCAGCGCAAACTGCCCGACTGTCCGGCCACTATATGAAGACGGCCACGAAGTTGAAATTTTTTATGAAGCCGTCTGGTCCGAATCTTCCCTTTTTGCGGAAGTGACTTCTTCGGCTGTCTCCAAAGTCGCATCTAGCGAAGCTATTTGTAGGGCATAGCTTTAAGAGATAACCCCTATACCAAAATCAGTCTAACTAAGTGATCTGGGATACATATAGGTTTCATTAGTGATGCGAAACATAGTTAGCTCAACCAAGGCGCGCTTTGCATTGCACATTTAACCGAGCCCACAACGCTTATCGGTCTCAACCCCCACTTGCACTATGCACTGATTTTGGAGATCTCAATTTGCCTACGAAGAATTTCCCACCCTCTTTACCTAAGCAGAAATTGCGTGCGAATCCCTTGCGCAGCCTGATTGCAGCCGTTGCGGTAACAGTAATTGGCTCCGGGATGTTAACGGCGTGTTCCACAGACGCTTCGAATCCTGAGTTGGCCAGCTCTTCTAGCAAGATGTCGTCGTCAACGAATGTACAGGCTGCTGCTTCAAACTCACCAAAAATGGCTGATGTCACCGTTACTGAGGCAACAAATATTAGCGCGGCCAGCGCCCCAGACGGATCAACAGTGATTGATCTCCATGGAATGTTGTACCGAGTCCCTGCTGGTGGCGGGACCGCAACTCAGCTTTCGAAACCAGAGCACGAAGTAGCTCGTCCCGATGTCGGCCCTGACGGGAGGATTGTTTATCAATCGTATGACGGCGGCGATTTCGATATTTGGGTTGCTAACCCCGATGGAACGAACCCTGAGAAGATCACCGATGGAATCGCCGATTATCGTGAACCTCGCTGGTCACCCGATGGACAACACATTGTTTTCTCAAGCGATCGAGTGAAAGGGTCCTATGACATTTGGTCGATTGAGCTAGCCACCGGAGAGTTTACCCAGTGGACTAACGGTAAAGGTGACGAATCTCAGCCCTCCTGGTCTCCGAGTGGTGACGAAGTAATCTTCATCAATCAGAATTCCATCGCTGCAGTTGACCGACAGGGCTCGATTCGTCAAATCAGCGAAGACCCGGGCGAGAAAATTCTCGTACATGCACCAAGCATGAGTCCAGACGGTCAAACCGTCGTGTGGATTGAACATAATGGAAACGTAGCTAATCTGATGGTCAATGGTCAGGCCATCACGAACGGCGAAGACGTCTTCCCCTTCACTCCCGACTGGACCAGCGATACGTCCTTCAAGTACACGGCAAACGGGAAGATTTGGGAGCGGAACCTTGGCTCCAACGAGGTTGCTGAAATTCCATTTGAAGCTACGCTGAATATTCCTGGCGCAGATTACGAAAAGCGCGCCTATAACTTCGACGATACAACGTCACGATCAGCTACTATATTGACCCCTCAGATTTCTCCGGATGGAAAGTCCGTCATCTTCATCGCCTTGGGCGATGTCTGGCACATGAATTTTGGTGAAAAGCCAGTACGAATCACTGATGATGATTTCCATGATGTCGATCCTGTCTTTTCCCCAGATGGCAAGACCATCGCATGGGCAACTGACCGCTCTGGTACTCAAGACATCTACACCAGAAACCTCGAGTCTGGTGAAGAAAAGATCGTCACTACGCTGCCTGGTGCAGAAGTAGCCCCAGCATTCTCTCCGGATGGGAAACAGCTGGCATTCCAAGATCAAGACGGTGCAACATACCTTTTGAACTTGGAAAACAATACTATTAGGGAGCTAATTCCTAAGATTTTTGGACCCGGTCGACCAAGCTGGTCTGCCGATGGCAAGACCATCACGTTGGCTGCAGTTAAAGTTTATTCTGAGCGTTTCCGAGAAGGTACCAGCCAAATCCTGACAGTCAACGTTGACTCTGGAGAACAAACATTCCAGGCCCCTGGTGCGGAAGATTCGTCCCTTTCCACGCGTGGCGACGACGGACCAGCATGGTCTCCTGATGGAACCTCCCTTGCTTTTATCAGCAACTCACTCTTGCACACCATGCCAGTCGATGAGCAAGGTAATGCCACCGGTGATCCAAAGGTAGTCAACAACGAAATTGCAGATGCTCCGTCCTGGTCGGGCGATTCGAGCAAGCTGCTCTACCTTTCAAACGGTGCACTAAAACTCGCCGATGCCGCTACCGGTGAATCCACTCAGATCGATGTCCCTCTGGAAGTAAATCCTCACATTGAAGAAGGTGTAAAAACAATCCAGGCCGGTGCTATTTGGGACGGAACGAGTGAATCGCTCCGGGAAAACGTTGACATTGTCGTTCGTGACAATCGGATCGAATCGATCAGCGCCCGTGGCGAAAACAAGCCTCAGGGTGAAGTCATCGATGCTACCGACTTAACGATCATGCCCGGTTTGTTCGACGCCCACATCCACCAAGGTCTGCAATCTCGCTTCCAAGGAGACCGCCAAGGACGAACCAACCTCGCATACGGAGTTACTTCCACCATGTCTATGGGCGACCAAGCGTATCGAGCGTTGGAGGAACGCGATTCAATCGATGCAGGGGAGCGTGTTGGCCCACGTTTCTTTGCCACTGGTGAGCCGATCGATGGATCTCGCGTGTACTACAACTTCATGAGACCCACAAACTCAGATGAAGACGTTCAACGTGAGCTTGACCGTGCCGCGGGCATGAACTACGACTTTTATAAAACCTATGTTCGACTCCCTGCTTCGGGAATGAAGAAGGTTATTGATACTGCACATTCGAAGGGTATTCCTTCAGGATCTCACTATATGAGTCCAGGAATGTTCCTCGGACAAGACGGTACAACCCACCTCGCAGCTACGCAACGTCTTGGTTTCGCGCGAACCATGTCAAAGACCGGCCAATCCTATGACGATATTCCGGCCATGTACGCAGGAGGCAACCGATTCGTCATGTCCACACTCTTCAGCACCGACTTTGTCGGCGCGGATGAGTTCGCCAATGACCCTCGCATGGACCTCATGCCAACATGGATCAAGGCTAAACTAGATAAGGCCACAAGTGATAACTTGGCGGATCCAAGCGATCCAAACTGTGCCACCGCGGAGTGTCGCGAGACTCAGACCCTTCTGAAGATCAATGAAGCTGGCGGACAAGTCATGGTTGGCACCGATGCTCCATTGGATTATGTCGGTCTTGGCATGCAAACCAATCTCCGCGAACTCGTAGGTTATGGATGGTCACCATACGATGCACTACGTGCTGCCACATCCGCCCCTGCCCAGTTCCTCGGTATTGATAAGGACTTGGGAACACTCGAGCCCGGGAAGATCGCAGACCTTATTGCCGTTCGGGGAAATCCGCTTGAAGATATCGATTCCCTCATCAACGTCGAATTAACGATGGTTGGTGGTAAGGCATACACCCAAGATGACTTGATTGCTCCATTTGATCCGAACGTTGAGCAAGCTAGAGCTGCGGGTGCAGACGCTACAGCTACCCGCGTCACTGAGTTCGCAAATGCCGCGGTCGTCAGTCCAGAGCATTTGAGGAATGACGGTCACGACGGTCACGCCCACTAAGTCATCTCGACGAAGAGATTTTAGAGCGCATAGCGATTCACAACGCTATGCGCTCTCTTTCTTTTCGGGGAAGTACCTCCCGCAACCGATCCGAAAACAACCAATGTTTCACGTGAAACATTGCCCATTTACAACATGGAATCTGGGCTCATTTCTCGAAGGCGCTCGCCAACGGCGTGGGTAAGTGCAATCCTGCCCAACGAAGTCAATTGCGGGACGTCTCCCATCAGGGGGTTGATCTTCTGCAGGCCAAAGAAGTCGCGCAACACATTTGCCATGTCCGGAATCTGCTGAGATCGGCCTTGAGCAAACGGAAGCTCCGAATTTTGACTGAGAGTCACATTCAAGGCGATTTCCTCGATTCCGAGTAGACGCGCCGCCTTCGTTCGGCCGATCAAACTAGCCAAAGCATCAAGCAAGACCACGAAGTTTTCATTTGCATAGTCACCGGGCAGAAGCTCGCCCAAGATCGGATATACCGCGGCGTATGGCTCACGGAGCACTTCATTCCCCAAATCGGATAGCACGTAGTGGCTATCATTGCGCGCATCGACAATGAAGCCGCAGAATTCCAGACACTCCACCACGGTTCTTAACAGGGTCAGCTCCGGAGCGCTCACCATGTCCACTCCCGAATCGAGGAGCATGGTGGTCAGCCGAGGATCAATCTGATCGTCAGGCTCCCACGGCACTGGGATACCCTTACCGGAAAAAGTTTGTAACGCGGTTGTGATCAGTGGTGCAAAATGTGTGCCGATCCGAACAAAGTTCTCCTCGGACAGCTCCGCGCCGAACGTGGCAATGTCAACCGCACCAAATAGTGTTTTGAACATCGGGCTCATTTCGCACAGAGTATTCACTATTTCGGGAATACCGGCAGGCTCGGGAGCATCCAAAGATCCTTCCACTGTGTCCAACATGTTATTCAACAATGTGCTCAGGAAACGTTTCGCCTTCAGGTTCAACGCGCCATTGGAATCAATCCAGCCCGCGACTTCCACCAACGCAAGAGTCGGGCGAGTGACATCCTCGTAAGAATATTGGTGACCCGGAGGCAGGATGCGGCGTGAAAGCTCGAGTACTCGGATCGGAGCAACACCACTTTGCCTGGCCAGCTCTTGGGCAAGACTACTTATCGTTTCTAACTGGGTGGGGAAGAGCAGCATTACCATCTCTGGGATCAACCCTCTGCGTATTGAGTCATGACCCACAGATGTCACCCGCAGCTCGGAACCATATTCCTCCAGTTGATTAGTCAGCTGCAGCCACTCGCGCAATCCATACAGTGCCTTTAGGTCACGCTCTTTCCGTGGAACTGGACGATCCAGCCCGATCGCAGCCATTAGCTCTGGCAGGGCCGATGGCTTGATATATCCCGAAGGAGTGAGAGGCGTCGAATGCTCACGTACATACCGCAAATACTGCATCGGTGCCGTGCTCAATTCATCAACGTCACGCCCCGACATCTCCTCAGCCGTCTGCCCGAGCGTTACTAATTCGCGCAGCGCAAGCAGAGCCGAATTCGGCTCGGAGAACTCCAAGTCGTCCGCATATTGCAATTCAGGGTTTTGACCGGAAGGAAACGGATGCAAGATGGAGAGTTCGGAAAGTTTCATCTGAATCTCATCACCGCGTGGCTCAGTCAGGTAAGAGAGCGCGGCAGCTCCGCGCTGACCTGTGTAGTGCTCTAGGAGATCGTTATCCTCGCGAGTCACCTTCTGTCCCCGGAACGCGCGGGAGGCAAGCCCAAAAAGATCTTTTAACCCAGGTACCCCGCCCACATCGTCGATACCTCGAAACCCCGCGGCCTTCATCAACGCGAAGTGCTCTGTCTCGGTTTTCAGTTTCTCCTTGACCACGACGGAAACTTCCCATTCATCGCCATAGTCATAGTGATAGGTTGCAGCATCGCCGACCTTGTCCAGGAGTCGTTCAATGCCGATTTCACTCCCTTGATCCATTTCTACAACGACACCGTCGCTGCCGGTGAAGTTCCACAGATGAGAATCCGTCCAATCAAACACCACCTGAATGGCTTCATGTAGTAAGCGCAATGCAAATGACGAATCGACAAGGAGGACGAATTCACCGCCTTCGTCAAAGTCCACCAGCTGCAGGGAGAGTACAAGTCCAGACATCGGATACGGCCTTTCGCGATCTGATGATTTTCCTCAAGCGTAGAGCACCTACAACACCACGTCATCGGTATTCAGCGAAGAAAACCAGCCGACCAAGCCAATCACGCCGCTTAATTTCCCACGTAAGATACCCTCAACACATGGCAAGAACTCTGTGGGCAGTCAGTGACATTCATGTCACGTTCAAGGAGAACCAGGCAATCGTCGATAAGCTTGCTCCGCGCGACCCCGGCGACTGGTTGATCGTCGCCGGCGACGTCGCCGAACGCATCCCCGACGTCGTGCGCGCCCTCAAACCGCTTGCCGAACGCTTCGCCAAAGTCATCTGGGTGCCCGGCAACCACGAACTGTTCAATCGCGCCTCCGACCGCATCAACGGCAAAGCCCGCTACCGCGCACTCGTGGGCGAGCTGCGCGCAATCGGCGTGGTCACGCCCGAGGACCCATACCCCGTTTTCGGCGACGTGACCGTCTGCCCGCTATTTACGCTCTACGATTACAGCTTCCGCCCGCTCGGGCTGACCGCGAAGCAAGCGGTGGCAAGAGCAAAGATCAAGCTTGACGACGAGCTTGCCATCGCACGATACGTCGATATCGAACAATGGTGCGCTGAGCGCATCGAATACTCGGAGGACCGCCTCGATGCGGTGCGCGGGGAAACGATTTTGGTGAACCACTGGCCACTGGTGGTGGAGCCGACGCACCGTCTCAACGAGCCCGATATTGCCCTGTGGTGCGGCACGACCGCTACCAGGGATTGGGCGGTGAAATACCACGCTCGCGTGGCTATTCACGGCCACCTTCATATTCCGGCGGAGACGCGCGTGGACGGGGTGAGCCACATCGAGGTGTCGCTGGGCTACCCCTTCGAGGAGCACCCGCCGCAATTCCGCAGGCCCTGGCCGCTGGAGGTTATGCAGGCACCTTAGCTCTAGCTCTGCGAGCTGGTTCTTACCCAGATCTCGCCTTCGCGGATTTCCACCTCGTAGGTATTCAGCACTCCATGGGCGGGGTAGCGCAGCGTCTCTCCGTTTTGCGCGGAGTACTGCCCGTGGTGGAGCCAGCAATCCACAACCCCGTCGGTGCAAGTGCCCTGTGCGAGTGAGGCACCGAGGTGGTTGCACTTGTCGTCGATGGCAAAGACCTCGCCAGAGGTGTCTTTGAAAACCGCAATATCCCCGTTTTCAGTAGCTAGTTTTAGCCCGCGGCCGGGCTCGAGGTCTGTGAGGTTAGCTGCGAAGATCATGTGCTGATCTTATCGGGAGATTCGTTGCCACCTTAACGGTTGAGGGTCGACGAAAGCCGTCGTCGTCAGCTCAGCACCCGAAACAGCGACCTTGGCTTTCGCTAAACCTCAACCGTTGATCTGGCCCAGCAGTGCCCCAGCTGCAGCCCAGAAACAGAAAGCCGCCACCCACGAAGGGCGGCGGCCACAAGGCGAAAACAGAGAAGCGAAACTACTCAGGTTTCTCGTGCTTGTGCTGCGGAAGGTCCGCAGGATCGACAATATCCTCAGGGCCGAAGGATCCGCCCTGGCCGTCAACACCAGCCAAAGGCTTCTCGTCGTAATCCTCAACAGTAACTGCCTCGATCTTGCCAGCTGCGAAACGGTTGATAATCAGCGCGATTGCGCCGTCACCGGTGACGTTGGCTGCGGTACCGAAGGAGTCGATAACAATGTAGGCGGCGATCATCAGGGCGACCTGGTTCTCGTCGAAACCAACCATCGAGGAAAGCAAGCCAGTTGCCGCCATAACAGCGCCACCAGGCACGCCCGGCGCGGCCACCATGGTGATACCCAGCATGAAAATGAAGCCAATGGACAGTCCAACCGAGATATCCATGTTGGACATGTAGATGATTGCGAAGGCATAAAGCGTCAGCTTCATCATCGAGCCAGCCAGGTGGATGGTGGCGTTCAGCGGAATGACGAAGCCGGCAACGTTGCGGTCTACACCGTTACGCAGGGTGGACTGCAAAGTGACTGGAATCGTTGCTGCTGAAGAAGAGGTACCCAGTGCGGTGAAGTACGCGGGCATCATGTTCTTCAGCGCGGTAAATGGGTTCTTGCTCGCGATCGCACCTGCGACTATGTACTGCAGCAGCAGGTAGATCCAGGTCATCACAACGGCGAGGATCAGCACCTTGCCGAAGGCAGAGAGCGTAGAGCCGAGGTTGTCGTTCATACCCAGGTTGAGGAACATGCCGAAGATGAAGATTGGCAGCAGCGGGATGACAAAAGACGTGATGATCTTCATGATCACGCGCTCAAGGTCGAGAGTTACCTTATATAGCGTGTCCGACTTCACCGCGGTCATGGCTAGTCCCACGCAGAATGCGAGGACGAGCGCCGTCATGACCTCGAAAGGTGCTGGAATTTCGATGGTGAAGTACGGGGTCAGCCCACCTTCGTCGATATTGTCAACGTTTGTATTCAGCTGATCGCCGGCAAGCATCGTCGGGTAGAGCGCTAGGGAAACGCCGTAAGCAATGAAGCCGGCGAGAACCGTGGAGCCATAAGCCACACCAGTGGTGATGCCCAGCCACTTGCCTGCGCCACGGCCAAGGCCGGCGATTGCAGGGGTGATCAGCGCGAAGATCAGCACGGGAACGAAGAAGTTCAGGAAGTTGCTGAACAACGAGTTAAACGTGATGAAAATGCGCGCCAGCCACGTCGGGAAGAACAAGCTGCAGATGATGCCAAGGATGATCGCAAGGACAATCTTGAATAACAAGCTGTCCGCGATTTTTTTGAAGTTCATAGGCGTACTTTCACGTATGCGAGAAATGACAGGGGACATTGATAATCATGACAGTGAAAAAGCATGGCGCTTTCATTTGGTCATGCCTTACTGCACTATTTTCTCCTACGGTGACCCCAATAGTGCACATGCGGTCTCATTTACCTTGGTAAGCAGTGCGCGTCACGACGAAAGATTCTTAGCCACCCGCATTGGAAAAACGCCGACGATAAGCCGATGGGGGAGTTCCGTACGCATTCAAGAAAGCCTGACGAAATGTCACTGGCGAACCATAACCGCAGGTCCGGACCACACGTTCGATCGACCACGAAGTCGTTTCCAGCAGGCGGCGGGACTCGTCGAGACGCTGCGTTGACACCCACTTTCCCGGAGACGTCCCGGTAACTTCTCGAAACCGCCTGGTGAAATTTCTGGTGCTCATCCGCGCGTGTTCGGCGAGATCACTCACGCCCAAAGGCTGATCCAGGTTGCCCAACGCCCATGTCATTGCTTCTTGGATGCCGTCGTCGGCAACATCTACAGGCAGAGGCCTCTCGATGTACTGTGCCTGACCACCATCACGGTGAGGTGCAATGACCAATTGGCGGGCGACCATCGAGGCAGCTTCAGCTCCCAAATGTTTTCGAACCAGATGAAGGCAAGCGTCCAATGCGGAAGCTGTCCCTGCAGATGTCAGGACATCGCCGTGGTCGACATACAAAGCATCCGAGTCTACCTGAACTTCTGGCGCTAGTATCCCCAATTCTTCAGCAGCCCTCCAATGCGTCACGGCAGTGCGACCATTAAGGATCCCTGCGGAGGCAACCGGGAAAGCGCCCAGACACAGACCTGCGATCCTCGTGCCTTGCGCGTGCGCCGAACGGATCAGCTCAAGAAGTTTCGGGGCTGGCTCTCGGAGGTCGGCATGCCACGAAGGCAATACTAGGAGGTCGGCCTCACTGACGGCCTCAAAGCCTGCGAGGCGATCGAGTAGCAATCCCTCCGCGGTCCGCACGGGCAAGCCATCGTCGCTAAAGACCGACAAATTCCAGCCCGATGCAAGCTCCAACGTGTTCACTTCGCTGAAAACAGCAAGTGGGGCAGCAGCGTGAAACATTGTGATGCCGCCAAAGACGTAGATAAGAATCCGCATTGTTGGCCTAATTTCATCGATAGTGTGCACTTCTGCCTCTCACGGTACAAGGACAACATCGCCCAGACTAGGAAGCGCCAACCACTCCTACAGAGAAAGTGAAACCCATGAGCAACCGCGCAGTCATCCTCGTCGACGTCCAGAACGAATACTTCGATGGCCCACTTGAAATCCAGTACCCGCCACGCGAGCAGTCCCTGCAAAAGATCCACCAAGTTCTCGACGCAGCCGAAGCCAACAACATCCCAGTCGCACTCGTCGAGCACCTCTACCCAGAAGGCGCCCCTGTGTTTGCACCAAACACAACCGCACAAGAAACTCATCCTGAAATCCAGGAACGCATGACCGAGAACTGGGCGCAGTTTACGAAGAGCTACGGCTCTGTCTTCCCAGGGACCGGCGTGCAGCAGTGGCTCGAGGACAACAACGTCAACACAATCACACTCGTTGGATACATGACGAACAACTGCATTCTGGCCACCGCAGCTGATGCAGAGCCCAAAGGCATCAATGTGGAGGTCATCTCCGATGCCACCGGCGCGATCAACTTAAGCAATTCGGCAGGCACCGCAACTGCTCAGCAGGTCCACGAGACCTTGATGGCACTGCTCAATTCAAATTTCGCTGCAGTTGGCACCACTAAGGAATGGACCAAGGCAGTAGAGGAGCAAGAAGCGCTCCCTGGTGGCAACCTCATCGAGTCTGCAACCCACTAAGCAACCTACTAAGCAACTACCCAACCAAAAATATGCACCTCGCAACCCCACCGATAGGATTGGCACTATGACCCTCAATCTCATTGTCGCCATCATTTTCCTCATCGTGGCGGTAGCTCTTATCGTCGTGGGTGGCATGGCGTCCGCGGGCAAGCTTCCTGGTAACTCGTATATCGGACTGCGTATCGCCGAAGTTCGCAAGAACGAGTCCACCTGGATCCAGGCACACAAGGTCGCGGGCCCATTCTGGATACTCTCGGGCGTGATCATGGCCTTCGGCGCTGCCTTTGCCTGGATCTCGAGTGGTTGGCTCTGGGTGCTTCCGGTTCTCGCGGTGATCCTTGCCATCGTGTTTGTTTCCGTGGGTGCCAACTTTGGTGCGCGTGCGGCAGCTGTCGTCGATAAGACGATCGAAGATCGGGAAAGCCAGCCACCTGAGCCGCATCCTGCTCCGCAGGTCGATTTCGAAGCGATGCGACGAGCGGCAAGCAAGTCCGACAACCAAGACAACAAAGAGACAGACCAATAACCCCATAGCCAGTGAATATGGCAAACCAGTTGCGCGGATCACGATCTCGTCATAAAGTTAAGCGCGTGATCGACATTCTTCCTAACAACTGGTGGTGGCGCGCGTAACGGCGAGCCACAATTTCGTTCACTTCTTTCGGCCCGCCGGCTAGCTTCAAGCGCCGCGGGTCTTTTTTATACCCAGTACTTCTCAAGGCGCGAGAGCCAGCCGGTGCCGATTAGCCGGTCAACAAACATTAAAGAGAGTACTGATGGAAAATTTCCAGCCCGTTGTGGCGAGACGCGAGGTGCGGTATCACGCCAACGCGTCGAGCCTTTTCGCGCACATCGGTGGTACGGAGTCGACAGATTCTGTGCTGCTTGAGTCCGCTGATATTACTACCCGTTCTGGTTTGCAGTCTGTGGCCATTGTGGCCTCGTCGTTACGCGTGACCTGCAATGGCACCCACGTCGTCGTCGAACCTCTCACTGCCTCGGGCGAGGTCATTGCGCGTCGCCTGCACGGGCAGCTTGAGCAGTACGCCACCGCCGAGAATGAGTACGACTTCCCGGTCTCGCAGGCCGCCGACGAGCGCGAGCGCCTCACCGCGATCAGCTCCGCAGAGGTGCTCCGCCAGCTGACGCAACATGCGGGCTACCAGGACGCGGATCTGCCGCTGCTCGGCGGGGGAATGGCCTTCGACTACCTGGAGTCCTTTGAGGTGCTGCCTGCCGTTGAGGAATCGGCGAACACGTACCCCGATTACCAGTTCGTCCTGGCCGAGGTGCTGCTCACCATCGACCACAAGACCCAGTCGGCGCATCTGACCTCCATCGATGCAGAGGGCGCGCAGGGCACAGTCAAAGATCTTATCGACGATTACGCCTCCCGGATCGACGCCGCCGAGCCCGATGCAGAGCACGCCTACCAAGCCACGGAAAACCCCTCGGGCACCCTGACAGTAACCGCTGACATTCCGGATGCAGAGTTCCGCGAGCAGGTAGAGAACCTGAAGCAAAACATTTACAACGGCGACATCTACCAGGTCGTGCCGGCGCGCACCTTCACCGCCGAGTGCGTTGATGCCTTCGCCGCCTACCGCCAGCTGCGCGAAACCAACCCTTCGCCGTACATGTTTTACGTTCGCGGCGTGGACCGCAACGGCGAGCCTTACGAACTCTTTGGTGCCTCGCCAGAGTCAAACCTGAAGTACTCCTCCGAGACTCGCCAGGTGCAGCTCTATCCCATCGCCGGTACTCGCCCACGCGGGCTGAACCCCGACGGCACGATCAACGACGAACTGGATATCCGCATGGAGCTCGAGCTGCGCACCGACGCCAAGGAGATCGCCGAGCACACAATGCTGGTCGACCTCGCGCGCAACGACATGGCACGCGTTGCCGAACCGGGCACCCGCAAGGTCGAGGATCTGCTCCAGGTGGACCGCTACTCTCGCGTGATGCACCTGGTGTCTCGTGTGACCGCTACTCTCGCACACGACCTCGATGCTTTCGACGCCTACCGCGCGTGCATGAACATGGGCACCTTGACCGGCGCGCCCAAGATTCGTGCCACGGAGCTCCTGCGCGGCGTGGAGAAGCGCCGCCGCGGCTCGTACGGTGGTGCCGTTGGCTACCTGCGCGGCAACGGCGACATGGACAACTGCATTATCATCCGCTCGGCTTATGTTTCTGGGGGAGTGGCGGCCGTGCAGGCCGGTGCTGGTGTCGTGCGCGACTCGAATCCACAGTCCGAGGCCGATGAAACCCTGCACAAGGCCTATGCGGTTCTCAACGCCATCGCGTTGGCTGCCGATGCACAGTTGGAGGTTGTGCGATGAGCAAGATCGTTCTTCTCGATAACCAGGATTCCTTCGTTTATAACCTCGTCGACGCGCTCCACGGCTACGACTACACCGTCTTCCGCAACACCGTGCCCGTCGACCAGATCCTCGCTGAAGATCCCGCCCTGATCATCCTCTCGCCGGGCCCCGGCTACCCGGCCCAGGCCGGCGTCATGATGGATCTCATCCCCGCCGCCTTCGAGCGCGGCATCCCCATCCTTGGCATCTGCCTCGGCTTCCAGGCTCTCATCGAGTACTTCGGTGGCACGGTTGAGCCGTGCGGCCCGGTCCACGGTACGTCCGAGCCCATGATGCTTAGCGACGAGGGCGTGGCTCATCCCGTCTTCGAAGGACTTGCAGTTGATGCAGCTCCCGAGTTCCCCGAACACGTCGGTCGTGTGGTTCCTGTGGCTCGCTACCATTCCTTGGGCACCACCACGGTTCCCGAAGGAATGGTCGCACTGTCCACTACAGATTCGACGATCGGGCCGATTGTCATGGCTGCCGAGTCGGCGGATAAAATGGCCATTGGCCTGCAGTTTCACCCGGAGTCAATCCTGACTCCGAAAGGTCCTGTAATTCTCAATCGTTGCGTAGACACATTATTGACACTCCCAAGGAAAGGCTAACTAAACATGGCAAGCGATAATTCGCTCGAGATTCTGAAGCGATTCCTCGACAACAAGCACCCTTCACTCGAAGAGGCCATCGAGGCTTTTACCCCGTTGACTGTCGGTGACTACGACGATGTTCACATCGCCGCCCTTCTGACCAACATCCGTACCCGCGGCGAGACCTTCGAAGATATTGCCGGCGCTTCCAAGGCGTTCCTGGCGGCTGGCCGTCCTTTCCCAATTACCGGCAAGGGCATCATGGACACCGCCGGTACCGGTGGCGACGGCGCCAACACCATCAACATCACCACCGCGGCTTCGCTGACAGCCTCTGCAGGTGGCGTAAAGATGATCAAACACGGTAACCGTTCCGTCTCCTCCAAGTCGGGCTCCGCCGACGTCCTCGAGGCGCTGAATATTCCGCTGGATCTTGATCCTGAGCGCGCAGTGCGCCAGTTCGAGGCCTCGAACTTCACCTTCCTGTTCGCGCCAGCCTACAACCCAGCCATCGCGCACGTGCAGCCAGTGCGCAGGGCACTTGGTGTTTCCACCTTGTTCAACACCATGGGCCCACTGCTCTCGCCAGCGCGCCCCGAGTACCAGATCATGGGGTTAGCCAACCCCGACAAGGGCCAGATGGTCGCCGAGACCATGCGTGAGCTCGGCCGTGGCCGCGCGCTCGTTGTTCATGGAGCAGGTACCGACGAAGTCGCCGTCCACGGCGAGACCACCGTCTGGGAACTCGACCGCGAAGGCAACATTGAGAAGTACTCCTTCATGCCGGAAGATATCGGCGTCCAGACCCATTCCCTGGAGGACCTCCGCGGTGGCGACGGCGCAGAAAACGCCGCCGCAATGCGTGCAACGTTTGCGGGCACTGGTCCGCAGGCGCACGCCGATGCCATCGCCGCATCCACCGGCGCGATGTTCTATCTCTACGGCAAGGCCAACACCATCAAGGAAGGTGTCGAGCAAGCGAAGGAGCTGCTTGCGAACCACACCGTGGAGAACTGGTTAGCACAGCACGAGGGGACCGATTACAGTGACTAAATTGCCTACAGTTCTTGAAGGTATTGTTGAAGGCCGAAAACGTCACATTGACGAAATTAAGGCACGGATCTCCCACGTCGATCCGGCGACCCTTCCGGTCTCCGAGCGCTCTTTGTACGATTCACTGGCGCGCGGCGGCAGGGGAGCGAACAACTTCATCATGGAGTGTAAGTCTTCCTCGCCTTCCCTCGGGCTGATCCGCGAGCATTACGAGCCGGGCCAGATCGCGCGCATCTACTCGCGATACGCCTCCGGCATCTCCGTGCTCTGCGAGCCAGACAAGTTCGGTGGCGATTACAACCACCTCGCCACGGTCTCCGCCGAAACTCATCTGCCGGTGTTGTGCAAGGACTTCATCATCGACCCGGTCCAGATCCATGCCGCGCGCTACTTCGGCGCCGACGCGATCTTGCTTATGCTCTCCGTGCTTGACGACGATGAATACGCCGCCCTCTCCGCCGAGGCCGCTCGCCTTGGCCTAGATGTGCTCACCGAGGTCATCGACGAAGAGGAAACCGAGCGCGCAATTCGCTTGGGCGCCAAGATTTTCGGCGTGAACCACCGCAATCTCCACGACCTGACCATCGACTTGGACCGCTCCGCCCGCCTGGTGAAGCTTCTCCCAGAAGATGCTGTTGTGGTTTCTGAGTCGGGAATCCGCAATGCACAGACTGTCCGTAAGCTCGGCGGTCACTCCAATGCCTTCCTTGTGGGATCACAGCTCACCAGCCAACCGGATATCGACGCAGCAGCCCGAGAGCTCGTCTATGGACCCAACAAGGTCTGTGGGCTCACTGATTGGTCGGCGGCTCAGGCAGCAAAGTCCGCCGGCGCAGTCTATGGCGGTCTGATCACTATCGAGGGGACACCTCGCTATGTTTCACGTGAAACATCAGCAGAAATCATTGCTCATGAGCCGGGCCTGAAATACGTTGCAGTGTCCGACCGCACCGAAGGCTGGGCCGAGCTCATCCAGGACGGCATCCATGCCATCCAGGTACACGCCCCTTACCAAGGTTCCATTGAAGCTGAGCTGGAACTCGTCGCAAAGGCGCGCGCAGAACTCGGCGATGGGGTACAGGTCTGGCGCGCGCTTGCGATGACGGAGGCGCAGGGACCTGCAGTGGCGGAGGCACTCGTCGATAAGGTCGATCGCCTTGTACTCGACGGACGCGAAGGCGGCAGCGGGGAACCCTTCGACTGGTCCACCGTGCCTGAGTCCGTGAAGTCCAACGCGCTGCTGGCCGGAGGTTTAAACCTGAACAACCTCGAAGAGGCACTGCGCGTGGGTACCCTTGGACTGGATATGAATTCCGGCCTTGAATACGGTGCGGACGCAGGTGTGTGGGCAAAGCGCAAGGACGCGGGCGCAATCCTGCGGGCCTTCCAGATTATCCGTAGTTTTTCCAACTAGCGCAGACATAAAACCGAAGAAGAGAGACACGAAATGACAGAAGAATCCCGCAGCGGTGGAAGCACCATCCTGCCGGCTTATTTCGGCGAATTCGGTGGACAGTTCGTCCCTGAATCCCTCATGCCGGCCCTCGACCAGCTGGAGCGAGCATTCGTTGATGCCTGGAACGACCCCGAATTCATGGACGAGTACCGCACGATCCTGCGCGACTACCTCGGACGCCCCACGCCTCTGACGGAATGCCGCAACCTTCCCAAGGACAAGAAGCACGCGCGCATCTTCCTCAAGCGCGAAGACCTCGTCCACGGTGGCGCGCACAAAACTAACCAGGTCATTGGCCAGGCGCTTTTGGCAAAGAAGATGGGCAAGACCCGCATCATCGCCGAGACCGGCGCGGGGCAGCACGGCACGGCAACGGCCCTTGTGTGTGCGTTGCTCGACCTGGAATGCGTGATCTACATGGGCGCGAAGGACATCGCCCGCCAGCAGCCCAACGTCTACCGCATGGAGCTCATGGGCGCGAAGGTCATCGGCGTGGACTCGGGATCCGGCACCTTGAAGGACGCCGTGAACGAAGCCTTGCGCGACTGGACCGCAACCTTCCACAACTCGCACTACCTGTTGGGTACTGCGGCGGGTCCGCACCCATTCCCAACGATCGTGCGTGATTTCCACCGCGTCATCGCCGAGGAAGCCAAAGAGCAGATGCTCGAGCGCACCGGTGGACTGCCAGACCTAATCGTCGCTTCCGTTGGTGGCGGTTCCAACGCGATTGGCATCTTCTCCGATTTCATTGACGACGAAGGCGTCGAACTCGTTGGCACCGAGCCGGGTGGCGAAGGCATGGAGTCCGGCAAGCACGGTGCTGCTATCGCAGAGGGCAACATCGGTATTCTGCACGGCACGAAGTCCTACCTGATGCGTAACCCGGATGGCCAGATCGAGGAGTCCTATTCCATCTCCGCTGGCCTGGATTACCCAGCTGTAGGTCCGCAGCACGCCCACCTGGCAAAGACCGGTCGCGCGAAGTACGTGCCGGTTACTGACAAGGAAGCGCTGATTGCCTTCCAGCTCCTCTCGCGCCACGAGGGCATCATTCCTGCACTGGAATCCTCCCACGCCTTCGCTTACGCCTTAAAGCGCGCCGAGGAAGCCGAAGCCAAGGGCGAGGACATCAACATCCTGGTTTCCCTCTCGGGCCGCGGTGACAAAGACATCGACCATGTCCGTCGCACCCTCGACGAGCACCCCGACTATGTCCTGAAGGAGGACTAAGCCATGACTACTCGTTACGAGAAGGCTTTCGCAGACCTCGAGGCCAAGAATGAGGGTGCCTTCGTTCCCTTCCTCATGCTTTCCGACCCCTCGCCGGAAGATGCCGTAGAGATTGTGAAGACCGTCGTCGATGCCGGTGCCGATGCGCTCGAGCTAGGCGTCCCGTTCTCCGATCCGATCGCCGACGGCCCAACCATTCAGAAGTCTCACGTGCGTGCCCTCGATGGGGGAGCAACGGTAAACCAGGCCATCGATCAGGTCCGCCAGATCCGCGAGGCCTACCCAGACCTGCCGATCGGCATGCTGATCTACTCCAACGTGCCATTCGTTCGCGGCTTGGACAACTTCTACAAGGAGTTCCACGAGGCCGGCGCCGATTCGATTCTGCTTCCCGACGTGCCCGTCCGCGAAGGCAAGCCCTTCGCCGATGCCGCCGAGGCCAATGGCGTTGACCCGATCTTCATCGCTCCGGCCCAAGCATCCAAGGAGACCCTCGAAGGTGTGGCCGCCCGCTCCAAGGGCTACATCTACGCCATCTCCCGCGACGGCGTGACTGGCACCGAGAAGGAGTCGGACACCACCGGCCTCAAGGAAGTCGTGGACAACGTGAAGTCCTACGGCGGCGCTCCGATCCTGCTGGGCTTCGGTATTTCCAGCCCGCAGCACGTCGCCGACGCGATCGCCGCGGGCGCAACCGGTGCCATTTCCGGTTCCGCGGTGGCCAAGATCATCGACAAGTACGTCGAGGGCGAGCACCCGAACCCTGGCCGCATCACTGACATGGACGCCCTGAAGAGGGAACTCACCGAGTTCGTCTCCGCAATGAAGGCTGCCACCAAGAAGTAAGATTTCGCTTCGCGACGATTGCCTCTCCCGCTCAATGTTTCACGTGAAACATTGAGCGGGTTTTCTTTTGGCAGAATCGACCTCATGGACAAATTTAAGAGGGGTACTGGGCGGACAATCACCGCATGGATGGAGTTCATGCAAGCCCATGAAAACGGCAATAAGGACCTCAACGAACTCTCCCACAAGCAGATCGCTGCCTTGGCCGAAGACGGTGGGGCAAGTGCGTGGTGGGCTCAGAGCATTGCAGTCGACATCGAACGCGAGATCGGGCGCCGTGAAGTAGGCCAACGGAACTCCGGAAAGTTTTCCGCGAACGCCACAAAGACCATGCCAGGGGAGTGGACTGACGTGTTCGCCAGGTTCACCAAATTCATGAACCGACAGGACGGTGCTCTGCCTGCTGAGGTCGACGGGGAGTCGTCGACAAGCGAAAGCGAGAAATGGCGATACTGGCGTGCCGACCTTGTCGACGGCACCAAGGTCGTTGTCATGTGCAACGACGCATCCGCAAAAGGGGTGGCGAAGACCCGGTTTGCGGTGCAGCACGAGAAGCTTTTGACGGCCGAATTGCGCGACGAGATGAAGACGCACTGGAAGGCGACGTTGGACTCATTTAGAGCCTCGTTGGACTAGCTTTCCCATTAGGCTTGACTGTGACGCTGCGTCACAGAGTTAGGTGGAGAGTATGAAAGTCAAGGAACTCGCGGACCTAACAGGGACCACGGTCCGCGCTATCCGTCACTACCACCATGTCGGGCTGGTTCCGGTGCCCGACAACCCTGGCGTGCGTCGTTACGGTCTCGAACACGCGGTGCGAATAGTACGGATCCGCGCGCTCGCGGAATCTGGTCTCTCGCTCCAGGCCATCGGTGAAATTTTGCTCGCCGAGGATGCCGACACCGAGACCCAGTTGTCTGCTGCCGAGGCAGATATCGATCGGCGGATCGCAGAGCTCGAAGGGCAGCGCGCGCAGCTTCGTGCGATTCGCGCGCGCTTGGAGGGGCCGAAGTTTCACGTGAAACATAGCGCGCTTCTCGACGATTTCTACGCCCAAGTCTTGGCTCGTGTGGATCCCGCTCACGCCCCCCTTATTGAAAGGGAGCGCAGCGCAGCCGAAGTGGTCTGTCGGATTCCGGGTGTGCGCGAGGTATTGAATCGTTGGTTGAGCCAACTTACCGAGGAGCGATTAGATGCAACTCTTGATCTCTATGGTTGGTTCAGTTCCATCACGGACCTAGAACACGGCGAAGCCGAGCAGGCGATAGACGAAGCGTTGATCAGCTACGACACCGCAATGCATGGGGACTGGGGCATCCTTCCTGAGGAATGGAGCGTCACGCTTCCCCGGATAATGAAGTTCCCCGGGGTTATGCTGCTCTTGGATTCTGCCTATCCGCATCCGAATCACCAACTTTTTATCCGCAAGTTTCTGAACTACGTCGACACAGTTGTACATCCTGAAACTACAGAAGGAGAATAGTCATGGAAGCCGTGAATCCCGTCCTCGAGGTTCGAAGCGTGGTGAAGAAATTTGGTGACTTCCGCGCATTAGACGAGTTCGATCTCACTGTCGAGCAGGGAAGCGTACATGGCTTTCTCGGACCGAATGGGTCAGGAAAATCAACCGCGATCCGCACCTTGTTGGGAGTTCTGCATCCCACAAGCGGAGAGGTGCGCGTCCTGGGGAAGGACCCACGAAGGAACCCGGAGATCCTCAAGCGCATCGGTTACGTGCCGGGTGACATTTCTCTCTGGCCAACGCTGACAGGCGCAGAGGTGCTCCGGGCGCTGGAGTCGATGCGCGGGGTGCCCTCCAACCGAAAGAGGGAAGAGGAACTCATCGAGGCATTCGGGCTTGATCCTTCGAAAAAGACGCGCGACTATTCCACGGGAAATCGTCGCAAAGTGAGTCTTGTGGCTGCGCTGTCCTTCGGAGCCGAAGCCCTCATCTTAGACGAGCCCACCGCCGGATTGGATCCACTCATGGAGGCAGTGTTCGTGGAGCAAATTCAACGGGAGAACGAGAACGGTGTTTCGGTCCTACTTTCTAGCCATATTCTCAGCGAGGTGGAGAAACTGTGCAATTACGTCACAGTGATTAAATCGGGCAGGGCGGTGGAGCATGGGACGATCGCTCAAATTCGCCACCTTTCCACCCATACGGTTACCGCCCGTGTTTCACGTGAAACATCGATTGAAGGGGGAGTCCTAGATAAGCGAGGACTGACCACGTACACCGTGGAACGCGACGAGGTACCCGGGCTACTGCAAGAGTTGCTCGACGCGGAAGCCACCGACATTACAACGCAGCCGGCTAGCCTCGAGGAAATCTTTATGCGCCATTACGAAACCGAGGCGGTGAAATGAAATCCATCCTGACGCTCACGCGCCTGAACCTGAGACTGAAGCGAGGATATCTTCTCGGGTGGATACTTCCCATTCTTGCCATAGTCCTTGTCTTTCCCTTGGCCTATTACAGTTACTACCCTGAACTCGAATTGCGGCAGCCGATGCTCCAAGGCGTCTCGAACAATATGGGCACTCGGGCTCTCTACGGTCTGATCGATACCCCGGGAACGGTGGGGCAGATGACTACCTGGGAAGCCGCGATGTGGGCTGGGTTGCTTGGCTCGGTCATGATCAGCCTCCTCGTTGTCGACCTCCACAGGCGACAGGAATACACCGGCCTCGCCGAACTTCAACGCTCCACTGGCATCCGACCAATGACACCGTGGGCAGCAGCCTCGCTGACGGGACTCTTAGTCGCAACAGTATTGGGAGTCGGATCCACCCTTATCCTCTGGGGGCTGATGTCCTATATAGACGAACTCACCACCGAAGGCGCGGTAGCTTTTGGCCTCACCATCTTCCTCATGGTTACCGGATCCATGCTTGTGGCCCAGGCAGCGCTCCTCCTAGTCAACGACGGGGCAACCCTCGGACGCACCGCACTTCTCACTGTGGCCATCACCTATATCCTGCGCATCATCGCCGATACCCAGGAAATCGAGTGGATCAACTGGTTCACCCCGCTGGGATGGCGTGAGCTCATCGGCGCCTACACCGAAAATGATTTCGGCCGCGTCGGAATCCTGGCACTTGTCTGCGTTGCAGGATTCATCCTGATCGGGCTTGCTGAATCACGTCGCGAATACGCCAACGGATTCCTGCCGCGGCGATCAACATCCAGGCGCGCCAGAAATATCCGCGGGCCGATTCACTTGCGTTGGCTCCTGGTCAGAGGCGGACTCATCGCCTGGATTGTCGTTGTGGCCATCGCCTCCGCCTTCCTACTTTCACTTTCCGGGGACATGGCAGAACTTATCGGAGGCGCCGATAGCACTGGCCAAATCTTCCGGGACCTCCTCGGAGGCACCGGCGCATTCGAAGCCTTCATCGCCTACATCTGTCAAATGGTGGCCATCATGATTAGCGCGGCAGGCATCCAACAGATCACCACTTACCGCGCAGAGGAAACGGCGCGCACCGTCGACCTCCAGCGCTCAACCGGAATGCGACGCTGGGTGCCACTGGGAACGGCGGCACTCGTCGCAACGCTCAGCGTGATCCTGCTGACCGCCATCATGCACGGCGCTGGAGCGTTCGGCCTTGCCACACAAGAGAGCACAATTAGCGACGACTATGCCGCCCTCGCCCAAGCCTCCTGGTCCATGCTGGCGCCGTCCATCCTTTTCGTCGGTGCCGCGGTGGCCATCGTTGGTTGGGTTCCACGTGCAACACCGTGGGCCTGGGCCCCTCTGGCAGCGTCTGCAGTTGTGACACTGATGGGCGAAATCCTGCAGCTGCCGCAGTGGGCTATCGACCTCTCGCCACTGGGCCACCCGGTCACCCCGGAGGATCAGCAGTGGGGAGTTGCCGTGGCACTTGGCCTCACGGGCCTCGTGCTCATTGCCGTTGGACTTTACGGCGCGCAGCGCAGAGAGATCCGCTAACTAGCTCCAAGCACGGAAGTAGGAATCAGGGTAGGGCAGGGCATCACGCTCTGCCCCTAACTTTTTCAAGGCGTGAATCGGCCAGGTAGGCATGCGCAAGGATTCGCGGCCCAAGAGAACTACGTCGGCGTGCTCGTCGACAAGCACTTGCTCTGCTTGCTGCGCATCGGTGATCATGCCCACGGCACCGGTGGAGATCCCTGCCTTTCGCACGGCGGAGGCGAAGGGGACTTGGTAGGCGGGACCGACGGGGATCTTCGCGTGGACGTTGCCGCCTGTGGAGACATCGATGAGATCCACACCCTGAGTGCGCAGGAGGCGGGCAAGTTCGACTGTTTCCTCGGTGGTCCACCCGCCTTCGGCCCAATCGGTGGCAGAGATGCGCACGAGGAGTGGCATCTGTTCAGGGATGGTGGCGCGCACGGCGTCGACGACTTCGCGGGTAAGTCGGGTGCGATTGTCGAAGGAGCCGCCGTACTCGTCGTCACGCGTATTGCTCAAAGGGGAGAGGAACTGGTGTAGGAGGTAGCCGTGTGCGGCGTGGATCTCTACGGTGTCGAAGCCTGCCGCAGCTGCTCTGCGTGCGGCCGCCGCGAACTGTCCGGGGAGCGCGCGGACTTCGTTGGTGCTCATCGCCCGAGGCTCGGCCTGGCCCCGCGCCGCGATAGGGGAGGGACCCGCGGTGACCCAGCCGCCCTTCTCCGGTGGCACGGTCCCGCGTGCGTCCATGTTCGGCAACATTGGCACCGTGGAAGCCTTGCGTCCTGCGTGGTTGAGCTGAATGCCCATCGCGGCGCCTTGCTCCTTGACATAGCTGACAATGGGGCGCCAGGCCTCCACATGCTCATCCGACCAGATGCCGGTACACAGAGGTGAGATGCGCCCCTCCGGCACGATTCCGGTGGCCTCGGCAAGGACCATGCCGAAACCTCCATTAGCGAGCCCACCGTAATGCACCTGATGCCACGTCTCAGGGATCCCGTTTTCAGCCCGCACGTGGTACTGACACATCGGCGAGACCCAAATCCGGTTGCGGACGGTCAGTCCACGCAGAGAAATTGATTCTGAAAGCTTTGGTGAGGTCATGGGTTCCACAATAGACTCGGGGCATGCTCTCAAGATTGAAAAGGACTGATCCGTTAATCGTCCTCATTATCGCGGCAGTCATCGTCGCAATAATTTTTCCCGTCCGCGGGCAATATGCTGAATGGTTTAGCATTGCGACGAATATCGCCATCGCTTTGTTGTTCTTCCTCTACGGTGCCCGCCTCTCCACAAGAGAAGCCCTCAACGGCTTGTTGAACTGGAAGCTCCATCTCACCATCTTGGCTTTTACCTTCGTGGTCTATCCCATCATTGGCGTACTGCTGCAGCCGCTGAGTCACCTCATCGGCGAGGAAATGTACCGCGGCATTTTGTACCTCACATTGGTGCCATCCACAGTCCAATCCTCAGTCGCGTTCACCTCGATTGCAAAGGGCAATATCTCAGGCGCCATCGTGGCGGCCTCCCTTTCCAGCCTCGCAGGTGTCTTCCTGACCCCTCTCCTGGTGATGTTGCTGATGGGCACGACTGGCGGCGTCCAAATTAATGGACAAGTCTTCATCGACATTGCAATCCTCCTGCTTGTTCCATTCCTCCTGGGACAGATTGGTCGCGGAGTGTTTCCGGCCGTCAAGGGCGTCGCGGCCAACAAGGCAACGAAGATCGTCGACCGCGGTTCGATCGCTATGGTGGTCTACTCCGCCTTCTCCGCGGGCATGGTTGGTGGCGTGTGGCAGACAGTGAGCGTGTGGGAGGTCGTTTTCCTCATCGTGTTCTCGGTGGTGCTGGTGGCCTTCATGCTCTGGCTGACACGTTTCATCCCAACGAAGATGGGCTTCCCGCGCAAGGACGTTATCGCCATCGAGTTCTGTGGCACGAAGAAGTCGCTTGCCACCGGCTTGCCTATGGCTTCGGTTATCTTTGGAGGAGCATCCCTTGGCCTCCTGATTCTGCCACTGATGATTTTCCACCAGGTGCAGCTGATGATGTGCTCGTGGCTCGCTGCACGCTATGGCCGAGAAGCCGAACAATCAAACAAATAATAGAGGAGATGTTTCACGTGAAACATTACGTCCGAACCACCCTGACAGTCCCCGGCGCCGGCACACTGATCACCATCGCAGAACTTGATGAGATCTCGGCGGATGCTTGCACCATGGTCCGCATGATCGAGCTCGCCCCAGACGAAACGATCATGGGCGCCTACACCGAGGGCCGCATTGTCGGCAACGCCAACGAACCACTCGACCAAGTTCCGCATCCAGACACCTACGATCAGTTTGAGAACATCGAGGCCCGCCGCCTCACCGCCGACGAGTTCGAGGGCTTGTGGGAGGAGACGCGGGTGAAATTCCCGCAGCTTTAGAGAGCAGATTTAAAGCAGGAAAAAGGCCGCTCCGCATGTGAATGCGGAGCGGCCTTCTACTATTCCAGGTAGTTAAAACACCAGGTTCACAAGCACCATATACGTGATCGTGCCACCCAGGATGGACAGGCCCGAGTCCTTCTTCCACCAATGCAGGAGCAAGGTCACAGCAACGCCAATTAACGACGACACGATGCCGCCCGGGGCCGACACCTGTCCGAACAGCGTGTAGACCACCAACACCACCATCACACCGACTGGCATCATGCGGCCAAGCAATCCGATGAACTGGTTACCCTTCAAGTACTTCAGGAAAGGAAAGGGCAGGGCGCGCAGCAAAACGGTAACAATCGCGACTGGAATCAGGACGGAAGCCACCATGGTGAGGGTGACACCCTCAGGAAGTCCGTACATCTAAATCCTGTCTCCCTTCGCCCGCCAGGTCAGTAGATCGTCGATACGCGGGGAGAGATAGCGCACCAACAAGATGGCGAAGTAGGCCAACAGCGCGATGATCAGAATTGAGTTCGGGAAGAAGATGCCCACGATCACGGCGAGGCTCGCGGCGATAAACGGGAGGGAGTAGTCCTTGTTGTTTTGGAAGCTGTCCCATGCCAGAACTACGAACAGAGCAGTCAGCGCGAAGTCCATACCTTCGAGCCCGGCTGGAATCACTTCGCCCACGAGGCCACCGATGATGCCGGGAATGACCCATAGGGATTGGCACACGATCTGGATGGTCAGTGCGCGGGTACCGGAGACGCGTTCCTTGGCCTCTAGTGCGGAGACGATGCCATAGGACTCGTCGGTGAGCGCATACGTGGAGTACGCCCGTCCGAGCCTCGATTTGATCCGGTGGCGTGGAAAAGTCAGCCCGTAGAAGATGTGCCGGAAGTTGACCATAAAACCGGTGATCGCAGCGGAGATCGGCCCGACACCTGTCATGACCATGTTGATAGCCAGAAACTCCATCGAACCTGCATAGATGACAATGGAAAAAATCGGGGTCCACCACCAGGCGAAACCCGACTGTGTCATCAACAAGCCAAAGGCCAGCCCCAGCGGGACCAGCCCAATTCCGACGACAAGGGTGTCTTGGATGCCCTTCTTAACTTCGGCTAGAACTTCTCCGCGGGACTCACCAGATTCACTAGATTTACCAGGATCCGGGGTAGGTGCCATTAATTGTCCTCCACATTGACCGGGTACGTAGAGAACAAAGGCAAAGGCATCTGCTGACGACGAAGCACGTCGCCCCACAGATCCGAGCTTCCAGCGGCAACCACATCGCCCGGCAGAGCCGGCGCAACGTACCAGTCGCCCCGATCGATCTCGGAGTCGAGCTGGCCGGGTGCCCACTCGGAGTAGCCGGCGAAGATGCGCATCCCATCAAGATATTCCACGACCTCGTGGGGCTTGGCGCGCAGATCAACGTGCACGAGCCGGTTGGCCAGGCGCGTAAATTCCGGATGCTCGTCGATAACCACATCCGGCTTGGTCACGCCCACGCCGACCGCCGACTGCGGGGCCACAGGGCCACCGACATAAAACGCCTGCGGCTTAGCCACCGCTGGCAACCACTCCGGTAACACGTTGTACACGGCAATATCGCTGCGCTGCGTGAGCATCACTCCGAAGGTATAAGCCTCGGAGTGCTCGATGATCAAAACAACGCTGCGCGCGAATTCAGGAGACATCATCCCTGGTGCTGCAACAAGCAACATTCCCGGGGACGGATCTTCCTTCTCCAGGGCATTGAACAACCTGTCCGCGTAATAATTTTCACTCATCTTTCTCACCTTCCCACCAATTCTTCAATTCTGCTATAGCTTCCTCGCGCTCCAAAGGACCGCGTTCGAGACGGAGCTCCTTCAAAAAGGCCCACGCCTTGCCCACCTCGGGTCCGGGCTTCACGTCCAGAATCTCCATAATCTCGTTGCCGTCAAGGTCGGGGCGCACCTTGGCCAAGTCTTCCTTTTCCTCGATCTCGGCGATACGCTCCTCCAAGTGGTCATAGGTGCGCTGCAGGCGCGCCGCCTTCTTTGGGTTGCGCGTCGTAGAGTCGGCGCGGACCAACTTGTGCAGTCGGGGGAGTAGGTCCCCGGCATCGTTTACGTATCGACGAACGGCCGAATCCGTCCACTGACCCTCACCAAAGCCGTGGAAGCGCATATGCAAGAAGACGAGCTGCCCAATATCTTGGGTCGCCGACTTCGAGAACCGCAGGTGCTTCAAACGCTTGCGGGCAAGTTTCGCCCCGACCACCTCATGGTGATGGAAGGTGACTCCGCCACCTTCTTTTTTGGCACGGGTGGCGGGCTTCCCGATGTCATGTAGCAACGCTGCCCAGCGCAGCACCAGATCTGGGCCATCATCTTCGCGCTCAATGGCCTGGCGCAGCACCGTCAGCGAGTGAACGTAGACATCCTTGTGCTGCATGTGCTCATCCGGAGTCATCTGCAGGGCAGAGACTTCGGGGAGGATGTAATCGGCAAGGCCGGTTTGCACCAGAAGGTCGATGCCGTCCCAGGGCGCATCACCGAGCATGAGCTTGTCCAGCTCGGCTTGGATCCGCTCGACGGTGATCCGCTCGATTTCCCCGGCCATGTCCTGCATAGCCTTGAATACGCGATCCGAGACCGTGAAACCCAGCTGGGACACAAAGCGTGCGGCACGGAGCATGCGTAGTGGATCGTCCCGGAAACTAATCTCGGGTTCCTGGGGAGTATCCAACAATTGATTTACCAAATCATTCAATCCACCAACGGGATCGACGAATTCCCAGGTAAACGCCTCGTCGATAAGCGAAAGCTTGAATGCCATGGCATTGCACTTGAAATCTCGGCGTACGAGGTCGCCCTCGATGGTGTCGCCGAATGTCACCTCTGGGTTGCGGGTGACACCGTTATAAAGGTCGGCGCGGAAGGTTGTGATCTCGATCTGCTGGCCTTCCTTGACCGTTGACACCGTGCCATATTCAATGCCGGTGTCCCAGACTGTTTCGCCCCACTCCTCCAGAATTGCGTACACAACATCCGGGCGCGCGGAAGTGGTGAAGTCCAAATCATTGCCCATGCGCCCGAGGAAAGCGTCACGCACGGGACCGCCGACAAGATATAAGGACTCGCCGCGCTCCTGAAATTTTTGAACTAAAGGTGTGAGCAAGCCCCCTAAACTTTCAATCGTCGGCGTGGCGCGCGCAAACGCCTGCTGAATCTCTTCAGCATGCTCATTTGCAGGAAACTGCTGTGACGGGATGGGATTCTCAGACATACTCACCGCTAATACTTTACCTGTGGGAAGAAACGGCACGTCAAAATACCACAAACATGTGTGGGGACGATACGATAAGCGGAACATGACTGACACTACTCGGCCTCACACCGCTCAAGATAGCGGTGCAGCGGGCCCACGCACGCCCCAGGGTGAAGACTCGGGAGAGCGTCGACGCAGGAGGCGCCGTCGCTCGCGTCGGCCTGCCGGAAATCACCAGAGTAAGTCAGACAGTAAAGCTCCCAAGGCCGTCGCAGCGGAAGCTGGTAAGGCGGGGCAGTCAGGGCAGCCGACTAAAGCTGGTCAATCTGGTCAAACTGGTCAAACTGGTCCCGAGAAACAGCACAACAACGGCGAACAGGGCCGTGAGCAGGGCCAGCAGAAGCGATCGCGGCGCAGGAGGGGACGGCGCCGGTCTTCGTCGAGTTCGGCTACAGGTTCGTCGACAAACTCCTCGAACACTTCAAGTTCTTCCGCGTCAAACGCGAAGACGGCGCAATCGGGCAAGTCAGGCCAATCGGGCCAAACTAGCAAGTCAGGCTCAGCCGCGACGGCAAAAACAACGAAGTCCGGCTCAACTCAGCAGAAGAGCTCGTCTAGTCGCAAGCGCAGTTCCCGTGGGGGGCAGGGGCGCAATTCCCGCAGTGCAGCGAGCCGGAAGCGGCAGTATGCAGCCAGCCCACGGATGGAGACCCGCGATGAGACCTCGGCGGGCGGCCTCGTCGTCTCGGGGATGGCAGAGGCAGTGCGGCCGGATAACTCGGTGGATTTGTCGCGGATTTACGTCGCTTTGATCGGCCGTCTTGATCGTCGTGGCCGTCTCCTGTGGTCGATGCCGAAGGGCCACGTCGAGCCAGGCGAGCATGAATGGCAGACCGCCGAGCGCGAAGTGTGGGAAGAAACCGGAATTTACGGTGAGGCGTTTTCCACGTTGGGCACTATCGATTATTGGTTTGTCTCCGATGGAGTACGCATCCATAAGACGGTGCACCATAATTTGTTGCGCTTCGTCGATGGGGAGCTTAACGACGAGGACCCGGAAGTTACGGAAGTGTCGTGGGTTCCAGTCGATCAACTCATTGAGCATCTGGCATACGCGGACGAGCGCAAGTTGGCTCGTCTGGCGTTTGACCAAATGCCTGAGCTGGCTAGAAAGGAACACGAGGCCGGAAGGGCGACACCTCGGTGACGCGTTTCTCAGGTCGGCAACGCCTAGGGAGAAGTGTCTGCACGGTCCTTGCCGCAACAACCACCGTTGCCCTGGGGACGCTAACGACTTTCAATACAGCCCCGCTGGCAAACGCCATTCCTGTTCCCACGCCACCTGATAATGCTTCGGTAGCGTCCCAGTGGGCAAATCCGAATATTCGACCGATTGACGGCATCGAGGGCATCACCCTCAATGTCGTCGACGCACCAGATACCCTTGCACCGAACGCAGACTTCACGGCTACTGTCTCGGTGACAAACTCGTCCGATAGCCCACTCGAAGGTTTTTCCATCACTCCTAGGCGAGGGCCGATTTCGGCTTCGGTTGCTGATGCTCGCGTAGCCAGCATCGCGGAACCCTCCGACTACACTGCCGGAGAAACTAAAACTTTCAATCAAATAGTGACGCCTGGCGAGACCGTCGAAGTTGAGATGAAGGTTCACACCGACCCAGCCATTGCTGGCGCGCTAACGTTTGAGGGTTCGGCAGTTTACCCATTCATGTTTGAACTCACCCGCACTGGGGGAGGGCTCCTTGATACTGAGCGTTTCCACCTGTCTGTTGGCGAGCGAAACACAACGGTGGACCCCGCAACGCAACGCAGTGCCGATGTCAGCGTGCTTTATCCCATCACCGCAAGCACCGACATCTTGCCCGGCGAAACAGGGGATGCACCGAACGACCCGCAGTTGATCTTGAAGTCTGAGGACCTGGCCAGCCAGTTGGCTCCCGGTGGCAGGCTCAGCGAGCTGGTAAATACCTACGCCAATGCCATTGCAGCCCCAGGCGGGCAGGCCGTCGCGGAAGCAACCTGCCTAGCTATTGATCCCGCGCTCGTTTCAACGGTTCAGCGTATGAGCGCTGGATACGTGGTGGCAGACAGCCGCCCTCCTGTGGCTCAAGAGCCAAAGCGTCTCCGAGATTCTTGGGGCGACAACTCGAATGAATTTGTCTCTACGCCGGGCATCGGCCAAACAGACGCACAAAACTGGCTGGACCGGCTCAAGGCAGTGAGTATGGGCAATTGCGTCGTCGCTCTGCCCTGGTCAAACGCTGACGTTAATGCGCTTGTAGATGCAGGCGCTCCATGGCTCGTCCGAGAGGCCATCGAGCGCGGACCGTTTACGTTGCGCGAAATTCTTGGCACAGACGTTGTTAATAATGTGGTCATTCCACCGTCGGGATACGTCACCGAAACTTCCGTGTCCTCAATGGGATGGGCCGACCACAACAACTCTGGCTTACTCAATGACGGAATGCAGGCCGCGTGGGAGGAGTCTTACGCCGAGCAAGCCAAGAAGGATGCGGCGACCACCCATGTTGAGGGCGAACAGCTGACAAACCTCGAGCTTGAGGATCCACCAAACCCAGAGATGGCTGCAGCCCCAGCACCCAAGTCTCAGGTGCGGGTACTCGTTGCAAATAACAGTGTTTCACGTGAAACATTGGGAAATTCCGACAGCGACCGCTTCGCCCAACTAGGCGAGGGGATCATTTCCGTTGCCTACCAGGATTCGTTGGCATCCACGCTCGCGTCGACAGGCATTGCGCCCGAAACCACCGGATACTCCAATGTGGAGTACCGCTCTGACGCCACACTAGATTCCGTCGCCGCCCGCGACATCAACGCCTCAAACTCGATCCGCCTCGCGGTCAATGAAGAGGCTCGCACGACCGACGAACAACGTGGCAACCCTGTCTTGATTAATCCGCCCGCAACCTGGGAAGCCAGCACTGCTGACTCCATCATGTACACAGTCTCGCAGCTCATGGACGAAAAAACCACGGTGCCGATGACCCTGGAGGATTACGTCACCCCGAAGGCTGACGCAACGATCTCTACCGCGAATGCCTCGGGTAGCCCATTTAGCGATCCCACCGTTTTCTCCGATTCCGAGATCCTCAGCGTGGGCCAGCAAGCTAAATATGCCGACGACATCACGTCGTTTCTGGTCCCAGATTCCACGATCGCCCTGACGCGTTACGGATTCACATTGCCGTTACGGCGGGACTTGATTACGGCTACATCGCTCACTTATCGACGATCAGCCGACCTCTACACAGCGGCCACCGGGAAGACAGGGGACCAACTCAATTCCTCTCGTGACACCCTCAATGAGTTGCGCAACGCAGTGGACCTGATTCCACCGGGCAACGTCTACACCCGAGCATCCGAGTCCTCACCACTGCTCATCGTTGCGGAAAACGGTCTACCACTGCCCATCGATGCCACCATCTTGTACGAGGCGCCAGACGGAGTCACGTTGAACACTCCCTCCGAGCTGCGCATCCCGGCCCAGGGCTCAATCACGATCCAACTCACCGCCGACATCCCCAACACCCGGGACCGCACGGACCTGAACTTGTACCTGGCTACGCCAAACGGGCAGCCGGTTTCCCAACCGGTGCAAATCTCCGTACAAACTGCCGCCGGCGAAGTTGGAGCAGTAACCATCGGCGGCGTCTTGGCAATCTTCCTGGCCTTGGTGTTGCTCTTCCGTTTCGCCAAATCGCGTCGCGCGAAGAACGAAACAAAAACCATCACCGCTAAGCACTCTAGAGAACAATCGTCTCTTGATCGGCCACCTGACTGACGCGTAGTAGTCCGCAGCGACTGCACTTCGCTCATTCATGTTTCCACCACGTATAAGAGACACGCATAAGAGATTGGATGTTTTGTGGCCTCCGAAGAAAATACCTCCGAGTCGATGGAGCAAACGCCATCCTCGGGGCAACGAGGACGGATTGTTACGCCCTCGCCTCCGGCTCCTGTACCCGCACCTCGACGTACCCGCGAACCCGCTTCCCAACCAGTAGATGACCGTTCAACCCTGACAGTCAGTCCTTCTGGCGTGGACACGAACAACCAGTCCGACAACTCAGACGAGCTTTCCAGCGATGAAACAGTAGTTCGCGATACCGGATCAATGGCGGTTGCCACCCTGGTTTCGCGCATTACCGGCTTCATCCGCACGGTGATGATCACCTCGATGCTCGGTGGTGCGATCGCCTCGGCCTTCAACTTGGCAAACACACTGCCAAACATGATCACCGAGGTTGTGCTGGGTTCTGTCCTCACATCGCTCGTGGTGCCAGTGCTGGTGCGCGCTGAGAAGGAGGACCCTGACAAGGGTGCCCGCTTCATCAGGCAGCTATTTACGTTGACAGTGACGCTGCTACTAGCTGTTACCGTTATCGCTACCGCCTCAGCACCGGCGTTGGTACGCATGATGATGGACGAAGAGGCCCAAACGAACTACGTTCAGTCCACCTCTTTTGCCTATTTGCTCTTGCCGCAGATTTTCTTCTACGGGCTTTTCTCCTTGTTCATGGCAATCTTGAATACCAAGGGCGTATTCAAGCCTGGCGCGTGGGCACCGGTGGTCAACAACCTCATTTCTATTACGGTGTTGGCCGCGTACCGGCTGCTTCCTGGTTCACTGAACCCGGCGGCACCGTCGCCGGTAAGCGATCCGCATGTGCTTCTCTTGGGCGTAGGCACCACCTTTGGTGTGGTCGTGCAATGTCTGATCATGCTGCCATCCCTGAAGCGCCTCAAGATTGATCTGCGTCCGCTGTGGGGCATCGACAATCGCCTGAAGGAATTCGGTGGGATGGCGCTGGCCATCGTCGCGTACGTTGCCATCTCGCAGTTGGGATATGTGATTACTGCACGTATTGCGAACAGCGCCGACGCCTCGGCTTACGCGATTTATCAGCAACACTGGCAATTGCTGCAAGTGCCTTATGGCATTGTCGGAGTGACGTTGCTGACGGCAATCATGCCACGCCTGTCGCGCAATGCCGCCGATGGCGACGACAAGGCCGTGGTCCGTGACCTCACGCTGGCCACCAAGCTGACCTTTATCGCCCTGATTCCGATCATCATTTTCATGACAGCGTTGGGCCCGGACATCGGTAATGCGTTGTTCGGTTACGGCGCTTTCACCACCGAGGAAGCGCGAATTCTTGGTCGCACGATCAGTTTCTCAGCCTTCACGCTGATTCCTTATGCACTTGTGATGCTGCACCTGCGTGTGTTCTACGCCCGAGAAGAAGCGTGGACTCCGACCTTTATCATCGCTGGCATCACCGCGACCAAGGTGTTCTTGTCTTACCTAGCACCGATGGTTGCATCCTCTTCGGATAACGTCGTAGTCTTGCTCGGTTCTGCCAACGGTTTCGGTTTCATCGCCGGCGCAGTCATCGGTGCGTTCTTGCTCAAGCGTAAATTGGGCAACCTGCAGTCGGGCACGATTATGCACACTTCGGCGTGGGCCGTGGCCTCCTCGCTGGTGGGTATCGCCGCAGCACTCCTTGTCCGCGCCCTCTTGCGCACATCGACCTTCGGCCCGATTGAAATTGTCGAGCGCATGGGCATGCGTGACTCCCTTGGCATCCTCATCGAGCTTGCCATCGAAGGCATTGTCTTCCTCATTGTTACCGGCATCGTCTTGTCGCGCTCTGGGCTGCCAGAGGTACATAACCTCGGCCGTGTCTTCGCCCGCATCCCCGTGATTGGCAAGTTCATCCGCCCGAACGAAGAGAAAGCCATCGAGACGGGCACTACCGATCCGGCCGAGATGTCCCAGCAATTCCTGGCCTCCGACACCTTCAACGCCTCGCCAGTACCACCACCGATGTCCGCTGGTGTTGTCCGCGGGCCACGCCTTGTCCCGGGTGCTCCAGTCTCCGATGGAAGGTTCCGCCTGCTGCGCGATCACGGCTCAGTCGCCGGCGCACAATTCTGGCAGGCAACAGAACTCAGCACCGGCAGAACCGTCGCGCTGACGTTTGTGGATACCCAGGGCCAAGCACCGATGGCTCCGGTGAGCCCGGAGGAGGCCGCAGAACGCTCCCGCGAGGTTGCTCGTCGAACCCGTCAGCTCGGCGCTTTAAACCACGCTGCAGTGGCACCGAATATCCATGTACTTGCGTACCGGTCCGGGTGCCTAGTTGTGGCCGACTGGATCCAGGGCTCCTCTCTGAAGGCCGTCGCAGAATCGGAAGCAGACCTGCACCCGGAGGCCGTTGCGAACGCGATGGCACCTCTTGCCGATGCCCTCGCAGAAGCCCACGAGAACCAAGCGCTCCTTGGCCTGGATAATCGCAACCGACTGCGTGTGTCGGTCGATGGGGAAGTAATCCTTGCGTTCCCGGCTGTGCTGCCCAACGCTTCCGAACAGGCCGATGCCTCCAGCTTCGCTTCAGCACTCGAATTGCTAGACGCTGCCACCGGAGAGATCACCTCAGATGAGCTCGACCGCATCACGGCACAGGCACGAAAGCTTTCCGACGACCTGGCAAACCCGGAGGCTGAAGACCCGACCTCGCAGCGCTACCGCGAGCTTGCCAACGAACTCCGAGCCTTCAGCAAGGCTGATCAGGCACCTGCCGAACAAACTGATGAAACCGAAAATGCGGATCACTCCGCGCAAGGATCCGCGCAGGGAGAGGACATCGACGAGTTTGAGGATACGTCCACATCAGTCGTTCCCGTGGTCAAAGACGAGACTCCGAACCCGGCTTCGGTCAGCGGTTTCGGTTCCCGTGGCTACACCTACCGCGGGTTCGCACTTCTGATTGCGCTTGCCGTAGCAGTGGTGGTGCTCATTGCGGCACTGACTACTTACTTGGTTAGCTTCGTTGGCGGCAACAACACGCAATCGCCGGTGAACCAGGAATCGGTCGAAGGAGACGCCACTGGGGGCGGGACTGCAGGCGAAGCCGCCGCGAGCTCCTCGGCCCGTCCGCTGCCCGTGATCGCCGATCTGGAAAAGGCGAATACCTGGCAGGCCCCAGGACAATTCCAGGAAGCGGACCATCCAGGCGACACGGCGAATGCCATCGACGGGGATCCTTCCACCACCTGGAGCACGGATGCCTACTCGAACGGTTTGGGCACCAAGCCTGGTGTCGGTCTCATCGTCGAGCCTCAGCGCGCGATGGAACTCCAGCACATCGAGATCAACACCACGACGCCTGGTGTGGCCTACAACATCTACGCGCTTCCAGCGGGCGTGGAGACAAATTCAGCCATCACGCCACTGGAATCACTGCCACTTATCGCTGATGGCACGCTGCGCTCGGCGAAGAACAGCATCCAGATCACAAGCCAGCCAGACATCACTGGCGTAGTGATCTGGTTGACCGACATTCCAAGCAGCAACGGGGGAGTCGCCGAAATCTCCGAGGTCTCACTCATCGGCATACCGGACTAACCCGCTCTAGCCGTTCCCAGCCCGCTGGTCAATAGGAATCTGCGCACTAAAGTGTGCATTCCTGTCCAGCGGGTTTCGTCGTCTCTGGGCACAATGAGACTGGGCACAATGAGATAAAGACAAGAAGCACATTGTTCGGGGGAACATGTTCGGGGGAACATTATGGCGGTTACGCCACACATTTCGGGGACCATTTCTATACATTCAACCGACCAGGAGCTGATTGCCGCCTTTAACATGGGCGACACTCGCGCATTTTCCGTCATCGTGGAACGCCACAGGCCAAGGCTGTTGCCAGTGGCTCGTCGATACGCGAAAAATGAACACGATGCACAGGACATCCTCCAGGAAGCACTGCTGAAGGCAGCATGCAACCTGCAGGGCTTCCGCAACGAAGCCACGCTGTCGACGTGGTTGCACCGCCTGGTGATGAATTCCGGCTACGACTACATCAAGCACCGCCGCCGCATCGCACACATGAGCCTGGACGACGAGAGCAAGATCAACACGGATTCCAACCCATCCCTGGGCCACGATCCGATAGCGCAGCTCGATCGAGTGATCATGCTGCGCCAGGTGATGGGAAGGTTGCCGGCCGCACAGCGCAGGGCGATTTTGCTTATCGACGTCGCCGGGCTCACCGTTGAGCGCGCTGCTCGTGAGATGGGTGTGCAGCCCGGCACCATTAAGTCGCGCAGGGCACGGGGCCGCGAGGCGTTGCATAAGCAGCTGTCTAGCGAGGACTAGGAGCAGACTTAGCGGGGCCCGATGACTGGAATGAATTTTGTTGCCAACTAGTTGAGAATAGGTAGGTACACTAGCTCAAGCATTTTCTACCCAAGGAGCATCATTACATGTCAGAGATCCGCGACGTCATTGTTGTAGGTTCCGGCCCTGCCGGTTACACGGCTGCACTTTACGCGGCGCGCGCAAACCTTAACCCATTGGTTTTCGAGGGCTATGAGTTCGGTGGCGAGCTTATGAACACCACCGAGGTAGAGAACTACCCGGGCTTCCAAAATGGCATTATGGGCCCAGATCTCATGATGGAAATGCGCGCACAGGCCGAGAAGTTCGGTGCTGAGCTGCGCTCCGAGCTCGTGGATCGAGTAGAGCTCACCGGTGACGTAAAGAAGGTGTGGGTCGGCGACGAGGAGTTCCAGGCCCGCACCGTGATTCTGGCAACCGGTGCCGCTGCGCGCCACCTTGGCATCCCAGGCGAGGACAAGCTCACCGGCCGTGGTGTGTCCACCTGTGCTACTTGTGATGGTTTCTTCTTCAAGGGCCAGCACATCGCAGTTGTCGGAGGCGGAGACTCCGCAATGGAGGAAGCAACATTCCTCACCCGCTTCGGTGACAAGGTCACTGTGATTCACCGCCGTGAGGAGTTCCGCGCATCCCCAATCATGCTCGAGCGTGCGCAGAAAAACGAGAAGATTGAGTTCCTCACCGACACCGTTGTCGAAGAAGTCATCGAGGAAGACGGCAAGGTTGGTGGCCTGCGGGTTCGCAATGTGAAGACGGACGAGGTCTCTGATCTGGACGCAACCGCCATGTTCGTTGCTATCGGCCACGATCCTCGCTCTGAATTCCTCGATGGTCAGGTTACTTTGAACGAGGCAGGATACGTTCTCGTCGAGGAACCTTCGACACGCACAAATATTTCGGGCGTATTTGCATGTGGCGATTTGGTCGATGACCACTACCAACAGGCAATTACTGCAGCTGGATCGGGGTGTCGCGCGGCGTTGGATGCGCAACACTACCTCGAAGCACTCTAGACTAGGTAACTATTACTGCCATTTGATGAAGGAATAATTCATGAGTAACACGGTTGATGTCACCGCTGAGACTTTTAAGTCCACGGTCGTGGACTCCGATAAGCCAGTAGTCGTTGACTTTTGGGCAGAGTGGTGCGGGCCTTGCAAGAAGCTCTCGCCACTGCTCGACGAAATCGCCTCTGACATGGGAGAAAAGATCACGGTAGCCAAGGTTGACGTAGACTCGGAGCGCACCCTTGGTGCGATGTTCCAGGTTATGTCTATCCCTACCGTTCTAATTTTCAAGGATGGGGAGAAGGTCGATGAATTCGTCGGACTTCGTCCGAAAAACGAGATTGTCGAAAAGATCGAATCGCACCTCTAATGGTATCCTGAGACACGTTACGTAACATTGAGAACATTTCAATGACCACGATCACCTTGAGAGTGGACACTAACTGCTTGTTGTGCATGAAAGGGGTACTGTGAGTCGAGTTCTTCGAGTTGGAGATTCCAGCCCACGTGTAGCCGAAGTTCGTTCGACTTTGGCCCGTTTGGGGTTGCTCCCCGGATACGAAGGAGTGGTGGGAAGCTGGGACCAAAGAAAGTACTCGCAAGACGAGCAGTACTTTGATGAATCACTCTCAGAATCCCTCCGTGCGTTCCAACAATCCCGCGGCGTTGTAGCTACAGGCAACATCGACGACGTCACTCTCCGCGAACTGCGGGAAGCCTCTTATACCTTGGGCCAGCGTGTGCTGTCCTACCAACCGAACCAAGAATTCATCGGTGACGATGTGGGTGAGCTGCAAAAGCAGCTTCAAGAACTCGGCTTTTATACCGATAAGGTCGACGGGCATTTCGGCCCGAACACGCATGAAGCTCTAACCAACTACCAGCTCAATTACGGCCTCCAGGATGATGGAGTCTGTGGTCCTGAAACGCTGCGCTCCTTAAGTCTGCTTGGTCGTCGCATCACGGGCGGATCCGCCCAAGCTATCCGCGAGCGCGAATCCGTCCGGCGCGCTGGCCCCATGTTGGCAGGTAAAAGGGTTGTTATTGACCCGGCGCTTGGTGGCAGTGAAAAGGGCATGATTGTCAACGGCATGTACGGTCCAATCTCGGAAGAGGAAATCCTCTGGGATCTGGCCGCCCGCGTCGAAGGTCGGATGGTGGCCGCTGGCATGGAAACCATCATTTCCCGCCCGCGAGGAGATAATCCCACCCCCCGCGAGCGCGCCGACATTGCCAATGGTTTCAATGCAGACGTAATGATCTCGCTGCACCTCGACCGCTACCAAAATGAAAAGGCCAACGGCGTAGCCACTTTTTACTTTGGTTCGGAAGTGGGCGCATCATCGCTAACTGGTGAAACATTGTCGGGGTTCATCCAGCGAGAAATTGTTGCCCGCACCGATCTGAACAATTGTTACAACCACGGTCGTACCTGGGAAGTCCTCCGCCTGACCACAATGCCTAGTGTTGAGGTTACCTTGGGCTACCTCACCAACCCGCATGACGTGAAGATCGTGACTGACCCGACCCAGCGCGACGCCATAGCAGAAGCGATCGTCGTTTCTGTGAAGCGCCTCTACCTGCTCGATCAGGACGATCAACCAACCGGCACCTACAAGTTCCGCGATCTACTGATGCAAGAACGCGCTTAATTCTTAATTACTGCCTAATTAAACCGGTACCTGCTGGTCCGTGTGTTGCCCACCTTAAATAACCGGCCAGCATCCACCAACTTCTTTAACACGCGATAAGCCTGTTGCTGGCTTAACCCCAGCGCATCGGCGACCTCACCACTGGTCACGTCGCCCTTCGAGGCCACCAGCGCCACCACTTTCTCCTCATTTCCGCGCGGCGCACCAGGAGTCGCCCGCACAGTGACAGTATCTGTAGGCGAGAGGCCAAGAGCTCGGAGCGTATCGACGATTGCGTGCACCTCACTTTCTGCCAATCCCGTCTTCGAGGCAAGGGTGTCCACCTCCGCGCTAGGGAATTGGTGCCACGCATCCAGCACGAGGAGCTCGTCGATACTTAGCTCGCGTGAGGCAGCGGCGACAAGTCCGGGCATCTCAGGGTGGATCTCTTCTTTACCTGCGGTGACCGTCACGGCCCGCTCATGGGTTCCAGCCCACGACAGTGGGCCGAGGCCGCGCTCGATTTGAAACTTCGATGCTGCTGCCAGCCCGAGTCCCGCACCATCAATCACGCCTAGCCGAGCAAGAGCCGTCGAGAGCGAGAGACTTCGTGGGGAATAGGAGGCGTGAGAACTACACACGACCTGCGGAGTCAGCCCGCGGGGGAGTCCGCCTGGGCTGGTGATAGTAGCGCGCTTCTTGTCACCATAAACATAGACGGGACCTGGGAGAAAATAGTCGCGGTGAACCAACGCGTTAATGATGAGTTCCTTGACCGGAGGGTCTAGTTTTTCGCCTTGTTTCTGCAGGTCGGCGAGCATGAGTATGAGCGGGGCTTGCGACCTAGAGGTGCGCTTTGCCTCAGCCACGTCTGCGATAACTAATTGGTGGTAGGGAAGATGATTCTGCAATGATTCACGTTTGCCAAAGAGCAGCACAGCACCATAGGTCAACGGCTCGATCGAATCGTTGCGATAGCCCAGGGAGCGCAGGAGGTCATCGTCGGAAAGCGATGCGATGATCGGGTCCGCATTGCTCCGGCTGGCCAACTCGCGTGCTGCGTCGAATGCTTCTGGTGCAAAGTCAGACATGGACAGGCCTGGGACCGGAATCCGCGCCCAATCGACGGCGTTGGCGTCGCGGTAGCGGGTGAACAAGTACGTGGGATCCATGCCGAAGCATTCGGCGGTGCCTTGGGAGTTCAGGCGGCGGGTCCGGTAGACACCCCACGTGGTTGCGATCGGCGTGCGGGATTCCTCGACCGAAATGGCGACGACATCCTTGCCGTCGATCTCTGCCACGGAGACCGTGGTGCTAAGTGACGGCGAGGTGTATTGGCGGATTGTGGCCTCAAGCTCGCGGGGCTGCGTGGATTCTCCGTGGAAGGGGTAACAGCCGCTGATGGAACCGTTTTGATTCACTCCAATAAAAAGCGTGCCGCCTTCCCCGTTGGCCATACAGGCGAGGAGTTCAATCACTCCGCGTTCATTGATATAGGCCGAGGATGTACGTCGAGCGAAAGCGACGGATATGCCTTGACCTTGGGTAATGATGTTCATCATTTCGTCGCTGAGCATGAAATTAGATTATCCGCTCATTATAAAACTTTCAATCAGAATTACATCATTGATATTCAACCTCAGAATCGCATTGAATCAACTGATGGCGGGAACGGATTGCAGCAGATCCTCAATTTGAGCCGCGCTGAGCAGATCCTGCTCTGGGGGAAGATCGAGGCGCAAGCGCGGAATGACGGGATGATCGTGAACAACGCGAAAGCCGGCACTTTCTAACATCGTCTTATCCATCAAGCCGATCTCCGAGGCATGATCGACGAGAGCTTGATTGAAATCGGATTCGGCCTTGGGTGCTTCCGGATCGTAGCCGAATGCCTCGAGTGCGGGCACGCCACGGTCGTTTAAAGCCATAATCGAGGCATCGAGGAGCACAGACTCCCAGCCACGCCCTGCGGCGACCGAATCGATGTGCAGGCTAGTAATCGCGTACGCATCGCGTGAAAGCGAGCCTGAGGGCATGCGAATGGCGCCAGGAGCCTCACTGCTGGGACAAAACAAAACCGTGGCGAAGGCGCGCTTCTCACTGTCTCTCAGGACAATGTTGAAGCCGCACGTGCCGTGGTCAAAACTCTGACCCGCGATCCAGGCTTCCTTATCCACGGTGGGATTAAGGCTAGCTAGCTTCTCGCTGAGAGGGTCGATCTCCCAGAACGTGGATTGCGCGCACTTCTGGTGGATTTGAGGGATGGAATCATAGTTGACGGGAACAACCGCAACGCTTGGTTCGGACATCGTTTCTCCATCCCCTCAATCTCGCGGTGAAGCCTGTTCAAGGCAAGTAACTAAAAGGGCTAGTTGTTTCCTTCAATTAGGCCCATAATGCGTTCGAAATCGTCCTTGTCGCTGAACTCAACGACGATCTTTCCCTTGCGCTTACCCATGGACACGCTGACCTTTGTCTCCCATTCATCTGCGAGACGTTCTGCAGCAACAGACAAGAACTCAGGTTGCTCCACCGCGGCGGGCTTCGGCTTCTCGGGCAGCTCACCGTTATTATTCAGCAGTGTGACTGCTTCTTCGGTGGCGCGGACGCTCATTCCCTCCGCGACGACGCGGTCCGCGAGACGCTCAGTGGCCTCGTCGCCAAGCTTGACGCCCAAAAGCGCGCGAGCGTGACCGGACGAGAGCACCCCGGCCGCAACGCGACGCTGGACACTCACAGGGAGGTTGAGCAACCGGATCATGTTGGTGATCACGGGCCGCGAGCGACCCAGGCGGGAGGCAAGCTCCTCCTGAGTGACATCAAATTCCTGAAGGAGCTGCTGGTAGGCCGCCGCCTCTTCCAAAGGATTGAGCTGAACGCGGTGGATATTCTCCAGCAATGCGTCGCGCAGCATGTCTGCATCAGAGGTCTCGCGCACGATCGCTGGGATTGTTTTCAGCCCGGCCTTCGCTGCGGCGCGCCAACGACGCTCGCCCATGATGAGCTCGTAGCCATCGCTAATCGGGCGCACGACGATCGGCTGCAAAAGACCGAACTCACGGATCGAGTGCACAAGCTCTTCGAGTTCTTCTTCGCCGAAGACTTGGCGTGGCTGCTGCGAGTTCGGCGTGATCTGACCAAGCGGAATTTCTTGGTAGGTAGCGCCGAAGGAATCCTCCTGCTTTGACTGTGTGTCTGCAGAGGCAGCGGCCGGAAGGGTGCTCTTCGGAGTGACGGAAGAGGTGCGCATGGCTGGAGCGCCAGGGATCGACGGGGCTCCCTTGATCTTTTTGCCCTCGGACTTGCCCGACTCAGTCTGCGTATCCTGGTTGCCCTGTTTCTCCTGTTTGTCCTGCTTGTGCTGTTTGTCACGGCCTTCGCCGAAAACAACATCCGCGGCGCTTGCACCAATTCCGCTGGTCTTGCCAGGGTCAACGGGGGCTGAAGGGATCAGCGCAGCGAGGCCACGCCCCAGTCCACCTTTGCGAGTTGGTTCTTGAGCCATTTAGTTATCCACCTCAGTTTCAGGTTCTTCTATCCCGCCCGATGCCGAAAGCTGCTGGGCAATTTCCGGGCTGACGCCGATCGGACCAGTGCTTGCATGTGGCTGATAATCCCCGCGCAAAGCTAGTTCCTTTGCTGCGTCAAGATACGCCAAAGCACCTCGTGAACTTGGATCATAGTCGATCACCGTCTGGCCATAGCCCGGTGCCTCGGACACCTTCACCGAACGAGGAATCATATTGTTCAAAACAACATCGCCGAACTGATCGCGCACCTCAGTAGCTACCTGCTCCGCCAGCTTCGTTCGAGCGTCATACATGGTCAACACAATCGCCGAAATATGCAGGGAGGTATTTAGGTGCTCGCGGATCATCGAAATGTTGCCCAGGAGCTGACCCACACCCTCAAGCGCGTAGTACTCGCATTGGATCGGGATGAGCACCTCATCTACCGCAGTCATGGCATTGATGGTCAGCAGGCCCAGCGAAGGAGGGCAATCAACGAAGACATAGTCAAACCCATGCTTCTCCAAAAATCCACGGTTCAGCGCGTCTGAGAGACGATATTCACGCCGCACCATGCTGACCAGTTCAATCTCGGCACCGGCAAGATCAATAGTGGCAGGAATACAGAACAAGTTCTCGCTCGCCGGCGATTGTTGCATCGCTTGGTCAGCCGTGGCCTCGCCAATCAGCATCTCATAACTAGAAGTGGTTCCCGCCCGATGCTCAACACCCAAAGCAGTAGACGCGTTGCCCTGCGGGTCCAGGTCGATCACTAGTACCTTCAGGCCATGATGCGCCAGCCCAGCCGCCATATTCACGGAGGTGGTAGTCTTACCGACCCCACCTTTTTGGTTTGCCACGGTCAGCGAGCGAGGCTGTTCCGGCTTGGGCAACTCCAAGGATCCGGAAGTGACCTGCGCTGCGTTGTGCTTCGCAGCAGCAGCGGATTCTTTGTCCCGCTGCTGTTCTTTCAGGTTGTTTTCCGTCATCGAGGTTTCTTGCCTTCACTTCCGCACGTAGGAATCCCCGTAACTTACGAGGTTAGTCTTATACCACCTTAGTGTCTTACCTAGACAGGCGTTAGCGCACCCGGGGAATCTTGATCAGTGTTGTGGGTTCTTCCAGCATGGAATCACCAACAATAAAGATCTCGCCGGCGCCACCACCGGCTTGGGTGATCTGTTCAGCGTCGCGTTCGAGCTCTTCGCTTACCGACGAGCCCTTCATCGCCACCATGGCACCACCCTTTTTCACGAGCGGGAGCGACCAACCGGCCAGCTTTCCCAGCGGGGCAACCGCGCGGGAAGTCACAACGTCGAATTCACCCTTGCCTTGATCCTCTGCGCGGCCACGGATGACCGTGACATTATCAAGGCCCAGTTCTTCCTTGATCTCGGCGAGGTAGTTCGAACGCTTCAACAGCGGTTCGATCAAAGTGACCTTCAGGTCTGGGCGTGCGATTGCCAGCGGCACACCAGGAAGTCCTGCTCCAGATCCAATGTCAGCAATGTTGAGGCCCTGATCGAAGGCTTCCGAAATCACTGCGCAGTTGAGAATATGGCGGCTCCACAAACGGGAAACTTCCTTGGGACCAATGAAACCCCGCTCGGCGGCGGTGGTGGCCAACGAGTCGTGGTATGCCTGAGCAATCGGAAGCCGGTCGCCGAAGATCTTCTCGGCGATAGCGGGAGTGGTTTCAATCTCGGTTGACACGGCTGTGTACTCCTAGAACTAGTTCGATCCAACAGATTAGGTCTGTCTTTAGAGTAGCCAACGAACCCAGAAAATAAGTAACCGCCGTTGTCTTGGATTCATCCAAAGACAACGGCGGTTGGAGGTAGAGCACGGGGCTCAATCAGGGGCTAAATTAATTGCCCTTCTTACGTTGCTTCTTCGTGCGCTTATCTACCTTGCGTGCGCCAACGGTTGGAGCACTGGTGCGCTTGAGAGCAAGCTTTGCTTCTTCCTCTTCTGCTTCTTCGCGATCCATCTTGCGGAAGACAAGGAGGTTCTGGAAGAAGGTCCAGATGTTGTTCGCAAGCATGTAGAACAGCAGGCCGATGTGCCACAGGAAGCCGGTCAGGAAGATGGTTGCTGGGAGGAACCACAGCATCATCTTGTTCATCATGTTGGTCTGCATTTCCATCAGCTCAGCATTGTCGCCGGTTGGAGCAGTAGTCTTGCCAGCTTCACGAAGCTTCTTCTGACGGTTCAGCGACAGACGAGCGTTGAAGTGAGTGAACAGAGCAATGATGATGATCAGTGGGAACGCGACAACGACGACCTGCCAACGCTGGAAGTCGGTGGTGAACGCATTCATCATGTCGGCTGGCATGGACATGTACGCCGAAATAGGAACACCGAAGACAGTAGCGTCCAGGAAGGACTGCACGTCGTGTACGTCGAAGATGTAGTTCGGCGTATTGCGGTTCTGCTCGACGGACAGTCCGAGCTGGCCCTGTCCTGTACCCGTTCGGTTGAAGGAACGAAGAACGTGGAAGAGGCCGAAGAACACCGGCATCTGAACCAATGGCGCAACACAGCTGGACATTGGGTTCATCTTGGCTTCTTTATAGACCTTTTGAGTCTCTAAAGCCTGTTTTTCTTGGTCATTCTTATATTTTTCGCGGATGGCCTGCAGCTTCGGTTGCATTTCCTGCATCCTGCGACCGGATCGCAGTTGATTCACGGTCGGCTTGATCAGCAGAACACGAATTGTAAATGTCAGGAACATAATGGCCAAGATCCAGGACACGCCTGAATCTGGGCCAAACAACCAACCGAAAATCTGGTGCCAAAACCACAGCACGGCCGAAATCGGCCAGTAAACGAAATTAAGCACTGGGTTTCGTTACTCCTATGTTGGTCGGGTGGGAAATTACACGCTTCTCGGGACGGGATCATACCCACCCGGGTGCCACGGACCGCATTTCGCAAGGCGCGCGACTGCCATTAGGGTACCGCGAAGCGCTCCTTGTCGAGATACTGCCTCCAGAGCGTACGCGCTACACGTAGGTTCGAAGCGGCAAGTGGAGTACATTTTAAGCGGTGAGACGTACTTTTGATATAGGCGCACCAAGGAAACTACCCCTTTAGCGCCAGCGCCTTTTGGCTCGGGGATCTGTTCACCATCGGTATTAACGTACGACATGATGTCTACTTCACTGCTTTCCTTGCGCCTTTGCAAGCGCCCTGTGGAAGTCTTTTTCCAGTTCAATACTGGTTGCGTCTCCCGCTGCAGGCAGAGCCCTGATGACAACATCCACGTTGTGATCGAGAGTTTCGGTAGCAGCGAGACAAATATGACGTAGGCGCCTTGATGTGCGGTGACGAACCACAGCATTGCCTACAGCTTTAGACACAATCAGCCCGAACCGAGGGCCACCAGAGATGACTTGATCGGTTCGAGCTGATTGGTACACCACAAGGGTGCGACTACCGGCGCGGGTTCCAGTTTTCATCGTCTGACGAAACTGAGCTGAAGATTCCAGCTTATGCGCTTTGGGTAGCACTTAAGCAGTTAGCTTTGCGCGACCCTTGTTGCGGCGTGCGGACACGATAGCGCGTCCTGCACGGGTGCGCATACGGGTACGGAAGCCGTGCTTACGGGAACGACGACGGTTATTTGGTTGAAACGTCCGCTTCGACATGGGGGACTCCTTGAAAAATACGACAGTCAACGGCCGCACGCAGCTTTGCCACGCATGGCCTCCCGGAGAACTGACTGTCCGAGATGAAAAGTAAAAGTGAGAAACGGGAGATCGAGGTCATCGTGACATCGACCGATCGTGTGCTTCACCTGCACTGACACATCTTGCGATGGTCCGGTATTCGGTACCGGTGGAGCTCTCACGCACATTGCGATCTGGCGAAGGTGGATACCTTTTGTCAAATTCAATGTGACAGACCATTACAGGCTACGCGATTTGCACCCTTCGATCAAAATCGACACGCCGGTAAACTTTTCGTGGCCAATGGGTGCCCCCGTAATTACAAAGATGTGTTTTCCTGCAGGTCGGAGGCGAATCGCCGTGCAGAACTGCGCCGTCAACAACCTGGGAGCGACTTTGAAGAATGCTGCGATAGGCGAATTTCAGATGACAGCTGTTTCCATGTGGACAGCCTTCCGCGAAGGCGAGTAACAATGGAGAAATCACTCACAAATCACACCCTGTGGACAACAAGTATTGTGGATAACTCTAAAGAAACGGTAGAGACTTAATGAATTACTGCCATAAAACGGCAGGTCAAGAAGTCTTTTCCAGCGCAACTAACTTATCCACAATCAGTTGACTAAACTGTGGAGAACTTACGTGGATAAGTTATCCACAGGTGTGGATAGACTTGTGAAAACTCATTGCTGAATAGGCATTTTGTCTCGAAGGACGGTGTGAATGAACGGTGAATTAAATTTGTCATTCACGCTAACAAGAGCGCAGGATAGA
>NZ_JBTIYK010000002.1:0-49597 GCF_054401105.1 Corynebacterium sp. S7
GATGCGGGACTACCACGAGGAATTCGACGCCACGATCGGGGTGTTGCGACGACCAGTTGAATCCGCCTTGTTAGCGACGCTTGAAAAGCAGTCCCCCCTACGACGAGGGGTTTTCAGTCGGACGCTGCCACACTTCCTTTGGACCCCTCAAGATGCCAGTAAATGTTTGCACGAATTTTTCGTCACTTTAATTGGTTTCTACACCCTTGACGTGACATAGGTAGAATGACGGGTTAAGTGACAAATGGAGATTTTTCGACCTTGGGCGATGTTTTTCCGGCGTGTGTCACGTAAACGATCGTATAAGTGATGGGGAAGTGCTATGGCATTAATTGGTTACATGCGGGTCTCAAAAGCGGATGGCTCGCAGACCACGGATTTACAACATGACGCCTTGATCAAAGCTGGCGTGGATCCGGATCACATGTATGAGGACAAGGCATCGGGCAAGAAAGAAGACCGACCCGAATTAGCTTCCTGTCTGAAAGCACTTCGTGCCGGCGACACCCTCTTGGTGTGGAAGCTTGATCGTCTCGGTCGGAACCTGCGGCATCTGGTCAACATCGTCCACGACCTCACCGCCCGCGGCGTCGGACTGAAAGTGCTCACCGGGCAGGGTGCGGCGATCGATACGACCTCGGCTCAAGGCAAGTTGGTCTTCGGGATCTTCGCCGCACTGGCCGAGTTTGAACGCGAGCTGATCTCCGAGCGGACAAAGGCGGGTCTCGAATCGGCACGGGCCCGCGGGCGCAAAGGGGGCCGACCGTTCAAGATGACCCCGGCCAAGGTGCGCCTGGCGATGGCCTCGATGGGACATTCCGAGACCAGCGTCGCCGCCTTGTGTCAGGAACTCGGGATTACCCGGCAGACCCTGTACCGGCATGTCTCCCCGACGGGGGAGTTGCGTGAGGACGGACGGAAACTGCTCACCGGTAGCTGATTTCTCGCCCGCGGTACGGGTGCGCCGCCGTTTTTCCGGGGTTGTCTCGAAGGGGACCTATATATAGAGGAATAGCTGCGAAAAAATGAAAGAAGGAAACGAGGCGCTGACCACCTGTCCTGTACCGGGTGCCCGGTCCGATGTGTGGGTTCATATTCCCAGGCTGGGCACGGACCTGGCTGGTTTCTTTAGATGAGTATGGCTCTTAGCTGCGTGTGAAGATTGTCGCAGTTTCACCGACTGGCCAGCTGCAGTTCAGGTCAGACGGCGCTAGAATTTTTTGCGAACGGCACGCTTTCCTAGTCACGTGTGCCGTTCGGTATTGTTGCAAACTCATGTTTTCGACGAAAATGGCGGACTTGCGATCCGCAGTGCGCTGCACGCTATCACGTAGCTAGCAAGCGGGAATTTCTCTTCGCAACAGCACCCTCAAGATCAACAGGTCCTCCTATTACAAATGGAAAACAACCTCTCCTGCCAGGACGAAACGCCTGCTGGACGACTCCGTGCTCGGTGCCCAGGTAAAGTCCATTTTCACTACTGAGCGCGGTTGCTACGGTGCCAAACGCATCACCGCTGAGCTCAATGATGATTCAGGAAAAACGCCGGTCAATCACAAGCGAGTGGCCAGGATCATGAAGTCCTTGAAGCTGTTCGGATATTCGAAGAAACGCAAGGTCACCACCACCGTGTCCAACAAAACCAAGACGGTGTTTCCTGACCTCGTGGGCCGGGAATTCACCGCTGCTCAGACGAACCTGATCTACGTCGGCGACATCACGTATCTGCCGATTGCTGATGGATCGAATATGTACCTGGCCACGGTAATCGATTGCTATTCTCGCCGACTGGTGGGCTTCGCGATCGCTGATCACATGCGTACCTCCCTGGTGCAGGATGCCCTGCTCATGGCCAAGGGCCAGCGCGGCAGCCTGAAAGATGCGGTGTTCCATTCCGACCACGGAAGCGTTTACACCTCTCACGGGTTCCAGGACACTTGTAAGGAGCTGGGAATCAGGCAGTCAATGGGATCAATCGGGACCAGTGCTGACAACGCCTTGGCGGAGTCGTTTAACGCTGCGCTGAAACGGGAAGTCCTTCAAGATTCCAAGACCTTTGCGAATCAGTTGCTCTGTCGTCGGGAGGTGTTTCGCTGGTGCACCAGGTATAACACCACCCGGAGACATTCCTGGAGGCTTATTCATAGGGGTTTAGCGCTCCCAGGTCGATCGCCGCTCGTGGGGCGTGTCGTGTGCGCATAAAAAGGGGACTGCCTGTTTCGATTAATGTGTGAAGAAAAACCCAACAAACAGTCCCACCAACAAGACTACGGCCCCACTAAATGACACTCAACTACTCGGCCTGATCGAGACCATCGAGCATTGCGATCAGCTCGCCGATGTGCCCTACGGCAGGCGCACTCTGACCGTGGAAGATCGTGTCCTGCTGACTCTGGACTACCTCAGCGAGAACCGCACCGAACAAGCACTCGCCAAGAGCTACTGTGTCTCTCAGCCCACCGTCTCCCGCATCATCAGCACCTTCACCGATCTGATCACCACCCTGCTGGAAAAACACCGGCCCACTCCCGCAGACTTCCAGACCTTTGCCGGCACACTCGTGGTCGATGGAACCCTAGTGACCTGCTGGGACTGGCACGACCACCACGACCTCTACTCCGGGAAACACAAGACCACCGGGCTCAACCTCCAGGTCGCCTGCGACCTCGACGGACACCTGATGTGGGTCTCCGACCCGAAACCCGGGTCCTGGCACGACCTCCGGTGCATTCGGGAATCGGAGTTCCCCGACCCCGAAGGGCAGTCCTGGAACGTCACCGCCGATAAAGGCTACATCGGCTGGGACTGCACGCACCCGATCCGGAAACCCAGAAACGGCAGCCTGAACGACGAAGACAAAGACTACAACCGGCAGGTCAACAGCCACCGGGCAGTGATCGAGCGAGTGAATGCACATCTGAAGAACTGGCACATCCTCAAAACCAGGTATCGACGCCCAATCGACGATTTCCCCAACGTCATCAGAGCAATCATCGGAATGATGTTCTACAACGGCCTATGAATAAGCCTCCTGGTGTAAATATCTCGCGCCAACCGTATTCGAGGAACGCTGTCCTGCTATTCTGAGATCTGCTTCTTGATTAAATCCCCTGTGTCTACTTTCCAGGGGTCGGGCCCGATGCAGTGGAGCTTTGGTTTTGTCAGCGTTTCCGTCGCCGAAATTATTAGAGCCATCCTCCTCAGAGGACATAACAACACCGTAAAGTTAATTCTGGGGGAAATACGGGGATTTTGTGCAAAGGAGACGTTATGGCTCGAGGTCGTAGGAGCGGGAAGAAAAACGATGTCCCTCGTACAGAGATCACCATTGTGTCCGGTGTTCAAGAAGCCAATCGGCTTCAGGCAGGGACAGTAGTAGAAGACCTGACACTCACCAGTTCAGCACTGCTGTATGCCGATCATGTCAGGCTGTATTCGATGACAGCTGCTTTCCTACGCCAGCTGGGGACCTTGGCTGGGTTACCTGCGGAGTACCCCTGCAAATTGTTTGTGGACACGATGCTCAATAATGAGCACACTTCTCAGGAACGGCGAGAGCAGCTAACCCCTATTTCAGCACTTCTTGAGCAGCTCATTGCTACCTGGGAAAGCACCAGTCGTGCCCAGCGACGGGCTCCAGATTCCACGTACAACGAGCTGAAGAAACACATTCAGCCCTTTTCTGATCAGCTGCGCTTTCAGTACTTCGATATGTGGAACGCCCATGGAGGAGACCAGTTGGAGGAAGCAGAGGCTGCAGGCCAGCTAACCATCATGACGTCCTGGATAGACGACCTTTTTAAAGGCGGTGACCTCGACCAAGAACTCCTTCTTGGACTTCTAGAGTCGCAAGCTGCGGTAACAGAAGGCTCGTTAATGTTCGACTCGATGATGGGTGGCGTGGTCTCTGCAGCCCAGAAAGAGGAGGTTTTTAAACTTCCTCCGGCTAGCAGATATGGGATCAGGCGTACGGCTACTGGTACGGCCATGATCTCTTATCTGCCGACCTTTTCTGGTACGACTATTTCTGACGTTCTCGAAGCGAAGAATCAGATCCGCACACCGCTTGATAATTACAAACAGGCGGTTAAAGACCTTGAGCAGCGACTTGAGCCGTCCGCCAATACTCCACAGGAGTTCAAAGATGAGCTCGATTTCCTCTGGCATGACCATGTAGAGCGTCGGGTCAAAGAATTGAGCGAAGCCTTTCAAGATACGAAGCTTCCACGTATCTCGGCCGCATCGAAGGGGTTCGTTCGAGGAGCGATCAAGCCAGGCATGGTTTTCCTCGTAGGAGACAAGGCGGTAAGCGAAGCAAACCTTACCCCCGAGGACCTCGAAAGAATTATGAATGTTGCGGACGGCGCCGGAATAGCTTCCTGGCTAACGCCAGAGGGTGTAGCCACCGCATCGGTGGCTAGTGGAATCATGGGAGCGGTAAATGGATGGCGAGCGGCAACTAAGAAACTTGATTCGATTGGGGGCGAGGGGCTCTTCTACCTCGTTGATACGAATAACGCTTTGAATAGGAAAACATAAGCTGATCGGTACTGATGTCTCCTCCGTAATATTCAAGTGCCGAGCTCTGAACCGTAACGCTAAGCATTTCGCACACTCCTGCTACAAAAAGCGTTTTCGATCTAATCGCAACAGGGAAAACACGTTCTGCAGGGCGATTCAATGGGCTATACCCTATTGGGCCACTCTCCGGCCAGGCGTTTCCCCTGTCTCAAAAGGTGGGTTACCTCTTTTGATACACTATGTGCCAACAAGTCAATAATCTTTTGGGACACTAGGGGAATCAGATGGCCAGGCCGGGCACACTGCTCAACGAGGACCTGCGAACACCGCAGGAAGAAATACAGATCGTGCGCAAGCACAAGCACACCACCACCATCCAGCGGCGCGTCCAGCGCGGGCACCGGTGGGTGTGGGACTCGATGACGCAGAAGGTGGCCACCGAGCGCGTGCTTGACGACGACGCGGCGCGGTGGCGCGCTTTCGAGAACAACCCGAAGCTGGCGACCTGGCGCAGCACCCTGGGTAAGCCCCAAGCCCTAGTGAAGATTCACCGTTTCTATAAGTACGTCACTAAGGCGCAGGTCTACTACGGCCGCGACGACGCCGGTGTCACCCGGTGGGGTGAGATCGAGGAGATCTCCTCACCTGACGTCGTGCGTGACGGCGGGGCCGGCTGGGGTTTTCACCCACCCGCCTGGGAGACGACCCACGACACACCCGTGGACGGGCAGGCCAGCCAGGCCGACGGCCACGCCACCGAGATCGACAGCGGTGCCGCGGCGGCGACCACGGAGACAAACGACGCTGCCACAGCCATCGCGGCGACACCGGCCCCGGCAGCCGACGCCACACACGTCACCGACTCCCCAGCCTCGCCGGCGCTGGCCGTGCCCGCACCTCCACCGACGGGGCAGAAAGTCTCCTACCTGCGGGTCTCCAGCAAAGACCAGAGCATAGCCCGCCAACGCGAAGCACTTGCCCACCTCGGCATCCGCAAGGAGTTCGTCGACGAGATTTCCGCGCGCTCCCGCGCCGACCGTCCCGGTCTTGAAGCCTGCCTGGAGTATCTGCGCGACGGCGACGAACTACATGTGGCCAGCATCGACCGACTCGCCCGCTCCCTCATTGACCTCAAAGAGCTGGTCACCGAGCTCACCAACCAGGGTGTTACGGTCGTTTTCCATAAGGAGGGGCTGCGGTTTGCCGCCGACACCGACGATCCCACCGCGAACCTCATGCTCGGTGTCCTCGGCTCCTTTGCGGAGTTCGAGCGCGCGATCATCCGCGAGCGCCAGGCCGAAGGCATCGCGCTAGCTAAGAAGGCCGGGAAATACACCGGCCGGCCCAAAGCACTCTCTGACAAGCAGGTGGCCGACGCGCGGCGACGCATCGCAGGTGGTGAGTCGAAAACATCGGTAGCTGAGGGGCTCGGGATCGGTCGCTCGACGCTGTATCGCTATCTCTAAACCGGCTATCTACCTGGCCTTATCTTCAGACCATGGGAAATCATCTTTCCTGGTCGGGCAGAATTCCCGTCAAGAAGCGGTACCCAATACGCGAAGAAACTCCGCTTCCTTAGGTCGTCAGCGCTGAACGGTCATCCGCCCGCCTTGTTCAGAGCCGTCAGGAAGGAATCATCCGCGGCGCCGTCGGCGCAATTCGAAAAGCATATGCCCGAAGATGTGGGCCAGGCCGAGCAACCCTTCAGGTTCGGCGCGGAAGCCGGAGCGGACATGGACGGCAACGACGGTGGTCGCCGGTCACGGTCAAGAAAGGGGACTGAGTCGGACTTCGTTGTCGAGGGCGATCTTCGATGCAAGTGAGTGCACTGTCTACGGGCGCCCCCGTATGTCGACTGTATGGTGAGCCCAAGTCGGCGCTACCGGGCCCCGACTCAGAGTTATTCCTGGGGAGTTGCCCGGGTGATCCACCCCAACCAGAAGGTCGGTGTCGCGGCGATCAGCAGATGCACAGCCAGGATGAGCTGCCACACTGATTGGAGGACATCCTCGGCCCAGACTCCACCGGATTGACCGATGACCGCAAGAAAGACCATGAGCACGACGCCTGCGCCGATCGCAACCCAGAATCCGGCGGTAAAGGCCCGCGACTTGAGGCTGCGTTCGTACTCGTCCAGATACCCGGACTGGGTTTCAGCAATGTCTCGGGTGGCGGAGCGGGTGATCAGCCAGCAGAGGATGAACACGACAAGCGCTACCCACCAGATCATAGAACCGAAGGCGGTCGCCAGGGTCGCACCGATGAGCACGAGCCAGGCGACTGCCGCAGCACTGATGGCTGCTATTTTTCTTGTCTTCATCGCTTCAAGGTCCTCCAACTCCGCTTGTCTCGATGATTTTCCGCAAACGTAACTAATCCCGGAAGCACGCTCCGGAATTCTTACCTGTAATCGTCTGGCGAATAGGTGAAAGGTTCTCTGCTAAATACCGACTCGACGGGTAAGTCGAACACCGCGCAAATGGCCATCGCCAAGTCGAGCGAGGGATTGTGTTCGCCCCGCTCCAACGCACCGATGGTCTGGTGGTTGACGTCGACCTTGTCAGCCAAGGCTTTGCGAGACAGGTCCATCTCGGTCCGCAACACCCGCAGGCGGTTGTAGAGCGGACGCACCTCTTTCTTCCTCGGCATAGACCCAGCGTAGCACCTGACCTTTGCACGAACAACACTTTCTGCCCTTATTTACATAAAAACATTGCATATACACAACACATCGTTGTATCTTCGGGGGTGTAATCACCACAGCGAACGGAAAACACCATGCTCCAGCTCAACAATGTCAGCAAGAGCTACACCTCCCGGCGGGTGCTGCGCGGCATCAGTCTCGATGTCCTTCCAGGCGAGCTCTATGGATACGTCGGGGGCAACGGCGCCGGCAAAACCACCTCCATGCGCATCATGCTCGGCATCAGCGAAGCCGACTCCGGCACGGTGAGGTTAAACGGAAGCCCCATCGATGACCGAGTGCGCTCGACAATCGGCTACATGCCCGAGGAGCGCGGCCTCTACCCAAAGATGACACTCGTCGACCAGCTGACTTACTTCGGCGTCGTCCACGGTGTCACTGCCCGCTCGGCCCGCGCCGCCGCGGACTACTGGCTTCACCGCTTAGGCCTGTCCGGCCGCTCCGACAGCCCGCTTGAATCGCTGAGCCTCGGTAACCAGCAGCGCGTACAGCTGGCCGCCGCCCTAGTGCACGAACCAGCCGCCCTCATCTTGGATGAACCATTCTCCGGATTGGACCCGGGTGCTGTGAATACGATCGCGAACATTCTCCGCGAGGAAGCCGACCGCGGCATCCCGGTCGTCTTCTCGAGCCACCAGCTCGAATTAGTCGAGAAGCTCTGCGACCGCATCGGCATCCTGCGCGACGGCCGCATCATCGCCGAAGGCACCTACGAGCAACTGGGCAGCGCGGTCGGACGACAGTACGTCATCGAGACTCCCGTCGCCCGCGCCACGTGGCTGTCGCAACTGGAGCGGGCCCTCGATAACGACGCCGAGCATCTGTCCGTCCAAGCACAAGACGGCAACCACACCCGCGTAAAAATTTCCGAGCACCTCGACGAACAGCTCATCATTGACGTTATCCGCCGCAGCGGCGACCTCACTGCCTTCTACCAGTGGCTGCCGCCGCTGACCGAGATTTACTCCGCGGCCATGTCCGGCACGGCGGACTCCCCCACCACCGCAGCGGCCTAGCGCACAGAAACAAAACAGCACCACCGAGCACCCTTCCCACCACGCCTGAAGGAAACACCATGACAACGCTGGATGAATCTCCCCCACCACATATCTCCGACCCCCCTTCCCAACGTCCACAGCTGGCACGCACCGCTGGCACCAACCGCTGGTCCGTCGTCTTCGCGGTCCTGTTCCGCGAGCTGAAGGCCAAGCTACTGACCCCCGGCTACCTGTGGAGCACCATCGCCTTCGCCGCGGTCGCCTTCTTCACCCCGGCCCTGCTCAACCGCGGGGGTGACAACACCTCGGTCATCGCGATTCCGCCGGAGTCCGGCGGATTAACGGGGCTCCTCGAATCCGGCGCTCAGGGCGCCTGGTCAATCCGTGAAGTCGCGGACAAGCACGAAGCCGAAGCACTCGTCACCAACGGCGACGTCGACGCCTACCTGACCCCGGCCGCTGACGGCAGCTGGTCACTGGTCAGCTCGGAGGCGATGAGCCCACAGTTACTGGAATCGCTGCAGACCTTGCTGTCCACCCAGTCGTTGACGTCCGCTGCCGTCGAAGCCGGCGCTACCCCAGAGCAGTTGACCGAGGCCGTCTCCGATGCCACCGTCACCCCGATCATCCTCGAACAAGCCGTCGTCGATATGCCGACGCTGCTTTTCGCGTTGGGCATCGGCCTGACAATCGTGTTCATCGTGCTCCTGTGGGGCGCGACCATGGCCAACGACGTAGTCCAGGAGAAAACCACCCGTGTCGTCGAAATCCTGCTGGCGACGCTGCGCCCGTGGCAGCTGCTGGCCGGAAAGATCATCGCGATCACCATCATCGGCATTCTCCAGGTCGCCGCGGTCCTGGCCGCCACCTGGGCGGGACTAGAACTGTTCGGCGACGGCATCTCCTTTGAGGGAATCCCCGTCAAGTTGGTCGTCGTCGGCGTCATCAGTGTCTTAATCGGTGTGCCGCTGCTGGCCTCCTTCATGGCCGCTATGGCCGCCCGTGTCGACCACCCGGACGACGTCTCCACCGCCACCCAGCCGGTCTACCTGCTGCTGATGGTTCCGTTCGCCGCGGTCGTATTCCTGGCCTTCGAAAAGCCAAACGGCACCGTGCTGGAGATTCTCTCCTACGCACCGGTAACCAACATTTTCGCAATGCCGGTCTTCGTCGCCGCCGGCGACGTCGCACCGTGGCAGCTGCTGGCCAGCCTAGCGATAGCCCTGTTGACACTGGCTGCGGCGATCGCACTAGCAGGACGCATCTACTCCAACTCGGTCTTGCGCAGCGGCACCACCGTCTCCTTCCGGGAAGCCCTGTCTTCCACCTAACCCCATCCCGCCACCGACCACCGCACCACACCACCAGAAAAGGATGAATACTGTGAATACCTTCACCACCCGCTCTGCTGTCACCCTCATCAGCGTCATCGTCATGATTGCGCTGCTCGCACTTGTCTTTGCGACCTCCTTCCCGTGGTGGCTGGGACTGATCATCGCACTGGTTATTCTGCTGCCGATGCAGATCTACCTGAACAAGTCCCACCCACAGCGCAACACCATCCGCAATGACCACTAGCGCCCCGCACGTCGGCGGCGTCACCGCTGCCGCGGGACATCACTCTATTTCCCAAGCGGCTAAGGACCTGCAGACCTGGCGGGCATAGGGCTACCACGTCGCCAGCATCCTCAATCCCACCTACCCTCAGCACCTGGCCGGGGTATACGAAGCACCAGCCCTGCTGTTTAACAGGTGCTGTTATAAATAGTGAATCTCGCCTGCACCCATTCGGAAAACCGCAGTACACAACGGTTGGAAGATCAGCGAAATAGGCTCACCACGCGAGTTGGCGACAGCACCACCCAAAGCACTGTCCGAGGAGCAGGTGGCTGACGCACGGCGGCGGGTCGCAGGCGGGAAGTCACAGACGGCTATCGCTCACGATCTAGGAATTGGGCGCTCCACGCTGTATCGCGCCTTAGCGGCAGAACAATAGTCCTGCCCAGGAAAAGTGGGCTTACCAGCAATTTCCAGGGGTCGATTCCCCGTGGAGATATTCTCGCTCGAAGGCTTTCTTCGACGAGCAATGGCCGTGAAAAACCTGCGCGTTGACGGCGTCGTCCACCGTCGCACCCGGGGTGAGTTCTGCCCACACTCCAGGCGCCACCGCTACAGCTTCTGACGTGCCCGTGCCCTCAAACGCCCACTGCATATTCTCGGGGATCTCAGAGACCGGGACAATCTGCGGGTAGCCCTCCGGCAAAGAAAGTGTCTCGGCGGGTGCCTCGGCCGCAGTGTCCACCGGCGTCTGGACAGGTGTTTCCGTCGGCGCCTCAGCAACCGGCTGCTCACCATCCGGGCTTGAGCAACCCGCCAGCAGTAAAATCGACACACAGACAACAAGGGTTTTCTTCACGGCGTGACCATATCATTTCAGGTTACACCGCCTTTTCGAACGGATACTCAGGCTGCCGAAACGCAAGAACCATCTCTTAGGGCAAGCAACACGCAGGCGTTGTGCGTTTTCGACTTCGCTAGGCAGCAGGAAAGTAGGATTATTTCATTAAGCTAAGACAAATGACCGATGCCTTGCTTGGCCTATCCCACTTACTGAGCTTTCTGACGGGACCCTCACCCTGCGTGGGCTTAAAGCCACTGACGCCGAGGACATCTATCTATGCGCCATCGATGAACGCATGAAACGCTATACCCAGGTGCCGTACAAATACACCCGTGAGATGGCCCTTGATTTCGCCACCAGACGAACCGACAACCTCGTGTTTGCCCTTCAACACGACGAATTCGGCGAGCGCTACTGCGGCAACATTGAAATACGCCTGCGGGATCCATCGATCCCTTCGGTCTCCATCGGATACAACACCGCCCCATGGGCCCGCGGACGCGGGCTGCAAGCCCGAGCCTTCGCGCTTGTCATGCAACACTGCTTCGACAAAGGCATCCACCGTGTCGAAGTACAGGCCGCAGTGCACAATGTTGCATCTCGACACGTCGCCGAAGTCGCTGGCTGTCAGTTCGAAGGGATCATGCGCCACGGTGAAAACCTCCGGGGCAGGCGTCATGATCTCGCGGTGTACGCAAAACTGGCCACAGACTAACCCCTAAGAAGCGCGGCCTCGCCTTTTATGAGACAGCTAACCGAGTGGGTGCACCCCACAGGGCACGGTTGCGCAAGATAATGTAAGCATGTATTCTTTTCCGTAAGACGTAAGTGCATTAAGTTAAAGGGAATCATGAAATCCATAACCATTCGACTCCCCGACGAGTTGAAGGACCTTATCTCCGCGGAAGCAGAGAGCAACGGCCAGACCCAAAGTGACTATCTGCGACAACTTATTGAAGCCCATGCGGGGCAGATTCAAGGAGAGAAGTTTCCTAGGAAATCTTTCCAGGAGCTGTCACCGACCGCCGTTGAACGCCAAACGCTGATACTGGGGTATCAAATCCTCCTTGCCACTCGCGGTGATCTTCCCGAGGAACTGTATGACCCGGAATACTTCCGCAACGTGGTGAAAGCACTGCAATACGGGTACGCAGGAGAATACCCCCGGATATTTGCGGGCACTGATGAAGAGTTGAGCTACGACGAGTGTCGGCTGGTGTGGGACATCTTGGATATGTTCCGAGTGATTAAATACAGCATTCGCGACTTGGGCGACAATGGCTGGGAGCGCACCGAAGTCATCGAGGCTGAGCACTACGGGTCATTCCAGGGATTTGATTTCCAGATCAACCTGGAAAGCAAGCTCGCTGGCTATGTCGATTTTCTCGTGTCCACCGGTCGTTGGGAAGAGCAGAAATCAGTAGTCGAGGCCAACGGAGGAAACTCCCACCGCGAGATGCTGCCCACCTACCGTTCTATGCTGGCGGAGTTTAAACCCGTCTGGCGCCAGGTCACTAGCCGCGGCGGCCGGCACCGCCTCAGTGCAGAGGAAATCAAAGGGGTGCTGCTAGCTGCTCCCGGTGCACATCTCAAAGAAGAGTAATGCCCGGACAACGACACCTACCCGCAATGGTGGGGGAAATCCACCTCACAACCAACCGCACCCAGACATGCAACAACCCCGAGCACAAAGCCCGGGGTCGTGGGGTAAGGTGCGTCGATCTACATCGACGCTCACAGCACTAAGGATACCATCACCGGCAATGAGAACCAAAGACGAATTAGACGCCATGCTCGGAGCGGCCCGCTTCGAAAAATACTTCACCGTCGCCGGCAACGACCTCGACAAAGCGGTGCAGTTATATCGATGGAACACCCGCCTGGCAGGTTCGTTGCACTCTCAGCTGTCTTATTTTGAGGTCTTGACGCGTAACGCCATGAACAGAGCCTTACAAGACTGGAATTATCAGCAATGCGGTCACCGCGAGTGGTCCTTAGAACATCAGTCAGCCGACCTTTTATATGCCATGGCAAACCGACCCATGGCCCAGGCCCGGAAATGGGCGCGTAAAGAGTCTCGACGCCGCAGACGAGGACATGCCCGCAAGAACGCTCCGCTGAACCACGACGACGTCGTCGCCCAACTTACCCTGGGCAACTGGTCGAATCTCCTCGGCGAGGCGTTGCCGGTTCACAGAGCAAATGCGCAAATTTTGTGGAAGAACTGCCTGCACATAGCGTTTTCCAACGTCGATAGTAGTGACCGGTCGCGAGAAGATATCGGGAAAAAGTTCGAACGCTTAACGCATCTGCGCAACCGAGTGTCCCACCAGGAGAACCTCCTGGAGACGAACGTGCGGAGCCGGCTCAACGATATGCTCTCCGTACTTCATGCCATCGATGAGGACTACCCCGGCTGGGCGATGGTAGGCAGTCAGGTCAGACAGATAGCACAGGAAGATCCGCGGAAAAACTGGGAGTGAAAACAGCCGTGTCCGCTGCGACGCACCATCGCATAGACGACCCCGGGGTCTGGTCCGAGTGCGACCGTCGCGCGGAAGCTCTGAAGTCACCTGCGTCCAGCCCGCTATAAGACCCAGAGAGTGGCCCACCCTTCATGGATGGGTGTGAGGACCCACGGACCCTTACTCGTGACACCTCGTTATGCCCGCCTCTGGTTGAGGTTGGGGCCGTGCGATGGGGTTACTCTCTACTTTCCCAGGGGGAGTCCAAAGGGCGTCCTAAAGAGGTAGCCTAAAAGCATCCGATTGAAAGGTTTCTAGCCCATGAGTCCCAGAAAAAATGCAGCTCGGAAGCGGCTTCTAGAATCCCTCGGGGCCTCCGAAAGTGACCGGGCCCAGATGACGGATAAGGAACTTGCTGCCGCAAGCTATCGCGCCATTCTTGATTCTGTCGCTTCCCAAAGCGACCTCGTAGACAACGAAACAGCGGCAAGAGAAGTAACTTCTGAGGTCAAGAAAATGCGGGATGAAAAAAGGGGCCGCTCTAGGATTGGGGTCAATAGGTGACCAATAACGGTGAGGATCACACTCCCCAAAAACCGCCTAAGCTCGTTTTAGATGCAAATGTGTTCATTTCGGAACTCATTGCTAAACGTAGGAATGGAAAATCTTTAGTCGAAGCATGCCTAGATGGACAGCTTGAACTCATCTACTCGAACCGCCTTTTAGATGAGCTTGAAGATGTAATAAACCGAGAGAAATTTCGCCGTTGGTTCACCGTTGACCAAGGCATGCAACTGATCGACGCGATTGTCCTAGCCGGCACCGAGGTCCAGGACCGACCTCAGTCAGAGCTCCCACAAGTATGCGAAGACCCCGATGACAATTACTTGTTCGCCCTATATGAAGATTCCCACGCGAACCTCTTAATAAGTGACGATAAAAAGGTAAGAGCCGTTAACCTGCCCGGGGTCATGATCGTTGACCGTCCCGCCGCCAATGCACTTCTTGAAGAAGAACACCCCTGGGGAACGCATTTACTTAGAGGTGAAAGAGAAGAGGTTTGGAAAAAGATTGAAGCAGCAGGTGCCAAGAAAATTTTCGATGCTGTCTCCATGCTGTTTGAGTGCGTGGAGGGCGTACGAAACGGAAAATACCGAGTAGAAACCCTAGAAGCACTCGTCGTACCCGGTACTGCCCCTTATTGGATTCGCAGCTTTGAAGATATCTTCGAAATGATCGACGGACGCGCATTTGGAACTCATCCTATTGTGATTTCACCTGACTTAGTGGGGGTGAAGCTGGTCCCCGATCCAGGCGAGGTGGTAGTACCCGTGCGCTCCCCCTCGGCGGTGGGCAGGTCGACCCCCGATCCAGGCGAGGTGGTAGTACCACTAAACACCCCTACTAGACTCACGGACGTCCTGTGCCTCACTCTCGAACGCTGCAGTGATGTTTTGGGGGAGGATGGCGTTGATCCCTTAGGCCTCGGGGGATGGAGATCACACACCATTGGGGACCGTCCGCTGCAAGCTAGCGAAGTGAGACCTCCAGGCGACGAGTTCCGCAAGCAACAGGTCGAGAAGATCAAGGCTCGGGCTAGGAGATAGATTCTGGGATGATTGAAGGAGCCTCTGGGCTCCGCTCCCTCGGCGCCCCAAGTTCTACAAGTACTACTAGTGTCTCCTGAGAGGGCCCTTCACTACCGGGGTGAAGCCGTTTATCGACTTTTCCGGCCTCTGAGATCATCAAACTGCCTATTTTGTTGAAAGAGCAGATACACCGCTCCGGAGAACTTGACCCCATATGAAAACCACATCACCTCGGAAGGTAGAAGGGTTGAGAGTTAAAGCTTGGGAACCACGGCCAGGAGTGGAAAACCGTAGACGGCATTCTCCTCTTTAATGATCTCCTCGCCGGGCTTGTGAAACCCCACCCACAGTGAGGGCATCTGAGAGCGTTGCTGCGCACCCCCGCTTGTCATGTTGAGAAACCAGGTGTCAGGGTGATCCGCCGCAATCTCATCTAAATGGCCCTTCGTCTCGATGTAAACGAGATCGTGCGTTCCCGCCTCTGCAAGGGCCACCGGATCAATCAGATCCCCACAACCTGGGCGCTTCCGGTATTCATGCGGCGCCTTGTCGGTATACATCTCCCGGAAGATATCGCTCGGGACATTCTCCCGTTCAGCGCCCAACCCGTGGACAGTCCAAGTTTTGTCCTCGTTTTGCTCAGCCAGGACGGCATGTTGGGAAGTGGCGCGCGAATAATAGGGCTTCATCATGGAAGTGACCCTACTGGTGGTCTCGGACACCGTTGCCCTCTCCTGTGTTCGACCGTTCGAACATCGCAACCCTCGCTCTCAGCTTGCAACGCTGATGGTACGGCGTCATCAGCGTGGAAGGCTGAAATATTTACAACCTCCTGGAGAGCAAGCAAAACGTCGACACCGGCTTTAGATGCCGCTCCTGGAGCCGATCCCACTCGGCGCCATACAGCCTGCGGCGCTTCAGGCGCACGGCACTTGCAGGTCAATCACAAGCAGAGCAGATACACCACTCCGGCAGACTTGACGGCGTACCTGTGCACGGTCGGGCTGATGTGGGGTTAGAGAAGACACCCACCAACCATATCTGGCAGGGTTAGTACGTGGCGGTTGATTCGATGGCCCACTCTAAAAGGACCCCGAGCTGGGCATCGTCTTGGTGTACTGGCGCATCTGCCCAGTGGTGGCTGGTGATTGCGCGCGCTGCTTGTTCGTGATCAACGGTAAATTCTCGATCGAACTCATCGTCCGGCTGCGAGAGATAGTGCTTGTGCGTTTCTTCGGCCCACTGGAGTACAGCGCCCTCGAACTGAGAACGGGTGAATGCGACGGTCTTACCGGCGCAAAGGAGTCCATAATCATCGGTGACGGTATCGTCTCCATGCCTTCCAACGTCCGGTAGACGGACGTCCGGTTCTTGAAGGCTCCCTTCGGGTCCCAGGATCCGTTTCAGCCGCCCATGATCGCCTTCCAGCACGTTGTTGAAGGTATTTCATCTGCCGGTGTTCTACTGTTGGCGGGCAGATTCCCTCCTTCTTGAGCTCAGAAATTTCCCCTGGCCAGTGCGGGAGTCTTGTCGGTGCTGATCACCCGAACTAACTGCGTAGGACACTAGTAGCCCTGAGCGAAGGATATCAATGTCTGACCGTGAATTTTACAGGCGGACATCAGCGTTGCGTAGATAGATTGCCGAGGCTAACCACCCCAAGGTTGCCATGATCATCGAAGCGAATGCCACGGTGGCGACCGTACTGACATCAAGGGACCCTGACGTGGAGACAGCCGTGCTTCCCAGTGAAATGGATGTGGTTACCAATGCTGGTGGCAGGAAGTATTCAATGCCGGCGACACCGGATCCCAACGCGCCTACCGAAATGACACAAAGCACTAGAGCAATTGCAATCGGGGCCGCGAAATTGCGGATAACCATCGATAGGAACGACTGCCATGATGCCACAGCCACTCCCGGAATAATCGCGACCAGGATTGCAGTGACGTAGGTCCACGGAAGCTGCCCGGGGACCGACAGAAGCAGGCCGCTGACGAGTGCCAGGACCAGCAACACAACCTGCATAACGGCGATAATCACGACCACAGCCGCCATTTTTGATGCGACCAAGCTACCGGCCGATCTGGTAGAGGTCATCATCGTGTGCCAATTGTGGCCCCGATGCTCGAAACGCCAGGCAGCAGCGGAAATAATCGCGATACCCACTGTCATGAAAATGAGTCCGTAGAACAATAAAATCTGAGAAAAGTAGCTCCCCCAACCACTGTCCAGTTGAGCGGAGTTGGCAGCATAGTTGGCAGCCCCGATCGCCACAGCGATTAGTGGAACGAGCACGACCACTGCCCAGACATGAGAACGACGGAACTTCAACAAATCGTTGCGCAGCAGATTCATGGTTACAGTTCCTTATGATTCAACGAACTAGTCAAGTTTACGAAGGCGATGGCTGCGACTGACAGGTACATAATCCACAGCAGCCAGTTCGGGTTCACCGAGACAACCCCGGAGTCGGAGAAGCCGTAGGGGATCACCATTGCGTAGTAGCCGAATGGGTTGATAGCGGCCAGCCATGGCGGTGACAAGAGTGCGGCGATGCCTAAGAAGCCACCGATGACACCGATGCCGAGGACCACGAGCTGCGATTCGATTCGCGCGGCCAGCCACAACAGCACGGCAAGTACCGCGAGGCTGGTGCCGTAGGCTCCAAGTGCAGTGATGGCCCATGTGACCAGCATGGAAGAATCGGGTGCGGGGCCGCCAAGCAGAATCGGAACGGTGAGTACACTGATGAATTCAAGTGTTTTCAATCCCCCAACAATGATGGCTAATACGATGAACTTGCGACGGACCAGGGTCCCGGGACGAATGCTGGCCACGGCATTCAGACGCCATCCGCCACCGTTGTGTTCAGCGTCGGCGCTGCGGCTGGCTAGCATTGCCAGCTGGAGGGGCGAGAGAAACGCCAATGCCATGCAGTAACTGATTAGGTATCCGGCCCAACTACTGTGTGGATCTTCGCGGAATGCATCAATCTGGCCTCCCGCAAACAGGTTCATGCTGGCAAACAGGGTTATTCCGGCCGAGAGCAAAATCCCCATCAAGACAATTCGTGTGCGCCGCAATTTGGCGAACTCGATGGCCGTGCCGCCGGTGTTGTGCGCATGCGCGACTGCGGTTGTCATGCGTTCAATGCCTTTCGTCCGGTCAGACTGATGAACACTTCTTCCAGACTTTGGTGGCGTCGAACAACCTGGTAAATCGGAATGTCGTGGTTGACCAGATGAACACATACTTCGGCAACATCGTCAGCGTCAAGTCCCGATACCTCCAAGCCGTCGCCGGTGGGCCGCGGGTTCAACTTGTGCAGCAACGCTGCCGCCTCATCGGTAGCAGGTGTTTCAATGAACACATCCGGCAGATGGGCATGGAAAAGCTTGTCCTGGGAGCCTTGGAACAGCAGTTGACCGTGGTTGATAATGGTCAACTCTGTAGCCATCTTCTCGATTTCTGACAGCAGGTGACTGGAGACAAGTACCGTCCGCCCTTGCTCGGTGGCTAGGCTGACGATCAGATCGCGAATTTCTTCGATACCTGCCGGGTCGAGTCCGTTGGTGGGCTCATCCAAGATCAGCACCTGAGGATCACGCAAAAGGGCCATGGCCAGACCAAGGCGCTGTTTCATGCCCAGCGAGTAGTTTTTGACGAGCTTATCCATCTGTGTGCCCAATTGGACGAGTCCGATCGCCCAGTCGATGTTGCGCGCGTCGGCACCCAGAAGTCGGGCGGTAGGGCCCGACCCCCGGGAAGTGGACACGGAGGATTTAATCAGGAAGCAGATTTCAGGATAGCAGGACCGCGCTCCTCAAACACCGCAGGCGCGAGATATTTACACCAGGAATGTCGGCGCACCGTGTTGTAACGGATACACCAGCGGAACACGTCCCGGCGGCAGCGCAATTGATTCTCAAAGGTCTTGGAATCCTTGAGGACTTCCCGCTTCAGCGCAGCGTTGAAAGACTCCGCTAACGCGTTGTCCGCACTGGTGCCGATTGATCCCATTGACTGCCTAATTCCAAGCTCTTTGCAGGTGTCCTGGAATGCGTGAGAGGTGTAAACGCTGCCGTGATCCGAGTGGAAAATCGCACCTTTAAGGCTTCCACGCTGGCCCTTAGCCATCAGCAAAGCATCCTGCACCAGGGACGTGCGCATATGATCCGCGATCGCGAAACCAACAAGTCGGCGAGAATAGCAATCAATGACCGTGGCCAGATATATATTCGACCCATCCGCAATCGGCAGGTAGGTGATGTCCCCGACGTAGAGCTGGTTTGGTTTATCGGCAGTGAATTTCCGGCCGACAAGGTCAGGAAACACGGGTTTCTTCTGATCTGAGACGGTCGTGGTGACCTTGCGTTTCTTTGTATATCCGAACAGCTTGAGTTCGCGCATGACTCGGGCAACCCGCTTGTGGTTCACGGGGCCATGACCGGCCTGGTCTTTGAGTTCAGCCGTGATCCGTTTCGCCCCATAGCAACCGCGTTCGGCAGCGAATACAGTCTTGACGCGGGCGCCGAGGATCGCGTCGGACATGAGGCGTTTCCTGCGGGCTGAACTGCTGTTTTTCCATTTATAGAACGAAGATCTGTTGAGTTTTAACACCTCGCACAACCGCTTAACCGAATGGTTCTTCTGGGCGTCATCAACGAACCGGAAGCGGATCACCAGTTCGTCTCTTCCGCGAAATATTTAGCGGCTTTCCGCAGGATGTCACGTTCTTCCCGGAGCCGGGCGTTTTCTCGTTCGAGTTGTCGAATCCGCTCGGCCTCCGTCACCGAGGCCGGGGAAGCTGAATCCTTAGAGCTGATCTTGGTGCGGGCACCGGTGCCGTATTTTTTCAGCCAGTTATGCAGGGTGGCACGGTTGATCCCAAGATCAGTGGCGATGGTCTGGAGCGAGGTGCCCGGGGAGTTCTCGTAGAGCGCGACGGCATCGCGTCTGAACTCTTCGGTGTAGGTCTTGCTTGGCATGGTGTGGAGATTACCTTTCAGTCCCAGATTGTTGGGATGTTAGGTGTCTACCAAACGGGGGTCAGGTCCCATGGGACGTCGACAATAACGACTCCGCAATCGCCCTTGACCACAACGAAATCGACAGCGTCTTCGACAAGAACACCCTGATCGCCGCCTCCTCCGGCTGGCTGTGCACCCTGACCATCGAGTGCGGAACTTTCGTTTGCGCTTGCCGCTAATCGAAACTCCCGACCACTAGGAGGGGCGTCCAGGAAACTGGCGCGCCCCTCCCTTGACATCCCTAAAATAGGAAGTTGTAAATATGCTGTCCAAGACAGGCTTGTTCGAAGCATTTTTTTCTTCCGAGAGGCAAGAAGGTCATTTCAGCGATGCTGCTATCCAGTCGTGGAAGGGCGACTTTTACATCTCTGATACGCGTTGGCACGAGTACCTAAATTCACGAGAAACTACTGAACGTTCATTCTCTTCAGCCCTTACTTCGACACAGGCTAAAGACACCGATGACGGTTGGATTGAAACGCTAAACGCAGTCCTCTCCGGGCCTTACACAACCCCAGTGTGTAACGCTCGTCCGCGCTACGGTGCGCAGCAATTGGATCATCTTCCTTTTGAACCGTTTTTCGGACCATTTATAAATTATTACATTGAATTGATAAAACGCCGCATCCCAAACAACCTCACGGTCGCGTCCGACTGTCTGCAGAGCATTGTCGATGATCTTTCCTCTGAACTATTTAAAGAAGGGTTTCTCTGCGTTCTGGATTGGTACAAGCTATCGGGAATGACGCGGGATGAATACGACAATGTCTTTCGGTTTGGAAACGGACATGCGGAAATCTTTACTAGGTACCCAGTTCTTCCACGCGCACTGATTAAAGCCGCAGAGGACTTTACCGCTCTAGTTTTGACTATTCTTTTCCATTTTGAGAACGACTGGTCCGAGCTCAGCAAAGTCTCCTTAGTGCAAGGTGTCAGTCCACGGATCGACGATTTGAGATCAGGCTTAGGCGACAAACACGAGGCCAAAACTGTATGCCGACTAACAATCGAAGATAATGAGCTGTATTTCCGTCCGCGGTCGGCACCCGAGTTTCAGTTATATAACGACATCGTTTACGCTATCGGTGCTGAAAAATGGCTTCCACATGTCGAACATCTGAACTTTTCAGACCATTGCTGGGTTCGTGGCTATCAGATCGGTTCTGTAGCCCATTTGGCTTCTGATGATCATATCTACCGGCTCGGTCTTCTTGGAGCCATTTTCCATTCTCTGGGCTCTAAGGATATGCACTTCGAGAACATCATCGCCACGTCGGCTGGCCCGGTTCCTGTGGATTTAGAGACGATCATCGCGCCACAGCCCGCCGCACGGACTCACCGATCGGACGAACTTGCTCAATTGCTAATCAACGACAGTCCTCTTGGCACGGGCATTTTCCCAGTAGGAAGCTCCATCTCCGGAGGCGAGTTAGAGGTCAGCAGCCTATTCGGCGGCCTAAAAACCACAGATGTTAGCGTCGAGAAAATTATATTCGACGATTCCGGCGATATATTTCTCATCCCCGAGAAACAGACAAGCCGACCATCAAATAGCAGCCTTAATGGAATGAGCTATCAAGATGTGGTAGAAAACTCTTCGTGCGCGCTAGAAGGACTTAAAAAAGGTTTGGAGCTAGTCAATGCCTCAGAGAAAAATATTACGTTTCTTGTAGATAGCTACCGCGACCAGCCAGTCCGTGTACTTCTTCGCCCCACGGCCATCTACGATATGACGCTTAGGGTCCTTCGCCACCCTACTTATATGCGATCCATGCTTTCTCGTGAACGGTTCTTGCTTCGTTTGTGGCAGAAAGTAGATGATCAGCCGTTCGAGCTTTCGCCTGCACAAATTTATTCAGAAGAAAAGCAACTACTGGAGGGAAATGTCCCGTACTTTACGGTACAAAGCTCGTCTCTAGATTCTCGAGATCAGTTTGAAATGACACCGTTAGAACGAGCTCGACATCAGATCCTGCGGGCTTGCTCCCCGGCTAGCCTTGTTCAAGATGTTGGTTTTGTTCGAGAATCAATCGCCAGCGCTGCAGGCATTCAGCCACCAGCCGATCTCCTAATGTCAGACAGTTTCGCCGATCCGCACCCTGAGGTTGTAGCTGAGATTGCCGATTCCATTTTTCAAAAATTTATTGATCAGGCAATCCTATCAGGTGAAGATGTTACTTGGCTAGGGTTCACGTCTAGTACGGAGGGCGGGTCAGTCCGTCTCTCTCCGCTAGGCACTGGGATGTACGACGGATTGAGCGGAATCGCCGTGGGCTTGTCGTCCTACTTCCGAGTATCTGGCGACCTGTCGGCCCGCGAGCTCGTACGCATGATTATCGACTCTCTTCAACACGAAGTAAGACTTCTCGATGCTTCACCATTCACACCTATCGGCGCCTTTTCAGGTTTAAGCGGAATCCTTTACGCCATCCATTTCGCAGAAACCATGATCGGGGATCCAAGTAGTCTTTCCTCACGCGAGTCCGAAGATGCTTGGGTCACACGGTTGTCTGCCCGAGTGGAAGAAGATACCTATCTTGATCTAACTTCCGGATCTGCGGGGGCCTTATCCGTCGTTTGCTCATTAGTGGAAAACGGAGTGTGGACCACCAAACAATCTCAGGACTTGATCCGACTTCTACAGAAAAAGCTTTTATCCAGCGCATATCAGAGACCTGGACTCATCGGGCGTGGGTGGCCAACCGGTAACGCTGAAGTCATGTTGGGAGGATTCTCGCATGGCTCGGCTGGTATAGCCACTTCTCTCGCCCGAAGTAACCGGATCTGCCGTGACACAAATGTCGGATTCTGTGTCCAAGAAGGGATCATCTTCGACGACAATTTCATTTCGCCGGAGACAGGATTGTGGATTGACCAGCGTCCAGAGTTCGGTAACGAAGAAGTAGTATCAAATCAATGGTGCCACGGAGCCGCCGGAATAACGTTAGCCCGCTCTCTCATCAATAAATGGAGAGAAGGCGACAGTTACGCAGGACTAATGGAGGCGGCAGTCGACAACAGCAGTTTTGCCCCAGTACCGCAAAACTTTTCACTTTGCCATGGTTTGTTTGGCAACGCCTATTGCTTGAAAGAAATAGATGAGCAAATGTTCAGTACCGCATTCAATCTGTCTTTCGACGCGCTCTTGAATAATGGGTTCAGGGCTGGTCTATCGTTTGACATCCAATCTGTCCCAGGTCTCATGACCGGATTAAGCGGAGTTCTATACGCGTTGAGCGCGTACCTAGATAGGAGAATCCCCAACGTACTCTGGCTCGAATAGGAGCATTATAGGCGAGCGCTCGTGTTATCGCGTCTCACGGCGCTCAGAAAAACTGTCGTGACCTGGGATGCTAGTGACTGTGGTTAGGGGAAACACTGAATCTTCTATCGCTTCGACGGCGTGGCGGAAGTGGGGCAGTACATTGAGACCCCCAGCAGACAAGATGGTTTCTTCTTTTCCTGTGATGCGGACCTGTCCGTATAGGACGAATGCGGAAGCTGCTGGAGGAGAATTATGCTCAGCAAGTACTTCTCCTGCGTGTAGTGCGATGATGGATTGACTTAGGGGCCGTCTTTGATAAGGAGTTTTGCTACTCGCCCTTTGTTTGAGCCGAGCGCTTCATGAAGGAAAGCCTCAGTTAGTCTTTGAATGCTCTTTTTTGTCTCGTTCCCGTCGTGGAAATTCTCGGGCCCAAGCGGAATGCATTCATGATGATTCGATGGTGTCAATAGGTTGTGCTTACCCACTCTAAGGGCGCTTCAACTCCCGTATTGGCCTGGTTGTGTCGGGCGAGGACGGTGTGTAGCCAGGCGAGGGGCCGGCGGATTTCGGTGGGGTAAATCTCCCAGCCGCGGGCTGCGAGGAACGCGTCGATACCGGCCTGAATCTCCGAAGCTGCTCGGTGGGACGAACCCGTATCCTCGATAACATGGGCTAACGCTCCCAGGTGGTAGCGCCCACCAGTGGGTTTGCGGAGTAGCCAGGGGAGCCTGTCGGCGAGGACAGCGGCGGTTTTGTGCGCCTGGAGTGAGGCTGGATCGCGGTGGAAGCCGGGTTTTCTTTGCTGTTTCTGATTCGATGATGGCTTGCTCGCGCGCGTATGCGCGTTGAGTAACCAACTAGAGAGGGTAACTAGAGAACTACGCAGCGCTACGCGCTGGTGGGGTGACAGTAACCCGTGTGCGCACATGTCCACAAGCATGGTTTTTGCTTGGTTTATCAGTGTTTTCCACGTCCCTTTCCCTGTGCCGTTCTGTGGTCCGTGGTGCATGAACGGGTTGGTCGATACTGCCCAGGCGGGCTTAGGCTCCCGGGGCTTTTCGGCAACGAACTCTGAACGCGGGGTGACAAGGTCGCGTACCGAGCCGGCCCTTGTTTGGTGTCTGCGATGCCTGGCAAACGCGACGACCCGTTCAGCTGTGGTGAGGTGCCGGCCTGTGGCGCGCACGATGACCCAGCCCAGATCGGTGAGTACCGCCAAAACGTGGGATACGGCGCGGGTCATGGATTGCTCCGATAGGGCAGCAGTGCGCCGGCCTGTCGTGCGGTAGCCCTTTTTCTCCGCATCATGTGCGAGCTGTTGTGCGCGCCTGCCAATTGTGCGGTTGGCGGCGGTGCAGTTATGGCCTGTCACATCATCGGCAAACATGGCGGCCGCGCGCACAATGAATGACCAGTGCTGCTTACCGACGCGCTCCAGCTTCTTATGCCCGCATCTCTGGAGCGCGGCGAGTGCACCTTTCACCCACAGTGTGCGGGACTGCCAGCGATCCTGGACCCGCTCATCAGAGCTGACCGTCACGGGCAGCGAGACGCTGCGGGAGTTGGGGACCTCGGGCAGGGTGGGTCCCACCGTGGCCACAACATGCGCGCGAGCATCATCGACCTGGCCGAGGACATCGAGCATCTCGGAGGCAACCGCCTCGTCGGTTTTACCGGAGGAGTCAACGCCGAATACGCGCCGCAGGAGAGTGGTTTGTCCCTTCTCGGTGGCGATGCGGCTGGAGATGTCTTCGTAGATGACTTCGCGGTAAGCAAGTTTTGCCGATGCGTCGGCAAGATTTTTAGCGGTATTTTCTTGTGTCGTGGACGTTTTTTTATATGAAAAAGCCCAGGTCGTAGTCGTGTGAGAGGGTTCGTCCCGCGTTGGTGTTGCGAAACGTATCTGGGTACGACTAACCTGGGAGACAGCGTGTTGCAATGCTGTTCCCTTCTGTGGTGGAAGGATTTTCGAGAAAATCAGTTGGCGCTGTTTCTCCCCTGAGACTTTGTAGGACCCCCGGTGTGGTAGCCGGGGGTTTTCTCATGCCCACTATTCGCCGGAGTGGTGAAGTTCCTAGGTAGCTGGTGAAGGCTACGCAAGCGATAGCGGGTGGGTAAAACCCTTCCGCAGATATGAAATTACTGGTCTGGCCGTGACGTGGACCAACACGCAGAAACTACGTCTAAGCGGGTAAAACTCCTTAAAAAAGTCGAGACGACACCAGTGTGATTACACAGATGTTCCCCCTATTGTTACACACGACACCCGCAGGCTGTCGAGGAACCCGCGGCAAGTCGTCCAGGCCCAAAACCCCAGGCCAACAAAACAACAAAGCCACATTTGTGGCAAACACCATCACGAAAAACGGGGTCACCCAGCAGATTTAATAGCAAGCGGTGACACTCAATGGCACTGAGTTGTCGCCACACTGGGCAAAGAGACGCCGAACATCACACTCAACTTCCCACAGCGGGAAGATCGCCAGGGAAGCTCAGCTAAGCGCTTAGACGGGAAGATCACCACAAGGCGCGCGCAGGACTCACCGAAGAACACATTAGTGACGTGTCACATACAAACAGTAAGCATACATAGCGGACTATTCGGCCGCCGAAAACACTACATCTAGTGCCTAACCCCCTCTTTGCGCATATTTACCCACACGAAGAGCACCTATAATGTCCGCACAGGCACACATAGGACAAAATGCCAGGTCAGGCTGCGCATATTTACCCACAAAAAGCCCACCACCTAAAAACCGTGCGCATATCTGCCCACACGCCTGCGCATATTTACCCACACGGTTGCGCATATCTGAGGCGGCCTGGGTTGGTCGGAGACTAGGTTTTACCCTAGGAGGAAGATCAGCATGGCACGACCCAGTCAGTACGACGCAGCCACGCAGGAGCGCGCGGTGCGCATGTACTTCGAGCGCCTCGAGGAAGGCGATATCTCCAAGGCGGGCGCCCGCCGGGAGATCGGTGAACTTCTCGGTGTGAAGGAATCCACCCTGCGCAACTGGATCCGCAAACAGGAAAAGCAGGCCGAAGCTCCTGAGCCTGGTTCCCTGTCCTACGAGCAACTCCAGGCCGCCTACGACGAGCAGGCCAAGGAAGTGGCCAAGCTGCGACGCGCGAATGAGATCTTGAAGACGGCGTCGGCTTTTTTCGCCCAGGCGGAGCTCGACCGCAAACTTCGGTAATCGTGGATTTCATCCGCACCTACCGCCACCGCTTCGGGGTCGAGCCAATCTGCGAAACCTTGACTGCCCATGGCATCGCGATTGCCCCAAGCACCTTTTACGACCATCAGGCCCGCGGCTTCGGCCCTTCGGGCGCCGAGTTGGATGAGGCCTATGCCGCTCACCGCATCTACCGGCTGTGGGAGGCCAACCGCAAGGTCTACGGCCGCCGTAAACTCTGGAAGGCCGCTGTCCGCGACGGCATGACTGTTGGCCGTGACCAGGTCGAACGACTGATGAAGATCACCGGAATCAAAGGCGTCTCACGTGGAATGCACCGTAAGAAAACCACCGTGGCCAACCCGGCCCACCGCCGGCACCCGGACCTGATCAACCGGCGGTGGAGCTATCCGTCGCACCCGAATCAGTGGTGGATCGCCGACTTCACCTACGTGTGGACACGCCAGGGCTTTTGTTACGTCGCCTTCATCGTCGACGCGTACTCACGGATGATCCTCGGCTGGGTCGTGACCCGGGTGATGGACACCCGGATGGTGCTCATGGCCCTGGAGCATGCCCTGTTTTCCCGCCGGCGTACGAAGATGGACTTCACCGCCACCGGCATCGTCCACCACTCGGACGCGGGTGCCCAGTATACCTCGCTGGCGTTTACCGACGCGCTGACGGAGGCCGGGTTGCAGGGCTCGATCGGCTCGGCCGGTGACGCGTTGGATAACGCGATGATGGAGTCGACGAACGGGCTCTACAAGACTGAGCTCATCGACTTCGACCCTGCACGGACATGGAGGGACGCCAAGGAGGTCGAAACGGAAACGGCCTCGTGGGTCTACTGGTATAATCACCAACGTCTGCACTCATCGATCGGTGACGTTCCCCCGATCGAATACGAGCAGGACTACGAGGAATTCAACACCACTCGAAAAGCCCAGTAAGGCTTTTAACCGTAGTCTCCGAAAAACTCAGGCCGATTCAATCTGCCCACACGGTTGCGCATATTTACCCACACGGTTGCGCATATCTGCCCACACGGTTGCGCATATCTGCCCACACGAAAAACCGAAAAAAGGACCGACACCAGCACAAATAAAGAAAAAATCGCCCGCCTATATCTATATATCCATATACCAGTAGAACAATAACGCGCGCGGGCGCACGCGCGAGGCAGACCACCACAACATCTAGCACCACACAACAGCGAAAAAGAACTCACGCCTCGCTCCGCTCGTTGCGCTGGCGCGGACGACTTCGTCGCCCTTGCCCACAAAAACCACACTCACCGCAGTCGCGGGTCACCGATCCTGGACGGAAAAAAACCACACGCCTCACGGCAGCAAGTAGTACACCGAGCGCACAACGAACCCAAGCACACCCTCAGAAATCGACAGCCACCACAGCAAGGAAGCAAAAAGAGGGCAATCCACGGCACCACTTCACGAGCTGTACACCGGCCAGAATCGCCCCAGACCGACCAACAGGAACAAAACCAACCACATACACCATCACGACCCCTCAACGCCCCAGAAACGGCCACAACGCTTTTTCAAAGGATGAAGCGCCCCTGGAACATGCCCCGGTACTAATTCGGGGCGACCCCACGGGCGCTTGCTGGGATTCGGGCTGTCTTAGTTGCGCACTGCGAGAGCAACCTGCGCGGTCAGCGACCACGCGAATGCGGCAATGACGAAGCTGGCGTGGTTGAACATGCCCGCCACCATCAGTGCCACCGTGATGGCAGCGACTGCGACCTGCATCGACGTGAAGGCAGCAGCATCGGCATCTCGAAGCTCGGGGACCAGCACGCCGAGGAGTACGAGAAGTGAGGCAAGCAGCTCACGCGCGATCCACGGGAAAGCACGAGCACGGTCAGGCCTGCGATGATGGGCGATGGGGAAAACTGGTCGAGGTGGATGGTGGAGGAGCCGGTCAGCGCGGCCGCTCCGGCCAGGGCGATGACAGTGTTAGCTGCGGCCGTGGCGAGTTGGTCGAGAATGAATGGGACTAGGGAAAAAGCTTCTTGGAATTAAGCATGGCAACACCGTGCCGGCATTGCCGAACGTCAGCTGACGGATTTTAGGCCCCGAAAACCGCCTATATGTCAAAGAGTATGAACATAACTGGCGAAACTATAACCTTATAGCTATATGACCCTATGCCTACATGGCCATATCGACGTCAAAAAGTGTCACCTAAAGCCTCCAGGTGACATTTGCGGCGCCGAGCGCGCACCGGATCACGCCGGCCTAGACCTGCGGCGCCCAACGGGTGTCAGGTGCCGACGGGCTGCGTGCGGAAAATACATTAAAAAAAGAACACGCCAGCTCACGGGCGCGATCACACCGGCCGGCCGAATACATTGCATAGAATAATGCTCGCCGAATATTAAACGGGCACACAGTGAACGGACCGGACTCCCCGCGCGTTTTGGTATGGCCCCAGGTTTGTACAAAACCTGGTACCTATTAGAGAAATAGGACCTATAAAAGAGTATTAAAAGTACAGGTCATAGCCACTATTAAAAAGTTAGTGACATGTCACTGTAAATCTTCCGAATCCCGCACATCTCCCGCGGAGTCATTGGGTATGCGTGAATGTGTGCCTGAAACAATTATATCTTGCAGGCATGGTCTGCGGGAGCATCCTGATTTTGCAGGAAAAATCATCTCCAGTGGCGGGATTGAACTTATGGGAGAGCGACCGCTTGGCTTCTAATATGACTCTATGCCTATAAGGTTATATCGCTATATGACCCCATCTCTTGGGAGGGGATCGGTTACTTATTTATCTAGCCGGGAAACTGTCACATAATGCCGATTATGTTACGAAAGTAGTTCAATGCCGATTTATAGATTTAACCGCTGATCTCTATATTTCGAGTTTTCTGTGTGATCTCAGTCCCGTCTGGTATGAATTCTTTGAATCGAATTAGGCACCCGGCAAGATGTGTGAGCTACATGGCGTTCTTTAGCCGGTGATTACGTAGTCTTCACCGCTACCTTTACCGATTTTGCCGTACATGAGCATGGATAGCGTGTAAGCCATGTGTCCAATAGCGTTCCTACTGTTTCCACTTGTTGTTTCCTGTGGGTCGTCGCTTTGCACCGAGACCCACGCACCACGAAGGCCGTAAGGCTCGACCTCCTCAGAGATTCCTCCGGGGTTGATGGAGAAAGTAAGATTCATAGCGGTGTTGTCATTGAATAGATAGCCACGGGTGTTGGGGTCAATATTGGTGTTGAAAATCATGGTCGAATCCTCAACCAGCCCATTGGAGCTTGCATAAGCTAATCCATCATCGGCCAGAACAGACACCCCTGCTACGTCGTTTACATTCTCGAACTCCGTCACATTTTCCGAGCGGTTGTTGTAAAGATCGGAGTTCACATCACGGTTATATTCGTTCTGCTCTGCAGATAAGGCCGACACGGTGATGGTGGCGTTGTTGATGTCGCCGCCTGGGATGTCGGTGATGTCTGCGTCTTTGATGATGATGTCGCAGGTTTTGTGGCCGGATTGGGTGGGGTTGCCTTCCTGGAAGGACACGTCGACGTATTCTGCGTTGCCACCGTCTTCAGCGGTGTAGTACAAGACGAACTCTTCGGCCTTCTCAGTGAACATTGAGCTGCATCCTTCATTGGCGATGGAAGCAAAACGTTCATCGCTGCCTTCAAAATGAGGAGGTTTGGTGGGGATGGCGTTGGGTTCCTTCGCCGTTGTTTCCTGCCCGCCGGTACCGCCGTCTCCGGTTTCGCTGCTGGTACAAGACGCCAGAACAAGACCTGCGGATACAGCCACAGCAGTAGCGGTCAAAAGGTGGCGGGAGGAAGAGCGGTGAGGCATTTCTTGGACTTCTCTTTCTTAGCTTTACGTGGTTTGTGCTGGATTTAATGAACACAGGAATTCGTGAAAGAAAGTGATTCGATTAGAGTCCCCACCGAGATTCGAGTTCTTTTACCAACAGCTCAAAGCAATAGTGTTCTTCGCGCCAATCAAAACTGTAAGGGCGTCCCTGTGTTCTGCCCAGAGATTCGATGATGCTGGCCAAGACAGTGGGAGGATTCGAGATGACAGTAGCGATCGTCTCCTGTATGCAATCGAATCCAAACTCGCTACAGTCTTCCCTCTCCCGAAGCACAATAAGCAGGGCGCCAGACTCCCCCAGAGTTTCGAATATGGCGGTGGCATTTTCCTCATGCATTGTCGTGATCGGGACAATTGTCCGTTCGGCGACTTGTGCGCAGATCTGGGCCATGCCGCGACCTCCGTCGAGGATTGTGACTCCCCCGGGCCCAAGGTCTGCATCGATCGCTTGTATCCGGCGGTACTCCTGCACCGACTCGTCAAGCCCTTGCTTCTTTGCGATCGTGGTACTGAAAACTTGAAAAGGCAGAGGATCCGCATTCGCCTTGGCATTGATGGAGATCCCGTACGGCCCTGTAGTGGTTCCAGCAATCACATCGAGGGGATCGAGGACCGCCACTCCCCTCCCCTGTCGTGCTAGCTCGGAAGCGAGCAGCATTGAGGTAGTCGTTTTTGCTGCTCCACCTCGGTCATTTGTGACTGCAATGATCATTTTTCCTCCGAATCGATCAATATTGCCCTCAATGATACTTATAGTCTGTAGACCTTTGGTCATCATTTTCAGAGTTTTGATGGGTGGATAAAACTGAGGGCGATGATGCGCTACTTCGTGAATTTGGACAAAGGCTACGAACAATTCGTGAAGAGAAGACTCTTTCCCAAGAAGCGTTAGCTCATCTTGCAGGGCTTCACCGAACCTATGTCAGCTCGGTCGAGCGAGGCGAGCGGAATATTTCTTTGTTGAATATCCTTACGCTTGCCACAATCCTTGATGTTGATCCAGGGAAACTTGTTGAAGGCATGGAGCGGTGGCCTGGAGAGAAATGAGACCCCACGATGAATCTATGACTGTATGAACATACGTCCATATCGCCATATGTTCATAGTTGCTAAGAGTGGATAGAAACGACTTAGTCATCATACGGCCGAGACACTCTCTCGACACGTGTGGTCATATGGCTATATGTTCGTATGCTCATGTCGGTGGGCTGCTAGTGTCAGGGTATGGCAAACACCATTGCGGTTATCCAAACTAAAGGCGGAACAGGGAAAACGACAACAGCTATGATGCTCGCATTTGCGCTCGCATCCATGGGAAATCGGGTAGTTGTGCTCGATTCGGACAAACAGCGTTCCGCAGCTGACTGGTTCGATGATGCTGGTGGTGACATCGGCTTCGATGTCCGCTCAGTCCCCACTGATCGGACATTAAATACTGCACTCTCGCAATATGATGATTACGACTATGTTCTTGTAGATACCCCTCCCGGCAGCAACAGTATTGTGGAGGTTGCATCGCGTGCTGCCGACCTCGTCCTGATTCCAACGGGTGTTTCCCCCTTGGACATGAAACGAACCCAAGCGACCCTCGATTCATTTGAAGGATCCAACATTCCTGTTGCGGTAGTGCTTGTCAACGTCGATAAACGGGAGAAATTACTCGATCTGGCAGAAGAGAACCTTTCAGCCAATAGTCGTGCGGCTCTCGCTGACACGATCATCCCAACGCGGGCAGCCACTCGTGGTGCAGGTGGAACTATTCCGCGTATCACCACTAAGCCATTTCAGGAGTGGGTAGATCTAGCAGAAGAGCTAAAGGAAGCATTCTAGGAGGAGACATGGGAATTGGAAATGCAGCAAAAAAAGCAGAAGCGAGTGCCCGGAAAAAAGTCGGTACGAAAGAGAAGGCAGAAGTATCTGCTCCCCTAACGGGTTTTGAGGAGCGTTCTGCAACGTTGCGCATTTACGTTAAAGACAAGGCCCTTCTCAAAGAAGCTAAGTTGGCAGCCCTGGAAGATGACACTAGCTTGTCCCAGCTTTGGGAAGAGTGGGCAATGGAATGGTTGAAAAACCGTAAAAACTAATGGTAGTTAATATGACTGTAGGGCCATAGGGTCATATAGCTCTACAGCCATATATTTTACTTTCGGTATGCGACACTCCTAGATAGACAACCGCGTAGAAAGGGGACATCCACCACGGCTACTAGGGCGTTATGGGGTTACTTACGCACCTGTCATTTACACTAGGAAACATCCCTAGAAAAGAATGAAGGCCACCAGGCGGCAACCTGATGACCTTCGCTTATCACCCGGCACCAACCTGGGGGAAAGCATATACATGACTCTACCTAAAGCGGATCCCCCAGGCACAACCCGGCTCGCCAGTTTAGCTCCACCCCTCTATGACAAACGTGCATGCGGAGGGCTAGACGATACACCTGCAGGTGTCACAGACCGAGATGAGCTGATTGCCCACTTGGGGAGGACTACTTTGCATGGGTGCGTCAATAGAGATTTCACAAAATCATACAGACGCACCCAGGACGGGCGCTCTGTGCCACGTTTATACCGGGTTGATTCAGAAGCTCTTGGCAAATGCGAATACGTAATGCTCACCAACAAACAGCGAGCCACAGTCCTTGTTGTAGACATCGATCAACCAGGGACACCAGGCGGACACCCAACCAATTTGGCGGAAGATGTACGAGTCGCATTTCTCCAGCTTCTAGACCACAATCTCGGGCCGGCTTGGGTGGGAATCAACCCGCAATCAGGTAAAGCACAAGCCATCTGGCTGATTGATCCAGTTTATGCTGGAGAACAAGGAAAATCATCACCCATGAGTCTACTAGCGGCCACTAGCCGAGCTCTTGGTGAACTACTCGATCATGATCCTCATTTCGCCCACAGGTTTAGCCGTAGTCCGTTCTATACAGGGGATTCGCCCACTGCATATCGGTGGTATCGACAGCATGGTCGAGTTAACCGTCTTGGAGACATGATTAGGGAGGTCCGAGCAATGTCAGGCCAAGCCCAGCACGAAAAGAACCCTCGCCAACAGTTTTCAAGCGGACGGGAACTGATCAATGCGGTACGCACTCGACGTGAGGAAGCTCAAACGTTTAAAACCATCGCTGATGAAGTTGACGGCGAGATTGCCGGAGAGCTGGATCAATACGACCCCGAACTTATCGACGGGGTTCGCGTTTTACTTATACGGCAAGGTCGGGCAGCCCGTGATGAAACCGCATTCCGCCATGCGCTTAAAACTGGTCACCGTCTGCGCAAAGCAGGGGAGAGGATGACGGATACGGCGCTTATTGATGCCTATGAACACGCCTACAAAGTTGCCCAACGGGTAGGAGCTGATGGACGCGATGAGGAGATGCCACCGCTACGTGATCGCCAAACGATGGCACGGCGAGTGCGCGGATACGTTATAGCATCTAAGACAAATGAATATGGGAACTCATCTTCCCCAGGCCGTGCGACAAGCAGTGAGCGTAAAGCGCTTTCCACTATGGGACGGCGAGGCGGCAAGAAGGCTGCAGAACGTTGGAATAACACCGACAGTGAGTACGCGCAGAATGAACGTAGGAAACTTGAAGCCGCCAACAAGAAGAGGGCTCTAGGAGGACGCGTCGGTGCTCGCCAGATTGCCAACTTTTTTGATGACCATATGTTCCAGACAGGCAACTACCCAACCATCCCGCAGGCTATGAAGGAGTTTGGCGTTTCGCGCCCAACGGTGAAACGAGCTTTGAAAAAAGCAGGGATTACTTTGCCCAGAGGACGACCAAAAGCTGAAAAATAAATGGGTCAGGCCGTAAGCAATATACGGTTCCCCTGCCGTGAGGCAGTAGGTACTTATTTCAGGTTAGCGAAAGCACGTCAACCATTTCACCTTCGTTTGGTTTACGTGCTTTCGCTGTTCTCTTTAGCCGAAACAGGCGGTGTAGCGCGTAGGTCCTGGGGGCGAGGTATGAACGTAAGCCCGCTTGTTGCTACCGGCACCAGGGAGGGCGACTAGTGTGTCGGCTACGAACGGTGTTTACGTCCTTTACCCCGTGGTGCTTCCATGGCTATACGCTGTTGCGTACGTTTGTATGATCGTACTTTCTTGAGGTTGTGATGCAGGCTCCGTGGCGTCCTCCTGATTGGAGTCCTAGGGAGCGCCGGAATTCTCCGTGTGTGTTTAGCTCGCCTGACGATGCTCGCTCTGCAAACGACCAGATGAGAGTCCGACTTTGTCGGCGATTTGGGTAATGGTGTATCCCAAGTCATACAGCTCTGACATTGCGTCTGCGATTTCGATGTTGGTGGTGTCGGCGGTCTTGACTCCCCGCGCTACGGTTGCGAGATTATCCGCGGTCGTATCGACTCGAGCGCGCTGCTCACATTCAAGTCGTTTCTTAATTTCTGCCTTGGTATTCCTCTGTGCTATCGCCTCGGCCCTCACTTGATAGTCCGCGTTCGTTTATTTCTAGATCCCAACTACGGACCTGACCCCCGTTTGGTAGACACCTAACATCCCAACAATCTGGGACTGAAAGGTAATCTCCACACCATGCCAAGCAAGACCTACACCGAAGAGTTCAGACGCGATGCCGTCGCGCTCTACGAGAACTCCCCGGGCACCTCGCTCCAGACCATCGCCACTGATCTTGGGATCAACCGTGCCACCCTGCATAACTGGCTGAAAAAATACGGCACCGGTGCCCGCACCAAGATCAGCTCTAAGGATTCAGCTTCCCCGGCCTCGGTGACGGAGGCCGAGCGGATTCGACAACTCGAACGAGAAAACGCCCGGCTCCGGGAAGAACGTGACATCCTGCGGAAAGCCGCTAAATATTTCGCGGAAGAGACGAACTGGTGATCCGCTTCCGGTTCGTTGATGACGCCCAGAAGAACCATTCGGTTAAGCGGTTGTGCGAGGTGTTAAAACTCAACAGATCTTCGTTCTATAAATGGAAAAACAGCAGTTCAGCCCGCAGGAAACGCCTCATGTCCGACGCGATCCTCGGCGCCCGCGTCAAGACTGTATTCGCTGCCGAACGCGGTTGCTATGGGGCGAAACGGATCACGGCTGAACTCAAAGACCAGGCCGGTCATGGCCCCGTGAACCACAAGCGGGTTGCCCGAGTCATGCGCGAACTCAAGCTGTTCGGATATACAAAGAAACGCAAGGTCACCACGACCGTCTCAGATCAGAAGAAACCCGTGTTTCCTGACCTTGTCGGCCGGAAATTCACTGCCGATAAACCAAACCAGCTCTACGTCGGGGACATCACCTACCTGCCGATTGCGGATGGGTCGAATATATATCTGGCCACGGTCATTGATTGCTATTCTCGCCGACTTGTTGGTTTCGCGATCGCGGATCATATGCGCACGTCCCTGGTGCAGGATGCTTTGCTGATGGCTAAGGGCCAGCGTGGAAGCCTTAAAGGTGCGATTTTCCACTCGGATCACGGCAGCGTTTACACCTCTCACGCATTCCAGGACACCTGCAAAGAGCTTGGAATTAGGCAGTCAATGGGATCAATCGGCACCAGTGCGGACAACGCGTTAGCGGAGTCTTTCAACGCTGCGCTGAAGCGGGAAGTCCTCAAGGATTCCAAGACCTTTGAGAATCAATTGCGCTGCCGCCGGGACGTGTTCCGCTGGTGTATCCGTTACAACACGGTGCGCCGACATTCCTGGTGTAAATATCTCGCGCCTGCGGTGTTTGAGGAGCGCGGTCCTGCTATCCTGAAATCTGCTTCCTGATTAAATCCTCCGTGTCCACTTCCCGGGGGTCGGGCCCTACCCACCGCTGCTACTTCGCACACTCAGCACAGCTTCACCCCACCCTAAGTTCATGCCTGCTGTCACGAACTACTGGCGTCTCACGACGCCACCACAGTGCGCACACCGTTGGCTGATAATCAGAATTTCGGTTTTGTGCAGGTCACAGACCCGCCGCAGGAGCGTGAAAACTTTTCCGTTCGTGCGTTAAAAACGGGTTAACGGCGGCGCTTCGCGGCCCGGCGTTGGGCACGATTCCCGCCCGTTTTCGACACCACTGCCGCCGCGTCCTCGGCAGCGACGGCGGCGTTGAGAACCTGGGCAAGTTCGTGAACCGCTGCAACCAATTCCTTGTGCTGCTCGGTTACGAAAAAATCGCGCCCTTCGCGCAGATTGCACGCCATTGCGCGCACGACTTTCGCCGCCTCCCCCGCTTCCTCGGCAGGGGTTCGTCGGTTCAAGCTCAGCTGGTTTCGCGCTTCGGCAAGCGCGTCCCGGTGGCGTTGCTCGCGTCGTTTGCGCGACGCCGCCGCGCGGCACGCATCTGAGCAGTAGCGCGCTTTTCGTCCTCGCGGGTCGGTTCTCGGGGGGATCGGTCCGCCGCAGTTCTCGCACTCGTTGCGCTCAGTCATGGGGCGATTATAACGAACGTTCGATATAATCGGTGCATTTTTCACAGGTCTCTGACCAGCACAAAACCGAAAGTCAGATTATCTGCCAAAGGTGTGTTGCTTTTGGTGAGTGTCGCGGCGCCGGCGCCGGCGCGGGCGCTGTGACGCGACGGTCGATGTGTGCGGGTCGATGCGGGGTCACGGAAGCGGTGTGTGAAACCGGGGTACAAGTGTGTTGGGGTCGTCATGGTGCGTGGATGGAGCATCATGCGGGAGAAGAGTGATGGTGGGGCAAGGAAGCCGTGAGGCTTCCGCGCCAGCGCGTCGACCGGGACGCGCATCCCCGGGAGATGAGCGCGATGTGCGCGGACGCATTCGACCCGGGTGTAAACATTGTTTACCGATAACCGAGCGGCAGTCCCCGCGCAAAAGTCATCCCCGGGTGGCGGTGGGGTCGGACCATATGTAAACAATGTGGTGCTGTTGCAAAGTTGGGCCAGGGTCGAAAAGCCCAACCTCAAGACATTAGTTGTCCTTGCTCCGGGGTGCTTAAGCTGTCTCGAATATCCGGCTGACGATCACCGCGTCCGGGTTCGGTTGCCCGTAAGCAAACATCGTCCCCTGGCCTTTCCGTAATGAATGCATCGCTTCCATCCCTTTCAACGTCCGGTAGGCGGAAATTCGGTTTTTGAACGCTCCCTTCGGCCCCAGGATTCTTTTAAGTCGGCCATGATCTCCCTCGATAACGTTGTTCAGGTATTTCACCTGCCGGTGCTCCACCGTCTGAGGGCAGATTCCCTCCGCCTTCAGCTCGGATATTGCCCTGGCCAGAGCTGGTGCCTTGTCGGTGTTGATGACCCGCGGGGACCCGGCTGTCGTATTCGACCTCAGGGTCTTGGCCAGGAAACGCTTGGCCGCCGCGACATTGCGCTTCGGGGAGAGATAAAAGTCCAGGGTCTGCCCACCGGCGGTAATAGCCCGGTAGAGATAGCACCACTTCCCGCCGACCCGGATGTAGGTCTCATCCACCCGCCAGGAACTGGCCTGCCAGTCGGGTACCTGCCGGTACCAGCGCGTCTGCTTATCCAGCTCAGGGGCGTATTTCTGCACCCAGCGGTAGATCGTGGTGTGATCGACTGGCACACCCCGCTCGGTCATCATTTCTTCGAGATCGCGGTAGCTCACCCCGTAGCGGCAGTACCACCGCACCGCCCACAGGATGATGTCACGGGGGAAATGCCGACCGGAGAAGATGCCCATGGCTCTGATTATTTCACGCCGGTCTTTCTACTGCCCCAACTTTGCAACAGCACCCTCCTGGGATGCCTCACCACGTCTAAGGGCGGAGCGACCATCGTCGAGCAGGTTGCGCTCCCGCCCCGCATAAGTTTCGACGTCACCGCGGCCAGTAATCCAGGATGCCCGCAGCGGCGGAAGACCGACGAGCGGGTCACTACCGGGCCCGGCGGTGCGGTAGACCCGAACAGGCGGGTTGGGTGCGCCGCCGGGACCATCTTCTAACGATATCTCCGTGACCGGGACCTGGAGGTCGTATTCTTGGTCATGGACGTGGGCTAGGGCGTGCTGAGCCGATGAGCTCATAATGAGGGTTCCTTTTCCTTCGCCGGCATTACCCGGACAGGTTCGACGGTCGCAGGCTGCAACAACCCGATCTCAGCCCTTGCATTGGGGCTCCCGTATGGACGGAACCAATCCTAACAGGCCGTTACACCCATCAGCCCGCCATATATGGCAGCGAGGGTCGCTCATTCCGTGACCGGGGCGGCATTCCTGGCACATTCATCGGGGGGCCTACGACCCGTGTAGAGTCTGCATTGCGGGATTTTCCTCGCACACCACCACCTGCAGTCTCTCCCATATTGTTGTCGAAAGTCATCTGCACAGATATCAGAAGGCGATGTTGGGTGGAGGGGTTACGAACGCCTGAGTTTCATTTCCCCATGGTCTCTGCGGCTCGGCATTGTCGGTCCGTCTCGAGCATTCGGCTAGTAGTGCTTTGTTAGGTGGGGGCGCGGCCGCAGTACGGGCAATAGGCCAACAACCTGATGACAGCGGTCTGGAGTTCGGCGAGTGTGACATAGAAACTCACACCGCCTTGCGAGCTTTTGGGTCCGCAGCCAACCGTTGGATAGTGACAAACAGATGCGCCGCGGTCACTAACACCGTGTGGTGATGCCAGCCCAACCAGCTGCGCCCCTCGAAATGATCCAGACCCAGCCCGTGTTTCAACCTCGATCCACCGATGTGCCCTCGGTAAGCGATTGAGATCGGTTGCAGGCACCGTCAGGGATTTCGGGCAAGAGTGATCCCCAGATCACGTCGTCGTCTGGTTGTTCCACGAATTGGTAGGTCGGCTCGGGCCGGAGGGTTTCGGCTCAGGTGGTCAGGAAGAAACAACAGCCGGTGGCGAGTGACCGTGCTCGAACAGCTTCCGCCACTGCGGCTCCCATTTCCAGCCCTGCGGTAGGTGCAGGACCAACCGTCGTGCCCTACGAGCAATGCGGGCCGCCACCATGACGATCCGACGCCGGATCGTCGCAGTCGTAGCCCTGGCCAGTGCCCCGGCCGCGATGGTCCCGGCAGCCCTGGTGAGGTTGAAGGCCATGACCGCCACCACCAACCACGCCGCGTTCGCGGTGAACACACCTGAAGGCATATGCGCCAGCGCACTGTTTTTCAGGTCGGCGTTGACCTGCTCAATGATCGCGTGCTGCTGGTGGGTTTTATCCGCGGCCACGGTATCGATGAGACCTGAGTCGGCGGTGGTGAACACCGCATGGAAGCGGTGCAGATCAAACAGTCCCGGTTGATCAAGATCCTTTTTGTTCAGCTCTGGGATCCGGCGCACCACCAGCCGACCGGGAACCTGATCAGCCTCCTTCTTCGATGCAAAAGCGACGAAGGAGATTTCCGCGACTTCTGCTGAGGAGATCCATCGCTGGGTGTCCTCGTCGAAAAGCGCGTCGGTGTACTCAATTGTTTCCCAGGACGTGTCCGGGATCGTGGCGATCGCGTTCTGGATGTTGGGCGTCATCCGCGCGGTGATCGACACATCCGCACCTGCGGTCAGTGCTGCATGGATGCTGGGCCGGCCGTAGAAAGCGGAGTCCGCACGCACCAGCATTTTCTGGTGCTGGAGTCCCGGTAACCGCCTGGTGGTGGTGATCGCATCAGCAATCAACCGGCCGGCCCCACGCGGGGAGCCACATGAGCCTTTGCGCAGGCGCTGTGCGATGACCACCGGAGCGGAATCGGGTGTGGTCACCGTGGCCAGCAGGGCGTTGAGGCCACGGACCCCGGAGTAGCCGAAGCCGGCACCTTGTTTCTGATGGCCATGGACTTCGATGATGGTGTCGTCGACATCGACAAGCACGTACCCGCCGGTGTCGGCGGGCACCAGGACCGGTGACTGTGCTGCCAGTCCGGTGAGGAAGCGCGAGGCGACGGCGTCGAGTTGGCGGATGTGCCCGAAGGTGAAGGACCGGAGGAAGGAACCCAGGGTCGACGGTGCGTAGACCTGGTTGAACAGTCGGTTCATGCCGCCGTGGCGCAGCTGGTCCATATCAATGATGGAGTCGGCGCCGGCGACCATTCCGGCGATCAGGGTGGTGATCTTCGCCCCAGCGTTAGCGCCCTTGTCGCCTGCGACGGTCATCTGGTCTTGTGCCAGGGCAGTCAGCCCGGCTTCGTCCGCCAGGCGCATGACCGGGACCAGCCCGGCAGCCGACACGAGGTTCGGATCGTCGAATGATGCTGACATGGCTGCGGGAGTGTGAGATAGTTGCACCTGAGAGATGCTCTTTCTTGACGGGGATTACGGACCTTAGACAAGTCGTATTATCCCATGTCAGAGGGGCATTTCTTTTATTCCCACACCGCTGAAACCGGAATCACATCGGTGGATCCAGGCTAAGGACCCGCAAGGAGCTGGAGGGATAGCCCCCGCAGGCCCGGCCCATATCAGGCACAGGCTTCCAGATACTTCTTCAACACGAGACCAATGGGTGAATCATCCAAGTTAATGGAGTAGACGCATACCTTGGATGTCGAGTCTCAGCGGACAAATATGTGCTCGTTTGCGGACGTCATCGCTGGCGCTACGCGCAGGAGAAAACCTCAAGGTCTTCAGGGCTGCCGGCGACGACGATGAGGTCAGTTGATGACAATGGGTAACCGGATGAGAGGGGCTCCCACCGACCCGTGCCCGTACGAACGGACACCAGGTACACATGGTATTTTTCCCAAATCCGTTGGACATCCAGTGTTCCGAAAAGCAGGACCGACGGCGGGGCCAGCTTGATCACACCGTAGTTCTCGTCCAACTCGGCGAAGTCCTGAAACCGACCGCCCAGGAGGTGTGCGATCCTGCGGCCAGTGTCGTGTTCGGGTCGAACGACATGGTGCACACCGATCTGGGTGAGGATGCGGGCATGCGGATCGGAATCAGCCTTGGCCCAGATATCACGGATACCCAGCTCGACGAGGTTGGATGCGGTGAGGATGGAGGCTTCCAGATGCGACCCGATGGCCAAGACCACCCTCTCGACCTCATCCACGCCGAGCTGCCGTAGTGCTTCCACATCGGTGGCGTCCGCGACAGCAGTGTCGGTGAGATCAGCGGCGTGGTCGCGGACAAGCTTGTCATCGGCGTCGATACCGAGGACTTCCACACCATATCTCGTGAGTTCTCTGGCCAGAGAAGAGCCGAAGCGTCCCAGCCCGATGACGACCACTGGGGAGATATCGATCTTGCGTCTGCTCCGCAGCGCGGAGCCTGGAAACTTAGCCAATGAACGGCCTTTCCGTGGGGTAGTCGAATCTGCGGACAACGTTACGGGCGGCTAGCGCAGCCACCAGCGTGATAGGACCGACCCGTCCGAGATACATCAACAGGCAGAGAATGATCTGCGAGGGAGCACTCAAATCCGCGGTGATACCGGTCGATAAGCCTACCGTGGCGAAAGCGGAGATTACCTCGAAGCTCAGCTGATCGGCGGTGAACTGCGGCTCGAGGATGCGCAGGGCCCCGACCGCGAGTGTAACCACGCCGACACCGGCAGCGGCCACCGTCATTGCCTGACGTACCACGGTGTGAGGGATCCGTCGACGCCCCACTGAGGTGTCACGCTGGCCCTGGAACTCGGCAACCATCGCCGCGAGCAGCACGATCGCCGTGGTGATCTTGATACCTCCAGCAGTGCCAGCGGAACCGCCGCCGATGAACATTAGGATATCGGTGCCCATCAGGGTTACCGGGTTCATCTCCGCGTAGTCGACGGAGTTGAATCCAGCGGTGCGTGGGGCGGTCCCCTGGAAAAACGCCGTGAGCCATTTCGTCCCGAGCGACATATCGCGGAGCACGCCGTTCCATTCGATAGCAGCCACCATGATCGTTCCGGCGACAATCAGAACACCGGTGCCGACCAAGGTCATCCGCGTAGTCACTGACAACCGGTATGTACCGGGGGATACTCCACGCAGGCGGGCGCGGATCCGGTCCCGGACACGGGACACCAGCTCCGCAAGGACCGGATAACCCAGCCCGCCAATGATGAAGGCACCGGCCAGCGGGACAAGGACCCAGGCATCACTGGCATAGGGCATCAGGCTGTCCGCACGCAGTCCGAATCCGGCGTTGTTGAACGCGGAAATGGCGTGGAAGATCCCCTCCCAGGTGGCCCGAAGTGGGGACATCTCGTAGGTCGTTGCGAAACGCAGTCCGACGGTAAGAGCAACCACCGCTTCACAGACCACGGTGAGCACAAGGGTGGCCATGAGCGTCTTCCGAATGCCCCCAAGTGACAGGGGGCGCCCTTCCGCCGCGGTGGCTTGTCGGGACCGTAGGCTGATCCGCCCGGTCAATAACATGCCCGTTAAGGAGGTAAGGCTCATGATGCCGAACCCGCCTAGCTGGATCAGGGAGAGCACTGTGGCTTGCCCTGTGAAACTCCAGTAGCTTCCGGTGTCGACGACGATGAGACCGGTCAGCGACACTGCGGAAGTGGCGGTGAACAGGGCCGCGCGGAACGGGGTGAACTGGCCGTCCGCCGAGGCAAACGGCAGGGTCAGGACAAACGCACCCACCAGGATCAGACCAAGGAAGCCTGCGGCGGCAAGTTGGGCCGGTCGTAGCCAGCTGGACGGTGATTTTCGTTCCACCGGAGGGATCCTAATCCTGTTTCCCCGATACCGCTAGCCTGCCGCCCCGAAACTATGGCGTTAGTCCACGACAAAGGTTGATGCGCCAGCGATTGCGGATACTTCTTGGGAATGCGCTTGTGCGTGCATCACGAAATCTGTGCCTCCTGCGCTAACTTTAGCTTTTAGGTCTAGATTCCCCCGGGCCTAGTGCAAGGTTGAACCGGGGTGGTGTATTCCACTGAGCATGATGTGTCCTACTGCTGGCTTCAGGGCTTGTGCTGGCCGCTGCCGCCGGCGGACCCTGGTTGGTCGTCACGATTCGTGGAGCGTTCAGTGGTATCGCGCTTCGGCCGGGTCGGATCGGTAGAACCGGTGCCCAGACGTTTGTCCACCATGCCGCGGGCCTTTCTGATCTTGGTGGCCTTGTCTGCGCTAAGTTTTCCGGTGGCGAATTTTTCTGCCTTGTCGAGGGCCTGTCCGGTGGTCTTTTTGCCGGATGGGCTGTTCAGGAAGTCCTTGGCTTTGCCCATGATTTTCATGATTGTGTCCTTTCGTCGGTGTTTTCAGCATTCTGATCGCATTAGATGTGCGAAGTGCGCATCCCTGACGATAGCGGTTCTTCCTCTCGATCAGTGGGCGCCACCTGAAGTATCACAAAACCGCACCTCCCATTCCATTCCAATACACAGGGTATGAAGTGGGGAAGATTAGCTTGGCGGTCTTTCGCGGTCAGCCAGAGATTAATAGCGTCTCACGGGCACATCCTAATGAGGCTGGCGATTTTCAATGAGGACGCCCCGCCCTAGTTCCAAGGAAGTGGGGCACTCGTCCAAAATGTCAGAGTCGGGAGGGTTGATCTAGATCAGTTCGTTGGTCAGGAGTGTTGCTAAATCGGTCGTTTACGTGACACGCATCGAAAAAATATCGTTATCAGGGTCAGAAGGCGATTGCACAGACCCTGCCTGGCCAGCAGGGCTATGCACACGCCTTCTGACCACTATCTGGTCACTACCTGCGTGCACAAGACGACAAGTGTCAGAAGTCCCGTTCACCAACCCTCACCGCAGGCTGGGGTTTGAGGTGTCAGGGATGTCTGCGGCGGTGTGGGTCTCCACCGGCCGCGGTGGCAGGTGCCGGTAGAGACTGGAGCGGGTGATGCCGGTCTTCTCCACAATTTTGCTCATCGAGTACCCCTCGTTGCGCAGGTGTTCTGCGTATCGAAGTTTGTCTGGGTCCACCACACTGGGCCGGCCCACCCGTTTTCCCTTTGCCTCGGCCACTGCCCGGGCATGGGCTGCGCGCTCGACGGCGTAGGTGCGTTCCATCTGCCCAAACAGCGAGAGGATCACCACCGCCAACTGCGCCATCGGATCATTCGGGTTCGAGGAATCCACCGTGATGGGATCGGCCAGGGTGCGCACCCCGACCTCACGCTCCTGAAGTTCATGGATCAGGTTCAGCGTGTCCCGGACGGTGCGACCCAACCGGTCGAGGGTGTGAACGACGATGACATCACCCGCGCGGGCTTGCTCAAGGGCTTGCTGTAGGCCGGGCCGGTTCGTGGTGGATCCGGATTTCTTGTCGACGTAGATGTATTTATCCGCAACACCTTCTTTGCGTAGCGCGTCGATCTGACGGTCGAGGTCTTGTTTCGCCGTGGAAACCCGGGCGTATCCGATATCCATGACCCACAGCGTACCGGAATTCTATTCTGCAGCAGATTTTGTGAGACAGTTGGTTGGAATAGCTTGTGGAACAGTGCCGTCCGGGGGTTATGTATTTTCACTTGGTTTCATTAAGGGTGTTCCACTTCCTTGGAAGTGGGACACCTTGATCGGTACGTGGGCCGCCACTGGCCTGGGCCGGAAGCTGCCGGCAATAGCCCTCACCTTTAAATCACGTCGGGAACACCGCCAACTAGGCAACCGCTTCCTTCCTGCGCAGTGAAGGCCTCAGCCTGAAAGTGCAGACGACCTCTGGCAACGACGCCACCCCATGTCGAAGTTAGTTCAGCAACAGCTGTATAGTTCAGCACATGCTGACTATTGCTTCTCATCTAGACGTGATGAACCGGTTGGGTCGGGCCATGGCGGATCCGACTCGTTCCCGCATTCTCCTGGCGCTGCTGGAGGGGCCGGCCTACCCGGCCGCTCTCGCCCAGGATCTGGAACTGACGCGCTCGAACGTGTCGAACCATCTCGCCTGCCTGAGGGACTGCGGAATTGTTGTCGCCGAACCGCAGGGGCGACAGACCCGCTACGAGATCGTTGATGCTCATCTGGCGCAGGCGTTGAACGCGTTGCTGGATATCACCCTGGCCGTCGATGACAACGCCGAATGCATCGACGCCGGATGCGCCGTACCTGGGTGTGTCACTGGACAGGAGAGTGCGTAGTGGTAACCGGTCTACTGTCGGCGATTGGTCTGTTTATCGCCACCAATATCGACGACATCATCGTGCTCTCGCTGTTTTTTGCCCGCGGGGCGGGGCAAAAAGGGACCACGCTTCGGATTCTGGCTGGTCAGTACCTCGGCTTCATGGGCATCCTCGCGGCCGCAGTCCTGGTCACGCTGGGGGCAGGAGCATTCCTACCTGCTGAGGCGATCCCGTACTTCGGACTAATTCCCCTGGCCCTGGGACTATGGGCGGCCTGGCAGGCCTGGCGAAGCGATGATGACGACGATGATGATGCGGAGATCGCCGGGAAAAAGGTGGGTGTGCTGACCGTCGCCGGTGTGACGTTTGCCAACGGTGGCGACAATATCGGCGTCTACGTCCCGGTCTTCCTCAACGTGGACACTGCCGCCGTCATCATCTACTGCATCGTTTTCCTCGTCCTGGTGGCAGGCCTGGTCCTGCTGGCAAAGTTCGTGGCCACCCGCCCGCCCATCGCAGAAGTCCTTGAGCGCTGGGAGCACGTGCTGTTCCCGATCGTCCTGATCGGCCTGGGCATCTTCATCCTCGTCAGCGGCGGCGCCTTCGGTCTCTAATAAGCCCATCCCGAGCGCCCGGGTGGCCTATCCAGGTGTTGCCATCGGCGTCGATTGAACCGCCATTCGAAGCCGCGGAAAAACCGCCAAACGAAGCTGCAAGTCACAGCCTCCACGCTTCTTCTTTCGTTTCTTGCCACTTTTCTTGGATGGAGGGGGCGACTCTACGCGGAAAATATAGCTTGCCTCTTCTTCACACCAAGTTCCATCAGGTGCTGCATGCCCACTAAAATGAGTTTCCCCAAGGTAAACCTGCATAACCCGCCGACAGAAAGGGCAGGACGCCTTACCTTCAGTTACGCGAACGATTGGTGGCTGCAATGTCCTTACCTATCCTTCCCCCCTGGAATGCGTCTATCGGTCTTCCCCAGAAACGACCAGGTCGAAAAAGCGCTCAAAGAACGCCGTGAGCTTGGTGATGACTCGCTGCTTCACACCATCCAAAGACTGATCCTGGTTCTTCGCAAACCGTGACAACCGGGGCAGGATCTCCACGATTTCAGTACCGGAGGTGCGCAGCTCACCGTCGCGGAGGGCCTGCTCGACGAACTTCTTCGCCGGCTCATCCCTCAGACGTTCACCCTCGATAATCTCATCGAGTTCCGCGTTCTTCCGCCCCTCGATGAACTGGCGCCAGGCCGCGTCGACCTCAGCGTCCTTCTGCGTCGAGATGGAGTCTACAAAGGCCTCCACCAGATCCTTCTTGTTGCGCAGTGACGGGGACGCGTCCACGGCACGGCTGATCTCGGAACGCAGTTCCTTGTCGTCCCCGTCACCTTTTTCCTGACGGTGCTTCTCCACCAGCATGAGGATGTAGTCGACGTTGATCTCGACCTGCTTGATCAGCTCAATCTCGAAGACGACGTCCTCGTCAATGGACTCATGCTCGGCACGCTCCTGACTACGGCGCTGTTGGTACAGATCCAGGTACAGGCTCTGGTAGTCCTGCATCATCCGGGGGCTGAGCGGATTGTCCGAGGTCTCCGGGTCCACGAACTTATCAAAGCTGGTCAGGATATTGTGCAGGCGCAGGATCCCGCTAAACAGCACGATGAAGTTCTTCTGCCCCTTCTCACTCTCAATGACCGGGACACTGCCGTCTGGACCGAGCGGGAAGTCCTCGAACAGAGAGTTCACGGCGCTCTGGTACTGCGTCAAGTGCTCTGCATAAGACTTCATCAGCACCACACCGCGGGCATCCTTGTTGCCGAACAGCGAGATCGCGTCGTTGGTTTCGTCCTCCAGGTCGCGGAAGGAGACGATGTTGCCAAAGGTCTTGACCGAGTTCAGGATGCGGTTGGTCCGCGAAAACGCTTGGATCAGGCCGTGGTAGCGCAGGTTCTTGTCCACGAACAAGGTATTCAGCGTCGTGGCGTCAAAACCCGTGAGAAACATGTTGACCACGATGACCAGGTCAACCTCGCGGTTTTTCAACCGCAGCGACAGGTCCTTGTAGTAGTTCTCGAAACGGTGCTGTTGCAAAGTTGGGGCAGTAGAAAGACCGGCGTGAAATAATCAGAGCCATGGGCATCTTCTCCGGTCGGCATTTCCCCCGTGACATCATCCTGTGGGCGGTGCGGTGGTACTGCCGCTACGGGGTGAGCTACCGCGATCTCGAAGAAATGATGACCGAGCGGGGTGTGCCAGTCGATCACACCACGATCTACCGCTGGGTGCAGAAATACGCCCCTGAGCTGGATAAGCAGACGCGCTGGTACCGGCAGGTACCCGACTGGCAGGCCAGTTCCTGGCGGGTGGATGAGACCTACATCCGGGTCGGCGGGAAGTGGTGCTATCTCTACCGGGCTATTACCGCCGGTGGGCAGACCCTGGACTTTTATCTCTCCCCGAAGCGCAATGTCGCGGCGGCCAAGCGTTTCCTGGCCAAGACCCTGAGGTCGAATACGACAGCCGGGTCCCCGCGGGTCATCAACACCGACAAGGCACCAGCTCTGGCCAGGGCAATATCCGAGCTGAAGGCGGAGGGAATCTGCCCTCAGACGGTGGAGCACCGGCAGGTGAAATACCTGAACAACGTTATCGAGGGAGATCATGGCCGACTTAAAAGAATCCTGGGGCCGAAGGGAGCGTTCAAAAACCGAATTTCCGCCTACCGGACGTTGAAAGGGATGGAAGCGATGCATTCATTACGGAAAGGCCAGGGGACGATGTTTGCTTACGGGCAACCGAACCCGGACGCGGTGATCGTCAGCCGGATATTCGAGACAGCTTAAGCACCCCGGAGCAAGGACAACTAATGTCTTGAGGTTGGGCTTTTCGACCCTGGCCCAACTTTGCAACAGCACCGGTGATTTTGCTTCACCGATGACCACGGAGGGCCAGAACAGATCGATGTAGCCACTGTTGCCGGAGGAGCCTCGACGGGCGTCTTGTTCGAACAGATCCATGCGTGCGGCGTTGATGCCGAAGCAGGCAAGGAAGTCTGACCAGAATGATTGGGCGTATTTTTTCTCTAGTGCCCCCTCGCCTGTTGCCTTCCAGCCGTCGAGGCGGGTGCGCCAGCGGTGTTTGAACTGGTCGAGGTCACAGCGTACCTGGGTCAAGTCCGCGGGAGTGGTGTTTCTGCCTTTCGATAAAACAAGCAGCGTGACGACCTCAGGGACCGGCACGAGCTCGATGCTGGCGCGGGCTCATGCAACCTCCTGAGTGGATTCCCTGGCGTCGATCACAGAGCTGGCCATCATCGCCTTCGTCTGCTCCAGGCTCGTCAACGACATGTAGCGCTTCTGCTGGATCCAATCATCGTGCTGCTCCGCCAACACGGCACCGACGAGGCGGACGACGGCGTCGCGGTTGGGGAAGATCCCGACGACATCGGTGCGCCGGCGGATCTCCCGGTTCAACCGCTCGGTCGGGTTGTTCGACCACACCTTCGTCCACACGGCCTTCGGCGCGTTCGTGAACGCCAGCAGCTCATCGAGGGACTCCTCGAGGTAGTCCGCGACATGGGGGAACTTCTGCTCACAGAAGCCCACCACCTCCCGTGCCTGATCCCACACAGCCTGGGCGTCGGGTTGCTGAAAGATCGTCTGGAACATCGCCGACAATGTCGGCCACTGCGTCTTGGGCACAAGGCCGGAGAGGTTCTTCGAAAAATGCGTCCGGCACCGCTGCCAGGACGCGTTGGGCAGGACGTCGCTGATGGCGTGCTGGATGCCCAGGTGCGCGTCGCTGGTGACCAGGTACACCTGATCCAGGCCCCGGGCCTTGAGGTCGCGGAAGAACCCGGTCCAGGAGGCCACAGACTCGGATGTGGCGACCTGCATACCGAGTAACTCGCGGTAGCCTTCGGCATTGACGCCGGTGGCCAGCAGGACGGAGGTTTTGACCACGCGGCCGCCTTCACGGACCTTCATCGTCAGCGCGTCGCATGAAACATACAGGTAGGGTCCGGTATCCAGGGGCCGGGTCCGGAAGTCCTCGACCATGACGTCGAGGTCTTTGGCCATCTCTGACACCTGTGATTTCGACAGGTTGTTGATCCCCAAGCTGGCGACCAGGTCGTTCATCCTGCGGGTGGAGACACCTTTGAGGTAGCAGGTGGCGATCACGGTGGTCAGGGCCCGTTCGGCCCGGGTGCGTCGTTCCAGCAGCCAGTCGGGGAAGAACGAACCGGTACGCAGCTTGGGCACGGCGACGTCGATGGTGCCAACCCGGGTGTCGAGGTCGCGGTGGCGGTAGCCGTTGCGGACGTTGGTGCGGGACTCGGATGTGGTGGCGTATTCGGCGCCGCAGATCTGGTCGGCCTGGGTGGACAGGATCTGGTTGATGAAGCCCTGGAGCATCTGTCTCATCAGGTCCGGGGAGGCTTGAGACAGCAGGTCGTCGAGATAGGTGGTGGGGTCGATAGAATGGGGGCCAGCGGCCATCGTGGTGTCCCTTTCGAGGAGATGTAGGAGTTGATTCGAAAGGTACTGCGGTGGTCGCCTCGTGCATTCATGAGGGTTGTCACCGGCAGTTACAGATACACCACGCTAACGGACGCAACC